>CAVTCF010000001.1:0-1862404 GCA_963733265.1 uncultured beta proteobacterium
CCATCAATAAAGGCGCCGGTATCGGTATTGACGATGCCTTCTCCATGATTGATCTGCAGTCCAAGCATTGCACGACGGGTCAATTTAAGGGTCAGGTCGATCCAAAGAAGAACAGCCCAAGCCTTTTCCAGGTTCAGAACTTGCGAGGCGGGGATTGATCTAACTTTCTGCACCGAATCGTGTGGATCGATGAGTGGCGAGTGATATACAAAATCGCGCCACTCATCAAACTTGCCGGGAAGGTTAGTACATAATCGGCGCTGAAACTGTGATGAAAAATCTACCATCATAATCGTAGATGAGCACTGGCAATATTGAATGAACAATACCTAATAAGTATTGATTGATGCAAATATAGTATTGGAAAGTATTTAGGTCGAAACTTAATATGGAATTAACAAGGTATGCGATTTAAATCAGGGTTGGTTTTATAAATAACATGAGTTACTACACAGTCACCATCGAAGACACAGGGGAGTCCTATCGCAACTCAGATACTAAGACTGTGCTTGAAGGCATGGCGATGCTGGGGAAAAAAGGAATTCCTGTTGGATGTTGCGGCGGCGGCTGCGGCATCTGCAAGATAGAGATCGTATCCGGTAGCTACACCAAAAAAGCAATGAGCCGTGAGCACGTGAGTGCGGAGGATGAGGCAAACAACCGAGCCCTCGCCTGCCGAGTGTGGCCCACAAGCGATCTGCGGCTCAAGGTGCTGGGTAAGATGAGTAAGAATCTTTGTCGCGTTGATACGGCAGTGATTGAAGGCAGTTGATTACAACGAAAGCAATATTATAGAGGAGAATAACTATGGCAATAACCGGGGTGTTGCGTCCTGGCCATGCGCAGATGCGTGTGCTGGATCTGGAAGAAAGCGTCAAGTTTTACAAAGATGTAGTTGGGTTGGTGGAAACTGGGAGAGATAAGCAGGGGCGTGTCTATTTCAAAGCATGGGACGAGCGCGACCACAACAGTTTAATCATTCGTCAAGCTGATCGGCCTGGACTGGATTTCTTTTCATTTAAGGTTGATAGTAAAGCTACCCTGGAAAAGTTGGATAAAGACCTGCAAGCCTATGGCGTGAAGACCGAGCGCATTCCTGCGGGTGAGCTGTTGGAAACGGGTGAACGTGTGCGTTTCCCGATTCCAACCGGTCATCAGATCGAGTTGTATGCCGAAAAGACAGATGTTGGCAACGGCCAGTCCTATGTAAACCCCGAGGCATGGATTCCTGCGGCTGAGCATGGCATTGCCCCAACTCGCCTTGATCACGCTTTACTTTACGGCCCTGATATCGATGGCGCCCGCGAAATTCTTGTGAATGTGCTGGGCTTCCATCTGGTTGAGCATATAGTGCTTGAAGATGGCAAGACAGATCTCGCTATCTGGTTGTCCTGTTCTATAAAAGCTCACGACATCGCCTTTGTTCGCCATCCTGAGCCGGGCAAGTTACATCACGTCTCATTCTTGCTGGAGAGCTGGGAAAAAGTATTGCGCGCAGCCGATCTGATGGCCATGAACAGGGTCAAAATCGACATAGGGCCCACTCGCCACGGCGTTACACGCGGCACCACGATCTATGCCTTCGACCCGTCCGGCAACCGCTTTGAAACCTTTAGCGGTGGGACTACTGGCTATCCGGATTGGAAGCCGATTAAGTGGACAATGGAAGATGTCGGGCGCGGGATTTTCTACCATGCCCGCGAAATGAACGACACTTTCTTGTCAGTTGTGACCTGATCAGTGGAAGTTATATCACCCATTCCCGGAATAACCTGGGAAGCAGCAAACACTGCGGCGCAAGCCGCGGTGCGTTTCGCCGAAGCGCATGGCTGGAAAATCAATGTTGCAGTGGTAGATCGCGGCGGCAATATGATCGCTTTCCTGCGCATGCCCGGAGCTTATATTCATTCCATAAACTTGGCTATCGACAAGGCCTACACGTCTGCAAGCTTCGGCTTCCCGACCAAAGCATGGATGGGGGCAATCGGTCACGACGAAGGCATGAAGTTTGGATTTTCTAATCAGCCCCGACTGATAGTTTTCGGCGGTGGCTTACCGATTCGCATCGGTGATGACTGGATTGGCGGTATCGGCGTTTCCGGAGCATCGGAAAGTGAGGACGAGGAATGTGCGAAGGCTGGCTTGGAGGCCATCGGTCTGGCTAATTAGGCGGTAAAATAAGCATTTTTGTAATTGGAGCAAGCTATGAAACTGATACACAACTTCATTAATGGCGAGTTTGTCGCAAGCGGCAAACACTTTGACAAGCGTTCACCGCTGACTAATCAGGTTATCGCCGAAGTAGCCGAAGCAACACGCGAGGAAGTTGATGCCGCTGTCAAGGCAGCGCGAGCAGCACTGAACGGTCCGTGGGGCAAAATGACCGTCGCTGAGCGTGTTGATATACTTTATGCGGTAGCCAACGAAATCAATAATCGTTTCGAAGAATTTGTTGACGCGGAGTGTGCCGATACCGGTAAGCCGCGCAGCCTTGCTTCACACATTGATATACCGCGCGGAGCGGCAAATTTTAAAATCTTTGCCGATGTGGTGAAGAATGTTCCGACCGAATTTTTTGAAATGGCGACACCGGATGGCAAGGGGGCCATTAACTATGGTTACCGCTCCCCCGTTGGGGTGGTTGGTGTGATCTGCCCTTGGAATCTTCCGCTACTGTTGATGACTTGGAAAGTGGGTCCGGCACTGGCTTGCGGAAATGCCGTGGTGGTCAAACCCTCAGAAGAAACACCGCAGACGGCAACATTGCTCGGTGACGTGATGAATAAAGTCGGCGTGCCGAAGGGCGTCTACAATGTGGTACACGGTTTCGGCCCAAATTCAGCGGGCGAATTTGTGACCACTCATCCTCAAGTAAATGCAATTACCTTTACCGGTGAAACCCGAACCGGGGAAATTATCATGAAGGCGGCTGCCAAAGGTGCGCGCCCGGTCAGTTTGGAAATGGGCGGTAAAAACGCAGCCATTATTTTCGCCGACTGTGATTTCGACGCGGCTATCGAAGGTACTATGCGTTCCGCGTTTGTAAATTGTGGACAGGTTTGCCTGGGTACAGAGCGTGTGTATGTTGAGCGCCCCATTTTTGACAAATTTGTTGCTGCGTTAAAGAAGGGTGCAGAAGCACTCAAGCCTGGTATTTCAGAGGACAAGAACACCAGCATCGGTCCGCTGATCAGCAAGGAACATCAAAATAAGGTGCTTTCTTACTACAAGATAGCAGCCGATGAAGGTGCCACACTGGTAACAGGCGGGGGCATATTTGACATGCCTGGTGATCTGAAGGACGGCTGCTGGATTCAACCAACAATCTGGACCGGGCTTCCCGAAACGGCTCGTGTGATCAAAGAAGAAATTTTCGGTCCTTGCTGCCACATCGCCCCTTTTGATACTGAAGAAGAAGTGCTACAAAAAGCCAATGACAATGAGTATGGTCTCGCGACTGCTATCTGGACACAGAATCTCTCCCGAGCACACCGCTTTGCCCAGAAAATGGAAGTGGGTCTTGCCTGGGTGAACAGCTGGTTCTTGCGCGATTTGCGCACGCCTTTCGGTGGCGCAAAGCAATCTGGAATCGGCCGCGAAGGTGGAGTGCATTCGCTTGAGTTTTATACCGAACAAAAGAATGTCTGCATCAAACTGTGAGTACGTCAAACGTGAGCGCTAGTAGCCCAGAAGTCGCCAACAGTATAGTTGCTGCGGGTATCCGCACCAACTACCACGATCAGGGCAGTGGCGCACCCGTGTTGCTGATTCATGGTTCAGGGCCGGGTGTTTCGGCTTGGGCTAACTGGCGCTTGGTCATCCCCGCACTGGCCAAGCAAGCTCGTGTTATTGCGCCGGACATGGCGGGTTTTGGTTTTACCGACCGCCCAGCAGATTACCAATACAGCATGGATGGATGGGTCAAACAAGCTGTTGGCTTACTCGATGCGCTGGGAATTGAAAAGACCGATCTTGTGGGTAATTCGTTTGGAGGTGCGCTGGCACTAGCTTTGGCAATTCGTCATCCGCAGCGCGTGCGCCGACTAGTATTGATGGGAAGTGTAGGTGTTCCGTTTCCGATCTCGCAAGGACTGGATGATGTTTGGGGTTACACGCCTTCAATTGAAAACATGCGCCGACTGCTCGACATTTTTGCTTTTGATCGCGGACTGGTTACCGACGAGTTGGCCAAGCTGCGTTACGAGGCAAGTATACGCCCCGGTTTTCAGGAATCATTTTCGGCGATGTTCCCCGCGCCGCGCCAGCGATGGGTTGATGAGATGAGCAGCCTTGAAGCGGACATCCGCGCTATCAAGCATGAAACACTGGTAATACATGGCCGCGAGGACCAGGTTATTCCGTTATCGAATTCACTGACTCTCGCGAACTGGATTCCGAATGTGCAACTCCATATATTCGGAAAATGCGGGCACTGGACACAGATCGAACACTCGGCACGTTTCAACACGCTGGTAGGCAATTTTCTTGCCGAATGACAACACACTAAAGAGAACAAAATGGACAAAAAACTAATTACCCAACTTGGGGACGAGCTTTACGAAGCACTAACCAAATGTAAAACTTTGGCACCGCTGTCTACGCGCTACCCCGACATTACTATTGAAGACGGATACCACATTCAGGAGCGTTTGATTGCGCGCCGGATTGAAGCTGGAGAAAAAGTAGTCGGCAAGAAAATTGGCGTTACCAGCAAAGCGGTGATGAATATGCTTGGTGTAGGCCAGCCGGATTTTGGCTGGCTGCTCGATGGCATGATCTACAACGAAGGCGAGTCGATTCCTATTGATAATTTGATTCAGGCCAAGGCTGAAGGCGAGATTGCCTTCATTTTGAAAAAGGATTTGATGGGGCCCGGTGTTTCGAATGCGGATGTGCTGGCAGCTACCGAGGGTGTAATGACTTGCTTTGAGATTGTCGATTCGCGCATTGAAAACTGGAAGATAAAAATTCAGGATACAGTGGCCGACAACGCCTCTTGCGGCGTATTTGTGCTGGGTGATCGATTGGTTGATCCCCGCGACATCGATCTTTCTACCTGCGGCATGATTCTGGAAAAGAACGGCGAGATCGCTTGCACCGGTGCAGGAGCGGCGACCATGAATTCTCCGGTTAATGCGGTAGCTTGGCTGGCTAATACTTTGGGTCGCCTGGGTATTCCGCTCAAGGCGGGCGAGGTAATCCTTTCCGGTTCGCTGGGAGCCATGATACCAGTTGCCAAGGGTGACAATTTGCGCGTCACCATTGGTGGCATCGGTAGCTGCTCAGTCAAATTTATTTAGAAATACATTTTAATTTCAAAGGATTGAGTGATGAGCAACAAGATTAAATGTGCGCTGATCGGCCCCGGTAACATTGGCACCGATTTGCTCTACAAACTTCAACGCAGCCCGGTTCTCGAACCTGTCTGGATGGTAGGAATCGATCCTACCTCGGAAGGGTTGAAGCGCGCTGCCAGCATGGGTCTTAAGACTACCGATCAAGGTGTCGACGGTCTGTTGCCGCATGTTAAAGCCGATGGCGTACAGATTGCCTTCGATGCGACTTCAGCCTACGTGCATGCCGAGAATAGTCGCAAGTTGAACAACTTGGGCGTATTAATGATCGACCTGACGCCTGCAGCAATCGGGCCATTCTGCGTGCCGCCGGTGAATCTGCTGGAACATATCGGCAAGCGGGAAATGAATGTCAATATGGTTACCTGCGGTGGACAAGCGACGATTCCCATGGTCGCGGCTATCTCCCGTGTACAACCCGTGAAATATGGAGAAATTGTTGCCACGGTTTCCAGCAAATCAGCCGGCCCCGGCACGCGCAAAAACATCGACGAATTCACCCGTACAACATCAGGTGCAGTCGAAAAAGTTGGCGGGGCAAAGAAGGGCAAAGCCATCATTATTATCAATCCGGCCGAACCACCGTTGATTATGCGCGATACCGTGCATTGCCTCACCGAAACCGCACCGGATCAGACCAAGATTACAGAATCAATCCACGCCATGATCAAGGAAGTTCAGAAGTACGTGCCTGGCTACCGACTGGTAAATGGCCCCGTATTTGACGGCAACCGCGTTTCCGTGTTTTTGGAAGTGGCCGGACTGGGTGACTTTTTGCCTACCTACGCAGGCAATCTCGACATTATGACTGCTGCCGCTGCGCGAACTGCCGAGATGTTTGCCGAAGAAATTATTGCAGGCCGGCTTACGCTACAGGCTGCGGCTTAAGGAGAACACAATGACACTCAAAGGTAAAAAAATAACGCTTCACGATATGACTCTGCGCGATGGCATGCATCCGAAGCGTCATCAAATGACACTAGAGCAAATGATTGCGGTTGCAACCGGTTTGGATGAAGCCGGTGTACCGTTGATCGAAGTGACTCACGGTGACGGTCTCGGCGGCTCCTCGGTGAACTATGGTTTCCCCGCCCATACAGACGAGGAATACCTTTCCGCAGTGATCCCCCGGATGAAGAAAGCCAAGGTTTCTGCCTTGCTGATACCGGGCATCGCTACGGTTGATCACCTGAGAATGGCGAAAGACCTTGGCGTAAACACTATTCGCGTTGCGACGCACTGCACCGAAGCGGACGTTTCGGAGCAGCACATCAACTTGGCGCGCAAGATGGAAATGGACACGGTGGGGTTCCTGATGATGGCCCATTTGGCGAATCCGGAGAAATTGGTGAGTCAGGCATTGCTGATGGAAGGCTATGGCGCCAACTGCATCTACATCACCGACTCTGCCGGCTACATGCTGCCCGACGACGTCAGGGTGCGTCTTAGCGCCGTGCGTGCGGCACTGAAGCCGGAGACTGAACTCGGTTTTCATGGACACCATAATTTGGCCATGGGCATCGCCAATTCAATCACTGCCATTGAATGCGGCGCAACCCGTATTGACGCGGCGGCAGCGGGGTTGGGTGCCGGTGCAGGCAACACGCCGCTGGAAGTTTTTGTGGCTGTGTGCAACCGCTTGGGAATTCAGACTGGAATCGATTTATTCAAGGTGCAGGACGTTGCCGAAGATATCGTGGTCCCGCTGATGGATCACGTAATTCGCCTCGACCGAGATGCTTTGACCTTGGGATACGCGGGGGTATATTCATCCTTCCTGTTGTTTGCCAAACGGGCCGGTGCCAAGTACGGCATTTCCGCCCGAGAAATTCTGCTTGAGCTTGGCCGTCGAGGAATGGTTGGAGGACAAGAAGACATGATCGAAGATACCGCCATGACCTTGGCAAGAGAACGCGGCCTGCTAAAGACCGCCTGAGGAGAATAATTTGAAACTTGATAAAGCAACTATTGCCAAACTTGCCGAGCATCTCGAAAACTGTGAGCTGAACGCGCAGGACACGCTGAAAATTACTAACGAGCATCCCGACATGGACTGGGATGATGCCTATGCGATTCAAGACGAAATTCGTCGGCGCAAAGAGTCGAGGGGCAACAGGATCGTTGGTCTGAAAGCCGGACTGACATCATTTGCCAAGATGAAACAAATGGGGGTCGAAACGCCAGTCTTTGGTTTCGTCACTGACTACGGCGCGGTACCTGATGGTGGAGAGATCAAGACACAGGGATTGATTCATCCCAAGGTTGAGCCTGAAATTGTGTTTGTCATGAAGCATGCACTCAAAGGTCCGGGCTGCCATATTGGCGCAGTACTTGCAGCCACGGATTTCATTATGCCCGGTATCGAGATTATCGATTCGCGCTACCGCGACTTTAAATTCGATCTGAAAAGTGTGATTGCAGACAATACCTCGGCTGCCCGCTTTGTCGTCGGTGGACGTATTCAGAAGGCTGAAGCGGTTGACATGCGTACACTTGGTGTAGTCCTGGAAAAAAATGGTGAGATCGTCGCACTCGGCGCCGGTGCCGCCGTACTGGGTCATCCGGCAACCGCGATAGCGTTGTTGGCCAATCACCTCGGCGCACGCGGCCAAGAAATTCCGGCTGGCGCAATGATTTTATCCGGTGGAATTACCGAGGCGGTTGCCGTTAAAGCCGGTGACAATATCACCCTGAAAATCCAGGATTTAGGTTCGGTCAGTTGTAGATTCATTTAATTTAAAAGAGGAAAACATCATGCCGTTTGCTCAAATATATTTGCTGGAAGGTCGCACTGAGGAACAAAAAAGAGCCGTAATCGAAAAAGTGACCCAAGCCTTGCAACAGGCCGTTGGTGCTCCAGTGGAAAATATACGTGTCTGGATCCACGATGTTCCCAAAACTAACTGGGGTATTGCCGGGCAGACTGCTAAGGATCTGAAACGCTGAATTAAGGATTAATTTCAATTCAATTTGTAACAGTAAATAAAGGGAAGTTCTAACAACTGTACAAAGGCAGTCTGAAAATGATTTTGGTAATCTGACTTTGAAACTACTGCGCTACGGGGCTGTTGGTGAGGAGCGACCTGGAATGCTTGATTCCAAAGGGCGAATTCGTTCCTTATTCCCAATGGTGACAGATTTGACCACGGCATTAATTGGGCCTGAGGGACTTGCCGTATTGGCAGCGATTGACCCGGAGCGACTTCCTTTGGTCGATGGGGCTCCCCGCCTTGGGGTGCCGATTGCGGGGGTGCGGGAATTTTATGCAGTTGGATTGAATTATCGCGCCCATGCAGTAGAAGCCTCAATGGCTATTCCTAAGGAACCCATTGTGTTCAACAAAGCGCTGAGCTCATTGGCGGGAGCTACCGATGATGTGATGATTCCCGATGGCTGCGTTAGTGTCGACTGGGAAATTGAATTGGGTTTTGTAATTGGCTCCGAAGCTTATCAAGTAAAGGAGGCTGTAGCACTTGATTACGTGGCGGGCTATTTTACAGCGATTGATTTTTCAGAGCGTGATTTTCAAATCAAGCGTGGTGGTCAGTTTATCAAAGGAAAGAGCCTGCCAACATTTGGCCCGATAGGCCCCTATCTTGTTACGCGTGACGAAGTTCCCGACCCACAGAGTTTGGATCTTCGATTGGAAGTCAATGACAAGGTATATCAGAAAAGCAACACCAGTGATATGTTGTTCAGTGTTAGGTGGCTTGTTGCGCATCTCAGCACATTTTTTAGGTTGATGCCGGGTGATTTGGTAATTACAGGAACACCTGCCGGTGTTGGACTTGGTCACAAACCACCGATTTATCTGAAACCAGGTGATGTTGTTACTGGTGAAGTGTATGGGCTGGGCAAGCAGGTAAAAAATGTTCGTTAAGGCTGACTTCATAAAGTGCATCCTACAACGCTACAAGCAACTAATAACAGCCTGTCTGAATTGACCGGCAGGCCAATTAACTTTTCTCTTGCCAAGAACGTTTTTAGTTTAGAACTAGTAAGCCATTTACGCTTCAAGTCCGACTCTGAAGCAATCGTATATTATGGGATTTACTATGACTGAGAGTAATCATCCCTCCCCCAAATCGCTGACTGACCTTTTCGTTTCATTTACCATTCTTTCTTTACAAGGTTTTGGAGGCGTCTTGGCAGTTGCCCAGCATGAATTGGTGGAAAGGAAGCAATGGATGACGAATGAAGAGTTCGTCGAAGAATGGGCTGTCGCGCAAATTATGCCCGGCCCTAACATTGTCAATCTTGCGCTGATGCTAGGCGGCCGATATTTCGGATTTTCAGGCGCGATGGCTGCACTTGCAGGGATGTTGGCGATTCCATTAGTTATCGTGTTGCTCTTGGCGGCTTTATATGGACAATACAGTAGCCATCCTGCGGTAATAGGAGCGTTGAGGGGTATGGGTGCGGTAGCAGCCGGGCTCATAATCGCTTCCGGACTAAAATTGTCAAACAGCCTGAAGTCAAATCCGCTCGGAATTCCACTGTGTATTATTTTGGGGGGAATCAGCTTCATCTGTGTTGCGTTACTGCGCTGGCCATTAGTGTTCGTACTGCTTGGTCTGGGTAGTTTAGCGTGCGTAATCGCGTATCGGAATCTGAAGCAGTGATCGGCGCACCTATGCTTGTACTGAATTTTGCGGATTGGCTCAGCCTGTTCTCGCACTTCCTGTTGATTTCTTTAATGGCAGTAGGTGGTGCGGTTACAACGGCGCCAGAAATGAATCGCTATTTGGTTGAACAGCAACACTGGCTGAGTGACACTCAGTTTAGTTCATCGATAGCCATCGCCCAAGCGGCACCGGGCCCCAATATTTTGTTCGTGGCAGTGCTAGGTTGGAACATCGGGATCAACACGGGTGGAGTTGCTGCAGCACTGTTGGGTGTATTCCTTACGATGACAGGCCTGCTATTGCCCAGCACTATTTTGTCGTACCTGGCAGCGAGCTGGGGTCATAAGAATCGAGACATGAGAGCTGTGCGGGCGTTCAAACAAGGAATGGCACCGATCGTCATTTCGCTGCTATGTGCAACGGGATGGATTCTCGCGAGCGCGCAAAACAACTCGGCCAAAGACTGGCCGCTATGGTTGTTAACGGCGATTGTGTCAGTGATTATCTGGCGAACAAAGATTCACGTACTTTGGATGCTTGCTGCCGGGGGAATTCTGGGGTGGTATGGTCTGGTTTGAGAAGATCGAACTCCCCTAGAAGTTGATAAAACAGCAATCGAAAATATGTAACGAACTGGCTGTTATAGAGGAAAAACAGCAGTTACAAATAAATACACAAGGGCGAATTTTATGTTTGTTATTATCTTGAAATACATTAAGCCACTCACCGAGGTTGACCGCTTTCTGGGAGAGCACAGTGAATTCATGAAACCCTACTATGCTTCGGGAAGTTTTTTAATGTCGGGGCGTCAGGAACCGCGCAAAGGTGGAATCATAATTTGTTATGCGAATTCGAGATTGGAAATTGAAACAATGATCCAGAATGATCCGTTCAATCGGGAGAAAGTAGCAGAATACGAAATCATAGAATTCCTGCCCTCAATGGTAGCTCCACAGCTTGCAGATTTCAAAAATAAGTAAGCAATAAATTCACCATATACCAGGATTTAATTTTAGATTTATATGCAAAAAGATTGCGCCGAAACAGGCAATTTACAAAAGCTACTTTCGCAAATTGGTACTGGACTTGACCAGTATTTAAAGTTTGAACATTTAGATGCGTTAAATCCCGGATATCAATGGCGTAAATACCTTGATATTGCCTTGCCTCAACAAGGCGTGGGGATCGATCAAGTAACGGAAGAGCTGGTCAAGCAAGTTATCCCAAATGGATCTGCGGTAAGCAAGCCGGGGTTTAGTTCGTTTATCACTACGGGTGCAACAAGTGCAGCCACTTTGGCTGCTACCGCGGCAAACATTGCTTCACCTCAGCGTTATGGCCTTACTGCCTTTAATTTTTTGGAGGAGCTATCGCTACAATGGCTGGCCACAATGTTTGGTGTGTCAAACATGCAGGGGGTTTATAGCAGTGGCGGATCTGTGGCCAACCTGCTCGCATTGGGTGCGGCCAGACAATTCGCATTTGAGAAAATTGGTTACGATGTCGCAGCAAATGGGATTGATAGACCTGTATGTGTTTATGCCAGTGCAGAGGCCCATCACACCATTCAACGATCAGCAGGCGTATTGGGAATCGGACGCTGTGCAGTCCGTTCCATCCCATGCGACAGCAATGGGCGGATGCGAGTTGATGAGTTGCAACAAGCTATAGCAAGAGACAAGCAGTTGGGTGTGTTACCAATCGCCATCGTTGCCAATGCAGGAACCACAAATACAGGTGCAATAGACCCGCTGCAGGCGATTGGAGAAATTGCAAAAGAAAATTCAATTTGGTTTCATGTGGACGGTGCATATGGTTTACCGGGAGTTCTAGATGAGCGAATCAGTCATCTCTATCAAGGGCTCGCATTGGCAGATTCTTGCATAGTCGACCCGCATAAATGGTTGGGCGCTTCCGTAGGTGTTGCAGCAACCTTTGTTCGTGATCGCCAATTGTTATGTCGCGCATTTACACAAGAACCAGCAGACTATTTGGAAGGCGCTATGGAGCAGGAAGGAAACTCTCCAAGCGTTATTGAACACTCCCAAGATAGCTTTGGCGTTCCTTATTACGATTTCGGTGTCGAATTGAGTGCGCCCTGCCGCGGGGTTGTTGTCTGGGCACTCATTCGGGAGATTGGTGTTGAGGGGATGACCCAGCGGATTCGTCGACACCGTGACATGGCCAGTTATATTGCCAAAATTGCGATAGAACATCCTAATCTGGAATTGCTAAACGAACCTACATTATCTATTTGTTGTTTTCGTTATGTTGCGCCAAATATTATCGATTTAAATCTATTCAACAAGCGGCTTTACCGCCGCTTAATTCGTGAAAATGAACATATGCCCAGCACGACGCAGATAAATGGAAAGTTAGCCCTGCGCCCTTGTTTTGTAGGGGCACGAACGAATCAATTTCATGCGAACGCACTTTTGGAGGCCGTTTTGCGGATTGGGAAAGGATTGGCAAGCGAGATGGGCAGTGCCCATTAATTAGCTAGTAAACCTCTCATGCGAGAGTCTTGACACAACGGCACAGGCTTATCGAAATATTACGCGCTAATGCGAGTGTTACAAGCGCTTAGCCGTTTTCAAAAATTAATATTTGTTGTGCGGTTTCACATTAACAGTTTTTCAGCCCCTCTCTAGTTTATCTCTCTCCTCCTTTGGAGAGGGGCTTTTTTATAACCAGTAGTACAATAAATAACAAAATACTTTCTATTGGACTAAGGAAAACTGCAATAATACGTCGACAAAAACTAATTATGACCATTGAAACCACAAAACAACAGCAAGGCATTCAGTCCATTGAGATTGGTGGGCAACTGCTTCGCGCACTTGTAGCAAATGGACAGGCAATGAAGCTTCGAGATCTGGCCAAAAGCGTAGGAATGCCTGCGGCCAAAGCTCACCGCTATCTTGTTAGTTTTATTCGCATGGGACTGGTTGAGCAGGATGTCAATACAGGACGATATGGCTTAGGTGAATTTTCTCTGGAATTGGGACTCGCAAGTCTCTCAAGGATTGATGCTGTTCGTTTGGCAGACCCGATTCTTGCAGATCTCTGTGAAGAAATCGAGGAAACCGTTGCTCTTTCCGTGTGGGGTAGTCATGGTGCAACCTGCGTGCGATTGATCGAAGCCGGTGGGCCGATCACCCTTTCCCTGCGGACAGGTGTTGTGATGCCGCTCACTACTTCCGCAACTGGTCTCGCTTATGCAGCCTTCTATCAATCACCATATTTAAAGCAATGGATCAATAAGGAATTGCGAGTGATAGGGGAGGCTACAAATACTACGCCAACCGCTTTATTGCAAAAACTGGAAGACTTGCTCAAGGAAGTTCGCAGTCACGGCATATCCCGTGCAGGCGGTAGCATGACCCCTGGAGTCAACGGCTTTAGCGCACCTGTATTTGATCACACAGGACGCATGGTGGCTGCGCTTACTTCACTCGGTACAGTAGGTCATTTCAATATGGAATGGGAAAGTCCTCTTGCTCAGAGTATCAAAGATGCCGCAAACAAACTTTCAAAACGACTCGGTTACGGACAGGTGGAGCTCAGCGTCCCCAGTATTCAGACCCGATGACTATCATGTTTAACGAAGCCAGCGAAGTAACAATTCCGTACGCTTAAAGGCAATCTGCCTGAAACAGACAAGTTTTATTTTGCGCAAGCAAATATTGCTCAATAACCAACCGGCAATGCGGCACATGCCATTATATTCGGAGACCATCTTTCAACCGACGTGCAACAGATTTTTGACCGATAGCCGCAGTAACAGTTAAATACTATTTGTCTCATCTAAGCTTGCGCGCTCCGTTAATCATACGATTAAACCCGGATTTTCGATCTGATGAAAATCCGGGTTTAATGAATTAGAGTTGTATTAAGTTGAGTTGTGCACCAAATCTCCAGACGAGAATATTCTTGATCGTCTAAACCAAAGTCTAATATCGCCGCTTAAAAATACCCGCTAATCTACAACTCACTGCAGTTATTTGAAGTATTTAACTGTCAGGTTGACGTTGGCGACAGAGATCGCTTGGGGGGCTGTCAGTACTCAGAAGCCCGAGTTGCACAGAGGTGGCTTTGGCCCCATTCTGAAGGAGACATAAATGGCTTTATTGAATCGGATGGACTGGTACGACATCGCCAGAACGACCAACTGGTCGACGAAGTACGTCAGTGAAGATGAGTTATTCCCACCCAAATTGGCAGGCGACTTTGGCCTGCCTCTGGATGCGTGGGAAAAATATGACGAGCCTTACAAGCAAACGTTTCCAGAATATGTAAAAGTTCAACGTGACAAGGACGCGGGGGCATACTCGGTCAAGGCCGCTCTGGAACGGAGCCGGATTTTCGAAAACGCCGATGCTGGCTGGAAGTCGGTTATGAAGTTGCATTATGGGGCTATTGCTCGTGGCGAGTATGCTGCAGCAAGTGCAGAAGCACGCATGATGAGGTTTTCCAAGGCGCCCGGGATGCGCAACATGGCAACCTTGGGGTGTTTGGATGAAGTACGCCACGGTCAGATGCAGCTATATTTTCCGCACGAGCATGTCTCCAAAGATCGGCAAATGGACTGGGCTCACAAAGCCTACGACACCAATGATTGGGCGATGATTGCCGCGCGTCACTTCTTTGACGACATCATGATGACACGCGATGCAATCAGCGTCTCCATCATGCTGACCTTCAGTTTTGAGACCGGCTTTACCAATATGCAATTCCTCGGGCTGGCAGCCGATGCGGCCGAAGCTGGCGATCACACTTTTGCCAATCTGATTTCCAGCATCCAGACGGACGAGTCGCGCCACGCACAAATCGGCGGTCCGGCCTTGAAGATTCTCATCGCTAACGGCAAGAAAGCAGAAGCCCAGAAGCGCGTGGATATCGCGGTATGGGGGGCGTGGAAATTATTCTCGGTGCTCACCGGCCCGATTATGGATTACTACACACCGCTTGAGCATCGCAAACAGTCGTTCAAAGAATTTATGGAGGAGTGGATCGTTGCCCAGTTTGAGCGTGCTCTTACCGATATGGGGCTTGAACTGCCTTGGTATTGGGAGACGTTCCTCGAAGATTTGAACAATACCCATCACGGCATGCATCTGGGATCCTATTTCTGGCGCCCGACAATTTTCTGGAATCCGGCTGCAGGTGTTACTCCTGCCGAGCGTGAATGGCTGGAAACAAAATACCCCGGTTGGAACGATACCTGGGGCGAATGCTGGGACGTCATCATCGACAATGTCGTTGACGGCAATATGGCCAAAGCCTATCCGGAAACCTTGCCCATCGTCTGCAATATGTGTCAGTTGCCTATTCTTGGCGTTCCAGGAAAAAAGTGGAATGTTAAAGACTATCCGCTTGAATACAAGGGACGCCTCTATCACTTCGGCTCGGAAGTTGATCGCTGGGTCTTTGAACAGGAACCGGAGCGTTACGCTGGTCACTTGAGCTTGGTCGACCGTTTCCTGGCGGGCATGATTCAGCCTATGGATCTGGGTGGTGCACTGAAGTACATGGATATCGCTCCCGGAGAAATGGGTGACGACGCTCACAACTATGCCTGGGCAGAAGTGTACAGAGCGCTTCGAGCCACGAAAAAAGCAGGTTAAGGGCGTGTGATGAAAACGAATCGGCGACCCGGTCGCCGGTACTAACAAAAAATGAAGGAGTTAACGATGGCTTTGTTTCCTTTGGGTTCAAATTTCGAAGGTGATTTCGTGTTGCAACTGGTGGCGGTAGATACCGAGAACACAATGGATGAGGTTGCTGCGGCTGCGGCTGTACATTCTGTGGGTAGACGCGTCAAGGCTAGGCCGGGAAGTATCTTGCGCATTCGCCAACAGGGTTCGAAAGTATTTTTTCCCCGCACAATGAAGGTTTCCGAGACCGGGCTGAAGCCTACCGAAACCATTGAGGTTGTCTGGGAAGTAGTAAAGCACTGAGCTTGAATCTTGGGAGACCAAATTCATACAGGTCAATCACAACAGGAGTTAGTTATGAGCTTCACGAAAGCATGCGTCTTGGACGATCTCTGGGAAGGCGAGATGGACTCGTTAACGGTAAATGGCCATGAAATTCTTTTGGTCAGCGCCGAGGGCGGTGTCATCAAGGCGTTTCAAGGAATCTGTCCGCATCAGGACATTCCATTGGTCGAGGGCAAATTTGACGGAAAGACTGTCGTTTGTCGCGCGCACCTCTGGCAGTTTGATGCTCAGAGCGGGAAAGGTATTAACCCTTCGGACTGCGAACTGGCGGAATATCCGGTCAAAATCGAAGGGGATGATGTTTTTGTCGATACTGATAACGTCGTGCCGATATTTGCGCATACCTAATGAACGGTTTATCCGCACAGCCACGGGGAAAATTGATGGACATGATAGCTTGGATAACACGACTTTTCAGGGGAAATCAGTTGGATCAAGTGGCACTGGAAGGAGTACCCCAAGGTATTGGTACCAGCGAATTATCTTCCGCAGCAGCGGGGGCGAAAATGAAGTCAACAAAGGAGACAGTTATGACTACTACAACATCGGCTAAAGCCTATGTCAACAATCTGGTGGGACCGGTGATGCGCGCCGGTGAATTGGCTCAGGCCATTATTGAAGCGGCTCGCGAGGACAATCCGCAAAAAGAAGTGTTCGTGGATGACAAGCGCGCCTACATTCGTATCCATACCGAACAGGAGATGATCCTGAATCAGAAAACTATCGAAAATGCACTGGGTCGCCCGTTCAGGATGAATGATCTGGAAGTTGATCTGAGTTCCTTTGCCGGCCAGATTGAAAGCCGGGATGACTCGGTACGCTTCTATCTCACGAATCGCCTTTGAGCCTGCCGGTAATATTGCTGTGCGGTCGTTAACAAAAAAGAATGAAGGAGAATTAAATGACTGAAGTACAAGTGCTGAAACCGCTGAAAACCTGGAGCCACCTTGCCGGACGTCGCCGCAAGCCCAGTGAATACGAAATCGTGAGCGCGAATCTGCACTACAACGATAAGAATGCAAACGCGCCCTATGAGCTTGATCCCAACATTTTCATGAACGAGTGGTACAAAAAGAACACCTTTGGCACGGCTCTCAAACACGATGACTGGAACTCCTTCCGTGATCCGGAAGAGGTGATATATCGTACCTACAACATGATGCAGGATGGTCAGGAAACTTACGTTTTTGGCTTGTTCGACCAGTTCAGCAACCGCGAGCACGACAAGTCACTCGATCCGCGCTGGGCCGGTTCGCTTGCGCGCCTGTATACCCCGGCCCGCTACCTGTTTCACACGCTGCAAATGGCATCCGCCTATGTGGGACAAGTCTCTCCGGCTAGCACCATCACCAACTGCAATTACTTCCAGATGGCAGACTCCTTCCGTTGGCTAAGCCATACGGCTTACCGTACCAAGGAGCTTTCGCTGACTTTTGCGGACAAAGGTTTCGGTATTGATGAACGCAAATATTGGGAAACCGACCCTTGCTGGCAAGGGTTTCGCGAATTGATGGAAAAGACGCTGACAGTTTGGGACTGGGGCGAAGCTATCGTCGTTCTAAGTTTGGTTGCCAAACCGGCTATCGAAGAGGCGGTACTGCGCAAACTGGGTGAAGCCGCCCGTCATAACGGCGACACGCTGCTGGGACTGTTGACCGACGCGCAACTGCTCGACGCGGCGCGACACCGTCGCTGGGCTGCGGCGCTGGTTAAACTGGCGCTGGAAAAACCCGGTAATGCCGAAATTATCAAGGGCTGGATTGCGAAGTGGGAACCTTTGGCCGACAAAGCGATTGATGCCTATTGCGGCGTTCTGCCTGACGTGGCCGACGCGGCTGGCTCGGCAAAAAAAGCAACCCGGGATTTCCGGCATTCGCTCGGTCTATAACATCCCAGAACCGGCCAAAAGCTGAATACCTACCCGTTAGCTATGTGCTAACGGGTTAGGCTTTCCTTTGACGAGGACGTAAATATGACAGAGCATAAGATATTGATTGAAGGAACGGAGCAGTCCTTTCTTCAAGCACCAAACGATACCTTGCTGCAAGCGGCGCTTCGCGCCGGAATCAGTTTTCCTTACGAGTGCAGTTCGGGGGGATGTGGTAGTTGCAAGTTCGAGTTGGTTGAAGGTGAGGTCGAGAATTTGTGGCCGGAAGCTGCGGGGCTGACCGAGCGCGACCGACGAAAGAATAAATTGCTAGCGTGCCAGTGCCGTCCCAAGGGAGCGCTGAAAGTTAAGATCAAAACTTCGCCCGAATACCAACCGCAAATCTTACCCCGGCGTCGACGCGCCAAGTTGGTTGAGACGCAAGTCATCACCCATGATATTCGCGAGTTTCGTTTCGTTACCGAGGAACCTGCCGACTTTCACGCAGGACAATACGCGTTGCTTTTTATCCCCGGTGTCTCTGCATCCCGTTCCTATTCGATGTCCAACACGGGCAACGCAAAGGGCGAATGGCACTTTCAGGTACGACTGGTGCCAGGGGGAAAAGCGAGTGAAATCATGTTTCACCAGCTAAAGTCGGGAGACGAAATTGAGCTTGATGGGCCGTACGGAATTGCCTATTTGCGCAACGAGTCGGCGCGCGACATTGTCTGTGTAGCCGGAGGCTCGGGTTTGGCACCCATGATATCGATTGCACGGGGCGCATCGCAGGCCGGTTTGCTAAAAAAGCGGAAGTTGCACTTTTTCTATGGTGCGCGTACGCCACGTGATGTTTGTGGCGAAAAGATTCTGCATGATTTGCCGGAGTTGGGCGGAAACATGCATTACCACGCCGTGGTATCGCAAACAGACGGAGACGCTCAGGCAGCATGGAGTGGAGAAACCGGCTTCGTGCATGATTTGGTCAGGCGAACACTCGGTTCTGAGATGGCTAACTATGAGTATTATTTCGCCGGTCCTCCTCCAATGACCCAAGCCATTCAGGAGATGCTGATGCTGGAGCATAAAGTGCCTTTCGAGCAAGTCCATTTTGATCGCTACTTTTGAAGATGAATCACCGTAATACCGTTTAAAACTAACAAAAACCAGGGAGAACAATTAAATGATAAAACAAAAGACAACAAAACAAATCGTTACGGCGACCCTGCTTGCAGCGGTCTTCGGAACAGCCCATGCCACAGATGTATTTCGATTGGAAGGTTTTGGTCCGATTTCCAAAGCAATGGGAGGAACGGCAACGGCATATGACGTAGGCCCAGCCGGGATGATGACCAATCCGGCTACTTTATCTCTGATGAGTCAGGGGTCAGAGCTTTTGCTCGGCGTAGACATGATTACCACAGACATTAAGATAACGGATCAAACCACTGGGCAGACGGCTTCGCCTAGTTCACAAGGAAATAATCGAGGCCCTTACCTCGCTCCGGAAATTGCGTTTACCCAACGCAGTGGAAAATTGTCATTGGGTGTTGGCGCGTTCGCCCAAGGCGGTCTTGGCACAGAATACGGCAGTAGCAGTTTCTTGTCGCAGACGAATTCAGGCGCAAATTCAAACCTCGATAATTCAAGTCGGCTACTCGTTATAGATATCCCATTTGCTGCAAGTTACGATGTTAATGAAAAGTTAAGTGTGGGCGGGAGTGTGGATGTCATGTGGACGGGGTTGAACCTGAACTTATTGTTGGGTGGCAGTCAAGTCGGCAGCCTGGCGGCAGGTAATCGGGTTGACGGAACTCTTGTTCCCACATTAGCTAGTTTGCCGGGTGGGTTTGCCGGGCTTGATGGGGCTCATTTAAGCTTTACCAAAAATCAGCCTATCGGTAGCGGTGCCGATGCGTGGGGAATGGATGAAAGACTGGGTCTTGTCTATAAGTTGACGCAGGATACAACTTTGGGAGCCGCATACTCGTTCAAGAGCCAACTGGCTGACCTTCAGGGAGACGCGACCTTGACGGCGATAAATCTTACCGCTGGAGCGATACCGGTGCAAGGCAAGATCACGTTACGCAATTTCCAAATGCCGGCCGTATTCAATTTAGGTGTCAGTCATCATTTAAATGATCAGGTGCTATTGACGGGAGATGTGTCAGAGGTGTTTTGGAAAGATGCGATGAAAGACATCAATGTCGGATTCGTCGCCAACAGAGGTCCCTTAAGCGGTCAAACCTTAAATATTCTCCTGCCGCAAAACTATTCTGACCAAACTATTCTGGCTCTTGGAGTAGCTTACAAAACAGGCGATTGGACATTACGCGGTGGGGCGCAAGTGGCATCGCAGGCATTGGATTCAAATTATCTGTTAGCGGTTATTCCTGCCACTCCAACCAAGCATATTTCAGGCGGATTCTCTTATGATTTCTCCAAGGAAAACACCGCACATTTTGCCTATTCACATGCTTTCCAGGAAACCATGAGCAATCCGGGCGGCAACAGCAACTCAGTAGCGCCTATACAGACGACACATTCTCAGGACAACTTTGTTCTTGCGTATACCCGCCGTTTTTAAACGGATGGTTACAATGGATGACAGTCAATATATCGGGTAAAAATACCTGAATTACATCCAGGCTTTTTTTGCAAAACCGAATGTATCGATTGAAGCTATCGTTATAAAACAAAAAGGGCCTCCCTGCGTTATGGCGGGATTATTCTCGCCATTTCCACGCTACAAAGTCCGTTTGTCAGCCTATCAAGGTATGCGATTTGAATAGCTGTCTATATAGATTTCTTGGGTCAATTATGAAAACTTCCGAGATTGCTGTTGTGACATGTTTGGCAGTAGACTAAGGCCGGTGCTGGAAGCCCTTTGCCACTCAGCCGCCTAAAGGATTGAATGTGGTTTTTGCCTCGCAATTTCAAGACAGAGTATCTCAGACCCGCGTCGGAGAAGTAGTCCTAAGTCTATGGGACACCAGTGACATGCGTCGACAGAAACTGGCCCGCATCATTTTAGATGAGATGTACCAGTTTCTCGGTTTGCTCGATATCAACGGCAACGTTGTTGACATCAATCGTGCGGCACTGGAAGGTGCCGGAATCCGCCTCGAAGATATCTTTGGGAAACCCTTCTGGGAAGCACGTTGGTGGGCAGTATCAGACGAAATTCGAAATCGTGTAAAAGAGATGATTGCAAGGGCTGCGAACGGGGAGTTTGTTCGATGTGACATCGAGGTATATGGTGAGGGGCAAGGAAATAAGACAATTTTCGTCGATTTTTCACTTACCCCGATCAGGGACAGCGAGGGAGTCGTCACATTCTTGCTTCCCGAAGGCAGAAATATCTCCGAGAAGATCGCGGTCGAGGCTGAGCTGACGCGTAAGAACGGTGAATTGCAGCAAATGCTTGAAAAAGTTCGTCAACTTGATGGATTCAGGAAAGAATTCTTCGCCAACGTCAGTCATGAGCTGCGCACACCCCTCACACTTATTCTCGGGCCTCTCGATCAAATCATCAGAGAAAGCGACCAGTTTGGGGAACGTGAACGCTTCCAATTGGCGACAATAAAGCGCAACGCCCAAATGCTCTTGCAACAAGTCAACAACCTGCTTGATCTGGCTCGAATAGATGCCGATAAAATGCCTATGGTTTATGGTCGAATAGATGTGTCGACTGTGGTGAGGGAGGTGGCGGCAAATTTTGATTCTGCCGCTAGAGCACGCTCGATAGCCTTTTTAGTCGAAGGTGCTGACGAACTTTATGCAGATGTGGATAAAGGAAAATTCGAGCGGATCGTTTTGAACCTTCTATCCAACGCTTTCAAATTTTCTCCCAATGGGAGCCGCATCTTCTGCTCGCTTAGTCAACTCGCAAACAGTCGATTCCTGCTCAGCATTCAGGATAGCGGACCGGGTGTGGTTGAGGATATGAAAGAACTGATTTTTGGACGATTTTCACAGGGGCAGCACTCACTATCGGGAGGCGGTAGCGGGTTAGGGTTGAGTATTGTCAAAGACTTTGTCGAGCTTCATGAAGGAACCGTCGCCGTTCTCGATGCAGTCGGTGGAGGAGCGATATTCCAAGTGGAGTTGCCGACTCAGGCACCCGATGGGGCATTCATACGTGAAGGGAAGAGAGATGTTCCCCTGGACACTTCCTTCCTTGAGGAAGTTGGCAATCTGTACCCCTCCAGAGTATCGTCACCACACCCTATTGTGAATGGTGAAAATAAGGCACGAATTCTTATTGCTGAAGACAACGAAGATTTGCGGAATTTTCTTTGCGAAGTGCTGGAGGATGATTATCAAGTGATCGCAGTAGCGGATGGTGCGGCGGCACTTTCAATTACTTTAGCCGATCCACCCGATCTGGTGCTTTCAGATCTTATGATGCCGCATTTAGATGGACAGCATTTCATACGAGAATTGCGTAGCCATCCTTATTTAGCCAACGTGCCGGTTATAGTTCTTTCCGCACGGGTGGACGACGCACTTCGAGAGCATCTATTGGCAGATCAGGTGCAGGATTACCTAACAAAGCCGTTCTCCCCTCAAGAACTGCGAGTCAGGATACGCAATTTGGTAACGATGAAACGTACGGTAGACATTCTACAAAGAGAGTTACATTCACAGGTTTCCGATGTCTGCGAATTGACCACCAACTTGATAACCAGCAGGAAATCGCTACAGGACAGTCTGGTGGCGCAACAGATTTCCGAGCGTCGCTGGATGGGACTTTATCAAAATTCCGCCGTTGGGATTGCCTTGGCGGATCGAGAGGGGCGTATTTTGGCTGCCAATCAGACTCTGCAGAAGATGCTCGGCTACGAAGAAAAGGAACTGCTTGGGGTTTCGTTGATCGAGATTACCAAAGAATCCCACCGCGAGATGACGCAGCGCAATGTAACAGATCTTTTTGATGGAGCGATCAAAAAATACCACTTGCAAAAGTGCTACGAACGCCAGAATGGCGAACAGCTTTGGGCAAATGTGAGCGTCTCCCTGATCCCGGCCAGAGAAAACGAGGATTCGCGGCTTGCAGTGGTTGTTGAAGATGTCAGTTCACGCAAACAGGCAGAGAGTGCTCTCGCCGCTACCCAGACAGAACTTGCGAGAGTATCGCGGCTTACAACCATGGGGGAACTTGTTGCTTCGATAGCCCATGAGGTAAATCAGCCCCTATCGGCGATCATGACAAGCAGTCAGGCAGGTTTGCGCTGGTTAGTGCGCGAATCGCCTGATTACCACGAGGTCCACGAAGCGCTGAAAAGGGTGAACCAGAATGCCAGCCGTGCCGGGGAAGTTATTTCGCGCATTCGTAATTTTCTCAAGATACGTGCAACCAAACGGGAAGAAGTTAAAGTCGACATACTGCTCGAGGACTTCTCACTCATGTTGCACGAGACTTTGGTAGAGTCAGGAATACGGCTGGAACGGAAAGTTCAGCCGTCCTTGCCTATCCTGTTGGCCGATCCTGTGCAGTTGCAGCAAGTGCTACTCAACTTGTTCCTCAACGCCATTGATGCCATGCAGAACCAGACTGATTGTGAGCGAATACTGGCAGTGAGCGTCAGTATTGATGCAGCCAGCGAGAGTTTTCTGTTTAAGGTTCAGGATACGGGGCCGGGGATATCTCCTATGGTTGCCGAGAAAATATTTAATGCATTTTTCACCACCAAGGACGAGGGAATGGGAATGGGCTTGGCGATAAGCCGCTCGATTGTCGAATTTCATGGCGGACGTTTGTGGTTGGCTCCATCCGCAACAGGCGCATCGTTTCTTTTTAATATTCCGATCGATAAATGAGCACGCTCATGCCAACACCATCCCCAATAGTTTATGTGGTTGATGATGATCTGTCCGTGAGGGAATCCTTGAGCAGCCTGATTCGTTCAGCCGGGCTTCGGGTGGAGGTTTTTGACTCACCTCAAAGCTTTATTGTTAAGCCCCCCTCCGATGAGTGCGCTTGCCTTGTTTTGGACGTAAACATGCCCGGGTTTGATGGATTTGAGTTGCAAAGAAGGCTTGCTACAGAGGGCAGAGATATCCCCATCATTTTTATCACCGGCTATGGTGATGTACCGTTGGCAGTGCGTGCGATGAAAGC
Organism: uncultured beta proteobacterium; assembly: GCA_963733265.1. GTDB lineage: Bacteria > Pseudomonadota > Gammaproteobacteria > Burkholderiales > Gallionellaceae > PALSA-1006. Next base: position 23,973 of record CAVTCF010000001.1, read on the forward strand.
AGGCGCACTTGAATTTCTAAATAAGCCGTTCAATGATGATGAGCTTCTTGAAGCAATTCGAAATGCATTGTTGCGCAGTCGCAGTTCATTCCGCGAGCGGGAAGAGCTTGCCGACTTGCGCGCGCGTTTCGATGCACTGACTGCCAGAGAACGTGAGGTTGTGTTTCAGGTTGCCCAAGGTACGGCGAATAAGTGTGTGGCGAGCAACCTTGGTGTCAGCGAGAGTACGGTTAAAGTTCATCGTCATAATATTATGCAGAAAATGCAGGTGGCATCTCTGCCAGAGTTGGCTTTGGCGTTGCAGCGGCTAGGCAAAAGCGTTCAGCCGGAAGGCGTCGGAAAATAAGATTAAGCGGTTACTCCAGGAAGGTTTGGTCAAACAAGTCATTGATGCTTGGTGCTATCTTGGCCGTCCAAACTTCGGACGGTAGTATGACCGCTACTGGAGGCAAGTGTTCCAAGGTTCAACAGGATTCCAATAGGATTTAGGTAAAGCATGAGAAAAAGATGCAGGGAAAGAAGTTGAAATTTCCTTTATCATCGAATCCGTGCTGATGACGGGGCAAGATTTTCGGGGAGAAGTTTGCTAAACTGATAGCTTCGCCCCTGCGATTTAACCAGTAACCACGAAAGGATTTTGTATGGGGACGTTGTCCAATCCTCTCCCTGACCCCAAGCCTACGATAGATGGTCAACATCGCATTCAAGTTGAACTCATCAATGAGTTAAACACTGCAGTTGGAGCGGGCAAACCCTATGAGGAAATTAGTCGTATCTTGTCGCAGTTAACCGCATACAGTAAAGAACATTTCACGTTTGAGGAATTTCTAATGCGACAAGACAATTATAATAAACTCCAGAATCACGTCGAGGAACACGAGGCCATGATGGAGATTCTCAAGGACATGACCAAAAATTTTCATGATGGCAAGTTGAATTTATTACCGGGCCAAGTGCAGTCTGCACTAGCTTTCCTGCTAAAACATATTAATACCTCCGACAGGCTCTACGCAACCAATGGCAGGATAGGTTCCACGGACTAAACCACCCGCTCGGCAAGGGGCGCACCAGTTTCCTGTTTGAAGCTAATGGACCGAAACGTACCGCTGCTTAGGTTGAAAACTGAAGTATCATATGCTTCATTACACTGAGGGTGATTTTGAATTAATCTGTATTTTCGGACAGAGCCTAAACGAACCATGAATGATCAAACAGTTCTCCGTATTGTCCGGCGTCGCGCCAAGCCAGGTTGCTCAGCTGCTTATGAAGCACTGATTCGTGCAATGTTTGAAGATGCCCGACGCTTTCCCGGCTATTTGTCCGCCAAGTTGGTGCCACCAGAATCGTCAGATGGGGAATACCAGATTATTCAGCATTTTTCGACGGAAGCTGAAATGGCAAATTGGAATGCTTCAAAGGAAAGGGCGTCATGGTTGGAAAAGATCGCTTCGGTGGCGGAAGGAGATCCCGAGTATCGATTTCTTAATGGCTTGGATGCATGGTTCGCTCAAGCGGTGTTGCCGGTAGGAAAGGCACCACCCCGCTTGAAAATGACCTTTGTAAGTTGGCTGGGAATCTATCCGACAGTGGCGTTCCTGTTGACTTTTATTGCGCCACACCTCGAATCCCTACACCCCTTGTTACGTATTGGCGTAATTACAATTCTAGTCGCCATACTGATGTCCTATGTGATTATGCCCCGCCTGACACGATGGCTCGGCTGGTGGCTTCGTCGCTGATTCCTGCATATGAACTCAGACAAAACTATCGAGATTCGTCGGCCCCTGATTCTGCTGACGCTGGCTGCTTTTGCCAGTTCGGCTTCGTTCCGTGTTTGCGACCCGATGCTGCCGATTTTGGCCCGATTGTTTGGGCAGACTTCCGGACAGGTGGCGCTGGTTATAACAGTATTCACTATCTCCTACGGTGGAATGCAATTGATCTATGGCCCCTTGGGCGAGCGACTGGACCGTTTCCGTGTTATCACACTGGCAACTGCATGCTGCGCCTTAGGTAGCATGGGGGCAGCAGTTGCACCATCGATTGAGTGGCTGGTTGCCTGTCGCTTGCTGACCGGTGTGGCAGCAGCGGGAATAATTCCGTTGTCGATGGCCTGGATTGCAGATCGAGTGGAAGCCGACAAACGCCAATCAGTATTGGCTCGTTTCTTTTCGGGCCAGATCATGGGGATGGTGTTCGGGCAGGTGCTTGGCGGATTGTTTGTCGACGCCGGGGTGTGGCGTTTCGCCTTCTGGGGATTGAGTCTGCTGTATGTGCTGATCGCTTTTGCGTTATGGCGTCATATCGACAACAGTCGCACTGAGAAGAAGGGTGAAAATAGGCCCGCTGCTTCTCTTGGGAGTTTGTATTTGACTGCTTTCCGGCTGATTTATGCTCGGGAGACACGTGGCGTGCTGTTCTGTTTCCTGATGGAGGCAGCGCTGGTTTTTGCCGTGATCGCGTTTATGCCGCTTTATCTGCATGAACACTTTGGAGTGGCGCTGTCGAAAGCAAGCTTGGCGCTAGTCCTGTATGGTTTAGGGGGGCTGTTGTTTTCGGTGTTTGCGGCGCGGATGGGAGCAAGGCTAAACCGGTTTGTCTTTCCAATGATGGCGGCATGCATGGTGGCGGTGGCCAATAGCGTTATATTCCTGTCATCGCAAGCTGCTTGGGTGTTTGCTGCTGCAATGATTTCCGGATTCGGTTATTACATGCTGCACAACGCATTGCTATTCCAAGTGACACAACGCGTTCCACAAGCAAGGAGTCTGGCGCTGACCCTAGCCGTTTCGATCTTTTTCGTTGGTCAATCGATAGGTGTCGGTATTGCGGGATGGCTGGTCGACCAAGGCCGCCTACCCCAGGTTTTCATCTGGGCGGCAGTAGGCATGCCAGTGATTGGCTGGCTTACCGGACGGAGAGTCAGAGCCTTTTGAAAGATTTGTGGTTGATGAAGGCGGCTCTATATGAACCCTGTAAGAAACTTTCATAATTACAGGAATAGTTCATGTAACCTTATGTTATCCGATTCCAGTCTCTGGGTACCGATGATCTCCCTGAGGTCGGGAGAAAGAATGCATCTCAGGACGAATAATTATTCGAGGGTTACTCTCCAGTCATTCATGACGACTAGTCTGGAATTGTAACGACAAGTTTTTAACGGAACAGAAAAATTAAGTTCGGTCCAACGTGAATACACAAAATCATCCTAAATGAGAATCGTCAGTATACCTATCAATACCCCTGTTCAGCGCGATACTGCTGTGATAGCTCTGATTGGGCTAGCGCATGGAACATCGCATTTTTTTCATCTACTACTTCCGCCACTTTTTCCATGGCTGATGCCAGCTTTTGGTTTGGATTTTTCAGAAATAGGTCTCACCATGACCATATTCTTTGTTATTTCAGGTATAGGGCAAGCGTTTGCTGGTTTTGCGGTAGATCATTTTGGTCCTGTACGCGTGCTTTTGTTTGGCATAAGTTGTTTTTTGCTTGCCGCTCTGGGGCTAGGCTGGCTTGCACACAGCCAAACCGATCTGTACCTAGTTGCCGCCTTGGCAGGGCTTGGCAATAGCGTGCTCCACCCTGCCGATTACACGGTACTCAACCGGAAAGTGGCGACGACACGCCTTGGACATGCCTTCTCAATACACGGAATTTCGGGGAATCTTGGCTGGGCACTTGCACCGGTATTCCTGACCGGAATTGCTACATTTGCAGGCTGGCAAGTCGCTGCAATAGCTGCCGCTCTGATGGCGCTACCGGTCATCTTCCTATTGTGGTTGTTTCGTGCCCAACTCGAAATTCCTCCGGTTGGCACCCATTTGGAACATATCCCGGTGCACGGCGCATTCTCCTTTCTTAATGTTGGCGCAGTCTGGCTTTGTTTCGGTTTCTTTTTTATGACAGCAACTGCATTCGGAACATTTCAGAATTTTGGAACGCCTGTGTTGCAGCATCTATATGGATTGCCTCTCGCTGCTGCCGCCACATCTCTTTCCACCTTCTTGCTTGCCGCAGCTTGTGGCATCTTCGTCGGAGGTTTTGTAGCCCAACGCCACTCGCAAGATCGCATCATTGCTATCGTTCTAACTTTGGCCGCAGTGCTGGCATTGCTACTGTCATTGGAAATAATTCCCACCTGGGCCGTGCTGCCGGTCATGGCCGGTATTGGCTTTTTTACCGGTATAACTGGACCGTCGCGGGATCTGCTGGTGCGCCGTGCCGCCACTGCACGTTTCGGTCAAGCCGCGTATGGCCGGATATACGGATTCGTTTACTCCGGACTTGATGGCGGGTTAGCACTGGCACCGCTAATTTTTGGCCACTTTATGGATGGAGGACACTATGTTTGGGTATTGATCGGGATTGCCATTTTTCAGACGCTGGCCGTACTGACAGCTTTAAGCGTCGGAGTAGCTGCGCCGGCCACCAAGTAATGAGTTTAGTAAATATAATTTACCAACTAACTTATCTGCCCAGTATTCTGTGGTTGCTTCCTATTGCGTGCGGTTGCCTAAAAAAATTACAAAACTTGCAAATCAAGCTTGGCGAGAGTTAATCGCCTGATCAATTTTAACTATTATATTTTCGACTTCAAGTTCAAGCTGACGGAGCAAAGAATCAACGTCGGTCAATGCGCCTTTACTAAAGTTTATTTCTAACTGATGAGCCATATGTTGGAGAGACTCTGCTCCCAGACTACCCGCGATGCCCCTTAAGGTATGGGAAATTCTTTCGGCTGATTTTAGGTCGCTCGTCGCCAGTGCATCACGAATTTGTTGAACAACATTTTTTTGATTTACCTTGAATTTTTCAAGCAGTGAATAATACAAGGTAACACTCCCTCCCATTCTGCGGATACTGTCAGCAACTTTAATGCCGGGTAAGTCTGGAAGAGAAAGAGGCGCCAAAGGTTTAGTGGCTGGTGTATTCGTCGAAAAACTTAAAACCTTTTTCGGGCGCACCCATTTCGCCAGAGTAGCTAGAAAATTATCTGAATCAATGGGTTTGCCAACGTGATCGTTCATGCCCGCAGCCAAAATTTCGTTTTGCTGACTAATGTAGACATTGGCCGTTAAGGCGATAATCGGCAAATTTGCCCACTTGGGATTTTTTCTAATTTCACGGGTTGCACTAATGCCATCCATCACCGGCATCTGCATATCCATCAATATGCCATCGAATTCAAATTCATTCAGTTTTTCAATCGCTTCTACACCGTTTTCCGCGACGGTGACTTTTATTTGAAAACTTTCCAGCATCTCCTTTGCAATTTGCTGATTGATTTCGTTGTCCTCAACCAGTAATAGATGGGCGCCTCTAATTTGCGAAACGAGACCCTCATTGAATTGGGCTCCTGCCACCATAAATTTGCCGGTTGCAGAAAAATCGCGCCCGATAATTTTTGCAACGGCATCAAACAGTGTGCTCTTCTGGAGCGGTTTTTCGATTATTCCATGTACATACTTACCGTCAATGACCGAGGTGTTCTCGCGCTGTCCAAATTCAGTGATGAGCAGAACTTTGGGAATAACATTCAAGTTAGCCATGGTTTGAATTTCTTTTGCCAACGCAACGCCATCAATTAGAACTGACTTTAATTTGAAAATAGCAAGAAGAATGGGGCGTCCTTCCTTGCTCGCAATCCGCAAAATGCTCAATGCATCACGATCATTGCTCGCAATAGCGACATCAAGCGAAAAAGACTCAAGATACTTCTTGAGTAATTGAAGGCTGTTATCGTTATCATCAACGGCAAGAACACGCAATCCGCGCAATGCTACAAATTTGGTCTTCTTAATGCTGGTTTGATTTTTTGGCTTTAAAAAGCGGGCTGAAAAAATAAACTTGGAACCCGAACCCGGAACGCTTTCAACCCAAATTTTTCCTCCCATCATTTCGACCAGACGCTTGCTAATTGTCAGCCCCAGTCCGGTTCCGCCAAACTTGCGGGTGATGCTGGAATCCGCCTGGGTAAAGGGGCGAAAAAGTTTCCCAATTTCAATTTGAGACAAACCTATACCGGTGTCGATTACCGAAAACTTGAGTTCGATATGATCACCCGACTCTTTGACAAGCTCGGCACGAATGACTACCTTGCCCGTAGCGGTAAACTTGAGTGCATTTCCGGCTAAATTGATGAGTATCTGACCCAGTCGGAGTGGGTCGCCGATCAACACAAAAGGAATATCAGCAGAAATATCGGTGAGAAAATCAATATTTTTCTCTTGCGATTTGGCGGCAAAAAGAGTTGAGATGTTATCCATTTCTTCAGTCAGCTCAAATGGAATCATGTCGAGCTCCATTTTCCCGGCTTCAATTTTAGAAATGTCGAGAATGTCATTCAGGATTCCCAGCAGAGACTTTGCCGAGCTATTAATTTTGCGCACATAATCCTGTTGTTTGGAGGACAAGTCCGTTTGCAGACAAAGATGGCTCAAACCAATTACGGCACTCATTGGGGTGCGCAGTTCGTGGCTCATATTGGCGAGAAACTCATCTTTAATCTGACTCGCCACTTCTGCTGTATTTCTTGCTTCTTCCGCTGCTTTAAGATTCCTGATCTCGTGTTGAAGTTCGTTGTTAACTACTGTCAGCATTTTGTTCCGGTTATCAACAGTTTTTTCCAGCAAGACAATGCCACGATTGACCAGCATCGTTAGCATGCCGATAATGAAAAGCATAATAGTTCCGATTACTGCGCCGATAAATTGAGCACGTTCTGAACTGGCAATCGCATTTCGAATGGTTTCCTGAAATTCACTTTCAGCAGCATCTTTGTAGGCAACCGTTAACTTGAAATAAGAATTACGCAGTGACTGCATTTGTTTTAACTGCAGATTGCCGGGAGACTCGGCTTTGGTTGTCATCGTCTGTGCGACAGAGAAGGCCAATGAATAAAAGGCGACGAATTCATTCTTCATTTGGTCGATTTGTTTCTTGTGGGCGAAATCAATCTGTCCCATTAATTCAAACCGATGCAGAATTTCAGATGATTTGTCATTTGCGTCTTCCAAGTAACTCGTTTCTCCGGTAGAAGAGGCCGTTTTTAACAAGTCAAGCAGCGCATCAAAGCTTTTAATATTTTCACCGGCTGCGTTTAGTTTGGGAAAGTCAGAATCACGAATCTGTTTCAGGAGTTCATCGCCGCCCGACAGTACAAAGGAGGAAAAAATCAGGTAAACGGCAAAACTTGCCACCGCAATAGAGGGTACCAGCAGCAACTTGAGCTTTAACGGGTAATTGCTGAGGCTAATCATTGGTAACGTCGCGGGAGTTAGGGTGTTAAAACTACACGGACATTTTTTTTCAAATCGCGCTTGTCGATATATCCTATAGCATTAGGATCATTTGCGATTAGCTTAACTACTTCCTTGCTGCCTTTGGCAAGTTTGGATAATCGCCCTTCACCTGTGAAAATAAGTTTTGACCAATAGGCATCCATTTGGGAGGGGTTTTTGTGGGCGACTTTGGAATAAAACTCATCCCGAATAGCATCACCTTCGGGTTGGTCAATAGGAGTGGCAAATTCATCATTTGGAAATTTGTCATCCTTGCCAAGGAAAATCCTCGAGGTTTGTTCCGGGGTTAGGCTGGTGATCGAACTTTTGGACGAAACAATGACTACGACTTCCCCATGAGCAACAGACGCGCTCATGGCAAGAGCCAGCATCAGCACAAGTTTTATACCACCAGGGAGCGTCAACCAAGTTCTCACGTTAAATTCGTTGACTAAAAAATAAAGTCAACAACGGCTGAAAATACAGAAAATGTTGACCCGTAGAGCGTTTGATTGGCGGGTACGTTAATAAGGAACCCGTTTGAGTTGTCGCTAAGATTAACTTGATCGTACTGAAGTTTGAGATCGAAATTTTTCTTAAAGTCCCAGCGTGCGCCGATGCTGTTCGTACTTTGCGATCTGTTGGCTAACCTCAGGTCAAACGAAGATGGAGTTGATCCTGAAGAATACGACCCCGGGGTGTGTTGACTGCGTATTAGATAAGGGGTGAATTTGTTGATACGAATACCTATTCCCGCATACATTGCATTAGCCAGATAACTGGTTCGACTTTGAACCCATTCAGATGTAACAAACCAATTACCCGGATCATAATTAACGCCAAGGGAAATGTCATTGAATTCCCTGCCGGGGCTGTTAGTGCCGGTGAGATTATTTTGAAAACTGGCGTTGCGTTCCTGATAACTGACATGAATGCTGGCATCGCCGTATTCAATAGTATCGAAAACTCCCCACAAGTCTTTTGCAGTGGAATTGATTATCGGAGAGGAAAAGGTATTTTGACCATAAGTGAGTTTAACCGAATTCCGCGTCTCGCCAATTCCAAAGCGGTATAAGGCATCAACGCCGTCGCTACTTTGAATGGGAAGTAAATAGTAGAGTTCTGAAGGCGGGTGAGCCCACGGGTAGCTGTACCCGACATCATGATTTCCGGAATCAAAGAACGTCGGCAACCCTATGCGTCCAACCCGGATGTAGGCGTTTTGATTGAAAGTATATTTCAAGTTTAGCCACTCGACATCCGGTTGAAAAGTACCATTGGATTCATAAGCTGTTATGACTTGAAATTGACCCGAGATATGCGGGGTAAAATAACTATTAAGCTGCACAGCGAGCCTACTAAAGTTATTTGTTTCCCAATCACTACTGCGACCTGCGCCGCTGGGCAAGGAACTGTCCAATACGTAGTCACCCGCTGTCTGGGTGGAATGAAGAACACCCAAGGAGCCGAAACCGCTAATCTGGAAATTTGGCTGGAAATCTGATGAAGAAGTATTAGAAGCTGGCACCGTACTAGTTGTGCCGCTTCCGCTTTTGGCAACTGTATTGACTAGCTGGTCTGCCGTTGCATCCGACAAACAGGCAATAATTAACAAAAGTACGGACAGCCAATATTTTTGGAACATTCAGTTCACCTTAGAAAAGCAGTATACGACAACTCAATATTGCGGCGCGATACGCTCGAATTAATAAAGCTCACAACGTTTAATTCTACAACCCCATCCAAAATCAAATATACAATTGATTGGAGTTGAAGTTTGTATAATACCGCAGTAGTTGTTGCTGCGATTTTTTGCAAATATCAAAATCGAAAGCACTTGAGCAGAGATGAACCCATCACACATATGATTGCCACGAAAGATCCGGCTATTTACAGTGTCATCTGACCCAAGTGTTAATCATAGCTCATAATTTGAGGAGATAAAATGGAAGATACCCACGTTCGCCCCACTGTGCTAGTTCGTCCCACGGTCTTGATTGTAGATGATGCAGAAGAAAATCTCATGATTATGGAATCAATTTTGGCAAAGGAATACACGCTGAAATTATTTGAGAAAGCAAAAGATGCGATTGAGTATGCCGGGGCAAATCCTCCGGATTTAATACTGCTGGATATAATAATGCCCGATATAGATGGTTACGATGCCTGCCGCCGCTTAAAAGCCAACCCCAAACTGGTGGATATACCGGTTATATTTATTACTTCAAAAAACGAAGATGAATATGAGGAGCAGGGTTTTTTGGTTGGCGCATCGGATTTTATTCATAAGCCCGTTAACGCCGCTATTTTGGTTTCGCGTGTTAAAACACACCTTAAAATAAAATTGATTATGGATTTCCTCAGGAACGAAAATGCACGGTTGAAAAAAAGCGCAACCCAGTCTTCAGCAGAGCTGGCAGAAATGACAAAGATGCTTTGGGGTGGCCCATTTACGAAAATATAAATATATAATCAGGGGGAAAACGCAGGCAAGCGAAGCCTTACAGTTAATAAACAAAGAACTTCCACTTACGCATGAAAACTTTTTTGCACGCGGGCTGTGGCCCAATCCGAATAGATCAGGCAACACAACTTTCAATCCGTCCCAAGGGTTTTGACGTGCTAAATTGGAAAGAACTTCGCCTTGATATAAACCCCCGTGTGAATCCGGATGTAGTGGGTACCATGACGGATATGTCGGCAGTGCCATCCGGCAGCGTAGATGCAGTGTTTTCATCCCACAACATAGAACACCTGTATCCGCACGAAGTAGCCGTTGCCTTGGCCGAATTCAAGCGCGTGCTTAAATCCGGCGGGTTTGTGGTTGTCACCTGCCCGGATTTGCAATCAGTATGTGCTCTGGTTGCCGAAGATAAATTAACCGAGGCAGTATATGAATCAGCAGCCGGCCCGATTGCGCCGATGGATATTATTTATGGCCACCGTTCCGCAATGCGCGCAGGTAATTTATATATGGCGCATCGCTGCGGCTTTACGCTGAATGTGTTGCTGGCAACATTGGAGACAGCCGGGTTCGCAAAAGTTGTCGGCTACCGTCGTCCGCAAATGTTTGATCTTTGGGCGCTGGCGGCTGTGGATAAAATTGAAGATGAAATCATTCGTACAGAAGCAGCCAAATATTTCGCCTAATTGTAGTAACCATATTTAGTCGACTGTCATTACTCGGACTGGATAAAGCTATCGTTCAATTGCCGGGAATTTGTCTGCCAAGCTGTCAGTTGATAACTCATAACGGCCTGTCAAAATCCTCAAAAACAGTCATTCACATTTGTGATTCCCCGGCGTTTTTTAGAGGCACATATTTGTCCTTCAATGCAATGCGGGCATTAGTTTGTACTATGTGCCTGTTATAAATCATAGACACTTCTCCATTAATAACTGTGAACATTAACATGAAATATTCACCGTAAGAATTTCGGGCGAAGCGTGTTAGATTATAGGTGGGCCAAACTTCGTCGCCACCGCCATTAGACTCTTTATCTTGGATTATCGTCGCAGTGCTACCCTTTAAAGCATATTGATTATCTTCTTCGTCAATACCTATCTTTAAGAATTGTTCATTTACCTTTTTTCTAGATTCAACGATATACAGTTCAGTCCTCTGATGTAATCCAAAGAATTCGTCTAGCCAAATAAGTACGGGAATAGGCAACCAGCCAAACAAAATAAACTTTTTCTGTAAATCCAATTTATCGTTGTAGCTACTCATATACCAAGTATATGATTGTCCTGTTGATATGATTATCTTTCCATCTTGCTCTAAGGAATTGAGTACTTTATAGTGATACCACAAACGAGTTGGCTGAAAAAATAAGTTGCTCGTGCCGGCCTGTTAATGTCTACAGATTTTTTAAATCTCTGACATCCGTCAGACCCGAAAAGACTGTCGATAAAGCAGTGCAACAGCATGTCGTTTACTTTAAATTCCTCGAAATCTTCACTGGTATTCTTTATTATGTATTTTGGCATTCCAACAATTTCATGTGACTCATAGTTCGTCACAGAAATTAAAGGCTCTACTGGCCATTGTAAATAGTTCAAAAGAGTTAGAACAATTGAGAAGATTATGGTTAAACGATATTTCTTAAAATATTTAAATCGTACTCGACTTTGATAGAATGAAATTATTCAAGCTCAGGCAAAACTTTGCGTTACGTCTATGGTGAAAAGCAAAGTATTTTTATAGTTGGCTGCCTGAGCGATTATAATTATTATCAATAGTCCAGATAGTGAGTGACATGAGAGTAGCTCTTTTGGTTTTATTCCTGACTTCAGTTATTTCCTGTCCCGCAAATGCCAGTACTGTCGGTGAAATAGAGATTGGAGGTTACCTGCGGGACACTCCTTTGCATGGTTTTTCAGGAAAGACAAAAACGTTCTCTGATTTCAGGGGGAAGCCCCTAATCATCAATGTTTGGGCAAGTTGGTGCGGCCCATGCCGAGCGGAAATGGCTTCCATGGAGCGGCTCGCACGACGATATGGCGGGAAACAATTCAACGTGATCGGAATCTCAACCGATGATGATGGCAACGCAGCCGTGGCAATCATCAAAAAATCAAAAATTACTTTTGAAAATTTTCTTGATAGTAATGTTGTGCTGGAAAACATGCTGGGTGCCAATACGATTCCGCTGACTATCCTGGTAGATGCTCAAGGTCGAGTGCTTGATAAAGCTCGCGGCGCGTATGATTGGGACAGTGCGGAAATCATAGAAGAGATAGGAAATACGTTTCACATCAAATTGAAACATTAAACGTGAACATCGTTTAGCTTCCGGTGATTACGATTTCCTATCGTTTGGCTAATGATGCCAGTATTAATGCTTATCGTACAATTAATACCAGAACAATTATTCCTATAGCAAATGCGTAAATCCAAGCCGGGATAGTTTCAGACTCGTCATCAAACGGGTTGGTTCGTGAATGAAAATCAGAGCGGTGTAAATTACTCATTTTTAAATTGTTAGCATGTGTAATGGGTGTGAAACATGTTACGGATTTTGTCTTTAACCGCCAACGTAGAAACATCCAAAACTTATAGGTGGTTTATCCTATTAAAATATTACTGCAAATAATGTTATTAACATTTTCGGTGGGCGCCAAGATAACCCTATGTTATTAGGTGTTCGCTTCACGATGATTCAAGCTAAAATGTAAAAATGGATCAAACATCGTTTCAACTTAGGGGAGAATACAAAATGAAAAAAACTTTACTTGCTACACTGTTGTTTGGTTTTGCAACACCGCTTTTTGCTGCCGATTCGATTAAGCTCGCACTTACAGGCCCGTTTACCGGCGGCTCTGCCCCAATGGGGGCCTCCATGCGCGATGGTGCCAAGCTTGCGATTAACGAGATCAATGCCGCTGGTGGCATTAGCGTTGGCGGGAAGAAACTGAAGATCGAAGTTATCGAGCGCGATGATGAAGCGAAAAATGACCGGGGTGCATTGATTGCCCAAGAGCTGGCCTCATTGGACGATCTTTCCGGTGTCATTGGTTCCGTCAACACCGGTGTGGTAATCGCGGGCGACAAACATCTGCAAGAAAAAGGCATCACCAAAATTATTACGCCGGCTGCGGGTTCTGCCTCAATGACGCAGTGGAGCAAAGCGGGAGTGCAAAACTTGTCTATTTTCCGTTTTGCCGCGCATGATGGAATTCAATCCGGAATGGTGGTTGAAGAGGCGATCAATCGCAAATATACCAAAGTTGCCATTCTGCACGATGCAACGAACTATGGCGTTTCCGGTCGCGATGATTTGCTCGCGCAGATCAAAGCCCAGGGTAACAAACTTGAAGTTGTAGCTACCGAAAAATTCAATATCGGCGACAAAGATATGACGGCGCAGTTGCTCAAGGCAAAAGCCGGCGGGGCTCAGGCGATTCTGATCTGGGGTATCGGCCCTGAAATGGCCGCTATCGCCAACGGCATGAATAAGAATGGTCTGGATATTCCGCTGATTGGCGGCTGGACATTATCGATGTCAAATTACATCGATAATGCGGGGAAAAATGGCAATGGAACCCTGATGCCGCAAACCTTTATTGAAGAGGCAATCACGCCCAAAGCAAAAAGCTTTATAGAAGGCTACCACGCGACATATAAAGTGGATCGCATCCCTTCTCCGGTTTCAGCCGCGCAGGGTTACGATGCCGTGTACATCTTCGCGGCCGCAGTTAAGCAGGCGCAAAGCACCGACACCAGGAAGATTAAAGATGCGCTGGAAGACTTGAAAGAGCCGGTTAAAGGTGTGATTGCAACCTGGAAGCATCCCTTCTCAAAGTGGAACCCGGCAGATGCACAAACACACGAAGCTTTCCGTCGTGAGAACGCCGTGATGGGGCTGGTCAAAGATGGTCGTGTGGTGTTTGGTAACGAAGCCGATAGACAGCGCCTCATCAAGCAAGAAAAGTAATACATGGAAGTCATTTTCCAAATGGTGGTAAGCGGGGCTCTGATGGGCCTCGTTTACGCTTTGATCGCTTACGGTTTTCAACTCACGTTTGCCACAAGCAAAAGTATCAACTTCGGCCAAGGCGAATTGGTCATGCTCTCTGCTTTTGTCAGCCTGACTTTAACTAACCTTGGCTTGCCCTACTGGCTAATGGTGCCTTGCGGTCTGTTATGTGGAGCGCTACTCGGTTTGGTGGTAGAAAGATTGGCCGTCCGCCTTGCGCTGGAACAAAAGAGCGAAGGCTGGATACTGATGACGATCATCGTCGGCCTGTTTGGATTTTCAGCCGCTGAAAATATTTGGGGCAGGGATGATCATCCTTTTCCGACACCCATTTCCTCAGAGCCCTTGCACTTCTTCGGGATTAATATTACTCCCGTCGAACTTTCGGTGGCGATTGGCGTGCTGTCGGTGATGGGTCTGATCGAGCTTTTCAAACGCAAGACACTTTGGGGAAAAGCATTTGAAGCAGTCTCGGCGGATAGGGATGCCGCCGAACTGATGGGGATTTCAGCCAGAAGAACCATCATGCTTTCCTATGGTTTGTCCGGTATGGTCGCTGCGATGGCGGGTATATTAATTTCACCGATTACAACTGTCGGGCCCACGATGGCTTCTGCACTTATCCTGAAAGCATTTTCCGTTGCAGTGGTTGCCGGGTTGGATTCCGGCTTTGGCGTGGTAGTGATTGGGCTTTTTTTGGGTGCATTGGAAAGTCTGGCAAGTTTTTACATCGGCAGCGGTTGGCGTGAGGCACCCGGCTTGATCCTGTTGATTTTGGCACTCGCCATGAAACCGAACGGTGTGTTCGGTAAAGCAAGCATAAGGAAAGTGTAAGTGAAAAGAATCTTGCTGGTTAATGGGGCAGAGGTTATCGCGCTAATTCTGCTTGCCTGTATTCCGTTGGCGGTCAGCAACCCCTATGTTTTGGGGTTGCTGACCCTGCTGGCGATATATGGCATCCTGCTCATCGGGCTGGATGTCAGTGTGGGTTATTTGGGGCAGGTTAATCTGGCGCATGCAGCATTTCTGGGCTTGGGTGCTTACGCTGGCGGCTTATGTGTAATGGTCTTCGGCTTCAGTATGCTGCCCGCTTTGCTCGTCAGTTTGCTGGTGGGATTTGTTTTCGGCGGATTGCTGGCCTTCCCCGCTTTGCGCTTAGAGGGGCCGCAATTTGCTTTAGCCACGCTTAGCTTTTCCGCACTAACCGCAACCACGCTGAACGAATTGGAAAGCATTACGCAGGGTGCCCAAGGTTTGCAGGTCGACAGGCCGCTCCTGTTCGGTATACATCTCGCGCCACATGAATTTTTCTGGATGTGTTTGGCATTTTTGGCACTGACCTGGATGGCGATGAAGAATCTGCTTTCATCGCAATGGGGTAGAGCGTTCGAGGCATTGCGCGACAGCCCCATCGCCACTGATGCAATGGGCGTCGGCGTCTTCCGCCACAAGGTTCTCGCCTTCGCACTGGGTTCAGGGCTGGGCGGTTTGGCAGGCGGGCTTTATGCATTCAATTTTCAATTTTTACAGCCAAACAGTTTCGTCTATGAGCTGATGGTGATCTTGTTGCTTGGCGTAGTGCTGGGCGGGCGCAAAAGTTTGTGGGGCGCATTTGTCGGTGCCTGTTTAATTGTGTTACTGCCAAACCTTCTGTCTAACAGGTTATTGTTTCAACTGTTCTCCGGGATTGGACTCTTTTTTGCAGTAGTCGCAGGCTCAATTAGTTTTCGCAATACCCGCAAGATAACTTTTCAAGTTGTCGCACCTTTGATTAGCATGCTGATATTGGTTGTTGGTAGCTTGCTTGTTGAAAATACCGAAGATTGGCGCAAGGCTATTTTTGCCCTGATGTTGTTCTCGGTAGTAGTAGGCTTGCCGGAAGGATTGATGGGTTATGCCGAGAAGCTTTTAACAAAGCTGTTCAACATTCCTCCGCCTGCATTGCCCGGAGCGGCAACCTTGGAATCAGCATTGCCTAAAAACGCAGACAAGGGACTGTTGCTGGAACTAACCGATGTTAAGCGCTACTTTGGCGGTATTAAAGCGGTGGACGGGGTCTCGCTACAAGTGCAAGCCGGACATGTGCATGGGCTGATTGGCCCAAACGGCTCGGGCAAAAGTACTTTAGTAAATGTCATTTCGGGCTTGTACACGCCCAGTGCAGGGATATTGCGCTTACAGGGCAAAGAATTACCCAAAGGCAGTTTATATAAAGTATCTCAAGCGGGCGTTGCGCGAACTTTCCAGAACCTGCAGTTATTTGCGGAATTGAGCGCGCTCGAAAACGTCATGGTCGCATGCACCTGGGCGTATAAAAAAATGCTGCCTTTGGTACTTCTTGGTTTGGCCTCTGACGAAGAAAAAGAAGCACAGGCGAATGCGCTGGCATTGCTGGAATTGGTCGGTTTGGCCAGTGATGCAAGAACCAAGGCCAAAGACCTGCCTTATGGTGCGCAACGCTTTCTGGAAATAGCACGGGCGCTGGCTCGCAAGCCCAAGCTATTAATCCTTGATGAACCGGCAGCCGGATTGGCGCATCCTGATGTTGTCAATCTGATAGAAATCGTTCGCAAAATTCGAGCTCAGGGAATAACCACGATTATTATTGAGCACCATATGAGCGTGGTAAACGAAGTCTGCGATTTCGTTACTGTCCTTGATGAAGGAAAAATCATCGCGCAGGGTTTGCCCGAGGAAGTTAAGCGCGATCCGCAAGTCATCAAAGCCTATCTGGGCGACAGTAAAGAAGCATCAACTTCGGCGCGAAAGTTGAGTGATACCACCTTGCTGCGCGGAGAAAACCTGCATGCCGGTTATGGTGCGAGTGAAGTATTGCTGGGTGCGAGCTTCGAAGTGAAAGCCGGTTCAGTGGTCGCCCTTATCGGCGCCAATGGTGCGGGCAAAACAACCGCTATGCGCGTGCTGTCCGGCACGTTGAAGCCGACCAAAGGCAAAGTGTGGCTGGAAGGAAAAGAAGTGCAACATCTGGAAGCGTCCAGGATTGCACGCTTGGGATTGGCACACTCACCGGAAGGGCGCAAAATATTTGCTCCCTTGTCTGTTGAAGACAATTTGCTGCTCGGCGCATACACAAGGCTACCCAAAGTTTTTGGTTTCGCATCAAAGGCCAGTAGCGATTTGGAAAAAGTGTACGCTTTGTTTCCCCGTCTCCTTGAAAGAAAAAAGCAGGCAGCGGGCACGCTTTCAGGAGGGGAACAACAAATGCTGGCCATTGGGCGAGCTTTGATGGCTAATCCTAAAATTATTTTGCTGGACGAGCCTTCTATGGGACTTGCCCCGGTGATAGTTCAGGAAGTATTCGTCATCATCAATAAACTCAAGGAAGCCGGTATTACCATGCTGCTGGTGGAACAGTTTGCCAAGAGCGCACTTGAAGTGGCTGATTACGCCTACGTGCTGGAAAATGGCCGCATAGCCATTGAAGGAACGCCGGAAGAACTTTCCAAAAATGAGAGAGTATTGGCCGCTTATTTGGGCTAGAAAGAACGCCGCATCAACTGAGATAACTGCGGGATATGTTCAGACCGATTATGCGGTGGTATTAATATTCTGTCCCAAATGGCTGGGCAGGTTGCCGGTGCTTTCGGCAATCAACTGAAGTGCAGGTTCGGCTTCAACTTCAATGGTTTTCCTTAACACCGTCATGCCAACCGCATCTGTGCTGGATTGGGTTGTTGATCTGGTATGTATGATTGTAGCTTCCATGTTTTGTCCATAATCTTGAAGAAGATAAATGCTTATCGACAGAAACGAAGAATACTTTAGGGGCACCCTTAATCTTTGAATGAGTCCGGAACAGCGGGAGCATCTGTGACTTTGTTGTCTTTGAATTCGATTCTGATCCCGCGACTGCCATTTGCCAAGCTGACAGAATACCAACTGTAAATCAGTTTTCCTTCACGCGAAAAAACGCCATTGGGTTCACCAAGAATCCGGGTAACTTCTTCGGTTGTCATCCCGGACTTGATTTTGCGGGCATCGTTCCATTTGATTTGTGGCCCCGCGCAACCGGCGACAAATATAGAGACAATTAATATTATTGCCAGAACAAGTTGTTTCATGAGCGGTCACCCAAATAAAAGTGAATGAATAAATTATCACTAAGCGATATTATGAGTTGCCAGTTTACATCACCTAATTTGAAAATGAGAAAACCTTCCCTTCTGCAACGACTAAGAGCAAAAAAGCGCAACAAAGCACTCATGATTGGCGTCACTTGGTACACAGAGGAATCCTGGGCACAAGTAAAAGCGACAGCCACAGATCCGGGAAATTTTGAGGATTCTTTTCCAGAGTGGAAAAGAATGGCGGTTTCAGCCATGCGGGATATTTTGCGTACAGGGGTACAGGCGGTTGAATGCCAAATTGACCCGCAAGAGTTTTTTGACTGGTGTGCAAAAAACAATCAGGAGAATAACGCTGCCGCCAGGGCTGAGTTCGTGTCGCAAAAACTTAGCGCTATTCATGATAAATAGTAAATCACTTGTTGCTGTGTGCGCAAAGGCACATACGACGTGATACACCAACAGGCAGTGTGCATCAAGTATGTTCCGAGTGCTGATGCCTAATGCTATATAAAAAATCCTTTCCGTATTTGCTGCTGGCAATAAGTCAAACTGCGTTTGCGGCACAACCGCCAAGCGCGGGTACTGAGATGCAGCAAATTCCGCCGGCACCCATTCCACAAAAAACGGTACCGGAAGTTGATGTTCAGCAAGGTAGCGCTCCGGCCATTCCAAAAACGGATCGCGTAAAGATTACCGTTAGGAACTTAAATATCACGGGTGCGCAGGCATACTCACAGGCCAGCCTTCTTGCACTTACCGGCTTCAAATCTGGAACAGAATTGACATTGGCTGACTTGCGCGGCATGGCTTCAAAGATTGCTGAGTATTACCACCGCAACGGTTACTTCGTTACCCGGGTATATCTGCCAGCACAGGAAATCAATGATGGTGTTGTGAACATCTCTGTGATTGAGGGCAGTTATGGCAAAGTCATGCTAAACAACAAAACCAATCTATCGAATGGATTGGCTAATGATTTTTTAAGCGGACTGAGAAGTGGCGACTTGATCGCCTCTGCTCCTCTCGAAAGAAGTCTGCTGCTGCTGTCTGATTTGCCGGGTATAAAAATTAAATCAACATTGGTCCCCGGAGTCTCGGTCGGCTCATCCGATTTGATCGTTGATGTCATACCGGATCAGCGTGTTACGGGTAGCCTTGACGCTGACAATGCAGGGAATCGGTATACCGGTGCGAACCGCATCGGGGCCACAGTTAACCTGAACAACCCGTCCGGTCAAGGCGATGTTGCCACGGTGCGCACAATGACTTCAGGCGCCGGGCTTTCCTATGAGCGGGCATCATATCAATTACAGTTCGGTCAATTAAAGACCGGCATTGCCTACAGCAATTTGATATACGCGCTGGGCCAGGAATTCGAAAGCTTGCAAGCTAATGGATCAGCCGGGATAGAGAGCATTTACGCCAGTTATCCCATTGATCGATCTCGCAATAACAATCTCAATTTACAGCTTGCCTATGATGCCAAGACGTTTCAAGACAGAGTGAACTCCACTTCGAGTGTTGCCGACAAGAAAGCGGGTGTATTGATGTCCAGTATAAATGGGGATCATCGCGACAGTATTGGCAGGGGCGGATTAAGTAGCTATTCGATCACTTGGGTTACAGGCAAAATCGATATACAAACACCCGACATGTTGACACTCGATAGGGCTACGGTTCAAAGCAATGGCGGCTACAACAAATACGGTATCAATGCCATGCGCTTACAAAGTATGACCGATTCCACTTCTCTGTTCACCTTGATCAATGGTCAGAGTGCCTCGAAGAATTTGGATGTTTCTGAAAAAATGGAGTTGGGCGGTATGAATGCAGTACGCGCTTACCCGGAAGGAGAGGCGTATGCGGATCAGGGTTATGTACTTAATATTGAAATCAGAACACAAGTCTCAAAGTTTTCCGAACAGTTAACAGGACAAATTCAATTAATCGGGTTTGTAGATACCGGCACCGTTGAAATAAACAAGAATCCTTGGGTCGTCGCGCAAAACAACAGAACCCTTAGTGGTGCAGGGTTGGGGGTGAACTGGATAAGCACAAATAACTTTGTGCTAAAAACTTACTACGCGCACAAGCTGGGTGCTGAAACAGCAACCTCGGCACCAGATACTTCTGGCAGACTCTGGATTCAGGGCGTGAAGTATTTTTAGATAGCGTTAAATATTGGAGTAACGACGTGAACCATTTATACCGATCATACGCCTACTTCATTCTTGCCAAGATTCGCAAGCCTGAACGGACGCCTGGACATTTCATTATTAAAGCATTGGCAACTTCGCTTATGCTGTCTTTTGGCATTAATGCTTATTCGTTACCAACTGGTGGAAAAGTATCAGCCGGGAGTGCCAATATTAGCGGTGATTCCACTGGCTTGATCATTACACAGGCCACCGCAAATGCAGTTATCAACTGGCAGAGTTTCGGCATCGCCCAGGGTGAAGCAGTGCAGTTCGTGCAGCCGACCAGTAGTTCTGTCGCCCTCAACAGAGTTGTGGGCTCTGACCCGTCGAATATTTTGGGAAACCTATCAGCCAATGGTAAGGTGTTTTTGGTTAATCCAAACGGAATTTTGTTTGGCAAGGGCGCTTTAGTAAATGTGGGAGGACTGGTTGCCTCAACACTGAATATTTCTGACGATGACTTCATGTCGGACAATTACAAATTTTCAGGCACAGGTAATGGCTCGTTGCTCAACCAAGGAATAATCAGTACGAATGCAAACGGCGGCTATGTGGCACTGTTGGGCGCGAACGTAAATAACGACGGCATCATTACTGCGCGAATTGGCACTGTGGCGCTTGCCTCTGGCACGGCGATCACGCTCGATATTGTCGGAGACGGCTTACTTAGTGTCACTGTTAATCAAGGTGCGGTAAATGCACTCGTGCAAAACGGTGGTTTGATTCAGGCGGATGGAGGAACAGTAATACTATCAACGCAGGCAACAGGAAGTTTGTTGCAAAATGTAGTGAATAACACAGGGGTAATTCAAGCTCAGACGATCGATAATCACAGCGGTACGATCAGGCTCTTGGCAGGCATGCAAAGCGGCACCGTGAATGTTGGGGGTACATTAACGGCAGAAGGCGGTGCAAATTCCGGTGACGGCGGTTTTATCGAAACTTCAGGCAGCCATATCTTAATTGCGAGCAGCACAAAGATAGATACATTGGCACCCCACGGAAACACAGGCCTATGGTTGCTTGATCCGGTGAATTACACAATAGCGGGCACAGGTGGCGACGAAACTCCCGCCAGTGTAGCCGCCAGTCTGGCAACAACAAATCGTTTGATTAGTGCAAGCAATGACATAACTGTTTCCGATGCCATTTCAATGGCTACTGCGCAAACATTAACGCTGAACGCGGGACATGATGTGCTCATCAATGCCCCGATAACCGGGGTTCCTGCCGGAGCCGGGCTCGTTCTAATTGCGGGAAATAATGTGAACGTAGGTGCGGCGCTTACGGTGACGGGTGCTGCATCATCTATCAGCATTAATGCTGTGAATGATGTGACTGTATCGGCTCCGATAGCGGGTATAGGCGCTGCTTCACCAATTACCATTGTTGCGGGACATGATGTGTTCGCCAATGCGACGATTTCAGAGGTTGCCGCGGGCTCTGTGATCAACATTAATGCCGGACGAAATGTGAACGTCAATGCCGCGATTACAACAGGTGCGGCAGGATCATTGATCAGTCTGATTTCAGGGCTTGATTCTACCGGCCCCGGCGTTGCGGGAGGAACGGTAACGATTGCGCCAACTGCGGCTATTTCTTCCATAAGTACGGCGATTCGTTTTAACCCGATTAGCTATGCGAATACGAGTGCTGAAATTGCAGCCTACCTTCCCAAGGTTACGGGAATGATGGATGCAAAAGCTTGGGTATTCGCGCGCGCAAACAACAAGACCTACAACGGTACTAATGCGGACATTCTTTCTTTTCAGGGCGTGCCAAGCGCAGGTGGCAATGTGGTTATGGTTCCGGGCTCTGCAATTTTCGATAACAGTAATACGGGAACTGGCAAGACGGTCATTTTTAGCGGAGCATCAATTAGCGGAACAGATGCCAATAAATTTGCGCTGTTTGCTGCTTCCGGAACAACAACTGCAAACATTACACCTGCTGCCCTGACTGTTACAGTGGCAAATGCGATGAAGACTTATGGCCAAACAATAAATCTGACGGGGTTTTCAGTAACGGGCTTAATGAACGGCGAAACAATTGGTGCGATTAGCGAGTCCAGCCCCGGAGCTGTGGCAACTGCGAGTGCAGATGGCAGTCCATACGTGATTACTCCAAGCCCCGCCAACGGTGGATCGTTTAACGCCGCTGACTATAAAATTGTTTATATCAATGGCACGCTTACAGTGATGCCGTAGACACAGGTAGTTAATTTGTTACACATGCGTGCGGCCCCGAACAAACGAGGTATAGGAATAGGATGATGATTACTAAAATTGTTAGGGAGTCATTTCATGTTCAAAAAGACCGCGTTGCAAGTTGCTGCATTACTAGTTTTTCCTTCTGTGTCGGGAATCGTGCTGGCAGCCTCGGCTAGCACATTCGTTCCAGTTTCTGCTTCTGTTACACAAAATTGCACTATCAGTACAACATCTGCCCTTGCCTTCACAACGTATGATCCGGTTGGCGCCAACGCAACCGCTGCGCTAAATGCCACCGGTCAGATAAGTGTAGCGTGTTCAAAAGGCGCCGTAGGCCTGACCATTGGAATGGATAACGGTACGCACAATTCGGGCAATCAGCGCCAGATGTTGGGTGCAACTGCCGTAAGTTCTCTTTTATACAATATTTTCCAACCCCCCAATAACACACCGGGCACCGTCTGCACTTTCCCCGGTACAACAGCTTGGTCAACGGTCGGCACGGGTCTGTTAACTCTCACCAGCGCCCCTACCAAAGTAACCCGCGTTTACAACGTGTGCGGAACGATTCCAGGTGGACAGGATGTCGCAGCAGATACCTATTCCGATACTGTCAGCGCAACAATCAACTTTTAAGAGGGCACCTACTTTGACTAACTCAACTCGCGCTATGACACGGACGGAAGTGAATCACCCTTGGCAATTTGTTGCTACCCTCACTTTGTTTATCCTCGCACTCCTTTTTCAAACTTACGCTCGAGCCGCAGGATGGGAGATAGACCCTGTTCGCATCGAACTGTCGCAGCAACAACAAACAGCGGCCCTTACCGTAAAAAACAGTTCTGATCAGGCAACCTCAATTCAGATACAGGCCGTTGAGTGGTCACAACATGAGGGCAAAGATATCTACAAGCCAACCAATGAATTGCTTGTCTCGCCACCGATTTTCACGATTGCACCCAAAAGTGAACAGGTGATTCGAGTGGCTTTGCGCAGACAGGCGGATAGCAAAAAAGAGTTGACCTATCGCATCAGTCTGCAGGAGCTTCCGCCGCAACAGACGCAAAATTTTATGGGTGTACACGTTGCGTTGCGGGTCAGCTTGCCGGTGTTTGTCCAATCGACAATCGGTTTTTCGGAGCCCAAAATGTCTTGGGAGGTGTTGCAACTGCCGGAGAATCAACTAAAAGTTGTGCTAAGAAATTCCGGAAATGCTCATGTGCAAGTTTCAGACTTCTCGTTGTATGTTCCCGGAAATAATACGCCGATAGCCGGCGAAGCTGGCTCAAGTTACGTATTGTCGGGCCAAACGCAGGAATGGCAACTGAAAACAAATACCCCGGAGAAGATTTCCGGGAATCGTTTGCATTTCATTGCATATACTGATGCCATCAACGTAGATACGGAAATTGCACTGCGCAAGCCGTAACTGTGCGAAGGTATTTCTGATCTTCAGCATTGCATTCCCTGCCTTAGCGGCGACTAGCGAAGGCTGGATTCCGGTACTCGTTGAAGATCCAAAAAAAGAAACTGCAATACCATCTGCCGGAAAAAATAATTTTGCGTTTAAAGAACGCTTGTTGCAGGTTGATATTGACCAGCAACAATTAAATCAAACCGTGCTGGTTCTGGAAGACAAAAACGGTGCACTCTATCTGTGGAGCCATGATTTGCAGCGCTGGCGCTTTCGTACTCCGGATGCGAATGCGGCAATTGATTATCAAGGCGAGAAATACTATCCGCTCAGCGCGATTTCAGACATATCCCATATCTACGATCGAAAAAAACTGACGCTCTCGATTAAAGTGTTTCCGCAAGCATTGACTGAAACTGTTCGATCTGCACAAACAGAAAAATCATTGCCACTAGCAACATCTAGCCTAGGCGGATTTATCAACTATGATTTACTGGCGGCAGATTCGCAGGAGGTTGTGCAGCGTTCGGGGCAATTTGAGCTGGGATATTTTAATCGCTTTGGCGTCGGTACCAGCAGTAGTCTTGCCGAAAGCATAGATAACAAATTTCGAGCAACACGACTTGATTCGACGTGGACAACAGATTATCCGGACAGAATGCAAACGCTGCATTTGGGTGATGCAATTTCGAACCCCGGTACTTGGGGTAGCTCGCTGCGTTTTGCCGGAGTCCAATTCACGACAAACTTTGGCACGCAGCCGACGTTTGTAATGACACCTGCTCAAAGTATAGTAGGTCAAGCAACAATGCCGTCCACTGTTGATGTGTTCATCAATAATGCGCTTGCCTCTCATCAGACAGTACCCCCGGGTCCGTTTTCAATCAGCAACCTGCCGGTTATTACCGGCGCGGGCGAAGTACGTCTTGTGGTGCGTGATCTCTTAGGCCGCGAACAACTTGTAACCCAATCATTTTATGGTAGCCAGATGCTGTTGCGAGAGGGGTTGGAAAGTTATTCCTACGAGCTCGGCAAGGTGCGGGAAAGTTATGGCATCGAAAGCGATGATTACGGTGACTGGCTGGGCAGCGGTACATATCGGCGCGGCCTAAGTGGACGCGTTACCGGAGAAATCCATGCAGAGGCGATGCAAGGTCAGACAATTATCGGGGGAGGCGGTGACACCCTGCTTCCGCAGATCGGCACGATTAACACCTATATTGCAGGCAGCCAAAATGGCGCAGAGCAGGGTCTGCTCACCCTGATTGGTTTCGATCGCTTGGCCCAACCCTGGAGCATCGGTGCGCGTACACAATGGACAACAAGCAGTTACACACAGCTTGGCTTGGCGTCGACGCAGCTTGCACCGGCGCAACAGAGCAGTGCCAATCTGAGTTATGCGTTTCACTCGGGTGGTTCGCTTGGAATAGCCTATGTCGGGCAACGCAATCGGGATCAGCCGGATGCGCGTATCGCAACATTGAGTTACAGCGTTACTTTCGAGAATATCGGTTCACTCAATATTTCAGTTTTGGAAAACTTGACGGGAGACGAGAGCACTACGCTGTTCGCCATGCTCAGCATTCCCTTGGGCCCGTTGACAAGCGTGTTGCTAAGTTCGCAGTTACGGCCCCGGAAAAATGAATTTACAGGTACATTGCAACGCAATCTACCACTCGGTGCCGGTTACGGATATCGTTTGCAAAGTAGCACCGACGGTTTAGAAGGGGCTTCCTATTCTTTACAGAATAATATTGGCACATACATAGTCGATGTCGCACAAAGTCAGAATACGACATCGACGCGCCTGGACGCGTCAGGTGGCATTGCGTTCCTCGACGGGGAAGCCTTTCTGAGCCGAAACATAGACCAAAGTTTTGCGCTCGTTCGCGTTGCTGATTATCCTGACGTACGCGTGCTCGCCGACAATCAACCGGCTGGGCGAACCAATGCCGCTGGCAATGCCCTGATTCCGCATTTGCGCGCGTATGATAACAATGTAATTTCGATAGACCAGCGCGACTTGCCTATGGATGCGGAGATCAACTCCCTTAAAATAGATGCGGTTCCGTATTTTCGCAGTGGTGTTGAGGTTACGTTTCCAATAAAGCGCTCACACGGAGCAACACTGACCATTCATCTTGAAAACGGCAAGCCGGTGCCCGTGGGCGCAACAGTACAAGAAATCGGAAAGGTGGAAATATACACGGTCGGCTACGAAGGCGAAGTCTATATCCTCGGCTTGGGTTCAAGAACTACAATCATGGCGACTTGGGGAGATCAGCGCTGCAAATTTGATGTGGTCTTTACCGAAAGTACCAACCCACTGCCAGATTTGGGTATCTATATTTGCAAAGGAGTAAAACTATGATGAATCCAAATCACAGAATATTTGGCACTGCTCTATTACGTCTTCGAATAGTGGTTGGTGCAACATTTCTTATGCTTTTCATGTTGTCACGCATTTCGTTTGCTGCAGCCTTTTGCTCGATCACGTCATTATCAGCAGTCGACTTTGGAACATATAACGTGTTTAGCGCACAATCAAACACCAACGGTGTGGGTAACGTCTCTGTCCGATGTCAAAATGGACCGCCAACTTTTGTTGTAAATTTGAGTAGCGGGCAGAGCAACAGCTACATTTTACGAATAATGAAAAGCGGTGGAAACATTCTGAATTACAATCTTTACACTAGCGCCGCGAGAATCGTTGTCTGGGGAGATGGCAGCGGCGGCAGCAGTACCATGTCAGTAAACAGGAACAACACAACAACGTTAAGCGTGTTCGGGCAAATTCCAGCCGGGCAGGATGCCGCGGTGGGCGCATATACCGACAACATTACCACGACCATAAGTTTTTGATGCCCGATAGCCCTGCTATCAGGGAATTAAAGCGAGCGAACCGAGAGTTGCAGAGGCCAAGGATAGTTTCCGGGAAGCACATCCGGGTGCAGCACAAAATGAAAACTTAGTTCGACGGCTGGATTGGCTCGTAAAGGACCGCGTTGCACCACTGCACCCCCATCGGTGCCCATCTGAACAGCATTTCCCAAGCCACTAATGCGTACCGAATCAAACAGGTTGCCAACGGGGTAAAACTCCATGAGATAACCGGATTGACTGTTTGATACTACTGAAAAACGTAAAGCTGCGGGAGCGTCTACGTAGCCGCGCTCGATATCTTTTTTGGAAATATTGAGTTGGGACTCCTGAAAGTAGGTATGCATTTTGGCATGAGCGACAACAGTGACAGAAACGGCCATGGCAGCGCTGGTTTGCGCCGCTTCTGCGGTTGTCGCAGCTACGGGCGCAAGGCCCACTGTGGCAGCCAATGCACACGCCAGCAGCTTACTCTGTAGCAACAAGCCTTTTTCAACTTGTCCGGTGCTTGTATGGCCCGACGTAATCAATTCTTCACCCAAGCGACGACCGCTTTTAATTTGCTGACGCAAAGCCTGTTCCAGTTGCGGCCGGGTGATATTGCCGTTCGCAACAAGTATATTTCCCAGTGCGAAATCCCCCGAGAACGGGGTGGTATTAGTGTGATGCTGTTTAAACTTCATGACCGCTTCTTTCTCGCGTTGCGAGAGTTCCGCGTTATTGATCAGAACCTCATTTAACAGTTCGTTGCCTCGTTGCTGTTTGGGATAGTCTTTATCAAGTTGTTTGAAAGAGCCATGTGCCTCAGTGTCCAACAGTTTATTCAAATGATGACGCTCCCCTGTTGCCAGCGGAACAGCTTGATCCAGTTGGTCCAGATATTTTTCAACCTCGAGCTTGAAAAAAAATTCGGCAGGCATGTCTGCATCCTTGGCTGACAAGGCCGCACAGGCGTTATCTATATTTGTGTCCATTCGACCCCCAGCCAACAAGTTAATTAATATAACCTGTAGAATATTGGTCTCGGAAGTTGGCAAAGTCGGTGCGCCAACGCATAGCGCGTGCTATGGGGGTGTTTTACTGCACCAGATACTCGATAATATCAGCCGGGCTCTCACTGAAGGGCTGTCCCAAACTAATCGCACCGGTGCCGTGCAGCATAACCTCCTGATGTGTGAGATGGATTATTTGATTGTCACTAAAACGGACATACGTTCCGTTTGCGCTGTGATCGGTTACGACGAACTTCCCAAAACTGAAATCAATACTTGCATGCTGGCGGGATGCGAAGTTGCTTTGAATGATCAACTGGCAGGTATCACCTCTTCCAATCACAATGCTTCTTTGCAATTTGTTCAAAGTCAAAATTTGTTGATGATAACGGAGTAGTAGCTCATGCCGTGCCTCTGTAGGTTTGCGGAATTTTGGCAAACCAATGCGTGTGGTTAAGGTTGAATCAATCTCCCAGTCGACTTGAAAAACGTCAAGAACCCCTTCTTTGCCTTTGAATTCTGCGCGCGAAACCAAACGTACTTTGCGACGCAGTTTTTCGGGTAACGAATCGTGTACTGCCTGCGTCGTTAATATTTGTCGGGCGCGGGTAATTGAGGTGACGCGTGCGGCAATATTAACGGCATCGCCGAATAAATCTTCACCAACGCCGATAACATCACCGTAGTGGAAACCTATTCGAATATAGATGGGGCGATCCCCGCCAGGCCGTTTTTGTTCGATAATCCTTTGCATTTCGCATGCAGCTTCGCATGCCAGCGCTGCATTGGGAAAAGAACACATAATCTCATCGCCGATAGTTTTAATCAGTACACCCTGACGTGAAGCAAGCTCCCCGATCAGGATATCCAGACACTTGGCGACTAATTTAAGTGCCTGCACGTCACCCAGTTGGGTGTAAAGCGCCGTACTACCGCTGATGTCCGCGAACAGAATGGCTAGTTTGTTTGATTTGGGCGTATCCGGCATATTATCCATTTGCTCCAAACATCATGCGTTTTGCCACGAACTTCTTGGCGAATGGCAGCCGGTCTAAAGCTGATATTGCCCATCCGCGCCCCCGGTTGAGCAGAGGAAAGTCGTTGGAAAAGAGGCGAACAAGACTGTCGGTAAAGCCGATACCGGCATTGCGGTCAATACGACGGGATTTGCGGTAATTCTCCAACATTGAGGCGGAACCAAGAGCCGCAGGCTGTGAATGCAAGATAATGCGAGACAGTTCCCAAGCATCGCGTACGCCCATATTAAACCCTTGTCCGGCCACCGGATGTAAAGTTTGTGCGGCATTGCCGATGAGCACAGTATGAGGAAGTGCGGTAACGGGTGCGCGTTTGAGACGCAGCGGGAAACTGTGGCGCTTTCCGACAGATAAAAAGTCTCCAACTCCATTTCCAAAGTGCCGGTGCAGTTCGGCAAGAAAAGTTGAATCATCCCATTGCAACATTTGTTTGGCTTGGTCATGAGAGCCGGTCCAAACGATTTCATAACCATCTTTGTAGGGCAGCAAAGCGACCGGCCCTTGTTTAGTGAAGCGTTCAAAAGCGACGCCAACCTGCGGCATCGTACAGGTAATGTGGGCAATAACCGCACTCTGACCATATTCACGCACTTGCGGCGGGTTTGATGTTTCAAGTAATTTGCCGCCATCGGCTACCACGGCGAGACGCGCTGTTAGTCGATGTTCGTAGCCGTCATGTTGGTAAACTAGAGTCGCCCCATCTGTTTCGCCCGCCAAGCTGCCCACATTGGCACATTCCAGATATGTCACATCGGTTTGCAGCAATGCCTGATGCAGTGAAGCTTGCAATGCGGGATAAGGCAAAACATAACCAAGCTCGGTTAC
Source organism: uncultured beta proteobacterium (assembly GCA_963733265.1). Taxonomy (GTDB): domain Bacteria; phylum Pseudomonadota; class Gammaproteobacteria; order Burkholderiales; family Gallionellaceae; genus PALSA-1006. Next base: position 53,379 of record CAVTCF010000001.1, read on the forward strand.
TTTCATCTCCAAGGCATGCAGCAGAGTGCTGCCTGAAGTGTCTTTTTGCGACACATGAATAGTCTTAATGGGCGTTACCTGATCAATATTTTTCCACACGCCCAGCTTGTCGAGAAGCAATCGACTGCCGTAAGACAAAGCCAGCGCGCGAGGGTCGGCATTTTGTTCCTCGGGCTTACGCGCCTCGAGCACCACAATTTTGAGTCCGCTCTCGCGCAGTGCAAGAGCAAGTGCCGTTCCTACAGGCCCCCCTCCGATGATGGCGATATCGCAGAGCTCACTCATGATGCATAACCGCCTCAATCTCGCTGACCGTCTTCGGTGCAGCAAGTGTGAGTACTTCATTGCCTTGTTCAGTGATCAACACATCATCTTCAATGCGTATACCCATGTTCCACAGTTCTCTCGGTACATTATCCGCGGGACGGATGTAACAGCCGGGTTCGACGGTGAGTGTCATCCCGGCCTGCAAAGTGCGCCACTGTTCGCCTATTTTGTATTCACCCACATCATGAACGTCCATGCCAAGCCAGTGTCCGGTACGGTGCATATAAAATTGTTTATAACTTTCGGTTTCTATCACTGAATCGACGCTGCCCTGACATATTTTAAGATCAATAAAACCTTGTGCCAACACCCGCAAGGCGGCTTCGTGTGGCATGTTCCATGTGTTGCCCGGCTTGGCGACCGTAATCGCAGCGGCTTGTGCGGCAAGTACGATTTCATACACTTCTTTTTGTGCGGGATTGAATCTGCCGTTCACAGGAAAAGTGCGCGTAATATCGGAAGCGTAGCTGTCAAGTTCACAACCCGCATCGATCAGTAACAACTCGCCGTCATTAAGGCGGGAATTGTTGCCAACGTAATGCAGCGTGCAGGCATTCGCCCCTCCTGCAACAATACTCGTGTAAGCCGGGTGACGTGCACTGTTGCGGCAAAACTGATGCAGCAACTCGGCTTCAATTTCGTATTCAAACTTGCCAGGAAGAGTGGTGCGCATGGCGCGTCTATGTGCATCACAGGTAATTTTGGCAGCGCTGCGCATGATGTCAATTTCATGAGCATCCTTTGTTAAGCGCATTTCATTTAGAAATTCGCGCACATCGCGAATTTCGCTTGGCGCCTGAATACCACTGCGTGATTTTGCTTTTACTTTTTCCCGATTGTTTATTATGCGCGCATCCCAGAGCGCATCCGCGCCAACAGGGTAAAACAATACCGGCTGGTTCGCCATTAATTCGATGATTTTCTCGTCAAGTTGCTCAATGGGATAGGCTGCATCGAAGCTGAACTTTTCACGTGCTGCTTCGGGTCCATGACGAAAACCATCCCAAATTTCGCGCTCCAGATTTTTCTCGCGGCAGAAAAGAATGCTTTGTGGATTGTCTCCGGCAATCAATACCAGAACAGATGCCGGTTCGGCAAAATTCGTCAGGTAATAGAAATAACTATCATGGCGATAGTCGTAATGGGCGTCCGCATTGCGAATGACCTCCGGTGCAGTGGGTATAATGGCGATGCCCCGTTGCATACGGGTTTGCAGTTGCGTTCTGCGCTGGATGAATGGTGTGGGTTCAGACATGGGTGATATTCTGCGGTGTGCGAAGACTCTTGTCGAGTTCCTGCAGACGTTGTGGTGTGCCGACATCGACCCAGATTCCCCGGTGATGCTCCCCGCTGACTTTGCCTAGCGCGATTTGTTCGCGTAACAAAGGAGCAAGAGGTGCTTTGCCCCCTCTCAAAATAGGCGCAAACAACGATGGCTGATACAACCCGATTCCGCTGAAAGTGAGTTGAGAGGGGTTGAGCGAATTACCTGCCGGACATACACGCCCGTCGCGCAGAAGAAAATCCCCTAGCGGATGGTGGACAGGATTATTCACCAATACCAGATGCGCACTATCGTGAGAATGTTTCATTTGTTCGGACAAAACCGGTAGTTGCTTAAAATCGTAATCGCAATAAATATCACCATTGACCACAGCAAAAGGCCCGTCCCCCAACAAGGCCAACGCAAATGCAATGCCGCCAGCCGTTTCAAGCGCGGTTACTTCGGACGAATAACGAATCCGGGCGCCATACTGATGGCCGTCACCCAATACCTGTTCAATCTGGGCACCGAGATGAGCATGATTGATGACAAGTTCGACAACGCCCGCATTCACCAGCCGTTCAATATGCCATACTATAAGCGGCTTGCCGCCGACTTGGAGCAGCGGCTTGGGTGTATGGTCAGTAAGCGGGCGCATGCGTTCGCCGCGCCCCGCTGCCAAAATCATCGCAAGCATTAAATACGCCTTCCACAATTGCCCCCTCGCCCGCTTGCGGGAGAGGGTTGGGGTGAGGGAATGCGCAGCATCATTTTGTTGCGCCTTTTTGTTGCTCCAACTCCATCAACAGATTGAGTAATGGCTTGAGATCGATATAGCGTTCACATGCCCGGCGCAGGTAATCCATCACGAGTGGCATATCCTTCAAATAGCCGTCTTTGCCATCGCGGTGATACAGACGCGCGAAAATTCCCAGCACTTTAATGTGTCGCTGTACCCCCATTAATTCGTAGTCACGGTAGAATTCTCCGAAATCCTCGCGCACCGGAAGTCCGGCGCTGCGGGCTTTTTCCCAATAGCGAATAATCCAGTCCATGAGTTCTTCTTCTTCCCACTTGAAGTAGGCATCCTTAAAAAGAGAGGCGAGATCATAGGTGATAGGGCCGTAAACCGCGTCCTGAAAATCAAGGATGCCGGGGTTGGGTTCGCTCAACATCAGATTTCTGGAATGAAAATCGCGATGCACATACACTTTTGGCTGCGCCAGATTATTGGTGATGATGCGCTGGAAAACTTTTTCCAAATTGTCGTTTTGTTTTTTGGTTAGGGTCACACCTAGGTGCTTGGCAATGTACCATTCAGGAAACAGATTTAACTCGCGCCTGAGAAGAACCTCGTCATAATTTGGCAGCTCGTTCTCCCGCGACGAAAGCTGAATCTTGATCAGAGCGTCCGTTGCCGCTGAATAAAGTTCATTTGCATTGTCCTTTTTCATGGCTTGCAGGTAGGTGAATGCCCCCAAGTCCGAAAGTACCAAAAAGCCTTGTTCCAAGTTTTGGGCATGGATATGTGGCACGTGGACACCCGCATTTTCGAACAGTTTTGCAACATGCAAGAATGGTTTGCAGTCCTCATGTTGGGGAGGCGCATCCATAATAATCAAGCTCTTATTGATAAATGAGGCACGAAAATAGCGCCTGAAGCTGGCATCGGCAGAGGCCGGTGCAATAGTAAAGAATTCATTCGGAAAAAGACTGGTAAGCCAGTCGGTAAGAAGTCGTTGGCGTTGCATTGGGTTTGCCTTAATAGTGTTTTTGTGCGATTTTAGCATCTTAATTTATTTGCTTCGTACCATGCGTTTTTGTTCTTACCTGTTTTTCCCTCTGGTTTTCCTCTTGATTTCGCCGCATGGCAATGCGGCGGATTCACTGTCGCCCGCAAGTTCCGTCAGTGCAGGTACGGCCTCGTCCGATAAAACGACTTACATCGAAGCGCAGGAAGTCGACGGAAAAAAAGATGCTCAAATGGAGGCAAACGGTCACGTAGGGATGCAACAAGGAACGCAAAAGGTTTTTGCCGATCATGTGTTGTATGAACAAAAATCCGGCGATCTGACTGCAAACGGGTCAGTACGGATGGAGCAGGCTAACGAGTCTGTATCCGGGCCGGAGTTGAAAATGAACACAATCACGCATATCGGAGAAATGACCACCCCGGTATTTGAACTAAAACAGAATGGCCAGAATAGTGCGCGCGGATCCGCCGATTTAATGATTACAACCGGGCCGTCATTCTATGAATTTGAACACGCCACATTCACGACTTGCCCTGCGGGTGACGATGATTGGCTGTTACATATGTCCCGTTTGGATCTGGATCGTGAATCCCAAATCGGAACCGCGCATAATGCCTGGGTCGAATTTGAAGGGGTCCCCATTTTGTATACTCCTTGGATGAACTTTCCCCTGGATGGTGCCCGGCATACTGGCTTATTGGCTCCAATCTATGGCAACACTACAACGACAGGATATGAGCTAACGGTACCATTTTACTGGAATATTGCACCTAATTATGATTACACCCTCTCTCCGAGGGATATGTCCAAACGCGGTACATTACTCGAAAACGAATTTCGGTTTAAGGAAGCAAATTCATTGGGAGAAATTCACTACGACGAACTGGCGAATGACCGGGCTACCGACACGACACGCTGGCATACCTCATTCAAAGAAAGTCAAAATCTAGGGGGTGGGTTCGGTGCAACAGTAAACCTTAACCGGGTTTCGGATAACAATTATTTTCAGGATTTATCCACGGCAGTACAAGATGTAACTCAGACACAGTTATTAAATGAAGGCGTTTTAACCTATGGTGCGGGATGGTGGTCAGCTTCAGTCAGGGCACAGACTTTTCAAACTTTGCAGGATGCTTTAGGCGATGTGGCGATACCTTATGAGCTTATGCCACAGGTAACTGTTTCAGCCCAAAAAGTGTTCAATGATACGACGTTGAGCATGGTGAGCGAATATGTTGATTTTCGACATCCCACTCAGGTAGAAGGCCAGCGAGCGGTGCTATATCCCTCAGTAACCTATTCCTTGTTTAATGATCCCGGATTTTACGTAAAACCAAAATTTGGCATTAACTATACCCAATATGAAATGGGAGACAACAACTTAACAAATATTCCAAATACTGCCAGAACGTTGCCAATTTTCAGCGTGGATAGTGGAATGACATTCGAGCGCGATTTGAACTTTGGGACGAGCGAATATGTGCAAACATTGGAGCCCCGAGTTTTTTATGTGAAGATTCCTTATCAAAATCAAGATAACCTGCCGGTTTTCGACTCTTCATTGGCACCAATCAGTTTTGCCCAGTTGTTTACGGAAAATCGCTTTTACGGTAATGACCGGATAGGCGATGCAGATATGGCAACGGTAGGCCTAACCACACGCTTAATCGATGGAGCGGGTGGCGTAGAGCGCTTGCACATAGGTGTAGCAGAGAGGTTTTACTTTGCAACACCACTGGTTACTCAAGCGATAGCACCCACTATCCCGCCGACAGTCGTTGCACCTTATGTGAACAGCGACTCAGATATTATGATATCGGTAGGGGGTAAAATTACTAACGCACTGAGTATGGATAGTTTGTTTGACTACAATCCGTTACTTAACTTTACGCCGGCGGGTAGCATTACTCTTACCTATAAGCCAGAAACAGGAAAGCTGCTGAATTTGGGATACCATTTTAATCAGGATTTGATTACCCCTGCGAACGATATTCGTCAAGATGACTTTTCTGCGCAATGGCCTCTATTCGGGCGTTGGTACGCCGTTGCGCGCTTGAGCTATTCGGTGCAAGCAAATATGATGACGCAAAGATTAATCGGGCTTGAGTATAATCAGTCATGCTGGACATTTCGATTGGTGACGCAGAAATTTTGGACATCGGCCACACAGGAAAGCAGTCAGTTATTCATCCAGTTGGAATTAAATGATCTTGTTCCGCTGGGCAATGACCCGATCAGTTCTTTGCGCAGCAGTATTCCAGGGTATTCCAAATTGAATTCGCCCACCACCAAGCCTGTGCAAGACACTCCTTAAATTGTTTAGATTGAGAGAAATTATGTTTTACAAAAACCGGGTAATCCAATTATTGTTTTGTTTGATATTCGCGGTAGATTCACTTGCTTTCGCGGCGGATACGCCGAAGCAAATCCAGCCCATTGATGAAATCATGGTGATTGTTAACGATGATGTCATTACACGTCATGAGCTGGATTCGCGGCTTGCAGTTGTTGTAACGCAACTAAAAAAACAAGGCACGCCGTTACCCGAAGGTGCTGTGCTGGAAAAGCAAATTCTGGAACGCATGATCGGCGATCTCCTGCAGCAGCAATATGCCAAAGAGACGGGTTTAAAAATTGATGATGCCCAGTTGGATAAAGCCATCCTCAGGATTGCCCAGCAAAATAAAATAGACTCTCTGGCCAGCTTCCGGGCCAAGGTCGAACAAGATGGCGTGGACTTTAATAAATTCCGTGAAGAAATTCGCACCGAAATTTTAACCTCCCGCCTGCGTGAGCGTGAAGTTGATAGCAAGCTCGTTATTGGTGACAACGAGATAGACAATTACATCAACAACCAGTCTAAACAAGTTGGCAAAGGCGAAGAATTAAATTTGGCGCACATCATGGTCGTCGTTCCCGAACAGGCCAGCGCTGAAAAAATTCAAACGTATAAACTACGTGCAGAGCAGGCTCTGGGAAAATTAAACAGTGGTTCGCCCTTTGCTCAAGTGGCGGCCGGTTATTCGGATGCGAGCGATGCACTGCAGGGCGGCAATCTGGGATGGCGTTCTGCAGATCGTCTTCCGGCCTTGTTTGCCGAGGCGCTCCAGAAACTGAAACCGGGTGAGCTGAGTGGAATATTGCGTAGTCCAAACGGTTTCCATATCATCAAACTGATAGATAGACGCAGCAAGGATGGCCCTGTCGTTATTTCTCAAACCCACGCGCGTCATATTTTGATTAAAACCAGCGAATTGGTTCCGGAAAGTGAAGCAAAAAGTCGTCTGGCCGAGGTTAAGCTGCGCATCGATAAAGGGGCAGACTTCGCCGAACAGGCCAAATTGTATTCCGAAGATGGTAGCGCGCCTCAAGGGGGAGACTTAGGCTGGCTTTCTCCCGGTGACACCGTGCCCGAATTTGAAGGAGCCATGGATGCACTTAAAGTCGGGCAAATCAGCGGATTAGTTCAGTCCGGTTTCGGATGGCACTTGATTCAGGTATTGGAACGAAGAAATGCCGATGTGAGCATCGAACAAAAGAAATTGCAGGCGCGAAATGCAATTCGCTCATTACGCTCGGATGAGTCTTTTCAAGATTGGCTACGGCAATTGCGTGACCGTGCTTTCATCGAATATCGCAACGCAACAAACTGATGCGGCAGCCACTGGCCATAACGGCAGGTGAACCGGCAGGAATAGGTCCCGATCTTTGCCTGTTGTTGGCACACCACGAACAGCCGTTGGTGGTGATAGCCGACAAATTGCTGTTGCAACAACGTACCCGGCAACTCGGTCTTGATGTGCAACTGCATGATTATCTACCCGCAACCCCCCTCAAAACAGGGAAACTGAGTGTTCTTCATGTTCCCGTAACCTGTACTGTACAGGCCGGAAAGCTTGAGCCGGCGAATAGCACTTATGTGTTGGAAACGCTAAGCAGGGCATTGCAGGGCTGTCTGTCGGGTGAGTTTTCAGGCATGGTTACTGCGCCGGTTCACAAAGGCGTTATCAACGATGCGGGAATCGCTTTTACAGGCCATACCGAATATCTCGCTGAACAAACGCATACCAAGCAAGTAGTGATGATGCTTGCGGGTGGGGGTATGCGCGTAGCTTTGGCGACAACGCATTTACCGCTGCGCAAGGTGGCGGACGCGATTACCGCGCAATTGTTGGAAAGCGTGTTGCAGATTTTGCAGCGCGAGCTGCAGCGTCGTTTTGGTATTGCACATCCGCGAATTTTTGTGGCCGGACTTAATCCCCATGCCGGGGAGGGCGGATATCTCGGCCGGGAAGAAGTCGAAATAATGGTGCCTGTACTGGATAAATTGCGTGCTGCGGGTATGAACGTCAGCATTCCGTTACCCGCTGATACCTTGTTTGCCGCGCACCGTTTACGCGAATGCGATGCGGTGCTGACGATGTATCACGATCAGGGCCTGCCGGTATTAAAACATGCGAGCTTTGGCGGAGGCGTGAACATTACACTCGGTCTGCCAATTATTCGTACCTCGGTTGATCACGGCACAGCACTAGAGCTGGCAGGGACAGGGAAGGCCGAAGCGGGCAGTCTGCTGGAAGCGATAAAGGTTGCGGCAGAAATGGCGCGGCATGAATGCTCACATTTGTAAGGTCTCACGATGAGTCATCAAGCAAAGAAACGTTTCGGTCAAAACTTTTTGGTCGATCAACAAATTATTGCGGACATTATTCGCATTATTCGTCCGGCTGCGGATGATAACATGGTGGAGATTGGTCCCGGTCTTGGTGCGCTTACGCGACCATTGTTAACGCATTTGAATACGCTGCACGTGGTCGAGATTGACCGGGATATCATCGCACGACTAAAGACGGACTACCCGCCGCACCAGATCGTCATACATGAAGGTGATGCGCTGAAGTTTAATGTGGCAGAATTGCCTGCGCCACTGCGGATTGTTGGCAATTTGCCGTATAACATCTCGTCGCCGCTGCTGTTCCATTTTGCCGATTATGCCGAGCGCATCACCGATATGCATTTCATGTTACAGAATGAAGTAGTGGAGAGAATGGTCGCGGCACCTTCCACGCCCGAATATGGTCGTTTGTCGGTGATGCTGCAATACCGTTTTCATATGGAAAAATTACTTGACGTTCCACCCGAATCTTTTCGGCCTGCGCCCAAGGTGGATTCGGCCATTGTGCGCATGATTCCCATGCCCAGAAAAGAAATTCAGGTTCAAGACGAAAAGCTGTTTGCTGAAATCGTTATGCAAGCTTTTGGGCAGCGCCGCAAGACGTTGCGCAACACACTACGTGAGCGTATTTCCGAGTCTGACTTTGAGCAACTCGGCATTAACCCACAATTGCGTGCTGAAAATCTGGGATATTTGGAATATGCCAAAATGAGCAACTGGTTGGCGGTACAACGAATTCGCTAACATCCTAATTGCCAAATAAGCGTTTTGGTCATAAAGTACACACTTGGGAAATTAAAACAAACCACAAGTCTTGGGAGAGAAAATTATGGAAAAGAAAATAAAGTTCGGCACCGTTTTAGTTGTCGTGGGAGCAGCATTGAATTTTACCGCCTTCTTTGTCGGGGTTAATGCTTGGGGGGTTATTTTAATGGCGCTGGCAATTACACTGGTTGGCTATGGTGCGGGAAGCATCATGGACACACCACCTCGTGATTTGGCAAATAAGTAATTCGTTTCGATTACGTTATATCCCGGTTACTGATCTTTTTTTACCCTGCATATTTGCAGGGTAAAGTCCGATTTCGGTTAGAATTACAGTTCGCCACTAATAATATCTGTTCCCTATGTCTGATATCCCTCCAATTGTTCTGACTTTCGCGGCTACCGACCCGAGCGGAGGTGCAGGTCTGCAAGCTGACATTCTTACAATTGCCAGCATGGGTTGTCATCCTCTGTCCATTGTTACCGCTATCACCGTGCAAGATACCAGCGGTGTGGATGATGTCCAGCCGGTGGATGCTGAAATGGTGGCAGATCAGGCGCGTGCAGTGCTTGAAGATATGCCGGTTGCGGCATTTAAAATCGGTTTGCTGGGCAGTGTTGAAAACATTGCCGCCATTGCCGAAGTGATTTCCGACTATCCGGATATCCCGCTGGTTTTGGATCCGGTGCTTTCCTCCGGTCGGGGAGATGAATTGGCGAATGAAGACATGGTGGATGCGTTGCGCGAGTTGCTGTTGCCGCAAACAACCATTCTTACGCCGAATAGTATGGAGGCGAGACGACTGGTACAGGACGAAGAAAATGAGATCGATGACCCGTCGCTGGCAGAATGCGCCAAACGAATTTTGCTACTGGGTTGCGAATATGTGCTGATTACAGGCACGCACGAGCATACGCCCAAAGTAATTAATACGCTATATGGTGAACGCGGCCTGGTTCGCAGCGATAATTGGCCGCGCTTACCCGGCATTTATCACGGCTCAGGCTGCACCTTGGCTTCTGCCATTGCCGCTTTATTGGCCAACGGGTTGCCAATGGAAGAGGCGGTGCGGGAGGCACAAGAATACACTTGGGAAGCGTTGAAGTACGGTTTCCGTCCCGGAATGGGTCAGCACATTCCAGACAGATTGTTCTGGGCGCGCGACGAAGACGAAGAGGATGAGGAAGAAACCCGCCATTGAATTTAAATTGCTTTTCTCGGTCGTTTCCTCTCCTGCAAGCGGGATAACCAGCGACTTGCCCGCTTGCGGGCTTAGTCGAATGGCTAGTTGTTCCACCAGAGGATTGAGGTGAGGGGAGGTTAAAAGTGCAAAGAGTTTCACCTCACAGCATAGATAAAAAAGTGATTAAAGGTTTGTATGCCATAACGCCCGACGAGTCAAATACGGACGAATTGCTGCGCAAAGTCCGGCTTGCATTACTGGGCGGCGCAAGCGTGCTGCAATACCGCAACAAAACTGCCAACGCAGAACTAAAACGCCAACAAGCATTGGCTTTGCGCCAACTGGTCAGCGAATTTGATTGCACTTATCTGATCAATGATGATGCCCAACTCGCAGTACAGGTGAATGCTGACGGTGCACATCTTGGTGGCGAAGATGGAAGTGTGGCGGCGGCGCGTGAATTATTGGGAGAAACCAAGATCATCGGCGTGTCTTGCTATAATCGCTTAACGCTGGCATATCAGGCTGCAACGCAAGGCGTGGATTACATCGCGTTTGGCGCTTTCTTTCCTTCAGAGATAAAACCGGATGCCGTGAAAGCAGAGGTAAAAATGCTGCAAACCGCGAGGAACGAATTACATCTGCCCATTGTTGCCATCGGCGGCATCACGCTTCAAAATGGAGTTTCATTGATCGAGGCCGGCGCGGATGCGCTAGCGGTAATTTCGGCACTATGGAATGCCGCAGACATACGAGCCAGCGCACAACAATTTTCAATACTTTTCAGCAGGGCGTAAGCGATGACCTTTAACAATCCCAAAACTTCCCGAAATCAATCCTTGTTTGAACAGTCGCAACAGGTTATTCCTGGCGGGGTGAATTCGCCCGTTCGAGCCTTTCGTTCAGTCGGGGGTACGCCGTTATTTTTTCAACGCGGGCAAGGTGCCTATGTATGGGATGCGGACGGAAAAAAATATATTGATTACGTCGGCTCCTGGGGGCCGATGATTGCCGGCCATTGTCATCCCGATGTCGTCAAGGCAGTACAAGATGCAGCAGCGCAAGGCTTGGGTTTTGGCGCACCAACGGCGACTGAATTAGAGCTGGCGAATCTGTTGCGCAAATTGCTGCCCAGTTTAGAGATGGTGCGTTTGGTCAGCTCGGGTACAGAAGCAACGATGACAGCGATTCGTTTGGCGCGCGGGTTTACCGGACGTTCCCGAATCATCAAATTCGAAGGGTGCTATCACGGTCATTCAGATGGTCTACTGGTAAAAGCCGGCTCGGGCGCGCTGACTTTTGGCCAGCCCAGCTCGTCAGGCGTGCCCGCCGAAATCGCCGCACTCACAACAGTGCTGGACTACAACGATGCGGCGGGACTAGAAAAGACATTCGCCGAAATAGGTAAAGAAATTGCTGCTGTAATTGTCGAACCCGTAGCAGGCAATATGAATCTGATCGCGCCCAAGCGTGAATTTTTGGAAGCGTTGCGCAATTTGTGTACCAAGTACGGCGCAGTGTTGATTCTCGACGAAGTGATGACTGGCTTCCGCGTCAGTCTCCAAGGCGCACAGGGGTATTACGGTATCAAACCGGATTTGGTTACTTTAGGCAAGGTGATGGGTGGCGGATTGCCTGCCGCAGCGTTTGGCGGACGCCGCGACATTATGCAATTCCTCGCGCCGTTGGGCCCGGTGTATCAGGCGGGTACGTTGTCCGGCAATCCGGTGGCAGTGGCAGCCGGTCTGGCCACATTGAAGTTGGTGCAAGCTCCCGGTTTCTACGAACATCTTTCAAAACTGGCAACGCAGCTTACCGCAGGCCTGGCTGAAGCGGCAAAGAAGCATGGCATTCCGTTTAGCGCGCAATCTGTCGGTGGCATGTTTGGTTTGTATTTCAGCAAAACTTTGCCGAGCAGCTATGCAGAAGTGATGCAAAGCGACAAAGAGGCATTTAATCGTTTCTTCCACGCCATGTTGGACGCGGGCGTGTATTTCGCGCCCTCGGCATTTGAAGCGGGCTTCGTTTCTGCCGCTCATACTGATGCTGATATCGCCGCGACTATTGCCGCTGCCGATAAAATCTTTGCGGCCTGGAAGTAATGGGCTTATTTTCGCAGGCAGCTTTCTTTACCACCGTCAATCACATGAGAGACTTGCCCCTGCATGGAGGCAAAGAAGTCGCGTTTGTTGGCCGCTCAAATGCGGGCAAATCGAGCGCCATCAACACGCTAGCCAATCATGTCCGGCTGGCCTATACCAGTAAAACGCCGGGACGAACTCAGCACCTCAATTATTTTTCCTTGGGCAACAACAGTTTTCTGGTTGATCTCCCGGGTTACGGCTATGCAAAAGTACCCCCGGACGTTCAGCAACACTGGGAGGCACTGTTAAGTCAGTATTTACAAACCCGCGAAGCTTTATGCGGCCTTGTTGTCATTATGGACTCACGCCATCCGTTGACACCATTGGACGAGCAAATGCTGGACTGGTTTTCTGAAACCGGCAAACCCGTACACATCCTGCTAACCAAATCCGATAAACTAAGCCGACAGGAATCCACCAAGACTTTACGCGAAGTGACGGCTTACTTGAAAGAAAACTTCCCATTTTGTACAGTACAACTTTTTTCCAGTTTGAAGAAACAAGGTACAGAAGAGGCAGAAGCGGTTATAGCGAGTTGGTTTTCCAGCGAAACAGAGGTCGAAGCCTAAAATTCAAATGTCTAAGCTAGGCAAGGCTCGGTCAGAGGAAATCGCCGCGCCGCATACATCGGTATGCAAGCAAGATTTCCACTGACTGCAACGCCGCATAGCGACGACATTTGGATTTTAGGAAAAAAATGCCCCTGAACCAAAGGGGTAGGTCAGGGGCAAAGTCTTAACTATTAGGGGTTAAGACACCTGTTCAGGGAGGAGAAACAGGAGATGACTCACATCATCTGCATACTCAGACGGGATGAACAGAAAAAAGTTCAAAGAAATTAAAAATTTTTAGGAAACATTAATGCAAACACTCGGACAATACCCACTCAAACGTATGCGCAGGATGCGTCATGACCAGTTTTCGCGGGATTTAATGCGAGAGCATATACTCACTCCGGCAGACTTTATCTATCCTGTTTTTGTACTGGAAGGCAGCAATAAAGTTGAAGATGTGAAATCTATGCCGGGAGTGCAACGCAAAACATTGGATTTGTTGCTGGCTGATGCCGAACAATGTGTGAAATTGGGTATTCCTGTCATGGCGATCTTTCCGGTGATCGAAGCGCCATTAAAAAGTTTGGATGCGCGTGAGGCTTATAATTCCGATGGACTCGTGCCCCGTGTGGTTTCAGAACTAAAGCAACTTTTTCCTGAACTAGGCGTGATGACCGATATCGCCCTCGACCCGTATACAAGCCATGGCCAAGATGGTCTCATTGATGAAAACGGCTATGTCCTTAATGACGAGACCATTGCGGTGCTCACCAGACAGGCACAAACGCATGCTGCGGCAGGGGCAGATATTGTTGCGCCCTCAGATATGATGGATGGCCGTATTGGTGCTATAAGGGAGGCTCTGGATGCCCACAAACACATCCACACGCGCATCATGGCCTACTCTGCCAAATATGCGTCCAGCTTCTATGGCCCGTTCCGTGATGCCGTTGGTTCCAGCGGTAACCTCGGCAAAGGCAACAAATACACTTACCAGATGGACCCCGCCAATTCAGACGAGGCGTTATGGGAAGTCGGCCTCGATTTGCAGGAAGGCGCCGATATGGTGATGGTCAAACCTGGCATGCCCTACCTCGATATTGTGCGCCGCGTTAAAGACGAATTCAAAGCACCAACTTTCGTTTATCAAGTAAGCGGCGAATATGCGATGCTCAAAGCTGCCGCATTGAATGGCTGGCTGGATGAAAAAGCGTGCGTATTGGAAGCGCTGCTGGCATTCAAGCGCGCGGGGGCTGACGGAATATTGACCTACTTTGCTCTGGATGCGGCCAAGTGGTTAAAGGAATAAACCTGTTTGGTAACTTCGGTAATTAATTTAAGTTTCCCGTAATTACGCTGTCAACAAAGCCTCCACCGCGGCAATGTCCGCATGTCTTTCGGGATGGCGGGTGCCGCTGTGCCGGGCGTTTTCGGGTAATACGATAATGTGGATTTGCGAGCCTGCTTCGCCCGTCAAGGTATAACTCGGCACGCTCTCATCATGTCCACCCAACCGCACTCGCCATTCCCCGTCATTAAATTCAATATTATTCTTCAGCAAGAATAACAGAACCGCTTTGGCGTCGTCGCTGAAAACCATGAGGTTAATGTCGGAGCGTTCACCCGCAGTTCCGCTTAGAACTGAACCTGTGAGGTAGGGATGAAACGATCCGAACAGTCGCATGGCAACAAGTGCCTCTTCCCGTAGTTGATACAAAATATCAGGATGGCTGTGTTGCTGGTAAAGCGCGCGATAACTTTGCAGCGCTTCTTCTATTTCCTGATTACTGGGCAAATGTTGCGTATCCGCTGCTCCCATTTGCCGGGCAGCTTTGCGTTTGGCAAAGGCAAAATCGACAATGCCGTCTTCGGCAATCAGTCGTGCGGTCTGATGTGCGAGTTGTTCCCGCATCAGATCGCGGCGTTGTGGATGTGGCTTGCTCATGAATTAATCAGAAGAGTTGGTCTTTAACTGAATCTATACGTACACCACTTTCTCCGGGCAGAGCCTCACCCACGGCGGGTGGAATATTTTCCTGATAGAAGTATTCTAATCTGTTTCCCTCGGGGTCACGTAGTCCACTTTCGTTAATGCGAGCGGTAACCATATTTTCCGGCATCGTGTAGACTGCTTCGGGAACATCTTTCAAGACTTTGGACATGTAATCCATCCAAATGGGAAGTGCCGCCCCTCCACCCGTTTCTTTATCGCCCAAACTGCGTGGTGTGTCAAATCCTATCCAAGCAATGCCTACAACTGTCGGTTGGAATCCACAGAACCAGGCGTCCATCGAATCACTGGTGGTTCCGGTTTTTCCCGCAAGGTCTTGACGCCCCAACGTCATGGCGCGAATCGCCGTGCCATGGCGCACAACATCTTGCATCATATTGACCATAGTAAAAGCGTTGCGCACATCAATGACCTGTTCGGCACCTTCTCCGGCTACAACGGACTCAGACTGACTTAACAATTTTCCCTGAGAGTCCTCTACCCGCTGAATGAAATAGGGCATGATGCGATAACCCCCGTTTGCAAAAACGGAATATCCGGTTAGTAGCTGCATGGGAGTAACTGAACCTGCTCCCAATGCCATGGTGAGGTAAGGGCCGTGCTTTTCTTTATCAAACCCAAACTTGGTAATATAGTCTTGCGCATATTCCGGCGTGATAGCCTGCAAAATACGAATAGAAACCAGGTTTTTCGATTTGATCAATCCTTGGCGCATGCGCATGGGGCCATCGAATTTATCATCAAAATTTTTCGGTTGCCACGGCTGGTCGCCCGTCTGTGCGGCATCAAAAACCAGAGGCGCATCATTAATGATGGATGCAGGCGTAAAACCTTTTTCCAAAGCGGCAGAATAAATAAATGGCTTAAAGCCCGAGCCTGGTTGCCGCCAAGCTTGGGTTACATGATTGAATTGATTGTGATTGAAATCGAAACCACCTATCAGCGAATATATTTCACCATTACGTGGGTTGGCCGAAACAAATGCAGACTCTACCTGCGGTAGTTGGGTAACTTGCCAGAGCCCCTTGCTGTTTTTCTGAACACGGATCAGCGAGCCCTCGCGAATCCGCTGATTCAAGGAAAGCTTGTCACCAAGGGCTCTTTGGGCAAAACGCAAACCTTCTCCGCTAACCTCAATTTCCAGTCCGCCCTTGCCATAAGCCTTGATAACTTTTGAATTCACCGTTAAAACCACTGCCGGAATCAAATCATCACTATCAGCAACGTCTTGCAGCGCGTCTTCAAGAAACTCCTCACTTTTGTCTTCGCGCAGATCAATAAACCCTTCCGGGCCGCGGTAACCGTGCCGACTGTCATATTCTAAAACGCCATTGCGAACAGCAGTATAAGCGGCCACCTGATCCTGTTGGCGAATGGTGGTGTAAACCTTGTATCCTTGCGTATATGCGTCCTCCTGATAGCGGTCAAACATTACTTGACGAACCATTTCCGCGAGGTAGTCAGCTTTAACAGCAAATTCCTGATTTGCCCGTTTTGTTACCATTGGCTCAAGTTGGGCGACCTCAAACTGGTTTTGCGTGATAAAACCCAGCTCACGCATGCGGCGAAGCACATACATCTGGCGAAGTTTTGCACGCTTGGGATTTACTACAGGGTTGTACGAAGAGGGTGCCTTGGGCAACCCCGCCAGCATCGCGGTTTCTGCGATACTAAGCTGGTTTAGGGGCTTGCCATAATAAGCCTGGGCTGCCGCTGCAAAACCATAAGCGCGTTGACCAAGATATATCTGATTGATATATAGTTGCAAAATATCGTCTTTGCTTAGATTGTGCTCAATCTTGAAAGCCAGCAAAACTTCGTTAAATTTGCGCACCCATGATTTTTCCGAAGTGAGGAAGAAATTGCGCGCGACCTGCATCGTAATAGTCGATGAGCCTTGACGTTTACTTGCAGAGACAATATTTGAAAGTGCCGCTCGCAAAGCACCGACATAGTCAACCCCGCCATGTTCATAAAAGCGGTCATCTTCCGCAGCCAAGATGGACTTTTTCATTAAATCAGGCACATCAGCGATTTTGACAAGCTCACGGCGTTCCTCACCAAACTCACCAATTAGCACGCCCTCCGCGCTAAAAACACGCAGCGGAACTTTGGGGCGATAAACCGTCAGTGACTCAAGCGTTGGCAGAGTTGGATAAGTAAGAACCGCAGCAAACACAACCAATAACAATAAAACTATTGGCAACGCAAATACGGAGAGTGCAGGAAGAAACCACCAGCGAGAAGTCATGTATGAATGATATAAATTGTCTTTTTTTATTATAGCTATTCTAGGGCAGATTAATAAGGCAATAAAAAAAATACTTTACACCGTTGGATGTTATTGCTAGGATTTAAACCACTTTGTACGGAAAATCTCTAACCCGCCTATGATTAAAGGAAATTTTGATATCCACTTGGATTTCTTAAGTACCTCTACGCCGCCCCTGATTGGGGTGGATATTAGCTCGTCCTCGGTCAAACTGGTTGAGCTAAGTCAGGCTCCCAAAAAAGGCGGGTATGTAGTCGAACGCTATGCGATAGAGACTCTGCCTCAAGATGCCGTGACCGATGGCAATATCAACAATTTGGATGCAGTATCCGAAGCGTTGCGCCGTGCGTGGAAACGGTTGGGGACTCGGGTAAAAAATGTGAGTGTTGCTTTACCCGCTGCTGCGGTGATCAGCAAAAAAATTCTTTTACCCAGCGGTCTGCGCGAAGATGACTTGGAAATCCAAGTGGAAGCGGAGGCTAATCAATATATACCGTTCGCGCTTGAAGAAGTTAATCTGGACTTCCAGGTGATCGGTCCATCGCCCGCAAGCCCGGATGAAGTTGAAGTATTGCTGGCAGCATCACGCAAGGCCAATGTTGAGGATAGAGTGGCCTGTACACAAGTTGCGGGCCTTAAAACAATTATCGTCGATGTTGAGCCCTATGCCGCCGAAGCCGCATTTGAACAAGTTCGCTCGCAATTACCGGGCGGCGCGCTGGATCAATGCGTGGCGTTAATTGATATTGGTGCCACAGTAATGAACGTGAACGTAATGCGAAACGATCAATCTGTTTACACGCGTGATCAGCAAATCGGCGGGGCACAATTAACCCAAATGATTCAAAACGCCTTTGGCCTGTCTGCAGAAGAGGCCGAAGTGGCCAAGCGCAATGGCGGCTTGGCGGATAATTATGAAAATGATGTGCTTATGCCTTTCAGAGAAAACGTGGCGACTGAAATAACACGGGCATTGCAATTTTTCTTTACCTCTACCCAGTACAACGAAGTAAACTATATTGTATTGGCCGGCGGATGCTCGGCTTTGTCCGGATTGGATGACGCCGTTGCAACCCGCACCCAAGTTAGTACTCTGGTCGCAAATCCATTTGCACAAATGACCTTGTCAAGCCGCATTAAGCCGCGACAACTTCAAACAGATGCACCAGCGCTCATGATTGCCTGCGGCTTGGCCTTGCGGAGGTTTGACCCATCATGATACGGATAAACTTACTGCCGCACCGCGCGGAAAAACGCCGTGCCAGACAGATTCAATTCGCGATTCTTAGTGGAATCTTTTTGCTCGCGGGTATAGTAATAGTCGGATTGGTGCATGTGGCGATTGATACGAGAATTTCATATCAACAGCGTCGCAATGAATATCTGAAGCAACAGATTGTTGTTCTGGACAAACAGATTGCCGAAATCAAAAAACTCAGGGAGCAAACACAATCCCTATTGGCACGTAAAACGGTTGTTGAGAACTTGCAAAGCACGCGCGCCAGTGTTGTTCATTTGCTGGATCAGATGTTACGTATATTACCGGACGGAATCTATTTAAAAAGTCTCAAACAGAGCGGGGATAAAATCAGCATAGTTGGTTACGCGCAATCAAATGCCCGCGTTTCAACGTTGATGCGCGCAATTGAAGACTCACCTTGGCTAAACTCCCCAACGCTGATTGAGATTCATGCATCAACGACTGCCGGCGCACGACTAAGTGAGTTTTCTCTAAACTTTAATCTGACGAAACAAGATGCCGCAGCGGCTCCTGTCTCCGATAAGCAAACGGCTCCGAAAGGTTAAGAGATGGCCATGAATTTTATGGAAGAGTTAAAAAACGTCGACCCTAAAAAACCGGGAAGTTGGCCTTGGCCCATTAAAATAGGTACATTTATTGCGATACTGGTAGGTGTAGTCATTCTTGGCGCAGTAGCAGATTGGCAGGGGGAATGGTCAAGCTACCAAGGGTTCAAACAGGAAGAACTGCAATTGCGGGAAACTTTTTTGACCAAGAAAAAAGAAGCCATCAATTTGGACATTATCAAAAAACAACTCATTGAAACTCAGCAATCATTTGGCGCATTGCTGAAACAACTCCCCAGCAAGTCTGAAATGGATGCGCTGTTGACTGACATAAATCAAGCCGGACTGGGTCGCGGACTGCAGTTTGATTTATTTCGTCCAAGTCCGGAAGTGGCAACTGCAACTGGCGGGTTTACTGAACAACCCATTGCAATCCGTGTTACAGGGAACTATGACGACTTGGGAAAGTTTAGCAGCGATATTTCACAACTACCTAGAATCGTTACACTAAATGACATTACCATTTCACCCAACGCGGGTGGCGGGTTAAGTATGGATGCAACGGCAAAGACATATCGCTACTTGGACGATGATGAATTGGCCGCCCAGAAAAAAGCCGCTAAACAGGGAGCAAAGAAATGAGAGGCGCGGGCGTGGTAGTGATTGCGTCCTTATTGCTTGCCGGGTGTGGCGGCGAGGAATTTCAGGATTTGCGGGATTTCGTGCGGGATTCAGGCGCTGATATGCGCGGCAAAGTTCCCCCGCCCCCGGAAATAAGGCCATACGAGCCTTTCAGCTACGATAACTCAACAGCAATACAGGATCCGTTTAAACCGCGCAAGAGTGATATCAAAAATTCGGGTCGTGCCGGACAAAATCAGCCAAATTTGGATCGGCCAAAAGAAGAGTTGGAAGAGTTTCCGCTCGAAAGCCTTAAAATGGTCGGCTATCTGCAGCGGGCTTCTGTGGGCTATGGCGTTATCCGCTCAACAGATGGAAAGCTTCACCGCATCAAAGTGGGTAACTATGTCGGAATGAACTTCGGACAGGTTATTTCGGTAACAGACACCGAAATAAAAATCAAAGAAATGGTGCAAGACAGTGCTGGCGATTGGTCTGAGCGCGAAAGCAGTTTGCAGTTGGTTGAGTGATCAGGAGCAAATCTATGGAAAACTATTTTAACTCTGTCCGAAGAATACTTCGTTTGGCTTTTATAACCGCAGCAATACTGTCTTTCGGCGCAAATGCCGAAGTCGCTTCAGGAGATGCAAACGGCATCCAGACAATTAGCGCGGCCCCTTCTATCGGCGGAAAAATCGTTCTTAAAATAGGATTAAAGGCGGCCTTACCTAATCAGCCGGCTGCTTTCACGATCAATACTCCACCCCGTATCGCGTTTGATTTTCCAAACACGACGAATGACTTGGGTAAGGCTATTCAGAATATTAGTGAAGGTGATTTGCGTAGTGTAAATATTGTTCAAGCGGGAAATCGCACTCGCTTGGTTGTAAATCTAAGTCAGATGCTGAAATACGACACCCAAATAGATGGGAACAATGTGCTTATCACATTGCAGGCGAAAGAATCATCTGCAGGCAATTTGGCGGTAGTAACCACAACACGTTTTGCAGAGGCCAAGCCGAGTAGTCAGCCGCATAGCTTACGTGATGTGGATTTTAGACGCGGTAAAAATGGCGAAGGAAGAATAGAAATTGATCTGTCAGATTCGGGTGTGGGAATCGACATCAAACAACAAGGCAAAACCTTGCTTGTCGATTTTGCACAAACCAACCTACCTAGAAATTTGCAGCGCAAGTTAGATGTGGTTGATTTTGGGACGCCGGTGCAATTAATTGATGCCACTCCTCAAGGGGAGAATACTCGCTTGGTGATTGAACCGAAGGGGTCTTGGGAATATGCTGCTTACCAGACTGACAACAAATTTATTATTGAAGTCAAACCCGTCGTAGAGGACACCAGTAAATTGACCAAGGGAAGCCGCAACACTTATGCCGGCGAGAAACTAAGCCTGAATTTTCAAAATATTTCCACTCGTGAAGCTTTAAATGTAATTGCCGACTTTACCAACCTGAACATGGTAATCAGTGATACGGTTGCAGGGAACTTGACGTTGCGACTGAAAGATGTGCCTTGGGACCAGGCTCTGCAAATCATTCTTGACTCCCGTGGTTTGCTTCAGGAAAAAGAAGGCAACGTGATTATGGTTGCGCCGAGTGATGAAATTAACGCGCGTCAAAAAGACAAATTATCATCTCAAAAAGCAATCATAGAGTTGGAACCCGTTCTAACGGAAGCCTTCCCGCTGAATTATGCAAAGGTAGTCGATGTTAAAAATGTACTTGCTGGCGCCCTGAATATAGGGGCTACAACAGGGGCGGCAACGCCGGGGGCAACGCCAGGGGCTGCCGGAACTAACAGCCCTGTTCCGGCAAATGTCGCGTTCGATACCCGCACAAATACCATGTATGTTACAGCGTCACTTAGCAAATTGGAACGGGTTCGCGAAATCATCAAAAAACTTGATATTCCGATTCGTCAGGTATTGATTGAAGCCAGATTTGTAGAGGCATCAACCTCTTACAATGCTCAAATTGGCGGTAAATTGGGCTACACCGGCCCCGCTGTGGCGGCGGGGGGGGATCTCCCATCGGAAGCACTGGCACAAATGCACTTTTAACTGCCGCAGGCGTAAACAACACAGGATTTGTATCAGGCCAAGGAGGTAGTGTCAATGTATCGTTGTTCAATGCACTCGCAACCAAAACATTGAATTTGGAATTGAATGCATCAGAGGTTGATGGAACAACGAAGTCGATTGCCAGTCCGCGTGTAATGACAGGTGACTCAACACCGGCAATAATAAAGTCCGGAGTTCAAATACCTTATACCACTGTGGGCGGAACCGTGGGAGGGGCGGCTACAGTCGCATTTGTGGATGCTGTGTTGGGCTTAACTGTGACGCCAAAAATCACACCGGATGACCGGATAACGTTGACCGTGGACTTGCACGATGATACGGTCGGCTCACTTTATGGAGGAATACCCAGTATCAATAGCAAGGAAGTCTCTACAACAATACTAGTAGACAATGGGGGAACGGTTGTCATCGGCGGTATCTACACTCAAGAATTAGTTGATACGCTGGCAAAAGTCCCCTTGTTGGGAGACATACCATTTCTTGGGTGGCTATTCAAGAATGACGCCAAGAAGGATACGAAGGATGAACTTCTAGTTTTTATTACACCCAAAATTTTGAAAGATGCTTTAAACCTGAATTAAGATTTCCCATAAAGCAAAAAGCCCGGTTAGTCCGGGCTTTTTGCTTTATGGGAAATGCTTAAAGAAGCTTATTTCCGTTACAATTCACCCTCATGACATTAAACAACTTACACCAAGACAAGCGCCCTTCCGGAAATATTGTTCTTGTCGGAATGATGGGCGCAGGCAAAACGACCGTGGGTAAAATGCTTGCCCGGCAACTGGGTAAAACTTTTATCGACAGCGATGAAGAGATTCAGAAACGCACGGGCGTCAAAATATCCCATATATTTGATGTCGAGGGTGAAGAGGGTTTCCGCCAACGTGAAAGTGCAGTTATTCAGGACTTGATCAAGCTGGACAATATCATTTTGGCAACAGGGGGCGGCGCAGTACTAAAACAGGATAACCGCGATGCATTAAAAAAAAATGGTGTCGT
This sequence comes from uncultured beta proteobacterium, assembly GCA_963733265.1. Lineage (GTDB taxonomy): Bacteria > Pseudomonadota > Gammaproteobacteria > Burkholderiales > Gallionellaceae > PALSA-1006. Next base: position 75,853 of record CAVTCF010000001.1, read on the forward strand.
TATCTATTTAAAAAGTGGCGTCCATGATTTGTGGCAACGCACGCGCCATGATCACAGCCGTCCATTATTACAAACGGCCAATCCACGGGCAAAACTGCAAGAATTGTTCGAGCAACGTGATTCGCTTTATACAGAAGTTGCTGATTACGTTGTTCTTACGGGCAAACAAAGTGTGCAATCGCTGATAGCCCGATTGATAAAGAAAATCAATACGCCAGTTGACCCTTTCCCGGGTATACAAAACATGCAAACATTAGACGTAGGTCTTGCCGAAAGAAGTTACCAAATCCACATTGGTCAAGACTTGATTAACCACGCTGAATTATTGTTAAAACATCTCCCGCACAAACGGGCGGCAATTGTCAGCAACACCACTGTCGCGCCGTTGTATTTGGAAAAATTAACCGGCACGCTGACGAGCAACGGCATTCAGGTGCAAACGATCATACTGCCGGATGGAGAACAGTACAAAAACTCGGCATCGCTTAATTCGATCTATGACGCTCTGCTTTCTAGCCGGAGCGAGCGCACCACGCCATTAATAGCCTTGGGAGGGGGCGTAATAGGCGATTTGACAGGCTTTGCAGCGGCGAGCTATCTAAGAGGCGTCCCGTTCATTCAAATCCCCACAACCCTGCTTGCGCAGGTTGATTCATCGGTGGGCGGTAAAACAGGGATCAATCATCCCTTGGGCAAAAATATGATAGGCGCCTTTTATCAACCGCAAGTCGTGATTGCCGATGTTGCCACGCTCGGTACTTTATCCGATAAAGAATTGAGAGCCGGAATAGCCGAGGTTGTCAAATACGGCTTGATTCGCGATTTGGCATTTTTGGAATGGCTGGAACTTAACATTGAAAAACTGCTCCTGCGCGATGCGGAAGCGCTGCAATATGCCATTGTGCGCAGTTGCCAGAACAAAGCAGAAGTAGTCGGTAACGATGAAAGAGAAAGCGGCGAACGCGCCCTCTTGAATCTGGGCCACACCTTCGGGCACGCAATCGAAAACGCGATGGGATACGGCGTCTGGTTACATGGTGAAGCCGTTGCAGCGGGAACAATCATGGCAGCCGATTTGTCTCGACGACTGGGCTGGTTGAGCGAGCAAGATGTTGAGCGCACAAAAGAATTATTCAAAAAGGCAGGGTTGCCGATCAAAGGACCGCAACTGGGAACAGAGAAATATTTGCAACTCATGGGGCTGGATAAAAAAGTTTCCGATGGCAAAATTCGATTTGTATTGCTGAAAGCATTGGGGCAAGCGGTGATTACGGACGATGTGCCTGCAGACTTGCTTGTAAAAACATTAGAGTCTTGCAGTGAATAATTTTCAACTGGCACCTTACGCTACGAGCGCCCAGTCAACACGCGGGCGCAAAGTGTTTGAAGCCGCCCCGCCGGGCAGAAGCGAATTTCAACGAGATCGCGACCGCATTATTCATTCCAGCGCTTTTCGCCGTTTGGAATACAAAACCCAGGTATTCGTAAATCATGAAGGCGATTTGTTTCGCACCAGATTAACTCACAGCATCGAAGTTGCCCAAATTGGCCGCTCAATAGCCCGGCGCTTAATGCTGAATGAAGACCTCGTGGAAGCGATTTCGTTGGCTCACGATTTGGGACATACGCCCTTCGGCCATGCCGGACAAGAAGCACTTAACAACTGCATGAAAGATTACGGCGGTTTTGAACACAACTTGCAATCATTGCGAGTGGTAGATGTACTGGAAGAACGTTACGCTGCCTTTGACGGCTTGAACCTGTGTTTTGAAACACGCGAAGGCATACTCAAACATTGCTCTTTGGAAAACGCGGCACAATTGGGAGATGTCGGCAGCCGCTTTATCAACAATCAGCAACCCACACTGGAAGCACAAATCGCCAATCTGGCAGACGAGATTGCCTACAATAATCATGACGTGGACGATGGCCTGCGCTCCGGATTAATCACGCTGGAGCAACTTGCCGAGGTTAGATTATTTTCCAGACACCTGAGCGAAGTACGCGAGCTCTATCCCGCACTGGCAGAGAGACGAGTCATACACGAAACCATACGGCGCATGATCAACACGCTGGTGGGCGACTTGATCGAGCAGACGGAAAAAAATATCGGCGCACAGATACTTAATGATGCAAATGCTGTGCGCAACGCTCTCCCGCTGGTCGCATTCAGCGAACCCATGCGTGCGCTAAATCGCGAACTCAAAACATTTTTGCACAATGAACTATACCGGCATTACCGCGTCATGAGAATGAGCGCCAAAGCTCATCGTATTATCAGCGAGCTGTTTAAAGTGTTTATGGAAGACCGCAGATTATTGCCGCCGCAATTCTTGCATGCCACCGAGCTAACACATGCTCGCTCAGTTGCCGACTACATCGCGGGCATGACAGACCGTTACGCGATCAGAGAACATCGGCGGATATTTGCGGTGGAAGAAATTTAATACAAACTTGTCGAGGTATAAAAATGGCCCCGGTAAGGGGCCATTTAACATGCAGGCACAACTTAATTAAAGGGAGAAGCTGGTAGCGCGCAGGGGCTGGCGATATCAGAAGCTAACGGCATTAACGGCAGCAGAGTGGAGGCAGTTGATTCACTGCCTGACACCCGCGTGGTGGCCGAAATCGTCGCGCTGATCCAGTTGGCATATTCTTTCAGATAAGACCAAGTGAACGTAGCCCGACCATTTGTATCAGTAGTCACCGAGGTGGGAATGGCGCCCGCAGCAGCCAAAGCTGGCCACAGTTTTCCATCCGCAGGGCCATAAAATGGGGTGGTAAGTGAAGCCCCGCCAGGGCCGTCGATATCTTCTCCTGAATCAAGTACCAAGTTTTTATTTGTATCTTCGTTTGCGAATGCACCACCTATATAGGTTGCTACGCAAGTCGCTGTGCGTGTACCTTTGTAGTAATAAGTTGGCCATAGCGATAGTGAAACAACAGCGCCAGAAACAGCAGCGCCGGAGGAGTCGGTGACGAAGAGTGTCAGCGGTAGTGTATAGTAAGTGTTTGACGTATCTACTCCAACGGTGGTGCTCGCTCCAATGGCGATTGATCCGGCGGTTCCGCCGACCGTAATATTAAGCACGGCAGAGGATGCTGCGCCAGTGGCTCCTACGATGCTTGCTCTAACCTGATTATTTTGAGTAGTGGATAATGTACCAGCAGTATATGTTGCTTGTGCATAACCCGGTGCAACACCGGCGGCGGCGACAGTGTTGGTCGTAGCAACTACCGGACTGATCGATTCACCGGAGCCCGTTGATTTAAGTAGCTGAAATAAAACGGGCGCACCCCCAACAGGATTTGCCCCATCAGTGACGTATGCAGTAAGCGTTGCCGTGCTCTGAGTAGTTCCTGAACTCGGGGGGATCACCGTAGAGTTAGACTGCAGAGTAATCGTAGTGGCCGAGGCTGTGCTCGCTGTAATTGAAAGCGTCAGCGTTGCCGAGGCAAGCACAGTTCCGCTCCCACTAAGCGCGTCGATTTGCACTGTGGCATTGCCCGCGAAGTTACCGGGAACAAAAGTTTGCGAATTCGCTCCCGGACCAGAAATGGCAGAAGTTGCTATGGCAGCGCTGCTTGATAACCAGCTACCAAGTGTTGTGGCGTAGCGAACATTTGCAACCGTGACGCCACCTATTGTGGCAGGCACATAAACCGCAACGGGTTGATTTGTGTTAATGGTTACAGCGTATGGTGAGCTGGTTGGTGCAGTTACCGAAAACGACGAGCCAGAAGCTGTAATGGCTATAGTTTCGGTAGCCGAAGCCGTGACTGCGCCAGTGGTATCTAACCATTGCACTAGAACGTCAACGTTTCCAGTCGCCGTACCCGTTAAGCTTACCGTGGCTGTTCCGCTTGAGTTCGTGGTTCCGGTTGCCGTACTCAATGTGCCGCTGCCCGTGCTGGTTGTTGCAACGGAGAAGCTGAGAGACTGGCTGGATACTGCATTACCACCCGCATCTTTAGCGACAATGGTGATCGGAACGGCTGTTCCCGCAGCAAAAGTGTTGTTTGTGGTGGTTAGCGTCAGTGTAGAGCCCGTGACTTGAATGGGGATGGAAGCAGTAATTGCAGATCCGGACACCGCGACCGTGATTGTTGCAGTGCGATTGAGTCCGGAGTTACCCGCATTGAAAGTGACGGTAGCTTTACCTGTAGAATCTGTTGTGGCGGTAGCTGCGCCAAGTTGCCCGGAAGACGCAGAAAAAGTGAGCGCTTGTCCAGACAATATTGAATTAGAAGAGGTTAAAACGGTTGCGGTAATAGTGACTGAATTTGTACCATCGCTTTTAACGCTGGTACCGGTGGTGGAAAGCGAAATCGTCGACGCCGCCGAAGTACTGGTGGTGGTTGTAGATGTTGTAGAGGGTGTTCCTCCGCAACCATTCAGTAAAAACGCGGTCGCAGTCAACGCCAGAGAACTCAAAACAACTGCAGAAAAATTTTGTTTGATCGAACGCACCATTGAGTTTTCCTTTTAAGCGCTCCGCGCAATAATCGTACCCAATACACTACAACAAAAGTTTCCTCAACACAATAGCTTAGCGTGACTTGTTGACAAACAACCCTCACCAAATGATGCAACGGCCTTTTTTTGTGTATAAGCGGCCATTTTTTCCGTATAAACGGGTAATGCTATTTAATTCGAGTACTGAAATACGATATTGCTGATAGCACAGAGACAGGGTAACATTCGCGCCCTTTCGCTTTTGAAATGAGCGGCGGCCTTTGCTGCCGAATTTTGTCTTAAAGTTTTAATGAGGAACAAAGTGAGCACTTCTTCGTTGCAAGAAAAGTCTGGGGTATCGGTTCAATACGGACTGCCAGCCCAGCAGGGTTTGTATGATCCGCGCCAAGAGCGCGATGCGTGCGGTGTGGGCTTTGTGGCACATATTAAAGGGACACCAAGCCACGGCATTGTGAGCCAGGGTCTCCAAATATTGGAAAACCTGACGCATCGAGGCGCGGTGGGTGCCGATCCTTTGGCGGGCGATGGTGCGGGAATTCTGATTCAGGTTCCGGATAAATTTCTGCGCGATGAATTGGGTTGGGGCGGCATAAAGTTACCTGCCGCTGGTGAGTATGGCGTGGGGATGGTTTTTCTACCGCGCAATGAAGCCGCGCGCGCCGCGTGTGAAAAAGTCATTGCCAAAAAAATCGATGCAGAAGGGCAAACACTGATCGGCTGGCGTGATGTGCCGGTAGACAGAAGCGGTCTGGGCGAGAGTGTGAAAGCGGTTGAGCCGGTGGTGCGCCAGGTGTTTATCGGACGCGGAAAAAAGATCAAGGATCAGGACAGTTTCGAACGCAAATTGTTCGTGATTCGCAAGACCGTCGAACACGCCGTGCGCGCTTTGGCCGATGACCAAGGCTGCGGTTTTTACGTGCCGTCAATGTCTTCACGCACCGTGGTTTACAAAGGCATGCTGCTGGCCGATCAGGTCGGAAAATATTTTATCGACTTGCAAGACCCGCGTGTAACCAGTGCCCTCGCGCTGGTTCACCAACGCTTTTCAACCAACACCTTCCCGACATGGAATCTGGCGCATCCGTTCCGCATGATCGCGCACAACGGCGAAATCAACACGGTACGCGGAAACGTAAATTGGATGGCCGCGCGCCATGCGGCGATGTCGTCAAAGTTTTTGGGTGAAGACCTGGAAAAATTGTGGCCGCTGATCGTTGGCGGCCAGTCTGACTCGGCTTGTTTCGACAATGCGCTGGAACTGTTGGTGGCGGGCGGGTATACCCTGCCGCACGCAATGATGCTGCTCATTCCCGAAGCTTGGGCCGGCAATCCCCTGATGGATGAAGAGCGCCGCGCTTTCTATGAATATCATGCCGCACTGATGGAGCCGTGGGACGGCCCTGCCGCCGTGGCCTTTACCGATGGCCGCATGATCGGTGCCACGCTGGATCGTAATGGTTTGCGTCCGGCGCGCTATCTGATCACCGACGACGACATTGTGTTGATGGCGTCCGAAATGGGTGTGCTACCCATTCCACAAAACAAGATTGTGAAGAAGTGGCGCCTGCAACCGGGCAAGATGTTCCTGATCGATATGCAGGCCGGTCGTATTGTGGATGACGCCGAATTAAAAACCCAGCTCGCGACAGCCAAACCCTATCGCAAGTGGATCGAGAAATCGCGGTACTTCTTGGCCGACTTGCCGGAATCCAAAGACAAGTTTTCACCACAAGAAACGCTGCTCGATATTCAACAGGCTTTTGGCTACACGCAGGAAGATGTTAAATTTTTGATCGCGCCGATGGCGGCATCGGGAGAAGAAGCCACCGGTTCGATGGGTAACGACGCGGCACTGCCGGTTCTTTCCACCAGAAGCAAGGTGCTCTACAACTACTTTAAACAGTTGTTCGCGCAAGTGACAAATCCGCCAATCGATCCGATTCGCGAAGAGATCGTCATGTCGCTGACTACCTTTATCGGCCCCAAACCAAATCTGCTCGGTATTGACGAGACTGATCCGCCGCTGCGTCTGGAAGCGCATCAACCTGTGCTGACAAACAATGATATTGCCAAATTGCGCAATATTCATAAGTCGACAAAGGGGCAGTTCAAATCGCTCGTGCTCGACATTACTTATCCGGCAAAACAGGGTGCCAAAGGCTGTGCCACTGCACTCAAAGCCTTGCGTAAAGCGGCCAGCCAATCAGTGGCTGACGGCTACAATATCTTGATTTTGTCCGACCGTAATGTTTCACGTGATCGCGTGGCGATCCCGGCGCTGCTGGCAACATCGGGCATACATCACCATCTGGTTAACGCAGGTTTGCGCACCAGCACCGGCTTGGTTGTTGACACGGGCTCTGCCCGTGAAACACATCATGTGGCGCTACTGGCCGGGTATGGTGCGGAAGCGATTTGCCCTTGGTTGGCATTCGATACTATTGCCGAAATTGCCGATCAATTGCCAGGCGGAATTGATGCCAAGGAAGCCCAAAAGCGTTTTATCAAAGGTGTTAACAAAGGCTTGCTGAAAGTGATGTCCAAAATGGGCATTTCGACTTACCAGTCTTATTGCGGGGCGCAGATATTTGAAGCCATCGGTTTGAATGCTGACTTTGTTGCGGATTATTTTACCGGTACCGCGACGCAAATCGAAGGTATCGGTTTGGCCGAAGTGGCCGAAGAAGCCGTGCGCATGCATGTTGATGCTTTCGGCAACGACCCGGTGCTCGCAAAAATGCTGGACGCGGGAGGTGAATATGCATACCGCATTCGCGGTGAAGAGCATATGTGGACACCCGAGTCCATCTCCAAGCTGCAACATGCGACGCGCGCCAATAATTTCAACACCTACAAAGAATACGCAAAGCTCATCAACGATCAGGCGCACAAACTGAAAACATTGCGCGGTCTGTTTGAGATCAAATCTGCAGGCGCGGCAGTGCCGCTGGATGAGGTTGAGTCCGCCAAAGAAATCGTCAAGCGTTTTGTTACCGGCGCGATGTCGCTGGGTTCAATTTCTACCGAGGCACACACCACCTTGGCAATTGCCATGAACCGTATAGGCGGCAAGTCGAATACGGGCGAAGGCGGTGAAGATTCCAATCGTTTCCGCACGCTGCGGGCAGGCGAGAAACTTTCCGACATCATCGGCAAAAATCGCATTGCGGCGGATTTGGTTGTGCAAGAGGGTGATTCTTTGCGTTCGCGCATCAAGCAAGTTGCCTCGGGTCGTTTCGGGGTCACCGCAGAATATTTGAGCAGCGCCGATCAGATTCAAATCAAAATGGCACAGGGAGCGAAGCCCGGAGAAGGCGGCCAATTGCCCGGCGGGAAGGTATCGGAATATATCGCCAAGCTGAGATTCTCCGTGCCCGGCGTGGGCTTGATTTCACCGCCGCCGCATCATGACATTTACTCTATCGAAGATTTGGCGCAACTCATTCATGATTTGAAAAATTCCAATCCAACGGCTTCAATTTCGGTCAAGCTGGTATCCGAAGTGGGCGTGGGTACTGTTGCTGCCGGCGTCTCCAAAGCAAAGGCTGATCACATTGTGGTTTCAGGCTTTGACGGCGGCACGGGGGCATCGCCATTGTCTTCCATCAAGCATGCGGGTACGCCTTGGGAACTGGGTCTGGCCGAAGCGCAACAAACACTGGTACTGAATAAGCTGCGCGGTCGTATCGGACTACAGGTTGACGGCCAACTGAAAACAGGCCGCGATGTTCTGATCGGTGCGCTGCTTGGTGCCGACGAATTCGGTTTTGCCACAGCGCCGCTGGTGGTAGAAGGCTGTATCATGATGCGCAAGTGTCATCTGAATACTTGTCCGGTTGGCGTGGCAACGCAAGACCCCGAGTTGCGCAAGAAATTTACCGGTCAACCCGAGCATGTGGTTAATTATTTCTTCTTTGTTGCCGAAGAAGTGCGCGAGTTGATGGCGCAGATCGGGATTCGCAAATTTGATGATCTGATTGGACGCAGCGATCTGCTGGACGTAAAACACAGCATCGCTCATTGGAAATCACAGGGTTTGGATTTCTCCAAGATATTCCATCAACCATTAGTGGCTGCCAGCGTGGCGCGTCGCCATACGGAGGAACAAGATCACGAACTCGTGAAAGCGCTGGACAATATATTAATTGCCCAAGCCAAGGAAGCACTGGATGCGCAACGTGTGGTGACGATTGAAACCGCAATCGGCAATTCAAATCGTACCGTGGGCACGATGCTCTCACATGAAGTGGCAAAACGCTACGGACACGCCGGGTTACCCGCCGACACGATCAATGTGAAACTGCGCGGCACCGCCGGGCAAAGCTTTGGTGCCTTTTTGACGCACGGCATTACTTTCGAGCTGACCGGTGAAGGCAACGACTATGTCGGGAAGGGGTTGTGCGGCGGACGCATTGTGGTCAAGCCTTCTGATGATTGCAAAATCATTGCGGAAGAAAATATTATCGTCGGAAATACCGTGATGTATGGCGCAACCTCCGGTGAATGTTTTTTCCGTGGTGTTGCGGGCGAACGTTTCGCAGTACGCAATTCGGGAGCTGTTGCCGTGGTTGAAGGCCTCGGCGATCACGGTTGCGAATATATGACAGGCGGCATGGTCGTTGTATTGGGTCAAACCGGACGCAACTTTGCGGCAGGTATGTCCGGTGGCGTTGCCTATGTGTTGGACGAAGACGGCACATTCAGCAAGCGATGTAACTTGTCAATGGTGGAGCTGGAAGCCGTGCCTGAAGAAGTTGCGGCAAGCGAAACCGGAGAAGTTGGGTCGCACGGGCGCGTGCATTTCAATCATTTGAACAAAGCCGATGCCGCAGCCTTGCATGGAAAAATTACCAAGCACTTGCGCTACACGGGCAGTGTTCGCGCCAAGCTGATTCTGGATAACTGGAGTACCTATCTACCCAAGTTTGTGAAGGTCATGCCGACCGAATATCGTCGTGCGTTGCTTGAAATTGCGATGCAACAAAAGGAGGCCGCATAATGGGTAAGCCAACAGGATTTATGGAATTTGAACGCCTCAGCGAAGGCTACATCCCCGTTGAAAACCGCCTGACAAATTACCGCGAATTTGTCGCGCATCTCACCGATGCGGAAGCCAAAATTCAGGGTGCGCGCTGCATGGATTGCGGCATTCCGTTTTGTAACACAGGGTGTCCGGTCAACAACATTATTCCCGACTGGAATGACCTGGTGTATCGCGGTAATTGGAAAGAAGCACTTGACGTACTGCATTCCACAAACAACTTTCCGGAAGTGACAGGACGTATTTGCCCTGCACCGTGTGAAGCGGCATGTACGCTGAATATCAATAATGATGCGGTGGGCATCAAGTCCATCGAACACGCGATCATTGACAAAGGCGGCGAAAATGGCTGGGTGGTTCCGCAGATTGCCCAGAAAAAAACCGGCAAAAAGATCGCGGTAGTGGGCTCGGGGCCGGCAGGACTGGCTGCCGCGCAACAGTTGGTGCGTGCAGGCCACAGCGTTACCGTGTTTGAAAAGAACAGTCGCATTGGCGGATTAATGCGGTATGGAATTCCTGACTTCAAACTGGACAAACGGCTGATTGATTGGCGCATCGCGCAATTGGAAGCAGAAGGAGTTGAGTTCCGTACCAATACTTTTGTGGGCAAAGAAGCGCCGGGTAAAGGGATTGCCAATGACGCGAAACAAACCATCAATCCAAAAGATTTGCTAAAGAAATTTGATGCGGTTGTTTTGGCAGGCGGTTCGGAACAGCCACGCGACTTGCCGGTGCCGGGACGAGAACTAAAAGGAGTGCACTTTGCGCTGGAGTTTCTCATCCCGCAGAACAAAGAAAATGCCGGTGATGCAAAGAATCCGACCAATGTATCCGGCAAGCATGTTGTCGTTATCGGTGGTGGCGATACCGGCTCGGATTGCGTAGGTACATCCAACCGCCAAGGCGCAGCTTCGGTTACTCAAATAGAAGTGATGCCCCGTGCGCCTGATCAGGAAAACAAACCGATGACTTGGCCAAACTGGCCGCTCAAACTTCGCACATCCAGTTCGCATGAAGAAGGCTGTACACGCGACTGGGCGATAGCCACGAAAGAATTCGTGGGTGAAGACGGCGTGCTCAAAGCGATCAAAGCAGTGCGTGTCGAATTTAAAGACGGCAAGATGGTTGAAATTGCGGGAAGCGAATTTGAACTCAAGGCGGACTTCGTGTTTCTCGCCATGGGTTTTACCAATCCTTTGCAGCAAGTACTTGATGCATTCGGCGTAGAAAAAGACGCTCGCGGAAACGCCAAAGCCAGTACCGAAGGCGTGGGCAGCTATCAGACCAATGTTAATAAAGTATTTGCGGCAGGTGATTTTCGTCGCGGCCAGTCGTTGGTGGTGTGGGCAATTCGCGAGGGGCGCCAGGCTGCACGCGCGGTTGATGAGTTCTTGACAGGCTCGTCGGTATTGCCGCGGTAATAACTTCTGCTCCGCAGATTTACACCGGTATATTTTATAGGGCAATTATGAATTTCAAAGTAAAAAACGATACCTTTCTGCGTGCCCTGTTACGCCAACCAACCGAATATACTCCGCTGTGGATGATGCGCCAAGCGGGGCGCTATTTGCCCGAGTATTGCGCCACCCGCAAACGTGCAGGCAGCTTTCTCAATTTGTGCAAAAGCCCGGATATGGCTACCGAGGTGACACTGCAACCGTTGGATCGCTTTCCGCTGGATGCGGCTATATTGTTTTCCGATATTCTCACTGTACCCGACGCGATGGGTTTGGGGCTATATTTTGCCGAAGGGGAAGGCCCGAAGTTTGAACGCCCACTGCGTGACGAAGCGGCAATCATGGCATTGCGCGTGCCCGACATCGGCAAAGAGTTGAAATATGTGACCGATGCAGTTTCACAGATTCGAAGAGCGCTTGATAGCAGTGTCCCCTTGATCGGATTCTCCGGCAGCCCGTGGACGTTGTCTTGCTACATGGTTGAAGGCGGCGGCAGTAATGATTATGCCAAGGTGAAGACGCTGATGTACAAAGAGCCAAAGCTGATGCATCACATCTTAAACGTCACCGCGCAGGCGGTTACCGCGTACCTGAATGCACAAATTGAAGCAGGCGCGCAGGCCGTGATGATTTTCGATTCATGGGGCGGCGCATTGTCACACGCGGCATTCCACGAATTTTCATTGGCTTATACCCAACGCATCGTTGACGGATTGATCAAAGAAAAAGACGGTGTGCGCATTCCTTCCATTGTGTTCACCAAGGGTGGCGGCTTGTGGATTGAAAGCATTGCCAGTATTGGTTGTGATGCCGTCGGATTGGATTGGACAATGGACATCGGCGTAGCGCGGCAGAAGGTTGGCGATAAAGTCGCTTTGCAAGGCAACATTGATCCGACAGTATTATTTGCCACACCGGAAGTTATCCGTAATGAAGTAGAAAAAGTATTAACGAGTTACGGCTATGGTAGCGGTCATGTGTTCAATTTGGGGCATGGTATTTCGCAATTTACCAACCCGGACAACGCTGCGGCTCTGGTTCAAGCTGTGCATGAGTTAAGTAAAAAATATCATTAAAAACGCTTGACAAAGAGTGCGGTTATAAACAGGGCATCAGTTTGTTGCAGATTTATGTAAAGGCCACAGGGTAATTTCTTGCGGCCTTTATTGTTTTGTAAGTTATTGATTTTTATTGAATAATAAACAGCCTATTTTTTGAGCAACGAAAATAACTGTATAAATCTTTAGAGGTTAGCATCGCTGTTAAACTGTTATGCACATAGTTATCCACAGGATTTGTGTATAAGAAAAAATCTCCATATTCTTCAAGCGGGTTAGCGTAATTTCACAGAAATAACCGGAGAATTACTCATTAAAATGCCCATCGTTCGTGTCGCGCTAGATGTGCCGTTGTCAACACTTTTTGATTATTACTTAAGTGCTGATTTGACCGTCGAAATCGGAGAGCGGGTGCTCGTTCCATTCGGGCGCAAACAAGTTGTGGGCATTGTCATTGATCAGGCAGAAAACTCTGATCTTGAGCGTGATCGCATAAAATCTGTCGTGCAAGTACTTGATGATGTACCACCGTTGCCTGTCGAACTCCTTGCGCTACTGCGCTTCTGTAGCGACTACTACCATCATCCGCTGGGGATGACTGTCATGTCTGCGTTGCCGGCAAGAGCACGCGCGAATGAACCTGTTGCGATCAAGCGGGAATTAAGTTTTACGCTGACTGATTTGGGCCGCGCGCTCGACCTGACACAACTTCCAAAACGCCGTGTAATACAGCATCGGATTTTGCAGGCATTGCAAAACAGTGCAATGAATGGTGCCCAGATTCGCGCTTTGTCTCCCAGTGCGCCCGCAAATCTTAAAGTGATAATAGAACAAGGCTGGGTGATTTCCTGCGAAGCACCCGTCGCAGTAACAGCAGAGCATACTTTTAGCAATATACATACGCCGACAGTTGAGCAACAGGTGGCGATCAACGCGGTCATTCAGGTGCAGGGGTATCGTTGCTTCTTGCTGCATGGCATAACTGGCAGCGGCAAGACCGAAGTGTATGTTCATCTGATGCACCAGACATTGCAACGCGGCGGACAAGTACTGTTATTAGTTCCAGAAATAAACCTGACACCGCAACTAGAGAATTATTTCCGCAGCCGCTTTCCCGATTCCGAACTGGCAAGTCTGCACAGCGGCTTAAGTGACGGCGAGCGAATGAACAAGTGGCTACGGGCACAATCCGGCCAAGCGCGTATTGTGCTGGGGACGCGCTTGGCAGTGTTTACCCCGCTGCCGCAACTCAGTTTGATACTGGTGGACGAGGAACATGATTCCTCTTTCAAGCAGCAAGATGGTTTACGCTATAGTGCCCGAGACGTGGCTATCTTCCGCGCAAACCAGCGCGGCGTACATATCGTGCTTGGCTCGGCAACTCCATCGTTGGAAAGTTATTACAACGCGCAAAGTGGACGCTATCAACTCTTGAAATTAACGCAGCGTGCCGCTGAACAAGCCCGGCTGCCGCAGGTGCGTTGCCTCAATATTAACAATACACCCATGCAAGAAGGCATCAGTCCGGCGCTGCTGGCGGCACTTGGCGAACGCCTGCAACGCAAAGAACAGAGCCTGGTTTTCATAAACCGTCGCGGCTACGCCCCAGTATTAATGTGTACCGCCTGCGGCTGGCTATCGGGTTGCCCCAATTGCGCTGGGAAATTAGTACTGCATACAAAAGACCGACGTTTGCGGTGCCACCACTGCGGCTATCAGGAGCGCGTACCGCACGCCTGTCCAAGCTGCGGCAATGCTGATTTAAAACCGGTAGGTATAGGCACGCAGCGCGTCGAGGAAGCGCTGCAGGCACACTTTCCGGAAGCTCGCATTTTGCGAGTTGACCGGGACAGCACTCGCAATAAAGGCAGTTGGGCGGCGATGCGCAAAAAAATTCATGATGATGCGGTCGACATTCTAGTGGGCACACAGATTTTAGCGAAAGGCCACGACTTTCCTAATTTAACGCTGGTGGGGGTCTTGAACCCGGACGGCGCCTTGTACAGCGCAGATTTCCGCGCATCAGAAAAACTCTTTGCGCAACTTGCCCAGGTTTCCGGTCGCGCAGGACGCGCCGACAAACCAGGCGAGGTGCTGGTACAAACAGCATTCCCCGATCACCCCTTGTTCCGCGCGTTGCGCGCGCATGACTTTGATGCATGGGCGCAAACTTTGTTAACAGAACGCGAGCAAGCCGGATTCCCCCCTTTCGTTTTTCAGGTTTTATTACGTGCGGAAGGAAAACAAGAAAGTGAAGTCTACGCATTCTTAAAACGTGCAAGAGAAGCAGCACTGGCATTGGCAATGCCAGTGGAAACATATGGAGTGGTCGCGGCAACGATGGCAAAACGTGCTAATCATATTCGGGCGCAATTGTTGGTTCAGAGTAACACCCGCAAGTCATTGCAACAATTTTTACGCGCATGGTGCCCCGTGCTGGATGAAATTCCTTCGCAAAAACTGCGCTGGTCGCTGGACATTGACCCGCTGGAGTTTTAGAGTGTTGTCTAGAATAAATACCGGATTAGTTTAGTTCTTGCAGTAATGGAGTTCGCACACAAAATCAGAAGGGAAGAAAACATGCAAAAGCAATCTGTTGCAATCGTAGGGCTGGGTAGGGTAGGGTCTGTGTTTCTGGAAAAATTATTGGCACATACTAACCGGCAAATCGCTATTGTTGCCGTGGCAGAAAAAGGTGCGACAACAGGAGTTGCTCTGGCAAAATCGCAAGGCATAGTGAATTTGAGCATCGACCAATTGGTCGCAAAGAGTAACAGCATCGATATCATATTTGATCTGACGGGGCTAACCGACGTGCGCCATGAGCTAAGAGAAAAATTGCTGGCTTCGGGAAATCGAAACACAGTCATTGCCACAGAGAGTATCGCTTCGCTTATCTGGGCGTTAATTTCCGACGGTGAGAGCCTGCCCAACGTGCATGACAAAGTGGGTTACTAACCCCCAACGATTACACTAATATGGTCGGAGTAAGAGGATTCGAACCCTGCGTCCCGAATCAACAAACACTAGTAGATGTAATACAATTATAAACGTCGTTAATGTTCATTACATGCTGATTATTAGAGTATTCTAGTGTGCGCTCAAAGAATTTCTTAGCCAGAATAGTGCCAATTGATATCTATTTATTCACACGCAGAGCAAAATCTAAGTTACCATGGCAACTAAATTGTTGACCCCTGCTTTTCCATCGCCATGTCAGAACTTCGAGAGTTGTCAAACAAAATAGCTTCATCCAAAATTTCAGAAAAAGAAATAGTTGATGGCCTCCGTGTGTTAGGCTTTAGAGCAAACCTCCAAGGACTTCACAGGGTATCCTTCAACTAATATTTCGTCTCCTTCAATTACAACTAAAGGCAATTCAATATTGTTTGGAGTTATCTCGTTAAGCTTTTCTAGTGCCTTTGTAATTTCGTCAGGTGTATTTGAACTTTCGTTGGAGCTCACATTTGAGCTTGCTTGAATAGACTTTGGTTCAGCAGGTGCCTCACTTTTTTTGCCAATGTCATCTATGTCATTAATCCAGTTGCCATGCCCTGAAATATCTTTACCGTCGAATCTAAGAGTGTGCTTTTCTTTAAATGGTTTGTCATCACCACCTAGTTTAGGGTTGTTATAAGGAAGTCTATAAGCCATGCCCATGCCCGAATAACTGGCCCCGAAACCCGCAAGCTGATTTCGCATCCTTCTGGGATAGCAATATGACGAACGGTATCAAGATTAGCGAACTCTGTCATGAATGTTTGTATCTCATGTTGTCTAACGGTATCACGACACACCTGCACGTTTTCGTTCCCAATAATGGTTAATCAGTGCGACAGGCAAATTTTTCGGGTTCACATCTAATATTTGTATCCCACTATGGCGTAACACATTCGCCTGACGTCGACGGTTGTTCGAGTAGTCCATGGCGGCCGCATATGTCAGCGCTTCGTCAAAATCCGTCAAGGCATTATTTTCCAATTGATCAAGTACCGGCTCTCTAAGGCTGGCAATTGTCACCGCATGATTCTTGCGTAAATGACGCATGGCTGGCTCAAGCGTGTCGTCATCTTCATCCCTAATGTTGGTTACTAAAACCACCAACGCTCTTTTGGTCAAACGTTGGCTAAGATATTGAGCGGCCAGCAGGTAGTCCGGCGTTTGCCATGACGGTTGTCTGTAGCCAACAATGTGTAATGCATTATGCTCATAAAGTCAGGGTAAACGCGCACCTCGTTAATGATAGGAATTGTTTCAGCCACCAGCCAAAGCCCAAAGGGCGAACATAATCTCAATCCCAAGTTTTCAAATACGTGCCGACCTCTTTCCAGAATCAACAATTGATAGGAGGCATGTAGCCAGCGACCGGGGAGAGCCTTGAATGATAAAGGCAAGCCTTCGCTGCGAAACGCGACCGGGTGGCTGTCATAGAGCCAGCCAACCAGCGGGTGATCGCAGTTCTCATTGCATGTCATGCGCAAGCCAACACTTTTTTTAGTGCCAACTGCCAGTGCATGGGGCAGTTCGCGGATCACAACCAGCATTCTACATATCGAGACGGTCGACATCGAATAATCACTGGGCAGCCGGCACTGCAGCGGGGCAGAAAGGGGCGAATTGGAGATTACGAACTATGATCCGCACACCGAATTGGGAGGGCTATTTTAGAAAAAATATTAGACACGTCTAATAAACTGTCTAACAAAGGCAATAAAAAAGCCACTTTTTAGTGGCTTAACTTATTGTTTATTTGGCTCGCCGGATCGGATGAATCTGGGCACTGGATAATAGTAGTTTTGCTTTGACTTTGGCACTAGCCCGCATGGGCTGTCTGCAAACTTTCTCGTATCGATCAGTAAACCCCGAAGTCTACGGGCTACTGTTTACTGTAGACAGCTTGTGAGAGGCTGCAATACATCTGAAACAGTCATTGCCGGAACTGAGGCTTAGGATTTTAAATGCCTGCAAGTAACCCAATGCCGCCCTTGACCACTGTCCGCTTCACGGCAGACAATTTGGCGGGGCTAATTTATCCAAACATGTGATGGCACTTCATCACATGAATTGCGCATTAAGCTTGTGCCGCACCTCCGTCAAACCACTGCTGCCAGCGCACAGCTTGTTTTGAAACTGATTCGAGCACGCCAGTCAGTTCATGCAGACCGCCGTGCGACAAAAGTTTCAGTTGCCATGCAACCAATAAATAACTGCGGATGACCTCAATCGACACGCGCAATTCGCCAAGAGCCTGCGAGCCCTTGGCGCGCCCTGACGCTTCCTGTTTGCGGCAATGATTGGCGAGTGTCACTTGCTTCAGGCATGACGTGATTTCTGTCAAAATACTTTCGCCCGTAGTGAATCTGAACGGCTTGGGCAAACCCGCATGAATCGGATAATAGCGCTTGTAAAACATCAGCAAATCGGAAAAAATCTGGGGGTGCTTGAAAGCCTTATCCATAATCAACCTCCATGACAGAAACAGAAATCGCCAGCCAACTCTATGCCTGCGTTAACCAGTCTGGTAACAGCATCGACAAACGGCGCTACATGATCGAAATATCCGGTATCGTTTGTTCTCTGGCGCAGGATATTCACGCGGAAAATTACCAGCCGGGGCGAATGACAGCATTCGCCGTGCAAGACCCGAAATTGCGCGAAATCTTCGCGCCCGGTTTTCGCGATCGCTTAGCCCAACAATGGCTGGTATCGGTCAGCGGCCCGACAATAGCGCGGGCATGGATTGATGACTGCTTCTCCAATCGTATTGGCAAAGGCACCCACAGTGCCATCGGCAGATTGCAACATTTCATGCGGATGCCCAGCCACAGGCACTACTGTCAAATGGACATCCGCTCATTTTTCACGTCCATCAACCGCCATATCCTGTTGGCACTATGGAAAGCTGAACAGACAAGACTGCCCTATCCCGAACAAACCCTCCGGCAATTGGATGCAGTTGCACAGAAGATTATTTTGCAAAACCCAATATTTCCCAAGCCCGCCTTGAGTGGCAATATCGCCCTGCTCAAACAAATACCGCCGCACAAATCGTTGTTTCATAGCCAGCCCAATATCGGCTTGCCCATCGGCAGCCTTTCGAGCCAGTTTTTTAGCAATGTTTACCTCAATCCGCTGGATCAGTACGTCAAGCATCAACTCAAAATCAGGGGCTACCTGCGCTACGTCGATGACATCATCATCCTTGGTCATGAACCCAAAATACTGCTGGAACAAATGCGCCAGATCAATCAATTTCTGAACGATCATTTGCATCTGCATCTTCACCCCGACAAAACCGTTTTACAACGTGTAGACCAAGGTGCCAATTTCCTCGGCTTCATTGTTTTTCCGCACTATCGTTACGTCCGCGAACGCATCTTGCGGGCTTTGCGCAGCCGCATCTATTTCTTCAATTATCTGATTGATCCGGCGCGCTACCCGCATGGCTCAAAGCCGCATCGCGGCACTTGGCCTCAATGGCTGGCGCTGCACCAACTTGCGCCGCCGCTCGAACCCAGCCCTGTCGTCCTCAAGCGCATGCTGGCCACGCTCAACAGCTACTACGGCCAGCTTGTCCACGCCGACACCTACCATTTGCGGCGCAAAATTTATAATGAAATGCTCGGCCCGATAAAACGTTGGCGGATTCTAGTATGAAGCGCAATTTTGAATAATGCAGGTCAGGTGGGTGAGATGCGGTAGCATCAATGCCCTTTGACCAGCCAGTCGAAATTGCACAAATGAACTATACACATATCACCCGAGAAGAACGATACCAGATTTACGCCTTGAAGAAGGCGGGACATAGGCAAAAAGAGATAGCCGAGGTACTGAAGCGAAGTCAGTCTACCATCAGCAGAGAATTAACTCGGAACGGTGGGCGACGTGGCTACCGTCCCAAACAAGCGCACAGCAAGTCGGTTGATAGGCAGGCGCTGAATGCACGAACGATTGATGCTGCGACATGGGAATTCGCTCAAGATATGCTGATGCTCCAATGGAGCCCAGAGCAGATCAGCGGGCATGCAGCCATCAGCCCAGAAACGGTTTACCAGCGAGTCTATGCAAATAAACGAGCGGGCGGAATGCTATGGAAGAACCTGCGTTGCCAGAAGCAACGAAGGAAGAGATACGGCAAGGCTGAACGACGCGGAACGATACCCAATAGGCTATCCATTGAAGATCGTCCTGCCATCGTTGAGACGCGTAGCCGTATCGGTGACTGGGAAGCGGACACAGTGATAGGCAAGAACCACCGCCAAGCGATTGTGAGTATCGTAGAACGTAAGACCGGATTCACACTGATCCAGAAGGTAGAACGCAAGACTGCACAAGCAGTCAGCCAGGCCATGATAGCTCTGCTGAAGCCTTACCGAAAAAAGGTAAGGACGATTACTTCTGACAACGGAAAGGAATTCGCCGGGCACGAAGAAATTGCCAAGAAGTTGAAAGCTGGCTTTTATTTCGCACACCCATACTCATCATGGGAGCGAGGAACGAACGAAAACACAAACGGATTAATACGACAATACTTCCCCAAGAACAGAGACTTTACAACAATTACACGACAGGAGATCAACACCGCGATGGAAAGATTAAACAACCGACCTAGAAAGAGACTTGGATTTCAGACACCGAATCAAGTATTCTTTAAGTCAGGCGTTGCGCTTCATATTTGAACCCGCGGTTACTTCTTGCCTACCGATGCCACTTACAGCCAGTTACACATAAAAAAAGTCTGGTTGATCTCACCCCCATGAGCGGGCGTGACTCTAGTGGACACACGTCACGTAGTTGTTGTTCGTGTCGTTGTTCGCGTTAACGTTGCCGTTGTTCAGGTTGACGTTGTAGTGGTTGCCAGCGCTGTTCGGCGTGGAAGACCAGGTGTTGTTCAACGTCCACCCCTGACAGCATTGCATCTTCACTGTTGCCCGATAAATACTCGGTCTCGGTCTTGCCGTTTTCACCGCTTGACCCCCATGATGCGACCGGGCGCAAGCCCGGCAGCGGAAGATGCCAGCCACATCCCCAATTGGCCTGTTTTGTTTCAGCCGTAACCGAAACACCCATTAGGCACCCATGCATGGCATAGGCAGGATGAGACCAAGCCAGAACTCAAAAATCGTTAATTCACCTCACTTTCGCGCCACTGCCGTTGCAGGTCAGCTACCAGATTCAGTGCCGCCACCGGTGTGCTGGCAGCGACGTTGAACCGGATCAATTGGTCAATTAGCCGCTGCGCCAAATCTGCCACTGGCGGCGAAGATGCGACCGCTTCTACAGCCTTTGCTCCAGGCATCAGCGGCAGACTCTCACGCCAAGCCTCATACATTGCAAACTCTACTGGGGTGACTAAAGGCCAGCGCCAGGTCTGCGCATCCAGTTGGCTTACATGCCCGAAACCCGGCAGCTTCTCCAAAACAGTCAGCGGCACACCGCAAACAACGCGATCAGCCCCTGCCGATTTGACGAAGCGACGCAAAGGCTTGCACGCCAGCACATGGTGGATGAACCCATACGCCCCTTCGTTATAGGCGCGGGCAAACAGACCCTCCTTGTAGATAAACACCGCGCCCGGATCGGCGGCCTGCCGGGTAAACTTCGTCAGCACCGCCTCATCGCCAATTGCCTGCATGACCCAGACTCCAAAAAAATCGCGCCCGCGCGACGCGCGTATCGTTTAACTTCAAAAGCAAATCAAATTCAAACCCAAGAAAACCAAAAACAAAAAATCAAATATCAAGTTTCAAAGGCCAAGGCTCTAGTGGACACACGTCACGTAGACGGTGTTCGTGTCGACGCCCGCGCTAACGATGCCGATGATCAGGTTGACGAGGTAGTGGAAGCCAGCGCTGATCGGCGTGGAAGACCAGGTGTTGTTCAACGCCCACCCCTGACCGGTCATCGCCCCCGATGTAAACAAGGCACTCAATTCCGTATCTGTTGGGAGGCGCCAACCGCTGCTGCCATTGATAGTGGTAGTCGTACAGTATGTGTTTGCTGCGGACCAGGTATACGTCGTCGCTGAAATCGGCATCCACGTCAGCCCGCCCTGATACACATAGCCTGTAGGCCCCGCAGTAAAACTCACGCTGCTGGTTGTGCTCGCCACGACAGCATTGGCATCTTGCACTGAGAAGACTACATTTGCCGCTGAGTATGCAGCGCTTGGGGTTCCTGTCACCGCACCCGTGCTGGCGTTAAGGCTCAACCCCGCAGGCAGCGTGCCAGTAGTGACGCTGTAGGTATACGGAGTTGCTCCGCCGCTGGGGGTTAAGGGCGAGAAGCTGGTCATTGCCGTTCCAACCGTTAAGCTTTGTGCCGTGGTGGTGGCTGTGGCAGTTATAGAGGGGGTAGCCGCAACCACGGTAAAGCTCACGGTGCTGGTTGTGCTTGCCACTACATTGTTGGTATCTTTCACCGAGAAAACTACATTCGCAGCTGTGTATGTTGCGCTTGGTGTTCCTGTCACCGCACCCGTGCTGGCGTTAAGGCTCAACCCCGCAGGCAGCGTGCCCGTAGTGACGCTATAGGTATAAGGAGTTGCGCCGCCGCTGGGCGTTAACGGCGAGAAGCTCGCCATCGCCGTACCTACCGTTAAACTTTGTGCCGTGGTGGTTGCGGTGGCAGAGATCGCGACCGGTGCAGCTACCACAGTAAAGCTCACTGTGCTGGTGGTGCTTGCCACTACGCCTTTAGCATCCTTGACTGAGAACACCACATTCGCTGTTGAGTATGTGGCAGTGGGCGTTCCTGTTACTGCTCCGGTACTGGGGTTAAGGCTCAGTCCTGTAGGCAAGGTGCCGGATGAGATGCTGTAAGTGTACGGAGTTGCGCCGCCGCTGGGTGTTAAGGGCGAGAAGCTGGCCATTGCGGTTCCAACCGTTAAGCTTTGTGCCGTGGTATTGGCTGTGGCTGTGATAGTGGCGGAAGCCGCACCCACAGTAAAGCTCACGGTGCTGGTGGTGTTGGCCACTACGCCTTTGGCATCTTGCACCGAGAAGACTACGTTCGCTGTTGCGTAAGTAGCGGTTGGCGTACCTGTTACCGCACCGGTGCTGGTACTGAAACTTAAACCCGCAGGCAATGTGCCGCCGTAGCTGTAGAGATACGGAGTTGCGCCACCGCTGGGCGTTAATGGCGAGAAGCTGGTCATCGCCGTGCCAACGGTTAAGCTTTGTGCCGTGGTGTTGGCTGTGGCACTAATAGAAGAGGTCGTTCCGCTTCCTACACCGCCTAAGCAGGCGCTAAGCAACAGGACCAGCAACGGTATCGCATTACGTAATATTCTACTCATACTGAATTTCAATTTAAGCTCCTTTTCGATCGGTGAATTCGGTTGATGCTAAAACGACTAAAACGCTTGTTGATGGCTGCGCTACAGTCACAATCTCGGGTCTTTCGCAAGCTTCCGCATTGGAAAATTCAGGGATTTCTGCTTGAGTCCGTCCCTGCAAAGCACATGCAAATCCGCGAGGCGGACTTTGCCTTGAATGGGTAGGTTGGAATTGGGTATGAAACGGGGGGTTGGCGGCAGCGCCGCACATGTGCGAGCCAGTGCGCGCCACGTGCTTCATCGCACGGACGGTAAAGGAACTAAGTGGCTTGGCTTGGCTTGGCTTGGCTTGGCTTGGCAGTAATGATGCAGATTCCCATGACGCAACGGTTTTGTTTTTTCATTTTTTAATTATGCCATGAAGGTCATGGTTTGTGTCAAGTCTTGCCACAAGTCTTGCCTTTTCGTAGAAAAAGTAACTCAAAATAGCCGCCAAAGGCGGATCGTTATCTCAAGTTACGCAGCCTTTAACGCTTGCTTGGGAGATTTCGCTGGTAGCGACTCAAGAGGCGCATCTTCGATGGGCGAAGGTGATTCATCCAGTTTTTTCAGGTTCGCAAAAATCTTGTGCGGGTCAAAATCAAACTGGGCGGCATGTTCCCTGCGCTGCGCGTGAAGTTCTTCAATGATCGGATCGGTCCACATTTCTTTCTCCTATCAGTTCTTCCGGTGTGCAAATGATTGGCATGGTATATCCTGCCGCATCGCACACACGTTCAATAATACCCCGCTTAATAGCGTTTGCAATATGTGTGCAGTTCCATGTCAGCAAGAAATCCATGCCATGAACGGTTGCAAGCGCGATGTGAAAAGCATCTTCAACGGCTTTTTCAGGAAGTGCCGCAGCTTCAATTAACGCCACTACCAACGTTTCAACTTGCGGGGTCATCGCCAGATGCGGTATGCCGTTCAAATGATCCAGCCTTCGGGCAGATGCGGCAGGATCTCCCCTCGTGGCTTCCTCCGCGACCAAGCGCGAAGCGTAAAGTTTCCAATCGCCGCGCGCATCCCACCACTCTTGAGTAATCTGTTGATGGCCCGCCACAACCAGATCTCGGCTCATTCGCGCAGCAAGATAACTGATGACCGATGTTTCAATATAGACAGTTGATTTCATGCCGCCTATTCTACATGAACAATTCAGGGGCAAGGCTCAGGCAAATTTACGCCATATTCAGATGCCACGAACGTCGGCTTCCGGGCAGCCTATTTTCAACATCGAATGTCGCTTGCTGGCCGACACTTGACTGATTGCCATCACTAACATCTATGGCTCTTATGTGCAGAGGAGCAGCCAGTCAATTTCTCTCATAGTAACCTTTAGCAGGATTTGCGCACGGTCATTGAGCATGACGGGCATTTTAACACTGCTCGGTCAATAGGCAGTGCTGTTTGCCTTGTGTTCATCCGTATCGATTACAGACTTGTTGCAGCAGTGCTGCATTAAAATGGAACGATCATTCCATTTCGCTGTCAGACCTCGACCACAAGTCACAAGCCGACCCCGGCGAGTTGCCGTTCCTCCCTGTTGACGCTGTTCGGGCTACGTTCCCCCCATTCTGTCTCTGCACGGTTGATGTGCCTCAAATTCAGAATGGGATTACCCCGTGGAAGCCCCCGCCAAATCTGTCGCACCCCGTACCCAGTGCTACCAGCGCCGCCGTCCCGAACAGACGCTGTGGTATCGCACTGTTCAGACGCACTTCGAAACTTGGCTGGCACTTTCAAGCGGGGAATACAATGAATCGCCGCCTGCTCATGTGGAGAATGCCTTTCGTCGCTATCTCGAATGCGGAATTTTGGCGCACGGTTTCGCCAGAGCTCATTGTGACGAGTGCGGACACGACTTCCTGATCGCCTTCTCCTGCAAAGGTCGTGGCGTATGCCCTTCGTGCAACACACGGCGCATGGTCGAAACAGCCGCGCATCTGGCCGATCACGTGTTTCCCCGGTTGCCGGTACGTCAATGGGTACTCTCGGTGCCCAAGCGGCTGCGCTATTACTTGCAACGTGATGTAGCCTTGCAAGGTGCTGTCTTGCGCATCTTTCTGCGCGAGGTGGAACGGTGCTTGCGCGAACACAGCCCGGGTTGCAATGCCCAAGCCCGAATAGGCGCGGTTGCCTTCATCCACCGCTTCGGCTCGTCCCTTAACGAGCACGTCCACTTTCACTGCTGTATCGTTGACGGGGTATTTGAGCCAGCCGCCAATGCTGGCGATGGGGCGGGGGTGGATTTTCATGCGGCGACATGGATTGATGAGACCGCCATTGCCAAGGTACAAGCAGAGGTTCGAAGGCTTGTGCTGCGCACTTTCGTCCGTCGCGGCCTGTTTGACAAGGGCGATGCTGAGGTGATGGGCAGTTGGGTACATGGCGGCGGGTTTTCAGTGGATGCCTCGGTATGCATTAACCAGAAAGACCGGGCAGGATTGGAGCGTCTGCTGCGTTACTGCGCACGCCCACCCTTCGCGCTGGAACATCTGCAACAACTGGATGCCGAACATCTGGTCTACCACAGTCCCAAGCCCGGCCTTGATGGTTCAAGCGATCTGGTGCTGACACCGCTGGAACTGATCGGTAAAATCGCAGCATTAGTGCCGCCACCCCGTTCGCATCGGCATCGCTATTACGGTGTGCTGGCACCCAACTCGCCCCTGCGCGCGGCAGTCATCGCAATGGCTCCGGTGGCGGTGATTGCACCGTCTTTGCCGCTTGCGGATGCCGCCGGAGCAGAGGAAAAACCTCGCCGTGCGTCGCACTATCTGTGGGCCATGCTGCTGGCGCGCATTTATGAAGCATTCCCCTTAACCTGTCCGATCTGCCAAGCCCAGATGCGAATTATCGCCTTCATCAACGAGGCGAGTGACGTGAGGAAGATTCTGGAGCATATCGGCGAATCAAGCCAGCCACCGAGAATCGCTCCTGCACGCGGGCCACCGCTGTGGGAATTGGCAGCGAATTTTGCGCAGGCAGGTAGTGATCACGAATGGGTGATAGTCGAGCCGGAACCGGAAATCGAATTTGATCAGAGTGTCGCTTGGTGAAAAGAAGTTTTCAGCATGCTTTGGGAAGGGCTGTGTGTCGTGCACAGAGAGGGGCGGGTTTTGAGGAAATTACTACGATTTTGGGGAAGAGGAAGACGAAGTGAAGGCTTTTTCAGGGATGCGAAGATGAGAATGGGATTGGCTTGGGGTGGGGATGCCGAAAATGGCCGGAAATAAATTGACTTGTGCAGTTGAATTTCCTATCCTTACTATGGAATTAACAAAGTGCAAAGATGAAGTAGGTGCTATTAAAAGACTTATAGACATCACGAACTCCACATTGCGTAAGATTAAAATTTGTTTTTTCTTTTTTAAGTTCATCAAGAAGAGGGGCCCGCCAGTCTGATGAATTTTTTCGCAAATCGACTGAAGTTAACTCTATTTCTCGGCTCACTACGATAAAACTTGCTTCGGGATAACTTTCGAAGTCGTAGCAATATTTAAAACCCACTCCATTCAGATATTCTGATTGCGTTGGTTTGCACATGCTCGGGAATTGAGAAAAAACAAATGCCTTAGTTGCCAAATCTGCCTGAGCAATAGGCTGAGCAAAGCAGACCCTAACCAAGACTAGTAACAATAAAATGAACGAATTGTTCCGCCAACTGAATCTATATTTAACCAAATTAACAAAAATCAATATCAAGCATGTGACAAAAACGAGTAGATCGACGAGACGTATCCCATAAAACCAATTTCCCTTTTGATAGGATTCTGTCTGAAATTCAGAATATATATAGAAATATATCCAAATTAGAACTACAACAATTAAACCCAGTCTGCGTTGAACAAACGACCATAATTTCAGGAAACCGGGGTCAGGTCTTTCGTTATCACATTTCATTTCGTGCTGCCCCGTCCGCACGTCCGTCGAACTATTTCCAGTATTGATTTCCTCATTTTTTTCGCATCTCCTGTCAGCTTTTGCAGTTGCCGTTCGCCATCTTGTCCAATATTTCTATCCGTTCCGCTCAATTTTGCATCACTTGCTACAGCTCGAATTATGCTCAGCATTTTGCTCCTATCTTCCATATTTTCCTTAATTGGAGGACGCCCTCGACCGTCCGGTTTTGGCCGGGTGCCGCCGACTCGGTATATTACACGTGATGTCCGATGTACAATCAATTACAGCCATTTTACGAAACTTCTCATTTTGCCATTTTTAGCAGCCCGATAAGCTTAATACTAATCCCCGAACGGGTTTAATAGCGGCACGTTGAAGCGTTCAAAATCACAAGTGTTTCTTGTAACAACCGTGAGTTTATGAACAATTGCTGTGGCTGCAATCATGGCGTCCTCATAAACAGTATTCGATTGTCGATGCATCAGTTTCGCCCAAACTCGAAAGGTTGCCGCATCCATCGGCAGCACATTATAAGTGGCGGCTACCTGATTAGCCCATGCCTCAATTTCCGCAGCCTTGATTACATCCTGATCCCGTGTAATTTCGATGCCAGCCTGTATCTCACCTAGTGTCACAGCACTGAGATGCAGGTCTGCATCGGCTACCGATTCAATCCATGCAACCACAGCACCGTGCGGACGTATCTTGCGGAGCTCAGAAACAATATTAGTATCAAGGAGAAACATTACAGAACTGCAGCAGGGCGACGCTTGGCAAGTTTGCGAAGTGGCAATTTCAGGTCAGCACGGCCAATGTCAGAAAGTAGCAAGGACTTGAGAGAAGGTAGCGCTGAATTGCTCAATCGTTTCCATTCAGTGATGGGAACAAGAACAGCAGTTTCCGCCCCGCGCCGGGTGACCAGTTGCGGCCCCTCGTTGACACAGGCATCCAGTAACTCGCTGAAACGAGCTTTTGCATCTTGTACAGGCCAAGTGTTCATGATTTCACCCCATAAGACTAGTCAGGTGACTAGTTTAAATCAGTTGCAAAGGATAATCAACCCCATTGTTTTGACTGGAGTGCAGACATATTAGTGAAGTCATGCCGTGGCTAATATATCAGGTGCGGGGAACGACAGTGATGCGGCCTAAACTTAAGATTTTTTGTTGTATCTTGTTATTTCGCTGCGCCATAACGGCCATTCTTGTATGAGCTACTGCCTAACCAGCCTGCCAGTAAGCTCCCTCCTGCAATCAATCCGATTAACCAACTCATGAATGTATCCTTTTTCTTCTCTGCCACAATTCGGCATGTATGAATTGTATGGATTATTAGTTTAAATAGGGGTTAACAAGCTTGTGATGTAAAGATTTCCAAGCGCTTAAATATAATGGATGCCAATAAGGCAGGGGGAGTCATCTATTACTGAAGGCTCGTTCGTCAGCTCCTACCTGCGCATTCCACGCGGTTCGGCCACCGATTCCGCTCATGATTCGGCCACCCACTCCACGGCATTCAGCCGGGTCAGTCGGAGCGAAGCGACGCAAGAATTTGAGCTTATAGTTTAGTCCTGTCTTTTGTCAATTTTCTCAACTGAGCGTTTTCAGAAACCGGCATCAACTTTTCATTATCGTGACTTGTCACTCTATCTCTTTGCTTTGCTTTGCATACGCATGGATCAGTAATTCTTCGATGAGTACTTTTTGTGACTTGTCACGATAACTGGTCAGCATGTCCAAGGCTTTTGTTGCCTGTGGCGATAACAGGATATTTATTTGCTTTGCCGGGAAGCTCTCGAACTTCTCTGATAGACGTTTTGCTCTGCTTGCTTGTTGCCTCTGTGCCGGTGTCATCGCTTTGCCTGTAGCGGGTCTTCCGCGCGTGGTTGTCGGTTTTTTATCGTGTTCAATGGATGTGTCTTTGGCTGTATCTTTTTTCATATTGTCTCCGTTTAATTAAACGTGACTAGTCACGCTTTTTCCTGTCGCCTATAAAGTGACTTGTCACGATATTTAACTTATTGCCTGTCGCGCATGGTTTTGCCACTCAGGTTGATTTTGTAGGCGTTGTGAACCACGCGATCCAGAATGGCATCGGCCAGCGTTGGATCCCCTATCGCTTCATGCCAATGCGCAATGGGTAACTGGCTGGTGATGATCGTCGCACGCAGGTTGTAGCGATCGTCCAGTATTTCCAGCAGGTCGCGCCTGTGTTGATCGGTGAGCACGGCAAGTCCCCATTCATCCAGGATGAGAACATCCGCCTTGGCAAATTGCCGCATCATCCTGGCGTAGCGACCATCGGCGCGTCCCGTGTCCAACTCCTGAAACAGGCGCGTCAATCGGATGTAATGCGAGCTGTATCCTTCACGGCAGGCTTTCTGTGCCAGCGCGCAAGCCAGATAGGTTTTACCTAAACCTGTCGCACCGGTAATCAGCACGTTCAGGTGTTCTTTCACCCATCCGCAATCTGCCAGCTTGATGATCAGCGAACGGTCCAAGCCTCGCGCGGTTTTGAAATCGATATCTTCCAGCGCCGCATTCTGTTTCAGTTTTGCCAAGCGCAAACGGGTCTGCATACGGCGATTGTCCCTCTCTGTCATTTCTCTATCCACAATCAAGCCTAACCGTTCTTCGAATGGCATCGTGCGAATATCCGGAATGCCTTCCTGCTCTTGCAAGGCGTGCAGCATACCGGTCAGTTTCAGTTGTTTTAATTTGTCCAGCGTGGGGTGATGCATCATGGTTTATGCTCCTGTCAGTGGTTGTAATAGATTGCTACGATTAATGGAAATAGCCCGGACCACGAATGTTGTCGTGGAACAGGGGGAGGCTGCTTTGCGGGATATCTTGCGGCAGCGGTTGTTTGTCCAACTGGTGTTTCAGGATGGAATCAACGGAGGTGTAGCTGATGGCGTTGGTGGCGCAAGCTCTGCGGCAAGCGGCTTCGACCCGCTCGTTCCCGTAGTGTTTGCCCAGACGGATAATGCCCGCAGCCGCGCGGAATGCCTGCTGGGGATGTGGCTTGCGTTTGATCAGCGCTTCGATCAGTTTGCTCGTGTGCACACCGACTGAAGCGCCCCAATTCACGATGCGTTCCGGTGTCCATTCGGCCATTTTGCTATGCGCCTCGGGCATGTGCGCTTTTTCTGTCGAATGTTTTTTATTGCCGAAGTGCAATCTGGCGTGGCTGGCGACACGCTGCCCTCGATAGAATATCTCTACGACATACTCGCTGAAGTTAACGTCAAGCTCTTTTCCAATCAGCTTATAGGGTGCCGAGTAATAATATCCATCACCCAGATCAACGTGGTAGTCCAGCCCCATGCGAACCTTTTTCCATTCACTGAAGATATGACGCTGTGCGGGCAGGGAACGCATTGCCGGATAGTCGATGGTGCGAAACAACGATTCTCTGCATTCGGCAAGCTTTTTGAATGGACGCTGATTAAGACGCACAAGCAACTCTCCAATTGCCTCATTCAGTTCCGCCAGGCTAAAGAACGCGCGATTGCGCAGGCAGGCCAGTATCCAGCGCGTCACCACCAATACACCGCATTCCACTTTGGCTTTATCCCTCGGCTTTCTGCTGCGCGCAGGAATCACGGCGATACAGTAATGATTGGCAAAGTCGTGATAGCTCGGATTGGTGTCCGGTTCATAGCGGCACGTTTTGCTGACACCGCTCTTGAGGTTGTCCGGCACCAGAATTTCCGGGGCTGCGCCGAAGTAGTCGAGCATGCGGATGTGACTGCCGATCCAGTCCGGCAGGGTTTGGCTAAAAGTCGCTTCGGCATAGGTGTAGTTGGACGCCCCCATCACGCCGACGAAGATTTGCACCTGAAGAATCTCACCGGTGTACCGATCCGTAACCGGCATCGTTTTACCGCAATAGTCCACGAAGCACTTTTCGCCCGCAGGATGTTCCTGACGCATCACGGCATCGAGCTTGCCTGCCCATTTCCGATAGCTTTCGCAGAACCAGCTGTAGTTGAACCCTTCAGGCTGGTTTGCTTTGTACTCTTGCCACAACAGGAAAAGGGTGACTCCTTTGCGACGCATCTCCCGGTTCACCTCATCCCAATTCGGCGATGCTCGCAAGACATCAACCGACAATAATTTGGGAGGAAACAGCCGCGCATTAATATCAACTTCGGTCATGTCGACTGGCAGCGGCCAGGACAAACCGGCTACCGCAAAACGGCGTATGTAGTCACTGATTGTGCTTCTGGCTACCTGGGTGCTTTTTGATATCTGCCGGTCCGACAGATCGAGGTCAAACTTCAGGCGTAGTATTTCTCTTGTTTTACGCATCGACAACTTCTCCATATCCGTCCCTCTTTCCGAAAAAAGGGCGAATGGTAGGTGAATATTATCTTGCGTCGATCCCTGACCAGGGGTGGCCGAATCACACCGGAATCGGTGGCCGAATCACAGCGGAATCAGTGGCCGAATGCTAATGGAATCGGGGGCCGAATGTGCGTGGACTGGGTGGCCGAATGACCGTGGAATACGCACCTACCCAAGAGGGGGTTTGCCGAATATTTTTGGGGGCGGCTACATAATGTGCAATCGTGTAGCCGATCAAGAACTTTTTGAACCTTCTTGCGATTGGCCGGGGTATCTACTAATGCAGTTTGTTCCCGACAACGGATACCTTTGTGGCGAAAGTCAAAGAACAACAGTCCAGTATCATCGCGTTTTCTTATGCTAGCCATGGCAAACACCCCCGTTAGCCATTGGAATAGCTAATTTGCTTATGGATAAGGACATATCGCGTTCAATATGCTCCCATATATAGAGGATCTTTCGACCATTAAACGGACGTATATAGTGAACTCCTTCTAACAACACGCTGTCTTTGAGGCGATCTCTTATAGTACGGCTATCGTATTTGATGACTTGGGCTAGTTCATCGGTAGTTAAATATGTTAATGACATATAGACTTCTCCTTGTAAAAAAAATAAACTGTAATAACTAATTAAGATCTTTAGCGGAGCTATTTGCTCTACTGGAGATCATATTATCACAGTTATGAACATTTGCAAGCTATTTTTGCTGATTGCAGACCATATTGATCTACAGGAGGTCTTTTTGATTAAATGTCACTTGTCCCGCATGCTAGGGGAACGAAAACTAAAAATTGCTGATTTATCGAGAGATACAGGTATAAACAGAGGAACCGCTACTCGCCTTTACCATGAGAGTGCAGAAAGAGTGGATATGGAAGTAATAAACTCACTTTGTCAGTATTTCAATTGCACTGTTAGTGATATTTTTGAGTATATTCCTGATGCAACAAAAACAGAGAATTGAGGCACGAGAAGCAGTACTCAAATTCATGGATTAAGCGCTCGATTGAAAAATTGCTGGGCACAAAATGGGCACAATTTGGGCACGAAATGGGCACGGATAGATTTTTCAGCAAACACAAGAAGGAATTAGCAACTACCAATTTATCTAGACTGGTATGCCAATATTTGGATAATAATTATATTTATTATAGTGTTATGTTGTTTTCAGCAAGACAAACAAATCTGTTTGTCTTGGTCGGAGTAAGAGGATTCGAACCTCCGGCCCCTGCGTCCCGAACGCAGTGCTCTACCAGGCTGAGCTATACTCCGATGAAGGTGAGGCAAATTTTACAAGCCCCGAATTTTAGGCTTGCCTTGTTGCGGCGACCCCGGCTAATTCTAGCAAAGAACGCTTATATTGAGAATCCGGCACATTCGCTATTTCGGCGCTCGCCAGCTCCGCCTCGCTTCGGGCTTGTTGACGCGTGTATTCCAATGCCCCGGTTTGTTGCACGATCTGCAATACCTCGGTAAAACGATTGATATCACCTTGTTCGATGGCAGCACGAATTACCGCAGCTTGTTTGGGTGTGCCGTGCTGCATGGCGTAGATCAAAGGTAGCGTGGGTTTCCCTTCAGCTAAATCATCACCCAGATTTTTACCGATTTCTTGCGTGTCACCGGAATAGTCGAGCACGTCATCCACCAGTTGAAATGCTGTGCCCAAGTGCATGCCATAACGCGCGGCGGCAGCTTCGCTTGCGGCATCCTGTTTGCCGAGAATCGCGCCGAGTCGCATTGCAGCTTCAAATAATTTGGCGGTCTTGCGATGGATCACATCCAGATAATTAGCTGCATCAACATCCGCGTTGTTACAGTTGAGCAACTGTAAAACCTCGCCTTCGGCAATGACGTTAGTTGCATCGGCCAAAGTTTGCATCACGCGCATATCGTTTGCTTCCACCATCATTTGGAAAGCGCGCGAATAGAGGAAGTCGCCGACCAAAACGCTGGCGGCATTTCCAAACATGGTATTGGCTGTTTCGCGACCACGGCGCAACTCGGATTCGTCAACAACATCGTCGTGCAGGAGGGTAGCGGTATGAATGAACTCAACAACAGCGGCGAGATCGTAATGCAGCTTGCCCCGATAACCGAATGCCTGCGCGGACAAGATAACCAATGCAGGACGCAAGCGCTTGCCACCACTACTGATGATGTATTCGCCAACCTGATTGACCAGAACCACATCGGAATGCAAGCGGGAACGAATAACTTGATCCACAGCAGCCATATCGGCTGCGATTAATTGATTGAGATTTTCTAGAGACACTGCCTATCCAATTTGAAAAACACGGAATCACATTTTCCATGCCCTTTTCGATAATCATATTGTCTCATAAACCCGTCATTCCCGCGAAGGTGAGAATCCAAATATATTACGCGAAGTGGTGTAAATGGATTGCTGATCATCGGATTCTTCCCCGCGAGAGCAATACGAATGCTGGGGCACCCTGCGGGCTCAACCTGCCTGCATTTTGTTACTGCGCAGGGAATACAGCCCAATTGCCAAGCCCAATAGGCTTAGAGCCTCCACGTAATGAACCGGTGCCAATTTGTCCAGAGGTAGCAACAGGCTGACCATTACCGGCGTTAGGCCGCCAAACACTGCATAAGCAACATTATAGGAGAATGACAGTCCGGAAAAGCGCACCGCAGCAGGAAAAGCTTTCACTGCCATGCTGGGGACGATGCCAATTACGCCGACAAAAAAACCGCATAGCGCGTACAAAATATTGATATTTTCGGGTGCAACAGCCATTTGCTGATAAAACAAAGCTGAAGTCGTCCCCAGACAAAGGCAACCTATTGCCATTATTCGTCCGGCTCCGAATCTGTCTGACAATGCGCCAAATGCAATACAACCGAAACACAAGCATAGTGTGGCAATGCTATTTGCCTGCAAAGCCGTTGCAGCGGGAATAGAGAAGAGCTTTTGGACCAGTGTAGGTGTCATCAAAATCATTACCACGATAGCGGCCGATAATAGCCAAGTTAGCAACATCGTCAGTATCACCGCCGGACGATGATCCCGCACTACTTTCCTTAGCGGGAGTTCATTTGCAAGTTCTTGATTGGCCTGCATCTCTTTAAATATTGGGGTTTCATGCAACCATTGCCGCAACCACACCGATATCAATCCGAATACACCGCCAATAATAAAAGCAACACGCCACCCTTCTGCAAGAACTTCGGCGGGGCTATAGATTTTGTTGATCGACATTGCCACTAATGAACCAAGCAAAATTCCGGTGGTCAGACCTGAAGTTAAGACACCGCAAGCGAAACCGATGTGACGTGGAGGAACATGCTCTGAGACAAAAACCCATGCACCGGGAACTTCACCACCGATGGCGGCACCTTGCAATACGCGCAATGCCAATAACAACAACGGCGCCCAAATGCCGATGCTGGCGTAAGTTGGTAACAGGCCAATAGCCAAAGTCGGCAATGACATTAAAAAGATGCTCAACATGAACATACGCTTGCGGCCGAACAAGTCTCCGAAGTGAGCCATCACAATGCCTCCGAGCGGTCGTGCCAAATAGCCCGCCGCAAAAATGCCAAAAGTCTGCACCTGTCTTAGCCAATCGGGCATGTCAGTCGGAAAGAATAGTTTGCCGATGACTACCGCAAAAAATACAAAGATAATGAAATCGTAAAACTCCAACGCACCACCCAAGGCGGATAGAACTAAAGTTTTGTAATCCTGGCGGTTGAGAGTACGCATAAGTTAAGACATTAATGAATTTGAACAAGGCGCAGATTTTAAATCATTGCGTTCAGTTCCAAGCAATTGTTTAAGCAGTGACAGAAAACGTTAGGTATTTGCCGGTAAGTCGATAACAATTGCGACCAGAAATTGGAGTGGCAATCTGATATTCCAAATGAGATTGGGTGGCAAATCGGGCGGCGTGCATGCTAATAATGCGGCGGTCTTTCGTTCACATGCTTATCCTCGCCCCCAGCTTCTTCCAGTGCTTCGATGTGTCTTACCAAAGATTCGCAAATTGCATCAAGCCGGTCCAGCTTTTTTTGCTGCTGATAGACAGTCTTATTCAACTCCTCAATCAGGTCTTCCTGAAAGGTGATTTTTGTTTCGATGTTTACTAAACGTTCTTCAATCATGACGCGATCCTGAAACTTCGGCGACGGGCCGGGGGATGGTGGTCATTTTAGCGTGGTGACGGAATTCGTGCTTGGGGTGAGTAGCAAGGCGGTTTTTCTCAAAACTTGGCTACAGCGCCCATTTTGTCATCCGCCCGATTAAAGCTATAATCCGCACCCGATTAATTGGCTTCCGAGCTAAGGGTTGTATGCATCTATTTGCTTTTGGTATTAACCATCAAACCGCGCCGCTTTCAGTGCGTGAGCAAATTGCGTTCAATGTCGATGCGATGGAGTCGGCTTTGCGCGATCTGGTGGGCAATAGCGCGGTTAAAGAGGCGACGATTCTTTCCACTTGCAATCGAACTGAAGTTTACTGCAGCACCAACGCGCCAACGCAAGTAGTTGATTGGTTGGCCTCATATCATCAACTGCCGTCGACCAACATTGCTCCGTATATTTATCAATTACCGCAAGAGCAAGCGGTCAAGCACGCGTTCCGTGTGGCGAGCGGGCTGGACTCCATGGTGCTGGGCGAGCCGCAAATTCTAGGCCAGATGAAACAGGCCGTGCGCCAGGCAGAGCAAGCGGGTACGCTAGGCTTCTTATTGCACAAGTTATTTCAGCGTACTTTCTCGGTTGCGAAAGATGTACGCACACAGACCGAGATTGGCGCGAATCTGGTATCAATGGCGGCTGCGGCAGTGAAACTGGCAGAGCGTATATTCCCCAGCATTGAAGATCAGCGTGTGCTGTTCATCGGCGCGGGTGAAATGATCGAGTTGAATGCCGTTCATTTTGCCGCGCGCAACCCTAAACAAATCACTGTGGCGAACCGCACGCTGGAGCGGGCGCAAGCGCTGGCGCGCCGTATCGACGGCCACGCCATTACGCTAAATGAATTGCCCGATCAATTGGCGCAATACGACATTATTGTTACCTGCACAGCCAGTCAGTTGCCGATTCTGGGCAAAGGCATGGTTGAACGCGCGCTTAAGGAACGCAAACATCGCCCACTTTTCATCGTTGATTTGGCGGTGCCGCGTGATGTTGAAAAAGAAGTGACCCAACTCAGAGATGTGTTTCTATACACAGTGGACGACCTTTCCGAAGTGGTACGCGACGGACTGGATGCACGTCAGGGTGCAGTGAAAGAAGCCGAGGTTATCATCGATTCCGGCGTGAATGAATTCATTCACTGGATGGAGTCGCGTGAAGTAGTGCCAACAATTCGCACGCTGCGCGATCATGCTGAAAGGCAACGCCGCAGCGAGATGGAAAAAGCGCTACGTTTACTGGCAAAAGGCGATTCGCCGGAAAAAGTACTCGAAGCTTTCGGCAATGCGCTGACCAACAAATTTTTACATGCACCAACACAGACGCTGAATCAGGCACAAGCCAACGAGCGCGAAGCATTACTTGATGCGGTGCATCGCATCTACCATCTGCATACCACGGAATGAGTTTGGATCGTCATTCCCACCCTTCGGTTTAATGGATAATCAGCAATGAAGCCAAGTATTGCCAGCAAACTCGCTCAATTAGCCGAGCGTTTGGACGAGGTTACCCGCCTGTTGAGCAGCGAAGATGCAACGCGCGACATGGATATGTTTCGCAAGCTCAGCCGCGAGCGGAATGAACTAGAGCCGGTAGTGGACTTGTATCACGCGCATAAAGCTTGCGAAGCTGACATCGCCACTGCGCAGGAAATGTCGGCAGATCCTGACATGCGCGAATTCGCCGATGCAGAAATTAAAACCGGACGGGAAAAATTAGAGCAGCTCGAAGTCGAGTTGCAAAAGCAATTGCTGCCGAAAGATCCCAACGACGAACGTAACGTATTCCTTGAAGTACGCGCGGGGACCGGTGGCGATGAAGCAGCGATATTCGCCGGTGACATCTTCCGCATGTACATGCGTTTTGCCGAACGCAAACGCTGGCAAGTCGAGATCATCTCTGAAAGTCTGGGTGAAATGGGCGGCTACAAGGAAGTCATCGCGCGTATCGTGGGGCAAGGCGCGTATTCAGTTTTGAAATTTGAGTCTGGCGCGCATCGTGTGCAGCGCGTGCCCGCAACCGAAACCCAGGGCCGCATTCATACCTCGGCCTGCACCGTGGCGGTATTGCCCGAAGCAGACGAAGTGGGAGAGGTAGAGCTAAATCCGGCAGATTTGCGCATCGATACCTTCCGTGCCAGTGGTGCGGGCGGTCAACATATTAACAAAACCGACTCCGCCGTGCGTATCACCCACCTACCCACTGGCACTGTTGTGGAATGTCAGGATGGTCGCTCGCAACACCAGAATAAAGCGCAGGCATTGCGAGTGCTTGCAGCGCGCATCAAAAGCAAACAAGAAAGCGAAGCGCACAATAAACTTGCCGCCGAACGCAAATCACTGGTGGGTAGCGGTGATCGTTCCGAGCGCATCCGCACCTATAATTTCCCGCAAGGCCGCGTTACCGACCACCGTATTAATCTTACTCTGTACAAGATGGATCACATTATGGATGGTGACATCAATGAACTGACCGGTGCGTTAATGGCAGAACATCAGGCTGAACAGCTTTCCGCGCTGGCGGATGAGCATTAAGTTATTAGTCTAAGCGCCGCGCAGGCTTATGCCCAGATCCATACAAACTATTCTGTCCTGCGACTCAACTGCGCTAGAAGAAAAATTGGCGATTGAAGCCGGCTCCGCGCGTATTGAAGTGCAATGTTTGTTGCAAAAAGTGTTGAGTTCTTCCCGCGCCTATTTAATTGCTCATCCAGAGCGCATATTGAATTTTGAGGAAGAAACGGCATACCAAATCCTGTTGCAACGCCGCTTAAGCGGAGAACCCATTGCTTATATTCTGGGTGAACGCGAATTCTTCGGCTTGAATTTTATTGTCACTCCGGCCACCTTGATTCCCCGACCAGAAACAGAGTTAGTGGTTGAGTGGGTACTTGGACGCAGTGAAGGCGCACTTCGAGTCTTGGATATGGGTACTGGCAGCGGGGCAATTGCTTTGGCAATCGCGCATCAGCGCCGCGCTGCCGAAGTTTGGGCTTGCGATGCATCAACTGAAGCTTTGGCCGTGGCGCGAGAAAATGCGCAACGACTCGGTATTTCCAATGTTAATTTTATTCAGAGTGATTGGTTTTCGGCTTTTGCGGAGCAGCGCTTCGATATCATCGTCTCTAATCCGCCGTACATCGCCGCCGATGACAATCACTTAACACAAGGGGATGTACGCTTTGAACCGCTTACCGCTTTGGCTGCGGGCGCAGACGGTCTTGACGATATCAGGTGCATCATCACGCAAGCGGGCGCTCACCTGCGCAAAAAGGGCTGGTTATTGCTGGAGCATGGCTATGACCAAGCTGCACGTGTACGTGACTTGCTGCAAGAGTTTGGATTTACAGCAGTGTTTTCCGCGAAAGATTTGGCGGGGATTGAGCGTTGTAGCGGCGGCCAGCTTGCATAGTAACTATTGAAAGTCGGCCTAGGCGCGGGCCATAGACGTTGTAAAATGCGCCATTCCATTAAAAGGAGCTCATCATGTCAAACAAAGTTGTCATACACACCCCTGATGCCCCTGCCGCAATTGGCACATACTCACAAGCTGTCCGCGTCGAAAACACTGTTTACCTTTCGGGTCAGATTGGCCTCGACCCCACCAATATGACGCTGGTCGAAGGTATCGAAGCACAAGTAAACCGAGTGTTCCAAAATCTGCGTGCAGTGGCCGATGCTGCCGGTGGCAGTCTTGACGATCTGGTGAAAATCAATATTTACCTTACCGACCTTGCGCATTTCGGCAAAGTGAATGAGATCATGGCTACGTATTTTCATGAACCCTATCCTGCACGGGCCGCAGTTGGCGTGGCTTCGTTGCCGCGCAATGCACTAGTTGAAGCGGATGGGGTTTTGTTTATTCAAGATTAAAGTGCTTCGTCGGACAGCCTCACCCCAGCCCTCTGATGAAACAACTAGCCATTCCACTAAGCCAGCAAGCTGGCAAGTGGCTGGTTATCCCGCATGCGGGGAGAGCGCAGCGAGGGCGGCAAAACTGTGGAGTGCAGCGGAGTGAGGGTATGAGTTTCTTCCTAAAAATCCCACCCGCCACGCAAAGCAAACTGACCAAGCTCGGTATTCACACTGAGTTCGACTTGGTGTTGCACTTGCCGCTGCGCTACGAAGATGAAACGAAAATCACACGGATTGACGATTTGTTGCCGGGAGTTTCCGTGCAGGTGGAAGGCGAAATTATTCACAATGAAGTCGCCTATCGTCCGCGTCGCAGTTTGATTTGCCAGTTGCAGGACGAAAGTGGTATTTTGTTTTTGCGCTTTCTGAATTTTTATCCCAGCCAACAAAAGCAACTCGCTATAGGCAAAAAAATTCGCGCTCTGGGGGAGGCGCGTGAAGGCTATTTTGGCATGGAAATGGTGCATCCAAAGTGCCATGTTTCAGGTGAGAATTCACCGCTCAAACAGGCGCTCACGCCGGTCTATCCGACTACCGCAGGCTTGCCACAGCCGACCCTGCGTAAATATATTCTCGCCGCGTTAAACGCGGTGGAGCTGAGCGACACCCTGCCCGCCAACCTATTGCAACAATTGAATTTGCCTACCTTTGATGCAAGTGTGAATTTGTTGCATAACCCGCCGCCTCAAACAGATGAAGAGGCATTGCTGGCACGTGCTCATCCGGCATGGCGGCGCATCAAGTTCGACGAACTGCTGGCGCAACAACTCTCCATGCGCGTGCATTACCAAAAACGCCATGACCGCAAGGCGCCGCAATTGCCCATGCGCAATACGCATATTCCTGCGCTGTTGCAGGCGCTGCCATTTTCACTCACGCGGGCGCAGCAAAAAGTGTTGCGGGAGATTCATCACGATCTGGCACAAGTGCACCCGATGCAGCGCTTGCTGCAAGGAGATGTCGGCAGCGGAAAAACAATAGTTGCGGCACTTGCCGCGCTGCAAGCCATTGAGAACGGTTATCAGGTTGCTTTCATGGCACCGACAGAAATTCTGGCGGAACAACATTATTTGAAACTGCGCGATTGGTTGACGCCGCTGGGAATTACGCCCGTATGGCTGTCAGGCAGTTTGAAGAAAAAGGAAAAGACGGCGGCAGTCGAACGTATCGCTTTGGGCGAAACGCAGATTGCAGTGGGTACCCATGCGCTGTTTCAAACCTCAGTCGAGTTTAAAAAACTCGGTTTGGTGATTGTGGATGAACAACATAAATTCGGCGTGCAGCAGCGTCTGGCACTGCGCGGAAAAGGGAATGAGCCGCATCAACTTATGATGAGTGCCACGCCGATTCCGCGCACTTTGGCCATGAGTTATTATGCCGATCTTGATGTGTCGGTGATTGACGAATTACCACCGGGGCGCACTCCCATCGTTACAAAACTCATCAATGAAGCGCGCCGGGAAGAAGTGTTCGAGCGCGTGCGTACAGCTTGCCTGCAAAAGCGCCAGGCATATTGGGTGTGTCCTTTGATTGACGAATCTGAAGCACTGCAATTGCAAACGGCACTCGAAACCTACGACACGCTGACGCAAATTTTCCCCGAACTAAGCGTTGGGCTGGTTCACGGAAAACTGGACAATGCCGAAAAGGCACGAGTCATGGCGGCATTCAAAGCCGGGGAAATTCATTTGCTGGTTGCGACTACCGTAATCGAAGTCGGCGTGGACGTGCCCAATGCCAGCCTGATGGTGATCGAACACGCCGAGCGTATGGGGCTGGCACAACTGCATCAACTGCGCGGACGTGTCGGGCGCGGTGCAGCGGAAAGTTTGTGCGTACTACTGTTTCAACCCCCGTTGTCTGAATTGGCGCGCGCACGTCTTAAAATTATTTATGAGAACACGGACGGCTTCGAGATTGCGCAACAAGATTTACGTCTGCGCGGCCCGGGCGAATTATTGGGCGCGCGGCAAAGCGGCGTTGCTATGCTGCGCTTTGCCGACATTAATGAGGATGCTATTTTATTGGAAACCGCCCGTACCCTAGCCGATGAATTGCTGCGCGACGCACCGGAAGTGGCGCAAGCTCATTTGCAACGCTGGATGGCAAACAAGCCGGACTTTCTGCATGCGTGATCATTACTGGCAAAGCTTATTATCAGGGGCGGCCGATTACACACCGTGGCTGCGCGACCATGGTTCACTCACTCGCCGTATCCGGCAACATTGCGAGGTGTTTTCTGTACGGCCACAGCGTAGCGGGCTTGCTCGCGTCGCTTACGACGAAGCAGCACTACTTGGATTTCCGGCAGATCGCTACGCATTTTCACGGGAGGTCTTTCTGTGTGCCGATGGTCGGCCGGTAGTATTCGCGCATAGCACCTGTGCGCGGGTTCACTTGCAGGGCACCTGGCATGCAATGCAGGGTTTGGGTAACCGTTCGCTTGGCACTCTTCTCTTTACACACCCGCTGGTGAAGCGCCAACCGCTACACTTCAAAGCGTTACAGTCGCATCATGCGTTGTATAAAAGAGCTATTGCGGTGCCGGGGGAGAGACCGGCAAAACTATGGGCGCGCCGTTCGCTGTTTTATTTGTATGGTGCGCCATTGTTGGTGACCGAAGTTTTTCTACCGGAAATATTGGCGCTTAACAAAAGGTAAGCTAACGTCAACAAGTTGTTTCACGTTAAAATCCACGCCATGAAAATTTCTGAACGCATTCAGCTTTACGTGCAACTTGCACGTCTGCATCGCCCCATCGGTATATTGCTTTTGCTGTGGCCCACGCTGTGGGGAGTTTGGATTGCCGGAAACGGACATCCTGCGTGGAGTATTGTATTTATTTTTACCCTCGGCACAGTACTGATGCGTTCGGCGGGCTGCGTCATTAATGATTACGCTGACCGCGATTTCGACAAGCATGTGGAACGTACCAAAGATCGCCCGCTAACCAGCGGAAAAGTTAGCACACGCGAAGCCTTGTTGTTGGCAGGTGCATTGGCGGTGGTGTCATTCTTGCTCATTTTGCCGTTGAATAAACTAACGCTGCTACTTTCTGTCCCGGCAGTTTTTCTTGCGGCAAGCTATCCGTTTACAAAACGGTTTTTTGCGATTCCGCAAGCCTATCTCGGCATCGCTTTCGGTTTTGGAATTCCGATGGCTTTCGCAGCAACTTTGAACAACGTGCCACCCGTGGCGTGGGTGCTACTGGTCGCTAACATATTCTGGGCTATTGCTTACGATACCGAGTATGCAATGGTTGATCGGAACGATGACATTCATCTTGGCATTCACTCCTCGGCCTTGTTCTTCGGAAAATTCGATGTCGTGGCGGTGATGCTCTGCTATGGAGTTACCTTGGCATTATTGGCTGTCGCCGGGTTAATGGCGGGATTGGGGCTGCCCTATTTTTTTGGATTGATTATTGCAGAGGGCATCGCCCTGCATCACTACTCGCTGATCAAAGACAGAAACCGTGAAAAATGTTTTGCAGCTTTCTTGCATAACAATTGGTTGGGGGCTGCCGTGTTTGTCGGGTTGGTAGTAGACTACTTGCCAAGATAATTGTTTTCGGATTCAAAACAACGAACAATGATTACACGGCAAGTTGTTTTGACATTTCATTGCGCTCACCGGCAAAGTCACCCGTAAGAACAAATCCTCTGAGTTCATTTAAACCATCAAAAAATCCCAGCTTGATGCCTTTGCCTGTTGCGAGCACTTGCCATGCGCCGACCGCGTCTTTCGCTACAGGAGAAACAACAACCGGGTGCGCGGGTGTTTTAACAACCACGGGCATAGCCGGGAATTCTACTTTCGCCATTTCTCCGTTTAATACACGGGCTAAGGTTCGTGCGGCATGCATAATAGGTAAAACAAATGGCAGCACCTTTCCTTCAATCTCGGCGCAATCCCCCAGCGCAAAAATAGAATTGTCACTGCTGCACAAATGTTCATTTACAACAATTCCGCGATTAACTGTCAAACCGGATTCGCGGGCAAGCTGAATTCGTGGCCGTAATCCGACGGCAGAAATCACAAGATCGGCCTGCACAGTGCTGTCATCAGCAAGCGTGAGTAAATACCCCTTAGTCGCTTTGTCCACACATTGCACCGTGGTGCCAAAATGCCAAGTTACACCGAGTAAAGCCAGCGGTTCAAGCAATAGACTTCCGGCTTGTTGCGGAACCAGGCTGCCCAGCGGATATGCGCCCCTGTCAATAACTGTAACCGCGTAATCCGCCGCCGCCAAGTCATTGGCGAACTCACAACCGATCAAACCGCCACCCATAATGGCGATAGATTTGGCGTTGCCTAGCGCGTTGCGCAAGCGTGAATAATCAGCAAGGTCATTCACGGATAATATGTCCTGCCGGGCATCACCTTGAACAGGTATCTGCACCGGATCGGCCCCAAGAGCTAAAACCAGCTTGTCATAGGCTAGCGTGCCGACTGTGGTGTCGAGTTTTCTTCTGTCCCGATGGACCGCCAACACTTCGGTGTTGGCAAGCAAAGTAATTCCGAGTTGCTGCGCTATTTCAGTTGCAGACGAGATGACCAAACTTAGCGGATCCTTCTTTTGCGCAAATGCATTGGATAGCATTGGTTTCGAGTAACTGTCCCCGTTGTCGCGCGTTACTAAAGTAATCGGAGTGTCGCGGTTTAGCTTTCTTAGTTCGCGCACAATGGCATAGCCTGCAAGGCCGCTACCCAACACAATGATAGGATTCATGAATAATTCCTTTTAAAATTTGGCTTCGGATGAACTGTCGTCAGGCTCATTAACTGAGCAAAACGTTGCTCATCCGTTGCCTGAAGCTGATTTCAATTTGATTGTTCAAACCTCAATCATTTCAAAATCTGCCTTCGCCACACCGCAATCGGGACACGCCCATTCATTCGGAATATCCGCCCACGTCGTACCTGGCTTGATCCCTTCATCAGGCATGCCAACCTTTTCATCGTAAATAAATCCACATACCACACATTGCCAAACTTTCATGTCGTTCTCCTTAATTTATCGGGCTGAAATAGTTGCCAAAACTGCACTGTATTGATGAGCGTGACGTTCTTCCACTTTTGCCAATGCCGCGAAACGCTTGGCAGCTTTTTCCAGCGTTGCCTTGAATAACTCGGCGTGTTCTTTGGATTCTCCTATCTGTTGCTTAATCTCAGTCGTCGCGGCAGCATTCCCTTCCTGTTGGGCTGTTTTCAGGAACCCCGGATACATTTCGGTGTACTCGTAAGTTTCTCCCTCAATCGCCATTTGCAAACATTTCTGAGTCGTCATTTCGGTTTTGGGGTAAAGCAAGTCCAGATGTCCCAGTGCGTGCTGTACTTCCTGATTGGCGGTTTCTTCAAATACGCGTGCTACATCTTCGTCGCCGGCCGCACGCGCCAGTTTGGCAAAATATCGGTATTTGATGTGCGCCATTGATTCGCCGGCAAATGCCGATTCAAGATTGGCTTTGGTTTTGATTTCTGGAATTTTCATAATGTTCTCCTGTTCGGTTATTTAATTGCGTGGGTGCTGTCCACGGCTTGCAATTTAAACCTGATGGACTGATTAATCTAATTGATTGTTTAAACGCATCTGATTTATTATATAAATCACAGGGAGATGACCATGACGCTTAACGAACTGCGCTTTATTGTTGCCGTTGCACAAGAACTGAACTTTCGTCGTGCCGCTGAGAAGACGTTTATTAGCCAACCTGCACTGTCACTGGCGATTCAGAAGCTGGAAGAAGAGTTGGGCTTGAAGATATTCGAACGTGGCAAATCTGAAATTACGGTCACCCCCATCGGTAGTGCCGTTGTCGAGCAAGCCATGCGGGTGCTTGAAGAAGCAGAGCGCATTCGTGAAATTTCCACGCAGGGACATAATCAACTCGCAACTCCCTTGCGAATAGGCTTGATCCACAGCGTCGGGCCGTATTTGCTCCCGGATCTTATTCCGGCTTTGAAAAAGATTGCCCCGGAAATGCCGCTGGAAATTGAAGAGAACATTACAGCCAATCTTGAGGTTTTGCTGCGCAATGGCAAACTTGATGTCATTGTTGTTGCGCTACCATTCGGCGATGACGGCATTCTGACCCGGGCTTTGTATGACGAACCCTTTGAA
Organism: uncultured beta proteobacterium; assembly: GCA_963733265.1. Classification (GTDB taxonomy): domain Bacteria; phylum Pseudomonadota; class Gammaproteobacteria; order Burkholderiales; family Gallionellaceae; genus PALSA-1006. The sequence goes on from CAVTCF010000001.1 coordinate 120,667, forward strand.
GTGGTCGTAAACGTTGAACATCACTGGGCGAAGCGAAGCAGCATCCGGCCTGCGGAATTGGCTGAAGAGAAAGTACTGTTGCTGGACTCAGGCCACTGCTTTAGCAATCAAGTTGCCGAGGCCTGCCCCAAGATTAATCGTAAGGCGCTTGATACGCAACAAGGTACTTCGCTGGAAACTATCCGCAATATGGTCGCTTCAGGCTTGGGGATTACTGTGCTGCCTGCATCGGCAAATACTGCCCGCTACCGCAGTCAACTTCTGAAAATTATACCTTTTACCAAGCCCGTGCCCTCGCGGCGCATCGCACTAGCCTGGCGTAAAAGTTTTACACGCGTACAGGTTGTCGATGCATTGATACAGGCGGTTGTGCGGACTAAAATCGCCGGAATTCACCAACTGCCATAAAAGCACGTTCTGGTTTTATATCCTGCGACTCTTTTTTCGCCTAACGGTGTAACGGCTTAAATTAGTGAAAATAGTAAAAATATTCATCTCACACTTGAAATATAGTGCATGCGCCCCTATTATTAGCAGTCGCTGGCATCGAGTGCTAACCAACCTCTTGGTTGGTGTTATTTGACTGTTTCGTCAAATTGCTATGATAAACCGTTTGCCGCGCTACTTTTTAGTTAACTGTTTGTTTAGGAGAAAAGCATGAAGATTCGTCCCTTAAGTGATCGCGTCATCGTTGAGCGTTTGGAAGAAGAACGCAAAACTGCGTCCGGTATTGTGATTCCAGACGCGGCTACAGAAAAGCCGGATCAAGGCAAAATTGTTGCTGTGGGTAATGGCAAAGTCGGCGATGACGGCAAATTGCGTCCGGTGAGCGTCAAAGTTGGCGATAAGGTTTTGTTCGGTAAGTACTCCGGTCAGGCTTTCAAGTTGGATGGTAAAGAGCTGCTGACTATGCGTGAAGATGACATCATCGGCGTGGTTGAAGCGTAAATCCGGATTATCTGACTTACCGAATAACTGTTTTCTAGGAGAAATAACATGGCAGCAAAAGACGTAAAATTTCATGACGCAGCTCGTGCCAAGATGGTCGTAGGCGTAAACATCCTGGCCGATGCAGTCAAAGTTACCCTCGGTCCTAAAGGCCGCAACGTAGTCTTGGATCGCTCGTATGGTTCCCCAACCATCACCAAGGACGGCGTTTCTGTCGCCAAAGAAATCGAACTGAAAGACAAGTTCGAAAACATGGGCGCACAAATGGTTAAGGAAGTTGCTTCCAAGACATCCGATGTTGCAGGTGACGGAACAACAACCGCTACTGTTTTGGCACAATCAATCGTTCAAGAAGGAATGAAGTTCGTAGCCGCAGGCATGAACCCGATGGACTTGAAGCGCGGTATCGATCAAGCAGTTATCGCAGCCGTTGCTGAACTGAAGAAAATCTCCAAGCCATGTACTACCAGCAAGGAAATTGCGCAAGTTGGTAGCATTTCGGCCAACTCGGACACGGTAATCGGTGAAAAGATTGCTGCTGCGATGGAAAAGGTTGGCAAAGAAGGCGTCATCACTATTGAAGATGGCCAAGGTCTGGAAGATGAGTTGGACATCGTTGAAGGTATGCAATTCGACCGTGGCTATTTGTCTCCTTACTTCATTAACAACCAAGACCGTCAAATCGCAGCGATGGAAAATCCTTTCATCCTGTTGCATGACAAGAAGGTTTCTAACATCCGTGACTTGCTACCGGTACTGGAACAAGTTGCAAAGGCCGGTCGCCCATTGCTGATCATCGCTGAAGATGTAGACGGCGAAGCGTTGGCAACTCTGGTAGTCAATAACATCCGTGGCATCTTGAAGACTGTTGCTGTTAAGGCTCCTGGTTTCGGCGATCGTCGCAAGGCTATGTTGGAAGACATCGCTATTCTGACCGGCGGCACTGTAATTGCTGAGGAAGTCGGCCTGTCATTGGAAAAGACGACCCTAGCTGAATTGGGTCAAGCCAAGCGTATCGAAGTTGGCAAAGATAATTCCATCATCATCGATGGCGCTGGCAAGGAAGATGCAATCAAGGCTCGCATCGGTCAAATTAACAAGCAAGCTGAAGAGTCTACAAGCGACTACGACAAAGAAAAACTGCAAGAACGCAAAGCCAAGCTGGCTGGCGGTGTTGCCGTGATCAAGGTCGGTGCGGCAACTGAAGTTGAAATGAAAGAAAAGAAGGCGCGCGTTGAAGACGCATTGCATGCAACTCGTGCAGCAGTTGAAGAAGGCATTGTTCCTGGAGGAGGCGTTGCTTTACTGCGCGCTAAGTCTGCGGTTGCCAGTCTAAAGGGCGTGAACCACGATCAAGACGCTGGTATCACTATCGTCTTGCGTGCGATGGAGTCCCCTATCCGTGCTATCACCCTGAATGCAGGCGATGAGCCAAGTGTTGTGGTGAATAAGGTATTGGAAGGCAAGGGCAGCTTTGGCTACAACGCAGCCTCTGGCGAGTATGGAGACATGCTGGCAATGGGCGTAGTTGACCCGACCAAGGTAACACGTGTTGCATTGCAAAATGCAGCCTCTATTGCGGGCCTGATGCTGACTACCGCTTGCATGGTAGCTGAGCTGCCAGAAGACAAGCCAGTTGGTGGTGGCATGGGTGGTGGCGATATGGGCGGCATGGGTGGAATGGGCGGCATGATGTAATTGAATTCGGTGCGAGTTCGCTCGCAATGTCTTCATGTAGCACAAAAGAACCCCGCGAAAGCGGGGTTCTTTATTTAAACCAAACTTCCTTGTTTGCTTAAATGGCAAGAGCCGTTATAATGCGCCCCTTCGCAAAATGGCTCGGTAGCTCAGTCGGTAGAGCAGAGGATTGAAAATCCTTGTGTCGGTGGTTCGATTCCGCCCCGAGCCACCAGAAGATATAAGGCTTGCAGAGATGCGGGCTTTTTTATTTTCTCTTCATCGTTCCAGCTTGTCACCAATAGGTCACCACGCTTTCGGACTATCACTGGCTGTTGTATGCAATCTGCCGAAAGGGGGCGTGGGTATCCTAAATGTAACGCTGGCAAGGCTTGCAGCGCAAAAGATGAGTTTCACGACATGGCAATGCCTCTCGCTGGAATGCATTCAAAGCAATATAATGAACGCATAGAATGCCTTATTATGAGGTGAGGTTATGGCAATGCTGACAGGACACAATCTTCCCGACGACGTGCATTGCGCGTTACAGGTGCAGGCAGATCAACATGGGCGCAGCACCGAGGCCGAACCCCAGCCGGCTGTGCGGGGATTGATCGTGTCGCACACGATACGGCCCCCTATGAGGCGGCTAGCGTAACAGTCATTAATCCGTGGGAAGCATAAACTCATCCATCCCGAACTTTGATCCACGCCAAATGCCGGTTGTAGGAGTCGACAGTCATTTGCCTGCTGTGCAGCGTGAGTCGCTACTTCCCCAGGCCCTGCAACAGCGGTTTGCGAACCCGCCGAACTGGACGCCGGAGGTTGTATTTGAAAAACGCTACTCCGACCAAACCGAGGCCACTAACGCATCGGTGCTTGTGCCCATCGTATTGGGTGGGCCGCTGAACAATCAGCCAACGGTCTTGCTCACCCAACGCACCGCACGCATGTCCACTCACGCCGGGCAAATCGCTTTTCCCGGCGGCAGGTCCGATCCCTCGGACGCCGATGCTGCCGCTACCGCCTTGCGTGAAGCCCACGAGGAAGTCGGTTTGGAGCCAGAATTTGTGCAAGTGTTGGGGCAGTTGCCGACTTACTTAACGGGGTCGGCATTTGTCATTACACCGGTTGTGGCACTGGTCCATCCGGGTTTTACGCTGGTGGCGAATCCAGTAGAAGTTGCGGAAATTTTTGAAGTACCGCTGGACTTTCTGATGGATCCATCGAATCACCGGCGTCACGAAGTTCCTTGGCGCGACACATCGCGTCAATGGTTCTCCATACCATATAACGATTTAGATACAGGCAAGGAGCATTTCATCTGGGGTGCGACTGCGGGCATATTGCGCAACTTCTACCGATTTCTGGTTGCCTGCTAGTACACGGCGACAAGCACCGCTACCACAAGCTGTGACTGCAATAAGCAGGTAACCGAAGTGGTAAGGTCTAAGTCAATCAAAGCGAGGTGTAACTGAATCTTCATACAAATGATGCAAAATCCAGTTTCATTGAAATTACGAGGCGACTCAAATGGAACACATTTCAACTATTACATGCCCAGTTTGCAATTTCAAAAAAACAGAGGTGATGTTCGCAGATTACTCTCAGCAATTCTACGAGTGTTCAAATTGCAAAGCGCTATTAAAAACAAAGACAGGCGATTGCTGCGTCTTTTGTAGTTATGGAAACATACAATGTTCCGAGATTGAGCATGCAGACTATTGCAGTTATTAGCATCAACAAATTATGAAATAAAAACGCCCCCGTTTTGTAAAAACGGAGGCGCAGGTAACTACAACGTAGAATGAACTCTATTGGCAGGCTTCGCACTCAGGATTGTCAATCGAGCAAAACTTCGCTTCTTCAACAACGGGTGATGCCGAGATGTCTCCAGCGCTGCCGCTTGAAACGGCATTTAATGAACCCGCGCGGGAAGTTGATTTCTCAGCCGAGGTTGCGCCTAACGTACGCAAGTAGTAGGTGGTTTTAAGGCCGCGCAACCAAGCCAGTTTATAGGTTTCATCAAGCTTGCGACCGGAAACGCCAGACATATAGATATTGAGTGATTGCGCTTGGTCAATCCATTTCTGGCGACGGGCTGCTGCTTCAATCAACCACTTTGGTTCGACCTCAAACGCCGTTGCGTAGAGGCCGCGAATTTCAGCGGGGATGCGATCAATTTTGGCCAGGCTGCCGTCAAAGTATTTCAGATCGGCGATCATGACCTCGTCCCAAAGACCAATAGCCTTCAGATCCTTCACCAAGTGTTCATTGATGATAGTAAATTCACCGGACAAGTTCGATTTAACAAAAATGTTTTGGTAGGTGGGTTCGATACTGGCAGATACGCCGACGATATTGGAAATCGTCGCTGTGGGCGCAATCGCTACACAATTGGAATTGCGCATTCCGTGCTGTTTGATGCGTGCGCGCAGTGCATTCCAGTCCAGCGTGACAGAGTCATCAAGTTCAACATAACCGCCACGGGAAGCACGCAACATCTCAACAGTATCTTGCGGCAAGATTCCTTTGTCCCACAGGCTGCCGCGGTAACTGGAGTAACGACCACGTTCCTCGGCCAATTCAGTCGAAGCCAAATAGGCGAAGTAGCACACTGCTTCCATCGAACGATCGGCAAATTCAACTGCGACATCAGTAGAATAGGGAATACGCAATTCATGCAACGCATCCTGGAAGCCCATGATGCCCATCCCGACCGGGCGATGTTTCAGATTGGCATCGCGCGCTTTTTTAACCGCGTAATAATTAATGTCTATGACATTGTCCAGCATACGCATCGCAGTGCGTATTGTGCGCTGAAGTTTGTCATGATCCAACTGGCCAAATTTTTCATGCCCTTGAGGGTACAAATGCGCCGCCAGGTTGACGGAGCCTAGATTGCACACGGCAATTTCAGTTTCAGAAGTGTTCAGCGTAATTTCCGTACACAAATTCGAGCTATGGACTACGCCAACGTGTTGCTGCGGGCTGCGAACATTGCAAGGGTCCTTAAAGGTAATCCAGGGATGCCCGGTTTCGAATAACATGGTTAGTATCTTGCGCCACAATCCGGCAGCAGGAACTTTGCGGAACAATTTGAGTTCGCCGCGAGCTGCCTTTTCTTCATAAGCAACGTAGGCCTGCTCAAATTCTGCGCCAAATTTATCATGCAGATCGGGGCAGTTCGATGGCGAAAATAACGTCCAGTCGCCACCTTCCATTACCCGCTTCATAAACAGATCGGGAATCCAGTTAGACGTGTTCATGTCATGCGTTCTGCGGCGATCATCACCGGTATTCTTGCGCAGTTCCAGAAACTCTTCGATATCCAGATGCCATGTTTCAAGGTAGGCACACACCGCGCCCTTGCGCTTACCACCCTGATTTACAGCCACGGCCGTATCATTTACTACTTTTAGGAATGGAACCACGCCCTGAGATTTACCGTTGGTACCTTTAATGTGGCTGCCTAAAGCCCGCACATTTGTCCAATCGTTGCCCAAACCGCCGGCAAATTTTGAAAGCAACGCATTTTCTTTCAAAGCCTCATAAATGCCGTCCAAATCATCGGCAACAGTAGTCAGGTAGCACGAGGAAAGTTGCGGGCGACGAGTGCCTGAATTAAATAGTGTCGGAGTTGAACTCATAAAGTTAAAGCTGGAAAGCAAGCGATAAAACTCGATGGCTCGACCTTCGCGGTCAACTTCGTTTAGCGCGAGCCCCATTGCAACGCGCATGAAAAATGCCTGCGGAAGTTCAATGCGTTCTTCATTAATATGCAAGAAATAGCGGTCATACAAAGTTTGCAAACCCAAATAGTCAAATTGCAAATCACGGCTAGGGTCAAGCTCTTTGGCTAAACGCGGCAAATCAAATTGGGCCAGCTTTTCATCAAGCAACTCGGCGGCAATGCCGCGTTTGATAAATTTTGGAAAATATTCCGCATAACGCGCAGCCATTTCGGCCTGCGGTATTTCTTCACCCAGAATTTCGCAGCGAATATTATTAAGCAACAGACGTGCTGTTACAAAGCCATAGGCAGGATCTTGTTCGATCAAAGAGCGCGCTGACAAAATGGCGCATTTCCTGACTTCCTCAACAGGTACGCCGTCATATAGGTCTTTCAGGGTAGACTTGAGAATTTTGTCGGCATCAACGGCATTTCCCAAGCCGAGGCAGGCAGACTCAATCTGAGCAGACAAAACTGCAACATCCAATGGACGCAAAACACCGTTTTCTTTAACCTGCAAAACAAGGGTAGTTTCACTTTTCTTGGCCTTGCTGCGTTCCTGTGTGCGTTGTTCACGATACAACACGTAAGAACGTGCTACATCATGTTCTCCCGAGCGCATCAGGGACAGCTCTACCTGATCTTGAATATCCTCGATGTGAAAAGTCCCGCCATGGGGTTGGCGACGTACCAGCGCGTTAACCACGTTGGCAGTCAACTGTTCTACAAGTTCGCGCACACGAGCCGAAGCTGCTCCTTGCCCGCCATTAACGGCCAGAAAAGCCTTGGTCATTGCAATGGAAACTTTGCCGGGTTCAAATGAAACAACCGAGCCATTGCGGCGAATCACTTTGTATTGGTCAAGAGAGATAACGGGATTCGATGAAACTGAAGTATCGGAATCTTGGCGCGGAGGTACAGAAAAAGAAGGTGACTGACCTTCTGAAGAAAGCAACATACATACCCCTTATATTATAGATTTAATGAGAGTCTATTAAGCTTGCGGGCGAAATAGTGAAAAAAAGTAAAACCACTACATCTAGTGGCTCAACAGCAAATTTTTGCTAATTCTAGTGCATCGTTCGATTTATGCAAGTAGAATTTTGGCCTATATATACTTTTCTTTTGACTAAACAGAATGATGCAAAATGAAACTTAAATAGGTGGATTTTCAGAGTGATTTGAGGTATCGCGGCCAGTCGAAATACGGACCGGGATCGGTTTTTCGATCCGGGGCAACATCGGAATGCCCGACTATCCCGATAAAACGGTAGTTGCGTTGCAAGCGGCGGGTCAAGTAAGAAAGGCTGCGATATTGCGAATCTTCATAAGGCTCGAAATCGCTGCCTTCCATTTCAATACCAATCGAAAAGTCGTTGCAACGGCTGCGCCCTTGCCAAAGAGACAAGCCTGCATGCCAAGCGCGCTTAAAACAAGAAACGAATTGAACGATTTCACCCTTTCGCCGGATGAAAAAATGGGCAGAAACGTGGACGCCGCGAAGTTGTCCATAATACGGATGTTCTTCAGTGTTCAGCGTGTTGGTAAACAACTGCTCAACTCCGTTCCCGCCAAACTCGCCGGGAGGCAAGCTGATACCATGAATTATCAACAAGCAAACGGGCGGATGCTGCGGACGGGAATCAAAATTAGGTGATACCACCCGACGCACTCCGCTGAACCAGCCTTGAGAATTCAGTTTCAATCCGTACTATCCTTATCGGTAATGGATAAGCGCTCCATCCGATAACGTAACGCTCGGAAGGTTACCCCCAGTATCTTGGCGGCGGCGGTACGATTGAATCCGGTTTGGTCGAGCGCTTCCAATATGGCCTCGCGTTCCATGTGATCCAAATAATCGGTAAGCGGAAATTTGCTCGATCCTTCGGCATTGGTTTTTTTGCCAAAAGACTCAACTGGCACCAGTTGCAGGTCGGCCGAAACAATTTCAGAACCTGTGCGCAATGCCAAAGCGCGTTCGATAATGTTTTCAAGTTCCCGAACATTGCCGGGAAAATCATAGTTGATCAAAGCACGCAAAGCTTCGGCGGAAAAATTAACCGATGCTTGTCCATTATTCAGTTTTTGCAAAATCTGAGTTGCAATTTCGCCAATATCATCACGCATCTCGCGTAGCGAAGGCATCTGCAATGAAATCACGTTTAGGCGGTAATAAAGATCCTGACGAAAGTTACCCTGTTGCACCCGTTCAGCCAAATTGTGGTGCGTCGCACTGATAATCCGCACGTCAACAGGCTCTTCTTCGGTCGAGCCGACTTTGCGCACTCTTTTTTCCTGAATCACGCGCAAGAGTTTGACTTGCATGTTGATGGGCAAATCAGCCACCTCATCCAGCAAGAGAGTCCCGCCATTCGCGGCCTGAAAAAAACCGTCTCTATCTTTTTCCGCGCCGGTAAACGCACCTTTGCGGTAGCCGAAAAACTCACTTTCCATCAATGTTTCAGGAATGGCGCCACAATTCACCGCGACAAAAGGTTGGTCATGACGCGCACTTTTTTCCACAATCAAGCGCGCAGCCAATTCTTTGCCGCTACCTGATTCGCCACTGACATGAACCGGTGCCTGGCTGCGGGCGACACGTTCGATCAAATCACGTACGCGTTCAATTGCAGGTGAATGCCCCAGCAATATTCGTTCATTGTCGGCAACTACTCCGTGAACCTGCGGCAGCTTTAGTGCGGACTTAACCAGAGAGCGGAGCTGATCAAGTGCCACGGGTTTTGATAAATAATCAAACGCACCAGCTTTCAGCGCGGCGACAGCGTTTTCAGCATTGCCATGTGCGGTTATGACGGCTACCGGAATATCAAGATTGCGTTCGGCGATATAGCGTACCAATTCCAGGCCATCACCATCAGGCATACGCATATCGGTCAGACATAGGTCGATGTCTGCACTATCCAATTGATGTTTCGCTTCTTTTACATTAGACGAGCGCCGAACCTCCAATCCCATACGTACCATAGCCAATTCGAGCAGCTCTAAAATATCCGGCTCATCATCGACCAAAAGAACTCTGGGGATTTGCGACTTAGTCCGTGTATCAGAACTCATTATTCACTCCAAATACTATGCGGAAACATGCCCCGCCTTCGGTCAGCGATCTATAACCTAAAGTCGCCCCATTTGCCTCGCACAATTCCCGACCTATATACAGTCCGAGTCCGGTGCCCCCTGCATCCGTCGTAAAAAATGGCTCGAAAAGCTTGTGTGCTGTCTCCGCATTAACTCCCGGGCCGTCATCCATCACATCCAATATAACCCGGGCCTCGTCAGATGAGCGCGATAGATGGAATTTCACACTCCCTTTATTATTCTGGCTATAACGTAATGCGTTTTGCCCAAGATTCCATAACACTTGATCAAGATGACCACGATCAAAGCTGACTTTGCATTCTAACGGAGCGGCAATTTCAATGGTAGCAAGTGCTAACCGGTTGGCATGGCACAATTCTTCAGAAAATGCATGCAAGTGCTTTGACAGGTCGATCACTTCCGGATGGGCTCTGTCACGCCGATTTAACTGCATGACATCCTGGACGATGCGATTCAAACGGGCGGCATTATCCAAAATGATCTGGGTAAGCCGCAACTGTGAGGGGTCGATCTGACCTTCGCGCAATAACTCGGCAGCATAGCTGATAGAAGATAACGGGTTGCGCACTTCGTGCGCGATATTGGCGGTGAGCCGGCCCAAGGCAGCAAGTTTTACTTGCTGGGCCTGATCCTGCACTCGCTGCATGTCTTCCAGCACGATAACAGCTCCCCAGAAGCCTTGGCGCTGGACGGGCAAGAAACGAACTCTAACCATGCGATTTGTCGTTGGCAAACGCAAAACTTCATGCCCTAACGCTTTATTTTGGCGCCATGCGGCAAAAATCGTATTCAATATCGGGGAGCTCTCACCCAGATCAATGTTTTTTTCCAATGAAAAAGAATGTCCCAGCAATCTTTCCGCACTGGGATTGGATTGGCGAACGGCTCCGCGCTCGTCCACCACGAGCACGCCATCGGGCATATCCTGAATCATCAGCCGATTAGCCTCTGCCATATTGGATAAATCCACCCCCCGGCTAAAGGCAAGCCTTTCACTGGCAACTGCATATTTTGACAAAGTGTGCGATAACCATGCCACTGCAAAAAAAGCAGTACTTAAAATTCCCGCCTGCAAAAATTGAGCAAAAGGGGCGTCTTGAGTCAGCACTGAATAGGCATGTTCGAGCAGTATCGCAATACTGGCCAGGGCAGCATAAAACAAAGTGATACGCCCGCGACTTATCAGCCCGGCGGCGGCCAAAGATACGAGCAGTAACATTCCAAGATTACTTTGGATGCCTCCGCTGAAATAGGACATGGTCGAAATAACGGCAATATCGGTTCCGACCTGAAAGGCAAGTTGCAAAGGGAAGGCGGGGTGTCTTAATTGAACGCCGACTAATGCGAACAGAGTCAAAAAAATGTAAACAATACATAGACGGTAAACCCACGCCTGCTCAATAGCATTAAGCGATATTGCTTGACCAAAGGCGACCGATAGCAACAGCAATAGTCCGCCGAGCATCAAACGATACAGGCCAAAGAAATACAGCGACCGCCAAAGATCCTCCATCGCCAATGGCGTAGCCACTTGCAATTTTGACAGGGGCCAGAAAGTTGAGGGCTGAATATCCCGCATGGGGATTATTTATTGCGCTCAGAGCGCTCACGCCGGTGCGCATCACTGCAAAAGAATTCACCGCCGGACAAAATACTTTCACTTTTGGGCAGGTGGACGCCGCACTGGCTGCACCTGACCATATCCTCTGATGTTTCGGGTTTGGACTCTTGTGTTGGCTGCCTGCTGTAGGATTTAAGCAACCAGTAAACTACCGCAATCAAGGCAATAAAAAAAATTAGACGGCTCATTTTGATACTCCAAAGTGTAAGCATCGTATTGTAGGTCGCTTTGATGTTCTCGTCATTGCCTATGAATTTTTAACCATGAACTAAGTTAAGCACGAAAAATTGCACTATTCCATATAGATAAGAAATAACATCTTAATAAATAGACTATTTCAACGTGAATGGCCTATATATTTTGAGAAATATATAGGCCATTTGGCATATATGCAGAAGTAAAATTGCTCCGTAGAATCCGAAGTCGAGTGTTAGAGCTGCGAGTTTGCTAACTCGTCTTTTCTTACTCTCCTCCTATTCTGGGCAATCGCAAGGTTGCCCGTTTTTTTGAATTCTTAAGTCAGTGATTTGCGTGCACGGGCGATAGCGGCTTCCACTTGCTGGGGCGATGTGCCACCTGTATGGTTGCGGGCGGCTAATGAGCCTTCAAGGGTTAGTACGGCATAAATGTCATCTTCAATTAGCGCTGAAAACTTTTTTAGCTCTTCCAATTTAAGGTCGCTTAGATCGCAGTTGCGTTCAACGGCAAAACGCACCGCTAAAGCAACAGCTTCATGCGCATCGCGGAAAGGCACCCCTTTTTTGACCAAGTAGTCGGCCAAGTCTGTCGCTGTGGCGTAGCCTTGCAAGGCGGCTCGGCGCATAGCCTCGGGTTTGACGGTGATTCCCCCCATCATGTCCGCATAGATACGAAGAGTTTGGTTAAGTGTATCTACGGTATCGAACAAAGGCTCTTTGTCCTCCTGATTGTCTTTGTTGTACGCCAGCGGCTGCCCCTTCATTAATGTTAACAAAGCAACCAGATTGCCGTTCACGCGGCCAGTCTTGCCCCGTACCAGTTCCGGTACGTCAGGATTTTTCTTCTGCGGCATGATCGAAGAACCGGTACAAAAACGGTCGGCTATGTCGATGAAGCCGAAGCGCGGACTCATCCACAGAATCAATTCTTCCGACAGACGCGAAAGATGCGTCATGATGAGAGCGCCGACGGCAGCAAATTCAATCGCGAAATCGCGATCAGACACTGCATCCAATGAGTTTTCGCAAACACCGTCAAAATCCAGCAATTGGGCAACATATTCCCGCTTGATTGGATAACTGGTTCCGGCCAGAGCGGCAGCGCCCAGCGGCAAGCGATTGACACGCTTACGGCAGTCGGCAAGGCGTTCGGCATCACGTTTAAGCATCTCGAAATAAGCCATCAGGTGATGAGCAAAACTTACCGGTTGTGCCACTTGCAAATGCGTAAAGCCGGGCATGATGGTATGCGTGTGGTGTTGGGCTAAATCGAGCAATGAACGTTGCAGCGCGTTCACCAGCAAAATTAATTCGTCAATAGCGTGGCGAAGATAAAGACGCACGTCAGTTGCTACCTGGTCATTGCGGGAACGGCCGGTATGCAGGCGCTTACCAGCGTCACCGACCAATGCAGTCAGGCGTTTTTCAATATTTAGATGTACATCTTCAAGGTCGAGTTGCCAGTCGAACTTCCCGCACAGGACCTCATTTTCGATCTGAGCCATTCCGCGCTGAATATCTTTCAGGTCTTGTGTGCTGATGATTTCACATGCGGCAAGCATTTGGGCATGCGCGAGCGAGCCTTGAATATCGAACAACGCCAAGCGTTTGTCGAAATCGACCGAAGCGGTATATCGCTTCACTAATTCAGCAACGGGTTCGTTAAATCTACCCGACCAGGCTTGTTTATCTTGCATCGTCATCGTGTATTGTCCAAAATGTTCGGCATAAAGGAGTTGCTATGCCAAAGGAGCGAAGTATAAATCAAAACAATATATCCGATGCGTTGCCAAATTTTCGCAATTTGGGAGTTGTGCTGCGTATAGTGCTAATCGTAAACGGGTTGGCTATTTTTGTTGCCATGACACAAGCCGCGTCAATACAGGATTTGGGGCAACGATTACTCTTTGGTTCAGCGTATCTACAGCCTGTTTTAATAAGTTGCCTATTAATTTTATATATATTGAAGGACATCCTCCGTCGCTTGGATTATCGCCAGGGATGGGGAGCCGTTCTTTTATTAGTTGCGGCTGTTTCAGGGACTATAGCGCTGCTTGGCGGAGATCTTTTTGAATCTTCAATAGGCTATAGCGCATTTCAATTATGGCAACACATCGTGGTGAGCGTTACCGTAGCCGTGATTACCCTGGGATATTTTCGTTTTCGTGCTCACGCGCTTTCGCCTGCCGTGGCTAGTGCGCGTTTGCAGGCTCTTCAAGCTCGCATCCGTCCTCATTTTCTATTTAACACCATCAATGCCGTGCTTGGCATTGTGCGCAGTGACCCAAAGCGAGCTGAAGGCGCGCTTGAGGATATGGCCGATTTATTTCGCATGGCGATGGCGGACAACCGCGAATTAGTCACGTTAAAACGTGAGGTGGAGCTTTCGCGTCAATATTTGGCCCTGGAACAATTGCGACTTGGGGACAGGCTGGCAATAAATTGGCAGACTGAGGAAATGCCTTCGGACGCACTCATTCCGCCCCTGATGTTGCAACCGTTACTGGAAAATGCCGTCTATCACGGGATAGAGCCTATGCACGAAGGCGGAGAAATTACGATCAAGCTCTATCGTAGTGGCAAAGATATGCATTTGGATGTGTACAATCCGTACCAAACGCAGGGAAATAAACACAGTGGGAACGAAATGGCACTAATGAACATTCGCGAACGGTTGTTGCTTCAGTTTGATGTGGAAGCAAGTTATAGCGTTGATTCTGGGAAAGATTATTATCGCGTACATATTATAATCCCCTATATTAGAGAGGAGTATTGATGAGCGTTGTAGAATTACCATTGGCCGTATTTGTTGTTGATGACGAGCCGCCGGCCCGCAACCGGCTTAAAGACCTGCTTGCCGATTGTGCAGAACAACTACCACTCACGCTGGTAGGAGAGGCGGGCAACGGGGTCGAGGCGCTTGATAAACTTTCCGAAGTACATGCAGATGTAGTGTTGATCGATATTCGTATGCCGCAAATGGATGGTATCGAACTGGCTCAGCATTTAAATAAATTGCATAAACCGCCCATCATTGTCTTTACCACGGCCTACGACAGTTATGCAGTTAACGCCTTTGAACAACGGGCTATAGACTATTTGCTAAAGCCGATTCGTTTGGGAAGATTATTCGAGGCATTAACCCGTGCTCGTACCGCAGTGCCGGTGCGCAGCGAAGTGCTACAAGAGTTGACACCCGAGCCGCGCAAAAATCTCTCCATCCATGAGCGCGGCAAGATAGTATTGGTGCCAATCGAACAGGTGTTATTTCTCCGTGCCGAATTGAAATACATCACCGTGCGTACAGTCGAAAACGAGTATCTGATTGAAGAATCGCTAATTGCGCTGGAAAAAGAATTTGCCGCGCGGTTCATCCGAATTCACCGCAACTGCCTGGTAGCAAAAGAAGAAATCGAAGGCTTCGAGAAAGTTGCCGAGACGGATAACAGCGAAGCCCATTGGGCAGTCAGGTTAAAAGGATTACCAGAGCTCCTCCCGATCAGTCGCAGACAACAATTCATCGTCAAAGAGTTCAGTTAACAATACAGGGGGAAAAACGGAATGAAAGCAATTTTAAATAAAATGATAGCCGTTTCTCTTGCTGTGGGAGCGACATTCATGAACAATGTTCAAGCGCAATTAAATTTGCCCGAGAAAGAGCATACGCAAACAATAGTCTGGATAGTTGAGGCGACAACCTTTATTACAACGATAGCAGTCGTGCTGCTCGTTTGGCGAATCAGCAAGCGAGATAGAAAAACAAGAAACGGAAGCAGATCAATTGACAAGACAGAGTAATTTAAAGTTATTACCCGGATAGCGCATAAATCCAAGTTCCGGGCCATCATTTATTCACACTGTGAATATTAGAATTAACCACTTGATGTATTACTAATGAAATAGAGAGAAAAATGGAAGATTTATTTGAAGGACTGATTTTTCGCAGCCGCTGGTTAATGGCTCCAATGTATTTTGGTTTAGTTGGTGGGTTGTTAATACTACTGGTTAAATTTGTGCAAGAGTTTTACCATATCGTCATCCATTTACTGGATACTTCGGAAAGGGAAGCGGTTCTCTCAATACTGGCACTTGTCGACATCACGCTGGTTTCAAACCTGCTCATTATGGTGATATTCAGCGGCTATGAAAATTTCGTTTCAAAAATCGATGTTGCAGACCATGTCGACAAACCCGAATGGATGGGTAAGGTTGATTATTCAGGACTGAAGCTCAAGTTGATCGGTTCCATCGTTGCAATTTCCGCCATAGATTTGCTCAAAGCCTTCATGCACATTACAACTCCGGGTGTTGAACACCTTACCGATACGCAACTTGGTTGGATGGTCGGAATACACATGGTTCTGATCATTTCGGGCGTGCTTTTTGCATGGATGGATCAAATTGCCGAA
This sequence comes from uncultured beta proteobacterium, assembly GCA_963733265.1. Classification (GTDB taxonomy): domain Bacteria; phylum Pseudomonadota; class Gammaproteobacteria; order Burkholderiales; family Gallionellaceae; genus PALSA-1006. The sequence continues at coordinate 136,369 of CAVTCF010000001.1, forward strand.
TCAAAGTCAGAAGAGCACTGAGAATAAGACGCGGAGAATTCAATGAAGTACCGGCATTACAAGGGCGGCATCTATGAGTTTATTTGCGAAGCGCGGCTTGAGTCTGCCCCCGATGTCGCTGTGATCATTTACAAATCGGAAGATGGGGCGTTTTGGTCCCGACCGAAAAACGAATTTTTTGAGCTCGTTTTACATGAGGGCATCACTATTCAGAGATTCGCCCCAATTAACTGAACATGGCAAAGAACAAATGAACAAAGAAAAAATTTCCGGCATCATTGAAACCACTTTGAAAAAAGGCAATAAAATCCCCGGTCTTTTTGAGTTGCCGAAAATATTAACGCTAAAAGGCAAGCTTCAAACTAGCGGTACGACTGGCGAAGTCCTGGCAATCATCGAGGATCATCGTGGTTTAATAACAAAAGCATTTGGATTAAGTGACGGATTGCTTGATTCGGCAATTGAGCAGATTAAATCCGCTTAAAGCGAAGGACTCCGAAGGATTATCATGAGCACAGATTCGAGCCGCCGAAAATGGATAAAAAACGCCAGTGTTGGTTTGACACTGTTACCGTTGATTTTTTTGTCCAGACAATCAAAAGCGAATACAAACCCTGCCTTGCGCACCCAATTTAAATACAAAGATACACCGCAAGAAAATATGAGTTGCATTTCATGTTTGGAATTCATTCCGGGCAAATCTGTCAAAGATGCGGGTGGTTGCAAAGTGATACCGGGTGACGACGAAATTTTACCAAACGGTTTTTGCACACGTTGGAATACGATGTAGCAGCCAAAATACCCAGTAGGTAGCTATTTTGGCTCAGCGGAAGCCGTTGCAGTGAAGTGTGATAAAGAATCAGCGAAAAACGATGGTCTTATTGCCGCAAACCAAAACGCGATCTTCAACATGGCATCTCAACCCGCGCGACAACACGTTTTTCTCAATATCTCTGCCATAGCGTACCAAGTCATCAACGGTGTCGCCGTGGTCAATGCGCATTGTATCCTGCTCGATAATCGGGCCGGCATCCAGTTCGTCAGTCACGTAATGACAAGTCGCACCAATGAGTTTTACCCCGCGCTGATAGGCTTGATGATAGGGCTTTGCGCCCACGAAAGAGGGTAGAAAGCTGTGATGAATATTGATAATTTTGCCGGGGTAACGACGGCATAAATCCGGCGGCACAATTTGCATGAAACGCGCCAGTACCATAGCGTCGGCTTGGGAAGATAGAAACAGTTGCTCGATGTTTTCGAAAGCGCTGGTCTTGTCGGACATGTCAACATGATGATATGGGATATTGTGCCACTCAACGAAACTGCGCAGGTCGTCATGATTTGAAATTACACAGGGAATATCCACATTCAGCTCGCCACTGCGCCAGCGATGCAATAAATCGTTAAGGCAATGATCCTGCTTGCTTACCAATATAACGAGGCGCTTTTTCTGATCGGAATCGCTGATCTGCCATTCCATGCCAAACTCGTTTGCCAGTGTGGCAAACTGCGATTGAAACTCAATCAAGTCAAAAGGCAAAGAATCGGCACGAATTTCCTGGCGCATAAAAAAACACTGTGCCTCCTGCTCGGTGTGATAGCTCGCTTCGACAATAAATCCACCATGCCGTGCGATAAATCCGCTTACTGCGGCAATGATGCCTGCACGGTCAGGGCACGAGATGGTTAGCGTGTAACGGCGCGTGTTGCTCATTTGTAATGATCCTTGAGTTTGGAGCATGATTTTAACGGATAATGCCCTCCGTCTTGTAGTAATAGAAGAAAAAAGCAGCAAACAATAGTTATAAACCCGCTGAATTAAATAATTCGAGAAAGTCTAAATGATGTTTGCTCTTCCCTCAATGTCCAACATGATTGTTTCTTCCATAGTGTTTTTTATTGCCGCATGGTTTATTCACCGCTATATGGACGAGCAGGGTATTCCCAAAGGAATGACACGTAAGCTGTTGGTGATTGTGCTGGCCTACATTGTGTCGTGGGGTTCAGGTGAGATAGTGGATTGGATTCAGGGCCCGCAACCAACCACGCAAATTCCAAGCGACCCGGCGCAGTTGCTGAAAGCCCTGGGTCAGACGCAGCCTTAAAGTTTACTATTTGGACTGGCGGCTCTCAGTTGGCAGTGGTTTTTTGTTAATCTCTTTCAAGTCGACCTGATCCAGGCGCACAAAAGTGAATCCCTCCTTCTGAAGATAAGCCAAGCCGACTGCGAGTCCTTCAGCCGTATCGGAGGCGGGCTTGTTCATGTGGGCGATAATCACGTCACCATTTTTAACATGTTCCAAACGCTTCTCGATAGTCATTTTTTTAGAGGTGGCACCCATGTCGGCATTGACCGAAAAGCCCGCAATTTTATAGCCCAACTTGTCGATTTCTTCGATCGCCTGCGGATCATATTCGCCAGTGGCGGCTCTGTACCAATGGGGCGCCACGCCGGTGGCCTTTTCCACCGCCCTCGCGCCCTCGATTACTTCTCGCCGCAAATGAATAACGTCCGGCTCACTGGGAATCCCATAGACAGTTCTGCCTGCACCGATTACTGCCGGGATATGTTTTTCACCATGATCTTCCACATCAAACAGATCAAGGTGCGCTTTGATGATGGAGAGTCCCCGCGGGTTTTGTCTCAGCCATTTCTTGGTGGCGAAAAGCGTTGCGGGCATTCGATTTTGAATTAAGTAATCAATGAGCTTGTCGTCGAACTTGCCGGAGCAGGCATCAAGGGTCAGTGCGACTTTCTTGCCCGAGTCGGGTTGAGAAATTACTTTGTCATGTATTTCGATGGGATGAGGCTCTGCACCGGCAGAGAAAGGCGTGAGGATCAGTACCAGAATTATGACGTGATGAAATTTCATATTTGTTTATAAAAATTCTTGCGGCAATAGTTCTACATTAACATTTTCGCCCAATAATGAAGCCATAATGCGGGAAGCGTGTGCAGGTGAGCCGCTGGTGAAAAATTGGGGGGCAGTCTTATCACTTGGGCGAACTTGAGATATTCCCAAGGATTTGGTTCGGGGTTGACGCGCACTTTCAATGCGTCTTTGCAATTGGCGGGCGACTGCTGCACCGGTGTCCACCAATACAATATCGTTACCCACCACGTCGCGAATTAACGGTGTCAAGAAAGGATAGTGCGTACATCCCAAGATCAGTGTATCTGCTCCGCGAGCCAATAACGGTGCAGTGAAGCGCTCAATCAATTCACGCGTGCGCGCACTGTCCAGCTCCGCTTTTTCCACTTGTTCGACCAAGCCGGGGCAGCCTTGAGTAATGATCTCAACTTCATCGCCGTAACGTTCCAGTAATGCAGCAAAACGAGCACTCTCCAAAGTTCCGATGGTTGCGAGCACGCCAACCACACCACTTTGGGTTGCTGAGACGGCGGGTTTTACGGCAGGTTCCATGCCTACAATAGGGATGCTGAACTGACTGCGCAAACTCGTTACAGCAGCAGCGGTGGCTGTGTTGCAGGCAATGACAACGGCATCCGCACCTTGGGCAATCAGAAAACGGGTCAGTGTGTGTGAACGCTGCTCGATATAACTCGCTGCTTTATCGCCGTAGGGCACGTGGCCGGAATCTGCAATGTAGATCAGACGTTCATCGGGAAGCGTTTGGCGAATATGCTGCAAGACAGAAAGTCCGCCAACACCGGAATCGAAAACGCCAATCGTTCCCGAAAGCTTCATAGATATTTAGGGCACCAGTTGATCACGCAAAAATTCTTCATACGTACCGTGGTAGTCGTTCACACCTTTAGACGATATCTCGATAATACGCGTGGCGAGTGAGCTGACAAACTCGCGGTCATGGCTGACGAATACCAACGTTCCTTTGAATTCCAAAAGCGCGGTGTTGAGCGCTTCGATGGACTCCATGTCCATGTGGTTGGTCGGTTCATCCATTAACAATACGTTAGGTCGCGCAAGCATCAACTTGCCAAACATCATGCGGCCTTTTTCGCCACCTGATAGCACTTTCACGCGCTTTTTCACATCATCCCCGGAAAATAACAGACGTCCTAGTGTGCCGCGCACCACTTGGTCATCATCGCTTGGTCCGCGCCAATCGGTCATCCAGTCCATCATCACTTTGTCTTCGGCAAATTCATGCGAGTGATCCTGTGCGTAATAGCCGGGCTTGGCCTTATCGGCCCATTTAATAGTGCCGGTATCAGGCGCAAGATCGGCTGCAAGACAACGCAGAAGAGTGGTCTTCCCGATGCCATTCGGGCCGATGATGGCAACCTTTTCACCCGCGTCGATGCGGAAATTGACGTTGGAGAAAAGTACTTTGTCATAACCTTTGGACAAATGCTGAACTTCGACTGCAACACGATGCAGCTTTTCGCGCTCATCGTACTCAAAGCGGATAAACGGATATTGGCGACTGGAAGGTTTGATGTCTTCGATCTTGATTTTATCGATTTGGCGAGCGCGCGAAGTCGCTTGCTTGGCCTTGGAAGCATTGGCCGAGAAGCGTGCCACGAAAGCCTTAAGCTCGGCGACTTTTTCCTTGGCCTTGGCATTATCCGAGGATTGTTGTTCGCGCGCCTGTGTTGATGCCAACATGTATTCGTCGTAGGTGCCCGGATATACCGTGATCTTGCCGTAATCCAAATCAGCCATGTGTGTACACACGCTGTTCAAGAAATGGCGGTCATGCGAGATGATCACCATTGTTGAATTGCGCGCATTCAGAATATCTTCCAGCCAGCGGATGGTGTTGATATCGAGATTGTTGGTCGGCTCATCCAGCAGCAGAATATCCGGATCGGAAAACAGTGCCTGTGCCAGCAATACGCGCAACTTGAAGCCGGGAGCGACAGCGCTCATCGGCCCTTGGTGCAACTCTTGCGCGATGCCCACGCCATTCAACAATTCACCGGCACGAGCCTCGGCGGTGTAACCATCGTATTCGGCAAAGGTGGCTTCCAGATCGGCAGCGCGCATGTAGTCTTCTTCGCTCGCATCGGGATTAGCGTAGATCGCATCGCGCTCGGACATCACTCCCCACATTTCGTTGTGGCCCATCATCACCACATCCAATACGCGTTTGTCTTCAAAAGCAAATTGATCCTGACTCAGCTTGCCCAAACGCTCACTTTTGTCCAGCATCACTTCGCCCGAAGTCTGTTCCAGATCGCGCCCCAGAATCTTCATAAAAGTGGACTTGCCGCAACCATTGGCACCGATCAAGCCGTAGCGGTTACCGTCTCCGAATTTGACCGAGACGTTTTCAAACAGGGGCTTGGCCCCGAATTGCATGGTGATATTTGCAGTGGAAAGCATGATGTTGCCTAAAAAATTAAGGCGCGCATTCTATCATTAGCTCACCATGCCGACGAATCATGTTAATTCTTAAGCGCTTTTTGAGATAAATGTGGAAATGACAAGCGGGCAAATAAGCTACAGTTTCATATACCGCTAGCCATTCAGCTAGAATGTACGTCTAAAATTCTGCAAGCACACTATGGTTCCGCATCTTACCACCGCACTAAAAGGCCCGTTGCTCGAATTGGAGCAACGCATTCTTAATGAACAGCCAACGATTGAACGCTGGCTCCGTACCCAGTGGCTCGAACATACCATTCCGTTCTACAGTTCCGTGGACTTGCGCAACAGCGGCTTTAAACTGGCACCGGTTGATACCAATCTTTTTCCCGGCGGCTTCAATAATCTTAATCCGGTATTCTGGCCGTTATGCGTGCAGGCGGCGCAAAGCGCGATTGAGAAAATTTGCCCGGAAGCACGCGGCGTGTTGCTCATTCCGGAAAATCACACGCGCAACCAATTCTATTTGCAGAACGTGTCACAACTCAGCCAGATTTTACGCAGCGCCGGGTTGAAAGTGCGCATCGGCAGCCTATTGCCGGAAATTACCCAACCCACCGCATTACTCCTTCCGAACGGTGGCTCGCTAACGCTGGAACCGATAGTGCGCAAAGGTAATCGGCTCGCTATGGCAGACGGTTTTGATCCCTGCGTGGTGCTGCTCAACAACGATCTGTCGGCAGGGGTGCCGGACATCCTGAAAAATTTGGAGCAGAACGTGTTGCCACCGATAGAGGCAGGCTGGACAACACGACGCAAGTCGCAGCACTTTGCCGCCTACGACCGGGTGGCGGGAGAGTTTGCCAAATTGCTGAACATCGATCCATGGTTGATCAATCCTTATTTTGCCATGTGTGGCGAAGTCGATTTTCATGCGCGCACCGGAGAGGAATGTCTTGCTTTGCAGGTAGATACTGTTTTGCAACAGATTCGCGCAAAATATGCCGAATACGGCGTAAAGGAAGATCCCTTTGTCATTGTCAAAGCGGATGCGGGAACCTACGGCATGGGTATCATGACGGTAAAAGATGCCAGTGAAGTGCGCGACCTAAATCGCAAACAACGCAACAAAATGGCCGTGGTGAAAGAAGGGCTGTCCGTCTCGGACGTGCTGGTGCAAGAGGGCGTATACACGTTTGAAACCATCAACGATGCGGTGGCAGAACCCGTGATTTACATGGTTGACCATTTTGTGGTCGGTGGCTTTTATCGCGTACACACCGAGCGCGGTGTGGATGAGAATTTGAATGCGCCGGGCATGAGTTTCGTTCCCCTCGCCTTTGAGGATTGTTGTACTCTGCCCGACACAAATTGTGAGCCGGACGATGTGCCGAACCGGTTCTACGCTTATGGTGTGGTGGGAAGATTGGCGATGCTGGCAGCAGCGGTGGAATTGGAAGGTATGCAGCCATGATTCGGGGGCTTACTTTGCTATCCTTGGTATTGTTGCTTGCCGCCTGTGGCAAAGAGCCGCTCTATCAGGAGCAGGCTTATGTGTTTGGCACGCAAGTGGATGTCAGTATTTATGGTGAAGACGAAGCAAAGGCAAGACAGGCGGTTGCTTCTGTGATGCATGAATTTCAGCGTCTGCACGACTTGCTCCACGCCTGGAAGCCTTCGGAATTAAGCGCGCTGAATACAGCACTTGCACAGGGAAAATCAAAAGTAGTTGCGAGGGAAGTAGCGGAGATGTTGCAAGATGCCGCGCGCATGTCGGCGCAGTCCGGTGAATTATTTAATCCGGCAATCGGCGGCCTTATCCAGACTTGGGGATTTCAGGCAGACGATTTCAAGGCGATATTGCCGGATGAAAAAAAGGTTGCCGCGTTAGTAAAGGCGAATCCGCAAATGAGCGATTTGGTATTCTCGTCCACAACGACTCAAGCCGTTTCTGGCGACGCGGGGATTTCGGTTTCCAGCCGCAACCCTGCGGTAAAAATTGATCTCGGCGGCTACGCCAAAGGCTACGCGCTGGATCGCGCCGCCGATATTTTGCTACAGCAGGGTATTCACAACGCACTTATTAATATCGGCGGCAATGTGCTGGCTCTGGGGCAGCATGGCTCGCGCTCGTGGCGTGTGGGCATCCAGCATCCGCGCAAACCCGGTCCGTTGGCGACGCTGGACTTGCGTGACGGCGAGGCCATCGGCACTTCGGGAGATTATCAGCGATATTTCGAGTTTAACGGCAAACGCTATTGCCATCTGATTGACCCGCGTAGCGGCTACCCCGCGCAAGGAACGCAGGCAGTTACTATCCTGACATATGGCAAAAACGCGGGCTTGTTATCTGACGGTTCTTCCAAGCCCATATTTATTTCAGGTGTGCAAGGCTGGCGTGCTGCCGCGCGCCAAATGCAAATCCCCGAGGCGTTGCTGATCGACGCCGACGGAGTGGTACACCTTACCGTTGAGCTGCAGAAAAGGCTAGAATTCACAGACAAGTCCACGGTCATCAAGGTCGAGCCATGAGTAATGACGAACAACTGAAGCAGAACATTAGCCGCACGAAGGGGCTGCATGCATTGAAGCAGATACAGGCCATCGTGGAACAGGAAAATAAAAATGATGCGGATGCCGCACGTGCGTTACGCTGGTTGTTGCGGTATGGTTGGCTGGTGCTATTGCTGCTGGCCGCGATTCTGGCGCATTTAATGGGAGTGTATTAATTGGTTGGTATTCTAATCGTTGCGCACAATGGTTTGGGCGATAGTCTGGTTGATTGTGTGCGTCATGTGATGGGCAGCACGCCGTCTAATGTTAAAGTTTTGTCGGTGTTGGCAACGGATGATCCTCTGCTAAAAGAAGCTGAAGGTCGCCAATTGGTTGAGCAGCTCGATACCGGCGCAGGTGTATTGATTCTATGTGATGTGTTTGGTGCCACGCCCAGCAACATCGCGCAAAGACTGCACCAGCCGGGGAGAGTCGAAGGCGTAGCCGGTGTCAATCTGCCGATGTTGTTGCGTGTGGTAGTGTGCTGTAACAACAAGTCGCTGGCTGAGATGGCGCAACGGGCGCTGGATGGAGGCCGCGAATGTATAGTTTCAATGAACTCGGAAACGAAGGGCTGTGATGTTGCAACAAAATGTGCTGATAATTAACAAGCTCGGTCTGCATGCCCGTGCTTCCGCCAAGCTAACCCAGCTTGCGTCACATTTTCCATGCGAGGTATGGATAACGCGAAATGAGCGCCGTATCAATGCGAAAAGCATTATGGGCGTGATGATGCTGGCGGCGGCGAAAGGAACAACTATCTCCATTGAAACCAATGGCGAACAGGAGCAAGAAGCGATGACGGCAATTTTGGCTTTGATTAACGATTACTTCGGTGAAGGCTCATGAGTTTCGCACTGCACGGACTGCCTGTTTCGCACGGCATCGCTATTGGCCATGCGCATCTTGTTTCTCATGCCACACTGGAGGTAACCCATTACGTACTTCCCAAGAGTCTGGTGCAAGTGGAAGTTTCACGACTAAATGGTGCGCTGGAAACCACGCGCAATGAACTGATTGGATTGCGAGAGTTTCGTCCGCAACAAGCCGCTGCCGAGTTTGATGCATTCCTTGATCTGCATCTGATGATACTTGATGACGAGCACATCAGTGCTGCCGCACGCGATATGATCGTGCGCGAACAGTGCAATGCAGAGTGGGCGCTGAAAACTCAAATGGAAACTTTGGTTTCCCAGTTCGAAGCTTTCGAAGACGCTTATCTGCGTGAACGCAAAACCGATGTAGTGCAAGTAGTAGAGCGTGTCCTGCAAACCATGAGCGGACAACCCGGCCATGCGCCCCCCAGTTCACAGCGTGACAAAAATTTGATTTTAGTTGCGTATGACGTGAGCCCTGCCGATCTGATCCAACTCAAGTCACACGAGTTTTCTGCCATTTTGACCGACCTTGGCGGGGCGACCTCACATACCGCCATTGTTGCTCGCGGCTTGAACACGCCGTGTATCGTCGGCTTGCATCATGCGCGCGAACTCATCAAGGATAACGACATCCTTATTGTGGACGGTGAGCAAGGAGTCGTGCTGGTTAATCCGGACAAGCAACTGCTTGCCGAATACAAGCTGCGCCAAAGCCAGTTGGACTTGGAGCGGCAAAAACTCAAACGCCTTAAGACGGCACATGCAAATACGCTGGATGGCACGCATATCGAACTGCATGCCAACATCGAAATGCCGCAAGATATTGAGGATGTTAAGGAGAATGGCGCAACCGGAATCGGCTTATTTCGCAGTGAGTTTTTATTTCTTAACCGCGACGAATTACCCGGTGAGGAAGAACAATTTGAAGCGTATCGTTCGGTAGTCGAAGGAATGGAGGGCTTGCCCGTTACCATTCGTACCTTTGATTTGGGTGCAGACAAACAAATCAAAAATGCGGCGCGGGTGGCCAGTAATCCTGCATTGGGCTTGCGCGCAATTCGATTGTGCCTGGCCGAGCCGCAACTTTTTCGTACCCAGTTGCGTGCACTATTGCGTGCTTCTGCCTATGGAAATTTGAAGATTCTGGTACCGATGTTATCGGGCGTTACTGAGATCAATCAAACTCTGAATTTTATTGAAACGACCAAGCAAGATCTCACGGCTCAAGGGATCGCCTACAACCCGGAAGTGCAGATCGGCGGCATGATCGAGATTCCTGCTGCCGCACTGGCACTGAACGTATTTATCAAAAAACTGGATTTTCTCTCCATTGGCACCAACGATTTGATCCAGTACACACTGGCGATAGACCGTACCGATGAAGAAGTGTCCCATCTTTATGATCCGCTTCATCCGGCAGTGTTGCATTTGCTGGCACATGTTATCAGCAGTGCAAACAAGGCCGATATTCCGATTTCCGTGTGCGGCGAAATGGCGGGCGAAGTTGCCTACACGCGCCTGTTGCTAGGCTTGGGCTTGCGCCAGTTTTCGATGAACTCGGCACAACTGCTTACTACCAAACAACGTGTACTCACCACCAGTCTGCCGGAGATACTGCCCATCACGCTCAAAATACTTCGTTCGGATGATCCGATCAGGATTCAGGAACTGTTGACGAAGTTGAATGCGAGTTAAGTTGGTCGAATCAATCGAATTCAGCGCACTAATAAATGGTCGATCATGGATGAAAGCAGAATAAAACGGCTACTAATAATTCTTGCGATAAGTATCATCGCTATTTTGTTGATTAAAGTCGCGTTGACTAAGACCTATAGCCAACTGAACAATGCCAGCGTTGCAAAGAAACAGGCTGCGGAAGCAGCAAAGGCATCCACGCAAGAACAAATACCCGCTGCCTCAGAAATTGCTGAAACTCCTGCGGCATTGAGTGTGGGCGAAGTAACAACGCAGAATTCGCCCCCTGCTTCGGCGGTGAGCGAAACTCGATAAACCTTTTCTCAACTTCAACGCGACGAAAACTTCGCCAGCACCCGATAGTTCGCGCCTTTTTCATCAGGTGCCGATTGCACCAGCACAAAACTGTTCGCCCTCCAAATCACCTTACCCATTTCAGGCAAGGGAGCGTCGTTCCACTGCGCATGGCGCAGCAAGGTAATATGTGGCTGGTATTCTCGCTTTTCAAAATGAAAATGATGCTTGCTCAGGCGTTGTTCCAGAGCCTGCACCAGTTGCACTAATTGCGGCGGCACCGTGCTGGGTGCCGAATATACGATGTGATTGTGCCCCCAGTAGCGCGCCATATTCAGAGCGAGCTCAAAGGATTGCCACTCCACCCCCTGCGCCGCCAGTTGCAAAACTTCCAATCGATGCAACCCGACTTCGCCGAGAAACACCAGCGTAGCGTGCAGAGTGTAGTCGCGCATAACGCGCCCGCCGCAGATTTTATGCAGGCTTGGTTGCCATGCGGCAAGCGCAATGCGTTCTTCCTCGGTTGGCCACAGGGCGAAGAATACGCGGGCAGAATTTTCTATTGGTGACTGATTCATATGGTGTCGATTAAGCTACTGCCCGCTAGTCTAATCCAACCGGGTTGTATTTTTCGAAACACATACCCCGTAAAATATTGTCATGGGCAATTGGGTAATCTAGCAAGTTGCCTATATTTATCAACTTGCTATAATGGCGCATGGAAAAGAAAAAGCCGCATTACCCGCTGGATCTGGTCAAGCGCCTGATTGCGGACAAGAGCCGCGACCCGTTCACCCAAAGCGCCAAGAACGGCGCGGCGGAAATGGGGCTGGCAGCAGACGAATTGCGCGGCGTGGTGGAGGGGCTTAACGCGCGGGATTTTTACAAAAGCATGACCACACATACCAGTAGCAAGATTTGGCAAGACGTGTATCGCCCGGTTACCCGACTGGGTGCGGCTTATGTCAAGGTGACGGTCTATCCGCAGGAAAATCTGATCGTGGTGTCTTTCAAGGAGTTATGAGCATGAAAAAACTGAAATGTCCGGCCTGCGGTGGAAAAATGACGCGGGCGATTCAGGATTTACCCTATATCTACAAGGGAAAGACCGTGGTCGTTCCTGCTCTGGATGCGCTGGTATGTTCCGCATGCGGCGAGGCGCTGTTTGCTACACCGGAAGACGGCGCGCGCTATGACGCAGCCATCCGCGCCCATATTTCCGCAGTGAACTTGAATAGTGCACCGGATTTGCGCGCCATTCGCAAGCGACTGAATCTAACTCAGGCGGAAGCCGGACGCATTTTTGGCGGCGGAGTCACCGCCTTCTCCCGCTACGAGCGCGGAGAAATCAAGCCGCCCGTGGCCTTAGTGAAGTTTTTTCAGGTACTTGATCGTCATCCTGAACTGTTGTCTGAGTTGAAATAAGAAATCGGATGGGGTGGCTTGCGCATTGTTCCCGTCAGTCGCGCCGCATTCGGATATGCTGCAGAAATGGTCAAGTCTCACACTCACGATTTGCGCTCCGAAAATTCATAATACATGCAGCGTTAGCTTTAGGGAACCCCCTTATGCACCACCGTTAGCGCACGGTCTGCGAACAACTTTAGTTCTGCATCAACTATAGCCACGGAGTCTGCTGCTGCATTGGTATCGTGGTGAAACTGGCCAGCATAAGAGTTAATCTCGTTTAGCTCTTGTGTTAGGGGTTGCAAGTGTGCCAAAGGGTCAGGCAAATTAGCGGTCTTTGCTTCAGTAACAATATTGCCAAACAAAGCTCCTCGCCGAATACGACGTGGGAACCGTCGATGTAAATAACCCTCAAGCATCGGGCGGATAGATTTTGCAACAGCTCTTGTATCAGAGACATTTTTTCCTTCAACGAATTCCGTTAGTGCTCGGTGATGTTGGTAATAGTCGGCCTCACATTCACGGTCAATATCTAATTTGTCAAAATTCGTGTAATCGTTCAAACTACGCACGAGCTTAATCAGCGATATTTTTGCCTGTCCTGAGTGAGGAGTAAGTTCGTCGCGCAAATCGCGCAAAAAATATAAATCGTGCCCCAATACGATAAGTTGTTTTGCCACTCCTCCGATTTCCTTTAGTACCTGACAAGTATGCCGCTTTCTATTTCTATCCAAACTGCACATTGGATCGTCAATAACCACGATGGAGTTAGCAAGTTCGGGATCAGATTGAACTGCTGCAATAAAAAAAGCAAAAGCCAATGTCCGTTTATCGCCTTCACTTAAGACAGTTTCAAATGAAGGGGAGCCTCCAGAAAGTTTCACATCTTTACCGCGAAGTCGGAGCCCGTATTCAGTACGCACCTCTCCACCTAAATAGTTTGAATCCATTTTTGCAATTTCGAATGATGCAGCGAATTTCTTTAATAGAGCATTGATTGCATCTTGATAGTCATGAAGAATTTGCTTCATCAACGCATCAAGCGAGTTGCGTGCGGTGGTTTTTTCTTTATCCGCTAATGCCTTATCATTTTTTGCCGCATTCCATTGATCAATTAAAGCAACCACCACTTGCTGATGCCTTGTTTTTGTAAGCTTTAATCGGGCAATTTGTTGTTGCAACTGTACAATATTTTCGGAAGCTAGTTGAGTCTTGAAAGCATTAATTTTTTGCGCAAAATCTGCAAGCGATTTATTACAAACACGTACCGAATTGATAATCTGTTCCCAAATAACGGCAGCTTTTGTTTTATCCGCTTCGTTACCAACAACCTCCAGAGGGCTCTGCTGTTTGGCTAATGCCAATCCAGAAAGAAGTGTTCTTAACTCTCCTAGCGTCGCTAATGTTATGTCTTTGTCAAAAGAGAATACGGGAACTGAAACGTGATCAGCCCATCCTTCAGAAATTGATTGGTTATGTTTCACTGCTGCAGCAAATTCCTCTGCAACCTGATCGCCAACCCTCGCTTCAACGCCACGCGCAAGTACTACAACCTTCTTTTTAAGTTCATCGTAGGCAACATTAAAATAAGTACGATAAGCCTTAATGAGTTCGTTGCCGCCAATATTTTGGCCGCAGTATGGACAGTCCACATTATTTTCAAACATATGCCCACGATTGACCCAGTCTTCTGCAACAACTCCGCCATGTTTTGCGAAATGGGCTTTAACCTTGTCCTCTGCATCAGCTTCAATCTCTTGCAATGTTTTGCTCAGTATTTCGAAGAATGCATCTAGATCAAGCGCCGGTTCTGGCACTATTGATGGAACCACTCTCTGTTGAAGTGCCGAAATATTTTTTGTTGCAGCAACTCTTTTTTCCAGCGCATCGATTTGCTGGTCAATATCTGGCACCGTTTGTAATTTTGCAAATTCATCAAGTTGAATTCCTGCGTGGTATCCAGAAAGAGATTTTTCTGCAACCACGATAGCATCAGAAGCCTGCTTAAACAGGGGAGATTGTCCCATCCAATGTCTTACGGCTATTGATTAGAGAAGCATTACCGGTTGCACATGATCGAAATATGCTTGCGAGAGTGGATTTTCCTCGTCCATTTTCAGCATAAATCAAAGTTGACCTATCAAAAGCGTGAGGGCTCCCATTTGAGTCATGAAACAGACCAATACCTTTTATCGCTTGTATTCTTTTAAGCATTTATTCAACCTCATTTGAGCGAGTTAGCTAGGATGGCATCGTAGATGTAACACCTCACGATTTATTGTGTTTATACAAAGAAACTTCGGTGAGGTTTTCGGTCAAGTGACTCCCCCTTGTTGAACAAGTGTCGGCTGTTGGCAAAGCTTCCCGTCAATGCCGGAATTTGTCTTGCGCCAGCTCCTATTCTGGGGAATCTGCCGGGTGGCTACGCGCCGGACTTTGCGGGGCGTATGCGTATGGCGGATGTGCAAGTGAGACGAACTCTAGGGAGTTCATCCGGGGTTGTCAATGTCTTGAATATTAACAAACAGAAAACCCAAAGTTGACATCCCTGCCCAAAATGCGGAAACTACATTCCGTGCCGATTTGATTCAGCTTGCGGGGCACGTTAAACATACCAGCTAAAGCGAGTGAACCCGCTTTAGCGTTAAGCTGACCGGGTTTTTCGTTTTGGGGAGTAATTTGGTTTCTTCTGTCGGTATTGTCAGTGCGCAATGCGCGCAGTTTGATACACCGCTGCTATTTAAAAGCGGCGCAGTGTTGCCACGTTATGAGTTGGTGTATGAAACGTATGGCACGTTGAACGCGGCAAAGTCCAACGCCATTCTGATTTGTCATGCTCTGTCCGGCAATCATCACGTTGCCGGTTACTATGCCGATGCGCCCAAAAATCTTGGCTGGTGGGACAACATGGTTGGCCCCGGCAAGCCTATCGATACGGATAAATTTTTTGTGGTGGGTCTGAATAATCTGGGGGGCTGTCACGGCTCCACCGGCCCGGGCAGCATCAACACGGAAACTGGCAAGCCGTATGGTTCGAGCTTTCCAGTGGTTACGGTGGAAGACTGGGTGGAATCGCAGGCACGCCTTGCCGACCGGCTGGGAATTGCACAATTCGCTGCCGTTGTTGGCGGCAGTCTGGGCGGGATGCAGGCTTTGCAATGGTCGCTTGCTTATCCTGAACGCGTGCGCCATGTATTGGCGATTGCCAGTGCGCCGCGACTCACTGCGCAGAATATTGCTTTCAATGATGTGGCGCGCAACGCAATATTGACTGATCCTGATTTTCACGGCGGCGACTTTTACGCGCACGGGGTTGTGCCGACGCGAGGCTTGCGTTTGGCGCGTATGTTGGGACATATCACTTATCTTTCCGATGATGCGATGGCGGATAAATTCGGGCGCGAATTGCGTGCCGATAAGTTTAACTATGGTTTTGATGTTGAGTTTGAGATCGAGTCGTACCTGCGTTATCAGGGAGATAAATTCGCCGCGTATTTCGATGCGAATACCTACTTGCTGATGACCAAGGCATTGGATTATTTTGATCCAGCGCATGCCTTGAACGGAGATTTGAATAAAGCATTCTCCGCTGCAAAAGCCAATTTTTTAGTCGTGTCGTTCACAACGGATTGGCGCTTCTCACCAGAACGCTCGCGCGAGATCGTGCGCCCGCTGCTGCACAACCGCCTTAACGTGAGCTATGCGGAAATCACTTCAGCGCACGGGCATGACTCTTTCCTGATGCCGGATGCGCATTACCTCGACGTGATGAATGCTTATCTCGGCAACGTTTATCTGGAGACGGTAGCATGAGTACAAATGCGATGCTTGCCACACGTCCCGACTTTGCTGCCATTGCCAAGTGGATACCACAAGGTGCCTCCGTGCTTGACCTCGGTTGCGGTGACGGCAGTTTGCTGCAATATTTAAAAAGCGAACGCAATGTGCGTGGCTACGGTGTCGAGATCAGTGATGAGGGCATTGTCGCGTGTATAAAAAATGGTGTGAATGTTATTCAGAACGATTTGGATTCCGGCTTGGCTGATTTTGAATCCAATTCTTTTGATTACGTCATTTTGTCGCAGACGCTGCAAGCCACGCGTCACACCGAGCCGCTGATTCAGGAAATGCTGCGCGTTGGGCGCGAAGGAATCGTCAGCTTTCCCAATTTCGGTTATTGGAAAAATCGGCTGGATGTGATCTTCGGCAACATGCCTGTATCAAAAGAATTGCCTTACCAGTGGTATGACACACCAAACGTGCATTTGTGTACATGCCATGATTTTGAAGACTTGTGCGCAACACTCAAGGTGCAAATTCTCGAACAACGTGTGATGACTGGAGAACGCGAAATTCAAGTGTTGCCTAATCTGCGCGGGAGCATGGCGGCGTATCGGTTCCAACGTGGGTAGTGAATATTAATACCAACCTTATTCCAACCTTTCTCAAGCGGGGAAAGATAATCAATTGAGCGTCTGGCAACAGTTATTCACTCGTCGCATGTTGATCTGCGTGTTCACCGGTTTTTCATCCGGCTTGCCGTTGTACCTGCTCTTCTACCTTGTTCCCGCATGGCTGCGCAGCGAGCATGTTGACCTTAAAACAATCGGCTTATTTGCGCTAATTCAGTTTCCATATACTTGGAAATTTTTGTGGTCGCCGTTACTGGATCGTTATGTGCTGCCCATACTCGGGCGGCGGCGCGGTTGGATGCTGTTGACCCAGATCGGCCTGCTGGGAGTGATCGCCTCGATGGGCGCATTTTCGCCGCAGAGTGATTTACATACCATCGCCTGGATCGCTACTTTGCTTTCTTTGATCAGTGCCACGCAAGATATCGTGCTGGATGCTTATCGCCGCGAATTGCTTAGCGATGCTGAGCTGGGCTTGGGCAATGCGGTGCATGTGAACGCTTACCGAATAGCGGGGCTAGTACCGGGTTCTTTGTCTTTAATTCTCGCAGACTTGTTACCGTGGAGCATGGTTTTTATTATCACCGCCATATTCATGTTGCCCGGTGTAGTAATGACGTTGCTGGTAAAAGAACCTCACCGTGCGAACCCACCCAAAACCTTGCGCGCTGCAGTCGTCGAACCTTTCCATGAATTCATCACCCGTGAAGGCTGGAAAAGCGCGCTGTTGATTTTAATCTTTCTGTTCTTTTACAAATTGGGTGACAGCATGTGTACCGCGCTGGCGACCCCGTTTTACCTGGATATGGGCTTTACCAAAACCCAGATCGGACTTGTGGCAAAGAATGCCGGACTGTGGCCAGCCGTTGCCGGTGGCTTGCTCGGCGGTTTGTGGATGGTGAAGATCGGGGTCAATCGCGGGCTGTGGTTATTCGGTGTAGTACAAGTGGTTTCCATCTTCGGCTTTGCCTGGTTGGCATCAGTCGGACATCATGACGTTATCACCAATATCGAACTCGTACAGCTTGCCTTCGTGATCGGACTCGAAGCGTTGGGTGTGGGGCTGGGTGCGGCAGCCTTTGCGGCGTTCATGGCCCGCTCTACCCACACTGCGTACACCGCCACGCAGTTGGCGCTATTTACCAGCCTGTCGGCCATGCCGCGTACCTTCGCCAATGCAGCGACAGGCTGGCTGGTAGAAGCGATGGGATGGACGGGATTTTTCTTTCTATGTGCAGCGCTGGCCATCCCAGGGATGTTGTTACTATTAAAAGTCGCGCCCTGGAATGAAAAACAACAGACGTAGATGGTTATCGTTGCGCTCCTCCCATCCTACGTTAGTTGACTACAGCGAGTTATCATAATCCACCATCAGCGGCGCATGGTCGCTGAAACGCTGCTCTTTGTAGATCCCTGTCGCCAGTGCTTTGGCAGCAATTCCCGGCGTGGCAATCTGGTAATCAATACGCCAACCAACATCTTTCGCCCAGGCCTGGCCGCGATTCGACCACCAGGTATAGGCTTCCAAGTCGGGGTGCAGTTTGCGGAACACATCGACGAAGCCCACGGTGTTGAATAACTCGGTGAGCCAGGCGCGCTCTTCCGGCAGGAAACCGGAATTCTTTTTATTGCCGCGCCAGTTGTGCAAATCTTTTTCGGTATGCGCAATATTCCAGTCACCGCAAACAATTACATCACGACCGCTTTGATAAAGTGCAACGAGGTGAGGCATAAAGGCTTCCATAAATTTGAACTTAACCGCTTGGCGTTCTTCTCCACTGGAGCCGGAAGGCAAGTACAGCGACACCACGCTCAAATTGCCGAATTGCGCTTCGATGTAGCGCCCTTCGGCATCGAACTCCGGGATACCCAAACCAACAATAAGATTATCAGGCTTGAGTTTGGAATAAATACCCACCCCGCTGTACCCCTTCTTTTCTGCATAATGAAAATAACCGTGATAGTCTAAAGGGGCCAACATTTCGGGTGTCATATCATCGGCCTGCGCCTTGAGTTCCTGCACACAAAGAATGTCGGCGTTCTGCTTGCCCAGCCATTCCGGCATGCCTTTGTTGTAAGCAGAACGAATACCGTTGAGGTTTAACGAAATGATGCGCATGATTTTTCTCGAATAGTGAATGTGCGCATTATAATGGAGCAATTGTTTACTACGGCCTTGAAACTGCAAATGTCTACCTACCGCCAAGATTTCATCCGCTTCGCTGTCGCACAAAACGTGTTGCGTTTCGGCGAGTTTCAAACCAAAGCGGGGCGTTTGTCGCCCTATTTCTTTAACTCGGGCTTATTTCAAGACGGTGCTGCATTGCGTGATTTAAGCAAGTTTTATGCTCAGGCCATTCTCGCTTCTACCATTGAATTCGACATGTTGTTTGGCCCCGCTTACAAGGGCATTCCACTGGTGGCAGGAACGTCGATTGCCTTGGCAGAGCAGGGAAAAAATGTACCCTATTGTTTCAACCGCAAAGAGGCGAAAGACCATGGCGAGGGCGGTAACACGGTGGGCGCGAAATTGCAGGGCAAGGTGCTTATCATTGATGATGTAATTTCGGCGGGCACGTCGGTGCGAGAATCGATTGAACTGATCCGTGCCGCGGGCGCAACGCCCTGCGGCGTGGTTATTGCGCTAGACCGAATGGAGCGCGGGCAGGGTGAACTATCAGCAGTACAAGAAGTGAAGCGTGATTACGGATTGCCAGTGATTTCAATCGCGGCATTGGATGATTTGCTTGGTTATTTGCAGGGACAGGCAGAATTGGTGCAAAATCTGCACGCGGTGCAATCCTATCGTGATCGTTACGGAGTGAAAAATGCTTAAGATAAATTTGTTGGGTGTAGGGCTGGTGGCAAGCGTGATGTTTTGTGCCAATGTTGAAGCAAAACTCTATAAATGGGTTGATGATAACGGCACGACTCACTACGGCGAAACAATACCACCCGAATATGCAAACAAAGATACGACTCAACTAGATGACAAAGGCTTTGTGGAAAAGCATGTCGAGAAACTCACGCCCGAAGAGCGCCAAGCAAAAGCCAAGGACAATGCCAAGAAAAATGCCGAACAGCAGGCCGCAGTCGAATCCCAGCGCAAGGATGACGCATTATTAAGTACGTTCAGCAATGAGAAAGAGATTGATCTAGCCCGCGACAGAAGTGTTCAGCAAGTGGAGGCACGCGTTGATAGTTACAAAACGTTGCTGAAGTCAGCCCAGGAGACGCTTGCCGGGCATCATAAAGAGCTGGATAATTTCAACAGTCAAAATAAAAAAATTCCGGTTTCTTTGACAGAAGATATTGCAGAGAGCGAGGCTAAAGTAGCCAAACTGCAAAAGGATTTGGATCAAAGTGAAAAAGAATTGGCAAACATCAAAGCTCGTTTCGAATCTGAAAAATTGCGTTATCGCGAGTTGAAAAATGGAACTGCCAATGCGCCCGTCAAAAAATAACGTAATGAGATATTGAAATTTGTTTCCAAGAGCGCGTAAATAATAGAAACAACTGAAAAATGGTTTACGGTTCCAGCGGTTAGGTTTTCTGCTTGGCTGAACGGCAGTAAAAGTTCGCAAAGCGGAATTGTGTATAGATGCCCCTTCCGATTACAATGACGCCATGTCCCAACTAGATCTCAGCCACCATTTTCTGATCGCCATGCCTGCGATGACCGATCCATACTTTGCGAAGTCGCTCACTTACGTGTGCGAACACAACGAGCAAGGGGCGATGGGCATTGTTGTTAACCGCCCAATCAGTCTGACGCTGAGCGAGTTATTTGCGCAGATCAACATGCCGCTAAATCAAAATGAACTGGAAGATATGCTGATTCACTTCGGTGGCCCGGTGCAGACAGATCGTGGTTTTGTGTTGCATGAACCCAATGGCGAATGGCAATCCACTTTGCATATCAACGACAAAGTTGGACTGACGACTTCAAAAGATATTTTGCAGGCGGTCGGAGAAGGGGTAGGCCCGCGACATTTGTTGGTAACGCTGGGATATGCAGGATGGTCTGAAGGGCAACTGGAGCAGGAACTGTCACAGAATGCCTGGCTCAGCGTGCCCGCTGATGAACGAATCTTGTTTGACATCCCGGCAGAAGAACGTTTGCCGGCGGCAATGGCGCTACTCGGGATTGATTACGCCACGCTTTCCGAAGAAGCAGGGCATGCCTAGCCGGATAATCAAATCAAGCGCGGGAAGGCCAGTTCATTAACTTCAGTATGGATACCCTAATGTCTTCCGGTACGCTGCTTGGATTTGATTTTGGCGCAAAGCGTATTGGTATCGCAGTCGGGAATACTGTATCTGCCACTGCCCAGCCGCTTACCACGATTAATGACGAAAAGAACGAAACGCGCTTTGCGGCTATCGCTGCTCTTATCAAGGAATGGGAACCGGCGGCACTGGTGGTTGGCCTGCCGTGCAACGATGACGGAACACCGCATGAAATGACCGCTCAATGCCGACGTTTCGCTAACCGCCTTAAGGGGCGCTTTGATTTGCCAACTTTATTGGTGGATGAGCGCTATACTTCTGTTGCTGCAAGTTCTGTGCTGACTGAGGAAGGAATTCATGGCAGAAAACAAAAAGCACTCATTGACCAGTATGCCGCACAACAGATTCTGCAAGCGTATTTTGATGAACCCGGTGCAGGAATCCAAGCATGAATAATCCGCAACTCAATAAAAACGGTGAGCTTCAACATCTTCTCACCACCGATGGTCTGCCGGCACGTATTCTGCGCAATATTCTGGACAAGGCCACAGAATTTGTAAGTGCCGCAGAAGGGCGCGAGATCAAGAAAACACCGCTCCTGCATGGCAAGTCGGTATTCAATATCTTTTTTGAAAACAGTACCCGCACCCGCACCACTTTTGAGATTGCGGCCAAGCGCTTATCCGCCGACGTGGTGAATCTCAATATCGGTTCGTCTTCGACCAGCAAGGGCGAGACCTTGCTGGATACGGTTGATAATTTGTGTGCCATGCATGCCGATATGTTTATTGTGCGCCATTCTTCCAGCGGCGCAGTCCACCTTATTGCCCAGCATGTCGCGCCCGAAATTCACGTTGTCAATGCGGGTGATGGTCGTCATGCGCATCCCACGCAAGCGTTGCTGGACATGTACACCATCAGGCATTACAAAAAAGAATTCCATAACCTGCGCGTTGCCATCGTCGGCGATGTGTTGCACTCACGCGTGGCGCGTTCGCAGATTCACGCGTTGACAACTTTGGGCGTGCCTGAAGTGCGCGTGGTTGCACCGAAGACGCTGTTACCCACGCATGTGGAAAAGTTGGGCGTACAGGTTTTTCACGACATGGAGCAAGGCTTGAAGGATGTCGATGTGGTGATGATGCTGCGCTTGCAAAACGAGCGTATGCAAGGCGCATTGTTGCCTTCGGCGCAGGAATATTTTAAATACTACGGCCTGACGCAGGAACGACTCGCTTTGGCGAGAAGCGATGCGATTGTGATGCACCCTGGGCCGATGAATCGCGGGGTGGAGATCGATTCCAGTGTGGCCGACGGCACGCAGTCTGTCATTCTGCCGCAAGTCACCTTTGGTATTGCAGTGCGTATGGCTGTGATGAGTATTTTGGCGGGGACGAAATGAACATCCATATAAAAAATGGTCGCCTGATTGATCCGTTAAACAAGATTGATGCGAAGCAAGATGTCTACATCGTCGATAAACGCATTGCGGGCATCGGTAAAGCGCCGCAAAATTTTGTGGCGGAACAAGTGATCGATGCCGCCGGGTTGATCGTGATACCGGGTCTGGTCGATGTCGCCGCGCGTTTGCGTGAACCGGGTTACGAGTACAAGGCAACACTGGAATCGGAAATGGATGCCGCGATGGCGGGTGGTGTGACTTCTTTATCGTGTCCACCGGATACGGACCCAGCTCTGGATGAGCCGGGGTTAGTGGAAATGCTCAAGCACCGTGCGCGGTCTTTGAATCAAGCACGCGTATTTCCGGTCGGCGCGCTGACCTACGGATTAAAGGGTGAAGAGCTAACCGAAATGGTTGAGCTGACAGAGGCCGGATGCAAAGCATTTAGCCAGGCCGATTCGATTCTCACAGACACGCGCGTGTTGATGCGTGCCATGCAGTATGCGGCCACCTTTGGATATCGCGTTTGGTTGCGTCCACAGGATGCGTTTCTGGCCAAAGACGGTGTGGCACACGATGGTGAAGTAGCCACGCGACTGGGGTTGCCCGCGATTCCGGTGGTGGCCGAAACCATTGCGCTTTCAACGATGCTGCAATTGGCGCGGGAGACTGGCGTGAAGTTACACGTGTGCCGCATATCAAGCGCAGAGGGAGTCGAGATGGTGCGAGCAGCCAAGCGTCAGGGTTTGCCTGTTACCTGCGACGTGTCGATGAATCATGTGCATCTATGCGAAATGGATATCGGCTTTTTCGATGCCAATTGCCACCTGATGCCGCCGCTGCGCAGTCAGCGCGACAAAGCTGCGCTTCGTGCAGGTTTGCTCGACGGGACAATCGACGCGATCTGTTCCAATCATTCGCCCGTGGATGAAGACGCCAAACAGTTGCCCTTTGCCGAAGCTGAGGCGGGCGCAACCGGAATGGAACTGTTACTGCCGCTGGTACTGAAATGGGCCGAACAAGAAGGGTTGTCCTTGCTCGACACAATAGCGCGCATCACTATTAATCCGGCACAGTTGCTGGGTGTAAAAACGGGTCATTTGTCTGTCGGCTCACATGCGGACGTGTGTATCTTTGATCAGTCCACCGCTTGGAAGGTTGAGCCATCCGCGCTGAAAAGCCAGGGTAAAAATACACCGTTCAATGGATACACTATGCAGGGGCGGGTACGTCATACCATAGTCGAAGGTCACATTGCATTCTCGGGAATTACTCTTTAACTCAGGTTGTAAAAAATGAATCCATTGCTTGACTTTAGTGGCCTGCCGCGCTTTGCAGAGATCACAACCGAACACGTTACTCCTGCTGTTGAAGAACAACTGGCACGAAATCGCGCGCTAACCGAAAAGTTGCTGGCGGATGTCACTCCGCCAACCTGGGAAAATTTTGTGCAGCCGTTTGAAGATGCCAACGAGCATTTATCGCGCGCATGGGGGCAGGTTGGTCACCTTAATATGGTGATGAATAGTCCAGAGCTGCGCGAGGTTTATAACGCAAATCTTCCCAAGGTCACTCAGTATTATGCCGAGCTGGCGCAGAACCTTGCGCTCTTTCAGAAATACAAGGCCATTCGCAATAGCGCCGGTTATGAGTCATTGAATAGTGCGCAGAAGAAAGTTATCGAAAACGAGTTACGTGATTTTCGTCTTGGCGGCGCAGAGTTGCCGGAAGAAAAAAAAGCGCGTTTCATGGAAATTCAGGAAGAGTTATCTTCACTCTGCGCAAAGTTTTCCGACAATATTTTGGATGCGACCAACGCCTACACTTGTTTGATCGAAGATGAAAGCGATATTTCCGGGATTCCTACGGATGAGTGCCAAGTCGCTGCCGAAGCAGCCCTTGAGGCTGGAAAAAAAGGCTGGCTGTTCACTTTGAAAGCGCCTTCCTACGGCCCGGTGATGCAGTTTGCCGAGAATCGTGCATTGCGCGAACGCATGTACCGCGCTTACTCCACGCGCGCCAGCGAACAGTTAACAGAAGACGCAAAAATCGAGTTGGACAATACGCCGCTGATGACGCGAATTTTGAAGCTGCGTGCAGAAGAGGCACAGATGCTGGGGTTCGCCAACTTCGCCGAATATTCGCTGGCCAGCAAAATGGCCGATACGCCCCAACAAGTGGCAGAATTTTTAATTGAGTTGGCGCAACGTGCAAAACCGTTCGCGGAAATAGATTTGTCAGAACTGCGCGAATTCGCTTCTGTACAGCTGGGCATCAAAGATTTGCAATCATGGGATGTCGGCTATGCAAGCGAGAAGTTACGCGAGCAACGTTACGCATTTTCCGAACAGGAAGTGAAGCAGTATTTTCCTGAAGATGCCGTGTTGTCGGGGCTATTCGGATTGGTTACTTCGCTGTTTAACCTCAAGGTCACTCCATCCTCCGCGCCAAAATGGCATGAGACGGTACGCTTCTTCGATATAAAGACTAACAAGGGTATTTTGATCGGTCAGTTTTATCTTGATCTGTATGCTCGCGCGAGCAAGCGCGGTGGTGCGTGGATGGATGATGCCATCACCCGGCGTCGTACCGCCAAAGGCATCCAGACTCCGGTGGCTTATCTCAACTGTAACTTTGCTTCGCCTCTGGGTGGGAAACCGGCGTTGTTTACGCATGACGAAGTCATTACCTTGTTCCATGAGTTCGGCCACGGCCTGCACCATTTGTTGACGCAGGTGGAAGAGTTGGGGGTGTCCGGAATTAATGGTGTGGAATGGGATGCCGTCGAATTACCCAGCCAGTTTATGGAAAATTTTTGCTGGGAGTGGGATGTGCTGCAAGACATGACCCGACATCCTGACTCGGGCGCGAAGCTGCCTCGTGTGCTGTATGACAAAATGATTGCCGCTAAAAACTTTCAGAGTGGTTTGCAGATGCTGCGTCAAATCGAATTCTCATTGTTCGACTTGCGCTTGCATAGTGATTACGATGCAAACGGTAAAAAAAGTGTGCAGCAATTGCTGGATGAGGTTCGCGCCGAAGTCGCGGTATTGATTCCCCCGTCATTCAACCGCTTTCAAAACAGTTTTTCCCATATTTTCTCGGGCGGATATGCGGCGGGTTATTACAGTTACAAGTGGGCGGAAGTGTTGTCGGCCGATGCCTATAGTTTGTTTGAAGAACATGGTGTGTTGGATGCGGCTATCGGCAACCAATTTTGCCAGGAGATACTGGCGGTCGGCGGAAGCCGCAATGCCATGGATTCCTTCATCGCATTTCGTGGACGCCCGCCCAAAATCGATGCTCTATTGCGTCATAATGGCCTTGTGAGCTAAGCTGGAGCGGATAAAATTCTTTGGAGTGAACATGAACAAATTATTGTTATCGATAACACTACTTTTGCTGGGATATAACGTTCAAGCGGAAACACTTTACCGCTCGATTGATGAGAATGGCAAGGTTCAATACAGTGATGTTCCTTTAAGAAACGCCGCTGATACCGAAAAACTTAATTCAACGCAAGCGCCTGCTGCCGATGACACTTTGCCATTTGAATTGCGTCGGGCAGTGGCAAAATACCCTGTTACTCTTTATGTTGCAGCTAGCTGCGTAGATGCTTGCGCCCAGGCTCGCAGTTATTTGAACAAACGCGGTATTCCTTTTGCTGAAAAAAGTTTGGCTTCGGTAGATGAAATTGATGCCTTCAAGAAATCTTCAGGTGGAGATCAAATTCCTGCCATGCAAGTTGGCACTAATTGGATAATCGGCTTTTCGGAAGGCCAATTTGGCCAGGCATTGGATTCGGCTGGCTATCCTAAAACTGCACCGTATGGTTTTCACCCGGGGGCGAAGTCAGCGCCTCAAGTAGAAAAACCCAAGAGCGAATGAAGCTTGCCACCTGGAATGTAAATTCCCTCAAGGTACGCTTGCCGCATCTTCTGGAATGGCTGCATGCGAACCCAGTGGATGTGGTTTGCCTGCAAGAGACCAAACAGCAGGATGCAGATTTTCCGCAAGCTGAATTACAAGCTGCCGGGTATTACAGCGCATTTAGCGGACAGAAGACTTATAACGGTGTGGCGATTCTTAGTCGTACTCCAATCAGCGATGTGCTATTTGGTATTCCGGATTTTGTCGATGAACAAAAGCGTGTCATCGCGGCGACGATTAAAGGCGTACGTGTGGTGTGCGTGTATATCCCCAATGGACAGAGTTTGGATTCGGATAAATACCAATACAAATTGAAATGGCTGTCAGCACTGCATGATTGGCTTGCAGGGGAACTAAAAAAATCTCCCAAGCTGGCACTGTTGGGAGATTACAACATTGCGCCGGAAGACCGGGATTTGTATGATCCCGTGGGATGGGCTGGCAATGTGCTTGTTAGCGCACCGGAGCGGGAGGCATTTCAGGGTCTGCTGAAACTCGGCTTGCGGGATTCTTTTCGTTTGTTCGAGCAGGCGGAAAAATCCTATTCATGGTGGGACTACCGCATGATGGCTTTTCGGCGCAACATGGGATTACGTATTGACCATATTCTTATCAGTGAAGCACTGGTCGCCAGTTGCACCAGCAGCATTATCGATAAGGCACCGCGCAAACTTGAACGCCCATCTGACCACACACCGGTAATTACCGAGCTGCAAAAGATCTAGTGGCTTTGCTATGAAGTCGCATCCGGTAACATACTTGGGTTAACATAAGTGATAGGGTCAACATAGATGGTTTCAATGACTGCTCCACAACGGACAACGGTCATAAAATCGCGATAAAATAAGGGTGTATGACAGGTAACCATCGGCCACTTTGCGACAGTGCGACACGAAGTCGCTTGTAGAAGTTGTTCCCGCTTCAACAGAGGGAACCATCCGTGTCACCGGATGAATCTAGGAGTCTGAATAAAGAGCGACTCTGACAATGTAACGAAGTGCCGCAAGGTACGGGGTATCAATCGCGAGAGGCGTACCCTTCTGGTAGCCATAAACCGGGTGAGTGCTAGATAGTTGGTATGGCGAAAACATTTGAAGTTGCGATAAAGATCGTCAAGTGGAAGAAGCGGAAATGGCTTTTACGCTTTCACCAAAACGGTAATGGAGGTGGGAACAGTGTGTTGACGCTGCACGTTCGTGACCCAAGCACCTCCCGGTCGAAAGCAGCCGCCTAACCCGACGCACTTCTGCAAGTGGAACGTGGAAACCCCGTATCACTCCCTTCAGGGACAGCAGACTGCAAAGTCTGCCTATGGCGGTGCGGGCATAGGAACGAGGAAAAAGCATAATGCCGTTCTGTAATGGAACGGATAGGGG
Source organism: uncultured beta proteobacterium (assembly GCA_963733265.1). Lineage (GTDB taxonomy): Bacteria > Pseudomonadota > Gammaproteobacteria > Burkholderiales > Gallionellaceae > PALSA-1006. The sequence continues at coordinate 163,840 of CAVTCF010000001.1, forward strand.
TTGCAATATCACCCCACGCGAAAGCGGGCAGACTTCCTTATGGTCTCTCTTCACAAGAGAGTTGGCAGAACCATCTAAACAGAGGTAGAGCAAATGGACGCTGCAACACCGGCGTGTGCGCCCTTTGACATGACGTGGAATGGCATCGGCTGGATTGATGTACAACGACAGGTAAGGCGGCTGCAAACGCGTATTGTGAAGGCAACACAGGTCGGCAGATACGACAAGGTGAAAGCCTTGCAATGGTTGCTGACCCATTCGTTCAGCGGCAAAGCATTAGCCGTCAAACGAGTGACTGAAAACAAAGGCAGGGTGCGACCTGAGGTCGTGTGTATTTCTGTTTCGCAGGAGGAATTTATGAACTGATGAAACCGGTTGTTCCATCAACCGTTCTCTACCTGGACATGCGAAGCTGGTAACGGCTTGGTGTGAAGCTCTGGGGACAATGTAACCGCCGGTTAACAACGGTAGGCGACCTCGTGAGAGGAAGCTGAATCTGCCAGCACAGCGGCGGAGAGGAACTAGAGATGAGCGGGTACGATTAACAAATGTGAACTTTTTTAAACGTCGTTATGTTTGACAAGCCAAATGTGCCGATAGGCTTGAACCAAAAGGTAAGTGGTCAGGAATAGCTATTCTTGCCTTAGCTATCATGGATGCAGCACCACCGGCGTATAGAAGGAATCCGACCCGCTCGGAAATGCATGTGGAACAGGGTAAGCCCGTAGCGTCGCCAGAGATGGCAAGCGAACCGCGAGGGACGCTGTTGGTGTTGCGGGTAAAGGATGGAGGAGAAAGCGAATGCTGCTCTGTAATGGGGCAGATAGGGGTTGAAACATTACCCCATGCGAAAGTAGGCAGACTTCCTCTTGGTCTCTCTTCACAAGAGAGTGGCTAGAACCTTTCTTACGGAAGGAAAGCAAATGTACGCCGCTTCATTGGGTGTGTGCACTTTCCGGCGTGGATGTATCGCGCAAGAAGGCTAGTGATGAGTATTGTGAAGGTGCGGCAGAAGTTGCGGTGCCGGGTGTTGAAAGATGCCTTTGAGAGGCTTGAGCCGTATGCGTCGTGAGGTGCACGTACGGTTCTTAGGGGGCGGCGATACAGAGATGTGCCGCCGCTACCCGACAACACCCCCGGTGTGGACAAGGTTACATGGAAAACACCGGAGGCAAAGATCAACGCGATCGCGTCGATGAAGCGGCGGGGATATTTGCCGCTTCCGCTTCGGAGGGTATTAATTCCGAAGAAGAACGGCAAGACAAGGCCGCTCGGCATCCCCGTAATGAAATGCCGCGCCATGCAAGCGTTGCATCTGCTGGCGTTGGAACCCATTGCGGAAACCACTGCCGACTTGAATTCTTACGGGTTCAGGCCGGAACGCGCAACTGCCGATGCGGGGGAACAAACCCGCAGTGGTTGAATTTCTGGCAGAGCGAGGTTTAGTTCTATCACCGGAGAAGACCAAAATAACGCACATCAGGGAAGGGTTTGATTTCCTCGGATGGAACATTCGCAAGTATAACGACAAGCTGTTGATGAAGCCGTCGAAAGCGAATATCAAAGCACATCTCGATAAAATCCGATGGATCATCAATGGCAACAAGACGGCTAAACAGGCAAATCTGATCAGGCTGCTCAATCCTGTTTTACGGGGATGGGCGAACTATCACAGCCATGTAGTCGCCAAGGAAACCTTCAGTCGGATTGATAGCTGTGTCTGGTCAATGCTGTGGCAATGGGCGACAAGACGGCACCCAAATAAAGATACCAGATGGATCAAGGATAGGTATTTTGTATCCAAGGGTCTTCGGAACTGGGTATTTGCCGCCACAGAAGAAAAAGAGGATGGCAAACGAAGAGAGAATATCCTGCTTCAAGAATCGGCCACGCCAATACAGCGGCATATCAAAATCAAAGCTGATGCTAATCCGCACGACCCGCACTGGGAGCCGTATTTCGAAACCCGATGGGGCAAGAAAATGCTGCGCTCACCGAGAGGTCGCCGGAAACTTTACAGTGTTTGGCTACGACAAGATGGCCTGTGTACAAACTGTCAGGAACCAATCACAAAGGACATCGACTGGGATGTTTGCTATATTGTGAAAAGAACCGAGGGCGGGTCGAATGCAGCCAGTAATCTTCGCATGCACCATCTCAATTGCCCCAGGAGATATTAAGTTTGCCGAGTTAACAGTTGTGAAACCGGGTGTCGAAAGATGCCTTTGCAGAGGCTTGAGCCGTATGGATCGAAAGACCCACGTCCGGTTCTGAGGGGGCTGAGCGCAGGCAACTGCGCTCAGCTACCCTACTTCGACTATGGTACCTTGGGGAAGGCAATTTTGATCATACTGGCAATATTACATCATGAATCCGAGCAAAGTTAATCGAGCTAGAGTTGAAAAGTTGACCGATTTTCCAAATGTTAGAAAGTCCAGCGCTGAAGATTTTCAGATTATTGGAATTCACAAACCAAGCCAACTCGTGGGCAAGTGCCCATTCGAGATGTATGACACACTTTGCAAAAAATTTCGACGATGAACATTCAAAAAATATTTAATGTATTAGTCAGCGTAAGTCTTTCTACATACATTATCGGCTGCTCGAATTCTTTAGCTTTATCCAAATCAAGTAAGAATGCTGAAGATAACCCAAACCTTCAATTGAGTCTTCATGATAGTTACTCAAATCTTGGAAAAACGGATGGTAAAACATTCGTGCTCAATCCAAAGTTGTCGATCATTAAAATCTATGCTTTTCGCGGGGGACGTGCACCTGCATTAGGACATAATCATGTTCTATCGTCACCCGATTTTACCGGGTTTGTATATCTTCCCAACAAAGGAACACTTGATGCACGTTTTGACTTAGAGTTTCGCCTGAGTCAGTTAGGGTTTGACAACCCAGAAGACAGTATAAAACCAGGTGAAGAATTTGCTTCTGAGCTAAGCATTGATGGTATTAAGCGCACGCGAGACCACATGCTTGGTGATGACAACCTTCAAGCTGATCGTTTTCCATTCGTTCGAATTCATTCGGTACATGTCGCTGGAGAATTACCAAAACTAGCCGTTGAAGTTCAGGTTGAACTACATGGACAACAACATAACATGCTGATACCGTTGAATGCGGAAGTGTTGCCAAGTCGTATTACTGCCAGCGGATCTTTTGTATTACGTCAGTCTGATTTTGGTATACAACCATACTCGGCTTTAGGAGGTTTCTTGGCCGTACAAAATGAATTGGTAATCGAATTTACGCTGGTAGGGTCTTAAAGCTATAGCATGAACTATACTGTCGATCTCATTTAGGTCGCGGCTCAGTATTTGAATTCAATCTTGCTAAGTCGAAAAGAGTTGGCAATGAAATTCAAGGTTCAAGCCAATACAGACAGAGAATACTATACGTGCAAGTGGGCAGCGGCTTAAAGCTCACATCCAAAATTCACCGTTGGCAGTTGTGTCTTGGGACTAAAGACTTTATATTATTGCTAATATACCTTGCGCCACCCTAAAGAGAAGACAATGACAAGATGCTGCCTAACTTTAACTGCCAACGCTGACCATCTGTTTATTGTAACGATTAGATGTACTTACATTGGTGGCGCTATACCATCTTTCCCAACTAATATTCGCGATGCCATCAAATTTCCGTCAGAGTTTTGCTGTGAGACGACAAATATCTGAGCCCCAGCCGTAAGCAAAGATTTATCTCCAGAACTGATGGTAATGATGGGCACTCCTTCTGGCACGATGATTTTCTGGCTACCTTCTTTATAACTTAACGTCAGTATCTTGCCATTGTTGGCAGTGACGATAGCATCCACGTTTGCGTTAGTCATACTTGAACCTGGTTCGAGATCCCAGTCATAATGCCCTTCACCTGTTCCGCGCATTGATTCTGGAAAAATATGCACTTCCCTTGCTCGCAGAGGTGTTCCTGGGCCAGCTTGGATTGCTGTCACTCCGACGAAACTTCCTTTTTTGATGTGATTCAGACTGAGCGTGGATAGAACGCTAACTTTAGTATTGTCAGCAAGACTCAGCTTCAGCACCTTGCCTTCGCGCGTTTTCACCATCAATTCATGACCTACAACGGAGACTATCATGAATAATACCCTGCAAATAGTTGTCAAAGAGATTCCTTCAATCACATAAGGAGTCAGTCATGAACACCACTCATACTCACGAGCCATGGAACAAGGGAAAACTAATTGGCCAAAAGTCTCCGCTAAAATTAAAGGACATCTGGGCCATTCGCATTCATCTTCAACTGGACAAACGCATTAGGGACCTCGCATTATTCGACCTCGCAATTGACAGCAAGCTGCGCGGCTGCGATTTAGTTGATCTACACGTGCGCGACATCGCTCATGGTAAACAAATCATGTCCAGGGCAATTGTCATGCAGCAGAAAACTAAACGACCAGTCCAGTTCGAGATAACTGAGCAAACCCGAGATGCTGTGGCTGCATGGATTGCTAAGGCGAATCTGAATTCAGAACAGTACCTTTTTCCAAGTCGGCTGAGCAAATCCCCTCATATCACAACACGGCAGTACGCACGAATCGTGCATCGGTGGGTTGGCTCAATCGGTCTGGATCCGGCGAATTATGGTACCCATACGATGCGCCGTACAAAAGCGACTCTAATATATCGGAGCACGAAGAACATTCGCGCAGTCCAATTACTGCTTGGTCATAGTCGGCTGGAAAGCACAATTCGATACTTGGGCATTGAGGTCGATGATGCCTTGGAGATTGCCGAGCAGATTGAAATTTAGCAATTGTGGTAATGCGACTGGCATCATAGTCAGTCGCATTCTGGCTAGGATAAACTATCAGTAAACAGTAAAAGTCGGCCTGTAGTAGGATGGCAATAATCCGACGTTCCCAAAAGAACATGGGTAGTTTGCTTGGATGTATGACCGGCCTGATATTTGATAAATCAACATGCACCTTATTCAAATTTAAACAAAATACTGGTGGAATATTAATTGAGTCTTGATTATGCCAGCCTTGACCAAATGCGACAGAGCCACCCGGCTTGGCGGTTGCTGCGCTCGGATCATGCACCGCTGGTGGCGAGCTTTCTGCAGCGGGTGTTCATCGTACCAAATGTGCGTGTTATATCGCAGGCGGATTTGAGCGAGGCTCTGGAAGATGAACTGTTTTCCCTGCGCGAGCAATTGGGTTCGGATGCTTTTCCAAAGTTGGCTCTTGACTATCTCAATGACTGGGCGAGCCTTGAGAAGGGCTGGTTGCGCAAGTTTTACCGACAAGATTCAGATGAACCGCATTTTGACCTCACGCCACACACCGAGAAGGTGATTGCATGGCTGGGGTCACTTACTAAGCGCAGCTTCATAGGTACTGAATCACGATTGCTTACGCTATTTGAACTGCTTAAGCAGATGAGCGAGGGCAGCGAAACTGACCCTCAATTGCGCATTGTGGAATTGCACAAGAAGCGCGATGAGATTGACGCAGAAATCGCCAGCGTGTTGGCCGGAGACATACCGCTATTGGACGACACGGCGTTAAAGGATCGCTTCCAACAATTCATTCAACTTGCACGCGAACTACTCACGGATTTTCGCGAGGTTGAGCAAAATTTTCGCGGGTTGGATCGACGTGTGCGGGAACGCATTACACTGTGGGAAGGCTCAAAAGGTGATTTGTTGGAAGAAATCATGGGTGAGCGCGATGCCATTGCCGACTCGGATCAGGGCCGAAGTTTCCGCGCTTTTTGGGATTTCTTGATGTCCAGTAGCCGACAGGAAGAATTGTCAGCCTTGCTCGAACACGTGTTGTCCCTGCCACCAGTCAGCGAGCTTAAGCCTGATGCCCGCACTCGCCGTGTTCATTACGACTGGCTGGAGGCTGGAGAGCACACTCAGCGTACCGTAGCCCAACTTTCGCAACAACTGCGTCGTTTTCTGGACGATCAGGCATGGCTGGAAAACCGTCGCATCATGGATATTCTGCATGGCATTGAAGCCAAATCGCTTGCATTGCGAGAGTCTCCGCCGGCAGGTGAGGTGATGACCATCGCGGACACGTCATCTGTCATAGAATTGCCGATGGAGCGACCGCTCTATACGGCTGCCTTCAAACCGTTAATAGCCGATATAGAATTGGAGTCCGGTGATGCTGATCTGGATGCGGCGGCGCTGTATTCACAAGTCGTGATCGACAGAGCACATCTGGTTCGGCATATCCGTCACGCCTTGCAGGATAGTTCGCAAGTTACCTTGCGCGAACTTACTGAAATGCAGCCGCTGCAGCACGGCCTAGCAGAATTGGTGGCGTACCTGCAACTGGCAGGTGATACCTTCACGACCGTGATAGAAGAGGATGCGGTCGAGACTATTGTCTGGAATCACGCCGGGCGAGATGGGCAGGAATATGCCAAACGGGCGCATTTGCCGCGTGTGATATTTGTGAGATGAAGATGACAGAGCCAGAATTAAAACCGGATAACGCCGCCATACCGAATGACTTATCGACCTTGGTCATCCTTCTCCTCAAAGGAGTGATTTATCAGGAAGGGGAGACCAATCTTTGGAGTGGCTTGATTAACCTGCAAGCGCGGGTGCGTGATTACGTGGCTGTGCTGGGGCTGGAACTGGTGCTTGACGAGGCCGAAGGATACGCCTTCTTGCGATCACGACCGGAGGTGGATGATGACGCAGCGCCAAAACTTCCACGCTTGATTGCAAGACGTCCGCTGTCGTTTCCGGTGAGTTTGCTATTGGCGCTGCTACGCAAAAAATTGGTCGAGTTCGATGCGAGCGGCAGCGACACACGGCTTGTGCTTACGCGCGATGAGATCGTAGAGCTGGTGCGGGTATTTCTGCCCGAGAGTAGCAATGAAGCAAAGCTGATCGACCAAATCGAAACTCATCTCAACAAAATCGTTGAACTGGGATTCCTGCGCAGACTTAAAACCAGTCTTTCAAATCAGGGCGGGCAGGCTGCGGTGTTTGAGGTGAGACGCATCCTGAAAGCCTTTGTGGACGCTCAATGGTTGGCAAATTTTGATACACGGCTTGCCGCAGATCTGGCACAGCGCGGTTCGGGAGTGGCTGCCGATGAGTGATACACAAACCTCTGGATTAGATTTTGTGGCTGACGATGAGCTCGCTGGTTTTCGCCTGCATCACTTGGAGGTGTTCAACTGGGGTACTTTTGACGGGCGCGTGTGGGCTTTGAATCCAGATGGCAAGAACGCCTTGCTCACCGGTGATATTGGATCAGGCAAGTCCACGCTGGTGGATGCAGTCACCACACTGCTGGTGCCGGCGAACCGTATTGCTTATAACAAGGCCGCTGGTGCCGACAGCAAGGAACGGACTTTGCGTTCGTACGTGCTTGGGCACTATAAGTCCGAGCGCAATGAAGTGAGTGGAACAGCTAAGCCAGTGGCGCTGCGCGATCACAATAACTATTCGGTGATTCTGGGAGTTTTTCGCAATACGGGCTATGACCAGACGGTGACATTGGCTCAGGTCTTTTGGATGAAGGAAGCACAGGGGCAGCCTGCTCGATTTTTTGTTTGCGCTGAACGTGCTTTGTCGATTGCCACAGATTTCGCACACTTCGGTACAGATATCGCCGCACTGCGGAAGAAGCTGCGTGGCTTGGGGGCAGAAGTGTTCGATAGTTTTCCACCTTATGGAGCTTGGTTTCGTCGTCGCTTTGGCATCGAGAATGAACAGGCGCTAGAACTTTTCCACCAGACAGTTTCGATGAAGTCGGTGGGAAATCTGACCGATTTCGTGCGCAGCCACATGCTCGAACCCTTTGATGTTGCGCCACGTGTGACTGCGTTGATTAGTCACTTCGATGATCTGAACAGGGCGCACGAGGCCGTAGTCAAAGCTAAGCGCCAAGTGGAACAGCTATTACCATTGGTCGCTGACTGTGAGCGTCATTCGGCGCTTGATTCGCAAGTCGATGAACTGCGCAACTGCCGCGAAGCGCTTAGAACATACTTTGCAAACTTAAAACTTGGCTTGTTGGAAAAACGCATCACCAGTTATGCCGAAGAGTTGCAACGGCAAAATACTCAGATCAGGCATTTGGAAGTATTGCACGACGAGCAGCAAACTATCGAAGTCGAACTCAAGCGAAATATTGCCGAGAACGGCGGAGATCGGATTGAGCGATTGTCCGCCGATATTCGCAGCAAAAATTCCGAACGGGAAAGGCGACAGGAGAAAGCGAAAAGATACGGAAAGTTAGTACATGCCGTTAATGAAGAGCCTGCACAATCAGAGGACGAATTCCTTGTGCTGCGGAGTCGTTTTGCCAAACTTGGCAGCGGGTTGAAATCTCATGAAGCGAATCTGCAAAACGCACTTACCGAGCACGCGGTAACTTTGCGTCAAGGCAAGCAGAATCATGATGAGCTTTCTGCTGAGATCAAGAGCCTAAAATCTCGTCGCAGCAATATTTCCGCCGAACAAGTAGGAATGCGTTCAGCCTTATGTGATGCATTGGGTTTGTCCGAAGGTGAAATGCCATTTGCAGGTGAGCTCATCCAAGTGCGTGACGATGAGCGTGACTGGGAAGGTGCCGCTGAACGGTTATTGCGGAGTTTCGGTTTGTCGCTTCTGGTACCAGACGAGCATTATGCAGCGGTGGCGGATTGGGTTGATAGAACGCACCTTAAGGGGCGGTTGGTCTATTTTCGTGTGCGCCAGAGCGCTCGTGGCGAACTGCCCAACCTGCATCGGGATTCACTGGCCCGCAAATTGTCCATCAAACCAGACTCTCCCTTCTACGATTGGCTTGAACGCGAGTTGGTGCATCGTTTCGATGTGGCATGTTGCGCTACACAGGAACAGTTCCGCCGTGAAACGCGGGCTATTACTCGTGCGGGTCAGATCAAAGCAGGAGGAGAACGCCACGAAAAAGATGACCGCCATCGCCTGGATGATCGTGGGCGCTATGTACTGGGTTGGAGTAATACGGCAAAAATTGCGGCCATCGAAGCCAAGGCAAGGAAGTTAGAGTCGAGCCTCGGTGAGTTAGGCAGCGTCATTGGCAAGATTCAATCGGAGCAGAATGGGATCAAGGAACGTATCGATGCGTTGTCGAAGCTGGACGAATACGTAGATTATCGCGAGCTAGACTGGTCATCGCTGGCATTTGAGATTGCAAAGCTACAGCAGGAAAAGCAAAGTCTGGAGTCTGCTTCAGATTTGCTGAAGCAACTTTCTGATCGGTTGAAAATTGCAGCTTCTGTTTTGGATGAGACGAAAAATAAGCTGGAAGTGTTTAAGGACAAACGTTCCAAAGTTGAACAGAAAAATAGCGATGCAGAAGTCTTGCGAGAGCAAGCACAGGCGCTATTGGATGATCCGACCACTGAGACGCATGCTGTCTACTTTGAACGACTCGAGGCAGTGCGTAACGAGGCGTTGGGCGAGCATCAATTTACGGTTGAATCTTGTGACAATCGCGAGCGTGATATGCGCGAATGGTTGCAAGCAAAGATTGATTCCGAGGACGGGAAGCTCAAACGTTTGCGTGACAAGATTATTCAAGCAATGGCCGCCTACAAAGAACAGTTCAAACTTGAGACAGCCGAAGTTGATGCCAGCATCGAAGCCGCTTTCGAGTTCCGCAACATGCTAGACAAGCTACAGGCCGACGATCTTCCCCGCTTCGAGTTGCGTTTCAAAGAACTATTGAACGAAAATACCATCCGCGAAGTGGCAAACTTCCAGTCGCAGTTGGCGCGTGAAAGAGAAACGATCAAGGAACGTATTACGCGTATTAACGAGTCGCTCACACAGATCGACTACAACACTGGCCGTTATATTGTTCTGGAAGCTCAGTTGACACCGGATGTCGACATTCGAGATTTCCAAACCGAGCTGCGCGCCTGTACTGAAGGCGCACTGACCGGCTCCGACGATACACAATATTCCGAAGCCAAGTTCATGCAGGTGAAACATATTATTGAGCGCTTTCGCGGACGTGTGGGGCAAACTGAACCAGACCGTCGCTGGTCGGTCAAGGTTACCGATGTGCGCAATTGGTTCGTATTTGCAGCTAGTGAGCGTTGGCGCGAGGACGACAAAGAGCATGAGCACTATTCTGACTCCGGTGGAAAGTCGGGAGGACAAAAAGAAAAATTGGCTTACACTATTTTAGCGGCAAGCTTGGCTTATCAGTTCGGCTTGGAGTGGGGAGTAGTGCGCTCCAAAACTTTCCGTTTCGTGGTAATCGACGAAGCATTCGGGCGCGGGTCAGATGAATCGGCACAATATGGATTGAAGTTGTTTGCACAACTCAACTTGCAACTTCTGATTGTCACACCGCTACAAAAAATCCACATCATCGAACCGTTTGTATCCAGCGTTGGGTTTGTACACAACGAAGATGGCCGTGCCTCCAAACTACGCAATCTTACGATTGAGGAGTATCGCGCGGAGAAATCGAAGGTAACTGGATGAACTGGACAAGGCCGGAAGATCTGCGCACCCAGCTGAAAAAGCTGTGGGAACGGGGGGAGTTGCTGGCTTGCCTTGTAACTGATGAGACACTTTTTCCTAAACGACTAGTTCTCAAGTGCCCCACGTCAGCTGAAATGGCAGAGCGGTTTGACGAGGTACGGGTTTGGGTAGGTGAAATTCGGGTAATGCCGCACTGCCGGGTTGAGATGCGTGAGTTCAAGCACCGGGTGTTTGGTGCAAATGCGGTGCCTCAAGAGGTATGGATTGATACCATCGAGGACGCCCTGGCGCTTGTTGGAAAGTTACGGGATACAAAGCGCTTCCAATTGTTGTTAGACGTGACACGCCAGCGTCAACCACAATTGCTGGCATGGTTGGCAAAACGTCCAATACGCGCACTGGAGCTTTCTGACGAGTGGAACTTATTACTAGAAATTGTCGCTTGGATCAGTGTTCATCCCCGTCCTAACGTATACCTCAGGCAGGTGGACATTCCTAGTATACACAGCAAGTTCATTGAAGCACATCTTGGCGTATTGATGGAGTTGCTGGATATCGTTTTGCCGTCAGAAGCAATTGATCCGAGAGCATCTGGAGTAAGCCAATTCGCAAAGCGTTACGGATTTTGTGAAAAAACGATGCTTATCCGCTTTCGCATCCTCGATCCAGCACATGCCCTGTTGCCGGGTGACTTTGTCCAGGACATAACCCTTGATGCTGAGAGCTTTTCCAAACTTAATTTGAATGTCACGCGTGTTTTCATCACCGAGAATGAAATTAATTTTTTGGCTTTTCCTCTGATTAAGGACAGCATGGTTATCTTCGGAAAAGGGTACGGTTTTGAAACGTTAAGCAAGGCCGAATGGCTGTCGCATTGCCGTATACAGTATTGGGGCGATATAGATACACATGGCTTCGCAATTCTTGATCAGCTACGTAACCACTTTAGTCATGTTGAATCAATTTTAATGGATCGTGCCACCTTGCTAAAATTCGAGTCGCAATGGGGGGATGATGAGAAGCAAACATGTCGTGATTTGCCCAGACTAAGTCTAGAGGAGAAGATGCTATATGATGATTTGCGGGACAATCGAATACGCAAGAACTTAAGACTTGAGCAGGAAAGAATCGGATATCACTGGGTAGTATCAGAATTAGATAAGTTCACTTCTTAAACTATCATTGGAAGAAATCATAAAGTCAGCGTTTCTGCGATTCGCCAACACGGAAGAGAATAGCAGCTACAACTGACAAGTTGGGTCACATCCCTTGTATCAAACTGTGACAGTCTGCTTTCTGGAAATTCTTCTGAATTCAAGGCGGTGATAGAGTAAGTTTGAAAAAATAACAACCGGACACTCCAGCAGGTCAAACCGAAACAATTTCTATAAGAACGACAGAGTCCGGTAAGGCCGATTAGTGTGAATCCGAATTGCACTCTTTTAGTGGCATGGCACAAATTGAACTTAGTCCTTCGCCAGTAACCGAAAGTCAACCCGCGACCGTTCAAACGCGTTGAGCGTCTTCATCTCCTCGATCACAGTATCGAGATTTTCATAGTCGAAGCCTGCACTCCACTGCTGTAGCCATGTCATGTAACGGATAAATCCATCCGCATCACCTTGCCGGGTAAGTTTTCGCAGGCAATCCATGTACTCTTCTCTTGCGAGGGTAGGGACAATGATGCGGCACTCGCCTGCGGCAGAAAACTCAGCGTTCATTACCAGTCGAGCCAAGCGTCCATTGCCGTCGAGAAAGGGATGCACTTCGGCGACAAGGAACATCGCCAGCAATGCGCGAGGCATTCCTGGTGATACATCGGCTAGCCTTTTTGCACCTTCCACCAGTGTACCGCGCACCCGCTCAGGGGCTACGAATGATGTGTTACCTGCATAGTTCATGCGGTCCTTGAATTCGCCCGGATCGATTTCTGGGCGCGCATGCATCATCTCTTTGTGGCGCGCGCGCAGCTGTTCTATTACTTGCGGCGTGGTGGAGAGCGTCTGCGATCTCCAGCCGGGGTGCATGATTTGCTGGAATACACCGATAATGTCGTGGCTGTCCTTGGGTCTCTTTTCGGCAATCTTGCCGTGCATAACGATGTCGCGGGCTTCGCCGATTTCGAACTCAGTCCCTTCAATAAAGTTACTGAAGTATGACTCCAAGAATGCTTGGTTGGCGGTCGCATTGCCATTGCCGGTTTTATCCGGCTGCGGGGTGAAACTGCTGGTTCGTAGTTTGGTCACCAAGGTATCGAACAGTGCGATTCGAGCCGTATCGTACGGCAGACCTATGGCAGAAGCACGAGCGGATGGATCGGCAAGAACATGATCTTGACGGGTACCGAGAATTGCACCAATCAACTTGTCGAGTTTCTCGTATTCGCGCATGAGGCCAAGCGACGGCGCGAGTTGCCGAGCCTCGTCGCGAAGAACATTCAAATGACTTTCTCCGCGTGATTCGCATATCATGGCAAGTCGCTCTTCGACTTTGTCGATGGATGCGCAACGATGCAGTGGATGACGGTCTATGGTCAGGTTTTCAAGCATCACACGGGGAAGGCTGGGGAAGTAGATGCTCTTGCCGCTGATAGGCTGATCGCCAGCTTGCGGCCCGACACCCTTGATTAGTGCTACCGTCAGACCTGGATATTGGTGGCTACGATTGTAAGTGGAGTTCAAGAAAATCACCCCATCACGCCCCCCCATGCCATCGAAAGCGCTGCGGTAACCAACAACAGTATTCGGAAATTGCGCTGCCAGGAAACGCAGCTTTTCTCGTTGAAGGAGTGTTGCCCACTGGTTTTCTGCCAGTGGAGTAAAGATGCCTGGGGCAATACGGTGGAGTTCGCCTTTTTGCACACGACGCTGTACCGCGCGTCGTTCAGCGGACGAAAGCTCTTCATTCAGATAGAGGTCTTGTTGTCGCATTTAGTGTTTCTTCTATGTCTCAAACATAGCTGTATGTCGCAAATAGTATCAGAGATTGGCCACGGTGTCGCATTTTGTTTATTTGACCACTCCAGCTTAGCTTTTTCCGCCTTGTTTTGAGAGGCGACGATGACTATAAAATGGCTGTCGAGTGTGAATTCGATAGCTACTTATTACTTATATGGGGATTTTAAGTAAGGACGATGTTGGAATTGAATAAAATGATCTTCTATGAAATCGCGCAACTTCATATTGAGTTGGTGATTGGACAATTCAAAATCATCATCTAAATCATTGTCAAACATAAACAGCTCACTTTTCACCATGTTGCCTGCGGGCTGGTAATCATCGCGTCGAAGAAAATCATGCCCTTCTTTTGATGTCAACCATGCATAGATCAAAAGGCACCGCGATCAATCCAACATGCACAACTATCGACACCAGCGAATCCAGATGCTTGGATGGACTGCGTAACAAAGGCAATATGCAAATACTAAAAGCAAAGATCGTGATATAGCCAAACAGCATAACCAATGGGTGTCTCTCTAGGTGATAACGAGCGCGTTCCACCCTAGAGGCCTCATGCCACATTTTGGTCGTAATCAACGGAAAGACCACAGCGCTTATCCGGTTGATCTCGCCTACGTGACCATGATGATAATTGTGACTTTCCTTCCAAGAAGTTACAGGGGTTAGCCCAAAGGTGGCATATAAATGAAACACTAACCAAGCAAGTCGAGAGTCAGGTAGTGTCTCAGTTTGAAATTTCAGGTGTTGACGGTTAACATCCGGCAATGGGATACTTCTACCACCATGCCTAAACGCTCAAGCAGACTAGATATGAGCCAACTCGCCAAGCGCATCGTTGATAAAGCGACTGGCGCAGAGCCTATTACACCACCGCCAGCACAAAAGAATCAATCCGCAGATATTACTACGGCATGGTGGGAATCGCGGGTTGTTTATTGGAAAACAAATTAATAGTTTAACCCCAGCTTTAACGAGGCACCGACTTGCGAAGCGTTGTTCCATCCGTTGGCTATAATGTTCGGGCTGGCTGAAACGGCGAAATCAAGATGCGGCTTGAAGTAAGGAATCCGCGGGGAGAGGCCAAAGCCTAACGAGATCAGTTGTTGTCCAGAGGTTACCAAATCAGTGCGGTAACCCGCGCGAATTTGTGCCCAGCCCCATGCACTTAACTCCCCTCCGATACCAACGAACTGAGATTGATTTTCGAGGCCAGCCGGATTGTTTTTAGTTATATCCATATCAAACGCAATGGTGGACCATGCGTTTTCGTGAGATACGCCAAAGCGGGCTTGAGGATTCATGGTCAGTGTGGCGCCATCGGGTATCGGTGTGGCACCAACGCCAAGTTGGGGCGCATTCTTGAAATCAAAGGTCTGCGGCACCACGTTTTTTACCACTACGCCGGTGCGCCAACCATTGTTATAGCTTTTTGCAACACCCACGTCGAGGTTTAATGTGTTGTACTTGGCTAAATAATCATTACCGGTAATACCCGATGTGCTGGTTCCATTGTTTGCAGCTAACAACGCATCAAATAGCTGAAGGTTCATGACCTTTGGAGTGAAGCCAATAGACCATGATGACTGGTCTTTTGCGATAAAACTGTGGGAAATAGACAAACCGCTTTCTTCAATTGCAACTCCGCGAATATGAATTTTAGAGGTAATGCCAGTGTTAGTAGCAAACTGGATTGCACCTTGAGCATTCACTAATTGTGAGTTGACATTGCTTGCAGCATTCAAACAAGTAGTGATATCAGCCTGAGAGCCGTGACCGGTAGCCACATTTTGGCATGCTGTGACGCCGCTCGTGGTTGTTGCAGATAAAGCGTTTGCAGCAGATCTTACTGAAGTGGATAAGTTGGAGAGAGTTGTGGCATCAGTGTATTCAACTGTGCCTCCCATTGCGCCCCATGCATCCGCATAAAACGCAAACCCCCAATTTGTTGCTGGAATACCGATAACTGCCGCTGCGCCGAACTCTCCCTGCAGCGGCTTATTGTTTAAAGCGCTTAGGTTGCTGTTGACTTTGTCGATGTTGTTGGCGACTGTTGTCATGTTGCCTGGTAACTGTGCGAGTACCGTTGGATTGGTGCTGTTAGCGGTAGCGTTTGCCGCTGTAATTGAGGCTGACAATGCATTGATATTGTCACTCAAGGTCGACAAATTGTTACGCAGATTGCCAGGGTCATACAAGCGTGCACCGACGACCGGAAATTCAATTGAGTACTTTTTCGACGGATCAGTCGCTGTCAGCATTGCTGGGTTAAAGAATGGGGCGAGAGAGGGGTCTCCTACAGCGACGCCTGTGGTACCCATACCCATTGAGCGGGGATCGAACGAATCAAAAGGCATTGCCAGCGCGACAGAGCTGCTTATCAATAAGAGCGCGAGGGCAGATAATTGTAAATATTTTTTATCCATTTAAATTTCCTTTTTCGTTCTGCGAAATTTTTTAAGAGACATGAAGGCGCACTTTCTGGTGGTGGCAATGTGGCTCTTATGTATTAGTGACTGAATTCTGTCAGAAAAATCAGAAAGGTGCTTGGAAAAATGCGGCGAGGATATTTGACCCGGTCGGACACGATTAAATATCGTTTCCAAAGTATTACACCAAAGTGTTGAAAACGAGTGCTGAAAAATTAGAAATTTAATCCGAACTGTAAATAGGCACCCACCTGGGTTGCCGCATTGTATCCATTGTTGAATATGTTGGGGCTTGCTGTAATAGCAAGATCCAAATGAGGTTTGTAATAAGGAAGACGTGGTGAAATACCCAAGCCAATCGAAACTTGGCTGAGAGCCGAATTGACCAAGTCAGCACGATAACCAGCCCGAATTTGAGCCCAGCCTGAAGTGCTGAATTCCCCGCCCACCGCAACATACTGGCTTGGATTTTCAAGGCCTGCCGGATCATTTTTGGTCAAATCCGCGTCAAGCGCCAGATTGAACCAATTAATTTGCTCATATGAAATTCCGGCACGAACTTGAGGACTAAGGTTAAGTTTTGAACCATCGGCAACGGGTGTGGCACCTGGTGTCAGTGCATTTTTAAAATCAAACGTCTGTGGTATGACATTCTTTACGACAAGGCCGGTGCGCCAACCGTTGAGATAGGTTTTGGCAATTCCGGCATCAAAATTTAATGTGCTGTAGTAAGCGAGATAGTCATTGCTAGTTGCATTGCTTAAGGTGCTGGATGAACCAATTGTGGCGTCATACAAACGCATTTGCATAACCTTGGGCGTAATACCCCACGACCAGGCGACATCGTTAGAAACCAGACCATGAGAAATAGAGGCCCCATATTCAGTTACTGCGACCCCACGAATATGCACTACAGATTGAAAAGTTGTTTTGTTAGTGTTATTAACGCTATTGGCAGCAGCAGTAATGTTTGCCGAGTTTGTTGTAACAGTTGAAGACGCTGTGTTGACGCTCGGTTGTGCATTGCCTAGTGCTGTGTTTGCATTAGTTAGAGCTGTTGAGCAGGCTTGGGCACCCGGTATGGTAGAGACAAGTGCTGTTGTGCAAAGACCAACTGCGGTGTTAAGTGAGGTATTTGCTGTGCTAAGCGCTGAGGCAGCATTTCCAGTGGCGGCACCTATTCCAACCAAATTAGTGCTGGTAGTTGTCAGCGCGCTAGTGAGAGTTGTAACAGTTCCAGCGTCTTTGTATTCCAGCCTGCCGCCTACTGCTGCCCAAGCGTTGGCATAAACAGCAAAACCCCAATTTTTGCCGGGTATGGCGATAACGCTAGCCGCACCAAGTTCGCCTTGCATTGGCTGATTGTTTAAGCTGATAAGGGTTTTATTTATTTGATTGATATTAGTAGACACAGTATTTGCGTTATTTCCCACCGTTGTCACATTGGATGAAACTGTTGACATATTTGTTGTCACGGCGGATAGATTTGTCGATGCAGCGGCTAAACTGGCTGCTGCGGTCGAAGGCGTGGCTGAGGCAAGGCTGGTTATGCTAGTAGATAATGCTGCAATGCTGCTGGTGAGAGTAGGAGCGTTACTAGAAAGTGTATTGGCATTAGTACTCAATGTGCTGACGTTGTTTGGCAGGGCTGAAACAGCATTATTCATAGTCGACCAATTGGAATGGAGGTTGCCAAGGTCGACCAGGCTGACTCCGAGTGTGGCGAACTCAACCGAGAATTTTTTCGAATGATCAGATTCAGACAGCATTGCCGGGTTAAAGAAAGGAGCCGTTGCAGGATCATCAACCGCCACACCCGTGCCACCCATCGCCATGGAACGCGGGTCGAATGAACTAAAAGGGACGGCCAGTGCCATGGCACTGGTCAAAGTTAATACAGTGAATGCGGACAGTTGCGCATACTTTTTATGCATGGTTTCTCTCCCGTATCGCTTTTGCTTAAGCCCGATCGCTATACAATAGTGCAGAGTATACGGCAAGTTGAGCCGAGGGAGTTATTCGTGCAAAAATTCACCGGGATGAAGGTTAACTATGATTAGGTTTCCTCCAACCCCAGTTCCTGAATCTTTCGCGTCAATGTATTGCGTCCCATGCCGAGCAGTGTAGCCGCTTCAATGCGGCGTCCGCCGGTATGTTGCAGCGCTTGGGTGATAAGCGTTTTTTCGAATTGCTTGGTGAGGGTGTCGAGAATATTCGGCTCGTTGCGCTGCAATGCGAGCGTGACTTGTTGGGCAAGAGAACTGCGCCAATCCTGATTGAGTGTGCTGCTGGTTTGCGTATCCCGCCATTCGGAGGGCAGGTCGGCAATCTCCACCATACGAGTGGGCGTCATAACTGTCAGCCAGTGGCACAGGTTTTCCAATTGGCGTACGTTGCCAGGAATATCTTGTGCAGAGAGAAAATTAAGAGCAGCTTCGCTTAAAGTTTTTTGCTCAACACCCAATTCTTTGGAGCTCTTTTGCAAGAAATATTTGGCCAGCAGTGGAATATCTTCGCGTCGCTCGCGTAGCGGGGGCAGGCGTAAACGAATAACATTAAGCCGGTGAAATAAATCTTCACGGAACAACCCCAGCTTTACGCGTTCGTCGAGATTTTGATGGGTGGCGGCAATAATACGGACATTGGCTTTAATCGGCTGATGTCCACCAACACGATAAAAATTGCCATCCGACAAAACACGCAGTAATCTGGTTTGCAACTCGGCAGGCATGTCGCCAATTTCATCAAGGAACAGCGTGCCGCCCTCGGCTTGTTCAAATCTTCCGTGGCGAGTAGTCGTCGCACCCGTGAAGGCACCGCGCTCGTGACCAAACAACTCGGATTCAAGCAAGTCTTTGGGAATGGCGGCAGTGTTGATCGCAACAAAGGGTTTATCCGCGCGCGGACTGTGACGATGCAGCGCCTGTGCGACCAGCTCTTTACCCGTGCCGGATTCGCCGTTAATCAGCACGGTGGCATTGGACTGTGCGAGTCGTCCGATAGCGCGAAACACCTCCTGCATGGAAGGCGCATGGCCGAGGATATCCGGAGCACTTTGAGAATCTTCGGCTTGCAGATTTTTGCGCTGACTTTGTTCCAGCGCACGGCGGATCAGTTCGACCGCGTGATTGATATCAAATGGCTTGGGCAAATATTCAAATGCGCCGCCCTGAAAAGCGGAAACAGCACTTTCCAGATCGGAGTAGGCTGTCATGATAATGACCGGCAAATTGGGAAAGTCGTCGCGCAACTTTTGCAATAAATCAAGGCCTGAACTGCCGGGCATGCGGATGTCGCTGATGACCATTTGCGGCAGGCTGCTTGGCAATTCAGCCAAGGCTTCGTCGGCAGAAGCAAAGCTTTTATATTCGATGTTCTCGCGCCCCAAAGCTTTTTCCAGCACCCAGCGAATGGAGCGGTCGTCGTCAATAATCCAGACAGGTTTAGACATTATTATTTTCCTAGGTTGGGTAGCGGTAGCATCACGGTAAAACAAGTACGCCCCGGATCACTTTCAAATTCAATACTACCTTGGTGCTGACTGACGAAATCCTGTGCCAAGGTTAGTCCCAAGCCATGTCCGTCGGCACGACCGGAAACAAGCGGATAAAAAATCTTGTCACGCAAATGGCCGGGAATGCCGGGGCCGTTGTCGATAATTTGAACCATCAAGGCAAGTCGATGAAGTTTTTTCATCAGGGTAACCTGGCGGGTGATGCGAGTCTTTAGTACGATCTGCCCCTTGCCGTGCATGGCTTGCGCTGCGTTGCGCACAATGTTGAGAACGACCTGAATGAGCTGTTCTTTGTCGCCAAGCAGTTCCGGCAGGCTCAAGTCGTAATCGCGCTGAATCGTCAAACCTTCCGGTAGTTCAGCCAGCACGACACTACGAACGCGTTCTAAAACCTCATGAATGTTGAGCGCACTAAAATGGGGCGCATGCTGGGGAGTCAGCAGTTTTTCCATTAAGGAGCGCAGCCGATCCGCTTCCTGAATGACGACTTGCGTGTATTCCCGCAAAGACGGCTTCTCTAATTCCTGTTCCAATAATTGTGCGGCACCCCTGATACCACCCAGCGGATTTTTGATTTCATGCGCAAGATTCCGCAGCAATAAACGGTTGGCTTGGGTCTGATCCAGCATTTGTTCTTCGCGCGCCAGGCGCAACGGACGTTCGATGGTATGAAACTCAAGTAACAATGCCAAGTTGCCGAGATACAGTGGCGTGGCGTCACAACGGAGATGAAGCTTGCTTCCGGTTGTATGGGTACCCAGTGTAAGCTCATGTTCGATATGTCCGGCATTACTGGATAATGCTGACTGGATAATGCTGAATAACTGTTCTGTCTGCGTGAATGCGTGCTGCAAGGGATGCCCAACCTGGTTGGAGTTACTAAGCCCGAATAAATGTTCGGCAGAGGGATTTAAATAGGCGACACGCGACTCCTGATCCAAAAGGATGACCGCAGTAGACAGGTGCTCAAGAGTTGGGAATGAAGAGTTTGGCATGGCGTTATCTAAGCAGAAAACATGCCAGTTGGACTGCGATTAATTGCTGATCTTGGACAGTTCAATTTTTAGTGCAGAAATATTTTTTTCATGCATCTGCACTTGGCCCTGCAGCGCATTCATTTTCTCGTCTTGTTTTGCAACATTTCGAAAAACTTTTCCATCTTGATCAGTATATGTTTCAGGATTTTCAGCGCCGGTTTGCAGTTTGTTATGCGCATCAGCCAAGGCCTTTTCCTCGGTAGCCAGCTCGTCTTGCAGAATCTGTTTGCGCGTATTGTCGCGGCCTTTTTGGGTGGCGCTATCAACTTGGGGGAAACCGGCCGAGTTATCTTTGGCAGCCACACGCGGGGGGACAGTAGGCAGCGGTGCCAAATGAAGTTTTTTTCCGCCTTTAAGCGGTGTGCTTGAATAGGTTACATGCCCGTCAGCATCCACGCGCTTGTAAATTTCAGCCTGCGCCCAACTGCTGTAACACAAGCTCCATAAAACCAAAAAATAACTTAACTTCATAATCGTGCCTTGATGACAGATATTTGAGTATAAGGTAATGATCATGGAGTGACAAACGGGCAGACAAAAAAACGGAGCCTCTTGGGCCCCGTTTTTAATTAGCTTCAAGTATTGCTTAGAGGCTGTAGTACATGTCGAACTCGACCGGATGAGTGGTCATACGGATACGATTGACTTCTTCATACTTCAAATCGATGTAGGCTTCGATAAAGTCCTTGGAGAATACACCGCCACGAGTCAGGAACTCATGATCTTTCCTCAGACTTTCCAAAGCCTCATCCAGCGAAGCGCACACGGTTGGGATCTTTGCATCTTCTTCAGGAGGCAAGTCGTACAGATTCTTATCTGCAGGGTCGCCAGGGTGGATCTTGTTTTGGATACCATCAAGACCTGCCATCAGCAAGGCTGAGAATGCCAAGTACGGGTTGGCAGAGGGATCCGGGAAACGTGTTTCGATACGGCGTGCCTTGTCGCTGGCGACGTGAGGAATACGGATCGATGCGGAACGGTTCTTTGCCGAGTAAGCCAATTTTACCGGAGCTTCGTAGTGGGGAACCAAGCGCTTGTATGAGTTGGTGCCGGGGTTTGTAATCGCATTCAATGCCTTGGCGTGCTTGATGATGCCGCCAATGTAGTACAACGCTGTCTCTGACAATCCTGCATAGCCATTGCCTGCAAACAGATTCTTGCCACCCTTCCAGATGGATTGATGCACATGCATACCGGAACCATTGTCGCCAACGATAGGCTTAGGCATAAAGGTCGCTGTTTTGCCATATTGGTGGGCAACATTTAATACCACGTACTTCAAGGTTTGTGTCCAGTCGGCGCGCTTGGTTAGCGTATTGAACAATGTGCCCAGTTCGCATTGACCGGCAGTCGCAACTTCGTGGTGATGAACTTCAACGGGGATGCCGATCTCTTCCAGCGCAATACACATCGCTGCACGGATGTCGTTCAAGCTGTCAACCGGAGGAACCGGGAAATAGCCACCCTTAACGGAAGGACGGTGACCAGTGTTGCCGCCGTCGAATTTGTCGCCAGTAGACCAAGCCGCTTCTTCCGAATTAATCTTGACGGAACAGCCGGACATGTCGATTTTCCACTCAACGGAATCAAAAATGAAGAATTCTGGTTCAGGGCCGAAATTGGCAACATCCCCGATACCGGTGGATTTTAAATACGCCTCTGCGCGTTTGGCGATAGAGCGCGGATCGCGATCATAGCCCTTGCCGTCAGTCGGCTCGATCACATCGCAAGCCAACACAATTGTCGGTTCGTCAAAAAATGGATCAATGTAAACCGAATCCGGATCCGGCAATAACAGCATGTCAGAAGCTTGAATACCCTTCCAGCCGGCGATTGAAGAACCGTCGAAAGCGTGACCACCTTCGAACTTATCGGCATCGAAATGGGAAACAGGCACGCCAACGTGCTGTTCCTTGCCCTTTGTGTCTGTGAAACGTAGATCGACAAATTTGATGCCCTGTTCTTTAATCAGTTTAAGAACGTCGGCGGCTGTTTTAGACATACTCGAATCTCCCAAGAAAAATATTTAAACGAAGCTGTATTGCGAAAAAAATTGTATCACTGAAACAATCCCGAATAGAGCAGAAATTGTGCCATCACCCGGAGCCTTGTAGGGAAGGCATTGTGCCATATTTGCAGCTTGGGTGGGCAAACAATACGCGCCCTTGAACGGGGCGAGACGGGGTGTCTTTGCACTAATTTGGGGCGCGGCCCTGATAAATACGGATACTGCGGAAGTACTTGTCATCAGCCGCAATCTGGTTGCATATATGTTGTAAAGTTGTAGTGTCGGTAGCGTAATCAAAGAATATCTCCGCATCAATCATGCCGCTCAAGTAATGCAATACGATGTGTGTATTCGGGGGAATCTCAGACTTGAGCCGACTGGCAAGATGTGCCAGCAGCAGGTGTCGCTGCGGCAAGCGTGAATTGGGTTTGGCTTGAAGATCATCCTCCGAATCAATGTGAACCATTACGTCCATAACCTGATGCTCATTTAACACGGCTGCGCGGGCAGCCTCGGCAATGTAATGGCCCTCAGAAACGCTGATCTTGGGGTCGACAATTATGTGCGCATCAACCAATGCGCTATCAGCCATCTTGCGGGTGCGTAATTCGTGCAGACCGATTACCCCCGGTGTGGATTTAAGCGTGTTCCGAATAGCAATTACCTCTGCCTCTTCCAATCCGGTGTCGATTAACTCGGACAGTGCCTCGCGCGCAAATGAGATGCCCATGTGGGCGATCATGATGCCGACCACCGCCGAAGCAACCAGGTCGAGAAAGGTATAGCCGAAGAGATTGCCAACGATACCGATGATAACAACCAGCGACGAGGCGGCATCAGAACGGGCATGCCAGGCATTCGCCGCCAACATTTGCGAACGAACCCGCTGGGCAACAGCCAACATATAGCGGAACATACTTTCTTTGGCAACAAGCGCGATGACAGCAAACCATAACGTAAACGCATGCACAGTTTGCACCTGATCCGGGTGCTGTAAGCGTATTCCGGCGGCAATAAGCAGTCCGACACCCAGTGCTGCGAGGCTGACGCCGAGTATGAGCGATGTGGCTGTTTCGATCCGTGCATGCCCGTAAGGATGGTCAGCGTCGGCGTGACGATTGCCATGCCGGTTGGCGAACAGCACAAGAACATCGGAAAGCAAGTCGGCAAACGAATGCAGGCCGTCCGCCATTAATGATTGAGATTTTCCAAAAAAACCGGCCAGCACCTGCAATATGGAAAGTAGCAGATTGATAATGATGCTGATCCAAGTGCTTTTTTGAGCTGCCGCAAAGCGAGCCGGATGCTCCGGTTCAAAAGCAGCGGATTTGTCTCGCGAGTGAGTGTGATTGGGATTATTCATCGGCATTCGGTATAGTGGGAACTCTGCCGTAGAGGATAACATCTGCGCGGCTAATTATGAACTGAATGGAGTAATGAGATGGGAAAGATATCTTCAATATTGGAACAGGCACGGCAGCGTGCAAAGCAAGCCAATGCGTCATATTCGGGCGCGCTGTTGCCGGCTGAGGCCAATGAGATTTTAGAATTGGCTCCCGGAGCAAAGCTGGTCGATGTGCGCTCCAAGGCTGAGTTGGATTGGGTTGGGCGCATTCCCAAGGCGGTAGAAATCGAATGGGCGACTTATCCGGGGATGAAGCCAAATTCCAATTTCCTGGCGGCACTTGAGCAGCAAGTAGATAAAGAAGCGCTGGTGATGTTCATATGCCGCAGTGGCGCACGCTCGCACAATGCAGCCGTAACAGCCGAACAAGCCGGTTACAACGAAGTCTACAATATTTTGGAAGGCTTTGAGGGTGACAAAGATGCAAACGAGCATCGCAATTCCCGGAATGGCTGGCGCGTAAGTGGGTTGCCGTGGGTGCAAAGCTGATGTTTTGAAACTTTGCTGCTTCAATAGGCTGAGCTGCGCGCCTATGCACAAGATGCTCAAATTGGATGCAGAGTAAAATTTAATCCAACATAGTTTCATTTCGTTAAATCAAATTACAGGCGGATCAAGTCGTTGCATTTTTCAAATAATTCAAGCTCGTTAATTTTAGTTGTAATGCTTTTCGCCGCCCCCGTTTGGGCTGCTGGTGGGCCGCCGATGATTACCGATGATCCGGGTACGCCCGGAGACGGTCATTGGGAAATTAATATCGCCGCATTGACTAGCACAACTACGGCTGCGACCACATATCAACTGCCGCTAGTTGATGCCAATTATGGCGTAGGCGAGCGAATTCAGCTTAAGTTCGAAATGCCTTGGCTATTTCAGGAAGAAGTAACTGGAACGACCCGTAGCGGGGCCGGGGATGCTTTGGTTGGAGTTAAATGGCGCTTCTACGACGCGGGTGACGATGCCTGGCAAATTTCCACTTACCCGCAGGCATCATTCGGTTTCCCGCTATTGGACAAGGCCAGTAGCACCGGTCTGGGAGATCCGGGCACACAATATTTGCTACCGCTGGAGTTCGAGCACGGCTTTGAGGGTTTTGATATCAACTTTGAGCTGGGTCGCTGGTTTCGTCCGGCTCAATCAGGGGATAGCTGGATTGCCGGATTTGTGCTGACGCGCGAAGTCAGGAAGGGTTTTGAGCTGCTTGCAGAATTGCACGAGGAAGAAGCAGTTCAATCGACACAGGATGAACTGATTCTTAATTTTGGCAGTAGATGGGATTTTTCCGAAAAATACACACTACTGTTATCGGCAGGGCGTGATCTGCGTAATACATTAGGAACACCCAATTCGCTGCTAACTTACCTCGGCCTGCAAATGCGGAACTGACAGGCAGCGTCGGAACTTAACTGTCAAATGTGGCGACATAAATAACATAAATAATGTTGGCGCCAATTTTGATTCTAAACGCCTGCCAAGCATTCGGTCGATTTATAAGCAACCAAAAAAGCAGAAAATAGAACAAGCGCGTTGCTTTTAATTGTATATCGTCATAATATACAAAAATGATTGATCTCACCAAGATTACCAATTTCGATTGGGATAAAGGGAGCATTCGCAAGAATGACAAGCACGGCGTTTCAATGGCTGAGTCAGAGCAGGTGTTTTTCAATGAACCGCTACTTCTGCTTGTAGACATGAAACACAGCGAAGGTGAGCGTCGTTTTCACGCATTGGGCAAGACAGATGAAGGGCGAACGTTGCATATCACTTTCACCCTGCGTAACGCTGGCGAGAAAATTCGTGTGATTTCGGCCAGAGACATGCATAAGAAGGAAAGAACAATTTATGAGCAAACAACTTAAAACGCTTCCAAAGTTTTCCAATGAGGCTGAAGAACAGGTCTTTTGGGAAACTCACGACTCCACAGAATATTTGGATTGGACGAAAGCGCAACGTGTTGTGCTGCCAAATCTTAAGCCAACGACTAAAACTATTTCACTGCGTCTGCCGCAGCACTTACTTGACTCCATCAAAGCAGCGGCGAACTCACGAGACGTACCCTATCAATCATTGATCAAAGTGTGGCTGCAGGAGAAGTTACACAGCCATTGACCTGGAATTACTACGAGTCAGGAATTGTGGCAGCTAAGAAAGCTGTTTAAGAAATTAAGTTCGAAGTTATGTTTGATGCACGTTTAGCATGAGACGCTCAATGAGTAGAATGACGAGCGCGAACTAACGCCAGCTTTTGCCTGTCGCAACCGGCCACTTCCGCGCAGTTTAATTATTCACCGCGTGAACCCAAGGCAGCAAAAGCGACGGTAGCAATCTCAGAGATTGTGTCAAATCAAGTTTGGGCTATCAGTTAAATGCCGTGTTGATGAAGTGCAAAAACAATAGCTGAGGCACTTAGGCAATAAATTCCAAACAAAAGCCAGCGACCGCTCTCAAGCCAGCTTGAAAGCCATTTTAATGCCACTAGGCCAGCCACGAAGCTAAACACCATTCCCAGCAAGCTGGGCAGAAATACGTGCGCCAAGCCGGATACAGAAGATGAGGTGGCATGCTGGTCGTGCAACAAACGCAACGCTTCACGCACGATGACGGGAGGCGTCAGAACGACAGCGAGGGCGAAGCTGAATTCCTCAATTTTTATCCTCGAAATACCCAATAGTAGGCCGGTAGAGATTGTTGCCCCCGAACGCGAGAAACCGCGAAAAGGCAGGCAGATACCCTGAACAGCCCCCACGATGAAAGACTCTTTAAGTTCCAGCGCCTTTTCCTTTTCAGTCGCAGAGCGATTTCTAAGACCTGCATACAAAATCAGCAAGCCTACTGCAGCCAGAGCAAGCGAAATTAGATTCATGTTGCCAAACAGTTGTTCGATCTCCGCATGGGGGACATCCGCCATGAAAAACTTCTCAATCAGGAACTTCAGCGCAAGCCCTACTATGCCGGTTACGATAGTGGCCGTTACAATAAATTTCAAAGAATCCAGAAATATTTTCCTGGAAGAAAAGAAACTTTTTTTCCATGATTTCCAGAAATATAAAATAACTGCGAACATCGTTCCTGTGTGCAGCATGACCAATAATAGTGTCATTTCCGGGCTGGTAGGATCAAGCCCCATCAGCTTTTCTGCAACGATAACGTGAGCAGAACTTGAAACGGGTAACAACTCGGCAGCACCTTGGATGATGGCAAGAATAAGTATTTGAATAAGTGTCATTTGAGGGAGTCCTGATCCGGGTTAATTTTCTTATCTGATTGATATTTCCAGTTGTTCAAGGGCAATGCGCCGGTTTACCGAGCATCGTTCTTCGTCGTTCAATTCTACCCAGCGCGTAACCTCCTCGAAAGTGCGCAAGCAACTGCGGCAAACATTGTCACCCAAAACAGTGGTGCAGTGCCCGCTACAGGGCGACTGAGAGGTAACTTTGGTTGAAAATGACGGAAGGTGTCGTTGTTGCATGGGCGAATTATACCTGTGGTGCTGTCGCCAGTTCCAATTGTGTAAGGTATGCAAGCGATTCTTGGCGTGAAATGCCGCACATTTCCACAGAAGGCTGTAGTCCGGAGCAGAAGGATGGGCGCTCTTTGCTGCCAAATGCATTACAAGCGTAATCGCTGGAAAGCTGTGCGCAAGCTGAACCCGCGGGTTTGCCATTGGGCATTCCCGGCAGCGGCGAGGTGATGGAAGGCGCAATGCAACAAGCGCCGCACCCTGTTCGGCATTCCATCATCAAATATGCCTCAGGCCTTGTGATAGACCTGTGCCCCATGTTTTACAAACTCAACAGACTTTACTTCCATGCCTTTTTCCAGCGCAGCTTGTTCAGAGAGTCCTTCCTTGGCGGCGAAATCGCGTACATCCTGGGAAATCTTCATCGAACAAAAGTGAGGGCCGCACATTGAACAGAAGTGGGCGATTTTGGCCGACTCCTTGGGCAGCGTTTCGTCATGGAACTCGCGTGCGCGATCCGGGTCCAGGCCGAGATTAAATTGATCTTCCCAGCGGAATTCGAAACGTGCTTTGCTCATGGCATTGTCACGCACTTGCGCACCGGGATGCCCTTTGGCCAAGTCGGCAGCGTGGGCGGCAATCTTGTAAGCGATGATGCCTTCCTTTACGTCGGCCTTGTTCGGCAGCCCTAGATGTTCCTTGGGGGTGACGTAACAAAGCATGGCGGTGCCGAACCAACCTATCATTGCAGCACCGATGGCGCTGGTGATGTGGTCATAGCCGGGAGCAATATCCATGGTGAGCGGGCCAAGCGTGTAGAACGGGGCTTCGTGGCACAGCTTTAATTGCAAGTCCATATTCTCTTTGATCATGTGCATCGGTACATGGCCTGGGCCTTCGATAATGACTTGCACGTCATGTTTCCATGCGATCTGGGTGAGTTCGCCCAGTGTTTTCAGTTCGCCCAATTGCGCTTCGTCATTGGCGTCGTAGACCGAGCCGGGACGCAGACCGTCGCCCAGCGAAAAGGTCACATCGTACGCTTTCATAATTTCGCAGATTTCTTCAAAGTGCGTATAGAGGAAATTCTCTTTGTGATGCGCCAGACACCATTTCGCCAGAATTGAGCCACCGCGAGACACAATGCCGGTCATACGATTTGCGGTCATCGGAATGTAACGCAGCAACACACCGGCGTGGATGGTGAAATAGTCCACGCCTTGTTCTGCCTGCTCAATTAAGGTGTCGCGGAAAATTTCCCAGGTCAGGTCTTCGGCTTTGCCGTTCACTTTTTCGAGCGCCTGATAGATCGGTACAGTGCCAATAGGCACAGGGGAATTGCGGATAATCCATTCGCGGGTTTCATGGATATGCTTGCCGGTGGAAAGATCCATCACCGTGTCGCCGCCCCAGCGAATTGCCCAGG
This sequence comes from uncultured beta proteobacterium, assembly GCA_963733265.1. Taxonomy (GTDB): domain Bacteria; phylum Pseudomonadota; class Gammaproteobacteria; order Burkholderiales; family Gallionellaceae; genus PALSA-1006. Next base: position 192,546 of record CAVTCF010000001.1, read on the forward strand.
TCATCTTCTCCACTTCTTCCTGGATGCTGGAACCAAGCGCCGAGTTGCCAATGTTGGCATTAATCTTAACCAGAAAATTGCGGCCAATAATCATCGGCTCAAGTTCGGGGTGGTTAATATTGGCGGTGATGACGGCACGCCCGGCAGCCACTTCGCTGCGCACAAATTCCGGGGTGATTGATTTGGGCATGTGTGCGCCAAAATTTTCACCGGGATGTTGCTGGAGCAGCATTGCGGAAAGACCTTCGCGCTTTTGGTTTTCACGAATAGCGATATATTCCATCTCCGGTGTAATGATGCCCTGACGTGCATAGTGCATCTGGGTAACGTTTTTGCCGGGTTTTGCTTTGCGCGGTGTGTGTTGAAGATTAAAGCGCATCTCTGCAAGTTCGGGGTCATTCAGGCGCTGTTGACCGAATTTGGAAGAAAGCTGGGTCAACGGTTCTGTGTCGTTGCGCTCGGCGATCCACGCGGCCCGCATTTCGGGCAAGCCGGAACGAATATCAATTTTAGCAGCAGGGTCAGTGTACAGGCCTGAACAGTCGTAAACGTAGATCGGGGGATTGCTTTCCTCACCCGCATTGGTATGGGTTGAGGTCTGGCTTATTTCGCGCATCGGCACACGAATGTCCGGGCGCGAACCTTGTACATACATTTTGCGCGAATTTGGCAGTGGCTTGACGGCCGCCTCGTCAACGTGCGCAGAACGGGCTAAAAATTGAGGATTGGCGTTCATTAATGATGCTCCAATAACAGGAAGCATCTGCTGATGCTTCCCTACGACGGCATGACCCGTACAGGTTCAGAGGGTATATCTCACTCCGCCATCACGGAGACCCCTAGCGAGGGATGCAAGGTACTGGAAAGCCTATTTAATTGCAAGTGATGCGGGAACGTTGAGCATAGTGGATGCACTTGCTATACTGCGCGTTAATAGTTAACGACAATGCTCTTCGGGGCGGGGGAACAACAGCATGGAACAAGCACGTTTTAATATGGTTGAACAGCAGATTCGTCCTTGGGATGTGCTCGATGCCGATGTGTTGGCGTTGTTAAAAAAGATCAAGCGCGAACAGTTTGTCCCGGTTAATCAGCGGGCACTGGCATTTATGGATCTGGATATTCCATTGGGTCATGGGGCGAAGATGTGGCAACCGAAGCTGGAAGCTCGCGCGCTGCAGGCATTAGCCTTAAAGCATACAGATCAGGTATTGGAAATAGGGACTGGTAGTGGCTATTTGACCGCACTTCTGGCCCATACGGCTGCAAAGGTGACAAGTGTTGAGATCGTGCCGGAGTTGAGCGCGCAAGCAGAACGTAATTTGGCGGCAAGCCATTTTGACAATGTTCAGCTCGTTGTTGGTGATGCGGCAAATGGTTGGGGCACGACACTCTATGACGCAATCGTCCTGACAGGTTCGGTACCATTAAAGCCGACTGCTTTGCTGAAGAACCTGAAAGTTGGCGGCAGATTATTTGCAGTAATCGGTGATGCACCTGCCATGCAGGCTTGTTTATTTACACGCAAGGCTGATGAGGAATTCCAAACGGTTACCTTGTTTGAAACGAGCGTTGATCCTTTGCAAAATGCGCCGCAACCTCAGCGCTTCGTTTTCTAGAATTAAGGAATTTACTGCGGCGCTTTCTGTAACAGTTGAATACTTGCTTGTTGAAACGATACTGTCTCACTCTAATATTAGAGATGTCTAATATGTATTGTCCGGTGCATCGATAATGAAATTGTCAAAAATTGCGATATTTGTATTAACAGTGATAGCAACAAATCCTGTGTTTGCTGCGGACTTGCTGGAAACCTATCATGCGGCATTAAATCAGGATGCCGTAATCGCTTCTGCACGTTCAGCACAACTAGCAGGAAAGGAAAAACTTACCCAAGGCCGTTCTACACTTCTGCCAAGCGTAAATTTGAGTGCGAATATGATGCAAAATCAGTTTTCTTACCAAGTGGCGGGATTTCCGTCGATTCCAGGTGAGAGTTATAATTCCTCAGGTGGCACGCTCAGTCTTACGCAACCATTATTCCGGCAACAAAATTGGGAGACGTACACTGAATCTGAAATTCAAGTGGCAATTTCTGATGCTCAATTCATTCAGGCAGAGCATGATTTGATTTTAAGGGTGGCACAAGGTTATTTTGATGTACTTATAGCACAAGATACTGTGGAATTAACGGGTGCACAAAAACAGGCGATAGCCGAACAGCTCAATCAGGCGAAACGCAATTTTGAAGTCGGCACAGCCACAATCACAGACACCTATGAGGCGCAAGCCCGCTACGATCTGATCGGCTATCAGGAAGTTACAGCGGCGAGCAATTTGGAAATAAAAAACCGCACATTGCAACAAATTACGAATGCCTCATCAAATGACCTGCGGAAATTAGGTTCAGAACTCAAGTTGGAGGATCCTCAGCCAGCGGATGTCGAGAAATGGATTGCAGATGCACAGATGCATAATATCCAAATCGTGATTGCCCAAGCGGCGACTGAAATATCGGATAAAGAAATGTCTAAAGCCATGGGGGGACATTTGCCGACGGTCGACTTGGTGGTAAATTATTCAAGAAGCTTGGAAAGCTCAACGGTAGTTTTTGGCGTTCCAGGAAGTCCTTTTGGCGCATCTGATATTTCTTCCAGAGCAATCGGACTCCAACTTAACATGCCACTTTTTCAAGGTGGTGTAACACAGTCAAAATATCGTGAAGCGGAAGCGGGTCGTGACAAGGCTAGGCAGGATCTGGAAAATGCTCGCCGTAGCGTTGCAGTACAAACACGTCAGGCTTACTTGGGTGTCGTGAGCGGCATCGCTCAAGTGAAAGCCCTCCAGCAAGCTTTAAAATCCAGCGAAAGTTTGCTGGAGGCAAGTAAGCTGGGGCAAAGTGTGGGTGTACGTACTAATCTGGATGTGTTGAATGCCCAGCAACAACTTTATTCAACCCGCCGTGATCTGTATCAGGCCGAATACAATTATCTGCTGAGTCGCCTGCATCTGAAAGATGCCGTGGGTACGCTGACAGAGGAAGATCTTAGTGCGGTTAATCAGGCATTACACTAAACTTATTTGATTGCTGCGCTCACCAGAGAAAGTGCCTTTTCGGTTGCGCCTTGATTGACTCGAACGAATCCCAAGCCAGCGTTTCCCATCGTCAGTATTTTCCCGGGATTGGAAAATAAAGATTGAAGCGCTGACGTAATTTCTGCTCCATCGGCTATGCGCAGGGCAGCACCACATTCAATGGCAAGCAAACTGGCCTGTTCAAAATTGTAAGTATGCGGACCAATTAAAACAGGCTTGCCGACAGCGCAGGCTTCAATCAGATTCTGTCCGCCAAAGGGCAGCAAACTCCCGCCGATGAAAGCAACATCGCACGCTGCATAGTAGGCAAACATTTCCCCCATTGAGTCGCCCAGTACAATTTGCGTTTCTGCACGAATAATTTCATTACTGCTGCGCCGTTGAAATTTGAATCCTTCACACTCGATAAGTGTGGCAACATCATCAAAACGTTGCGGATGGCGAGGTACGAGAATGGTGAGTAAATCGGGTATTTGAATATTCTTAAGCGCAGCAAGAATCAGTTCTTCCTCTCCTTCGCGTGTGCTGGCAGCAAGAAATATATTGCGCGAAGCACCAAAAGAAATTCGCAGTCGTTTTCCCAGATCAGTCATGGCGGGAGGAGGCTCGATATCAAACTTCAAATTTCCCATCAGGGTAATATTTTCAGCTCCCAAAGATAGAAGCCGTTTTGCATCAGATTCTGTCTGGGCGGCAGTGGAATGAAGTTCGGATAATCCCTGACGGGCCAACTTTGGAAAAAGTGCGTAGCGAGCAGAGGATTTTTCCGAAAGTCGCGCGTTGAGCAACAACAAAGGGGTGTGAATGGAGTGGCAACTGTGAATGAGGTTAAACCAGATTTCAGTTTCTAACAGAATACCAATACGCGGTTGAAAGTGATGCAAAAAACGTCGCACAGCAAAAGGGTAGTCATATGGCAAATATACCCGTAATACATTGTCGCCGTAAAGCTGTTCGCTGGCCTCGCGACCGGTAGGTGTGGTGTGCGTAAGGAGTAATTGGTGATTGGGAAATTGCCTGATCAAATGCTGAATCAAGGAAGCTGCCGCGCGGGTTTCACCTACAGAGACCGTGTGCAGCCAGATGACCGGTTTGTCGGCCGAAATCGAAAAGAAACCAAAACGTTCAGGGATGTGTTTTAGATATTCCGGTTGCTTTCGTCCACGCCACAGTAGATGGAAAAATACGTAGGGCAGAAGTAACCAGAGCAATGCCGTGTAAGCAAAAGGGGAATCAAAAAGTTTTTTCATTTATTTCCGAGTACGTTTTCCAATTGCCGCATGACATCATCCACAGTAATCAATGACATTGCTTCTGCGTTGTGAACTCTTGTATTCCATGGAAGTTGCTCTGGATTTTTACGCAAGAATTTATGTACTGCCTGAGGGTAACGATCCACACAATATTCCATTTGCTGGTACGGCCCTGTCAGCTTGGGTGAGGCGACAGCATACAGACCGATTACAGGAGTGTTCATTGCTCTGGCAATATGTACCGAGCCAGTATCCGGTGCGATTAAGACATCCGCTAGGCTTAAAAGTGCGGCAAGCTGTTTTGGTGTGGTTTTACCACAAAGACTTAGTGTGCTTTTAGGCGCCAATTTCCCCAATCGATCACACAAGTCCAGTTCAACCGGGGAGTTGCCCCCGGTAAATAAAATTCCGCAGTGCCAGAGAGAGGTGGATTGATTTACAACTTCTGCATAGCGCTCAGCTGGCCAGTTGCGTTCAGCTTTACTTGCGAAAGGGTGGATGGCAACCCAAGGCTTGGGCAAAGTGAGTAATTGCTCTTGTGCCCATTGCAAATCACTTTCGTCAATTGGTAAATCCCAAATAGCAGAAGCCGATTTCCCGGTAATCATTTCGACGAAAGCAAGAAAACTATCGACAAGATGATTATCACGGAAAGGAATCCGCTGATTACAAAATAGCCACTGCCCCTCGCGCGCGCGAATGCGATCAAAACCAATTTTAGTGGGGGCCTTTAACGCCGGATAAAGGAGATTGATACGTAAATTAGCCTGCATTGCCAATATGACATCAAAACGCTGAGGTCTAAAATTTCGGTAAAAAGCACGGTAATCTGCTAATGATCTTGGCTTGTCAACTACCTCGAAATTTATCCCGCGCATGCCTTGTAACAGCGAATAGGCCAAGGGGCTGGTTATCCAAGTGATCGTAGCTTCAGGCAAGCCGAGTTGCAAGGCGCGTACCGCAGCAGCCACCATGACAACGTCCCCCAAGGCTGAGAAGCGGACAATTGCAATATGAAAACTAGGTGGAGCTGAATCAGTCATGGATATTTTGAGAGCAGAAAACTGCAACATTGTAACGTTACTGAGGGCGTATGGCTTGACAGCCGTTGCGTAACACTGATGTAATGCGCACCGTTCACTGACTGAACGCACAATAAATGCTAGACGAAACCACACATTACGGCTTGCTCAAAACGTTAGAAGAGAACCCCGGACTTTCGCAAAGAGATATGGCGAAACGTCTGGGCGTCAGCCTTGGTAAAATCAACTTTTGCCTGAATGCGCTGGTTGAAAAGGGCAGTTTGAAGATCAATAATTTTCGCAACAGCGATAATAAGCAGGCTTATGCATATCTGCTTACACCGCGTGGTGTGGAACAAAAAGCACGCATGACCGTAGAGTTTTTGCACTACAAAATGCAAGAATATGAGCGTTTGCGCAAGGAAATCGAAGAGCTGACTCACGAGGCTAAACTAAATGGTTTTATGGAGAAAGTAAATGAATAAAGTCCACGCAGTTATTCTGGCCGGAGGCAGCGGCAGCCGGTTATGGCCTTTGTCACGACAAAATCTGCCCAAACAGTTTCTGGCCTTGGACGGTGAAGGAACGCTGCTGCAAACCACGATAGACCGTTTATTGCCAACCATTCAGGCTGAGAATGTATTGATTGTCACGCAAGAAGCTCATGCCAAGGGCGAAGCCTATCACGCACTGTTGCCGTACCGTTCACTCTTTGAACCCGTGGGCCGCAACACGGCTCCGGCCATCGCCCTTGCGGCAGCTTACCTTTTGACCGAAGAATCCGATCCGGTCATGGTGGTGCTGCCCGCCGACCACATCATCAAAGACGAAGCACAGTTTCGCGCCCATCTGGAAGTTGCCATCGAAGCGGCCAGAAGCGGAAAACTGGTTACCTTTGGTATTCAGCCCACCCGTCCCGATACCGGTTTCGGCTACATCAAGGTCAAGAAGCAACAGGCCGACCAGTCGGTGCGTGAAGTCGAGCGTTTCACCGAGAAGCCCAATTTGGAGACAGCCGAGAGCTTCTTGAAACAAGGCGGTTACTACTGGAATTCCGGCATGTTCGTGTGGCGCGCCTCGGTGATTCTGGCACAGATACAGCAACACCTGCCCGCAGTCTATCAAATCGTACAGTCTATTTTGGCAGAGGTACGCAGCGGTGCAACGTTCCAGGTTGCCGTGGATAAACACTTTAGCGCCATGCCCTCCATCTCCATCGACTACGGCGTATTGGAAAAGTCGGACCGGGTTTCCTTGATTCCCTGCGACATCGGCTGGAACGACGTGGGCAGCTGGCAGGCCGTACACGAGATTTCGGACAAAGACGAAAACGGCAATGCATTGCAAGGAAACGTGATCGCGGTGGGATGCAAGAACAGCCTGATTCGGGCCGAGAAAAGACTGGTTGCCGCCATCGGCGTAGAAGACTTGTGCATCATCGAGACCACCGATGCCGTGCTGATTTCAAAGAGTGACCAGAGCCAGCGTGTGCGCGAAGTGGTCGATGCCCTGCATGACAAGGGCGCGACCGAACACATCTTTCACACCAAGGTAAACCGCCCCTGGGGGAGTTACACGGTTTTGGAAGAAGACCCGGAAGGGTTCAAGTTGAAGCGCATTGAAGTTGCCCCGGGCGCCAGACTCAGCCTGCAAAGCCACAAACACCGTTCCGAGCATTGGGTCGTTGTGTCCGGCGTTGCCACCGTCACCAACGGAGATGAAATCCTGACCTTTCAGAAGAACCAAAGCACATATATTCCGAAAGGCACAAAACACCGGCTGGAAAACCTCGGCAGCGAACCGCTACACATCGTCGAGATACAGGTGGGCCAGTATCTGGGCGAAGATGATATTCAGCGTTATGAAGACAACTACGGTCGGTAGTTCCGAAAACAAGGAAAAATAAATGAAAGTAGTCATTCTTGCAGGTGGTTTAGGCACGAGGATAAGCGAGGAAACCACCACGCGTCCTAAGCCGATGATTGAAATAGGCGGGCGACCAATTTTGTGGCACATCATGAAGATATATTCTGCCCATGGCATTAAAGATTTTGTAGTTTGTTGCGGCTACAAAGGCTATGTCATCAAAGAATATTTTGCCAATTATTTTCTGCACATGTCAGATGTCACCTTCGACATGCAGAACAATAAGATGGAAGTGCATCAGCGCAATGCCGAGCCCTGGAGAGTAACGCTCGTGGATACAGGCGAAGACACTTTGACCGGAGGTCGGTTAAAGCGTGTGCGCGAATACGTAAAAGATGACCCGGAATTTTGTTTCACTTACGGAGACGGTGTGGCCAATATCAATATTGGGGCACAAATTGCATTCCACAAAAAGCACGGTAAACGCGCAACGGTGACAGCCGTTCAGCCACCTGGTCGATATGGCGCACTTAAAATGGACGAAAAAACAGTACGCGGCTTTATCGAAAAACCGCAAGGTGATGGTGGATGGATTAATGGTGGATTCTTTGTATTGTCACCTAGTTGCATAGATTTAATAGCAGCTGATAACTCATCATGGGAAGGTGAACCGCTTAGCAGACTAGCCGCACAGGGCGAACTAATGGCATATGAACATAGCGGATTTTGGCAACCTATGGATACGCTCCGGGACAAAAACCACTTGGAAGAACTCTGGCAAAACGGCAAGGCGCCTTGGAAAGTGTGGAAGTGAATAACGATTTTTGGCGCAATAAACGCGTTTTTTTGACAGGGCACACCGGTTTTAAAGGTGGCTGGCTGTCGCTATGGTTGCAGTCAATGGGAGCAGAGGTGCATGGATACGCACTCAGTCCACCAACAAAGACGAACCTGTTTAGCGAGGCTGCGGTCGACAAGAATATGGCAAGCAGCATCATTGCGGATATCCGCGAAGCTGCCAAGCTCTGTCAGGCAATGCAGCAGGCGAAACCAGAAATCGTTTTCCACTTGGCGGCACAGCCTTTGGTGCGCTATTCCTACTTGCAGCCAACAGAGACCTATGCGGTCAACGTGATGGGAACAGTGCATCTGCTCGAAGCGGTGCGTGCAACGTCCAGTGTAAAAGCTGTTGTAAACGTGACGACTGATAAGTGCTACGAAAATAGGGAATGGGTTTGGGGTTACCGTGAAAACGAAGCGATGGGCGGTTTTGATCCTTATTCGAGCAGCAAAGGTTGCGCAGAGTTGGTAACAGCAGCGTATCGGCAATCATTTTTGGACCCGGCAGGGATCGCGCTGGCAAGTGCAAGAGCGGGGAATGTAATTGGGGGTGGCGACTGGGCGGCAGATCGTTTGATACCTGATTTTTTGCGTGCAATGGATGCAGGTGAAATACTGACGATACGCTCCCCGCAATCTACTCGCCCTTGGCAACATGTACTGGAGCCTTTGTCCGGGTATTTGAAGTTAGCCAGCCAACTCTATACAGACGGGGCGGATTTTGCGGAAGCTTGGAATTTTGGACCTGCCGATGAAGATGCTCGCCCAGTGAGCTGGATAATTGAGCGCATGGCTGAAATGAATAAGGATGTGAAATGGCAATACGATAAATCTGAGCAGCCGCATGAAGCGAATTACCTCAAATTGGACAGCAGCAAAGCAAAAAAGCGATTGGACTGGAACACTCGTTGGGGCTTACAAGCTGCGCTGAACAAAACGCTCGAGTGGCATCATGCCTGGCGCAGTGGAGAAAACATGCATGGCTTTACAATGCAGCAAATTGCCCAATATCAGGCCACTGGCGAGAAATCCTAAAATGGCCCGGTTTGATTTTATCCCCACACCGCTATCCGGGCTGACCTTGGTGCAACGCAAGCGTATTGAAGATCATCGTGGTTTTTTGTCGCGATTCTATTGTGCCGATGAATACCGAGAGGCTGGTTTCAACAAACCTATTGCGCAGATTAACCATACGTTAACCCGGAATAAAGGGGCGGTGCGAGGCATGCATTTTCAATTTCCTCCGCATGTTGAGGCTAAACTGGTAAGTTGTTTGAAAGGAGAGATATTTGATGTTGCTGTCGATTTGCGTCACGGTTCTCCCACCTTTTTGCAATGGCATGGGGCGATACTTTCTGCGCAAAACAGCCAAAGTCTGTTTATACCCGAGGGATTTGCGCACGGATTTCAGACCCTAACCGAGGATTGCGAATTAATCTATTTGCATACTGCCGCTTATCATCCAGAATCAGAGGGCGCGCTTAATGTGGTGGACCCCAAGCTGAGCATCACATGGCCGCTTGCGAGAACTGAGATTTCTGAACGGGATCGGAATCACAAAATGATTGAACAAGACTTTAAGGGAATTACAATATGAAGTGCCGTCATTGCCAGGCTGAATTAACAATCCCATTGGTTGATTTGGTCTCCGCGCCGCCGTCAAACGCATACCTCACAAGCGAAACATTGCACGCACCGGAGAAATATTTTCCATTACGCGTCCTGGTTTGCAACCAATGTTGGTTGGTGCAAACGGAAGACTACGCCGGTGCAGACGAATTATTTTCTGCCGATTATGCATACTTCAGCTCATTTTCAACGACATGGTTAAAGCACGCGGAACAGTATGTTGACGATATGGCAAAGCGTTTTGGGCTGGATGGAAGTTCCCTCATTGTTGAGGTGGCAGCAAATGATGGTTACCTGCTACAGTTCGCAAAAGCGCGAGGAATACCTTGTCTTGGAATCGAGCCAACAAATAGCACTGCAAAAGCTGCGCGCGCCAAAGGGTTAGAAATAGTAGAAGAATTTTTCGGCGTAAAGCTTGCGCAACAACTTGTTGCGCAAGGAAAGCAAGCAGACCTGACAGCTGCAAATAATGTGTTGGCACACGTTCCCGACATCAATGATTTTGTAGGCGGCTTTGCCGCATTGCTCAAGCCGGCTGGAGTGGCAACTTTCGAATTTCCCCACTTATTGAATCTGATAGAGCAGAACCAATTCGATACCATTTATCATGAGCATTATTCCTATCTGTCGCTTACAGCAGTCAAAACCATATTTTCATCAAACGGACTGACGGTGTTTGATGTGGAAGAGCTGCCCACACATGGGGGGAGTTTGCGTATTTACGCCCAGCGCAAAGATACCGGTGCGCGCGAGTTAAGTACTGGTGTGAAGAAATTATTGGAACGCGAAACAAAAGCTGGCATTAGTACTACAGCGTTTTATAACGGTTTTCAGGCCAAAGCAAACAAGGTTAAGAATGACCTGTGGGTCTTTTTGATTGAGGCGCAACTAGCCGGAAAAACCGTGGCCGGATACGGTGCGGCGGCGAAGGGCAATACTTTGCTAAATTATGCGGGTGTGCGACCGGATATGCTGCCTTATGTTGTTGATCGCAACCCGGCCAAACAGCATAAGTACTTGCCAGGCTGCCGCATTCCGATTGTTGATGAGGCATATTTAAAACAGAATCAACCCGATTATGTGCTTATTCTGCCATGGAACTTGCGTGCAGAAGTGTCGCAGCAACTCGATTACATTCGACAATGGGGTGGAAAATTCGTAACGGCAGTACCGGGCCTGGAGATCAAATGAAATCACGCATTTTTTATACGAAACCGTCAATAACTGAAAAAGAAGTTAATTACGCAACCGACGCAGCAAGGAATGGTTGGGGTGACCACTGTTATGAATATATAACCCGGTTTGAAAAAAAGTTTCGGGAATTTACCGGTGCAAACTATGCGATTGCAACATCAAGTTGCACAGGAGCACTTCACATGGGATTGGCTGCCTTAGGCGTAGGGCACGACGACGAGGTCATACTCGCTGATACGAACTGGATTGCTTCGGCAGCCCCAATAACTTATCTGGGCGCCAAACCAGTATTTGTGGATGTTCTGGCGGACACGTGGTGTATTGATCCCTGTAAAATTGAGGAAGCAATTACACCGAAGACCAAAGCTATTATCGCGGTTCATTTGTATGGCAATCTGTGCGAGCTTGATCGTCTGCTTGAAATAGGCGCAAAGCATAGCATCCCGGTCATCGAAGATGCAGCAGAGGCAATAGGTTCATACTGGAAAGATCACCACGCGGGAACAAAAGGTGCGTTTGGAGCATTTTCATTTCACGGCACCAAGACACTCACCACGGGTGAAGGCGGGATGTTCATCACGCAAGATCGGGCTTTATATGAAAAAGTGCTGACTTTGAGCAATCATGGCCGCGCTGCAGGACAAAGCAAACAATTTTGGCCCGACATGGTTGGCTTCAAATACAAGATGTCCAATATTCAGGCGGCTATAGGCTGTGGTCAAATGGATCGGATTGACGAATTGATTGGCCGCAAGAGAGAAATATTTCTTTACTATCAGCAGCAATTGAACGGACTCACCGGGGTAAGTATGAATCCTGAAAAAGCAGGCACAACCAATGGATATTGGATGCCAACTGCCGTGTTTGCTCCAGAAACCGGGATTACACGTGAGCTTTTGCTGGAAAAATTCAAGGCAGAAAACATAGATGGACGCGTCTTCTTTCATCCATTGAGCTCATTGCCAATGTTTGTACAAAAAACCTCGAATATAAATAGTTATGATCTTCCGGTACGCTCAATTAATCTTCCCAGCTATCATGACTTGACGAATGCGGATCAAGACCGAGTGGTCGATGCCGTGAAGTCTATGTATCGAAAAGCATGACCCCGTCAAAATATATTTTATGGGGGGCTAAAGGACATGCACTGGTGCTTGCTGAAATTGTGCAAGAGCAGGGAGGAGAAATTATTGCACTGTTTGATAGTTCGCCAGATGTGGAAACTATCTTGCAGGGAATCGAAATTTTCCATGGTATGAAAGCATATGAGACCTGGATTTTGAAACAGGAAAACATCCAGTGTATCAGCGCAATTGCGGCCATTGGGGGGGCGCGAGGGCGTGATAGGCGGGACTTCCTGAATATCTTTCGTAAATCCAGGCTCAAAACCCCAACACTGGTTCATTCCAGTGCGGTTGTGTCGATTTCCGCCAGCATTGGTGAAAACAGCCATATTTTGGCAGGTGCAGTCTTGGCACCCAAAGTTGAGCTCGGGGAAGCCTGTATCGTCAACACGAATGCGAGCGTGGATCATGAATGTGTTCTGGCTGCAGGCGTGCACATCGCGCCTGGTGCAACATTGTGCGGATGTGTACAAGTTGGAGAGAATACATTGATAGGGGCCGGAAGTGTCGTGCTGCCTAGAGTAAAGATTGGAAGCGATGTGATGATTGGCGCAGGATCTGTTGTCACGCGCGATATTCCCGATGACGTTGTTGCTTTTGGAAATCCGGCTAAAGTCATTGGGCGCAGTAAAAATTGAAAATATTTATAACCAAAAGGAATAGCAAATGAACCCGATTGAACAGTTTAAACAAGAGTGCGCAAGTGAAATTGATGCTCAAGGCCGTAATGTTCCACTGCAGAAATTAACGCGATCATGGATGGACATGGCAAACAGTGGCAAATACTCCTATCACTTCGAATGGATGGGGCGTCCCGTTATTCAATATCCACAAGATATTTTGGCGATGCAGCAAATTATTTGGGAGGTAAAGCCTGACTTGATCATTGAAACGGGGATTGCACACGGAGGCTCCCTGATATTTTCTGCATCGATGCTGGAACTTATAGCGTCATGCACAGGTGCAGAAGGCGAGGTTCTTGGTGTTGATATTGATATACGTTCACACAACCGGAAAGCGATTGAAGATCACCCGATGTCCAAACGCATCACCATGATTCAAGGATCCAGTATCGCCCCGGAAATTATTGCACAAGTGAATGAAAAAACTAAAGGGAAGAAACGTATTCTCGTGTGTTTGGATTCCAACCATACCCATGAGCACGCGCTTGCCGAACTGGAAGCATACGCACTGCTAGCCACGGTTGGAAGCTATTGCGTGGTTATGGATACAGTGATTGAAGACATGCCCGCAGAAATGTTTCCAGATCGTCCTTGGGGTCCGGGCAACAATCCTAAAACGGCAGTATGGGAATACTTAAAGAGCCATTCTGAATTTGAGATAGACAAAACCATACAAAACAAAATACTGATTACTGTCGCACCAGATGGTTATTTGAAACGGGTTCGATAAGCAAGCAGACCTTCGCATTAATTTACATCACCTGAATGTCGCTAAAGAAAAACGTAATTGCCAACTACCTCGGACAGGGTTGGACTGCCCTGATGGGGATAGCCTTCGTACCTTTGTATATCAACTACCTCGGTATGGAAGCGTATGGACTCATTGGTGTGTATGCCATGCTGCAAGCATGGCTAACTTTGCTGGACATGGGTATGACGCCGACTCTGAACCGGGAAATGGCGCGTTACACTGCAGGTGCGCATAATGCACAATCTATTCGGGATTTATTGCGTAGTCTTGAAGTAGTCTGTATTGCGATAGCGATGTTAATCGGGATAGTCATTTGGTTATTGGCTTCGTGGCTTGCCACCCATTGGCTACTGGTTGAAAAATTGCCATTGGAAAAAGTTGCCCAGGCAATCGAAATCATAGGCCTAGTCGTGGCATTGCGCTTTGTTGAGAGTCTTTACCGGGGAGCTGTCATCGGTTTACAAAAACAGGTGTGGCTAAGTGCAGCTGGATCAGGACTTGCGACTTTGCGATGGGGCGGTGCAGTTTGTGTATTGGCATGGGTGACATCCAGCATTGAGGCGTTCTTTATTTGGCAGGGACTGGTGTCATTAGTGACAATTTTCGTGTTCGCAATCGCAGTTCATCGACACTTGCCCGACTCCGATGAGCCCCCCAGATTCTCTTGGCAACAGTTGCAAACCGTTTGGAAATTTGCCGGAGGCATGATGGCAACGACGCTACTGGTGCTACTATTGATGCAGGTCGACAAAATTATTCTTTCCCGCATGCTAAGCTTGGAAATGTTCGGCTACTATATTCTGGCAGGAACGGTTGCATCAGTACTATATCAATTAACGGGACCCATTACCCAGGCGTATTACCCCCGGTTTACAGAATTAGTTACGAAAGGTGAAACGTCGGGTCTCATAACAATTTATCACCAGGCCGCACAGCTGATAACCGTTTTAGTTGTCCCGGCAGCACTTATGCTCATATTTTTTGGTGAAAGAGTGCTGACATTATGGACAGGAAATTCAGTGCTTGCGCACAATGTCGCACCTGTAATGGCGCTGTTGGCATTGGGCACAATGTTGAATAGCCTAATGCACATACCTTATATGTTGACGCTGGCGTATGGTTGGCCGGGGTTTGCAGTGCGTCAGAATGCGGTCGCAGTCCTCTTGCTTGTACCCGCCATTATTTTAGTTGCGCCGCGTTATGGCGCAATTGGCGCTGCCTGGATCTGGATAATACTTAATGGTGGCTATGTTTTGGTAGGTATTCATTTCATGCATACCCGCTTATTACCAAAAGAGAAATGGCGATGGTACAGGGAAGATGTGGCACTACCCGGATTAATATCAGCGCTTGTCGCATTGCTCTGCTGGTATATCGTACCCGGTGTAGGAACCAAGTTCGCGGAATGTATTTGGTTACTGACAAGTGGAATTATTATACTTGCCGCAACATGGCTGATAACTCGAAAGACGCGACAGTGGCGTATCAATCATTCTTAATTTATAACAAACTTTCTCGATGAAAAAACAACTATATGAATACTTCCCCCGAAAAGAAAATGCCGATTGTTAGCATCGGCATGTTTGTTTACAACGGCGAGAGTTGTATTCGTGAGGCAATTGACTCAATTCTCAATCAGTCATTTAAGGAATTCGAATTCATTATTTCGGATAATGCATCCAATGATAAAACTGGAGAGATTTGCCGTGAATACGCAAATAAGGATGAACGAATTCGTTATATAAGACAGCCTGAAAACATAGGGGCAGGGGCAAACCTACTTTACGTTTTCGATCAGGCTCAGGGTGAGTATTACATGTGGGCGGCCCATGATGATGTCAAGTCGCCAGACTTTTTGGAAAGTAATCTTAAGTTTCTGCAAGAACATCCGGATTTTGTTGCTTCAACATCACCGGTCAGGTTCAAAGATGGTTTACCAGACCCGGTGAAAATGGGTGATAAATCTCTTAATCAGGATTCAGTCGAAGAGCGCTTCTTGGCTTGCCTTGATACGTGGCGTGGTTGTGGTCGCTTCTACTCTTTGATAAGACGTCAGCCTATCGTTGAAAGTAAAATAATCAGGCGCCAGTCTTATATAGGGTCCGATATCGCTTTTATTTTGGAGTTGGTGTTTAAGGGAAAATTCAACCGTCTAGAACAGGGCTACGTCGCCTTGGGGCGGGACGGAATGAGCGGTACAGGGAATATATACAAAGCATACCGGGCCAACTTAATAAACTGGTTTTTTCCTTTTCGTGCACTGAGTTCGGACATATGGGCGCTATCCGCTGCCTTTTCGTTTAAAAGTAAGATTCTGATTGTCCTTGCCATTCTCAAGATGAATTTGATCTCGTTTTTACATCAAATAAAAACTGAATTGAGAATACTCTTGAGCGGAAAGTGTGCCTGATTAAGTGTCATGAAAACAATCGCGATTACTGGAGCTTCGGGATTCATAGGAAAACGTTTGGTGTCGGAATTGCTCCGCGAGGGCGAATATGATATCAGGGTGCTTTCCAGAGATAAGTCACGAGATGTGCGCGAAGAGAGATTCGGGCAGGCTGTGACGACATTCGAGGGAGATCTTGGCAACGCGGATTCTCTGAAGGGTTTCCTTACGCCGGGATGCACCGTCATTAATCTGGTATATCTTTGGAATGCAGGGGAAGAGTCAAATCTGGCATGCACGCATAATTTGCTCGCTGCATGCAAGGATGCAAAAGTGGCTCGACTGATTCACTGCAGTACCGCTGCAGTGGCGGGGCGTGCGCCAAATGATCTAATTAATGAAGAGACTCCATGCTTGCCCGTTACAGAATACGGAACAACCAAATTAAGGATAGAACAGGAGATAGTTGAATTTGCGAATGGAAATTTTGAATCGATAATTCTGCGTCCGACATCGGTATTCGGCATCAATGGGGAGCCGCTAAAGAAATTGGCAACTGATATCGCTGGCGGAGGTCGCTTGAAAAACTACGTTAAAGCTTGTTTGTTTGCCAGGCGCAGGATGAATCTGGTGCATGTTGCCAATGTGGTGGCAGCGATCATCTTCCTAATTCGATATGATAATCTCCTGGAGGGTGAAAAATTTATCGTTTCAGATGATGATGATCCAAAAAACAACTTCATTGATGTGGAGCAGTTCTTAATGGACGCCTTCGGAGCGAGAAAATATTTACTGCCCCCGTTGCTTTTTCCCTTAGCGCTGCTCAAATTGCTGCTTATGTTGATGAGAAGAAATAATATCAATCCGCGTTGTAATTTTGATTCCACCAAACTGCACAAATTGGGATTTAAGAGTCCGGTGAGCTTGAAGGAAGGATTGACCGAATATGCTGCCTGGTATAGGACTATGCATATTGATGGTAAGGAAACAATAGTTTCATGACTTTACGGATACTTAACGTTAATGACATGCTCGACTTAAAGTCAGGTGGAGGCACTGCTGATCGAACCTTTCAGATGAGTCGCTCCTTGGCTAGACAGGGGGCTCATTGCACAGTTTTGACGATTGATTCAGAACATCTTGATGCAAAACGGATTGAAGAACTCAAGCCTGCCAAGGTTTTCGTGCTAGCGCGCCTTATGAAAAGATTTCATGTGCCTCAGTGGAATTGGAAATTAATAGCGGATGCTGTCAATAATACCGATGTCATTCATTTGATGGGACACTGGAGTGTACTCAATGCGCTGGTCTATTTGGCGGCGCGTCGCACCAAAAAGCCTTACGTGGTTTGCCCGGCGGGGGCTCTTCCTCTTTTCGGGCGATCAAAATTACTGAAATATTTTTATAACCTAATCGTTGGCAAAGCGATAATACGTAATGCATCCGGTTGGATTGCTGTTACGAAAAGTGAATTTCCTCAGTTTGTGAAATATGGTGTTGGATCTTCGCAAATAACAGTGATTCCCAATGGCGTGAGTGAAGAAGATTTTCCCTTTGATGATATCGCAGCATTCAAACTTCGACACGGCTTGCCAGATGTTCCTATAATTCTTTTTATGGGAAGGCTGGCCCCGATCAAAGGCCCTGATCTACTTTTAAAGGCGTTTATACAGTCGAGACACACTTTCCCCGCATATCATTTAGTATTTGTCGGTCCGGATGGCGGGATGTTGGCGGGTTTGCGCGAAATGGTTGTGCGAGCGGGAATAAGCGAACTTGTTCATTTCCTTGGATATATAGGTGGCATCGACAAATCGTCAGCATATCGTATGGCCAGCTTACTGGTAATACCGTCGCGTCAGGAAGCGATGTCGATTGTCGCAATTGAGGCTGGCATTTGCGGTGTACCGGTGTTGCTGACCGACCAATGCGGTCTGAGTGAGATTCGTTCGATTGACGCAAGACTTGAAGTGAATGCCTCCGTGGACGGGATAGCGAACGGGTTAGCAAGCCTGCTTACCGGGCCGGAGAATTTGGAGAAGATAGCTTCGGCTTGGCACAGCTTCGTGGCACGCAATTTTGCGTGGAAATCTCTTACCAAAAAATATTTTCGGCTGTATGAAAATATTCTAGCGGCGAAAAACTGATGAGGCTACTAGTCCTTTCCCAATATTTCTGGCCGGAAGATTTTAGCATTAATGCGGTTGCCAGAACACTGATCGAGAAAGGGATCGAAGTCGAGGTTCTAACCTGCAAGCCGAACTATCCAAGTGGAAAAGTATTTCCCGGTTATCGTGCGTGGGACTGTCAAAGTGAAAGCCATCAGGGTATTTCCATACACCGTATTCCATTTTTACCCCGGGCGCGTGGCGGGACGCGACTGGCATTGAATTACCTGTCCTTCATTGTATCCGGCTTGATATTTGCCCCATGGATGTTGCGCAAAAAAAAATATGATGTGATTTTTGTCTATGCGCCCTCCCCTATATTGCAGGCTATTCCCGCAATATTCCTTGGCTGGTTAAAAGGATGTCCCGTGGCGTTGTGGGTGCAGGATTTGTGGCCGGAGAGTTTATCTGCGACAGGAAATGTACAAAACCGTGTGGTGCTAAAATTGGTCGAGCGTGTGGTACGCTACATCTACCGGCATTGTGATTTACTGTTGGTGCAGTCACATGCGTTTGAAGGGCCAGTTCGGGCTCTGGCATCGGATACTCCCATTGTGTACTACCCCAATTCGGTGGATGATAGTTTTGCGCTGCCAGTCACTAATGAGCCACCAACGGTTGAAGGTTTTGGCGCTGGATTTTCTGTCATGTTTGCAGGCAACATCGGCATGGCGCAGGGTGTTGGTGTGATCGTCGAGGCAGCCGCGCTATTGAGAGAAAATACGGACATCCATTTCGTGGTTCTGGGGGATGGGAACTCGCGCGGATGGATGTTAAATGAAGTTCAACAGCAGGGATTGGCAAATGTGCATTTGCCCGGAAGGTTTCCGATGGAGACAATGCCAGGATTCATGCAGAAGGCATCGGTTTTACTGGTAACACTGGCAGATCGGCCTATTTTTGCCGCGACAGTACCCAGTAAAATTCAGGCCTATATGGCGGCTGGGAGGCCGATCATCGCGTGTTTAAATGGTGAAGGCGCACGTCTGGTGGTTGAGGCCGGAGCTGGTTTTGCCACACAGGCGGAAAATGCAAGATCACTGGCAGATACGATTTTGCGCATGTGTCGCCTTTCGCCGGAAGAGCGTGAAAAAATGGGCAACAATGGACGCAAGTATTATCGGGAGCACTTTGATCACCGGCAGTTGGTTAACCAACTCATTGGGCATCTGCAATCCGCATGTACACATAAAGTGAGCGCGAGATGAGAATATTGGTATTGGGTTCAAGCGGAATGCTCGGCAATGCGATGATCCGGGTATTGAGCGAGAGGCGTGATTGGGAGATTTGCGGGACTATTCGCTCAGAAAGTGCCAAACGATTTTTTCATCCCGACATCGCTGAGAGATTGCTTTCTGGTGTAGATGTCGAGCAGCACGACTCTTTACTGAAAGCATTTATTCAAACTCGCCCGCAGGTTGTCATTAACTGCGTGGGCTTGATCAAACAGTTGGCCGATGCGGATGATCCGCTCCAGGCTATACCAATCAATGCGTTGTTGCCGCACCGACTCGCCAGATTATGTGAATTATCCGGTGCACGATTAGTACACATGAGTACGGACTGTGTTTTCAAGGGAGACAAGGGGGGTTATCATGAGTCAGACCCGTCTGACGCCGAAGACCTCTACGGGAAGTCGAAATTTCTGGGAGAAGTGGTTTATCCGCATGCGATCACCTTGCGCACTTCTATCATCGGACATGAGTTGCAAAGCGCGCACGGATTGGTGGACTGGTTTCTGTCCCAGCAAGGTAAGTGCAATGGTTTTACCCGGGCCATATTTTCAGGTTTGCCAACCGTGGCATTGGCGCAAATCGTCCGTGATATTGTGATCCCCCGCAGCGATCTATTCGGTTTGTACCATGTCGCCGCCCAACCAATTTCCAAATTCGATTTGCTGAACTTAATTGCCGATGTTTATGGCAAGAAAATATCGATCACTCCGAGTGACAAACTGGTAATTGACCGCTCGCTCAATGCGGATCGTTTCAAGGCTGACACTGGTTACATTGTTCCAAGTTGGCCTGAATTAATCAAATTGATGTACTCCTACAAATAGGTTGAATCCGTTATGTTTAAAGACAAAATCTTGATGATCACCGGTGGCACAGGCTCTTTCGGGAACACCGTGCTAAAACGTTTCCTGTCAACGGAAGTTCGCGAAATACGCATCTTCAGCCGCGATGAAAAAAAGCAGGAAGAAATGCGCATCGCCCTGAATAATCCCAAGCTGAAATTTTATATCGGTGATGTGCGCGACTACGACAGCACACATCAGGCGATGAAGGGTGTGGATTATATATTTCATGCGGCAGCCTTGAAGCAAGTGCCATCATGCGAGTTTTATCCGATGGAGGCGGTGCGTACCAACGTCATCGGCACCGAAAACGTGATGAACGCAGCAACGGCGAATGGCGTAAAGCGGGTGGTGGTACTCAGCACCGATAAGGCGGTATATCCGATTAATGCAATGGGCATTTCCAAAGCGATGGCAGAGAAGCTGATGGTTGCCAAAGCGCGTACGCAAGCTGAAGGCGAAACCGTGCTGTGTGCGACCCGCTATGGCAATGTCATGGCCTCTCGCGGCTCCGTTATTCCGCTGTTTATATCGCAACTCAAGGAAGGTAAGCCGCTTACGGTTACCGACCCCAAAATGACGCGATTTCTGATGTCATTGGAAGACTCGGTGGATCTGGTGCTGTACGCGTTTGAACATGGCAAGCAAGGCGACATCTTCGTGCAAAAAGCACCGGCTTCGACCGTGGCCGATTTGGCGCATGCTCTCAAAGAAGTGTTTAACAAACAAAACCCGGTGCGAGTGATCGGTACGCGTCACGGCGAGAAGTTATATGAGTCACTTATTTCTCGCGAAGAGATGGCAAAGGCTCAAGATATGGGCGGCTATTACCGCATACCCGCCGACAACCGCGACCTGAACTACGCGCAGTATTTCAGTGAGGGTGAAGAAAAGATATCGCATCAGGAAGACTACACTTCACACAATACCGAACGCTTGAATGTTGCGCAGGTAAAGAAATTATTGTTAAAACTGGATTACATCAGGGAAGAACTCAATGCTTAAAGTGATGACCATTGTCGGGACAAGACCCGAGCTGATCAAAATGAGCCGGGTGATAGCCGAGTTCGATCAGCACACCCGGCATATTCTGGTGCATACCGGGCAAAATTACGATTACGAATTGAATCAAGTATTTTTTGAGGATTTGGGTATCCGCAAACCGAATTACTTCCTAGAAGCGGTGGGTGAAAATGCGGCACAGACTATTGCGCGCGTGATTGAAAAGTCCGATGAAGTCATGGAAAAAGAAAAGCCGGATGCAGTCATGCTGTACGGTGATACCAATTCCTGTCTTGCAGTTATTGCGGCCAAGCGTCGCAAGATTCCGGTGTTTCACATGGAAGCGGGTAATCGCTGCTTCGACCAGCGTGTACCCGAAGAACTAAACCGCAAGGTTCTGGATCATCTGAGTGACATTAATCTGGTACTGACTGAGCATGCGCGACGTTACTTAATCGCCGAGGGCATCCCCCCGGAGACGATCATCAAAACCGGCTCGCACATGCGCGAGGTACTGGATTACTACATGCCGAAGATACATCGATCGGATGTGTTGAAACGCATGGGACTGACGGCGGACAAATTCTTCATTGTGAGCGCGCATCGCGAAGAAAATATAGACAGCCCGCAAAACATGTCAAACATGGTGGAGACGCTTAATGCCCTGGCGGAAACCTACAATTACCCTATCATCGTCTCTACGCACCCACGTACAAAAAAGAGACTCGATTCAATGGAATTGGGGAATCTCAATCCGCATATTCAATTCCTGAAACCATTCGGATTCTGCGACTACATCAAATTGCAAATGGAAGCGCTGTGTGTTGTCTCCGACAGCGGCACCATTACTGAAGAAAGTTCGCTGCTAAACCTGCCCGCGATTACCATTCGCAATGCGCATGAGCGTCCGGAGGGAATGGATGTGGGCACGCTCATCATGAGCGGCTTGAAAAAAGAGCGGGTGCTGGATGCGGTGCGCGTCATTATTGCCCAGCATGATAAGACAAAGCGCGTTATGCAACCGGTTCAAGATTACGAGGCGGGTGCAGTGTCAAAGCAGGTACTCAGAGTCGTACTGAGTTATGTCGATTATGTGAACCGCACGGTGTGGTCTAAATCGATTTGATGCCCCGTCTGGGGCTCTCAAACGGTGAAAGGTGATAAAATTCGTCCACAACTTGACTGGATGTCGCTCTGCTCACAGCAATGCGGAGTGCTATTTACGGCTAGGCAAAATCAAATAACTCTACGATGACACACTACGCACCTCTTATTTCGGCATTTGTTTGCCTCTTATTGACTACGGTTATTTTGCACAGCAAGTTTGGTAAAGGGATTCAAGACATTCCCAACGAGCGTTCATTACATGCGACACCGATTCCGCGTATCGGTGGAGTCGGTTTGATGGCGGGCGTTTTGGCCGGCTGGGCGTGGATGTTCTATTCACTAGTGTGGTGGCTAGTACTACCCGTACTGATTTTGTTTATTGTTTCATTGATAGATGATATGCAGGGCTTACCAGTAAGTAAGCGCTTGGCAACACATTTAGTTGCAGCATCAATTCTAGTTGTCGGTTCGGGCTTCTTGTCGCAACAGGGCATCGCGATCGCCGTCATAGTGTTACTGCTCGTAGTGTGGATGACTAACCTCTACAATTTTATGGATGGTTCTGACGGTCTGGCAGGTGGCATGGCGCTATCCGGTTTCACGATATATGGCATTGCTGCATTGATGAATAATAACGATGCTTTTGCCATGGTGAACTTTACGATTGGCGCTGCGGCGTTGGGTTTTCTCTACAACAATTTTCATCCGGCCAAAATATTTATGGGCGATTCCGGATCTATTCCTTTGGGCTTTCTCGCTGCTGGTATCGGGCTTTGGGGGTGGCAACAAGGTTACTGGCCGATATGGTTCCCAGTGTTAGTATTTTCACCCTTTGTCGTTGATGCCAGCGTTACCTTGGTCAAGCGTGCATTGCGCGGAGCAAAAGTGAGTGAAGCGCATCGAGAACATTATTTTCAACGCTTGATTCAGATGGGATGGGGACATCGCAACGTTGCGTTGATCGAATATGGTTTGATGTTGGCTGCAGGCATTTCAGCGCTGGTGGTATTGCACGATACATTTCCTTGGCAAACACTACTTGCTTGGGCAGCAATATTTGGACTATTAATGTTATTGGTTGATGTCGCATGGAAAAAAGCCGGGCGGGAGCGCAATGCTTAAGGGAAATCGATATACCTTGATGGCCGTTTTGCACGATCTGTTTATCGCTGCATTGGCATGGTTCGGTGCCTATCTATTACGTTTCAATTTTGATCTGCCACCCAGTTATCAAAGCGAAATGTGGCGGACGCTAATATGGGTAGTACCTTTGCAAGCATCTTTTTTTGGGTACATGGGCTTGTATCGTGGTGTATGGCGTTATGCCAGCGTTGCGGATCTTCGTCGTATCTTCATGGCAGTATTGCTTGCAGCAACGCTGATTCCTTTAGTGTTGTGGATGTTTAGAATCAGCGCCGTAGTTCCGCGCTCAGTATTGATTATTGACCCGATATTGCTATTATTGGTGATGGGGGGAGACCGTCTGATCTACCGTTTGTGGAAAGAGCAAGGGTTGTTTGGAGTGATTCATTTGCAAGGCAGTCCGGTGCTTGTGCTGGGTGCCGGTGAAGCGGGTGTAGGACTTTCAAAAGAATTGATGCGCAGTCGTGAATGGCATCAAGTCGGATTTCTGGATGATGACGCAGACAAACAAGGTCGCGCGCTTAACGGAATTAAAGTTCTGGGCAAGCTGGAAAGCTTGCCCCATTGGGCGCATCGATTTGGTGTGACGCAAGTCATTGTTGCTTTGCCATCGGCAACACACCAAGTTCGTAAACATGCCATCGAATTGGCTAACGCCAACGGTATCAAAGTTCTGACCGTCCCCTCCTTTGATGATTTGCTAAGCGGGAAGATAGAAATTTCGCAATTGCGGGCAGTCGAGCTGGATGACTTGCTGGGACGCGATCCCGTGCAATTGGATGATGCCGGGCTACTTGGACAGTTATCCAATAAAGTAGTATTGGTGACGGGGGCGGGAGGTTCCATCGGATCCGAATTGTGCCGCCAGATCTCACGGTTTTCTCCGAAAAAATTGCTATTGTTTGAATCAAGTGAATTTGCTTTGTACAACATTGAACAGGAGTTGAATAATAAGTTTCCACAACTGGATGTTGCTTACTTGGCCGGCGATGTGCGCGATGATGTGCGTTTGGAACAAGTGTTCGGCGAATACAAGCCCAGTGTAATATTTCATGCGGCCGCATATAAACACGTGCCTCTGATGGAACGTCTTAACGCTTGGCAAGCCGTGCGCAATAATGTTTTTGGCACTTGGCGCGTTGCAAGTTGTGCCCAACGACACGGCGTGGAAAAATTTGTTCTGATTTCAACTGACAAAGCCGTGAACCCAACCAACGTGATGGGTACGACCAAGCGCATGGCTGAAATCATATGCCAGGGATTACAAAAATCAGAAGGCACACGATTCATAATTGTGCGTTTTGGCAATGTTTTGGGGAGTAACGGTAGTGTGATTCCAAAATTCCGCGAACAAATAGCCAAAGGCGGGCCGATTACGGTGACTCATCCCGAGATTACCCGTTATTTCATGTCTATTCCTGAAGCGGCGCAACTGGTGATGCAAGCGGGTTACATGGGAAAAGGGGGCGAAATTTTTGTATTGGATATGGGCGAGCCGGTAAAGATTGTCGATTTGGCAAAAGATCTCATTCGTCTTTCAGGATTAAATGAAGAAGATATAAAAATCGAATTTACCGGCTTGCGTCCTGGTGAAAAGTTATATGAGGAGCTACTTGCCGATAACGAGCACACGTTGGTGACGCCACATCCAAAATTGCGCATAGCACGAGCGCGAAAGGTAACGGATGCCGAATTACAAACAATGACCACTTGGATATTAGAAGATACCGGAGTGACTGACGAAGTTGTACGTGAGCGTATGCGGCAGTGGGTACCCGAATACACCCCTGAACAATTAAAATAATGCCGATATGAAAAATTTATTCGATGTTTCGAAATTGCAGTTGGCAATGCAAGGCATCATGATATGGTGCGTCATTCTTATTGGATTCTCCGGCCCGATTTCTGTTGCTTTGGATAATGTATTAATGGCGATTATATTTATAGGCGCATTGTTTAGCTTCAGAGGAGTCAGCCGAACAGTGGTAACACATCCCGTTGCACGGGCGGGGATGTTTCTTTTTATAGCACTGTTTGTTGGAATGTTCTATGGTTCCGCGCCGATAAAAGAGGCGCTTGGAATACTGGGAAAATATGCCGATTTGGCTTTCATTTCAATTTACATTTTTGCGCTGGGTAACGAGTTGGATTCGCGGCGTGCGCGGCATGCTTTCATGTTTGCGATGGCGATTACTTTAGTAATCTCCAGTCTGGTTGGACTGGGCTTGATTCCCGTCATGTCGTGGATGAGCCCGGGGACAGTAGCAAGCGACCCGGCGATTTTTCAGGGCCACGATACACAAAACAACCTGATGACCTTTGCTATTTTCTTGGCATTGCTTGAGTGGCGCGACGCAACTGATCGCGGGAAGAGAATTGCCTGGGCCATATTTGCATTGCTTGCGACCTTGAACATTCTTTTCATGGTTCAAGGTCGCACCGGATACCTGACTCTGATTCTTCTACTGGGATGGTTTGGCTGGTCAACTGCTGCGCGTGAATTGAAAAAGCGCGGAAAGAGCGTAGGTTGGAAACAAGGCACGTTCATTCTGGTTGCGATGCTATTTTTGGCAATGATTTCTTTCTTTTCCTCTGCGCGGTTACATGATCGAGTTGAAAAAGCCATAACTGAATTTCACGAATGGGGCCCGAGTGATGGCAAGGCCACACCGGAGAACTCCTCTATTGGTGTTCGGTTGGATTTTTATACCAACACCCTGAAAATTGTTCAACATAATCTTCTTATTGGTGTTGGCACGGGTGGTTTCCCGGAGGCTTACAAACAACAGGTTCAAAGCAAGGATGTTGTTCTGACAAAGAATCCGCACGACGAGTATTTAATGATTTCGGCTCAGACCGGTGTCATTGGTTTGATACTGCTCCTGTATTTATTTTATACCCTGTGGCGCTATGCGCCATTGTTGCCTACGCCATTTGAGCAAGATGCGGCGAAAGGGCTAGTGCTTGCCTATCTGGTTAACTGCCTACTCAACTCGGCATTGATGGATCATACCGATGGCTTGTTCTTTGCATTCATGTCTGCCGTCTTGTATGCCAATCTTAAAATTGGGAAAAAAGCGTGACCGAGCTTAATCAGCCCGCCAAACTGAGTGTTTACATCATCACCTTCAACGAGGCCGACAAAATTGCGGCCGCGATACAAAGTGTGACTTGGGCAGATGAAGTGCTGGTGTTAGACTCAAATAGCACGGATGACACAGCAAAGATCGCCGATGAACTGGGTGCAACAGTTAAGCAAATTCCGTTTACTACTTTTGGAAAATTGCGCAATGACGCAATAGCAGCATGCAAGTATGACTGGGTATTTAGTCTGGATGCAGACGAGCGTTGTACTCCTGCGGCGCATGCCGAGATTCTTCGCGTGTTATCAAAGCCTGATGCGGATGTCTATTATGTGCCGCGTCGCAATTGGTTCATGGGACGCTGGATAAAGCACAGCGGCTGGTATCCCGATTATCGCCAACCACAAGTGTTCCGTAAAACTTCAATGGCCTTTGATGACCGTGACGAGGTGCATGAATCGTATCGTGTGGACGGAAAGATCGGATATTTCAAATCATCTATTATCCAGGTACCATTTCAAAACCTGGAACAACTGGTACACAAGATGCAGCGCTACTCCACATTGGGTGCGCGCAAATTGGAACGCAAGGAAAAGCGTATTGGCATGGGTACAGCGCTTGTTCATGGCTTGTGGGCATTCTTCCGCATCTATGTTTTGAAGCGAGGTTTTCTGGACGGGTGGGCGGGATTTTTGCTGGCATTGGGCAATTTCGAAGGCACCTTCTATCGCTACGCCAAGGCGTCTACAGCCAAGCTAAATTGGAAAAATCCTCCGGCAGACGATGATGGAAAGAAATAATTTTCGCATTGCTGTCATTGTTACCACCTACAACAATCCGGCAATGCTTACTGCGGTGCTGGAAGGGTACCTCGCGCAAACAGATCGTAACTTTGAGTTGTATGTGGCGGATGACGGCTCCACATCCGGCACAGCGCAGGTCGTGAAGCAATTCCAAGCTCGTGCAACTTTTTCCATTCATCACATCTGGCAGGAAGATGAAGGTTTTCGTGCGGCTGCAATACGCAACCGTGCCCTTGCCGCATCTACTGCGGAATACATTATTTTTACCGATGGTGATTGTGTTCCCTTGATAGACTTTGTGGCCACGCACAGACAGTTGAGTGAACAAGGTTGTTTTCTGTCTGGTAACCGTATGCTGCTTTCACAGGAGTTTACCCTGCAAGTGCTACGTGAAAAGATTCCAGTTCATCTTTGGAAATTCGTTGATTGGATTGCCGCACGTTTACGCGGGCAAATTAATCGACTAATGCCACTAATGCGGCTGCCTCGGATTTCTGCTTTGCGCAAATTTTATCCGCAACGCTGGAAAGGTGCAAAGACCTGTAATATCTCGGCGTTTCGGGAAGATTTGTTGCGCGTGAATGGTTTGGATGAAAGTTATACGGGATGGGGTTTGGAAGATTCGGATCTTGTTATCCGATTAATACGGGCAGGTTTAATTAATAAAAGCGCGCGTTTTGCAGCCCCGGTTTTACATCTGTGGCATAAAGAGAATGACCGTTCACATCTCGAAGAAAATCAACGACGCCTGCATCAAGTGCAGGTTGCCACGCATATACGCGCGCTCAAAGGAGTAGATCAGTATCTTGTTTCGGCAACCGATTAACTTGACGTTAAGCCTAATTTCTCACTTGTAACGATTAATCTTTTTATAGTTCTTAATAAGACGTGCCATCAATGGTGAATGCTGCAAAGTAATACTTTTCGGTATTGCGTTTTGCGAAGATGAAAGCGACTTTGTGCGTTCAGCAAATTCGCCTAATTGCTGCTTAAGTGTTTGCGTTGAATAAGTGTCAGTCAGTTTTTGAATGATTGAATGAAAGTCAATGCTCTCACCACAATATTCAATAGCGGTCTTCTCCAGCGCGGTAACACGTAATTTAATGGCCTTTATAAACGATTTAATGTCATAGGGATATATTTCCTGAAAAACAGGTGGGTTCCAGTATTCTTTCCCCCCGTTTCCGTGATAGCCAATTACATAATTTCCCGATAATGCAGCTTCCAGCGGTGGTAGTCCAAAGCCTTCAAACGAGCTGAAGGACAGGAATATTTTTGATTTTCGCAAAAGGTTGGATACTTCCTTTTCGCTAACTTTATTGATGGGTTGAATTCGCCAATTTGAGGGAAGCCATGATTGAAGTCCAAACAAAACCATTTCAGCGTGGTCTGAATTTTTTCGTGGCATAAATGTTATAAGATTTTCCTTCTCATGCCATGAACCCATCGAAAATAAACAAGACGGAACAGTTGGTTGCACCCGAATTATTTTATTCGCTACGTTTGGAAAATATGTAGCTATAACATCGCTGGTATCACTTGAAATCGACAAAATAGATTGAGATTTTTCATAAACTTCATCGACTAATTTAACAGCCTCAGTGCTGATCCCCCGACTAATGCCATATCCATTTTGAACAAAAATTGAAAACCGAATCTGTTCCTTGATTAGTAGACGGGACAAGTCTAATGTGTCGACCTCTGCAACGATTAAATGATCATTGCTCGCAATTGATGGCTTGTCCCAAATTGGAGTATTGTGTTCAAACCAGGTGCATTTGAAATTTGATCTCGGATGAATGACCCAAGCATTGTTACCCATCTCGTTAAGCAACTGTGCGTGTTGGTATATTACTTTGACGCCGCCAGTCGGATTTTTTACGGCAGGGCAATAATAGAAAAAATTCACAGTTCAGTTAGCGCTCGAAAGTTTTATCATGTTGACGAGTTGCCGTTGCTATTAGTACAGCCAAGGTTAAACTAAAGAAAGCTGCCGTCATTTTCAAATTGAATATTTCAACGGTCAATCCAAAAATAAAAAATCCCATGACTAAACACAGCCCCATCAAGCTGGCAATTCGGGCCGTGGAATAAGTAGATTTAGCCGTTCGCCAAAAAATATATACAGGCACAAAATATACCGACAGCATTGAAAGAAAACCAAACAACCCTGTTTCTGCGCATTTTTCCAATATCTCGTTGTGCACTTCGGAAAGACCCGCCACCCCGCCAAGAGGTGTCAGCAAACCGCTTGCGGTGAGTGACGGCATGGAGTGAGCGAATTCACCCGGTCCAACACCGAAAAATGGATTCTCGATAAACAAGTGCAATGCTGCCAAATATAACTGTAAACGCAAGCCGACAGAGGTGTCCTTGTTGCCGTGAGAATAGCTATAAATATCAGAAAATATAAGATCTATTCTGGAGTGAATCATGTGACTCATTAAGTAACTTAACCAGATAGAACCGATAACCACCGGAATAGCAACGCTGACTTTCAGCCAAACATTTTTCCTGTTGAACGTAATAACCCAAAGTAATATCAGTATCGGAATCGCAAGCCAGCCACCCCTTTCACCGGATTGAAAAGACATATAGCAGCCTGAAATAAAACCAAGGATTTTAAGTGCCAAAACTAAAGCATGATCTTTGTGTTCCCAATTGATGCTGAAGAGAGAAAGAAAGCCGAGAATTAAGGCTGTATCACTAAAGTGAATCAGGTTGAAAGCATGCGAGGTTGTAAGACCCACCCCCCAATTATAAGGATGGATTAGAAGCATCAGCAACGCTACCAATGTTCCAATGGGTAATCCAAATTGTACAATGGTAATGGTGGGTAAAGTTGATTTGCGCAGAGCTAGAAAAATTGGAATGCAAAGTAAAAAACGGGATGCCCAATCATATGCAGCGGGATTAAAACTACGGTGGTAGGCTTGGCTTAAAAAAATTGCAAGAATGGGCGAGGCCATTGCAAGCGCAAATGGAATACTGTATCTATCCCAGTACGGGGTAGTATGCGAAGTTCGAATTCGGTACAAATGGATTAACGATGCCAGCAATAATAGAAAATACATAACCCCCATGGCACCGTTAACAGTTAGCAGAAGTGCCGGATAGCACAGTAGAATCACCCACGCTATGCGGTCAAAGGAGAATGGGATATTAATCATGACGCCATTCGATCTGACAAGAGAAGGCATCCAATTTTTCAATGTCTTGTAACGGGTAATCATAAAACAGCCCATACCCGGCGCGCCGCAATTTGCCAATAACACTGGCACGAGGGAATAGGGCCGAATGTCTTTCAATCAATTGAGAAGCCGGAGTGTGCCTCAATTTTGACATATAGTTTCTATAAAAATCGTCAATAGTGATTCCCCATTTCATAACAAAGACTCTCCCGCCTTTGTTGTGAACGATACGGTCAGTGCTTTTGCATACGAAGTGATAAAAACGACAGGCACCAACAATGCGGAAATGCCGGCAACCTGCTACCCAAAATTTCATTAGCAGATCATCATCGCTACTCATTCCGGGGCTGAATTCTATACTGTAGCCGCCCACCATCTGCCACCATTTCTTATTAAATAAAGTTGGTTGCGAAGAACCACCCTCGGCGTCATCACGATGTTCAGACAGATAGTTCTGCAGCAATCCCTTGGCATCGAAGGTCTCCGGGGTTGATCCCAGATCCATTTCAATCATATGAATATTTTTTCCAATTTTGGGCTGGATTAACGTGGAAAAGTATAAAGCCAGATCAGTCTCGGAGGTTGAAATGGCGTGAGCAAAGGTGGTATCCCATCCCGGACAGGCTACCATGTCGTCATTTACATAGAGCACCCATTCGTGGCTGGCGAGATTTGCAAGGTGATTTACCGACAAGCAAACACCGATATTTTTTTGCGTGTGACTGAATTTGATGCCTTCAGCTTGAACCCAATCCAAAGTGCCATCGGCCCCTTCATTCACATGAACAATAATCTCGTGATCAAATTCAGAATACTTGCGAATGCTTTCGACGCAAAGCTTTAAGAATGGTAAATTATTCCAGGTTGGGATGATGATACTAAACATTAATTATTTACCGGGTGTGAATGTTTCAATTGAAACGAGAACGATGTGCTAATTATATTACATAGTAACGACTTGCCCCGAACAGGGAATTTTGGCGGACGATCTTGCTTGTGAAAATATTTTCTTACGAACATAGATGGATGCTTGATAGTATTCAGCAACTATCGCACAGAATGGATTAGGAATGGCTACCTATGCAATAGGCGACATACAAGGCTGCTACAGCGAATTTCAGCAACTGCTGGAACAGATACACTTTGACCCAGATCAAGATAAACTTTGGCTGGTGGGCGATCTGGTCAATCGCGGGCCGGATTCCTTGTCAGTGCTGCGCCATATAAAATCGTTGGGCGAAAGTGCCATTGCCGTCCTCGGTAATCATGATCTGCATTTGCTGGCTGTAGCCGCAGGCGAAGCATCATTACACCGTAGCGATACACTGGATGAAGTGCTGAACGCGCCGGATCGGGATGAGCTGCTTAACTGGCTGCGTTATCAACGCTTGGTGTATGCAGCAGATGGTTACGTTCTTGTTCACGCCGGGTTGTTGCCGCAGTGGAGTGTAAAGCAAGCGGTCACTCTCGGTCATGAAGTCGAATCCGCCTTGCGAGGAGACAACTATGCAATATTTTTTGAGCACATGTATGGCAATTCACCGCGCACATGGAACGACGAACTTGTTGGTTACAAGCGGCTGCGCGTTGTAACCAATGCTTTAACCCGCATGCGTATCTGTACACAGCAGGCCGAGATGGAATTTAAGTTTAAGGGTAAAGTCGAGGATATTCCTGCGGGCTATCTGCCCTGGTTTGACCTGCCAAAGCGCAAGAGTCGCAATGCCACGGTCATTTTCGGGCACTGGTCGGCGCTGGGATTAAAAGTAACGCCCAACGTCATTGCCCTGGATACAGGCTGTTTATGGGGTGGCCCGCTTACGGCGATCAGGCTTGAAGATAAGCAACTCTTTCAAGTAAGCTGCAAAAATCCGGTCGCACAAGATTGGTAGGGGTGTAGTGAACAACAGATGGCTCATTCATCCCTGCGCAATTATTCGCTTAAAGCTTGATCGCAAATCCAAAGTGTTGCTTGAACAGATCGGTTAGCTCGTTGAGAGAATAACGATGGTTCTGTCCACCACGACTTGAAATTTTTAGAGAGCCCATGAGTGAAGCCAAACGCCCGGTTGTTTCCCAATCCCAACCACGTTCAATGCCGTATAACAAGCCTGCGCGATATGCATCGCCACAGCCGGTAGGGTCAACCACGGCATGCGGCTTGGGTGTGGGAATTGAGATTTGCTTTTTGTCTACGTAGATCAATGAGCCGTCTGCTCCGAGGGTAACGATCAGCGCCGTTACACGCTGTGCGATTTCGGCGAGAGACTTGCCGGTTTTGTCTTGCAAAAGCTTGGCTTCGTAATCGTTCACTGTTATGTAGTTTGCCTGGTTGACGAAATCAAGAAGCTCACTACCGGAAAACATCGGCAGACCCTGACCCGGGTCGAACACGAAAGGGATGCCAGCCTCGGCGAATTCACTGGCGTGATTCATCATGCCGTCGCGGCCATCAGGTGAAACAATTCCCAGGGTAACTTCTTTTGCATCCTTAACGTGATTAAGGTGCGACATACTCATTGCACCGGGGTGAAACGCAGTAATTTGGTTATCGTCGAGATCGGTAGTTATAAATGCCTGACCGGTGAAATTCCCCGACACGGTTCGAACATGGGTCTGTGTCAGACCAAGTTTTTCCAGCCGTGTAGCGTAGGGAGCAAAATCATCTCCCACAGTTGCCATGATGAGCGGGCGCCCACCCAAGAGCTGCAAATTATAAGCAATGTTTCCAGCGCAGCCACCGTATTCGCGGCGCATTTCCGGCACCAGAAAAGCAACATTAAGAATATGTAATTGCTCCGGGAGGATATGTTTTTTGAACTGATCCTTAAACACCATGATGGTGTCGTAAGCTAAAGAGCCGCAAATCAGAGTATTCATGTCGTGGTCAGAATTGATTTAATGAAGAGGCGATAATATATTATTTTTTATCCAGATCCTGGATAAAGTGGTTAATCAGCTTTTGGATTTCGTCGGGTGTTTGAACGAAATGCAGCCCGGCCCGGTTTGCTTGAGTACCATCGGCCAGTGTGAAGGGTGTGGCGTAACGCAGTTCAAGGTCAACAATAACGGCATCTCCGTTCGGCAAAATGATCCGGCAACCTTTAAGGATGCTGCCTTTCTCAAGGATAATGTCTGGGTCATAGAGCAGACATCCCAAGCCATCGTGACTGATGTCGGTAATATGCGATTCAAAAGGAATGAAACCCGCTTCATCGGCGATACAACGCAATGACATGTTTTCAGGGATCGGAATACGGGGATGCTCGCGTCGATTATGTAAAAGAAGCGTTTTCGGAAAAACAAACTGGATGGCAGGCTGGTTCTCGAAACGAGTTTCTTCCGGGGCGGTCCCTGTGAAAGTGTAATGCTGATCTTTGTGATTGGCAGTGAATTCCACTGCCGGGGAACCGAGCACCATACTGTTGATTGTCTTATGCAGGCTATATTCAACAACAAAACGTTCGGTGACAGCATTGACTGCAAGCAGATGAGATGAAAACGGATGCCGATTCATGACCTGTGCAGAGAGCGTACAGCGTTCCTGGGCGAGCACATCCATAAAGCGACTAATCTCGATACGAGACCGGAACAGAATATTGGCTGAAGCGGCCTTTTTCTCGGGTGGCGGGACTGGTGTGCTCATACCGAAATTAACTAGGCCAAAGCTGCCAACGCCGCAGCATAATTTGGCTCGTGCGTAATATCATCAACCAATTCCGCGTGAATGATTCGATCGTTCTCATCCAACACCAATACGGCGCGGGCAGTCAGGCCGGCCAATGCGGTATCGGCAATTTTAACACCATAGTTGCGCATGAAATCGCGACCGCGCAACAGCGACAAAGTAACAACATTTTCCAAGCCTTCCGCTACGCAGAAACGACTCATGGCGAAAGGCAGGTCGGCAGAAATTACCAGTACCACGGTGTTGTTCAATTTGCTCGCGGCTTCGTTAAACTTGCGTGCGGAAGTTGCGCAAACAGCCGTGTCCAAACTCGGTACAATGTTTAACACCTTGCGTTTGCCGGCAAAACTTTGCAGGGAAACGTCCGTCAGGTCTTTGGCAACCAGCGTAAATGCCGGGGCGATTTGCCCGACAGCCGGAAAAGTGCCATACAAAGTGACAGGGGCGCCTTTGAGTGTAACGGAAGTATTATTGCTTGTTTCTTTAGTCATCATGTGTCTCCTAGAATTTTGATCCGTTCCTCCCCCTCTCAGGGAGAGCGGATGTTTTGCTAAAGTTGGTACTTCACTTGCGGGCAAACACAAACCAGATGTTTGTCGCCATATACATTATCTACTCTTGCCACACTTGGCCAAAATTTATTATCGCGTACCCATGGCAATGGGAAAGCA
This sequence comes from uncultured beta proteobacterium, assembly GCA_963733265.1. GTDB lineage: Bacteria > Pseudomonadota > Gammaproteobacteria > Burkholderiales > Gallionellaceae > PALSA-1006. The sequence continues at coordinate 227,326 of CAVTCF010000001.1, forward strand.
GCATGTTCCCGCGAGTAGGGACGAGTCCAAGAATCGGACGCCACAGTTTGCGCGGTGTGAGGTGCATGTTTAATGACGTTGTCGATTTTGTCAACTTTGCCGCTGATAACCTCATCAATCTCACCCCGGATCGCAATCATCGCGGCGCAGAAACGGTCCAACTCTGCCTTGGATTCGCTTTCGGTCGGCTCAACCATTAGTGTATCCACTACCGGAAACGAAGTCGTCGGTGCATGGAAACCAAAGTCCATCAGGCGTTTGGCAATATCCGCCACTTCGATACCCGCATCGCGTTTGAACGGAATGCAATTCAAAATCATCTCATGCGCGCAACGGCCATTCTCGCCGCTGTACAAAGTGGCGTAATGATCTTTTAAGGATTCCTTGATGTAGTTGGCATTGAGGATAGCCATGCGCGTGGCTTGCGTCAGGCCAGCGCCACCCATCATCTTGATATAAGCGTAAGAGATCAGCAGGATTAATGCGCTGCCGTAGGGTGCTGCTGAAACCGCATGTATGCCATGTGTGCCGCCGACTTTCACCAGCGGATGCGATGGCAGGAAAGGAGCCAGGTGCGCGGCCACTCCGATAGGGCCGGCACCGGGCCCGCCGCCGCCATGGGGAATGGCGAAAGTTTTATGCAAGTTTAAGTGGCACACATCCGCACCGATATTGCCGGGGCTGGTGAGCCCGACTTGAGCATTCATGTTGGCGCCGTCCATATAAACTTGTCCGCCGTTGTCATGGATGATGCGGGTGATGTCGCGGATCGACTCTTCATACACGCCGTGCGTACTGGGGTAGGTCACCATCAGGCACGACAGTTCGGCTTTATGCAATTGAGCTTTTTCGCGCAGATCATGGATGTCGATATTGCCGCTGGCATCGCATTTTACGACCACAATGTTCAAACCGCACATCGCCGCACTCGCCGGGTTGGTGCCGTGAGCAGAAGATGGAATCAACACCACATTGCGTTGCGCATCACCGCGTGAACGGTGATAGGCTTGAATCACCAATAAACCGGCATACTCGCCGGATGCACCGCTATTTGGCTGAAAACTCATTTGCGCAAAACCTGTGATCTCGGAAAGCGCCGAGTCTAGTCCGGCAATGACTTCCTGATAGCCTTCAGCTTGATCCAAAGGTACGAATGGATGCAGGTTGGCGAATTCAGGCCAAGTGAGTGCCAGCATCTCAGAGGCCGCGTTGAGTTTCATGGTGCAAGAACCCAGCGAAATCATCGAGTGCGTCAGCGACAGGTCTTTGTTTTCCAGTCGCTTGATGTAACGCATCATCTCCGTTTCGGAGTGATAGGAATTAAATACCGGATGTCTAAAAAACGAGGATTGACGTTGCTTTATGCGTATCTTCTGCGCTGATATTTGCGCTTGAGTCAATTTCGAAACGGGTTTGCCCGCTGCTCGGGCGAACACGGCGATAATCGAGTTAAGGTCATTGACCGAAGTCGTTTGATCGAGAGAGAGGGTCAACCCCTCGGCGAAATAACGGAAATTGATTTGTGCCGCTGTTGCCAGCGCATGAATTTTGGCGTTGTCGGTGTAAGCCAATTTTAGAGTATCAAAGAATACGTCCTCGGTTACCGAGTAGCCAAGCTTTTTCAATTCTTCAGCTAACGCCACAGTAGATAGATGCACTTGCTGTGCTATTGCGCGCAGGCCGTCCGCGCCGTGATACACCGCATACATGCTCGCCATGATCGCCAGCAAAGCTTGCGCGGTACAGATGTTGGAAGTTGCCTTCTCGCGGCGAATATGTTGCTCGCGTGTTTGCAGCGCCATACGCAGTGCAGGGTTGCCATCGGCGTCGATCGATACGCCGATAATGCGTCCCGGCATTGAACGCTTATGCGCGTCGCGGCATGCAAAATACGCAGCGTGCGGGCCGCCGTAGCCTATCGGCACGCCGAAGCGTTGGGTCGAACCCAGCACCACATCCGCGCCCCATTCACCCGGCGGAATGAGCAATGCCAAACTCAGAATATCCGCCGCCACTGCGATGGTTATGCCAAGTGCTTTTGCGCGCGCAACGAAATCGGCATAGTCATGCACGGTGCCATCGGCTGTCGGATATTGCAGCAACGCACCGTACACTTTGTCACCAAGGGTCACGGTTTTGAAATCGCCAATGAGCAGTTCAATGCCCAGCGGCTTGGCGCGTGTCTTGAGTAATTCGATGGTTTGTGGAAGACATTCGTGCGAAACAAAGAAACTATCTTTACCCTGCTCGGCGGCTTCGCGCGAGCGCAACCGGTGCAACATCGTCATCGCCTCGGCAGCGGCAGTCGCTTCATCCAGCAGCGAAGCGTTGGCGATTTCCATGCCGGTGAGATCAACGATCATAGTCTGGAAATTAAGCAGCGCTTCCAGACGACCCTGCGCAATCTCGGCTTGATAGGGCGTGTAAGCGGTGTACCAGCCCGGATTTTCCAGCACATTGCGCTGGATTACAGGTGGTAAAATAGTGTCGTAATATCCCAACCCGATATATGACTTGAACAACTTATTCTTAGCTGCAATGCCCCGCAGATGCTGCAAAAATGAGTGTTCACCCATGGCCTCTGGCAGATTCAGCGGAGACTTCAAACGAATAGATGCTGGTACGGTCTGGTCAATTAACGCATCGAGTGAGGGCGCATTGATCTTGTTCAGCATTGCTTGAATTTCTTGCACGTTTGAGCCGTTATGGCGATTCACGAATTGGTCGGTAGTCATGTGCAACCTCGGAAAATTATTAGAACATCATTCCCTCCTCCTTTCAGGGGGAGGGTGGGGTGGGGGTAAATTTTATGGGTGCCGCAAAACTACACCCCCATCCTAGCCTTCCCCCTGTGATGGGAAAGGGACTGTTAATTTTTTGGAAAGTTTTGTTTAATGTGCTTCGCTATCAACCACAGCCTGATAAGCTGCCGCATCCAGCAGCCCGGCAACATCCGCAGCGTTATCCGGCTTTAGCTTGAAAATCCACGCGCCGTAAGGATCACTGTTGATTTTTTCCGGTTCACTATCCAGTTCGCTATTCGCGGCAATGACTTCGCCTGACACCGGCGCGTAAACATCGGCAGCAGCCTTTACCGATTCCACCACGGCGGATTCTTCTTTCGCTTTTAGTTTGCGTCCAACTTTGGGTGCTTCAACGAACACCATATCGCCCAGCAGCTCTTGTGCGTGTTGGGTAATGCCAATAGTGATTGTGCCATCAGTTTCTGTTTTGACCCATTCGTGGGACGCGGTGTATTTCAGGTTGGACGGATTGCTCATAAATTTACTCCCGTTAGTTAACGAATTTCGTCGCGTGGGCACGTATTTGTGCCCACGCGGCAATAATAAATGCGGGCACAAATACGTGCCCACCCTACACCTGCTTACAAACTGCTTTTGCCATTTCTTGCAAACGGATACTTCACAACTTGTGCTGCCAACTCCTTGTCACGTATTTCAACTTGCACTATATCGCCTATCTGCACGCTGTTTGGTACACGTGCAAAAGCGATAGATTTTTCCAGAGTGGGAGAAAAACTCCCGCTGGTAACCTCACCTTGTCCGTGGGCAGTATGCACTTTTTGATGTCCGCGCAAAACACCGCGATCCAGCAATACCAAGCCGACTAATTTACGTGTGGGCGGGTTGGATAATAATGCAGCCTTGCCAATGAAGTTCCGCTCACTTTTCAAGTCTACCGTCCAAGCCATCCCGGCTTCCAATGGATTGATGGTTTCGTCCATATCCTGGCCATAGAGGTTCATTCCTGCTTCCAAGCGCAATGTGTCGCGTGCGCCGAGGCCGATCGGTTTAACACCAGCCTGATTCAACGCGAACCAGAATTCGTTCACTTTCTCTTTGGGCAGTATCACCTCAAAGCCATCTTCGCCGGTGTAGCCTGTGCGTGCTACGAAATATTCACCGCAATCGGCGGCCTGAAAATTCTGCAATTCTTCGGTAGCGGATTTGGTCTGCGGCAATACTTGCCACATTTTGGCACGAGCATTGGGGCCTTGAATCGCGACCATTGCCAGATCGTCGCGTGACGTGATGCTAAGATTCCAGCTATCTTTAGAAAGAGGGCCGCTTTTCGTCCCCTCTCCCGCCGGCGGGAGAGGGCTAGGGTGAGGGTTGTCGCCCAAAGCTGCGACCTCCTTCATCCATGCAATATCCTTATCCGCCGTCCCCGCATTAACCACAATCCGAAACCACTGCTCATTCATGAAATAAATAATAAGATCATCTATCACGCCGCCATTTGGATTGAGCATTGCGGAATATAGCGCCTTACCGGGCAAAGTAATCTTATCCGCATTGTTCGCTAGCAGGTAACGCAGAAATGCTCGAACGCCTTCACCCTTCGCGTCGACCACGCGCATGTGGCAAACATCAAACATGCCAACGTCATTACGTACTTGATGGTGTTCGTCGATTTGCGAGCCGTAATTTACCGGCATATCCCAACCGCCGAAATCTACCATCTTTGCGCCCATGGCCCGGTGTGCTGCATTCAAAGGGGTTGTTTTAAGAGTCATATTTGCATTCAGAAATAAAAAAGGCGTAGCGCGAATTCGCGCTACGCCCCATCTGTCCTTGATACCTGAGAGATTACGGACTGAGTCCGCGTGCCCCTTCGGTGGTCTTAACCCATTCCCTCACCCCAACCCTCTCCCGCTTGCGGGCGAGGGGGCAAAGGACTCGCTACGCGAGTACGATGAATTCTGACTCTCTCCAGATTTGCCTGTTCCGATTGGTTCTTGAAGCCTGAGCGGTTACGGGTGTTGCGCCTTCGGCGGTGCAGTAATTCGGCACACTCTCCCAGTCGGTTTGAACGGCGGGGTGGATTATAACGGAAATTGAATCATGGCGCGAAATTTGCGCTCGAATATAAATCAAACAAATGCTGACTATTCGTTATCCCTTGGTATAATGTAAAGAGTGAATAGGAGCAAAACCAAAGTTTGCTGAAATAAAATAATAACGAACCAGCGTTACAAGTAGTTTCAACGAAGGGCGTAGGAAATGATATTAGTAACTGGCGGTGCTGGCTTTATCGGTTCAAACTTTGTTCTTGACTGGCTTATGCAGTCCAATGAGACAGTGGTTAATTTGGATGCGCTCACCTATGCGGGAAATCTGGAAAACCTCGCTTCACTTAAAGGTGACTCTCGCCACATATTCGTTCACGGGGATATTGGCGATGTAGGGCTGGTTGGTGAATTGCTAACCAAGTATCAACCGCGCGCAATTGTTAATTTTGCAGCCGAAAGTCATGTAGATCGATCTATTCATGGTCCCGGCGAATTCATCAAGACCAATATCGTCGGAACTTTCAATTTGCTGGAAAGCGTTCGTGCTTTCTGGGGCAAACTTGGGGATACAGAAAAGACAGATTTTCGTTTCCTGCATGTTTCAACGGATGAAGTTTATGGTTCGCTTAGCAAACATGATCCGGCTTTTACCGAGACGAATCGCTACGAACCCAATAGTCCCTATTCCGCCAGCAAGGCAGCGAGTGACCACTTGGTTCGCGCCTACCACCACACCTATGGTTTGCCGGTACTTACCACCAACTGCTCAAATAATTATGGCCCATATCACTTTCCGGAAAAGCTCATTCCGCTGATGATAGTGAATGCGCTGGCGGGGAAACCTTTGCCGGTTTATGGCGATGGCCAGCAAATTCGAGATTGGCTTTATGTTAAAGACCACACCAGCGCGATTCGCCGTGTATTGGAAATTGGTAAGTTGGGCGAAACCTATAATGTGGGCGGCTGGAACGAAAAAGCAAACATCGACATAGTGCATATCGTGTGCGATTTGCTGGATGCATTGCGTCCACGAGATAACGGGAAATCATATCGGGACCAAATCACATTTGTGACAGATCGCCCCGGTCATGATCGGCGCTACGCCATTGATGCGGGCAAGATTGAGCGTGAGCTGGGGTGGAAACCGGCTGAAACGTTTGAGACAGGCATACGTAAAACAGTGCAGTGGTACTTGGATAATCAAGACTGGGCGAATAACGTGTTATCAGGCAACTATCGCCAGTGGATTGAAAAAAATTACACCGGGCGCACGGCATGAAAATCCTGATATTCGGCAAGGGTGGGCAGGTCGGATGGGAATTGCAACGCAGTCTTGCCCCGTTGGGCGAATTGATTGCGTTAGACCATGACAGTACAGAGCTGTGCGGCGACTTCACTAATTTGGACGGGCTGGCGCAAACGATAAGAAATGTGAAGCCCGATGTGATTGTTAACGCGGCTGCCCATACTGCGGTGGATAAAGCCGAGAGCGAGCCGGACTTGGTGCGTACTATAAACGCATTGGCTCCAAGTGCGTTAGCGCAAGAAGCCAAACGCATTAACGCCAGCTTGATTCACTATTCAACGGATTACGTCTTCGACGGCAGCGGTGAGAAACCTTGGGTAGAGACTGATAAAACATCCCCTCTCAACGCTTATGGCGCAACCAAGCAGGAAGGTGAACAACTGATTCAACAATCAGGCTGCCGGCACATCATCTTTCGTACAAGCTGGGTATATGGCGCACGCGGGGGAAATTTTGCCAAGACCATGTTGAAGCTGGCTCAAGAGCGCGATAACTTGAAAGTGATCAACGATCAAATAGGTGCCCCTACTGGTGCAGATCTTCTTGCCGATATTACTGCACATGCAATTAAAAAATTGCAGCAAAGCCCGGAGGTGTCCGGCTTGTATCATTTGGTAGCAGCGGGTGAAACATCATGGCACGGTTATGCCTCTTACGTACTCGATTTCGCACAACGCGCAGGAGTGGCACTGAAAGTTTCACCCGCAGGAATTGTGCCCGTACCAACCAGTGCGTTTCAAACCCCGGCTAAACGTCCGCATAATTCGCGGTTGAATACAGAAAAACTGAAAAGTACTTTTGGTTTACATTTGCCGGAATGGCAATCCGGAGTATCTCGAATGCTTACAGAAATATTGGACAAATAATTATGAGTAATCGTAAAGGCATCATTCTGGCCGGCGGCTCTGGCACCCGTCTGCATCCGGTAACACTGGCAGTATCAAAACAACTGCTGCCCATTTACGACAAACCAATGATTTACTATCCGCTATCCACACTTATGTTGGCGGGTATACCAGACATATTAATTATTTCCACACCCCAAGACACCCCGCGCTTTCAGCAATTACTGGGCGACGGCAGTGCCTGGGGAATAAATCTGCAATATGCCGTGCAACCGTCACCGGACGGACTGGCCCAAGCCTTTATCATTGGCAAGGAATTTATTGGCAACGATCCTTCCGCATTGGTGTTGGGTGACAATATTTTCTACGGCCACACTTTCCAGGAGCAATTGGGCGCAGCATCACAGCGTACCGAAGGGGCTTCAGTTTTTGCATACCATGTGCGCGATCCTGAGCGCTATGGTGTGGTGGAATTTGATTCAAGTGGTCGGGCAATTTCATTGGAAGAAAAACCCGCAAAGCCAAAATCAAACTTTGCAGTCACAGGCCTCTATTTTTACGACAACGAAGTGGTTAATATTGCCGCAAACCTAAAGCCTTCACCACGCGGAGAGCTGGAGATCACCGATGTAAATCGCATTTATTTAGAGCGGGGAAAGTTGGCTGTGGAGATTATGGGGCGAGGCTATGCGTGGTTGGACACAGGAACCCACGAATCGCTACTGGAGGCAAGCCACTTCATCCAAACGATTGAACATCGTCAAGGCTTGAAAATTGCGTGCCCGGAAGAGATTGCTTTCCGCAAAGGATTTATCAACTCTGCCCAATTGGAAAAATTGGCAGCTCCGCTGCTCAAAAGTGGATATGGAAATTACCTGGTGCAAGTACTCAGTGAAAAAGGAATCCAAAATTGAAAGTGATTCAAACAACAATTCCTGACTTATTGGTTATTGAACCCAAAGTCTTTGGTGATGATCGGGGTTTTTTTTTCGAAAGTTTCAATCGCAAAAGATTTGTTGAATTAACGGGTGTCGATGTTGACTTTGTACAAGACAATCATTCGCGCTCAGCCAAAGGCGTATTGCGCGGGCTGCATTATCAAATTCAACATCCGCAGGGTAAATTAGTTCGCGTAGTGCAAGGCGTAGTGCTGGATGTTGCAGTAGACATTCGTAAAAGCTCTCCAACATTCGGTCAGCACGTCGCATTAGAATTATCAGCCGAAAACAAACGCATGTTTTGGATGCCAGCGGGCTTCGCACATGGCTTTGTCGTACTTTCAGACACGGCCGAGTTTTTATACAAAACCACCGATTACTGGTTTCCTGAACATGAACGTAGCATTCGCTGGAATGATCCGACTTTGAAAATAGATTGGAAGTTACCAACACAACCCTCGCTGTCAGGCAAAGATGCACAAGGCAAATCTATCACCGAAGCGGATTTGTTTCCATGATTTCTACGCATCAAGCCTCAATTAACCCGCATGCAGCGCAACCCACCTCACTCATCTCTCTTGCTAAAAGCTTAATTCGCAATCGCCAGCTTATTGTACAAATGGCAAAGCGCGAAGTAGTGGGGCGCTATAAAGGCTCTGCGATGGGGCTTGCCTGGTCATTTTTTAATCCAATATTCATGTTGGTGGTGTACACCTTCGTATTCTCGGAAATTTTCAAATCGCGCTGGGGCGGTGTGGGTGGTGATGACAGCAAAACTCAATTTGCAGTGATTTTGTTTGTGGGCATGATCGTGTTTGGTTTTTTTGCCGAGGTGCTCAACAGGGCGCCCGGCTTAATTCTTTCCAATGTAAACTACGTAAAAAAAGTTGTATTCCCGATTGAAATTTTGCCGGCCATCGCGATGGGCGCAGCACTTTTTCACAGCCTCATTAGCCTGGGTGTGCTGCTGGTCGCATTTACCATCTTTAATGGGTACTTGCACCCAACCGTAATACTGATTCCACTTGTACTGTTGCCACTTATAATTCTTACGCTTGGGATGGCCTGGATGTTAGCCTCGCTGGGCGTATTTCTGCGCGATGTAGGGCAAACCATCGGAATCATAATGACCGTACTAATGTTCCTATCCCCGATATTCTTTCCCGTAACTGCCGTACCCGAAAGATTCCGCGGGTTTATGATGGCGAATCCACTTACCTTTATTATTGAACAAGCGCGCGAAGTACTCATTTTCGGACACTTACCAAACTGGCTTGGCTTGGGAATATATTCCACAGTGGCCATAATCGTGGCTTGGGCTGGCTATGCATGGTTTCAGAAGACCCGAAAAGGGTTTGCAGATGTGCTCTAGTTGCAAATGAACTATAAACCAAGGTGTTCTTCAAAACGTTAATTGAACACCACTCACCAAGAATTGGGCCCTCCCGATTTTGAAGAAGATTTTAATTGCAAGCCCTGTCGTAGAGTATTTCCACCACACCCAACTCACTTCTATCTGCGCACTCGGAGCATGACCGACATCATCATCCGCGTTCCACCTCCAGCGGTAGCATTCAAACTAATGGCCGTGTAGATACTCACCAGTCATTGCATTGATCACGGCATCGAATGATGCTATTATTAATGCTCCAGGTAAAGGAGATAATGATTATGCGCACTACCCTTGCACTTGATGACGACTTGATTGAAAAAGCACAGGCATTTATCGGCCCAATGGAAAAGACTGCTTTAATTCGTGAAGCTCTAAAAGCATTGATTCAGCGCGAGAGCGCCAAACGATTAGCATTGCTCGGCGGCTCAGAGCCTTTGCTTGAATGTGTTTCACGGCGCCAGTCTGAACCAGCATGATTCTGGTAGATACATCGGTCTGGATAGATCATTTACGTCATGGTGATGTGGAATTGACGAGACTTCTGAACACTGGTCAGGTGCTAACTCATCGGTTTGTAATTGGGGAACTGGCCTTGGGTAGTTTACAAAATCGCAATACTATTCTAAGTGCCTTGCAAAACCTGCCGCATGTAACGGTCGCCTCCAATGAGGAGGCATTGCATTTCATCGAAACTCATGCACTTTTCGGGACAGGAATCGGCTATGTCGATGCTCACCTGTTGGCCGCCGTGTGCCTTTCTCCCGGCTCATTGCTATGGACGCGTGACAAACGGCTGTTGGCAGAGAGTGCCCGGCTTGGGCTGAGCGTGAATTAGACCCATTGAGATAAACTTTTCCGTTTTGAAGTTCAAGCACAACATGAAAGAAGAAAGGCGGAATATGAGCGATATACGAGCAAGCTTCAAATACCGGAATAAGTTTATGAGTTCTTCACTAGATTTGCCAGTGGCTCGCTTTCTGTAAACTATTACTAATAGTTGCGAAAGAAGGAAAGCATCTGTCCTATACCCGATGGTAAAATCAATACAGGGAAGCGCAAGAGTTTTCTTATTAAACATAGTCAGCGCACATTTTTTAGGGAAAATAAAGTTATGCGCATGCCACCAAATTATCAAACTACAATTACGGAAACCGCCAAAAAAGTATTTGGTGAGAGCGTCTCGGTGTGGCTATTCGGATCGCGATTAGACGATTCAGCCAAAGGGGGAGATGTCGATCTGCTAGTTCAGCTCGAAAAACCAATCGCTGATAAGGCGGTACTATCCGCGCGATATAATGCCATGTTACAAATGAAGCTAGGCTTACAGAAATTCGATATTTTAGTCGTCGATCCATCCACCCCTCTTCAACATATACATCACCAAGCACTTTTAAGAGGTGTGCGCTTATGAGCGACAGCGATGCCAATACTGCACTTTCCATAAAACTGGAGCACCTCCGACGCGTCGTTATCAAGGAATGTCAATATCTCACCTACAGTGCGACCAGATTAAAACAGGCAGATGCCCAGTTTCTTTGGCTAAATGCAATAGATCAAAACGCAGAACTGACCGAACAGCTTGATGCCTTCGTCAGCCGCTATTGTCGCTTGCAAGACACACTGGGTGACAAGCTCCTGCCTGTCTTCCTGAAAATACAATTGGAACCAATTGGAACAGTGTTGGACAACCTTAACCGTGCAGAAAAGCTGGGAATAATAACAAGCGTGATCGATTGGATTGAAGCGCGCAACCTTCGCAACAGCCTAGTACACGAATACACCGAGGACATGGACATGCTACGGCAAAGTATAATGCGCGCATTAGAATTAGTTCCAATGCTAGAAGCAGTTACAAAAAAACTCTGTGCCCAACCAACCGCTGACAAATAGCAACTTATCACCCACCAAGCAATGACCGACATCGCCATCCGCGTAAGCAACCTTAGCAAGTGCTACCTAATATACAACCAACCGCAAGATAGGCTAAAGCAGACGCTTTATCCTCGCTTTCAAAGATTAACGGGCAGAGCACCCAAACAATATTACCGGGAATTCTGGGCGGTGAGAAACGTTTCCTTTGAAGTCAAAAAAGGAGAAACCGTAGGAATCATTGGGTGCAATGGCAGTGGCAAATCAACCTTGCTGCAAATGATATGCGGCACGCTCTATCCAAGTTCCGGAGACATACAGGTAAATGGTCGTGTAGCAGCCTTGCTGGAATTGGGGGCGGGCTTCAATCCAGAGTTTAGTGGGCGTGAAAACATATTTGCCAATGGCGCAATTTTGGGACTTACCAAAGAAGAAATTGAGCTTCGTTACGATGATATTGTCGCCTTTGCAGAGATCGGTTTTTTTATTGACCAACCTGTCAAGACTTACTCATCCGGGATGTATGTTCGGCTCGCATTTGCGATAGCTGCGAACATGGAGCCGAGCATACTCATCATCGATGAAGCATTGGCGGTCGGTGATCTGGCATTTCAAGCAAAATGCATGGGGCGCTTGAGAGATTTGATGGACGCAGGGACAACAATTTTGTTTGTAAGCCATGACATGGGCAGTGTAAGGAATATTTGCAAAAAAGTATTGTGGTTGAAAGAAGGGCAAGCTATAGATTTTGGCGACCCTGCTGAAATAGTTGGCGCATATGTGAGGGAAATGAATTTAGAAATAAACAAAAATACGGGAGCATATACTATACCGGTTGAGATTGCCGAAAGCGTAGTCCAGCCAGAAACACACAGCACAGAGCATGAACAAATACCATTAGCGGAAGGTCATAAACGCTACGGTGATGGGAGAGTTTCGATCTTAGATGTAGCTCTGTTGAATAAGAATGGAGATCATGCGGATATAATTGGGCTGCATGAGACGTTCAAAATTAGAATGACAATTCAGGCAAATGCCGACATAGAACACCCCGTAATCGGATATTCATTCCTCGATCTTAAAGGGAACCAAGTTGTTGGTGCGCTGAGTTCGAACTTTCCAGACGGAGATGTACCTCAGTTGGTTAAAGGCGAGACATATCGAATCGAAATTAATGGAAAAAATAGTCTGGCACAAGGAGCTTACACATTAAACGTTGGCATCGAAAATATAGTACAACTAAATTTGGTACACCAGTTTTTGGAAGTAATTGAAAGCGCCCGAATATTTCGCAGCATATTTGGCAGTCAGACAGAAAACATTTTTCCAGCAATGGTGTGGCAAGAAGTTGATTTCAAGGTACACAAGATTGGTGTAAATTAATCGCTCGCAGAGTGTTTAATCAAAGCAATAAATTGCAGGCAGCTTGATAAATAAAGGGACAAGATCATGGCTTCCCCCAATTCATTTTCTAATATTGGCTTCGAAGATTTCCGACGACTTGCCGAGGATAAGTCTTTATCAAAATATGAACGAATTGGTTTTCCAGACTCGTATCGTCAGGGTTTTGAGCCTGCAATTTTTTCAGACATTCGCAAAAAACTGACAAATCTGGAGGGCAACAAAAGACTTGTTGTCGATATAGGTCCGGGCTGTAGTGACTTGCCCACAATGTTGATTGATTTATGTCGAGAGCGAGACCATAAACTCACGCTTATCGATAGCAAAGAAATGCTGGATCATTTACCAGATGAGCCATTTATTGAAAAGTTCGCAGCACTTTATCCGAAATGTCCTGAACTGATAGCGCAGTACCAAGGTGCTGTGGATGCCATTCTTTGCTATAGCGTGCTGCATTATGTGCTGGTCGATACGGCATTCTTTAGGTTTCTTGATGTTTCACTTTCATTGCTGGCACCCGGCGGGCAAATGCTGATTGGAGACATACCCAACATTTCCAAGCGCAAGCGTTTTTTCGCAAGCGAAACAGGTATTCGATTCCATCAAGAGTTCATGAAAACAACAGAATTACCTGATGTCGGATTTAATCGAATAGAGCATGATCAGATTGACGATGCCGTGGTATTTTCTTTGCTACAGCGTTCTCGCGCCCAGGGTTTTGATGCTTATGTGCTCCCGCAAAATCCAGCCCTTCCTATGGCGAATCGCAGGGAAGATATTTTGATCACACGCCCATAGAGTGCCAGACATGGTTAAAACAAAAAAACTGGTCATTATTGGGGACTCGGCTTTTGCCGAAGTTGCTTATGAATATTTTACGCATGACTCAGAATATGAAGTTATAGGGTTCGCTGTTGAATCGGCTTACCTCAAAAAGAGCGAGCTATTTGGATTACCTATCGTTCCCTTTGAACAGATTGAGGAAAACTTCAAACCAAGCGAGGTGGAATTCTACGCCGCCTTGGTCTATAGCCAACTCAACCGCCTACGCACCCGTCTGTATCAGGCTGCAAAATCTAAGGGATACCGTCCAGCTAGTTACATCAGCAGTCGAGCTTTTGTCTGGAACAACGTGCAGCTTGGCGAACATTGCTTTATCTTCGAAGACAATACGATTCAACCTTTTGTCAAAATTGGCAACAACGTTGTACTGTGGAGCGGTAATCACATAGGGCACCACTCTGTCGTACAGGATAATTGCTTCATCGCTTCCCAAGTTGTTATCTCTGGGTTTTGTAACATTGGACGTAACACATTCATGGGCGTTAATTCAACGATGTCGAACAATGTGTCCATAGGTGAAGATAATTGGATTGGTATTGGTGTCACTATCGTGCGCAACACTGAGGTGAATCAGTTATTCAAAGGTGAGCAACCGGAACCGGCTAAAATTTCCGCATTACGGTTCTTTAAGGTAAAAGAATAATGAAGTGGCGTAAACTAGGCGTGGTATGGAATACGGATGGCAGCAAAGCATGGGCAAAAACACATGGCATGGGGCCGACCCCATTCAGATTGAACAACGAGGTAATCCGCGTTTTTATTACCTGCCTCGATGATCAAGGCCGTGGTCGCCCTGGCTATGTTGATGTGGCTGCACAAGATCCAACGCACGTGCTTGGTGTTTCTCCGTGCGCATCTCTCGACATTGGAAACCCCGGAACTTTTGACGATAATGGCCTAATGGCAATAAGCATCGTCCAGACCGAACCAAACACCTTGTTCATGTATTACGCCGGATTCGAAATCTGCACGCACATCCGCTACCGCATTTTTTCTGGCCTTGCGGTGAGCAAAGATTGCGGCGAGACTTTTACAAGACATAGCCAAGCACCGATACTGGATCGCACCTCTAAAGAACTCTTCTTTAGAGGTGGTCCATTTGCGATGTATGACGAGGGCGTGTTCAAGCTTTGGTATGTCGCAGGGAGTGAATGGACAAGTCTCAACGGCAAGCCCATGCCGGTTTATGATTTGCGTTATCAGGAATCCAAGGACGGGATTCACTGGGCGGACACGGGTGCTCTTTCAATGGCGATCACGGGCGAAGATGAGCATGGTTTTGGCCGACCTTGGGTGGTTAAGCGCGGGCCAAATGATTACCAGCTTTTCTACTCGATCCGTCGTCGCTCCTTTGCCGCATATCGCCTTGGTTATGCTGAATCAACGGATGGTATCAACTGGGTTCGCAAGGATGAAGAAATGGGACTAGATGTTTCTCCAGGCGAATTCGACTCGGATGCGATAATGTATTCGGCAGTAATTTCCGTGGGCGACAAAACCTATTGTTTTTATAACGGCAACAATTTCGGCGAGCAGGGCTTCGGGGTGGCAGAGTTGATCGCGTGAGTATTGAGATTGTCCCTTCTAGGGCGAATAAGAGAAAATTCATGCTCGTTAAACATAACACCGCAAAAAATAGTAGGATTGTATTCCTTGACTATCTAAGAATCTTCGCATTCACAAGCGTTCTAATTGGACATAAGTTCTACGAGTATGTATTGAACTTTTCCACTGATGCTACAGTGCATTCCACTCTTAGATTGGCAGCAAGCCTGTTACTACCGATAGTGTCTGGGGGGGGGCTGGAGTAGTGGTGTTCTTTTTGGTATCTGGGTACATCATTATCCATGTATTACAGACAGAAAAGCCTGTAGAATTTTTAATTAAAAGGGCTTTTAGAATATATCCGCTTTATTTTGTGGCAGTACTCGGGCAATACGCTTTTCTTGCTATTGATGGGCAATCACCAGATTGGGGAACGCTATTATCCCAATTGTCATTGTTGGGTGATTTTTTTGGTACACCTAATGCACTGAATGGAGTTGAATGGACACTTCGAGTGGAGGTTATGTTTTATTTATTTATGGCGGCCTTGCGATACTTCAATTTGAATTCCCATAATAAATTAACTTACATATTTATAACTACAACTCTGTTGTGTGGTTATATTAGTCCAATTCCTTACGTAGGCTGGGCCAAGGGTTTTGCAACATACTATTTCCCATTCCTTTTATTGGGCTCAATGTTCTACCTTTTTGAAAAAGGACTTAGATTATCCGTTTTGGTTATATTTATTATCCTTGTTTTTTTCAATTACTTTCATCTAACAGGCAAATATCATCCAGACCATCTAGGCCTTCACTTCATGATTTTGGCTTTCTTTATATTTTTAATTGCTTGGGCTTTTCGTGAGCATCTACAGGTTACAGGTTATGTTTTACTACTCTCTGATATGACTTATGCCGTTTATCTTTTCCATAACTGGTTCTTTGAGTATGCGAAGAGGGGGTTGGCACATTTTAAAGTTTCTGTGTTAAATCCAGATATTCAGGCCTTAATTGTATTGCTGATAGTTTGTTTTATGATGACAAAGTACATCGAAAAATCTAGTATTCGATTGGGGCGAGCGGTAGTGACAAAATTCGCGAGTAGGTCTTCGGCGTGGCGGAGTTGATCGGGTGAGCATTGAAATTATTCCTTACACCCAAGAGCATGAGGCACAATGGGAAGAGTTTTGTGCGGGCTCAGTAAACGCTACTATTTTGCATACACGCCGTTTCCTCAGTTATCACGGTGATCGTTTCAAAGATAGGTCTGTGCTGATTATTGAATCGGGAAAGCTGGTAGGAGTTTTTCCGGCTGCGGAATCTCTGTCCGATTTCAGCCTAATCGTCAGTCATCCCGGCTCTACATACGGCGGAATTGTACATCGAGGCTGGCTGAGCGGGATGCGGATGCTCGAGGCGATAACGGCTTTGTCAGAACATTATTCCAAAGCGGGCTATCATCGATTGCAGTACAAGGCTGCGCCACACATCTATACGACAACGCCGGCGCAAGATGATTTGTATGCGCTGTTTCGGTTGGGCGCACAACGGGTGCGCTGCGACCTTTCTTGTACGATAGATTTAGCAAAACGCCAGCCGCTCAGTGAACGGCGGCGAAGGGGATTGAAGAAAGCGCTAAAGACGGTTACCTTGTCGGGTGATCCGGCTCTGTTGGGTGAGTTGTGGGCAGTCATCGCACAGAATTTGGCGCGTAAGCATGATGCCAAACCTGTTCATTCTTTGGATGAACTTTCCTTACTTCAGGAACGTTTCCCGGAACACATCATTATTCGTTGCGCATTGATGGAAGGGCGTGTTGAGGCGGGTGTAGTCTTCTTCAATTCACCTTCTGTGTGGCATGCACAGTATATTGCAGCAAGCGAAAATGCATATAATGTGTCGGCGCTGGATGCAGTATTTGACGCTGCGACAAACGAAGCTCAACAGGCGGGCGCACGCTATTTTGATTTTGGAACGAGCAACGAAGAAGGTGGCATGGTGTTGAATGATGGTTTGTACCGCTTTAAGTCAGAATTCGGCGGGGGCGGTGTTGCACATGAGTATTATGAATTGTCACTAACTGATCGAGTGTGAGCATGACGAAAGAAACGTACAAACTTTTGTGACATCAAGGCTTGTATAAAAAACGACAGTGGCTATAATTGCTCCTATCGTAGCAATAAATACTACACTATGCTTGCCTCACTGCTTTTCGGAACCTATCGTCAGCGCGTACTGGGTTTGCTGCTGTTAAATCCAGAGCGGAGTTATTATGTGCGCGAAATAGCCCGTCTCACGGATACGGCAGCAGGTACTCTGCATAAAGAGTTGGCGCGACTAGCAGAGGCGGGTTTGTTGCTTAGGGAAAGCGTGGGTAATCAGGTACGCTATAGCGCAAACCGTGGTTGTCCGGTGTTCGAGGAATTGGCGAGTATTTTGCGCAAAACTTCGGGGCTGGTGGATGTGCTGGCAGCGGCACTGAGTCCGGTTGAGAATCAAATCAGTCTTGCGTTCGTGTTCGGTTCACTGGCCCGAGGTGAGCAGCAGTCAAGCAGCGATGTTGATGTGATGCTGGTCGGCAATATTGGCTTTGCTGATGCGGTGCGGTTATTGCACCCGGTTCAGGATACTTTACAACGCGAGATCAATCCAGTGGTATATTCAATGGATGAATTTCATCGGCGCACAGCAAGCGATGATTCGTTTATTCAAGAAGTATTGTCCAAACCCAAGCTGTTTATAGTGGGCAATGAAGATGAGCTTAGAAAACTTACTCAAAACAAAACAGCTTCAGCCGCATAACCCGACGCGTGAAGCCGTACAGAGACTGATGCATGCTGCAGTGCGTAACATCTCTGATTCACGAATAGACGAGATCAGCGGAGAAAATCGTTTCGATGCTGCATACAAGGCAATTATGCAGTGTGCAATGGTGGCACTCTGGGCGAACCGGTATCGTACTTCAACCAGTCAACCCGGGCATCATCAAACTGCTATTCAAGCACTCTCTAAAACCATCGAGCTAGAACAGAGCACGGTGATAGTGCTGGATGCGTTGCGCAAACAGCGCAACGTCAGCGATTACGAAGGCGACCCGATCAGTGATCAAGCAGTCATCGAGTGTATCAAGCAAGCTGAGGAACTTTACAAGAATGTAACCCGCTGGATAGCAAGCAACCGACCTGATTTAATGTAGAGGTATAGTGTGAGTATTAACGATTGCGAACTAATCGATCTCCCAAAAGTAACAGATCCGCGAGGGAACTTAACATTTGTTGAGTCCGAGCGGCATGTTCCATTTGACATCAAACGCGTGTTTTATCTTTATGATGTTCCAACAGGTAATGACCGTGGTGCGCACGCTCATAAAACATTACACCAGTTTTTGATATGCTTGGCGGGTTCATTTGATGTCACTTTGGATGATGGTGTAAACCAAAATATAGTTCACTTGAACCGACCTTGGAAGGGGTTGCATATTCCTCCGATGATATGGGCCGCCGAGGTAAACTTTGATCCGGGTTCAATTTGTCTAGTACTGGCTTCAGACTATTTTAATGAGGCTGATTATTATCGGGACTATGACCAATTTGTTGCGGCAGTTCGAGCAAATAAATAAAAGTGGCAAATAATGGGATCGCAACATGTGTAATCTGGTGCCAAAAGGTTGAAGAATTCTCCTTAATACTTGGTTTTAAAAAACTACAAGATGCGGTATCGTCAAAGAGTATGTATATGAACAGGGCAAAACTGACCAAGAAACTCTAGTGGAAGCGCTATGTGAAATATACGCAGAATTTCCAAATGAGTCATCTGAAAACATGAAGGAGAAAAAATGTTAGTTAAGGCTGTGCTAAATAATGGTCAATTTCAGTTCTTGCAGCCTATTCAGTTTGTACACGACAAAGTACATGTGATGGTGGATATACCGGATAACGAGATACTCGGGTTCGGCATTCAGCAAGCTGAGCTGAATAAACTATCTTCTTCAGCTTTAATTAAGCAACTGTGGGCTAACCGAAAACAAGTGCCGAGCGATGAATCAGATTTGCTGGATGGAATTGAGAAAAAATATGAGTGACCGTTTCTTATTCGATTCAAATGTCATTCTCGATTATTTGCTACAAAGGTCATTCCCCGATTCCATTAAGTTGTATGGCCAGTGTTTGGAAAATGGTATTTCGATTTTGGTATCGGCGGCGCAGTTACATACCATTGAGTATGTTTTTCTAAAACAGGTTAAACAAGATGCTCCCACGCAAATTGGAACGGCGAAATTAGCATTTCAGGCATTTCTCAATGAAGTAAGCATTGTAAAAACGCCAGTGCTCATTGAAAAAAATCATCCTCTGGCGTTGCGCGACATGGAAGATTATTTGATTGAAATTTCTGCAGAAGCCGCAGACGTCACAATCGTGACTCGTGATGCTGGTTTTGTGCGTCTTTCAAAGCGCTGCATTTTGACAGAACAAGCACTTGCCATGCTAGATGAAAAACGATCATTGCAAGCATCAGCCAAGGTCGCATTCCTCGATCTAAAAGCACCGCACATCGAGATGCGTGCAGAGCTTGAAGCCGCATTTGACCGTACTCTTAATTCCGGTTGGTACATTCTTGGTAATGAGGTAAAACAATTTGAGCACGAGTTTGCCAATTATTGCGAGGCAAAATTTTGTGTAGGTGTGGGGAATGGACTTGAAGCTTTGCACTTGATCTTGCGGGCTTACGGTATCGGCGAAGGTGATGAGGTAATTGTGCCTTCCAATACCTATATTGCCACATGGTTAGCTGCAAGTCATGCGGGGGCGACACCCATACCTGTTGAACCCGATGAGCGCACTTACAACATTGATCCTGCGCTTATTGAAGCCGCCATCACGCCACGCACCAAAGCCATTATCGCCGTGCATCTATACGGGCAACCAGCCGACATGGATGCCATCAATGCGATAGCAAAAACACACAATCTCAAAGTGATTGAAGATGCCGCGCAAGCTCACGGCGCGCGTTATAAAGGAATACGTGTGGGAACATTGGGAGATGCTGCAGGCTTTAGCTTTTATCCCGGGAAAAATCTGGGTGCGCTTGGGGATGGCGGCGCGGTAACAACCAATGATCCTGTATTGGCAGATAAAGTGCGCGTGCTTTCCAACTATGGCTCACGCGTAAAATATTATAATGAAGTGAAAGGCTATAACTCGCGCTTGGATGAGTTGCAGGCGGCATTTCTGCGCGAAAAAATCAAAAAACTGGATGAGTGGAATGGGCGACGGAAAGCAGTTGCTGCCGAATATCTAAAGTTGCTAGCAGATGCCGATATTGTTCTTCCCTTTGTTCCGGAATGGGCTGATCCTATTTGGCATTTATTCATCGTGCGCAATGCCGAACGTGACCAACTACAGAAAAAATTATCTGATGCTGGCATTGGCACCATGATTCATTACCCGGTACCACCGCATTTGCAGCAGGCATATTCTGAAGCCGGATACACAAAAGGCCAGTTTCCGATTGCTGAGCGTTTGGCCAACCAAGTGCTGAGTTTGCCAATGGGGCCACAACTAAGTGTTAAGCAAGTTGGGGGGGTGTGTGAAATATTTACGAAAGCAGTATAAATAATGATGAAGCTGCTTGATGGAAGTCTGTCACTTGAAGCCCTAAAGACGAAAGTTCATGCTCTGGTTGAATGCGATCAATTTGGCGACGCACTAGATGCCATACGCCAGTTTGTTGAATTCGTGGTTAAGGATAGCAGATCAGTGGCTAAGGTTTTTGCTAGTGAAAAACTCGATAAGTTATGCTGCCAAGTTGGTGAGAGTTATGCTCAGTCTGATGGCGTTAGTTCATCAAAATTGGTTAAAAACAATGGAACAATTCTCCTCGCCACCGAGCTCGTTAAAGCGGGTGGTCAAGTAGAGGTTGCAGAAGGGATTTCAAGCCAAGAGCGTTTGCGCTGGTTGCTACATCGTTTGCAGGCTCTTGCACCGGCAAATTTGGTTTTGCTAACTTACAATCAAGATAGCGTTGGCATCGCAGCAGCATGCTCGCGAATTGCCGATAAAGTTTTCCTTATCCATCACGCTGATCATCATTTGTGTTTGGGCGTCACTTTTGAAAATTTCATTCATATAGACCAGCACAATTTAGGATTTATCCATTGCGGAGATGAATTAGGAATTAAGAATAATCGCTATTGGCCACTTACGGTTAATTGTAATAGTGTGGTACCAATGGCCTCGCCGTTCTTAGCTGATGGGTATCTTGTGACTTGCAGCAGTGGTCGCCCAGAAAAGTTCGATGCAAAAAAATATTTATACGATTACACCGAATTAATTCCCCAGTTATTGTCGGTTACAGCGGGTCGTCATATACACATTGGAAGTTTAACCGCCAATATGCTGGCTAGACTTAAACTTAATTTTGAAAAAGAAAGCGTAGATTTTGCAAACTTCATCCATGTGCCTTGGGTATCATCAGTAGCCAAATCGCTAATCGAATTTAAAATTGATCTGTATATATCATCATTTCCTCTAGGTGGGGGTAACGCTAGTATCGAAGCTATGGCTGCTGGTGTGCCTTTGCTGATACATCAAAGCTATCGCTCACGTTTTAATGGCGGTGGAGATCTTGTATACCCCGAAGCTTTGATTTGGCATACAGAAGTTGAGTTTATTGATATTGTTCGGAATTTGGAAATTGATGATCTGAAGCGTCATTCGTTACTAGCTAGATCATATTATGAAAAATACTATACAGATCAGGCACTGATTGAGTCTGCCAATTTTTTAAAAGAACAGTGCATTGACTCAATTCCTAAGATACATGAATTTGCAGAAAACGATCTTCAAATATTTCTTGATGACGTTGCTGAAGTAAATGATAGGTAAAATATAACTTTGAATGAAAAACCCCTTCTTAATGAAGAAGAGCAAAGACTAAAGAACGAACAAATAAGCTACCTTGAATGACTTTCCTGAAGAACCGTTACCTTATGATGGAAGTATGCTTCATGCGATTGAGCGGCTGTTTACGTTAATGCTTTCTATAAACAAATTCCGTTTTGTGACAACAAATGTAGTTGAAGTAATACGATGAACAGAACATCTCTCAAAATTAAAAGTAATTTACAAATTGGCTTGGATGAGGAATCGTTGCTTTAATTGTAATGCAACATACTAATAAAAGAGGATGAAGATCATACGGTACTTAAAAAGATTTGCCAGATATTTAAAGTGTGCTTTGCTAAAATTTATTTTAAATAAAGCAACGTTACCTAAGGGCTTCGATGCAAATATTTATTTGAAGTTGAATCCAGATGTCCTTGCTGCTGGAGAGAATCCTGTTTATCACTACTTGCGGTGTGGGCGAATCGAAGACCGTGTTTGGCGCATGCCAGAATATGTGGGTGAACAAAACATAAAGGTAAATTGTGACACGGTACTGGTGGTGAGCCACGAAGCATCGAGAACAGGTGCGCCCATACTCAGTTTAAACATCGTTCAAATGTTAGTAGGGCGCTATAACGTTGTGAGCTTGCTATTGGGGGGCGGTTCATTAGCCGATTCGTTTCAGCAAGCCGGTGCGGTCGTGCTCACGTTGCCTAACTTGAGAGGCAATCCCGTAGTGGCTGATTATATGACAGAGCAGTTATGCGAACGTTTTGCATTCAAATTTGCACTGGTCAATAGTATCGAATCCAAGGATGTGCTACCTGTATTATGCAACCATTTTGTGCCCACTATCAGCTTACTCCATGAATTTGCTTCATATACGCGACCACGTGATGCATTTAGAGAGGCATTCTTTTGGTCTGGGGAGACTGTTTTTTCAGCAGAGATTACCTTAGAAAATGCGCTGACTGAATATCCTGATTTGAGTGGACAGACTGCACATATACTGCCGCAAGGCCGCTGTTTATTGCCTGCTGAAGAAACGAGTGAGGAACGGCTTAAGGCAGAACGGGAGCGAATTCAAAAGATAATGCGGCCAAGGGGCATTGCGGATGACGCGGTAATTGTGATGGGTGCGGGCTTGGTGCAGTTGCGCAAAGGTGTCGATTTGTTCATCGAGTGTGCAGCGAGGGTAGTTCACTCTGCTGGGGGAAAGAAATTCCGATTTGTCTGGATTGGAAAAGGATACGATCCGGAGAATGATGTTAACTATTCAGTATATCTGGCAGATCAAATACACCGGGCCGGTCTGCAAGAACACGTATTTATTATTGATGAAACTACAGCCATTGAAGCGGCTTATGAGGAGGCTGATTTATTGCTGCTCTCGTCTAGGCTTGATCCATTGCCGAATGTTGCGATTGATGCGATGACCTTCGGCGTGCCAGTGCTGTGCTTTGACAGAACGACCGGGATAGCAGATTTTCTGATTGAGAGTGGCCTGCAAAACGAATGTGTTGCCGAGTATCTGGACACTTCAGATATGGCTAGAAAAATACTGTCTTTATGCAACTCGTCAGCTTTGCGAGAATCGGTTGCCAAGCGTTGCCAAGATGCGTCTATTGCTTATTTTAACATGAAGAAATACGTTGCTCGCCTGGAAGAGTTGGCAGGCGACGTGGCAGTGCGATTGCAACAAGAAAAGAAGGACGCGCAGACGATTCTTGAATCCGGATTATTTCGGAAAGAATTTTCGGTGCAATTGGCTGGGCAAGGCCAGCCAATTGAGAGACAGGTTCGAAGTTACGTTAGAGGGTGGGCAAGCGGGATCGGCTGCCGAAAGCCTTTCCCGGGTTTTCATCCGGGGGTTTATCTGGAACAACACGGCGTCTTGATAAAAGGCGCAGATCCATTCGCGGACTATATTCGAGCAGGGCAACCCGATGGCCCATGGTGTAACCAATTGATTGTGCCAGCCGAAATCAGAGAAAGTGATCTGCCAGACAGTAGGCGTGTTGTCTTGCACATTCATGCATACTATCCGGAGTTGCTACCGGAAATAATTTCCCGACTTTCTCTTAATCGCGCTCGCCCGGATTTGTTCGTCAGCGTCACCAATGAAAAAGCGCTAGAACAAGTTTTCGACATGCTAAAAGATTACAATGGAAAAGTTGTCGATATAAAGATTGTGCCCAATCGTGGGCGTGACATTGGCCCATTTTTTACAGCATTTGGGCAACGCATATTGACTGACTATGACTATGTCGGTCACCTGCATACAAAAAAGACAGCTGATTTGAAAGACGAGAACGTCGGCAAGGTATGGTATGGATTCCTGCTGGATAATCTGCTAGGCAGTAAGTCAGGGGCAATGCTAGACAACATCTTGGCAAAGATGAAAGGCGACACCACCATAGGGATGGTATTTCCAGATGATCCTAATGCAGTAGGTTGGAGTGCCAATCGAATATTTGCTGAGCCGCTTGCCAAGCGCTTAGGTCTTGAGAATTTGCCTGCCCAAATGAATTTTCCAGTTGGAACGATGTTTTGGGCTAGAACATCCGCGTTAGGCCCCATGATAAATTTAAACTTTTCCTGGAATGACTTTCCTGAAGAACCGTTACCTTATGATGGAAGTATGCTTCATGCGATTGAGCGATTACTTCCTTTATTAATTCCAATTGTGAATTATCGGATCGTTACAACTAATGTTGTTGGATTATCACGATAACGATTATAAATCAACGAATTTAATGCAACCAAGTTGCCAATACAAACTGGACAAGGAGAGCCTCAAAGAAATTGGCAGATATTTCACAAAGCGAGATGCTTGCTTACGGGCAACCAGCCGATATGGATGCCATCAACGCGAAACAAATCTCAAAGTGATGAAGATGCTGCACAAGCTCATGGAGCGCGCTACAAAGCTAGACGGGTTGGCGCATTGGGCTTTAGTTTTTATCCCGGTAAAAACCTGGGCGCGCTTGGCGACGGCGTTGCGGTTATGACCAATGATCCAAAGCTGGCTGATAAAGTGCGAGTGCGGCAAACTATGGTTCTCGCATAAAATATTACAATGAGGGGAAAGGTTATAACTCGCGATTGGGTGAGTTGTACGCGGCATTTTTACGCGAAAAACTGAAAAACTTGATGCGTGGAATGAGTGGCGCAAGGTGGTTGCCGCCAAATATTTGAAATTCCTTTTAGATGGAGATGTTACAATACCTCACGTTCGTGAATGGGCGGATTCTGTGTGGCATCTGTTCATTGTGCAAGTTACTGAACGCGAACAATTACAGAAAAAACTTGCGATGTCGAAATTAGTACCATGATTCATTACTCGATTCTACCGCGCTTGCAGAAGGCATATTCTGAGGCTGGATATGCTAGAGGTGAGTTTCCGATTGCGTAGAGGCGTGCCAACCAAGTGCTGAGTCTTTCTATGGGCCCACACCTGAATCCGGAACAATTGACTTATGCTTGCGAAATAATTATTAAGGCAATAAAGAAATGACGCTCCAGTTTCTTGATTCTCCATCAATTGAAGCCCTAGAGACTCAAGTTCATTCACTGCTTGAATGCGGAAAATTTGGCGACGCACTAGATGCCATACGCCAGTTTGTGGAATACGTAATTTTTAATCAAAGATCAGTGGGTAAGGTGTTTGCGAATGCTGAGTTAGATAGGCTTTGTCAATTTGTCGGTGAGGTTGCGAGTAATAAATCAGTTGCGGCCCTTCCTCGATCTATAGAGAAAAAAGGGACTGTAATTCTCGCAACTGAACTTAGTAACGCAGGCGGGCATGTAGAAGTAATTAAAGACATTATTCGGCTTAAACTTTTTGATTCACCCATAAGTATTTTGCTCACCGATTGTTTTGCTAGAGTTGATCAAGACTTGATAGCCAATTTTGCTGCAACACACGGTGTTTCGGTAGAGGTCGCGATTGGTAACTCATCTGAGGAACGTTTATGGTCAGTAATCAAGCGACTAAGTGAATTGTCTCCATCTTGCTTGGTTCTGCTAACGCATCATCAGGATAGTGTGGGTATAGTTGCTTCATATGCGGGTATCGTAGAGAAAGTAGTTTTTATCCATCATGCAGATCATCATTTGTGCTTGGGGGCTACGTGCAAGAAATTTATCCATGTTGATCTGCATAACATGGGTTTCTTTCAATGCAGAGATCAATGGGGACTAAAAAATAATCACTATTGGCCTCTTACGGTGAATTGTGACGCCGTGGAGCCAAGGTCTTCCCCATTTTTGTCTGGTGGCAATCTGGTGACATGTTCAAGTGGTCGCCAGGAAAAGTTTGACGCTAGCAATTACCTTTATGACTATGCTGAACTTATTCCCCAGGTGCTGGCGGCAACCAAAGGGCACCACATTCACTTTGGCAGCAATTTTACTGCTGAGATGGAGGCGAGGCTTCAACATGGGCTTGCGGGGGCGAATGTCGATCCCGCGCGCTTCATTCATATCCTATGGGTGCCATCAGTTGCCAGAGCGCTACTTGAATACAAGGTTGATCTCTATATTTCGTCGTTTCCTTTAGGGGGAGGAAAGGCCATGCTTGAAGCCATGGCGACAGGTATACCGTTACTGATGCATCAGAGCTATCGGTCACGCTTTTTTGGCGGCGTAGACCTTGCGTACCCAGATGCATGGGTCTGGGGAAATGAAGCTGAGTTGCTTTCTATTGTAAGGAGCATAACGGCGATAGATTTAGAGCGCCATTCATTGCTGGCAAGAGCGCACTACGAAAAATTTCATTCTGAGCTGACGCTTATTAATGCGGCTAATCTTTCCATAGCGCAGGATATTGCTGCTGTACCTAAGTTGCGTGCATTTACAGAAGATGCACTGCAAATTTTTCTAGATGAAACAGATGAAATAAACAAAACGAATCTTGCTTATGAAAGCGAAATTTTACGTATTAATAATGAGCTCCAGTCAAAGTCAGGTCAACATGAAGATCAATTAAATACATACGAAGCACAAGCTGTAGAGTTTGATGTGCGATTGCGTGCGACTATAGTTCAGGTCAACAGCCTCGGTCAAGATGTAGCGCGGCGCGATGAACAGATCATCAGCCTCGGTCAAGATGTAGCGCGGCGCGATGAACAGATCATCAGCCTCGGTCAAAATGTGGTGCAGCGCGATGAGCACATTGGCACACTTGCGCAATCATTAGTAAAACGTAAGCGGGAGGTTGATGAGCTGCTTAGCTCAACCAGCTGGCGAATAACGAGACCATTTCGATTTGTTTCTGGCTTGCTTAAAGGGCGCGTGAAGGAATCGTTTGCAATTATCGCGGGCGATTTGAAAAGTGCTGCCAAACGGTTAAAGCGCCGATATTTAAAGGCGACACAGGACTTGGAAAATCTTCCAGCAGATTTCGACCAAGATATCTATCTCCAATTAAATCCGGATGTAAAAGAGGCTGGATTAGATCCGCTTTTGCATTTCACACATTATGGGCGTAATGAGGGCCGAGCCTATAAATTACCAATGGTCATTGGTGAAGAAAGGCTTTTCGAAACTAAAGAAACTATTTTGATGGTCTCTCATGAAGCTACTCAAACTGGCGCCCCGATTTTGGGTTTAAATTTATTATGGAAATTGTCTAAAACTTATAACGTGGTGACGATTCTATTAAATGGGGGTTTGCTATTAACTGAATTCGAGAAAATCGGTGCAACGGTAGTTTTGGATCAAGACGTCCCTAATAAGGCAAAATTTGAATTGGTCTCTAGACTTTGCGCTGATTACCGTTTTAAGTTTGCAATCGTTAATAGCATTGAATCCCGCCTGTTACTTCAATCCATTTCAGATTGTTTTGTCCCAATAATATCCTTAATCCATGAGTTTGCATCTTGGACTGGTGATAGAAATGCCTTTCCTGAAGCATTTTTTTGGTCTAATGATGTGATATTTTCCTCGGGTTTGGTGCAAAGAAATGCAATTGAATGCAACCCTATGGTTCCCGGAATGATTAATTGCAATCAACATATCTTACCCCAAGGAAAATGCGAGATTCCTGGTAGTGAGTTGAAGCATTCTGATGATCAACGGGGGCTTCAACAATTTAAAGAACTCATACGTCCTAGCATCCTTGCTTCGGATATCAAAGTGATCCTGGGGGCTGGATATGTGCATTTTCGTAAAGGCATAGATTTATTTCTTGAGTGCGCCGCAAAAATCATTGCTAGCCCCGGCGGAGAAAAATATCGGTTTGTATGGGTTGGCGGTGGATATGATCCGGAGCGTGACTTGGGTTACTCACGCTTTTTGCAAGACCAATTGCTCCGTGCAGGTCTTGAAAGACAGGTTTTTTTCGTTGATCAATCTCCCCACATAAATATTGCCTATGAAGAGGCTGATCTTTTTCTAGTGACTTCTCGGTTGGACCCACTTCCTAACGTTGCAATTGACGCAATGTTTCATAAATTGCCAGTGTTATGTTTTGACAAAACCACAGGCATTGCGGACTTCTTAAAAGAAAATGGAATGGGTGAGGCTTGTGTGGCGGAATACCTTGATGTTGATGGGCTGGCAAAAAAGGTTTTGGATATAGTAAGCTCAGAAAATGTTTATCATGATATCTCAAATGCATGCTTTAATGCGGCTAATCAATCATTTGACATGAGTAAGTATGCGGCTGAAATAGAAAAAATAGCATTGTCTAGATCAAGAGAGGTAAATAGAGAGAAAGAGGACTTCATTACAATTGATGGCAGCAGGCTTTATGAGGTTACTTACGCTAGGACGCCAAATCAGAGCGCTACCTTAGCTACTTATATTCGAACCTACGTTCGCGGATGGGCTAACGGAATCTCTCGCCGTAAACCCTTTCCTGGTTTCCATCCTGGGATTTACCTCGAGAAGCATGGGGTGGAGACTCCTTCCTCAGACCCCCTTGCCGATTTTATTCGCAATGGGATGCCTTCTGGACCATGGACTTATCCGGTGGTCACAAATACTTCGCCAGTTATTGCTTGTAACCTTCCGAGAAGTAGTTTGGTCGCATTGCACATACATGTTTTTTACCCAGAGTTGTTGCCTGAAATTATGTTGCGGCTAGAGTCGAACGCCATAAAACCGGATTTATTCATTAGTGTCCCCAGTCAAAAAATCAAAGAGCAAGCACTGGACATGGTGAAGTTCTACCAGGGAGAGCTAATTGAAATAGAAATTGTTCCAAATCGTGGGCGAGATATCGGACCTTTGTTAACCTTGTTTGGTCAGACTATTTTAAAAAATTATGAATTTGTAGGTCATATACATACCAAAAAAACCAAGGATATTAAGGATAGAGCTTTAATAGATCGTTGGCGTGAATTTTTATTGTTAAATTTATTGGGAGACCAGTCATTTGGGATGGCTGATGCTATTTTGTCTAAATTATATTTAGATTCAGAGATAGGTATTATCTTCCCAGATGATCCCAATGCTATTGGTTGGGATAAAAACAAAGACCATGCAATTGACTTGTCCAAGCAATTAAAGATTAAAGATCTTCCTGTAAGCTTTATATTTCCGGTTGGAACGATGTTTTGGGCTAAGACAAAAGCTCTGGAAGATATGATTAATCGTCAATTTAAATGGGAGGAATACCCAGAGGAGCCATTGCCATACGATGGATCAATGTTGCATGCTTTGGAGCGACTACTTGGGTTTCCATCAAATGGTCTTAAGGTTGCCACTGCATGGATGAAAGGTTCAACCTGGTGAATATGCAAATGAATTTTTATAAAAAATGTCGGATAAATTGGGAAGCCATTAAGGGAAAATTAATGCAGCAGGAAAACCGTGACCAACGCAATCGCCAGAGTACGACGATGATAATTTTCGGGATTCTGATTCTTCTTCGCCTTGTACTATCCAGCCGGCTACCATCTCAAATTTTGGCGGGTACCCCCCATGACGACGGTTGGATTCTCACTCACGCCATGCACATCCTGAATGGAGAGTGGTTTGGACCTTATGATCAGTACACCCTTATCAAGGGCCCATTCTCGCCTTTGCTGATGGCCTTTTCTGCTTTTATCGGAGTTACTTTCAACGGTCTCAACACAGTCTTATATTGTTTTGCATGTGTTGTATTCGTAGCGTCGGTTCGACCTATCATCAAAAATCATTGGTTGCAGGTTATCTGTTTTGCAATGTTGTTGTTTAATCCAATATCTTACGCATTTGAAACCGGTCAGCGTATCTATCGCAATGGTATAGGGCAATGGGAGATTCTGCTGATTTTCGGTTGCTTGATCGCAGTGTTTTTGCGTCGTAACGAGAATTGGAGAGGCCTCTTGAAATGGGTGCTCTTATGCGGTCTCACATTGGGCTCCTTTTTGCTTACGCGAGAGGATGGGGTCTGGATTTACCCGTTCGTTTTGGGGATGATTGCCTCCACAATTATGGCCTATCTGTTGGAAAAAGAGGGCTCCTCAAAAAAAATCGCCCTCTTTCTAGTTCCGGTGGCGATTGCTTTATTTTTAAATGGTACTGCGGCGATTGCTAACTATGCCCGTTATGATGCTCCCATTGTGAACGATCGAAGCGGTGGAAATTATGCGAAAGTAGCCGGGGATTTATATGCAATTACTCCCAACGCGGATGAGGATAGGCTATATAAATCTGATGCGTACAAAGATCATTATTACAATATTTATGTTTCCACGATGGAAAAGGCATTCGCGGCCAGCCCAACGCTCAATAGCGCTTCAAAGTCTATTCGGGATGCCATTCGGATGTGGGCCAGCTGGGAAGATATCAATAACGGCCAAGTTGGCACTGATCATATGCTCTTCGCGCTCCGAGATGGGGTGAGGGGTGCAGGTTACTATAAGTCCCTGCCAGAGACTGAGGCATTCTACGGTAGAGTTCATGACGAATTGCAAACGGCTTTTTTGAGCGGTGCCTTGGTTAAGTGGGGCTTTTCAATTTCTCCCCTAATGAAACGCTTGCAAAAGGGGGATATTGAAAAAGCGTTTTCCCTTATGCCCATGGCGATACGCGACGTAACTGAGTTTAGCGGCGTTAACTCCGCAGCTGTTCCCGCCAAAGGTTCTGCAGCCGGTATCAAGGAATTTAGTCTTGTGGCGGGCGGGGATTACTTCACTTCGTCAGGAGGGTTAATCGGCTCCGGGTGGGCTTTTGTGGAGGACGATAGCACTCGCCTAAATGCCGGCCTGTACGATAAAGATGGAGAACTAATTGCCATCTTGCCTTTTTCTGGCGGTGAGGATGTTTTCGTGGGGCTGAAAACTAAATATCAAAATGCAAGAACGTCTCGTTTCCGATTTGAAATTAACGGGTACGATCTGAAAAGTGGCGTAACGTTGCGCTTTTTTGACAAAAACGGCAGGCTACTTTGGAAAATACCTGCGGATGGTTCCGCTACCTGTGCATTAGTGGACGGCTTGTTCCATTATTGCATCGACGAAATGAAAAGCGAATCTTCCCCCGGAGAGTTCTATGCCCCGTTTGTCAAGCGTGCAAATCACGTGATTGATTTGTACCGATTGCTCACCCCGTTTGTCAGTTTTGTAGCCTGTTTGGCCTATTTTACCGCCACGATTCTGTTGATTCGGGAGGTTCGCAAAAAACAGGTATTAAAGACCCTGCCGGTGTGGCTGATTCTGACTGGGCTGGCATCAACTTATATGTTGTTCGTGTTTATTATGTGCACAATCACAGCTACGTCATTCAACACGTTGGGTTATTTGTACACTGCCCCCGCTTATGTATTGCTGCTGATGTTTTGTGGGGTTTCGGTCTGCTGGGGGACGGAGATTATCCTTGAGTTTAGAAAGCGTGGGCGCCTATGAAAACTCTTATCGTCATCGGTTCCGGTCCGGCCGGTGTGTCTGTGAGCATGGCCCTGTTGAAGCGTGGCCTGCGGGTGACCATGCTGGATGTGGGGCGGACCATGGAGGAGGGGCTCGGCGAGGAAATCGCCGAGTTGCGAGGCAAAAGCTCCCTATCCGAGGAGGATCTGAACCGGCTCAAGGGCGGCGTAGTAGTCGACGCGTCGGGAGTCGAGGAAAAAAAGCATTTCGGTTCTTCCTATGCTAACGGGTTGAGTGACTATTTCCGCGTGGAAAAACGCAATGCGTGGCTCTATCTCTCCTTTGCCAAGGGAGGGCTCTCAAACCTTTGGGGGCGGAATATGATGCCTCTCTGTCGGGAGGATATGCAAGATTGGCCTCTTCCTGAAGACGCTTTGGATCCGTACTATTCGCGCGTGCTTGAGTATGTGCCGTTGGCCGGTAGAAAAGACCGTCTTGACCAACTACTGCCACTTTATACGCCTAGCCCCGGTCCTATGGAGCTGTCTGGACAGGCGGACAAACTTGACAAGCACATGCACCGCCACGCCGAAGATCTGGAAGATCAAGGATTTTCTTTCGGGCAATCTCGTCTTGCCGCCTGTTTCGACGGATCATGGGAACGCTCCGACAAATGTCGGCAATGCGGACTTTGCCTCTACGGGTGCGTATATGACAATCTATATACGTCGGCCTGGACGCTGGATGAGCTATGCCGCAACGAGAACTTCACATACTTGAGTGGCTATCTTGTCGATTTCGTAGAGAAAGGCGAGGATGGCCTGACTGTCCACGCCGTGAAAGAACAGAATGGCTCCCCCACGACCTTCAGGGCGGACAAAGTATTTCTTGCTGCCGGATCTGTGGCTAGCACGCGGATTGTTCTGAAATCAAAAAAAATGTACAACGTACCAGTGGATTTCAGGGTTAGTGATTACTACATATTGCCCTCATTCACTCTGTTTTCCAAACGCAACGTGGTTGAGGAGGAATTGAACACGTGTTGTCAATACTACCTACAACTCAATGACCGTGCCGTTGATTCCCGGCTCATTACTATGCAGGTGTATACATATAACGATTACTACTATAAGGCGTTTAAAAAGGCGGCAGGAGTCTTTTTTCCTCTCCTCCAGTGGCCGATCCGCTGGCTGCTAGACAGGTTTGTCGTAGTCTTATGCTATCTGCATTCGGACAATTCGGCTCATATGCAGTTCTGTTTAAAAGACGATGATCTGCTGCAGGTGGTGGGCGTGCACAATCCTGAGAGCCAAAGGATCGTACAACGACTCAAAAGGAAGCTATGGAAATCCGTCGGCAAGACGGGATTGCTTCCGCTCCCATTCCTTGGCGGAAAACAGAAGATCGGACTTTCGGTGCACTTTGGGGCAAGCCTGCCCATGAGTGAAATTGCTGATGGACTGAATACTGATATCTTCGGCAGTGTTGACGGACTGGACGGCCTGTATGTCGTTGATGCGGCCGCATTTCCCGCCATTGCAGCCACTTCTATCACATTCGTCATCATGGCTAACGCATATCGAATAGGGACGGAGGTGGAAATATGACTTCTGAAGATGAGATCAAATCATGTATTGTCTGCGGTAGTGCCTACGCCCCCAGTGTGGCAGGCGTTTTCCGTTGTCCCCAGTGTGGCTTGTTGTATTCTGGTCAGAAGGCCGGATTCGGCAATGCGATCCAAGGCATGAGTACGATCGCGCTGCGCAATTACGCCATCGTGGCCGATGCGCTGGAGAGGGTCATGCCGCTCCGTGGGACAAAGATACTGGATGTAGGCTGTGCGGAAGGTGGATTTACGGAGTTAATGCTGCGCAAGGGAGCGGATTCTCTTGGGCTCGAACCCGATAGTGATGCTGCTAGAGAGGCGCTCGCAAAAAAGTTGCACGTGGAATTGGTTAGCTTCGAAAGCTTTGCCGGAGGGGAAAAGGAATACGATGCCATCGTGTTCAACGACGTCTTTGAGCACATGCAGAACCCGGTTCTGGCTCTGGAGAAAAGCTGCAGTCTGCTGAAGGATGGCGGTTTCATCCTCATCAATGCCCCTGTGAGCAGCGGCTTCATATTCAGAATGGTCGGAATCGCAGCCCGGTTGGGCATAGAGTCACCATATCGAAGGATATGGGCGCAAGGGCTTTGCTCTCCTCATATCTATTTTTACTCCGAGACCAATTTAAGAACCCTTCTTGCGAAATATAAATTTGAACTCGTGGATAGGGGGCGACTTGTTACGTTGGCGACAGACGGCATGTATCAACGTGTTCGCTCAACATATGGTCCGATATCAGCTTTGTTCATCAGTACTGTCGCCAGCCTTTTCGTCCTGATATCCAATTTGTTTCCTGCAGACGTTAAATATTTACTATTTAGGAAAAAATGAATAAAAAACAGAAGGTAGCGATAGATCGTGTCGTTGGTTATGCTTTGTGCCTTGTTTTGCGTATTCCTGCCCTAGTATTGGAAAGGGCTTTAAGGCGTAGTCATGTCATGCCTCTGCGTGAGTCGCCCAAAAGAATCGTGGTTGCCAAGTATCTGGGGATTGGCAGTATCCTTCAGGCAACGCCAATGCTTAAAGGGCTTAAGAATAAATATCCAGATGCTCAATTGATTTTTGTTTCGCTTAAGTCTAACAAGGGGTTGCTGTCGCATTACGAATTTGTTGATGACATATTGTGTGTGGATGATTCATCTATTTTCCGGATTGTTATAACGAGCTTTCGTGTAATTGTGGAGCTTATTTCAAGGAAAATAGATCTTTTTCTTGACCTGGAAGTGCACTCGACCTATGGCTCACTTATGTGTTTACTTTCCTGTTCAAAAAATCGTTTGGGCTTTTCCTTGGAGGACAGGGACTTCAAAGCCTTCATGTATACCCATTTGCTTTATCTCAATACAGATTTTCCCATACGGTACTGCTACAGCCAATTAGGCCAACTGGCTGGCATGGATCCGCCCTCCGCCAAAGACGAGCCCCTTTCCCCAACCCTGTCCGAGAAAGATTTGGAGCGGGGGCGTCAGCAGGTGGAAGCAATCTTTGATTTCGAGCATAAGGGCATCATTGCCATCAATCCGAATGCTTCTGATTTGCGCTATGAGCGACGGTGGAGCAGGGAGAGCTTTGCCGTCGTTGCCAGGTATTTCACGCAACAGGGTTACGCTGTGGCTTTAGTCGGATCTTCTGCCGAACATGGATATGTTCAGGGTATTGTCGATCTGCTTGGTAGTGACACCGACAGGATCCGCAATGTCGCAGGAGTGTTTTCGCTCCTTGAGTTTTTTGCGTTTCTCGGACAATGTAGTCTAGTTCTCACCAATGATTCCGGCGTCATGAACATGTCTCTCACCTTGCCGGTTCCCCAGTTGTTGCTTGCGGGCCCTGTAAATCCTGAGCAGTACTTTATCCCCAATGAGTTCAGGACATATATCTACTATCGGACCTATTGCAGTCCATGCACCCACTATGTGGACACACCACCCTGCGCAGGTGATAATATATGCATGCAGGAAATACAAACCGAAGAGGTCATAGATGTTTGTGAACGGCTTCTGCGCGGCGAAAATGTGAGTCCTAAACGAAGTGAGTCCTTTTCATACAATTCTGAAGTTCTTGGTGTTCTCAAGGACAGAGGTAAAATTATAAAGATTTATAACGAGCACAAACTATGAAATTATATAACGATCAGATCGAGAATTTCGGTGTTAGGGTGATTTATCTATTCAACACAATTAATTCTTTCTGCGTTTTGGCAAGCATATTCGCCCTGTCGCTGACGTATTTCTTTACTCCATTTCCTGTTCTCGTGTTTCCTATGCTTGGTGCTGCGATCATCAGTTTCGCACTCATGAAGGTTGCTGATTGGCATCCCTATTATGTGCCCTGTGCGCTTCTGTCTTTGGCCTATCTCTTCATTTCATACGCACCCGAATACCACGTCTATCTGGTGGCACTGTTGGGTGTTACAGTCTTTTATCTGGGGGTGATTCTGGTGATCAACGGTGGGCCGCAGGTCATTGTTGGACGGGATATTACCATTCCCTTCTATATGCTTGCTCAATGCTTCACGACCGTGGTGCCCACGACACTTTCCTTTCCGATCTCGGTCTTTTTCGGTTACTTCCTGACATTCACTGTGCTGATCACCGGACATGTGGTCCATGACTCGCTGACCCTTACTCCTCTGTTAGCGACACTTGCAGTCAACATCGTGGGCTCGCTGCTCGTCCGCAAGTATCTTCCGGACAACATTCCTGCTAACCAGTACCGTCCCGCCCAGCCCATCTCCAGGCCATTCAAGAAGGTCGTGATTCTGAATATAGATGGTGGAGGCTTTGATATGATTCAGAAGCTCGATCTTCCCACCATCAGGCGTATGACCCGGGACGGAGCCCATGTGAAGAACGGACTGCTCACGGTGTACAGGACCCTCACTAACCCGGCGTTTGGCACTATATTAACCGGGGCAAGACCACAGGAGCACAGTATTCTCGATAACAACATCGGGCAGAGCCTGAAGGTGGAAGGCCTGGGAGACTTGGTCAAGATAATCATCTACGGCTGTATGCACATGAAACACTTCGCCAAAGATGGATGGGAGACCAAAATCGTATCATTACCTGTGGTTGGTATTCAGAAAAGCGACGACGTGGCCATGGAATGGCTTTTGGATGATCTGCGCAACGACAAGCAAACGCAGTTATTCGTGTTCGACTACAGTGAGGCGGACTTCTGCGGCCACAGCTACGGGGGGCAGTCCAGACAGTATAAGGACGCACTCCGGAAGGTGGATGAACGAATAGCTAGGGTGCTGGAGGTGATCGAATCGCTTGAGGACTCCGAGGATACGGCTGTTATCGTATGCGCGGACCATGGCATACACAACCTTGACCATGGGTATCTCCTGTTTCGAGGAGAGAGCTATGTACCCTGCATTTTCTACGGCAAGAGGATTAAGCAGGGTTGTGTAATCGAAAAGGATGGCATGATCAATGATATCTGCCTCACTACGGCCTGGATGCTCGGTAAAGGTTACCCGGCCAATGCGCAGGGCCAGGTGTTCGACGAGGTCATGGAGGAATCAAGCGGTACACTGCCGTGACTACGAGTAGGGGCAAGGTAGACTTGCGCGCATGGATCAAAAACCAGTTAACTACAAAGAATTACTGGGAGTTACTCCGTTACCTTATTATGGGTGGGATAGGGGCGTTGAGCTATTTGTTTTTCAGCAACCTGTATAACTGGTTGGGAGTGCCAACGTATCTTTCCCCGTTTTACGCCTGGTTATCCGGTCTGCTGATCGTTTACTTCGGGCACATGAAGTTTACTTACCGAGTGAAGGCTCGGCACAAACAGATGGTCTTCAGATTTCTGGTCATGCAGTCTTACAATCTTGGCATGTCGACCTTTTCCACCATTGTCGTAAGGGACTGGTTCCACTTTCCCTACTTCGTGGCTTCAGTGGCTGCGCTGGCCACAACGGTCCCGGTGCTGTACGTACTTGGGAAGTATTGGGTTTACCAATCCAGTGAAGGGAATGACTTATCCTCATAGACTTCTTGATTATTTAAGCTGCTGCAAATGACCCCACACAATTTTCAAATTAACTGACATTAACCATTGCTGCAGGTCTTTCCCTTATTTGAAATGTGAAAAATGTTTGTGACAAGACAGCTTGACCAGCTTATCCAGCCCCTCCGGCGTTTTGGCGATCACCCCAAGGTAGCATGGCTCGCCTCCGTTCGCTACTGCCACCGATACAGATATCATTTCTTTGTGTACATCCATCCCAACTTATTTGCTAAACTCTTTCATGACCTATCCCCTCTATTTCGGCTCTAGCCTCTAGTTTTACGGAACCGCAAGTTTAATCCGCGCACCTTGAGGTGCGGTAGGTCAATACATGATGCCTAGTAACTGAAGCCCCGGAGGAGAACATAATGCCTGCTTATAGGCCGAAAATGGTATATGATACAAGCATATTGCTTTTTCGGGAGCTGTGATGAAGCGGTTCATTTTCGATCAGGTAGTGGATGGCTTTTGCAAGTGGCTCACCTTTTTATAATTTGCAATACGCCCGCTACCGGCCCGCGAGCCGGGAGAAGGGAGAGCTTGGCTGCATTGGGAGTGGCAGATGATCTTTAGCACACCGACATTTTTATTCCTGTTTTTACCTCTTTGTTTTTCAGTTTATTTCATTACCCGGCAAAGTAACGTTGTTCTTTTGCTTTTTAGCTTGCTTTTTTATGCTTGGGGCGAGCCAGTTTTTATTGTGGTTACCCTAGCATGATGCCCAATTACATGCCGGTATTTTCCGCTCCTTCGCGCTTCGATCAAGTCATTCATGCCGGTTTCCGTTGTCCTGTCATACCGATAGACGTCCGCTCTTACCTTCAGGACGCGAGGGCGCAAGATATCTATTATCACTGGGGCACCCATTGGAATTCACGGGCCTCTATTATGGTTTGGCCACAAGTGAAATCTGCACTGGCGGCACACAGAGTCTCGGTCGGTTGGCCGACTGTCGAAAGTCACTTCGCAGCACGCAATGCCCGTCCTCTTGAAGATAGCATGTGGGAATGGCTCGGTCACCAAGACCCCGAGGTCATTTCGCTGCCCTATCTTGCCGACTTCCACACCACGGCTTCTGGCCTTGAGAATGAGCCCGGTCGGCCATCGTTGCGGATGCTGGCTGTTGGCGATTCATTCTTGCAATTCAGCTCTGGTTTTGCCCCAACCGTCACCGGCTCTAACACGGTGACGGGCCCCAATATGCCGCTACCAACCGACGCAGAGCTCGCAGATTCGAATAGTTGGCTGGTTTTTCTGCGCCCTGATTTGCATGTTGACGAGCTTATGTCACGCTACCACCCCAATGTACTGGTAATTGAGGTGGTTGAAAGATATGTCGAACAATGGACCAACTTGCGCATGCCACCCAACTAATGTGAAGTTGATATCAATTCGAAACTAGCCACGATGCAATATCTGAGACAGAAAACTCTTGTCTGACATGCGTATTCCACGGTCATTCGGCCACCCAGTCCACGCACATTCGGCCCCCGATTCCATTAGCATTCTGACAGACGAGGCGAGCCCTTCTAGCAACCATCTAGTCCCGAATGCTTGGATGCTAGGTAAAGGTTACCCGGCCAATGCGCAGGGCTAGGTGTTCGACGAGGAAGTGGTGGAATTAAGTACTTGGGAAGTATTGGGTTTACCAATCCAGTGAAGGGAATGATTTATCCTCATAGACTTCTTGATAATTTAAGCTGCTGCAAATGACCCCACACAATTTTCAAATTAACTGACATTAACCATTGCTGCAGGTCTTTCCTTTATTTGAAATTTGAAAAAATGTTTGTGCCAAGACTGCTATAGCACCAAGCAATACTCCGAACCACAAATTGCATAGCCTAAACACAATAGCAATTGCAATCGAGTCAACGAGCGAGCATCCAGACCAAACCATAATACTGGTCATGACAGCTTCAACCGTACCTAGCCCACCTGGTAACATAGATGCTGCACCTGCCAAAACACCAAACCCAAATGCAGCGAAGCAAGTGATTAAACTTAAGCTCGATGTAATGCTGCTCCCTATGAGATAAAGGCATGCAACCTCTAAGAGCCAACCCATTGCACCAAGCGTAAATGTTTGCCAATACACTCTCCCAATATGGGATTTTTGTATGACTGCCCAAAATATTTCTGGTGTGCCATATTTCAATTTCCTTCCTACTATCGGAATGTGTGAAACGATTTCCCGCAGATCCTCTCTTCTTAGAAACATTGAAATCACAAGCAAAAAAATGGCAATGAATATAATCAAAGGCGTAAATTGGTGTGTATTTACTGTTAAAGTGCCGCAAATGGCTAGTAATACAATCACTATCAGATCAGCTACG
Organism: uncultured beta proteobacterium; assembly: GCA_963733265.1. GTDB lineage: Bacteria > Pseudomonadota > Gammaproteobacteria > Burkholderiales > Gallionellaceae > PALSA-1006. The sequence goes on from CAVTCF010000001.1 coordinate 266,921, forward strand.
CGCTCCACACCAAGTGTTGCCAAAGTGATATGCCATGGGATGCCATAACGTGAGCCTGACCAGCATCTAACCAACTCGCCAACTTTTCCCGGCGTCATGCAACCGACTAAACCAGTTATGAAAGCCAATGCAGATATACCAAATGTCGGATATTGGCCAACTGTAGCCAAGTATAGGCGCCAGCGCTGAATTCTGAGAAGATAGTTGCCCAGAATTAATGTACACGCAAACGTCAGATTTAAGAAAGTGGCTCGCTTGAGTACAGGCAACAAATCAGGGATTTTATCTATTAGAAACCATGCGACCCCGAGTGCAAGCAGAATCAAAGCAAGGCTCAACACGATCATTCGCTTTATGGGTAATGTCCTAAGTATTTAATGAATGGGTTGGAGATGAAGGGATAGTTTGCATAATGTTCACTATTTCAATAAATTTTACTACTTGACCATTTTACTCTAGCAATGCGAAAAACATCTGATTATGTCAACTTAAAAGAAAATTCACATAAACCACACTTTTCACCTCGGACAAATTTGATTGTGAAAAGTCTACACCTTACTAAAAATCGCGTTCTCAATCAAACCGCAAAGGATATGACCCAACACCAAATGCCCCTCTTGAATCTTTGGGGTATCTGCAGAGGGTACTTCCAGGAGATAGTCACACAACTCCTTCATCGGCCCGCCACGATTACCGGTTAACCCTATACAAATTAGCCCTCGCGCCCGCGCTTCTTCAATCGCTCTCAAAATATTTGGTGACTTGCCCGATGTCGAGTAACCGATAAAAATATCGCCTTTGTTCCCATGCGCCTGAACTTGCCTGGCAAAGAGCTTTTCATAACCGTAATCATTCCCGATGGCGGTTAGAATAGAACTGTCGGTCGTTAAAGCTATAGCCGGCAACCCTGGCCGATCAAAAGCGAAACGGGCCACTAGCTCCCCAGCTATATGCTGTGCATCGGCCGCGCTACCACCATTGCCTGCCAGTAATATTTTCCCACCGCTTTGAAAACACGACACACATGCTTTGGCAGAATCTTCAATAACGGCATTCAGCCGAACATCGGCCTGCATTGCAAACATCACCTGCTGCGCCTCTGCAATTTGCGAAGAGATATAACTTTTCATAAACTCACCATAATTTGGTTACTATCAATCGAATCAACAATATTTTGAAGCCCTTTGGATCGCATTTCAATTCATGTAAACACAAAACAGAGTACTTTCCTAAACTCCGAAAGTGCACGGTCTCGATACATCAAACCGCTTTTAAGTACATATCAATATGCGTGGACGAATAAGGATATATAACACCTCCTTCATCGGTGCGCTGCAGTGGGCCTAATTCAGCCAAGATACCTGCGTCTTCATGCACACGCTTTACATCGCGCCCAACTACACGGGCTAGTTCACGTACTGACAATTAATCTTTGCCTTGTGCAGCACCGACAATCTCCCAGCTCTTCTCAGAGAGTTGCCCAAAGAAGTGGCCGGGACTCCCGAAGTTAAGCACTTCAACTTGGTAGGAATCCGCTATGGCTGCATGCCCCATAGCGCGTAAAGCACCCTTCCAATTAGGCTGCATGGTGATAGTGAGGAAACGGTCTGTTATTACGCTTTCCTGACGGCAACTGCCTTAATAAACTCATCAATCAATTGCTCTACGCCCGCGAAGAAAGCACCTCAACGCCATCAAGGTGGCATTGATCGCCCTTGCCACACTCATTGTCAAAACCCAATACTCGAATGCCGTCTACCACATAAACCGAGCTGTACTTGTAGCCATGCTCGGTAGCATCTACCGATCCCGTTTTCACATTATTAATTTGATCTGCAATGATCTTGGCTGATACACGCGATACACCAGTATAATACAGCACCAATGATGCTTCCAACTCTCAGATGATCCAATTCTTGATACGTAATGGATTAATCACGGCACGCTCATTCGCATAAAACTCCATGAAATTAAGGCCGCCAAAAGTAGCTGAATATTGATCTTCACGCTCGCCCTGCAAGCCGCAATTTACGCGTTCTATCTAATGCGAGATGAGCAATTATGTAATCGTCGAGTTGCAGGTTCAGTAGTTCAGCATAAACACGAATCATCACGACCGCTAGAGTGGATGAAGAACCCAAACCTGAGCCCGCAGGGGCATCGCAAAATGTACTCAACTCAAGCGGTATTGGCCGACCATCGTTGTAATTCTGAATCATATGGTTGTAGGCTGCCTTGTGCAGGTCAAGCTTGCCATTCAAAAGCAACGGCTCAGAAATGGCCTTTGCTTTATCAGATTGCTGATTTGTCGCAACAAATCTAACTAATGGTTCATTAAGTATTTTTATCATTAGCAGACCGCACTCAGCAAAACAGAAAGAAAAACTGGTATCATGAAGGCAACCTCCTGCAAGACGAATTTCCGAGGGAAGCTTAGGAGGACAGGCATGAGTAAATTGCCATCATTTTCAGGAACCCGCGTCTTGGTCGTGGGAGACGTCATGTTAGACCGCTATTGGTTCGGTGACGTGCATCGTATTTCGCCGGAAGCGCCTGTTCCAGTGCTCAAAGTGAGCCGTATGGAAGAGCGCCCCGGTGGCGCGGCTAACGTGGCACGCAACATCGCTTCGCTCGGCGCGTATTGTACTTTGTTGTCGGTGGTCGGGGCGGACGAGGCGGGCGATTGCCTGCTACGTCTACTAACAGAGCAGGGCAAAGTAGAAGCTTTGCTGTACCGTGATGAAGGATTTTCCACAATTGTGAAACTGCGCGCGGTCGCCCGCCAACAGCAATTATTGCGCATTGATTTTGAAACGCCGCCCAGCCACGAAGTATTGCAAGCCAAACTGATAGAATTTAAAGGCAAACTGCCTGGATGTGATGTGGTGATCTTGTCTGATTACGGCAAAGGCGGCTTGGCGCACATTGCCGAAATGATTCGACTGGCACGCGCTGCCGGCAAACCTGTACTGGTTGACCCCAAAGGGAACGACTATGCGCGTTACCAAGGTGCGACACTACTTACGCCAAATCGCAGCGAGTTACATGATGTGGCCGGAAGTTGGGCCAATGAAGCCGAGCTGAATTTGAAAGCTGAAAAATTGCGCACGGAATTGAATCTGGACGCTCTGCTGGTAACGCGCAGCGAGGAAGGCATGAGCTTATTCCGTGCTGGCAGCGTGCTGCACGAGCCGACACAAGCGCGCGAAGTTTTTGACGTGAGTGGCGCGGGCGATACCGTGATCGCAACATTGGCGGTAATGCTGGCAAGTGGTGCCGAACTTGGCGAGGCCGTAAAAATAGCAAATCGCGCAGCTGGGATCGTCGTGGGCAAACAGGGTACTGCCGTTGTGTCACGCGAAGAAATAGTGCGGGACATGGCTTGACGGTAATGGTGTCCTCGACAGACATCATGGTTTCTCGTAAACAAAAATATAAAGTTGCATACAAGAACGCCACTAAAAATATTCCAAGAATGAAATATTGTTAAAACTACTTTTTAATATTAACGAACAATGAAAATTGCAATTTTTGGAGGAGGGGGATTTATCGGGTCTGCTATAGCAGACCGCTTGCTTAAAGATGGTCATGAATTGCGCATTTTTGAACGTCCAAGAGTACAGCCCTATCGTCAGTTCTCTGATGAAGAGAGAGTTGAATGGCTAACGGGTGATCTAATGAGCATGCATGATGTTACTAGCGCAATAGATGGCATTGACGTTGTGCTACACCTAGTGTCTACGACACTGCCAAAAAGTTCCAACGATGATCCGATTTTTGACGTTCAGAGCAATCTGGTAGCTACGCTACAGCTGCTCAATGCCATGGTCGCAAAAAAAGTTCGCAAGATTGTGTTTATTTCTTCCGGCGGAACTGTCTATGGCAATCCAGCCTATCTTCCAATTGACGAAAATCATCCTACCGAGCCTAAGGTGTCCTATGGAATTACGAAGCTTGCCATAGAGAAATATCTGCTGATGTATCAGCAACTTCACGGAATCAAGGCAAACATTCTTCGAGTTGCAAACCCGTTTGGTGAGCGCCAACGAGTGGAGACTGCGCAAGGTGCGGTAGGGGTTTTCTTAAGCAGGGCGATTCAAAACCTGCCACTTGAAATTTGGGGGGATGGTAGCGTAACGCGCGACTATATTTACGTTAGCGACGTAGCCGAAGCCTTTGCGCGTGCGGTGGAGTACGAAGGATCAAAATCCATTTTCAATATCAGTTCTGGCGTTGGAACTAGTCTTAACGATCTGATTCGATTAATCGAGCATGTTTTGGGGCGTGAAGTAGTGTGCAACTACCGCCAGGGTCGAAGTTTTGATGTACCGATAAGTGTGCTGGCCAATTCTTTGGCTCAGCAAGAACTAGGCTGGCTGCCGCGGGTTCCGCTAAAGGAAGGGGTCGTTAAAACAGCCGATTGGATGCGCACCGCATTAAATAAATGATCATTGTTGCGACAGAAATAAAGGCCTCAGTTGTAATACCTACTAAAAATTCTGACTCGCAATTGCGAGGTGTTCTGGAAGCACTAATGAGCCAAATAACACTGCGGCTGATTCAGTGCGGTTTAGGAATTGGTTCAAATGAGTGAAAAGTTCATCAATAGGCATCCTGATGAGCAAAACAAGGCTGTAGAGCATCAGGGAGCAACTGACGTAGTGCAAACTTCAAAGCCCCTCTCGATAACTGTAGTTATCCCAACATATAACCGCATGAAAATGTTGCCAGGAATAATCGAATCTTGGAGAAAGGTCGATGAATGCACTGACTTTTCCTATGAAATTATATTTTCTGACGATGGGTCTTCAGATGGCTCGGTGGCCTATTTGGAAAGTATAAAAGACCTGCCAATAACAATATTGTGTAATGCACATGGGGGGGCATCTAGTGCCCGCAATGCGGCAATCAGGGCGGCCAAGGGTGACCGGTTGTTGATTGTCGGAGATGATATTTTTCCTGAGCCTGATATTTTAAATGTCCACTTTGAACTGGCTAAGCAAATGAGTTCAAATGTTGCAGTGCTTGGGGTGGTTGATTGGCATAACGACTTACCCGTCAATCATTTGATGCATCACATTACTGAAATTGGCAACGAACAGTTTAGTTATAACCGGCTCAACGAAGGTGAGTACGTTGATTTTAGACATTTCTATACTTGTAATATCAGTGTGGATCGTAAAATGATTCAAGCTGAACAGGTTTTGTTTGACGAGCGCTTTAATGAATATGGGTTTGAAGATATAGAGTTGGGCTATCGTTTGGCGCTGCGGGGAATGAAAATATACTACACCACGCTAGCCAAAGGTTGGCACTACCATCCATACGCATTGGAAAGTTTTTGTCGACGACAAATTTCGTCAGGCAAAATGTCTATTGTGTTTAGCGATATTCATCCCGCCATTGATCAGTTGCTGGGAATCCGTGCGTTAAAAGCAAGAGCGAGCAAACAAAAATCGAGTGGGCAAAATGATTTATGGCAAACCAGATTGGAGCAACTGCAAAAGCGATGTGGAGAATATGAATTGCTTGTGATCTCGTTGCCAAGGGAAATAACAACAGGAGTTTGCCAGCGCTTAAGTTCAATCTATAGCCGATTATTTAGGGCGATGTACGATTACGGCGTGCTTAGTAAGTTAGGGCATTTCCCTAACGCGTTGGAAAATGCGATGTCATACCACTTTGACAATAGTTGGGAAAAATACTGGTTAGCGCTAAATATAAACAGTGAGCACCCGATATTGCTAAATTCCGAGGAAACTTACAATCTTTGTGAAGCGATGAATTCAGGCAATTGGACTGATCTACACTTTGGCACCATGCAGCGAATTATTTTTGATGAGCTGACAAGTATTAAGCCACAGGCTACAAATGAAAAAAATGTAAAATTTAAAATTCTCTATCTAATTTCTCGTTCAATCTACTATTTTAAACATGATCCTGGATATCTCATTCAAAGGTTAAAGTGTGCGGTTTTTCGTATTCAAGCTCAACATCAATCAGCTCCTCCGCAACCGGCAAAGTCAACTGTTATTAAAGTGGCGCGGCCTGCGCTCATTTTGGATCTTGATGCTATAAAGCGAAATGAATTTATCTCAACTTTTCAAAATGCTTTTGGAAAATCAGCGCTGGTATATATGCGCAAACAAAATGATTTACTGATTCCAATGTTGAATGATGGAAAATATGGTGAGCCGATCAATGTGATAAACGTAGACGCCACTATTTTTTATTGGCCAACTAAAGCAGAGAATGTATTGGAAGTAAATCAGCTTTTGGCTGCGTTTATGGCGATTGTCGAAAATGGCCTGAGCGTTGCGGTCGTATCACACAATTTAGTTTTGGATAAAAATATTACTGTCGCAACATGGCGAGATAACTTGCTATTTTCTCAGGAGGTTGCAAAGAGTATTTTCGAGGCTTCTCTCAAGGATAAACCCGTTACAGGAAAGATTCTTCGCCTGCTTCCGGCAAGCGGCGACACTAAGGAGCAAATATTAGAGGAATTGTTGGGAGCCTCAGTCGATATGGAACACGGTGGGTTTTTTAAAAATAATTTGAAAGATGCCACCTCTTCAATTCGTTATAAAGCACCTTATTTACCATTGCGCGAAAAAATAAAACCAGTTGTATTCGTCTTCCCAATTTTTCTAGCTGTTGGTGGTGTAGAGAGGAACACAGTTGAAATAATGAGGCAACTGCGTAATCGATATGATTTTATAGTGATAACAATGGAAAGGTTGCGCCCAGAACAGGGAAGTTTGGCTGCACAAGCTATCGAAGTTGCGGCACAGGTAATAGAGATGTCTGAAATTATTCGCCACAAAGACTATCTTCGCTTGCTCACACGTCTTAAGGTGAGTTTGCAACCAGATGTAGTATGGGTTTGTAATGGGTCACCCTGGTTTTGCGATAATGCATCTGGTATCAGGCAGATATTTTATGACGTGCCAATCATTGACCAGGAAGTTTACGATGTAGAGCAGGGTTGGATCACGCGCTATGCTGAAGCGGGTATTCAATCATTTGATCATTTTATAGCGGTCAACCAAAAGATAGCAGAAAGATTCAAGACGGACTTCAAGATAGACCCCAGCCGAATTCATCTAATTTATTCAGCCGTGGATACGGCGCGCATTCGTAATTATAAGAAGACTCTGCCTGATTTTGATTCGTTGCTCCTCAAGTTCGGCTTGCCAACAGATAAGCAAATTTTTACTTTTGTAGGGCGGCTCACTCAACAGAAGCGACCAATTGAGTTTTTGCGGCTTGCCAAAGAGAGGCTCAAGTTTGATGACGAATTATTTGTTTTGGTAGGCGATGGTGAGCTTGCTACTGAGGCTCAGTCATTTATTAAAATAAATGATCTAAAAAATGTTGTATGTATCCCGTATATTCAAAATACACTGGAGTTGAATACGGTAAGTGAGGGGATTATTTTTACATCGGCTTATGAAGGGCTTCCAATAGCGATGCTTGAGGCGCTAGCTATGGGCGTGCCCACTTTTGCAACCGATGTGGGTGCGATTGCCGATGTTTTAAGTGAGTATGGCGGCGGGGCTGTGGTTCCGGTAAGTTTGCCGACAAGTGATGTGTATAAGGAATTTGAAATCTGGTTAGCACATCGTGGTGAGTATGTTAACAACCTTGTTAAAAATGAACACGCAATTTTGGAAAGATTCTCGAGTAAAAATATTGCGCAACAATATGTTTTTTGCTGGGAAAGTGCGATGAAGCAATATGGAAGGAAATTTTCAAGTTAAAATGCCAATATTCGACGGCAAGGGACATTGACGCATTGAATAACGTGATTTCGAGTGATGAAACTTACCGTGATACAGGTTTTAAAGCGCGTATTATATTGAAAAAAGTTTTGAGAGAAACCCTTGCTGGCTTAAAAATAACTACTCTCGTCTTATTATGGAGAAACGATGAGTCTTGTTTCAGTTGTCATCCCTAGTTATAACCATGCTACTTATATAAAACAGGCAGTAGAGAGTGTTTTCGCTCAAACCCACACAAGCCTTGAATTAATTGCGATCGATGACGGTTCGACTGATGCGTCATTAAGCTATTTGCGCACTGTGCGAGATGCGCGATTTACATTGGTTGAGCAGGCTAACGCGGGTGCCCATAATGCTATCAATAAGGGCTTGGAGCTCGCAAAAGGTCAATATCTCGCCATTCTCAACTCTGACGATGTATTTCATCCAGAAAGATTGGCAGTATGTGTTTCTCAGCTCAAAGATGGGGTTGATCTTGTGGCCTCTTGGATTGAGATTGTCAATGAAAAAGGGAAAGTGCTGGGTGTTAAAGAAGGTTGGCGTAATATGTTGCCTTGGAGTTTTTCTCCCCCCAAGAAGGAAATCGCCGGGGTTGATAAGTTCACTTTAAATTTACTGATGTCGAATTTCGTATCCACAACAAGCAATGTCGTGTTTACGCGAAAGCTGTATGACGAGATCGGTGGAATGCGAAACCTGCGTTTTGTTCATGATTGGGATTTTTTATTGCGCGCTGCAAAAAAATTCCGTTGTGAATTGATCGAGCACCCTTTGCTACAATACCGTACGCATACGACCAATACGATATCATCAAATAGAGCATGGATGTTGTTTGAGATCTGCTGGATTTATGCTGTTCACCTAAAAAGTTTTACCGGAAAAATGTTTCCTACAGCCGAGAGTTTTGCAGATGAAATTTCTTTCCTTTCTGAGTCGATAAACTTGCAAGGCAATCATAAGGTGATGTGGATGGCACTTCAGTTTATAAATGGAGAAAATGGCGTAGCATTCGAGCGCGAGCAAGATTTAATAAATAATGCACAACTAAGATCAGAACTTATTCGTTATATTGCGATTTAATAGAATTGTATATTCCTATTGCTAGATGTCCTCCGATATAAAATTCCAAGTTTATGCTGAGTTGGCAGAAAGGTTGTTGTAAATGAATACACGTATATGCACAGAGGGTGAATCTTATTAATAGCAAATTGTGCAAACTGTATTAGCAGCCCATGCTTGCTAAAGTCACCGTCATTATCGTTAATTGGAATGCAGCGCAATATCTTGAACGTTGCCTGACATCACTATTGGCACAGTCAGCGATGCCCCATGAAATAATCTTGCTGGATAACGCAAGCACTGACAAATCTCTCGAAATAGTTCATCGATTCCCGCAGGTTCGCCTTATGGCATTGGATGAAAACACAGGCTTTGCGCGAGGCAATAATCTGGCAGTCAAGGCAGCATCGCCAGAATCGGAATGGATAGCATTACTTAACCCGGATGCCTTTGTCGAACCGAATTGGCTAGAATCGCTTTTGTCTTCAGCGCAGCGAAATCCAACCTATGATGTATTTGGAAGTAAGCTGGTGAACGCCGCAGACCCAACAAAGTTAGACGGTGCTGGCGATGCATACCACATCAGCGGCTTAGTCTGGCGTATGGGGCATGGGATGCCAGATACGGATGTTGATGCGCACGAAAAAGAAGTGTTCTCCCCTTGTGCCGCTGCAGCGCTTTACAAGCGCAGTGCTTTGCTTGCGCTTGGTGGTTTTGACGAAGACTATTTCTGTTACGTAGAAGATGTTGATCTCGGTTTTCGCTTGCGGCTGGCTGGGCATCGTTGCCTCTATGTGCCACAGTCTGTGGCGCATCATGTGGGTTCAGGTACAACAGGCGGTCAGCATAGTGATTTCGCCCTGTATCACGGTCATCGCAATCTAGTGTGGACTTTTGTGAAAGATATGCCGGGTATTTTATTCTGGGTGTTTTTGCCATTACACCTGGCATTAAATCTGGTGAGTATTGTCTGGTTTGTATTGCGCGGGCATGGTGATTTTATTTTGAAAGCAAAGCGTGATGCTTTGTTGGGTTTGCCGAAGACGTGGAAGAAACGGCGAGAAATACAAAGCAGGCGGGTGGTGGGGGTGGGTGAGATATTTCGGGTTTTGAGTAAGAGGGTGTTTTGAGCGGGCGAGGGCGCGTCTGAGGCCCTCTTGACGGTATTTCGATTTAATGACCCCACGACAGCATGATTGGTAATGGCGTTTGACGCCATAAAACAAATATGTCATGATAAGCCATATGAAGGCAAAAAGAGAGTTCTATGACCGGGCAGAATATCCAGATGGTGCTATCGTTGAAATGACAATCTGGCTTGTTCTGGAGCCAGTCACAGGCAGTAAGCATTCGTTAAAATATAGTCTGTTTTATGGGTATCCCGGCAAACGCATTGTGGGCTACGATAATGAACGCGGGAAGGGTGATCATCGGCATTTTAATGATCGAGAAGAATCCTATTTATTTTCAACTGTCGAAAACTTGATTGCCGATTTTCTATCGGACGTGGATCGAATGCGAGGTCAATTATGAACGAAAAAGTCAATCTTCACGTAGGTTCCATTGAAGAAATGGGAAAGCGATTCATTGGTGCTTGGCATCAGCTAGAGCGTGGTGAGAAAGTCGGTGAAACTAATCTGACTTTCTTTAGTCTGGAAACGATGATGTCAACGCTTTCTCCCAAGCGACTGGAATTGTTAAGGCAAGTCCATCAACAACCAGCTCATACAATAGCCGAATTGGCTAAGACCCTTGGCAGAGATTACAAGCGGGTACACGCCGATGTCTCGGCTCTAGCTCATGCGGGACTAGTCGTGCGGGATGAAAACGGTATTTGTGCGCCATACGATTGTGTCCAAGCTACCGTCTCACTTGAAGCCTAACAAGGCTTTTGTCAGTCATGCTTTGCTAGAGCTTGGTGGATTCGACGAAGACTATTATTTCTGTTACGGAGAAGACGTTGATCTCGGTTTTCGCTTGCGGTTGGCAGGGCATCGTTGTCTTTACCTGCTGCAGTCTGTAGCGCATCATGTGGGTTCAGGCACAACAGGCAGTCAGCACAGTGATTTCGCCCTGTATCACGGCCATCGTAATCTGGTATGTACTTTTGTGAAAGATATGCCGGGTGTGTTGTTCTGGGTATTGTTGCCATTACATGTGGCATTAAATCTGGTGAGTATTATCTGGTTTGTATGGCGCGGACATGCAGCGGTTATTATGAAGGCGAAGCGGGACGCTTTGTTAGGCTTGCCGGAGATGTGGAAAAAACGGCGAGAGGTACAAAGCAAGCGGGTGGTGGTGCGGGTGATATTTTTCGGGTTTTGAGTAAGCGTTTGTTTTGAAGGGATAGGGGCGCCAGTATCAGTTTGGGATTTACTCGCATTTCCCTGAACGTTGTACTTCCCCAATTATTTGCTTGAGATACGCTGCCGGAACCAGTCGGCAAGCTGAGGTTCGTCTAGCGAGCCCGATGCAATCGCTTCCATCGTCTTAACCGCATCTGAAGCCTCAAACGCCAAACGGAAGCCATTGTCGGCCAGAAAAAGTCGCGCAATAATCCAAGCGGTACGTTTATTGCCATCGGCGAAACCGTGGTTTCTCGCGAGACCAAAAGCGTAGGCTGCGGCGAGTGCTGCAACATCCGGCTTGGCATAGGCGACCAAGTTTTGCGGTTTGGCCAATGCAGATTCGATAGCTCCTTTGTCTCGAACACCATCCAATCCACCGTGTTCGTCCAGTTGCCGGTCATGGACAGCATAAACAACGTCGCCACTAACCCAGCGCCATTCACTCACTTCGCTAACGCCCGCAGAATATCGCGGTCATCGTGCATTATTTCATCGGCCAATGCCATCTGCCGTGCAAAATCCGGATTGAACGGGGTGAGCCGATATCCACCGTCTGGGGCTTCCGTCAAATAAACCGTATCGCCCTTTTTGACCTTGAGTTTGGACATCGCTTCTTTGTTGAGAATGAAGCCAGCCGATGAACCAACTGTGGTGACTTTGCAGGTAAGCATGGTGTAACTCCTTTGTGTCTATATAACTAATATTATATATAGTGGAGGTCTTCTGCAAGAGGAAATCGACTTTTTTGCCGAAAAGTTACCATTACATGTGGCATTTGCTGTGAGGCCCCTATGCGTCAGTGCGACACGAAGTCGCTTGTAGAAGTTGTTCCCGCTTCAACAGAGGGAACCATCCGTGTCACCGGATGAATCTAGGAGTCTGAATAAAGAGCGACTCTGACAATGTAACGAAGTGCCGCAAGGTACGGGGTATCAATCGCGAGAGGCGTACCCTTCTGGTAGCCATAAACCGGGTGAGTGCTAGATAGTTGGTATGGCGAAAACATTTGAAGTTGCGATAAAGATCGTCAAGTGGAAGAAGCGGAAATGGCTTTTACGCTTTCACCAAAACGGTAATGGAGGTGGGAACAGTGTGTTGACGCTGCACGTTCGTGACCCAAGCACCTCCCGGTCGAAAGCAGCCGCCTAACCCGACGCACTTCTGCAAGTGGAACGTGGAAACCCCGTATCACTCCCTTCAGGGACAGCAGACTGCAAAGTCTGCCTATGGCGGTGCGGGCATAGGAACGAGGAAAAAGCATAATGCCGTTCTGTAATGGAACGGATAGGGGTTGCAATATCACCCCACGCGAAAGCGGGCAGACTTCCTTATGGTCTCTCTTCACAAGAGAGTTGGCAGAACCATCTAAACAGAGGTAGAGCAAATGGACGCTGCAACACCGGCGTGTGCGCCCTTTGACATGACGTGGAATGGCATCGGCTGGATTGATGTACAACGACAGGTAAGGCGGCTGCAAACGCGTATTGTGAAGGCAACACAGGTCGGCAGATACGACAAGGTGAAAGCCTTGCAATGGTTGCTGACCCATTCGTTCAGCGGCAAAGCATTAGCCGTCAAACGAGTGACTGAAAACAAAGGCAGGGTGCGACCTGAGGTCGTGTGTATTTCTGTTTCGCAGGAGGAATTTATGAACTGATGAAACCGGTTGTTCCATCAACCGTTCTCTACCTGGACATGCGAAGCTGGTAACGGCTTGGTGTGAAGCTCTGGGGACAATGTAACCGCCGGTTAACAACGGTAGGCGACCTCGTGAGAGGAAGCTGAATCTGCCAGCACAGCGGCGGAGAGGAACTAGAGATGAGCGGGTACGATTAACAAATGTGAACTTTTTTAAACGTCGTTATGTTTGACAAGCCAAATGTGCCGATAGGCTTGAACCAAAAGGTAAGTGGTCAGGAATAGCTATTCTTGCCTTAGCTATCATGGATGCAGCACCACCGGCGTATAGAAGGAATCCGACCCGCTCGGAAATGCATGTGGAACAGGGTAAGCCCGTAGCGTCGCCAGAGATGGCAAGCGAACCGCGAGGGACGCTGTTGGTGTTGCGGGTATTTGCCGCTTCCGCTTCGGAGGGTATTAATTCCGAAGAAGAACGGCAAGACAAGGCCGCTCGGCATCCCCGTAATGAAATGCCGCGCCATGCAAGCGTTGCATCTGCTGGCGTTGGAACCCATTGCGGAAACCACTGCCGACTTGAATTCTTACGGGTTCAGGCCGGAACGCGCAACTGCCGATGCGGGGGAACAATGTTTCAATGCCCTTGCAAAGAAGACCAGTGCAGAGTGGGTGCTTGAGGCTGACATCAAAGGCTGTTTCGACAACATCAGTCATGACTGGATGATTGCTAACATCCCTATGGATAAGGCGATGCTAAGGAAGTGGCTCAAGGCGGGATATGTTTATCAAGACGAACTCTTCCCTACAGATTCCGGCACCCCGCAAGGTGGAATAATTAGTCCGGTTCTGGCAAACATGACGCTCGACGGCCTCGAAGTAATGTTAACGGAGAAATTTCCGAGCGCAAGATGGAGAGGTTTAAAAATGCACATGGTGCGTTACGCGGATGACTTTATCATCACTGGCAATTCAAAAGAGTGGCTGGAACATGAGGTCAAACCCGCAGTGGTTGAATTTCTGGCAGAGCGAGGTTTAGTTCTATCACCGGAGAAGACCAAAATAACGCACATCAGGGAAGGGTTTGATTTCCTCGGATGGAACATTCGCAAGTATAACGACAAGCTGTTGATGAAGCCGTCGAAAGCGAATATCAAAGCACATCTCGATAAAATCCGATGGATCATCAATGGCAACAAGACGGCTAAACAGGCAAATCTGATCAGGCTGCTCAATCCTGTTTTACGGGGATGGGCGAACTATCACAGCCATGTAGTCGCCAAGGAAACCTTCAGTCGGATTGATAGCTGTGTCTGGTCAATGCTGTGGCAATGGGCGACAAGACGGCACCCAAATAAAGATACCAGATGGATCAAGGATAGGTATTTTGTATCCAAGGGTCTTCGGAACTGGGTATTTGCCGCCACAGAAGAAAAAGAGGATGGCAAACGAAGAGAGAATATCCTGCTTCAAGAATCGGCCACGCCAATACAGCGGCATATCAAAATCAAAGCTGATGCTAATCCGCACGACCCGCACTGGGAGCCGTATTTCGAAACCCGATGGGGCAAGAAAATGCTGCGCTCACCGAGAGGTCGCCGGAAACTTTACAGTGTTTGGCTACGACAAGATGGCCTGTGTACAAACTGTCAGGAACCAATCACAAAGGACATCGACTGGGATGTTTGCTATATTGTGAAAAGAACCGAGGGCGGGTCGAATGCAGCCAGTAATCTTCGCATGCACCATCTCAATTGCCCCAGGAGATATTAAGTTTGCCGAGTTAACAGTTGTGAAACCGGGTGTCGAAAGATGCCTTTGCAGAGGCTTGAGCCGTATGGATCGAAAGACCCACGTCCGGTTCTGAGGGGGCTGAGCGCAGGCAACTGCGCTCAGCTACCCTACTCATGGGCCTGATGCATTCAAAGCCAGAAATAGCTTACAAAAGGCGCGCGAGTTGACCTTGCGCCGTGAGAAGTGCAACCGCTTTTTTGTCGAATGAAACGAAGGTTTTCCCGCCGAGCCAGTTCCCCTCGTAGGCGATGACGCCATCGGCGAAATCTCCGCCCGCTTCGAGCTCCGACAAGTCGGCTTCCACAGCGGGTCTATTTTCTTCCACGTTTGCGGCTGTCAGCAGTGCGCGAATAGCTACGGCCGCATCAGAGGTCTGGAAACCGTAGACCCTGCGCAGCACAGACACAAATTCGCATAGACACGGCAGAGCGACCGCGATCAATTTGGCATCAGTTAAGATTTTGGCAGCAATAATCCCCTGTGCGGGGTCGTCATGCATGACCGCGCGAATAAGCACGTTGGTATCAACAGCGACCTTCATTCTTTACCAGCCCAACCTGTGAGTCACCTCGTTGATTTCTTCGATGGCAGCCACTTTAACTGAAATCTTCGTGATGGCCATTGAGAAGTTGTTATCCCCTTGTTGACGTGCAGTATTTTGCAGATATGCGTAATAATAATCGAGCACATGAGGCTCAGTATAGGCGAAACTCTTTGCTGGAGCTTGGTGGTATTGACAAAGACTATTTCTGCTACGTAGAAGATGTTGATCTAGGTTTTCGACTTGATCTCTATTGCAAAATTACGTCAGATCAGATGACGGGGCGAGGGGATGCTCGTAGCTAACGGCATTGGTTTGACACGTATTATTATTGGCGTAGTATATGTACATGAACTGTCCATGTACATAATTAACAAACGAGGGTGAAATATGTCTTCAGCAGCAATTGAGAGAATCGTAGTTCAAGCTACGCCGAATGAAAAGAAGGCAATTAGCGCAAAGGCAAAAAAACTCGGTCTACCTGTTTCTGAGCTAATGCGACGAGGTGCGGCGTCTTACAACTCGGCACAAGAAGACGAAGAGTTGGGGGTCTTGGCAGATGCTGCAATGTATGCAGCCAACCGTGCATCCGATTCTATTGATGAAGTTTTGGCTTTTGTTGAGGCAAGTAATAAACGAATCGACGCAATGGAAGCGAAGGCGGCTAAAGCAAGGAAGGTGCAGAATGGGAGTCACTGAGCGGGTATGGGGGGCGCTTACCGCAATGATCAAACTGGAGGACAGGGTTCTTCGACAGGGTGATGCTATTAAGGTGCAACAAGCAAAGATCGAAAGTTTGACCGGGCGTATGATCAAGCTTGAAACAACTATTGAACTGATGATTCGCGTTAGCGAACATAAACGTATTTCATAGCCGGAAAGGCCAATACTGATCAGCTTGCAAGGGGAATCAGCGCTGAAGCTTTTCAGATGGAAACAGCTTTGAGTAATTCACCAGCCGAACCGGTCACCCAATCCATTTGATCGATTTGAATGGGCCTCTAAGCCATTACTTGGACAAATATTGCGTCATGGCAGAAGAACAATGGGTGGCGACACATTAGTATGGTAAGTTAATTAGTCGTCACCTGTTTGAACATGCTGACTTTATGCCGGATCGAGCCAGAGTTCTTGCAGAAAGGCGGATGGCGTGGATCGGGAAGTAGTCGAGCAAAAGTTGGAATCGTTGCGTCGTCGTTTGCGGCAAATATTAAAGATGCAGCATAATGCAAATCAACAGTTGATGGATGAAGCAAACTCAACTTCATAATAAGGATGAAAGTAAACTATGCAGCGCAAAGTTCCAGTTGATTTGGCATTAGAAGCGGTTTCGACAATCATAGTCAACTATAACGCTGGTGAATTACTAGTGAGGTGTGTGCGTTCAGCGCTTGCACAAGCTCAACAAGTGATTGTGATTGACAACGCATCGACAGATGGTAGTTTGCAAAGTCTTGAGGCGGGTATTATTGGGGAGCCAAGATTAGAGATCGTTCTCAATCGCATCAATGTTGGGTTTGCTTCTGCTTGCAACATCGGTATTCAACACTGCACCGAAAGCCATATTCTATTTTTAAATCCTGATTGCGAACTTGGTCAAAATGCGCTCCAGCGATTGGTTCAAACGCTGGATTCAACTCCCGATGCAGCAATGGTTGGGGGCTTGCTTCTTAATCCCGACGGGACAGAGCAAGGCGGTGGGCGGCGTGCTGTGCCAACGCCCTGGCGCTCATTTGTACGCGCATTCGGATTAACGCGTTTCTCAAATCGTTGGCCGCAGTTATTTTACGATTACCATCTGCACGAACAGCCTTTACCGGATATGCCCATTCGTGTCGAGGCAATCTCTGGTGCGCTTATGCTTGTGCGCAGATTGGCGATGGATGAAATTGGTCTGTGGGATGAGAACTATTTCCTGCATTGCGAAGATCTGGATTGGTGTATGCGGTTCCGGCAAAAGGGCTGGAATATTCTTTTTGAGCCTCGCGCACCAGTGATTCATATTCATGGTGCATGTAGCCAATCCCGCCCGGTATTTGTAGAGTGGCACAAGCATAAGGGTATGGTGCGGTTTTATCGAAAATTTTTTCAGCATCAATACCCCGGTGTGCTGATGTGGTTGGTGGTAGCTGGTATTTGGGTTCGTTTTGCGCTGCTGGCAGCTATCAAGTCTTATAACAAGCAGGGCGCAGAATTAGATCTCACCAAACAAATTAAAATTCAGCAATCTCGCCAGCCACAAACAGGTATTTTGACTAGTGGCAACTTCGGTTCATCAGCAACAAATACAGTTGCAGTCGTGGGTGCGACCAGCATGGTGGGGCAGGTGTTATTGTCGCAGCTTGCACAGTCGGGCAGACATGTTATTGCCTATTCAAGAAAACCCAGGGAGAACACGAAACCCTCCCCGAATATTGAATGGCGGGAAATGCCCCTGCAAGGAAAGGATGAAAAGCTGGAAGTTATCCTGGATTGGATCTGGTTGGCACCGATTAGAATATTGCCAAACCACCTTGAATTTATGCGAAAAGCTGGTGCAAAAAATGTGGTTGCAGTTTCTACTACAAGCCGATTTACAAAAATTGATTCGTCCAGCGATGCTGAGCGCAAGTTTGTTGAAGAATTGATTTATGCAGAAGAAAAGCTACAGAGCTGGTCTGCGGAAAATAAAGCGGCATGGACTATTTTGAGACCAACTCTTATTTTTGGCTTGGGGCTCGATAAGAACATAAATGTCATAGCTCGTTTTATTTCGCGTTTCCATTTCTTTCCGATACTGGGGCGCGGAAATGGCTTACGGCAACCTATCCATGTCTGTGATGTTGCTACGGCCTGCAAAGCCGCTTTGGAGAGTAACAATGCAAGAAACCGAGCCTACAATATTTCGGGTGCAGAAGTAGTCAGCTATCGTGAGATGGTTAAGAGAGTCTTTGAGACTCTTTCTATTCGCCCCCGATTTCTGTCAATCCCATTATGGCTGTTTGCAGCGGGGATGGCGTCAGTACGTATACTCCCGCCATTTCGAACGTGGTCATCCGCGATGGTGGAACGTATGAACCATAATATGGAGTTTGATCACGCAGAGGCGAGCCGCGATTTTGACTTTAAGCCCAGAGGCTTTGTGCTAAATCGGGAAGATGTGCATTGAATAATATCTTCATACTGCCTGTTTTACTGCCGGTTATAAAACAAAAATAGTTTGTAACCAACCGGCTTTAAATCAGCAGTATCAAGATGAAGTTTAATGCTTGTTTCACGATTTGTTGCCAAGCCTAGTTTTTCTTCTTCTCCGGCTTTGAGGTACTCAGCAGGGTAAAAAACGCGTCGCGCCAGAATTTTATCCTGAATGTCAGTTAGGCTTAATTCAATGTTTGGATATGCTTGGGCATACTCGGCACGGTTGTGTAGTGTTGCAGATAGGTTAACGACACTTGGTTGAGCAGGATCGGCCTCCAAATCAGAAGACTCTATATTCATCAATTCCACTTTTTGGGGCAAGGGAACTGTGCATTTGAGCAAATCACAATAGCTGATTAATGCGGGCTTTAAGCCGGGTAGCTGCGCGGCGATGTCGACTCTCAAATAGAAAGCAATCTGGGCTATCCAAACTAATAGCATCAGTAATGCGCCGATAACCCATGGCCATTGCCGAGCTTTGCGTTCGGGTTTGGGGTGTTCAGTTTGAGCTGATTCATCGGCCGCGATTTGCTGAAATAATGTCTCAAGTTCATCGCTTCCTACGATGGCACGGGATGCTTGGGGTTCTACAGTATTTGCAACATCGGAAATAACTTCTATTTCTTGAGTTGTTTCAGTTCTGTCATTTTCCGGGTGGGCAATAGGTAGCGTAAGTTGCGGGCTGGGTTCATCATCCTGCAAATGTTCGGTCGCATTAAAAATGGCACTGCACAGCCCGCACCGCACAATGCCATTGTGCGCGGTAAGTTGCTCGGTGGTTACTCGAAAACGAGTGTAACAACCCGGGCATTGCGTGATTGACGAACTCATATTTTTACTCCAGAAAGGCAAGCCCAGCCATCTTCAACAATGGCAGTCGCCATATCAAACCATTGCGAGTAAATACCTTTCACTTCTTCAGCCTGTTCGCCCAGTATGCCAGAAAGTACAATTCGCCCGCCAGATCGGGTCGCACCGGCTAACAATGGGGCGAGTGCGCGTAGCGGATTTGTCAGAATATTCGCGACGACAATATCATACTGTTTGAGTGTTACAGTTTCCGGCAGGGAAAAATTAGCTTGCACCTGGTTTGCGCCAGCATTGTCGTTACTTGCCTGAACAGCTTGTGCGTCTACATCCACACCCACTGCGCTGGCAGCCCCGAGTTTCATCGCGGCAATGGCAAGAATACCGGAGCCACATCCATAATCGAGCACGGTTTCGCCACTGTGCAGATGGCTATCCAGCCAGCGCAGGCAGAGGCGAGTGGTGGGGTGGCTACCTGTGCCAAAGGCGAGCCCGGGATCAAGCGCAATGTTGATGGCGGTTGGGTCAGTCGGCGTATGCCATGTTGGAACGATCCACAAGCGTTGTGAAATTCGAATCGGATCAAACTGAGCCTGGGTCAGGCGCACCCAGTCACTTTCTTCCAGAGAAGAAATCTGGTGATCGGGAATCGGCGAAATTCCCAGACTAGTGCAACAGGTCTGCAAAATTTCTGCAACCGATGCGTCGCTGTCAAAAAGCGCGTTGACAAGATTATGTTGCCAGACAGAACTGGTCGGCTCACCCGGTTCGCCAAATATGGCCTGCTCGTCCGGGGTGTCGGCATCCGCATCAAGCATGTCAACCGAGAGGGCTCCATGTTCCAGAAGTACTTCACTTAATGCCTCGGCATAGCTCGCATCGGCGTTAATTGACAATGTGAGCCAAGACACTGCTTATTTTCCTTTGGTTTTTTCTGCCAACTTGTGTTCCAGATAATGGATATTGGTACCACCCCGCACAAATGCGGCATCTTGCATCAGCTCCTGATGCAGCGGAATATTGGTTTGAATGCCTTCTACCACCGTTTCAGAAAGCGCTGTACGCATCCGGGCAATTGCTTGTTCACGGGTATCGCCATAAGCGATGATCTTGCCGATCATAGAATCATAATGAGGCGGAATAAAGTAATTGGCATAAACGTGCGAATCAACGCGAATACCGGGGCCACCGGGTACATGCCAAGTGGTAATGCGGCCGGGCGAGGGTACAAAAGTATACGCATGTTCGGCATTGATCCGGCATTCAACCGCATGCCCTTTAAGCACAATATCTTTTTGGCGGAAGGGTAGTTTTTCTCCGGCAGCGATACGAATCTGTTGTTGCACGATGTCGATACCGGTAATCATTTCAGTTACCGGGTGCTCAACCTGAACGCGCGTATTCATTTCAATGAAATAGAACTCGTTATTCTCGTACAAAAATTCAAACGTACCGGCACCTCGATACCCGATCTTGCGGCAAGCTTCGGCACAGCGCTCACCGATCTTATCGCGCAATTTCGGATTAAGCAGGGGGGCGGGCGCTTCCTCGATAATTTTCTGGTGGCGACGCTGCATGGAGCAATCACGTTCACCCAGAAAAACCGCATTACCGTGTTGGTCGGCCAAAATCTGAATTTCGATGTGACGCGGATTTTCCAAGAACTTTTCCATGTACACCATGGGGTTGTTGAAAGCAGCCTGAGCTTCGGTTTTGGTCATGGTTACCGCGTTGAGCAGTGCAGCTTCGGTGTGTACCACGCGCATACCGCGCCCGCCGCCACCACCGGCGGCTTTGATGATAACCGGGTAGCCGATAAATTTGGCAATGCGCATGATCTCTTTCGGGTCATCCGGCAACGCGCCATCAACGCCGGGAACGCAGGGCACTCCTGCTTTATTCATCGCATTCTTGGCAGAAACTTTATCACCCATCAGTCGAATTGTTTCGGCACGCGGACCGATAAAAACGAAACCGCTTTTTTCAACTCGCTCGGCAAAGTCAGCGTTCTCCGACAAAAAGCCGTAACCGGGGTGTATGGCTTGCGCGTCAGTTACCTCGGCGGCACTAATAATGGAAGGAACGTGCAGATAGCTCTGGCTGGAAGGTGCAGGCCCTATGCATACAGATTCGTCGGCCAATTTCACATATTTGGCTTCGGCATCGGCTTCCGAGTGAACGGCGACGGTCTTGATGCCCATCTCGCGACAGGCCCGCTGAATGCGCAAAGCAATTTCGCCACGGTTGGCAATAAGGATTTTTTCAAACATGACTGGGGTCTCCGGCGTGACTGCTGCTCGTGATTTACGTTCGAACATAGTCAGCGTGGTTAGCCGATAATGAACAGAGGTTGGCCAAATTCTACTGCCTGACCATTTTCAACCAGGATGGCTTTTACTATACCAGCCTTGTCTGTTTCGATTTCGTTAAGGAGCTTCATCGCTTCAATAATGCAGAGTGTGTCACCCACATTGACTGATTGACCAATGTCAACGAAAGAATTGGCACCGGGAGAGGGGGCCCTGTAGAAGCTTCCTACCATTGGGGATTTAACTACGTGGCCTTCAGGAACAGCGGGCTCTGCTGCCGCAACCGGTGCTGCAGCTTGAGGAGCCTGTGTTACGAAGTGCTGTTGCGGAGCAGAAGAATAGAATTGCTGACTGGGAGCCACGTTGCGGGAGATGCGCACATGCTCTTCCCCTTCGGTCAGTTCCAGCTCGGCAATACCCGAGTTTTCAACCAGTTCAATCAGCGTTTTTAGTTTGCGTAGATCCATTTTTAGCTCCTTACTGAATATTGTAGTGCGAATTGTAGTGCCAGTTCATAACCAACGGCACCCAATCCACTGATAACGCCGACAGCAATGTCGGAAAAATAAGACTCTTTGCGAAACGCCTCGCGCGCGAATACGTTGGAGAGATGCACTTCAACAAACGGAATGGCAACTGCTGCCAGAGCATCACGAATAGCAACACTAGTGTGCGTAAAGGCAGCCGGATTAATGATAATGAATTCCGTTCCGTCCCGCCTCGCTTCTTGCACGCGCAAAATAAGTTCGGCTTCTGCGTTACTTTGCAAATAGGTCAATATAGCCCCACTTTTTGCAGCTTGTGCTGATAACTTGGCGTTAATTTCGTCCAACGTTACACGGCCATATACATCCGGCTCGCGTGTTCCGAGCAGGTTAAGGTTGGGGCCGTGGAGAACGAGTATATTTTTCACAGACGAAGTTTGCCGCAAAATGGGTACGTTTGTCTACCTTTTGGGTGAAAATGATGGAAATCGGCGAAGTTCAAGGGGCCTTGAAAACTATTTGCATATTTATCACAACCCGACGTTATGCAATGAACTTCCAAACAGTGATGCATCCTGATAGCCGGTCACGCGAAAATCAGTTAGCTCCTTACCCTTGGAGTCGAAAAACAAAGTGGCTGGTGGGCCAAATAATTGAAAACGTTGAAGTAGATTTTTATCGTCTGAGTCATTGGCTGTTACATCGGCTTGAAGTAGCAGGGCATTTTTAAGCTTGGCTTGCACCGAGGAGTCGCTGAAGGTTAAGCGGTCCATTTCTTTGCAAGAGACGCACCAGTCGGCATAAAAATCCAGCATCACAATTCGTCCCTTTGCCTGAGCGACGCGGGAATCCAGTTCAGCAAGACTTTTAATCCGCTCAAATTTAAGCTTGGCAGGTATTTCAGCAGAGGAGTTGAAAATGTTGCCGAGTGGACGCAAAATGTCACGAGAGCCTGACAAAGCGCCAATCAGGTAAGCCACGCCAAGCAGCAGGGCGAGGATGCCAAGCGCTTTACCTGATTTGAGCCACCTGCTTGAATTTGATGTAAGTGTGTCGAGTGCATGCAAGTGAATCGCCGAGAAAATTAACAACACGGCCCAAAGCAGCATCTGCACCGATATTGGGGTAACAGGCGCGACAATCCAAATCGCCATTGCCAGCATCAAAACGCCAAAAAAGCGCTTAACGGCTTCCATCCACGATCCTGCTTTGGGCAGAAGCGCACCGGCTGAGGTGCCAATAAACAAAAGCGGCGCACCCATTCCCAACGCCAGGAAGAAAAGTGCGGTGCCGCCCAATACAGCATCATGCGTTTTACTTATATATAAGAGTGCGCCAGCCAAAGGTGCCGCGACGCAGGGGCCGACGATGATGGCAGACAAGGCACCCATCACGAACACGCCGGAGATGTGGCCGCCATGCAGTTTGTTGCTGGTATTGGTGAGTTTGCTTTGCAGCGCGTTAGGCAACTGTAATTCGTATAAACCAAACATGGATAGTGACAGCACGACGAATATGGCGGCAAAGCTGCCGAGCACCCAAGGGGTTTGTAGTGCGTTGGAAATAAGATTGCCGGAATAACCGGCAGCAACACCCGCAAGTGCATAGGTGATTGCCATGCCCAGCACATAAGACAACGATAAAATGAAACCGTGAATATGAGTGATCTTGTGGCCACGCCCGACAATGATGCCTGACAAGATGGGAACCATGGGAAAAATGCAAGGTGTGAGCGCAAGCAGCAAGCCGGCGCCAAAAAAGAAAGAAACAATCAGCCAGAAACTTCCCGCTTTAAACAGTTTGGCGATCTGAGTGTTATCGTTTTCCGGATTGTCTTGTTTGGCAAAACCAGTTGGGGACAAAGGACTTTCGCTGAGCGTCTGCACAAACTCAATGGTAAATGTCTTTTCAATGGGCGGATAACACAAACCCTTATCGCTACAACCTTGATAGCTTGCGTTTAGTGTAAGTGGCTTTGTAGTATCAACTTTGTCCAGAATGATTTGGACCTGGAATGACTGGTGGTACACCTCAAGCGTGCCGAAATTAGGATCTTCCTTGAATTCGCCGTTGGGCAAATCAACACGCGCGATATGGAACTTATCGTCTGCAACGCTAAAAGTAATTTTATTGCGGTACAAATAATAGTCGGGCGTGACTTTGAAATTCGCGAGCAGAGTGTGCTGGTTGACAGCATGAATCTCCAGCACAAAAGCCTTATCAGCAGGTAAGAAGGAAACCTTCTTGCCGCCGAAAGATAATAAATCGGCCTGAGCCAGAGGGACCGCGCACAGGAGCAAAATAAATATTAGACGACGCA
This sequence comes from uncultured beta proteobacterium, assembly GCA_963733265.1. Lineage (GTDB taxonomy): Bacteria > Pseudomonadota > Gammaproteobacteria > Burkholderiales > Gallionellaceae > PALSA-1006. The sequence goes on from CAVTCF010000001.1 coordinate 291,180, forward strand.
TTACATTTAATTCCTCGGTTGAATTTCTTTTGCCACCCAGTTCAAATAATCCGGCAAGCCCTTTGTTACTGGCAGAGCAATAATTTCCGGTAGCTCATAAGGGTGCATGCTGCGTAGCGAACTTTCCAGTTGTGGATAAGCGTCACGCGTTGTTTTGATGAACAAGGGAACTTCGTTAGCATGCTCAAGTTTTCCTTGCCACCGATAAATCGAAGTGCATTCTGCCATTACGTTCACGCAGGCAGCAACACAGTCTGAGACCAACGCTTCGGCAATTCGTTCCGCAGTTGCGCGATCCGGCAAATTGGTAATGACTAGCAATATTTCCTGTTCAGTCATGGAGCCTACGATTATTCATCGCCCCCCTGCACGTGCGCAACGCACCCCGAGTTGAAGCAACTCGTCCCATACATCGCCTTGGCGCAAGCCCTTAATCAGTTTATCAATCAAAGCGGCTTGGCGCAAAGCACGTTCGGCAAATGCCGGCGTGAAACGGCGCACAGCACGTTCCACCAGTTTTTGCCTAACACCCCACACCCGCGCATCGCGCAGGGCGTTGGCGAGATTGCCGCTTAGTTGCATGGTACGCGATACCTTTGCCAGCGTGCGTATATCCTCGGCTACCGCCCACAAGATCAAAACGGTGGCGGTGCCTTCGGCGCGCAACCCGTCGAGAATACGCACGTAGCGTTCTGCATCACCAGTCAACATTGCCTCGGAAAGCTTGAAGACATCGTAGCGCGCGACATCCATGACCGAGTCTTTAACTTGTTCAAATGTCAGCGGCCCAGCCGGAAACAACAGCGCAAGTTTTTGAGTCTCCTGAAATGCGGCGAGCAGATTGCCTTCAACGCGTTGCGCAAGGAAAGCTAATGTGTCCGCATCGGTGGTTTGCCCTTGTCTGTTCATCCGGCCGGAAATCCAGGCAGGCAGGGCTGCAAGCGATATTTCGGCAGCGTTGATGATGGTACCGTGCTGTTCCAAAGCGGTAAACCATTTGCTTTTCATTGCGGTGGCATCGAGCTGCGGCAGCGAAATGAGGGTCAATGTATCGGAGTTCAGGTTCTCGCAATGTTCTTGCAGTGCTTGCGCACCTTCCACACCCGGTTTGCCGGACGGGATGCGAAGATCGATTACTTTGCGTGAAGCGAACAGAGACATGCTCTGTGCGCTATTGCGCAGCTCTGCCCATTTGAAATGCTGCTCTGCAATAATAACCTCGCGTTCGCTGTAACCAGCCTCGCGTGCAGCAGCGCGAATTGCATCCGCAGCTTCGATGGCAAGAAGTAAAGCTTCCCCATGGACGACATAAAGCGATCCCAATCCCTTGGAAAGATGCCGGGGGAGATCGTCGCTATCGATGCGCATTATTGAGTCTGATCCTTGGGGGGCTTGGCGCGACTCAAGCGGCGCAGTACCTGGGCAACTGCATCTGTGCGCATATCTTTGTAGAGGATGGCTTGCTCCTGTTCTTTGGCAAGCACTTGCGAATCGTCGTAAGCCATTGTGCGATTCAAAGATACGTCGGCAGTCGGAAGCCAGTAAACCAATTGGCTATCATAGGCACTGATGGTGACGCGATAGCGCAAGTCATATTCAAGCACTCTCCCGGCGGCGGACAAAGATAGAATCTGTTTGTCCGAGGCTTCGGAAATTATTTCGAGAATGATGGTGGCTTGATCCGCACTGTCGGCTACTGCAACCTTATTAAGAGCAAGTGCTTTACGCAAATCCGCGACAAAGGGGGTTTCGCTAACTGATCTCAGATACACGCTATCGAACGCCAGTTTGACCTGCATATTACTGTGCCCGCGCATATGGAAGCCGCAAGCTGTCAACGCTAGAATTGCCGCAAGCAACAAGAGGCGCGTAAATGTTTTCATGGGCTAAATAACCACGTTGACGAGCCGTCCCGGCACAACAATCACTTTCTTTGCCGCTCCGCCGCCAAGCAGTTTTTGTACTGCTTCGTGTGCCAGCGCCAATTGTTCGATGGCTGTTTTGTCCGCATCTTTAGCCACACGCAAACTGCCGCGCAGCTTGCCATTCACCTGAATCACCAATTCAATCTCATCCTGCACCAAAGCAGATTCATCGACTACGGGCCAGGACGCAGTGAGAATATTTTCACCGTAACCCAGCTCTTTCCACAGGGTTTGGGTGATGTGCGGCGTGATGGGGGAGAGCAAGCGCAGCAATATGGATAAGCTTTCGCTTAGCACCGCCCGGTCGGCACTTGCTTTGGATTTTTCCAAAGCATTGAGCGTTTTCATCGCGGCAGAAACAACGGTGTTGAATTGGAAGCGCGAGAAATCAAAGCTGGCTTGCTTTAACGCAAGATGAGTTTCGCGGCGCAAGGCTTGGTCGTCTGCCGATAAATTGGTGAAGTCATCTGATACCTTGCCAATGTCATTCAACTCGGCGGAAAAATTCCAAATGCGACGCAAGAATCGGAATGCCCCTTCAACTCCGGCATCCGACCATTCCAGTTGCTGATCGGGAGGCGCGGCGAACATCATAAACAGGCGCGCGGTATCTGCGCCGTATGCGTCAATAATGGCCTGGGGATCAACGCCATTGTTTTTTGATTTGGACATTTTTTCGGTGCCGCCGATGATCACGGGTTGGCCGTCAGCAATCAGCATCGCACCGATAGGGCGCGCTTTGGCATCAACTTCCACTTCCACGTCGGCAGGATTAATCCACAATTTTTTGCCGCCTTCTAGCTCGCGATAAAACGTGGGTGCGACCACCATACCTTGTGTCAATAAATTTTTGAACGGCTCGTTCAAGGGGTTAAATGCGCTCGGCGCCTCGTTTGCTCCCTCTCCCGCAAGCGGGAGAGGGTTGGGGTGAGGGGCCGCACTTGGCACATCTCCAAATAAACCTTCGTCCCGCATTAACTTGTGAAAGAAACGCGCGTACAACAAATGCAAAATTGCGTGCTCGATACCGCCAATATATTGATCTGCCGGCAACCATTTTTGCGCCGCCGCTTTATCCACCATGCCGGTGTCACAGTGCGGGCTGGCGTAGCGTGCGTAATACCACGACGACTCAACAAAGGTATCCATGGTATCGGTTTCGCGCTTGGCTTTGCCGCAGCACTTGGGGCAGGTGCATTCGTAGAATTCAGGCATTTTCGCCAAGGGAGAACCCGCGCCATCCGGTACTACATTCTCAGGCAATTTCACCGGCAATTGATCATCCGGCACGGGTACGTCGCCGCAAGTCGGGCAATGAATAATAGGGATCGGACAGCCCCAATAACGCTGGCGCGAGATGCCCCAGTCGCGCAGGCGGAACTGTACTTTCTTTTCGCCCAGATCTTTGGCCGAAAGGTCGGCGGCGATGGCATCAACTGCCGGATTAAGATTCAGTCCGTCGTATTTGCCGGAGTTTACGCATACACCGTTTTCTTTGTCGGCATACCATTCTTGCCATGCTGCATTGCTGAAGTTTTGTTCCTTCACGGCAATTACTTGCTTGATCGGCAAGTTATATTTTTTGGCAAATCCAAAATCTCTCTCATCATGTGCCGGAACCGCCATCACAGCGCCTTCGCCGTAACCCATCAACACATAATTACCGACCCACACCGGCACTAGTTCGCCCGTGAGCGGATGGGTGACTTCGATGCCGGTGTCCATACCCTTTTTTTCCATGGTGGCAATGTCCGCTTCGGCCACGCCGCCGCGTTTGCATTCTTCAATGAATGCAGAGAGCTTGGCATTGCCTTGCGCGGCACGAGCCGCCAGCGGATGCTCGGCAGCAACGGCAACGAAGGTTACGCCCATGATGGTGTCGGCGCGGGTGGTATATACCCACAATTTTTCCTGCTTGCCGTCCAGTTCATACGGAAATGCGAAGCGCACGCCGTAGCTTTTTCCAATCCAATTGGCCTGCATGGTTTTTACTTGCTCCGGCCAGCCAGTCAGCGTGTCCAAGCCGGATAACAACTCATCGGCATATTGCGTGATGCGGAAAAAATACATCGGTATTTCGCGCTTTTCCACCGGCGCGCCGGAACGCCAGCCGCGTCCGTCGATCACCTGCTCGTTGGCCAGCACGGTGTTGTCAACCGGGTCCCAGTTCACGGTTGAGGTCTTTTTATAAATGACGCCTTTTTGGAACAGGCGGGTGAATAACCATTGCTCCCAGCGGTAATAATCAGGCTTGCAAGTGGTCACTTCGCGCGACCAATCAACACCCAGGCCAAGCGACTTCAACTGCTGCTTCATGTATTCGATGTTGGAATATGTCCACGCGGCGGGCGGTACATTGTTTGCCATCGCGGCATTTTCGGCGGGCAGACCAAACGCGTCCCAGCCCATCGGCTGCATCACGTTGAAACCTTTCATATGATGATAGCGGCTCAGCACATCACCAATGGTGTAGTTGCGCACATGGCCCATGTGCAACTTGCCGGAAGGATAGGGAAACATTGACAGGCAATAGTATTTCGGTTTCGGGCTGTCATCCTTGGCGCGAAAAGTTTGCTGGCTTTCCCACTGTTGCTGGGCGGCGGCTTCAATTTCTTTGGGTGAATAAATCTGTTGCATGTTGGTTGGGTTCTAAAGGGCGTTGGAAATTAAAGCTGAATTATATCCGTCATTGCGCTTGTAAGCCGGGTACTTAATATCGGCAAAGGGTTTTGCTATGTAAATTGCACAAATTACATTTTTGCAACTAAACTACTATCCTCGCATGCCAGATGTGCAATGCAAATAATAAAATACTTCAGGAGGTTGATATGGTTAAGAAAATCGTTGCTCTTGTACTGATTCTGGCAACCAGCGGAGCTTGGTTTTATCTGGATTATCAGAATAAACAGGAACAATTAGCAGCAGCGGAATTGCGCAAAGTAATGGATCAAATGCGTGCACAAGCGCAGGCTCGTGCTGCCGCGAAGGCGAAATTTGAAGCACAGATACTGGCTGATCTGAATACCTGCAAGGCTACTGCGGATAAAGCCAGGGAAGACTTTCTGACTGCGCATCAGCAACCGGTACGTCGCAAACCCGGACAGTTTACAATACCTCAGGCAGCAACTGATGAAGCCGCCAAGACACTTGAGGCCGACTATGCGGCATGTCAAACAGCCTATAATGCGCGTCAGCAGGCAGGTATATAAGTTTAGTTTCAAGTTCTGCTAAAATAACAAAAATAACAAAAAAATTATAATTTTATTATTCTTCAGGAGAGGGTCAATATGTCACGCAAACATCCCGTTGTTGCAGTAACAGGTTCGTCCGGCGCTGGTACTACTACAGCAAAAAAAGCGTTCGAGGTTATCTTTCGTCGTGAGCAAATAAAAGCTGCCGTAATTGAAGGCGATAGTTTACACAGTCTTGACCGCATGGCTTTTCGTGCGGCAGCGGCTGAAGCAGCCAAGGCGGGCCATAACACATTCAGCCATTTCGGGCCTGAGGCCAACCATTTTGACAAGATTGAGGAAACATTCAAACTATATGGCGAGACCGGCAAGTGCAAACGTCGCTACTACGTCCATAGCGATGCAGAAGCAGCCGAGCACAACAAACACTTTGGACTGACTGATCTGAAAGCAGGTTTGTTTACTCCCTGGGAAGACATCGAAGAAAATTCAGACATACTATTCTACGAAGGTCTTCACGGTATGATCAAAACAGACAAGGTAGATGCTTCGCAATACGTTGATTTGAAAATTGGGGTGGTACCAATAGTGAATCTGGAGTGGATTCAAAAGATCCATCGCGACAAGGCGGAGCGCGGATATTCCGCCGAAGCAACGGTAGATACAATCTTGCGCCGCATGCCCGACTACATCAACTATATCACCCCGCAATTTACCTGGACTGATATTAACTTCCAGCGTGTCGCGACTGTTGATACCTCTAACCCTTTCATCGCTCGCGACATTCCGACAGCGGATGAAAGCTTTGTGGTGATTCGTTTCCGCAACCCCAAGGGTGTGGACTTCCCTTACCTGCTTGATATGATCAACGGCTCTTTCATGTCTCGTCCCAATACCATTGTGGTTTCCGGTGGAAAGATGAGCTTTGCCATGGAAGTCATCCTGGCTCCGATCATGCATGATCTGATTGAAAACAAGAGAAGTCAGGACAGACGAGCCGCATAATCATATTTTAATAAGCTAAACTCGACTTCCCCATGCTCCCTTGACCAGAAGGGAGTATGGGTCATAAATATTTCTCGTAGGGTGAGGCTAGGGGTAGGAGTGCTGCGCATCGCGCACGTCATGCAGTCATCCTATGGGATAATTCGCCCATGAACCCTTCGCTTATTTCCGGCCTTAATCCCGAACAACGTGCCGCTGTAGAACTTCCCGCCCGCTCTGCATTGATTCTTGCCGGGGCAGGCAGTGGCAAGACGCGCGTGCTTACTACGCGCATCGCCTATCTGATCAGTACTGGTGCTGTGAGCCCGCATGGAATTCTTGCGGTGACTTTTACCAACAAAGCTGCAAAGGAAATGGTGACGCGGCTGTCGTCTATGTTGCCGATCAATACGCGCGGTATGTGGATCGGCACTTTTCACGGGCTGTGTAACCGCATGTTGCGTGCGCACTATCGCGAAGCCAATTTGCCGCAGACATTTCAAATCCTCGACAGTGGCGACCAGCTTTCTGCCATCAAGCGTTTGATGAAGGCGATGAATGTGGACGATGAAAAATATCCGCCGCGCGAGATGCAAAACTTTATCAGCGGCAGCAAAGAGCAAGGTTTGCGTGCACACGAGGTTGAAGCCTATGATCCCTACACTCGGCGTAAAGTGGAAGTGTTTGCGGAGTACGACGCGCAATGCCAGCGCGAGGGCGTGGTGGATTTCTCGGAATTATTGTTGCGGTGTTACGAGTTGCTGTCGCGCAACCAGCAATTGCGCGAGCATTATCAGGAACGTTTCAAACATATTCTGGTGGACGAGTTTCAGGATACTAATCCGTTGCAGTATCGCTGGTTGAAACTGTTGGCAGGGAAAAGCAATGCTCTGTTTGCCGTTGGCGATGACGACCAATCCATCTATGCCTTTCGCGGTGCCAATGTCGGCAATATGCAAGAGTTGCTGCGCGACTTTCATGTTGAAAATGTCATTAAGCTCGAACAAAACTATCGCTCGCACGGGAATATTCTCGACGCAGCCAACGCGCTCATTAGCAACAACCGCAATCGTTTGGGTAAAAATCTGTGGACAGCAGAAAGCGGTGGCGAACAGCTTCGCGTTTATGAGGCTGCGACCGATGTGGACGAAGCACGGTTTATCGTCGAAGAGATTCAGCAACTCAATCGTGAAGGCGTGAAGCTAGCCGAGATGGCGCTGCTGTATCGTTCCAATGCGCAGTCGCGTGTACTGGAACATGCGTTGGTGTCGGCAGGATTATCGTATCGCGTGTATGGCGGTTTGCGCTTTTTCGAGCGGCAGGAAATCAAGCACGCATTGGCCTACCTGCGCCTGATGGAAAACACCGATGACGACAACGCTTTGCTGCGCATTATCAACTTCCCCACGCGCGGCATTGGTGCTCGCAGTATTGAGCAGTTGCAAGAATCGGCGAAGATAAACAACACTGCCCTGTGGGATGCATCCGCACGTGCGGGCGGCAAGGTTACAGCTTTCGTCGGTTTGGTCGAGTCATTGCGCAGCGCCACCAAAGAATTGCCTCTGCCCGAAATCTTGGAACATGTGTTGCAGCACAGCGGCCTGGTGGATCACTACAAAAATGAAACGGGTGCGAAGAAGCGCGAAGCGGAAGAACGTCTGGAGAATCTGAACGAACTCATCAACGCAGCAACGCTATTTGTGCATGAAAACGAAGATGATAGTCTGACCGCCTTTTTGACGCACGCCTCGCTTGAGTCTGGCGAGCATCAGGCGGGAGATAGTGAGGATGCACTCCACCTGATGACGGTGCATGCGGCAAAAGGGCTGGAGTTTCATACCGTATTTATCACCGGCTTGGAAGAAGGCTTGTTTCCGCACCAGAACAGTCAAAATGTGGACGGTGGCTTAGATGAAGAGCGTCGCCTGATGTATGTGGCGATCACCCGCGCACGACGCAGGCTGTATCTCACCATTGCACAAAGCCGTATGTTACACGGGCAGACAAACTACAGTATGGCTTCGAGCTTTTTGCGCGAATTGCCGGAAGCGTTACTGCACTGGCTTACACCGAGATTCAGCGCGCGCAAAACGTTTGAGAGCGGTAGTGCAGAGACGAGCAGCTATGCTAAAGCATTTGCCGCTACGCCAATAACAAAGCCGCAACCCTCACCGGATGCCATGTGGCATATCGGTCAACGCGTGTTTCACCAGAAATTCGGCGAGGGCGTTGTGACAGATAGCGAAGGCGGGGGCAATGAAGGACGCGTGCAGGTAAATTTCAAACGTGCCGGTAGCAAGTGGCTGGCATTGGAATACGCCAAGCTTACCGCTATTTGATTTCAGATAGCGGGCGCAATCTATGGTTGTCTCATAACGAGGTGCGGATTCAACAGGTCGATGCTCAACGCAAATTCGTCTTCCAAGAGAGACACTGCAAAATAATCAACTGGAGTTATGGCAAAGAGGTCAAGCCGTATGCTACCAGCTCTGCATTGATAGCTAGCCTGTTTTTATTAGTAATGGGGGCGGAAACCCCTGCTTGATACGTGAAGCCAGACCAAACATTACCAGCCCGCAAGCCATAAATGAGGTTACCCAAATCACTATAAGTTCCAGACTGCCCTGACAGGATCAGCACATTCGGCACAATTGTATTTTCAGTCAGTTGACTACTTAATAACGCAGTATAGGTAACTGTGCCGGCCATTGCCGTTATGATGTTTGCAGAAGTACATCCGCCGCCGGAGGGTAAACTATAAACATTATAGTTATAGCTGCCATTTGTCGGCGTAGGTGTGATCGGGCTTAATACACCATTGTTTGGATCGCAGAATACCGACCCAATCGTTGGCAACGATGTCAATGATGTACCGGAAACATCAGTGATGGGGGCAGGCGAAAGATTAGTCCTCGTTCCAAGAAAGTATAATGTCGACGAGTATGTGTAAGTGTAACTTCGTGATCCGGTCGGATAGACTCCGGGAACAGAGCAAGCGACGCTCCCATTGTTGCAAGTGATGGTTGATCCATCCAAAGTGGTTCTCGTTATGGTTACAGTCAAAGCAGTCTCGCCTGCCGGCGTAACGGTTACGGTGCTACCATCCCCATTATCAACAACTGCCGCTGTGCCGGGGCTTAATGCCCACCCCGTTGAGGTCAAACCATAAGTTTCGCCAAAAGTCCGTGCAGCCCATGTTCCGCTAGTCAAAGCATTCCATATTCCGCTTGCAAGTTGCATGTTGGAATAAGTAGCTGTGTAAGTATTCGAGCTTGAAGTAAGCACCATCGTGGACTTACCCGCAAAAGCAGAAGTGGATGTAGTTCCTAAAAACCATGAACCCAATAATCCACCAGACTGCTGGTCGGTAAGATAGCTACCAACTGTCGTTGTTGAGCCAGATGTAGTTGTCGTGTTGCCTTGATTGGGCGAGTAAATACCCAATAGACATCCAGAAAGAGAGATTGTTGCAAAAATTGACAGCAATTCAAGTAAGCAATTGAACACTTTTTTCATTCTCTATCCTCTATTTATTGGAGCTAGTGTGGTGGTGCATTGTTGACGAGACTTAATGTGAATATCAGCAAATCCCCTGTAGCGGCTTTAGCCGCGAAGGAAGTGCTAATGACGCGAATGTGATTATATTCAGCCTTTCATTTTCTTGTTGGATGTTTCTCGTTAAGCAAAGACTTTATAATTCTGTCTAATGTTGACAAAGCTGCATCTGGAGTTTGATCGATCTGCGCATGTACGATTGCACCATCCACAGCCAAAGACACAGCTTGCGCATTTTGTTTACGTTGTCTGGATGGCGGAAGCAAATTAGCAATAGCCGTAGTCATATCAATTTTGTGACCACGGGATATTTCCACAACCTCGGGTAAAACGCTTCCCAACTCTCCTGTACTATTGATAAAGGCGCAGCCACGAAAATCTTCATCATGAAACCATTCTGATAGCGTTGGGACAAGCGCATTTATTTCGCTACCATGACGTTGTAGAGCTTCTGTGAACCACTCAAGCCAGCGCTTATGTCTATACTCCAGAAATTCAAGTATAAGTACATTCTTGCCGGGGAAATGCCGGTAAAAGGTAACCTTGGTAACGCCAGACTCTGCAATCACCCTATCGATTCCGGTAGCACGAATTCCTTCACGATAAAAAAGGTCATGCGCAGTTAATAAAATGCGGTCTCGCGCGGATGGTTTTGGGGTGGTATTGGTAATAATAGGTTTCATATGCACATTGTAGACAAGTCTGTCTACAATGGATAGACTGTCGGATGTAGACAGACCTGTCCACAAGACTAACATTAGGGAGTTGCAGTATGGAAACAAAACCGCCAGTACCGCCGTTTACCCAAGAATCGGCATCCCAAAAAGTGCGCATGGCTGAGGACGCATGGAATTCGCGCGACCCTGACCGTGTAGTATTGGTTTACACCGAGGATACTCGTTGGCGTAACCGGGGCGAATTCCCCGTTGGGCGCAACCAAGTACATCAGTTTCTGCAACGCAAATGGGCCAAAGAACTGGAATACAGATTGATCAAAGAGTTGTGGGCGTTTACAGGTAATCGCATTGCCGTAAGATTTGCTTACGAATGGCACGATGATTCAGGCCGCTGGTTTCGTTCCTATGGAAACGAAAACTGGGAATTTAATGACTATGGCCTAATGGTGCGCCGCTTTGCCAGCATCAATGATCTGCCAATTAATGAGTCTGAACGAAAATTCTTCTGGCCACTCGGCCGTCGACCTGACGATCATCCGAGCTTGAGTGAATTTGAACTGTAACGAATGTTGAGAATAAGGGCGAAAATAGCCAATGAAAATCGAAATTTTCAGAGAATGGAAAAAATTAGACTTCCGTGTACTTGCCGTTCGTCTCCGGCAGAGATTCCATATCGCGATAGTGCATGCGCTGATCAACATACCCAAGCCCATTAGGTAACGACGGGTACACGATTTATTTATTGATCCGGTTTGTAGCTCCAACGTGGAATCAGCAAAACGGCAATCAGCGAAAGCAATGCGATGATGCTGCAAATCCAAACTATAGCCGGGTTCTCGGCCATGCGCTCCGGGTAAATTTTTATTACTGCGCCGAGTCCGATCCCGTTGCCTCCGGCGACCAAAACGGCTGCGGCAAAGTCCTGAAAGCGGCGAGCCTTGTTTGCGCCTAAAGCCCATTTTGGATCAGTGTTGTAGCTTGGTAAATTATTGTGTGCATTACCGAGCCGCTCAAGCGCAGATAGAAACTGGCGTAAATTGGCGATTGCGCGTTCAGCCTTGTAGCTAAGAAAGGCAAGACAAATTGATGACACAGGAAAACCAAGCACCAGCCATTCTATCGGTAACTTTCCGTTGCCTTCTCCGGGCTTGAGAGCCACCAAGGCGGCCAGAAGGCTGACTATCAATGTGACATACAAAGTCAGCGCCTGCTGGCGTTGAGAGATACGTGCATTGACCTCCTGATTTGCAGCTATAAAGCGATAATTTGCATCAACTATGTTGGACATTTGTAATTCCTTATTCTATATCTGGCCGTTGAATTTCTGCTTCGTCTTTCAGCAACCGTTATTTTACAGCGGACACTTCAGTAAATTTCGGATATGTGGCTACCGGATTTCCCCCAAATGAATTGTGCAGACAGATCACATATACCGGAGTAGTATCAAAAAGTAATTTTCCTTAATCATTAAGAGGAGTTCAATTATGTCCAAGTCACAACATTCCAGTAAAGAGACCAAAAAGAAGGCACTGTTAACGCCAAAGGAAAAGAAGGTGGCTAAACAAATTAAGAAGCATAGTCACGATACCCCGCCACTGATTACTACTCATTGATTGTTTACCGGGGGCGACGTGGTTTCATGCCGGCACCCGGTGAGTAGTTCAAGCCTTAATTTGCAAGCGTGACTGACTGCAAACTGAGGATGCGGCTATTGGCTAAAATCAGCCACGGAATACGTGTGGTGTTTTCTGCGGCATGGCAGATTGCTGTCATGGTGATAACTCAAACGGGTGGTGGTGTATCGTCGGGCCGACTTTCAGGCGTATTCACGGCAGGTTGACTTGTAGTAGCAATTTCATCAGGAAATGGGAATATATTGCGGTAGCTGACATAAAGTGAGCTGAAGCCGAGCGGTAGCAAAATGATCAGGCCGAGATTAAAGGGCAGAAAGCTGAGTAGCAGCGCGATCAGTTGCATGATGATGCTGTAAACGGTGTAGGGGATAAAATTGCGTAGCGTGCCTATCAGGCTGTCGCGTAATGCAACAAAGGGAGTAATGTCGCTAAAAAATATTAACATTGGCGCGAACTGAAATGCCATCATCAAAGCGAATGTGAGGGCGATGCCTACCGCCAAACTGAAGGTCACGCTTGAACCGGCCGACCACATGGCCTCCACTAGCTTGTCAGGGTCGTTCGTCGCTTTAAAACTGTCCATCAATGCGGCTAATGTCTCTCCGCCAATCGAAATCGTGATGACTGATGCGATCAGCAGTCCCAATAGCAAAAAGCCGCCCAGCGCAATCAGACGTGGCGAGTGTTTTTGGAAACCGGCAAAAAGGTGCGGTAGTTCAACTTCTTCCTCCTCTTCCAATGCGCGGCAAATTCTTGCGTAACCGGCGATCAGTACCGGCATAAGCAGTATGGCAAGTATCGGGCCGATCATCGGGATCATCAGGATAAGCAGGATCGCGACCGCTGCTATTGTTGCTGTGACGATGCTCAATAGCGGGCTGCGCATGATCAGCATGACGCCATGCGTCACCCATATCCAGCCGCGAACAGCATTAAATTTACGGATTTCGATATTGTTCATTTATAACCAAACGGGTTGTGGGCCGGCAATATGATTTTGCAGGATATGTTTGAAATGCTCGGGGTTGTGGGCATTCACAATTTCCCCGTCGCGCGGCAGATGCAGATCGAATAAACGCGAAATCCAAAAACGCAAAGCGGCGACACGCAAGGCAATCGGCCAGCTCGCCGCTTCTTGCTCGGTGAAAGGGCGTACGGCGTTATAGGCACGCAGAAATGCGCGGGTGCGCACTTCATCCAACTTGCTTTCACTGGTCATGCACCAATCGTTTACCGTGATGGCTACATCGTAGAGCAGGCTGTCATTACAAGCGAAATAGAAATCGATGAGTCCGCCGACGCGTTCACCATCCATCAGCACGTTGTCTCTAAACAGGTCGGCGTGAACGACACCGCGCGGCAGATCACTCAGTGCATGTTGCGCATGGTAAGCAACCTCGCTGTCTAGCAGAGCAGCATCATGGGGTACTAAAAATCCGGATACTTGCTGCGCTGCGCTGGCTCGCCATGTGGTGCCGCGTGGATTAAGCATGACATCACTGAAGCTTAATCCGGCACTATGTAGTTGACCGAGCATGGCACCGACAGCCGCGCAATGGGCCGGGGCAGTTTGAGTGATAGACTTGCCGGAAAGACGACTCACGATACAGGCAGGTTTGCCGTTTAGTGTACTCAGAAAAAAATTGTTTTTATCCGCAACCGGACAAGGGCAAGGGATCCCGTGCCGCGCAAGATGCGCCATTAAGTTGAGATAAAAAGGCAGCTCATCCGATGTGAGTTTTTCAAATAACGTTAATACGAAACGACCATTACTGGTGGTAACGAAGTAATTGGTATTTTCAATGCCTGCAGGAATACCCTGCAATTCAAGCAAGGTGCCGAGAGAATAATTGTCCAGCCAAGCGGTGATGTCCGCTTCTGTAACGCGCGTGAAAACTGCCATGCTGTTGAGACCTATTTCAGAATTTTAAAATGACCCACTGGGGTACGCGCAGGCCGGAGTCCAGACTTTCCTGGCGCGCAAATTTGCCGTCACCCCGGTCGTCGATCAGATAATAAGGCTTGCCGTATTTCGGGGTTATCTTGATCATGTAGAGTTTGCCGTGGGAACGAAACTCTTCAACTGTCTGCTCGGTTTGTTTGGTGATGGTGACTTGCGGTTCATCGGGTGACTCGCTCGGATCAAGCGCGGGCGGAGCCGGCAAAGGCTTCAAATCGGAAGTCTTTGCATCCACGGCATAAACCGCCGTACTCAGGCAGGCAAGAAATAACAAAGCAATTAGGCGCATGATGTGTAGTCCATAAAAAGTGTTGCTAGTTTAGCAGGCTGTTGAAGCTTACTTATAAATTCAATTGCATTTCGCGTTCCGAAGCGGAAGGCTCAAAACCGCGAGTCTCGTAATGCTTGAAAATGGCACTGACGATTTGCTGGGGATCGTCAATGACCTGGATCAAATCTATATCCTCTGGACTAATCATCTTTTCCTCCAGCAGGCTGTTTTTAAACCATTCCATCATGCCGCCCCAGAACTTGCTGCCGACCAAAATGATCGGCATACGACGAGTCTTTCCGGTCTGTACCAGCGTCAGTGCTTCCATCAATTCATCCAGTGTTCCAAAGCCGCCGGGCATTACCACGTAGGCGTTGGCAAATTTGACGAACATCACCTTGCGTGTGAAAAAGTGCTGGAAAGTCTGGCTGATATTCTGGTACGGGTTGGTGTGCTGTTCATGCGGCAACTGGATATTGAGGCCGATACTGGGCGATTTTCCATAAAACGCGCCTTTGTTTGCGGCCTCCATGACACCGGGGCCGCCGCCCGATATTACCGAAAATCCCGCGTCGGAAAGCAGTCGCGCGATCTCTTCGGTGAGTCTGTAGTAAGGATGCTCATGCGAGGTACGCGCACTGCCGAAAATGCTCACGGCAGGCTGAATGTCTTGCAGACGTTCGGTGGCGGACACAAATTCTGACATAATGCCGAATACACGCCACGCCTCCTTCGACTGAGTTAACTCGGGTAAATGCGAATGAGGTATTTTTGTATGGTTACTCATCTTAAAATTCTCAAAATAATGAAAACACTGCTGTTAGTCGATGGTTCATCTTACCTGTATCGTGCCTTCCATGCGATGCCCGATTTACGCAGCCCAAGCGGACAACCCACCGGGGCCATACAGGGCGTGCTGAATATGCTGCGCCGTTTGCAAAAAGATTACCCGGCAGATTATAGCGCCTGTGTATTCGACGCCAAAGGCAAAACTTTCCGGGACGACTGGTATCCCGAATATAAAGCCAATCGACCTTCGATGCCGGATGACTTGCGCGCGCAAATTGAGCCATTGCACGAGGCCATCGCTGCTTACGGCTGGAATATCCTGATGATAGACGGCGTAGAAGCCGATGACGTGATTGGCACCCTGACGCAACAGGCTGCGCAAGGCGGGGCACGTTGCATCGTTTCAACCGGCGATAAAGATTTGACGCAACTGGTCAACAATCAGGTGCAACTCATCAACACCATGAGCAACGAGACTTTGGACGAAGCGGGCGTGCTTGCCAAGTTCGGCGTGCCACCTGAGCGCATTGTGGATTACCTGACGCTGGTGGGTGACACGGTCGATAACGTGCCCGGCGTCACTAAATGCGGCCCTAAGACGGCAGTGAAATGGCTCACCGAATACGGCACACTGGATAATCTGGTCGCTCACGCGGGCGAAGTCACTGGCGTGGTTGGCGACAATCTTCGCGCCGCACTGGACTGGCTGCCGCAAGGTCGCAGACTGGTTACGGTGAAATGTGATGTTGAGTTGCCAGTGAGATTCGATCTGCTTACCGCACCGCAGCAAGACACCGAGAAATTGCGCAGGCTGCTGGAAAAGTTCGGGTTTAAGAGTTGGCTGCGTGAACTAGTTTCCTCACCGGCTTTGCTCCCCTCTCCCGCTGACGGGAGAGGGGCTGGGGGTGAGGGTAGTTCAGCCGGAGCGCTTGATGCTAAATCACCCCTCACCCTAGCCCTCTCCCGCCAGCGGGAGAGGGAACCAGAGCCGGTGTCCGGTGACCTTTTTCGTAACGACACCTCTCACTACGAATCCATTCTCACCGAAGCGCAACTCAACGCCTGGATAGAAAAGATTACGCAAGCGCCGCTGGTCAGTATTGATACCGAGACCACCGGCCTAGATGTCATGAATGAGCAACTGGTCGGTATTTCCTTTTCAATTGAAGTGCATCACGCCGCATATTTGCCCTTGGCGCATCACTATCCGGGTGCCCCGGATCAGTTGAACCGTGAATACGCATTGCAAAAACTCAAGCCGTGGTTGGAAAGCGCACAACAAAAAAAACTGGGGCAGAACCTCAAATACGATCAGCATATCTTTGCCAATTACGGTATCGTTCTAGCCGGTGTCGCCGAAGATACCCTGCTTGAATCGTACGTCCTGGAAAGCCACAAATCGCACGACCTGGGCAATCTCGCGCTGCGTCATCTGGGCTTGAGTACGATCAGTTATGCCGAGGTGGTAGGCAAAGGCGCAAAGCAAATCGGCTTTGATCAGGTTGATCTTGACACTGCCACGCGCTACTCGGCGGAAGATGCCGACATCACTTTGCAATTGCATCAAACCTTATCGCCGCAGCTAACTGGCCGTTTGGATTCAGTTTACCGCGACATCGAATTGCCCGCGCGACAAGCTTTGTATGTGATGGAACGCAACGGTGTGTTGCTGGATACGCAGTTGCTCAATATTCAAAGCCGAGAGCTGGGTGAGAAATTGCTCGCCCTCGAAGCGCAGGCTTTTGAAGCCGCCGGGCAACCATTCAATTTAAGCTCACCCAAACAGCTACAAGAAATTTTGTTCGACAAGCTCGGCATTCCCTCGAAGAAAAAAACGCCAACAGGCGCGCGTTCCACCGACGAGGATGTATTGCAAGAACTGGCGCTGGATTACCCGTTGCCGAAACTGCTGCTGGAATATCGCGGCATGGCGAAACTAAAATCCACCTACACCGACAAACTGCCGAAGATGGTGAACCGCAACACCGGGCGCGTCCACACCAGCTACTCGCAAGCGGTAGCGGTGACCGGACGTTTGGCATCCAGTGATCCCAACTTGCAAAACATTCCGGTGCGTACCGCCGAAGGTCGCCGCATCCGCGAAGCATTCATCGCGCCTGAAGGTTCGCGCATCGTCTCCGCCGACTATTCGCAAATCGAATTGCGCATCATGGCGCACCTCTCCGGTGACGAAGGCTTGCTCAAAGCCTTTGCCAACGGCGAAGATATTCACCGCGCCACCGCTGCCGAAGTGTTTGGCGCAACGCTCGATGCCGTAACCAGCGAACAACGCCGCTACGCCAAAGTCATCAACTTCGGTCTTATCTACGGCATGTCTGCCTACGGCCTCGCCAGTCAACTCAACATCGAAAACAGCGCAGCCAAACAATATATCGAACTCTACTTCGCGCGTTACCCCGGCGTAAAACGCTACATGGACGACACTCGCGAACAGGCAAAGCGTTTCGGCTACGTCGAGACCTGGTTCGGTCGCCGCCTGTGGCTGCCCGAAATCAATGGCGCCAACGGCATGCGCCGCCAAGCCGCCGAACGCGCCGCCATCAACGCCCCGATGCAAGGCACCGCAGCAGACTTGATCAAGCTGGCGATGGTCAAAGTGCAAAACTGGCTGGAGCAGGAAAAGCTACAAAGCATGCTCATCATGCAAGTACACGATGAACTGGTACTCGAAGTGCCTCAGACTGAATTGGCGCTGGTGAAAGAAAAAGTGCGCGAGTTGATGTGTAATGTGGCTGATTTGAAAGTGCCGTTGGATGTGGGGTTGGGCGAGGGGGCTAATTGGGATGAGGCGCATTAATTTAATAAGTACGCGTCAAACGCAAATCACAAGCAAATTGAACGCTTGTGCTATAGACTGTAGACTGTGCAAAGCTGGACTTTCGGTTACGCTATGAAAACTCTTCCAAAAAAACTCAAAAAAGAACCGCTGATTGATGCCGTGTTTGAGGTGCGTTTTACTAGCGCATTCCCTGCGGGGAATGTGCTGCCGGGTCTGTTATTTGTCAAGCTTGAAGGTGACAAGAAGATTGAACAGCTTCCTTTGTCGCAGTTACCTCACATTATGCGGGATGCAGACCCGAACTTACGGTTTGCACCATTAAGCCGACTCGACTGGCAACAATTTTATATTAATGTCGGCGACCGTAGCGTATCGGTTGGGTTCAAATATCCCTACCCTGGCTGGAATGGTTTCAAACCTGCAATTGTCGAGATCATGAATATCCTGAAAGACGCAGACATTTTAAAGTCAGTAGAGCGGTACTCGCTCAAGTATGTAGACTTGCTTCCTGCAAATGACCTCCGAGAACAGGTGTCGTTCGTTAATTTTGATGTAACTCTTGCTGGACACAAATTAGAGAAAGAGGCATTCCAAATCCGGTTAGAAATTCCGAGGGGTGATTTCACGCATGCCGTTCAAGTGGTATCATCTGCCACTGCTACATTGCCTACTGGCAGTAAGCAGGGGCTAATTGTCGATGTTGATACCATTTCTAATCAACAAGCGATTTCATTTAATGAGTTGCTTCGCGGATTTCCAGATAAGCTGGAAGCCATACATCAAGCAAACAAAGAAATGTTTTTTGATTGCCTGAAACCTCAAACTATTACAGCTCTAGAACCAGAATATGATTGAAATACGCTACAGTCAAGCATCAAGCACATTTAGTCCTGTATTGATTGCGGGAATGCTTGCGATGCAATCTTTGTCCGCGATCGCACAACCAAATATGGAGGGACAGGACAGAAAATACATGTTGGAGGCAGCTTATCGCCCAACAAATAATGCCGCGACCTATTCATACCTTGGTAGCCCCTTCACGGGTGAGTATGTCTATGCACCAGCGAAATTAAATAAACCATGGATAACCTCTGAGTTGACAGATTTTCTCCTTTGTTCTCAGAATGTTAGTTTTGGTGCATTGGATTATTTGCAAGCAGCAATACGCGACACCTATGGCGATGTGAAAATAGTTACTTCCATACACACTGACCCGGAGGAGGGGTGGGTAAAGCCAGTGTTTACTGTCCATTCTGGGATAGATGATTTTGATAAACTGATGGATGTTGAGGATGCTTTTTTTGCAAAAGCGGCAAAGGATCCGAGCCTAATTGCAATACTTCCCTTTGTCGTAGTGTCACAAGCCTAAATGGCTTTCAATCCCGTAGATTGCTATCACCTTGCCGGTTGGTTGTATTCACAGAAGAATCCGCAGGATGAGGCTCGTGCTCGTGCTGTTATTGCCAAGGCATATTACGGTGCTTTTCTTGAGGCAAGGAATAGGGCTGGCATTACTGATAAATCCCTTGGAGTGCATAAACAAGTCCACGACCACTACTTTAATGCGGGCCGCTTAGCATTGGCAAATGGACTCGCTGATTTGCGGACAAAACGTAATGATGCCGACTACGTTACTGCTATTACCATAACGTCAATGGATTCCGGGAAAGCTCTTAAACGGGCAAAGAAGATTTTGCAAGAGCTTGGGGTTGTTCTTCCATAATTAATTGCTCGGCAAGGGCACAATAACCAATGGGCATTGGTGCGTTCGTATCACATCCTTCAAAAGAAAGAATTGAGCATCGCGAGTTAAGACGAATTGAGCAAATGCATCGTGCGTATGAATGGCACACAATTCAATGTGCTTAACTCTAGGGGTTAATTAAGCAGAAGGAAAATAGATTGAATATTCGCTGTGATTGTCACGCACACCAGTTGTTGGATAAGGCGGCCAGCTATGCGCGCGTTGGCATTTCCGAGTGTGTTCTTTCGCAAGCCGTGGCATCCGCCCAACAAGTGGTGCAGGAAAACGAAGCAATCACACTAAACCCCAATGATTTCGTTGCGTTCATGGCAGCGTTAGGTGCTCCTGCAAAACCCAATGCCGCATTGAAGCGCACGTTCAAATGTCATGCCGGGCAAGTGCGTAGTTGATTTATTTTCCATCATTGGCGTTCAATATAATGGAGAGCACAATATCAGGTTGATCAAAATGCACCATGTGACCGGCGTTTTTTACCAACTTTACGGTAGCGTGTGGAGTTGAAATGGCTAAGGGCAATTCCTTTGCGATGTCTGGAGGAGTAAGAGGATCTTGCTCCCCAAAGATATAATGAACGGGAACCGATAAACGTGGTGGGTCGGAAAATAAATTCAACGATACTAATTGCGGTAGCAATATATTCTGGACCCGATTCATGTTGCGCAGTGCGCGAACAGTTCCCAGCAAGCCATAGGTAGAGATCAGACTAAATAGGGTTTCTCGTAACAAGGTTCCAAATCGCTTGCCGTGCTCGATACCGCCCAGATCAGCCAGCATGCTGGCGCGGAGTTGAAACGTCGCAGAATTGATATAGGGTAGCTCGCCAAGTTTCATCAACTTTGCACCTAATCGGCCATTACTTGCAATGGCACTTTGCTCTTTGAGGAATGAAGCAGCCGCAGCATCACTGCGGGCAATATTGGCATCTGGAGAGATGGCAATAATAGCTTTCACAATATCGGGTTCGTTCTCAGCCGTTTGAAGTGCAATTGTTGCGCCTAGAGAAATGCCGAACACAATGATTGTTTGCTTGGTTTCATTATTTAACCACCGGAGTATGGCTCGCAGATCATCAACCTGCTGTGGCAATGAAACATTGGTTGCATCATGCCGGAGGGCGATACCACAACCACGTTGATCCCAGTAACATACCGTGAAATTCTTTTCCAGATTTAACCGCCGCTGAAATTTTGTAACTTCGTGCAGTAATGGAAGGCCGGGGCCTGCCTGAACGATCAAGATGAGAGGCAGGCCGAATCGTTCGGCGCACATGCGGATTTGCTGTGTGGCATCATTGATTGCCAATTTGGTCGTTATATTAATTGCCAACGTTTTCATTTTGAACAACCTTCATCGGGGGCTGCGCGAGGGTGTATTCGCGCAGTCCTGCTTGCGCGTTATACATTTTTATTTTCCACACGGTAAATAGCTACCGCGTGGTACACCACCCATTTGCCCAAGGGTGCCAAGATGGGTGACTTTAAATCCTTCTGGATACTTTAGTCCGTAACCCAACATCCTATCTACGCCAATGTGAACAAACCAAATAAGAGCCAAGGCCGAGAACAATGCATTACCCGTTACGATGGCAACAACAGCCAATGTGCTAGGCAACAACTTTGAGTGCGTGACGTTGTACGCTGTTGCGCCAACCTTGGCATTAACAAGATACCCAAGGAGTGCAAGGTCTGGGATTAATACTGTTGACCAAAACAGCGTCCACTCGAAAGATTGCTGCCAATAAATGACGAGTGCCAAGAGAAAGACAGCAAGGCCTTCGAGTTTTAATAGGACTATCGGTTTTTTGAATATGGAAAGCATGAGTTAATCCTTTTCTGAAAATGTATAGCGTGAGAATAGTTAAAGCTTGTTTTACGCTTAACGCTGATGCCCTAACCTCACCTCAATCTGCGGATGCCGCACCACCAGCTCTTTCAAGCTCTTCAGGCTTTTCAGGTTGCGTTCATTGTCTTCGGTAAAGTCACCCGGCTCCACTGTATGCTCCCAACCCCAGCGTGTGTGACTGGTATCACCCGTTAGCAACACCGGCCCATGCGTGGTTCGGATTAGAAACGCGGTGCTGCCCGGTGTATGCCCCGGTACGCTGATGGCAAATACCGAACCATCTTCAAACACATCAATAATCCCCTCAAACTTGTTTTGCGGGTCGGGTTGGAAATGCCATTCTTGCAGCGGTTGCTTATCTTGCAATAGTTGATTGGTTGCGCCACGCACGAACATATTCTTGAAACTCGTTGCGGTGGATTCTCCTGCGCCGATATATAGCGGCACGTCATTGGGTATATCGGGCATGCCGGAAATATGGTCGATATGCATATGGGTTAAAAACACGCCGGACAGTTTGCCGTCCATGCCTTGCAATATTTCGGCAATGCTCTTCTTGAGTTGAAGTTTTTCGGTGTGCATCACTTTCTGGACCAGCCAATTCAGACCTTCTTTGCCGGGATCATCCACCAGCTTTTTTGATACGCCTGTGTCTACCAAAAAGTTGCCGCGTTGCGGATGCTTTAGCAGATGAGCATACACTTGGATCGGCTCATCGCGATCTTTCAGCCCGGCTTCCTTCGCTGCGGGACTACTCAGATTCAGCAAACCTGCTAGCGGGACCGACCAATCTGCGCTGTTGATTGTTTCCAATTGAATCGGCCCGTGTTGATCAATCAGGCGTTCCATTTTGGCACTGCTGGAAGCTTTGCCCAGTGTGGCGTTAGTCACAGGATGGCTGGATAGGGCGCAGCCTTGTAACAAAATTAGTGTGCAGCTCAATAGGGTGAGAGTTGTTTTCATGATGACCTCGATAAAGTTTGGCTATACTCGCATATCCAAATATCACCTATCAATTGGTTAAATGCGGATAATGTCATCCGTATTCGGATTGGCTTGCTGCTTCGGATGAGAATATGAATTTAAAATGGGATGACCTGAAGTTGTTTCTGGCGGTACATGAGCAAGGCAGCTTGAGCGGCGCGGCTCGCGTGTTGAAATTGGGTCAGCCCACTTTGAGTCGCCGCATAGCCGAACTTGAGGAAGCGGTGGGCGAAGCATTGTTTGAACGGCAAAGCCAGGGCTCAGTGCTGACAACGGCGGGACAAAAATTATTACCCGCAGCACAGCGCATGGCCGAATGGGCGAACGAAGCGGAACTCAGTATCAAAAAACAAACTTTTCTGCCGGAAGGCAAAGTGCGCATCGCGGCTCCGCCCGGTATTGCATATGAATTGGTGGTTCCGTTAGCGGCGAAGATTCGCCGGCAATATCCGCAGATACAGATCGAAGTGTTGTCAGGTGTTGAGGTGCTGAATCTCGGGCGAGGTGAGGCCGATTTGTCGCTACGCACAGAAAAACCGACCGATGCCGATCTGGTCTGCTTGGACGAGGTTTCCAGCGCTATGCGCGTATACGCCAATAAAACCTATGCGGCACAACTTCCGCCGCATTCGCGTCTGGCAGATTTGGATTGGATATGCTGGGCTGCGCCTTATGATGGTTTGCAAACCAACCAGGAATTAAGCGCGGCGATATCCAACTTCAAACCCGCATTTACCTCGGACGATTTTATCGTGCAGATGGCGGCTTGCAAGGCGGGGCTGGGAGCATTGATATTGCCGCAGGGTTTTCATCATTATCCCAACATGAACGAATTGGAGGAACTCGATATTGACCTTGGCCCAAGTGCGAAAGGCAGCTTGTATCTGGTGTGTCACAAACGCCACCGCTACCTGCCCAAAGTGCGGCTGGTGATCGAATATATTTCCAAGGAGTTTGCCAGCTTGCGCTCGGTTGTTGCGGGCTAGCGTTTGAGCTGTTGCAAATACAACTGTTCCACTTTCTCTCGCGCCCACGGTGTCCGGCGTAAAAATTTCAAACTGGATTTGATGCTGGGGTCGTGCGTAAAACAACGTATCGGCACGGCGTAACCCATCTCCTCCCAGCCCATAGTCTCGGAGAGTTGCGTGACAATAGCTTCAAGGGTTATGCCGTCCAAAGTCGGGCGGCCTGTGGGTTTTTGAGTGGCATCCATGTTCGCATTTTACAGAATCTTGGGCGCGAGCGTTTACAATGGCGCTCAATATATCCAAGAAGCACGTTATGACCATCCCCGTCCGTCTCGCTAAACGCCTTGCCGAATTAGTCTCCTGCTCGCGGCGCGAGGCCGAGTTATATATCGTCGGTGGCTGGGTGTTGGTGGATGGGCAAGTGGTTGAAGAGCCGCAATTCATGGTATCGCAGCAGAAAGTCGAATTGCTGCCTAACGCCAAGCCTATGGCGATTGAACCGGTAACTATTTTGTTGCACTTGCCGCCATCGCAGCCCTCACCTCAATCCTCTGGTGGAACTGCTAGCCATTCGACTAAGCTCGCAAGCGAGCAAGTCGCTGGTTATCCCGCGAGCGAGCGAGGAGGCGACCGAGAAATACAATCGTTAATTTCTGCTGACACTCGCGTGGCAGACGATCATTCCGGCATCCGTGTATTCAAGCACCATTTCACGCACCTCTCGCAATGTCTACCTTTGGAGAGTAATGCGAGTGGCCTGTTAGTTTTTACCCAGGATTATAGAGTGTCGCGTAAATTGACTGACGATGCAGCAACCGTTGAGCAAGAATATGTGGTCGAAGTCGCAGGCAAACTGCCAGCCGATGGTCTCAAGCTGCTCAATCACGGACTCAGTTATAACGGCAAGCCACTGCCCCCGATTAAAGTAAGCTGGCAAAATGAAACCCGTCTGCGCTTCGCCCTCAAAGGCGTACAACCCGGTCAGATTGCGCACATGTGTAAAAGTGTCGAGCTACAAGTGCAGTCAATGAAAAGAATTCGCATCGGTCGTGTGTCGATGGCAAAATTACCCGAGGGGCAATGGCGATATTTGTTGGGATATGAGCGGTTTTAAGGCAAATCTGGCGGTAAAATAAACAATGCGACATAGCCACAACTACCGTTCCCGCACTTCGTTACGCAGCTATTTGACAGCCGGTTATGCGCTGTTCATCGTTTACGCAAGTCTGTCACCATTCTCGGGATGGCAGGAGCAGGGTTTGGATTTCTACGAAGTGATGACCTCGCCACTGAAGCAAACCTATTCCTGGTTTGATGCTGTTGCCAATTACTTGGCTTATCTTCCTTTCGGTTTGTTGCTTGGTTTAACCCTTAGAACACGGGTAAATGCTGTTTGGAGCGTGGCAATAGCCACAATCTTGGGGCTGCTTCTGTCTGCGTTAATGGAATATACGCAAATGTATTTGCCCAGTCGGGTGAGTTCGAATCTCGATTTGTTGATGAATGGAACTGGTGTGCTGTGTGGTGCATTGCTCGCTGTAAGTATCGTCCCCAGAGCATGGTTCTACTATTTGTTGCAGATGCGATTGGAATTTTTTCAACGCGGGCCGGGAGTGGATTTCGGTTTGGCATTAGTGTCGCTATGGATGTTCGCGCAAATCAATCCCTCTATGCCGATCCTGGGAAATGTTTTTATCACTGAAATTGCGCGACAACCTTTCGCGCCTCCAACAATAGCGCCATTCAGTTGGTTGGAAAGTGTGACCGTCGCCCTGAACTTGCTGATGCTCGGTATATTGCTGTTAACGTTATTGCGCTCGCGCCGTCATGCGGTGGCCGGTTTGCTGCTGGTATTATTTGTGATTGCATTAACAAAATTTATCGCTGCCGCCGTGTTGCTAAAGTCATGGGCGCTATTGTTGTGGCTGAACGGCGAAGCGGTATTCGGCATTTTTGCCGGAGTAATTCTGATGGCGCTCATCGGTTGGCTGGCAAGGCCGTATCTGATGCGGCTGGGAATGGTCGTGGCTTGTTTATATTTGTTGCTGGCGCACGGTATATTGGATAGCGGCTCTCCTTCCGCTGCGATGCGCTTATATCATTGGCACTACGGCCATTTGCTTAATTACAACGGGCTGTCGCAGACGGTGATGCTGCTCTTTCCATTGCTATTGCTGGGAAATTTGTGGCGTGGCTCATTGCGCCGAGAGTAGTAAAATACAGGAATTAACAATTGCTGTTCTCGTTCGCCTCCTCTACCGCAAGCGGGATAACCAGCGACTGTCCGCTTGCGGGCTTAGTCGAATGGCTAGTTGTTTCATCAGAGGATTGAGGTGAGTGAGAATTACAATGCAACTCTCAGTCAAACAAGGTAATCAATATCATGAGCCATTACGACAAACACGTTTTCTTTTGTGTGAACCAGCGCGCGGCAGGGGAAGATTGTTGTGCCAATTTCGCGGCGCAAAAAATGCGCGATTATGTCAAAGATAAAGTCAAAGCCAAGAAGCTGGATCAGGAGGGCAACCGCATTCGGGTCAATTCTGCCGGATGTTTGGGGCGCTGCGAAGAGGGGCCGGTGCTGGTGGTGTATCCGGAGGGAATTTGGTACACCTACGTCGATGAAAGCGATCTGGACGAGATCATTGAAGAACATTTGAAAAAAGGGCGCATTGTCGAGCGCCTCAAAATTTGATGTCGGCACTTCAGTTATTTTCCACCACCGGCACTGCCGGGTATATTGAAGGTGTGGTGCATGTTCCCAAGCTGGCGCCAAAATGTATCGCCATCGTGTGTCATCCCTTGCCCACAATGGGCGGAACAATGGATAACAAAGTTGCGGTGACATTGGCGAAGACTTTTGCCGAGTTGGGATGTGTCGCCCTGCGTTTTAATTTTCGCGGAGTGGGGGCAAGTGAGGGTGAGTTCACCGGTGGTGATGGCGAACTCGAAGACGCACTGACAGTGACGGAATTTGCACGCGAACAGTTTGGCGAGTTGCCGCTCATTCTTTCAGGTTTCTCTTTCGGCGGCTACGTCGCCGCGCGTGCCGCTCAAAAATTGAAGCCGAGGCATTTGATTCTGGCAGCGCCGGCCGTGGGGCGTTTTGCAATGCCGCCAGTCCCGTCGAATGCACTGGTAATACATGGTGAACAAGATGATATTGTTCCGCTGGCAGACGCATTTGACTGGGCGCGTCCGCAGCACTTGCCTATTACCGTATTGCCCGGGGTTGAGCATTTCTTCCACGGACGCCTGACACAATTGCGCGACATCATTAAGATGCATTTCACCGGAGTGGCGTTATGACACTAATAATAATTAAAAAGCGAGCCACAGAGAACACAGAGACCACCGAGAGTATTGCGTGAAAGTTTTTCTCTGTGAACTCTGTGGTTTCTGATAAGACAACTAGCCAATCCACTAAGTCGCCAAACAACGGCGGCCAAGTGGCTGGTTATGTGGCTAAGAAGGTTTAAAAGTGACCCAAATCATCCAAGCGACAAATCTGCAAAAATCTTACGCAGGACAGCGCGTAGTGGACGGCCTAAATCTTTCAATCCGCAAAGGTGAATGTTTTGGTTTGTTAGGCCCGAATGGCGCGGGGAAAACGACTACGTTGAGAATGTTGCTGGGGTTGACTGCGCCGGATGCGGGCGACATTATGCTGCTCGATCTTCCTGTGCCGCAGGCCGCACGCGAAGCACGCATCCGTGTCGGCGTGGTGCCGCAGATGGACAATCTCGACCCGGATTTTACCGTGGCGGAAAACTTGCTGGTATACGGGCGTTACTTCGGTATGAAAGACAGCGAGATCGAGGCGCGTATTCCATTGCTGCTGGAATTTGCCAGCCTGACCAGCAAACGGGATGCAAAAGTCCCAACGCTTTCCGGTGGCATGAAACGTCGCCTCACGTTGGCGCGAGCTCTTGTAAACGATCCCGATGTGATTTTCCTCGATGAGCCAACCACCGGCCTTGATCCGCAGGCTCGCCACCTTATCTGGCAGCGTTTGCGCGAACTTACACAGCAGGGAAAGACGCTGCTGCTCACAACGCATTTTATGGACGAAGCCGAACGGCTGTGTCATCGCCTCGCGGTATTGGATAACGGTAAGCTCATTAGCCAGGGCACACCGCGTGAGCTGATAGAGCAAAACATCGAGCCGCAAGTGGTGGAGGTGTTTGGCGAAACAGTTGAAGCGTGGGCGAACGAATATGCCTCGCGATATTCGCAACGTTTCGAGTCGAGTGGTGAAACGGTGTTCTGCTATGTGCTGGACGCTCAACCGCTGGTTGCACATTTGCAGGGACAAAGCGCATTGCGCTTCTTGCATCGCCCTGCGAATCTGGAAGATGTGTTCTTGAAACTAACGGGTCGGGAGATGAGAGAATGAGCCTTATTTTTCGCATGTGCTATGTTTTTATCCTTTCGCTTTTCCGGGAACGGATCAATGCGGACAATCTGGTGAGCCAGCTCAGCCTGCGCGTAATGCCAAACGATCTGGATATTAATTTTCATATGAATAATGGCCGCTACCTGACCATTTGCGATCTGAATCGTGTTGATCTATTCATTCGCTCCGGCTTGCTGAAAGCAATGTTCAAGCGCGGCTGGATGCCTCTGATTGCCGAACATACGATGACCTATAAAAAGCCCTTAAATATGTTTGAAAAATTCGACGTAAGTTTGAAAGTTACAGGGTGGGATGAAAAATATTTTTATATGGAGCACATTTTTAGTAACTCCGAACGTGTTGTTGCAGAAGGAACCTCAAAGGGATGTGTCTATGCGCGAGGTATCGGAGTAGTCAGCCCGGCAGAAGCCTTCGCAGCCGTAGAAGCGGATAAATCAAAATGAGCAACCGGGATTTTGCGCTACCCGAACTTAGTCTGCGCTTTTTTCCAATCTGGCAGCGTCATTGGCTAGTGTGGAAGAAAGTTGCGGCGGCTTCCATAATGGGCCATCTCGCCGATCCGGTCATTTACTTGCTGGGTTTGGGTTATGGCTTGGGCAGCTTGCTGCCGCAGATGGGCGGCACTTCTTACATGACTTTTCTCGCGGCGGGCACGGTGTGTTACAGCACCATGAACAGCGCCAGTTTCGAGGCTTTGTATTCCGGCTTTGCGCGCATGCACGAGCAGCGCACTTGGGAGGCTATTCTCAATACGCCAATAACGCTGGATGATGTGGTGCTGTCGGAAGTGCTCTGGGCTGCAACAAAAAGCCTGATGTCCGGGATTGCTGTTTTAGTGGTGATCTGGTTGCTTGGGTTGTCGCATTCAATCATGTCGTTGTGGATGATTCCGCTGGCGTTGCTGGTCGGCCTTACCTTTGCAGGTATCGGCCTTATCATGACAGCACTCGCACCGAGCTATGATTTTTTCTTGTATTATTTCACTTTGGTTATCACGCCAATGATGATGATTAGCGGTGTGTTTTTTCCGGTCAACCAATTGCCGCCAAGTTTCCAGATTGTGGCTAACCTGTTGCCGTTAACGCATGCGATAGACTTGGCGCGACCTTTGATGATCGGTGCGGTCCCTCCATCCGCCTTTTTGCACATATCTGTGCTGCTGGCGTATACGCTGTTTGGTTTTTATGTATCGCTGGTGTTGTTCAGGCGGCGGTTGTCACGCTAGCAGGACATCCTTGGGCGCATCCGTGAATTTGTATTGATTATTGCATTTCCTTACGCTAAAGTAAGGAATCAAATAAGGAGCGCAATCATGTCTACGGCAACAATAACCAGCAAAGGGCAAGTCACCATTCCTTCTGCCGTGCGCGCAGCATTGGGCGTTGAGTCGGGAGACAGGGTCGAGTTTGTAGAAGTTGAGCAAGGCCGGTTTGAGCTGGTCGCTTCTACGCATTCTGTCACCGCCTTAAAGGGCATGATGCGAAAGCCCGTATCCCCGGTAACGATTGCGTTGATGAACAAGGTGATTGCGAAGCAGGGAGCAAAAGCAAAATGATTGGCTTGGACACCAACGTCCTGGTTCGCTATATTGCGCAGGATGATTCAAAGCAGTCGCCCAAAGCCTCACGACTGATCGAATCGTTGACTTCGGACTCACCGGGTTATGTGAGTGTGGTTTCATTAGTCGAATTGGTCTGGGTGCTGTCTGGCTGTTACGCTTTAACCAAGGATGAAATCTGCGAGGTTCTGGAAGCGTTGCTACGCACCAAAGAAGTCATCGTGCAAAATGCCGCCATCGTGTGGAAAGCCGTGCGCTTGTTTAAATCTGGCAAAGCCGACTTTGCCGATTGCTTGATAGAGCTATCAGCTAAGGAAGCAGGATGTGGATATACGGCAACATTTGATCGTGATGCTGCAAAGCATTGCGGTATGAAGCTGATCGACTGACAACGAGACTCCCATTAAACCCGTCTAAACCAGTCGTTCCTGCGCAGGCGGGAATCCAGTGCTTCTATCCTAATATGTCGTTGGGGTTTGTGCTAATAGTTGAGATTAACGCAGTGAAATACACGGGCTTTTACATTACCGATTCTGGTGTTGTTGGTAATGTGCAATACTCAGGGCATACTGGGCAAGCAACTTTAAGTGCAATGAATGGCGACACAATGGAATGCAAATTTAACTATGAAGGATTTCGTTCAAGTGGTAAATGTTTAAGCGCTAGCAGCGACGTATACGTTTCGCTACAAAATAAGCTAAGGGTGGGCACGTTTCTGTACCCACGCGGTAACGTCCAGTCAAATCCACCGCGTGGGCTAACGATGAAACTGTTTGCCCACCTACGAAAATCTCGCAGTCCGTTATAATTCATCAGTTCAATAAACTGTTACACACTAAAACAAATCAGGAAATATCATGCTCTGGATCAAAGCTTTTCATATCATATTCGTTACCAGTTGGTTCGCGGGACTTTTTTATTTGCCGCGCCTTTTCGTAAATCTGGCGATGGCAACGGGAGAAGAAGATCGCGCAAGACTATTGCTGATGTCGCGAAAACTGTATCGCTTCGTTACGCCTATTGGCGGTTTGGCGTTGTTGTTCGGTACATGGCTGTGGCTGGGCTACCATTTTTCGGGTGTGTGGTTGCACATCAAATTGACGCTGGTGCTGTTCCTCATCGGTTACCATTTTTATTGCGGCAAGTTGCTCAGAGAGTTTGAGCAAGGACTCAACACGCGCAGCCATGTTTGGTTCCGTTTCTTCAATGAAGTACCTGTATTGATGTTGGCGGCTATTGTTATTCTCGTCACGGTGAAGCCGCTATGAGCGAACAATTCTTTTCACCTTGCCCGCGAGGTCTTGAGATTCCTCTTGTTAATGAATTGACTGAGCTTGGGGCGACAGGAATCAAGGCCACCGATGGAGGTGCGCATTTTGCAGGCGATTGGACGTTGTGTTATCGCGTCAATCTGCATAGCCGCACTGCCAGCCGCGTGTTGTGGCGAGTGGCGACAACCAGTTATCGCAATGAGCAAGATATTTATGACGCTGCATTCAAGCTGCCGTGGGGTGATTGGTTCAATGTGTCGCATACCATTCGCGTCAATATGGCAGCGATCAAGTGCCCGTTAAAGAGTCTGGATTTTGCCACGCTGAAAATTAAAGACGCGATCTGCGATAAGTTTCGCCAGCTTTGCGGCGAGCGCCCCAGCGTGAATACGCATGAACCGGATATGCGCATTCATGCTTTTCTGGAAGAGTCGCGCTTCACGCTGTATCTGGATACGTCCGGCGATGCGCTGTTCAAGCGCGGTGTGCGTCAATATACCAACATCGCGCCGCTGCGCGAAAATCTGGCGGCGGGTATTTTGCATCTTACCGGCTGGAAACCCGGCACGCCTTTGCTCGACCCGATGTGCGGCAGCGGAACGTTTCTGATTGAAGCAGTGCAGATGTCCTTGAACATTGCACCCGGCATTTCGCGCCATTTTGCGTTCGAAAAAATGAAAAACTTCAATGCAAAAAAATGGCAAGAGATTCGCTCGCAAGCGATTGCGACGCAAAAGCCTGTATCGCCGTTGCCAATCTTTGGCAGCGATTTGTATGGCGATGAATTGAAGACTGCGCGCATCAATCTTGAGAATGCGGGACTATTGCAAGCCGTGACACTTAAGCAGGCCAATGTGATTGAAATTGCCGCACCCGCAGATCATGGTGTGTTGGTGGCGAACCTGCCTTATGGAGAACGTATGGGCGATATTGCCGAGCTGGAATTGTTGTACCCGCAAATTGGTGATGCCCTGAAGAAAAAATTCGGCGGGTGGAATGCTTATCTGTTTACATCGGATTTGCGTATGCCGAAGTTTATTCGACTATCTGTTTCAAAGCGTACGCCGCTTTTCAATGGTGCAATTGAGTGCCGCTTGTTTGAATACAAGATGGTGGTGGGCGGAAATCGAAAATAGCTGTCTATATTTCTTCGCGCTACCATCTGGCGGCCCCTTTGGAATAGGCCGTCAGTGAGTGTTACAATGACTACAATTTCGGGGCAAAAAATTTTCTTTTCCCGATTCTCTCTGCTTCTGTTGCAAGCTTCCGCCACACGGATATTGAGACATCGGATGTCCAATAGCCAAAGTGCAGTCTTGCAATACATTAATACGATAAGGATTTTATGAGCTTAAAATGTGGAATTGTCGGTTTGCCCAACGTGGGTAAATCCACGCTGTTCAACGCGCTTACCAAAGCGGGAATCGCGGCAGAAAACTATCCCTTCTGTACCATCGAGCCCAACGTCGGCATCGTCGAGGTTCCCGATCCGCGTATGGCTGCACTGGCGAAGATCGTCAATCCACAGCGCATGCAGCCTGCCATTGTCGAGTTCGTTGATATTGCCGGATTGGTGGCCGGTGCCTCCAAAGGCGAAGGCTTGGGCAATCAGTTCCTCGCCAACATCCGTGAGACCGATGCCATTGTGAATGTCGTACGCTGCTTTGACGACGAGAACGTAGTGCATGTGTCCGGGCGAGTCGATCCCTTGTCCGATATTGAAGTGATCATCACTGAGTTGGCGCTAGCCGATCTTGCCGTGGTGGAACGCACCATGCATCGCGACGGCAAGAAAGCAAAATCCGGCGATAAAGATGCGATTAAATTGATTGCGATCTTGGAAAAATTGTTGCCGCATCTGAACGAAGGCAAGCCTGCTCGCACATTTAAAATGAGTGACGAAGAAAAAGAAATCCTCAAGCCTCTCTGCCTGCTCACCATCAAGACGGCAATGTATGTAGGCAATGTGCTGGAAGACGGCTTTGAAAATAACCCCCATCTGGATCGTCTGCGCGAACACGCGGCAAAAGAAGGTGCGCCGGTTGTTGCCTTGTGCGCGAAGATCGAAGCAGAACTCGCCGATCTGGATGATGCCGACAAACTGGAATTCCTTGCTTCCATCGGGTTGGAAGAGCCGGGATTAAATCGTTTGATTCGCACCGGATATGATCTGCTTGGCTTGCAAACCTATTTCACGGCAGGCGTGAAAGAGGTGCGCGCCTGGACAATCCACAAAGGAGATACCGCGCCGCAAGCGGCAGGTGTTATTCACACGGATTTTGAGAAAGGATTCATCCGCGCGCAGACCATCTCCTATGCCGACTTCATTGCCTGCAATGGTGAAGCGGGTGCAAAAGAGAAAGGCAAGATGAGAGTTGAAGGCAAAGACTATGTCGTGCAAGACGGAGATGTCATGAATTTTTTATTTAACGTCTAAGCTGTCAGCGTCATTTGTAGCGTTCTTCAGAAGGATTTTTTCGATCATCATGCAGCTTAAAAGCACAAGCAGCAGGCAGGCTACTCCGGTAAATACCTTGGTTGAGCCTTCGCCAAGAACCGTCCCTGCATAGGCGGAATAAACAAAAAACACTATTGCTCCAAATAAAGCAATGGATGCACACACCCTGATTAACTGCCTGGTTATTCCGTCTAACGGCGAAATTTTTTCAGGCGGTTTTGGGGTTTCTTGTTGCGTATCATTCACCATTCAAAAAGGCCAAAATATCCCCCTTCAGCTCAGAGAATTCTTGCGTAGACACATCAAAGTGTTTTAGTACTTCTTTTTCAATTGTTGGCCAAGCTGAATCCCGCACAAGCAGGTGTTCGTCCGCGATGCATTCCGCCATGTGTACTATGGCAACCAAGTTGCGGACTGCGGACTCGATATCTCCAGCAGTTGAAGAAAAGATATCGGGATCATGGTGATACAGAATGGCTTTGCTAATATGAGGCGGTAGCTTCCAGATGCGGGTCAACATATTTCCGACAATGGTATGGCTAGTGGAATAATGCTCGTTTTCGATGTCGCAAATTGGGACGCCCAATCTGACATTTTTCATGAGGTTCTCGCGATAATCAGGAAATTTCATCATGAGTACGGGAATGCCACAGTCGTGAAAGAGAGCGGCAAGATAAGCGTCGTCTTTGGATAAAGCGTCAAATTTAGACGCGAGTTTTTCCGCGATGGAGGCAGTCAAACTTGATTGTTCCCAAAACTTGTCAAAGCTGGCGGAGTTGCCGCTGAGACTTTGCCGCAAAGAAATATTTTGGACAAGATTCAGCGTATTTTGCAACCCCAAGACACTAATTGCCTGAAAGACCGAGGTAACTTTCGTGCGCAGTCCTACAAAAGGTGAATTTGCCAGCTTTAGCAAGGGGCCGGTAATACCCGCATCGCGACTAATTAAGCGCGCCAGACGCGCCAGATCGGTGGAAGGCTGTCTTGCTTCGCGCATGATTGCGGTCAGTGAAGCGGGGCAAGCAGGAATGCTGATGCCTAACAAAGACTTATTGGTGATCTCGTTTGGTAATTCCCGTTGCATCTTTTGCTCTCCCGCATCTGGGCGAATGGAGATTAGATCCATTCTAAAGACGTATCATGCACAACTCAGGACAAACTCACAAGTCAACAAAATAACTTGAGCTATCTGCATATATTATATCCCGTTGGGTAAACTTGGCATCTGGTCTGTTACAATGTGAAGCGCAGCGATTGTTTCAGTCTTGATCGCCCGCTACCGAATCCGGTTCGTTTCCCCTCTATCAGCCTAAGACTGGCGCGCTCAAGCGTGACAGGCCGATGTAATTCAAGAAAGAAAATATGTCCTTTGCATCTCTCGGCTTGTCCGCAGAAATCCTCCGTGCCGTGTCCGAGCGCGGTTATACCGAGCCTACGCCAATTCAGGCACAAGCTATTCCCGTCGTGTTGTCAGGCCGCGACCTGATGGGCGGCGCGCAGACAGGCACCGGCAAGACCGCAGGTTTTACCTTGCCTATTCTGCAACTTCTAACCGCTTCAACAAAACCGGCCAGCGGAAACGCACCCTCACCTCAATCCTCTCCCGCCAGCGGGCGAGGAAGCGAACGAGAAAGGCAATCTTCAATACCTGCACCAATCCGAGCACTGGTGCTTATTCCCACCCGCGAGTTGGCCGCACAAGTGGAAGAAAGTGTGCGCGAATACGGCAAGTATTTGTCGCTGAAATCAATGACCATGATCGGCGGTGTAAATATCAATCCGCAGATCAAACAACTGCATGGACGCGTGGATATTCTGGTGGCGACCCCGGGGCGTTTGCTCGATCACTTGCAGCAAAAGACGGTGGATTTATCTCACGTTGAAATTTTAGTGCTGGACGAAGCCGACCGCATGCTGGACATGGGCTTCATTCGCGACATCAAAAAAATCCTCGCGATATTACCCAAGAAACGTCAAAACCTTTTGTTCTCAGCAACCTTTTCCGACGAGATTAAAGCTCTGGCAGACGGCCTACTTACCAACCCTGCGTTGATCGAAGTGGCGCGCCGTAATCAAACGGCCGAGCTGATCGAACAACGGGTTTATCCGGTAGATCGCGAACGCAAACGCGCGCTACTCACACAACTCATTAAAGACCACAATTGGTTTCAAGTGCTGGTGTTTACACGCACCAAGCATGGCGCGAATAATTTGTCCGAGTATCTGAACAAAGACGGCATTCCGGCAATGGCGATCCACGGCAACAAAAGTCAGGCCGCGCGAACACGCGCACTGGCGGAATTTAAAACCGGCAAACTGCAGGTGCTGTGCGCAACCGATATTGCGGCACGCGGCATCGACATCAGCGAATTGCCGCATGTGGTGAATTACGAGCTACCCAACGTGCCGGAAGATTACGTCCATCGCATCGGACGTACCGGACGCGCGGGCAGCAACGGTGAAGCGAGCTCTCTGGTATGCGTAGATGAACACAAGTTACTGCATGACATTGAGCGGTTGATTAAACGCGAAATTGCTGTGGTTCAAGTTCCCGGTTTTGAACCCGATCCGCGCATCAAAGCGGAACCGATTTTGAGTGGACAAAATCGCGGTGGTGGCGGACAGAAACAAGGCCAAAGACGAAGTCAACCGCGTGCAGGTGGCGGACAACCTCGCACAGGGGGAGGGCCACGTACCGGCGCAGGCGGCACAAAACCGGCAGCAGGTGCAGGCCGTGGTGCGGCACCCGTGTTGCACAGGTCTGGCGGGCGAGGTCGATGAGTACCGTGACTAACGAGGAAGCCATCGCCGCTACCAAGCTCTGGCTTGAACGCGCGGTGATCGGTCTTAATCTGTGCCCTTTCGCCAAGGGCGTACACGTCAAGAACCAGGTTCGTTACGTGGTGAGTGCAGCGCAAACGCCGGAGGATTTGCTACGTGACGTGCTGGCCGAATTTGAAGTATTGGCAGAAGCGAGTCCTGCCGAGATTGATACCATACTATTGATTCATCCTCACGTTTTGACAGACTTTCTGGACTACAACGATTTTCTGGAAGTGGTTGATGCGGCACTGGAGGATGTTGATTTGGATGGTGTGCTGCAAGTTGCCAGTATGCATCCGCAATACCAGTTTGCCGACACTGA
Organism: uncultured beta proteobacterium; assembly: GCA_963733265.1. GTDB lineage: Bacteria > Pseudomonadota > Gammaproteobacteria > Burkholderiales > Gallionellaceae > PALSA-1006. Next base: position 327,374 of record CAVTCF010000001.1, read on the forward strand.
GCTTGATGATATTACCAACTACACCAACCGTTCGCCTTACCCGACTTTGCATTTGTTGCGAGAAGACAGTATTGATCAGGCGGTGGCTGCATTTCCCGAAGCGGAGCAGATATTTGAAAAAAATATCGAGACCATGCGCAAGCTTGGGCATGAGGGTTGGAATGCATTGGGGCTGGCGGAAGTTCAGTTAGATAAGAAGGCAAAATAAGAAACCCATTCCCGACTGCACGGGAATGGCGTTATAGTGTTCACATGGACACAAAAACAGAACTTTCTTTCGCAACGCTAACGCCAGACTGCGTGTTGAACGCGCTGGAGAGTATCGGCTTGCGTTGTGATGGTCGCCTGCTGGCACTCAACAGTTATGAAAACCGTGTGTATCAAGTCGGTGTCGACGATAGCGCGTTGCTGGTAGCTAAATTTTACCGCCCTGCGCGCTGGTCCGACGAGGCAATTTTAGAAGAACATAATTTCGTGCAAGAACTGGTCGAGCGTGAAATACCTGTGGTACCAGCCTTGGTTATTAATGACAAAACCTTGCATCATTTTGACGGCTTCCGTTTCTCTGTTTTTACCAAGCATGGCGGGCGCGCACCGGAATTGGAAAACCGCGACACGCTGGAATGGCTGGGGCGATTTCTCGGGCGGATTCACGCTGTCGGCGCGATCAAGGATTTTCAACATCGCCCGATATTAAATATTGAAACATTTGGCATTGAGCCGAGAGATTATTTACTGGCAAATAACTTTATTCCAGCCGACATCGACGCGGCTTACCGCAGCGTAACCCGGCAAGCGCTGGATGGCGTGCATCACTGCTTTGAGCGTGCGGGCAAGGTGAAAAATTTGCGACTGCACGGCGATTGCCATGCAAGCAATGTGCTGTGGACAGACGACGGCCCGCACTTTGTCGATTTCGACGACAGTCGCATGGGGCCTGCGGTACAAGACTTGTGGATGCTACTCTCGGGGGAGCGCGAAGACCGTGTGCGGCAAATGGGCGATGTGCTGGCAGGTTACGAAGATTTCTATGAATTCGATCCGCGCGAACTGCACCTCATCGAAGCTTTGCGCACTCTGCGTCTAATTCATTATTCTGCATGGCTTGCCAGACGGTGGGACGATGCCGCTTTCAAGCAGGCATTTCCCTGGTTCAACACGCAAATCTATTGGCAAAATCGCATTCTTGAATTGCGCGAACAAATTGCTTTGATGGAAGAACCTCCGCTGTGGCAGAACTAAGTCAGCTTACCCCTTGCCCTTGCGGTAGCAACAAAAAATTTGCAGATTGTTGCGGCCGCTACCTGGAAAATAACCAGGCGGCTCCCACTGCCGAGGCACTGATGCGCTCACGCTACAGTGCTTATACGTTACAGAGGGAAGAGTACGTGCTGGCGACTTGGCATCAGTCTACTCGTCCATCAGGATTGGACTTGGCTGAAGACGCGTCGACCAAGTGGCTCGGTCTGGAAGTGAAGCGCCACGAACAACAGGATGACGACCATTCCATTGTCGAATTTGTTGCGCGCTACAAGGTGAACGGGCGCGCAAATCGTCTGCATGAGGAAAGCCGTTTTATTCGTGAAGACGGGCGTTGGTTTTATATGGACGGTAAAATTGCGTAAGCAGCAATATCCGTAAATGCTTTACGCCATCCGTCAAACACAGTGTGAGTGATTCAGATTTATTCAGATACCAGCTCGAAATTGTGTGTTTTCCAAACCTCGGCAGTTAATTCAAATCCATCAGCATTTTCGGTGTCTTCCTTGTAAGCGGGGTCGCAACCTTCAACAATGAAGGGCGTGCCCAAATCTTCGCCGGCCTCTTCAGGGATGACCACATCTACAACGTACACAACCAAAGACGAGTCAGTTTTAGAAACGTAAGTCTGTCCTACCTGCGGGGTTTCGAATGTCATGATTTATTTTGATTGCTGTGAAGATGCCGCACCGTACAATAAAGCAACGATTTCTGCAATAGGCGGAAAGGCTGGATGCGCATGAGCGTCAGGTATCGTCCCACATCCGACCAACAAGGAGGAGGAACTGAGTGACGGCTTCATTGGTGGAGCCGCCGTTCAATTTACTGGGTACTTGTTAGTCATTCAGACCGCTGATAACCCTAAGCAGACCGTCAACGCTAAATTGAGGGACTGACATAGCCAGTCCCAATCAAATGTTAGGTTAAGTTATTTTTCTGATTTTAATATCGTTCCAATAGCCAATGTCTTCACAAGATACTTTCCTTGGTAGTCTTCAACCTTCAATATATTGTTTCGTGCCATGATAAATCCCATTGATGGATCCTGCTGGATAAAGATTATGTCTCCAGCTTTGGCAGAGACAAGTGTTTCCGCCCAGTTCTCAGCCTTGGAATATATCTTATGATCTCCTGGAGGAAGGCTGAAATAAATGTACTGACTGCTTCGTGTGTAACCCATTTCAGATGTGGCTTCTTGATCATCTACGAACACATTAAAACGGACGAGGCCGCCAAGAGAAGATGGTCGTACAACGTAGACGACTGCTTTGCCTTGCTCAGGCAATTTAGGAAGCTGGTACGTGACAGTTTCCGATTTCATCACTTCAGGCGATGGCAAGCTTGCACAACCGTTTATAAAAGCAGTGCTAACCAACAATCCAATAAACATAACTTTTTTAAACATTTCGATACCCCTTTTTTAATAACTTACGTGATACTCACTTGTGAAAATACTAACGTTCGAGTTGAAGGACGGATTGCTTACATACGAGCTCATTCTGAGCTACCGCCGAAGGTCTGTGAACTTTCGGCGTTATGGAGCCATTTCGTTTCCGGCGTAATGGCGCCAGTAAATGTTCGGCGTAATGGCGCCACTTTATTTCCGGCGTAATGGAGCCAGTAGATTTCCGGCGTTAAGGCGCCACTTTGAAACCTGATTTGGGGCTCGAACTTTCATCGAACAACTAGACTTCCGGCATTTTGCCGGGAGAGGTTGTGAGTAAAAGGAGGTTCGAGATGTATCAGTACCGAAATGTTTTGGTGCGCATGCGCCGGGGCGATTCAGATCGGGATATTGCCCGGTCTAAAACGATGGGGCGCAAGAAGATCGCGCAAGTGCGAGAGGTTGCCAGTGCACGCGGCTGGCTGGGTCCCGAGTTCCCATTACCCGATGACGGCGTGTTGTCCGCGCTGTTTGCGCACAAGGGAGGTTTGCCTGTCAGTTGTGTTTCAACGCTGGAACCTTGGCGCGAGCAAATAACCAAATGGCACATAGCCGGCATCCGTGGCACCACCATCCACGCCACGCTGGTGCGCAACCACGGCTACACCGGCAGTTATTCCGCGATGCATCGCTTTCTGTGCCAGCTTGTTTCCACGCAACTGCCGGATGTCCCGTTGCGCCTGGCGTTCAAGCCAGCAGATGCAGTTCAGGTCGATTTCGGTTCCGGCCCGCTTATCACCGATGTGTACACCGGCGAGATATTCAAGACCTGGTTCTTCGTGATGACCTTGTGCTGGTCGCGCCACCAGTATGCCGAGTTTGTGCGCGATCAGACCGTGGCAACTTGGCTGGGTTGCCATCGACGCGCGTTCGAATCGTTCTCCGGTGTGCCGTCACGCGCTATCATCGACAACGCCAAATGCGCGATCACCAAAGCCTGCGTCTACGAACCTGATGTGCAACGGGCCTATGCAGAATGTGCCGAAGGCTACGGGTTCAAGATCGATCCCTGTCCGCCACGCGATCCGCAAAAGAAAGGGATCGTTGAGGCAGGCGTCAAATACATCAAAGGCAGTTTCCTGCCACTGCGCGAGTTCCGCGATCTGGATGACGCCAACCGCCAGTTGCAGGCCTGGGTGATGAACGAGGCTGGCAACCGCATTCACGGCACGACCCGCGAAGCCCCCCTCAAGCGTTTTGTAGAAGTTGAGAAAGGTCTGCTCATTGCATTGCCCAGCGTCCCGCCTGAATTGGCAAGCTGGGCCAAGGTGTTGGTTCACCGCGACGCGCATGTCCAATACGAGACCAACTACTATTCGGTGCCGTTCCGGCTGATCGGTTGCAACTTGTGGCTGAGGGCGACTGACACGATGGTGACTGTGTACCGCGAGCACGAGGCGGTTGCCAGTCACGTGCGACTGATGGGGAAAGGACTGCGCCACACGGTAACCGACCACATGCCACCCGAAGCACAGGCGTGGCAAATGCAGGATACGCAGTGGTGTTTGAACACCGCCTTGCAGATTGGCCCCGCCTGTCATGCCATGGTGCACGCCATGTTCAGCGACCATGTCTTGATAAAAATGCGCGCAGTTCAAGGCGTGCTGCGGCTCAAGCAGAAATACGGCGCGATCAGATTGGAAGCCGCGTGCTCGCGCGCCAACCATTTCGGCACGCCGGGTTACCAAGTGGTCAAGTCGATTCTGGCCAAAGGGCTGGATCAGCTCACACCTCTACTGGCCTTTGATGCCCTTGCTACCACGTACACCGAAGGCGGACGTTTCTGCCGCAACACCCAAACCATTCTTCAATGAGGACTACCATGCATACAATTCCAGAACTGACATCCCTGCTCAAACAACTGCACCTGTCCGGCATTCTTGATTCACTCGAAGCCCGCAACCGCGAAGCCATCGACCGCAAGCTGGCCTACACCGACTTCCTCAGCCTGTTGATTCATGACGAAGTCGCCAGGCGGGAACAAAAGAAGCTGGATATGCGACTGCGTCGCGCAAGCTTCCGCAACCAAAAAACACTGGAGGGATTCGACTTCGACCGACTGCCCAATCTGAACCGCACGGCAGTTCATGATCTGGCGACCTGCCGTTTCATTGAAGAGAAAGTCGCCGTATTGGTTGTGGGGCCGTGCGGAACCGGCAAAAGCCATCTGGCGCAGTCGCTTGGTCATGCGGCTGCCCGTCAGGGTTATGACGTGTTGTTCATTACGCAGACCCAACTCCTGAGCAGTTTGCGCGCAGCTCAGGCCACCGGCAATTACGCGCGGCGATTTAAATCACTGGTCAAAGTGCATCTGCTGATCATTGATGATTTCGGACTCAAACCCTTGCGTTCACCGGAAGATGAAGACTTCCATGACTTGATCGCCGAACGCTACGAGCGCGCCGCAACCATTCTGACCAGCAATCTCGACTTTGATGAATGGGGTGAAGCATTCGCCGCAAATAAAATGATCGGCGCAGCAACACTGGATCGATTACGCCACGGCGCGTATCGCGTGGTTTTGGATGGGCCGAGTTACCGCGACCCGCAGCCAATGCCGGAAATGCCAAAAACGCCGGCAAAGAAAGGAGGTAAACCTACTCAGACTTGAGACAGGGCCGTCAGCAACAAATAGAGTAAATAATGCGATTGCAAAAACAGCAAAAATCACGCATTCTTTACACCCAGTTTGAGCCCCTGAAATGACACTTCAAAGTGGCGCCATTACGGCGAAAATCAGTGGCGCCTTAACGCCGAAAAGTGACAAGGTCCGAGTAAGCGGGGAAGTTGGCGTCATTCAACCATCCTTCACACCCCCAAATCAGTAATTTTAGATTGCTTCTTATCCTGACTTTGTCATTCAATAGCGACAAAATAATCATTAATTTTGTCTAGACTTAAATTCCAATGAATTTAACAGCCATGTCAAAAATTAGGCATTTAAAAAAACCCGCAAATTAAAGTGCGGGCTTATTATTTATACAAATTCATTAAAACTGGTATTGACCTCCAAAACTTACAAAGCCCAAATTATTAATTCCTGTATTTGAAGTGGTTTCAAATAAAATGTGACTTAACAATTCATATTGAAGTCTTGCCGAAAATTTATCAGAAATCTTTTCAGTTATTCCAATACCATATAGTCCTGATGATCCACCTGCACTGGTATTAAGAAAATTATTTCCATTTAAATCTAATGTGCCATTTTGAGTGCCTTGAGTAAAAGCTAAACCCAGCTTAAATACTAACGCAGTATTTTCATTAAATTTCAAAGTGTACGTAGCCGGAACCATAAATGCAGATTGTGTCATTTTTAAATGAAATCCATAATTTGTTCCATTAACCAACACTGTGCCACTAGTATCAAAACTTCCCAAATCGGCATATGATAGCTCCAAGCCTAAGCCTGTTGGTAATGTATATCCCAATCCAATGCGATAAGCTGTTGTGCTATTTGGACATGATATTAAGGTTAGTCCAGTTGCAGTTCCAGTACATAAATCACCTGAACTCAAACTTCCAACATCACCAAAAATATATGTAATAGAACCTTCGTCAGCATTTGCCATTCCTGAAACAGCTAAACCCAATATCAAACTTGCTAAAAATCTAAACATAAAATCCCCTTTGGTATTTTTAAAGTTATCTATCAACTACATCGCAATTATATTTTAATTTAAAAAAAGATATATTACTCAAAAGGTCTAGATAATTTCGTAAAATATCTATATCTATCACCTTTCCGACTTTGTCGATATGGATCAAAACACCTATTATATTGAACTCAATTGGGGGTAATCAGTGAAAGGCCGTTCATGGCCCATGAGTGTGTAAAAACGTAGAGTAAATTGTACACCTATCGCCAAGTGAAACGTTAATGGGTGTGTCTGGTAATTGTGGAAATTTACACATGAAGCGATTCATTCAAGGCGAAGACAGAACTCAGGCAACGATGTTTCCAGAGCTGCTCGACGACTACGTAGCAGAAACCAATCCAGTTCGAGTCGTCGATGTCTTTGTGGATGAACTGGATCTGAATCAATTAGGTTTTGAAGGCGTTGAACCAGCAGCAACCGGCAGACCCGCATATCACCCTGCAATACTCCTCAATATATACATCTACGGATATTTGAATCGTATCCAATCCAGCCGTCGACTTGAGCGTGAAGCACAACGCAACGTTGAGCTGATGTGGCAGACCGGCAAGAACCCGCCACAGCAAAGTTAAGAAGAGAGAGGCTGGAAGATAAGATTGCTGTATTGAAAGAGCAGATGATTGCACTAAAGGAAATCGAAGTTGTTCTCAATGAAACACCAGACAAGCAGATATCGCTTACCGATCCAGATGCCCGCTCAATGAAGACACGAGGAACCGGGATTGTTGGCTACAACGTTCAAACTGCGGTGGATGCCAAACATCATCTGATCGTGGCACACGAAGTAACCAACGTTGGAAGTGATCGCGAGCAATTGGCCTCAATGGCAAAGCTGGCACGTGAAGCGATGGGAGTAAAAGAGCTTACTGCCATCGCAGATCGTGGGTATTTTAGAAATGAAGAAATTCTTGCCAGCCATGAAGCGGGGATTACGGTGATGGTTCCGAAGGTTGTCATTTCTACTGCAACTGCAAATGGACGATTCAGTAAAGCTGATTTTATCTACGATGCAAAACACAACGAGTATCGTTGCCCCGCTGGTGAGCATCTGAAATGGCGCTATGAAACGACAGAGCGCGACATGAAGCTTCACCGTTACTGGAGTTCAAACTGCAAGACATGTGCGATAAAAGATAAATGCACGCTTGGCGAGCAGCGGCGCCTGACTCGTTGGGAACATGAAGCAGTTCTCGATGAGATGCAAACCCGTTTAGATCATCATCCAGATGCGATGCGCATTCGTCGGCAGACAGTTGAACACCCGTATGGAACGATCAAATTGTGGATGGGTTCAGCGCACTTCCTGACCAAGACTATTGACCGGGTGAGCACCGAGATGAGCTTGCATATTCTCGCCTATAATATGAAACGCATGATGAAGATATTTGGAATAATTGCGCTGATGAAGGCAATATTGGCCAGATGGCCTTTGCTGCAATTCAATCGCGCCGTTATATGCCTTCATCGCGAAGCATTTTTGTATACCCAGCGAAAAATTGTTTACGCTTTATGATTGTCGTAATAGGCTTGTAACTGCATCATGAGTTGTTAAAAACCAGAAGTTCGCGAGCATTTAGTAACTTTTGCGTTTTGACACACTCTGGGCCAACTGCGGGCCGACAGGCATTCTACTCGGTAAGGTCTGCTTTACAAACCGTTAGCAGCCATCAAGTCTTAGCTATGTGAGTTGCAGGATAATAGCGCACTCCGGTCGTTTGCCCCCTCATCAAGCTATCCGACGAAAGCATAGTCGACAATGTCGACAGCTTCTCTTCAAGATAGCTAATCGCCAGCCTCTTTTTCTTACTCCACTCCGCCTCTCCCATTTCCTTTGCTATCATCCGAATCTTCACAGCACCGAATGCAGCAGTCGTGAGCGAGCTGACCGCAAGAGCGCTCTGGAATAGATGCGATGAAAGCCGGAAAGCATATGGAATGCGATGCCGAAAGAGGCTCGACCGGATGCCCGGTCGACTTTGGGGACAACAGCAGAACCGAAGTACAGGCGTGTTGTGGATGAATTGCCGTCCTTGGTAACGGCGCTCATTAGCCATGATCTGGTGCGCCCCAGAAAGTCACAGAGCAACAATTGGTCTGATGTTCTTCTTTCAACGCTCCACGCGGCGAAACTTTTGGCCTCGCCTAAAGCGAGAAGCTTGGCTTGCGCATCTGTAGACGGCTTTTGTGCAAGCAGCGCCAGAATAAGCCGTTCAATTTTGAATAGCTTGGTGGTGTAGAAGGTCTCCACATACGCTGCTTGCGATACTGCACGGGGAATGTCGATGAAGTTGCAGTCTGTGTAGGCACCTTCTTGCTTGTATTTGCCGAGAATGGCCTCCTGAGGAAGTTCGCCAGTTTGTACGATGTTCATGCGTCTCCTTCAGCGACTTCTATGTTGAGTAACATCAATACTGCACTTCCAGCGCTTCACACAGAAATTTCATGAGAGGAACCGATTCGGTAAAACGTTTTTCAGTGAGTGAGACTAGAGATTTTCCGGTAACTTCTTTGATAGTCAACGGTGCAAGGGCAACAAAGTCTTTGCGCTTGATGTCTTCGATTGCAATATGGTCGGCGGCGTAGCCACGCGGAGGGCGGGTCAGGCTGTCCCCCCAAAGCGCCCACTGGGCGGTAAACTTTTTATCGTCACGAGCAACAAACCATTTCTCGGGTTTCTGCACAACAAGGTCGCGTATCTTTCCCAATGCATCCGCTTCCGGGTGCCAGCAACCGGCCCCCCAAAAGCACTCATCGTTTGCGATATGTACATAGAAACCGGGTGCGTGCACGTCTTTGCCCAGTGCATGGCGGAACTGAATGCCGATGTTGGTTTTGTACGGCGTCTTGTCACGGGAGAAGCGTGTATCGCGGAACACTCTCATCAGCGAACCGCCGACTTTGCGCGGCTCCGCCCGAAAGCTCGGCGCAAAGGTTTTCAATGCAGGCTCCATCGCTTCGATAAAGTCGAGCGCCGGTTCGCGCACCAGCGACTCATAGCGTGATTTGTTTTCCTCAAACCATGCCCGGTTATTATTGGCAGCGAGTTCGTCAAGGAAAGAAAAAGTGGATTTTGTAAATAGAACAGACATTTTAGCCATTCAACTTTCGGTACATTGTTTGCCGGCTAATCCCAAGCTCTCTGGCGGCAGCCGAAACGTTGCCACGGCAGCTTTCAAGTGCCTGCTGAATTGCCGCAAGGGAAAGTTCTTTCAGATTTTGTGTTATACGGTGGTTTCGAGTTTCAAGCTTTTTCTGCCGTGGCTGCACACTGAGGTCTTCCAGCAGATCGTCGGGCATGTGCGCCCAGCCGATACAATTTTCAAATGAATCGAGCATTGCGCTTGCGGTGCGCAGCAGGCTGGAATATTGGCGCAAATTACCGGGCCAGGGATGCTGACTTAACTGTGCCAGTAGTTCCGGGGCAAGGAAAACATTTCGGCCGGGATTGATTTCGCCGAGTATGTGCTCGGTAAGCGATTGAAAGTCATTGCGCTCCCGCAACGACGGCAGATTTATCGTAAGCCCGTTAATGCGGTAATAAAGATCTTTGCGGAATATTCCTTTGTCGGCTTCTTCGCGCAAATTGCGATGAGTGGCGCAAATCAGCGAGAAATCGACATTGACCGGGCGACCCCCGCCCAGTGGAGTGACTTGGCGTTCCTGCAGTACGCGCAACAGGCGTGTTTGCATGATTAGGGGCATATCTCCAATCTCGTCCAGAAAAAGTGTGCCGCCGTTGGCTTCGCGCAAGTAGCCGGGGCTGCCTTCCCGGCGTGCGCCGGTAAAAGCGCCGGGTACATAGCCAAACAATTCCGCCTCAATCAAATTTTCCGGGAGCGCAGCGCAGTTGATGGCGACAAAAGGACCGTCGCGACGCGGTCCGCTTTCATGGAAGGCGCGCGCAAATAGTTCTTTGCCAACGCCGGATTCCCCGTGAATAAGAAGCGGGATCGGTTTGCCGGCAATGCGCCGAACTTTTTCGGTTGCGCTATGCCAGCGTAAATCACCCGTGTCGAGGCGGGCAAGCGCGTCGTTTGGTTGCGGGGTAGGGGGTTTCGTCGGGGGCGCAATGCTTTGCGCGGATGGATCAATATGCATTTGCACAAACAAGGAAGTACCGTCGTGCAGACGAACTTGCGTGGGGTCGCCGGGGTAGCGCTTGTGGCGGGAGAGCAATTCGTCCAGACGTACGTCCAGGATGCGCGCAAGTGGTGTTGCGCCCAGATCGGGCGATGCGAGGTGGAGAAGCGCAAGACCATTACGGTTGGCGCCGACAATCCAGCCGTCTTCCGATAACGCAATGATGCCTTCGGCTACGCTGCCGATACCTTCAGGCTGCGCATGCAAATGCAGGCGAATGTGGTGGCGGCAGGAGGCGATAACCAGCCTGTTTTCGATCATGCGCGCAGCCATGCTGACCAAGCCAAGCGTATGCGGGTGGCGGCTTCGCTGATCACCGGAAATGTCTATGACGCCCAATAAATCGCCATTCGCCGACATGATAGGTGCGGCGGCGCAAGTCAGAAACCCGTTACGTTCCAGAAAGTGTTCTTTGCCGTGAATTTCGATGCTGCTGGCTTCGGCAACTGCCGTGCCGATGGCATTGGTACCCCTGTGTTTTTCGTCCCATGATGAGCCGGACGAAAGCGCCACGCGTTCGGCTTTGGTCAAGAAATCTACATCACCCATGGTGTGCATCAGGGTGGCGCGTTTATCGGCCAGGATAACCATGCTGTGACTATGCCGAACCTGATCAAAAAGATATTCCATGACGGGGCGCGAGTGTGCGAGCAGGTCATGATTGCCGGCAAGTGCATTGCGCAAGTTGCTGCCAGTGTGGTGATCAAAGTCAACAAGTCTGCCGGTTGGTTGCAGACCTGATGCCAAACTGCGCCGCCATGAACGGGCGATGCGTTCGTCAATGCAGCCAGACGGCCAGTCGCCGTGTGAAAGCAGAAGTGAGCGTGCTTGGCGTAAAGCCAAGTCGGGTGAAGTCATGCGCATTTTTCCTCCCTTGGGTCTTTGCCCATTTTCTATAAGTATAGAACGATGGTTGAGTAGTGCAATAGTCACAGTGCAAAAACTTGTCCGACTGTCTCAATTTGTTACAGGTGTCGCGATTTGGAGCGTCGTGCAAATTGAAGCGTAAAGCAATCGCTTAAATTAAATAGTATAAAAATCAAATAAATATGCAAACACGGACTGGTGGCACGGAATTTGAGAGGAAAACATTGCAGGGCCAAAATGGAAATGAACTTTTCAATTACCAAAAACAAATATTAGAGGAGAAATACAAATGATCTACGCAGCCCCCGGTGCCGCAGGCGCCAAAGTTACATTCAAAAATAAATACGACAATTTTATCGGCGGCAAATGGGTTGCTCCGGTTAGTGGCGAGTATTTCGATGTTATTACTCCAATCAGCGGTAAACCTTATACAAAAGCAGCTCGCTCAGGTGCGGCGGATATAGAATTGGCGCTCAATGCAGCGCATGCGGCTGCGGATAAATGGGGAAAAACATCACCCACCGAACGCTCCAATTTGCTGCTGAAAATCGCCGACCGCATTGAAGCCAATCTCGAATTACTGGCCTATGCCGAAACCGTAGATAACGGCAAACCCATTCGTGAAACGCTGAATGCGGACATTCCGCTGACTGTCGATCACTTCCGCTACTTCGCCGGATGTGTGCGCGCACAGGAAGGCGCTCTCTCCGACATTGACGAAAATACCGTTGCTTACCATTACCACGAACCTTTGGGTGTAGTGGGTCAAATCATTCCATGGAATTTCCCTATCCTGATGGCGGCATGGAAATTGGCTCCGGCACTTGGCGCAGGCAATTGCGTGGTCTTGAAACCGGCAGAGTCAACCCCGATCAGCATTCTGATTTTGGTAGAACTGATTGCCGATTTGTTGCCTCCCGGCGTGCTTAACATTGTAAATGGCTATGGTCGTGAAGCAGGTTTGCCGCTTGCCACCAGCAAGCGTATCGCCAAGATAGCCTTTACCGGCTCTACCACAACCGGCCGTGTTATTGCACAAGCGGCGGCCAATAATCTGATTCCGGCAACGCTGGAATTAGGCGGCAAGTCACCCAATATTTTCTTTGCAGACGTTGCCGATGCTGACGACGGATATTTAGACAAAGCGATTGAGGGCCTCGTGTTGTTCGCATTTAATCAGGGTGAGGTTTGTACTTGCCCGTCACGTGCGCTGATTCAAGAATCTATCTACGACAAATTCATCGCGCGTTGTTTGGAGCGCATCAAAGCGATCAAACAGGGTAACCCGTTGGATACCGACACCATGCTTGGTGCGCAAGCATCCAAAGAGCAATTAACCAAGATATTGTCTTACCTCGATATCGGCAAACAGGAAGGCGCACAGTTGCTGATCGGCGGTAAACAAGCGCATCAGAGTGGCGATCTGTCTGGCGGGTATTACGTTGAGCCAACGCTGTTTAAAGGTAACAACAAGATGCGCATCTTCCAGGAAGAAATTTTCGGACCGGTGCTCGCGGTAACGACGTTTAAGGATGAAGCAGAAGCTTTGGCTATCGCCAACGACACGCTGTATGGACTGGGGGCCGGGGTATGGACGCGCGACGGCAATACAGCTTACCGTATGGGGCGTGCAATTAAAGCCGGACGCGTGTGGACAAACTGCTACCATGCCTATCCCGCTCACGCGGCATTCGGCGGATACAAAGAGTCCGGCATCGGACGCGAAACGCATAAGGTGATGCTCGACCATTACCAGCAAACCAAAAATCTGTTGGTTAGTTACAGCGAACAAAAATTGGGCTTTTTCTAACCGTCACGAAAAATCCTGACCGTCCTCGGACGGTGTTTTGGGGCGGGAGACCGCCCCGTTCTTTTTAGGAGATAACCATCATGGCTGAAAAAGTGATTGCGACAGAAGCAGCGCTGGAATTAATTGCGTTCCTTAAAAAGAAGCATGGTAATGATTTGATGTTTCATCAATCCGGTGGCTGTTGCGATAACAGTGCAGCTAATTGCTATTTGCCCGGAGAAATTACGATGGGGGCAGGAGATGTTTATCTGGGAGATATTGGAGGATGCCCGTTTTATATAGGCAAGTCTCAATATGAATATTGGAAGCATACGCAAATTATCATCGATGTGACCGAGGGTTTTGGAGGCACATTTTCACTCGAAGGGCCCGAAGGAAAGGCATTTCTGTCTCGCTCAAGGTTGTTTACGGATGAAGAGATGGCTGAATTAGGAATAGATTAGAGGCTCCCTAAATAAATGGAGAGACCGTTTGATTTGGCAATAAAATAGCGGAACTCTCTATTTTCACCGTATTAATGCCCGCACAACGTTAGACATTCGTCCGCTAAGCCTTTAGACTTGCGCACTTTTTCACAGGCAAGCACCATGTCAGACGACATTGAAACTATTACGAAAGAACCTGCCGCCGTTCCGCGTGATTTGATTTCGCGCGAAGTAGCGCGCCGGCGCACTTTCGGCATTATTTCCCACCCCGATGCGGGCAAGACTACGCTCACCGAAAAACTGTTGCTGTTTTCGGGCGCGATTCAAATGGCGGGTACAGTGAAGGCACGCAAGAGCGGGCGTCATGCCACCTCCGATTTTCTTGAAATTGAAAAGCAGCGCGGCATCTCGGTTGCCAGTTCGGTGATGCAGTTTGAATACCGCGACCACGTGGTGAATCTGCTCGACACGCCGGGTCACCAAGACTTCTCCGAAGATACTTACCGAGTACTCACTGCAGTGGATTCGGCGCTGATGGTGATCGACGCAGCCAAGGGTGTGGAAGCGCAGACCATCAAGTTGCTCAATGTGTGCCGTATGCGCAACACGCCCATTATCACTTTCATGAACAAGATGGACCGCGAGGTACGCGATTCGCTGGACTTGCTGGATGAAGTTGAATCGGTGCTCAACATCCAGTGTGCGCCCGTGACCTGGCCTATCGGCATGGGCAAAACTTTTCGCGGCGTGTATCACTTGATTCGCGACGAGATTATGCTGTTTGAGGCGGGCGAGGAGCGCGATACGAAAGAATTCGAGATCATCAGGGGCATCGACAATCCGCGTTTGGCGGAAATGTTCCCGCTGGAAATCGAACAACTAAAAATGGAAGTCGAGTTGGTGAAGGGTGCATCGCATCCGTTCGATCTGCAACGCTTTCTTGATGGCAAACAAACACCGGTGTTCTTCGGTTCGGCCATCAACAACTTTGGCGTGCGCGAGATTTTGACTGCTTTGCTGGATTGGGCTCCTGCGCCGATTGAGCGTGATGCTACAGCGCGCAATGTTGCGCCGACCGAGCTGGCCTTTTCCGGGTTCGTGTTTAAAATTCAAGCCAACATGGATGCGAATCACCGCGACCGTATTGCTTTCTTGCGCGTGTGTTCCGGTCATTTTGAGCGCGGCATGAAGATCAAGCATTTGCGCATCAATCGCGAGATACGCGTATCCAATGTAGTCACCTTTATGGCCTCATCGCGTGAGCAAGTGGAAGAGGCTTACGCGGGCGACATCATCGGCTTGCCCAATCACGGCAATATGCAGATCGGCGACAGTTTTTCCGAAGGCGAGTTATTGCAGTTCACCGGTATTCCGTATTTTGCACCGGATTTTTTCCGCTCGGTGCGCATCCGCAATCCGATCAAGGTAAAGCAGTTGCATAAAGGTTTGCAGCAGCTCGGTGAAGAAGGCGCGGTACAAGTTTTCAAACCGCTGGATGGTGGTGATTTGATTCTTGGAGCGGTAGGTATGTTGCAGTTCGATGTGGTGGCGAGCCGTTTGCAAGGCGAATACGGTGTCGATGCGATGTTCGAGGGAACCAGCACCACCAGCGCACGCTGGGTGACTTGCGACGATAAGAAAATCCTCTCTGATTTTGAAAAAGCGCTGTCGCACAATCTGGCTATCGACGCGGCAGGCAATTTGGCCTATCTAGCACCGAACAACGTCAACCTGAAACTCACGCAAGAACGCTGGCCCAAAGTCGTGTTTCATACGACACGCGAACACGCGGTCAAGCTGTGATGCAACAACTTGAATTCCATCTGCGTGGCGAGTTTGTTGAGTTAAATCAACTACTCAAATTGTCCGGTGTATGCGACAGCGGCGGTGCGGGCAAAATGCTCGTCGCTGAAGGAGTAGTTTCCGTTGATGGGAAAGTGGAGTTGCGCAAGACAGCCAAGATTCGTGCCGGGCAAGTGGTGACTTTGGGCGACGTGCAAATTCAGGTGTCGACTTGAACCATGTTGTACATTGCCCACAACGTTACTATCCCTGAACGCGAGATCGAGTTGACCGCCGTGCGTGCCCAAGGCGCAGGCGGACAGAATGTTAACAAGGTTTCAAGTGCAGTTCACTTGCGTTTTGACGTGATTGCATCGTCACTTCCTCCTGAGTTTAAACAACGCCTTCTACAACTGAATGATCAGCGTATTACCAAAGACGGTGTCGTCATTATCAAAGCGCAAGAGTTTCGCAGTCAGGATAAAAATCGGGGTGAAGCATTGCGGCGCTTGAAAGAACTGGTGCAGAGCATCGCGGTGTCGCCGACAGTACGGCGCGCGACCAAGCCGACGCGGAGTTCGCAGAAGAAGCGAGTGGAGAGCAAAGTCAAACGCGGCGCAACAAAGTCGTTGCGTGGCAGGGTAATGGAATAGGAAATCTAATGGCAATCAAAGCAACTGTCTTTAAAGCTAATCTGCAAATAGCGGATATGGAGCGCCATTATTATCAGGATCACACCCTGACGCTGGCCCAGCAACCGTCTGAGACGAATGAACGCCTTATGGTACGTTTGCTGGCCTTTGCTCTGCACGCGCATGAGTATCTTGAATTCGGGCAAGGAATGACGAACGACGATGAAGCGGACTTGTGGCAAAAAGATTTAACCGGGTCGATAGAGTTATGGCTCGATGTGGGTATTCCCGATGAGAAGTTAATTCGCAAAGCCTGTGGCCGTTCCAGTCAGGTTATCGTGTATTGCTATGGCGGGCGCGTGGCAGATATGTGGTTTGCGCAAAACAGCACACAGTTCGCGCGGCAGAAAAATCTCACCATCGTTAATTTGCCGGTGACAAGTACGCAGGCATTAGCCAAATTGGCGCAACGCAACATGAACTTGCAGTGCACTATTCAGGACGGACAGGTTTGGCTGAGTGATGGTGCTGCCAGTGTTCAAGTGGAGCGAGTGGTATTGAAAGAAGCAGGCAAGTGACACTTAAACCGAATTCTTTTGGTGATGCTGAAACACAAGCTCGCCAAAATTAATCAACTCACTGAGTTCCGTATTGCACAGATGCGAGTGTCTTTCGATTATTTCGGCGCAAGTTCTCCGTACCAGTAGGCTGCCGTAACACCGCCGTCCATGAGGAAATCACTGCCGGTGATAAACGTGCCCTCCGGCCCCATCAGCAAAGCACCGACGGCCCCAACTTCATCCGGCGTGCCGCCGCGTCCGGCGGCTGACAATGCGATCATGCGCCGGTATCCCTCACCACGCGGACCGTTCAGCTCGTCTCTGGCCAGAGGCGTGAAGATAATTCCGGGGCTGATAGTGTTGACCCGCGCGCCGCGCTTTCCCCAGCGCACTGCTTCAGCCATGACCCGCAGCGAGTTTCCCCGCTTGGCGATCTGGTAGGCATTGAGCGGGTCGGTCACTTGGTCTGGCTGGAGCATCGAAAGAGCGAGCAACTCGTCGACAGGAGTGGTGGCCAGCGCTTTGTTTTGCTCTGGCGTTAACGCTGGGAGGCGATGCCCTGACTGTGAGGCAATGACAACGCCTGCTCCACCGCGCGCGATGACACTGCCGAATTCTTCGAGCACGAGCGCGGTACCATACAGATCGACCTTCAGGATCGTGGCTGGCGATGCTTGAGTAGGTGATACACCGGCGGCATGGATGACTCCGGTTATGGAGCCAATGGCCGTGGCTGTCTCGACGAGTGTGTGAACCGACTTGCGCGAGGAGACATCGACAATCGCAGTACTCACCTCAAATCCTGCATCGCCAAGGACTTTGGCGGCCGCATCAAGATTGTCCTGGCGCAGATCAGCCAGCAGGACATGCTTGCCTGCGCTGACCCGCCGCGCAATTGCCTGACCGATAGATCCGGCACCGATAACTACAATAACATTCGTCATTGCATCTCCTTGTCATTGTTTACGTTATTGCCCATGCAAGGCTTTATATTGCTCTTCGCTAACATGTTCCTTCCAGTCAGCCGCCTTGCCATCGAGTTGTTCTTGAATCGCGATATGAGTCATGGCTGTCGTCGCCGTCGCCCCGTGCCAATGCTTTTCACCGGGCGCGATACTGACGACATCACCTGGTCGAATTATCTCGATAGGTCCACCCCAAAGTTGCACTTGCCCGCAACCCGCCGTCACAATCAATGTCTGCCCCAGCGGGTGGCTGTGCCACGCGGTTCGCGCGCCCGGCTCAAATGTGACATTGGCACCGGATGCTCTGGCTGGTTCTCGTGGCTGAAACAAATAATCTACCCGGACAGTGCCGGTGAAATAATCTGTGGGCCCTTTTTCCGAAGGCTGTGATCCGATTCGTTTGATTTCCATTTTTTGAATTCCTTTTTATAGCGTTGGCTTTGACGCCAGCTTATAACCCAGTCATTTTCAGTACGCTTTCTGGTAAACGTGCACCCTGTAGCGTAATCTTTGAAGTTGTTGCTTCGATTTCTCGCAAGTCACTTGCAGTCAATTCAACTGCAACTGCACCCAAGTTTTCTTGCACTCGGCTCAGCTTGGTTGTTCCAGGAATAGGAACGATCCACGGCTTCTGCGCCAATAGCCAAACTAGCGCAATTTGTGCCGGGGTGGCCTTCTTTTTTGCCGCCACATCTCTGACAATATCGACCAGTGCCATATTTGCCTTCAGTGCTTGCGGAGAAAAGCGGGGAACCTTGGTACGAAAATCCGAACTATCGAACTTAGTGTTCGTATCGATCTTGCCCGTGAGAAAGCCCGCACCCAAAGGACTGAAAGGCACGAAGCCAATACCCAGTTCTTCCAGCGTCGGCAGGATTTCCGCCTCGGGGCCCCGCCACCACAACGAATATTCGCTCTGCACTGCGGTGATAGATTGAACGGCGTGAGCGCGACGAATCGTCTGCGCACCGGCCTCCGAAAGTCCGAAGTATTTGACCTTGCCTTCCTTGATCAGTTCTTTAACTGCACCGGCGACGTCCTCAATCGGGACAGCGGGATCAACGCGGTGCTGGTAGAACAGGCCTATCACCTCGACACCAAGGCGTTTGAGGGAAGCCTCCGCAACTGCTTTGATATGCTCGGGTCGGCTGTTCACGCCACCGCGACGCTCGCCCGTAGTCAGGTCAATGTCGAAACCGAATTTGGTGGCGATCACCACCTTGTCGCGAATCGGCGCAAGCGCTTCGCCCACGATAGTTTCGTTGGTAAACGGGCCATATGCTTCGGCAGTATCGAAGAAAGTCACACCATTCTCGAAAGCCGAACGAAGCAGAGAGATGGCTGCAGCTTTGTCCACGTTCGAACCGTAAACATTGCTCAGGCTCATGCAGCCCAGTCCGATTGCCGAAACCTCTAATCCACAAGTACCCAGTTTGCGTTTTTGCATAATCTATACTCCTTTAGATGTTCACTTCGCTTTGTTGACACCCAGGCTGCTACGGATTTCCAAGCCTGGCTTCGTTGCCAGTTTGACAACAAGATCGGCCACACTCTTGCGCGACACCTGTTTGTCTGCAGCCTTGAACGGCTCGCCTTTTTGCGTGCTCTCGTAGGCGATCTCATCTTTGTCGTTCAACCAGGCAGGTCTCAAAATGGTGTAGTCCAGATTTGATGCCTCGATAAGGGCGACTGATTTGCAATAAGGTTCCAGAATACTGCCATGCCGCTCGCCGGGAATTTCGTCGTAGATACCCATTGAGCTAATCCAGATTAGTCGCTTTATTCCGCTGGCGTTCATGGACTGGACGATGTTTCGAGCCATTTGCTCCAGTGATCCGTTCAGATTGGCATAAACCACGTCCTGCCCAACCATGGCCGCTTGCAATTCCTTGCTGTCCACTACATCACCCTCGATCACATTCACTCGATCCGAAGGTAACACCTTCAATCTTTTCACGCGCCGCAGAAACAGTGTCAAGTGGACATCAGGATGCTTGAAGAACAGATCAATAGCTACGCGGGCGATCTGACCGTTGGCACCCAGAATCAAGATATTTGTCATTCAATGTCTCCACTAAGCAGTTTTGAGCGAGGCCATGTCGATCACAAAGCGGTATTTCACATCGCTTTTGAGCATGCGGTCATACGCTTCATTGATATCCTGAATCTTGATTACTTCGACATCTGAAGTGATGCCATGCTCGCCGCAGAAATCCAGCATCTCCTGAGTTTCGGCGATGCCGCCAATAACCGAACCCGCAACAGATTTGCGCCCCATGATCAACGGCACGGTACTCAACATTGGATCAAGACCACCCAGATAGCCGACCAGTACCAAGGTTCCATTCAGAGATAACGCCGGTATATACGGATTGAGATCGTGGACATAAGGCACGGTATCAATGATCAGATCGAACTGTCCTTTGACGTTAGCCATTTGCCCGCCATCGGTGGAAAGCACGATATTGTGCGCACCCAAGCGACGAGCGTCCTGCTCTTTGCCCGGTGAGCGTGTGAACAACGAGACATCAGCACCCAATGCATTTGCGAGTTTCAACGCCATATGTCCCAAGCCGCCCAGACCGATAACTGCCACTTTGCTGCCCTTAGCTATCTTCCAGTGGCGCAAGGGAGACCAAGTCGTGATTCCGGCACACAGCAGAGGCGCAGTGCCCGCCAAATTTAAGCCGTCGGGAACCTTCAATACAAACTTGTCCGATACGACGATCTTTTCGGAATAGCCACCGAATGTGGGCATCCGATCATGACGATCAATATCGTTATAGGTCAGTGTATGGTGATCTTCGCAATACTGTTCCAGTCCCTGTTCGCAGGCTGCACAGTGCTGGCAGGAATCAACCATGCAGCCAACGCCAACCTTGTCACCAGGTTTGAATCGGGTGACCTTCGCTCCGACACTGATCACGCGACCAATGATTTCGTGACCGGGCACCATAGGATAAATGCTGTTACCCCAGTTATTGCGGGCTTGATGCAGATCCGAGTGGCATACCCCGCAATAGAGTATTTCCATCACCACATCGTTTACGCGCGGTTCGCGACGCTCAAAACGATGGGGCACCAATTTGGCCTTGGCGGACTGTGTTGCATAACCAGACACATGCATGTTCATCGCTTAACTCCTTATTTGATGTAATCGGAATTTTTTGTCGAGCAATTTTTACTCAACTACTATTGACAGGTGCATGGTACTTTTTTGCGGACAAAGACAGATAGTTCAATCCTGCCAGTTTTTTGCCTAATCGTCCGAAGCTATCGATATTTGTTACAACGCAGAGTAGCATTGCAGTATGGATGCGCAGGAGGAAATAATGCCAATCACTGATAAAACCGGGGCTTTTGAGAATGACAACATTGATCTTGCGCGAGCTGATTTAGGCAAGCGCATTGCTCGATGGACCGAAGATGGCGAGAAGCATGAGACTGCAGTTCCGCGCTTATCACTTTTTCGCAGGAACGAACCGATAGGGCCGATCAGCAGCATGTACGAACCGAGCATCTGCCTTGTCACTCAGGGTGCCAAGAGGGTGCTGCTTGGTGAAGACACTTATGTATACGACGCGCGCAATTTTCTGATTACATCAGTACATCTTCCCACGGTCGTCCAGATCACTGAAGCAAGCCCGACAAAACCGTATCTGGGTTTGAGATTGAAGCTTGACATGCGCGAGGTTTCTCAACTGATGGTGGACAGTAATCTTCCACCGCCACGTGCGCAGCAATCCGGTCGTGGCATGGCAACCGGGGAAATCACCTTGCCGCTGCTCATCGCCTTTCAACGGTTGGTTGATTTGCTCGCCAACGAGAAGGATATCCCGATACTCGCCCCGCTCATTACACGTGAGATCATTTACCGTTTACTGGTGGGAGATCAAGGTGCCCGTTTGCGGCAAATTGCATCTATGGGAAGTCAGGGGAATCAAATCGCGCAAGCCGTCGATTGGCTGAAGGGTAACTTCACACGACCACTGCGAATTGATGACCTAGCACAACAAGTTAATATGAGCACGTCTACCCTGCACCACCATTTCCGCGCGTTGACGGCCATGAGTCCGCTGCAATACCAGAAATGGTTGCGCCTGAATGAAGCGCGGCGGTTGATGCTGACCGAAAATCAGGATGCTTCAACCGCAGCATTCCAAGTCGGCTATGAAAGTCCCTCTCAATTCAGCCGTGAGTACGGTAGATTATTCGGCACTCCGCCGCTACGTGACATTACGAACCTGAGACAGATTTCTGCTAACTGAATAGTAGTTATGCGCATAAAGATAAAGTATCAATCGGCGTAGAATCGCAGCGTTATGGCAAAGAAATTTCCAATACATCCCAAACACCCTGAGCGAATTTGCTGGGGTTGTGACAAATACTGTTCGGTCAATTCAATGAACTGCAGTAATGGTTCAGACCGCACGCAGCATTCTATGGAATTGTTTGGTGATAATTGGCAGGAGTTTGGCAATGATAAAGCAGAACAAGTTGTTAAGGAAAGCACAGAAAGTTAAGTTGCTCCACCGTGGTTTCAGACAGCATTTGACAATAGAACGATCGTTCTATATGATTTTGCAAATGTTCACTCAATACGTTTGCACCCATGGCTGCCACAAACCGCATCAAAATCATGTGGCACGTGCCGGGCACGCTATCACCAATCTATCATAAATATATTTAACTCTTATGCCAATCGCACTCATCGATTGCAATAATTTTTTCGTTTCTTGCGAGCGGATGTTCAATCCTGAGCTTGAAGGAAAGCCTGTGGTTGTGCTGAGCAATAACGACGGTTGCGCGGTTGCGCGTTCCAACGAAGTCAAAGCACTTGGTATCAAAATGGGCGAGCCGTGGTTCCGCATGAAAGACATTGCAAAACAGCACGGCATCATTGCACTGTCCAGTAACTACGCACTCTACGGTGACTTGTCTGCACGAGTAATGACTGCCTTGGCTGAGTTCTCGCCACAACAAGAGGTGTACAGCATTGACGAATGCTTTCTTGATCTGAGTAGTTTTGATCCGGATACACTCTCGGACTACGGTCAGAAGATTCGGGAAACCGTTAAACGCAATGTCGGTATTCCGGTATGTGTAGGCATTGCAGATACCAAGACACTCGCTAAACTTGCGAATTACTGTGCCAAGAAAGGATTGGCTGGTAAAAATGGCGTGTGCGACTTCGGGCTACTAAATGACAAGCAGTGCAGTGAGCTATTTGCCAGTATTCCAGTTGGCGAGGTGTGGGGAGTTGGTCGCAAGATGACTGAGAGTTTGGCAAAATTGAAGATAACCACAGTTGAAGATTTGCGCTGTGCCAGTCCTGAATATTTGCGGCAACAATTCTCGATAGTGCTGGTGCGAACTGTTAATGAGCTGAACGGAATTCCTTGCATCGAACTCGAAGAAGCTGGCACGCCACGTCAGCAGATCATGGTATCGCGATCATTCCCCGCACCTATATCTGCGCTCGATGATTTGTCCGAATCCGTCGCATGCTATACAACCCGCGCGGCGGAAAAACTTAGGCGCGACGCTTCAGTCGCCACGAGTCTGTGTGTTTTCATCCAAGCAAACCCTTTCAAAGAAAATGAAGAGCAATACAGCCGCTCCCTTGTCGTTCCGCTGATCCAGCCTACTGACCACACCGGCAGGCTAGTCAATGCTGCACTATCCGGCTTAAAGTCGATTTACAAACCTGCGTTACGCTACAAGAAAAGTGGTGTGCTGCTAATGGGGCTGCATGAGAAAGGTGCTTCGCAGCGAACTTTGTTCGATGGCCCCGCGGAACAGTCACGTTCAGACAAGATGATGTATGTTATGGACATGATCAACCAAAAGATTGGAAAAGATAGTGCTACTGTCGGTGCAAATGGTACCAGGCAGCAATGGGCAATGCCCAAGGAACAGAAGTCTTCGAGTTATACGACGGTTTGGTGATTCAATAATCCATAGTGATTTGTAGCAGACGCGAATTAGCCTTCCATTATTGGACATGGAGACACTTGCGATTTGCAAAAATTATGTCTGAGCAACTTTGAGAGACCGTTTATACAAAGTTTCTTACAGCCTCATTTAATGCCTGGTGGTGGCTTGGACAAGCAAAGTCCAGGCTTATTTGTGAGTAGCCATACCAATACGCTTCTTGAGATTGGTACGCGCTGCTTCAATGATTCGATCCGAGGTCTCGTCATCCGATACCGCACGAGCTATCGCAATGGTACCGACCATCTCGGCAAGCATCGAAGCCGCCAGCGTATCTGGCTGAGGTTGTTTCATTTCTTCCAAAGCACCGGCGATCAAATCGGTTTGGCCTTGGATGTCTGCATCGAAGCGTTTACGCACAGCGACAGGCATTCGCGCGAGATCGCCGATAAGCGCAGCCAACGGGCAACCTTTGTCCCTCCGGTTGCGATGAAGGGTGCTGAGGTACATGTCAATGTAGGCCGATAGACCTTCAACTGGACCATCCTCTTCCAGGATTTTTTGCAAAGCCACATTGCGTTCATTGAATATGTATGAGATGGCTTCACTCACCAAGTCATCCTTTGATTTGAAATGGGCGTAGAAACCACCGTGCGTGAGCCCGGCTTTCGCCATCAAGTCAGCAACACTGATTTTATCCGGCCCGAATTCGCGGATTGCCTCAGCGGCTTTACGCACAACTTTTTCCCGGGTTTGCTGCCTATGTTCGGCATCGTATCGCATGACATTCTCCAGAATTTATTACCATCATCATATCATCCGCCCCGCTCAATGAGACTCGGCAGCCGACGGTGAGGTACTGCCTTTAACCGGTTTCGCAAACGGCACCATCACGAGCGCCGCAATGAACATCCAGCACATCACCCGAAATACATCGTCGAATGCGAGTGTGAGAGCCTGCTGGCTGATGGCTCGGCCTAGCAAACTCTGGCTCTGCAACAACGCTTGAGCCGAGTCTGGTGTATAGACGGACAGGCGCTGCGATATGGCTGTGACCGCGTCGTTAAATGTTTGTGCGGTATGACCAAGTGTTTCACCGAAGCGCGCCATGGCGATGCGCGTGTTGTCCTGTAGCCACGTATTGACGACGGCGATTCCGATTGCACCGCCGAGGTTGCGCATCAGATTGAACAAGCCGGAGGCATAGCGTAGCTCCATCCCCTCGAAACCGGACAGTGCCATGCCGACGCTGGGTACGATGCACAGCATGATTGCCAGTCCACGCACGAGCTGAGGGATTAAGAATTCTGCGAAGCCCCACTGAGGAGTCATTGCGGAAGTTAGCCAAAGGCTAAAGGCGAAAAGCGGTAGTCCGACACCGATAACGAAGCGGCGATCAACTTTTTCGGAAAGTCGGGCCGCGATGATGGTGCTGACAATTTGTGCCAGCCCGACGACAAACACGGTCATGCCGATTTGCAAGCTGTTGAAGCCGCGTACTTGCCCTAAGTAGACTGGAATTAAATACGTCGAGCCAAACAGACCGAAGCCGATCACAAGATTGAACACGCAGGCGAAAATGAAGCTGGGGCGCCGGAAAGGTGTTAGCTTGACGATGGGTGAAGCAGAGAAAAATGAGCGTTCCAAAAATAGCACAAATGCGACTAAAGACAACCACGCACTGATCGCAATGCTGCTGTCACCGAACCAGTCGAGCCGGGGACCTTCCTCCAGCACGTATTCGAGACCGCCCAAAGTGACGGCCATAGCAATTAAGTGCAACCAGTCGATGCGAAAAAACATGGCCGGGTTAGCTCGATCAATGCGAAGCAAAGCAATTGCTAGCACTGTGACCATGATACCGGGCACAACATTGATAAAAAATATCCAGCGCCAATTGATGTACTCGGTGATGAGTCCGCCGACGGTGGGGCCGAGCGTTGGCGCGAGCACTGAAACCATGCCGAGGATAGCGGGGATAACCGCTCGCTGCTTACCTGTAAACAGAGTGAAGCCGACAGCAAAGACCGTCGGAATCATGGCACCGCCGGTAAAGCCCTGAATCGCGCGAAACACCGTCATCGATGTCATATTCCACGCCAGCCCGCACGCAATACTTGAAAGCGTAAAAAGGCCAGCCGATGCCGCAAACAACCAGCGTGTCGACATCGCCTGCGCCAGAAATGCGGAAAACGGAATCATGACGAGTTCCGCCATTAGATAGGCAGTTTGCACCCAGCTAATTTCATTCGGCCCTGCCGACAAACCCGCCTGCACATCGTTGAGTGAGGCTGCCACTACCTGTATGTCGAGCAGAGCCAAAAACATACCAAAGGCCATAACGCCAAAGATAAGGAATTTGCGTCCGTTTGGCATGGATGCCGGATCGAGGATATCAGCGTGAATTATATTTTTTGCATTCATGCGGAGTGGCAATTCAAATATTCGCTGTTAATATGTTGCACATAATACTACCAGACATTATTAATTGCTACTTGCGTTAATATTATAGTTGTAATATTATGATCGTAATTTAATCAACTACCACCCGCAAGCAGGGCTTGAACTTGAAAATAGTTAACGAGGGCATGAAGATGAATACAAGCACCGCGCCTGACCGACAGCCCCCTGAAGTTGTCGAACTTCACTTGGCCGAAGTTGCCTCAAAGTCAGGAAAGCGTTTTGCATTGCCGACGCGACGAACTCTGATCATTGGCGTGGTTGCGCTTTCCACTGCACTCGGCGGCTCGCTCTATATTGTGGCTCCGGCGTCGACGCAGACTACCGACGATGCCTATGTGAGCGCCGACGCAACGGTCGTCGCCCCAAAGGTGCGCGGTTTGATCGCGCAGGTGCTGGCTCAGGACAATCAAGTGGTACATACCGGTGACCTGTTGGTGCGCATCGATGCGGAAGAGTTTGATGCACGAGTGTCCACAGCAAGCGCCGAACTGGCTGATGCCAAGGCTGGGGTGGCTTCCGCGAAAGCGGCATTAGCCAGTCTCAATGCAGAAGAACGATTGGCATCTGCCAACGTTCGTGCAGCAGATAGCGCCATCATCGCCGCCAAGGCTCAAGCCGAACGAGCAACTGCGGATAGTAAGCGCTACGAAAAGCTTGTCGCCGCCGGTTTTGTCGCTGTGAGTGCTTCTGAGGCCTATCATGCAGCAGCAGTTACGGCGGAACAGGACGTTACGCGAGTTTCCGCCCTGCATGAAGTCTCGCAAGATTCAGAAGCCGTAACAAGGGCGAAGCGCGCGACTCTTGAAGCAGCGCTACAGAAAGCCGAAGCAACCGTGGAACGAGCCCGTGCTGCACTCGATCTAACACAGCAGGATCAGCGCCATGCGCAGGTATTTGCGCCTATTGACGGCATCGTGGGGAACCGTCAGGTACAGCAGGGAGATTACGTACAACCGGGCTCACACCTACTAACACTCGTACCCCTGCACGACCGCTACGTCACGGCTAACTTCAAGGAAACGCAGACTGGCCGCATACAGGCAGGCCAACCAGCACGTATCGAAGTTGATGCCCTTTCCGGTCATGACTTTTTCGGCACGGTCGAAAGCTTGGCGCCAGGTTCCGGCTCGCGCTTCGCGCTGCTACCCTTCGAGCCGGGTACAGGCAACTTCACCAAGATTGTCCAGCGTGTGCCGGTACGCATCAGATTAAACCCGAACCAGCCGGACTTGGATCAGCTGCGGCCCGGCTTGTCAGCCACCGTCAAGGTTGCGATCAATCACTAAGGTGGAGAACAGAAATGAAATTGCAAGGCGAAATTGAATACACGATCACCGAACATTCATACGAACACGTAATGGCAGAAATGCCTGTACGGTCGGGTGTTCTTAATCCAAATGGTGTCGTAAATCCGGGGGCAATGTTGTGGTTTGCCGATGCATGTGCGGCAGCACTTGCGTATGACAAAGATGAATTTCCACCAAGTATGTCGGGGAATTTAACAGGAATCACTATCAACGCAGATATTGTAGGAAATCAAAATGGAGGCGTGTTGAAGGCTTTATCCAAGTTTATTAAAAATGGCAGCGGGCTGAGTACCGTGCGTACGATCATCACCGGTACCGAGGGATTGCTCATTGCTGACGTTACAACCAGTTACATAGTCACCAAGTAGAAGCATATTTATTAAAGAAAGGAAGTGTCATGTCAGAATCAAAAGTAGTTATTGTTACCGGAGTGTCGTCAGGAATTGGTCGTGTAACGGCAGCAAAGTTCGCTCAGCAAGGCTGCCAAGTCTTCGGTACGGTGCGAAATATTTCCAAAGCAGCACCATTGCCGGGAGTGCAATTCGTCGAAATGGATGTAAGTGATGATGCATCCGTTCAACGCGGAATTCAATTTGTCATTGAAAGTGCCAAACGCATCGACGTACTCGTCAACAATGCTGGAGTAGCCATGCTTGGCGCGGCGGAGGAAACGTCGATCGATGAGGCTAAATGGATGTTCGAAACCAATGTGTTTGGCATTCTGAGAACCAGCAAAGCGGTACTTCCCTACATGCGCGCGCAACGCTCCGGCAGAATCGTCAATGTAAGCTCGGTACTGGGATTTCTTCCAGCGCCCTACATGGGGCTTTATTCTGCCGCCAAGCATGCCGTTGAGGGAATGTCGGAAACACTTGATCACGAAGTACGCCAATTCGGTATCCGCGTGTCGCTCGTTGAACCCGGCTTCACGAAGAGTAACCTCGACGCAAATTCGCCTCAAGCGGTCAATAAAATTTCAGCTTATGACACCGAGCGTGACAGCGTTTCACGCGGCGTTGCCAAGAATGTGGGCAGCGCACCCGAACCGGATGGCGTGGCAAACACAATAGTCAGCGCGGCACTTGGACCATGGCACATGCGTCATACGCCGAAAGGACAAGCATCGCTATTAAGCAAGCTGCGCCGCTTTATGCCCGCAGGGCCGGTAGATCAAAGTCTGAGAAAGTCGTTTGGACTCAGTTAACTCCCTCAATTCAAATAATTTGTAAACGAAAGGTCACAACATGAAACTCACCGACAACACCATTCTCATTACCGGCGGAGCATCCGGCATTGGACGCGGCCTCGCTGAGGCATTCCATCAGCGCGGCAACAAGGTCATCATCGCCGGTCGACGCAAGGCCCTGCTCGACGAAGTCGTCGCTGCCAACCCGGGCATGGAAGCAATCGAACTAGATATATCCAACTTGGCCAACATTGAGGCAGTAGCGCAAGTACTAATCGCACGCTATCCATCGCTCAATGTGCTGATCAACAACGCAGGTATCATGCCATTCGACAATGTCAGCGGCCATGTCGACGACATGGTCTCGCGTAGCATCATCGATACCAACCTGCTTGGTCCGATCCGCCTCACCCCTGCGCTAATCGAACACCTGAAGCATCAACCGCGTGCCACGATTATCCACAACACTTCGATCCTTGCGTATCTGCCGCTGGCGGTCAGCGCCGTCTATTCAGCCTCCAAGGCCGCACTACACTCCTATGCAATGTCCCAGCGCTTCATGTTGCAGGATACGAATGTGAAGGTGCAGGAAATCGCTCCGCCGTGGGTGGATACCGACCTCATCGGGAAGAGCGGTGACCCGCGCGCCATGCCACTTGATGCGTTTATCACCGAGACCATGACACTACTGGCGAGCGACGAAGAGGAATTGATCGTCGAGGCCGTACGGCCGGTGCGCGCAAATCCTGGTCCCAACGAGCACGCAATGTTCAACGCATTCAACGCTGATCTGATCGCCAACCCACCCGGTCAGGCGTGAAAAAGGAGAATTACCATGCAAATCAAAAACTCTGTCGTCCTCGTTACCGGTGCTAACCGTGGCTTGGGTCAGGCATTTGTTAAAGCCCTACAACAAGCTGGCGCAACCAAAATCTACGCAGCAGCGCGCGATCCGAGCGGCATCACGGTTAGTGGCGTGGTACCCATTAAGTTGGATGTGACCAGTGTATCCGATATTGCAGCAGCCGCGCAGTGTAAAGATGTAACGCTGCTGATCAACAATGCTGGTATCCATGTCGGCATTGGGAGTCTGCTCAGTCCTGAAAGTACTGTTGCTGCGCGTAAGGAGTACGAAGTCAATTTCTTTGGTACGCTTGCCATGAGTCAAGCATTCGCTCCAATTCTGGCAGCCAACGGCGGCGGTGCCATAGTTAATGTACTGTCGGCGCTCAGTTGGATAAACATGCCCGGCGCTGCTACCTACGCTGCCACCAAAGCAGCGGCTTGGTCGCTGACGAATGGGCTGCGAAATGAACTGCGTCAGCAAGGCACGCAGGTGGTCGCGTTACATGCCGCCTTCATGGACACGGATATGGCGAGGGGAGTAAATATGCCGAAAACCGATCCCTACGTGGTGGCTCAACGCACCTTGGAAGGTGTGCAACAAGGAGATGTCGAGATCCTGGCTGATGGCATCAGTGCTCACTTGAAACAGAGCCTTAGCGCTGGATGCTATCTGCAACCTCCGTCGCGCGGCTAACGAAAACTCAAAGGGTTAAAGTCATTCACCCCGTTGAAATATTTTCCCACTTCCTTCGCTGGAAATCAGCCGTTGATGAATGATGCAATTGGGCCGATCAGTGACCGTCATGACGACATAATTACACAGCGTTTGACTGACTGCGAACTGGACGGTGTAAATGGGACAGAGTCAATACAAATTATTTTTTGCAGAACGGTGCTTGACCAAAATCAACCACCGATTACGGATAGTTGACTTTCCAAGGCAAGTTAAATTTTGATTTCAAGTAATACCGCTTAAATACTGCTTGCGGCGTGCTTCGGGGAAACGCTCGATGGCATAGCGCAACATGGTGCGCGGCATTAAGCGGTAATGTTCTTGCAAAAACAATTCTTCAGTTTTCAAGTCACGCTTGCCTACTTCACGTAGCATCCAGCCTACCGCTTTGTGAATGAGATCATGCGAGTCTGGCAATAGCAGTTTTGCGATAAGCAGGGTATCGGTAAATTCATTGCGACGGATAAAATTGAAGGTAGAAATGATGGCAATGCGCCGTTCCCAAAGAGAGCTTGATGTTACAAGCTGGTAGAGCGGTTGTCGGGAACGGTCTGCAAGAAAATCGCCAACAATATGCGGAGCGCTGACATCGACAAGATCCCAGTTGTTGATATGGGATGTGTGGGATAAATATAAATCATATGCAGTCTGCTTTTCTGTTTCGTCACCGCGCTGATAAACGTCAATTAAAAGCAGAAGCGCAAACAAACGGTCTTCGTGAAATTTCGATTTCAGCAATGAACTGATTGCACTGGATTGCGTACCCCGGAATTCTTTTAGCAGAGAGCGCAAGGTCGGCACTTTAATACCGAGGAAAATATCTCCCTCTCCGTATTGACCGGGTGCAGTTTTGAAAAAGCGCTGTGATATTGCCGCGATTTCAGGATCAGCGATGCCGCGTAAACGATTTTGAATAGCGTTCAGCATAATCATTTTACAGCAGGGGGTTTTACCCGAACTGATAGGCTGAAACGGCTTTGCCCATTAGCAACTCGTTGTACGCGATTTTCCCCAAATCATTACCTGCAGCACCGGCAACGACCATGAGCGGAAGTAAATGTTCGCTGCGCGGATGGCTGGAACGCGCTCCCGGTGCAGACTCCCAATTAATCAACAGCCGTTCACGCTCGGCAGGTACCGCGCTGATTGTATTTCCCAGCCAAGTATCAAATTCAACGGAAGCCTGATTGGAGGCAGTATTATGGGGCGAAAAAAATTCACGCAGATTGTGATAACTCAATCCGCTGCCAACAATGAGCACGCCTTCATCGCGTAAAGCTGACAATGCATGGCCGATGGCAAGGTGTGCAGCCGGATCAAGGTCATGGCGTAGTGAGAGTTGCACGATAGGGACATCGGCATCAGGGTAGATAAGCTTGAACGGAATGAACACGCCGTGATCCAAACCGCGCTGATGTTCTTGTTGAGAGTTAAAGCCAGCCTGCTTGAGTAATTCCTGCACGCGAACCCCCAGTGCTGGCAAGCCTGTTGCAGGGTAAGTCAAACGGTAGGTGTGCTCAGGGAAACCGTAGTAGTCGTACAAAAGAGAATATTTTTCCGATGCCAGAACGGTTGGTTCTGCACATTCCCAATGGCCTGATATGACTAAAACCGCCTTTGGACGTGAACCAATCTCATCGGGTATTCCGCGCAAATACGCTGCCATAGCATCCCACGTGGTCGGCGGGAAGCCTGGCATCGGATCCATGAAAAAACAGGGTCCGCCGCCGTGCGGAATATAGAGTGTGGGTAAACGGGAAGCTGTGTTCATAATAATTTGGAACCTTTAACAAACAGGGATAAATAAATTAATCCGGATTTGGGAGTTGAAATGGAAACATGCGAATAAAACAAGCGCTCCGCTTGCTTGGAGGTTTGCAATTTGTATTATAAGTTTGAGACATAATCTGCAAGGGCTTCGATTTCTTCATCACGCAACTCCTTCGCAACATTTCCCATCACGTTATCCGTGTCATTGTGCCGGGTGCCACTGCGAAGATCACGCAATTGTTTGGCTATGTAGTCTCTGGTTTGACCGCCGATGATAGGAAAAACATTGGTTTCATCCGTCCGTCCTTTGCCATTTTCTCCGTGGCAACTGGCGCATGCCGGCATATGACTTTCCGGTTTCCCTTCGCGAAAAATATTCTGCCCCATTTTGTTCCCGCTATAACCAACCATTGGTTTTCGGCTGGCGAAATACGACGCAATATCTTTTGCATCCTGATCAGAAATAAGTCCCTGAGATATTCCCGTCATAATTGAATCAGCACGTCTGCCTGATTGGAAATCCTGGATTTGTTTTTCGAGATAAAGCCGGTTTTGTCCGGACAAATTTGGGCAAAGCGGATTAACGCTATTTCCATCCACGCCATGGCAGCCTTGACAAAACTTGGACTTTACCCTGCCAGCAACAGGGTCACCCTCTTCTGCGTGAGCGATACTGCTGATTGCCATAATGAGTGATAGAAAATATACAAAAGCGTTCATTTTTTTCAGCGCAGAACCAAATTAATCCGTGTCAATAATAACTGTTAAGAATTTATTTTGTCAGCATAATACTACCTGAAAATTCACTCAGCCCAGCCTTTTCAGCTTGCTCGTCAGCAAAATAACTGCTGCGTACCATCGGGCCGCAGGCTGCATGCGAAAATCCCATTTCAAGCGCCGCATTTTCAAACATTTGGAAGGTGACGGGTTCCACATAGCGAAGCACGGGCAAGTGCCCGTTCGAGGGCTGTAGATATTGGCCAAGAGTGAGCATTTCAACCTGATGCTCGCGCATGTCGCGCAACACTTGCAGCACTTCATCGTCTGTCTCGCCCAACCCAAGCATCAGACCGGATTTGGTCATTACCTGCGGGAAGCGAGCTTTGAATTGTGCCAGCAGTGTGAGTGAATGAGCGTAGTCAGCACCGGGGCGGGCAAGCGGATACAAGCGCGGAACGGTTTCCAGATTGTGGTTGAGAACGTCGGGCAAACTAGGTGCCATTGCATCCAACGCAATATCGAGACGGCCGCGGAAATCGGGTACCAATGTTTCCAGTTTGGTGTCGGGAGATGCGACGCGGATAGCGGTCAGGCAGTCGGTAAAGTGTTTTGCGCCGCCGTCGCGCAGATCGTCCCTGTCAACGCTGGTAATGACCGCATACTTTAATTTGAGCAAGCCGATGGATTGCGCCAATTGCGCGGGTTCATTCGCGTCGGGTGGTAGTGGCTTGCCGTGCGCTACATCGCAAAACGGACAGCGGCGCGTGCATACATCGCCGAGAATCATAAAGCTGGCGGTACCTTTGCCGAAACATTCTCCGATGTTCGGGCATGAGGCTTCCTCGCAAACTGTGTGCAGATTGTGTTCACGCAGCAAACGCTTTACGTCATGATAACCCTGACTACTGCCCGGCTTGGCTCTTATCCATTGGGGTTTGCGCAGGCGCTCTTGCAATGGGATGATCTTGATTGGGTTGCGTGCGGTTTTGGCTGAGCCGGTTTGCTTGATTGCAACATCGTTCATGATTATTGGGGTGTGGAATCCGATAGCAAATGATTATACTCCGCATCCGAATACACTCCGCCATTTACAAAATGTTTGTACAATACTGGGTATGTCAGAAAACTCAGCAGAACTAAACAAGCGGCTTGCCACAGCGGTAGAAAAAATGCCCGCTTTCCCCAAAAGCGTACAGCGCATTTTGGAGTTATCGCGCGACATTAATTGCTCGCCCAAAGATCTGGTTTCGGTAATTGAAAAAGACCCGGTGATGACCATGAAGTTATTGCGAGTACTCAATTCTGCCTACTACAGTTTTCCCAAACAGATTACCTCGGTCAACCAGTCAGTTGTGTATCTCGGATTGAATACGATCAAAAATATGGCGCTGTCTTTTGCAGCTTTGGGTGTTTTACCGAAAAATAATGCAGCCGGTTTTGATGTTCAAGAATACTTGATGCATTCTTTAACGACCGCAGGTCTTGCCCGGCTGGTTTGCCATAAATTTAAAGTGGCGGATGCTGATCCGACCGACTGTTATTTGACCGGTTTGCTGCACGACTTCGGCAAAGTCGTGTTCGCACAATTTATGGCGGAAGAGTTTAAGCAGGCACTAAATTTGAGCATCGGGCAATCGATTTCATTGCGCGAAGCCGAGCATCAGATCATCGGCACCGATCACTCCGTGGTAGGCGCAATGTTGGTGGAAAAATGGCAATTCCCGACGGGAATTTCGACGCTTATCCGTGAACATCATATCATTCCAGAAAGTGCAGATGGAGTCGCGCCCTGTTTGTTCGTGGCTAACCAGATCAGCAAACAACTGGGATATTGCGCACCGGGTTATCCGCTGGTGGAAGCGTTGCCGCCGACGTTGATCGAGCGCTTCGGAGGCGATTTGCCTGCCGTGATTGAAAGTCTTGGCGACATTTCAAAACTGGTAGATGAAGCGCGGGTGTATGCGCAGGCCACCAAGGAAAACGCATGAAAGTAAAGTTCTGGGGCGTGAGGGGATCTATTCCGGCACCGGGACCCGGCACCATGAGATATGGCGGCAACACCACCTGCATTGAGGTGCGCACGGATGACGATGATCTGATAATACTGGATGGCGGCACAGGTATTTTCCCCTTGGCCCAATCTTTGCTAAAAGATTTGCCTGTCACCGCGTATATTTTTAACACGCATAGTCATTGGGATCATATTCAGGGTTTGCCATTCTTCCTTCCTGTTTTTATTCCCGGCAATAAAATTCACTTGTATGCCGCACTTGATCCGGTCAGCGGCGAAGGCCCTGAGCGAATCATGAGTGTGCAGATGCAATATAGTTTTTTCCCGGTACGCGAAGCAGAGATGAAGTCGCCTATTGAATGCATGGTCGCGATGCCGCATGAAGCGATTGTTGTGGGACGCACAACCATTACCCCCATCATGCTTAATCACCCGGTTGTTAATCTGGGTTATCGGGTGGAATGCAAGGGCAAGTCGGTGTTCTTTACCGGCGATCATGAGCCACATTTCAACATCTATGAGCAGGGTGATGAGGGATATGAGGAATATCAAACTTTGATCGAGGAGCAGAGGCGTTCAATCGTCGAGGCTGTTCGCGGCGTAGATATCATCATTGCAGATTCATCATATACGCGCGAGGAATATCCGGCAAAGAAGGGCTGGGGACATGGCACCTTTGACAGCAGCATTCAACTTGCGCTGGATGCGGGTGCAAAAGTACTTTACTGTACCCATCATGAACCGACACGTAGCGACGACGAATTGGAGAAAGTATTCGCGGAAGTGTTGAGCCGCTACCCGGACAATTTAGGCAAACTGGATATACGACTCGCTCGTGAAGGTGCCGAAATAACCATTTAGGAAGTTGTTTGTTGCGAGGAACCGGCAAGAGCAACTACTACAAAAATAATTACACGCAACGCAAAAGTTATGCGAATATGCAATGACGCTGAAGTGATTTGAATTTCGTGTCCGGCCTTCTGAATATTCAATGATAAAGCTTCTTGATATCGTTTCAAAGTTGACGCTGGGTAAGCTCCTGCTTGCTCTGTCTGTGATTTCCCTGCTTTTTGCCTCTGTTCTTATTTTTGCTGTTTCAAGCGCAGTTCGCGATCATGCGGTTCATCAGTTGGCGCAGGAGGACGCCCGGCAAACCTCGCAAATGATATTTCAGAGTTTGTATTCGGCAATGCGCAAAGGCTGGGATAAAACCGAGATCAAGGAAATTATTGTTCGGCTCAATTCGGCTTTGCCAAATATGAGAGTGAGCGTATTTCGCGGCAAAATTGTGGCAGATCAATTCGGCGAAATGGCGGGGGAACGGGAAATAATAATTAAAGACCCGCCATTAGAGCAGGCGTTAAACGATGGTTATCCCGCTCTGCTGTTCCCCTCTCCCGATGCTATTCGTTATCTTTACCCTGTCGTTGCAACGCAAGAGTGTCTGGTTTGCCATACCCATTCTCACGTCGGGGCGGTTCATGGTGTGATTGATGTCACCTATCCAATCAATGATCTCAAAATATCATTCAGTTACGTGCTGAATAGGATTGTCGGCTACACAATGCTGGTATTGGCTT
This sequence comes from uncultured beta proteobacterium, assembly GCA_963733265.1. Lineage (GTDB taxonomy): Bacteria > Pseudomonadota > Gammaproteobacteria > Burkholderiales > Gallionellaceae > PALSA-1006. The sequence goes on from CAVTCF010000001.1 coordinate 363,465, forward strand.
TGGTGTTCATTGTCTTGTATATCAAATTGCGCTACCTCGTGGTGGCTCCATTAGCCAAATTTGTTGAAGTAATGCGCCGGGTCACAAGAGATATGGATCTTTCACATCGCGTATCGGCTCCGTATCTCATAGTGGAATTGCGCCGTATGGCAGAATATTTCAATCACTTGATGTTCACTGTGCAAGATTACAACAGAAAGTTGGAAGAGCTATCAATTCGCGATCCGCTGACGGAGTTGTATAACCGCCGAAAATTTGAAGAGTTTCTGGAGTACGAGATTATTCGTGCCGAGCGAAACAGTTATGCATTCTCAGTCATCATGGTTGACCTGGATAACTTTAAGTACATCAACGATACCTATGGTCACCCTATCGGCGACTTGACGTTAAAAGAGCTCAGCAATTTGTTGTCGGCTGATTTGCGCAAAGGAGATGTATTGGCACGTCTGGGCGGTGATGAATTCGCGCTGCTATTGCCGGAAACTCCTCCTGAAAATGGTTTGCTGGTGGCAAACAAACTGCACAGAAATTTATCAAGCCATGATTTTGAACTTCCGGTTGGAAAAATTCGTGTGACGGCAAGTTTTAGCATGGTGAGCTACCCGCTAGACGGTCGTACCCGGGAGTCATTGCACACTGCGATGGATGTCGTGTTGTATAAAGCCAAGAAGGGGGGCAAAAATCGGGTGATGACGGCAGAGTCTGACCAGGATCGCACCATGATGGAAATTGTTAAACAAGGTGATTTTTTGCGTCGGGCGCTGGCAGAAAAGCGTATTGAAGCCTTTTTACAGCCAATCGTGGGATTGAGAGGGGAACAAATTTTTGCCTTCGAAGCATTGGCGCGCATTCGAGACGGGGATACCATTTTATCAGCCGGACAGTTTATTGAAGTGGCGGACGAATTGAGGATGTTGCAAGAGTTGGACTTGGCTGTGTTCAATAGCGGACTGCAGCAGTTGTCCAGTCTTTCCGACCATTATCCGGATGCAAAAATGTTCTTTAATTTGTCCTCCGCGACATTTAATGACACCGAATGGATGCGTACCATACCCGGGCAGCTCGCCAAGTGGAATATTGACTCTAGCCGCATCGTCATTGAGATTACAGAACGTGAAGCATTGCACAACATCGGCAAAGTGAAAGAAGTCATCGATGAGTTGCGGTTAAAGAAAATCGCCTTCGCCCTGGATGATTTTGGCAGCGGGTTCTCATCGTTCCTATACCTGAAATACCTGACTGTCGATTATGTCAAAATCGAAGGTAGTTTTGTCCAGCAAGTCGCTATTGACGGGCGTGACCGCATCATGGTCGATCACATACATCGGATGGCGCATGAGTTTGGGCTGAAGACTGTGGCAGAGTTCGTAGAAGATCGGGCTTCCGCTAACGTGTTGATCGAACTTGGAGTCGATTATGCTCAGGGCTATTTCTTCGGGCATCCGGAAAAGTGGGAAAAGCCTGATTCCTGATAAACTAGATTGGGACAGTCCGACCCCGAATCAAATTTCCAATGCTTGCGCAATTTTTACCCGGTATTTTTATTTCCCAAGTGTTTTTGTAATAGAAACGTAAGTCTCCGGGCAAGTTGTTGTTCAATAGCTGGGATGGGAATGTTGATGCCCAAATCCTTCATCTGGGTGACGCGCAATCCTTGATACCCGCAGGGATTAATGTAGGTAAACGGAGCCATGTTCATATCTACGTTCAGCGATAATCCGTGATAACAACAGCCTTTGCGTATTTTCAAGCCGAGGGCGGCAATTTTTGCATCTTCGACGTAGACCCCCGGAGCATCTACGCGCCCTTGTGTGTTAATGCCGTATTCGGACAGCAAATCGATCACTGCTTGCTCCATCAGTCTGACTAATTCACGCACGTTGATTTTCCAGCGGCGCAAGTCCAGCAGCAGATAAGCGACAACTTGCCCAGGGCCGTGATACGTTATCTGACCTCCGCGGTCAATCTTGATCACAGGGATGTCGTGCGCATCGAGTAAATGCTCAGGCTTACCCGCCTGGCCTTGGGTGAAGGTGGGCGGGTGTTGCAGCAGCCAGATTTCATCCCGGGTTTCGGTGATGCGTTGCTCGGTGAATTGTCGCATGGCCTGCCAAGTTGATTCGTATTCGACAAGCCCCAAAGAGCGAATTTCTGGATTCGGGATCAGGGATTTAGGGGGCCGGGTAAAACTCGGATGCTCCGCGCCGGTTTCCTTGTTCCTTGTTCCTTGTTCCTGAATTCTCATAACGCCATTACCACCATCGGGTGGTCGCACAGTGCCTGATAAATAGTATCCAGTTGTTCACGCGAAGTGGCTCGTACGGTGCAGGTCAGACTGACGTAACGTGCAGTCTTGCTGTTGCGCATTTCAATGCTGGATGCTTTGAAACCGGGATCGTATTGCGATATAACCTCAATGACGGCACGCGAAAAACCTTCCTGTGATTGCCCGAATACCTTGATGGGAAAGTCACTGGGGTATTCGATGAGACTGTGTTCCAATGTCATGCGCGCATCACCTCTTGTTTAAAGTTTTGGTAAAGCCCGTGCAGTTTGGCAAACATGGGGCCGGGTTTGCCGTTGCCAATTTGTTTACCATCCAATTCGGTAATCGCCAGTACTTCCTTGGTTGAAGAAGTGAGCAATAACTCATCGGCTCCCAGCACTTCGCTCAACAGTACTTTGCGTACTTGATGAGGAATGGCGTTTTCCGCAGCGAGTTCAAGAACTACATCGTAGGTGATGCCGGGCAGCATCAAATTATCCTTGGGTGGTGCAAGCAAGACGCCATCTTTCACCACGAAGATATTACTGGAAGAGCCCTCGGTCAAGAACTTATTGTCGCGTATCATGATTGTTTCAGCACAACCCGCATCTACGGCCAATTGCCGCAGTAGCACATTGGGCAGAAGGGAGATAGCCTTGATGTCGCAGCGCAACCAGCGATTGTCAGGCGCGGTAATAGCACTGATTCCATTTTGCAACAGGGAGGCAGGCGGTGTATTGAGCGGGTAGCTCATCAAAAATACAGTGGGAGGCACGGGCGGGTTGGGAAAAGCGTGATCCCGTTTTGCCACGCCGCGCGTGATGTGCACATAAAGATATTGGTCTTCAGGTTCGTTACCGGCGACTAATTTTTCGAGGATATTCGTCCACTCTGCATTGTCGTAAGGATTGATGAGCTTTATGCTGTCAAGGCTGTTGCTTAAGCGTCGCAAGTGTTCCGGCAGCCGAAAGATATGGCGCGAATAAACCGGTATGACTTCATATACCCCGTCACCAAAGATGAAGCCCCGATCCAGCACTGAAATCTTTGCTTCAGAAAGCGGAAGAAACTCGCCGTTCAAATAGACCGTCATTGCTTTCTCATCATTCATTGAAATAATAATCGTATCGTATCTACACCGCGCGAAAATACATTGGCCAAGGGAATGTTATCCAACGCCACCAGCGGAAGTTCGACAAACGGCTTGCCATACAATGCAATTTTCAAAGTACCGACCTTTGCGCCTTTTTCAATTGGCGCGATGAGTGGTTGCTGTGTTTCAAGCGTGGCTTTGAGTTGATCGCGTTGTCCTTTTGGAATTGTAACGAACTGATCGGCACGAAAGCCGATATCGGTATTCTTTTCGGTGCCTTTCCAGGTGCGTACCGAGGTGACCGGCTGATCTTTTTTGTAAAGCGGCACTACGTCAAAATTCTGGAATCCGTAATTTAACAAACGCTGACTTTCCGTGCTGCGCAAACTTTCCGATGTTGCGCCCAGTACCACCGAGATCAGGCGATGCTGATCCCGTTTGCCGGAGGCAACTAGGCAGAAGCCCGCGCTTTCAGTGTGGCCGGTTTTCATTCCATCGACAAAAGGGTCGAGCCATAACAATTGGTTGCGGTTGAATTGTTTGACGTTGTTGTATTGAAATTCGCGCATTGCATAAATGGAGTAAAACTCGGGGAAGTCACGAATGATGGCTGCCGCGAGCACAGCCAGGTCGTGGGCACTGCTGTAATGCTGTTCTTCCGGCAAGCCGGTAGCATTGACGAAGTGGGTGTTATTCATTCCAAGACGCTTTGCTTCGCTATTCATCATATCGGAAGCAAAAGCCACTTCATGATTGGCTATATTTTCCGCCAGCACGCGTGCTGCATCGTTGCCCGAATCCACAATCAGCCCGTGCAATAACTCTTCAACTGAAACGGCTTTGCCTGCTTCCAAAAACATGCGTGACTCTTCCTCGTGAATGCGCAACGCGTAGTTGGATGGAGTTAGTTTTTGAGAGAGCGATAACTTGCCCTGCTTGATGGCACTGAAGGTGATGTAGGCGGTCATCAACTTGGTTAAGGAAGCAGGCTCCACACGTTCGTCGCCATTTTTACTTACTAAAATCTGATTGCTGGTGTAGTCATACAGCACATAAGATTTTGCCGCCAATCCCGGAGCGGGTTGTAGAGCTATCTCAACGGCAGTTGAGGGCAGCGGAAGGATTAAGAACAAAAGAATCAGTGCAAATTTCATAATGTATCAGTCGAATATCAAGGCGGGATTATAGCAAGAGCCGGATAATCAAATTGCATGGATGTACTGGTGGTCTGTCTGAGGTGAAACTTGGCTGCTTATCTTCCTTTAGGCTTTTGGGGTTGAAGCATATCCAGTTTCACAGCTTCGCGGGAACAATAATTATTTGACGCAGGTAGAAGCACGTTACAACAAGGGTAGAAATTCGAAGAACCCTAATCAGGACGGTCTAATCAAACCGCTCAAACTCAGTACAAAAGAGCAAGGCGGTTTGATCGCTTTTCTTAAGTCGATGACTGACAAACGGTTTGATTCAATCAGTGCACCGGCGGATTTACCCCGATTTTAAGTCACAAAAAAACAGAGTGTGATTAGCACGCTCTGTTTTTCATTCCCAAGACATTTGCGAAGATTAAAATACAAAATTACTGAATCAAACGGACAGTGTTTTCATGCTGTAATGGGTCTTAAAGCCAGGGTTTTCCAATCGGGAGCACATTCCGACCAAATACATCGGCAAAAATCAGGTGTGCCATAATGTACCAAGCCATTCCTGCCGTCACCATCAGTTCGTAGCCGGCCACCACGGTAAGCCCTGGATGACCAAAGTGTGCAAAATCCAGTAGCACAAAGCCGATCAATAAAAGTGTGAATAATATTCCCAAAGCACGGCTGATGCGCAATGAGCCCACCCAGAGGATAGCTGTGAAGGCAGTCCAAGCTACCAGAAACCACCCGATATCAGTTGTGCTTGAAACATAAACATTGAACTGGTTGCCAATCAGCAGCAAGGCAAGTGATATCCAAAAACAACCGTAAGCAGTAAAAGCGCAATAACCAAAGTTATTTCCCGTTTTCATCTCTTGCAAGCCAGCAATCATCTGTGCCAAGCCGCCAAAAATCAAACCAAGCCAGATGACCGGACCAACCCCCATCCATCCCACATTATGAAACTGCAATATCAAAGTCGTAAGACCAAATCCTCCCAAACCGACGACCGCAGGATTCCCTAATTTTTGTTCTGCCATCTTGTTACTCCACGTGATTAATAATTTTAGTTGGATCCAAAAGAGTATCCGCGTCATTGTGAAGTGTAGTTAAAGATTTGTTAATCAGTTGACAAAATAATGCAAGTTAGTCAGACCGTTAAGCATGCTTGAAGTAACACTACAATTCACGAGGTTATTCTATAGATAAATTTTGGGGGCGGCAATAAGCCCAAAAAGTTGCAAGAAATTTCTCAAAACATTGCAATGATTTATGGGGAAAGGATTTTTCTGATTAGGATACTGACATCGGGTATATTGTTTAGACACTTTATTGCAGCGTTGGTATATTTCCAGATTGGCTTCCGGTTAGTCAGTCGTGAAGGGTCGGTCAGCAACCTTCATGAACACATAATTACGCAGCGTTTGAGCGACTGCAAACTGATATGAATGAGACATTCATATTCATATCAAGTCAATAAAAAATCCATTTTGTTATTGAAAACGGTAGTTGGAAAAAATCAACCACAGATCATGGATTTTAGTGTTATCCAACCGGGAATGAAGTCCTAAGGAAACCCACCGGCGGTTTTTGAGGCTTCTTCGGCCTGTTGCATTATCTGCCCGATTAGTTCTTCAGCTTTTTCCGGGTCAATTCCTAACCCGGCCCACTCTTCGGGGCTGATTTCAGATGACGTGTGCTCGGGGATGCCAAACGATACCAGCACTTTTTCGGCAAGACTGATCATGCTGACCAGTGGCTGGCCTTCCGATGCTTGCACATTTGCAGGGTCATGGTGATAGCGCAAGATTGAAACAATTGAATCCGGCAAACCCCAGTGGCGGGCAAGTTCGGCACCCAATTCAGCGTGATTCATTTCCAGTAATTCTGCTTCGATATCGATACAAGAGCGATTTTTTTCGGCGTCTAAACGGGTGTGCAGTTCATCACTGCGAGCCTGGTCCAGATTATTTAGCACCATGTAGCCAATATCATGCAGTAAACCCGCCAAAAATATTTCGTCATCGAGCGGCCTTAATTTTTGCGGCATGGCGCGTGAAATAGTACGCAATGCCAATGCAATTGCCAGACTGTGCATCCAGAGTTTTTGAATATCCAGTTTTCCGCTAGACTTCTTTGCCAGAGAGGACATTACAGCAATACCGATAGTGACTGATTTAACCCGAGTGATGCCCAGCAACATCGCGGCATCGGCAACCGAAGAGACATGTTTTGACGAGCCGAATAAAGGCGAGTTCGACAGGCCGATGATTTTAGCGGCGATCTGAGGGTCTTTCTCAATGAGCTTGAGCATGACCATTTCGCCCTCGTCACTATTGAGGTCTAGTGCCAGAATTTTTTGCGTGATAACCGGCATCGATGGAAGCGTGTCGAGATTAAGGACAGCTTGTTGTAGATTTACTCGAGAACTGCTGGTGCTCATGCTTACTCCCTTGGCTTGCATCATGCATGGCGGTGTGGCCATGCTTTCGTCCATTCTAAACAACTGGCCGTAAAATGTCCGAAATATTATAGAGGGAATTAATTGCGAATTTTTGCGTGAAGTCGGATAGCAGTGAAGTCTAAAGGGAACCTCTAAACATTCGGTCGTTTTGCCAGCTTGCGCTGTAAAGTTCGCCGGTGCATATTAAGCAGGCGTGCGGTGGAAGAAATGTTCCCCTGCTGTTCTTGCAAAACGCGCTGGATATGCTCCCACTCAAGTCGGTCAACCGTGGCAGGCTGGACATTGAGTTGGAGTTCTGCGCTTGCATTGTGACCGAATGCGGCAACGATTTCATCGGCATTGGCGGGTTTCGCAAGATACTGAGTTGCCCCAAGTTTGATCGCCTCCACGGCCGTGGCTATGCTGGCATAACCCGTCAGCATCACAATGCGTGTGGCAGGATCGAGATCATGCAAAGCCTTGGTCAACACCAGGCCGGATGCACCGTCCATTTTTAAATCGACAACGGCGTATTCCGGAGGGTTGTTTTTTGCCACAGGTAGTGCCTGTTCGACATTGTGGGCAACTGTCACGGTAAAACCGCGCTTTTCAAGCGCACGGGCGAGTACCCCGCAAAATGTGCTGTCATCATCAACCAGCAGCAAAGAAGGTTTTTCGTTGGAGGAATAGTTCATATAGTTGTTTTGGGCAGCGGCAAAATAACTTCAGTCGTGGCACCGCCACTTACCCGGTTAAACAATCTGACTTTACCCCCCATCTGCTCGATGGTTGCATTGGCAAGAAATAATCCAAGTCCTCTTCCCTCTTGCTTGGTAGTGAAAAAGGCCGAGCCAACATTGGCTGCGGCTTCCGGGGTGAGGCCATGCCCGTTGTCCTGAATTTCGAAAAAGAAATTTGCCTCATTCCACCGCACATTGATATCAATCTCATGCGGCGAGACATCGGCAGCGTTATTGAGCAAGTTGAGCAAGGCGGCTCTCAACGATGGATCAATACGCATCTGCGGGGCGGGTTGTTTGCCTGAAGAATGATAGCGATGCTGCACGGTGGGGCGCAACAGTTGCCATTCATCCAATGTGGCAAGAATATATTTTTCCAGGGACTGGGGTGTTTGCGGCATGGTGTCTTGCGCTTTAGCCAGCAGTTTATCGAGGATACGCTTGCAGTTGCGCACTTGACCATCGAGTAGCGTTAAGCTTTCCCGCCATTCCGGCAGGGTTTCAGTTTCATGTTGCAGTTCACCGATAACGACTGCCAATGTGGAAAGCGGTGTGCCCAATTCATGCGCCGCACTGGCGGCTTGTATCCCCAGCGCGACAATACGTTCATTGCGTAAAGTCGCTTCGCGTATTCGAGCCAGAGTCTCATCGCGTTCGCGCACAGCATTTGCCATTTTCACCACGAAATACGCAACTACAACCGCGCTGATGACGAATCCCAGCCACATGCCGATCACGTGCATGTTAAAAGCATCGTCTTGCGGCATGCCGCCCATCATGAGCATGTGATCATGGCCAGACATGGCGGTGGACATATCGTTTTCGCTTTCCGGCGCATGGGAGTTTTGCAGTGGCCGGTAAAATTTCATTAAGATGGTATAGCAAGCGGTGGTAAAGATTGCCATAGCCCATGTGTGGCGCGCCGGCAAGGTTGCGGCAGCGATGACCAATGGCAATAAATAGAGTGATACGAACGGGTTGGTCGAACCTCCGGCAAAATACAGCAACACAGAAAGAGCTGATACATCGACCAATAGCTGCACGAACAATTCTGTGTTCGAAACTGCGGAGTTCGTGCGCAAGCGCAACCAGGAAAGCAAATTAAATATTCCCAGCGCACAGATACAAATGATCATCGGTATCCAGGATAATGTGATTTCCAAAAAATAGCGCACCAGCGCCAGTATTGCGAATTGAGCGAATACGGCAATAGCCCGCAGTGCGATAAGGCGCTGAAGTTGGACATGTCCGGTCTGGGTTGCCGATAAAGAGGAATTCATGGTGATGATTCTACCGATTTAAACCCGTGCATGGGGTGCGACAAAATGCCGCAGTTGCATATGTCAAATATTCGGCTGGCAACTATAGGCTTATTTCAAGAGGCTTATTTCAAGCTAGAATGACGCGCCATGGGTAATTGCTCAAGGCGTTTTCTGGGGAGATGATTTTGAAAAAATATCAGTTGGCAGGTTTGATCTTGTGTTTGTGTACTGCACAGGCGATTGCGGGCGAGGTGACAATCAGCGGAGCATGGGCGCGAGCCACTGTCCCGGGGCAGGATAGTGCCAGCGTTGGGTTGGACATTATCAGCCAAAAAGATGCGAATATTGTTGCAGTGAGCAGTGCTGCCGCCAAAAGTGTCGAGATACACAGTATGACTGAGGAAAACGGCATGATGAAAATGCGTGCGCTGGATGACTTTCCACTTAAAGCCCGGCAAGAGACTGCACTGGGCAGCAATGGCAATCACCTCATGCTGATCGGCTTGAAGAAAGCACTTGTCGCGGGTGACCGCGTGCCTTTGACGTTGATACTTCAATTTTCCGACAAGCATAAAGAAAAAGTTGAAGTTAAGGCCGAAGTTAGGCCATTGAACGAAATCCATGACGAGCATATGCATCATTCAAACTAGCGACAGGAGCAAAATATGTGGAATAAATCACTTTGTGTCTTGTTGCTTGGTTTGTCGGGCAGTGTTTGGGGGGGGCCTAACGATGCAGTAGTGAGTCATGTTTGGGTAGGAGAGTCTATTCCGGGACAGAACTCGGCAACGCTGGAATTAAATATCACCACCGTGACACCGGCGAAGTTGATTTCAGTTAGTACCGAGGCCGCAGACAGAGTGGAAATTCACCGAGTTTTTCAGAATCGGGGAAAAATGAACGCGCAGGTGGTGGATAGCTTGCCCTTGCCGGCGCACCGCACTACGGCATTTGGGTCGCATAAGTTGTTTCTAATGTTGGTGGGTTTGAAGAGAGAGCTCAATATCGATGATCAGATTGCGGTGAGTCTGGAGATCGAATATGCCAATCAGCGAAAACAAACAATCAGTGTTGAGGCAACCGTCAAGAAAATGGCATTAAGCTATAAACACCTCGGGTCGGCGGAAATTCACGATCATCGTTAGCAGATTTTGCAATCAAGCATATTTCAGTAAGCGCAGACTTCGCGTAGAGCAGGCTCCGAATGGTGTCTGTTTTATTTTAGGGTGACGAAAAATGTTTGTTTTGATGTAGAATGCGCGCCAGTTTTCTATGGGAATAACCATGTCATTAACTCCTGCCACAGCGGCACAAAAAGCGCACACCCTTTCCGAGGCGCTGCCCTATATTCAGCGTTTCTTCGATAAAACCATTGTCATTAAATACGGTGGTAACGCCATGACCGACCCTAAGCTGCAAGAAGGTTTTGCACGCGATGTGGTGCTGCTTAAATTGGTTGGTATGAACCCTGTTGTCGTTCACGGCGGTGGCCCGCAGATTAACGATCTTTTGAAAAAGGTTGGCAAAAAGGGCGAGTTTATCCAGGGCATGCGCGTTACCGACGAAGAAACGATGGATGTGGTCGAGATGGTGTTGGGCAAGGTCAACAAGGACATCGTCAATCTAATTAATCGCTACGGCGGCAAGGCCGTCGGTTTGACCGGGCAGGACGGCAGCTTTATTCGCGCCGAAAAGATGTTGCTGGAAAGCATCGATGAGCCGGGTAAGATGCTCGATATCGGCCTGGTCGGCGACATCAATAAAATTGATCCGTCGATTATCAACTTTCTGGATTCCGGCGATTTTATTCCCGTCATCGCGCCTATCGGTGTTTCGCCGGATGGCGAGACGCTGAACATCAATGCCGATGTGGTGGCTGGCAAGCTGGCAGAAGTATTGCACGCTGAAAAACTGGTGCTGCTCACCAACACACCGGGAGTCCTGGACAAGAACGGCAAGTTGCTCACGGGCCTGACTCCAAAACAGATTGATGACTTGGTGGCGGATGGCACGCTCTCCGGCGGAATGTTGCCAAAGATTGGCTCGGCACTTGATGCCGCGCGCGGCGGGGTGCGCTCGGTGCATATTATCGATGGCCGTGTGGAACATGCGCTGTTGCTGGAAATTATGACGGATGAGGGCGTAGGTACGCTGATTAAAAGCAAGTGAAAATCTCGCTAATATCAGGCGGGATGTCAGCATGAATAATCCGGTATGGATTTTCGATCTGGATAACACCTTGCATAATGCGACACCGCACATATTTCCGCATATCAATCACAGCATGACGGCTTATCTGCAAGAACACTTGCAGTTGAATGCGGATGAAGCGAATGCTTTGCGTGTTGATTACTGGCAACGTTATGGCGCGACACTGAGCGGATTGATCAAACACCACAACACCGATCCTGATCATTTTTTGTGGCACACGCATCAGTTTCCGAATTTGCAACACATGGTGTTGCGCGAGCCGAGATTGAGACGCACCCTGCAACGGTTGCCGGGCAAGAAGCTGGTGTTTACCAATGCGCCGGAACACTACGCGCATGCTGTGCTGAAGTTGCTGCGGGTGGATGATTTGTTTGAGGATGTTTTCGCCATCGAGCATTCACGTTATCGTCCCAAGCCGCAGGCGGCAGGATTTCGACGTTTGTTGCATAAACATCGCCTGCAAGCGTCGCAATGCGTGATGGTGGAAGACAGTGCGGAAAATTTGCAAACAGCGAAGCGCCTTGGGATGAAAACCGTATGGGTTAGTGATGCACCGCGCGCGCCAAGTTATGTGGATATTAAATTATGCAACGTGATAGAACTGCCGCGCATATTTCTGCGGCTGAACTAAGGGGAATCAAGATGGCTACTGCAAAACCGGGAGAGCGCAAATTACAAATTCTGCAAACTGTTGCCGAGATGTTGGAGCAACCCAAGAGCGAGAAAATCACCACGGCGGCGCTTGCGGCTAAGTTAGACCTTTCCGAGGCGGCCCTGTACCGGCATTTCGCCAGTAAGGCGCAGATGTTTGAAGGCCTGATCGAATTCATCGAGCAAACCGTATTTGGGCTGATCAATAAAATCAGCGCCGATGAAAGTGACGGCTTCAAACAGGTGGAAGGGATTGTTGCCTTATTACTAGGGTTCGCGCAAAAGAATCGCGGCATGACGCGGGTGCTGATCGGTGATGCACTGGTGAATGAAAACGAGCGTCTGCAACAGCGCATTAACCAGTTTTTGGATCGCGTCGAGGCGACGCTGAAACAATCTCTGCGTATAGCGGCTACACAGGGCAAACTTGCCAGCGAAGCAGATGCAGGTGTGCTGTCCAATCTGCTGGTGTGTTACGTGATCGGGCGCTGGCAGCAATTCGGCAAAAGCGGCTTCACACGCGACCCGATGGCGCAATGGCCGCAACAATGGGCTTTGCTTTCAGGAAAGTAATTCTTTAAACCGGGTGCGAGACATAAGTATTGCACCCGATATCCACACTAAAAACTTACCAGCGCAGACCAATCTTTGCGCTGTAAGTTGAAATGCCACCGGTGGTGTCGGCTTCAAGCGCGAGGTTAGGCAGTCCCAAATTGATATTCAGACCTACGTAAACTTTTGGCTGATTGAAGCTTTCCGATGTGATTCCTGCCAGTTGAGCATATGCGTTCGTGGTGGAACTGCTCACCCAAACCTCACCTACACCCGCATAAGGTGTGAATCCTAAAAATCCTTTTGAGATTGAAATATCCAAACTCTTGGTATTAAAGGAAAGCTCATCAATGCCGCTAAGGTTTGTAAACGCCCCCCGTATGGTGATAGCTGGCAAAGCTACTCCACCACCAATAATAGCGTAGCTTATTGCAGCGCCGGTAAGTGTAATGCTAGTGGTGGGCACTGCAGAAACGAATGCTGCAACATCAATGTCAAAAGGAAGCCCCTTCGCAACATACAGCTTGGGTACTATGATGGAAGAGGGGGTGCTTGTGCCGGGTATTAAATTTTGCCAAGCTGTTTTTGCATCGGTAGTCAGAGAGGTAGACGAAGCTTCAAGACCGATGTCAAATCCCGTAATTCCAAGAGGTGCTGCTGGAGTTACCGGCTTGTAGCTAAGTGCAGCACCGAATTCTTCAGCTAATGAATGGTAGCCAGATTGTCCGGCGCTTGCCCAAGCGGCTTGATTGGAGGCTAGTGTTGTCGTTGCAGCCGTGCTTGATTGAGAAAAGCAGCCCAGTACAGCAAGTAGCGCGAGTGATTTTTTCATAATGAAGTCGATTCCTCTAAGAAATGGTTATTGTTAGTAGATTATCCAGATTATCCGCCGGATAACGAAGTCACAACGTTTCAGCCTTTTTGCGTCAGACAACTAAGAACGAGTTAAACGTAAATAGCCTGGTTTTGTCAAGCTCATGATGTTGGCGTGTTGTAGTACGCCAACAGAAGGTTATTTCAACATATATAACCTGTTGGCACACATTGTTAAACACATAATCAGAACTGAAGTCCTAATTAAAGGCACAAAAGCGGCTTTATTCTTAATTCCAGATATGGAAAAAGGCGAAAATATCGGTTGTGGAACAGCCCGTTGTTTTGCTAGAATCGCGCCCTCAAAATTTTTGGATAGGGTAGTTTGCATGACGACCATACGTGTGAAAGAGAATGAGCCGTTTGAAGTGGCAATGCGTCGCTTTAAGCGCTCTGTGGAAAAGACAGGCCTGTTAACTGAATTGCGTGCTCGCGAGTTTTACGAAAAACCTACCGCAGAACGTAAGCGCAAGCTTGCCGCCGCAGTTAAGCGCCATTACAAGCGCCTGCGTAGCCAGACTCTTCCTCCGAAGTTGTTTTAATCCATTCTTAAAGTCGAATCCGCAATCCTTTCAGGTTGCGGCTTTTGTTCTGATGAGTCTGAAACAGCAAATCACTGAAGATATGAAAACCGCGATGCGCGCCAAGGAAACTGCGCGCCTTGGGGCGATTCGTCTTTTGCTTTCTGCTATGAAGCAGCGCGAGGTTGACGAGCGTATTGAGCTGACCGATGCGGATATTGTTGCCATCATCGAAAAAATGTTGAAGCAGCGCCGCGATTCAATTAGTCAATACGAGGCGGCAAAACGCCAAGATTTGGCCGATGTGGAAAAGTTTGAAGTGACGGTATTGCAGTCTTATATGCCGCAACAACTCAGTGAGGCTGAAATTGTTTCTGCCATCGCTGAGGTGATCGCCGCAACAGGTGCCGCCGGCCCGCAAGATATGGGCAAAGTGATGGCCGCGATTAAACCCAAGTTGGCCGGACGCGCCGAAATGGGTAAAGTCTCCGGTTTGATTAAGGCGCAGTTGTCCAAGTAAGTGTTTTGTAGGCCGTGAAGGCTGAAATTCTGCAGCTTACGATTCCCAAGATTTAATAGCGAGGGCGGAGTGATTCCAAAAAGTTTCATTCAGGACCTGCTCAATCGTCTCGACATTGTTGACGTGATCGAGCGCTATCTGCCGCTCAAAAAAGCAGGTGCCAACTTCGTTGCCTGCTGTCCTTTCCATAACGAAAAATCTCCTTCATTTACGGTAAGCCAATCCAAGCAGTTTTATCACTGCTTCGGTTGTGGTGCGCATGGCACGGCTATCGGTTTCGTCATGGAACACGCAGGCATGGGTTTTGTGGAGGCGGTGGAAGAACTCGCCAGAGGCATCGGGGTGGCCGTTCCGCAGGAAACTTCCAATGTGCCGCAACACAAAGTGGCGCCCGACCTGTATGAGTTGATGCAAACTGCCACGCGTTACTATCGTGAACAATTGAAACAAACTCCGCGCGCCATCGAATACCTGAAAAGGCGAGGCTTGAGCGGCGAAGTTGCTGCGCGCTTTGGCATCGGTTATGCGCCTGATGCCTGGCAAAATCTCAGCAGTGCCGTACCTAATTATCAAGATGCGAGTTTGGTTGAAACCGGGCTGGTGATCGAAGGCGAAAACGACAAACGTTATGATCGTTTCCGTGATCGCATCATGTTTCCTATCGTGAACGTACGCGGCCAGGTCATCGGTTTTGGCGGGCGGATATTGGATAAAGGCGAGCCAAAATATCTCAACTCTCCGGAAACTCCGCTGTTTGAAAAAGGCCATGAACTTTACGGTCTGTTCCAAGCGCAAAAATCCATTCGTGCGCAACAGTGTGTGGTCGTGGTCGAAGGTTATATGGACGTGGTGGCTTTGGCGCAACATGGCGTGGAATATGCCGTGGCGACCTTGGGTACGGCAACCACGCCATTTCATGTACAAAAATTATTACGTCTATGCGAACAAGTTGTGTTTTGCTTCGATGGCGACAAGGCTGGTCAAAAAGCCGCGTGGCGTGCTTTGGAGAATGCGTTGCCGCAACTGGTCGATGGCAAGCGCATAGGATTTTTGTTCCTGCCGGAAGAGCACGACCCGGATACCTATATCCGCGAATTTGGCACAGAAGCTTTTGAGCACGAACTTGAAAACTCACTGCCATTATCCGGCTATTTGTTGCGCGAACTGACAGCGCAAGTCGATCTGCTTACGCAGGAAGGTCGCAGTGCATTACTACAAAAAGCAAAGCCGCTACTTACTGCCATCACAGCCCCTACCGCTGCGCTGCTACTGCGCAAGGAAGTAGCGGCACTGGCGGGCGTCACCCAGGCAGAGTTGGAGGCTTTATACGCTATCAAGCCTGTGGCTGCGCCACAACGGGCAGCGCCCCCCAAGGCCAAGCGTTCCGCGCCTTCCGGCTTGCGCACTTTGTTGCGCTGTCTGGTAATGCGTCCGGAATTGGCACGCGAATTACCAAATGATTGGCTGGGCGAAGGGCCGGAAGGGGCTGCCATTGCCGCATTGGCTGATTGGTTGCGTGAATCGGCAGATGAGACGAGTACGGCAGCAATGATTCAGCAATTTCAAGGGACAATTTATGAAGCAACTTTTGCTCAGGCGCAAGGCGAAGTTATGCAGTGGGGTGAAGACTTCGATGTTGCGGCTGAGTTTAAGGGTGTTCTCCAAAAATTGCAGCTTGAGGCTGTAGATTCGGAAATTGCTTTCTTGGAAGCAAGGGGGCTGGCAATGGGCGAGCAAGAAAGAAAACGTTACGAGCAGCTTGTGGGCGAACGAAATCAATTAAAGGCGCAAAGAGCTGAAAAAACAAGCTCAGGCACGTAACTTGCAAGTGGCGCAAAGAAGTTAAGCTAGTCTAAGCTGAGGAAAAGTTTTGAGAATCTGATATAATCGTCGACCTTTTTGGCACCGTGTCGGTCTTGTTGGTGCTGCAGTATGTAAAAATTTTATTTGAGGATTCACCGAAAATGGCGACTCAGCAACAGAACAAAAAGCCCGTTCCTGCCAAACCAGCGGCAGTTAAAGCCAAACAAACAGCCAATGCAAAACAAGAGTTAAATCCAGCCGAGCAATTGCAAGATGTTGAGGAGCGCCGCACGCGCTTAAAGGCGCTGATCCTGCTGGGTAAAGAGCGCGGCTATTTAACCTTTGCCGAAATTAACGACCACTTGCCCGAAATGCTTGAAGTCGAGCAAATCGAAGGTGTAGTCAGCATGATTAATGACATGGGCATCACCGTCCATGATCAGGCACCTGACGTTGAGAATCAGGTGATGTCCGATGCAACTCCTGTTGCAGCAGATGAAGACGCTGTAGAAGCAGCAGAAGCCGCGCTCTCTACCGTAGATTCCGATTTCGGCCGCACGACAGATCCGGTGCGCATGTATATGCGTGAAATGGGTACAGTGGGTCTGCTTACACGCCAGGACGAAATCGTTATTGCCAAGCGCATCGAAGAGGGCTTGAAGCACATGATTCAGGCCATCTCGGCCTGTCCCGCGACCATCGCTGAAATTCTGGCACTGGCTGACAAAGTGACCAAGGAAGAATTGCGCATCGACGAAGTGATTGATGGCTTCATTGATGTTCAAGATGATACGGTGGCAGAGCCTGTTGTCGAAGAAGATATCGATGAAGAGGAAGTGGATGACGAGGAAGAGTCAGAAGAAGACGGTGATGCCGCTGCTGCAGCCAATTTGGCGCAACTCAAAGAAGATGCTTTGGCACGTTTCGCGGTTATCGCTGATTTGTTTAGCAAGCTGGGCAAATCATACGAAAAATATGGCTATCGCAGCAAACAATACGACAAAATTCAGTCGCAGATTTCCGATGAATTAATGCAGTTCCGTTTCTCGGCCAAACAAGTGGATGCCTTGTGCGACACCATGCGCGGCTTGGTAGAAGAAGTGCGCGGCCACGAGCGTAGCATTCAGGAACTCTGTGTTACCAAAGCACACATGCCGCGCCAGCACTTCATTAAGGTGTTCCCGCAAAACGAAGAGAACATGGACTGGGTCAAGCAAGAGATTGCCGCCAGGAAACCATACAGCGAGACGCTTTCCCGTTATCAGGCAGCGATCATCGATCAGCAGAAAAAGATGTACGATTTGCAACAGCGCGTGGGTATTCCGGTCAAAGACCTGAAAGAGATCAACAAGCAAATGACCAATGGCGAAGCCAAAGCTCGCCGCGCCAAACGCGACATGATTGAGGCTAACTTGCGTCTGGTTATTTCCATCGCCAAAAAATACACTAATCGCGGATTACAGTTCCTCGACCTGATTCAGGAAGGCAACATCGGTTTGATGAAAGCCGTGGATAAATTCGAATATCGTCGCGGTTATAAATTCTCGACCTACGCGACATGGTGGATACGCCAGGCGATCACCCGCTCGATTGCCGACCAGGCGCGCACTATCCGTATTCCGGTGCATATGATCGAAACCATCAACAAGATGAATCGTATCTCGCGCCAGATATTGCAAGAGACAGGTTTGGAAGCCGATGCGGCAACACTGGCCGTCAAGATGGAAATGCCGGAAGACAAAATCCGCAAGATACTCAAGATCGCCAAAGAGCCGATTTCCATGGAAACCCCGGTGGGCGACGACGACGATTCGCATCTGGGCGACTTCATTGAAGACGGCAATACCCTGGCACCGGTTGATGCGGCGGTATACGACAGCCTGCGCAATGTGACCAAAGATATTTTGGACAGCCTCACACCGCGCGAAGCAAAAGTATTGCGCATGCGTTTCGGTATCGAGATGAACACCGACCACACCCTGGAAGAAGTTGGCAAACAGTTCGATGTAACGCGCGAACGCATACGCCAAATCGAAGCCAAGGCACTGCGTAAACTACGTCATCCTTCACGTTCGGAAAAACTGAAAAGTTTCCTCGACGGCGAAGAGTAAAGTTAAGGGCCCTTAGCTCAGTTGGTTAGAGCAGAGGACTCATAATCCTTTGGTCCGCGGTTCAAGTCCGCGAGGGCCCACCAATAATCAAGGAGTTACGCTTAGGTGTAACTCCTTATTTTTTGCACTGTCAACAAACTGTCAACCGCGAAAGCGGATTGAGTGATTTTGCTTCCAGAAGATGTTCCGGTGCAAGGTGGGCATAGCGCATCGTCATGGTCAGGTTTGCATGTCCCAGTATTTTTTGTAGAGTTAGTATGTTGCCTCCATTCATCATGAAGTGGCTTGCAAAGGTGTGGCGCCTATGCCGACATCGGCATAGTCGCCACTATCCCGAGTCCAGGAATATGCCGAGTGAAATAGGCGGCCCGCGTACTGGTGTTGAGTTTAGAAGCATCGCGTTGTGTTTACAGTCGGCATATTCCATGGCTTTATAGTGACTTGAGGAAGGCGAGCAATGCGTCATCGGGGCGATAGCGACCGATTCGTCCGGGTTGTGGCTCGACTTTATCAAGCGCGGCTTGCTTCATTTCCAGATTTGCATCGAGATATATTTGTGTTGTCTCAATTGACTCGTGTCCAAGCCACAGGGCGATCACGCTACGTTCAACTCCTGCTTGTAGTAACTCCATGGCCATCGTGTGTCGCAGCACATGCGGGGTCACTTTCTTCTTTGCCAGTGATGTGCACGTCTGAGCAGCATGAGCAACCTGCTTGGCAAGCAGGTACTGGACACCATCGGCACTCAGCCGACCGCCTCGTGCATTGGAAAATACAATCGCATCATCGCCGGATTCGATCTCACGCAACCAGGCTCGCAGGACATTTGCTGTGGACTTGGTCAGTGGCGTGGAGCGTTCCTTGCGGCCTTTGCCAACGACACGCACATGAGCACCGGTGGTCAGACAAAAGTCACGGCGACACAAACCGATGATCTCGGAAAGACGCAATCCGGTCTGAACGGCGAGCAATATGAGCGCATGGTCACGTCTTCCCGAATACGTGCGCAGGTCGGGCGCACGCAGAAGTGCATCGATCTCCTCTCTCGTGAGAAATCCGATTTGCGTGCGGGTGGCCAAATTAACCAAACAATATTTGCCAACGTGGTACACCGGGATGTACCCTTTGCTAATCCAACCTTTAAGCACACCGTCGGGAATGCCGGATAGCTCCGCAAAGCGTTCGCGAGAAATTAGGGGTAGCGAGAGAGCGTTACTTGAAGATTCTTGCGCTAATTGACTAGGTTCAGACGATGCATTCATAATTGTCTTTCAAGTTGTTGTGGCACTACATCCGCCTATAATCCAATCAGACTATAGGTTGATCTAACTATAGAATAATAATGGAACTGATGTCAACCCCTATTGGGAAGAAAATTAGAAACATAAGAGAAGCCCAAAAAATGGGCAGGCAGACATTCGCTGATAAAACCGGCATTCCAAAAAATTCACTCATCGGAATTGAAGTCGGCAAACATGAACCGGGAGCGAAAGCACTCATCGCAATTGCTAATACTTTCCCTTGGTACACAGAATACTTATTGACTGGTGAAGCAGGGACAAGACAGGAGAATCCTGAAATATTGCTTGCAGAAAGAGAAGCCGGAATTGTAGATAACGCTAAATATTTGCCCCTTTTTTCGCCCGACTTGAAACCAGAAGACATGAATACAAGAAAAATGAAAAAACTGCAGAAGGAATTTGATAGTTACACGGATGACTTAAGTTCTGGTTACCAAGAGGTATTGGGAACAACGGTAATACCACCGAGTAAGAAATAGTGTTTGTAAATTATTTGTGACAAATGGAATTCGATTCGTGACAAATGGAATACTGTGTTTTCTAGAAACGTATTCCATCTATCATGATTTTCACTATTTGTACTGGGTCTAGGTGGATTTCAGGAAAATTCGTTTAATTTACTCACTAATAAAACATGCTGAGTTCGTTCTTAGTGGCTAAATATCCCCGATTACTGCTATTTCCGTGACATATGGACTACGTTTTAGCGAAAACAGTTAACTTGATGAGCTATAAATACGTGACAGATGACATTTCATCCGAAGACAGATGGAATATGGTGCAAATTTGCATTATGTTGATTATTTATAAAATATGACTATTTTTTTTAACCTCTAACCGTTTATTTAACCTTTATATATAGGTATTCAAAAAGCTTCTTCCTTCTTTATATTCACAGGTAATGAGAAACGGTTTTGGGAACTCACAGCAGAATCAAAAGTGGATTTTCAAACAGTGACTGAAGACAATAGCGTCGGCGCAAAGTACCATTGTGTTGCTTTGTGAAGACGGAGGATATCTGCTGGATCGCTACTGGAGAGCCTGAATAAGACCAAATCCATGACGCTCAGCGAGCACCAAACTACTTTTCATACTGAGTACTATGGCTGACTCTTATGTAGCTGGAAGCAGCCATTTAAATGATCAAAAATCGGGATGTCAATCGGACCGTTTCTAACCCAAACTTGCCATTGAACTACCAAAATTCGCTTCCCTATTGCGGCCATTCGTAACCTGAGTATTCTTGTGTTACACAGAATTTTTCAAGGCTGTAGCTTGCTATGGATACAAACGCGATTGGTGTATAACCCTGACTATCCTTACCTTGGTTCGGGTAACTCTATAAATGAGGTTGTAGGGATAGCGCGTAAAAACTAATTCGCGCGGAGCTCCCGGCTTGGGTATCCGCCCTGTCAGAGGGAAACGTGTGAGCAATTCGGCTTGGTTGATAATGTAGTTAACCACCTGCTCTGCAACGACCGGGTTATCGGATGCTATATGGAAATCAATCGCCAGCAAATCTCGCCCGGAACGTACCGACCACTCAAGCTGCTTTTTTGCTTGTTGCACCACGTTGTGCCCGTTGATTGGCAAGCGATTCCCGTAGCTGTTCGGTTGAAATTACCCTGCCGCAATTCAAGTCGGCCTGCCCTTCGGCAATGGCTTTTTCCTTCCATTCCAAATAATTCAGCCGATCTTCGATAGCGGCGTTAACAATTGATCCGGGATTGATATGGACAATCGCCGCAACTTTTTCTAGCCGCTTGGCAAGGGTTCTAGGGAGTTTCAATTCGTCTAGCATGGCGCTCTCCTGCAATCATTTAAGCGAATGGTGTGCAGTATAGCGGGGATTGAGGGACTCGACCAATAATATAGGTTCTCTATCACAAGGAACATAGAATGCCATAATGAAAGACCTGATCCCGCGGTTTTCTAGGGTTTTCCCCATGAATTTTTTCCACTTATTCACTGCGGTCTCATTAGAAATGCTATTCGCCGGTAGAATGATAAAAGCGAATCGAATTTCGCCCTGCCGCTTTGGCTTGATACATGGCCTTGTCAGCGTATTTAAGTATTTTTTCGGCGCATGATTTATTGTTGAATAATACTACGCCTATGCCGTCGAAGTCGGGCAGCTTGTAGTCTGTCAGTATGATGTCAGGACGAAATTCTTCGAGTGCTCTGATGAACGCATCCTGAGTTTCCACCCGCATTGAAGTGAAAACAATACCGGCCTTGCGCAGTTCATGCTCCGCTAATTCCGCATCATTGGGAGCATCTTCCAGCATCAAGATATGCAACTGTTGATTTGTGGACACCTGTTCCATAATCACATTACCATCGCCGACGTTGGTTCACCAACACCCAGTAAATCCCCAGATCGGACACCACCTTGACGAATTCATCAAACTCCACCGGCTTGCAAATATAACTATTGGCACCGAGTTGGTAACTCTCCGCTTCATCCCTATCCTCCTTTGAAGAAGTCAGCACCACCACAGGGATAGCTTTGGTTCTTTCGTCGCTTTTAATCCGGCGCAACACATCCATGCCACCCACCTTGGGTAGACGCAAGTCCAGCAAGATCAAATCGGGGCCGTTTGCCACCTGTCGCGCAGTATAGGCACCGGTAGCAAAGATAAAGTCCAGGGCTTCCGCACCATCTTTGACCCAGACCAATTTGTTGCCAAGAATGCTCTTCTTCAGCGCACGAATGGCCAACTCCGCATCGGTAGGATTGTCTTCAACCAGCAGGATTTCAACTTCTTTCGTTTGATATGGCATGATTATTTTTTTCAAGGTAGGTATGTGGCTAGATAAACTGCCTTCCATTTTAAAAGTTGTTCCAAAAATAAATACTGCGGGCATCCGATCAGATTATTTTTTATGCCGTCTCAGCCATTCCTCGTCTTTCTCTTGACGAATCACCACCATATTCAATCGACCTACTTCACTCTCGGATTCCTGTAATTTCACGGTTAGGGTTAGTTGTCCATCTTCCAATCGTGAAACTTCCAACTTTAATCTAGCCACTTCCGTATCAGCAAGACCGAGTTTTATCGTTAATGCTGTATTTAAATCAAGAAGCCGGTCAAGGCTTTGATAGAGTTCGTTTTCGCTTGTCATAGCCCATTTCTCCTCCTTTAGAATTGTGTCGGCTTTCGCAATCATGCTACGGCTCTGTTGAATAGCGCTTTTGCTCGACTGAATAATTTTGAAGTGCTGTTGTTTTTCCGCATTAACCTCCATCGCCGTGGGTTTGGGATAGTTGGCAAACTTATCTGCGAATTTATGGTTATGTGTTTCATCCCAGTAAAGTCGCTCTATAAATGTTAGTTTGCGTGTTTCAACATTCTCTGGCTGAATATCCGGTATTGTTGACATACAGGTCTCACTTTGTTGAATAGAATGCTGCCGATCGCGACCGTCGAAGGTGGCCGACTGTACGTCGCAAGTAACTTCGAACGACTCTTGCCCTCAGTAGCTACGACCATTCAATTCAATTTAATTAGAGTGACCTTCGTTCACTCGCGTACGCAATCCCCTACCTGTCGAAAAGTGCGGTACATACTTGGCGGGAACCATCACTGCCTCGCCGGTCTTTGGATTTCGACCTTTGCGTGGCGGGCGATAATTTAATGCAAAACTTCCGAAATCACGTATGACCACACTCCCTCCCTCGGCTAGGACATTGGACATGGCATCAAGTATTAGCTTTATCCCAAGCTCAACATCTTTGAGTTGAAGATTAGTGAATTGATTGGCAATTCGTTCGATCAAGTCTGAGCGGGTCATATTTTCCAATTCGGAACTTATTGCGTTGCAATTAAACCATTCTTAACGGAGACGAAAGTTTGCACTAAAGATTTTTTACTAATTTATTTTCAATATTGCATTATGTTCAGCTTGAATAATCGCTAACAATTGTGCGCGATACAATGCAAGTCTCTTTTCTGGTTCGCGGATATCAACTCCAAGCGCCTTAAGCACATAAATATTTTTAGAGAGCATGGCAATTTCAAACTCCAACTCTTCTTTTGTAAGTTCTCGCATATTAAATTGTTATTCGTAAGTTTTGAGAACTATCCTTTCAATCATGAGATTACCTGCAAGTAGTATAAATAAGCAGGCTAAACCAATAAAAACCTGCGTCGAACCGCCATCAAGGAATGTACCAACATAAGCTGAATATACAAAAAAAATCATTCCCGCCAACAAAGATAATGTTGAAGATACCCTGACAATTCGCTCGGTTTGTTGGTCAATTGATAATGGCATGAAAAAACTCCGTTTTTGCACATCGCTACACAGCTAACAGCAAAATTACTTGCTGCAAACCTGCCAGTCGCGACTGGCAAGTTAAGAAACACGCCGACCATTCATTCTAAAATTCAACTTTCGGCGGCAGATAACCCGAAAGAGCCACTGAATATAGTTAATTCACTGCACCATATCGCTGTTGCCTTGCGAATTGAGGAACGGATCAAATTTCGCCCTTCTTCTTTGGCTTGATACATCGCCATTCTGCCCTCTTGCTGAATTTTCAATAAGAATAAGTATGGCTCTGCCAGTGTGGCGCGGATTTTCTCGGCAACGATGCCGACTTGTGCGGTAGATTCCGTTTTACCCACCTCCGGCTCGCCACAGCGCACCCGGCAGCGAGTAATAATCTGTGACCTCATACGAGGGCGACATAGCCACAAACCAAGCATCTGAGATTTTCTTAAGCCGCGTAGAGTGACGTTCGTTGCCGATATGCAAGCTTCCCGACAGCTCGAAAAAAGTTGGTAGGATATAGCGCAGTAGTTGAAAAAACTCCTAGAACAGGAACTTTTTGCAAGGAGGGGTGTTCCAATTGCTTGCTTGCTTGCTTGCTTGCTTGCTTGCTTGCTTGCTTGCTTGCTTGCTTGCTTGCTTGCTTGTGCGGTGCGGCCTTTGCTGTGCATGTCTTTCCCCTTGTTCTAACAAGTTGGCTATTGGGGTATCTTCCCGTCTTCACGGGAATCAAACCTTGCGCAAATATGCTCTTCTGGGAAACTCGTGGAATACATCACACCGTGTATGCGGTGTGCGTGTTAACGGGTTTGAAAGTTAGATAAATATACACTGTTTGGAAGGGTTGTGATATACGTATTTCTACGTACAAATTCATACGGGTGTTGAATATGTCACTTTGAATATTCCTGAAAAAGATGCTAATGCGTCGACAGCATCTTGTTATTAGACTGCCCGATAATTGCCGGTCGCCATCGTCTGAAAATGGCCGGTTTGACTCACTCGGCATTCTAACCGCCCTATGACTCATGTTGAAAGAGCAACGGACATCCCGCCGCATAATTTTTACATAATTTCTTCAGCAAAGAACTCCTTGATAAGGACCTCGACGTAACTCCATACAGATGGAAGTGCAGTTCCAATCGCAGCGTTAACCTTAAGTATCTTTTCTAGAGGAATGCTGTTCTCTTTCCAACTTTGGCCTGAGTTCCTAAGATTTTGTAACACTGGCATGAGTCGATCTACGGCATAGGCAAACACAGCTTCATTAGTTTGTCTGGCTTCATACTCTTCCCATCTGCTCATGCACCAAGTAGCCTGCGGTTCAGGTAGCAACCCAAAGATACGTTCAGCCGCCAATTGTTCTTTTTGTACAGCTTCTTCATTCTTTGATTGGTAAACAATCTGGTCGCCAGCATCTATTTCAGGAATATCATGGACTAGAAGAATCTCGATAACTCTAACAACATCAACCTGAATGGGTGATTCGTTTGCTAGCAATTGAGCAAACATACATACCTGCCAACTATGCTCAGCAGAATTTTCATATCGGGCCAAGCCGACCGGCTTTGTTTTGCGCAATACAGACTTAAGTTTGTCCAACTCAACAATAAAATCAAAGATGCGTTGAATATTTTCGGCCAATTGCTACTCCTCAAAGTTTCTAGGGCATTTTACCGCGAACGATAAAATTGAAAGATGCATCAAATGGCTTCATCTGGACGCTTTGTTTCAGTCGGCATTCTATCCGTTGAACGGCTCTTGTCCAGCAACTTTCAGTCATAAATTTCAATTTCAATTTCGGCATAAATTGAAACGAAACAACATGTAAAGTGCTAGATGTAGAACCGGAACGTTATGCTGCAACACGGTACCAATAATGATAGCCATATCGAAACCCAAGTCGTTCATATAGACCGATGGCGGATGTATTGGAGCCAACAACTTGGAGGAAGGCTGTTCGGGCGCCAACTCCAACCTTCAACGCCATATCAGTCTCCTTTGATAATCATAGCAATTTCAATCGACCGTCGTGCGCAAAAGCGTAGTCGTGCTTCATTTTGGTGCCCAATTTCTAAAACGTGAGTCCGATGATTTATTAACAATTTGTTCTATATAAATAAATTATGCTGGCACGCTAGATGCTAAGGCATTGGTGTGGACGAATGTTTCCAGTTATTACACTTGACCGACAAGGGAGGCTACATGAGGAAAAGCAACGTTGTGAACTCATTAGTTATCGCAACAATTTCTTGGGCATCAACTATTGCGCGGCTCCCAATCGTAAGTTTGGGAGGTGCCTTGACTACTTTGTTTTCGTAGATGCGCGCACTGGAAGCCAGATCTTGTAATAGGTTGCCACAAACCCGCCATTCGTCACTGGCAGAAATTGGCCGACACTTGACTGATTGCCATCACTAACATCTATGGCTCTTATGTGCAGAGGAGCAGCCAGTCAATTTCTCTCATAGTAACCTTTAGCAGGATTTGCGCACGGTCATTGAGCATGACGGGCATTTTAACACTGCTCGGTCAATAGGCAGTGCTGTTTGCCTTGTGTTCATCCGTATCGATTACAGACTTGTTGCAGCAGTGCTGCATCAAAATGGAACGATCATTCCATTTCGCTGTCAGACCTCGACCACAAGGCACAAGCCGACCCCGGCGAGTTGCCGTTCCTCCCTGTTGACGCTGTTCGGGCTACGTTCCCCCCATTCTGTCTCTGCACGGTTGATGTGCCTCAAATTCAGAATGGGATTACCCCGTGGAAGCCCCCGCCAAATCTGTCGCACCCCGTACCCAGTGCTACCAGCGCCGCCGTCCCGAACAGACGCTGTGGTATCGCACTGTTCAGACGCACTTCGAAACTTGGCTGGCACTTTCAAGCGGGGAATACAATGAATCGCCGCCTGCTCATGTGGAGAATGCCTTTCGTCGCTATCTCGAATGCGGAATTTTGGCGCACGGTTTCGCCAGAGCTCATTGTGACGAGTGCGGACACGACTTCCTGATCGCCTTCTCCTGCAAAGGTCGTGGCGTATGCCCTTCGTGCAACACACGGCGCATGGTCGAAACAGCCGCGCATCTGGCCGATCACGTGTTTCCCCGGTTGCCGGTACGTCAATGGGTACTCTCGGTGTCCAAGCGGCTGCGCTATTACTTGCAACGTGATGTAGCCTTGCAAGGTGCTGTCTTGCGCATCTTTCTGCGCGAGGTGGAACGGTGCTTGCGCGAACACAGCCCGGGTTGCAATGCCCAAGCCCGAATAGGCGCGGTTGCCTTCATCCACCGCTTCGGCTCGTCCCTTAACGAGCACGTCCACTTTCACTGCTGTATCGTTGACGGGGTATTTGAGCCAGCCGCCAATGCTGGCGATGGGGCGGGGGTGGATTTTCATGCGGCGACATGGATTGATGAGACCGCCATTGCCAAGGTACAAGCAGAGGTTCGAAGGCTTGTGCTGCGCACTTTCGTCCGTCGCGGCCTGTTTGACAAGGGCGATGCTGAGGTGATGGGCAGTTGGGTACATGGCGGCGGGTTTTCAGTGGATGCCTCGGTATGCATTAACCAGAAAGACCGGGCAGGATTGGAGCGTCTGCTGCGTTACTGCGCACGCCCACCCTTCGCGCTGGAACATCTGCAACAACTGGATGCCGAACATCTGGTCTACCACAGTCCCAAGCCCGGCCTTGATGGTTCAAGCGATCTGGTGCTGACACCGCTGGAACTGATCGGTAAAATTGCCGCATTAGTGCCGCCACCCCGTTCGCATCGGCATCGCTATTACGGTGTGCTGGCACCCAACTCGCCCCTGCGCGCGGCAGTCATCGCAATGGCTCCGGTGGCGGTGATTGCACCGTCTTTGCCGCTTGCGGATGCCGCCGGAGCAGAGGAAAAACCTCGCCGTGCGTCGCACTATCTGTGGGCCATGCTGCTGGCGCGCATCTACGAAGCATTTCCGCTGAACTGCCCGATCTGCCAAGCGCAGATGCGAATTATCGCCTTCATCAACGAGGCGAGTGACGTGAGGAAGATTCTGGAGCATATCGGCGAATCAAGCCAGCCGCCGCGAATCGCCCCGGCGCGTGGGCCGCCGCTGTGGGAGTTGGCTGAGGTTTCCGCACAGGCCGGAAATGATCACGAATGGGTGATAGCTGAGCCGGAACCGGAAATCGAATTTGATCAGAGTGTCGCTTGGTGAAAAGAAGTTTTCAGCATGCTTTGGGAAGAGCTGTGCATCGGGTTCAGCGTGGGGCGGGTTTTGGGGAAATTACTACGATTTTGGGGAAGAGGAAGACGAAGTGAAGGCTTTTTCAGGGATGCGAAGATGAGAATGGGATTGGCTTGGGGTGGGGATGCCGAAAATGGCCGGAAATAAATTGACTTGTGCAGTTGAATTTCCTATCCTTTCGCAATTCTGCTCATATTTTGTTTCAAGGAATCCGTGAAAGCGCCTTTAACGGTCTCAGACTGACGAGCAATGTCTGCCGCAAGCGCCGGCAACAAACATCCAAAACCAAAGTCGTCACGGTGCTCAGGGCTTAGGTAGAAGTCGAGCATCGCTTCAACCTCTTTGCCTTGTGGAGCAGATTCTGCCGCTTCAATCAGGCGACCGAAACTCTCAGTTGCCGCGCAATTCGTTGCCTCAACCACAAGCGCATCCCTATCCTTGAAGTGTGCGTAGAAACCCCCGTGCGTAAGGCCAACCTGCGACATCAAGTCAGCAATACCGATTCCCTGCAGCCCTTTGCTTCTGAATTCTCGGGCGGCAGCATCCACTATTAGTTTGTGTGTATTCGCTTTTTGTTCTGTTGAATATTTCATTTCAAACATTCACGCCTTGTTTATATGACGACCATCATATTTAACTATCGCTCTGATGTCAAATGAAACCCTCCCGACCTATCAAGACTAACGCAACTAATCTGCATCATGCGACCTCACTTATTGTGAATATAGAGCGATATCAGAGGCATGACAAACACTCATCAATTACGTCGAAAGGTAATCGCCTTAAAAAATTGTTGATGCTATAGTCAGCGCATGTCAGACAGACTCTTTTGTGCGTTACTCAAATATTGGCGGGGCCAACGAGGCATGTCGCAACTCGATTTGGCGCTTGCGGCTGATGTGTCGCCAAGGCATATTAGTTTTCTGGAGTCAGGACGATCTAGTCCAAGCGAGGAAATGGTATTGCGCCTGCTTGATGCACTGGAGGTGCCCCTGCGAGAGGTCAATCATGTACTACGAGCTGCATCATTTCCTGCTCGCTACCCGGAATCCGATCTGGAAACGATAGATCCCGCAATTGATAAAGCAATTGATCGTATGCTGAATCAGCAAGAGCCATATCCCATGACAGTGCTCAATGCAGCTTACGACATTGTTAAGAGCAATCGAGCGACTGGCATTATATTTAGCCATCTGATTGATGAGCCGCAACGACTTACCGAAAAAACCAATCTGTTTGATTTTGTTTTCGATCCTGCGCTAGGTCGAACAGCAGTTAAAAATTGGGATGAGGTGGGTCATTACATGATCTCCCGCCTGCACCGTGAGGCACTCAGACATCCGGAGAATTCACAACTGTGGACACTGCTTGAGCGCGCACTGTCATATCCCAATGTCCCTCAGACGTGGCGACAAGCTGATTTCTCAAAGCCATGCTCTGCAACGCTTTCGATTGAGCTTGAGCGTGGAACACTCAGTTTTCGATTCTTTACTACGGTCACCACCTTTTCTGCGCCACAGCAAGTTTTGTTAGATGAATTGCGAATCGAGAGCTATTTCCCGCTGGATGAGCATACTCGAATACAGTGTGAAAAATTATGTCAGATTGCTTAATGCCTCCAAAGCACTCCGATTCAATTTCCTATTGTTAGCACCGAAATTCAGAATTGTAAGATGCCCTATGACGTCCGTTCTTGACCCCGGCGGGGAATTACCTGCACAGGTAATTGCGGCTCACATCACGTCATTGCATGATAGCGCCATTGGACATTTCGTCCGATAGTGATGGCATCACTTTCAAAGTTCGCCCCGGGGAAATTGAAAATGGAAAATAACACGCAAAAAGACTTGTGGGAAATATACACCAGCTCATGGTCTGAAACAGATGATGTGAAACGTATGAAACTTTTGGAAAAATGCGTTCATCCCGATTGCCTATACACCGACCCAAACATTCAAACGATAGGTCTGGAGCAATTATCTGGTTACATGAAAGAGTTTCAAAACAATGCACCAGGTTGCAAATTTGTGACAACAAAGTTCGAGAGTCACCATGATCGCAGTCTTGTGCATTACGACATGGTGGATAGCAACGGTGCCGTGCTGGCGAAGGGCGCAAGCTTCGGAATGTACGGCGAGGATGGGCGGTTGATGAAAATGGTAGGGTTTCAGTAACCATGAAAAGATCAACATTCTTAATTATTGCTTCCATGATTGCTTTAGCAGTCGGTGCGTTTGCACTGATTTCACCGGCAATATTTTTGGAAAGTAAAGGGATTACGGTTGGCGGGGCGGTAAACGTCTGGATGCGGGAGGTAGGTGTCCTACTGATTTCGATTGGTGTCGTTGCCTTTCTAGTGAGAAACCATGAAGATTCTGCAACGCTAAGGGCTCTATTCATCGGCAACATCATTGTGCAGTTGGGATTGCTAGTGATTGAGCCCATTGCCTATTCAAACGGCATTATCACCAAGCTCTCTGGAGTTGTTCCAAATACACTCCTTAACTTGTGTCTAGCTGTTGGCTTTGCATATTACGCTACGAAGATATCGAATAAATGATTATCATTTAAACGGACCTTCACCTTTCAGCCGGCTCAACTGCGAACCTTCTCAGAAAATCTCCTGCAACCACTAAGTACGACTCCCTGATCGACCTGATTTCGCCCTTTATTGAAATCCTCTTGACGGTCGGTAACTTCATATCGCGAATCTGCACCCCTTTCTCTACTATTACAACAATTCCAGTAATTCCAGTTGCCCCCCCTTTCAATTTCAGGGACAATCTGCCCCCCTGAAAACCGTATTCACAGAAAGATGTGGGTATGTCCGAAATAGGCAAACCAAAGCAATTTTCCCCGGTGTTGGCGCAACCTCCGTTGCGTTGGTATTTTGATCCAATTATGTTGGATATTGAGCAGCGCGTGCTGTTTGATGCCAGCCCCAAATATGTTGGCCACGAATTAATGGTGCCCAAACTTGGCGATTATCACGTGGTCGAATGGATGGACAACGCCCCTTGTTCCTCTTTGTAATATTCAGAGGAATAAACAGTGACTACGGGCATAGAACCTCCTAATGATTCTTTATGGCACATTTATAACCTTCATGCTCTCAAATTGATCGCCGCAAAGCGGCCGGTAGTGACCGTCCCATTATGGCCGACTTGACCCATTTCGGTATTCTACTCGCCAAGGTCCGCTGTGTGACGATTAGCTGTCACTGAATTTCATTGTTGGTTTCGTGAGTCTGGAAGATCTTCATTCACAAATCTCATATCCCATCGTTTTGTAGCCACGTTGGCGTCTATCCCACATCCGCATCAAAACAGGATGCCCTGTGTCAACGTAGTCATAAATGCGTACGTCTATCTTGGTTGCATGCTCACGATGAAAACGGCCAGCATATTGTTGCAGCGTCCCTTTCCACGAAATCGGCATAGCCAACACCAGAGTATCAAGGGGCGGGTGATCAAAACCCTCTCCTACCAACTTGCCAGTTGCCAACAAAACTCGTGATGCCTCCGGGGGAAGTTCGTTCAGTTCCTGGATAATCTGTGTACGCTCCTTTTTCGACATCCGTCCGTGAAGGATAAATAAAGAACCGACGACACAAGATAGATTCTGGTTGATCAAATTGAGATGATCAGTTCGCTCAGTCAGTACCAATACCTTGCGTCCTTCCTGATAGGCTTGTGCAATCGTGGTTGCAATAAATTCTGCACGCTGCGTATTGGTGGCCAGATGCCGGAACACATCCTGAATAGCAGCATCTTGTGGCAGGTCGATCGGCGCAGGCAGCATTTTCGGGATAACCCTCAACAACTGCGGCATACCTTCTGACTTGGCTGCGGTATGTCGGATGGGGCCGCACTGCATAAAAATGATGGACTGCCTGCCATCCCGCCTGATTGGTGTTGCGGTCAGTCCGAGCACGTACTTGGCCTTGGCGCGTTTCAGTATCCCCTCGAAGGAAAATGCCGACAGATGGTGACACTCATCTATGATTATTTGTCCATAGCTTTCGACAAGCGCGTTGACCTCTCCCTTTCGATTCAAAGATTGCGTGACCGCGATATCAATCTTGCCGGAAGGTTTGTTTTTGCCTCCGCCAATGACTCCAACAATATCTTTGCCTGTTCCTAAAAAGGTCTGCAATCGCTCCTGCCATTGCTTGAGCAGCTCGGTACGATGAACAAGAATCAGCGTACTCACTCCGCGCCTGGCAATTATCGCAGCCGCAGCAACAGTTTTACCAAATGCTGTCGGCGCGCATAGGGTACCGATGTCATATTTCAGGATTTCACCCACTGCGGCCTCTTGATCATTGCGCAATGTTCCGAGGAACTGAAAATCAAAATGTTCCCCCTCTATGCGTTCATCAATCAAATTGCATCGAATACCATTATCGTGCAGCAGCTCTTGTGCCGCCGACAAGCATCCTCTTGGCAAGGCAATATGCTTTGGATAATTGTCAGCGCAACCGATGATTCGTGGCTCATCCCATATGGGTAAGCGCATAGCTTGAGCCTTATAAAATTCCGGGTTCTGAAATGCCGCAAGGCGAATCAGGCGGTTGGCAAGTGGCTGGGGTAACTTGGCTTTTTCGAAATACACCATATTCGCCAAAGTCACCTTGAGCGATTTCGGCATTTTTCCGGGAAGTTTCTTCGATACAAGTGGAGACTGCTTCCACGGTTCCTTCTGATCCTCCTCGGCAATAAAGGCCACATCCAATGGATGCGCATTACCTGTGGCGAGCAAAATCGTGGGATCTATGTCTTCCCTGCGCATTGGACGGATTGATGCGAGAAAGGCCCATTGATCAGGGAATGGCACGAATTGGTCATCCACGAATTCACTGAATCCTTGCTCACGCGGCTTTTTCTGCAACGGCAAAGCAATCAGGTTGCCCAAGCCCCCTTTAGGCACGGTGTCCTGATTAGGGAATAATCGATCATAAGAGGTCAATTTCAATTGCCGGGTGCGGGCGCAAGTATGGCTGATAATCGCGGTACCCAATTTGCGAGCATCGCGTGCCAATACGCTACTGGAAAAAAATATCCAAGCATGCGCACCATTGCCGGAACGGGAGATTTCCAATGCCGAAGGAACTCCCAATTCTTTGCACGATTGCATCAAGGCACGGGCGTCCTCGCGCCAATCAGCCTCATCGAAATCCACTGCCAGGAAATGGCAACTATCATCTGTCAACAGTGGATATACGCCTATGGTGTGACTGCCAGCGAGGTGTTCGTAAATGATGACATCGGTCAACGGTTTGAGCAGGCGATGACTACAATCGGAACATTTGACGCGCGGCTTGTCGCAAACACCTACTCGCCATTCATTTAAACAAACGGGAGAATAGCCGGACTTGCCGGTTTTCTTGCTCTCCCAACGTATTGGGTAAACGTCAGAGCGTCCACGAAACAGGCGCATGAAGAGCGCGACCTTCTCCTCTGGGCTCAGTTTGGACGACTCTGATTCTTTGGCGGCTGGCTTGATCAGAACCGGATCGGCTGGTTTTTTCCAGACAATGCCATGCGCTTCGAGTAGCGCAATCAGTCGAGCATTCTCTGCGCGAAGATTATCCAGTTTGTCTGACTCGTCCATCAAAGGTCGAATGCAAGGTTATGCAAATACCAGTGACGCATGTTCCAATGAAATTGGCTCGACATTTTTTGCCGACACCGACCGATCAGGCTGTCACAATATGAAAATCTGTCGCCTTGGCAATCGGGCGTACATGGTTTTTTTCGCGCCTCATTTCGACGATGCCATAATTAGACATGGTTTTTAGTGTCCGAGAAAGATTACCCGGTTTGCGCCCGGTCATTTCTGCCAAAGACGAAATAGACTCCGGTTGCGAGTCCTTGATCACATGGAGCAGCGCACGATTATCATCGCTAAGCACTTCGGCCAACGACTTCATTGAGGTGAACCATATCTTGGGTTCGCTTGGCTTCGGCTTATACTCACCCTTGGCAATCGCGTAGATGCGTTCACGAATCTTGTCTTGAGGCATGATGCCAATCATGATGCTTTTCATTTTTCCGTCTCCTTTAATACCCGGTCTACATCTTCGAAGAAATCCCTAAGCAGTTGGTAGGCATCCTTGAACTCGTACAGCACACCTTTATCGGCAATGTGTCGATGCTTGTGGTCATACGGCAATATTTGTCCCGCATACTTGAATCGACCGGGTGGCTTAACCGCGTGAGCATTGTCATAGCCCAGCACGCGCGCACCACTTTGATCATGCAGTGTTAAAGAGTAGCGGATACCATGTGGTATCAAAATAGTGGGGGCAACGCGCCAAGCATGAATCTCAATCCAAAAGCCACGCTCCTGTTGAACGATATTTCCGTTCAAATCAATCAGAGTATCAATGCCGTTATATGTCTGCATAGGCAGTAGTATATCAACTGCTGATAATGTTCGCCAGCGAAATTGATAATGCTCATCACTCAAAAGCGGGTGAAACCAGTCGCGAGCATTTACTGAAATAGTATGAAAAAACTGGGACAAAGACGCTATAACCATCTTAATAGATTGCTCTATAACGGACGGTCACGACTGGCAGAAAATGGCCGGCAATGCCCTGTTAGGAATCACTAACATGAAAGGCTCAAGTCCGATTCAAAGCAGCCATTCATTTATACTTCTGATAGTAACTATTGCTTACGAAAGTTTCAAATTTACCCTGGAGGGTTTTCTGCCTGGTGCCGCCTTTGGAATAAATCCGCTGATTCGGCAGCTCATATTCTCTATTGGATTTCCCTTCACAAATCGAGTTGACTGACACACCATTACTTCATTATTTGCGGCCAGCTCTATCAACTTAATACGAATTGCTTCAATTGAAAGACCTGTAGCCTCGGCAATTTCTGTGTCGAGTGTTTCGCCATGCGATTTTAGATAGTTAAGAATCGAGCTCATTCGGAATATATTTTGTTGGAGACCGGATTATGTCACCGGCCTTCCTTCAGAGGTATTTACTTCTTCTCTCCATTCACAGCAGCCTTCAACGATGCCCCGGCTTTGAATGCTGGAACTTTGGATGCCTTAATTTTCAACTCAGCACCAGTTGCTGGGTTACGGCCAACGCGAGCGGCACGCTTACGTACTTCAAACGATCCGAAACCGACGAGAGAAACGCTGTCGCCCTTTTTGAGCGTAGCGGTGATAATTTCGATCAGGGCAGCGATATTGCGGTCTGCGCCTGCTTTGGTGTTATCAGTTTTTGCTGCAAGTGCTTCGATTAACTCTTGACGATTCATTGGAACTATTCCCTTCAGTAATTTTGAATATAGGCTAGTATCGTGCCCAATTAGATTGTTGTAGAAATTGCCTTCGGTTGCAAGTGTAAAGAATTCATGAAATCTTAATTGACTAACCGTAATCAGTGGTCGATTTTATATTTCATTACCGGAAACGCTTTATTTTGTTACCGGCAATTTAATCGCGCCTCGCAATACTGCGTCGATCACTCCTGATGTGGAAAGCCCTGTTTGCTTCTTCATCCTGCATAAAACAACAAAAGATTCCTCTTCGAGATACACATCGCACCGATGCCCGGGATACTTAGCTTTAGCGCGGAATGCCGCGACTCTTGCCGTCGCATCTTGATGTATGCGAGGGCGTCCAACTGTTTTTTCTGTTTTCTTCGCCATGTCACTCCAGTTACGTTACCGGTAACGATATTATATCAAATATTATCTTTGTGTCAATATCGTTACCGGAAATTCAATATTAAATTATGCCAACCCCTTATTCTGAATTGATGAAGATATGCCTGAGCCAGTCCAAAAATTCGCCATACTGGACGTCACATCATTAACCTCATCGAAATTTTGAGCATTACTGCCATTTCACTATGCTGTATGCGAATCCAACAACAAAACCACCTACAACTCCTCCAACAATAAATGACAAGAGCAAAGGCTTTGTTATATAAAATGATTTATAGGAGTCGGCAGTTTTGCTCAATCTTTCAAGTATCTCGTGCAGTTGATTAACAAGGTATTCCTGCTGTTGTATCACTCCGCCTTTGCCATTGAGCAATACATGGACAGTGTTAGAGGCGGAATGGATGATATTGATTTGTGCGCCGACAATCTGAGCGACTGCATTTTTGATTTCAACAATAGCCCCCATCAAAAGCTGCTCGTTTTCAGCGAGCAAATTATTCTTAACCTCGACGATGAACTTGGCTGTCTCTGCATTGGATTGGGACATTGCTTCCATCCGGTCAGTCAATTCTCTGATTTCCCGAAGCGAGTCCTCATAGAGAATCTTTAACTTTTCTTCAGAGCTGTGTCCGCTCATTTATGCCTCCTCAAGCAATTTGGAGAACACGTATTGTAAATTCGGCCATGCAGTTTTTATCGCCATACGTTGACGAAGATGCATTCCGACGTAATCAGTATGGTCGTCAGAAGATCGGTTATCCGGCCCTAAGGGTTACTGTTTTGTCTCGTGCAGGGGAAAAGTTGAGATCTATCGAGATTGCCTCGTCTGACTACGTTCATGGGAGGGTGGTTGGTTCAGAGCTGGTTGAGATTCATGTGCCAATAAGTCCAGATGCAGCCAGTTTTGAAATCACGGCGTTCTACAAGGAATGATGTCAAAATGATTTCAATGCATGAAATAGGTAGTTCATGTGGGGCTGCCAACTATTTCGACAAATCGTTTAATCAAGATGGTCTCGGTCAAGCCGACGGTTACTATGTCGGTGAAAAATCTGCCGCAGTTTGGCAAGGGCGCGGTGCGAAAATTCTTGGTGTAGATGATCAGATAGTTAAGCGAGAAGATTTTCTAGCAGTTCTTGATGGAACAGTAAAAAATCCAGCGGACGGAAAAATTCAGTATCTATCGTCTAATAGTAAGGGTGGCAAGAGGAGGGCTGGCTACGATTTTACTGTAGCACCTCCCAAAAGTGTTTCGATCATAGGATTGGTTGGAAATGATGACAGAGTTATTGATGCGCACGTGGCAGCAAACAAACGGGCAATGGATTATCCTTTTGCAGGATATCTATTGATGAAGAAATGGTGGTTTTCACAGTATAGGCTAAATCTTTGCGTGCACCCAGCATTGCTTCTTCATGCGAATTTCCCACTCCGTAGCCGATCACATTTTTGGATTGTTCCGGCTTTGAAAACCAGTCAGGTATTTTGGCGTTTATACGATTGACGGTTTCGATGTACCAAACTTCTTTAGAATTTATATCGACTATTTGTTGTGGTTTTTGTTCATAACTTTTGAAGATAGTAGATTGTTCTTTATTGATTTTGTTGTCTTGAGTGACAACTTTTACACTAATAGCTTCAGGCCTGAAGTTAATATCGGTATAGTTAGTAACAAAAATGTCGCCTGTGCTAATTTCAGCCAAATTTAGGCCGTCCATTTTGATACGGTCGTCTTGATATCTTAGTTTTGGCGTGAGCGTATATTGTCCGGTTTCCTTGATTGATTTTGCCGCAGGGACAGAGACTTTTGCTACCATTCTTTGATTAAACCCAAAGTGAGCAGCAGCAGCGGAGAAATATAAAGACTGGGTTTCTGCGTCATATGACAGGTTGCTTGCACTGAACTTTCCCAGATTGATTGCGTATAACAATCTCGCAAGTTTAATTTGATCCTTCCTTAATTGTTTGAACAGTTCATTTTGTTCATTTACCTTGCCATCAAGATATTGCTGCCAAGCCTCCCCTAGCGAAACTATATACAGATTACGGTTGGCCTCGTAGACATGTGGGCTAACTGCTAGGCATAGAATATGAAAGTCAGGTTACGTTTAGAAGTTACCAAGATGTCACGCAACACTCCAGCGCAGCAACCGACGTAGAACTGAAAGCCGGAGATTATTCGGTGTACAAACAAACGGAATCTGACGGTAAATATTACATTGCTCTGTGTTATCGATGTGGAGCACCATAACTACATTTACTTTATGTCAACGCGATGTATAAACAGTTCGGAGGGGCAAGAGGTTTGCTCCACAGTGATCACAGAGAACACCGAGATAGACGTGCATTCACCCAGTTTCCCAGCATCACCCGAAAGGTTAATTGCGCTCTCGTTACTACCGTTTGTTTTTTCTATGTGATTACGATGTTCTCTGTGGCCAACTCCTTTTTGTAGGTTGATACTTCGGTTGTGATATCGATCTTACTGAACGAGCCGGATTCCGAAATAATTTCTGCTACGACTGTTGTCTATTATATTGACAACGATTCTTTTCGTTGGCATTATTGCCAACATGCCAGCCAAACTAATCACCCGCTTTAAAGACATTACAGTAGATGGCTCAATACTTGAAGTGGTAGTTTGGAAGGTGCCCGCACCCGTTCCTCCTACTGAGCATGGTTACAAGTACAGGGCGGTATATGTGGTGGATGGTGTCCGCTTGGTGGGTTTTGATAATGAGCGCGGCAAGGGTGACCATTGCCACCTCGATGGCGTTGAAATGCCTTATACCTTTAGAGGGACTGACCAGTTGATTGAGGACTTTATTGCGGCGGTCGCTGCCAGGAGAACATCATGACAGAACGTTATCTTACCATCACCCTGCATTCCGACTGGAAGGGTGCTTTACGTGCCATGTCGAAAGCGGCCAAGGCAGATGAATACCAAGGTGAGGTACTTAATTTCGAAAGCCCTGGCCACTTTTTTGGGCAACTTTCTGAGAAGCGTTGGGATATTGTTCGTGCCGCACAGGGCAAAGGCGAACTGTCGGTACGAGAATTAGCCCGTGCAGTTAGTCGCGATGTTAAGCGCGTGCATGAGGACGTGGTTATTCTGGCTGAGCTGGGTATGTTGGAACGAACAGAGAGCGGTGGCGTGATTTGTCCTTATTCATCCATGCACATCGACATGTACATGAAGGCAGCTTGATTTTGTCAGTGTCAACAGACTGTCAACCGCGTAGTGATGTAAAGTGTTTGTATAGTGTTTCTACGATTGGTAACTATTTGTATAGTGACGCATAGTGCTTCAATGTGCTCGATAAAAAAGCACTCATAATCCTTTGGTCCGCGGTTCAAGTCCGCGAGGGCCCACCAACAATCAAACACCTGCGATAACATCAAGGGTGCTTTTTCTTTTCTGGGGCAATGTTGGGAGAGTTCCGAAATACACCACCAGCAAATCATTTTTCATCATTATCCAATAATGACGCGTAGAAACTGCACATTACCCATACCACGCAGTTAACTAGCCCTTCATTATTATCCTTGTATTGGTAGTCTTACCTATTTTCTTAGAAGGGATAAAATGATAATATCCATATTTAAAGTAATGTTTTGTCGGCTTTGCAACATTGGATACGAAAAGCCGGGAAGTTGGAGTCTTGTTTAGTCATCATTGTGGGCATCATTTCATTTGAAGGAGCGATTTCTGATTGGAGGATTAGAAATCGAATGGTGCAGAATTTAATCGACTGCTTGAGTATAAAAGTTGTGATTGAAAGTAACGAAGCGTCGAAATAATGGCAACCGAAGGAGGCGAGGTTTAGCATGACGCAACAAATGTATACAGCAGTATTGGACAGCTTACATTGGAATTCCCTTTCCAGGGATGAGAAGCAACTGACCACACTTCAAATGAAACACCATTTAGAAGTGGAGAGAGAACACTTGAGTGATTCTGAATTGCTTTCCAAGAAGGAATATTTGGCTATTTTGGAATATCAACGATTGAAAGAAATGCAATCATATACAAACTTGCCTGATACTTTGTTATTTAATGCCGCAGTGGAGTTCGCGCGTATTGATGATACCAAGTGAAAAGGGCTCCAATTTACTTTTGCTGCATTTTTCGCTCAATTCATTAACGATCCTGCCTTCATTAGGAGTGCAGCGCTCAGCATCCTGAATGAAATGACACTAATAAAGTACTAGATAAAATAATAAAGGTCTAGTACTTTTTGGTAAATATCTAGTACTATTGTCCAAACAATTAGTACTTTTGGATATGAGCGAGCGGGCTAAACTAAAATTAGAGTTTGAAATACTTACAATTACCAATAACATTGAAACAATGCATAAATTAGGTAAGAGCACGGCAGAACTTCAAAGCAGACTCCATGTATGCCGGACAAAATTGCATGAACTGAAGTTCCCGTTTGATGATCAAAGAGATACTGACAATAGCGCAAACATTTTGGGGTCCTCCTGATCTAGTCTGAGTCGTACAATCTCAATTTAATGCCTGCGGAAACGCAGGCTTTTTTTATGCGAGCAGGATTGATTGGTTGTTGACGGGGCTTTATTTTGTTATAGGGTGGCTCGTATAAATCGCGGCAGTACCGCGGTTGAACAGATGTCCGTGCAAGTTGACGTTTGGCTGGTGTCGGGCGGAATGGGTTATTCGGTGGGCGGGATTTATGCTGGATTAGCGCTTGAAATAAGCACACACCGTGAGGCATTGCTTCGTCATGTGGGGAACGTAGCCACGTCCTGACGGTGTTGGATTACGCTGCTTAACCGCAAGAATCACCTGTTTGCAGGTTTAATGAGTTTGTCATATGACTGACCTAATATCTCGATATGGCTCAGTATAAAAATGCAGAACGATTGGTAATCTTTGATGCAGACGGCACAACTATTGATGCCTTTCGTGCAATCGAGACAACATTCTTGCAGCACAAGATGGACATTGGAGATATTGACCGCTTTCAGAAGAGACGCAAGCTGTTCAAGTTTCTGGGAGGACTCAGGGAATTTCCAACCAATTTGCGCCACCAGTTTGGCAAGCAGAGTCGTAAGCGTCTACGGGAAACATTGACCGAGGTTTACCGTCATGAGGCTATCCTGTATCCCGGCATTGAGACACTGTTGCGCACTTTGTTGAATGCTCCCGATGTTCGAGTAGGCCTCATCACCCGCAATGTAACAATCGAACCACATGAAACGCTGAAATTTTTGTTCCAGCGGCACGATATTGACGTTGATCGGTTTGACTTTTTTACATGCATATCGCTTAAAGACGATAAGTGCGACTATATGAAACGCGCACGTCAAATTTTCGAAATTAATCCTGCGCGCTCATATGCCTGCGGCGATGAATACAGTGACTATCTGGCAGCCATAAACGCTGGAATGCATCCATTTGTCGTATCGTATGGTTTCGAAGATAACTTGCGTTTGATCAAAAAATTTAATGTGCCCAGCGAGGTTATCTCAAAGTCACCGGCAGAATTCGAGAATAGATTGCTAAACGCGTTAAATCTGTCAATTGAAGAACACGTTTTGCCGAAGCCTGCAAAGAAATTAATGATACTTCCTCACCATGTCCAGTATTTATTGGTTGATCAAAAAGGTAGTAATCAAAACTGACCCTCGGGAACCGACGATTGGGAAACAACCTCACGTGGTTCAATTCTGCGACTGGCCCATTCTTTAACCTGCCGGGTAACCCACTCACTATCATCCAGAGGTAAATCATGTCCGGCAGTCGGGTGAAGTTTAATTGGAATGCCCCATCGATGTGCCAATTCTATTGAGCACTTAACATTAACCAGTTGATCCTGTTGCCCCGCAAGCAACAGCAAGGGAACCTCAGGAGCCGTCTGAGAGGCACGGAAGGCGATAGCTGCATATAGTTGTCGTAAAATATTGGTACGGGTAACCGGATATTCACGAGCATACGACTCCCACTGATCCAGCAAGGTATCGATTTGAGGTTGGGTATATTGCCGCGTGCTGGTGAGGCGCAAGATAAGCTTCTCCCGTTGGCGGAGCGAACCATGAATCAGGAAGCTTAGCAGGGAGAAATAATTTTCGGGCCGCAGCCGATGATAAAACGGGTTAAGTGGCGCCAAACTGGTATTGATTAAAACCAATCTTTCAAATTCGGAGGGATGTTGCCTGCTCCATTCCACGGCGACCATAGCCCCAAGAGACAAAGCTATCACTCGATAAGGCGGCGGGATACCCAATTGATCCAGGCTAATCCTGCAATGGTTTGCCATTTCTGCCACGCTTGCAGAACTGGCTTCTGCATAAAGCCAGCCATTGCCCGGGAAGTCCAAAGTGATGACTTTGTCCGAGCCCAAGGTATGCTGAAAATAATCGGGGAAATCACCCCAGTGGCGCGACTCACGCATTAAACCGCGTAAAAGAACCCACGTGCTCATCGTCTATACCAGCGGGCGACTGCACGCTCTTGCAAACGCAATCGTCTGGGACCTTTGGCAAGCCAGTTGGCATGGCCGCTTGTGGCGCGGATCAGGAAGTCGAACCAGACGGCATGGCTGTGCAACACTCGGTGCAAGCGATGTTCAACGGACGGGTTGAAGATGCCCTGGCGGGAAAACACTTGGAGCGGATTTTTCTTGACCCATAACCACGAACCCATTTCCAGCGTCAAGGGCAAGAAAGTTTTTGTTTTGTCTTGCTGTGCTTGCAAATACAAGTAATCCCAAATATCGCCATGAGTTCGGTAATGCATGCTTTGCGGTTCGAACAGGTATCGGCTATTCGGGTGAGTATGTTGATAGAGTTCTTCGAGACGAATGATATCGGCAAGATTATCGATAGGCTCAACAGTATGTGCGTGCGGAAACCAGACCCGGTCACGCGAACCAAAGCCAGAATGACAATCAACCGCGATGCTGAAAGGTCGGGACAGTAATTCTTCCTGCACAAAACGGCAAAGTGCCAGATTTTCAATTTCCATTTCCGCGCCGGCTTCACCGCGATACCAGGGCAAGTACGGGCTAATGCGCTGCCCCCCCAACAGGAAGGGTGTTTTGTCGGTAGCATCTACGGGTGCATTTCGCATTAGATCCACACCATTAGGATTGCTGCGGGTTGAGAGACACATGCCACCGGGATTAACCAATGGCATAAATACCAGCCGAACGTCCTGCAATAAAAGGTGCAAACTTTTGTCCCACTCCAAACGGCTGAGCAAACTCCGTAGAAAGTGCAGCAAGACGTGCGTGCCTATGCGTTCCAACCCATGTACGCCACCAAAAAATCCGATGGCGGGTAATTTGGGGTCGGGATTTCCCAAGATTAATTCATAAACAGGAAAACGCTGATTGTTAGCATCTACTTCACAAGCGATGCGTGATTGCATGTGGCCATTGCCCAACTCAAGAAGATTTTCAAGCTCTCGCAGTTCGGGCAGTTTGGGCATAGAGTAATTAATAAAGTTGGATAATAATAAACATCGCGTGCGTGCGAATTTTATTAGGTGAGCCAATGCTACCAGTTTTTCCGGCAGGTGAGCACTAAGCCTGTGTTTCTTGATTATGCCAAGTGGAAATAATTGGCAAATGTAAAAATTTGCAAAAAGCCACAGCCCAAAGTTCAAAAACATATTTGCATAGTTAGAATGCTGTTTTGCCGTACTGCATTTAAAAACACTAGAATCCAGCGTGTTAAGCGCAAATATCGGAAAAGGATTGCGGCAAAACGCTCTTTTCAAGATTGGTTGGAGTGCGGGACCTCATTTGTATTTCTATTTTTTGCGATCTATAATTCGTAAACTTTCGAAATATGTCCGCAATGATTTGCGGTAAATACGGCTGATGCAATGACAAAACATCCTACACCCGACCTCGACGATATTATCAAGGCATTGGCACATCCGGTACGAAGAGAAATTCTTGGATGGTTAAAGGATCCGGAAAAATCCTTCCCTACCCAAATTCACTCGTTTGAGCTGGGAGTTTGCGCGGGGAAAATATTTGAGAAGGCAGACTTGTCCCAATCGACAATCTCGGCCCACTTGGCAAGCTTGCAACGGGCGGGACTTGTTGTTCCACAGAAGCTTGGGCAGTGGGTTTTCTATTCGCGCAATGAGAATATGATTGAGCAGTTTCTTGATCGAATCAAAAGTGAACTATAAGAAACTGACTAAATTCAGGAACGATAAATTTTACTTCGCCCGATGCGCAAGGGTGATAAGAAAGCAGGATTTGGATCTAACGGCAAGAATGGTTATTCAATTTCAGAAGTGGAGCATGCAGTGAAACAACGCGAATTAGGCCGTTCCAGTTTGAAAGTCTCAGCTTTGGGGCTGGGCTGCATGGGCATGTCGGAATTT
Source organism: uncultured beta proteobacterium (assembly GCA_963733265.1). GTDB lineage: Bacteria > Pseudomonadota > Gammaproteobacteria > Burkholderiales > Gallionellaceae > PALSA-1006. Next base: position 407,519 of record CAVTCF010000001.1, read on the forward strand.
TACGGCGGACGAAATGATACGGCTGCAATTTCCACGATTCATCGCGCGTTAGAGCTTGGTGTGAATTTTCTAGACACGGCAGATATGTATGGCATTGGGCTTAATGAGGAGCTTGTGGGGAGAGCTATTCATGACAGACGTGACAAAGTTATTCTCGCGACAAAATTTGGCAACGAACGTTCATCTGACGGAAAATTTATTGGCGTGAATGGGCGACCGGAATATGTACGCCAGGCATGCGAAGCGAGTCTGAAACGACTCGGGGTTGAGGTAATCGATTTGTATTACCAACACCGGGTAGACCCCAATACACCAATAGAAGAAACAGTAGGCGCGATGGCAGAACTTGTGCGCGTAGGCAAGGTGCGTTATCTCGGGCTGTCCGAGGCGGCACCTCAGACGATCCGTCGTGCACATGCTGTACATCCCATCGCGGCGTTGCAAACTGAATACTCACTATGGAGTCGTGAACCGGAAGAAGAAATTATAGCCACGGTGCGAGAGCTTGGAATTGGGTTTGTGCCTTACAGCCCGCTGGGCAGAGGTTTTTTGACGGGACAGATTAAGAGTGTCGACGACCTTGACGCAGACGATTATCGCCGAAACTCCCCGCGCTTTCAGGGTGAAAATTTTCAGAAAAATATTGAGCTGGTACATGAAATCCAAAATTTGGCAGAGCAGAAAAAATGCACGACTGCACAGTTGGCGCTGGCATGGGTATTGGCGCAAGGGGAGGATATTGTTCCTATCCCCGGTACCAAGAAAACAAAGCTGCTGGAAGAAAATATCGGCGCTTTAAGCGTCGTACTAACCCAAACGGATTTTGAACGCATCAATCAAATTCTGCCTCCGGGCGTGGCGGCGGGAACCCGTTACGCTGCACTGCAGATGCAAGCATTGAATCGGTAAATTTCAGCGGATAAAATTTAAATAGCCTCTAAAACGGTACTTATTAGATATGTGGATTGTCGAACTAGCCTTAAAACGGACTTATACCTTTATTGTAATGGCGATCATAATTGTGCTCGTCACACCGTTGGCAATTTCCCGCACGCCGGTGGATGTGCTACCGGAAATCGATATTCCGGTAATCAGTGTAATTTGGAGCTACACCGGATTACGTCCCCAAGAAATGGCAGACCGGATCACCCAGGTACATGAGCGTATTTTGACTACGACGGTCAACGATATCGAACATATCGAATCACAATCGCTGAATGGTATCTCGATCGTTAAAATATACTTTCAGCCGAACGTCAATATACAAATGGCCATTTCACAAATTGTGGCCGTGTCGGAGACGATTGTTGGGAGGATGCCGCAGGGAACTCTTCCTCCGCTGATAATCAAGTATACCGCGTCGAGTGTTCCGGTGATTCTGATTGGTGTGTCGAGCAAAGAGGTGCCAGAGCAGGATATCTTCGATCTCGCAGTTAATACCTTGAGGCCTCAGTTGGTAACGATACCGGGTGTGGCGATTCCCTTTCCTTACGGGGGAAAGCAACGCCTGATATCAGTGGATTTGGATACCAATGCTATTCAAGCCAAAGGTATGACATCGGCGGATGTGATCAATGCAATCAGTACCCAAAATTTGGTACTGCCCTCGGGAACGGCGAAAATCTACGATACCGAATACAACATCAGCTTGAATAGTTCTCCTTCAACAATGGCCGGGATGAATAACATCCCCATAAAAACAGTCAATGGGGCTACGGTATTTTTGCGAGATGTCGCCCACGTGCGCGACGGTTTTTCACCGCAGACAAATATCGTCAGACAGAATGGACAGCGCGGTTTGCTCATGTCGGTTTATAAAAATGGCGGTGCATCGACAATCGATGTCGTCAACGACCTGAAGGCAAAATTGCCGACGCTGCTACCGCTGCTTCCCAAAAGCGTTGAAGTCAGCTTGCTGGCGGATCAGTCGGTATTTGTTAAAACAGCAGTCATGGGTGTTATCCATGAAGCACTGATTGCGGCTGTACTTACGGCGATCATGCTGCTGCTGTTTTTGGGCAATTGGCGTACCACTTCGATTATTGCGGTATCGATTCCCTTGTCGATATTTTCATCGGTCATACTGTTGCATGCGGTAGGCGAAACCATCAATATCATGACGCTGGGCGGACTGGCATTGGCAGTGGGTATTCTGGTCGACGATGCAACGGTGACAATCGAAAACATCGAGCGCCATTTACATATGGGTACGGAGCTTTATCCGGCAATTCTCGAAGGCGCGGGCGAAATTGCCATTCCGGCGCTCGTGTCAACATTGTGTATCTGTATTGTGTTTGTCCCCATGTTCTTCCTTGAGGGGGTAGCGCGCTTTTTGTTTGTGCCAATGGCCGAAGCAGTGGTTTTTGCGATGCTAGCATCATATGTGTTGTCGCGTACGCTGGTGCCGACCCTGGCCTTATTATTGATGGGGCATCAGTCGCGTAGTGGAAAAATTTCGCAGTGGATAACCTCGATTCACGAGGCATTCAATCGTCAGTTCGAGAAATTACGCAATACGTATATTCTTTTTCTGAGCCATCTGTTGACGCATCGAAAAAGCTTTCTGGCGGTCTTTCTAAGTATCTGCCTTTTCTCCTGCGGATTATATGCATTACTTGGGCGCGATCTATTTCCAACGGTTGATACGGGACAGATAAAACTTCACGTGCGTGCACCAACGGGAACCCGAATTGAGAATACAGCATTGCTCTCGGATCGGGTCGACAAAGTAATACGCGAAATTATTCCGGATGAAGAAATAGCTTCAATTTTGGATAATATCGGGCTGCCCTACAGCGGTATCAATTTGTCCTATAGCAACTCGGGTACGATAGGAACACTGGATGCAGAAATCCTGATTTCGCTTAAACCGGAGCACCACCCGAGCAGTGAGTATATCGACAAGCTTCCATCGGAACTAGGTAAGCGATTTCCAGGCGTGGAGTTCTTTTTTCAGCCGGCCGATATCGTGGCTCAAATTTTGAATTTCGGTATTCCCGCGGCAATCGATGTGCAGATATACGGCAGCAATGTAGCCGAAAATACAGTTTTTGCCGGCAAATTAATGAACCGGATAAAATCAATCAGCGGCGCGGTTGATGTGCATATCCATCAACGTAACGATGCGCCGGCACTAGCCTTCAATATGGATCGTCCGCGCCTGCAAAGTATTGGTATTAGTCCGTCTGATGTTGCACAAAATGTCCTGCTACCCCTTTCCGGTAGTTTGCAGACGCAACCAATTTACTGGCTTAATCCGGCAAACAGTGTCGTTTACAGCATGACAGCACAGACACCGCAATACAAGATCAACTCTCTCGACGATATATTGCATTTGCCGGTAAATACTCCGGCTGCAACGGGGAATCCTACGCAAGCATTGGGAAATCTGGTGAAGGTTGCTCCGATCAGGGAAGCTGGCATTGTGACACGTTTTAATATTATGACTTCTGTCGATATTTTTGCTAACGTTCGAGGCCGAGACTTGGGTTCCACGGCCAAAGAAATACAGGCGCTGATTGACGAGACAAAGCCGAGTTTGCCGAAGGGTAGCCGTATTTCCATGCGCGGACAGGTTCAGACAATGCAGTCGTCATATATAGGTCTGGGGGTCGGCATATTGGGGGCTATTGTTTTGGTCTATCTGCTGATCGTGGTTAATTTCCAATCATGGCTTGACCCGCTCATTATTATTTCTGCACTTCCGGCTGCTTTAGCGGGGATAGCGTGGATGCTGATATTGACCGGAACGGATTTGAGCGTGCCGGCACTTACAGGCGCAATCATGACAATGGGTGTGGCAACAGCCAACAGTATTCTTGTTATAGCATTTGCACGGCAACGTTTAGATGCCGGTATGCCACCGTTATCCGCCGCGCTTGAAGCCGGAGCTACACGTCTGCGTCCGGTGCTGATGACAGCAATGGCGATGATACTTGGCATGATTCCGATGGCGATTGGCATCGGTGAAGGAGCGGAGCAGAATGCGCCGCTCGGACGCGCTGTAATCGGTGGTTTGCTTTTCGCGACGGTATCGACCCTGCTTTTTGTTCCCATCGTTTTTGCATCTTTCCATCAGCGACTCGCTGACCGCAAAGCACGTAAAAATAGCGATGATGCTTCTACTTCAACCAACGTTTCTGTCTAGGACATAATTATGAATGAACAACGCCATGGGCATCAGGGTTTACCGGAATTTCATTTCCTCGGAGCCGAACAGCATAGGAGTCGCGGCCAAGTGGTTCGCTTTGCCTGGATCACAACCGCTGTTGTTTTTGCCTTGCTGCTACTCGGGCTTGGAAGAGCGCTCTTCGTGCGCCATGCGAATGCGGATATATTGGCGTCGAGGTCAGCGGAAATTGCCATTCTGCAGGTGAAAGTTATTCAACCAAGTATGAGCGGCTATGAATCCAAGTTGACTCTGCCCAGTAGCTTGCAGGGGATTTTCCAGGCGCAGATTTATGCGCGCACGACCGGATATGTGAAGCAATGGTTTAAAGATATCGGTCAGCCTGTGAAGAAAGGAGAATTGTTGGCCACGCTCGATATTCCCGATGTCAACAAACAGGTAGAAGAAGCAAATGCGAATTTCGAGCTTGCAAAGATAGCCTATGAACGCTGGGGTAAATTGCGTGAACACGATGCAGTTTCGCAGCAGGAATATGATGATAAAGTCGGTGCATATAAGCAGACAGAGGCCGTCCTGAAGCGTTTACGGGATCAGCAGGATTTTGGCAAAGTGGTAGCACCTTTCGACGGCATTGTGACAAAACGCAATATTGACAATGGTGATCTGGTTAATGCGGGTAATGGCGGCACCGGGCAATCATTGTTTACAATCTCGCAGGTGGACAAGCTGCGTCTCTATGCTTATGTGCCACAGGATCGGGCTGCGCGGATACATATTGGCGACAGTGTCGATGTTCTGCAAGCCGAGGCGGCCGACAAGTCGATCAAGGGACTAATTGTACGTACCGCAGGTGCAATTGACCCCACTACACGAACTTTGCAAATAGAAATCCAGGTGCCGAATGCCGATCATAGACTACTGCCGGGAGCATATGTGGATATTGCGCTCACACTTAAAACTGAAAGCAGTTTGATTTTGCCGACTAACACCCTGATGTTCAACTCCGAGGGCAGCAGAGTTGCGGTCGTTCAGCCGGATAATAAAATCAGGTTGCAAGCCGTTACTTTGGGTACTGATTTTGGCCGCGATGTCGAAATCAGGAAGGGGGTTACGGCGAATGACAAAGTGGTTATGAATCCGCCGGATTCGATCAGTGAAGGTCAAGCGGTGGCAATTGCACCTGAGGCACCAAAAGGGAAATGATAACCATGCGATACATTTCGCTGCTTTTAAGTCTGCCGCTTATGTGCGCGGCATGCTCGTCTATTGGCCCTGATTACAACCGGCCTGCAGTATCAGATATGCCTACTGCATGGAAAACGGAAACCAGTTGGAAATCGTCAAGCCCTGCAGATAGTGACCCCAAAAAAGAATGGTGGAAAAGCTTCGGTGATAAACAACTGGACGAACTCGAAGCGAAATGTCTAAAGGATAGCCCAAGTTTGAAAGTCTCCCTTGCACGTCTTGATCAGGCGTTGGCTCAAAGCAATGCGCATGGAGCTGCTATGGCTCCGTCAGTCGCACTTAATGCGGGCGCATCACGCAACCTCATTTCTGCGAATAGACCGCTTGGAAACTACAGTGTGCCAAATACCAGCACAGTGCAAAACGACTTCAAGCCAAACCTGACAGTTAGCTACGAAGTTGACTGGCTGGGTCGCGTGCGTCGAGATGTCGAGAGTGCGCGGGCGAGTGCTGAACAAGCTGCTGCGGACAACGAAAACGTGCGTCTGGTACTCACTGCGCAAGTTGCGACAGCTTACTTTCAGTTGCGACAACTTGATGAGGAAATCGGCTTTGTATCCGGTTCGATAGAGTTGCAACAGAAAGTGCTCGATTTGACCAGCTTCCGCCGAGATTTCGGCGCATCATCAGAGAGCGATCTTGTTGTACAACGCGCGCTGGTTGAATCCAGCGGTGCACAGCTTGAATTGCTGAAAAATCAGCGCAAGCAATCGGAAGACTTGCTGGCAACGCTGACGGGGGTTCCCGCTTCAAGTTTTACATTAAGCGCAGGTTCACTGCCGCTATTGCCGCCAGCCATCCCTGTTGATGTTCCTGCAAAATTGCTTGAGCGACGCCCGGATATTGCATCGGCAGAACGCGCGATGGCTGCCGCCAATGCCCAAATTGGCCTGGCCAAGGCTGCCTATTTCCCCTCGCTGATTTTGAATCCTGCGCTTGCGGGTTTTGAATCAAATAGCCTGTCAAATTTATTTTCTGCACCCTCACTGGTATGGTCGATCGGGGTACAAGCCACACAGACCCTTTTCGACGGTGGCAGAAATCGCGCGGGTGTCGATTTTGCTCAGGCCGGCTATGTTGCGTCGGTGGCAAATTACCGGCAATCGGTGTTGGTAGCGATCCAGGAAGCTCAAGACGCGTTGAGCACGCTTCATGGATTAGATGCTGCACGGCAAAAACAGGACGGCGCGGTACGCGACCAGAACAAAGCCTATGAAATAACTTTGCTTCGTTACAAAGAAGGACTGGACAACGCTTTGACACTCGCCACAATCCAGCAAAATCAATTGTCGGCATTACGAGTGCAGTCTCAGATTCGCGGCGCCCAGTTTCTTTCCACGGTAAATTTGCTCAAGGCTCTTGGCGGTGGTTGGCAAGAAGTTGAAGCTAATTCGGCAGAGAAAAAGTTGAGCCGGAATTGAGTCAAAGTGATCCTGTAGCCAAGCTTGGTTTAGTATGTTGAATGGTATCGGTTAGAATAACCCAAGTACTTTATTACCTGAAAACATGAGCGCAACCAAACTGCATCAATTGTCCGGCATGGCAATCGTAATTCTAATTATAATTGCTGCGCCCTTAATTTCTGTGGCGGCTGAAATATCAGTCAATTCAACCGACGCGACTTTTCCAAACTTGCAGCAAGCGCAGTTGGATATTGCAGAACTAAACAAGAAAATTACCCAAATCGAAGAGGGTTATGAAAAAGAGTTGGCCGATGCCCGCAAGCAGGTTAACCGGCAGTATTCTGAAAAACTGGATACCTTAAAAAAGGCGCAACAAGAAAAACTTGAATCGGCAGAGGAGTTCAAGGCGCGGATTGATAAAAGCCGCGATGAACTCGGCGCGCAACGGGATTCTGATTTGGCTAAACTGGATGCATCGATGTCCGCAGATAAGGAAACGACGCCGATCAAAGCCAGAGTCAAAGCATTAAGCGAACATTTATATACTGTCAACGAAGACGGAATCGAAACTGAACTTGGCAAATATGATATCGATAAACATCGCCTTGCCGTCAAATTCCGTAGTAAATCTTCTGTGCTCAGACTGAGTCTGGACGGGACGATACCTATACAAGCAGAAGCGGCGGAGGAACTCAAGAGACAATGGCAATCAGGAGCGGTCAAGCCGGAAGCACGAGTAAAATTCAGTGGCGAATGGGTTGAGTTGGCATTGGTTAATGATACTGATAAAACACGCTGGTTTGAACTTAAAGAAGAGTTTTACACCCTGGCAACATTAAAAACTTTTCCGCCTGTTACGCTGAACACGCTGTTGCAAATTGGACGACATTTTCAAGACTGCCCTGCTTGTCCCGATATGATTGTGATTCCCGCTGGCAGTTTTGATATGGGGTCAAACGAAGAAGAGGATGAAAAACCGGTCCACAGTATTGCAATCGGATTTCCCTTTGCGATGGGAAAAACTGAAGTGACCCAAGGTGAATGGAAAGCCATCATGGGGAGCAACCCCGGCAATTTCAAAAATTGCGGAGATACCTGTCCTGTAGAGCAAGTAAGTTGGGATGACGCAAAAGACTTTGTACAGAAACTCAGTGTTAAAACCGGCAAGCAATATCGGCTTCCTTCCGAGGCGGAGTGGGAATACGCTTGCCGAGCCGGAGGCCGGTTGAAATACTGCGGCGGCGACATTGTCGACAAGCTTGCCTGGTATAACAAAAACAGCGGTGAGCATTCGCATGCTGCGGCCACAAAATCAGCCAATGCTTGGGGTTTGTATGACATGAGCGGAAATGTCTGGGAGTGGGTCGAAGACAGTTATCATGCAGATTACAATGGGGCACCAAGCGACGGCACAGCATGGCAGGGAGATGGAAGTCAGCGCGTTCTTCGCGGAGGCTCCTGGAACCTTGCTCCCGAATTGGAACGTGTGTCGATCCGCACCGGGGGCGTGCCTGTGCTTCGCGACTTTTACTATGGTTTTAGGGTTGTGAGGGTGTTGCCGTAAGTGCAGCCCAAAGGCGCACCCGCAGGGTTTATTTTCTTCCTGTGCGACGTTGAATTACATCCCACGCCATATAAGCCATGGCACAGGCGGTAATTACACAAACAATGACAATGATTTGTTGCTCTGTCTCGGCGCTGACCAAGCCGCCAACGAACATGTGAACCGCGTATCCCGTAATAAACAAGGCACCAATCCCGGCTACGGCAAAGATAAGTATCTCAAGCATTAAATTTTCTTCCCGGTGTCAGGTGCGGGAACGGGGAGCCGGTTCTTAACTTGAACAATGACGCCACCTTGTTGCAAAACAATCGTCTCTGTTTTACCCGCTTCCATGTTGGCAAGATTGTGGGCAAGAGAACCATTCTGTATATCTCGGGGATCAAAAATCAAGTAATCGATACCATGCAACATGTCGAATAATGCTTCGCTATCCTTGGCATCCGGGGGCAAAGGCAGGGCGTCACATCTGCATGCCAACATGGTTAGAGCAGGCCATTGGCTGGCCACGCGAATTGATTTTTTAGTTGCGCCGTCCTGAGCCGGCTCCTCATTTAAAAACAGGCCGCTGTCCTCTGCCAGTACCTTGATCAGACTATCGCGAGGGGAAAGATCACTGGTCTGCAAAGTTTGATAACGCAACTTGCTTGAAAGCATACAGGTGGTGGCAAGAAAAACGGTCAGTACTAAAACAAAGCCGCGTTGTTGCCAAAACCCGCCCTGCAAATGGGTGGATTTATTTAACAGCAAAGGGAGTCCCCAGTACAGAGAAGCAGTGAGTGCGACAATGCCAAAAATTTGATCGCCGGCAAATATACCAATAATGAGGCCAATCAAAAGTGTGCGTCCCAGCAAGTCCGCCCACAAATTACGCGCTTGTTTCCAGATTACCAAGAGCAGAATAAGAGACATGGCTATTCCCGCAATCCAGTGAAAAACACCAAAGTCATCATCTGTTGCCGGCCCCAGCAATAAGGCTGCAAGGTTCTTGACGGGATTCAGGAACCAAGTGATGTGGCTCCAGCCTAAAGTTAAGACCAGTGCCAATAAAACTGCCGCACCAATGCCGACGAAGAAATAAGTTTGATGCTTTTTATCGATTGGATCTTTGTACCAGGCCCACAACAAAGATAAAGGATATGCCAGTCCGATCGGATGCAAAGTAACCGCGACAAAACACAAAAAAAGCTGGGAAAAATACATTCCCCCAAAAGCTTTCTGCGACTCACGGTAAATTTGATCGGCCCAGGCTCCGAGCGCAAATGAAAACAGCAGAAATGCAGCAACAGAAATGGTGTCGATTTGCACCAAAAGCAGAGGCGAAATCATTAACAATCCGGTTGCCAGCAGGGCGCTCTCAGATTCACCTTTGTGTATGCGCCAAGTGTGTAAAGCCCAGGCTGCAGTGGCCGTCACCAGTATGGTGGTAACTTTGGCTGGCAGCACATCGCCAGTCCATAAAAACCCGACAGGGGCGAGGAATAGAGCCCGAAAATCAGGGAACCCCAACGTTACAATCGGACTGACAACGTTGTCCGCAATAGACCAGACCAACAATAATGCCTGAGCCGCACCTTCATCAATCCCGTAGGATGTTTTGTGTAACAACATGAAACAGAGAGCGGCCCAAATTAAAAGTGCAGTGTAGGCCCAGCATTTTTGCGGAACACGTGATAACCAATTGTTCATTTAGAGCCAGCCCCTTTGGGATTGAATGCGAATAGTTATGCGATCTGGATTTTTTGTCGCGAGTGAATACACGGCCACAACATAAAAAACCTTATTTTTTGTAAGGCAATCCGTAAAGAGAATATCAGTATAATTCTACCATAAGGTCAGACTGGGATATTGAAGCGAATCTTCCGAACAAAGCAGGTCAGGATAAATTTATCAAAAATAAGTAATAACAGAAAAACTTAGGTTCGGCAGCCTAAATATATTACGATTGCACACCGTCATCAATTAAGACTAAACATTGGCGGCACAAACCATAGATAAAGATGAGATTCGCTGTATACCAAACAAGCCAGATCGGTGGTCGAAAATATAATCAGGATCGTGTGGCGTACGCCTACACAGATGATGCTTTGCTATTGGTTCTGGCCGATGGCATGGGGGGGCATTCGTACGGTGAAATAGCCGCCAAAATTACAATTGACACTTTCATGCAAGCTTTTGCAATGACAGCGCAGCCGCGCATTGCCGATCCCGAAGAATTTTTGAACGCAACGATGAAGAGTTGCCATGGGGCGATTATTCATTATGCCGAGTTGAACGAACTCGAAGGTAGTCCCGGGACTACCTGCATAGCGGCGCTGGTGCAAGATGGCAAGGCAAATTGGGCACACGCGGGCGATTCCAGATTATATTTGTTGCGCGAAGGGAAAGTGGCCAAAGTCACGCGCGACCATTCGGTAGTGCAGCAATGGGTTGACTGGGGACTCATTTCCAAAGAAGAAATGAAGACCCATCCGGACCGCAACAAAATTACTAATTGTCTTGGCGGTGTGGACGACTTTTACGTCGAAATGTCGTCGCGTACTGCGGTGAAGTCGGGAGATGTGTTGTTATTGTGTAGTGATGGCATGTGGGGGCCGTTGTCGAGTGATGAAATAGCCGAAGCGTTATTTGATAACGACTTGTCAGTCTCTTTGGGGCATCTTATTGGGGAAGCCATACTTCGGGAACAAGGCCGTGCCGACAACACTACCGCAGTTGTTGCACGTTTGGGCGAAGTTGAAGAAGAACATATGACCGACAAGCCGATGTGTGTGATTTTAGACTGACGGTAAAATAGTCGTTGCAAGTTATAATGCGCGTTGTTTTTTATTCTTCGAGATACTTCAATCATGCGTCCAAGCCAACGTCAGTCCAACCAGCTCCGCTCAATTCGAATCACCCGCCATTACACTAAACACGCAGAAGGGGCGGTACTGATTGAATGTGGCGATACAAAAGTTATTTGTACCGCCAGCGTCGAAGAACGTGTCCCCTCGCATAAAAAAGGCAGCGGCGAAGGCTGGGTTACTGCCGAATACGGCATGCTGCCACGCTCTACCGGCGAACGCATGGGGCGCGAAGCATCCAAAGGAAAGCAGTCAGGCCGCACGCAGGAAATACAACGCCTGATCGGGCGCAGTCTGCGCGCCGTGATCGACTTGAAAAAACTCGGCGAACGAACAATTCATCTTGACTGTGATGTGATCCAGGCCGACGGTGGCACACGTACTGCCAGCATTACCGGCGCATTTGTAGCATTGCATGATGCGGTGACCGGCCTGATGCAAAAAGGGTCGGTCAAAGAAAACCCGCTCAAAGATTTTATTGCCGCCATCTCGGTTGGCATCTTCCAAGGCACGCCGGTACTTGATCTCGATTATGTTGAAGACTCCGCTTGCGATACCGACATGAACGTAGTTATGCTGGGCAATGGCCACTTTGTTGAAGTGCAGGGCACGGCAGAAGGTCACGCATTTACGCGTGAGGAAATGAATGCATTGCTTGATCTGGCACATGGCGGCATCACACAAATAATCGAGATACAACGCGCGGTACTGAAAAGTAAATGAATTCGTCATTCCGGCGCAGGCCGGAATCTAGCGCTTTTTATTAAAATGCTTTGGTAATTTAATGTGTTTGATTTTGCTCCTGCCAAGCAGGTATTTTTTGTATCAACTGGATTCCGGCCTTCGCCGGAATGACGGCTTGGGGGTCATCGGAATTGAAAAAATTGGTCATCGCCTCCAACAACGCAGGCAAGCTGCGGGAATTCCAGCATATGCTGGCACCGCTGGGTATTGAGGTGCTGACACAATCGCAGCTGGGCATATCTGAAGCTGAAGAGCCACACTGCACCTTTATTGAAAATGCCCTCGCCAAGGCACGCCACGTTAGTCGTTTGAGCGGACTGCCCGCCTTGGCAGATGATTCAGGCATCTGTGTGAATGCGCTGGGCGGCGCACCCGGCGTGTTCTCAGCACGCTATGCCGGTGAGCCTAAATCGGATCGCCGCAACAACGACAAATTACTGCAAGCATTGCAAGGCGTAACAGATCGCCGCGCACATTATTATTGCGTGCTGGTACTTGTGCGCCATGCCGACGATCCGCAACCGCTGATCGCCGAAGGCGAATGGCACGGCGAGATTGCGCAGGAAGAGCGCGGCGACGGCGGCTTCGGTTACGACCCGATGTTCTGGTTACCGGAGTCCGGCAAGATGAGCGCGGAGTTGACGCATGAGGAAAAAGCGCAGCTTAGTCATCGTGCCAAGGCATTAAAAGTGTTGCTGGCGAAGTTAAAAATGTAGGGTGCATTTTATGCACCACTAACAATTGGTGCGTAAAACGCACCCTACTATGACTACTCATTTATTGCATCCCGTCGGTATCAAATTCCAAGCGGTCAACTTTCAAGTTTTACCCCCCCTGGCGCTTTACATCCATATTCCCTGGTGCGTGCGCAAATGTCCGTATTGTGATTTCAATTCGCATGAAGCGCGCGGGGTCTTTCCTGAGAAGGAATATGTTGCGGCATTGGTGCGCGATTTGGAAATGGCGCTGCCGTTGATCTGGGGGCGCAAGGTTTATACAGTGTTTTTTGGCGGCGGCACGCCGAGTTTGTTGAGTGGTGAAGCGGTGGCAGAAATTCTGCGGCAAGTGCGCATGTTGCTGCCGCTCGATTTAAATGCAGAGATCACCCTGGAGGCGAATCCGGGCACGGTGGAAGCGGGTAAATTCGCTCAGTTTAAGGATGCCGGCGTCAATCGTTTGTCGCTCGGCATTCAGAGTTTCAACGATGCGCATCTGCAAGCATTGGGGCGAATTCATTCGGTTGACGAAGCGAAACGCGCTATTGAAATCGCACAACAGCATTTCGATAATATCAATCTAGATCTGATGTACGCGCTGCCAAAGCAAACGCTGGAGCAGGCATTGCAGGACATGCAAACTGCACTGTCATTCTCACCGCAGCATCTGTCTTGTTATCACCTGACTTTGGAACCCAATACGCTATTTCATCGTAATCCACCGCAGTTGCCGGATGAGGATGCAAGCAGCGATATGCAGCAACAAATTGAAGCAGTACTGGCGACGCATGGCTATCAACATTATGAAACTTCCGCTTTCGCACAGCCGCAGCACCGCTCCCGTCACAATCTAAATTACTGGCAGTTCGGCGATTATCTCGGTATTGGTGCCGGTGCTCACAGCAAGCTGAGTTTTCACGATAAAGTACTGCGCCAAATGCGTTACAAGCAGCCACAGGCGTACATGGATGCGGTGGCGCGTGAAGAGCCGGTGCAGGAAGAGCATGCAGTGACGCACAAGGATATTGCGTTCGAGTTCATGATGAATGCACTGCGATTAAATGAAGGATTCGATACCGCGTTGTTCACCGAGCGCACCGGCTTGCCGTTGTTGACTATACGCCGCGAGTTGGAAGAGGCGGAGAAACGGGGATTGCTGAGCAGAGATATTCAGCGAATAGCTCCCACTCAACTGGGGCAGCGATTTCTGAATGACCTGCTGGAGATATTTTTAGGTGATTCAAAGTAGGATGGACGGCTATCATCGCCCGATGAATCGTGCTCCTACAATAACGCTAGCTGTAGGAGCACGATTTATCGGGCGATTTGAGGCTGCCTGCGAAACACCAAATCCCAAACTCCGTGCCCAAGTTTTAAACCGCGGTGCTCAAATTTGGTAAGCGGACGATATGCCGGTTTCTCTGCATAATCGGCAGCCGTATTTTGCAATAGAGGCTCTGCACTAAGCACGGCCAATATTTGCTCGGCGTAATCTTGCCAATCAGTGGCCACGTGAATGTAACCACCGGGTTTGATTTTCTGCACCAGTTTGGCAACGAACGGAGCTTGAATTAAGCGACGTTTATTGTGACGCGCTTTATGCCAAGGATCAGGAAAGAAAATATGCACGCCATCAAGTGCTGCGACATCCACCATGTCGCGCAACACCTCCACCGCATCATGCTGGATGATGCGGATATTTTGTATACCTTGCGCATCAATTTGTTTGAGCAGACTTCCCACGCCGGGAGGATGCACTTCCAGTGCGAGATAATCATTTTGCGGATGAGCTAACGCGATCTTAGCGGTAGGTTCACCCATGCCGAAACCTATCTCAAGAATTTTGGGTGCGCTGCGGCCAAAGGCATTCTCCAAATTTAAAGAATGGGCAGCGTAGGGTATCCCGAAGCGCGGCATCAACGTATCCAAACTACGCTGCTGCGCAGGAGACACGCGTCCCTGACGCAACACGAAGCTGCGAATGTGTGGATGTTGTTCCATCAGGCTTTTGCGATTAGTCCGGTAGTGGGGGAGCTAGGCGTGGCGCTATACAGTTTGCGTGGCATGCGTCCGGCCAAATATGCGGTACGTCCGGCCTCCACCGCCTGCTTCATGGCCGAGGCCATCAGCACCGGTTTTTGCGCGGCAGCAATAGCGGTGTTCATCAACACGCCGTGACACCCCAGTTCCATCGCGATTGCAGCATCGGAAGCCGTACCTACACCCGCATCCACGATCACCGGCACTTGTACCCGATCCAGAATGAGTTGCAGATTCCATGGGTTGAGAATACCCATACCGGAACCGATCAGCGAAGCCAGCGGCATAATTGCAATACAGCCGATATCTTCCAATTGTTTGGCGATGATAGGATCGTCCGAGGTATATACCATCACTTGGAAGCCATCTGCAACCAGCGTTTTTGCAGCGGCGAGGGTTTCTACAACGTTGGGATACAGCGACTGCGGATCACCCAACACTTCCAGTTTAACCAAACTGTGTCCGTCAAGCAGTTCGCGCGCAAGGTGCAAAGTGCGCACCGCATCGTCAGCGCTGTAACAGCCCGCAGTATTCGGCAGCAGTGTATATTTCGACGGAGGCAGAATGTCGAGCAAATTCGGCTCGTTCGGATTTTGCCCGATATTGCTGCGGCGGATTGCTATCGTAATTATTTCCGCGCTGCTGGCTTCAATGGCTGCTTGCGTTTCGGCGAAATCTTTATATTTTCCGGTGCCTACCAACAGGCGCGAGGAATAAGACTTGCCGGCGATAATGAAATTGTCTTGGCTCATTGTTACTGATGCTTTCTATAAAGTTTAAGAGGCTCGCTGGGGCGGAATGCTCAGCCACCGCCTACTGCGACGACGACTTCAATTATGTCGCCATCGGCCAATAGGCGCTGCGCGAACAGACTACGGGGAACGATCTCGCTGTTACATTCAATTGCGATGCGTTTTCCGGTGAGATTCAAAGAGGCAACCAGATCAGTAATGCTGATCTGGTGTTCAAATGTTTGTGGCGAACCGTTGATGCTGACTGAAATCACGTTTGGGTTCTTGTCGTACTGAAGAGAAAGCGGATTTTACGTGGGATGCATGCAATACTCAACATTCACACAGTGCTTCACCGGCGAACCGTGTACCTGATAACTTTAGTTTTGCCCAAGTGAACGCAGTAGAAACTATCTGGAGTTAAGTTGGATTTTCTTTTTTGATTGCAATGCAATCACTTTTTTGGTACATTGCATTTATGATCGCAAATAAGGAGTTTTGTGTGGCTACCAATCTTGTTGTGCGCAATGTTGAAGAGGAGGTTGCGCTTGCTCTGAAGCAACTTGCGGCTTCCCACGGAAGAAGCGCAGAGGCAGAACATCGTGAAATTTTGAGATCGGTTCTTCAACGACCCAAGCGCCGTTCAGTTGCCGAGGTTTTGTCAAGCATGCCAAATGTTGGTGAAGATGCTGACTTCAATTTCCGTAACGTTTAGGTACCAGAGTGTTTTTGGTAGACACAAATATCATCAGCGAGTCTCGCAAAGGAGCGAAGGCTAATTCCGGCGTAAAGAAGTTCTTTCAAGAATCTGCCCCTGGCGACCTCTATCTTTCTGCGCAAACGATCGGTGAGATTCGACGAGGCTTGGAAAATATCCGGCAGCGCGGCGATCTTCCCCAAACCAGAAAACTTGAAAAGTGGCTAGCTCTGGTAGTGATGGACTACGCCGATAAAGTATTATCCTTCGACGAAGAGTGCGCTCAAGTGTGGGGTCGATTGATGTCCCCCCATCCCGCAAATCCGATTGACAAGCAGATTGCTGCGATTGCTCTGATTCATGGTCTGACTGTGGTAACCCGTAATGTTGATGATTTTCGGGGAACTGGAGTGGAGATCAAAAATCCTTTTGAATGAAAAAGGCAGCATTCATTGTTTAATATGAGTCTGCCTAGGCGCGCGCAGGCTCTCGTGCTTGAGTGGGCGGTGTTGCATCGTACCGGGTTAATGGTGAATTGGAGTCGAAACAATCACCCAAGAAAATATCACCATTGGATTAAAAGCGGCGGCAGCGTGGCGTGTGCGCGCTGTTAATGTGCTTTCAGGTTATCGTCTCTCGATCACTTGCAATGACGGTACAAACGGCATCGTGGATATGTCTGCACTGGTGAATTCTCCTGATGCAGGCATGTATGCAGAACTTAAAGATGCACAATTTTTTTCAACAGGTCAGCATTGCGCTCGGCGTTCTTACTTGGCCGAATGGTGCAGACCTTGATCCTTCATGGGTGCATGAAGAAATCGGTAATAATAAAACGTGGTGCGTCCCCGTTTAACAGGATCGAACCGTTGTATGCAGCTTGGGAAGCTGCCGTTCTACCATTGAACTACACCCGCAAGGCTGCGCATTTTACGTGCTTAGTCTTCAATACTCAAATCACAATATTTCCAAAGTGGGCAGACTACTGTGATGACTGTGGTTTTGACAGTTTCATAGAAAGTTAATGGCGACTTGGTTATGTATTACTCTTCATCAAAATAATCCGAATCGATTTTTTTGACTTCATATTTGCCGGCAACGGTTACTCCGACGTTATGTTCTGCCATAAGCGATGCCAGCTTCACTCCCCCAATAAGAATTATTTTTGAGTCAATTAATGACACATAATCCAGCGCTTCTTTGGTAAATCCTGAAGTGGTAATAAATACACCTTTTCTAGCTCGTTGACCTTGAAGTGCACCGGCAAACTTTTGAATTTCAGGTCGTCCAACACCCCCCTCCCATCGTTTGGCTTGAATATAAATTACATCCAAACCAAGTTGGTCTTCATTAATTATCCCGTCGATGCCCCCATCACCACTTTTGCCAAGAGCACGTCCAGCATCTTGCCTATTGCCTCCATAGCCCATCTTTACTAGAAGATCTACAACCAGTCTTTCAAAGAATGCTGGTGATGAGTCTTTAACAGATGCCAGAATTTCATCCTCAAGATTTTTTCGTAATAATTTATACGCGGATGCTAATGAGTCTTCTGGAGTTTCACTTTCAGAAATGTGCGTTGTTTCATTTTCATCAGGAATTTTAGATTGATCTTTTTTTCTGTTTCTAAATTCCTGAAACTCAGTGTAGCGCTCTAACAATGCAGAAGTAACTTTTTCTGGCTTTTCAGCCAGTAACTTAAGTCCTTTGTCTGTAATGCTGAAATATCCCCGCTTTGGGGATGAAAGAAGTGCCGCTTGTTTTAGGTATGAGCGAGCCCAACCTACGCGATTATTAAAAACGGCTTGCGTGCCACTTGGCAGAAGCTCACCCTTTTCTTCGTCTGTCAGTGAAAACTTATTTGCGAGGTATTGAACAGAATCACTAAACTTGTGTTCTTGCTTATCTGCAGCCAACTGGAGAACAGGGAGCATTATTGTTTGATAGTCAGGAATTGGCATATTTACTACCTGTCGATTAACGAATTCGTAGAAAAATACCATACATGTACACTGGCGTGAACTTAATTAAATAGATTCGCCATTAACTTTCTATGAAACTGTCAAAACCACAGTCATCACAGTAGTCTGCCCACTTTGGAAATATTGTGATTTGAGTATTGAAGACTAAGCACGTAAAATGCGCAGCCTTGCGGGTGTAGTTCAATGGTAGAACGGCAGCTTCCCAAGCTGCATACGTGGGTTCGATCCCCATCACCCGCTCCAATCAAATTGGCGTTGGGCGTTGCTGGCCCACGAGTGCAAGCAGGCGAGACATATCAAGCAATTCTATGGATTTGCTGTGCACTTCAATCAAACGTGTTTCCTGAAAATATGACAGTGTGCGGCTGACGGTTTCCAGCTTTAATCCCAAATAACTGCCTATTTCTTGCCGTGTCATACGCAACCTGAATACGGACGCGGAATAGCCCCGTGCGGAAAAGCGTTGGGACAGATTGAGCAGAAAAGCCGCGAGGCGTTCTTCTGCACGCATCGAGCCAAGCAACAGCATAATACCCTGGTCGCGCACGATCTCGCGACTCATGATCTTGTGCAAATGACGTTGCAAGGTTGGCAATTGGCGACTGAGCTCTTCCAGCCGGTTGAATGGCAGTTCGCATATTTCGCTATCTTCCAATGCCACTGCATCGCAGGTGTGGACATCGGTGCTGATTGCGTCCAGACCGATAATTTCCCCCGCCATTTGAAAACCGGTTACTTGTTCGCGTCCATCTTCATGCAACACTTGAGTTTTAAAAAAGCCGGTGCGAATGGCATACAATGATCCAAATTTTGAGCCGTTGCGATATAGGTAGCTGCCTCGCCGGTAAGCGCGTTTTGTGCTGGCAAGGGTTTCCAACTGATGCAATTCTTCAGGCGAAAATTCCGAAGGCAAACAGAACTCGCTCAGATTGCAACTGGAGCAGGCGATTTGCGTCGGAGTGATGGTGACAGCTTTTTGCACTTTATTTATATGTTGGCAGGGGCATTAATATCCCCGGACCGTAAATATGACACGGATTTTGACCTATATCAAACGCAATTTTATGACTTCTGGCATAGTGGCTCCCAAGAGTCTATATTCAAATAGGTGAGAATAACCATGAGCGAAAATACACAATATGCAGCAGGGCATTTGGAAGTCGATCTGGAACTGATTCGGCGCCTGGATAAAAACGGCCCCCGTTACACTTCATATCCTACGGCAGACCGCTTTGTCGAAGCCTTTAATGTGGAGACTTATAACACTTGGCTGGGCAAGCGCGAGATTGGTGGAATCAGTCGTCCATTGTCATTATATTTTCACATCCCGTTTTGTAATACGCTGTGTTTTTATTGCGCCTGCAACAAGATTATCACCAAAGACTTTAGCAAGGCAGAGGTCTATGTTGATTACCTGATTAAAGAATTAGAGATGCAGGCCGCGCTTCTGGGCGATGGTCGCCGTGTTGAGCAATTGCACTTTGGCGGCGGTACGCCAACTTTTCTGAGCAACGATGAGATTCGCAAGCTAATGGGCGCGATCCGCAAGAATTTTGAGTTGATCGAAAATGGTGAATACTCCATCGAGATCGACCCGCGTAAAGTGAGCGATGAAACTGTTGCCCTGTTGGGGGAAATGGGCTTTAACCGCATCAGTATTGGTGTGCAAGATTTTGATCCCGCTGTGCAGAAAGCAGTGAACCGAATTCAAAGCGAGGAAGAGACAACTCAAGTTATTCGTGCAGCACGCGCTAACGGATTCAAATCGGTCAGCATCGACTTGATCTATGGCTTGCCCAAACAAAATTTGACGGGCTTCAAAGCGACACTGGATAAAGTGATCGCGGCCGGAGCGGATCGGCTGTCGATTTACAACTATGCACACATGCCCGCCATTTTTAAACCGCAGCGACGTATACACGAAGAAGACATGCCCGCGCCGCAGCTCAAGCTCGATATTCTCAGCCTCGCGGTGAAGACCTTGACCGATGCCGGTTATGTCTATATCGGTATGGATCACTTTGCCAAGCCGGATGATGAGCTTGCCGTGGCGCAACGCCAGGGCCGACTGCATCGCAACTTTCAAGGCTATTCCACACATTCGGATTGTGATCTGGTGGCGGTTGGGGTAAGTTCTATCGGAAAAGTCGGGCCGACCTATAGCCAGAATTTCCGCGAATTGGCGGATTATTATGACGCGCTGGATCATAATACTTTACCCATCATGCGCGGATTGGAATTGAATGCGGATGACCTTGTGCGTCGCGCCATCATTCAGGCTTTGATGTGTCATTTTGAAATATCGAAAGAATCTTTCAACATCGCTTATCTCATCGAATTCGACCAGTATTTCGCCACAGAATTAAAAGAACTCGCCGAATACGAACGGGAAGGTTTGGTCAAAATATCGCCGCAATGGATCAGCGTAACGCCGAAAGGGCGTATGTTAATACGTAATATTTGCATGGTCTTTGACAAATATCTGCGCACCAAACAGGAACATGCACGGTATTCCAAGGTAATATAGCGACCTGACGGGCATGGCGAGAGTCACCCCTGATATTGAACTCGGTATGGACATTCCCTCACTGCATTATTTCCGCAAGTGGGGAGAGCGAAGCGAGGGGGGCGCAGCCGAGCAAATGAGTCGCGGAGCGAGTTTTAAGTTAATCGCAATACAAGGAATGAAATGAAACGCGTGGATGATTTCCGCTTGCGCTTTGGCAAGCAAGAGCTGGTTCCCATCATTATTGGTGGCATGGGCGTGGATATTTCCTCGGCCGAATTGGCATTGGAAGCTGCACGCCTGGGGGGCGTCGGACATATTTCCGACGCCATGCTGCCGACGGTAACTGATCGTCGTTACGACACCGATTTCGTCAAGGTGAAATTAACCCAATACAAATACAACCTGGCCAACTCCGACAAGACCGACATTAAATTCGATCTTGGACAAGTTGCCGAATCTACCCGCTTGCATGTTGGTAAAACGATGGAAGCCAAGCGCGGCCCGGGTATGATCTTCGTGAACGTCATGGAAAAACTCACCATGAATGCGCCCAAGGAAACGCTCAAAGTGCGTTTGCACGCGGCGCTTTCGGCTGGCATTGACGGAATCACTTTGGCAGCCGGACTTCACCTCGGTTCATTCGCGATGATGGAAGATCATCCGCGTTTTCGTGATGCAAAGCTGGGCATCATCGTGTCATCGTTACGCGCATTGCAACTATTCTTGCGTAAAAATTTACGTATTAATCGCCTACCCGATTTTATTGTTGTGGAAGGCCCTCTCGCCGGCGGTCACTTGGGCTTCGGTATGGATTGGGCGCAATACGATTTGCTCACGATCACCAAGGAAGTCATGGATTATCTGAAAGCGGAAAAGCTTGATATTCCGGTGATCCCGGCAGGTGGTATTTTTACAGGCAGTGATGCCACTGCATTCTTGGAAATCGGAGCCGCAGCCGTACAAGTGGCGACCCGGTTTACAGTGGCAAAAGAATGTGGCCTTCCCGGCGACGTGCAACAGGAATACTTCAAAGCGAGTGAAGCTGATATCGTGGTCAATAGCGTTTCCCCGACAGGCTATCCGATGCGCATGTTGAAAAACAGTCCCGCGATAGGTTCGGGCATACGCCCCGGCTGTGAATCCTACGGTTACCTATTGGATTCCGATGGCAGGTGTTCCTACATTGACTCATACAACCGCGAAGTGGCGCTGCATCCGGAAGAAAAAAAGATTCAGGTATTCGACAAAACTTGCCTGTGTACGCATATGAGAAATTTCAAAATGTGGACTTGCGGGCAGTACACCTATCGTTTGAAAGATACCTCGCGCAAATTACCGGACGGCAGTTATCAACTTTTGTCAGCCGAGCATGTGTTTAAAGATTATCAATTCAGTACCGACAATAAAATTGTGCTGCCGGAATAAGTAATAACTGATTGCGAAATATTTTTGAGGCCGAAACGGCCTCGTTTTATTTTAAAAGAAGTAAATCAAAAACATGCCACAGAGATCACAGAGCACACAGGGAAAAACAAATGCTTGCAAAATTAGTCTGATTTGCTTGCCAGACATGCCCATTAAAAAGTGCGGCTCTCTTTCTCTGTGTGCTCTCTGTGGCTAATTGCTTTGTCTTTAATGGGCGGATTCTAGGATGAAGCGCAATTTTGAATAATGCAGGTCAGGTGGGTGAGATGCGGTAGCATCAATGCCCTTTGACCAGCCAGTCGAAATTGCACAAATGAACTATACACATATCACCCGAGAAGAACGATACCAGATTTACGCCTTGAAGAAGGCGGGACATAGGCAAAAAGAGATAGCCGAGGTACTGAAGCGAAGTGAATCCACCATCAGCAGAGAATTAACTCGGAACGGTGGACGACGTGGCTACCGTCCCAAACAAGCGCACAACAAGTCGGTTGAGAGACAGGCGCTGAATGCACGAACGATTGATGCTGCGACATGGGAATTCGCTCAAGATATGCTGATGCTCCAATGGAGCCCAGAGCAGATCAGCGGGCATGCAGCCATCAGCCCAGAAACGGTTTACCAGCGAGTCTATGCAAATAAACGAGCGGGCGGAATGCTATGGAAGAACCTGCGTTGCCAGAAGCAACGAAGGAAGAGATACGGCAAGGCTGAACGACGCGGAACGATACCCAATAGGCTATCCATTGAAGATCGTCCTGCCATCGTTGAGACGCGTAGCCGTATCGGTGACTGGGAAGCGGACACAGTGATAGGCAAGAACCACCGCCAAGCGATTGTGAGTATCGTAGAACGTAAGACCGGATTCACACTGATCCAGAAGGTAGAACGCAAGACTGCACAAGCAGTCAGCCAGGCCATGATAGCTCTGCTGAAGCCTTACCGAAAAAAGGTAAGGACGATTACTTCTGACAACGGAAAGGAATTCGCCGGGCACGAAGAAATTGCCAAGAAGTTGAAAGCTGGCTTTTATTTCGCACACCCATACTCATCATGGGAGCGAGGAACGAACGAAAACACAAACGGATTAATACGACAGTACTTCCCCAAGAACAGAGACTTTACAACAATTACACGACAGGAGATCAACACCGCGATGGAAAGATTAAACAACCGACCTAGAAAGAGACTTGGATTTCAGACACCGAATCAAGTATTCTTTAAGTCAGGCGTTGCGCTTCATATTTGAACCCGCGATGGATAACTTCGCCTCACTGCTTATCGAATGGCAACGCACGCATGGTCGTCACGACTTGCCGTGGCAGGGTGCGGACGCTTATCGCGTGTGGCTGTCCGAGATCATGTTGCAACAGACGCAAGTTGCCACCGTTATTCCATACTACCAGAGATTCGTCAGCTCGTTCCCCAAGGTCAGCGCACTTGCCGCTGCGACTGAAGAGCAAGTGCTAGCGCACTGGAGTGGCCTTGGCTATTACGCGCGCGGACGCAACCTGCACCGTGCGGCACAGATCATTGCCGAAAAATATCACGGCGAATTTCCACGCGAATTCGAGCAAATAATCGAACTTCCCGGCATAGGTCGCTCTACTGCCGCAGCTATCTGCGCACTTGCATATCATGAAAGCCGTGCGATATTAGATGGCAACGTCAGACGCGTCTTGGCACGCTACTGCGGCATTGAGGGATGGGCGGGAAACAAGAAGGTTGAAGAACAACTCTGGCAAAAAGCGGAAGCATTATTACCGCCGAAGGACATTGCAACCTACACACAATCTCTGATGGATATGGGTGCTACTGTCTGCACTCGCAGCCGTCCAAAATGTGTCATCTGTCCTGTGCAATCCGACTGCATTGCACTAAAGACAGAACGTATTAACGAACTACCAACCCCGCGTCCGCGTAAAGCAGTTCCGGAAAAACACACTACGTTTTTATTGCTCCTGCATGGCAATGATCTCCTGCTGGAGAAACGGCCCGGTAGTGGCATCTGGGGCGGGCTGTGGTGTCCACCACAAGTTGAGAGTGAAAATGAAGTGACGCAATTTATTCAACGCAACGGAATCAAGGTGCGTGAGCAAATTGAGTTGCAAAAATTTACCCATACGTTTACCCATTTTAAATTGCACATCATTCCACTGTTGATTCGTGTTGCGCGCAAACCTCAACAGGTGCAACAGGCGGGAAGTGTGTGGTTGAATGTGGAAGAGGCGTTGCAGGCGGCAATACCAACGCCGGTACGGCAGGTTCTTAAGCAGTTATTGTAGGATCGCTGGTGAACCCACGCAGGTTAGTATTCCCGCCGTTAATTGCTCGGCCACAAAGATTGAAAATCAAATGAAAGTTGACGATGATGTTTGATGGACAGCAAATGGATGACCTCATCGAGCTGCACATACAGTACCAGATAATCAGCAAAAAGATATTCACGTAACTCACCGTTACCCAATTTCGTATGCAATCGTTCAAGGGCATTGGCCATTTCTACCGAGCATACGGGGCGTGCAAGAAAAAGCCGTCCCATAGCCGGGAAATTCTCAAGATTTGGAATCATGGTGTCAGATAGATCATCCAGCAGACGGTCAAATGCCTGGTGAGCATCCGCTTCATCCAGAAACAGCTCAAGCGCAGCAAGGTTGCTCTCGAAGTTGCGGGTAAGCTTTACTGTGATCCTCTTAACCACATTCGTCGCGGCTCAAGCTGAGCGCTTGCGTTTGAGTCCCTGAATGGCCTGGCGCGCATCTTTCACTCGCCCGGCTGCCACATCATCCAAGCCCTTGCTAACTTCATCGGCCAGTAACAGGTGAATGCGCTCTCGCTCCAGGCGATGGTAGTAATCAAGCCGATCGGAATCAATCAGCGCAACATAACTTTCGCCGTTCTTGGTAATGATCTTTTCAGCCCCGGCCTTTACCTGCTCAGCCAAATCAGAAAAATTGGCGCGCGCCTGAGAAAACGCCACCACGTCATGTACTGAAATTCCCATAATGCCCTCATATATTGGTTACGGTATTTTGTGCAATATTTTGTGCATCATATAGGCAAAGCTGATGGAGGGCAATTTTTCAGGTGGTTGCGGAAATGCAGGCCGTTCGTGGTGAGCTTGGCGAACTATTCTTACCAAACAATCAAAATCAACACGCCGAGGGTAGCCCGACAGCTAGTTACATTAATTGTTGGGTTACGCTGCGCTAACCCAACCTACATCGGCAGCCAAACAAAAGAAATTACGTTTCCTCCGGCACCATCTTAATCGCCCCACAAGGACACTCCGCCACACACAACCCGCATCCCTTGCAATAATCATACTTGAACTCAAAACGCTTACCGGGGCCAAGCTTGATCACGGCATTATCAGGACACACGCCATAACAGTTGTCGCACTCAAAGCAGTTACCGCATGATAGACACCGGCGTGCTTCAAACAAAGCATTCGTTTCATCCAAGCCGCCTTGCACTTCGTCGAAACTGGTTTGGCGACGTATGATGTCCAGCATCGGGCGCACGGTGTGGTGTGCATCGGAGTAATACCATGTGTTGATATTATTGAATTCCGCCAGTTCATGTTTGGCTTCCGCCTGATACACGGCACCACGCAGCCATGCGTCTATGTTACGCGCGGCTTTTTTGCCGTGGCCGACTGCCACGGTCACAGTACGTTCCGAGGGCACCATATCGCCTCCGGCAAAAAGACCGGGACGCCCGGTCATCATGTTTGGCGAAACCTGTACGGTGCCGTCTTTCAGTTCCAATCCCGGCACGCCTTCGAGCAGCGAGAGATCGACATCCTGTCCGAGCGCCAATACCACCGAATCGGCAGCAAGCGTTTCATATTCGCCCGTCGGCTGAGGATAACCCTTGTCATCGAGTTTCATTTTTTCAACAGTGATCTCACCCTCGCCCGCCTGTTTGATGGTGGAGAGCCATTTGATCATGACGCCTTCCTGCAACGCTTCTTCCACTTCAAAATCATGTGCGGGCATTTTGTCGCGGGTGCGGCGATAGACGATGATGGCTTCGGAGGCACCAAGACGTTTGGCTGTACGCGCCACATCTATAGCCGTGTTACCGCCGCCATAAATAACCACGCGCCGACCCAGCATCGGTTTGTCTTCACCTTCCATTGAACGCAACACCGACACCGCATCCACAATTTTGGTCGCATCACCGGCGGGTATATAAGTACGCTTGCCGATATGCGCGCCGACAGCAAGAAATGCCGCATCGAAGCCGCCATCTTTTATGCTCTGTTCGATGTGCTCCACTTTGGTATTGAGCTTGAGCGTTACGCCGAGATCGAGAATGCGTTGCACTTCTGCATCCAGCACTTCACGCGGCAAGCGATATTTGGGGATGCCGAAGCGCATCATGCCGCCTGACAGTGGCCCCGCTTCCTGTATCTCGACTTTATGTCCTAAACGCGCAAGATGATAAGCGGCAGACAAGCCGGACGGCCCCGCGCCGACGACCAATACTTTTTTGCCGGAAGAAGATGCGGGTGCTGCAAATTTCCAACCGCGTTTAATTGCTTCGTCGCCAAGAAAGCGCTCCACGGAATTGATACCGACGGCGCTATCCAATTGGGCACGGTTACAAGAATTCTCGCAAGGGTGATAGCACACGCGCCCCATCACGGCAGGCATGGGGTTGCTTTCAGTGAGCACATGCCACGCTTGTTCATAATCGCCGGATTCGGCATGGAACAACCAGCCTTGAATATTCTCACCAGCAGGACATGCATTGTTGCACGGAGGCAAACGATCAAGATATACCGGACGTTCAGAGCGCCAGGTACCGGTTAGATTGGTCAGTGAGGTGCCAGGTTTGAGCGTGATGGCAAAAGGTTTATGCATCTTGTTTTACTCCTTCTTCCAGCAATCCATACTTGCGAATATTCCGGTCGGCGATAGCTTGTAACTTGGTAACCATTTCGGGATGTGCATTTTTGCCGAACAAATGCGCAAAGCGTTTCTGCGGTTTGAGATATTCTTCAATCGCCACTTTGTGACGTATCTTCAAAACACCGGTGACTTCGCCATGTTCGGCTTCAAATACCGGAAACATGCCGGTTTCTTTCGCCAGCCGTGCGATGCGAATAGTGTCATGCGAGGCAGTGCCAAAGCCCAGCGGGCAGGGCACAAATATCTGGATGTAACGCGCACCGTGCATGCGCATTGCTTTGCGCACTTTATATTCGAGATCGCGCAGATCGGCGACTGTCGCCGTGGCGACATAAGGAATGTTATGCGCCATGGCGATCTCCGGCACATTTTTTCCTTGTCCAAATACGTTGCCCGGTTCGGGGCCCAAGGGCATCGTGGTCGCAGTGCGCGCGGCTGGCGGCGTGGCGCTTGAGCGCTGCACGCCTGTATTCATATAGGCTTCGTTGTCGTAACAGATATACAGCACATCGTCGTTGCGTTCAAACATGCCGGATAAACAACCGAAGCCGATGTCTGTTGTTCCGCCATCGCCGCCCTGTGCTACCACGCGCACATCGTGACGCCCTTTAACCTTCATCGCTGCCGCAATGCCGGTGGCCACAGCGGGAGCATTGCCGAACAAAGAGTGTATCCACGGTAATTGCCAGGAAGATTCGGGATAAGGCGTGGAGAATACTTCCAGGCAGCCTGTGGCATTTGCCGCAATCAACTGCCCATTGCTTTCGGCCATTGCGGCATCAATAGCGTAACGCGCGCCGAGTGCTTCACCGCAGCCCTGACAGGCGCGATGTCCGGAATTAATCGAGTTGCTGCGATGCTCGTCGGCCTGCACACTGCGTTCATCCGGTGCAAGCAAACGGTTGCCGACGGTGAATGTTCCGGTTTGGTAAAACTTAACGGTTTGAAATCCCATGATCTCTCCTTAACCAAATTTCGCCGATACAATGCCTTTGTCGTGCAGAATATTTTCGGCGATAGGGCCGGAGTGGCGTGTTTGCCGCTCGCGTTCCAGTTGTTTGTTGACGGCATCCCAATCCAGGTCAACGAAAGTGACGGGTTGTAACTCTTCCTTTTCAGCAAGTCTGAACAGCTTGTGCAATGAGGCTTTGGGAATAGCGCGTCCGCCCAAACCGGCAATGGCCGTAAAGCCTTTGATACCGGAGCCAGTTACAGCCATACGCACATCGGTAGCCACGATTCCGCCCATCCCCACAGCCAGGCTTTTTTCCAGCACCAGAAAGCGTTTGCAATTCCACAATGCGGCACGCACTTGTGCGAGAGGGAAGGGGCGATAGCTGATAATGCCGAGCACGCCGATTTTATGACCTTCCGCGCGCATCTCATCCACGGTGTCTTTGATCGTGCCCAGCACCGAGCCCATCGCAATGATGAAGGTTTCGGCATCCTCGGCGTGGTAGGTTCGCACCAGACCACCACTGTCGCGTCCGAAAGTCTGCTTGAATTCGGCTGCGAGTTGCGGAATTAATTCCAGTGCCTGCATTTGTTTTGCGTGTGCAAGATACTTCACTTCCATAAACGCTTCGGGGCCGACCATTGCACCGATGGAAACCGGTTCTTTCGGGTCGAGCGACTGACGTGGGTCAAACGGCGGCAAATAGGCATCGACCTGTGCCTGTGTGGGAATATCCACGCGCTCAAAAGCGTGCGTGAGAATGAATCCATCCATACATACCATGATGGGCATGGAAAGTTCTTCCGCCAAACGAAAGGCCTGAATATGCAAATCGAGCGCTTCCTGATTTGTTTCGGCAAACAATTGCATCCAGCCGGAATCGCGCTGCGAGAGCGAATCGGAATGATCGTTCCAGATGTTGATCGGTGCACCAATGGCACGGTTGGCTACCGTCATCACAATGGGCAGCCCCAAACCGGAGGCGTTGTAGACCGCCTCAACCATGAACAGCAAACCCTGCGAAGCCGTCGCGGTGTAAGAGCGCGCACCGGCAGCAGAAGCGCCGATTGCCACCGACATCGCGGCAAATTCACTTTCCACGTTGATGAATTCGCACTGCGTTAATTTGCCAGATTTGACCATCGCGCCCAGCGCTTCGACTATGTGCGTTTGAGGAGAAATCGGATATGCACAGATCACCTCGGGGCGACACAGCGCGACGCCTTCGGCAACGGCCTTCGAGCCTTCAATCTGTTTAAGCATGGGCAGCTTCCTCCATTTGTTCTTTAACCAGCTTGTAGGCTTCAGTCGCGGCGGCGATATTGCCCTCGGCAACCTTGCCGGAGAATTTTTCATTGATCGCCAGAATGACGGATTCGAGTTTGAACATGCCGGAGAGCGCGGCGAAGCCGGCGATAAGAGGTACATTCGGGATGGGCCGACCAATGTGTTTGTGTCCGATTTCAGTAGCATGCAGAGTGCAAAAGCGTTCGGCTTTGCGTTCTTTTAGGATATCGCCCAAGCCAAGCTCTTCAAAACTGTGATGCGAGTTGAGCAAGACATAACCGTCCTGTTTTAACCCGGCAAAGACATCAATCTGGTGCAACAGTGTGGGGTCTTGAATAATGAGCGCGTCGGGTTCCATAATGGGCTCGCGCAAGCGGATTTCCTTATCGTCGATGCGACAGAAAGCAACTACCGGCGCACCTGTGCGCTCGGAACCGAAACTGGGGAAAGCCTGAGCATGGCGACCTTCTTCAAAAGCGGCGACAGACAACATTTCGGTGGCCGTTACAACGCCCTGACCACCGCGACCGTGAACTCGTATCTGGAACATCTGCATTCCTCCTTTGTTACGTATTGTCGGGCTGGAATATTACGCTTTTTAGTTCATGGCTGGGTTAACGCAAATACTTAAGTATTGTCGCCCCATGGCTTTACCAGTGTCTGCCCCACGCTCAAATGATCCAGTATCCGCGCTACCACAAAATCAATAAGGTCCTGCACACTTTGCGGGTGATGATAGAAACCGGGATTGGGCGGCATGATAATAGCACCGGTGTGAGAGAGTTTAAGCATGTTTTCCAAGTGTATGCTGGAAAAGGGCATTTCACGCGGCACCAGGATCAAAGTGCGTTTTTCTTTGAGCATGACATCGGCGGCGCGGGCGATGAGGTCGTCGCTGATGCCGCCAGCGATCTTGCCCAAGGTACCCATGGTGCAAGGACAAACCACCATAGCGTCCCCGGGGTTGGAGCCGGAAGCCATGGGAGCGTACCAATCCTGAATGCCAAACACTTTTAATTTGCCGCTGAATTTGCCGAAGTGTTGCGCGAACATTTCTTCTGCATCATGCGGACGGTTGGGCAGCACGAAATCCAGTTCCTGTTTGGCGACGATCTGTGCGGCCTGCGAATAAACAAGATGCACGCGCTGTCCGCTTTGCAACAGGCATTCGAGCAGGCGCATGCCGTAGGGTAGACCGGAGGCTCCGGTAAAGGCTAGAGTGATTGTTTTCATAAAATCAGTTTGCCACATAACCAGCGACTTGGCTGACGCTTTTTTCAGCCATTAGTCGAATGGCTAATTGTTTTATCAGAGAACACAGAGTTCACAGAGAAAAACAGCGACAGTCCTAGTTTAAATGAATTGATTTTGACGCATCTCTGTGTGCTCTGTGATCTCTGTGGCTAATTTTTTTTGTTGTCAGGTTTGATCTCTTCTGCATTATCCATGAAACTTGCCACAATCAATCCGTTCACAGTGCCGAACACCAAAGCAGCAGTGGCAAAGATGGGGATGAGATAGGCGATACCGCTATGCGGGATGAGCCAGAGATAGACTATACTCATTTGTCCGGCGATGTGAGCGAAAGCGGCAAGGATACTGTGTGTGATGGGACCAAACCAGCGTTGCGGCAAGTGGCGGCTCAGTGCAAGCACTGCCAGACTGAACAAGGCTCCGGTCAGGCTTAGAAAAAATCCCGGAGCCAGAAAATTACCGAAAAACAAACTACCCGCAACCACGCGCAATAAAGAAACCCAAGCGGCGACTTTCCAGCCGAAACGCGCAAGTACGATGAGCGTAACGATGTTTGCCAAGCCGGGTTTAACGCCGGGCAGGGGAGATGGAATGGCGTTTTCCAGCACCGTAAGGCCCAGCGCAACAGCCGCCATGCGCGCGACATGATGGTCTTCGGCGGTGGTGTCGAGTTTAATAATTGAGGCTGTCATATTTTTTTGCGCCACCCGTCAATTCCACGCTCACTTGATTGGGCAGGCAAATCGCAATTTCGCCTGTTTGCTGCAGCCAGCCCTGGCGCACGCAATATTGTCTGGGGCTGGGGTCGGAGGTGATTCGAGCTTTGCGTTTTTCGATGGTGATGATGCTTACTCCGAGGGGACCGGGGACTTCGATCTTTTGGTCAAGAGATAATGAAACTTCACGAAATATTTTGCCGCCGGCACGGATGATTGCTTTGTCAGCAGCACCGCCGGACCAGAGTGTCATCATAAGCCAAACGGTACACAGACCGCCAGCTATCAGGGTGAGGTAGTCGCCGGGTTTGATGAGGCGAAGTGAAAACACAGTCAGTTTTGTTGCTGGAGTTCGCGATGGCGCAACAGGACTTGCTGTTTTGTTTTGAAATATTGTGCCAGTTTTTCGGTGAGATAAACCGAGCGGTGTTGTCCGCCGGTGCATCCTACAGCGACTGTGACGTAGCTGCGATTGTCGTCAACGAAGCAGGGTAGCCAGTCTTCGATAAAGGTACGGATGTCACTATACATTTTTTGCACCAGTGGTATCTCGTCCAGAAATTGGATGACGGGCGCATCGCGTCCGCTCAGAGGGCGCAGTACCGGGTCATAATGCGGATTGGGCAGGCAGCGCACGTCGTAAACCAGATCGGCATCCAGCGGCAGGCCGTTTTTAAATCCGAATGACTCGAACAGCAAAGTAAGGCGCGCCCGATCCAGCGTGATGAATTGTTTTATCCACGCGCGCAACGTATTGGCATTAATTTCGCTGGTGTCGATGTGGTGGCCGATGTTGCTAATTTCGGTGAGCAACTCGCGTTCGCGGGCAACGCATTCCGGCAAGGTTAATACGCCGTCACTCAAGGGATGCAGACGGCGCGTTTCGGAGAATCGTTTTACCAGAGTATCCGTACGTGCATCAAGAAAAAGAACATGCACATCGGTGCCCTGTTGCTTGATATTGTCGAGATATTGCGGCATGAGCAGAATACCGCTACCGCTGCGCACATCGATGCTGACGGCAACCTTGGTCACGCCGGACAATTTCAGGTTATTCATCAGTACGTTTAACAACTCGGCGGGCAGGTTGTCCACGCAGTAATAGCCGCTATCTTCCAACATATTGAGTGCCACGCTCTTGCCGGAGCCGGATAAGCCGCTAACCAAAAAAAGTTGCATCGTCTTATTCCTCCTGCATCTGCTGTTCGTGGCGGGAAATGAATTCCTGCATGGTGTCGATGCCGCGTTGTTGCAAAACAAAATTGCGCGATGCCGCTTCCACCAAAACCGCAAGGTTACGGCCCGCCATCACCGGTATGCTAACGGTACTGACTTTGATGCCGAGTATTTCCTGAAAACTGGCGCTGAGCGGGAGACGTTCCATTTTGGTAAGTTCGGAACTCGACGGTCGGTGCAGATGCACAATGAGTTTTAAACTTTTTTTGCGTCGCACCGCAGTTTCGCCAAACATAGTACGAATGTTAAGTATGCCCAAGCCGCGAACTTCAAGAAAGTCGCGTAGCAAAGGCGGGCAGCGACCTTCCAAAGTTTCGGGGGAAATGCGGTACAGCTCGGTAATGTCATCCGCCACCAAGCCGTTGCCGCGTGTGATAAGTTCCAGCGCCAATTCGCTTTTGCCCACGCCGCTGTCGCCGGTAATCATCACTCCCACACCGAGTACATCCAAAAAAACGCCGTGCCGCGTGGTGGACTCGGCCAGTTCTTTGATGATGTAGTGACGCACCATCCACATCAAATGCACGCTGCTTTGCGGCGAACGGAATAGCGGTGTGCTCGTATTGTTGGCGTAAGCTATGAGTTCCGGTGGCACTTCTTCCACGCCTGCCAAAATCAGGCAGAATGAGCCGGATGCTTGCAGATGCGCGAAAGCCACACCCAATGCGGCAGGATCGAGACTGCGCAGATACTCCAGTTCGGTGTTGCTGATCACTTGCACCCAGTTGGGGTGGATCATGTTGAGGTGGCCGATGATGCCTTTGTCGGACGAGTTAACGATCTCACTTTCCAAAACTCTGTCGGCACCGTCACTACCGGCTACCCAGGTGAGCGCCAAACGTTCCTGTTTGTCCTGAAAGAGTTTAAGAATGTTGACCTGAGCCACGGCTGACTAGCCTTTCCACTCGTTGAATATTTTATGCATTGCGGCCGGCTCGCTGTTGGATATCAGGCTTTCGCGAAAATCCGTATTGCTAAACATTTGCGCAAGTTCGCCGAGCAGTTGCAAGTGCAAATCGGTTGCGCGCTCGGGAACAAGCAACACAAAAATTAAATTGACGGGTAAGCCGTCCGGAGAATCGAAGGGGATCGGGTTTTCCGTTTTGACAAATGCCGCCACCGCTTCGCGCAAGTTTTTGATGCGTCCGTGCGGGATCGCTACACCTTGCCCGAGTCCGGTTGAGCCGAGTTTTTCGCGGGCAAACAGGCTGTCGAACACTTGGCTGCGCGCCAATTTTTGGGAATTTTCGAACAATAGCCCAACGCGTTCAAACACCCGTTTCTTGCTGGTTGATTCCGTATCCAGCAAGACATTTTCCATTGGTAAAATTTTGCTAATTAAGCTCATGTTTTTAGCACCGAAAAAAAGGCGATTTTTCAATCGCCCTTGCAATATTACTCTGCTGCTTCCACTTTGCCAGAATCGTCATGGCGGCGTGCATTGCTTTTTTCTTTATGTTTCAACACTTGGCGATCCAGAGAGTCAACCAGAGCGTCAATCGCAACATACAGGTTGCTGTCTTCCGCTTCGGCAAAAATGGCCTTGCCGGAAACATGCACGTTGGCCTCGGCCTTTTGTATCAGCTTGTCTACGGAAAGGATCACGTTAATGTCGATCACGTTGTCAAAATGTCGTTTGACTTTATCCAGTTTACTGAGGATATGTTCGCGGATAGCCGGAGTGATTTCTAGGTGACGCCCTGTGAGGTTGAGGTTCATGGCCTGCTCCTTTGGTTAGAGTGATTTACGAAGATTTACCGGAAGGATGTTCATCCCCTCGCGGTATTTTGCCACGGTACGGCGGGCGACTAAAATGCCCTGCTGTGCCAGGATTTCGGACATGCGACTGTCAGTGAGCGGATGCTTCGCATCTTCTTCGCTGACCAGTTGCTTGATAAGTGCGCGTATGGCGGTGGACGAGCAGGCACCGCCGGCTTCGGTGGCGAGACCGCTGCCGAAGAAATATTTGAGTTCATAAATCCCGCGCGGAGTGAGCATGAACTTTTGCGTCGTCACCCGCGAAATGGTGGATTCGTGCAGCTCCAGTTGGTCGGCGATTTCGCGAAGCACCAAAGGACGCATGCCGATATCACCGTGTTCAAAAAACTGGCGTTGGCGCTCAACGATGGCCTGTGACACACGCAGGATCGTTTCAAAACGTTGTTGCAGATTTTTAATGAACCAGCGCGCCTCCTGCAATTGCCCTGCCATTTGCTGCGAGCCCTGATCGTCGCGGCGTTGCAAAATGTTGGCATAAATCTGATTGATGCGCAGGCGCGGCATTGCTTCCGGATTGAGGCGCGCTTTCCAGATACCGCCTTGGCGTTCTACCAGCACATCCGGCACCACGTAATCGGCGGCACGATGTTCAAAAGCATTGCCGGGCTTGGGTTGCAAATGCACGATCAAATCCTGGGCGATGCGCAGCGCGGCATCGTCGCAATGCAAAGCTTTCTTCAGTTTATTAAAGTCGCGGGCGGCCAGCAGATCAAGATGACTCGTCACGATAGCCAAGGCCAGATCACGCCCCTCAATATCTTCGGGCATTGCCTCAAGTTGCAAAGAGAGACATTCACTCAGCGAGCGCGCGCCGATTCCCGGCGCATCCAAATGCTGTAACTGCACCAAAGCTGTTTCCAGATCGTCCAGAGTAATGTCCAACTCAAGCGGTAACAGTTCAATGATTTCTTCCAGCGGTTGGGACAGATAAGCATTTTCATCCAGCGCGTCGATCAGCAGACCGATGATCTTTTTATCGCGCCCGTCAAGCTGGCTCATGTTCAGTTCCCACAGCAAGTGCTCACGCATAGTGGGTCTGTCGGCAGCGACTTCGCTGTATCCGTCGTCCTCGTCATCCGAACTGGGGGCCGAAGAAGAAAAAGACGGCTCGGCCCAGTCACCGGGTTCGTTGCGGGAATCACTTTCCGGGGTAGTGCTGTCAGAGCTGCCGGCAGGTGTGGCGGCAGTTTCAGTGCTACTGTTGCCACTGTAGGTTTGATTGGTATTGTCGTCTTCGCGTTCAAGGAACGGATTTTCGTCCAGCAAGCGCGCAGCTTCCTGATTAATGTCCAGCGTCGAGAGCTGAAGTAATTTAATAGCCTGTTGCAACTGCGGTGTAAGCGTCAGTTGTTGCGACTGCCTGAGTTGTAGCGCTGCTTTCATTTTGCGGTGGAATAGTCCGGACTTTTATAGCTTAAAGTTTTCGCCGAGATAGACTTTTCTGACGCCTTCATTATAGATGATTTCTTCGGGTTTGCCTTCTGCCATTACCGAACCCGCGTTGATAATGTAGGCACGGTTGCAAATACCCAATGTTTCTCTCACGTTATGGTCGGTGATCAGCACACCGATTTCGCGCTCCTTCAGAAAAGCGATGATTTTTTGAATATCCAGCACGGCGATCGGATCAACCCCCGCGAACGGCTCGTCCAACAATATAAAACGGGGGCTGGTTGCCAGCGCACGGGCGATTTCAACCCGGCGGCGTTCACCGCCCGACAAACTGAGTGCCTGATTGTTGCGGATATGCGAGATGTGCAGATCGTTCAACAACTCCTCCAGGCGAGTCTCCATTTGCTCTTTATTGTAATCATGAAGTTCAAGCACAGCCTGAATATTTTCCGCAACAGTCAAGCGGCGAAAAATGGATGCTTCCTGTGGCAGATAACCCAAGCCGAGTCTGGCGCGGCGATGGATGGGCAAATGCGTAATGTTCTGGTTGTCGATAAAAATATCACCGCCATCCGCAGCAACCAGTCCGACGATCATGTAAAAACTCGTGGTTTTACCGGCGCCGTTCGGGCCGAGCAGTCCGACGACTTCCCCGCTTTTGACCGACAGGGATACATCCTGCACCACAGTGCGGGAACGATAACGTTTCTTTAAATTAACAGCGCGAAGTTCACTCATATCTTGTTTTAGTTTTACGGCTGTTTAGTTGCCGGGGCTGGCTCGGATGCGGCTGGCTCAATCGAACTTGGTTGAGTTGCGCCGGGTTCAACTGCTTTGGGTTCGATTGAATTCGTATCGGTAGCAGTAACCTCGGAAGCTTTTTGGACAGATACCGCAACCGGTTTGGAATCTGAAACACTCGATGCGGCAGTCTCTTTAGTCCCACTCTTTACAGGTTCCGCTGTTTTGGGCGGAGGCGTTTTTGTCTCTTTGGCTTTGGGTTGTAAAGTGGCGCGAACACGTCCCGTGTTTTGAGGGCTGTTCACACGAAAAATTTCGGTTTGCGTATTGTAGGTAATGTGGTCACCGCGCACATCATCCTGTTCCCGCTTTACTCGGGCGCGCACGTACAAATCGATTTTTTCGGTGAGTGTACTGTATTCGATGCGTTCACCAAAGCCTTCAACATATTCATTTGCTTCGTCGCGTTTCTGGCGAAAACTCGCCAGATGTCCGGTCGCTACACAAAACTTGTTTCCGGCAGCGTCTTCGGTGACAACCGCCTTTTCGGCAATGACGCGCAGAGTACCTTGCGTGAGTTCAACTTTGCCCTCGAAAATGCTGACACGATTGGCATTATCCAGGCTCAGCTTGTCCGACTCGATGTGGATGGGTTTGTCGCGATCCGCTTTTTCGGCGTGTGCCAGACCGACAAGTCCGAAGGACATCAATCCAATGAGCAGGGCAAATTTATTTGACAGGGGGCACATGTGTGGCGTGGACAGAGGATAGAAGGTGGGTAATTTGCAATTTATTGTCTAGTGTCATTCCGACTGCATTAATAGTATCGCGTTGTGTGTTGATCGTAACCGGATAATCGGTGTCGGCCTGATCCTTGTTCGGAATTATATGCAGGTATTCAGTGTTGAACGTTAACATATCTCGCTCAAGATCGGGAAGACGCATCACTTTAACATCATCATACAAAAATACTTCGTCGCCACGACTGGAAACTTTGCCCGTGAGTGACGAGGTGGCGATTGGCCAACGATTAGACTGTAAGCTGATGAAATGGGGATGATCCAAAAACGTGGTGTCATCATCGGGATAATGCCACATCTTTTCGGCCGTCATCAGATAGCGCGGGTGGCCGAGTTCATCAAGCGTGACTGAAGAAATATTTTCCACTGAATAATCGACATCGTGGCGTTTGCTGTCGTCGGGTCTGGCTTCCTGGGGGTGTACTTGCTGGTTGAGCCAATACGTGCCGGCCAGCAACAGCAAAAGTGGAATCAAAGGCAGCCACGACCGCAGACGCTCGGCCAGATCTTTTAAACGTGTCATGCGAGATAAGGCGCCAACTGAGCGTTTAACGTACCCTGCGCAGACATGATCATCTCGCACACTTCACGCACCGCGCCATGTCCTCCGGCACGCTTGGTTGTATAGTGCGCATGGTCTTGCACGGCAGGCGACGCCTGGGGTACGGTCAACGCCAGGCCCACACGTTTCATGGCGGGCAGGTCAACTACATCATCGCCCATAAAAGCGGCTTGTACGGGAGCGAGTTGCAATTTGCCGAGCAAGTCTTGCATCGCATCCCACTTTTTTTCAATGCCCTGATACACATGTTTGATGCCGAGATTTTTTGCGCGCATCTCAACGCAGCGCGAAGTGCGGCCGGTGATAAGCGCCAGCTCCACGCCCGAAGCCTTGAGCATTTTCAAACCATGCCCGTCCAGCGAGTTAAAGCGTTTGAATTCTTCCCCCGAGTCGGAAAGGTACAAGCCGCCATCGGTGAGAATCCCGTCCACATCAAAGGCGATTAAGCGTATGGGTTTTATTTTTTCGACTGTCATTTAGATCACCTTTGCGCGCAGCAAATCAAACATATTGAGGGCACCGACTAATTTATTATCGGCATCTACCACCAGCATCTGGCTAATGCGATATTGCTCCATTGTTTGCACCGCATCCACTGCCAGCGCTTCCGCCGTGATGCAACGCGGATTGCGCGACATCACCGCAGCGATTGGTGTGGTGCTGAAATCCAAACGCTTTTCCAGCGTGCGCCGCAGATCACCGTCCGTATAGATGCCGATCACTTTTTGCGCGGTATCTATAATCGCCGTCATGCCCAAGCCTTTGCGCGAAACCTCAAGTACCGCATCGGCAAGCGTTGCGTCATGCGCCACCGCAGGAATGCCTTCCCCGGTGTGCATGACATCGCGCACGTGAGTGAGCAAGCGCCGCCCCAGACTACCGCCGGGATGAGAGCGCGCGAAATCTTCTTCGCCGAATCCTTTTGCATCCAGTAACGCCACCGCAAGTGCATCACCCAGCGCCAAGGCCGCTGTCGTGCTGGCCGTGGGGGCCAATCCCATCGGGCAGGCTTCCTGCGCGACGTAACCATTCAGGTGGGCATCGGCGAACAGAGCCAGACTGGATTTTGCATTTCCGGTGAGGCTGATGAGTTTTGCTCCTTGGCGTTTAATCACCGGCACAATGGTAAGCAACTCCTCACTTTCGCCGGAATACGACAAAGCAATGAACACATCTTCAGCGGTAATCATACCGAGATCGCCGTGGCTGGCTTCGGCGGGGTGTACGAAATAAGCGGGAGTGCCGGTGCTGGACATGGTCGCCGCAATCTTGCGCGCGATGTGCCCCGACTTACCCATGCCGCTGACAATCACCCGGCCTTCACACGCAAGAATGATGTTCAGCGCAGATAAAAAGGATTCATCAATGCTCTTCACCAAAGCGTGTACCGCATCGGCTTCGATGCTCAACACTTTGCGCGCCAGATCAAGCGCGTGGGGGGCTGCGGATAACTGTTTACTCATGGGGCGGATTATACCCAAGGCGGAGGCGACTCAGCCGTTTTTATACAGGGTGAAATGTTCTTCTATTCTTAAAGTTGGGCTACAAAGTTCGCCGCTCATGGTTTGCAGGGCGGAATATTCTTTATGGCTTCCAATCGCCCGATTTATCGGGCGATTGTGGAGAGCAGCGATACCCATCAATAATTCAGTAGGGTAAACCCCCGGCTCTGCCGGGGGACTCCGTTAGGTTTGACCGTTCCGGCAGTCATCAAAGCAAAGTTAATATGCAGCGACATCATTCCCTCCCCTAGCAGGAGGAGGGCTAGGGAGGGGGTAGAAACTAAGCATGCCTACACCGAAATTTTTACCCCCATCCCAACCTTCCCCCTACAAGGAGGAAGGAGCAAAACTTTCGCCGCCTTCAGGCGGCTCACTGTTTTGTCGGCCCCTTTGAGGGGTTCACCCAATAAGCCCCCGGTTTTGCCGGGGGTAATTTAATTATCGTGACGAGCCGATGGGTATCGCTGCGCTCCACCCATCCTACGACTGCAAAGTCCGCAGCTCATAGTTTATCGGGCGATAGCGGCTTACTCCTTCTTCAACTCAAACCCCACCGCTCCCTCAATATTCTTGGCCAGCGTCAAACTAAACCCCATTTGTTCGGCCCAGCGTCCGGCCTGATACAGGCCCACGCCCAAGCCGTCTTCCGAAGGCATGACGGTATTTAATAATTGGTGTGCCACGCCGGGAGGTATCGGGCTGCCCGAATCGCTAATTCCCAAGCTGAACGGGTTTAAGCACAAACTTACGGTAATGGCGATGCCGGGTTCGCGCAGGCGTTTGTGGCAAGCGTTGTCGATCAGGTTGTCGGCAACGCAATCAAACATTGCAGAGGGGA
Source organism: uncultured beta proteobacterium (assembly GCA_963733265.1). GTDB lineage: Bacteria > Pseudomonadota > Gammaproteobacteria > Burkholderiales > Gallionellaceae > PALSA-1006. The sequence goes on from CAVTCF010000001.1 coordinate 447,531, forward strand.
TGGTGCAGCCTCCTCCCTCCGGCAGAGAAAAAATATGATCCGGCTCGGTCCAAATTAGTCCCGCGTGCTGGTAGCGTTGGCGCAGCCCTTCCCACCAGGTCGTCAAGGGCAATCTGGCGGCATCGTCTTCCGGTTGGGGAGATTTGAGTTTGCCCAAAATCAACTCAATGCGCTGCGTCAATACGGGTAATTGCTGTTGCAGGATGGGCTGCGCTTTATCGGGCTGGAGTTGGGCGACAGAGCTCAGCGAGAGCAGCGATTGCAGCATGTTTTTCAAATCGTGCGTCAGACGCGAGCCGGTTTCGTAAATGGCTTGCAAGCGCGCGATCTCGCGCAATTGTTGTTCGCGCCGTTTGGCCTGATAAAAGTTGCCGAGCAAGCGCGTGAGCAGTTGAACATGCAGTTCGGTCGAGGGCGAAATGCGCATGCGGCTGAATACAGTCAGGTGCAAATCATGGTCTACCACATCAACGCGATGTTTGCTCGACACGCCCAAATTGCCATGCCCTTCGCGCGACACCCATGACATGCCCGATAGCCAGGGAAAGGTGGTGAAATTGGCGACTGCGCGCTCAAGAAAAGCGCCGGGGTTGGATTCCTGTTGCGATGCCTCGGTCAAGTGTTTGAGCCATTCCTCAAACGGTGTGCCGATGTTAAGCAGATAACGCGAAAACATCGGCTGCAAGCCGGAAAAACCCAGACGCGGATTCCACAGCCAACTCATCACCAGCAGCATGGCGGCAAGAATGAACAGGGTACCCAGCAGCGCTTCAAAATAATCTACATGCGCCAGCGTCATAAAGGCCAGGCTGCCCAAGATCAGCAGCGTCAACAGCAAAAACAACAGCAGGCTGTAAATGAAGTCGACAATTTGCGCGGCTTCGGCGGGTTCTTTTTTGGTGGGGATCAACGCCATGATCAGCAGCAACGCAGGCAATACATAATCCATCAAATCGCCCGCGATACCCACGACCAGGGGCAGATTAAACAAGTGCGGGGTTATCCACAGCAACAATACCCCCAGCAAATACGCCATCGCCAGCAAATAGCGCCAACGCTGCCAAATGGCGTGAAAAGCAAACACCCTGCCGCCGACGAGTGAAAATAAACCGGTCACCCAAAATGCCAGCACCCACCAGTTTAGCCAGAGCAGTGCCACCAGACTTGCCCCGCCGATGAACACAATACTGCCGGGGCGCAATTTACTTTCGCCGCGCCACAGCGGTTGCCACAACAGGAAAAAACCTAAATGAGAAATCAGCAAAGGTAGCGTCCACGGGCTTTCAATGCCCAACCACAGCGCAAGGTGCAGGGTGGCCAATAAAGCCACGGCAAGCCACGGGGTGCTGCGGCTAAATGAATGGGTTAAGGGTGTCGGCATTTCAGCGCATCCGTCGAGAATTCGTCATCGCTTGAGTTCAAACAAATCGTTTTGCCTGTCAGACGACCGGGTGTTGTTCGTGTTGCCGCAGGGGTGCTGTTTTGTAACATATTGTAATTAATATACTAATGTGGTTTGCCGCACGTTGCGGAGACAATCTTTCTGAAAACATAACAACTTGGCACAAATACTGCAAGTGCTACAGCGAAAGTAGTCAATCCAATAACAAGTCTCACAGGAGAAGAAATGAAAAGCAAACAATCAGGCTTCACTCTAATTGAAATCGCCATTGTGTTGGTGATTATCGGCCTGCTGCTGGGCGGAGTGTTGAAAGGACAAGAATTGATTAACAGCGCCAAGGTGAAAAATCTGGCGACGGACTTTAAGAATATTCCGGTTTATATTTATGGGTATCAGGATAAGTTTAGGGCGTTGCCGGGGGATGATGCGAGTGCGGATACTCACCTTGGTGGTCAATGTACAACCACAACATGCATAGCTTCGACACCGAAAACTTGTAATAACGGTAATGCAGGTGGTTCGGCTGCGGGTACCTGTGTCGGAAATGGTTTAATTGATGGACTTTGGAATTCGACGACAACAACCGACGAAGTTCAGGTATTCTGGCAGCAAGTTCGTCTTGCTGGTCTTGCGCCCGGACCTACCGCTTTGTCGGCTACAGTCACTGATTTTCGGCCAACTAATGCATCTGGCGGTCTTATTGGGATCCAAAGTGGCTCCAGTCAAACGAACTTTTATCCGATGACAGATTCTTCAGGCAACCCTATTCGTGGGACTTATATCGTCTGTTCAGATGGCATACTCGGAAAATTTGTTAAGCAACTGGACATCCAAATGGATGATGGTGCCACCGATAGTGGCTCCATGATGGCGATTTCTTCCGGTTCTAAATATGGTAGCAAAGCGGTTCCGACGACTGGTACAGGCGGTATTGACGATGCAGGTACCTACACCGTCTGCATGGGAATATAACTGACGCAGAGGTAGTCTCAACAATTTAAACGAAACGCCCCTGTACGTGAGGGGCGTTTTGCTTTTGGAAGAACGCTTTTCATGAAAGGAGGGGCAATGAAAAGAAAACAAATTGGAAGCAATTTGGTTGAAGCTTCCATTGCCCTAGCCATTTTTACTATTCTAGTCGGTGCCATTATTCAGGGCCCTGCAATAATAGACAGCGCAAAAGTGAAGAAACTGGCGGCTGATTTTAGAAATGTCCCGATCTATCTCAACACCTATCATTCGATGTACAAAGCTTATCCGGGTGACGACCCAACGATAGGTACGTCTAATTCACATTTCACCACTGCGACAGCCTGTTCAGGCACAGCAGATGTATGCAAGCCGGGGGACGGTCTGATTGAAGGCAACTGGAATGACCATGACCCAACAACGCCCAGTGAAGCCTATGTATTGTGGCAGCACCTGCGTTTGGCTGGAATCGTTTCGGGCTCAACCACGCTTGGAGCCGCAGATTACTTACCTGAAAACGGTGTGGGCCGAAATATGGGAGTTCAGAGCGGTACTAACGATACAGGCAAAACGCCTATCAATGCCACGCTGAATACGGACCCGATTCGGGGAACATTCATCATTTGCTCAGAGGGTATTTTGGGTAAGCTCGCGAAGCAGCTTGATATCACGATGGATGATGGCAACACGGCAACGGGTATGATGATGGCGGGCATTCCAACGGGCGTCGGTGTACCGATGACCGCAGTTTCACCCTTGAATGATTCAACTATTTATAATGTCTGCATGGGTATTTAACCTAAAAACCTAAGTTCGAGCCACAGAGTTCACAGAGAGAGTATTAGGAATATCTTACTTTTGAGGTCTCACCCAAAAGATTAATGACGCTCTTGTTACAACCGTTTGCTTTTCCTCTGTGATCTCTGTGTTCTCTGTGGCTAACTGCTTTTTTTTTGGGGTTTGATCAAAGTAGACGCCCCCCTCGATACACCGCTCTGTGAGCGGCTCCCGGGGCGAACGGACGATTCACTAATACGCAATATCCAGATAAGGCACAATACTACCCGGCGCGCAATTTACATACGCAGGCGCAACTTGCACATTGCCCGTGCCGAGATTTCCGTCATCCAACTGTTGATCCACCGCTTGGGCTGCGCCGCAAGACAGGTTCGCAACTTCTATTACGTTCGGCGGTAACAAAGGTGCTGCGGCAATATTGGGTACATGGGCAATACCGGCTGCCAGCACAGTGAGCTGATTGCCGTTGTTGGTAATAAATACATGCAACCCGTCAACGGCCAAATGCGCGTTGTAAAAACCGGCCAGCTTTAATTCTTCCGGCACGCATTGAATCTCATTGGCGGTATCAATGAGACCATTGCCGATATTATTTGTGATCATCGGGATGCGGCAGAGGTCGGGTAATTTTTCTATTTTGTTGGCGGCGTTGGGCAGGTCGCCCGGCAAATAGTGGAATTGACGCTTAAATTCCCGGATCGCTTCGGTTAAATCTTTCTGCATCATCACGACATCATTTGCCACAGCGCTGTCTTTTTGTGCAGCACCGCGCAGAAATGTCATACCCAAAAACAGCCCGACGATGACCAGCAAAATAATCAACTCGGTCAGCGTAAAACCATAGTGGCTGGGTATTGCACTGCGATGTTTCAAAATAAACCTTACGGGTAGCGTGGTGAGGTGGGGAATACTATATCAAGACAGCAGAGCCGCCAACCACAGAAAAAAGCCGGAATTAAGCAGGGCGTTTTCTACGCTCAATTCGACGATTGACCTGCGGTATCATTATTGATACTATAATCGAATGAGCGCAATCGAAAAAGTCTTAGAGCAGATGAAGCGAGAGCCGTCCAATGTTCGCTTTGGCGATTTGCAAAAAGTCTGTGAAACTTACTTCGGCAAGCCGCGACAGCAGGGCGGTAGTCATTCGATTTATAAGACACCGTGGCAAGGCGATCCGCGCGTCAACATTCAGAATGACAAGGGCAAAGCAAAAGTTTATCAGGTGAGGCAAGTGCTGCAGGCAATCGAACGGCTGGGAGTTAGAGTATGAATATTAATCACTACACCTATCGGGTAACATGGTCGCAAGAAGATAACGAACATGTCGGTCTTTGTGCCGAGTTCCCTTCTCTATCCTGGCTTGCGCCTACGCCGGAAAAGGCGCTTGCCGGGATTCGCCGCGTTGTTGGCGAAGTTGTAACCGACATGCAGGCCACCGGAGAAGCCATCCCTGAGCCACTGGCTGAAAAACAGTTCAGCGGTCGTTTTATGGTGCGCGTTCCTTCGTTAGTGCATCGTGCATTGGCGATAGAAGCAGCCGAGCAGGGTGTGAGTATTAATCGGTTGGTGTCTGCGAAACTGGCTGCCTGATAATCTGAAGGAGTCTAACAGCTTCTTGCGCTCGATCACCAAACCTGAACGAATCAAGCGACCCAGCCCCCATTGATCTTCTAAAGATCAACGTGGCTTTGTAGGATGGGTGGAGCAACGCGATACCTATCAATTTTCAGAACATAACGATGGGTATCGCTACGCTGTGTCAACTCTGCATCGAGCTTGCTCGATAGCAGATTGCCTGACTTTGTTGCCACCCATCCTACGGGTTTACACTTGATTCGAAAAAGTAATTGTTTGCCGAAGCAATGCGCTACAATAACCTCATGAGTATTCAGAATTTAAAAAGCCGAAAGAGTTTATTTGGGCCGCGTGCTACGCGGGGCTTTACCCTTTTGGAAATGGCGATGGTACTTGCCATTATCGGACTGATCATGGGCACGATACTGTCCATGACCAAAACCCTCTCGTCTTCATCCAAGATTGCAGCTACGCAATCGAAAGAAGCGCTGATTAAAGCGGCGTTGATTAATTTTATTGCGGTGAATAATAGGTTGCCGTGTCCGGCGGATCCGACTGCAACAGCAAGTACGGCTGGAACAATATCAACGACGCCTCCAAGTACGTTCGGAGCGGAGACTGTGAATGCAGCTACACCTAAGGGTTGCGGAATGCCGCTTAACACAGGGGTGTATGCCGGAGTTGTGCCTTGGGCTACGCTCGGGCTTACACAAGACGCTGCGGTTGATGGTTACAATCAATTTTTTACGTATCTGGTAGCTGCTACAGCTATTAAGACCGTTCCTGTCACAGCCATCACGGCACTCAATGCCGGTTTAGTACCAACGATATCAGGATTGGAGGGGGCTATTTCCATATATTCATCTTCGGCACTTACTACTCAAATCAATAATTGCACTCCGATAGGATCAACCTACAACCCATGTTCTGCCGTTGTAGCCCTGATATCTCATGGTGCAGATGGATACGGCGCGTATACGGGTAGCGGTGCGGCTGCTGCATTTCCATATGCGGACGAGCAACAAAATGCACTGCATACCAATAAAATTGTAATGCACGATGCTGCGATGTCATCAACAACTCCGTTTGACGATATTATCCTGCCAATGACATCAAGTGATTTGCTAACGTCGCTAACCGCTAATGGAACAATACAAACATACAACGCTGTGCTTAATAACAACTTTGCTAATATTACTTCCGCAATAACAGCTTATGCTATGTATCACCGAACTGGCACGGCAGGATCATATACTTATAATTTCCCAGCAAGTTTAGCATCATTATCATTACCTCCTTCAGTCACATATGACCCGTGGGGTAATCAGATTTCGTTTACGCTTTCAATAACCGCAGTATCTTCAAATACAATTAATACACCTCCTCCAACAACTCCTCCAACTTCAACTGTAGTGACACTCCTGTCGAATGGCCCAGATGGCGCCACGCCGAATAGTGACGATATTTCGGCTGTAATTACAGTTAGTCAATTTCTTACACCTTTTACAAATTATGGCTGGTAGCAAGCGTAGCCCGGTAGGGTGGGCACGACTTTGTGCCCACGCCGTAAAGTTGTGCGAATCAGTTTATCCACCCAACGGCAACTACGCGGCCTTGCGCAATTCTTCCCGAATTGTTTTCCGAACTACAGCCCGGTAGGGTGGGTACGATTTTGTGCCCATGCTGTAACGTTGTTCAAATCATTCATCCACAGCGTGGGCAAATGATGCACAATCACAATCAATGGGGTCACACTCGATTGATATGCGCAACAGGATTTCCTACAAAGACAATAAATGCTTGTTACGCCGCTAGCAATTCCTTCGTAGCTTCTTCCAGAACAGCATCCGACACTCCGCGCTTTCTTAATGCTTCGATCAAGCGGGCAGACGGGGCGCTTAAAAACTGCGACTCATCTTTACGCAATCCTTCACTGATGTAAGCTTTCAGTAAAGTTTGGTATCCGGTAAAACCTTTGTGCGGGGCGATCTCTTTAAGTGTTTCGACAACATCTACAGGTATACGCATGGTGATGGTTGTCATGGCGCGGTCTTTGGACATGCGTTTTTTTAAGCGGTCAGTTAACATATTTTGCTTCCTCGTCTGGTTCAGCGCGACGCGCGGATATAATTCTAATAAACGTAGCTTCAACTTCAATATGCACTACGTAGAGAAGGCGCCCCGTTATGTCAAACCCGATGGCGGCATCACGTGTTTCATCATTGCGTGATGCGCTTGCTAGCTCAAACATTGGATCTTCAAATATCGATGCGGCTTCTTCAAAGCGGACACCATGCTTATGCCAGTTGCTATTGGCTTTTTCAGCGTTCCAAACGAACAGATCGCCGTTTAGCTCAAATTGAATGTCCATGACAGACATTCTAAATATAGTATTTACTTTGTCAAGACAAAACGGCTGGATCGATTCTGATCCCATTGGTCTGAGTCGATGGGGGCAAGTCCAGCTTTGTAGCATTACTTGTTTACGCAGCCTTGCGCAATTCTTCCCGAATAGTTTTCCGAACTACAGCTTCCAGGCTTCCCGCTTGCATGGCTTGCTTGAGCGTTTCGTTAATCAGGGTTTGATATTCGCGCCCGCCAGCTCATTCAAAACAAAATCAGAAGACTGCCTTGACAGGCAGGTGAGCATGCGTATGATTATGCGCATGCAATTTAACGGGAATAAATTACTATGCGAACCCATTATGACCCGAACGCAAAAAAAGGTCGGCTATCGTTGTCGATTAATCAAAATCTGCTGGATCGTCTCGAACCGTTCAAGCAACAGGTAAACTTTTCTGCACAGGCAGAACAGTTGCTGGCGCGAATGCTGGAAGAACTTGAAAATCGTGCTTGGGCGGAAAGAAATGCTGATGCGCTGGCGGCGCACGGTAAGGACATCTTGATGACAGGATTGGCTGGCTCAGAGTTTGACCGTATTTAAGCTGTGGCACAATTTGACATTTATCCCAATCCGGGAACAAGGAAGGTCGAGATACCCTACCTTGTTTCTGTTCAGAACGATCACATAACGAGTAAAACTGGCGCGACTGTCGTCATTCCGCTTCGAGCAAATGCTCAACCTGTAGATATTATGGCTCCGCTGGTTGAGGTTGTCGGGAAAGGGCAATTTGTATTGTCTGCCGACGAAATTTTCGCAATCGACACTTCAAGGCTAAAGACTCCTTTAGCCATTCTAAGTGTGGCTGATCGCGCTAAAATTAAACCCGCAGTGGATAAGGTAATCGGCGAATACTGATTGCCCTATAAGATTAACCCAGATTTTCCATTAGACCGAAAATCTGTCGTACCGGCGAAGGCCGGTATCCAGTTAATTAACAATTTCCCACGTATGTGGCAACACCTTGGTTTTGTCCGCTTCGCGGAGTGTTTTATGACTGGATTCCGGCCTTCGCCGGAATGACGGCTCTAATGGAAAATTTGGGATTAACTAAATAGTAAATTAAGATTTTTAAAACCCTTCGTCCTCACGCAAATACCGCCACTGCCCGACAGGTAAATCGCCGAGTTTGACTTTGCCGATGCGCACGCGTTTAAGGCCGGTGACTTTAAGCCCGACGAGTTCGCACATGCGGCGTATCTGGCGTTTCTTTCCTTCTTTTAAAATGAAGCGTAACTGGTCGTCGTTTAGCCAGCTCACTTTGGCGGGCTTGAGTTTTTGGCCGTCAAGCGATAAGCCGTGGTTGAGCATGTTGAGGCCGTTGCCGACTAATTTGCCGGTAACGCGCACGAGGTATTCTTTTTCCACGGGGGAGTCTTCGCCGATGAGTTGCTTGGCGACCCGGCCATCTTGAGTGAGTATCAGCAAACCTTGTGAGTCAATATCCAGGCGGCCAGCCGGGGCGAGGCCGCGTAAATGCAGTGCAGTGAATTTTTGCGCAACTGAGTCGTTGGCCCAGCGGGAGTCTGGTTTGATAAGTACAACGGCGGGTTGATGTCCGTCTTCTGCTTGCCCGGAAACGTAGCCGATGGGTTTGTTCAACAAAATAGTCACGCGCGTCTGCTGCTCGTTTTGGGCAGATTTGTTGAGGGTGACTTTTTGATTGGGAAATACTTTGGTGCCCAGTTCGTTCACCTTTTCGCCATCAACCAGAACCCAGCCTTTTTCGATATAACTATCCGCTTCGCGGCGCGAGCAAATGCCCAGTTCGGACATGAGTTTTGAAAGTCTTATTTTTTCCATAATATGTAGTTACCCCAGCGCCGGAAATAAACCGCGTATGCCATTGGCGATGAACTCAACGGCGATTGACGCAATGATTAATCCCATTAGCCGCGAAAAAACGTCACTGCCTATGTGCCCCAAGCGCCGGGATATCCACGGTGCAATTAGAAAGGTGAGCCAAACGATAAATCCAAGCACGGCGATTTCAAGGCTCAAAACGGCGTAGTGGCCGATGCCGTTGCCTTTGTGCGCGTCCAGAATGATGGTGCTGATCGCGCCCGGCCCGGCCAGCAATGGCGTGGAAAGCGGAACGATGGCGAGTGAGGCGTTGCTCTCGCCATCGGGTGAGTCGTTGGGCGAAGGAACATCTTTATTGCCGAAGAGCATGTTGATAGACATCAGCAACAGCAGTATTCCACCTGCGACGCGGAAAGAACTGATACTGATACCGAAAAATTCCAATATTAATTCGCCGATCAGCAGAGCCGTTAGCAAGATTGCAACCACGGAAAGCGAAGCCATACGGCCGATACGAACACGCTTTTGCGGGGTCAAGTCTATCGTAAACGCGATAATGATCGGGATCATTCCGATCGGATCGAGAATCGCGAACAGGGTAATAAATATTTTTGAATATTCAGTGAAATCGAGCATGAACTACACTATGTAGGTTATCGCTTTGAGCAGGGCACAATTTTGAATCATGCAAAAACGATTAAGTTAAGTAATGAATAGCACGGAAGTTACACCGTATAATCCGCGTAATCAACTTTCAAGCAGATTTTGTGAGAATTCCACGTATCAATCAATTTGTGCAGGCAGGCTTGGGCGGCATTTTAGCTGTGATTGGCTTCGCGCCCTGGAATGTTTTTCCGGCAACAATACTATCATTGGTTTTGCTGTTCTGGTTGTGGCAACAGGCCGAAAATCCGCGTATTTCATTTTGGCTGGGTTTTTCGTTCGGGCTGGGGTTTTTTAGCGCAGGGGTGGGATGGCTCTACATTGCGCTGCATGAATTCGGCAATATGCCCATGACCTTGGCCTTGCTGGCGATGCTTTTGTTCGCTGCCTTCCTCGGGTTGTTACCGGCGCTGGCGGGCTATTTGCAGGCAAAGCTGGTTTTTGCGAAGTGGATGCGGCTATGTCTGGTAATGCCGGCGATATGGGTCGTGGTCGAGCTATTAAGAGGTTATCTTTTCACGGGATTTCCCTGGCTGACATTAGGTTACTCGCAAGTACCCTACAGCCCGTTGGCGGGGTATGCGCCGATTCTGGGGGTGTACGGGGTTTCGCTAGTGCTCGCAGCAAGCGCAGGGTTACTGGTTTTATTTGTACGGGAACACAGGCATAAGACAGGGAAAGTGGCTGTAGCAACATTGCTCGTGATCTGGCTGGGTGGTGCAGCATTGCACTTGCTGGCCTGGACGAAGCCGGAGGGCGATCCGGTCAAAATAAGTTTGCTACAAGGCAATGTCAAGGAAGATGAAAAGTTTGAAGAGAGTCATCTTAACGAGACAATGGATAGATATCTGCGTATGACGCTGGATAGTGATGCGCGCCTGATTGTTTTCCCCGAAACCGCGTTGCCGATTATGCGCAGCGAAGTGCCGGAAAATTACCTGGCGTTGTTGAGTGAACACTTGCGCCGGCAGAATGCGGATGTGCTCATCGGTGCTTTTGAAAAAGAACAGGGTTTGTACTTCAACAGCATGTTTTCGCAGGGGGTCTCGCCAAGCCAGAACTATCGCAAAAACCACTTGGTACCGTTTGGAGAGTTTATTCCAGCACGCTGGATGCTGGGCTGGTTTATCAATGACGTGCTGAGCATTCCCATGTCCGACCTTTCCGCTGGCGGCAAGAATCAACCGTTGCTGCAACTGGCCGGACAACGCATTGCCATGAATATCTGCTACGAAGATGTCTTCGGCGAGGAAATCATTCGCGCATTACCGCAGGCTACCTTGTTGCTCAATACCAGCAATGATGCGTGGTACGGTGATTCGTCGGCAGCAATTCAGCATAACCAAATCTCGCAAATGCGCGCGCTGGAGACGGGGCGCATGATGTTGCGTGCAACCAATACCGGGGTGACATCAGTGATTGACAGGGATGGGCGAATATTGAAAATGCTGCCTCAACATGAGCCGGGTGTGCTAACCGCTACGGTACAAGGGTATGCGGGGGCGACGCCTTATGTGCGATGGGGTAATGCGGCGGTACTTTGTCTGCTACTGGCGATGTTGGCGCTGGCGTGGTGGTTGCAACGTAAAACTTCTGATTCCCCCGGAAGAGGGTAAGTCAGTGGGTTGGGTTTGTTATTTACTGCGCTGTGCCGATGGCACGCTTTATTGCGGCATCACCAATGATCTGGACAAACGCCTTGGCGCTCACAACGCTGGTGAAGGCGCAAAATATACGCGGGGGCGAACACCTGTGAAGGTTGTTTATCAGGAAAGCTGCGAGGATAAATCTGCGGCACTTAAACGCGAGTTGCAGATTAAGCGACTGCCAAGGGGAGAAAAAATAGCCTTGTATACAAAGTCGAAGCCAAAAATGACCAGGAAATAATTTTATGGCAAGAGGATAAGCAGTCTTGTATGACGAAGTTTTTTGCGATTTAATGCTCACGGAATGATTATGGAGAAAATGGAACAATGAAAACTTTTTGCACAATGTTGTTAGTGTGTCTGGCGCTGTGCTCAGTAACCGCAATGGCACATGATTTCACTTTCAAAGACGTTCAGGGAAAACCGCAAAACCTGGCCGATTATCGTGGCAAGTGGGTGCTCGTCAATTTCTGGGCAACTTGGTGCGCGCCTTGTCAGGAAGAAACTCCGGATTTGATCGCGCTGCATAACGCGCACAAAAATACCGATTTGGTGGTGATAGGCGTAGCACTCGATTCCACGCGCGCTGCGGTGGCAGAATTTGTTAAGAAATACGGGATTACCTACCCGATAGTTTATAGCAGCTACACAGCGGTAGAAACAGAAGTCGGGACGGTTGAAGCGTTGCCAACTACTTACGTGTACGACCCGACTGGCAAGCAGGTGATTTTTCAGGAAGGGGTAGTGTCACGCGCCGATGTGGAAGCGTATCTAGCGTTGAAGAGCAAACACCCTGATCAGGCTGCGAAGAAGTAGAAGTCCATTAATCAGATAGGCTGGAGATGGCTTACCCGGCTTGTCCGTTGAGGGAGACGATGGTGCGTTGCTCATACACCCAATGCTTGTGCCACGCCGCCTTCACCATATTGGGATAGTCAGACTTGCCCAAGCTGCCGTTATAGCGCGCCAACGCGCGGTACAGATTGCCTTTTTCCTGATCGAGGTAGTGTCGCAAGATGGTGCAACCGTAGCGCAAATTTGTGCGCGAGTGAAACAGGTCATGGTCGGGAGCGCCAATGGCGCGGGTCCAGAAGGGCATCACTTGCATATAACCGCGTGCGCCGACATTTGAAACAGCATATTTTCTGAAGCCGCTTTCCACTTCGATCAAGCCCAGCACCATGTGCGGATCCAAGCCTGCACGCGTCGCTTCGTAATGCACGGTGTTGAGCAGCGTTTCGCGTGTTTCTTTGTCGGGGATTCGTTTTGATAAACGTTGCGACATCTCGCTTAACCAGGCATTGGCTTCCTGCTGAGTGGCGAAGGCCAGCTTGGGAGCCGCCTGATCGGAAACCTCGTGTTGCAACATGGCCTGAACACTGGCGGAAAGAACTTCTTCTTGTTGCGCACCTGCAAAGGCCGGGGTGTGTAAGAACAAGCTTGCACAAAGGATCAAGGATACTGGATTTAGGATTAGGGATGCAGGATTTGGGATTGAGCAAAAAAAAGAGCCGCCACGGGGGTTAAATCCCGAATCCCGAATCCTCAATCCTACTCCAGTACGGTTCATAGTTTCGATTGTACGAGCTTGGCAACATCTTGCAAGGGTATGACCTGGGCGGCTGAGTCGCGACGTCCCTGATATTCGACATTGTTTTCTTTCAAGCCGCGGTCACCGATAACAATGCGATGCGGAATGCCGATTAATTCCAAATCGGCAAACATCACGCCGGGACGTTCGTCGCGATCATCCAGCAATACTTCAATACCCGCAGCCGTCAGTTCGGTATAAAGCTTCTCGGCGGCATTGCGCACGGCTTCGCTTTTTTTGATACCTATGGGCGCGATGGCAACCTGAAACGGAGCCATGCCAGCGGGAATGGTGATGCCGCGCTCATCGAAGTTTTGCTCAATGGCGGCTGCCACAATGCGCGACACACCGATGCCGTAACAGCCCATTTCCATTACTTGGGCTTTGCCGTGCTCATCCAGATACGTTGCTTGCAGTGACTCGGAATATTTGGTGCGCAATTGAAATATATGACCGACTTCTATGCCGCGACAAAGTTCAAGTATGCCTTTGCCGTCAGGGGAGGGATCGCCAGTGACGACGTTGCGCAGATCATGCACATTGGCTTCGTCCAGTTGCACATCACGACCAAAATTGACACCGCTAAAATGAAAGCCGGCATCGTTTGCGCCGCAGATAAAATCGCTCATTACTGCGGCGGCGCGATCAATCAGGACTCGCACATTGGTATTGACCGGCCCGATGTAGCCGGTACGGCAGTTCATATTGCGGTGTACTTCGTCTTCGCTGGCAAAGCGGAATTCACCGATAACTTTGCTTGCTTTGATCTCGTTGAGTTGGTGGTCTCCGCGCAGCAACAAAAGTGCAAATTCATTTTGGTGAGTCATTACCGCAATGGCTTTCAAAACGTTCTGTGAGGAAGTGTTGAAAAATGCGGCAACCTCTTCGATAGACTTTTGGCCTGGAGTGATAACTTTTTGCATTTCTTGTGTGGCAACGGCGCGCGATGTGTCGGGTGCAACCGCTTCAGCCAGCTCGACATTGGCGGCGAAGTCCGAGTCCGGACAGAATGCCAGCGCATCTTCACCGGAATCAGCCAGAACGTGAAACTCATGCGAACCGCTGCCGCCTATCGCGCCCGTATCTGCCGCTACAGCGCGGAACTGCAAGCCCAGACGGGTGAAAATGCGCGAGTAAGTTTCGTACATCACGCGGTAGGTCTGTTCCAGGCTTTCAAAGCTGCTGTGGAAAGAATAAGCATCTTTCATCACAAATTCGCGTGCGCGCATTACTCCGAAACGCGGGCGTACTTCGTCGCGGAACTTGGTTTGTATCTGGTAGAAGTTCAGCGGCAATTGACGATAGCTTTTTACTTCGCGGCGCGCGATGTCGGTGATAACTTCTTCGTGGGTGGGGCCGAAACAAAACAGGTTGTCATGGCGGTCCTTAATCTTCAGCATCTGCGGGCCAAATACTTCCCAACGGCCGGTTTCCTGCCAAAGTTCGGCGGGTTGCACAGCAGGCATGAGCAGTTCGATCCCGCCGCTCTTGTTCATCTCTTCACGGACTACTGCTTCAACTTTGCGCAACACGCGCAGACCCAATGGCATCCAGGTGTACAATCCGCTGGATAGCTTGCGGATATAGCCTGCGCGCAGCATCAGGCGATGGCTGGGCAATTCGGCTTCCGAAGGGGCTTCTTTTAAAGTGGAGATGAAAAATTGTGAGACGCGCATGTTGAATTCCGTAAGTGGGTAGTTAGGTTTGTAGGGTGCATTTCATGCACCATGGTGCGCAAAGCGCACCCTACGGCTAGAGTCATAACGCTCTATTCTACAGTTAAATACAGGGCGAACGTAAGCATGGCGAAGGTTGCAGCAATTTATGGGCGAACTACTTTATCGAAAATCGTCAATAATCTTTCCAGTGCGCCTGAAATATGGAACAATCCGTCCATTGATAAATAATTGAGCGGGGCGAATTATGATAGACCGAGATGGTTATCGCCCGAATGTAGGCATTATTTTGACTAACGCAAAGAATCAAGTGTTCTGGGGTAAGCGCATTCGGCAGGATGCGTGGCAGTTTCCGCAAGGCGGAATACAGCATGGCGAGACACCGGAACAAGCCATGTATCGCGAGTTGAACGAAGAAGTTGGCTTACAGACTTGTCATGTTGAAATTCTGGGGCGTACCCGCGATTGGATGCGTTATGAAGTGCCGCAGGGTTGGGTGAGGCGCGATTCGCGCGGAAGTTACAAGGGGCAAAAGCAGATTTGGTTTTTGTTGAGACTGGTGGGGCGGGATTGCGACGTGTCGTTGCGCGCTTCCGGTCACCCTGAATTCGATGCCTGGAGATGGAACGATTACTGGGTGGAAATGGACACTGTGATCGAATTTAAGCGCGATGTTTACCGTCTTGCCTTGAATGAGCTTGTGCGTTTTCTGCCACCGGTAAAACCCGCTTCCGGGCGGATGGAATCTTTTCGGCATGCACATAAAAGTTTGCAGTCTGTTGGCCGTTAGCAGATCGGGATTATTTTAGTGATTTCATTACAAAGGTATATTCCGATGAAGCGAATTTCTTTGCACTTTTTGGCGTGTGCGGTAATTTTTGTGTGTGCGGGATTTAGTACCGAACTGTATGCGGGCTGGTTTGATTTTGATGAAACGATCCGAGTCCCGGAAATACAAAGCCCAAACTCCGGCAAGCCGGTAAGTAAAAATACCGCGACAATTCATGTTGTGAAATTTGCCGACAGCAGGGCGGGACTGCCTCCCAAAAACATCGGTATTTCAACCGAGCGGATTATCGGAATCACGGGTAAAAATCTGGTGCTTGACCGGGAAGTTGCGGACGTGGTGACCTCCGCTATCAAAAAACGCTTTGAGGATTCCGGCTTCCAGTTCGTGGAAGATGGCAGTGCGATTTATGAACTCAGCGGTGCGATTAAAGAGCTGACTTATAACGTGAAGGCCAGAGATGAGATTTCCATTTCGTTAGCGGCGACACTTAAAGAAATAGCCACTGGAAAAGTCGTTTGGTTAGGCGTGGTGGAGGAAAATGATAGTCGGTTCGCGGGAGTTTCGGGCAATAGCAAAAGCGACATTGCCGGTTATCTGCAGCGCAAGCTCGGTGTCGTGACAAAAAAGACCTTTGACGCGATCAGTGAAACCTTGATAGCTCAGCGTCCCGAGTTGTTTAATGTCGCGCCGGGAACAAAGCCCATTTCCGGAGTGACAGTGTTGTTTTCCCCGGGCGCAAATCAGGCTGCATCGGGCGTGGTGCCGGTAGTATCAACGGTGGCGCCACCCAAGACCGGAACATTGGTATTGACGACAAATCCATCGCGCGCCAAAGTCTATCTGGAAGGCGTTTATTTCGGAATGTCACCGCTGAATGTTGAAGTCGAAGTGGGTATTCACAAAGTGGACGTGAAACTGGACGGTTATAAGACAGCGTCGGAAAAGGTTTCAGTTCGCAAGGACGACAAGACCGAGTTGGAGCTGGTGCTTGAGAAGCCCTAATGTTTTCCCGTACTGCCGAATCCGCCGGTGCCACGCTCACTTAACGGAAACTCTTCAACGATATTGAATTGAACTTGTGCAACCGGAACCACGACAAGTTGTGCAATACGCTCAAGTGGCATCAAAGTAAAAGGATGATGCCCGCGATTCCATAGCGAAATAAAAATTTGCCCCTGATAGTCCGAGTCAATCAGCCCGACTAAATTACCCAACACGATACCGTGTTTGTGACCCAGACCGGAGCGCGGCAAAATCAGCGCGGCAAAATGCGGGTCGGCGATGTGGATGGCGATACCGCTGGGAATGAGTTCACATTGGCCGGGCTGAATCACCATGTTATGGTCAATGCAGGCGCGCAGGTCAATTCCGGCTGAACCGGGCGTGCCATAGCCGGGGGGCTGCTCGTGCAATCGTTTGTCGAGAATCTTGACGTCCACTTTTTTCATGCTGATTTTCCTTTTGTGTAAAGCAATTTGCTGTGGTGCAAGAGTGCTCGCGCCAACGTTAGTTTGTCTGCTCTGGGCAAGTGATGTATGCCGACATCGTCGAACAGGATGAGTTCATTGTCGTCAGCGCCGATGGCTTGCTGTACCAGATTGGCGGCCAGTAACGGTACCTTTTTGGCACGTCGTTTTTTCTCCGCGTATTCTTTCAGGTTTTCACTCTCGGCAGCAAAGCCGACACAAAATGGGGCATTGGGCAGTGCGGCGACGTAAGCCAGAATGTCCGGGTTGGGGATTAATTCCAGTGTTAAATTACCGTCGCTCTTTTTGATCTTCTGCGCACTCGGTTGGGCTACGCGATAGTCTGCCACGGCAGCGACACTAATGAACATGTCAGTCGCATCCACATGCTGTTTTACCGCATCGAACATTTCGGCCGCACTGGTGACATCCTCCACCTGAACTGCATTAGGACGGGCAAGCGCAGTTGGGCCGGAAACCAGCGTGACTTCCGCCCCCATTTCCTGTGCCGCTTGTGCAATGGCATAGCCCATTTTGCCGCTGCTACGGTTGGTTATGCCACGCACTGCGTCTATAGCCTCGTAAGTTGGCCCGGCAGTGATAAGTACCTTAAGTCCGTCCAGTTCATTCAGTGATTTTTCCCGGTTGAATAAAGCCAGTATATTTTGCGCCAACTCTTCAGCTTCCAACATCCGCCCCATGCCCTCTTCGCCGCATGCCTGCAACCCGCTAACCGGCCCAAGTATGGTCACACCATCGGCAATCAATTGTTGCAGGTTACGTTGGGTGGCGACATTGGACCACATCTGCTTATTCATCGCGGGCGCGACCAGCAACGGGCAATCGCGCGCGAGACACAAAGTTGAAAGCAGGTCATCAGCTTGTCCGTGCGCCAGCTTAGCGATGAAGTCTGCCGTGGCGGGTGCGATAACAATGGCATCCGCGACGCGGCTGGACTGAATATGTGCCATGCCCTTGTCATCCTGCCACTGATCGATCAACACTGGATTCCCGGTAAGCGCCTGCATCGTCGCCGGTGTGATGAAATGCGTCGCCGCGTCTGTCATCGCCACTTGTACGGTAATGTCCTGCTTCACCAAAAGACGCGATAATTCCGCTGCTTTATAGGCAGCAATACCGCCAGTGATGCCGAGCACGATATGTTTTTGTTTGGCTAGATTCATAATGCCGCGCATCTTAGCAAGAAAGTGTGCCAAATGGCGAAGCGCATGCAGAAATGCAACTTTTTGTTTCACAGATATCGCATTTCGACAAGCTTAGTGCGAACCGATCTAATCTGCGTTCCCCGGGCTTAATAGCAAGTAAGTATGTTGCATGAGCTTCGACAATGTGTCGGGAGCCGAATTTTACATTAAGGTAATCCATGAGTATCACTGACTGGCCGGTTAACGAACGTCCACGCGAGAAGCTTATACAGCGCGGCGCAGCGGCACTTTCTGACGCTGAATTGCTGGCGATTTTTTTACGCACGGGTGTCGTTGGTAAAAGTGCGGTCGATCTGGCACGCGAACTACTGACACGTTTCGGCAATTTGACGCAGATGTTTGCAGCAAGTGAAGCGGTGTTTTGCGAGACACACGGCATGGGACAGGCAAAGTACGCGCAGTTGCAAGCGGTGCTTGAAATGTCGCGGCGAGCTTTGCAGGAAGAAATGCGTATTGGTGATGCGTTAAACTCACCACTGGCGGTGCGCAACTATTTGCAACTGCTATTACGCGGCCGCGAGCAGGAAGTATTCATGGTGATCTTTTTGGATGCTCAACATCGAGTTATTGTTGCCGAGGAGATGTTTCACGGTACCCTTACGCAGACTAGCGTTTATCCGCGCGAAGTGGTTAAACGGGCCTTGGCACTAAATGCGGCGGCGGTGATCTTTGCGCACCATCCAAGCGGCGTGGCAGAACCGAGTCAGTCGGATCGGCTGTTGACTGATGCCTTGAAGCAAGCACTGCAACTGGTTGACGTGCGCGTTTTAGACCACTTCATTGTTGCAGGAGCGGGGTGCTTGTCGTTTGCGGAGAAGGGGATGCTGTAGAAATTGGTTCCTTCCCCCTTGCAGGGGGAGGGTTAGGGTGGGGGTAGAAGCGTGGCTTCCTTCACAGCTCCTAACCCCATCCTAGCCTTCCCCCTCAGAGGGGGAAGGGACATGGGCCATTAAAGTTTAGAGATGTCCTCTAACGATGCAGGAGGATTTCCAGTACAAACTTCGTGCCCAAATATGCCAGGACCAAGAAACCAAAACCGCTCAAAGTCCAGCGTACAGCGGTGCGTCCGCGCCATCCTTTGAAGGTTCGTCCGAGCAGTAATATCGCAAATACTCCCCAGGAAATAAAACCTAACAAGACTTTGTGGCTAAACTGCCATGGCTTACCGAATATCTGTTCCGAAAACAGCATTCCCGAGGCCAGCGTAAGGGTAAGTAAAACGAGCCCAACCCCGATAATGCGAAACAGCAAAGTTTCCATCGTCAGTAACGGAGGCAGGTTTTTGAAAACGTTGGGTAGTGTCGCGTGATGCAAACCTTTTTCAACAAAGGACATCAACCCGGCATGGAGAGCGGCAATGGTGAAAAGGCTATAGGCCAGCATTGCTACCAGAACATGAGCGTCAAACATCCATGAAGTGGGCTCGGAATGCGTTCGCGTGTCGGGAAAAATTTCGGGCAGGAGCACGCTAATAGCAGCCAGGGGCAAGACCAGAGATAAAATATTAGCCAATGGATAGAAAAACCGTGCAATCCAATATATCAACACAGTTAACCATAGGATCAGCGAGATCGAATACACTAAACTTAAATTGAGGTTACTACCGACAATTAAATTGTTATAAAGTAACCCTGCTTGTATAGTCAGGGGGATGCCGATAGCATGCCCCAGACTGCTACGGTTTAACGCTTCCGCATTGCCAGAGACCTGAGCTCGCCAAAAGAAGAAGGCCAGCGTACTGTACGCAAAAAAAGCAACGATTGTTGGAGCCAAGTTCGACATGATGCGTGTAGATGTTTTAGACTTGGCGAATTCTACACTAACTGCATCTTAAACTGAGCGAGAACAATCAACATGTTGGATAACCTTACCCAGCGCCTTTCAGGCATCGTTAAAACTCTGCGTGGTCAGGCACGGCTGACGGAAGACAATATTCAGGACGCTTTGCGCGAGGTTCGCCTTGCCTTGCTTGAAGCAGATGTGGCCTTGCCCGTGGTCAAAGAATTTACCACCCAAGTTAAGCAAGCCGCTCTGGGAGAGGCTGTCATCGGTAGTTTAAGCCCGGGACAAGCCCTGATTGGCGTGGTGAACCGTGAGTTGACCAAGCTGATGGGCGAGCACAATGATGCGCTCAATCTGGCGGCGGTTCCCCCTGCGGTAATTTTGATGGCGGGCTTGCAGGGCGCGGGTAAGACCACGACCAGCGGCAAGCTGGCGAAGTTCTTGCGCGAGAAGAATAAGAAAAAAGTATTGCTGGTGAGCTGTGATATCTATCGGCCCGCAGCGATTGAGCAATTGCGTACTTTGGCACAACAACTTGAAGTTGATTTTTTTCCGTCTGATATTTCTCAAAAGCCTCAGGACATTGCCTTGGCCGCGCTGGACTTTGCGCGCAAACATCACCATGAAGTGCTGATTGTCGATACCGCAGGGCGTTTGGCAGTCGACGCCGCGATGATGGAAGAGATCAAGCAATTGCATGCCGCGCTGCATCCAATTGAAACGCTGTTTGTGGTCGATGCGATGACCGGGCAAGATGCGGTGAATACCGCAAAAGCGTTCGGCGATGCATTACCGCTGACGGGTGTGATTCTCACCAAGCTGGATGGCGATGCACGCGGCGGCGCGGCGCTATCGGTGCGCCACGTGACGGGCAAGCCGATCAAATTTGTTGGCGTGAGTGAAAAAATGAACGGCCTCGAACCGTTCTATCCCGACCGCATGGCGTCACGCGTGTTGGGCATGGGCGATGTGTTATCACTGATCGAAGATGCGCAGCGCGGTATCGACCATGTCGAAGCGGAAAAGATGGCGAAGAAGATGCAAAGCGGCAAGGGCTTTGATCTGAATGACTTCAAAATGCAAATTGTGCAGATGAAAAAAATGGGCGGGATGGGGGCGCTGATGGACAAGCTGCCTGCACAACTTTCTCAAGCCGCAGCGGGTGCAAAAGTCGATGACCGCCAAATTAACCGCACTGAGGGTATTATCAATTCGATGACCCCGTTTGAACGCACTCATCCTGAACTGATTAAGGCTTCACGCAAACGTCGCATTGCGGCAGGCGCGGGTGTGCAAGTGATGCATGTTAACCAATTGCTCAACCAGTTCGAACAAACCCAGAAAATGATGAAAATGTTCAGCGGCAAAGGCGGCATGATGAAGATGATGCGCGGTATGAAAGGGTTGATGCCCGGGATGCGATAAAACCCATATTCCTTGAACTCAAAGTTTAGTAGGAGCCCGATTCATCGGGCGATTGAACATCAAAGATTCGCCCGATGAATCGAGCTCCTACTGCAATCTTTATTATTGGCGCTTTTTAAACATGGCAATCAAAGCAATTATTTTCGACGTTGACGGCACACTTGCCGATACAGAGGACGCTCACCGTATTGCTTTTAACACCGCTTTTGCAGAAAACAATCTTGATTGGGAATGGGATATTCCCTTGTACGACAAGTTACTCAAAGTCACCGGGGGCAAGGAGCGTATAAAATATTTTGTTGAAAGTTTTTTGCCGAATTTCACCAAGCCTGCCGACTACGAAGGCTTTGTAAAAAATCTGCATCTGGTGAAAACTTCTCACTACACAACCATGTTGCGCGGCGGCTTGATTCCGTTGCGCCCCGGAATTAAACAACTCATCACCGATGCAAATCGCGCTGGCATTGCGCTTGCCATAGCCACGACAACAACTCCGGAAAATGTCGCCACTTTGCTGGAAGTCGGGTTGGGAAAAGATTGGGCAAAATATTTTGCGGCAAACGGCTGCGGTGACATCGTGCCGAATAAAAAACCCGCGCCGGATATCTACAATTGGGTACTGCGTGAACTAAAACTGAATTCTTCCGAATGCATTGCGCTGGAAGACTCCTACAACGGATTATGCTCTGCACTTGCAGCGGGAGTAAAAACCTATATTACGATCAATCCGTATACCGGCAAACAGGACTTCACCGGAGCCGCAGCGGTTTACGCCGACCTCAGTGACTTGCCGAGTTTCTATAAGGCCACCGGTGTGGAGCTTGGCAAACAATAATTGGCTAAAGTGAATCCAGCACAGCTAAAATTTCATCGAATAATGGTCGGGCGTTAACCACAGGTTGATCGCAGCGGGCATGCAATTCGCGTAACGTATCGATAATGTGTTGTTGTTCAATATTTGTGTGCGTGCGCTCCAGTATCTCTTCAAGCAAACAGGCAAATGCGCGAACTTCGATGCGCTGCAAAGACGTTGCCAAATTAGAATCGTGCTGCGGAACAAAAGTTGCCGCCCCGAAATCGCCGAGTAAACAATCACCATCTTTATTCCACAAAATATTGTGTGCGTAAAGATCGCCGTGCAAAATGCCACGTGAATGCAAATGAGCTGCCACTGTTGCAATTCCGTGTAATAAATTTAAAGCCGTCGCCAGCGTGAACTGTGTTTCTGACGAATAGATATCACGGGTGCATGACGCTAGACTGGGCGGACCTGCAAGGTTAACGAAGCCGGGGTCGATCAGTGACATGACTAATCCGGGGGTATTGTCAGGATGCCCGCTGATTTTGCCGGTAACAGGAATCAGGCCGGGGTGAGAACCTGCAGCGATACATGCTGCCTTTTCGCTGCGGGGTAACCCGTCGCTAGTCAATGAACCTTTGAACATTTTGACGGCTACCGACGATACTCTGTCAGCCAGTTTCAGGTTCGCACGATAAATGATGCCTGAGGCACCCTCGCCCAAGGAATGTTCCAGTTCAATGTTTGACCAGTCAATATGCGGGATAGGTTGCCTGGACATCGCGGCGAATTCGCTTACATCACTACAGGGATTGCCCGCAAACGCCAGCCACGAAAGTCGCGGCAAAGTGATCAACCAGTCGGGAAGTTGTGTAAATTGATTCGCGGAAATTCGGACTAATTCCACTCGCTTGCAATTAGCTAATTGTCTTGGTAATGCTTGCAAGCGATTACCCGCGAGCATCAATTTTTGCAGGCGCGAGCTTAAACCGAGTTCGGCAGGCAATTCGCTAATTTGATTGTCAGTCAGAATTAACCAGCCAAGTTTTTCAGGCAGGGCTGCGGCGGCAACACGAACAATTTTATTGGCTTTGAACCCGATCATTTCCAAATTCGGGCATTTACCCAACACTTCGGGCACTTCGGTAAAGTTGTTGTCAGAACAAAAAATTACGCGCAGTTTATGCAACCTGGGCAGGTCGTCAGGGAGGTTGGATAAATTGTTGCCCGACAGATTGAGAATTTCAAGTGAATCGGCAAGGTCAAATATTTCCCTCGGAAATTCGTCTAGACCACAGGAGAGATCAAGACGAATGCTACCGGTTAATTGGCCGGCACGAAGAGAAGACAAAGTTTGCATTCTGTAAATTACAGTTAGAGCAAAAGATTACAAGTTTATAACCAATTTTGTATTGATGAACTTCCATTCAGCAGGATCAAGCGGGGTAATGGAAAGACGATTGCCGCGCTGCAAAGTGCGCATCTGTGCCAGTTCAGGATGTTGGCGTAATTCCTCGAGAGGAATAAGAGCGATCTTTTTCACCAGTTGCACATCCACATTAAACCAGCGAGGTTGTTCCTGTGTGGCCTTGGGATCGAAGTATTTATTTTTCGGGTTGAATTGCGTGGCGTCGGGATAAGCCAAGGCGCTGACTTGGGCGATTCCGGCGATGCCGGGCTGTTTGCAATTGGAATGGTAAAACATCACGCCATCGCCTATGCTCATTTGATTGCGCATAAAATTGCGCGCTTGATAATTACGTACGCCATACCATGCCACAGTTTGGTTTGGCATTTCTGCGAGATCATCAACGCTGACGTCGGCGGGTTCAGATTTCATTAACCAATAACGCATGATTCCGGTTCACAATAAAAAGTGCGACCCTCGCGGATCGCACTGGAATAAAAGTCCCCGCCTGTGCCGTTGACTCAATGTCTTGAACCTGGGTTCAAGTGGGTCGGTTCCCGGTTACATCAGGTGCGTCCGCGGGGGACGCTCACAACAGTAACTTGAATGGGGCGCAACCTAAGCGTTAGCTCATTGGTTCAAAGAATTATGAGTCTGACGAACACCGCAGGGACAACTCTTGACTGGTTAGAACAACTTATTCTGATCTGCCAAAGCTTCGTCAATAGTTGTCTGCATGGATTGCATTCTACGCTTATAGTCACCCATGTCAAAACTTCCGCCAAGCTTTGTTGTAAGTAGCTCGTGGGCGATATTGAGTGCTGCCATAATGGCGATTCTTTCGGTGGAAGCGACCTTGCCCGCATCGCGAATTTCGCGCATTTTTTTGTCAAGATATCCTACTGCTTCAAGCAGTTCCGCTTTTTCGTCATCGGGACAGGCGACCCGAAATTCGCGGTCAAGTATTTGAACATCCAGCGCGTTGGATTTTTTAGCGCTCATATTTTTTCATCGGGAAGTTTTGCCAGAATATTTTCCAAACGTGATTTGGCAATGTTGATTTTGTCGTCACTTTGACGGGCATGACTGAGCGCTTCCGCGAGGTCTTGGCGAAGTTGATGGTTCTCGGCGCGCATGCGCTTGGTTAGTTGCACCAATTGAGCGAGTTTACTCTCTAGTAAGTTTAGTTCACCTTGCATAGACTCCACTATAGTTTAGAAAATCCTATTGAGTCAAATGGTAACGAAGGATTGTGCAAGTATTTTGGCGGACATGTGTTGTATTTAACTTCTGTTACAATGCATGCCGCTTCAAGGTGCTATGTGATTTGCCTCACGTAGTTAAACGGGAAATAGGTGAAATGCCTGTGCTGCCCCCGCAACGGTAAGCAAGTGAGGATTTGCCAGTAGGCCACTGTGAGCAATCATGGGAAGGCGGCAGATCAAGACTTGTGAGCCCGGATACCGGCCTTAAAGTATGTTGGGAAGTGCTGCGGGAGGCGCACGGACGACCGGGTTTTTCTAATCCGGTTTTCTGTCACATCTGCGGTATTTCCTGTTTTTAACAAATTCCAACGGGGACGCTTGGAATCTAATCGGGAAAATCAAATGAAACACAAGAAACTTTTTGCCGCACTGTTGTGTGTGGTCACTCCTTTTGCGTACGGCGAAACAACAAGCCTGGATGAAGTCGTGGTCACGGCCACACGAATGCCCCAAGCATTGAACAAAACTATCGCGGATACGACGCTATTAAGCGAACAGGAGATTCGTGGTTCTGGAGCAACTGATGTGCCGACCCTGCTGCGTTCATTGGCGGGAGTCGAAGTTGCTCAATCGGGCGGACTGGGTTCACTGTCCGGCACTTACATGCGTGGCGCCAATTCCAATCAAGTGTTGGTGCTAATAGACGGTGTGAGGGTCAATTCAGCCACTTCAGGGGCGACGGCACTTGAGCACATTATGCTGGACAATGTTGAGCGTATCGAAGTGGTGCGCGGAAACGTCAGTAGTTTATATGGCTCAGAAGCAATCGGCGGGGTGATCCAAATTTTCACCAAGCACGGTAGCGGTGTCCCGGCATTTACTGCCAGTGCGGGAGGCGGCACCCACGGTACTCAGCGTTATGCTGCGGGATTTTCCGGCGAAGTGGACAGCACGTCGTTCAGTGTGAATGCGAGCAAAGTCAAGACCGATGGTGTATCGGCAATAAATCCTCAGATCATGCCCAATGCCAACTCCAACAATAATGGTTATGACAACAACACGCTCAATGCGCAAGTCAAATATGCCTTCAATGCTGATCATGCTGTTACAGCAACTTGGTTCAGCACTCGCAGCAACGTCTCTTTTGACAGTGCATTTGGCTTGCCTACTAACTTGTATAACACCCAAGATAATATCGACAAGGTATCGTTGGCATCAGATGACCAAATCAGCGAAATCTGGCACAGCCAAGTGCGTATTGCGCAAGGTAATGACGACAGTCAAACATATGGCGCACTTGCGTATCGTTATAAAACCCAAAGCAACCAATATGCCTGGCAAAACAATCTCAAATTCTCGGATAGTCAGAAGTTGATCTTGGCTGTTGAAAATTTGGGACAAACCGTTTCATCGGACACGCAATTTACGCAAACTACGCGCAATGTGAACAGCTTGCTGGGCGGGTATGCCGGAGAATATGGCAGGCATCAAGTGCAACTCAATTTGAGGCAGGACAATTACTCGGATTTCGGTTCGGTGAATACCGGTTTGCTGGGGTACGGATTTGCGCTTGATGAAAGTTGGCGCGCAGCAGGCAGTGTCAGCAATGCGTTCAAAGCGCCAACTTTCAACGATATGTACGATCCATTTATGGGTAATTCAAGTTTGAAGCCGGAGCGATCACAAAACAAGGAATTCGGTCTGCATTATGCGGCCAAGGGACATCGAGTAGATGCTGTTTATTTCGACAATCGCATTACCGACTTTATCGAACTTGATGCTTCGTATGTGGCGGTCAATACGCCCCTGGCAGAAATTTCCGGCCAGGAATTGATTTACACTGGAGATTTTGGCACTAAGCATCTGAAAGCAAATTTGACGTTCCAAAATCCACGCGATACCACGACAGGTTTGGTCCTGGCGCGCCGTGCCAAAGAATTTGCCAGCGTTGCGGCTTCACACGATCTGGGCGAATGGAATATGGGGGCAGAAATTCGCTACAGCGGACAGCGGCAAGATAATAACACGGTCACGTCGCCAACCTTGCCGAGTTACACGCTGGTAAACTTGACCACGCGCTACATCATCGACCGGCATTTTGATCTGGCGGCACGCGTGGACAATCTTTTCAATACGAGCTATTCGGAAGCATACGGCTACAACACTTTGGGACGTACATTGTTTATTGGCGTAAATTACCGGTAAGCAAACCGGGCATAAAAGACAAGACTCGTCTTTTGTGCCCCATCCTTTTCTGTTAAAGTCACTACATTATTTCGATGGCGGAAACGCATAAGGAGCACATATGAAAATATTTGAAAATCGTTCGTGGATGATTGTGGTCGGACTGGCGCTGGCGATGGCGCTTACCCGATTCAATCATTTCGGTTCGTCGGTGGCGTTGCCGGATGCCTCTCTGGCGGTGTTTTTTCTGGGGGGATTGTATTTGTCGAAGTTTTCCAAAACACGCTGGGCATTTTTCGCCCTCTTAACGGAGGCAGCATTAATTGATTACTACGCAATCACTATGGGCGGAACCAGTGATTGGTGCGTTACACCGGCTTACGGATTCCTCGTATTTGCTTACGGTGCAATGTGGTACGCCGGAAATTGGTTTGCACCGCGTCATACACTGACGGGGCGAAATCTGCTGGGGATGTTCGCGGTGGCGACAGTTGCAAGCACACTCGCTTTTGTGATTTCCAATGTAAGTTTCTTCTTGTTTTCCGGGCGTTATGCTGAAATGAGTGCCGTCGAATATGCCTCCCAAGTTGTGCAATATTTGGGTTCTTATGTTGGCATTGCATTGTTGTATGTGGCCTGTGTGATCGCCGTCCACATGGTTTATCTTCTGCTGAAAGTCAAGGCGCATAGCGGTTCACATGTTATCTGAGTGTCAAATCCCAGAGTTGACGGTTTCTCTTCAGCGCAGACAAGGAGGAGGGCAGTTTGACTAACCTCCAGCTTTATTCCCGTTTGTTGAGCTACGTAAAACCTTACTGGCGTACGTTTGCAGTTTCTATTATCGGGATGGCCGTGGCTGCGGCCACCGAGGCGCTGTTGCCCGCATTACTCAAACCGATGCTCGACGGTACTTTTGTGCATCGTGATGACATGGTTATTCGCTGGGCGCCGGTCTTTCTCCTGCTGATCTTTTTCGTGCGCGGCGTGGCTGCGTTTGCGGGTACTTTTGCTATCGGCTGGGTGGGGAACAAGCTGGTGATGGATTTGCGCGAACTGATGTTCCGCAAACTGCTTTCGCTGCCAACGCGTTTTTACGATGACCACTCTACGGGGCAACTCATTTCAAAACTCACTTTCGATGTGATGCAGGTAACTGCTGCGGCCACGAATGTAGTGACTGTGACGCTGCGTGACTCCATTGTTGTGGTTGGCCTGATGGGTTGGTTGCTTTACCTGAATTGGAAACTGACCATGTTGACTCTGGTGATGATGCCGCTCATTGCTTATATCATCAAGATCATTAGTAACCGGGAGCGCGATGCAAGCCGATTGACTCAGGTGGCGATGGGTGACATCACGCAAGTTATTGAAGAAAGCGTGACTGCGCACAAAGTGGTGAAATTGTTTGGCGGGCAAATATATGAAGGCGCGAGATTTGGTGAGCAGGCCAACTGGGTGCGTCGCCACGCCATGAAACAGGTTGTAGCGGGCGCTGCCAATGTGCCTATCGTGCAGATGGTGGCGGCAATGTCGTTGGCAGTGATTATGTACCTTGCCATTCAGCAGGCGCGTGCCGATGAATCTACGGTGGGTGGATTTTTGTCGTTCATTGCGGCAATGCTAATGTTAACGGCACCGGCCAAACGTATCGCCGGCGTCAATGAACTTATGCAACGCGGATTGGCGGCTGCAGAAAGCGTGTTTGAATTAGTCGATACGCCGGGCGAGGTAGATGCAGGTACTGCGACCATAGTGCGCGCCAAGGGCAATCTTGCTTTCGAGCATGTAACTCTTTCTTACCTGGCCGATGATCGCATGGCTTTGGATGATATCTGTCTTGATATTCCAGCCGGACAGACCGTGGCCTTAGTAGGGCAATCCGGTAGCGGCAAAAGCACGATGGCGAATCTGGTACCACGCTTTTACTTGCCAACCAGCGGACGTATCACTTTGGATGGGCATGATCTGGCGGATCTGACTTTGGCCAGTCTGCGCGCTAATATTGCATTGGTTAGCCAAGAGGTGGTTTTGTTCAACGACACGATTGCTGCCAACATCTCCTACGGTCAGATGCGTGAAGTCCCGGATGAAGAAATTGTTGCTGCCGCGCAAGCCGCCCACGCAATGGAATTTATACACGAACTGCCCGAGGGCATGAATACGCTGGTAGGTGAAAAAGGGGTGCGTTTATCCGGAGGCCAGCGCCAACGTTTGGCAATCGCCCGTGCCATCCTGAAAAATGCACCCGTGCTGATTTTGGACGAGGCGACATCCGCATTGGATAGCGAATCTGAGCGCCATGTTCAGGCTGCCTTGGAAACCCTGATGCAAGGGCGTACGACATTGGTTATTGCGCACCGGCTTTCCACCATAGAAAAAGCGGATCGCATTGTTGTGTTGCAAAAAGGCCATATTGTTGAAATGGGCACTCACCGGGAGTTACTGGCAAATAACGGCGTGTATGCCCAACTTCATCGGATCCAATTCGAGTGGCACGACGCTGAAAAAGAAAAGTTTGCTGGAAATTGAGTTGACATCTTCGCTTTCGCTGGTTAAATTCATTCCCTAGCAATTCAGTCAACCAAGTAGCAACCCCCTTATAGGAGATAATCATGGCAGTTCTAGTAGGCAAAGCAGCACCAGACTTCACTGCTAACGCAGTGTTGGGCAACAATGAAATTACAAATATCACGTTTTCAAAGGTAACCAAGGGCAAATACGCCGTTGTTTTCTTTTATCCGCTGGATTTTACTTTTGTATGTCCATCTGAATTGATTGCGTTCGACCATCGTCTGGAAGAGTTCAAGAAACGTAACGTTGAAGTATTGGGTGTTTCAATTGATTCACAATTCAGCCACTTGGCTTGGAAAAATACCCCGGTTGAAAAGGGCGGAATCGGCAAGGTAGGCTACACTTTGGTGGCAGATATTAAGCACGAAATCGCCAAAGCATACGATGTTGAATCGGAAGGCGGCGTTGCATTTCGCGGCTCTTTCCTGATCGACAAAAATGGCGTGGTTCAGCATCAAGTAGTTAACAATCTGCCATTGGGTCGCAATATCGATGAAATGTTGCGCATGGTCGATGCTCTTCAGTTTACCGAAGAACATGGCGAAGTTTGCCCCGCAGGTTGGAGCAAGGGTAAGGCTGGTATGAACGCATCAACTGAAGGTGTTGCAAAATATTTGGCTTCACACGCTAAAGAACTGTAATCGGGCAGGCAAATCAGCACACAAAAGGCTCCTTCGCGGAGCCTTTTGCATTGCAGCAGAGTTCTGTTTTCAACATGGCTAAGCATATTTACAATATCCTTAAGACATGGATTTTCTGAAACTTAAACCGGACACTCAAACAGTCAGGCGAATGCGCTATTTGGCATTCGGCCTTGCATTGTTGTTCCCGTTGACATCGCTTGCGGATGATCCACCTGTTCAACAACCCGAAGATTTGCCGCCGAAGCCCGGTTTTATCGACTTTCAGCGTGATTATGTGGCAGAGAAATTTGTAAGCCTTGCCAATGAGATAGATAGCTTTTTTGGTGATGATCGCAACTTTCAAGAGACTAACAAAAGCGTACTTCAAATTGATGCAACGCGGGTGATGCAGCAAGCGAATGCGCCAAATATTGGACTAACCTATAAAGCCAAGTTTCATTTGCCGAATGCACAAAAACGGCTTCATTTATTATTGGAAAGCAATCCGGATCAAAATTTGCCGGGGCAGACATTGGTGCAACACCTTCTGCGGCAAGATGCATCCGTCTTTAAAGAGGTTGCCACCCCGGATAGCTACGGGGCTGCAATACGTTTTGAAAACAAGGAAGGAAGCCCTTTTCAATTGAGTGCTGATGGAGGGCTTAAGGCTGATAGTGGGCAACAGTTTTATAGTTATTCGGTACATCCGTTTGCGCGCTCCAGTGCCAGCTATACGCAGCCGCTGAAATCTGTACAACTAAAATGGACGGAATCCTTATTTTGGTTTAATACAACCGGAGTGGGTGAAAATACCCAATTGGATGTTGACCATCATTACACTGACAAGGTGCTCTTTCGGGCCACAACCGGGGCGACGTTTCTCGTCTCAAACGAGGATTATACTTTTCACCAGGATTTTTCGATTTTTGATACGCTAAATGAACAGGCTTCATTGCTTTATCAAATATCCGCAACCGGGGTAAGTCGCCCTGCGGCTGAAGTGGCGGAATATATTGCCATGGTATTGTACCGGCGGCGCGTGCATCAAGACTGGGTATTTCTTGATATCAACCCGCAATTGCATTACCCCAAAGCCAATGATTTTCAGTTAAATGCAGAATTGATTTTGCGCTTGGAGTTCATGTTTTCGAAGTAGTTGCCGCGGATTAACTTGAAACGGCATTTCTTCGCTAAATATATAACTTGCTTTACAATTACCCGACATCTAAATCTGGCGAGTCATTCGTTATGCTGATCTGGTTCATTGTAATTTATCTTCTTTTCTCCGTCGCAATTGGTTTGTACGCATCGACGCGGGTACATAACGCAAAAGACTTCGCGGTTGCGGGGCGACATTTGCCATTACCGATGGTCACAGCGACAGTGTTTGCGACCTGGTTTGGTGCAGAAACGGTTCTTGGTATTTCTGCCACTTTTGTAAAAGAAGGCTTGCACGGTGTTGTTGCAGATCCTTTTGGCGCAAGCTTGTGTTTGATCTTGGCAGGGTTATTTTTTGCCAACAAGCTATACCGTATGAATCTGCTGACGATCGGGGATTACTACAAGACGCGTTATAGTCGTTCGGTCGAGTTGATTACCAGTATCTGTATCGTGATTTCCTATCTGGGGTGGGTTTCTGCGCAAATCATGGCGCTGGGATTGGTATTCAATGTGGTTTCGGGCGGGGATGTAAGCCGTGAAACCGGCATGATGATTGGTGCGGCTATCGTGTTGACCTACACGATGTTCGGTGGGATGTGGTCGGTTGCGTTGTTGGATATCGTGCAGATGACAGTAATTATGGCCGGGATGTTGTTTATTGGTTATCTCATTAGTGATCAAACGGGCGGCGTGGCGGCAGTTGTGGCACATGCACAGACAGCGGGTAAGCTTGATTTTTTTCCGCACGGAAATTACACCGAGTGGGTGCCGTTTATCGGAGCTTGGCTAACCATGATGTTGGGTTCGATTCCGCAGCAGGATGTATTTCAGCGCATTACCTCCGCCAAAAATGAAAAGACCGCTGTGCGCGGTTCGGTATTGGGTGGATCACTCTATTTTATGTTTGCCTTCGTGCCAATGTTTCTGGCCTATTCAGCTACCTTAATTGATCCGAAAGTATTCAGCGATCTGCTGGATAAAGACCCGCAACTTATCCTGCCAACATTGATTTTGAATCACACGCCGGTATTCGCACAGGTAATTTTCTTCGGTGCGCTGCTGTCGGCTATCATGAGCTGCTCCTCGGCTACCTTGCTCGCCCCGTCTGTCACTTTTACGGAAAACATATTGAAGCACTTCATGTTGAAAAACATGACAGATCGCCAGTTCTTGCGCGCCATGCGTATCGTGCTCGTGTGTTTTGGTTTGCTGGTGCTTTTTGTGGCGATGCATGCTGAAGTCAGTATTTTCAAAATGGTGGAAGATGCCTACAAAATTACTTTGGTTGCGGCATTCGTTCCGCTTGCATTCGGGCTCTACTGGAAACGTGCCAACAATCAAGGGGCTTTGGTTTCTATTGTCATGGGCTTGACTACCTGGATACTGCTCGAAGTGTTGAATGCTGACAGTATCTGGCCGCCCCAATTAGTCGGTCTGCTGATGAGTATGGCAGGCATGATTGTCGGTTCCCTGTTGCCGAATTATTTACCGCTAGCGCGACAAGTACATAAAACCGAATGAGTTGTCATGTTGTTGTCACAATTCTGCCATAACATCGCTACCCGGATGAAGTTAAGCCTAGGAAAAATATAAATGACAGCAAATATTCTGCTTGTTGAAGACGAGCCGGCAATTCAAGAACTGCTTGCATTCAACGTGACTCAATGCGGTTATCGGGCAATTCAGGCGAGCGATGCGGATAGCGCAATGGCGTTGATCAACCGCGCATTGCCGGATCTGATTTTGCTGGACTGGATGTTGCCCGGTATATCGGGCGTGGAATTGGCAAGACGCTTGCGCGCAGATCAGCGCACGCAAAGCATTCCTATCATTATGCTGACAGCCCGTACAGACGAGCGCGATAAAGTGCTGGGGTTGGAATCCGGTGCGGATGATTACATTACCAAGCCATTTTCACCGCGAGAATTGATGGCAAGAATTCGTGCCGTATTGCGTCGCCGTGCGCCGCAGATGACTGACGAAGTGGTGCGTGTGGACGGACTTGAGCTTTCTCCCGTTACGCACCGTGTAAGCGCAAAAGGGGTTCACATCGATTTGGGGCCGACGGAGTTTCGTCTGCTGCACTTCTTTATGACGCACATTGAGCGCGTGTACAGCCGTGCGCAGTTACTGGATCAAGTTTGGGGTGACCACGTGTTCGTGGAAGAGCGTACCGTGGATGTTCATATCCGCCGTTTACGTCAGGCACTGGAGCCATCAGGATTGGATGTTTTGGTGCAGACAGTGCGCGGTAGCGGTTACCGTTTTTCTCGCGCATAGGACTATTTTGCTTGCCCCGGTTTAGCTCTTTGCGCCATTGATAGGTTGCAGCGCTGAAAAAAGTTGCTGGCTTGCCAGTGTCCAGTTGAAGGTGGCGGCATGCTCTAGTACGCCTGCGCGTGGTGTATTCAATGCAGCCAGACAAGCTCTGCGCAAATCCTTATCCAAAATTCCAGCCTGTGGCGGTTTGACCACATCAATCGGACCCGCAACAGGGAAAGCCGCAACAGGTGTTCCGCAGGCCATGGCTTCAAGCATCACCAATCCAAAAGTGTCGGTGATACTGGTAAATACAAATACGTCGGCAGTTCGATACAGCTTGGCAAGGCTGGCGCCATCCAATACGCCGAACCATCTTACGTTGGGATACTGTTTGTGCAGTCGCTCACGCTCGGGACCATCACCTGCCACCCATTTTTCGCCCGGCAAGTCGAGCTTAAGAAATTCATCGACCTGTTTTTCAACAGCCAATCTGCCAACATGCAAGAAGATTGGGCCTTCACCTCGTTCTATTTTGGGGCCGTCGGGTCTGAACATATCGAAATCCACTCCCCGAGTCCACAATCTTGGATTGTTAAAACCACGTTGGCGCAAGTCCTCAACAATAGAGGGCGTGGGGGTGAGATTAAAGCGCGCCGCGTTGTGAAACTTGCGCAGAAAAGAGTAGCTAATCCGGGTCGGTATACGAAAGCGGGCGTGGAGATATTCAGGAAAACGGCTGTGGTAAGCCGTCGTGAACGCCCACCCTCGTTCGATGGCAATATTTCGTGCCAGCCAGCCTAACGGACCTTCAGTGGCGATATGCAGACAGTCGGGGGCAAACGCATCAATATGTTTTGCCACGTTGCGCTGAGTGGTAAAGGCAAGAGATATTTCCGGATACGTGGGGCATGGAAACGAGCGAAACTCCAAAGGTGACAAGAATCCTACTTGATGCCCCATGAGTTCCAATTCGCGGCGCGTCATTTTAAGTGTGCGTACTACTCCGTTAACTTGGGGTTCCCAGGCATCTGTAACGATTAAAATTTTTTTCAAAGCGGCGGTTCCTGGATGATGCTGCATGTAAATTACTTTAAAAATAATTTGATGTGCGAAAATTGAAGGTTTAATAATGCTAAACCAAATATATTACAAAAATAATTTCAAACGCGAATAAGCCAGCATGAACAGGATGTAATACCGGATTCTCGAAAACGAATTATGGATACAGAATAATGCACCTTTGAAAAAGGAGGAAGTTGTATAGGTTTGCTATTGGAAAATCCCGGTTGATATAACCTGTGCTCTTCGATGGGCTCAATTTATTTGAGCCTGCCAGAGTGAAAGAAAAAGGGATTGAATATCACGGAATAAGGAGGGAAAGTCCATCCCGCTTCTCTGTGAAGCGCTTGGCAAAACACGATCCTTCACTGAACGGCGTCGTCAGTGTGGAGTGGCTTTAAGCCTGCGCGAACGGTTGCTTCGTCCAGCGCCGGTGAGCAAAGCTCGATGAAGCGATAAGCGAAGCTGCGCAGATAGTGTCCCTGCCGCAACGCGATGTAAGTCGTGTTCTCACCGAACAAATGGGCGCTGTCCAACAAGCGTAACTCGGTGTCCTTTACCGGGTTGACTGCCATCGACGCGACAATGCCGATTCCCAAACCAAGTTCGACGTAAGTTTTGATGACATCAGCATCGAGAGCGGACATAACGATATCGGTTTCCAATCCGGCATCGGCAAAAGATTGGTCTATGCGTGCACGTCCCGTTAGGCCATCGTGGTATGTGATAATCGGGTATTCGGCAATGTGTTCCAGCGTAAGCGATTTGACTTTCTCCAATGGGTGACCCGCCGAAACAACAACGGCATGATTCCAGGAGTAGTACGGAAACACATCCAGCCCTGTTACCGTGGAGAGGGCTTCTGTCGCCACTCCGATATCTGCTTGCCCGTCCAAAAGCATAGAAACGATTTCATCCGGACTGGCCTGATCCAGTTTAAGGTGAACCTTGGGGTAATTCTTTTTGAATTCGGTAATCACTCGCGGAAGTGCATAACGCGCCTGTGTATGAGTCGTTACCACAGACAAATGACCTTCATCACGCTTGCTATATTGTTCAGCCAGACTTTTGATGTTGTTTGCATCCAGCAAAATGCGGTTAACGTGCTGGATCAGATCGCGACCCGGCTCAGTCAGACCCATGAGGCGTTTACCTTTGCGCACAAATAACTCAACACCAAGCTCATCTTCCAAATCTTTGATGTGTTTGGAGACGCCGGATTGCGAGGTGAATAATGCGTTGCCAACTTCGGTCAGATTGAAGTTGCAACGGACTGCTTCGCGGATAATTCTAAGCTGCTGAAAGTTCACTTTGGCTCCCTGTTTCAAATACGCGGAATTGGCGCGGGCGGATAAACGCCTTGTCTCCGATTGCGAGCGGGGAGGTGTCGAAACGTTCGCGACTAAGTTCGATCTCGATGAATTCGCTGCTGCCATCCACGGCGACTTCCACGCGCACTATCGAACCGATAGCGCGTACAAGTTTAACCTCAACCGCAAGCGAAGTGTTGTCTTGCGGGGATTTGCTGATTTCAATGTCATGTGGTCGCACATAAGCGACCGCATCGCCATGTTGCTGAGTCCACGGAGCATGCTCGCGCGAATGAAACAGATTTACGTTGCCGATGAACTGGTAGACGAAAGGTGTGGCGGGAGTCGCGTAGACTTCATCGGGAGTGCCGATCTGTTCGATCTTGCCTTTGTTCATTACTACTACCCGGTCGGCTACTTCCAGTGCTTCTTCCTGATCGTGCGTGACAAAAATGCTGGTAATGTGCAACTCGTCGTGCAGGCGGCGCAACCAGCGGCGTAATTCCTTGCGAACTTGTGCATCAAGCGCGCCGAATGGTTCATCGAGTAACAAAATTTTAGGTTCTACAGCAAGCGCGCGTGCCAATGCGATACGCTGGCGCTGACCGCCTGATAGCTGGGATGGGTAACGGTCTGATAGCCAATCGAGCTGCACTAGACCCAATAATTCATGCACACGACGTTTGATTTCGGTTTCATTATGGCGTTGTTTCTTGGGTTTGACCCGCAATCCAAAGGCCACGTTCTCGAACACAGACATGTGACGGAACAAAGCATAATGTTGAAATACGAAACCGACGTTGCGTTCGCGGGCATCGCGCTGCTCGACATCCTCACCGTGAAATAACAGTCTGCCGGTATCGGCTACTTCCAGGCCGCCGATGATGCGCAATAGCGAGGTTTTTCCGCACCCGGACGGGCCCAATAAAGCCAGCAATTCGCCATTGTTAACTTCCAGGTTGATATTGTCGAGCGCTTTGTAAGCACCAAAATATTTATTCAGATTTTCAATGGTGATGCTCATTTTGTTTCTCCATGCAAAGGTTCGCCGCTGCGTTTTGCCTGCAACTCGACCACAGTTTTAACCAGTAATGTGACAAGCGCCAGTAGCGCGAGCAGTGAAGCCACGGCAAAAGCGGCCACGAAGTTATATTCGTTATATAAAATTTCAACGTGTAACGGCAAGGTGTTGGTCATTCCCCGGATGTGACCGGAAACTACCGATACCGCGCCAAATTCACCCATGGCCCGCGCGTTGCACAAAATAACACCATAGAGCAGTCCCCATTTGATGTTGGGTAAGGTTACCAGTCTGAAAGTTTGCCATCCCGATGCACCCAGAGATATGGATGCCTCCTCTTCTTCTTTACCCTGTGCCTGCATTAATGGAATCAATTCGCGCGCGATGAAGGGGAAGGTGACAAAGATGGTCGCAAGCACGATTCCGGGCACGGCGAAGAGCAGTCTGATATTGTGTGCTTGCAGCCAATGGCCAAACCAGCCTTGTGCGCCGAATAGCAGCACGTAAACCAAACCTGAAACCACCGGACTAACGGCAAACGGCAAATCGATCAGTGTGATGAGCAGGCTTTTGCCCTTGAATTCAAATTTGGCAATGCACCATGCTGCCGCAATACCAAACACCAAATTGGCGGGTACGGCAATTGCCGCAGTGAGGAATGTCAACTTGATCGCAGACCATGCATCCGGTTCATTCAGCGCCGAGAGGTATAAGCTCCACCCCTTGGAAAAAGCTTCCACAAATACTGCCACAAGAGGCAGACACAGAAAGAGCAACAGGTAAAGCAAAGCAACTCCGATTAGTACGACCGTCACACCAGCAGATTCGCGTGTGGATATTTTTCGTTGTATAGAACGTCCGGACATTATCGGGCACTCCGTCGACTAGTCCACCATTGCAATGCGTTAATGGAAAACAGAATAGCAAATGAGATTAGGAGCATTGCAACCGCGATAGCTGTCGCCCCTGCATAATCGTATTGTTCCAGTTTGGAAACGATGAGCAGCGGAGAAATTTCGGAAATATAAGGCATATTTCCCGCAATAAAAATTACCGAGCCATATTCACCGATAGCACGGGCAAAGGCCAAGGCAAAACCTGTAAGCAATGCCGGAAAAATGGCTGGAAATATTACCCGGCGAAATACATCCAAACGGCCTGCGCCGAGACTGGCGGCAGCTTCTTCAACTTCTGACTCTACGTCTGCCAGAACCGGTTGCACCGTTCGAACCACGAACGGTAACCCGATGAAAGTAAGCGCGACAACAATACCCAGCGGAGTGTAGGCTACTTTGATGCCATATTCCGAAAAGTATTGTCCAAGCCAACCTCTGGGGGCGTATAGTGTTGCCAAGGTAATGCCCGCAACGGCAGTGGGCAGCGCAAACGGAAGATCCACAAGTGCATCAACAATGCGTTTGCCCGGAAATGTGTAACGCACCAAGACCCAAGCTACGATCAGTCCAAAGAATACGTTGATGATCGCCGCAGCAAAAGACGTTAAGAAAGTTACCCTTAGAGAAGCCAGCACACGGTCATTTGTGACAACATCCCAATAACCGCCCCACCCCAACGTGGCCGACTTGATGAACAAGGCCGACAGCGGAATTAGTACGATCAAAGATAAATACAGTATTGTGTAGCCAAGCGCCAGATTAAAGCCGGGGAGTACGCTATGGGCACGAAATTGCGCCATCGGGATTCCTAATGCAAATTATTGTGAATGCAGTCTATAGCCATCACAAGCTCAAGAAAAGTGACTAATTCTGCTTTTCTTAGCAGAAAATGGAATAAGACAAAGATGGTTTTAGTCGAAATGGAAAGAAAGTCTATTCATCCGGGCGATCGTTTAAACCCGAAATTTTAGTAGGACAATTGGCCTATAAAAATTGATAGGTTTCTACCATTGCTGCAAAACATTATAGCAGTAAAATTTGGAAGGAAAGCAGGCATACCCAGAAGTCTGAGCGTAAAATTCTATAATCAAGGGGTTTTAACAATCCCATCAAAGTTATGTTTACGCTACTTCCGGTCTGGACAGATGCGTTAATCAATGGTGAATTGGACGGAGTTAAGAAATGAATGTTGCAGATAAAGTAATTTGTTTATTTTTTGGGCATTACTACAGTCGGTTTGAACGCCGCAATCGGTCTTGTGTGTACTGTGGAACAAGTCAGCGGCATGGAAGTTGGAAAGTAAGAAAATATCTAGATCGGCGGAGCGCGGCAAACGAAGACATAGCTCAACCAAATATTGCGGTGGTCAATGACCTGCTAACTTGTAAAGCTGATCTCAACAACTAATAAAGCCCAAAATCAGCCACAAGAACCCTCGGAAGGGCTATCAATAACAGCCCGGTCGTCTCCCGCCAGTGCTGGTGAAGTTACGGATGCGGCTTTCTTCCCTTGGGTTCGCAACGAAAAATATTTTTCTGCCACCGCGCCCAAAATGGCGGCTGGCAAAAACGCGAACAATTCCCAATTTGGCGAAGCGATTAGTGCGACAGCCGGTCCGGGGCAATAACCGCTGATTCCCCAACCTATACCGAACAGAACTGCACCCAGAACAAGCGGCCTGTCTACCTTTGTTTCCTGGGTGATGAAAAACTGTTTGTCAAATACGGGTTTGTTGAGGCGTAGAACGAAGCGAAAGGTTACGACTGTAACGCCAACGGCACCACCTAATACGAATAGCAAGCCGGCATTCCATTTGCCGGCCACATCAAGAAAGCCCAATACTTTTTCCGGATGAGTCATACCGGAAAGTGCGAGGCCGAATCCAAACACCAAGCCAGCCAATAAACTCGCCAAATTGCGTTTCATCATGCTACTCCAAAAACGTGACGCACCACAAAAGTGGTAATAATCGCGATTGCCAGAAATGTAAGCGTTGCAATCAACGAGCGTATAGATAATCTTCCCAGACCGCATACTCCGTGACCGCTGGTGCAACCGTTGCCAAGTGAAGTGCCGTAACCGACCAGAAATCCGGCGACGATCAAAAGCCAAACAGGGAAGGTCGGTCGTGCAACTGGCGCGTTACCGAACAAAGTATAGTAAAGGGCTGCGCCGCCAACTACGCCAAGTAGAAACAGCACACGCCACCAGATGTCGCCCGACTTGGGAAAAAAAAGGCGCCAGAAAATTCCGCTGATACCGGCAATTCTGCCGTTAAGCCAAAGCAATAGCGTAGCTGCCAAGCCAATGAGTAAGCCACCGATAAGCGAGGGTAGAATAGTAGTGATGCTAAACGCCATATCAAACACCCTAAAATTAGCTGGAAGTATTACTTATGATAACGCGGCTTATCAAGCGGCGGCGCAATTCGCCAATGGTTCTTCCCATTCGGATGCGGGAGCGGGCCGCCCCAATAAAAAACCTTGTGCAAAATGTATTCCCGCGTGTCGCGCCAAATCAAGTTGTGACTGGGTTTCAATACCTTCAATAACTACTTCCGCATCCAGCTCAATGATAATCTCAACCAGCTTTGGCAAAATACGCTGAAGCCGGGGATTGAATTCGGCACGCCGGATAATTTCGCTGTCCAATTTAACGAATTCCGGTGCCAGTGTCCACAAACGATCAAGATTGGAATGCTCTTTGCCAAAATCGTCGATGGCAATTTTGTAACCGCGTTCACGATAGTTCACAATCGCGTCCGCGAGCAGCTTTTCCGCACTGACAGCGCTCTCGTGAATTTCGATAACCACTTCATTGGTTGCCACATCGTGTTGATGTAAAACTTGCTCGAATACTTTGCCATGCGAGTTCACGGCAACCAATAATTCAGGATGAACATTAAGGAAGAGCAGGCCGCTGCTTTTGCCCATGTTCAGGAAATTCAAGGTGTGCAGTGTGCGGCAAACGCGGTCGAATTTTACCAACCGCTCTGCCACCTCGGCTTGGCGAAACGCGGCCGGTGGCGCAATAACATTACCCTTCTGATCAACGGCACGAAGCAGGGCTTCATAGCCAAGCGCTTCATTCTTGTTTAGATCAATAATGGGTTGAAACACGCTGCTTAATTGCAGGCCGATAAACTTTGCGCGCACGTCATTGCCGTTTACTTCCAACTGGTAGTCATCATTCAAATTGAGTGTGCTGCGCAACTCATTTTGCAGGGCATTCAGCCGGTGGAGAGAAGTCATGACGAAACTATTTCCTGGTGTAAATTTGGTCAAATAGCCCGCCGTCATTGAAATGCTCGGACTGCGCGAGTTTCAGGCTGCCGAAGATTTCGTTAACTGTGAAAAGGGTGAGCGGTGGAAACGTGCCGGTGTATTTTTTTGCAATCTTTGCGTCGCCGGGGCGCAAATCGAATTTTGCGGAAATTTCCTGCGCCTCCGGCGAATATAGATATTGAAGATAAGCCTCGGCCACTTTGCGTGTGCCGCGCTTGTCTACTACCCTGTCAACTACACTTACCGGCAAATCTGCCACGATGCTGATCGGCGGATAAACGAGGTCAAACTTGTCCGCACCGTATTCCTGTTTGATAAGGCCAATTTCGTTTTCAAAGGTGATCAGCACATCCCCTATTTCGCGCTGAACAAAAGTTGTCGTTGCCCCGCGTCCTCCGGTTTCCAATACGGGCACATTGGCAAAAATCCGGGTAACCAAATTTTTGGCTTGTTCCTGCTTTCCGCCTTGTTTGATCACCGAGCCCCAGGCGGCAAGGTAGGCATAGCGACCGTTACCCGAGGTCTTGGGATTTGCGATGATGACAGAAACCCCGGATTTGGCCAGATCGTTCCAGTTCTTAATGTTTTTCGGGTTGCCCTTGCGTACCAGAAAAACAGAAGTCGATGTAAATGGCACACTGCCGTTCGGTAAGCGCT
The DNA here is from genome assembly GCA_963733265.1 of uncultured beta proteobacterium. Classification (GTDB taxonomy): domain Bacteria; phylum Pseudomonadota; class Gammaproteobacteria; order Burkholderiales; family Gallionellaceae; genus PALSA-1006. The sequence goes on from CAVTCF010000001.1 coordinate 489,187, forward strand.
TGGCCCAATCAGCGGGGATCAAATTGTTATCGGCAAGTATGTCCACATCTATCGATTGATTCATGGTTACCACATCCGCTTCCAATCCGTCGACTACGGAACGCGTTTGCTTGCTTGACCCGCCATGAGACTGGTTGATGGTCAGATCGTCACCGCTTTTTTGCTTCCAGTACTTGATGAACAGGGGATTGTAGGCTTTGTAAAACTCGCGTGAAACATCGTATGAGGCGTTCAGGATATTTAGCTCGGCTGCAAATGTGGCAAATGAAAAAAATATAGACAACCCGATACCAATGAAAGCGTTGAGCAATATTTTTTTCATAACTGAAATCCCGGCTTAAATAAAAAGCGGCGGCACTTGTTTAGAGTAAGCCGCCAATGAATAAATTATATTCTACAATTTCCAGGCATAGGCAACGCTGAGAATATTTTCTGAAAGTGAAATATTGGCATTGCCACCACCAAAGCTTGAAGGTATGGAATTCGAGCCATTTACCGTTTGCTTGAATCCGTAGGTATAAGCAACGCTCAATTCATTGCCGGAAGTTGCCTTCCATGTACCACCCAGCGACAGGTGATCTTGTACGGTCGCAGGAGCAAGAATATTAAAGAACGTTTGATCATTCGGAATGGGTTGGTCGGAATGATTATAGCCTGCACGCAGCGTAACATCCGCAGCGTAGTCATAGCTCACGCCAATTTTGGTGACTGTAATATCTTTCCATCCGAAACCGGGACCGTTTGCAGAGCCTAAAGCATTGCCCTGAAGTAAATTCGAAAGCGGATTGGCAACGGCGTTGACACCGCTGTAGAGAATCTTTGAAACATCAAGAGCAACCGTCCAGGTAGGAACAATCTTGTAAGCCAGACCTACACCATAGTTTTCAGGAATATCAAAGCTCCCGCCGTTTTCAAATAACCCGCTGTATTTGCTAAATTTGCTGGCGTTAATTTTAGATGCCCAGGTTGCGCCTAATGTCAGATCGGGGGTAATTTTCCCTGTCCAGCCTAAGCGAGCCCCCCAGCCGGTAGAGGTGTCCGTGCCGTTGTCAGTCAAGTTTGTCGGTGATGCCGATGCGCTGGAAAATGCACTCAAGCCTTGAGCAGAAAATTGCTGGTAGGCAAAATTAACCCCCAAGCCCAATGCATTATTTTCATTCAACTTGTAGGCTACCGAAGGGGTAACGAATAGTTGCGCAAGGTTGATACCCCCCGTACCTTTGCTGCCGAATGCGGCAAAGGGGTTGTTTAAATACGATGTATTCATGCCGCCATTACCATACACTGCCACACCGGCGGTTACTGACGGATTGATATTGTAGATATAACCGAACTCAGGGATCAGTGAGCTGGCGTTGCCGTCACCGTTATAGTTGCCATTGGCACCAGCACCATTGCCTGTGATTTCTGCATTACGTTGAGGCACAAAATAGTTAATCCCCACATCGAGGCGGTCTTGCACAAAGGCAGTCCCTGCCGGGTTGGTGGCGGCCGCGAGACCATCTTGTGGTAGTGCGATACCCACACCGCCGATGCCTTCTGATTTAACGCCAAAGCCGTGCGAAAAATAACCATCGGTGGCAGTTGCTGAAAAGCTTGCAAACACCAATGACAACAGAGCAGACGAGCGAAGTAATGACATGGGCACTTATCCTTATGTTATAGATTTATAGAAATTTATAGATATATAAAAAGTTCCTGTTTAAATTTTGCGATGTGGACGTGGCAAAGTGAACTAATTAATTGTGCTTTCAATATGATCAAAATAGCTATGTTCAGTAATTTTAGTTATTTGCCTTGACTTGAGATGCGGTTTCATCAATATAATTGAGGGCAATGAATAAGAAATTGATCCAATAGGTACCCGCGACAAGCTTGCAGATTAGAACAATAAATCGTTAGTCATTTTGCATGTTAGCTCAGTAGTGTCCGGTTAACTTACAAATTTCCGAGCCAAGATTGAGTATTGGCGCGGGTTACAGAACAATTTATTTTGGTGCCGATTTGAAATCAGTTTACCTATATTCCCGTTCAAGTAACTTCCAGAGATTGATTTCTTTGGAGGTAAGCTATGAACATGGGCAAGACGCTGTTCGCGCAGATCATGGAGTTCGTTCCATGGACCAGCTTCGCTCGCATCGTGGCACGCTATGGCGGAGATTCCAGAGTGCGCAGTCTGGCTTGCACCGAGCAATTCCGCGCCATGGCCTTCGCGCAACTGACATACAGAGAGAGCCTGCGCGATATCGAAACATGTTTGCTGGCGAATCAGACGAAGTTGTATGGCATGGGTTTTCGCTCGGCAGTAAAACGCTCGACGCTGGCCGATGCCAACGAAGGGCGCGACTGGCGCATTTGGGAAGACTTGGCCGCGTTGCTTATCCGACGAGCGCGCAAGCTTTACTGCAACGACAGCTTTGGTGTCGATCTCGACAACACCGTCTACGCGCTGGATGCGACGACCATAGACTTGTGTCTTTCTCTGTTTCCATGGGCGCCGTTTCGCACCGCCAAGGCCGCCGTCAAATTGCATACGCTGCTCGATCTTCGCGGCAATATTCCAGCCTTCATTCATATCTCGGACGGCAAGATGCACGAGGTCAACGTGCTGGATATGCTGTCCTTCGAGGCAGGTGCGTTCTATGTGATAGATCGAGGGTATCTGGATTTCGCCCGTCTGTTTGCCCTTCATCAGACCGGAGCATTCTTCGTGACTCGTTCCAAACGCGGCATGGATGCACGCAGGGTGTACTCGATGCCGGTCGACAGGAGTACAGGCATCATTTGCGACCAACGCATCATGCTGAACGGTTTTTACATCTCGCAGGACTATCCCGAACAGTTGCGGCGCATTCGCTACAAAGACCCGGAGTCCGGCAAGACGTTGGTATTTCTGACCAACAACACCGTGTTGCCCGCTCTGACGATTGCCGCTCTGTACAAGAGTCGCTGGCAAGTCGAGTTGTTCTTCAAGTGGATCAAACAGCACCTTCGCATCAAGCGTTTCATCGGCAACAGCGAGAACGCGGTGAAGACGCAAATCTGGTGCGCTGTCTCCACTTACGTCCTGATCGCTATTGTTAAAAAGGAGCTTCAACTTGATGCCTCTCTATATTCTTTACTACAGATTTTATCGGTGTCTGTTTTTGAGAAAACCCAGTTATCTCAAGCCTTCGCGGGCAGTGGGCAAACTCAAGATCAGACGGACTTTTCTAACCAACTAAATTTGTTCGACTTTTAACCGGACACTACTGATGTTAGCTATTGAAAATAAATTTGTTTGTTTTATGCCAGCCATTTTTTATAGTACGACTCCGAATCGTTCATTCAGGAGTTCTGCATGAGTGTAATCAAGTCTGCCTTGAATCTGATAAAAAATATTTTCCATTCCCAACCATCCAAGGAGCATGCTGTGTCCAACACTGATCACAAATTTGGTTTCTCTACACGTCAATTGCATACCGGATACAAGCCGGATCCGACAACGGGAAGTCGCGCAGTTCCGATTTATCAAACTACCAGCTATCAGTTCCGCAACACTGAACATGCTGCTAATCTTTTTGCTCTTAAGGAATTGGGAAATATCTATACTCGCTTGAATAATCCGACCAACGATGTGCTGGAACAGCGAATTGCTGATTTGGAAGGCGGAGCTGCTGGTCTGGCCGCCAGTTCGGGCCACGCGGCACAAGCACAGGCTATCTTCACCTTGGCTAACGCGGGCGATCATATCGTCTCATCCAGCCGTTTATATGGCGGCACTTACAACCAGTTCGCCTACACTCTGCCCAAGCTTGGCATTGAAGTGACTTTTGTTGATCCGCGCGATCCGTCCGCATTCGAGAAAGCTATCCGCCCCAATACCAAGATCATCTATGGCGAATCGCTCGGCAATCCGGACATTACAGTGTTCCCAATCGAACAAGTTGCGGCTATCGCCAAGAAGCACGGCATTCCACTGGTGATCGACAATACTTTTGCAACGCCATATCTGTTCCGCCCTATTGAATGGGGTGCCAATATCGTGGTGGAAAGCACCACCAAGTTTATCGGTGGACACGGTACCAGCATAGGAGGTGTGATTGTTGATGGTAATAATTTCGATTGGACTAGCAGTCGCTTCCCAAACTTTAACGAACCCGATCCTTCCTATCATGGTTTGGTGTACTCCAGCCTGCTGGCTGCCGGTCTGCCACCGTTCATTATCAAAGCGCGTGTGCATGTGTTGCGCGACATCGGTGCATCGCAATCACCGTTCAATAGTTGGCAAACACTTCAAGGGCTGGAAACGCTTTCGGTACGCCTCGACCGTCATGTGCAAAACACTCAGGCAGTAGCCGAGTATCTTGAGAAACATCCCAAGGTTGGCTGGGTTAAGTACCCGGGCTTGAAGAGCCATCCGGACTACGAACTAGCCAAGAAATATTTCCCCAAGGGAGCGGGCGCAGTTCTTGGTTTCGGTGTTAAAGGCGGTGCGGAAGCAGGTAAAAAGTTTATCGATAATCTACAACTTTTCAGCCACGTGGCGAATGTGGGTGATGCCAAGAGCCTGGCCATTCATCCGGCCAGCACCACACATAGTCAGCTTACACCAGAGCAACAAGTCAGCGCCGGAGTCAGCCCCGACTTCGTTCGCCTGAGTGTGGGCATCGAAGATATTGAAGATATCCTTTGGGATCTGAATCAGGCACTAAACGCAGCCTGATGCTGACGCCCCGCCCTTTTTGAGAAAGAGCGGGGTTTCGCTATGCCGATCAAAATTCCAAAAACACTACCCGCAAACGCGATCCTGCAAAGTGAAAACGTGTTCGTCATTGACGACGAGCGCGCACTGCATCAGGATATTCGCAGTCTGCGTGTCGCCATCCTTAATTTGATGCCAACCAAGATCGCTACCGAAACGCAGTTGCTGCGTTTGCTGGGTAATACACCTTTGCAAGTGGAAGTGGTGTTGTTACGCACGGCGAGTCATGAGGCGAAAAACACTGACGCCGAACACCTTTTGACGCATTACCTTACGTTTGAGGAGATACGCGAGCAGCGTTTCGATGGGCTCGTTATTACCGGCGCTCCGGTTGAATTGCTGGAATTTGAAGAAGTAGACTACTGGCAAGAATTAACGCGGATTTTGGATTGGGCAGAAAGTAATGTTCAGTCTACCCTGTATTTGTGCTGGGGGGCGCAGGCGGGGCTGTATCATCGTTACGGCATACCAAAATATCGCTTGCCACGAAAAATGTTCGGCATATTCGAGCACCGCACGCTGCATTCTGCGCTTCCATTGTTACGCGGCTTTGACGAGCATTTTTATGCGCCGCATTCGAGACATACAGAAATTCGTCTCGAAGATTTGGTTAAGGTCAAAGATATTCGCATCCTTGCGCGTTCCGATGCGGCAGGCGTCAATATTGTCGGCAGTACGGACAATCGTCATATCTTTGTTACCGGACATCCTGAATATGACCCGCTGACCTTGTTTAGCGAATATTCCCGCGATTTGGCCAAGGGTGCAGATATCCATTTACCGGAAAATTATTTCTTCGACAACGACCCGAACCAACCGGTGAATGTGCGTTGGCGCAGTCATGCCAATCTGCTATTCGCCAACTGGCTGAACTACTGCGTCTACCAGACTACCTCGTAATTTTCAAATGATGGTCCATTTTTGTTCAGTGCTCTAAATCGGTAGTTTTATAACAATGTCAGCAGTAAAATATGCCCGCTTGCACGCAAATATCGCATTTGGAAATGCATTCTGATAAACAGTCCCGCGCGTTAATATATTGGATCAGAAATAGGTAGCCTCTGGCTCAATCAAGGAGAGAATTATGAAACTGCTGGGATCAAATACGAGCCCTTATGTACGCAAAGCGCGCTTGGTTCTTCTGGAAAAAAGTATCCCCCATGAATATGTGATTGATCCACCGCAAGAGCCGGGTAGTCTGGTATTGCACGTGAATCCGCTTGGGCGCATTCCGGCATTGATTCTGGATGATGGTTTTTGTGTTTTCGATTCGACCGTGATTGCGGAATACGTCGATTCGCTAAGTGACTCGCAGATTTTAATTCCCCGGGACGATGCCATAGCCCGTCTTCGTGTTAAACGATGGGAATCACTGGCAGACGGTATTATGGATTCAGCTATCGTCGTGCGAAATGAAAGTATTCGTCCGGCTGAACAACAGAATCCGGAAATCTTTGAATTGCATAACACCGCAATCGGCAAAGCACTGGAGTACGCATCGCAATTATTGGGGACGCAAATATGGTGTGAGGGAGACGCGATTACGCTGGCAGACTTGGCCTTGGTGAGCGCGTTGTTGTATCTTGATTTGCGTCAGGCAGAACGCGACTGGCGCGGTAGTCATAAAAATCTGTTGATTTGGTTCGAGCGCGTAAGTGCACGCCGGAGCGTAATTGTTTCCCGTGAAAGTTAACTGTGTTTTGCCATATGCTATTTTTACCTAAGCATTGCAAAACTAATTGGTTTTAAATCACCGGAGTCCGCACTAAGATGTAGTTATGAAAGTTAAATACTTTCATGTTCTCTCCTCCTGTTTGGGCATCCTCCTTGGATGCCCATTTTTTCAGGGATTAGAGAAATGTTTCCGGAGCCGTGTAGAGCAAATTAAATGCGTCGGCCACAGCTTTATAGCTTATTTTTCCATCGGCTATATTCAGGCCCAGACGCAAAGAATCGCTTTCGCATAAAGCTTGTTTCCAGCCTTTATTTGCCAATTGTTTGAGATAGGGAAGGGTGGCATTGGTAAGCGCCAGTGTTGAGGTTCGGGGAACTCCTCCCGGCATGTTTGCAACAGCATAGTGAACCACGCCATCGATAATATAGACAGGATCCTGATGGGTAGTTGGTCGGGTTGTTTCCACACAGCCACCCTGATCGACCGCCACGTCGACGATGACAGCACCTTCGCGCATGGTTTTCAAATCTTCGCGACGGATGAGTCTCGGTGCTGTCGCCCCGGGGATCAGCACGCCGCCGATGACTAAATCAGCAACGGCAATTTGTTCGAGTAAATTGTGGCGATTAGAAAAAAGTGTCTGCACATTGGGCGGCAAAACTTCGCTTAGATAACGCAAACGATCCAGAGACAAATCCAGAATGGCGACGTTCGCACCCAGACCGGCAGCCATTTTTGCAGCATGACTACCCACTACGCCGCCGCCAAGGATAACGACATGTGCGGCCGGCACGCCCGGAACGCCACCCAGTAAAACACCGCGCCCCCCGTATTGTTTCTCCAGGTATTTCGCGCCTTCCTGCACGGCCAGGCGACCGGCAACTTCCGACATCGGGGTGAGCAATGGCAACTCACCCGAAGGCAATTGAACAGTTTCATAGGCGATGCAAGTCGCACCGGAAGCAAGGTGAGCCTGCGTTAATTCGCGGTCTGCCGCAAAATGAAAATAAGTGAAGAGTGTTTGTCCGGAGCGAATGCGATGCCACTCGGGGCGTATAGGCTCTTTGACCTTGACAATCAACTCTGCTGCCGCCCATGTGGCGTCCGCATCGGGCGCTATGTTGGCGCCGACTGACGCGTATTGCTCGTCACTGAAGCCGCTGCCAAGGCCGGCACCGCTTTCTACCAAAATGGAATGTCCTGCCGCGACAAGTGCTTCAACGCCTGCCGGAACGAGCGCGACGCGGTTCTCATTGGTCTTGATTTCTTTGGGAACGCCGATCTTCATTTGCTAGTCTCCTTGGGGTTGATCCGGAGGATTCAGGAAGCCGCCGGCACGAACTGTCAGTACCAAAGTGTCGCGGTGTCCGCCGGGGGCCGTAGGTTGAATGGGAGTGGATTCGTGAATGACGCGCTGATCATCAAGCAGCAGTAGCGTCCAAGGTTCGCTCAAGGTAAAACGTTGTCCATGTCGTCCGTTGAATTCGAATATACGGCTTTCGCCGCCGCTGATGTTCTCGCGTGCTACAAACAGGATGGCAACGAAGTCTACACCGTCGCGGTGCGCTCCTTCGGGGGTTGGTCGCCCAATACCGTGGCTGGTGTCAATGCGAAACTGGTGTGCTTCGATATACCAGGGTTGCTCGCCCTTTATTCTGGAACATTCGTTGGCGACAGCTAGCAGTAACTTCGGCCAGATCGGCTGTGTCAATGTGTGGTCGGATACCGGTTCAAACATTCGCAACATCCCGCCGTGCAGCGCATTGTATTGCAATGGCTGATAATGTGCGCGATGCGCCACTTGAGTCAGAGCTTGCTTGTTGACGATAAAGCAGGAATGCCTGCGACGACGGTAGCGTCCCCCGTCTTTAAGAAAATTATCCGGAGGCAGATCTTCCCAGTCCTCTTTCATAGCTTGAAGTGCGGACGTTGGCAATCCCAGAAGAGTTGTTAAGCCTGTCGGGCTTAATACTCCAAAACCATCATTTTTTACTGCATCAGCAAGGTGTGAAGGGTCTACGTAAGTGGGGGAGAGGTTGGCGATAGTCATGGCAATAATTTTGTTTGGATATTAGTGGTAATGAGACAAGGCTAAAAATTTATTTGCTTGGGATATTACAAATATTCATTAAATGGCCGCGTTGTCATTAAATAGAATACGCACTACATTACGGGGCTTGACGGAAATACTAAGCTTATTTTACAAGGATTGCACTTGGTTTGGATAAATTCCGGAGGAGTCATGGAGCCACCACAACATAATGTATCGGGAAGCACACAACCTCCGGAGCGGGTGACTTTGGCGCAGGCAAGCTGGTATTGGTTCAAACTCGGTTTCATCAGTTTCGGCGGACCAGCCGGGCAGATTTCGCTCATGCATCAAGATCTGGTGGAGCGTAAACGCTGGATATCCGAGAAGCGATTTTTGCACGCACTTAACTTTTGCATGCTGCTGCCCGGCCCCGAGGCGCAACAGCTTGCCACCTATATTGGCTGGTTAATGCATCGAACTTGGGGTGGCATTATTGCGGGCACATTTTTTGTGCTGCCTTCGTTGCTGATTCTCATCGCGCTTTCATGGATATATGTTGTGTTCGGGAATTTACCATTGGTGGCCGGATTGTTCTATGGTATTAAACCTGCGGTCACCGCCATCGTGGTGCATGCTACCTACAACATTGGTTCGCGCGCGTTGAAGAACAATGTGCTGCGGGCAATTGCCGCAGCAGCCTTTGTGGCGATTTTTGCGCTTAACGTGCCATTCCCTGCGATTATCGCGGGCGCGGCATTGGCCGGTTATCTGGGTGGCCGTATAGCAAGGGATAAATTTATGCTTGGCGGTGGACATGGCACAATAAATAAATCATTCGGTGTAGCAATAATCGACGATGACACGCCGACACCTGATCACGCACGATTTCAGTGGCGTAATTTGATTCGCATTATTTGCTTTGGAGTATTGTTGTGGACTTTACCAATGGCATTGCTAACCTTGTCATTAGGCTGGGAGCACACCTTGACGCAGATGGGATGGTTCTTTACCAAAGCGGCGTTGCTCACTTTCGGCGGCGCCTATGCGGTGCTCCCATATGTTTATCAGGGAGCAGTCAGTCACTACGGATGGCTCACGCCGCCGCAAATGATCGACGGCTTGGCGCTTGGTGAAACGACTCCCGGCCCCCTCATTATGGTGGTGGCATTTGTCGGTTTTATCGGAGGCTATTCACACGCGATATTGGGTGCGGACAATTTATTTTTGGCCGGAGCGGTTGCCGCGACGCTGGTGACCTGGTTTACCTTTCTTCCCTCGTTCCTGTTTATTCTCGCCGGAGGGCCCTTGGTAGAAAGCACGCATAACGATATGAAATTTACGGCACCGCTCACGGCTATAACTGCGGCAGTAGTCGGCGTGATTTTGAATCTGGCGCTATTTTTTGGTTACAAGGTTTTGTGGCCGCAAGGATTTGCAGGCGATTTTGATTGGGTTTCTGCGCTGCTAGCTTTGGCTGCCACGGTTGCTTTGTTTCGCTGCAAAAGAAGTGTGATTCAAGTAATCGCCGGGTGTGCGATAGCCGGACTATTAATAAAAATATTGGCTTAACTTTCTGGTATTAGGGAATCCCTTAACTTCTTCTCAACCTCAGTGCGCCACCCCGCCCATTGATAAGCTATGGCGCGAGTTTCTGCTAAAAATGACAGGCAGATTGAGGCGCTTTGCTTCTTTCTTTACCTTTGTTGATAAGCTATGATTTACAAAGTTGACCAGTACCACAATCAATTCAACATTGCCAGGAATCACATAATGTTTATTGCCGTGCTTGCGACCGGTCCAATGCGTGATTTGTTCGATGCCCTGTGCTTGCAATTCATCTCTGAGAGATTCGATGTTGTCTCCACCGACGACCAAAGCTGCCATGATGTTCTCCATCTGCAAAATTAAAGTAATGCTGATGTTAGGCTGGCAAGATATTCATGTGAACAAAGATATTTCGCTTTGCTTAGATGTGCAATCGAGCCGCGTTAACAAGAAGGGTCGGTAACGTTGTTGCGGGTATTTTTTCTTTGGGCACACAAATATCGGCCAAGGCAAATGCAATTTGCAGGGCCAGTGAAATGCCATGAATGCGCGAACCATCCACAAATCCTGACTCATCAGGGGCTTCGCGATGATAAATTGCGGTTACCAACACCTCCGGCAAACCCCAATTCAACAGCATGGTGGCGGTCAGTTCACGGTGGTCTGTGTTGAAAGCCTCACGCTCCAAGGCAAGCCGTTTATGGACACCCTCGTCGGGTAAAGAAATAAATTCGCCGTAACGATCGGGAAAGATGGATGCCAGCGCCAATTCTCCAACGCAGCACAATAGCCCGGAGGTAAAGTTGTCTTCATCGTTAATTTTGGCATAGGGAGATAGTGCTTGTGCTGAAACAGCTGTCGCCAAAGAGCGCGACCAGTATTGTTCGTAGTCAAATTGAGGACAACGACCATCACGATTACTGTGCAGCACTGAGAGCGCGAGAACAAGAACGCCAACCCGGCGAGTTCCAAGCGTGGTAACTGCTTTGGGTATTGAAATGATCGGTCGGCTATGACCAAAGGAAGCTGCATTTGAAAACTTCAGCAGTTCGCCTGCCAGTGCCGGGTCAGATTGAACCAAGCGGGCCAGATCATCTATTTTGTAATTATCATTTTGTAGTAGCTTCATGATAGCCAAGGCTAAACTCTGCGGCGTGGGCAGTTTTCCTGTTGCCGCGAGTTTTATGTATAGAACTGGATCAACTAATTGCACGGACAATCTCCGTTATTGTAATGGCCCATGCCTATTCGTCGTATTTGCCCGCAATCCCCAAAATCCGCAAGAGGGAATCACAACATTTGAACTTTGATTGAACCTTAATTCAAGACTACATGCTCAATTAAGCATTTTTCTGTGTGTTAGCGAACCAAGCAAAAAATATCCTGTAGTAGCTTTACAACGCGCGAAAAGGTTAGTTAGAGTTTTTTCCGCTGGGCCAAACGGTTAAGCGCTTCCTTTAAAGGAGAGTCGGCAAGCCTTTGTGCGAGCTCGGTTAGATGAGTTTTTCCGGACGGGCTAATCGAGCGTGTTTCGGGCGGGGGGAGGTATGGGGGGGCACTAACTTGCACAACTACCTGAATTACAGTAACCTCGCACCCATTATCATGCAGTTTTGCAGCTAGTTCTGTGGCCATTTGACGGAGTTTAGATGCGATTGCTCCGTTGTTCGCTGACAGCGTTAGCGTATGCTGGTCGAGTTGCATTACTCGGCAACTGCCTATTAAAGAGGGCGGGATAACTTGCTCAAGTTGCTGTTGCAAAGCCATAAGTCGCCGCGCTTTGTTCGTAAGCTTTCCCAGTTCACTACTGGAGTTTAGGAATGAATTGAGGTGATATGGCACGGTTCAAGTGATTAAAATTGAGAAAGGGGGCGGCGTGGATATTATTCTAGTTTCCAATAGATTGGCAAAAGCGCGTAGTTTTACCTTGACGACAATGCATTTGGCGATACTTGCAATCTTGGCTTCAGTGCTGTTTGTGAGTGCCGTGTTGACAGCCCAGTATGCAATAGTACGTTTGCAGCCAAACAGCATCAGCGATGGATTGCGGTCATGGTTGGCCAGCGCCCAACAGTATGAACAACAAAAGCAACAGGCGTACCTGCATGAAAGCATGGATACGATGGCCAAACGCCTTGGGCAGATGCAGGCGCAGTTATTGCGTTTGGATTCTTTGGGTGCGCGCCTGGTCAAAATGTCCGGCATGAAACCGCAGGAATTTTCTTTTGAGCAAATGCCACCGGAAGGCGGGCCATATATTCCCGCCCCGATGCAGGCCGACGTTTCGCTGAGCAGTATGGACAAGCAATTGAACAGCCTTACAGCACTGGTAAGTGATCGCAGTGATAAATTGGTAGCGCTGGAAACGTTGTTGATGCAAGACAGTTTGACTAAAAAAATGCTGCCTTCGTTAGCTCCGGCTACAGACGCCTGGTATTCTTCCAATTACGGCTGGCGCATAGACCCGTTTACCGGAAAAAATGCCATGCATGAAGGGGTAGACTTCATGGTCCCGGCGGGAACGCCGGTTTATGCTTCTGCCGGAGGCGTGGTTGTGTATGCGGATTACCATCCCCAATATGGTAATATGATAGAGATTGATCACGGCAAGGATATAGTTACGCGTTATGCGCATACATCCAAAGTGCTTGTCAAGGTGGGGCAGATGGTTCGGCGCGGCGAAAAGATTGCCCTTTCGGGTAGTACCGGGCGTTCTACCGGCCCGCATCTGCACTTTGAAGTGAGATTCAAAGGCATGGCCCAAAACCCGGTGCGTTTCATACAAAGATCTGCGAGCTAATGCTCGTTAACTGTGAAACAAGGGTGAGGCTTAATTCCTCACCCTTTTTTATTTATTTGATGTCGTTAAATTTAGAGTAAGAACATGATTTCCAAATTGCTGAAAAGTGTATTCGGTAGCCGTAATGACCGCCTGCTTAAACAATACCGCCAAAACGTAAATGCGATTAATGCTCTCGAAGCCAGTGTAGCCGCGTTGTCGGATGAAGAGTTGCAAAACAAAACTGCGCATTTTAAACAACGCGTGCAGCAAGGTGAGACGCTGGATGACCTGTTGCCGGAGGCCTTTGCGGTTGTGCGCGAGGGGGGGCGGCGCGCGTTGCAGATGCGCCATTTCGATGTGCAGTTGATCGGCGGCATGGTGCTGCATTACGGCAAGATTGCTGAAATGCGCACGGGGGAAGGTAAAACTCTAATGGCGACTCTCCCCGCCTATCTAAATGCCCTGTCCGGTAAAGGCGTGCATGTAGTGACCGTTAACGATTACCTGGCAGCGCGCGATGCCGAGTGGATGGGGCGCCTGTACCGTTTTCTCGGCTTGTCGGTCGGGGTGATTCTGTCGAACATGGATCATGGCGACAAACAGGCGGCTTATGCGGCTGATATCACCTATGGTACCAATAACGAATTTGGTTTCGACTATCTGCGCGACAACATGGCAGGTCAGGCGAACGAACGCTTCCAGCGCGGGTTGAATTTTGCCGTTGTTGATGAAGTGGATTCGATTTTGATCGACGAAGCACGCACACCGCTGATTATTTCCGGACAAGCCGAAGACAATCTAGACGTGTATTTGCACATGAACAAGCTTGTCCCCAATTTGACCCGCCAATTGGAAGAAGAAGGTGAGGGTGACTACAGTGTCGACGAGAAAAATCATCAGATTTTATTGACTGAGGCCGGACACGAGCGTGCCGAGCAGTTGCTCTCCCGCGCGGGTCTTTTGCCTGCGGGTGGCAGCCTGTATGACCCGGCCAATATCACGTTGATCCATCATTTGTATGCGGCGCTGCGCGCGCATGTGCTGTATCTGCGCGATCAACACTATGTTGTGCAAGACGGCGAAGTGATTATCGTGGACGAATTTACCGGACGCTTGATGTCCGGCCGGCGCTGGTCAGACGGTTTGCATCAGGCGGTAGAGGCCAAAGAAGGCGTGGATATTCAGAAAGAGAACCAGACGCTGGCTTCTATCACCTTCCAGAATTATTTCCGCATGTATAACAAGCTGTCCGGTATGACCGGCACGGCGGATACCGAAGCCTACGAATTTCAGTCTATCTACAATTTGGAAACAGTCATTATTCCGCCACATCGTCCGACCGTGCGCAAGGACTTGATGGACAAGGTTTACCTTTCGACTGAAGAAAAATATACAGCGGTGATCATTGATGTGCGTGATTGCTATGAACGCGGCCAGCCGGTATTGGTGGGCACGACATCCATTGAAACTTCGGAGTTGCTGTCGCAACTGCTGGATAAAGAAAAATTGCCGCATCAGGTGTTGAATGCCAAACAACATGCGCGCGAGGCTGAAATCATCGCGCAGGCGGGTAGTCCCAAGATGATTACTATCGCCACCAACATGGCAGGTCGTGGTACCGATATTGTGCTGGGCGGCAACGTCGAAAAGCCTATTGAGCGCGTGCGTATGGATGAGACTCTGGATGCCGCGACCCGCGAACAGCGCGTAGCACAACTGCGTGCAGAATGGCAACCTGTTCACGAGCAAGTGGTTGCCAGCGGAGGCTTGCACATTATCGGTACAGAGCGGCACGAATCGCGGCGCGTGGACAACCAGTTGCGCGGACGTGCCGGACGCCAAGGCGACCCCGGTTCCAGCCGTTTCTATTTGTCTTTGCAAGACCCGTTGCTACGGATTTTTGCCTCTGACCGTGTTTCCGCAATTATGAACAAGTTCAAGTTGCCGGAAGGAGAGGCGATTGAGCATATTTGGGTAACACGTGCGATTGAAAATGCACAGCGTAAAGTCGAAGCGCGCAATTTTGATACACGTAAACAGATTCTTGAATACGATGATGTTGCCAATGATCAGCGCAAGGTAATTTATCAGCAACGCAACGAGTTGCTGGAAAGTGATGATATTTCCGAGACGATCAATGCGATGCGTGAAGGCGTGTTGTCAGACACAATTACCGAATATATCCCGCCGGGCAGCATGGAAGAACAGTGGGATGAGGCAGGCTTGGAAAAAGCACTTGCGTCGGAGTTTCAACTGGAATTGCCTGTGGCGCAATGGCTGGAGCAAGACAAACAACTGGACGAAGCCGGTCTGCTCAAGCGCGTGGTAGAGGCTGCGCAAAAACAATATCAGGAAAAGGTAAATCCAGTCGGCAGCGAAGTGATGCACGGATATGAGCGTATCGTGATGTTGGGTAGTCTGGATACGCATTGGCGCGAACACTTGGCAGCACTGGATCATTTGCGTCAGGGTATTCATTTGCGCGGTTACGCGCAGAAAAATCCCAAGCAGGAATACAAGCGTGAAGCATTTGAATTGTTTTCAACGATGCTGGACAGTATCAAGCGTGATGTGACACAAACACTGATGAATGTGCAAATACGCAGCAGCGAAGAAGTCGAAGCAGTCGAAGCGCCCCATACACCGGAAAATGTGCAGTATCATCACGCCGATTATGAAGAGGCATTGGCAACGGATGAGCCTGAAACTGAAGGAGCTGAACATAAGCCGTTCGTGCGTACAGGTGAAAAGGTTGGTCGCAATGATCCTTGCCCATGCGGGTCGGGGAAAAAGTACAAACAATGCCACGGTAAACTGAGTTAAGTTCTGATTTTTGTTAATGGGCTTCGTTCAATAATAGTCTTAATTGATAGGCACATAACATGCCTGACAAGAATTTGGAGTGAAACAACTGTTGGTCGGGGAGAGATGAAATGGTAACTGATGAATTAGTGATGAATGCATTGCGCCATTCCTCCTTGTCAGAAGAGTTGCGAGATTCCGAAATTGAGTACTTGGCCAACATGATTACGGTTAGGGAATACAAGGCCGGAGAATATATTCTCCGGCCCGGTGAAACCGCGCTGAAAGACTCATTGTTGATTTTGGGTAGCGGTGATGTGGAAGCAACTGCCGCAACAGGTGGCGAACACATGACGCTGCACATGCTCCAGATGGGCGACCTGGCCGGGATTATCGGTTTCGTCGGCGGCAACGTGCTGCAAATTAGCGCGACCATCGTTGCCAAGACAGACAGCAAAGTGCTGGTGTTGGAACGCACGCGCTTTGAGTCCCTGTTGAATTCCCAGCCCGCTATTGTTTACTATGTGATGCGCGGCATCGTGCGGCACGTTCATGGCATTGTGCGTCGTATGAACACACAATCAATCGAGATGAACAACTATATTCACAAAACTCACGGTCGTTACTAAAGGGAAGTTAAATAATGCCGGTAAATCTATCTGCGCCCGTTGCGGCACAACTGTTGCCCGTTGCGGGCATATCTTTGGGTATCGCGGAAGCGGGCATCAAGCGCGCTGATCGCAAAGACCTGCTCATCATCAAGCTGGAAGAAGGTGCGACTGTAGCCGGCGTGTTCACCACCAACCGCTTTTGCGCAGCACCGGTAATCGTGGCTAAAGAGCATCTTGCGGCAGGTAATGGTATTCGCGCCCTGTTGGTCAACACGGGTAACGCGAACGCGGGAACGGGCGAGCAGGGACTGGCAGCAGCGCGCACGACTTGTACTGAGTTAGCAAAGCTATTGGGCTTTAGGCCGGATCAAGTGCTGCCGTATTCCACCGGCGTCATTATGGAGCCGCTCCCCGTAGAGAAGATCGTAGCGGGATTGCCGCAAGCAATTGCGAATTTGAAAGCCGACAATTGGTTTGATGCTTCACAGGCAATCATGACAACCGACATCGTGGCCAAGGCTGTATCACGCCAAGTGCAGATTGGCGGCAAGACTATCACCGTGACCGGAATGTCCAAAGGTTCCGGCATGATCCACCCCAACATGGCGACCATGCTGGGTTACATAGCCACCGATGCTGCCATTGCGCAACCGTTGCTGCAGCAGATCGTGAGCGAAGCGGCCAATCGTTCGTTTAACTGTATTACCGTCGACGGGGATACCTCCACCAATGATGCGCTCATGCTCTTCGCCACCGGTAAGAGCGGAGTAAGTGTCAACGAGTCAAACCGTGCAGTGGTGCAAGCCGTCATAACAGAAGTTGCCACGTTGCTGGCACAAGCCATCGTGCGCGACGGTGAAGGCGCAACCAAGTTCATCACCATTCAAATTGAAGGCGGCAAAGACGAAGCTGAATGCAAAAAAATCGGCTACGCCATTGCGCATTCACCCTTGGTCAAAACCGCCTTCTTCGCTTCTGATCCCAACCTTGGCCGCATACTCGCGGCCATCGGTTATGCGGGAGTGGGTGACCTTAATGTTGAAACATTGAAACTGTATTTGGATGACGTGTTAGTGGCGGAGAATGGCGGACGCGCAGCCAGTTATCAGGAAGAAGACGGCGCGCGCGTGATGCAGCAAAGTGATATTACCATCCGCGTGGTACTGAATCGCGGTGCCGTGAATGCAACGCTGTGGACATGTGATTTTTCATATGATTATGTGAAGATTAATGCGAGTTATAGAAGCTAATCGCAGTTTTATTTTTAGAATCTCAACCTAAGCCACATAACCAGCCACTTGCCAGCTTGCTGGCTTAGTGGATTGGCTAGTGGTTTTATCAGAGATCACAGAGCACACAGAGAAAACCAGTTCGCATCAGGTTTGCTTCTCCTCTGTGATCTCTGTGTTCTCTGATATAACAACTAGCCATTCGACTAAGCTGTCAAAAGACGCCAGCCAAGTCGCTGGCTATGTGGTTAAATATTTTTACTTATGGATAAACTCGATCACTTCCTCACCCGTGCAGAAAGCTTGCTTGCCCGCCTTGAAAACGTATTGCCCGGCGCACAGCCGCAAGCGCCGGATTGGCAGTCTGCCGCCGCTTTCCGTTGGGATCATCAGCAACGCACCTTGCATCCTGTGACGAATTTTCAGCGCATTGCATTGGATGACTTACTAGGCATCGACGACCAGAAACAACGCATTCAGCAAAACACCCTGCAATTTGTGCGCGGCGGCACGGCGAACAACGTGTTGCTTTCCGGCGCACGCGGTACGGGCAAGTCATCTTTGGTCAAAGCCTTGCTGAACGAATTTGCCGGGCAAGGCTTGCGCGTGATTCAAATTGACAAGCAAGGGCTGGTTGATTTGTCGTATATCGTCGGGCTGGTGCAGGGGCGCGCTGAGCGCTTCATTCTGTATTGCGACGACCTTTCTTTCAGCGCCGACGAACCCGGCTACCAAGCGCTCAAGGCCGCGCTGGACGGTGATCTGGTCGCCTTCTCCGATAACCTGCTCATCTACGCCACTTCCAATCGCCGCCATTTGATGCCGGATTACATGCAAGATAATCTTGCCACCAAACATGTCGGCGATGAAGTGCTTCCGGCAGAAAGTGTGGAGGAAAAGGTTTCGTTGTCTGAGCGCTTCGGCTTGTGGATTTCGTTCTATCCATTTTCTCAGGATGATTACTTGGCCGTGGCAGCACATTGGTTGGCGCATCATGGCTGGCAGCAGGGACTCACTGATGAAGCGCGCATGGCGGCGTTGCAATGGTCATTAATGCGGGGCTCAAGGAGTGGCAGAGTGGCGGGGCAGTTTGCGAAGGATTGGTGCGGGAAAATGTAGGGGCGTAGGTATACGCCCTTTTTAAAAATAGGCTAACATCATTTGCCAGCTTATATAGCTAGTCAAAAAGCGCAGAATGCGTACCCGTGCTGGTGAAGATTATTGTGCCATCAGCGCGAAGCTCGTAAATTAGCAAGAAATCTCCGCCAATATGGCACTCTCTGAAGCCATGCCATTCACCGGTCAGTTCGTGGTCTAGGTATTCAGGTGGAAGTGGCTCGTCATTCGCAATGAGTAACATCATCACCTCTTTCAAGCGATTCATGTCGTAACGCCCCGAATGACTCAGACGTTCCCAGTCTTTGTTGAACTGCTTGGTTTTGTCGTTACTTCGCGGCTGCTTTGCGCGTTTTTGCTTTGCTGTTTTTTTCGAGGTCATCGAATAGTGCCTCCGCTGACTCAAACCTCGCAGTTCTCATTGCCCGCGCTTCGCGCATCGCGGCGCGCGTTGTGGCATTAGGCACTTTTACCTCAAACGGCAAACCTTCCTGCGCGACAACCTGACGCAAAAATAAGCGGATCGCATCACTCAAATTAAGGCCGCAGGAAGCCAGCACTTCAGTAGCACGGATTTTAATTTCCGGCTCAATGCGTGAACGGACATCGGTGGTTTTAAGGGACGCTAACATAATCAATCTCCATTGCTTGTGGTTACAATGTAGCTACATATTGGATAATTGTCAATGTAACGAGTTCGTTCTAAATTTTTCAAACTAAATCAAAATCAACACCGTCGGGGGTAGCCCGACAGCTAGTCACTTTCTTTTGCTTCGCCAAAAAGACGGTATTATGTAGCTGTTGCCATAACTCCATTCCTGCGTAGCCAGTACCCTAGCATCTATTCCAAATCCAGAATAGGTGCATCATGTCAGAATCCCACGTAGTTTCCGCCTTGGTTGCCAAGCGTGCCGAATTGACCGGTCAAATTGAGCATTTTCAGTCTCAGATTCGACAGATTTCAATGGATGTCGATCACGTAGACGCGACGCTTCACCTGTTCGATTCTGGTTATGATCTGTTGAGTATCAAACCCAAAGGTATTCGAAGTTCCAACCCTTGGTTTGCTAAAGGTGAAATATCGCGGCTTGCTCTTGATCTCTTAAGAACGACCGGCGTTGCACTTTCCACTTGCGATATAGCTGATGCACTGATTGCCCGTAAGAACATTGTTGTAGATGGTACGAAAGAACGAGATCGTCTGATTAAATCCTTGCTTGGATCGCTTCAACTAATGCGGAAGAGGGGGACGGTAGAAATGGTTGGGCGGATAAAAGGTGCGGGCGGTGGCCCGATGGTCTGGCAGTTGGTTTAAGCAGCTAGCCGCTCTTCCAGACGCTTGTTGCCTTGCCAGTACCCACACCAGTTCCGGCTTGTCTTCGTGTGCGCGCATTTCTTCGTAATGTCCCGAAACATCACACCGTTGGATGTCCTGCGCATATCTTCACGGTATGCCGCTTCGTTGGCATAGTTCGCCAGGTACAGATTGCCGAGCTTGTGACATTGACCGTATTGCATCCGGCGAAAGCGGGAGAAGAATGATTCCGCTTGATTGTTGGTTGTGCCGTCTGGAGCGCGATACTCAACGCTGTGATTCACGCGGCGCGTATCGAATTTGCCGTGCAGTACATCGTAGGCGTTGGATTCGTCAGCGCAGATCGTTGAGCCTTTTTCCACATACTCAGTTGCCAGTTTGCTCACGTCAGCCTGATTCTCTCCCTTGATAACGAAGGTCAGCGTTTTGACTGCGCCTACCATGTCTGTATCAGCCTCAGTCGCTTTCTGGCGCATCACGAACACACAGCGTTTGTCTGGCCGTTGGTTCGCGGCCAGACGACGGTCTATGCGGTCTTCCTTCTTGTTCTTTGGTCGGATATAGCCGTTGACGTATGCGCCGTCCATGTGGACTTCTCCGGAAAGTTTTTCTAACTCGCGCTGTTCCATCAACGACTCGCGGATCTTGTGCGCCAGCACGAAAGAGGTCTTGTACTGAACATCGAGATCACGACTCATTTGCAGTGCTGAAATGCCTTTTACGGCATTGGTGTAAATGGCAATCGCGGCCAAGTAAATTCGTAGTGGTAGCTTGTGGTTGGCGAAGATGGTGCCGGACGTGACAGAGAAGGTGTGGCCGCAGTCTACGCATTTCCATTGCTTGCGATCTGGACGGTACGCATGCTTGCCGATTACGCCGCAGCACGGGCAGGACACTGCATCGCCAGCGCCCCAGCGTAATTCCTTGAACACCGTAAAGGCTTCGGTATCGTTCATCTGCATGACCTTGAGCACGGACTGCGTGCGGGCTTGGGCTGAGAGAAGAAAATGTTGGGACATGGTGCGCACCTCAAATATGTCATATTTGACACAATTGTACCGAATTCATAATGCATTTACAATATATTTATTTCATATTTGACATTAAGCGTATAAATAACTTATATTCAATATGTGAATAGCTATAATAATGCCGAATATGAATGATGATGAGTGGAAAAAGAACGCCAAAAACATGCTCAAGGCCGAACTAACGCGCCGAGGCATCAGCTATGAAATGTTGGTTGCAAAGCTCAAGGCCATTGGTGTGGATGAGAACTACAACACCGTCAACACAAAACTCAATCGTGGATCATTCACCTTCGTCTTTGCTTTGCAATGCTTCAAGGCGATGGACGTTAAAGAAATTCGTTTGGAATAACGAAACCACGACTAAAATCATGCCCGTGAGTCGCAACAATGTGATCCGGGTAAATATGGGGGAGCATTGATATGTCACAAATCAGCCGCATTGAATGGACAGAGGCAACATGGAATCCAACAGTGGGATGCACTAAAATTTCTGCTGGCTGCAAACATTGCTATGCAGAGGCAATGGCCGTGCGTTTACATGCGATGGGCACGCCTGGATATGAAAATGGTTTCAAGCTGACGATACTGTCAGATCGCTTGACTGAGCCAATGCGCCGGAAGAAGCCTACCGTTTACTTTGTGAACTCCATGTCCGACCTCTTCCACAAGAGCATACCGGATGAGTACATAGACCAAGTTTTTGAGACAATTACACTTAGCCCGCAACACACCTTCCAAGTGCTAACCAAACGCGCAGAGCGCATGGCACAATATTTCCGCAATCGTGCCGTGCCGCTTAATGCATGGCTTGGCGTGACAGTTGAAGATCGCAAGGATGGCGTGCCTCGCATTGATAAGCTGCGTGAGATTGATGCGACTATTCGCTTCCTCTCAGTTGAGCCGCTGCTTGAGGATATTGGTGAAGTTAATCTAACTGACATTCATTGGGTAATCGTTGGTGGCGAGTCAGGGCCAAGAGCGCGGCCAATGAGGCCAGAATGGATTGATCCGATTCGTCAGCAGTGCGAAGAATCAGGCACAGCATTTTTCTTCAAGCAATGGGGTGGATGGGGAGCAGACGGCGTGAAGCGCGCAAAGAAACAAAATGGTCGCCAGTTACACGGGCGTACATGGGATGACATGCCAGTCCTGCAACAGTTTATATAACCAATGGCATCCGACGATAAGCATCTTTGGCAAATAGGCTCACCGCCGCCCATTCTGGATCGGCACAGTCAAACCAAACACAATATTATTGAGGATTACGTCAGGCGTTATGTTCTAAAACTGATGGCTCAGGCTAATATCCCTGAGCTTAGACTATCTCTAATTGATGGCTTCTGCGGCGGAGGGAGTTATCTGACAGAAGAAGGTGGCATAGCGGATGGTTCGCCATTACTGATGATGCGTGCAGTACGTGAAGCCAGAATGTTTCTCAATCACGAACGCCGGATTCCTCGCAATATTAATGTTGATTTTGTGTTTGTTGATATTTTGCAAGATACCACCAACCATTTGCGACATTGGCTGGCCGCGAGACAACAAGAAAATGCGATTGACCTTCTCGACTTCAACCGTGTTAGAGTTATTACAAATAGTTTCTTTGCCGAACTTCCAAATATTATTGACGGTATCCAGAAACGAAAAAAAGGCGAGCATGCCATTTTTGTTCTCGATCAATACAGCTACAAAAATATTCCATTTCCTGAAATTTCCGGCATTCTGAAAACGCTCAAAGGCGCTGAAGTCATAATGACTTTCAATGTTGATAATCTCACCACGTATTTGTCAGATCGGGCTGCAAACCGCAAACCGTTGGAAACTATTGGCTTAGACAAATATGTTCCTTGGGAACAGATAAAAATACTCAAAGCCACACAAAAAAGAGAATGGCGAAGAATTCTGCAACGCCATTTAGCTCATGGCATCAAGTGTGAATCTGGTGCAGAATTTATGACACTGTTCTTTGTAAAGCCTCATGGCACTAACTCATGGGGCTATTGGCTGATCCATTTGTCAAATCACTATCGCGCACACGAGGTTATGAAATCCCTTCATTGGGAACATGCCACAGACTTCGGTCATGAATTGGAGCCAGGCATTTTTGAATTCGGCTATAACGCCAATAGGGATAGTGAATATACAGGACAAGAAACCTTCGAGTTTGGTGCGCCACAATCAAAGGAATCTTGTATTGACGGCGTAAGGGAGCATTTCGGGAAGCAAATATTTTCACTAAATACGCCCGTTCGTATCGGAGAATTATTTCAAGGTTGTGTGGGTCAATCTACAGCCGCAGAAATTCATTTATTGGAGGCCACAAAACAACTCCACTCATCCAAAGATATTGTCATCGTATCAAAGGATGGCGCGTTGCGACGCCCTTCTAAAACTTACCAGTTGGATGATGTAATTGAAGCGTCTAGGCAAACAAGAATTATCAGCATCTAAATAAGGACGAAAAATGACCCACCGCCGCAAGCATAGCCAGCCAGCCAGCCAGCCAGCCAGCCAGCCAGCCAGCCAGCCAGCCAGCCAGCCAGCCATTAGATTCTTCTGCTGAGAAAAGTTCCCTTACAGAACAAAAAAAACAAGAAAATGATCGGTTCGAAAAATCATGGTTCGCGGTGCAATCCCTTGCCAAGAAATTTCTATCCAACCAGCAACACTTCCTCTCAAACGAATATCAGGAAACTCATGTTCGTGAAGATTTCATAAATAAACTTTTCAATGCGCTGGGGTGGGAACGCAGTGATGATCCATACCGGCAGGAAATGAAGCTTGAGAAGCCGGAGAAAAAAGCCAAAGGTCGAGCCGACTATGCCTTTTCGCTTGCTCCACATTATCAGCGTGTGAGGTTTTTTGTTGAAGCCAAACGTCCGCAGGCCAATATTGCCACACCAGATAATTGCTTCCAAGCCATCCGCTATAGCTGGCCCAAAGGTGTGCCAATAGCAGTTCTTACCGACTTCCATTACCTCTACATTATAGACAGCCGTTTCCGTCCGAATATTAAATCGGCGGATTCGCGTATCGTGAAAAAGTGGCATTGCAGTGATTATTCAGACCGCGATAAATTCGCAGAGCTTTATTGGCTACTTTCACATGAGGCCGTTGCAAAAGGTTCCATAGAAATATTTGCTGAAAATGAATTGCCAGTACCTCAAGCAGCGACCAAACAATATTCATTGTTTGCTGGAGAGGCGCGTGAATTTGATGATGACTTTCTACAAAAACTTGATGACTGGCGCGTAAGTCTCGCATCAGCATTCAAGCGGGCAAACGTTGAACTAAATGACGAACAATTGACCGAATCTGTGCAGCGCACATTGGATCGGATCGTGTTCATACGATTCTTGGAAGATAAGGGGATCGAACCAGACCAGATTATTGCTAGGTTTGGTCAAAATAACAAAGCTCATTGGCACGATTTTGTGACAGTTAGCAGGCATTTAGATCAAGTGTATAACGGCATTGTGTTCAAACCGCATTCAATTCTAGATGATCGAGGATTTCATCCAGACAGCAGCGTGTTCGCGGACATTTGCGACGAGCTGACTGATGAACATTCGCCCTATAACTTCGATTCCATCCCCGTCGAAATCCTTGGTCGTATCTATGAGCGCTTCCTAGGGAAAGTGGTGCGAGCAAAGCGCAAGACTGTCGAGGTAGTTGAAAAAGAAGATGTACGCAAAGCTGGGGGCGTGTTTTATACGCCAGATTACATTGTGGCCTACATGGTGGATCAATCGCTTGGCGCACAATTGAAAAACAAAAAACCTGATGAAATTATTAAGCTGCGCACAATTGATACTGCCTGCGGTTCCGGCTCTTTTTTAATTGGCACATTTGGCTATTTACTACGGGTGATTGCCGCCTACTATCAAAAGCATCCCAAGGACGCTAAAAAAGGTGTACTGGAAATGCGCGATGGCGAACCTCATTTGTCTTTGCGTTACAAGCGCGATATTCTGGTGAGTTGTATTTTTGGTGTGGACATAGATGCACAAGCCGTTGAAGTTGCGCAACTGTCTCTGTATCTAAAACTAATGGAGGACGAGACCACATATAGTGCGCACCAGCAACAGCTTGAAATAGGCGTGGCTTTGCTTCCATCCCTCTCGTCCAACATAGTAGTGGGCAATTCATTGGTCACGCTTGAGGATGGTGGCGGCGATCTGTTCTCAGTTGATATGTTGCGCGAAACAAAATCGCTCGATTTCAGGGCATCATTCCCGCAAGCATTCCGGTCAGGCGGATTCGATCTGGTCATTGGTAATCCACCCTATATCAAAGAGTTCACCAACAAAGATGCTTTCAAGCACGTCCATTCATCCCCGTACTACCAAGGCAAAATGGATTTGTGGTATCTGTTTGCCTGTCGCGGGCTTGACTGGCTCAAGCCGGAGAGCGGCACGCTGGCCTACATTGCAACGAACAATTGGGTAACGAATGCTGGCGCAAAGAAATTGCGTGCTAAGATCAATACGGATGCACGTATAGAGCAGTTGATTGATTTCGGCGACTTCAAGGTATTCCGCGACGCAGCTATTCAGACCATGATTCTGATTGCTAAAAAAAGCCCGGAACCGGATCGTTATCAATTTGACTATCGGCGTCTAGCGGGCATAAAGCGTACCCTGCCGGACGCGCAGGCACTACTGGAAAAAATGGAAGGTGATGGGCGCGAATACCTCTTGCCAACATTAGATCGAAGCCGTGAAGCATCTGCATCATTGACGTTTTCTAATTCTAGCTTTGAGGTATTGCTGAATAAAATTGCGGCCAAGAAAAATTTTGAATTAAATGGCAAGTTGGAAGTAGCACAAGGAATAGTTGCGCCACAGGATTCTGTAAATTCAAGTGCGCAGGCAAAGCTTGGCAGTGGTTTTTCTGCCGGGCAGGGCATCTTCAATTTATCGCATGATGAAAAACGCTCGCTCAAACTTTCTAAGTCAGAGGCAGCTTTAGTGAAACCGTTTTACACAACAGAGCAACTCAGCAAGTATGCCGGTACGGAAGATAATAAACTGTGGGTCATTTACACAGATTCAAGCTTTAATAATCCGGCTCAAATTGAGCCATACCCGGCACTCAAGCAACACCTAGACCAATTTAACAAGGTGATTACCTCAGACAATCACCCATATGGTCTGCACCGTGCGCGAGATGAAAAGTTTTTTCTCGGAGAGAAAATCATATCGCTACGCAAGTGCGGCGAGCCTTGTTTTACCTATACCGATTTCCCTTGTTATGTATCTCAGACATACAACATCATCAAGACGGAACGTGTAAACCAGCTATTTCTTACTGGCTTGTTAAATTCTAGGCTAGTGCGGTTTTGGCTCAAACATCGTGGCAAGATGCAGGGACAGAATTATCAGGTGGATAAAGAACCGTTGCTGGCTATTCCATTATGTGTTCCGCCGAAGGCAGAGCAAGATAAAATAGCCAAACTGGTTAAACGAATAATTGATTGCAGGCAGCAGATGCCCAGTGCCAAGACTGACTCCGAAAAAGAACAGTTGCAGCGCCTAAGCAACCAGTTTGAGAACCAGATTCAAGATGCCATCGAAACGATTTATGGGCTGAATGATGATGAGGGAAAAATGCTGGAGGTCGATTGATTGCAAATTGTTTTAGCTATGGCGGCGCTTGTAACAGTTTGATTATTTAATGCAATGGCAACAGCTACATAATACCGTCTTTTTGGCGAAGCAAAAGAAAGTGACTAGTTGTCGGGCTACCCCCGACGGTTTTGGTTTTTAAAAGGGCGTATGCCATACGCCCCTACGCAGCCTACATTTAAAAATTAGAGAAACAACCTTGAACACCAAAACCGAGAATACAAAAATAGTAGAAGTCTCCGCCGCTGTCCTGCAACGCGATAACGGCACCTTCCTCCTAGCCCAACGTCCCCCCGACAAAATCTGGGCCGGTTATTGGGAATTCCCCGGCGGCAAAATCGAGCCGGGCGAGACAGCGCGCGATGCCCTAGTACGTGAATTACGCGAAGAGTTAGGCATCACCGTTGAAACCGCCTACCCGTGGCTCACCCGCGTATTTACCTATCCGCATGCAACAGTAAGATTGAATTTCTTCCGGGTAACCGCATGGAGTGGTGAATTACATCCACATGAAGGCCAGGAATTTTCGTGGCAGGCAAATCCCCCCCAGCCCCCCTATATCAAGGGGGAAGCTACGTGTTCAGTGTCACCGATACTTCCCGCCAATGCGCCCATTTTGCGAGCGCTGGAATTGCCCACTCTGTATGCCATCAGCAACGTCGCCGAACTCGGAATTGAGCCATTTCTGACCAGCCTGCAAGCCAAGTTAGATGCCGGTCTGGGTTTGATACAGTTACGCGAAAAAAATCTGTCACGCGCTGAGTTGCGCGAGCTCGCGTTACGGGTAGTCAAGCTGGCACATGCCAGCGGTGCAAAAGTATTGCTCAATGGCGATGTGACGTTGGCACAAGAAGTGGATGCAGACGGTGTGCATTTGACTTCAACTCAGCTCGTGGAGATAACTGAGCGCCCAACTTTGGAATGGTGTGCGGCTTCTTGCCATAGTGCCGAAGAGTTAAGGCGTGCGGAAGCGTTGGGCTGTGATTTTGTTGTGCTGAGTCCGGTGCTGCCGACCCAATCTCATCCGGGGGCGGATCATCTGGGTTGGGAAAGCTTTGCGGCTATCGCGGCCGGTTCATCTATTCCGGTATATGCCTTGGGTGGGTTGACGCATGCTGATATGCAAACAGCGTGGCAGCACGTGGCACACGGAATAGCCTTATTGCGTCAGGCTTGGTGATCGCTGTCCGGGAATTCTTGTATGGGTTGTTCAACGCGATACTCCTCGTTCGCCCATTTTCCCAGATCAATCATTTTGCATCGCTCGCTGCAAAACGGGCGATAGCGATTGGCTGAATCCCAGATATGTTCTTTACCGCATTGCGGGCAGGTAACGATAAGGGGATTCTGGCTATTGGTCATAATGATATTTATAAAAATTTAATTGGCTAAGTCAGGCAAGGCGCGAGCAAAAAATTGCGCCGCCGCATATGCGGTCATAACACGGTGCGGCGGAGCCGTCTGGTGCGGGAATGACCGCGAGCGCTATCTCCCGCAAACGGCTGCTACGCAGTAACGTGTTGATGGCGCATATGCAAGAAGTAATTTTTTGTGAGCAACGCAGCATGACGACGCAAATTGAATTTTTTAGAGGGAGCAGAAAGTCAGGTCGAATGGAACATCGTGATCATACAGCGAAGTCTTGGCGGCGTAGTTTGCCGCGACAAAACGAACATTTAACGCATATTTGTTGGCACTGATTTCCGGTATGCAGGGTAACTCTTTATTAATATGCACGCACAGCATCTGCGCGACTTTCCCTCCTTGCATTTGTTGAAAGCTGCCGTGCAGGGCAGTGAAGTGATGCAGCTTGCCGCTTTCGCGCAATAATCTGAGTACGATAGATAAGCCCTCGTTTAAGGGGAGCATCGGCTTCAGCCAATCCGCCAAGTGCGAGCGCCGCGTATCGCTGCTCTGATGATGCCAGTAATGGTAGGAGGGAAGGTCAAATTCGCATACGCCGCCGGGGATACAGGCACGTTGTTTAATGCTCATCAGCCATTCGTTATCGCGCAAGTGTTGACCGATTTTTCCGCTCATCGACAGGAGGTCAGTGCTGGCATTATCGATGCTGTTTAAAACAATTTCGAGTGCTGATTCGGATATTTCGGGATTAGAGTGTAGTGCGGAAAGTATCTTCTTTTGCCGTTCCAGCTCTTGCAGGAGTTCTGATTTAAGATCAGCACGGGCGGCAACTTCGAGAAGCTCAAACAAAACACCCAGCGCGCTATGATGATCAATGCTCTCCGTGCGATTAACGAGCACTTCTATTCGAGAGAAGAGATCCTCCAGCCGCAGCAGGGTGCGCACGCGTTCATTCAGAGGAAACTCGTAACTAATCATTAAAAATCGAGGTGAGGTTAAATTTGGTTCGAAAAAATAATTTGGGAAGATATATGGAGTATCGCTTGCCGTCAATGGCTTCCTGCCGCTATTGTTAAAAATCGTTTATGCAGCAAATCAACCCTGGCCGATAGTGCTGGTAAATCACTGTCGTTGGTTATGATATCGTCGGCCGCTGAAATTCGTTCGCTGCGGCCCATTTGTTGAACCATAATGGCCTGCACAAGCTCCTTGGTAAGGCCGCTACGCTGCATGGTTCGGGCGATTTGAATGTCTTCGGGGCAGTCGACAACAAGGGTGCGACTAATCCAGTCTTTATAATTCCGACCTTCAAACAGCAGAGGAACAACCAGCAAAGTATATGGCGCATTAGTTGGAGCAGCGGCAAATTGCTGCGCTTGCTTAAGAATAAGGGGATGCAGAATTACTTCAAGCCGCCTTTTTCCGGTCTGGTCTGAAAATATCAGTTCGCGCATTTTGCGTCTATCAAGCGCATCAGTTGCATCAATGAAGTCTGCGCCGAAGGTGTCTCGAATCGCCGGTATTGCCAGGCCGCCGGGTTGGGTCAGTCCGCGAGAAAGTTCGTCGGTATCGATAACGCGTGCGCCAAGCTGCTCAAACAGTGAAGCCACCGTGCTTTTGCCGCTGCCGATACCTCCGGTAAGGCCAATTAACAGGTGCTTGTGGGGGATGCCGGGAATTTTGGCGTCAAGGTCGCTCATGGTGACGCGAAGATTTGCAGATAGCTTTGAGTTAATTGAGCACCCCAAAATAACGCGATCAACCCGCCTCCTGCAAGGTAAGGGCCGAATGGAATCGGGATATCGCGGCCGTGTTTGGCTGCAACGATCAAGGTGATTCCGACAATGGCTCCGACGACTGAAGAGAGCAAAATGACCAGCGGTAGCATCTGCCAACCGAACCATGCACCGATTGCTGCGAGTAGCTTAAAGTCACCGTAACCCATGCCTTCTTTGCCGGTGGTGAGTTTGAATACCCAGTAAACGCTCCACAAAATCAAATATCCGCTGATTGCCCCAATCACGGCATTGGGCAAGCTGGTAAACGCATTCGACATGTTGAAGATAAGTCCCAACCAAAGCAAAGGCAGGGTAATGTCGTCCGGAAGTAATTGTGTATCCAGATCAATGCAGGTCAGCGCGATAAGCGCCCATATTAAAATGAGAGCCGCCAATCCGGCTAATCCGAAACCAAAATGCCAGGCAGCGAAAGAACTTAATGCTCCGCTAAGTAATTCCACAATTGGGTAGCGCATAGAGATGGGTGCATGGCAACCTTTGCATTTGCCGCCCAATAACAGATAACTAATGACGGGGATGTTTTCGAATGCGCCAATTTTGCGGTTGCAATGGGGGCAAGCGGAACCGGGCGTTAACAAGTTGTATGTTGCTTCTGTTTTTACGTCGATACCCGATAGTTCGGCGCACTGCGCTTTCCAATCGCGTTCCATCATTTTGGGAAGTCGATGAATAACGACATTAAGAAAACTGCCTACAATTAGACCGATAACGCCAGCTAAGGCAATAAACAGAGGTGGGAAGGTTTGCAGGTCTTGGAGTAAAGTCATTGCAGTTTCAGATTGGTTTATAAAAAAGGCGCGACCAAAGAATGGAGCGCCTCGAATGCGATGGCAATATGTTACCCGACGGCCGCACCCATTTTGAATATGGGCAAGTACATCGCAATCACCATACCGCCAATGAGCGTGCCCAGTACCACCATAATAACCGGCTCCATCAGGCTGGAAAGCGCTTCAACAGCATCGTCAACCTCGGCTTCGTAAAAATCGGCAACCTTCGACAGCATGTTGTCAATGGCACCGGATTCCTCGCCGATGGCAACCATTTGCAAAACCATGCTGGAGAATACGTTGGTATTTTGCATGGCGACGGTCAGGCTGCTACCGGTGGTGACTTCGCGTTGGATGGCTTTGGTTGCGTCGTAGTAAACAGCATTACCGGCAGCGCCTGCGACAGAGTCAAAGGCTTCGACCAGCGGCACCCCGGCTGCGAACATGGTGGACAAAGTGCGAGTCCAGCGGGCGATGGTGGCTTTGCGCACCAAAGGCCCGAACACAGGGATTTTTAGCAATAAAATGTCCATGGTGCGCTGCAATGATTTGCTGCGTTTCCAAGTGTAAAAGAACCAGTAGAGGCCGCCACCGATGCCGCCGAAAATCGCCCACCACCAGGTGACAAAGAAATCGGACATCGCCATGACAACCAGCGTAGGGGCGGGCAAATCCGCACCGAAGTTTTTGAACATCTCTTTGAATGCCGGTATGACGAAAATCATAATCACAGCGGTGATAATAAAAGCGATGACGATAATGGAAACGGGGTAGAACAAGGCCGATTTGATCTTGCTCTTGATGGCCTGGATTTTTTCTTTATAGGTCGCCAGACGATCAAGCAGGCTGTCGAGAATACCCGCTTGCTCACCCGCCCCGATCAGATTGCAAAACAGGTCGTCGAAATAAAGAGGATATTTGCGGAAGGCTTGTTCCAGACTGCTACCTGTTTCAACATCGGTTTTGATGTCGAGCAGTAAACGCGCAACAGAAGGGTTGTCATGCCCCTTTCCAACAATGTCAAAAGCCTGCAACAGCGGCACGCCTGATTTCAGCATGGTGGCGAGTTGGCGGGTAAACAGGGTCACGTCCTTTTCGGAAACACCTTTGCCCCGCGCGGAGTTTTTCTTGATTTTAGTGACGGTGATACCTTGCCGACGCAACTGTGCAGACACGCTTGCTTCGCCTGCGGAACGCATCTCGCCTTTGATAATTTTGCCGGCTTTATCTTTGCCTTCCCAACTGTATTGGATTTCTTTTGCCGCTTTAGTGGGTGTATTTGCTTTAGTTGCTGTAGCCATGCCGTTTTCCTTACTCAAAAATCGCAATTTAACGAGTGATAGCCATCATTCACACGATTTATTCCAACCAAGTGGATTATAAAGGTATTTTGTATCATGCTTGGCTTTATAGTCTTTGTAAAGCATCAAAAAAAGGTCGCCTTCAATGAGCAGCCGGTTTTTGGGCTTGCTCGACGAATATCTTCGCAACCTTTACTACACGGTCTTGGGTCTGAATAATTTCGATGGGATAGCCGCTTATCTTTAAGCTGGTACCTGCTTCCGGAATGTCCTGAAGGTGTTCCAAAATCAATCCATTCAATGTTTTGGCTCCGTCAAGTGGAAGATGCAGCCCCATTTTGCGGTTCAAATCACGCAGCAATGTGCTGCCTTCTATGAATAGACTACCGTCTTCCTGGCGAAAATATTTGCCTGTTTGTGCGGGAGATTGCGTGGTGAAGTCGCCGACGATTTCTTCCAGAATATTTTCCAGCGTAACCAAACCCAGCAACTCACCGTATTCATCGACGATCAACCCAAGGCGCAGTTGACGCTCCTGAAAGTGTTGCAATTGCATCAGTAGTGTGGTGTCGGACGGGATGAAGTAAGGATCCAGCAGCAATTCTCTCAAATCATCATTGCTGAATTCTTCCCGTTGCAATAGGGAAAGCGTCTTGCGCACATGCAAAATACCAATAATATTGTCCAGTTTGTTTTCGTATACTGGAAGCAGCGTGTGGTGGCACGTTGCCAGTTGTTGCTTCAATAGTTGTGAGTCCGCGTTGATGTCCAAAGCTTCAATCTGATTACGCGGAATCATTACATCATCCACAACGATGCGTTCAAGATCGACCAGATTAAGCAGCATTTTTTGATGCCGTTGCGGCAGGAAATTCTCGGCGGCCAATACCATCATGCGCACCTCTTCCAAGCTCACCGATTGCTTGCTTTGGTCGGTTTGAACTTTAATGTGAAGCAAACCAAGTACTGCCTGCACAATCGTTGTGGCAATAAAAACAACAGGATAAAAAAGTTTGACGAAAAACGCCAAGCCGAAGCTTGCCGATAATGCTACCCGCTCGGGATAGCTGGAAGCTATGATCTTCGGCATGATTTCGCTGAAGATCAAGATGATGAAGGTGATCGTGAGTGTTCCCAAAATCAGCGCGGTGCTGTTAGCGCGGCCAAATATCCGCAACACAATGATCTCGGTGAGCGTAGCCGCGGCCACATTTAGTAAAGTATTTCCGAACAGAATAGAACCGAGTAGACGGTCAGTTTT
This sequence comes from uncultured beta proteobacterium, assembly GCA_963733265.1. GTDB lineage: Bacteria > Pseudomonadota > Gammaproteobacteria > Burkholderiales > Gallionellaceae > PALSA-1006. Next base: position 522,192 of record CAVTCF010000001.1, read on the forward strand.
TGCCAATAAATTGGAAGTAAGCTTGGCTCTCCTGTTGCCTTTGCGAACCAGATGGTTCAAGCGATGCCGATTGAGCGACATCATGCTGGTTTCGGAAGACGAAAAAAAACCGGACAGAATGAGAATGACAACGAGGGCTAAAAACAGCGTAGCCAGTGAAAATTCGTCCAAAGCATGAAGCCTGTATTAAAGAGATGCGCGAAGTATCGGGGAGGGGCCAAGGGGTGTCAAGAGATGGACTTGTCCGATTCCCGTCCACGAATTCGTTTTAGTCCGGCTTTGTCTTGTGTTTGTACGCCCACACAATCATTACTATTCCGGCCAGAACCATCGGTAAGCTCAGCCACTGCCCCATACTAACGCCGTAGGTCATTAATCCGAAAATGCCATCGTCCGGTGTGCGCGCGAATTCACCGATGAAGCGAAAACTACCGTAGCCAATAAGGAACAGTCCTGATACCGCACCTACCGGACGCCGCTTGCTGGAGAACAGCCACAAGAGCGTGAACAGGGCTAGCCCTTCCAATGCAAATTCATACAACTGCGAGGGATGTCGCGGTATATTGTCCACATTGGGGAACACCATCCCCCACCAGCCATCGGTGGGGCGTCCCCACAATTCGGCATTGATGAAATTGCCGATACGCCCTGCACCCAAGCCTGCCGGCACTAACGGGGCGATAAAATCCATCAGTTGTAGCCACACGATTTGGCGCTTATGGGCAAATATCGCCATTGCGAACAGCACGCCCAGGAATCCACCGTGAAAGGACATGCCGCCTTCCCAAACAGCAAGAATTTTGGCCGGATGCGAAAAATAATAGCCGGGGTTGTAAAACAACACTTCACCCAAGCGTCCACCCAGCACAACGCCCAGTACACCATAAAACAACAGATCATCCAGAAACTTGTCGTCCCAGCCTGGGCGATTCAATGTGCGCAAGCGTTTTCGACCCAACAAGATAAAGGCCACAAAAGCAAGCAGATACATCAGTCCATACCAGTGGATGCCAACTGGACCGAGATGAATGGCGACAGGATCGAATTGCGGATGAACGAGCATAGGGCGAATGAGTTAAAATTAGATTTCGAATTATACTTGTATAGTTACTTCAACATTCTTACAAGAGAGAAAATCATGCCCCAATACCGCTCGCGTACTTCCACCCACGGCCGCAATATGGCCGGTGCCCGCTCTTTGTGGCGTGCTACCGGTATGACTGATGGCGATTTCGGCAAGCCGATTATCGCAATTGCCAATTCATTTACTCAATTTGTGCCAGGGCATGTCCACCTCAAAGATATGGGCCAATTGGTGGCGCGAGAAATTGAGAAAGCAGGCGGCATTGCCAAGGAATTTAATACCATTGCGGTCGACGACGGCATCGCCATGGGGCATGACGGCATGCTGTATTCTCTGCCCAGCCGTGACCTGATTGCCGACTCGGTGGAATATATGGTCAATGCACATTGTGCCGATGCGCTGGTGTGTATTTCCAATTGCGACAAAATTACGCCGGGCATGCTGATGGCGACCATGCGCTTGAATATCCCGGTGGTATTTGTCTCGGGCGGGCCGATGGAGGCAGGCAAGGTTAATTTGCAGGGGAAAACCAAGGGGCTGGATTTGATTGATGCAATGGTTGCCGCTGCCGACAGTCGTGTGAGCGACGAAGACGTGGCGGCTATTGAGCGTTCCGCATGCCCGACCTGCGGTTCCTGTTCAGGAATGTTTACGGCCAACTCGATGAACTGTTTGACCGAGGCTCTGGGTTTGGCGCTGCCCGGCAACGGTTCGCTGGTGGCAACGCACGCCGAACGCAAGCAATTATTTTTGCGTGCCGGACGCACTGTCGTCGAATTGTGTAAACGTTATTATGAACAGGACGACGCATCAGTATTGCCGCGCAATATCGCCAGCTTTAAAGCCTTTGAAAATGCCATGACGCTGGATATCGCAATGGGCGGCTCGACCAATACAGTTCTGCACCTCCTTGCCGTGGCGCGCGAAGCGGGTGTGGATTTCACCATGAAGGATATGGACAGACTTTCACGCCATGTGCCGACACTGTGCAAAGTTGCGCCTTCATCTGAATATCACCTGGAAGATGTGCATCGCGCCGGTGGCATCGCGGCCATTTTGGGTGAACTGGATCGAGCGGGTTTGCTTCACGGAGAAGTCAGTACCGTACATAGCAAAACTTTGCGCGACGGACTTAAGCAATGGGATATCGCGCAGACTACTGACGAAGCAGTCAAAAAATTCTTCCGCGCTGCTCCCGGCGGTATTGTTACTACCATCGCTTTTTCGCAATCCATGCTCTATCCGGAATTGGATGCAGATCGCGGCAAGGGGTGTATTCGCGACAAGGCGCATGCTTATTCCAAAGACGGTGGTTTGGCGGTACTGTATGGCAACATCGCGCTGGATGGCTGTATCGTCAAGACGGCGGGTGTGGACGACAGTATTTTGAAGTTTAACGGGCGAGCGCGCGTGTTTGAAAGTCAGGATGCGGCGACGGACGGTATTCTTGCCGATCAGATTGTGGCGGGCGATGTCGTGGTAATACGCTACGAAGGACCGAAAGGCGGGCCGGGGATGCAGGAAATGCTGTATCCGACTTCTTATCTCAAATCAAAAGGTTTGGGTAAGGTGTGTGCGCTGCTCACCGACGGACGCTTTTCCGGCGGCACTTCCGGGTTGAGCATCGGCCATGCGTCACCGGAAGCGGCCAGCGGTGGTGCGATTGGTCTGGTACAGGAAGGTGATCGCATTGAAATCGATATTCCCAATCGCAGTATTAATTTGGCGATTGCCGAAAGCGAACTTATACGCCGTCGTGCAGTGATGGAAGCGAAAGGCAAGCAGGCCTGGAAGCCAGTGGCAGTGCGTGCCCGTAAGGTTTCGGTGGCATTAAGGGCTTACGCGGCAATGGTTACCTCGGCGGATAAAGGAGCGGTACGCGACGTAACGCAAGTGGAACATTGACAGGGTAGTGTGTTATTGAGCTTGCGGGTGGTCGTATTTTTTTCGTAAGGTGACGAAACAAACTCAACCAGCAATTTGGAGAGCCGAATGCAAACCATATTAGTGGCGAACCCGAAAGGGGGAAGTGGAAAGACAACGCTGAGTACTAACATTGCGGGCTATTTTGCATCGACAGGTAAACACGTGACGGTGCTTGATCTGGATCGGCAGAAATCGACCAGCCTTTGGTTGGCGCAACGGGATAGCAGTTTGCCGATTATCTGGCCGTTACAGAGCGAGCGTGAAAAATCAGAAGAGGCGGACGTGCTGGTGATTGACTCACCCGCGGGGTTGCACGGAAAAAATCTGGATCATGCGGTTAAATTGGTCAATAAAGTCATTGTGCCGATTGCACCATCTTTGTTTGATATTCAAGCCAGCTATGATTTTTTGCTTGAGTTGAGTGAAGAAAAGGCGGCACGAAAAGGCCGGATTGAAATCGGCGTAGTCGGAATGCGTATGGCGCCACGCACGCGCGCCGCGGCAACGCTGGAGCAGTTTCTGGTGCAACTTGATGTCCCTGTGCTTGCTTATTTGCGCGAGGCTCAGGTGTATGTAAACGCCGCGTTCGAAGGCAAGAGTATTTTCGATATTCCTCACCATGTGGCCGCTCAGGATATTGAGCTTTGGCGGGATTTGATTAAATGGATCAAGGATTGATTGAGGTTTTGTCAGCAATTATTTGCTCGGTTTCTTCGGGTTGAAAAAGGTGAAGCCAGCAGACATCAGGGGTGACGCAAGTTATAAAGCAGGGGAGTTTATTGGAGCAGTTTCTTTAAGATATTTATTAAAATTTAATATTGTCACTTGACAGCCGCTCAGAATTCAGGAAAATCGGGGGATGTTCGCACAACATACTGGGTGTGAATATGGAGCAATACACCGATAATTTATCAATCACAGAGGAGAAGAAATGAAAGCATTTATCGCGGCGGTAACCGCCACAACACTGTTGACACTTTCAGGTGTAGCTAAAGCAGAGAGTCCTGTTGATATAGCTAAGGCAGCTAAGCTTGACTGCCTGGCTTGCCATACTATTGATAAAAAGGTTGTTGGCCCGGCATGGAAAGACGTATCTGCCAAGTACAAGGGCGACAAGGGCGCACAAGAAACGCTGGTAGCGAAAGTTATCAAGGGCGGCAAGGGCAATTGGGACAAAGTTACTGGTGGACAAGTTATGACTCCACATCCTAATGCAGCGCAAAAGGCAGATATCGAGAAAGTCGTTGCTGCGATTCTCACGCTCTAATAGCTTAGGCGCGAAATTTCGGAAAAGAGCCTACCTTGCCTTCAAATTGCAAGTGAAGCAACGTGAGGGCGAAGTACAAAGCCAGGGAAAAGTCGGTGCTGGGGCATCGACTTTTTTCGGTTTTTTGGAGGCCAAATTTTCATGAGATTGGAGAGTATTTTGAAAAATAGTTGTCTTGCATTGACTTTGATGTGCGGGTTCATATTCGGTTTGGCGGGTTGTAGTGATAAACAGGAGCAGCCACATCCGAATGCCGTAGCTACCACTCCTCAACCGGCTGTATCGCGGCCAGCCGCAGTTGCAACAACACAAGTTCCAAGTGGAGCAATTCCGGACTCGGGAAATTCGAATGAAGCTGGCATGCCAGCCGCAGCAAAAAGAAATAATTGCACAGCGTGCCATTCGATCAATAAAAAGATTGTTGGCCCGGCTTGGATGACTGTCTCTCTTAAGTATAAGGGTGAAACCAAGTTCGAATACAACGGCAAAGAATATCCTCTGGTTGAAGGCTTGATGACGAAAGTGTCTTTGGGTGGTTCTGGTCACTGGGGTTCAATGCCGATGCCGGCAAATGATTTTAAAGGTCTAAAGCAGGCAGACATCAGAGAACTGGTGCTGTTCGTTTTGAGCCTGGCCAAGTAGTCGGTACTTGCGCAAAAAATACCGGCGCAAGCCGGTTTTTTTGTCTCTTTGAATTCTCAGTGTCGCTAATTGACAAGGGATTAAGGGCTACGCATAATCCTGCTGTCCTTCTGTTCACACGATCCTCAACTATGCTACCCAATAAACTTTCCATAATCTTTGTATTAACCGTTTCAGCCACATTGTTTGGTTGCGGTAAAACAGAAACGCAAACGGCATCATCAGGCAATACTGCTGAATTGGTTGTGAAGATAGGTGCCTCCGCACCACTAACCGGCCCTCAAGCGCATATAGGCAAAGACAATGAAAACGGTACACGCATGGCAATTGAAGATGCCAATGCCAAAGGCGTGATCATTGGCGGCAAAAAAGTTCGCTTTGAATTGTTGAGTGAAGACGACCAAGCGGATGGGAAAACCGCAACCATCGTTGCGCAAAAATTGGTGGATGCGAAAGTGAATGGTGTTATCGGCCATCTTAATTCTGGCACGACAGTTCCCGCTTCACGTATCTATAGCGACAACGGGATTCCGCAAATTTCGCCTTCTGCAACATCAATAGCATTTACTACGCAAGGCTTTAAGACGGCCTTTCGGGTGATGACAAATGATGCACAACAAGGAAAAGTGCTAGGCGACTATGCTGTGAAGAAGCTAAGTGCAAAAAAGATCGCGGTGATTGATGATCGTTCTATTTACGGACAAGGCATTGCGGATGAATTTGTGAAATCCGCGCAAGCCAACGGTGCGCAAATTATCGCGCGAGAATACACCACTGACAAGTCGGTCGATTTTGCTACGGTGCTGACTACTATCAAAAGCAAGCAACCCGATTTGATTTTCTACGGTGGCATGGATCCGCAGGGTTCGCCTATGGTCAAGCAATTGCGCGGACTGGGTATGAAGACGCAGTTCATGATGGGAGATGGTGGCTACACCCCAAAATTCATTGAGAATGCGGGGGGGGCTGCCGAAGGGGCTTATGCTTCCTTGCCCGGAATGCCCTTGGACATAATGCCGGGAGGGCGCGATTTTGCGACGCGGTATGAAGCGCAATTCAAGCAACCTATCCAACTGTATGCACCGTTTTGCTACGACGCGGTAAACGTGATGATTGCCGCCATGCAAAAAGCAGGTTCAGCCGAACCCGCGAAATATCTGCCGGAACTGGGCAAGGTGGTATTTGATGGTGTTACTGCAAAAATTGCTTTCGACGAAAAGGGCGATCTCAAGGGGGGCGCAGTGACGATGTACCAAGTGCGCCAGGGGAAGTGGCAAGTGGTAGAGACAATAGGCGGCGTTGCGCCAGTCGCCAAATGACGCTGGATTAACTCCCTCCCCCTTGAGGGGGGAGGGTTGGGGAGGGGGTGAAACTATGCATAAATGTGCCAAGCTTTTACCCTCATCCTAACCTTCCCCCTGCAAGGAGGAAGGAATAAATACAAATTATTTCTGTGGATATTCTCCTTCAACAAATCATCAATGGTCTGGTACAAGGCAGCGTGTATGCACTGGTAGCGCTCGGCTACACCATGGTCTACGGCATTCTGGGTTTGATCAATTTCGCGCATGGTGAAGTGGTGATGGTGGGCGCAATGGTAGCGCTGACCATGCTGCAAACTTTATTGGCCGCCGCGGTTGCTCCTGTATTGGCGATGCTGTTTAGCTTGATAGTGGCAATCGTTGCCTGCATGGCACTGGGTTATACAATTGAAAGAGTTGCTTACCGCCCACTGCGCAATGCGCCGCGACTGGCCCCGTTAATTACCGCAATCGGCGTTTCCATCGTGTTGCAGAATCTGGCGATGATGATCTGGGGGCGTGAATATCATGCGTTCCCGCTGCCGTTTACCAACAGTCTACATGCCTTGGGCGGCGCGATCATTACCGATGTGCAACTGGGAATTGTTCTGGTCGCTCTACTGATGATGGCAGGTTTAATGTTGCTGATTAACCACAGCCGCTTCGGACGCGCCATGCGTGCCGTGGCGGAAAATCCTTCCGCTGCCGCCTTGATGGGTGTGGACATCAATCGGGTGATTTCCGCAACATTCATGCTGGGCTCGGCACTTGCCGCTGTGGCCGGATTTATGGTCAGCGCAAACTACGGTATTGTGCATTATTACATGGGCTTTATGCTTGGCCTGAAAGCCTTTACCGCTGCGGTGCTGGGCGGCATCGGCAATTTGCGCGGAGCGGTGCTGGGTGGCATTGTGCTGGGTTTGATCGAAAGCCTGGGGGCGGGATATATAGGTGATTTGAGCGGCGGCTTCTTCGGTAGCAATTATCAGGATGTGTTTGCCTTCTTCGTGTTGATCGCGGTGCTGGTGTTCAGACCGTCCGGGCTGCTGGGCGAGCGTGTGGCGGAGCGGGCATGAAGTTCAATCCAAAATCAAAGCCTTTGATCGCGGCATTGGCAATAGTACTGCTGGTATTCCCTTTTGTCACAGACGCACTGCTTGGTCACGGTTGGGTGCGCATTGCAGATTTTGCTTTGCTCTATATCATGCTCGCGCTGGGTCTGAATATCGTGGTCGGTTATGCCGGCTTGCTTGATCTGGGCTATATCGCTTTCTTCGCGGTCGGTGCTTACACCTATGCGCTATTGGGGTCGCCGCAGTTCGGCTTGCACTGGCCGATGTGGGCTGTGTTGCCACTGGGCGCATTGCTGGCGTGTTTTTTCGGCGTGTTGCTGGGTGCACCAACATTAAGATTGCGCGGTGATTATCTGGCCATCGTGACGCTGGGTTTCGGCGAGATCGTGCGCATCTTTATGAACAATCTGAATGCGCCGGTCAATATCACCAATGGCCCGCAGGGCATCAGCCTGATCGACCCGTTACAAATCGGCGATTTCTCTTTTGCCAAAACACATGAGTTGTTTGGTCTGGATTTCACCACGGTACATCTGCATTATTACTTGTTTCTGGGCTTTACTCTGCTGGTGATATTTGTCTCATTGCGTTTGCAAAATTCGCGCATCGGTCGGGCATGGATGGCGATACGTGAAGATGAAGTCGCAGCCTCCGCAATGGGTATCAACACTCGCAACATCAAGCTGCTGGCCTTTGCAATGGGAGCGACTTTCGGCGGTCTGTCCGGGTGCTTGTTCGCGGGCTTTCAGGGCTTCGTCAGCCCGGAAAGTTTCAGCCTGATGGAATCAATAATGATCCTGTGCATGGTGGTATTGGGCGGCATGGGCAACATCACCGGCGTGGTACTGGGGGGCGTATTGCTGGTGGTGTTGCCGGAAGCTTTCCGGCATGGCGCTGGGCCGTTGCAGCTGGCCATTATTGGCAAGGTATTGATCGACCCGGAAAGTCTGCGCATGCTGATGTTCGGCCTAGCGCTCATCCTGGTAATGCTGTGGCGACCCGCCGGATTATGGCCTTCCAGCATGCATCGGCGCGAACTTGAACCGGATGAAGCTGTAGCGTATCAAGAACAGGAAACGGTGTATGACGCTTCCAGATAATACGCTGCTGGAATTGTCGGGGGTGTGTAAACACTTCGGTGGATTAACCGCGTTGTCCGGTGTTTCACTGCACATTCGCCAAGGTGAAATCTACGGTTTGATCGGCCCGAACGGAGCAGGAAAAACGACGCTATTCAATGTCATTACCGGGCTGTATCAATTGGACCAAGGCACGTTCAAATTTGACGGGAATGCTTACGTGCGTTGCAAACCGCATCTGCTGGCGCAAGCGGGTATCGCGCGCACTTTTCAGAATATACGTTTGTTTGCCAATATGAGCGCACTGGAAAATATCATGGTTGGACGGCATGTGCGCACGCATAGCGGAATTTGGGGAGCACTGAGCCGTAATGCTTCCGCGCGTGCTGAAGAACGTGCCATCGCCGAGCGCGCGCGTGAGTTATTGCATTATGTGGGTATTCAGCGTCCGGTAAACACGCTGGCGAAAAATCTGTCGTATGGCGAACAGCGCAGACTGGAGATCGCGCGTGCGCTGGCGACTGAACCCAAACTACTGGCGCTGGACGAACCTGTGGCAGGAATGAACGCCACTGAAACCGAAAGTTTGAAAATCCTGCTGCAATCCATCCGCAGCGATGGCATTACCGTATTGTTGATTGAACACGATGTCAAACTCATTATGGGATTATGCGACCGTGTGGCGGTGCTGGACTACGGTAAGAAAATCGCCGAAGGAATTCCGGAAGAAGTTAGACGCGACCCGCTTGTAATTGCGGCTTATTTGGGCGGAGATTCTGATTCCCCTCTCCCGCAAGCGGGAGAGGGGCTGGGGGTGAGGGAAGCCCCATGAAACTTAACTCCCCAATCCTCGAAGTCCATGACCTGAAAGTTTCCTATGGCGGCATTCATGCCCTGAAAGGAATCGATCTAAGCATCAATGCCGGCGAGTTGGTTGCTCTCATCGGCAGTAACGGTGCAGGCAAGACCACCACACTTAAAGCACTTGCAGGGCTGCTTCAGTGTACTGCCGGAAAGTTGCATTACGAGGGTAGTTCGTTGCACCATTTGCCAGCGCACTTGAGAGTAAGCGCTGGCTTGGCACTGGTGCCCGAAGGGCGCGGAATATTTGCCCGACTCACCGTGGCAGAAAATCTGCAAATGGGCGCTTACATCCGCCATGGCGATAAACATATCAATACCGATATTGAGCGCATGTACACCTTGTTTCCCCGCCTCGCAGAAAGGCGCACGCAACTGGCAGGCACGCTTTCAGGTGGCGAGCAACAAATGGTCGCAATCGCACGCGCATTAATGAGCCGCCCCAAGTTATTGATGCTGGATGAACCAAGCATGGGGCTGGCACCGATGATGGTAGCCAAAATATTTGAAACGATCAGGGAAATTTCAGCACAGGGAGTTTCCATCTTGCTGGTCGAGCAAAATGCCAAGTTGGCATTGGAAGCCGCACAACGCGGTTACGTGCTGGAAAGCGGCACCATTACTTTGTCGGGCGAGGCAAAAGAATTGCTCGGCAGTGAAGCGGTACAGCGCGCGTATCTGGGTGCATAGGTTTATTCCAATGCTATTTCAAAAGTGAAATTAGATTTAGCGTAGGGCGCACTTTGTGCGCCATGGTGCATGAAATGCACCCTACGTAATTGCTGTATTGAAATAGAATTAGACTGCCAGCCCAGTGATTTCAGGCGTATCAATCAGCTTTGATATGCCACAGCCGACTGTAACGGTATAATCCGCACTGGTATGGCGCGCCCATTCCCGAATCTTAAATCAACCAAAGGAGAGTAATCAAAAATGCGTAATCTGATCTCTGTTGCTATCGCTTCATTGTTCATCATTAACACGGCGTTCGCTGCCGATTCCGGCTGTGAAGCAAAGGCTGTAAGCAAGGACGGCAAGCCGTTGGCCGGCGCTGCCAAGGCGGCATCAATCAAAAAATGTGAAAAAGATGCGGCTCAGGCGGCAACTCCTTCCTGCGAAGACAAAGCGGTAAGCAAGAACGGCAAGCCATTAAGCGGTGCTGCCAAGGCCGCTTCGATCAAGAAATGTGAAGCGGATGCAAAGAAGTAAGCGGAAATATCAAGGCACCGCAGATTTATTCACCATCCTCGCGTAGGCAGGGTCAGGTGCGTATATTTAACCGGGACTCCGCCTGACCATAGGACAGGTGGCCCTGCGTTTGTTGAAAGGTGGGGACGACAAAACTGAGTAAGTCTGCGTTTCTTTGGATTTGCGTTTAACATCTCAAAGCGCCCCGGCGAAGTTGCCTATTGGGGGCAATAAGCGTAACGCATAACACCGAATGTGGCTTCATGCGGCGTATCCGTTGGTTATGCGCAGGGCTAAGTGACGGCTTTAAACAAGAGCAGATGTTCAATTTATGGGGAACTTGTTAGTTAATCAGACCGATTCCATCCATTCTATTTCAGCATCCTCATTCATTAGTCGCCAACCTGTTTGGGGCGCTTACTGGAAAAAGAACATAATCAAATCTGATCATTACAAACGTATTCTCAAACCGAAGTGTTCTTGAGCAAAATCAACCACAGATTTTGGATACCCATTTAACATAACAGGAGTAGATTAAATCTCGCCTATTTATCTTTTGGCTTGATTTCTTTTATCCGCTGCTCAACAAATGCCTGCAACTCCGGCGTTAAACTCTGCGTATCGATTGCTCGTTTATACGCATCCAATGCTTCCTCTTTTTGTTGGTCCGCTTGCATTGACATGCCCATTCCCATTAGCCATAGTCCGGAAACAGGTGACATTTGCAACGCGTTTTGATAGTACGTTATTGCTTCCTTGTGTCGCCCCTGGCGTTGCAACAGCGCGGCCATGAAGGCTTGGTAATCGGCCATACGTTCGGCGTATGGCAAAGACCTTTCCAGCGTTTCCAACGCCAGCGGCACCGCACCGCGTTCAACTTGCAAGCGGGCGAGTAGCATCGCGAAATGGGTTTGTTTCACATCCTGATCAAGCGCATCTTTCAGCACATTTTCAGCCTCGGCAAAATGCTTGTTCTCTTGCAACACGGAAACCAAGGCTTCGCGCGCTATCGCATGCGCGGGATCAAGTTTCAGCACTAGCCGGTAACCCGCTGCCGCCTCTATTAACTTTCCTTGCTGCGCAAGCAGATAAGCCTTGCGGAATTCGTTCTCGGCTTCTTGCTGCGGGCTCACTTTTTTAATTTGCACACTTTGTGATGCAGCAGGTGCGTGTCGTATCACGGCACTATTGGGTTGATCTTTCTCCGCAGTTTCTGCGGCAACTTTGGATTCCGGCTTAACCTGCTTGACGACAGGTTTGGTTCGGGAAATATCGGGGACAGGATGAAGTGTCAATGCAATAGCGGAAGAGGCTTGTGGGTGTGGCACCACAGCCGAAGTAGCCAGGGGCTGTGAAGCGACGGGTGCATGAGATATCGACAACACCCCGGCAACAGGCGCTTGGGTTACTGCGACTACAGACTTTGAAGACACACCTGACTTCCGAGCACTCAATACGACTGCTGCAACTGCGACAACTAATAATATGGCGACCAATACGTACAGCCGCCATTTTGAGTCAGTTTGAATTGGAACAACTCTTATGGCCTCGTCACCCGTGGCTTCTCTCGCCACGCCGCGTTTATCCAAATCATTTAGAACTTGGTTTATCAGGCTCATTGCAACCAGCCGATGATTAATGCAAAAAGGATCAACATAAACGTCGCCAACCCCGCCCACACCCAGACCATCCAGTCTTTGCTTGCTTCCGGGGTATCCGCCACGGCACGACGCACATGACTTGTTGTTACCTGCTGCTTGCCTTGTCCGTACGCCAGCAGCAATGCTTTGTGGGCTATTATATTGATCAGCCGCGGGGTTCCCCGTGTCACTCGATGCAGCAAGGCAATTGTCCCTTGGTTAAATAATGTTTCACCCTGATATCCTGCCACCAGCAAACGATGGCGCAAATAGCGATCCACTTCGTCTTTTCTTAATCCCTTTAAGTCGTATTGGAAACTGATGCGTTGCCTCAATTGACGCACTGAATTATGTTTGAGACGTTCGTTCAACTCAGGCTGACCGAATAGCACGACCTGCATCAATTTGCGTTTCTCGGTCTCCAGATTAGTCAACAAACGCAACACTTCCAAGCTTTCCAGCGGCATGGCCTGCGCCTCGTCCAGACATACCAACACGCGTTTCCCCTCGCGCGCAAAACTAAGCAAAGTATGCGTTAACTCTTTTAATACTTGATGTTGATCTGCCCCGTTATCAAGCTCTATACGAAACTCACTCGCCAGCGCGAGCAACAAACTGCGCGGTTCCAGATAGGGATTGGGAATATAGGCGGTAATAAACTTTGTGGCGGATTTCGTCCCCTCGACGGAAGCGTCCTGCGTACCAATTGCGGTAGTCGTTGTTCTATCGTTGTTGAGAGTTAACAGAAACTTGCGGCAAAGCAGCGTCTTGCCATTACCCACCTCACCAACAATTTTGATGAAGCCCTCGCCGCTGCGGGCTGCAACAAGCAGGGTATTCAACGCCTCCTGATAATTGGCGCAAGCAAAGAAAAAACTGGTATCCGGCGTTAGCGAAAACGGAAATTCACGTAAACTAAAATGCTCTAGATACATTGGAAATTTCCGTTTAACGAGACATTCCGTTCAATCGATCCCGACTGCGGCTCACCTCATCTGTCCAGTCTTTGTCCTCATCTACTACTGTCGGTTTGAGCAAAATAATTAGTTCGCGCTTGCTCGATGATTTGCTCGTTTGGCCAAAGATGGATTTGACCCATCCCGGCAAGCCTGAATCGGCCACCGTTGTTGATTGGGTCATCAATCCGCCGATTACCACGATCTGGCTGTCTTTCGCACGTATCACACTATCTGTTTCTTCAATAGCAGAAGAAGCCATCTGGAGCGTTGTCCCTCCGCCGGCATCTTTTGTTACCGAGGTAACCTGGCTGATGGAAGGATGAACATGCAGAATGATTTCATCCTTCTCGTTGATTCGTGGTGTTACATCCAATGCTATGCCCGAAAATAACGGGGAATAAATCGGTGTCGGGAGTGTATTACTACCACCTGAAACAGTCGTCGAGGTGCCAGGCGTAAAACCTGTAGCAAATGGCTCGTCAGTCCCCACTTTTAGCACTGCTTTTTGGTTGTTCAAAGTCGAGATGCGCGGGCTTGATAGCACATGAACACTTCCCTGTGTCTCCAGAAAGCTCAACATTGCAGCAAAGTTGTTTGTTTGAAATGCCAATCCAAATAAAGAATTTGAAGACGCATTCGTCGCAACACCAGACAAGCTGGTACCGGGAACCGCCGTGAATAGCGGAGTGGTCATAGTCTGCCCGACACCTCCAACTGTGTTGGTCAGTGTTCCTCCCTGCGCAACAACTCCTCCGGCATAGGTGCCATTTCCCTTCGCACCGATTGCAGCCCAGTTCACACCGGATTGATAACTGTCACTCAAGGTTACTTCGACAAACTTTGCTTCAATAATAACCTGACGCTCTACGGAAAGTTGCGATGCTTTCAGAAACTCGGATACATTGCGTAACTCCTCCGGCATTGCACGCACGACAATCACACCGGACATTCTATTGATCACGACGCTGCGCTCGGCTTGAATAGTGCTATCTTTTTGCGTGATGATGGTGGTTATAGCATCCTGCAAATTTTGCCAGAAATTAAATTCTGTAGATGACTGCTTGGTCGATACAAAGCTTGCGTTGCCTGACTGCGCAGCCGATGCACCCGGAGTTGTTGCGGTTGGTGTCGGGGTTGTTGGCATCGTGGGACTGTAGGCCGTGCCCGCAGTCATACTTTGTCCGGAAGCTTTTACTGCAATCGAGGAAGAGCTATCACGCAATGCCGCAAGATAATCGATTTTGAACAGTCTGATTTGAAGTGTCACGGGTTGAATATAAATATTTTTACCTTCCACTTTATACTCATAACCGTACAATGCACGTATCGTATCCATTGCCTCAAATATGCTTACATCTTTGAGGTTTAATGTAATATTTCCTTCCACTCCGGGTAAAGGGAGTATGTTATAGCGCGTTCCGGAGCCAATCGCGGCGAACACTTCTTTGGCCGGGGTGTTGTTTACGCTCAGATCAAAGCGTGGCTCAAGTTTTCCGTCCTCAACCTTGGGCCGCGGCGTTGTCAATGGTGGCAATAACGCATTATTCACCGCATCCGATTTGCTGGGCACGGTGCTCTCGCTAACCAGCGCATCCATATCTTTATTTATTCTGACCGCAGCATCTGTCTTGATGCCCGGAGACGAGCATGCAACCAAGAAAAGCAGCAACAGCATTAGTAATAATCGCTTCATTTACTTTTCCTCTTAATCCTTAAACTTGATCCATATAATCCGACTCAGTTAATTTGTATTTTTTTATTCTTTGTTGGTTGTGATTGTTCTTTTTTGTCTTGATGCTCAAGTTCGGCCTTATTTAGATGCACTCCGGGAAACAACTCCATAACATGTCTTCCCTGGGTATTTTGCAATACCACGCTGCTTTCACGAACCTCCACAAGTGTAGCATCACCAACTTTCCCGCCCAACGCAACAGTCTCCCCATTAATAACCGCAGCTCGATGCCGGGGTGAAATGAGGATCGACTGCAACCCTTCTTTTTTGGGCGCGGGCACCGCACTTGCAGCAGTGCCCCCCTCCGTGTCCGAAGCATATGGAATCTCGACCGCGGGTTTGGTCGGGTCCGGTAAAGATTCAAATGCATGCGCTGGCAATGCTATGCCTGCCCACATTGTCACAATCAAAATAATTTTATTTACACTCGCAGCCATATCGCATCCAAGCTCAGTGTGTACAAAGTAAGCGTCAATTCAACAGTCGGATAGCGTGTCACATTCATTTTGGCTGCCCCCCAATACATTTGGGTCGGCAATTTCTCCAGTGCCGTCAGGTATTGCATCAAGTCTGCATAACTACCGCGTACGGTAATCTTAACCCCGTGCTTATATACCTGATGATCCAATCCCGGTGATTTAACCGGAACCGCAACCGGAGCTGAGGCAACAGCGCCTGCATCCGGCTTGGCCGCAGGCGGTTCGATCAATGGGGTCGCAGGTAAAGTTTCCAATGCAATCAGTTGCAATCGCTCGTTCTTGTTTAGCACTTGCTCAAGTAACTCGCCCATTTTTTCGGGCGGAACAAGCTTATCCCGGCGCCCCTTCAGATATAACTCATGTTCATCGATCTGTTTTTGAACCGATCTGATATGGTCGCGTAAGGGAGAATTGACGTCATCCTTTTGCGCCTGCATCAAGGCTGCCATATTGGCCTGTATCTCTTTCATCTTCTCCTGTTGCTGAACCACCTGCAAGGAAAGCTTCTTTTGCCGTTCCTGCAATGGATTCAGAAATAAGGCATTGATAAACGACACCAACACGAATGCTGCCGCCGCAAATATCATTACGCGTTCGCGCAATGACATTGCGTCAATTTTTAAAACCGCCTTTTCCAGCCACTCCTTCAGTACCCCGCTCATTTAGCCCCCCCATGCGCTTCAACCGACTGCATGCTGAACTCAACATAATTTGTCACCGGAGCTTTGTTGGGAATTGCCTTCGGTTGCTGCATCTGCAGGGAAGCAAAAGTTTTGCCCTTCATTACTTTCTCTTTGTTCAAGCGCTGAATATAGGATGGCACCAGTTGCGGATTAGTTACCCCGCCATTCAAACTCATTTGAGCTCCGTCACCTTCAATATCAAATCCGGATAGCCATAAGCCGCTCACTACTTGGCGGGCAAACGCGCGCATATATTCCGAATAGCCCCCGGTATTTCCAATCGCTCCGCCCTGTAATGTATCAATAATTTCCTTTTGGGATAACTCTTCAGCTTCAAGTTGTGCCAGTTGATCACGCAGTACCTGATTATTTTTTTCAGGTGAAAAACTATTCGAAAAACTGGAGAACTTAAGTTGCTCAGCCGCGTAAAGCTTGGCTGTTTCTTCAGACAGGCTTGATAACCTGTTGACTTGATAAGCCCCATAACCGTAGAACAATGCGGCTCCGAGCACAATCAACCCCAAAGACTGAAGAATGGTCGTGGTGGAAAAATATTTATTTTTCTTTAAGAATTCGGGATTGAATAAGTTGATCTGCTGACTCATGGCGCACCACTTTCCTGGCGCAGCGCGGCACCGACAGCATGCAATGTCTCGGTAGCAAATTCATTTTCGCGTAAAGCCGGAACTGCACTGAGTTCAAGTTTCCGGGACAGGTCAAGCGGTTCAACCGGCAAGCCCAGTGTATCGGCAAACAAATTGACAAGACCCGCGCCAACCGGTGCGCTTACCAACATGCGAATGAGTGAAACATAATGAAATTGCCGGTCAAAATAATCCATTGAACGCTGAATTTCCAATTCCACGCGCTCAATGTATTGCTGCCGCGCATTTTCGTTCGCATCCTGCAACTGCCCTGAAGTAATATCCAAACGACGGGCCAAATACAACTCTCCGTTGCTTGTGAACGTCAACAACCCGCCTCTTTCATCGAACGCCAATAGTGCCAAGCCTCGTCCATCTGTTTCAAACAGTGCGGCAATATTGCGTTGCGCCAACTCGGGAATATCAATGACCGTAAGATTGATCTCGGCTTTTTCAAACAATGCAATGCGCTTCTTAAGAACTTCATTTGAAGCCGCAATCGCATATACCGATTGGGGACGGTTTCCGGAATTATTGTTGCCGGGAATTTGGAGCAGATCGACGGTGGCTTCGTCGACGTGATAATTCAGCGAGTCTTTAATGCGGTAGCGTATCGCGGTCTTCATCTCCTCGACAGGCACATTGGGCGCGTCTACCATCAATATCTGATACTCGTCTGGCGCCAGCAAGGTTGTAAATTGAAATGCGCCGAGACCGTGCTCTCTGACAAGCCTTTCCAATTCCAGCGACGTAACATTTTGCATCGGATGAAATTCGCACATCACTATTTCAATTTGAGCTGCCGAGCGTCTTACCTTCACCAGATAAACGCCACGCGTTCCGATAACAATACTTAACCAACCAATATTGCGGCTAATACGTTTAAATAAATTAAAAAATTTAGGTGTTTGCATAACTCTCGCGAATCTAATTTAAGAAATGTACATTGTCAATTGTTTTTATAGGAATATATTGAAATCAGCAAGCGTTGCCCCTTTATTTCTATCCAAACTAGACATTGCTGCGCATCTCCAAGCGAAACTCACCCAGTCTTAATTGATTTATCATATAGATAAATCAATTTCTGGCATGCGATAAGAAATAGTTTTCCACTCCTTCAAAATTCGTCAATTCCTGCGCCAATTCGGGCATTCGTGCGCCTTTGTTTTTGCCGAGCGCTACGGCAACAAAATGCCACTCAGGTTTTCCCTCTTTATAATTGATAGATAAAGATCCTTCCGCTATATCGTAGCCTCGCTCATGCGCTACGCGTCTCAATACTTCAAACTTTGGTTTAAAGTCATGTTTGAATTGCATCACAATAGCTATTGCAGGTCTCGATGGCAGCCATTCTTCCAATTTGGATATCCACATCATGCTCACTGCCGACAGCAATGTCAGCAGAATAGCCGCAGGATAAAAACCAACGCCCACCAAAATGCCTATCGCAGAAGAGGACCATATCGACGCAGCGGTGGTTAATCCGCTGATATTGAATCCGTCGCGCATAATAACGCCCGCACCGAGAAAACCCACTCCCGTAACAATACCTTGTATGACTCTGGTGGGATCCGGACCGACCAGAACAGCAGCTTGCCCCCCGTACCAAAAATGCGGGTAACCGGCGATAATCGTGATCGCCGCCGAAGCTGTGCAGACTAGGCCATAAGTTCTCATGCCTGCCGCACGTCCGTGATAGGCGCGTTCATAGCCGACGAGCAAACCCAAGGCCAGCGCGCCCAACAAATTCATAAAAATAATAATATTTGTGGAGACCTCAGCCGCTGACCAATATGCTGAAAGTGTTTCATGGGAAATGAAATTCATACCACAGTCCTTTTCGTTTGGGTGAAGCCGAAGTTTAACGCTAAAACAGAGTGCGTTACCCGCCTTGTGAAAGTTTAACAATGAACTTTTCGGGTTGAAGCTAAACTGCAGTCGTCCACACGCGTCCAGATCGAAACTTGAGCAATCTTTAGATGACAGCCACTTCTTACACTTCGCTTAATTTACCATCCGCATACAGCAGCGCAGCGCATACTTTTTTGCCGGCATAGACTGTTTGCATTGCAGTTCGATATTCCTGCATCTGCGCACGATAACGCGTGCTATTTTCGGGATGCGTCAATTCCGCATCAGCTTCAGTTGATAGCGAAGTGTCTATCTTTGCAGTGCCCAGCTTGTAATCCAGCACCCACACTTCATTTTCAAACTCCACCAATCGGTCAATCCGTTTTAGTTCGCCTTTTGCATTGATGTATGGCATTTCATTGCCGGCGCTTTTATATTGTTGCGGGTCGAAGAAGCGAATAAGGTGAGGATGCTTCAGCAGGTATTGAACCTGCGGCCAGAGGGCGCTCATTTCTTCATGGGGAATTGCAAGGCGTTGCCGGAGTTCGATCTCGTCACTCGCCTGTCCCTCGGTGAGGTATTGAAGCAATGCGTGCAACCATATTCCCCGCTGTTGTTGTGAGGTAGTTCGAGGAGCGCGTTTACCAATGGGGACGATAGCCGGTAATCCAACAGTCTTTTTTGCAGTGATCGTTGCATTACTCTCCACTGGCGGTCTTGGACAAATTAGAGGATTCTGCTGCACACCAGTCACCGCCGCGATGCGGTCATACCATGAGATTGTTTTTTTCTGTTCTTCTTTGTCTGCGCCCTTGCTATTACCGCTGACGATCAGCGCCTGTTGCGCGCGGGTCATGGCGACGTAAAGCAGATTCATTTCTTCGCGGGCTTGTTGGGCGGCATCTTGTTCAAATAGCGGCGCGCGTTTCCTGCCGCGCGAGGCTTGGTCAGCGTACAGGGAAAAATGCAGCGGGCGCTCTTCGTGTGCAGGCCAATCGATCAGCACGTCATTGCCTTCTTTGTTTTTCTTTTCCGCATTCGCATCCGGCAACCAGACGATGGGCGCTTCCAGGCCTTTCGATTCATGTACGGTGTAGATGCGTACTGCATTGCCTGAATCACCCAATTTGCCTTCGTCCGGTGCGTCGTCGCGACTGTCGCGCAATTCGCGCAGCTCTTGCAAAAAACGCGGCAAACTGGGATAGCGTCCTGCATCAACGCTGAGCGCAATTTCCATGAAAGCATGCAAATTGGCGGTGACTTTGGATCGCATTTCATCCGGTATCACTGCGCCGTATCGCGCCAGCACATCCCCTTCAAAGTAAATGCGGTCGAGCAAATCGTGAACAGGCAGTTTGTCGGCAAGCGCAAGCCAGTTCTGCAGGAGTTCGGCGGCACGGAGTAAAGCAGGGGGCGGATTGGGTAACTGCATTAAACGTTGCCACCAGCTTGTTATTATCCCCTCGCTGCCTGATGGATTGTTTTGTGCAATCAGTATTAAATCAGCGTCGCCGCAGGCGAAAATGGGTGTGCGCAGCACTTGTGCCAACGCGAGATCGGCGAAGGGGGTGATAAGAAACATCAGCAGCGCTTGCAAGTCTTCCGCTTCCAAGGTGTCGAGCAAACCACCTCTTCGCGAACTGATAAAGGGAATGTGGTACGCGCGTAATGCCGTTTCGTAAACCGCCAAATGGGTGCGACTGCGCACCAGCACCATGATGTCGCCGTAGGTGGCACGACGTTGTTTACCTCCATCGTTCACCGACCAGTCGCGGGTGATGTTTTGCAGCAGGTCGGCAAATTGGATGGCTTCCTGTTGGCGCGATCCTTCTTCTGCCTCATATCTTGCCGTAGTCAACGGATCACGCAGACGTAGCTCATCATCTTCATTCGTCGCAGTGGAAACTTCGTCTGCAATGGCCAGCGGCAGTGCCACCACGTAACCCGGCAACTCGGAGTGTTCGGCTGTATGCGGTTCAAAATCAACGAAACCTTCGGGATGATCTGAAAATACCGCGTTCACCGCTGCCAGCACAGCCGGTGAATTGCGGCGCGTGTGATTGTTGTGCAACTCATGTGCTGCAAAATTTTCTTTAAGAAATTCACGCGCCACGCCAAACAGGCGCGCATCGGCACGACGAAAACGGTAGATGGACTGTTTGGGATCACCCACGACAAACACAGTGGGTTGGGAATCCACTGCCACTGCCGCATCGAACCACGCGCGCAATATCTGCCATTGCAACGGGTTGGTATCCTGAAACTCATCCAGCAGCACATGCCGGTAGCGGCTATCCAGTTTGTATTGCATCGTCTCGGCGTGTTCACTCTGTTGCAGCAAGCGGCAGAGTTGCCATTCCAGATCAGAGAAATCCATTTGTTGCTTTTGTGCCTTGAGCGCTTGGTAGTGTTTAAGGAATTCCACTCCGCAATGCAACACTGCCTCGTTCAACCGATAGACTTGTTGCTCGGCGAGCTGGTCGCGCAAGGCTTGCAGGTTGTCGAACAAAATATCGCGGGTGAAAAGAAATACTTCTGCATCCTGTTTCCTGGTCGGCTTGAAACTGCGCGGTTCATCTGCCTGGGTAAACAATAGTGGCAATAATTGCTTAAAGCGTTCTCTTCCGGCGTTATCAGTCCAAACACGCTCCAATTCACTCGCTTTGTCTTTTTGCGTTTCTGTACCATTGGCTGCCAACTGTCGCACAAATGCAAACAATATCTCATTGCTTGTGCCACTCATTCCCCAATTGGCAACAGGGTCGCTTTCCATGTCAACTTCAAGACCGGCTCGCAAATTATCCAGCGCAAAGTTCAGCCCGTCGGATCGGCCCTGGGTATAAGCCCACCATTCGGCACGCTTGCCCATAAAATTGAAAAGAAGTTTGCGCGTGTTAAACAGGCCGCATTCGCCGAACAGCCATTGCATGTGTTGCGAAGCGACACTATCCGGTTGCTTACGCATCTGTTCCAACAGTTCTTCCCAGGTTTCGTCCTGCAATGCCGCCGCTCGTTCCAGCAGAGACATGCCATGCATTACGTCCGCATTTAGCGGCGCGCGCTGCATGACTTGCATAAACCAGCCGTGAAACGTGCTGATGGTAATACCGGGTTGAGCCAACAGCACGTTACTGTAAAGATTACGCGCACTTTGCAATTGCGTATCGCTCAAACTTTTCAACCCGCGCTCGGCGAAAAATTTGCGCACAGCCGCATCGTCTGACATCGCCAGATCGCGTAGCCAAAGTTGCAAACGTGCCTGCATTTCCTGCGCGGATTTACGGGTAAAAGTAATGGCGAGAATTTGTGACGGCTGCGCACCGTCCAGTAACAACCGCACAATGCGTGATACCAGCAACCAGGTCTTGCCACTGCCCGCGCACGCTTCCACGACGATGCTGCGCTTCGGGTCCAGCGCGATATGGTTGCTCATACCCACTCTCCCTTGCGGCACACGCCGCGCATCTCGCAATACTCGCACGCCGTAGCGATACCGTTTGCCGGTAGACCTGCACCATTTCGTATATTTGCCATCACGGTTGTGAGACGTTCCGCGTTGAGTTGTGCCAGTTGCGGAACATCCTGTTTGGGTTCAATCAGTTTCACTTTTCCATTTTCGATACTGACAAATGCCGCATCGGCGGCTTCATGTGCGTAGGCATAACACGCAAGTTGCACGTCTTCTCCCGGCTCGCGCAATTTGTTGCGCAGCACTGAATCACTTTGCGTTTTGTAATCCAGCACTAGTTTTTCTTCGCCCCTGACATCCAGTCTGTCGATGCGCCCCCGCAAACGCACCCCTTCCAGTTCCCAATCGAACTCACTCTCCGATTCGCTATAGCGCCAGCCTTGCGATTCAGTTTCGATTTGCCATTCTATGTAGGCGGGTAATGACGTGAACCAGCGCGCAAGCCAGGCATGCGCGGCAAAATCCTGCTGCAACAAGTCGGCAAAAACTTCTTCACTTATCTTACGCAGGGCAGTTACCAACTCATCAACCGGCTGTGCGCTCACTTGTTTATAACGTTCATGGAAGCGTTGCAGAATGATATGCACCCGCTCACCATAATCACGCTTTTCGATTCCTTCCTGTACTTCATCCAGTTCATTCAGACGCAAAATATAGCGTGCATAAAATTGATACGGACAGGCGACCAGGCTGTTATACCCGCTAATGGAGATGCTCTCAGGCACACTATTTTTCCTGGCTTCCGGTGCGGGCTGTGTTACCTGTGGCAAATTGGCCATGCGTATTTCTTCCAGCGCAAGATATTGAAGTAATTCCTTCTCCGCCAGATCATCGTTGTAAGTTAAATAGTGCAAATCGCGCAGCATTTCCAAAAACGGGCTCAGAATCCCCGCTTCGCCGTTGCGATCTTTTTGCCAGGTTACCAGCACGCAGTCATTTAAAGTAAGCAGGGCAAGCAAATCATCGCGTTGCCGGGCAGCATGTATACTTCGAGTGGGCAGATTCAAACTGCCGCGCACCGCATCGTTAAACCAGCGCCCGCCATCCTCCACGCCTGGCAGATGATCGGCATCGCAGCCCAGCAACAGGACCGCATCGAATACACGCCAGCGTGTCGCCGCCAAATGTGTAAAACGCACCGTGCTGTCGATACCGTTATCACGATAGGTTTGTGTATCCAATTGCTGCGCCAGCCATCGCCGCCATTCATTAAAACGATAACGACCGTTATCCGCAGCCAGTTCTTGTTGCCACATTTCCAGCGACTTAAGCAACTGCAGGCCTGCTTCATCCCGCTGCAACCCCGTTTCTATATCCAATATGCGCATGCTTTCACGCAGTGCCGCCAACCATTCAGCCAATGATTTTTTATTGTCCTGTTCCAACAGGGCAGATGCTTGGCGCAAACGTGCCAGAGGCTGATGCAATACAACTTCGTGTTCAGCTAATGTAATGAACTTTTCCAGCCCGGCCACTACACCTTGCTTACGCAATAGTTGTTCCAACCGATACACAGCCGCTTTGCGCGCGGACGCAGCCATGTCGGCAAAGATAAATGGCGACTTAAGCAGATCAAGCAAATCGTGATGATAAAAATTGCTTTGCAATGCGTTGAGCCAACGATCCAGAACGGCGCTGACCGACAGCGTGGCGAAAGTCCATCCTGTTTCGTCTGCCACCAGTACCTCTGCGCGTTCCAGCAAAGCGCGTGTGCGTCTAGCCACTACGCGATCTTGCGCGACGATGGCGATATCGCGTTTACCTTGTTGCAGCCATAGGCGAATTTGCATGGCGGCGGCGCAGGCTTCTTGTTCGAGGCTGGTTGCGCCAAAGAAGCGAAGTTTATCGCCGAGAGCCGGAATGTTTTTTTCTTTTAGATAGTAACTTTTGTCGAGTAACGCTACAGCCCTCACCCCAACCCTCTCCCGCTTGCGGGAGA
The DNA here is from genome assembly GCA_963733265.1 of uncultured beta proteobacterium. Lineage (GTDB taxonomy): Bacteria > Pseudomonadota > Gammaproteobacteria > Burkholderiales > Gallionellaceae > PALSA-1006. The sequence goes on from CAVTCF010000001.1 coordinate 546,009, forward strand.
GGGAGTTATCTTGCTCCCCTCTCCCGCAAGCGGGAGAGGGGGTGAGGGCCTGCGCAACAACGCTGGGATGACCATCCAACATGTCTCTTAAATCAAATATTTTTACTTCTGCTCGCTCAGCATATTCGTCAAGAAAGCGTTGTTCCAGCGAACTCCAATCGGAAGTTCGCAACATGAACAATGGTTGCCGTGCCTGCGCCGCGAGCTTTGCCAAGCGCAGTTGATAGGCACGTGCCGCATCCAGTTCATCGCCACTTTGCATCGCGTGCCACAATTCGAACACAAGCCGCGCTTCAAGTTGCAATGTACTGTTCTGCCGTGCCTGATATGCCTGCTGTATGGCAGCAGAAAATGTTTCGGAATCCTCTGGAAGCCTGTTGAGCGAATGCGTCAGTTCATCAAACAACGCCAGCAATTCCTGCGTCATACTCCACAAGTCCGACTGTTCAAACCATTTCTTGTCACGCAGCAGTTGGTAGAGCAACGCACTGCGCTGGCTGTCCGTTACCAGAGGCGCATCCAGCGGAATAGTTTGCGCCCATTCGTTCAAGGTCACCAGTTGCGGAAGTAACAGTGCGGGCCGTTGCGATGACCTCATCAAAGCTTGTGCCAATGGCCCGGCAACATGCAAATTGGGGAGCAGAACGGCGATGCCGCGAAGATCTGGAATTGCTGCCGCATGCGCGTTCAGGATGCGCCGGGCAATAGAGTCGAAGAAGTCGGCTGAGGTACTCACCGTTTCAGCAGATTTAGTTTGTCTTTCACTTTAAGCCATGCGTCAGCATCGGCCGGCGCGTCTTTCTTGCCGATGATAGGCTGCCATAATTTGGCGAGTTCGGCATTCAGCGCGATGAATTGGCGCTGCTCTTGCGGCACATCGTCCTCGGCAAAAATCGCATTCGCCGGACATTCCGATACGCACAAAGAACAGTCGATACACTCATCCGGATCAATCACCAGAAAGTTTTCGCCCTCGCGAAAACAATCCACTGGGCAGACTTCCACGCAGTCGGTATATTTGCAGCGTATGCAATTTTCGGCAACAACGTAGGTCATTTGACTCCTCCTGCAATCAGTGCGACAAACCGTGCAGCCAATGTCTATACAGTTGCGTCGCTATTCGGTGCAAGTCGGGCAAGTTATCCGGTATCTGCAACTGCATCTCCTGTGCCGATTGTACCGCCGGACTGCCGATATTGGCAGCGATTTCATTTGCGCCAACATCGCACCAGTCGTGGATCATTTGCGCAGTCATTTCGACGTGGCATTGCAGCGCGAGATGTTTGCCGAGGGCATACCCTTGGTTCGCGCAATGCGCGCTGGAGAGTATATGTACCGCACCCTGTGGCAAGCTAAATGTTTCGCCGTGCCAGTGAAACGAGTCGAACGAGCGAATGTCGCCAAACCACTCGCGCGCAGTATCATTGTCAGACACCGCAACTTTACCCCAGCCTAATTCTTTCACCGGATTCTTGCTCACCACGCCGCCCAGCGCTTTTGAAATGAGCTGACCACCCAGGCAATGTCCGAACAGGGGGATATCGTGTGCAACCGAGTCGCGGATCAACGGCAGAATAAACAGAATCCAGGGCAGATCATCGTTCACGCTCATTGGCCCGCCCATAAGCGCAATGCCAGAGTATTCACGGGCGCTTGTCGGAACGACATCGCCCTCGTCGATACGAATAAGCACCCAGGGGATAGCGTGCTGATTCAGAAATTCCGCAAAAAATCCTGCTCCCTCGGTCGGAGAAAAGCGAAAGATGGCGACGGGTTTCATAATTTGGATGCGGGGAAAAGTGAAAGGTTAAACGTGAAGCAGAACATGCCAGACAGGCATAGTGGCGCAAAGCGCCGGGTGGTCATCACGTTTCCCATTTCACTTTCTCCTTTCCCATTTCACTCTAGAGTCTTGTCTCTTTCAATCAGCGCATACGCCGAGTGATTGTGAATAGACTCGAAATTTTCCGACTCGACAATGAAGGCTTCAATGCGCTCATCCTTGTTTAATGCCGCGGCGACATCGCGTACCATGTCTTCGACAAATTTTGGATTGTCATAGGCACGTTCAGTCACAAATTTTTCATCCGGCCGCTTTAATAAGCCATACAGTTCGCTGGATGCCTGCTCTTCGGCAAAACGAACCAACTCTTCGATCCATACCGAGCGCTTGGTGCGAACAGTGAGGGTCACATGCGAACGCTGGTTGTGTGCGCCGCGCTCGGATATTTCTTTCGAGCATGGACATAGACTGGTCACCGGGACTAGCACTTTCATGGTAAAGTGGTATTGACCGTCTATAATCTCACCGGTAAAAGTTACATCGTAATCAAGCAGACTTTGCACGCCGGAAACAGGCGCGGTCTTGTTTACAAAATACGGGAATGACATTTCAATGTACCCGGATTTCGCTTCCAGCTTTTCCACCATTTCCCGCAGGATACTTTCAAAAGACTCGACGGAAATTTCGCGTCCGTGCTGATTCAATATCTGCACAAAACGCGACATGTGTGTGCCTTTAAAATTATGCGGCAGATGCACATACATGTTAAAAGTGGCGATCGTGTGCTGCACGCCAACACTTTTGTCTTTAACAACAACAGGGTGGCGTATGCTCTTGATGCCGACCTTGTTAATCGCCAAGTGGCGCGTGTCCGCACTGTTTTGTACGTCAGGAATGGGCGAACTCATTATTAACTTTCAGTAAAATATGTAACTCAGATTATAACGTTTATCCGACAAAATTAATCAAGTTATTTATCTCGTCCATCCGTATTGTTGTGAATTGCCAAGCGGTCAACGAATCGGGAAATGGAGTTTATCAATCCGGCAGAATCCAAGCCGCTGTCAGCCAACAATTTTTTATGCTCTCCCTGCTCAATAAAGTGATCTGGTAACCCGAGGTGGAGCACCTGCACTGCAATGCCGTGTTGAGACAGACATTCCGCTACCGCACTACCCGCACCACCCTGTATAACATTCTCTTCCACCGTCACCAGCAGAGAATGTTCACGGGCCAGACGCAGCACCAATTCTTCATCCAGCGGTTTAACAAATCGCATATTCGCAACACTGGCATCTAACTGTTCGGCGGCTTCCAGCGCCGGAGCCAGCATGGAACCAAAAGCCAGAATTGCCACCCGCGATCCCTGACGGCGCAACTCGCCTTTGCCCACCGGCAAAAATTGAAATGCTTTTTGTACCTTGGCACCAATACCATTACCACGCGGATAACGCACCGCTGCCGGAGTACCCAAGCGATAGGCGGTAGTCAGCATTTGCCGACATTCATTCTCGTCGGCCGGTGTCATCACGGTTATATTCGGAATGCAGCGCAAGTAGCTCAGATCAAAACTACCGGCATGCGTTGCACCGTCTGCCCCCACCAGTCCACCCCGGTCTATTGCAAAAACTACCGGCAAATTTTGAATCGCGATATCGTGAATAAGCTGGTCGTAAGCGCGTTGCAAAAAAGTGGAATAGATCGCCACTACGGGTTTGAAACCGTCGCAGGCTAACCCGGCCGCGAAGGTGAGCGCATGTTGCTCGGCAATTCCCACGTCAAAATAGCGCTGCGGAAATTGTTCCGCAAATTCGACCATGCCCGAACCTTCGCACATCGCCGGCGTAATGCCGATCAGCTTATCGTCGGCAGCGGCCATATCGCATAGCCATTCGCCAAATATATGGGTGTAGGTTTTCTGCACCACAGGTTTAGTGACAATACCTTGCGCCGGATCAAATTTACTGACGCCGTGATACAAGACGCAATCTTCCTCAGCTTGGGCATAACCCTTGCCTTTTTTAGTAACAATATGCAGAAACTGGGGGCCCTTCAAAGCGCGAATGTTTTGCAGTGTGGCCACCAACGTATCGAGATCATGCCCATCAATCGGGCCGATGTAATTAAAGCCCAACTCTTCAAACAAGGTTCCCGGCGTAACCATGCCTTTGACGTGCTCTTCGGCGCGCTTGGCAAATTCCAGCACAGGCGGCATACCCTTCAAAACCTTCTCGCTGCCGCGACGCATCGCCGCGTAGAATCTGCCCGACATCAGCTTGGCAAGATAATTATTGAGCGCACCTACAGGTGTTGAGATAGACATATCATTGTCATTCAAAACCACCAGCAGATTCGCATCCAGCGAACCCGCGTTATTCAGTGCCTCGAACGCCATGCCACCCGTCAGCGCGCCGTCACCGATAACAGCGACCGCACGGTTGTCATTACCCGCAAGCCTTGCTGCTACCGCCATTCCCAGTGCTGCCGAAATCGATGTGCTGGAATGTCCGGTGCCGAACGCATCAAATTTACTCTCGCTGCGTTTGGGAAAGCCGGAAAGTCCGCCAGCCATACGCAAAGTATTCATCGCCTCGCGGCGGCCTGTCAAAATCTTGTGCGCGTAAGTCTGGTGCCCTACGTCCCACACCAGCTTATCGTGCGGCGTGTTAAAGACATAATGCAAAGCAATGGTAAGTTCGATCGTGCCAAGATTGGACGAAAGATGCCCGCCGGTTTTGCTCACCGATTGGATTAAAAAGGCGCGTAATTCATCGGCAAGCTGCGGCAACTGTTTGCGTTCCAGCAAGCGCAAGTCGCTCGGCGAATTGATGGTTTCGAGTATTGTCGGGTTAGTAGCGATCAAAATTTTCTCATTACAATGAAATCGGCCAATTCGTTTAAACGCCTGGCCTTGCTCCCAAACTCCTTTAGCGACTCCAATGCTTCATGATGAAGCTCATTCGCCATTCTTCGGGCCTCCGCGACACCCAGCAGCGTCACATAAGTCGGTTTGTCGTTATAGGCATCTTTGCCTGCAGTTTTACCCAAAGTGGCCGTATCGGCTTCGCTATCGAGTACATCGTCTACCACTTGAAATGCCAACCCGATACATTTGCCGTAACGGTCAAGTTTGTCAAGTTGCGCTTGGGTTAGATTGCCGCAATATGTGCCTAACAATACAGCCGCACGAATAAGAGCGCCCGTCTTATGAATATGCATCTGTTCCAGTTCGGGCAAAGTAAGCTGTTTACCCACGCTGGCAAGATCAATGGCTTGCCCACCGGCCATGCCCCGTGAGCCACTGGCCACTGCCAGCAGTTTCACCATTTGCAATTGTTTGGCAACGTCATCGCTCAACTGATGTTCGGACAATAACTGAAATGCCTGACTTTGCAAGGCATCGCCCACCAGCAAGGCTGTTGCTTCATCGAACTCGACGTGACAAGTAGCCTTGCCGCGACGCAATACATCGTCGTCCATGCACGGCATATCATCATGAACCAGCGAGTAGGCATGGATAAGTTCCACTGCTGCCGCAGCAAAATTAACACGGTTCAAGTTGGCTCCCGCCAGTTCACCCGCCGCAAACGCAAGCAGAGGCCGCACCCGTTTGCCGCCATCCAGCACGCTGTAACGCATGGCCGCGTGCAAACGCTGCGGCACGATATCTGCCGGGGGCAGCAATTGGCGCAACACTTCTTCGAAACGTTGCTGATGCTCACTTAGCCAGCTTTGGAAATCAGGCATCGCTTGCCTTGGGGGTATCCACGAAATTTTTCATTACGCCATCTTCCAACACGCGCACTTGTTGTTGCGCATCATCCAAACGTGTACGACATTGCTTCAACAAATCGGCACCGCGTTGATAAGCCGCCAGCGAGTCCTCCAGAGACAGCTTGCCGGACTCCATATCCGCCACCACTTGCTCCAACTCAGCCACTGCCGCCTCGAAAGATAATGCCTTGGGGGTCTTTCCGACCATCTTGTTCATTCCCGTCGCCAAAGATTGTCATTTTACCCAATGCAGGCTCGTTACAGCAATTTTTGTATGAATAACTATAGAATTCATAATCCACTGCGTATAACTGATTCACGGAGAGTTGCTAAATGACGAGAACTATTTTTGAAATGCCAAATGAGATAAAAGCACGTTTAATTGAAAGCCTGAAACGCGACGTTGCGCGCCTCCCGCAAGATGCTGAATTTCACTTGGCGACTGGCCGTTGTCTGGCAATAAGATTTCAATAACGGTTCAAAACTCTTCGTCGCCAGCCTCTTTTTGGCTGCGTACAGCGAGGATAAAAACTGTATCGATTTCGACAATGTAACGGTACAAAGCCACATAGCCATGTGAGCGACGTCCGATTATTAGTTCACCTTTGTCGTTATTCGCGGGGCGACCAATCATTGGGTTGTGCTCAAGTACATTAATTGCCTCGATAATCTCCCTAATGCGCAACGCTGGATTTTCAGCCTGATAATGGGCAAGGTGATCGAGGATACGCTCAAAATCATCGCCAACTTCGGATGCCAACTCAATATGCGACATCTTCAGCGTGCCAGTTTTCGTGCTACCGGGTGCTTCACTTTTTTATTGGCAAGGCGATCTTCCAGATATCCGCGCATCTCCTGCCACGGAATCGTTTTTCCGGTGGCAACAATACGGGCGTAACGATCCTCGGCAACGGCATCAAAATCTGCACGCAGATCATCTTGCTCCGTCTTTTTTGCAATGGCCTCAAGAATGAAACTGTGCGTGGTTGTTCCAGAACGTTTTGCAGCTGCTGCAACACGCACTTTAAGTTCTTCCGGTAAACGTATGGTTGTTGTTGACATAGCTGCCTCCAATAATTAAGGGATGGCCCACTGTAGCACATAAGTGCTACAGTGGGCCATCCCTTCTCTTTAGGGACGATTTCCGAAGCTGGTGTGGTGATGGTCATATCCGACCGCAGTGGTCTATGCTGGAACGAAAGTATAGGCAATACTTGAGAGGCTGAAATAGAATACATAGCCGTCAGAGGAGTCGGTTGTTAGCGAACTGGCATTGCCAGCCACAACCGGACAGTGCGTGTTTTTCTAAATTAGCAGGTTTAGAGGAGCAGTCGTTCAATGTGTAGAATGTCAGCGAATCATTGGAATCAGTGGCTGAATACGTAAAGGAAACGCACCGATGAGCCCAGTCGGCCAGTATAGAGCCATTCACGACATATAGTTTTTAAAGTGATACCAACGATGAATGTCACCTGTCAAGACAAAATCAAAGGAGACTCAATAGGCGCACACATCACTGGCACTATATAACTATGGAGTTTCGAGATGTTACATGCATCAGTTTATGATTTATTCAGAGCTAAAAGAGTATTCGGTGGCCTTGATGGTTTGCGCTTTTTTAGCATAGCTGCCGTCTTATGGCATCATTCCCCCGGCAATTATTTAGAAGCGCACTTTCAAGCTGCGAGATATGGTTTTCTAGGAGTTGACCTGTTTTTTGTAATCAGCGGTTTTTTGATTGTCACTCTGTTGCTTCGGGAAAGAGAACTTAACGGCAAAATTTCATTGCAAAATTTCTACGTTCGCAGGACGCTAAGAATATTTCCGCTATATTATGGCGTCATCATTTTCCTGGCGCTTTTTTATTGGCTATTTAACAAACAATCCCTGCCTGGGCAGGCGCTTATTAACGAGTTACCTATCTATCTTTTGTATCTTGGCAATATATTTCCTGTGCAACTAGGGATTGTCTGGAGCCTGGCTTCGGAAGAGCAGTTTTACCTCGTATGGCCCTTCATTGAAAAGAATTTCAGGCAATACATCTTTTATTTTCTCGCTTTTGCTCTGGCAATTAATCAACTAATCAATTTTCAAAAGGCAAATATAGCCAATTGGATGGGAATGGAGCGATTACAGGATCTTTCCATCATGCAGGCGACTTTTACTCCGATTCTTTTAGGAGTGCTTCTTGCACATCTCTTGCATCGTGTTCAAACTTTTACTCGCATCGAAAAATTGATTTCACACAAATACTCGTCACTGGCATGGCTTTCGGTTTTAATATTTACCCTGTTTCTGCTACCGGCAGACATATCCGGGTTTCCTCGGTTGATGGTTCAGATCATCTTGATGACATTTGTCGGCTCTGTGGTAATCACCGAGGAGCATCATTTAATGCCTGTTTTAAAATTTCCTTTAATTGCCCGCATCGGTGCGGTCAGTTATGGCATTTATCTCTTTCATATCTATGCGATATCAGCGGCAGGAATATTGTTAAAAAAGTTTGGAATTGGGTCTGGACTGCTTACCTTCGTTGCGGCTTTTGTTATTTCAATTTTGTTGGCTGAAGTCAGCTTTCGTTACTTTGAAACGCCATTTTTAAGGCTGAAAGCCAAGTTTTCAATCGTCCACCAGAAACATGCCTAAGATAGTACGCATTATTAAATGGAACTGACTGATCTTTAAAGCAACATTAGCTTTTCTCTACGGCGAATAGTTTCAATTCGCTAGATTTCGTTAAGGGAAAGTTAATTCTGATTATCAACTGGCACCTAAATCTTCGGACTATCTGGTGGCCCTCAATATCACTACATCCTATTAAGTGAAGATATGCTACCGCAGCGTAAAACGGTCTCTAAGAAGCTCCAACTTGAAGGTCAGGAGCGAGTTGTTTGCTGCCCTGCCAGAAGGACTGCTTTCTGGCATTCCTATTTCAATATCTAGTTTCTGCTGTGGGTTAGGTTGAGTCAGTCAAGCCCTCTAATTTTTTACAAATTGAACGGCAATAATATGCTGCAAATCCGCCTCTCTGATATCTTACCTTGTTGGTCGGGTGTGATTGAGGGGGCAGAGGGTTGCCAAGTTCCGCTGTGCCATTTCCTGCTCTTCCCCGATTACAAATCAGCGCCAAAAAGCGGCAGGTCAATACTAAACTTGTCCGAATTATCGCAATCAATAACGGGCAGTTTTAAGTAGATTCGCGATCACCGCGAAAATTCACCTCGTGAATCTGCACATTCATTCCTACTGTCGCGCAATTCCAGTTGCCCCTGCTTCCAATATCAGGGACAATCCGTAATCTTGTAAACCGTATTCACAGAAAGACGTGGGTATGTCCGAAATCGGCACACTAAAGCAATTTGATCCGGTCTCAGCGCAGCCGCCATTGCGCTGGTATTTTGATTCTCAAGTATTGGATATTGAGCAGCGCGTGCTTTTCGATGTCGGGCCGAAATACGTCGGTCACGAATTGATGGTGCCCAATCTTGGCGATTATCACGTGGTTGATTGGATGGACAGCGCCAAGATGTTGGTGCGCAACGAACACGGTGTGGAATTACTTTCCAACATCTGTCGCCATCGGCAGGCCACTATGCTGCAAGGGCGCGGCAGCGCGAAGAATATTGTGTGTCCGCTGCATCGCTGGACTTACAAGACCAATGGTGAGTTGCTCGGCGCTCCGCTGTTTCCCAACAATCCCTGTTTGCATTTGAATAAATCCCCATTGCAAAATTGGAATGGTTTGTTATTTGCCGGGCAACGCGATATTGCTAAGGATTTGGCGAATGTACCCGCCTTCAAAGAAATCGATTTCTCCGGCTACATGCTCGACCGCGTGGAAGTGGACGAATACAATTTCAACTGGAAGACTTTTATAGAAGTCTACCAGGAAGATTATCATGTCGTGCCCTTCCATCCCGGCTTGGGGCAGTTCGTCAATTGCAACGATCTGGCTTGGGATTTCGGTGAGCAATACAGCGTGCAGACAGTCGGCATCAACGACCAGTTGCGCAACCCCGGCAGCGCGGTTTACGCCAAATGGGCGGAGCAAGTGCTGCGCTACAACAATGGAACAATCCCCAAATACGGTGCCATCTGGCTAACTTATTATCCCAACATTATGGTTGAGTGGTATCCCAATACTTTGGTGGTGAGTACCATTGTTCCCCGCGGAACAGATGCCTGCACCAATATCGTGGAGTTTTATTATCCCGAGGACATCGTGCTGTTCGAGCGCGAATATGTTGATGCAGAGAAACAGGCTTACCGCGAAACTGCAGTGGAAGACGACGTCATCTGCCTGCGTATGCACCAAGGGCGTCGCGCCCTGTACAAACAGGGAATCGAAGAAGTTGGCCCGTATCAATCGCCAACTGAAGATGGCATGTTGCATTTTCATGAATTCTTGCGCCGCAATCTTGAGCCTCACCTTTGATGGCTGTTCCTCTGCAAGAAAAGTTTAGCCTCACTGTAGGGTGCATTTCATGCACCATGGTGCATGAAATGCACCCTACAAAACTATGAGAATGACGAATTAGCATGGGGGCATTATGGATGCTGGTTGCGGGCCTTCTTTTTGCCTGCATGGGCGTGCTAATCAAGCTTGCTTCTGCTCACTTTTCAAGCAATGAGATCGTATTTTACCGTTCCTTCTTCGGGCTGCTGCTCGTGGTGGCAATGATGATCCACCAGCATACTTCCCACGTCACGGCTCATTGGCGCAGTCATTTGTGGCGCAGTCTTTCCGGCGCCATCGCCATGATGTTGTTCTTTTACTGCCTCACCACCTTGCCTTTGGCAACAGCGATTACGCTAAATTACACTTCCTCGCTCTTTCTTACCGTGCTCACGCTGGTCGTATTTAAGGATCGCTTTCACTTGCCTGTTACCGTGAGCCTCGGGCTCGGCTTCTGTGGAGTTATATTGCTGCTGCATCCGACACTTGAGCGTGAACAATTCATCAGTGGACTGATGGGGTTAGCCTCCGGATTCCTTGGCGCGGTCGCACTTCTTAATGTGCGCCAACTGGGACAACTCGGCGAACCCGCTATGCGCGTGGTGTTCTATCTCAATCTCGTGGCGACGCTTATGAGTGGAATAGTGATGACGCAAAATGAAGTTCATTCTGTCTCATTGAACAATCTGCCCTTATTAATTGCGATCGGCGCTTCAGCCACGCTTGCTCAAATTGCACTAACGCGCGCCTACAACCTCGGCCATACCCAAGTGGTCAGCTCCCTGTCTTTCAGCACCATTGCTTTCGGCAGTCTGTTTGGCCTGATATTATGGAAAGAGACACTCCCCATCAGCGGCTGGATCGGCATTGCGCTCATCATTGCCAGTGGTGTGTTAAGCTTAAAACTATCTCCCAAGCACGAGGCATGACTTTATGATTACTATTGAACAAACAAAAAACACCCTCAACGTCGCCGTTATGGGTGAATTCACCATCGCCGATTTCAAGCAGTTTGAAGAAAATACACTTTACAAGCTTAAATCTCCCGGCGAGATCGATCTGATATTCGATCTGCGCGGCATGATTAGTTTCACCGCAGACGTTGCATGGGAAGAAATCAAATTCTTCAGCCGTCAACATAACCATGACTTCAACAAAATAGCCGTTGTCACCGATGACCAATGGCTAACCTGGCAGGCTTGGCTATCGCGCTTATTTGTAGATGCTGATATTTGCGCATTCCGGGATTACGCAGAAGCAAAAAATTGGATTGAAAGCTAGACGGCTCTGCAAGACAGGCAAAATGAGATTTCTCAGCCGAGCCAAAAATTCAGAACCGTCCCTTCCCGGCTTTCTCTCACCGGGATTGTCGGTATGCGGACTGGCACTTGCCCTCTCTGCCTGCGTATATGTACCCGTTGTAGATGCACCTGATGCCGCATCAGCCAGTTGCAATACCTATACCAAATCAATGTCGCTTGATACCATTCAGATGCAGGGAAATATTACTGTCTACCCCGGATGCAACAGCAGGGACTGCGCTGCTGCCGTACTGGCATCGGCAGTCGTCGTTACCGCAGGGAGCGTACTTATTTCCGGCAGCATTGTACTGACAGGCAACACCATACACTGGCTGGAATATCAGGGTACATGCAGCGATGGCTATCTAAACAGGGCCAAACAATCATTTCTTGCCACGATCGGACAAGCAAAACCGGCTGAACCAGCCGAAAAGGGGAAGTGATTTACAACACAGTACCGTCGTCCAACCGCATGGGTTGGTTCGATATGGGGAAGGAATATTATGCATTCAGAAAAACGCCGAGAAAGACGGGCCGTTTATACACATCAACCCAAGGGAAAACTTCAAGTCCTGCAGGGTGACCAACGTCTCGATGTTTATACCGTGAAGGATGCATCGCAGTCAGGACTACAGTTGGAAGTCGGGACACGGGTAAATGCCGGGGAAAATATTCTGGTACGTTATTGGAGTGATGAAGTTGATATAAAACTAAACGGTACCGTTATGTGGAGTTCGATACGCCCCGGTGAATCGAAAGAACGTGCGGAACAACACAATTGCGTGATCGGCATAAGATTGGCCAGCCCCTCGCTTCTGCAAACTTTTTGGTGAAATCTGAATTTTGAAAATCTTGTCCGTTAGCATGCAAATTTTAGGCTTGATGCTTTACTACGCTTATTTAAAGTAGTAGAACCCTCTATTGCTTACGTGAAAATTGAATATGTCTAAACGCAAAAAGCATGGATACCCGGTTTTAATCATTGGCGCCGGACGCGGGGGATCCGCTTTGCTTGAGATATTTCTGGAAGACAAGTTGGTGGAAGTTCTCGCCATTGCCGATTCCGACTCTAATGCCCCCGGTATCCTACTGGCAAAAAACCATGGAATTCCCACTTTTGCCAATGCTACCGAAGCATTTCAGGCCTGCAAAAACTATCCGGATTGCATCGTGTACAACTTATCGCATGATGAAACAATTACAGACGAAGCTGTAAAAGTATTCGGTACCGGCAAAAGAGTTGCAAGCGGCGCAGAAGTGAATTTATTCTGGCAAATGGTAACCAATCTGAAGCAGGTTAAAGTTGATCTCGAAAAAAGCCAGAGTCAATTGCAGGCAATTATCCAAAATGTGATGGACGGCATCATCACAACCGATGAGAACGGAAATATTCTTGGACTAAACCCCGCTGCCGAGCAAATTTTTGGTTACAACACCGCGGATATTTTAGGCAAAAGCGTAAAAATTCTCGCGCCCGATCTATACCGGAGTGAAAATGAATTTTTTGTAAAACGATATAACGAAGCAGGCGTTGCAAAAATTATTGGCGCTCGCTCTCAGGAGGTGCGGGCTGTTCGAAAAAATGGCGAGCAATTCCCGATGGAACTCTCCGCTTCTGAAATGATATTGGCCGGTCAACTCTATTTCGTCGGCATTGTGCGAGACATAACCGAACGCAAATTGACGGAAGAAAAAATTGCACGTTTAGCCCACTTCGATTATTTGACCGGGCTGCCCAACCGGGCATTTTTTCTGGACAACCTCGATCATTCGATTGCATTGGCAAAGCGGAATAATTACAAGGTCAGTGTCTTGTTTCTTGATTTGGATGGTTTTAAACAAGTTAACGACACGCTGGGACACGATGCGGGAGATCTGTTATTACGGGAAGCTTCATTGCGCCTGAAAGAAGTCATCAGAGAATCCGACACCGTAGCGCGTGTGGGAGGTGACGAATTCATTTTCGTATTAAATGAAATCGGCAGCGCAGAAAATGCCGCATCTATAGCGAAAAAAATAATCGCAGCTCTTTCCGAGCCATTTGAATTAAATGGGCAACAATGCAAGATTGGTGGCAGCATCGGCATTTCTATTTATCCGGATGGGGCCGCCAATCCTGAAACTTTGATCAAGCAGGCAGACGATGCAATGTATCTGGCAAAGCAAAGTGGAAAAAACGCTTACCGATTTTATTGGGATGTCCCCCAATAACACTAACACGATTCGGTAATACACAAAATAAAACCCGCTTTCGCGGGTTTTTTTCACTGCACAAACAAGCCGAATTACTTCAACTTGGTTTCTTTGTACAATACATGCTTGCGCGCAACAGGATCAAATTTTTTGATTTCAATTTTTTCCGGTGTTGTACGTTTGTTCTTGTTTGTAGTGTAGAAATGGCCGGTACCGGCGCTGGATTCAAGTTTGATCTTTTCACGCATAATTCAGTACCCCTTAGATTTTTTCGCCATTTGCGCGCAATTCGAGCAACACGGCATCAATGCCGTTCTTGTCGATAGTGCGCAGCGCGGCATTGGTCAGGCGCAAAGACACCCAACGATTTTCAGATTCGACCCACAGGCGACGGCGCTGTAGATTCGGCAAAAAACGACGCTTCGTTTTATTGTTCGCGTGGGAAACATTGTTACCCACCATCGGGCGTTTTCCCGTTACTTGACAGACACGTGCCATGACTCAACTCCAACCAGTTTTTCAAAGAGGCGCGATTCTACCCTAAACCATTTCCCTGTTCAACAATTTATCAATATTTCTCAGTTATGCAATAAAACCCGTGAATTACCTTACTCCGAACGAATTTATTGAAACAGGCCGACATCTGGCAACTTTTTGAAAACACTTCCAAGTTCAGGCATTATCGGGGCTGTGGAATATTTGTGTCATAAACCAAATAATTCATTAGTGCGAAAATGCCATTGTTGGAGCGCAATTCATTGCGCGATGATTTTTGTTCGCCCGATAAATCATGCTCCTACGAAGCTCGATCAGGCTAATGGACAATCTGGGATAAATACTTTTCCACCTATTATAAAATAATGAAACTCCGCACCAAACCCGATGAATAATTCACTTCAGCTCGTATTGATCCTTCTTGCCGTCGCCGTGGGCGTGGTGGTCTTGTGCCGCATTTTGCGGTTGCCCGCCATGCTGGGCTACCTCATCGTGGGCATTTTGATCGGTCCGCATGCCCTCGCCTGGATACCGGATGCCCCGGGAGCAAGTCATCTAGCCGAGTTTGGCGTGGTCTTCCTGATGTTTAGCATCGGTTTGGAATTTAGTCTGGCTCGCCTGCACAGTATGCAACGTATTGTATTCGGTCTGGGAACGGCACAAGTGGTACTCACGATGCTACTGGTGATGATTTCGTCATTTTTCTTCGGCTTGGATTGGCGTGCAGGACTCGCTCTGGGGGGCGTACTCGCGATGTCATCCACAGCTATCGTCAGCAAATTGCTGGTTGAGCGTGCGGAACTCAGCTCTACGCATGGCAACAAGGTCATGGGCGTCTTGTTGTTTCAGGATTTGGCGGTTGTACCGCTTATCATCATTATTCCAGCACTGGGCAACAGTAGTGGCGACCTGACTGCGACCATCGCTTTTGCGATGCTGAAAGCCATCGTGTTGTTATCAGTATTGCTGATATTCGGGCAGCGCCTGATGCGCCCATGGTTCAATCTGGTTGCGCAGCAAAAATCTTCCGAGTTGTTCATGCTCAATATTTTGCTATTTACCCTTGGTCTTGCCTTCCTTACAGAGTTAAGCGGATTATCGTTAGCACTGGGTGCATTCGTGGCGGGAATGCTCATCTCTGAAACGGAATATCGTTATCAGGTGGAAGAGGACATCAAACCGTTCCGAGATATATTGCTGGGCTTGTTCTTCGTTACCATCGGCATGATGTTGAATTTAAGTAGCGTCGTTTCCGGCTTTGGTTGGGTATTGCTAATCCTGCTTATATTAATACCGTTCAAAACTGCGGTGGTCGCTTTTCTGGTGCGCTGGGTTACCAAAGACTGGGGCCAGGGTATACGTACCGGCCTGGGATTGGCGCAAGCCGGAGAATTCGGTTTCGTGTTGTTGACGTTAACCGGAAATGTTCACCTGCTAGCCCCCAATGTCACGCAAAATGTTCTTGCGGCGATGCTCATCTCAATGCTGACGGCCCCCTTCCTTATTCAATATGCCGACGCTATCGTGCGTCGCTTATCGCCCGAAGAGTGGATGAACCAGGCTATGCGGGTGCACAAGATCGCGGTTGAAACCATGAGGTCCGATGCGCACATCATTGTTTGCGGTTATGGTCGCAGCGGAAAGGCATTGGGACAGTTTCTCAACAAAGAAGGTATTAAGTTCATGGCGCTTGAACTTGATCCGCGTTGTGTGCGCGAAGCCGTCGCGGCAGGCGAAAAAGTTGTTTACGGCGATGCCACCAAGCGTGAGGTGCTTCTGGCAGCCGGACTGATGCGCGCCAAAGCTGTCGTGATCACTTACGATGATGCGCATTCAGCACTTAAAATATTGCACCATGTGACACATGCGCGCCCCGGTTTACCTGTTGTAGTCAGAACTGCCGATGATACTCATGTGGAAACGCTTAAACGCGCCGGGGCTGCCGAAGTTGTCGCCGAGGTGCTAGAAGGAAGCGTCATGCTCGCCTCACAGGCATTGCTGCTCTCCGGTGTGCCGCTTAATCGCGTCATCAGGCGTATTCAGGAAAATCGTGCCAAACGCTATAGCGTATTCAGTAGTTATTTCCGAACTACAGCAGAGCCTGTGGGCGAATCAACTGATAGCAACCAACCGCGCTTCAATAGCTTGGTGATCAATAAAAACGATGCTGCCGTCGGAAAAACGCTGGCTTCGCTAAAGCTGGCCGAACTGGACATCGAGGTAAACTCCGTGCGCCGACACAATGTCGAAGGCAGCCAGCCAGCCGGTGAAATGATTTTACGTGCGGGGGATGTACTGATGTTGCTCGGTGAACCCGTATCACTGGCTGAGGCGGAAAAACGTTTGCGCGGCGGCATATGAAAAACAATTCAACCATTATAACGACATCAACTTCCACGTCTGGTGACAACTCAAATATTCAAGCATTGCTTGATGTGTTACCGAAAAACTTTTCACCGGAAGAAGCGGCATCGGTACGCCATGCTTGCGAACTTGCAGAGCCGCTCTACTCCGGCAAAGTTGAGCTGACCAACGCGCCTCTGCTACAGCATGCGCTGGGTGCGGCTGCAATACTTGCCATGATGAATATGGATTGCGCTTCCATCACCGCTGCGGTCTTGCACGCTCTGCCGGAGTATTTGAAAGACTGGCAAATTAAACTCAAAGCCGATTTCAGCGACGACGTACTTGAACTGGTTGATGGCGTCTCGCGCATGGAACAAATTCGCCAGTTCAGTGAAATGGGCAGCCTATCCGGCAGCGACAGCAAAAAAGGTGACCAAGCGCAGCAAATAGAAACCCTGCGCAAGATGTTATTGGCGATGGTGCAGGATATTCGGGTTGTACTCGTGAAGCTCGCCGAACGCACGCAGACTATGCGCCACCTTTCCAGTGCAAGTGCCGAACAACAAAAAACTATCTCGCGCGAAACGCGGGGAATTTTTGCGCCGCTGGCAAATCGTCTCGGCGTGTGGCAAATCAAATGGGAACTGGAAGATTTGTCGCTGCGCTATCTTGAACCGGTACTTTATAAACAGGTAGCAAAACTATTGGACGAGCGCCGCGTTGACCGTGAGCAATATATTGCCGATGTGCTCAAACTGTTAAAGCAGGAGTTGGCCCAGGCCAATATTCAGGCAGACGTGACGGGGCGTCCCAAACACATCTACAGCATCATCAACAAAATGAAGCGCAAGCATCTTGAATTCAGCGAGCTTTACGATGTGCGTGCCGTGCGCATTCTGGTAGCCGACTTGCGCGATTGTTATACGACGCTGGGCTTGATCCACAATCTGTGGCAACCCATTCCGGGTGAATTCGATGACTATATTGCCCACCCCAAGAGCAACGGCTATCGCTCATTACACACGGCTGTAATTGGGCCGCGCGACTTGGCCATTGAGGTGCAAATACGCACCACCGAGATGCACCAACATTCTGAACTCGGTGTCGCGGCACACTGGCGTTACAAGGAGGGTGGCAAATCCGACGCCAAGTTTGACGAAAAAATTGCCTGGTTGCGCCAAATACTGGCGTGGAAAGAAGATGTCGCGGATAACGGCGACATGCTGGAACAATTCAAAAGCGAGTTGTTTGAAGATCACGTTTATGTGCTCACGCCACAGGGCAAAGTGATTGATTTACCCAAAGGGGCAACTCCGGTCGATTTCTCCTACACCCTGCACACCGATCTGGGACACCGTACACGCGGAGCCAAAGTCAACGGCAACATCGTACCGCTGAATTACAAATTGCAAAACGGGCAGCGTGTAGAAATCCTAACCGCAAAGATAGGTGCCCCCAGTCGAGACTGGATCAATCCCGGCCTCGGCTATTTGCAAAGTGCGCGCGCCCGCGCCAAAGTACGGCAGTGGTTCAAGATGCAAAACTTCGACGAACACGTCGCGCAGGGCAGGGCGCAGTTGGATAAAGAATTGCATCGGCTCGGCGTCACCTCGGTCAATCAGGACAAGGTTGCGCAGCGCTTGCACTTCAACAAATTGGAAGATTTACTGGCCGCCATCGGACGCAGCGAAGTAACGCAACACCAAATCGTCAACGCAATTCAGGATGAAATGCCCGGCAAGGTCGAAGAATCCAAGCCGATTGTTCAACGCACAGTATCAACACAAAAAACCTCGGCGGGTGTTTTGGTTGAAGGTGTCGGCAACCTGCTTACCAAAACCGCGCAATGCTGCAATCCCCAACCTCCCGATCTCATCGTCGGCTATGTCACGCGTGATCGCGGAATTACACTCCATCGCAAAGACTGCCCTGCGATGTTGCGCCTACCGGAAAACCGCCGCGACCGAATGCTGGAGGCACAATGGGGCAACAATCAGGGAGATGCGATTTTTTTGGCCAAAGTGCGGGCAGTCAGGAAGGCTTGAATATTCCCGTGTTTATTTCTCGGATATCCGTAATCCGAGGTTGATTTTGGTCAAGAATAGCCCCGGCCGAGTGAAGGCTTTCATCCGGCGCAATTTTTACTACTAAACTGCATTATTTCCAGTGGGCACCGCAGCGCCAAACTTCATAAGTATTTATACGTATCCCCATAGATATAAATTGATGCTACAGTCCAGACCACTAAGGATATCGGCCTCGGCCGGTTGTATCAATAGAAGCTGATCAGGTATTTTTAAATAACGCGGGTTCAAATATGAAGCGCAACGCCTGACTTAAAGAATACTTGATTCGGTGTCTGAAATCCAAGTCTCTTTCTAGGTCGGTTGTTTAATCTTTCCATCGCGGTGTTGATCTCCTGTCGTGTAATTGTTGTAAAGTCTCTGTTCTTGGGGAAGTATTGTCGTATTAATCCGTTTGTGTTTTCGTTCGTTCCTCGCTCCCATGATGAGTATGGGTGTGCGAAATAAAAGCCAGCTTTCAACTTCTTGGCAATTTCTTCGTGCCCGGCGAATTCCTTTCCGTTGTCAGAAGTAATCGTCCTTACCTTTTTTCGGTAAGGCTTCAGCAGAGCTATCATGGCCTGGCTGACTGCTTGTGCAGTCTTGCGTTCTACCTTCTGGATCAGTGTGAATCCGGTCTTACGTTCTACGATACTCACAATCGCTTGGCGGTGGTTCTTGCCTATCACTGTGTCCGCTTCCCAGTCACCGATACGGCTACGCGTCTCAACGATGGCAGGACGATCTTCAATGGATAGCCTATTGGGTATCGTTCCGCGTCGTTCAGCCTTGCCGTATCTCTTCCTTCGTTGCTTCTGGCAACGCAGGTTCTTCCATAGCATTCCGCCCGCTCGTTTATTTGCATAGACTCGCTGGTAAACCGTTTCTGGGCTGATGGCTGCATGCCCGCTGATCTGCTCTGGGCTCCATTGGAGCATCAGCATATCTTGAGCGAATTCCCATGTCGCAGCATCAATCGTTCGTGCATTCAGCGCCTGCCTATCAACCGACTTGCTGTGCGCTTGTTTGGGACGGTAGCCACGTCGCCCACCGTTCCGAGTTAATTCTCTGCTGATGGTAGACTGACTTCGCTTCAGTACCTCGGCTATCTCTTTTTGCCTATGTCCCGCCTTCTTCAAGGCGTAAATCTGGTATCGTTCTTCTCGGGTGATATGTGTATAGTTCATTTGTGCAATTTCGACTGGCTGGTCAAAGGGCATTGATGCTACCGCATCTCACCCACCTGACCTGCATTATTCAAAATTGCGCTTCATACTAGAATCCGCCTAATCTAACAATTTAGTTACAATTTTTTTGCATTGCCCATCATCTTAAATTAATGAAAAAACGCCGTATGCTAGCAACTTCTTCAAAGATGTCAGAAATAGAAAGCGAGCAAGACCTATTTAATTTTCCGGCATGACAAACTGTCCATGCCGGATTTGTTGCAATAATAATTTCAAGATAAAGCAAGGGAGATAGACATGAAGTTTCTTAGGCAAATTATTGTATTGTGCGCCTTCATCGTCAGCATGGAACCGGCGACAAATTTGTCGGCAGCGGAGATCAATCTTCCTGATATCAATATGGCAGGTGGGGAATCCCAGGCAGCCCAGGATGCACTAAAAAAGGATGCGATTTGTACACGCTGTCATGATGAAAGTGAGACAAAGGCAATTCTTGCCATCTATCAGACCAAGCATGGTGTCAAAGGTGATCCGCGAACGCCAACCTGCCAGTCCTGTCATGGTGAAAGTGAAAAACATCTGCACGGAGACCCAAACGTAAAAGGACGTGCAGCACCGGATGTCATTTTTGGGACGAAGAAAGGAATAGGCAGTTCATTTGAGCCGAGTGATGTAAAAGAACAGAATGCGGCCTGCCTGTCTTGTCACAAAAAAGATGCGAAACGAACACGCTGGCAGGGTAGTGCTCACCAAGCCAACGATTTGGTCTGCGTTTCATGTCACGAAATCCATACCGTTCACGACAATGTTCGTGACAAAAAAACCCAAACAGAAGTTTGTTTTACCTGCCATAAGGAACAGCGCGCAGATAGCAATAAAGACTCCCGTCACCCGATTGAAGAAGGGAAAGTGGTTTGTTCTGATTGCCACAACCCGCATGGTTCTGCCGGACCGAAATTGCTCAAGAAAAACACTGTCAACGAAACATGTTTCGTTTGTCATGCAGAGAAGCGGGGGCCATTCCTGTGGGAACATCAACCGGCGAAAGAAAATTGCACCAATTGCCATACGCCGCATGGATCCAACATTTCGCCGCTGCTTAAATCGCGTGCGCCCTTCCTTTGTGAAGAGTGTCACGATGGCCCGCACGCCAGCGCTACTCCTGCCGGTTCGGGAGCAGCCGTCGGTCAATTTGGCGCTTCCAACGGTTCTGGAAATATACAGTTTGCGGGACGTGCATGCATGAATTGCCACATCATGGTTCATGGATCCAACTCACCGTCCGGCGCATTCTTGCATCGCTAATTCAGGGAAAGGGAATTTATCATGAATACAAGTAAAGCAAATTTTGCTATCAGTACTCTGTCCTTGGCGGTGCAAGGAGCCTTGGTGAGCATGCTTTCACTACCGCTGACTTCCTTTGCGGCTGACGATGAGGTTAAGGCTTTAACGACCCCTACCAATTCTGTCGAAATCGGTACAGAGTATGTCCCGGTCGATTCTGCCAAATTCGGGGAATACAATGGACTGAACAAAAAAGGAACCTACCTGATTGGTAACTTCAGTGTTCGAGGCGGAGATGCGTACGACGCTTTCAATGGAGGTAATGGCATTAATCGATGGGAGATCAAGGGAACCGACATTGGCACAACATCGCGTACACTTAATGGAAACGTAAGCAATCAGGGAAAATGGAGCCTGAGCATCAGTTACGATGAGTTACAGCATAACATCACGAACACTTACCAAACGCCCTTCCAAGGAGCCTTGGGCAGTAATAACTTTTATTTGCCAGCCACATTCGGAGTAATAGACGTAAATAGTACTGTTCCTGTCACTGACCCCGCTACAGGTGTGCAAATCGCGGGCACACAAGCAATGACCCCTGGCCAACTGGCCTCTTTCCAGCAGGCAGATGTTTACACAAGTCGCAAGAATACGAGCTTTAATGCCGGATTCACATTCGATGAACAGTGGAGCATTCAGTTTGACTTCAACCATCTTCAACAATCCGGTGCAAAGCTTATTGGCGCTGCATCGGACACAGTGAATGGTGGCGCGGGCGAGAATAGTGTCACGCTGATGAATCCAACCAATTACAAGACGGATACTTTCGAGTTGGCTCTAAATTGGATCGGTGACAAGGGGCATCTCACCGGGAGTTATTTTGCTTCGATCTTTCAGGATGGCTATAACAGTCTTTCCTGGTCGAATCCTTTTGTTGATACGACGCCAGCGGCTCCCGGCGTGTCACCTTCAACAACCGGCAGCAACAACGGCGAATTCCCGGTAAATACTTTTGCCACCCCTCCAAGTAACAGTTTATCTCAGTTGAATTTATTAGGTGGGTATGACTTCACACCAGACTTGAAGTTGGCCGGAGGGTTATCTTATTCTATCAATACGCAGAACAGCAGTTTCATCAATGATCCGCTCATGCCGACACCGCCTCAAGCGTCACTTAATGGCTTGGAGGCCACGACCCACGCAGACTTGAAGTTGACCGATCAGGTGTCCAAGGACTTGCTATTGTCAGCAGGAGTAAAGTATGACGATCACGATAACCGTACGCAGACCAATACATTCTCTTCTTTTAACTCGATTGCCGGCGATACGTGGGGAGCGTTGGTCAATACTCCGATGAGCAACAGGGATCTTCAGTTGTTGCTGGATGGCAACTATCGTTTCGACAAGAAACAGAGTGTCAGTGTAGCTTACGAGTTCGACAAGGTTAATCGGTGGTGCAACAATACGCTGGCCAATACTTTTCAATCCCAGGATCCTAACGCAAATCTGGCCTATTACACGAATACTGGCTGTGCCCAAAGTCCGGAAAGCAATGAAAACAAGCTCACTGCCGGCTACAAGCTGAAAGCGGGCGACGGAATCATTTTCAAAACCAGCTACACCTATGCCCGACGCGTAGCGGCTATCAGCTCTTTCTACAACCCCATGCAAACCAGTGCGGACGGTTTTGAAAATCTCGGATTTATGGCCTTCTTTGACGCATCACGTACTGAGCAGTCAATAAAGGCGGGAGTCGACTGGCAAAACAGCGAGAAATTAAACACGGGGTTGAGTGGCCGATATATTGACGACAAGTACGATGCGATGTTTGGGGTGCAACAAAATCAAACGTGGAGTTTGAATCTGGATGCCGCGTATGACTATTCGCGAGATGGCAGCGTTTCAGCCTATCTGACAACCCAGTTGAGACAACGTGATTTGCTTTCAGGTGCGGGAGTGGGGTCAGGTGTTGGTCAATCGCCATTGGCGATTTCAACTAATGTTTGGAGCAACCAACTGACCGACGAAAGTAACATGGTCGGCATAAAAGCCAAGCAGAAAGGACTTCTGGGCGGCAAGCTTGATCTCGCGGGAGATTTGTCTTATTCGATAGGCAAGACAGGTTATTCGACGCAAACTCAAAATTGCACGGATACTGCTGCTTGCGGTACGTCCGCAACCAATAGCGGGGCTCTGCCTGACATCAAGAACGAAATACTGAAACTTAAAGTTACCGGTAACTATCATGTCAACAAGGCAAGTAAGGTAACAGTTGGCTATAGGTTTCAAAAGCAGACAACCAGCGACTATTACTACGGTGCCTACCAAACCGGTTACACCGATCCCGGTGTGCTGCCCACCAATCAGCAGGCGCCGAGCTACTCTGTCAATGTGTTATCAGTATCCTATCTTTATAGTTTCTAAACCAATTTAAATAATGGCGAATGTAAAGATGATGATCATAAGCAGGCTGATACCGCAACGAGTTCGTAAAGACCTGCGACATGAGAGTGGGGTGCTTGTTGAAATTTATCTCGCTAAATGGGCTGCCGGATAACAGCCTTTCTGCATGGGGGACAAAGGGGGTGTTGTCCCTATATTTGTAGAATTCCGGGCAAGTCTTTAATCGAGTCGATTAAATAGTCTGGTTTAATCGGGGACTCATCGGCATAGTCTTGACGATACTTTCCGGTTTTAACCAAAATACCTGTTAGACCTGCCTGTTGTCCGCCGCCCACGTCAACATCAATGTCATCGCCGATGATTGCCACTTCGTCAGGTTGAAGCCCCATATCGCTCAACGCGATCCGGAAGAAATCAGAGGAAGGTTTCCCGATAATTTTAGCTTTTGTGTTGCTGGTATATTCCAAAGCTTCGACGAACCCGCCGATATCCATCTGCAACCCTTTTTCGGTTTGCCAAAATCGGTTCTTATGAATGGCGATCAATTGGGCGCCATTCATCAGGCGAATAAAAACCTCGTTCATTAAGCGGTATGACCATGCGTCGCCAATGTCTCCGACGATGATGTATTCGGCATCCGTATCAGATTGTTGGAATTCTTTAAAGTCCTTCTTTACATCGTCCGATAACAACAAGCGACACACGGGATTTTGCTTCCGGGCCAAGTAGAGCAATGCCGCCTGGGGCGCACTAATGATCTCCTGATTTGCAATGGAAAAACCAAGGGAATTTATTTTGTGTTGCAAAGAATCCCGCGACAATGTGCTTGTATTGGTGACGAAGCGGCAGGGTATTCCGCTGGCTCGAATATGGGCAACAGTTTCAATAGCCCCCTCGATAACCTGAGAGCCCACATAAAGTACGCCATCCAAATCGAACAATATGCCCTTAATCATAAGCTCACTGTCCTTGCAGCATGAGAAAATTTCGCCCTAAAAACCGGGGCTCGAAATACAATAATTGGTTACGTTTCTTTGCTGTCTGAAAACGCCAAACTCCGCTCCACCAGCAAAGAATGCAGTCTGCGGCTATCCGCGCGCAGCACCGTAAACTGCCAGTCCCCGAGCTGAATAACCTCGCTACGTTTTGGCAATTGGCCTGCCGCTTTAAGCACGAGTCCGCCCACCGTATCGCAATTTTCGTCACTGAAGTCGGTGCCCAATGCTTCGTTAAAGTCGGCTATTTCGGTGTCGGCTTTAACCCGCCAATGCGCATCGTCCTGGCGGATGATATTGTCTTCTTCCTCGTCAAAATCATACTCATCGGCAATGTCGCCGACGATTTGCTCCAGCACATCTTCGATAGTAACCATGCCACATACACCACCGTATTCATCCACGACCAGCGCAATGTGATTGCGGTTGCTGCGAAAATCCCGCAGCAACACGTTGAGTCGCTTGGACTCGGGCACAAACACGGCAGGGCGCAGCATATCGCGCACATCGAATTCCTCACCCGCGTAATAACGCAGCAAGTCTTTCGCCAGCAAAATACCGATGATGTTGTCTTTGTCACCATCGGTGACGGGAAAGCGCGAGTGCGCTGTTTCAATCACGTAGGGGATAAATTCTTCAGGCGGTTGCCCGATGTCTATGACATCCATTTGAGCCCGAGGAATCATTATTTCGCGGACTTGCCGTTCCGAGACCTGGATGACGCCTTCCATCATGGAGAGAGCATCTGCATCCAGCAAATTGCGCTCGTAAGCGCTGTGCAATAATTCGATCAGTTGTTCCCTATCTTCCGGCTCCCGCAATAATAGCGTGGAGAGCCGCTCCAACAGGGTGGGTTGTTTATTGTTACTTTCTGAACCGTCCATACACCTAACATTAACTAACGAGATAGGGTGCAGGATACCTTAATTTAAGCATTAACGCAGTTTCGCGCGACTCCATTTTTTCAGCTTCACGTTTCTTTTCGTGGTCGTAGCCTTGCAGATGTAAAACCGCATGGATAGTCAGATGGGCATAATGCGCAAGCAAGTCCTTACTTTGCTCTTTTGCTTCGCGCTCTACGACTGGCGCGCAAATAACTACATCGCCATACAACGGATCAGTGTCGTCATAAACAAAAGTGAGCACATTGGTGGCGTAATCTTTATTGCGATAACTTAAATTCAGTGCGCGTCCTTCGATTTCGTCAACGATGCGCAAGGCAATTTGTACATCCTGCTCCAGGGCGGCTTTTACCCAGCGGCGAAACTGCTGGCGCGCGGGAAGTTTTTTGGCGTTGCTGGCATATTGCACAGAAAGAGAAAGTTGGCTCATGATACAGGGCAGTTTACTTTCTTTCTGTATTCCATTTCAAGAAATCCTGTTCTGACATAGGGTGAGCTATCCCGTAACCCTGCCCATATATGCAACCCGCTTCTGTCAGCACCTGAATAAGTTCTGCCGCTTCAATTCCCTCAGCCACAGTCTTGCGCTCAAAAGTTTTAGCCAGTGCGATGATGCCTTGCACAATGGCCCTGTCACCCTCATCAGTCAGCATTCCGCGCACAAAGGTTTGATCTATTTTGAGCGTTCCTGCCGATAATTTACGCAGATACGCCAATGAAGAGTAGCCCGTGCCAAAGTCATCCAGAGCGAAATTGATACCCAACTTGCGACACGCGTCAATCGTGTCGGAAGAGTGGACTATGTCATCTAGCGCTGCCGTTTCGAGGACTTCGATTTGCAACTTATTCCTCAGCAACTGCGGATGTTCCTGCAATTTACTTTCCAAAGAGGCAACAAAATCGGGCGACTGCAGATGATGCGCCGAGATATTAATGCTGATCTCCAGCGCGAGTCCTTGTTTACACCAGGCTTCAAGCTGAGTCATCGCTGTATTCATTACCCAGTTCCCCAAATGAATTTCAAGATCGGAATCCTCAATGAATGGCAGGAATTCGGCGGGTAGCAAAAGTCCCCGCTCGGGATGATGCCAGCGAATCAGTGCCTCTGCCCCGATAACCTTGCCTGAAACCAGTTCTATCTTGGGTTGGTAGTACAACTCAAATTCACCGTTATCCAATCCCTGCAAAATACCGCGCCGGGATTCGTGCAAGGATCGTATGCGCTGATCATGCTCCGCGCTGTACAAATGATAGCGATTCTTCCCTGCTTGTTTGGCAGAATACATGGCCTGATCTGCATGTCGCAGCAGCGTGTCGCCCTCCTCGTTATCAGCAGGATAGAAAGTTACGCCTATGCTGGCTGAAACGACAATCTCATGGTTACTAATAGTTAGCGGAGAAGAGATAATGTTCAGAATGCGATCCAATACCTGCAAACATTCCTGTTCGCGGGCCAAATCATTGAACAACACAACGAACTCATCGCCCCCCAGTCTTGCCAAGGTATCTCCCGCACGCAAAGCTCCCTGCAATCGATAGGTGATATTCACCAGCAACATATCGCCAACTTCATGCCCATGCTGGTCATTGACCAACTTAAAGCCATCCAGATCGATATAGCAAATAGCCAGCAAATTTCCGCTTCTCTGCGCCCTCAATATTGCTTGCAGCAAACGATCGGAAAGCAGTCGGCGGTTGGGCACGCCGGTTAACGCGTCGTAGTTAGCCACCCGACTTAATTCGGCTTCATGCTCCTTAAGGTAACTGATATCGGAAAATACACCGACATAGCGAATTATTTTGCCGTTGTCGTCGCAGATGGCTGAAATAGAAAGCAATTCTGCATAAACTTCTCCCGACTTGCGCCGGTTCCATATTTCGCCGCGCCAAGCTTTGCCACGTTCCAGAGACTTCCACATCGCGGCGTAAAACGTCTTATCTTGACGCCCCGAGTTCAGTAACCTCGGGTTACGCCCCAGTACTTCCTCGCGACTGTAGCCGGTAATGCAAGTAAAGGCGGGGTTAACATCCGTAATATTGTTATTGGCATCAGTAAGCAGAATCGCTTCCTGACTGTTGCCGAAAACACTGGCCGTGATGCGCAGGTTTTCTTCTGCCAGCTTGCGCTCGGTAATGTCGCGACCGATGGCTAACGCTCCTGTAATTTTGCCATTACCATCGTGCTCGGCTACAAAACGTATGTGGTGAGTACGAAATTCGCCTTCAGGATGCTGCACCTGTCTTTCCATTTCGGAACTCTCACCTGTCGCGATCACTCTTTCCACCTTGTTTTGATAGCGGGCTACCTCATCGACTAGCGGACGGGCTTCGACAGGTGATTTTCCAATTACAGGACGAAATTCGGGCGCAGTACTCAAAGTCATGGCAAGATTCATATATCTTACGCGACAATCCAAATCGTAACGAATAACGTTGTCGGGCATATTTTCGGTCAAAGTGCGAAATTCGCTCTCACTCGTCCTCAGATAACGATTGCTTCGTTCTCGCTCAAGTTCAGCCGCCGCGCGAGTCGCCACAATTTCCAGTACGTGGATAACCGATTCTTTGCGGACAACCGGCTTGCTGTCCATCACCGCAATCAGACCAATCGGCTGCCCTTCAGAATCCCAAAGCGGAATGCCGGCGTAACTTTCTGCCCCCATGTCTACCAGCAAAGTATCGTCCGGAAATAATTTCTGAACGCCCTGCGCATAACAGCAGAATTTTCGCCCCATGACGTTTTCGCAAGGAGTTCCTTTCAGGCTATAGCGCATATTCGGAACCACGGAGCCCTTGGCGTATAACGCAACTGTTTCAGCGATAGAAGTATCTTCGTCGAGTTTATCGACGATGACATAATCTACATCCAGCGTTTTACCCAAATATTGAACGAGTGCATCAAAAAAATTCTCTGCATGTTCAATCCAACCTTTCTGCGCAACAAAGTACAGGGCATCTTCTGTAAGTTTGCGTCGGCTAATGTCATGGCCGACTCCCAGCACACCAATTAGTTTCCCCTGCCCGTCTCGCATCGGTGTTTTTGTCGCTTCAATCAATTCAGTATGACCGTCACCGGCAAAGGTAATCCTTTCCTCGTTAACGCTTGGCCCACCTTTTTCCACAGCCTGATTATCATATTTACGGAAAAATTCGGCCTGTTCCTTATCCACAAAATCGAAATCAGTTTTGCCCACAATGTCGTTTTCTTTCGCCCCGAAGAATTGCTCGAAGCGCGGATTGCAAGCCAGATATACCCCGTTTAAATCCTTTAGCCAGACCAGATCCGGGATGGTATTTACCAGTGCATGCAGGAACACTCCCTGTGCTGAAAGCTTGTCGTCTATTAAACCAAGCGTCAGCACCTGGGTAAGATCATGTTCGCTAAGCAGACCTGCTATTCGTCCGGCCTGATCAACCACGACCATATGCCGCACTTTCGCTGTCAGCATTCGTTCAGCAGCGTCATTAATCGTGCTGTCGCGAGAAATAGTCAGCGCGGGCGAGATCATCACTTCGCTGACAGGAATGTCGATTTTTTCCGGTTGGTTGGAATACAGACGAACAATGTCCCTTTCCGTAATAATCCCGACCGGAAGCTCGGACTCGACCACAACTACACAGGTATCCCGGTGCGACTGCATCAGGTTGAGCGCATTACGCAGCGGAGCATCGGGAGGCAAACTGAACACCGACCGGCTCATTACAGTCGCAATCTGGCGGCGACCCGCCAGTGCAGCAAGATTGATATGCAAGCGGAAATCAGTTTCACTGACCACGCCAAGCAACAACTTGTTGTCGTCAACGATTACAAGATGCCGGATGCCGTCGCGCAAACACACCTGATAGGCTTCCAGACACGGCATTGTTACCGGGACGGTGATTACCGGAGAGGACATTACTGTCAGAAGCGTCGTGTCGGGGGGGCTTCCCGACTGCATAGCATGCAACACATTACGCTCTGTGACGATACCGACAGGATGCCCATTCCCATCTGTAACCACGAGAGAGGAAATTTTCTGCTCAGTTAAAACTCTTGCCGCGTTGCCGATTGTGTCAGCGGGAGACAGACAAATAACATCGCGCGTGGCAATGTCGATCAACATAGTACTTTTCTCAATGCTGTTCATTTGGAGCCGTATAGCAACTCGTATAATTTGTCTTTAATGATGCGGTACCTCAATAAACACCCCATGCAAATGGATTCTACCCACAATAATAAAGCTCAGCCAATACTATATATTGGAAATATTCTGATTTAACAAAATACGATTTAGAAATGATCCCGCATTGGGGACACTCGTGATTTTAGAATCAGGGCAAATTATGAATAGGTAGCTAACTTTTTCATGCCTATCAGCTCCCCGCGTAAAGTGTGCATAGACACAGCCGCAATTTTTACTTCGACAAATTGACCGACCAGATTTTTTGAGCCAACAAAGTTAACCACGCGATTATTATCGGTACGCCCGGCTAATTCGCGCTGATCTTTTTTTGAAATCGCTTCAACCACAACCCGCTGGGTCGTACCCACCATTTTTTCCGCGACTGCATTTTCCAATTCGTCAATTCTGGTTTTCAAACGTTTCAGCCTTGCCATCTTGGTTTCGTAAGTTACCTCATCAGACATTTCAGCCGCAGGCGTGCCCGGTCTGGGACTGTACAAAAAGCTAAAGCTGGCATCGAACTGCACCTCTTCGATCAATTTCATGGTAGCCTCGAAATCGCTTTCTGTCTCGCCGGGAAAGCCCACGATAAAGTCCGAGGTGATCGAGATATCGGGACGCAGGGCGCGAACCTTGCGAATGATTGATTTATATTCGAGAGCCGTGTAACCGCGTTGCATCGCGGCAAGAATTCGATCCGAGCCGGATTGCACCGGCAGGTGCAGATGGTTTGCCAGCTTCGGTGTATTGCCAAACAATTCAATCAGGCGCGGCGTCATTTCGCGTGGATGTGAAGTCATGTAACGTACGCGCTGTATGCCCTCAAGCGCGGCAATCTCGCGAATCAAATACGCCAAATCTGCCGTGTCTCCTTCATCGTATTCCCCCGCATAAGCATTGACGTTTTGCCCCAGCAAGGTAACTTCACCCACACCCTGTGCCACCAGTCCGCGAATATCCCGCATTACATCCGCCAGCGGCCGCGATAGTTCATTGCCACGGGTATAAGGAACCACACAGAAAGTACAGAATTTACTGCATCCTTCCATAATGGACACAAATGCAGAACCGCCGGTCATTTGCGGAGCGGGTAAACTGTCGAATTTTTCTATCTCCGGAAAACTGATGTCTATCTGCATGCGTCCGCTGCTGCGGCGGGCAGCGATCAATTCCGGCAAACGATGCAGCGTTTGCGGCCCGAAGATAACATCCACATAGGGCGCGCGCCGATAAATGGTCGCGCCTTCCTGGCTGGCTACGCAACCGCCGACGCCGATGATCAAACCGGGTTTTGCCAATTTCAGCGGGCGCACCCGTCCCAAATCCGAGAACACTTTTTCCTCTGCCTTTTCCCGGATAGAGCAAGTGTTGAACAAAATAATATCGGCGTCTTCCGGCTTGTCAGTCAGCTCTATTTCCTCGCTGGCACGCATTACGTCGGCGATCTTGTCCGAGTCGTACTCGTTCATCTGGCAACCGAACGTTTTAATAAATAGTTTTTTTGTCACGCAATTTTTGAAACAGTAGTGCTTGTGGGAACCCTGAATTATACTAGGATTGTGCCCCAAGTTAGAAAATCGCTTTTATAGCTGCAGAGGAAAATGAATGAGCATCATTATTACGATATTCGCAATCGTTACCTTTTTTGTCGTCTTCGGCTTCGCGCTGAAAATGATCATCGGCTTATTCAAAAGCAAATAAGCCTAGGCTGTACTTTACGTTTGCCGTCATGAATCCGCACAAAGTTGATCGCTCCAAAGTGAAACGACTTACCGACCTGCCGAATGTCGGAAAAGCCACCGCTGCCGATTTGCGCTTGCTCGGCTTTCAATCTCCGGAGCAACTGGTTGGCGAATGTCCATTTGAAATGTACGAACGTCTTTGCCAAAAAACTGGACAGCGTCACGATCCTTGTGTCATTGATGTTTTCATGTCAATCACCCAATTTCTCAAAGGCGAGCCACCGCGCCCTTGGTGGGAATTTACCGAAATTAGGAAGACTACGACTATCGGAGGAGTTACGAAATCATGAAAAGCTGCGTTGTTCTTGATGCAATGGGCGTCATCTTCCAAGCGGCAGATGACGTTGAGGAATTACTTATTCCATATATTCTTTTCTGGGATGACAGGGTAAAAAATATTGCAGCAGCCCAAAGCTTGGGGATTGAGTCTAAGCTGTTTAAGCCAGATGCCGGATTCACGTTTGTCTCAGAGGCCATGCTTGGTCACCTGTTGCCGAAGGCTGGGACTATTTTGAAGGTCTGGAATAGAATGGCAAAACGGTCGCTGGGGATTTTAAAGAATGATTTCACACTATCGGCCAAGTGCAGCCTCTGGCGACCGGCAGCTTTCTTCCATCGAGTTCGCAGGTGGCTTCAACTGCTTCGCACCATATTTGTGGTGCTTCACGTCCAGATTATTTAGACGATCAAGGTTAACGATTAGGAAACAATGATGAAAGAAGTACATGAAACCCTCGCGGCAGCAGAAGAAGCCTTATTGCGTGCAGAGGCCGTTCGTCTTGCCGCATTCCACGCAGTAGAAAAAGCAAGAGAAGCCGTCAGTCTCAAAGCCGCAGGGGTAGCTGCCGAACTTCTCTTGCAAGCTGCGGAAGTGGCTGCCCAGGCGCTCAAGGCAGCAGAGGTGAAAGCTTTGGAAGCATGGGAAACTGCGGCTGCGCGGTCTTTAGAGCGTTCTATGGCCGCGAATAAGGTAAGTCGGGGGGGGGGGGGGCGATGATTAACCAAATTAATCATGTGTGGCTTGCCGCAAACGACTGCAATCTGGCCGTTAATAACGTGGGGTGAAGCAGCAGGGTAAGGGTTATCAACTGCCCGATGCAGCCATCCCATCTTTGAATTTCTTAAGACTGCTTCGCTCTTGTTATGAGACGGTCACTGCAATTAAAAATCATCCATAGTTTACGTATCTCCATATTATTAGACGTAAATTCCCTTTGCATCTGTCATATCCGTCAATATAAAACACTTTGTCTTTTCTTCTTCACATCGATTCGCCCATCAGCTAAACTGTCGCCGCTAATTTCAGGTAGCAGCGCAGACGGCAGCGCATGATGCTGTATTGAAGAGGAAAACCATGAGAGTAACTGGAATTGTATTAGCGTTAGTCTTTGGACTGGCATCCACAACAGCACTTGCCTGTCCAAAGGGAACCCATCTGGTGGGCGGAACTGGCGCACATCACAAGGGCGGTAAATGCGTAGCGGCTGACGATGATAAAACGGCTGCTGCCGACACCAAATCTGCCAGCAAAGCCGAGGCAAAGGCTGACACCAAAGCAGACAGCAAAGCTAGCGCCAAGAGTGAAAAGAACAAAGATAAAAAGAAAAACAAAAAGAAAGATGAGAAGAAAGACGAAGGAGGCAAGTAACTAAAGTTGGGATCATGCAGGCAGAGTTTAGGCTCTGCCTTTTTATTTCGTCTCCGGCAGGTTTCTATTGTTGTAATTGCGGGATGCAAGCAAGGGGCTACGATGGATAGTGTTGACCTTTCTGTTCTCAATACCCTGCGAAATTGGCAAGCAGCAAATTTTCCTTTATGGCTAGTTACGGTAGCGGAAACCTTTGGTTCCAGTCCCCGCCCGCAAGGTGCCATGCTGGTTCTGCGCAGTGACGGTTTGGCAGTCGGCTCGGTGTCGGGTGGTTGCATTGAAGATGATCTTGTCCTGCGCGCCCAGCGAGGCCAATTGTCACTTGATCGCAGCGAAGAGCTGACCTACGGCGTGACTAGCGCAGAGGCTCGGCGTTTCGGGTTGCCCTGCGGCGGCAGTATGCGTTTGATTATAGAACCTGTGCAAAATGCAATATGGGTCGAACCTGTACTGCAACAGATTCAAGCTCGGCGTCTGATCAGGCGCACGTTGAACTTCAAAACGCAGGAGGTGATGCTGAGTGAAGCGAGTCTCACCGACAAGTTTGCTTTTGACGGAAAAATACTGACCACGATTCATGGCCCGCGCTGGCGGATGCTAATCATCGGTGCCGGGCAGACTTCTACCTATCTCGCCCACATGGCGCAGGCACTCGATTATCAAGTCATTGTCTGCGATCCGCGCGAAGAAGTGCGTCAAACGTGGAATGTACCTGACACAACAATATTAAGCGACATGCCCGATGATGCCGTACTTGCTCTGCACATTGATGCGTGCACAGCCATCATTGCGCTCACGCACGACCCCAAACTTGATGACATGGCATTGCTTGAGGCATTAAAGTCTCCGGCTTTCTATGTCGGCGCTTTGGGTTCTAAAGCTAACACGGCTAAACGCCGCGAGCGTCTGGCCTTGTTCGACCTTACTCCGGCTGAAATAAGCCGACTGCACGGGCCAGTCGGCTTGAGCATCGGCAGTCGAACACCACCCGAGATCGCCGTATCGATCCTCGCTCATCTTATTTCCGTAAGAAACCAGATGAGTTCATTAAAAAGTGCATCATCAATTTCAAATCAAAATTCCTGTGCCTGAACTCAACGATATTTCAGCTATCGTGTTGGCAGCGGGAATGTCGCAACGCTTTGGCTCCGAGAAATTACTTCACCCGGTTACCTTGCATGGCATTACACAGCCTCTTGCCGCGCACACTCTGTTGCAGTGGCTGGAAGTATTCGATTCGATTACTGTCGTCGTTAGACAGGATTCGGGTGACTTTTGCACTGTGATTGAAACAGCACTTGGCACATCCAAAGCAAAAGCAATTCGTTGGGTCGAATGTGTAGATGCGGCGAATGGCATGTCGGCCAGCCTTGCCTGCGGTGTGCGCACTAATCGTAATTCTCAGGGCTGGTTGATCGGGCTTGCCGATATGCCTCTTGTGCCCACAAGCGTTATTGTCAGCGTGCGCAATGCACTTTTGTCCGGCGCACAATTGGCGGCTCCCGCTTATGCCGGCAGGAGGGGGCATCCGGTCGGCTTTGCATCTCTTTTCTACCCTGAGTTACAGTCACTGCAAGGAGATAGCGGAGCACGATTTATACTGGAAAAGAATCGAAATAAAATTGTTCTCATCAATACGGACGATGCCGGTGTTATTGCCGATATAGATGTGCCGGACGACGTGATAAATTTTAACAATCTAACTCAAACGACTCGGTAAATTTGCACTGGCAGTTAATACATGGACTGCCTATAATGACGCGGTGACAACGCACAATGATTCCCGATGCCGCAAGTGCTGAAAGCCTGCGGTAACTGCTCTTGAACATTGAAGGGGCAATATGAATCGCGCAATTCGATTTAGTCTCAACGGCCAACCTGTCACCCTCAATGCCGACGATGACCGCACACTCCCGTGGATACTACGCAGCGAACTTGGGCTGACCGGTACCAAGTACGGGTGCGGAGAAGGAATTTGCGGCGCCTGCACGGTGATCGTTGGCGACAAGGCAATGCGTTCCTGCAAAACGTCGCTCAGGCATATTGAGGGCAAAGAAGTAATGACGATCGAGGGACTTGCCCGCGATAATAAATTGCACCCACTACAGCAGTCCTTCATCGATCATGGCGCACTTCAATGCGGCTATTGCACCTCCGGGATGATTCTTGATGCTTATGCGTTTTTGCACAAAAATCCCCGACCTTCCCACGATGCCATCGTTTCCCATATGGAAAGGAATTTGTGTCGCTGCGGAGCACATCTTCGAATTATTGAGGCGGTAGCCGCTGCTTCCCGGCAAATGAGTGGGCAATCATGAGCGCCTCTACAGGAATGACCCGCCGTGACTTTTTAAAACTGGCCGGAGGCGGAATTGTTGTCTTTGTCGGTCTGGGTGTTATGCCTTCAACCGGCAAAGCAGAAAAACTACTTTATCCGGAAGATTTCAATGCCTATTTGTTGATTGGTACTAACGGAAGAGTAACCGTTTATTCCGGCAAGATCGAGATGGGGCAAGGCGTGCTGACTTCGCAGGCACAAATGGTGGCCGAAGAACTGGGGGTTCAACTGAGCGCCATTGACATGGTGCTGGGTGATACCGATAAATGTCCGTGGGACATGGGCACGTTTGGATCTCTCACCACGCGCATGTTTGGTCCCTCATTGCGTGCTGCTGCGGCTAAAGCGCGCGAGGTCATCATTCTTCAGGCTGCAAAAAAGCTTGGTGTTCCGGGCGAAAATTTAATTGTGCAAAACGGATTCGTTATCGTTAAAGATAATCCGAACAAGAAGGTCAGTTTTGGTGAAATTTCCAAGGGGGCCAAAATCACGCAAGTGCTGGATCAAAGGGCAGTGTTGAGAGCTGCTGCCGATTTCAGCGTGATAGGCACTTCTCCAAAACGGCTGGATGCACTTGAGAAAGTGACAGGTGCCGCCAAATACACCGCTGACATTCGACTTCCGGGAATGCTCTATGCGCGAATTTTGCGTCCACCCATGCACGGTGCCAAATTGACTCAGGTTGATACGGCCGATGCGGAAAAGCAGGCTGGCGTTACTGTAGTCAAGCAAGGCGATCTGATTGCGGTGCTACATGCCGATCCTGAAGCGGCGGATCTTGCGCGCACGCGCATAAAAGCAGATTGGCAACTGCCTGAAACAAAGTTGGAGCCTGACAACATATTTGAACACTTGGTTTCGCAGGCTTCTCCTTTGAAGAGTGTATCTCAACAAGGTGATCTTTTAGCGGCACATGTCGGTGCTGCGCGATTGTTCAAGTCGACTTTTTATAAAGGCTACGTTGCCCATACACCACTGGAACCGCATGCCGCACTTGCCGAAGTCAGCGACGATAAAGCCACCGTCTGGGCCTCAACCCAGACGCCCTTTCCCACGCGTGATCGAGTCGCCACACTTCTCGGGCTGGATACAAAAAATGTGCGCGTAATCACACCATTTCTAGGCGGTGGCTTTGGTGGCAAAAGTGCGGATGGTCAGGTTGTCGAAGTGGTACATCTGGCAAAAATTACAAAAAAGCCGGTGCAGGTCGCCTGGTCACGTTCGGAAGAATTCTTTTACGACACTTTTGATCCGGCATCCGTTGTAAAGATTGAATCTGCAGTGGATAGAGATGGAAAAATTTCGCTTTGGGATTATGCGGTTTATGCCGCAGGCGAACGCGGCGCAGCCTCTTTATACAATGTTCAGAATGCCAGAATACAGTCAGCCAGGGGGGTGTCGTATGGCCCGGCAGTCAAAGCCAGCTTGCACCCTTTTGCCGTCGGCCCATGGCGCGCGCCGGGTGCGAACATGAATGTATTTGCGGCCGAATCACAAATCGACATCATGGCATCCTCAGCAGGAGAGGATCCGCTGGCATTTCGCCTGCGCAATCTAGCGGAACCCAGAATGCGCAGAGTCCTTCAGGCAGCGGCTGACGCCTTTGGCTGGCAGGCCGCAGTTGCACCAAGCAAGCGCGGTTTTGGTATCGCATGCAGCGCCGATGCGGGCACTTGCGTCGCGACAATTGCCGAGGTCAAAGTTGATCCGGAAAATGGCATCATTAAAGTCATCAGAATCGTTTGCGCACAAGACATGGGAATCGTAGTTAATCCTGAAGGTGCAAAAATGCAAGTTGAGGGCGGCATCACGATGGGGCTCTGGGTATACCTTAGCCGAAGAGTTGCGTTTTTTAGGGGGAGAAATTCTTGACCGTAATTTTGATACCTACGAAATTCCGCACTTTTCCTGGGTTCCTCGAATAGAGGTCGTACTGGTAAAAAATGACGACTTGGCTCCGCAAGGCGGAGGTGAACCATCGATTACAACGACAGGTGCAGTGATTGCCAATGCCGTATTTGATGCGACCGGTGTGCGCATGTACCGCTTGCCAATGACTGCTGAGCGTGTGCGCGAAGCTTTTGTGAAACTCAAAGCAGCATAAAAGATTGTGCTGATTGATGGGAATTGATTTTGAAATAATATGCTAGGTTCAAGCAGAATAGGCAAACAATGTTTGGAATATTGAAAATAGCTTTTAAACTTCTGGTCAATGACAAAGGTAAGTTTGCCGCATTGCTTGTAGGAATTACTTTTGCAGTATTCTTGATGGTCATGATGACCTCCATGTTCGCCGGCATTCTGGCAAGGTCATCGTCTACTGTTTTCAATGTTGGCGCAAAAATCTGGATCATGGATCCGGCGGTTAATACAGTCGCCAGTAGCATCCCCATGCCGGATTATGTGCTGGATGCAGTCAGAAGCATTAATGGTGTCAAATATGGCGTACCACTTTACTCGGGTTCGGCATTAGTCAAACTGCCAAGCGGTGCCTATCAAGGTGTCTCGGTCATCGGTTTGGATGATGCCACGCTATTCGGCAGACCTGAACTTTACGAAGGCAAGATTGAGGATATTTTTGCAGAGAACGGCTTTATCGTAGTCAATGATTCGGAGTTCAGAAAACTGGAATACCCGAAAATTGGTACTGAATTTGAAATCAACGACAACCGCGCTGTCGTCGTTGGTTTGGCAAAAGTAAATTCATCCGGTCTATTCGGAACGCCGACTTTGTACACCACTTACAAAAGGGCGATTACCTACATTCCTTCGGCCCGATTCACGACCTCCTACATTTTGGTTGAACCCAAAAAAATCACTGACATCCCGTACATTAAACAGCAAGTAAAACAGCTTGGTTATCTAGCACTGACCGATGACGAATTCGTGCAGAAGATTTCAGATTTTTATATGTACCAGACAGGCATGGGTATCAATATGCTGATTATGACGGCGATCAGCTTTATTGTTGGATTATCCATATCGGGGCAAACCTTCTACACCTTTATTCTCGAAAATCTTGAAAAGTTTGGCGCATTAAAAGCGATCGGAGCCAAAGGGCGCGAACTGGTTTCCATGATTTTATTTCAGGCAACTTTTACCGCTTTTATCGGTTATGGTTTGGGAGTCGGTTTGGCTTCATTCATCATTATGAGTGCAAAACTAAGGATGCCGGACTATGCAGCGCAGATAGAGTACAGGAATCTTGTATTCGCGTTGATCATGGTATTCATCATCGCGGGAATTTCGAGCTATGTCGGCATCAGGAAAGTGCTCAGGATAGAACCTTTTGATATTTTCAGAGGCTAATGTGGAAAATCTGGCAGTCAAAGCAAGCAACCTTGCAAAGTGGTTTGGCGAGGGGGAAACAAAAACTATTGCAGTTAAGGATGTGAGCTTTGATGCATATTTTGGCGAAATGCTCTATATCGTTGGCCCCTCGGGAAGCGGTAAAACAACATTGTTAAGTATGATCTCCGGAATTCTCAAACCGAACGCCGGAACGGTACTCGTTGAGAATACTGATATTTGGAAACTATCTACCGATGAAATTGCAGATTTCAGATTAAACAAAATCGGCTTCGTTTTTCAGGATTTCCACCTTTTTCCCCGCCTGACCACAGTCGAGAATGTGGCGATACCGCTGATATTAAAAAAACAGGATTGGGATGAGTCACTCAATGAAGCACTTAAAAATCTTGAAATAGTCGGACTAAAAGATAAAGGACAACTCCCACCGGTCAAATTAAGCGGCGGCGAGCAGCAAAGGGTTGCCATTGCGAGAGCGATAACCAGTCGCCCCGATCTCCTGATATTGGATGAACCCACTGCGTCTCTGGATGGTGATACAGGAAGAAAGATTGTTGAGTTTGTGAAGCAACATATTTTGAATGAGAAGCGCTGCATCATCATCGTTACCCACGACAGCAGAATTTACGAGTATGCGGACCGAATATTGAAAATGGAAGATGGCGTAATAACCGGAATTGATTTGGGGAGTTTAAATGAGAAATAAACTGTTAATTATTTTTGCGATCCTTGGCGTTATGGCCGGTATTGCG
Organism: uncultured beta proteobacterium; assembly: GCA_963733265.1. GTDB lineage: Bacteria > Pseudomonadota > Gammaproteobacteria > Burkholderiales > Gallionellaceae > PALSA-1006. Next base: position 585,146 of record CAVTCF010000001.1, read on the forward strand.
AGCGCCTATATCTACAACATAAAACAAAAGCCCTTGCCTCCGGCGTTTGTGCCGGCCTCGAACCCATATGAAAAGGGAATCTACGCAAACGGAATTATCGAGAGCTATCAAACAAGCGGCGAAAACATCAATATTTTTCCTGAAGTTCCCGGAACCATCACCAAGGTTCTGGTTACAGAGGGGCAGCATGTAACAGCAGGGTTGCCATTGCTCGTGCTGGAAGACTCTGTTCAGCGCGCGACTGTCGAGCAACAGGAAGCCCAGGCAGAATCAGCCCAAGCACAAATCGAGCTTGCCAAGGCGAGCCTGAAAAGCCTGCAAGACACATTCGACAAACAGAAAAAATCCTATGATCTGGACCCAAAATCCGTAAGCAAAGATGTATTGGATACAACGCAAAATGCGGTTGCAGTCAGCAGTCAAAATTTGCTGGTCACGCAGAAACAATATGCGGCCGCGCTGAAAGCATATCAAACATCAAAAATGTTGCTTTCCAAATATGTCATCCATGCCCGCTCCGAAGGCTCGGTGTTGTCGATCAACACAGGCGTCGGCAGCTATATCTCATCTCAGGGGTCATATGACAGCTACACAGGCAGCATGACCCCTCCTATCGTAATCGGCAGTCTGCAAAACTTTCTTGGTGTCAGATGTTATGTAGACGAAATTCTGATATCAAAACTTCCTCTTCCCGCAAAAATGCATGCACGTATGTCGATCAGAGGTACCAATATCAATATACCCCTCGAATATGTACGAGCACAGCCTTATGTTTCACCCAAAATAGAGCTGTCTAATGAAAGAACGGAAAGAGTGGATGTAAGAGTATTGCCGGTTATTTTCAAGTTCGAAAAACCAAAAGACATTTCTCTCTACCCGGGGCAGCTCGTAGACGTTTACATTGGGGATGAATAAAACATCATGACTCATCGTTTATTCAATAAATTTGGCGGTAAAGGTGCATTGGTTCTCTGTTGCATTGCACTGTTTGCATCAGGATGTACTGTAGGGCCCGATTTTGTTCGTCCGCAACCGCCCTCAGTTGATCATTACAACCAAAAGCCGGATCCTTCAGAAACCGTTCCGGTTGAAGGTCAAACTCAGCATTTCGCACGGGGGATTGGGCCTGTGGCCAACTGGTGGACTTTATTCCAATCCAAGCAGCTTGATGCTGCTGTAGCAGAGGGTATAAAAAACAACCCCAGCCTTGAGGCAGCACAAGCGAACCTCCGCGCAAGTTACGATATTCTGCAAGCCGGATATGGAATTTACTACCCTCAGGTTAATGTCGGTGCAGGGGCTTCAAGGCAGAAGAGTTCTCCTGCAAGCATAGGAAGCAGCGCCCCAAGTAGTATATTTAATTTAACTACGGTCTCGGCTTCTGTCAGCTACCCGCTGGATATTTTCGGGGGAGAAAGGCGCGCCGTTGAGAATTTGGAATCTCTGGCTGAACTGCAACGTGACACGGTATTAGTTACCTACCTCGCCTTATCTGCAAATATCGTCAATACCTTTATTGCTACGGCAGCCTATCAGGAAGAAATACAAAATACTGAACAAGTAATTGCGTTGCAGAAAGAACAGATCGCCATTGCCGAGAAACAGAATCAAGCCGGGACGGCGTCCTATGACACTGTGCTTGGCTTGCGCAGCCAGTTGGCCTCCCTTGAAGCTAATTTGCCGCCATTGCGACAAAAACTTGATCAGGCAGAACACCTGCTCGCAACGCTTGAGGGGCACACTCCCTCGGAGTGGTCTCCCGTAAAAGTTTCATTGTCAGAAATTTCTTTACCTGGCAGCTTGCCTCTATCTTTACCTTCAGAACTGGCACACCAGCGGCCGGATATTTTGGCCGCCGAAGCTCAAATGCATGCCGCCAGTGCCAATATTGGTGTTGCCACGGCAGCCCAGTTTCCCAGCTTTACTTTGAATGGAACCTTTGGACAGGGAAGCACATCCTTGAATAGCCTCCTCAGCCAAAATTCCAATTTTTGGAGCGCAGGCGCAGGAATTACAGCCCCCCTGTTTAATGGCAGCACTTTATCTTCCAAGAAAAAAGCCGCTGTTGACGCCTATCAACAAAGTCAGGCCATGTATCGGCAAACTGTACTTACTGCTTTTGCTCAAGTTGCCGACACCTTGAGGGCTTTGGAGCATGATGCTGAAACCATGCAAGCCGAATTAAAGTCCGTTGAAACTTCAAAAGAATCATTGCGCCTAGCACAAATTAACTACCAATCTGGAATGACTAACTATTTGCAGGTGATATCAGCAGACATTCAAGACCATCAAGCAAATATTAATTACCTTCAAGCACTGGCACAGCGCCTACAAGATACAACCGCGCTTTTTACTGCTTTAGGCGGGGGATGGTGGCATTCAGATAACTTGTTGAAAACTGGCGCACCCAATTAATAAATTGCCTCTCGTGTCCTTCACGTTATCTGCCAAGACTGAATCTATTATGTTTCAGTTGCAGCAGAATATTTGAGTTTATCAATTTATCAAATCACCAAAGCTTGGTACTGACAATACATTTAACAATCCATTGATCAGACGGATTATTAAAACCTCTGCCAATGCCGGCATTAATTTCATGTCCGGCAATATCAGAATTAATTACTGCGTAAAGTGTTTTGCTGTCGCTGCTGAAACTATCAAGCTTGTTTACGGAACCTAGCTCGTTGTAACTTTCTATTCCAAGTTGAGTTTTTCCGGCAATCAAATAGTTAATATTAAAATCAAATTCTTCTGTTGCCGGCCCGCTGCCGGAATTCAGGCTAACATCGGTGTTGCTATTAAGCGCGATACTCAATTTTTCCAAGTTCCAACCTAAAATAGCCTTAAATTCAAAATTGTCGGAATAAGGGGCTACTGCCAGGGGTTGTTCACCCACCTCTATATTGCCTCCCCAGTAAACACCCTGATTTGCATGGGGGGCTATATATTTGAGCCGAACTTTATACCCGTCGCCATTCCAGTTACCATCCGTATTGACAGTCGATAAAACATATAGCCCCAACTCAAAAGTGTCAGTTAGACCAAAATTAAATTCTGGTGTTAGCCGATAAACATGATTGGGAGGTTGTTCCCCCGTGTAGTCGGGTGTAGCCCGGCCTGAAATATCATAATTAAAATGCCAATCAATACTTGAATGCCCGGCGTCTTCTTTGTCATCGGAATAAACCTGAATTTCTTCAGGGGCCGCGTTGACTTGTCCCGAAAAAAATAAACCATTAATCGACAAATATGCAATGACGATTGCGATGCGGAAACCATTTTTGTACTCGTTGTTGTAATTCATATTATTTCAAGTCCAGTATTTCACCTTTGCTTATTATGGGTAAATAATCGTCGCTGCCAAATAAGACTTAATGCTATTGATTTTCTAATTTATGAATTTGCTTAAATTATTTGAATTGAATGCAGAATTGTTCCGGGAGGAAAATTGACAGACTCAAGCCTGTTTAAACGGGCTTCTCTCATTCAATTGATCTACATATTTTACAATGGCATCTGCTTCTTGCTTTAGATAACTTTCCACTGCTTCTGCAAACTGCGGGTGCGCCAACCAATGCGCGGAACGCGTGGTTACCGGCAAAAATCCGCGTGCGAGTTTATGCTCGCCTTGAGCACCGCCTTCAAATGTTTTGATGTTGTGCATGATGCAATACTCGATTGCCTGATAGTAGCAAGTTTCGAAGTGCAGGCCGGAGTGAAATTCAAACGTCCCCCAGGAGCGCCCATACAATGCATCGTCGGTCAAATAATTGAGTGCGCTCGCTACGGGCTTCCCCTCACGCGTTGCAATGACCAGCAAAGTGTGTTGCGGCAACGCGGCACCGATGCGCTGAAAAAAATCTTCATTCAACTGATGCGGTGAATTGTGCAGTTGGAGAGTATGTAAATAGCATGAGGCAAAGAAAGTCCACTGTTCTTTGGTGGCATTTATTCCGGTGACACATTGCAATTCTATGCCGGCTTCGGCGACTTTTTTCCTTTCCTGCTTGATGCGCTTGCGCTTATCGCGGCTGAGAGTAGACAAAAATTCGTCAAAATCCCGATAGCCTGAATTCTTCCAATGGAACTGCACATCCTGGCGCAGCATCATGCCCTGAGCTTCCGCTTCCATTGTGTCGGCCTCATCCAGAAAAAGGCAGTGCAGCGAAGATACACCCATTTCTTTCGCATAATTCAAGGCACTCTTCAATAACAAACTGCGCAGCTCTGCCGTTGCCGCCAGCAAACGCCTGCCAGTCACCGGGGTGAATGGCACTGTGCATACCAGCTTGGGATAGTAATGCAGACCATGACGACGATAGGCATCTGCCCAGGCAAAATCGAACACATGCTCACCAAATGAATTCATTTTCAGATAAAGGGGCATCCCGCCAACCAACCGTTCGTCATGCCATAAGGTCAGAAACTGCGCCTTCCACCCAAACTTGGGTGTAGCGCAAGCGCTTTCTTGCAGGGCATAAAAAAAGGCATGAGATAGCAGCGGGTCATCTTGCGTAAGCGCATTCCAATCGGCAATGGGAATGTCTGCAATATTTTCGATGATTTTCAATATGTACTCATTCATGCGGATATTTTAGAGCGGGCATCAGGATTCAGCGAGAACTAAATTTTGCTGCGTAACCTGGTGTGTAACACTTGATATGAGGTTAAGGTTAAAGGCGAAGTGGTAAGATTCTGTTCGGGATAAAAAAGCTATACTGGCGGATATCCCGAACATACAGGTGAGTCGCCGATATGCAAATTGATCCAACTCAGCATTCAATTGAAGATAATTACAAGCTTCTAACCAATCTGGTTGTTCCCCGTCCTATTGCCTGGGTCACCACTCAAGGTCAAAAAGGCGTGGTAAATCTAGCACCTTTCAGCTTTTTTAATGCTGTCGGCGCTAATCCGCTTTACTTGATCATCAGCATCGGCCTCAATGATTCCGGTAAACTCAAAGATACTGCGAAGAATATTTTGGATGGTGGCGAATTTGTTGTGAATTTGGTTACCGAAGAGTTGTTCGATGCCATGAATATTTCAGCAGCGGATTTTCCGTCGGACGAGAGTGAGCTGGAGGCGGCAAATTTGCACCCATCACCATCGGTTAGAATTAAAGTGCCACGGATAGCGGAAGCACAGGCCAGTCTCGAGTGCAGACTATTTAGTTCTCAAGCGCTGGGATCAAATACGCTGATAATTGGGGAGGTTGTGATGTTTCATGTGGCGGATAATCTGATTGATCAACAATTGCATATCAATAATTTTGCCCCCGTCGGACGGCTTGGCTCACCTTCTGTTTATTGCCGTACTACAGATCGATTTGATGTTGCGCGAATTAGCTATGCGCAATGGCTTGGTAATAATAATGAACTGGCATCTGATCAAACGTGACAAGTTCACTTAACAAACATTAAGGATTGAATGATGGAAATTTACGTTTACTGGTTTTTGCTGGCATTGTTATTACTCGGATTGGAAATGGCAACAGGTACGTTCTATTTGCTGGTATTGTCCATCTCGATGATGATGGGCGGATCGGCGGCCTACTATGGCGTGAGCTTGGTATGGCAATTGGTGGTGTGCGCATTGGCGGCGGTTGTCGGCGTATTTATTTTGCGACGTTGGAAAAGCGGTCAAGTCAAAGAAGTGGCAAGCGCAAGTCTGGACATAGGCCAGCCGGTGCAAGTGTTAAAGTGGCAGGAGAATGGTTTGGCCCGTGTATTTTACCGGGGCGCAGAATGGAATGCAGAACTTGAGTCGGCCAACTTGCCGCGCGATGAAACGCTCTACATTGCGGCGGTGCAAGGTTCAAGTTTGATTTTGACAAATCGCAAGCCGAAACATCATTAAGGAGGCAGCATGGAAATCGCTCTGTTTATACTTTTTGTAGCCGTTATTTTTATAATCAAGGCGCTCAAGGTGGTACCCCAGCAAAACTCCTGGGTGGTAGAACGCCTGGGGAGGTTTCATGCTGCATTGTTGCCCGGCTTAAATATCGTTATTCCGTTTATTGATCGAGTTGCCTACAAGCACCTGCTCAAGGAAGTGCCGCTGGATGTGCCGAGCCAAGTCTGTATTACCAGGGATAACACTCAATTGCAGGTGGATGGGATTTTGTATTTTCAGGTGACCGACCCACGGCTGGCATCTTATGGCACCAGCAATTACGTTATGGCGATTACCCAGCTTGCGCAGACTACGCTACGTTCTGTTATCGGCAAGATGGAGCTGGATAAGACCTTTGAAGAGCGCGACGATATTAATCGTGCTGTGGTTGCCGCCTTGGATGAGGCTGCGACGAGTTGGGGCGTAAAAGTACTGCGTTACGAAATCAAGGATCTGACGCCGCCCAAGGAAATTCTTCATGCCATGCAGGCGCAGATAACCGCTGAACGTGAGAAGCGCGCTTTGATTGCCGCTTCCGAAGGACGCAAGCAGGAGCAGATTAATATTGCCACGGGCGAAAGAGAAGCCTTTATTCAGCGCTCGGAAGGTGAGAAACAAGCGGCGATAAACACGGCACAAGGGCAGGCTGAGGCTATCAAGGCTGTAGCTTCCGCGACTGCGCAAGCGATTCAGCAAGTGGCGCAAGCAATTCAATCACCCGGAGGCATGGATGCTGTTAATCTCAAGGTTGCAGAAAAATATGTGGAAGCCTTCGGCAATGTTGCAAAAGAGGGCAATACGTTAATTCTGCCAAGCAATTTGGCGGATATGGGCGCGATGGTCGCTGCGGCGATGAGTATCGTTAAGACGCAAAAGTAAGATATATTTTTTGGCCGGTGTTAATTTTCGATGTATATAATTGAGGAAAGGAAAACAATATGACGTTCTACCATCGCATGACTTTCTGGATGACATGTGCAATTGCCATGTCGTTTATTTCAGTTGCCAATGCCGCAGCGCCCCAGGTAAAAACTCAGGCGCCGGGTTATTACCGCTTGATACTGGGTGACTTTGAAATAACTGCATTATCGGATGGAACTGTAAAGCTTCCCGTGGGCAAGTTGCTCGGCAATACAACACCCGAGAAGGTGGCGAGCGCATTGTCGCAAAACTTCCTCGAAGACCCGCTTGAAACATCGGTCAATGGATTTTTGATTAACACCGGCACGAAACTTATTTTGATCGATACGGGAGCGGCTAACTTGTTCGGCCCGACGCTGGGTAATCTGGTTAACAACCTGAAGGCATCAGGCTATCAACCCGAGCAAGTCGACGAAGTTTATATTACGCACATGCATGCCGACCATGTGGGCGGTCTCATCAGTGGCGACAAGCTGGCATTTCCAAATGCGATTGTGCGCGCGGATCAGCACGATGCCGACTATTGGCTAAGCCAGGCTAATTTGGATGCTGCGCCAAAGGAGTCAAAAGGATTCTTTCAGGGGGCAATGGCGTCTCTTAATCCATACGTCAAGGCAGGCAAATTCAAATCATTTACGGGAGCAACTGAACTCGTTCCCGGAATCAAAGCTGTTGCCAGTTACGGCCATACCGTTGGACACACCACTTATGTAGTCGAAAGCAAAGGCCAAAAGCTGGTGCTTTGGGGTGACTTAATGCATGTGGCTTCAGTGCAGTTCACAGAACCTTCAGTGGTAATAGGATTTGACTCGGATATAAAATTGGCAGCCATCGAACGTAAGAAAGCATTTTCCGAGGCAGCCAAGCAAGGATACTGGGTTGCCGGAGCACATCTTTCATTTCCCGGAATCGGACACTTGCGCGCCAAAGATGAAGGCTATGTTTGGATACCTGTAAATTATTCTTCTCTTAAGTAGCTTGTTGAGGCGGGCGAATAAATGTAATTAATTTGGAGACTCATGCAATTATCTTCGCCCGCCTTATCCGCACATTTATTGAAAAATCGTAACTTCCTCAAGTTACTTGCTTTTCGAATACAGATCGTTCTTGCCTACCAAATCATCGTAGTGGTGGTTGGATGGCATATCTACGAGTTGACGCACGATGCATTGGCACTCGGTCTGATTGGTCTGGCTGAGGTGATTCCCTATTTTGCCTGCGCACTTTTTGCCGGTTATGCCGTTGATCATCATTCGCGGCGTAAATTTGGCGTATTGGCGGGTACGTTCACAAGCCTGAATGCATTGGTGTTGGTTGCTACCACAGTGATCGCACCGGGTAGCCCGTCTATGTGGATTTATGCTTCGATTGCCTGCGGCGGTGTGGCGCGCGCTTTTATCAGCCCTTCTTATAATTCGCTTTTCGCACTGGTTATGCCGCGCGAACAATATGCACGCGCGGCAGGAGTTGGCAGTTCCTTCTTTCAGTTCGGATTGGTAGTGGGGCCGGCGTTAGGCGGTGCATTGGTAGGATGGGCGAGCCTTACCGCCGCGTATGCAGTCGCTGCTGTTCTTGCGATGAGCGCAGCGTTCACGCTGTTGTCATTGCAAGTCATTGAGCCGCCACCGGCAAAGTCCTCAGCCGTGTTTTCCAGTATTGCAGAAGGCTTGCGCTTTGTCTTTGGACACCAGATTATTCTTGGCGCACAAGCTTTGGATATGTTTGCTGTGCTGTTCGGCGGCGCTGTTGCCATGTTGCCGGCATTTGTACAAGATGTATTCCATTATGGCCCGCAAGGGTTGGGTATCTTGCGTGCAGCCCCCGCTTTGGGCGCGATCCTGATTGGTATTGCTCTGGCCAAATATCCAATCAATAAACATGCGGGACGTTATCTGTTGAGTGCAGTGACCGGATTTGGTTTTTGCATTATTGCTTTCGCATTGACCAAGAATTTTTGGATTGCTGCAATTTTTCTTATGCTGTCCGGCATTTGTGATGGTGTATCGGTGGTGATGCGTACTACCATCATGCAGTTGGCGACACCTGATTCAATGAGAGGGCGGGTTGCTTCGATCAATGGTATTTTTATCGGTTCGTCGAATGAATTGGGCGCTTTCGAATCCGGTGTGGCAGCGCGTCTGCTGGGCTTGATTCCTTCGGTAATTTTTGGCGGCACCATGACTCTTGCAGTAGTTTCAGCAACTGCATACTTGGCCCCCAAGCTACGCAAACTGGATTTGGACAAACTGCACTAACCTGCGTGGTCTGGCACACAGAGACAGCCTCATTTTTTGCGTAGAATAATATCCAGCTAATAGATGTATTAGCCATCAGGATTTGCGTGCAAATAGTGCGGTATGTGATAGCGACGCAATCCAATCAATTAAGCTTCACTTCAAAGAAAGTTACCATGAAAAACCAAGTAGGTTTGTGGATAGACCATAGAGAAGCTTTCGTGGTATTTGCGGATAAAGATCAGGAAAATGAAGCTATTGAAGAAATAAAATCCGGGGTGGAAAAGCATGTCAGATTTTCAATGTCGGCAGATGGTAAAGCAGACGACCAGCGCGACAGGCAATTCCAAACGCATCTGAACAAATACTACGACGAAGTTATCAATTATATCGCGGCAGCTAAATCCATTTTCATATTCGGACCGGGCGAAGCCAAAGTGGAATTTAAAAAACGACTTGAAGGTGACGGAATGGGTGGTCGTGTAGTTGGGGTTGAAACCGTTGACAAGATGACACCGAACCAAATCGAGGCCAAAGTTTGGCAGCATTTTCAAAAGCGGGTCTATTAACCGGGCACTGCCAGTCGGATTGTTACGATTACTTTTACCACCGCTAATTTAATTAAATAGCGGGTAATATTCACGGTCCATCTTGAGCATGTGTTGTGCAACTATCTCGTCTGCGAGAAAACTCACAAGTTCACCTATCGTGACATTACCGGCTGCTGCCGAATCGCGCAGTTGCAGCGCGTGTTCTATCAACACCTTGTGAGCGCGTGTATGAGCATCAAGATCGGCATAGTGATGCCGCGCAAGAATATCCTCCTCGTCGGCAAAATGATGTACCACATGCGCGATAAGATTTTCTATGGCCGAATCCAGTTGTTTGGATTTCTTATTGTGTGTAAATGCAGACGCAATCACAATATTTGCAAGATCAAATAATTTGTGATGTTCTTGGTCAATGGTAGGCTCACCGGAATTATAGGAATTGTGCCAGTTCAGGCGTAGCATGGTGCCGTGATTAACTTTGCGCACATCACCGCTTCCTTGCGCATCGAAGAAACGAATCAAATTCCGTCCATCATCTTTGGCCTGATACATTGCCATATCGGCCCTCTGGATGATGTCTTCCGGGCTTGCTTCAGGGTTAAGGAATACCTCCACGCCGATACTCGACGTGCAATGGTGCTCGACTGTCCCTTTCGTATTGCCGTTCTCCGAAATGATCAACTTATACGGGGCTGCCAGTGCGATACGGATTTTTTCCGCAACTATTTCGGCTTGTGCGGTGGATGCGGCTTTATCAACCTCCAACTCGCCGAGCAACACCACAAACTCGTCACCCCCGAAACGCGACACTGTATCAACTTCGCGAACACAACTGCCAATACGGCGGGCGACCTCGACCAAAAGTAAATCGCCAACACCATGACCGTGCTTATCATTAAGCGGTTTGAAGTTATCCAAGTCCAGAAACAACAGCGCCCCATATCGACCACTGCGTTTGTTGGCAGCCATTGTTTGCCCAAGTCGGTCATTTAGCAAACGGCGATTGGGCAGGTGGGTGAGTGGATCGTAAAAGGCAAGATGCTGAATCTCGTTCTCTGCCGATTTGCGTTCGGTGATGTCCAGTATTGCTCCGATCAATCCACTGATGTTGCCCTGTATGTCAGCAAAGACTGCCTTGCTGAAGATGACATCGCGCAGGCCCCCCTGAGTGTTTCTTACCTGGGATTCATACTGCTGCACCCCCCCGCTTTTAATCAGATCTGAATCCTTGGCGTGGTAGATTTCTGCAAGTTCCGGCGGGCTGATGTCGAATACGCTCTTGCCGATCAGTTTATCCTTTGTTGCCCCGAAGAATGTTTCGTAAGCTTTGTTGAATCCCAAATATCGTCCATCTCTGTCCTTATAGAAAACCGGAATGGGAATCGCTTCGAGCAGCGAGTTTTGAAATAATACGCTCTCGCGGAGAGTGTCTTCCGCCTGTTTGCGCTCGGTAATGTCAAAAAGATCGGCAACATAATTTCTGACAATACCCTTAGAGTTTTTTACTGTCGTGATTGAAAGATACCCCGAATAGATTTCACCATTCTTGCGCCGGTTCCATATCTCGCCCTGCCACTGTCCGGATATATTAAGTGACTGCCACATCTTCTCGTAAAACTGTGCATCATGCCGGCCCGACTGTAGTATTCGCGGATTCTTTCCCAGAACTTCTTCGCGCGTATATCCGGTCACGGTGGTGAACGCGCCATTGACATCCAATATCACGCCATCTGCATCGGTGATGGTTACACCCTCGGAGGCCGAAGCAAATACACTGGCAGCCAGCTTCAGTTGCCTATTCTGCTGCCGAATTCGGATTAAAGCATTGACTGCATATGCGAGCAGAACCAGTGTCGCCAGCAAAAGGAAAATCCGATAAACAGTAGCGCGTTGTTGCTGATGATTGTAGTAATGACGGTAGGCTTCGGTTACATCGGAAATTTCGGGATTGATGGTCAACTGCTGCACAAGGCCCGGTATCTCCTGTTCGATCTGTTCAATATGACGAATGTGCAGCAACAGATAATCGAGTTTTTGACGGAGTCGGTCAGGGAGATGCGAGGCCTCCTTTTGCACAGACGACATCATGGTATTGAAATCGCCATGTTCAACTAATCCCCCCCTGGTTCGAATCAGGAGGATTTGCTCGACCAAATCATTGAGATGTTCGCGTGTAACGCTTCCCGGAGGCAATTCATGCGCCAAATCATCCCGCGCATTAGGAAGGTAGATCAAGGAGTTTTTCAATACTGCATTCGATGACTTGAATTGTTCCAGCACATCGCCTTGGACGGATAAACGCTGTTCGAGCAAATGCAACTTTTGCTGAAACTCGGTATCTTTATTTAAACTACTGGCAGCATGACCTTCTCGCAACTCGCCTACGACCTCTCGCATGTTGCTTATGATCGAATTTACTTTGTCGTAATTGTTTGACAAACTGAAGTTTAATTCCATTACAGTCTCGCCGAGTCGGGCTTCGTCGCGTTGCAATTGGCTAAAATAACTTAACAAGACATTATGGCTGCGCAAATCGATTGGTTGAGTAAGTATAAACAGAATCACCAACGTGATAGCTGTGAAAGTCGCGGCCCCCATTCGATAAAGGTCTGCTTGTTCCCCCAATTTATTAATCCACTTCATTCGAGAGTTTTGCCTTTATATTCCCCGGTCAGGGTACGAAGGAATGCAGCGATCTTGCTTACCTCGTCCGCATCAACCTTCCTGCCGAGCTGATATCGTGCCATCACCTTTACTGCGTCTTCAAGTTCCTTTGCCGAGCCATCATGCAGATAAGGTGGAGTTAAAGCGATGTTGCGCAGTGACGGCACCTTGAAGAAATGGCGGTCCATGGCTTGATTCGTGACGCTAAATCTTCCCTGATCAGCATCGGTGAGATGCCCCCGTGCAGCGAAATAGTCTTCCATAATGCCCAGCTTCTGGTACATATTGCCGCCGATATTTATTCCCTGATGACAGCTTATGCAACCCAATTGTTTGAAAAGACGATAGCCAGCCTGTTCCTCGTTGTTTAATGCAGTCTTGTCGCCGCGCAGAAAGCGATCAAAGCGGGAGTTGGGAGTAATTAATGATCGTTCAAAAATGGCGATGGCGTCTTTGACGTTGTGCGGTTGAATTCCATCGTCATATATGGTTTTAAACTTCGAGCGATAATTCTGATCTTCCGACAGAGCGGCTATGGCACCGGGCCATGTGCTACCCATCTCGACCGGGTTTTGCAGCGGTCCATCAATCTGGTCTTCCAGCGTCTCTGCACGACCATTCCAGAACTGCCGGAAATTGAAACCACTATTGAATACCGTTGGCGCATTGATTCCGCCTTCTTTGCCGCCGATACCGCGTGAATAAGTCAGCCGATCCACTCCGCCGGTAGCGAGGTTGTGACAATGAGCACAGGATATAGAGCCATCGCCAGAAAGTCTTGGGTCATTAAAAAGCTCTTCACCGAGTGCAACCTTCCGAGTGTCCAGCGATTGGGAAAGAGGCAAAGGCGTAATTGGATTCGGTGCCGCACTCGTCTTATCCTGCACCGTGGTAGGCGTAGAGAAATCTGACGAATTGTGCTCATAAATATAAAATAATCCGACACCACCCAAAAATGCTGTGAACAGGGCGGTAGCAACTATCCAAATATTGCGTGCTGACATCGATTTATTTTTAGGAAGATACATACCGATTGTACACTTTTTGTCGAACGACAATTGTCCGTATAAATTTGATGGCTACAAACTCTTTTGACAGACGAACAGAACCGTAATATTAAAATTTGCGGGGCGTGCGGATTTTAAATAACAAATTGATTTAAAAGTGATCGCGCAAATAACTCTACTATTCCTATTCTTAAAAGCTGCTTCAAACGACTTTGTGTCTCTGCGGCGTTCATATAAAGAAAATCAGCCCGTAAGCTGATCTTCTTTATATGCTAAATCAACATTCAATTACTTGGCGGACATTTCGCAAGCTTGTGTCGAATGTTTCTGCGCTGTGGTGCTACAGTCAAGCGCGCTTTTTGAGTTGCCCTTTGCCTCACTCACTTTGTTTTGATCGTGACTTTCTGCGGCTTTGTGGTGGTGTTTGGCTGCCGCTTCATGATCGCCTGCTGCTTGTTTATGGAGGCCACTTGCTGTATTGGTATTTGACATGATGTGTTTTCCTTAATGTATTGGACGATAAAATCCAAAGTGACTGGCCTGCAAAGAGGTGAGCACAATGGAAATACAGATTAATTTTTCAGGCGATAGTATTCAGTGCGTCTGCATACAGAGTTTTAACCGGCAATATATGTTGCGCTGGCAGAGTAAAGTAGAATAGCCATTATCCTTGGCGAGTGAGTTACCCTGTTTTCAAAACGGGTACCAATATAATTTATGTCTTCAATAATTTCAGCTGCAAACCTGGTCAAACAATACCCCGGAGTTCTTGCGGTCGACGGATTAAACCTTGCCATTTCCAAAGGGATTTGCTTCGGCTTGCTCGGTCCGAATGGCGCGGGAAAAACGACCACCATTGAAATACTTGAAGGGATTAATAAGCCAACCAGTGGCACGGTTTTGTACAAAGGGGCGCCGCTGGGAGCACGATATCGAGAAGAGGTCGGTATCCAGTTTCAACACACCGCACTGCAAGAGTTTTTGACAGTGCGCGAAACCCTGGCGTTTTTTGAGCGTCTGTACCACAAGACTCTCCAACTTTCTGAAGTGATTGAATTATGTTCGCTCTCGGATATTTTAGACCGCGACACGCGTAAATTATCAGGTGGTCAGCGGCAGCGCTTGTTGCTCGGCTTGGCACTCATCAACGATCCCGAGCTTATCTTTTTGGATGAACCCACCACCGGGTTAGACCCGCAGGCGCGACGCAATTTCTGGGACTTGGTCAAGTTGGTTAAGTCGCGCAACAAAACCATCGTGTTAACCACACACTACATGGAAGAAGCCTATGCGCTTTGCGATGAAATTGCCATTATGGACAAAGGGCGCATTGTTTCCCAGGGTACGCCAGCTCAATTGCTGGCTGAACATTTTGGCGATGTGGTTTTGCAAATTCCGTATACGGACTCAGAGGAAAAATTAAATGTACTGGGAATTCAAGTTGTACATTCCGGTGACTTTCTTGAGATTCGTACCAGTCGTCTACACCACACCCTGCAACAATTAATTGAAAATGGCATCAATCTGGATCAATTGCGTATTCGAGCCTGGACGCTTGAAGATCTGTTTATTAATGTGACAGGAAAGAAGACTGCGCCATGAGAAAATTTCTAGCAGTACTGCATGCACGCAATATGGAATTCCTGCGGGATCGGTCAGCGCTGGCCTGGAATCTCGCCATGCCTTTCTTGCTGGTATTTGGGCTGGCGTTTACCTTCTCAGGAGGGGGCAAAGATATTTACAAAATCGGAATTGTTGGGGGCATAGACAAATTAGCTGCCGTCGCGCCTAAACTGCAATCGACGCAACATCTGGCTTTCATCCCGTACGAGGATCTGAACAAAGGCATCGACAAGGTGAAGCATCATCAAATGGATATGCTCATTGATATCAGCGGTGCGCCGAAATACTGGGTGAATTCAACTTCACCCAATGGCTATTTGTTGGAACGCATTATTTGGGGGACTGAAGGAAACGGATTTGAGCGGCAGGCGGTTGAGGGCGCGGAGATTCGTTATGTTGACTGGTTCCTGCCCGGCATTTTGGGAATGAACATCATGTTCGCCTGTTTATTCGGTGTTGGATTTGTGATCGTACGCTATCGCAAGAATGGTTTTCTTAAACGACTTAAAGCTACGCCGCTGGGGGCATTTCAATTTCTGTTCGCGCAACTCGTTTCCCGCCTGCTACTGGTCATGTTGGTTACCACGATCGTTTATACCGGCTGCAATATTTTCATCAAATTTAACATGCAAGGCTCGTATTGGGATTTGTTGCTCGTCAATACTCTGGGGGCGATGAGCATGATCTCCATCGGGATGTTGATCGCCGCGCGCACGGCCAGCGAAGAATTTGCGGGTGGAATCCTAAATGTTATGACATGGCCGATGATGCTATTGTCCGGAGCCTGGTTCTCATTGGAAGGCGCGAAAACTTGGGTGAAATATGCGGCTGAAATCTTCCCGCTTACCCATATGATTTCAGCCACACGCGCGATCATGAACGAGGGGGCAACTTTATCCCAAGTGATGCCGGATGTTTGGATACTTGCGGCGATGAGTGTTGTAATTCTTGCTATTGGCGCTTATGTGTTTAAGTGGGAATAACCAGTTGCAATCAGGATTGAGTGCTTAAGACGATGAGGGAGGGAAACATGAAAACGACTTTGATCACCGGGGCAAACAGAGGAATCGGGTTGGAGTTATCGAGGCAATATGCCGCAGAGGGGTGGCGTGTATTTGCTTGTTCTCGCAATCCCGAGAAATCTGATGCACTTGGCAAATTGACAAAACAGTATCCCTCTCAGATAAAAGTATATGCGCTTGAAGTGACAAACCACGCGCAGATAGAGAGTCTGGCGCGGACATTATCCAATGAAGCTATCGACCTGCTCATTAACAATGCCGGCATTTATCCGTCATCCGACGCGGGCGGTTTTGGGCATACCAATTATGCGGAATGGATGACTGCGTTCAATATCAACACAATGGCCCCGCTTAAGGTGGCCGAGGAATTCGCCGGTAATGTTGCCCGCAGCCAACAAAAACTAATCGTTACTATTACCAGTCAAATGGGTAGTATTGAGGACAACAGCAGCGGGGGAAATTACCTGTATCGTTCCAGTAAAGCGGCAGCGAATATGGTTGTAAAAAGTCTTGCGCTGGACTTGAAGGAAAAAGGAATTACCGCAGTTGCTTTTAATCCGGGTTGGGTCAAGACAGATATGGGCGGGCCGAATGCAATGCTATCTGTCGAGCAAAGTGTAACCGGAATTAGGCAAATAATCAGTCGTCTCAAAATAGCGGACTCGGGAAAGTTTTTTGGCAATGACGGCAACAATATTCCCTGGTAATTCCGAACCGGGACTTTGACACTGCCCGGCGATTGTTTTGTGCGTATGGCGGAAATTGGTTGTTAAATAAAATAGTCAAGAAATCAATCGCATCAAGTTAGAATAGGGAATCCATCTTCAAAATTAGGGAAATCGGATAAGCGCGTATAGTGTTTCAACCGCTCGGTATAAGGTTACTGTGTGCACGCAAGCTGAATAATTTCAGGGGAAAATTATGAGAAGACCTACGTTGACGTTTGCCTGGAGTGAAGAGATGAGCGTGGGTATCCCCGAGATTGACGAAGATCACCAAAAATTTATTTTGTTGATAAATGATCTTAACCGTGCCATCACAGATCGTATGTCGCCGCCCGAAATCAAGCATAGATTGCAGCTTGTAATTGACGATGCAGTGCGGCATTTTTCCCAGGAAGAAAAGTTATTCAATGAATGGCATTACCCCGATACAAGGCAGCACGCGAACATTCATGCCGAGGTGATTAATTCCCTTAAGGTGATCAATAAAAAATTCGTTCCTTACGGTAATGATTCAGAATGGATGGATGCGGGTGTTCAGGTGAAAAAAATATTGGTAGATCACATTCTAAAAGAAGATTTAAAGTATGCGGAGTATTATCACAAAACGCGCGGGGAGATAGCCGGTGAATAAATTTGATTTATTGTTTAAAAATGCATGGTGTTGCAATATCAAGCGTTTATAATCTTTGCCATTATTGCTGCCCAAGACACAAATTAAGGATATCAGGATGCAAAAGCCATTTAGATTAATTTTGCGCAGAAGTTTTGCGTTTTTGTTTTTGACCATGTTTTGGGTTTTGACCAGTGCGAATGCCGAGGAAAAGAGCGGTGGTGAAGGCGGTGGCAGTGGTGGTTACGAAAGGCTGGAACCCTTTACGGTTAATTTGGTTGGGCTGCATCAGGTGATTCAAATATCAGTTACGTTGAAACCCGCCAAACCGGACGTAAGCGATAAAATCAAGCTGTATATGCCGGTAATCAGGCATGAGATCATTTTGTTGCTTAGCGCAAAAACGCCTGAGCAGGTTCAGTCATCTGAAGGCAAGCAAAAGCTGATTTTGGAAACCCGTTATGCCGCCAACAAAGCGCTTGGGTTAACGTCGAAAGATGGCGTCGCCGATGTTTTGTTTGAGTCCATTATTATCCAATAACTTACGGCACTCTTAGTTTTTTTATTCCGGTAGAGGGTCTATCTACCGGACTCGCGGTGGTAAAATCCGAACCAACCTGCCACCGTCATCAATATGCCGTCTCCTTCATTTATTCATCTCCGGATTCACAGCGAATATTCCATCGCCGATGGTATCGTGCGCATCGGTGAGGCTGTTGCCGCAGCCAAACAAGATGCAATGCCTGCGCTGGCGCTGACAGACCTGTCGAATGTATTCGGGCTGGTAAAATTCTACAAGGAGGCGCGCGGAGCGGGTATCAAACCGGTTGTTGGCTGTGACGTTTTTGTTACCAACACTGCCACGCGTGAGCAACCTTACCGTTTGCTGCTGTTATGCCAATCCAACGCCGGATACTTGCGTTTGTGCGAGCTGCTAACACGCGCTTATCTGGAAAATCAAGACCACGGACGCCCCGAGATTCGCAAGGAATGGCTAAAGGAAGGGACGGATGGTCTTATCGCCTTATCCGGTGCGCACTTGGGTGAAGTCGGAATAACCTTGTTGAATGGTAATGCCGCCAGCGCCCGACTTCTTGCGCACGAATGGGCGGGTATTTTTCCCGGACGTTTTTATTTGGAAGTGCAGCGCACTGGCTTCGCCCGCGAGGAAGCGCATTTGCGCGAAACGGTGAAACTGGCGGCGGAACTCGGGTTGCCCGTGGTTGCCACCCATCCGGTGCAATTTCTCAGTATTGACGATTTCAAGGCGCATGAGGCAAGGGTCTGTATCGCCGAAGGCTATGTGCTGAACGATAAACGCCGTGTGCGGGCGTTCACTGCGCAACAATATTTCAAAAACCAAGCCGAGATGATTGCGCTGTTTGCCGACCTGCCGGAAGCGCTGCAAAACAGCGTGGAGATCGCCAAGCGTTGCAACCTCACGCTGAAATTGGGCAAGCCGCATCTGCCCGATTTTCCCACTCCAAGCGGCGAAACGCTGGATGATTTTCTGCGTATCGAGTCGGAACGAGGGTTGCAAGAGCGTATGCGGCAACTGTATCCGGACGAAGCCGTGCGTGCTGCAAAAGTACCCGAATACACCGAGCGTCTGGCTTTCGAGATCGGCACCATCATAAAAATGGGGTTCCCCGGTTATTTTCTGATCGTGGCAGACTTCATCCGCTGGGCGAAGCAATATCGCGATCTAAAGTTTCCCAATGGCGTACCGGTCGGGCCGGGGCGGGGTTCTGGTGCCGGTTCATTGGTGGCATACAGCCTCGGTATCACAGACCTTGATCCGCTGCGTTACGAATTGCTGTTCGAACGCTTTTTGAATCCTGAACGCGTATCCATGCCCGACTTTGACGTGGATTTCTGTCAGGACGGGCGCGAGCTGGTCATTCAGTATGTGCGTCGCAAATATGGCGAAGCGTGCGTTTCGCAGATTGCCACCTTCGGCACGATGGCATCCAAAGCTGTGATTCGCGATGTCGGTCGTGTGATGGATTTTCCCTACGGCCTGTGTGATCGACTTTCCAAGCTTGTCCCCGTGGAAGGTGTAAAGCCTGTTTCGCTGAAAAAAGCGCGCGAAATGGAACCGGAGTTTAATGCGATCATCAACAGCGAAGAAGGCGTGGACGAGTTGCTTGAACTGGGCGAGCGTCTGGAAGATTTAACGCGCAACGTTGGTATGCACGCCGGTGGTGTGTTAATTGCACCGGGTAGGCTTACCGATTTTTGTCCGTTGTATTGCGCCGAGGGCGGCAACGAAGGCGACGAAAAGAAATCGGTCAGTCAGTTCGATAAAGACGATGTGGAAGCTGTCGGCTTGGTTAAGTTCGACTTTCTTGGACTGCGCACACTAACTATCATCGACTGGGCAGTGCGTTATGTTCGAGTGTTGCAAGAGAAAAACAACCCCTCGCCTGATGCGGCTCCCTTTGCTATTGAGGCTATTCCGTTAGACGATAAGCGCACCTACGATCTGCTGAAACGCTCAAATACCAGCGCGGTGTTTCAGCTTGAGTCGCAGGGCATGAAAAAGCTCATTGAAAAACTGAAACCGGATACGTTTGAAGACATCATTGCGCTGGTGGCGCTGTATCGTCCGGGGCCGCTTGAGTCGGGCATGGTGGAAGACTTTATCGCGCGTAAGCACGGCAAGGCTAAAGCCGACTATTACTTTCCGGAGCTTGAGTTTTCTCTTAAACCTACCTATGGCGTGATTGTGTATCAAGAGCAGGTGATGCAGATCTCGCAGATCATCGGTGGCTATACCTTGGGCGGCGCGGACATGTTGCGCCGTGCGATGGGTAAGAAAAATCCGGAGGAGATGGCCAAGCACCGCGATGTTTTTGTGGACGGTGCGGCCAAACTCAACTTTGACGTGGCTAAGGCTACACGTCTATTCGACTTGATGGAGATGTTCGCCGGTTACGGCTTTAACAAATCCCACTCTGCCGCTTACGCGCTGGTGTCATATCAAACGGCTTACCTCAAAGCGCATTATCCAGCCGCGTTCATGGCCTCCACCATGTCGTCCGATATGGATAACACCGACAAGGTGCATAACTTCCACGTTGATACGCTGGAGCAAAATGTAGCTGTACTGCCACCGGACATCAATAGCTCGGAATACCGTTTTGCACCTGTGGACGAAAAGACAATTGCTTACGGCTTGGGTGCCGTGAAAGGCACTGGCGAAAATGCGATCAGCAATATTGTTGAGGCGCGCAAGTCCGGGCCGTTCTTGAATCTGTTCGACTTTTGTCACCGCGTGGATAACCGTATTGTGAACCGGCGCGCTGTCGAAGCATTAATCCGAGCCGGAGCGTTTGATTCAATCAATGATCATCGACGGCAACTGTTAGAGACGCTTGACGACGCGCTTGGCAGTGCGGATCAGAAAACGCGCTCGGCCAATCAAAATAGTTTGTTCGGCGATGATGTTGGAATAAATATGCCGGTGGCGATGGCGAATGTCGCGCGTTGGAGTCTGCGCGAACAATTACAAAATGAAAAGACCAGCCTGGGTTTTTATCTCAGCGGTCATCCATATCAGGAATTCGCCGAGGAATTGGCTAATTTCGTCAAAATGCGTTTGAGCGAAGTGACACCGCCGAGCGCTCCGCAGAATGGAGCAGGGCGGCGTGCCGGAAAAGAAGTATTACTGGCGGGTATGGTCGCGGAAATTCGTATTCAGCAAACGCGTCGCGGCCGCATGGCGATCATCAAACTTGAAGACGGTAGCGCGCAACTCGAAGTCACCGCTTTCAATGAACTCTACGAAGGCAGCCGTACCTGGATACGCGAAGGCGAATTACTGGTGGTCAAAGGCAAAGCCAGCTTCGACGAATATTCCGGCAGCATGCGCGTGACAGCGGAAGAGGTGTTCGATCTGGCTTCGGCTCGCGCAACATCAGCCAAGCGACTGGAGATTACTTGTTCGATCAATTCACCGGTTCGCATTCCCCGGCTAACTGAGCTACTGAAGCCGTGGTGCGGCGGCAAATGTCCGGTCGTGTTGCGCTATACCAACCTGCTGGCTACTGTCCCGATGCGCTTGGGAGAGGCATGGCAAGTCAGCCTGCCGGATATATTGCTCAACGATCTGAGAACTCTGCTCGGGGCTGAGAATGTACGCATCGTGTATGGTAACGATTAGCTGCTGAGTGGAGATTGGCGGAACTGAACTGCCGCAGTCTCTTGCTCTTATTCGGCATAAAAACGCACGTTTGCTTACGCTTATACTTTGTGCGTTTCTGTTTCTACGGAGTCTGAAATGTCTGAGCTTTTAGATCGCATAACGATTAACCCGGCAGTACGCAGTGGAAAGCCGGTTATTAACGGCACGCGCATTACTGGTTCCGACATTCTGGAGTACTTGGCCAGCGGGATGTCAGCGGATGAAATAATTGCGGACTTTCCTGATCTGGCGCATGAGGAGATTTTAGCCACGCTTGCATTTGCAGCTCAGCGGGAACAAAGGCTATTCTCGGCAGTATGAAGCTTCTGTTCGATGAGAACCTTTCTAGGCTGGTGGCAGCGCTCGCCGATATTTACCCTGAATCAAGTCATGTGCGAGATGTTGGGCTATTAGGTGCGGATGATCTGAGTGTCTGGAACTATGCGGCAGAACATGGTTTTTTGCTGGCGTCAAAGGACACTGATTTCTATGAACGAAGCCTTGTGTTTGGCGCACCCCCAAAAATAATTTGGCTCCGAATCGGAAACAGTACTGTCAACGAAACAATTTCTCTTCTTCGTGGCCAGTACATCATTATTCGACATTTTGCGGAAGATACAATGGCAACCTTCTTGCCACTAACTCAGCCTAAATTTTAGGAGAATATAATGGCTAGCTTACTCATCCGTAAATTGGACGACGACACAATCACTCGTCTACGCACCCGCGCGGTCTATCATCAAGTATCAATGGAGGAAGAAGCTAGGCGCATTCTGCGTCAAGCAGTCGCTACTCCAAAGAAGCTAGGTGACCTTTCCGTGAAGTTCTTTGGCTCCAAGTCCGGGGTTGAGTTAGAGCTTCCACAACACACTCCACACGAATCGCTGAGCCTCACCAGATGAACGTCCAATTTCAGAAGTCATGCGTTCGTAGCCATCGCTGTAGGTTCTTTGTGGATTAAATTCTCAAGTCTGCAAAAATAATAGTGCCCCAGTTGTTTTCTATACTGCCATGCCACAAAGTTAGACCTGTCCCCTGCATTCCGAATTGATGGGATGTAATTCCGGCTCGTGCTGGCAACAGACAGACAATGAAGATGCTTTGGCTGCCCGGAACTCGGCCTTATGTAAAGCTTTGCATAAGGCCGAAGCGATGACGGATGCCGATCACATCGGTGACATTTGATTATTAGCTGTGTTAGAGTTTTATTATTGTTTTCGTAGCGACGAAAAATATCATGTCTAGGCTATTCTTGCTGCTGGTTTTTCTTCCATCATTTGCATTTGCTGATATTTATAAGTGCAAAAACGGCAATGGTTCATATTTATCGTCGGAACCGTGTAATACCGGTGCGTTGGTTGTCGAATCACAAAAGCCAGTTCAGAATGAGCGTCGAAAAATTGGTATTCGGCGCGGTTTGAATGGTGGGTATAACATCAAAGGCGATATTGGTGGCTTTCCTGTTACTATGATTTTAGATACTGGTGCCAGTATGACTACAATTTCGGGGCGAATCGCTTATTCGCTGGGAGTACGAAATTGTGAAAAAGCTGGGCAAACATTTACGGCTAATGGGATGGCTGATTTTTGTAGAGTAAGATTAACAAAGGTAGCTTTTGGTGGATTTGAGTTTAATGATGTTCCTGCTTTTGTTGCACCTAACATGGTAAATGATGTTTTGATTGGTAATAATTTCTTACATGCTTTTAAGGTCGAAGTCGACGATGACGTGATGTATTTATCACGTTGATAGTTTTAGCCTGTAACAGTATGCTTGAGTTTAGAACGACGTGGCCGTCATTTTCTCTGGGTCGGCCTTATGGAGCGCGGCACATAAGGCCGAAAAGTTGACTAAGGTTATCCAAAAGCAAGCACTTGAATCAGTTTGTTAGACGTGCAATCTTTCTCGCAGCGCTCTCAATATGGTTTTCTAGTGCATCAATGCAAGAATTGAAAGAATGAGAGAAGCCTGTCTCTCGCCGTAGCGAGGTTAGATACACTCGTGCAACAATTTCTGCATTCCGCCACATATTGGGCGAAATGTTGGCGTGAATTGTCGCATCGGGTAGCGTTGATGGAATTGTCCCTCCGGTCTTTGGTGCGAACGCCATGGGCAGCATATCGTAGGCAGGCGCAAGCTGATATGGACGACCATGCTCGGAAACGAATGACAAGTTTCCCGTGTGCATGTCTGTGTTGCCTATCAGTACACCGATTGCCTGTAACCGAGCAACTGCATCTGCAGCCGAAGGTTCGATGTACTTTTCTTTTGCCAGGGCTTGGGCAATGGTTGCCCAGCCGTTTCCTGCACCGACAAATTCAGCATCAAGTGCTGCCATACTAAACAGACCCCGTCTGCCAAATTCGCCTACCCGATCAAACCGTTCTATTTCTAGGAAGCGCTGGTTACCAAAATCCACTACGCTCGTTTGTACTGCAGAAATTTGTGCATTGTTGAGGGTGTTGAGTGCGAGATGCTCAGCCAAGAGCAAATCGCGCCAACGTTCTGTTACTGGGTTATCTTCTGCAACTGTAAATTTAACGATGATATGGCGTGGCCCTGCTGCCGTTTCGACATAGGCGAGGAATTTAGGTTGCTCGCCACCGGCAGATGAGCCGGGTGACTCGCCGCGAGTAGACTCTTCAGCAAACCGGATATAGCGCTCGGCTTTCTGTTGCGAAGTAACGGGTATGAGGTTTGTGGTGGATAAAAACGTGTCTCGCGCTGCTTCGCCCAGTAGTAGGTTACCGATTGCATCATGCCCATGCGCGAGCAACGCACGGAGCGCATGTGTGTCATTCCAATCAGTTAACTGCGACGGTAGTCCGAGTAACTTGGCATGATTGGCGGCCAAGGCTCGGCCAAGATACCCCTGCGGTCGCATATCGTAAAGCCACCAGGGAAGGGAAGCGCTGTACAACGTTTTACCATCACTCTGCATCATCACGAAACCCTCTGGACGAACTGGAATCAGAGTTCCAAGTTGCCGAATCGTCCCTTCTGCAGAAACTCGATAAACTGGTACTTCGTTTATGCCCCTGCCAGTATCTCGTAAGGTGTATTGAATAGATGGTCCAGAACCGATTCGCACGACATCGACTCCAAGTGCGGCTATTGCACGCGAAATGGTAGGTTGACTTAGGCCTATTTTTTCAATAAGTTGCCTAGCCTGAATAGGGCCACGAGCCAACTGCGTTCGAATCGATTCTGTATGAGGCGGCATTGTTATGAATAGACATATGAATAGAATTAAGAATAAATATTACGTGGGAAAAAGTCAATGGTTTGATATCGAGTTGATGAGTGAGTTGCCACGCCCGGTTTAATTCACGGCGGATTCTAGTATGAAGCGCAATTTTGAATAATGCAGGTCAGGTGGGTGAGATGCGGTAGCATCAATGCCCTTTGACCAGCCAGTCGAAATTGCACAAATGAACTATACACATATCACCCGAGAAGAACGATACCAGATTTACGCCTTGAAGAAGGCGGGACATAGGCAAAAAGAGATAGCCGAGGTACTGAAGCGAAGTCAGTCTACCATCAGCAGAGAATTAACTCGGAACGGTGGGCGACGTGGCTACCGTCCCAAACAAGCGCACAGCAAGTCGGTTGATAGGCAGGCGCTGAATGCACGAACGATTGATGCTGCGACATGGGAATTCGCTCAAGATATGCTGATGCTCCAATGGAGCCCAGAGCAGATCAGCGGGCATGCAGCCATCAGCCCAGAAACGGTTTACCAGCGAGTCTATGCAAATAAACGAGCGGGCGGAATGCTATGGAAGAACCTGCGTTGCCAGAAGCAACGAAGGAAGAGATACGGCAAGGCTGAACGACGCGGAACGATACCCAATAGGCTATCCATTGAAGATCGTCCTGCCATCGTTGAGACGCGTAGCCGTATCGGTGACTGGGAAGCGGACACAGTGATAGGCAAGAACCACCGCCAAGCGATTGTGAGTATCGTAGAACGTAAGACCGGATTCACACTGATCCAGAAGGTAGAACGCAAGACTGCACAAGCAGTCAGCCAGGCTATGATAGCTCTGCTGAAGCCTTACCGAAAAAAGGTAAGGACGATTACTTCTGACAACGGAAAGGAATTCGCCGGGCACGAAGAAATTGCCAAGAAGTTGAAAGCTGGCTTTTATTTCGCACACCCATACTCATCATGGGAGCGAGGAACGAACGAAAACACAAACGGATTAATACGACAATACTTCCCCAAGAACAGAGACTTTACAACAATTACACGACAGGAGATCAACACCGCGATGGAAAGATTAAACAACCGACCTAGAAAGAGATCGCGCTGGGAAAAGCGTGGAAAGGGGGAATCTGTGATGAGACAGTGAAACTCTTTATTGAAATCCAGCTGGTGCAAGTCCAGCCCGGTCAAAGCAGTAGCGTGCAGGCCGGTAGCGAGTGTTGCCATTCGCCGGGTGACTGGCGGGTGCGAAGCGTACACAGCAAGTAAGTAGGCCGCGAGTAATGAGCTCCGAAATTGGTCTGATCGTGATGCCGACGCCGTTCTCTTTGCGGAAGGCAGTATCCGGTGCACCGTTATGCGAGGTGTACTCGGGATCGCCGGAGTCGCTTGTCCGGGGCATGCTTACGAAGGATTTCCCATGAACCCAGGAGAGCTCTCTGCTTCTCCGTAAATTGGGCACTCGGTGACGCCCAAACCAAAGTCACCCGGTTTCCGGGGAGAGAGGGTTCCCCGAGAGAAGCGAATAACCCTCAAACGGAGTCTCCTGCAACCAAGGGAAACCGGAGGTGCAGGCAAGGGCAGAAGAGCAGTCTTACGAATCCATAGTACCGTTGAAGTTGGAGAACCGCAGGGCTCCCGCAAGGGGCGGCCACGGTATCCACCGGAGGGAAGGGATGAACAGGAAGATGTATTGATGAAGAACCACATGCACGAGACTCTGAACTCGATAAGGTATGTCAAATGGAACTGAGTCAACTAGCCGAATTGGCTAAGCAGGATGCAGGACGCAAGTTTTACTCGATCGCTCACGTTCTGACGATAGGAGCGCTATGGGAAGCATTTGATAATTTGCGCAAGAACGCCGCCGCTGGTGTGGATGGTGTCACGTGCAGGGACTACGAAGGGCGCCTGATTGAGAATCTCACAAAACTGCACGAAAAGCTGAGGAGCAACACCTACCGCGCGCAACCGCTGCGACGAATCTATATTGACAAGGAAGACGGGAAGAAGAGACCAATCTCAATCCCTTCACTTGAAGACAAGATCGTACAGCGAGCCACGGTGGATGTTCTCAACTTGATATTCGAGCAGGACTTTCTCGATTGCTCTCACGGGTTTCGCCCGAGGCGAAGTGCACACGATGCGCTGGACGAAGTTGGCCAAGTGATCTGTCGTAGGCCGATGGAGTATGTTCTTGAGCTGGATATCACTTCCTATTTTGATTCGATTGTACGGAAACAACTCATGGAGATGGTTGAGCAAAGGATTAGTGACTCAAGCATTCTTGGATTGATAGGTAAGTGGATCAACGTTGGAGTAGTGGATCAAGGGCGACTCTTGACGAGCGAAACGGGAACCGGCCAAGGGCAAATCATCAGCCCATTGCTGGCAAACATCTATCTTCACCACGTGCTGGATGTGTGGTTTGAGGAAGAAGTAAAACCGCGCTTGAAAGGGGAAGCTCACGAAATCCGATATGCCGATGATGGACTGCTTTGCTTCCAGTACAAGGAAGATGCAGAACGCGTATTGGAGGTTCTGCCGAAGAGGTTTGCGAAATATGGCCTGACCCTTCACCCGGAGAAAACCCGACTGATAAAGTTTGGGTGTAGTGCCTACTTTGAGGCGAAACGGAAGAAGGGTTCGACAGCAACATTCGACTTTCTGGGTTTTACGCACCGGTGTGCTACAAGCCGGGCTGGGTTCTTTATGATTCATCTGGGTACGATGAAGAAGCGCTTGCGGAGAGGGCTTGTGGCCATTTCTGCATGGTGTCGGGAGCATCTGCATGACCCATTGGAATACCAGCAGCGGATACTCAATGCGAAACTGCGAGGTCACTACCAGTACTACGGCCGACCGACGAACTATCGGAGTTTGACGAAGTTCGAGCATACGGTGCGCAGCATCTGGCGAAGGTGGCTTGCTCGCAGGACGCGAGGAAGGCGCCTCTCATGGGAGAAATTCTGTCATATACTGGCGCGGTATCCTTTGCTGCGTCCGCGCATTACTCATGCGTGGTCAACACGGTGAATCAGCCTGACGAACCCACTGCGGTAGTCCCGCACGGTGGGGTCAGTGAGGAGTGGGGAGGGTAACCTCCCTGCTTACTCGGACTTGGATTTCAGACACCGAATCAAGTATTCTTTAAGTCAGGCGTTGCGCTTCATATTTGAACCCGCGCACTGATGAAAGATGTTGTTCAGCAGGTATCACTCTCGAAGAGCAGATCATGCGTCCTATCAAGACCCTCGCGCTACGCAAGTCTGATGGCCGCTTGGAGTTAGAAGTGTGATCTCGAAAATTGAGAAACCGGACTCTCCTGTAGGCTTGTTATACGCATTTTTACCCCCCCCAGCGTCGGCTTTGGCCGATTATGTAGAACGCTTGATTATGGAGAATGGCAGCAGTGAGTTTTCGCGGAAGCCAAGCACCAAGAGACTTCCCCGAAGAAATTGATTGTGCGAAGTCGACATAATTTCTGGAGCTAGGCAACTGCCTGTAAAAGCAAAATCGGTCATAGATTTCCAGTGATACCGCACAAAGACTAGTAGTGCAGCGATGACGTTCATCTCAGTGTCACCTCGACAACAACTTCCTACCTTTGGTCGATTGCGGATTATGTATACCGTTGCATTAAAGTCTTCCGCACTAGCCAAGGTTTTAGGGTGGGCGCAGAGCATTGAGTCCGCATAATCAAGCGTTCTACATAATCGGCCAAAGCGGTCGCTGAAGATTTTTTGAAAAGGGAGCTGAACTACCCTATGAGGGAGTCCGCTTTCTCAACTGTCGAGCTCACCCTCCTAACCCATTGCGGCCGTAGCTAATCTCGGACTCGTTGCCCGATAACGGACGCCCATTAGTCGGCCGGTAGTCAAGTGCAAAATATAACCATCGCAATCTAGTTGCGCTACTACGAAGCATAAAGCCATGCCACCTTGCTTTTTGCAAACTTAACCGCACCCGTTTTCTCATTCAATTGGTTGCGAAGAGAATCGCACCAGACACCCATCGAGATCAAGCTTATCGTAATGCTTTACGAAAGCCCTGACGGCTTTTGCCGTCCCAGAGAAACTTTGGTGCCAAGACGTGTCCAATTGGTTGTTACATTCAACGTGGCTGTCATTATTTCGACTCCAGTCCTTAAGTGGCTCACGGCTTGGGCGATTCAGTGTTGCACAAAACAGATGGCACAAAGGCGTTGTCCAATCATTCGAAGTGGTTTGACTCCAGTCCGTTAACCTGGCTCAACGCCTTTGGCCAAACTCTAAACAAAACATCTTTTTACGTCGAACGGTTGTTGGTCTCGCAAGATGTAATAACTTGCGCGAGCCAACTTGTGCGCAACTGACTTGAGCGCCACGATCCGATTGGTCCGATTCTTCTTGCGCTCATAAAAGCGCTTGGCCTCCGGGCAATAGCGTAACGCAAAGTTCGCCGCTTCCATGAATGCCCAGGCTAGATATCTATTACCGTTCTTGGTATTGCCTGATCCTTTCTTTTTGCCATTACTTTCGCGTAGACTGTCAACACAGCGGCAGTAAGAACTGAAGTTTCCGACATCCGCAAACCGTGACACGGGGCCAGCTTCAAGCATGATCGTCGTGGCCAGTACTTGACCTATTCCGGGAATCGTTTTGATGAGTCGGTATCCCGGTTGCAGTTTCACCTCCGATTCCAATCGTTCCTCCAGTATCTTGATCTGCTGCTGCAGTGCCTGGCAGATTATTCGGTTGGACTCCATCGCCAAAGTTACATCGGGCACAAAACCAAATGCTGCAACTGTTTCGGTTGTCATCGTCTTGACCTTCTCGCCGCTCATTCGACCACCGGTTTCCCGTACCAGAATGCCCTCGATAGATAAAATCTGTGCCGTCCGGCAGCGCACCAGTTGCATCCTCTTTCGTGCAAGATCTCGTACTGCACGTAGCTCCCGTGGAAAAATATAGCCCTCAGGCAATAAGCCAAGGCGCAGCAGATGTGCAAGGTAGGCTGCGTCTGCGAAGTCTCCGCTAAACTTCAGCCCTTCGTATTTCTTGATCGCCGAAGGGTTCGCCAGATGCACCTGATACCCCGCATCCTGCAAGCCATCCACCAGCCAATACCAGTTGTAGGTCGATTCAATCACCACACCAACGGTTTCCTCCTGGTATGGCGCAAGCGACGCCAGTATTTCATTCAGCTTGTTTGCCAGACGCTTTTGAAAAATGATGCGGTCTTCTTCGTCTGTTACAACCACCACGCTGTTGTTCGAATGCAGATCAATTCCGATATACTTCTTCATGTCGGTCTCCTTGGGTTAGGTTTGGTTCGCACCTTAAACTTTACCCTTGCTGCAACTACGCAGCTAGGAGGCCGGCTACATGATTATCATTAAATAGGCACTCTTATTTCCGTTTCCAGAAAGTACCTGAAGATGTAATTCAGAGATGGAAATTAGATGAACGGGTTAATGATGGTTAAAGCATTTTCAATTTTCTGCCCGTGTTTCATGTCCTCACTAAACAAAGTTGCGCATCCAGCATCAAGAGCTGACGCAACGATCAGGCTATCCCAATAACTGAAAGAGTATGAGTCCCTAAGACTTGATGCCAGCAAGTGTTGAGATGCGTTTGAGTTAATGATTCTGCAATCTTGATACCAGCCCTTAATCAAGCTCCGAATTTGATTTTCCGGGATTTGCGTCTTTTTCTTCAAGTTACTGCAAATTTCACGAATCACCTGCGAGTTAATTACGGGAGAAGATAATTGAAGTAGAAAATCGATCGCCTTCTGATGTCTGTCGTCATCACTGCTTTGTATCAAAGAATATAGCCAAATGTTGGTATCAACAAATGCATTAGCGTGCATTTGCTTCCTCGCGGCTCAAGGGGACAAAACCAGGCACTATTAAAGGGCTTTTCATCATGTCCGCCAAAGATGAATTTGCCAGTGTTCTTTTGTCGTCAGGTTCTGCTTGATTGCGGGTAGCCAAAAATTCAACGAAGTCGAAAACCTCTGCCTGTTTTGTCTCAGGAAGAGTTTGTAGCCTTTTACCGATTAAGTCTGCATAGCTCATTTTTACTCCACTCAGTGGGATTAAACCTAGTACAAGTTGCATAAGTATGACGCCCATAAACCTGATAAGCAAGACTTGAAATGACACCGCACCAAATTGCTTACCGAATACAAACGTTGAAGGGTTAGAAGGGTGAGCTCGATAATTGAGAAAGCGGACTCTGCCTTAGGCTAGTTCTTCACCTTTTCAAAAATTCTTCAGCGTCCGGTTTGGACGAAGAGAAGCAACTCGTAGCAAACGGGACAACAGTATTTAACATCTCGTTTGCAGTTCTTCATTTTATAAAATTAGTTACCACGAAGCGGCCATTTAAAAATGATTACTAGTACTTCTAGCTTGACGCTTTTCGGCTACCAACCGCAGTTAGTATCCCCTGCAAAATCGCAGTAGGGGTGGGGGGGCAGCCGGGCACGCTGACATCCACCGGAATCACATTGGCGATCTTGCCACAGCTCGCATAGTTCTCGCCAAAAATGCCACCGTCGCAGCCGCAGTCCCCTAAGGCGACAACCAGCTTGGGATCGGGTGTGGCATCGTAGGTGCGCTTGAGCGCAATCTCCATATGCCGCGACACGGGGCCGGTGACCAGCAGCATGTCGGCATGGCGCGGGCTGGCGACGAAATGTATGCCAAGCCCTTCAATGTTGTAATAGGCATTGTTAAGGCTGTGGATTTCCAGTTCGCAACCGTTGCAGGAACCGGCATCGACATGGCGGATTGCCAGCGCGTGTCCGACGTGTCGCAAAATTTGTTCGTTGATCTGCCGGACTTCATTGCGCAAAGCATCATCCGGCTGCGGCGGGGCTTCGCTCTTGTTGCCGGTGCGGAAGATTTGTTTGATGATCTGTAGCATGGCTATAAATCCACTCCGCTGTAACTCAGATTAAACGATTTGTTGATGAGCGGAAAGTCGGGCACGATGTTGTCGATGATGGCGTGTTCCAGCACCGGCCAATTTTGCCATGAAGGGTCGTGCGGGTGCAGACGGTGTATGTGATTGTTCTCGCCTACATGTAGGGCCAGCACAATTTCTCCGCGCCAGCCCTCCACCCAACCTATACCAAGCGCGCCTTCTGCGGCATTGCCAAGTTCGGATAACAAGTCTCCTTCGGGGAGTTTTTCCAGCATTAGGCGAATTAGACGGATCGATTCAGTGATTTCCTCGAAGCGCATGAGCACTCGTGCTGCCACATCGCCGTTGCGGTGGGTGGCCATGTTTACATCAAGTTGATCGTAGGGCACGCAAGGGAACTGCGCGCGTGCATCCCACGCTTGCCCGCTGGCACGTCCGGCCAGACCGGTCAGTCCGAGTTGGGCTGCGAGATCGGAGGCAACGTGCCCTGTTGTCAGAAAGCGATCTTGCATGACGGCATGTTCGTCGTAAATTTCTTTCAATATGGCGACTTCATGTTTGATATGGTTCAGTGTTTCAGCAATGCGCAATAGTCCGGCGTTGTCGAGATCGCAGGTCACCCCTCCCGGCACGATGCGATCCATCAGATAGCGATGACCAAACAATGCGCCATTCATGCGCAGCAAATCTTCTTTGAGTATCCAAAACTGCGAAAATCCAAAAGACAATGCCACGTCGTTACCAAGATAGCCAAGGTCGCCGATATGATTGAGCAGGCGCTCAAGTTCGAGGAACAGTGCGCGCAACCACAGTGCGCGCTCGGGCGGAGTCGTTCGGGTTACGCTTTCCACTGCCTGTGCATAAGCCCAAGCGTAGCCCACCGTGGTGTCGCCGGAGATGCGTCCGGCCAGTTTTGCACCCTGCTGCAGGGTCATTCCTTCGAAGCGTTTTTCGATGCCCTTGTGTTTGTAACCAAAGCGTTCTTCCAAGCGCAACACGCGTTCACCGACAACGGAAAAACGGAAGTGTCCGGGTTCGATAATGCCCGCGTGCACCGGTCCGACAGCAATTTCATGAACACCTCTCCCGGTGACTTCGACGAAGGGATAGTTATCTTCTTCAAGCGGGAAGCGAGTTGCAATATCGAACGATTTGCGCAACGGATGCACGTTGCCGGGCCATGCTGCATGACGCAGCCACTTGTGATGATTGTCGCCGTCAGTGGGGTGGATGCCCAGCATATCTGCCACACTGCGCTGCATGCGATTCGCCGCCGGGAATAACTCGCTTAGATCGGGAAAGTCGGGCTTTTCTTGAGCTACCGGCAGGGTAAGTACCAGCATTCCTGTTGCGCATACCAGCGCGACGTGTAAAGCATATCCGGGATTTGAGATTGAGGATTGAGGATTTGGGATTTGGGATTTAAAATCGGGAGTTGTACCCGGCTTGCTTCTGAATCCTGAATCCACAATCCCCGATCCTACATCCTGATTCCTGTCTTCTCCCCACAGTGCCACCAGCTTGCCACCGTCATGTTTCACCTGCTCGCATAATTCGTGCAGATCATGGGCGTTGACTATGCCATGCCATATCGGCATGGCTCCGGGAAGTTTGGGAAAGGTCGAGGTAAAGTCTTCGAGATGCATGTTTTGTAACTCGCTTAATTTGCCGTGCTGTATCTTATGGCAATTTTGCCAAATTGTTATCTGCCCAAGCAAACACCCGTGAGGTGTACAAAATTGCTTGTTCTGGAGAGACTAGCGGTATTTGTTCGTCGTCATAACGAAACTCGACGGCATAAGGTGTCAGGCGGCGCAACTCGTCTTCCTTTAGCGGAATATTGATTCCTGCATCCGCTAGCGTACCCGACAATTCCTCAAGGTCGTGCGTGCGGCGAAACTCTAGCCCATGCAGAAACATGACCACTTTCAACGCCTTTTCGACTGCCTGCTGGGCGTGGAAACACGCTACGGCAAAGTCCACCGTGGAGGAAGCCAGCAACGCGCGGAATGCAGCTTCGTCACGCCGGGCCAGACGCAGGTAGCGCTCGGCCTCTTCACGCTGCGGTGTCATATAACACCTTTCCTTCTTTTTTCGCCCAGTACGGAACCGTGCCCGGCACTTGGCTGCGGCGTTCGAACTCCGCTTCCGAATAAAGCAGCAAGTCCACACCCACGCCCATTCGCCCGATGGCTGCTTTCAGACGCAAATATTCCGCAGCCTTATCCGGTAATTCCCGTTCGATGACCATTAAATCAAGGTCTGAATCCTTGTCTGCGTCTCCACGTGCCTGCGAACCGAATAAAATCACCCGTGCAGGCGAAGCTATGTTGGCGACAATGCGATGCACTGCGGACTGCAATTTTTCCGGCGTCAACAAATTATTTGGCACAGTTGTTCTCCTTGTCCATGCATTATCCATCATCCTATCAACGCCGTCGCCTGCCGATACCACTCGGCAAGGTAGGGTGGAATATACAAGCCCAGCAGTAACACCAACAAAAGATGAATGAACACAGGGATCAACGCGGGCGGGTGAGGTAAACGCTCACCGGTAGTTTCGCCGAATACCATCATCTGCACACGACCGAAGATCGCGGCGAAGGCCACGCCCAATGCGGTGAGCAGAAAGGGCATGGTCCACGGGTAACTGTGCATGGCAGTGGTGAGGATCATGAATTCACTGGTGAACACGCCAAACGGCGGCATGCCGAGAATCGCCAGCGTGCCCAGCGCCAAGCCCCAGCCGACTGTGGGGCTGGTCTTGATTAGGCCGCGAATACCATCCATCAACTGAGTACCGGATTTTTGTGCAGCGTGGCCTACGGTGAAGAAAATGGCGGACTTGGTCAGGCTGTGTACGGTCATGTGCAACATTCCGGCGAAGGTGGCGACCGGCCCGCCCATGCCGAAAGCAAAAGTCATCAGCCCCATGTGCTCAATGGAAGAATAGGCGAACATGCGCTTCACATCTTTTTGTCGCGACAGGAAAAAGGCTGCCATTACCACGCTGAGCAGGCCGAAGCCCATCATGAAATTGCCCGCAAAATGAGTACCGAGCGCACCATCCACCAGCACTTTGGAACGCACAACAGCGTACAGTGCGACATTCAGCAGCAGGCCGGAAAGCACCGCCGACACAGGCGTCGGGCCTTCGGCGTGGGCATCCGGCAACCAGTTGTGCAGTGGTGCCAATCCAACCTTGGTGCCGTAGCCGACCAACAGAAACACGAACGCAAGGGACAGCACAGTCGGCTCAAGTTGAGTTTTAACCGCATTCAGGTGCGTCCATAGCAGTGCTGTCCCGCCCGCCCCGAGAATTTTTTCAGCCGCAAAATACAACAGGATGGTGCCGAACAGTGCCTGCGCCAGGCCAACACCGCACAGGATGAAATATTTCCACGCCGCTTCGATGCTGGCAGGGGTCCGGTATAGCGACACCAGCAGCACCGTGGTGAGCGTGGCCGCTTCCATCGCCACCCACAGGATGCCCATGTTGTTGGTAAGTAGTGCCAGCAGCATGGTGAAGCTGAACAACTGGTACATGCTGTAGTACAGACGCAGCATGTTGACGGTGAGTTTGCCGTGGTGTTGTTCGATGCGCATATAGGGGCGCGAAAACAGCGACGTGGTAAAACCAACGAACGCCGTCAGAGCAACCAGAAATACATTAAAGGCATCGACAAAAAATTGTTCATCCCAAACACTGAACGAGCCACTGGAGATCACGCGCACCGTAAGAACAATTGCTGCAAGAAAGGTGCAAAAACTCATCGCCGAATTAATTTCCGGCGCGTCCTTGCGGGTGCCGAGTAGCGCCAGCAAAATGCCGCCAAACAAGGGAATGCCCATTACACAGAAAATTTCCACGTCAGTCTTCCTTCAGCTTTTCCATATGTTTCAAGTCCAGACTGTCGAAAGCTACACGTATCTGGAAGAAGAAAATACCGAGGATGAACATGCCTACCAGCACGTCAAGCGCGATGCCCAGCTCCACCACCATCGGCATGCCGTAAGTGGCCGAGGTGGCGGCAAAGAAGAGTCCGTTTTCCATGGCGAGGAAACCCACTACCTGCGGCACTGCCTTGCTGCGTGTAATCATCATCAGGAAAGACAGCAGCACGCTGGCCATGGCGATGCCCAAGGTGCTCTTGGTGATAGTGCCTGCCATTTGCGAAATCGGTGCGGCCAGATTGAACGCGAATACCACCAAGGCCAAACCGATTAGCATAATGGTCGGGATATTGAACATGGTTTCCACATCCCATTTGATGTTCAGCTTGCGGATCAGTTGGTGCAAAATCCAGGGTAACAGCAGTACTTTCAGTAGCAAGGTCAGCCCGGCAGAATAATACAGGTGGGACTGGTCGGAAGAATAGGCAACCACCGCCGTGCTGATGCTGAGTACAAAACCCTGCAAGGCGAATAAATTAATCAACGACAAGATACGTCGCTGTGACAGCATTGAGAATGCGATTAGCAGCAGCAACGCTGCGCACATGTTGATCACTTGGGCGGTGAAGGGAATGCTTGTAAGTGGACTCATACGTTCATCTCCAGCAGGAAATGCGTCAGCAACCCCAGCACAGCCAGCAGAAAGGCGGTGCCCATAAATTCCGGCACGTGAAAAATACGCATCTTGGCGGATACGGTCTCAAGCACCGCGAGTCCCGCGCCGCCGATCAGCAGTTTGATAAACAACAGCAATACTGCCAGCGGCAATGCAGCCCAGTCACCGCTCTCGGCGATACCCCAGGGCACAAACAAGGCAATGCCGATGGTCATGTAGGCGAGCAGCTTGAGCGCGCCAGCCCACTCCACCAGCGCCAGATGGCGTGCGGAATACTCCAGAATCATTGCTTCGTGGATCATGGTGAGTTCGAGGTGGGTGGAGGGATTGTCCACCGGAACGCGCGAATTTTCGGCGAGCATTACCATGACAAAAGCGACAGCGGCAAAGGTCATGCTGGGATATAACACGAATTGTTTATGTGCCAGCGTTTCCACGATGGTAACAAGCGAGGTCGATTGACTGATAGTGGATGCAGTAAACAGCACCATCAGCAACGCCGGTTCGGCGAGGAAGCCAACCAGCATTTCGCGGCGCGCACCCAGCGAGCCGAAAGCGGTACCGATATCCATCGCGGCCAGCGAAATAAACACCCGTGCCAGCGCGAAAATTCCGACCAGCGCAATCACATCCACGGCAGGAGAAAGCGGCAAGTCGGTCGCCAGCACCGGTACCAGCGCCGCCGCCAGCCACATGCAGGCAAACAGGATATAGGGCGTGGCACGGAACAGCGGCGAGGCGTTGTGCGCCAGCACGGCATCTTTGTAAAACAACTTGAGCAGGTTGCGGTAAGGCTGCAATATTCCCGCACCGCTGCGGTTTTGCAACACGGCGCGACACTGGTTGATCCAGCCCAACAGCAGCGGAGCTGCCAGCAATACCAGCACGTTCTGCACCAATTGAAATAGTATCGCGGTATAGCCCATTTAATGAAGACCTCGAGCAGCGTTCGTTTGCTTGGCTTCGCCCCCCTCGCTTCGCTCTCTCCGCAGGCGGGATAACCAGCGACTTAGCTGCGGTTTTTTGCAGCTTAGTCGAATGGCTAGTTGTCCCATCCAGAGGATTGAGGTGAGGGAAATAGGCATAAGCTTCTTCACAAATAATTTCCTCTGTATGCCTATTGGATAAACGCCAGTAAAGCCAACAGGGTGACGAAGCTATACAGCAGATAAATATGGATGCGTCCGTGCTGCAGTTTTCCGACCTGATTGCCAATCATCTCGTTGAGTTGCTTGATCGGTACATAGAAAATATTCCATAAACGATCCTGCGTTTCGGAATGGTAATGCGGGTGCAAATCGAACGGTGTGGGTACCTCTTTAATCAAACCCATAAACCATTCAAAAATTTTCCGGATAGGCTGACTGAAACCCTCGGCACTGTCCTGCATGCGAGCAGTTTGCGCGGGGTAACCGCAATCCCATGCCGGGCCCCGGCGCAGGCGACCATGGTAAAACCACTTAACTGTCAGCATGGTGAGCAGTCCTCCCGCGACCATGATGACCATCAGTATCAACGGTCCGTAACTGGCACGCTCGGCTTGGATCGGCGTGAGCAGCAACCAACCATTTTTTACCGCGCTGCTACCGAGCGAGTGGTGTACCAGCATTTCGGTGACGAAGTCCAGTTGCAGGATGACGAAGGTGGGAAACAGTCCGAGTACAAAGCAGGCGACGACCATACATAACATGCCGATGCGTTCCCATATTCCCGCATCATGGATTTCCGTGTCATGCATGTGCGCCAGCTTTTCATCGCGCGGTCTGCCGAGAAAAATGATGCCGTAAAATTTCACCATCACATAGCCGGACAACGCAGCCGCCAATACCAATGCCGCTGCCGCTATTGGCACCAGCATATTGAGATAAGGTTGCGGCAAGCCGGGAGATAACAAAAATGCCTGCAACAGCAGCCATTCCGAGACGAAGCCATTCAGTGGCGGTAAACCCGCCGCCGCCAGCGTTGCCACCAGCATCAGCAAAGCAAGTTTTGGCATTTTGTGGATCAGACCGCCCAACTTGCCGATACGGCGTTCACCGGTGGCGTGCAACACCGAGCCTGTACCGAGAAACAGCAGACTTTTCATAAAAGCATGATTGAGTGCGTGATATAGCGTCGCAGTGAGCGCCAGCGCGGCGAGAGCGTCTTTGTTGAAGGCATGAAAAATCATTGTGAGGCCGATGCCCACCAGAATGATGCCGATATTCTCGATGGAAGAGTAGGCCAGCAAGCGTTTCATATCGACCTGTACTGACGCAAAAATTACCCCGAACAGAGCAGTAATCAAACCCAGCGCCAGCACGATCACGCCCCACCACCACAAATGTGTGTCTAACAGATCGAAGGTAACGCGCAGGATGCCGTAGATGGCGGTCTTCAACATAATGCCGCTCATCATGGCGGAGACCGGGGAAGGCGCAGCCGGATGCGCCTCGGGCAACCATGCGTGCATCGGCAGTAAGCCCGCTTTTGCACCGAAGCCGAACAATGCCAATAAGAAAGTTGCACTGGCCCAGAACGTGGATAAATGTGTGTGGCGCATGGTGTCAAAAGTGTAATCGCCATGCCCGCCCTGCATTACGCCGAAGCTCATCAGGATGGCGATGGCACCGACATGCGCGATGAGCAAATAGAGGAATCCGGCGCGGCGCACTTCGGGTTGCTCGTGATCGGTGGTAACCAGAAAGTATGAGGACAGTGCCATGCTCTCCCACGCAACCATGAACATGTAGGCATCGTCCGCCATGAATACCAGTGACATGGCGGCTAGGAATACATGGTATTCAAGACAGAG
The DNA here is from genome assembly GCA_963733265.1 of uncultured beta proteobacterium. Lineage (GTDB taxonomy): Bacteria > Pseudomonadota > Gammaproteobacteria > Burkholderiales > Gallionellaceae > PALSA-1006. The sequence goes on from CAVTCF010000001.1 coordinate 624,071, forward strand.
CAGCGCCAGCGTGCCGCGTTCCATGTTACGAAAATAGCCCACCGAAAAAAGCGAAATGCCGATGCTGGCACCGCCGAGTAGCAGCATGAAAAAAGAAGAAAGCGCATCCATGCGCAAGTGAAATGGCAGATCGGGCAAACCCAGCGGCAGGATGGCGACGCTAGTTTCGGTCAATCCGCACAGCCCGGCCAACGCCAAAACGAGGGAACCTAATGCTCCGGCGGGGAAAATATATTGCGTGATAATCAAAGTGTTTTGCAGCAACAGCCCGGCGATGCCGAGCATCAGCCATGCCACCACCACGCCCAAGGCAACATCTATGGGCAGTACACCGAATTGATCAAACACTGCTTATCCAACCTCCCCGTCGGGGCGGATTATAGTCTTGTCGCAGGCAGAGTGAAAAGGGCACGAACGGTTATTTGATGCGCATTCCGGGCTGTGCACCATCATCCGGGCTGAGTACGAATAATCCGGGAGTTTCACCGGAAGCAGCCAGCACCATTCCTTCCGACAAACCAAACTTCATTTTGCGCGGTGCGAGGTTGGCTACCATTACGGTCAAGCGACCTTTTAGCCTCTCCGGATCGTAGGCTGATTTTATGCCAGCGAATACAGTGCGGGGTTTTTCTTCGCCTATGTCCAACGTGAGTTTCAATAACTTCTCTGCGCCATCCACATGTTCGGCATTGACGATTTTAGCCACGCGCAAATCTATCTTGCCGAAATCTTCAATACTGATGGTTTCGGCGATGGGGGCGATAGCAGGTTTGGCTACCGATGATTCCTTCTCCGGGCTCAGGCTTTCCTTGTTGTCTGCGATCATTGCTTCGATGAGTTTGGGATCGATGCGGGTCATGAGATGTTTGTATTCGTTGATGCGATGATTAGCGGGCAACAGGGTTTGAGCGTCTTCCCACTTAAGCGGATGGGTATTAAGAAATGACTCAACGCTCTTAGCAAGTTCAGGCAGCACGGGTTTAAGAAAAACTGTGAGTTGTAAAAATAAATTGAGCGCGACAGTGCAAACTTCGTGAAGTTGAGTTTCTGCATCAGGGTTCTTGGCTAACAACCAAGGTTTCTTTTCGTCAATATATACGTTAACCACATCCGTTGCCGCCATTATTCTACGTAGAGCTTCGCTGAAATTTCTTTCTTCATAAGAGTTGGCGACAGATTTGTTATATGCAGATGCTCCATCAATCAGGTCTTGAGCTTCCTTTGAAAGTTTTGCACAGAGTTTACTATTGAATCGCTTTGTAATAAAAGGCGCGCATCTGGCGGCAATATTGATGTACTTACCAATCAAATCACTATTCACCTTGGCCACAAAATCATCAAGGCTCAGGTCAATGTCTTCCATGGTTCCATTGAGCTTGGCGGCAAAGTAGTACCGCAGGTATTCTGTGTTTTTGATGTGATCGACGTAACTGCGCGCGGTTATAAATGTTCCTCGCGACTTGCTCATTTTCTCGCCATTTACGGTGAGGAAGCCGTGGGCGAACAGTTTGCTCGGTGTGCGGAAGCCTGAGTGTTGCAGCATGGCAGGCCAGAACAACGCGTGGAAGTAGAGAATGTCTTTGCCGATGAAGTGGTACAGATCAGAATTGGCTTCAGCACCAGCCTTCCAGAATTCATCGAAGTCAATTCCCTTTGCTTCGCACAACTGTTTGAAACTTCCCATGTAGCCCACCGGTGCGTCCAGCCATACATAAAAGTATTTGCCCGGTGCATCAGGGATATCAATGCCGAAATAGGGCGCGTCGCGTGAGATGTCCCAGTCGCTGAGTTTATTCTCGCCTTCTGTTCCAAGCCATTCTTGCATTTTGTTGGCGGCTTCGGGTTGCAAAGTGCCACTGCGAGTCCATTTACGCAAAAACTGTTGGCAAATGTCGTCGGAAAGTTTGAAGAAATAATGATCAGAGTTGCGTATTTCCGGCTTTGCACCGGAAATGGCGGAATACGGATTAATCAATTCGGTGGGGGCATAGGCTGCACCGCAGACTTCGCAGTTGTCACCATATTGATCTTTGGCGTGGCATTTCGGGCATTCACCCTTAATAAAGCGATCCGGCAAAAATATATTTTTCACCGGGTCGAAAAACTGTTCGATGGAACGTTTTGCAATCAGCGACTCTTCCGGTTCACGATCCCTGAGTTTGAAATAAATTTCTTTCGAGAAAGCCGCTGTTTCGGGGCCGTTGGTCGAGCCATAGTTGTCGTATATGACATGAAAGGCGGCAAAATCATCATAGTGCTCTTGCCATACGCGGGCTATCAACTCTTCCGGGGTAACACCTTCTTTTTCGGCGCGCAGCATGATTGCCGCGCCATGTGTATCATCAGCGCATACCGCGTAAATTTGATGCCCCTCTTCTTTTGGATAGCGCATTTTCAGAAATCGCGCCCAGATATCAGTCTGGATGTGTTCGAGCATGTGTCCGAGGTGGATGCTGCCGTTAGCGTAGGGCAGCGCATTGGTGATGAGTATATTGCGAGTCATGTAGCCAAATTCCTTAAGTAAAGCGTGATTGTAGCAAAACCCGCACGCGGCTGCGGAATTGGGTAAAATTACATCCCTATTGTTTCATGCATGGATGAAAAATTATGAGTTTTGTAGAAGCTGACGTACAAGCCGCCCTAAAGTTATTGATTGACCCCAATACAAAGAAGGATTTCGTGGCGGGCAAATCGGTTAAGAATGTGAAGGTGAGTGGTAACGACGTGACACTGGATATTCAGTTGGGGTACCCGGCAAAAAGCGTGTGGGCCGAGATCAAGGAACAGGTTGAAACGCATCTGCGCGGAGCCCTGTCAGGTGCCGGCAAGATTCAGGCGACTGTCAGCAGCAAGGTCGTGCCGCATGCGGTGCAGCGCGGCGTAAAGCTGGTTGACGGTGTAAAAAACATCATTGCCGTGGCGTCCGGCAAAGGCGGTGTCGGCAAGTCTACAACGGCGGTAAATCTGGCATTGGCCCTGGCAGCAGAAGGCGCGCGCGTGGGTATGCTAGATGCCGACATTTACGGGCCTTCACAACCCATGATGCTGGGCGTGAGCGGACAACCGGTTTCGCGCGATGGTCAGTCTATGGAGCCGCTGCAAGGGCATGGTCTTCAAGTGATGTCTATCGGCTTTATGATTCAGGGCGACGATGCGCCAATGATCTGGCGCGGCCCGATGGCGACACAAGCGATGGAACAGCTATTAAGACAAACCAGGTGGGATAATCTGGATTATCTGATTGTCGACTTGCCGCCGGGTACGGGTGATATTCAACTTTCGCTGGCGCAAAAAGTGCCGGTAACCGGCGCGGTCATCGTCACGACACCGCAAGACATCGCCTTGCTCGATGCAAGAAAAGGTCTGAAGATGTTTGAGAAAGTCGATGTGAAGATTATCGGCTTGGTTGAAAATATGAGCACACATATTTGTTCCAAGTGCGGGCACGAAGAGCATATTTTTGGTGCGGGTGGCGGCGCCAAGATGTGTGCGGATTACAATACCGAGTTGCTAGGTTCCTTGCCTTTGGATATTCATATCCGCGAACAGGCGGATTCGGGAACGCCGACCGTGGTTGCCGATCCCGATGGCACGATTAGCAGGGTGTACAAACAAATTGCCCGGCGAGTAGCAATCAGAGTGGCCGATATGGCGCAAGACCACAGTGCGGTATTCCCGAAAATTGTTGTGCAAAATACTTAAATATTAGAGGGCGAAATACGATGAGCATCAAGTCCGATAAATGGATACGCCGCATGGCCGAGCAGCACGGCATGATCGAGCCTTTTTCACCAACTCAGGTGAAAGAGCATAATGGGCAACGGATAGTGTCCTACGGCACATCAAGCTATGGTTACGATATTCGCTGTTCGCGGGAATTCAAGCTGTTTACCAACATCAATAGCACTATTGTTGATCCAAAAAACTTTGACCCGAATTCATTTGTGAGCGTAGAGGCGGATTACTGCATCATTCCCCCCAACTCGTTTGCATTGGCGCGCACTGTGGAATATTTCCGCATTCCGCGTAGCGTATTGACTGTGTGCCTGGGTAAATCGACTTATGCGCGCTGCGGCATCATCGTCAATGTCACGCCGTTTGAGCCGGAATGGGAAGGTTACGTCACACTGGAGTTTTCGAATACTACCCCGCTACCTGCAAAGATATATGCAAACGAAGGTGTAGCGCAAGTGCTGTTCTTTGAGAGCGATGAAGTGTGCGAGACCTCCTACAAAGATCGCGGCGGCAAGTATCAGGGTCAACACGGCGTGACCCTGCCCAAGATGTAATGCCACACCGCAAGAAAATTATCTGGCGCTCTCCCACTGGCGAAGTGATAGCTTGCGTGGAGAAAAACAAAGTGCTGCAAGAAAATCTCGTCGAAATACGCCAGATTTGTCAGGATGCATTGGAGGATGCCGTGCTGATGGGTTGTGACGAAAAGCAAGTTCGCGCGGTCTTCTCCGAGTTGATTGCCAGCCTCGAAAATCCTTACCAGCCGAATAAGTAAGTGTATTTGTAACAATGCGCGCTTAGAATTGTCTATTTATTTTTCCAAAATCAGGGAGCAGGTCAATGAAATTTAATTTCCCCATCATTATCATCGACGAAGACTATCGTTCGGAAAACGCCAGCGGTCATGGCATCCGGGCGCTAGCCGATGCGATTGAAAAAGAGGGTATTGAAGTGGTTGGAATGACTAGCTATGGCGACCTGACCTCGTTTGCGCAACAGCAAAGTCGTGCTTCCGCCTTCGTACTGTCCATTGATGATGAGGAATTTGGCGGGGGGAGCAAGGAAGAAATTGTGGTGGCACTAAAAAGCTTGCGCGCCTTTGTAGAGGAAATACGTTTCAAGAATGCAGATATTCCAATTTATCTGTATGGAGAGACGCGTACTTCGCGTCATATTCCCAATGACATTCTGCGCGAATTGCATGGCTTCATTCACATGCACGAAGATACGCCGGAATTCGTGGCGCGCCACATGATACGTGAGGCGCGGGCATATCTTGATTCGCTTGCACCGCCCTTTTTTAGAGCACTGTTGCATTATGCGCAGGATGGTTCCTATTCGTGGCATTGCCCGGGACATTCGGGCGGCGTGGCATTTCTGAAATCGCCGGTCGGGCAAATGTTTCACCAATTCTTCGGCGAAAATATGCTGCGTGCGGACGTGTGCAACGCGGTGGATGAGTTGGGCCAGTTGCTTGACCATACTGGCCCGGTAGCGGCATCGGAGCGCAATGCGGCGCGTATTTTTAATTCGGATCATTTGTATTTCGTTACCAACGGCACGTCAACCTCCAACAAGATCGTGTGGCACTCGACTGTGGCACCGGACGACATTGTTGTGGTGGATCGTAACTGCCATAAATCCATTTTGCATGCGATTATGATGACGGGCGCTGTTCCGGTATTTTTGACGCCGACACGAAATAATTTCGGCATCATCGGACCGATTCCGCTAAGCGAGTTTCAGCCGGAAACGATACAGCGCAAGATCGACGCGAATCCGTTCATTAAAGATAAAAAACGCAAACCTCGTGTCCTAACCATCACGCAAAGTACTTACGATGGCGTGATCTATAACGTTGAGACATTGAAGCAATTGCTCGACGGTAAGATCGATACGCTGCATTTTGACGAAGCGTGGCTGCCGCATGCCACCTTCCACGATTTTTACAAGGACATGCATGCAATCGGGCGTGACCGTCCGCGCGCAAAAGAGTCGATGATATTTTCCACGCAGTCGACTCATAAACTATTGGCCGGACTGAGCCAGGCTTCTCAAATATTGGTGCAGGACAGCGATTCGATAAAACTGGATCGTGACTGTTTTAATGAGGCATATTTGATGCACACTTCAACCAGCCCGCAATATGCCATTATCGCTTCGTGCGACGTGGCGGCCGCGATGATGGAGCCTCCCGGCGGCACTGCCCTGGTGGAAGAATCAATTGCCGAAGCACTCGATTTTCGCCGTGCCATGCGTAAAGTGGATGATGAATTTGGCGCGGATTGGTGGTTTAAAGTTTGGGGGCCGGACTATCTGGTGGAAGAAGGGATGGCGTCCCGCGAGGATTGGATGCTGAATGCGGATGACCGTTGGCACGGCTTCGGCAAGTTGGCGCCCAATTTCAATATGCTCGATCCGATCAAAGCCACCATCATTACACCGGGGCTGGATGTGGATGGCGACTTTTCAGAAGAGTTTGGAATTCCGGCTGCAATCGTTACAAAATATCTTGCCGAGCACGGTGTGGTAGTGGAAAAAACCGGGCTGTATTCTTTCTTTATCATGTTCACCATCGGGATTACCAAAGGTCGCTGGAATACGATGGTGACCGAGCTGCAACAGTTCAAAGATGATTATGATAGAAACCATCCTCTATGGCGCATACTGCCCGAATTCATTGCCAAGCACCCGCGCTATGAAAAGATCGGCCTGCGCGATTTGTGCGACGAAATTCACGGCATCTACAAAGCCAACGATATTGCACGTCTGACCACCGAGATGTATTTGTCCGACATGGTTCCCGCGATGAAACCTTCTGATGCCTTTGCAAAAATGGCACATGGCGAGATCGACCGCTTGCGTATCGACGAACTGGAAGGGCGTGCCACCGCCGTGCTGCTTACGCCTTATCCGCCCGGAATTCCGCTGCTGATTCCGGGTGAGCGTTTTAACAAAACGATTGTTGATTACCTGCGCTTTGCCCGCGATTTCAACAAACGCTTCCCCGGCTTCGAGACCGACATACACGGACTTGTTGCCAACGAAGTGGATGGGCAGCGCGTGTATTACGTGGATTGTGTTAAGCCATAGAGTTAATGCACTCTCAGAGCGTGCATTAACTCAACCATAAATGTTTTCCGCCTGCATCCAAATAAGTTAGATACGCCCTTAAGTCAAACTCAAGCTGGAGGTAATCCGGTTCCATATAGCGGCAGAGTTGATAAAAAGCTTTGTCGTGTTCGCGTTCTTTCACATGCGCTAATTCATGCACAACGATCATGCGTAAAAATTCTGCGGGCATTTCTTTGAATAACACCGCCACGCGAATTTCACGTTTGCTCTTCAGTTTTGCGCCTTGTACCCGCGAGATCGTGGTGTGGGTTCCCAAGGCATTCTTGATGATATGAAGCTTGTTGTCGAATGCTACCTTGCTCAGTTGCCCGGCGTTACGCAGATGCTCATTCTTGATTTCCTGCACGTAGTCATAAAGTGCCTTGTCTGTTCGCACATTATGGGCAAGGGGATATTTTTTCAGTAAAACTTCTGCCAGTTGATCCTGTTGAATCAACCGCCGTACTTGAGTTGCAAGAGCAATTGGATAACCGGCGAGGTAGTTGGGGGAATTATTCGGGGGCATGTTGGAATTTACTTGTATAACGACAGCGTATACTGATTGAAGAATAAGACCTCAATTCTTAATGATTGCGGCTAACTAACTATCTGATATTTTGTTAATTATTCTTGCTATTCCGAGATTAAAGGAACACTATCAGTATGCCACACTACTAGCTCACTATCTGGCAAATGGTTTGCTTGCGAAGCCGAAACACACTGTTGTGGCGCACGTGAAGTTCTCTTAACTTTATTTTGGAGGTGCAGACCATGCTTTCTTTACCACTATTTTTTGTCATGTCTCCTTTTATCGTAATTTCGTTAATAATTCTTTTTGCAGGCAAACCGGCTAACTAAAGAGGCAAAGTTTTATTGCCCCTAATCAACAATATCAGGGAGGGCTGACTTTGGTCAGTCTTTTTTTGGGGGGGTATTCGTAAGTTGTAGTTGAATATGAATTTTGGGATGATAATTCAGGCGATATTGAAATCGGGAAATTGTCGAGCAATACGATCAATCGAAGCCGGACAGGTATGTTCAAAATAAAGAAGGTCTGCTGCGCAGATCGATAATTTTCCGGTACTGCTCATTGCGGATTGTTCCTGCCAGTTAAGTCGGATAGTGCTGACCATCCAATACTCTGGACAATACTTGGCCTTCCAGTGCAGCAAACGCAGCTTCGCCTCGATCGCGTCGGCGCGGCAGATCGATTTCCAAATCCAGCGTAATACTACCCTCTTCGATCAATACAACGCGGTCTCCCAAGGTAACAGCTTCCCCGACATCATGTGTCACCAGCAACACCGTAAAGTTATGCTGTTGCCACAGGCGTTCGATCAGGATTTGCATCTCGATACGTGTTAATGCATCCAGTGCTCCCAACGGCTCATCCAGTAGTAGCAAACGCGGCTTGTGAACCAGCGCACGCGCCAATGCGACACGTTGCCTTTGTCCACCGGACAGATTGGCCGGCCACTCTTCCGCGCGATCTGCCAGACCGACCTCACGCAATGCAGCGAGCGCAGAAGCGTGGCTATCTTTGGGCAACCCCAACGCTACGTTTTGAATCACTGTGCGCCAGGGCAGCAGACGCGCATCCTGAAACATGATGCGAGCATCCGGATGAATGCCGGAAGACGCGCTTTCATCCAATTGGATTGATCCTTCTGTCGCTTTCTCAAGCCCGGCCAGCAAGCGCAAAAATGTACTCTTGCCGCAACCGCTGCGCCCGACAATGGCGACGAATTCACCCGGTGCTATAGCAAGATTGAGTCCGCGTAAAACCTCCCGTTCTCCATAGCGTTTAACGAGATGTGAAGTATTAATCGCGATGCCGGTTGAGCTGGTCACTTCGGCCTCAGCAACTCTTGCATCCATTGTCTACCCTTTCATTTCTGATCGTCCGTCGGCCTGTAGGGGATCGATTTATCGAGCAATGAATTACATGCCATCGCGCAATAAATTGTGCTCCTACAGAATTGCCATGTTCCAACGGTTTTCTCGTCTTCATGTTTGATATCCCTTGTGCCATTTCAGGCAATGACGCTCCAGCAGTCCTGCGAGTACATCCGAACTTTTACCCAGCAGCGCATAGATTGCAATACCCAACACCATCACATCGGTTTGTAAAAATTCGCGTGCGTTCATGGTCATGTAGCCGATGCCTTCGTTTGCTGAAATTGTTTCCGCAACGACGAGGAACAGCCACATGTAACCAAGCGACATGCGTAGTCCAACCAAAATAGAGGGTAATGCACCGGGAAAAATTACTTCGCGAAATAATGCAAATCGGCTGAGGCCGTAAGTTCTGCCCATTTCGATCAGATCTTTATCGACTGAGCGCAGGCCGTGAAAAGTGTTCAGATAAATTGGAAAAAACACAGCGAGCGAGACAAGAAATATCTTGCCGCCTTCACCGATACCGAACCACAGAATCACCAGGGGAACCACTGCCAATAACGGAACATTGCGCACCATCTGGATAGTGGAATCGAGCAGGTTCTGCGCCAAGCGCGACAAACCGGTAACAAAGCCCAGAAAAAAACCGATGCTTCCGCCGATCAATAAGCCGGTAATGGCACGTTTGAAGCTTGCCAAAAAATGGTGATATAACTCGCCGCTGGAGGCGAGCTGTACGCCAACCTTGAGCACGTCAAATGGCGCGGGTAGTATGCGGGTAGAAAGAAACCCGAACTGCGCCGCAAGCTGCCAGATGATTACTATCAATATTGGCAACAACCATGTTAATAGCCAATCAGGGCGAAAAGATTTGGAGATATTGCTCATTTTATTCACTGAAAGCAGTCTATAGCCACCAAAATTTTAAATGAAACAATTAATCTTCATAACCTTTGCTGATATTTTGATATTAAAGTGAGTGCTCGCAAAAGTTAATTATTAATAGATCACAAATGCAAATCCTGAAGTTGAAGGCGTTGAACTTTGCCCGATGGGCCTTTGGGAAGTTCGTCCAAAAACCGGAAAACACAGGGTGTTTTATATAATCCCAACTCTTGTTTGCAATAGTGGTGCAACTCATTTTCAGTGCAAACAAAGCCTGCTCTCAATACAACGCACGCCATAATTTCCTGGCCGTAGTAACGGTCTGGAATACCTACCGTTGCCGCTTCAAGCACCGCAGGGTGTCGAATCAAAACTTCATCAATTTCTCTTGGGGCAATATTTTCTCCGCCCTTGATGATTAGTTCTTTGATCCGACCCGTGACAAAAACAAAACCGTCTTTATCCAAATATCCGAGATCACCAGTGTGCAACCAGCCATCCGCAGTGAATACCGTGGCTGTCTCATCCGGGCTTTTGTAATACTGCTTCATAACATTCGCCCCTCGAATCATAATTTCACCGGTTTCTTTCGCGGGGAGAGCATTCCCATTTTTATCAATAATTTTTGCTTCGTTACCGAAGGCCTGCCCGGGACTTCCAATCTTGCGTTTCGCCGGGTCAAGGGGATTGGAAAAACAAGGTGCTGCTGTCTCAGTCAGCCCCATTGTTTCGATCACGCCAATGTTAAATTTTTCCTCAAAGCCCCGATGCTGGCTCGGTGGTAGAGGTGCCGAAGCAGATCGACAGAAACGTACCGATGAAATGTCCAGTCCGAGAGTTCGCGGATCAGCACCTTCGATGAGATAAGAAATAATCGTGGGTACAACATTGATCCAGGTGCAGCGATGCCGAGTAACGAGACTCCAGAATGCGGATGTGCTAAAGCGATGAGGGATGACCAGGCTACCCCCATGAATGAGTGGTGAAGTAGCCGTCACAATTTGGGCATTGATGTGATACAAAGGAAGTGGGGCTAACACGCGGTCTTGTGGTTTTAATTGATGCGCATTAGTTACAAATTGCCCCCCCGAGACAACTGCACGATTTGTCAACACAACACCCTTTGGTTTTCCAGTGGTGCCTGAGGTATACATCATGAGGGCATCATCTTCTTCATCTACATCAACCAGACTTCCTTCTTGCAGTGGAAGGAATTCTTTAGCGTCGACATCGCATTCGACAATCTGTATCCCGCGTTTTACTTTTGACGCCGCGACTCGGAGTTTGTTTACCTGGTCTGGAGATGCAAAGATAATTCGCGCATCACAGTGTTCGAGAACGTATTCAAGTTGGGATGGTTGCGCATGCAGATTAAGTGGCGTGACACAATAGCCACCATAAATAATGCCAACAAATAAACGACAAGTCTGATAGCCGTTATGCATCAGCAGCGCAACTTTTTCTCCGGGTTGAATTCCTTGGCTTTTTAGATAATATGAAAGTCGCTGCGAGACTTGCTTTAGTTCAGCAAACGTCATAGTCAGTGCCGGTTCCGGCGCAATCATATAGATTGCTTCAGGCCGGGTTTCGGCTTGGAAGTCTACAAAGTTACGTAGCGTTCTTTGCATATGAGTTGAAACTAGCCGAATTTGTGCAGGTAGTCGCCAAATATTTCCTGCTCGCCGGGGATGCGTTCCGGAATTTTATGCACGATGCGTGTGATATTCAGATAGTGCTTGTAATTCAGGTTGTCAGAGAAATTATTACGCCCCCAAGTGCCGCAGCCCATGGATAGGGAAAACGGCAGGCCATTATCGAAATTGCCGCCCGTGGCAAAACAATGTGCTTGATTAACGATGACACGAGACACGGGTAGTTCAAGTCCCAAACGGGAAATGTTTTCATTGTCGTGCGAATGAATGCTGACAGAATGACCGGCTCCTTGATATGCGTAAATTGCTTCTACAATCTTGCAAGCGAGGGTGAAATCTTGAGCACGATAAACAGCAAGGACGGGGGATAGTTTTTCTCCTGAAAAGGGGAAAGCTGATCCGGTTCCCGATTCCTCGACCATCAAAAATTTTAACTTGTCGGGATTTGTTAAATTTAATCCCGCCAGTTTGGCGATATGTTGAGCAGAATGCGCCATTATTTCAGGATTGAGTTTGCCATCTGACCACATTAGTGCCTGAAGTTGATTTTTATCCTCATTATTCAGTAACACACCTCCGGCATCGCTCAGTGCATTCAGCGTATCTGCAAATACAGCATCAAGGATTACCAGACTATTTTCGGAGGAGCAACTGCTTGCATTGTCGAACGTCTTGGAACGGGCTATGTTTGTTGCCGCCTCGCGCAAGTCGGCTGAAATGTCGATTATTGAACATACGTTTCCTGCCCCTACGCCAAACGTTGGCGTGCCGCTGGCGTAGGCGGCACGCACGTTACTTTGAGAGCCGGTGGCAACAACCAAATCTGCCTGACGCATCAATTCTTGTGTTGCTTCTTTTGTCACCGGCGCAGGTAGAAACTGTACCAGATCCGGCGGGGCACCGACTTTTTTAAGCTCGGAATTTACAAAGCCAACCAGTGTGGCACAGGTATTTGACCCTTTTGGCGATGGCGCAATGATGATTGCATTTCTTCCTTTGAGTGCATTGATGATCTTGTTTGCAGGAGTCGCAGCCGGATTGGTTGAAGGCGTAATAGCAGCCACAACGCCAACCGGGCGGGCAATCTCGATGATGCCTTTATCGGGATATTCCGCGATGACGCCCACGCTTTTTACGCCTTTTAAGTCACGCAGCAATCCCAAAGTCTTGCGATAATTCTTGCTGACCTTATCCTCGACATTTCCCAGACCGGTATCTTGCACAGCCATTTCCGCAAGTAAACGATTATGTACAGGTTGCATGATCGCCCAGCCCGCAGCAGTGACCGCCTCATCCACCTGTTCCTGTGTAAAACGCCGGTAGTGATGTTGCGCAGCGCGCGCGCGACGGATCATCTCCGCGACCTCTCTACTGGTATTGGTTAGACTGGTTGAATTGCGTACATCAATCGGCATCGAATAGCTCCTGAATCAAGTGTTTCACTTAATATTTTATGGGCCGGATACAGCCTTTTCTTATATCAATCATACCCTACAGATTAGCAAGAAACCTATATCAGGTTTCTTGCATAGAATATGAAGATTAATTGTTTAGTGATTAGAATTGATGGCTATAGACTGCTTTTTATAGTTGGAAACTTAGGAATAGTTGAATGAGCAACAATAGTGACAGTAGACGGACCATTTTATCCGGCAAGCACAGAATGACTTCCAGCGAAGCATTCGTTGAAACACTGGTCGCCAACGACGTGACTGATGTGTTCGGCATAGTCGGTTCGGCCTTCATGGATGCACTTGATCTTTTCCCGGCATCCGGCATTCGTTTTATTCCTACGGTACATGAGCAGGGAGCTGCACATATGGCGGATGGCTATGCACGCGTAAGTGGTCGTCATGGAGTGTGTATCGCGCAGAATGGGCCAGGCATCACTAATTTTGTAACAGCCGTCGGTGCAGCCTATTGGGCTCATAGTCCTGTTGTCGTCATTACGCCGGAAACTGGAACCATGTCGGTTGGGCTGGGCGGTTTTCAGGAAACAGAACAGTTGCCGATTTTTTCCAAGATCACCAAATATCAAGGGCATGTGAACAACCCAAGGCGTATTGCGGAAATAACAGGCCGTAGCTTTGACCGCGCATTGCTGGAGCTGGGGCCCTCACAATTGAACATTCCCAGAGACTATTTTTATGGAGATTTTGAGTTCGAGATTCCGCAACCGATACGCATTGAACGCGGGGCAGGGGGAGAGCAAAGTTTGGATCAAGCTGCCGAACTATTAGCCAGTGCTTGTTTTCCGGTCATTATTTCGGGCGGTGGCGTGGTCATGTCGGGAGGCGTCGATGCCAGCGTTGCCTTGGCAGAAATATTGAATGCACCCGTGGTAAATAGCTACCTCCACAATGACTCCTTTCCAGCCAGCCACCCATTGTGGTGTGGCCCCTTGGGTTATCAAGGCTCCAAGGCCGCCATGAAATTGATCGCACAAGCTGATGTGGTGCTTGCACTTGGAACGCGCTTGGGGCCTTTTGGAACATTGCCCCAGCATGGTCTGGATTACTGGCCGAAAGATGCCAAAATCATTCAGGTTGACGCGGATGCACGCATGTTGGGTTTGGTGAAAAAAATATCTGTTGGAATTTGTGGTGATGCCAAGGCTGCCGCCCTTGCACTGACGAAGCGACTGAAAACTTTGAAAATCGTTGGCGCTGAAAATGCAACTCAACGGCTCGATAAAATTCGCAAAGAAAAAGAATCATGGGAAACTGAACTCAATGAATGGATAGGCGAGCGTGATGAGTGGAGTCTCAATGCAGCCAAAAACAGCCCGTACCTGCATCCCCGGCAAATGCTGCGCGAACTGGAAAAGGCGCTACCGGATAATGTGATGGTTTCCACCGACATTGGCAACATTTGTTCAGTATCGAATAGCTATCTTCGATTTAATCGCGGAAACAGTTTTTTTGCGGCAATGAGTTTCGGTAATTGCGGCTATGCCTTGCCAACTATTATTGGTGCCAAACTGGCCGCGCCAGATCGACCCGCAGTGGCCTATGTAGGCGATGGTGCCTGGGGCATGAGCATGGGTGAGATCCTCACCTGCGTGCGTGAAAAGATTCCGGTGACTGCGGTAGTTTTTCATAACAAGCAATGGGGAGCGGAAAAGAAGAATCAGGTTGATTTTTACAACAATCGTTTTGTCGGCAGCAATTTGCAAAATCCGAGCTTTGCTGGCATTGCCCGTTCTATGGGAGCGGAAGGATTGGTCATCGATAAATTGTCGGAGGTCGGCCCTGCATTAAGAGCAGCTTGTGCTGCACAAAAAGAATGCAAGACAACCGTGATTGAAGTTTTGGTGACGCAAGAACTCGGTGATCCTTTCAGACGCGATGCGCTATCCAAACCGGTACGTTTTCTGGCCAAGAATCAGGCTTTCCTTTGAACACGACTGATGAGAAAGAATCAGCATGACCGGCAACAATATTTACGACTTTATCGTTGTTGGCGCAGGCTCGGCAGGTTGCGTGTTGGCGAATCGACTTTCGGAAAATGGTAAATATTCCGTACTACTCTTGGAAGCGGGTCCCAACGATAACTACCCTTGGATACATATACCCATCGGTTACGGCAAAACCATGTTTAACCCCGGCTACAATTGGATGTTCAATACCGAGCCGGAACCCGGACTGAATCAGCGCGAGATATATTGGCCACGAGGACGTTGCCTTGGCGGATCGGGTTCAATCAACGGGCTGATCTATGTGCGAGGACAAGCCGAAGATTATGATCATTGGCAGACGCAAGGCAACACCGGTTGGGGTTGGAAAAGCGTGCTGCCCTATTTCATCAAATCGGAACACAATTCACGTGGCGCTTCCGAATATCACGGTGCAGATGGTCCGCTTTGGTGTTCCGATATCGGAGAGAAGCATGAGTTGATGGAAGGGATTATCCGGGCAGGGGAAGAACTTGGGGTTCCTCGGAACGACGATTTCAATGGCCCAAAGCAGGAGGGTGTCGGCTATTACCAATTATTTACGCGACGCGGTTGGCGTTGCAGCACCTCAGTTGCTTATCTGCGCCCGGTAAAACGGCGACGCAATCTGCGTATAGAAACCAACGCTCATGCCACCGGTCTGATTTCCAATGGAACTCACATCAGCGGTGTTCGATATTTGAAGGATGGCATCAATCGGGAAGCACATGCCGCGCGTGAAGTCATTCTTTCTGCCGGAGCGATTCAAAGTCCACAGTTATTGCAGTTGAGCGGCATTGGCCGAGCCTCATTTTTACAATCTCAGGATATCCCGGTGATAAAAGATTTGCCCGGCGTGGGTGAAAATCTTCAGGATCATTTACAGTTGCGTCTCATGTATAAGGTGCGCAAACCGATTACCACCAACGACGAATTACGTACCGTAACAGGCAAGCTACGCATGGGGCTTAAATATATCTTCGGACGGCGTGGGCCGCTCGCCATCGGCATCAACCAAGGCGGACTGTTTACACGCGTGCTGCCGGAATCAACGACGCCCGACATTCAGTTTCATTTTGCAACGCTGTCTGCCGACGCAGCAGGCGGAGCACCACATCCGTGGTCAGGTTGCACTTTCTCTGTATGCCAACTGCGCCCCGAATCACGTGGCACGGTCAATATTAAATCAACAGACCCTATGCAGCCACCCGCAATTCAGGCGAATTACTTGACGACCGAAACCGATAAACAATGCGCTGTGGCAGGAATCAAGTTCGCGCGCAAACTCGCTGCCGCACCTGCGCTGCAATTTTTGCTAAGTGAAGAATATCGCCCCGGCGCTACGGTGAACACAGACGCAGATTTACTCGAATTCGCCCGGCAATACGGAGCAACAATCTTTCATCCCGTCGGAACTTGCAAGATGGGTTCTGATTCCATGTCGGTTGTCGATAATCGATTGCGTGTACACGGGGTAACAGGACTAAGAGTGGTTGACTGTTCGATCATGCCGACGCTGACATCGGGCAATACCCACGCGCCGGTTGTGATGATCGCGGAAAAAGCCTCAGATATGATTTTGGAAGATACCTTACTTGCAGCCTAAATCTGGGACAGATTTTAAATTATGTATTCATTAACTTTAACTTAAGGCGGACAATTATGAACTTAGTAAATTATTTCAATCGAGTGAAACGAATGACTCTGGGACGCCTGGCAACTTTAGCCATCGGAACTCTGCTTTTTACGTTTTCCAGTGTGACAATGGCAGAAACAAAAGCGCCGTTGCGCATTGGATATCAAAAGGCTGCCGCAGCGTTGACCTTGCTCAAAGCACACGGCTCGCTGGAAAAGCGTTTGAAGCCGTTGGGAATTGAAGTTCAGTGGAGCGAATTCGCCGCAGGTCCGCAATTGCTGGAGGGCCTGAATGTGGGTTCGATTGACTTTGGATATGTGGGTGAGGCGCCACCGGTATTTGCATTGGCTGCGGGCGCAAATTTTGTTTATGTAGCTTACGAATTGCCCACGCCCGAAGCCGAAGGCATTTTGGTTCCCAAAGATTCACCTGTAAAAAGTGTGGCTGATTTAAAAGGCAAGAAAGTCGCCTTTAATAAGGGCTCGGATGTTCATTGGCTGGTGGTTAGCGCACTTAAAAAAGCCGGATTGAATTACACCGATATCGAACCAGTGTATTTGGCTCCGGCAGATGCCCGAGCTGCCTTTGAGCGCGGAGCCGTCGATGCCTGGGCGGTTTGGGATCCGTTCAATGCCGCAACTCAAAAACAAGTTGGCGCACGTCAATTGATTAGTGCAACTGGTATCGTTAATCGTCACCAATTCTTTTTAGGCGCACGTTCATATGCTGAAAAAAATCAGGATGTTTTAAAGATCGTACTGGAAGAAGTAAGCAAAGAGGGGCAATGGATACGCACTAATACCAAAGAAGCCGCAGCGCAATTGTCACCGATTCAAGGGTTGCCTGCCGACATTATCGAGACTGGCCTAAAACACTATGCGCATATCTACAAGCCGATTGATGAGAAGGTGCTGGATGACCAACAAAAGATTGCCGATACTTTTTTTGAGTTGAAGCTCATCCCTAATAAAGTAAATGTGAGAAATGCGGTTTTGGTGACAAAGCCATAAGGATAAATCGCTTCAAACCATTTGAAATTCATAAAATGACTTTCCAAACTTCAAATCGAATTGCCGGATTGCAGCCCTCCGATATTCGACTCATGACGCGCCATTGCGAAAGAATCGGAGGGATTAATCTGGGGCAAGGAATCGGTGATCTGCCAACACCCCCATTGGTCAGGGAAGGTGCAATAAAAGCAATCCTTGGGGGACATAATACTTATACGCCATCCGAAGGCATCCTGGCTTTGCGCATAGCGATTGCAGAAAAATTGCAAAGAGATAATGCGCTCAATGTTGACCCTGAAAAGGAAATAATAATCAGCAGCGGAACAACGGGTGCATTTGCTGCAACCTTGACTGCGTTTCTTAATCCGGGGGATGGTGTTTTACTTTTGGAACCATATTATGGTTACCACCTTAATACGATTTTATTAAGCGCTCTTGAACCTCAATATGTTACATTAAAGGCTCCCGAGTTTAGCTTGAACGAAGAATCTTTGCGTGCTGCCATACGGCCCAACACTCGGGCACTGGTGTTTTGTACACCTTCTAATCCCAGCGGGAAAATTTTCAGTAAGAATGAACTTTCCATTGTTGATCGTGTAGCCAAAGAACATAACCTGCTGGTTATCTCCGATGAGATCTACGAATATATTACCTACGATGGGCATAAACATATTTCGCCTGCATCGGTCGGCGAATTGTCTGAACGTACAGTCAGTATCATGGGCTTTTCAAAAACCTTCAGTATCACCGGTTGGCGGGTGGGATATGCCGTGGCCAAGGCTTCCTTGGCAAACTCAATTAATCTGGTTAACGATCTTTTGTATGTCTGCGCTCCAGCCCCATTACAGCATGGCGTTACAGCAGGATTGAAAGCTGCGCCGGAATATTTTCAAGAATTAAGAAATGCCTACCAGCGCAAACGAGACATATTATGTGATGGCCTGGAAGCTGTCGGGCTGACTCCGCTAATACCGCAAGGGGCATATTATGTCCTGGCTAATATTGCACATCTGGACTATCCGAATGCTAAGGCCGCCGCGTTGGGATTGCTTGAGCGAACAGGTATCGCCAGCATTCCAGGAAGCGCGTTTTATCAGGGGAGCGAAGGTGAGGGCCTTATTCGTTTTTGTTTTGCCAAAGAAGACTCTGTACTCAGAGATGCCGTTGAACGATTGCGCAAATTGAACTTGTGATCCCTCAGTCTCGCTGCGGGGATGCGCTTGCTTCTTCCTTATTAGGGGGAAAGTTGGTCTCGGAGGTATAGTGGACAGAAGAGTTAGTGTCTACTTAAAGCCCGCAACACCTTGGAAACATTCGATACTGCGAATGGATTACCCGAAACCAGTCATTCAAACTTTCATAAGTTACTACAGGCTTTCTTTCAAGCTACTCAACTCAGTTGTTTGTTTTTGATGATGTGAGCGAGTATGGTCGGATTGGAAATCTTGTAGCCGTTGAGATGCCGGATCGGCAACACAGCGCCATCGGTTAGGCATCAATCTTGTGGAGCAATTCATGCGTGAGGATGTTGGTTTTTATAAGCTATGTGCTCTACGTAATCCATTGGACGAGTGGGTGCTCAGGATAATATCAACAGTGAAAGAGGGCAAGGCAGAACGTGTCGCCCTGTCTGTTCTGAAATACAACCAACCAGCCCGCCCACACTGTACGAAAGGGTGCAGCTATAACTCTTGATTACATTGAATAAACAGCAAGTCGCCAGTGCTTTAAGTCGCCATTTGTCAGCCGAGTAGTTTTATTGGCCCCGTACGCCTCCGGTTGTTAGATACAGATCAACAAATGTTTCGGCATCAACAGGTCTTCCAAGTAAATATCCTTGTCCTCTATGGCAACCTATTTCACGTAGCACGTGAAGTTGTTCTGGCGTTTCGATTCCTTCGGCGATAGTATGCAATTCAAGCGCAACACTCACGCTGTGAATAGCTGTTGCGATACCTTTGTCACTTTCATCAACAGTTATTCCCTCAACAAACTGGTTCGGGATTTTGAGGTATGAAATCGGAAACGTTTTAAGATACGACAACGAAGAGTAGCCCGTGCCGAAATCGTCGATTGCAATGGGAATATCTTCCAATTCAATTTGGTGCAATTTTCGGATTATTTCCTCACTGCTGTTCATCAAAGTTCGCTCGGTAATTTCGATGCCGAGAGAGCTGGAGGGTAAACGGTATCGTTGCAATTGGCGGGTGATGATTGCCAACAAAGGCTGGCGCAATAGCTGTCGTGAAGCAACATTCACAAACAGGGTTCCCGGCAACACTTTGCCTTTCTTGCGCCATTGGCTCAATTGCTCTGCAGCATGCTCAATCACCCATTCACCGATATCCAGAATAAGATCTGATTCCTCGGCAATCGGAATGAACTCATCCGGCCCGACTGATCCAAATAAATGGCTATTCCATCGTAGTAGCGCTTCTGCTCCAACCATTTCGCCAGTCTGTAAATCGAATTCCGGCTGAAATACCAGTTTTAGTTCATTAGACTCGATAGCTCTGCGCAGCGCATTTTCCAGATCAATGCGATGGCTTATTTTTTCCTTAAGGTCAGAGGTAAAGAATTGGTAGCTGTTTTTGCCATTGTCTTTGGCCAAATACATGGCAGAGTCGGCATTATTGGTCAGCGTTTCCAAATCCTCGGCATCTTTTGGATAAACCGCAATACCGATACTGGCTGAAACAAATACCTGTTGATCTTTTATCAGATAAGGTCGGGAAAGTATTTCTAAAATACGCTGCGCAGTGTTGGCTATTTGAGTTTCAGTAACACCTTCCAATAGCACATTAAATTCATCGCCGCCGATACGTGCAACGGTATCTTCGCCGCGGACGCACAAATTCAATCTTTCGGCAGCCTCTTGAAGAAGTAAATCACCGGAATCATGGCCCAGATTGTCATTGATATTTTTGAAGTTATCGAGATCGAGAAACATCAGTGCAAAAATCCCGCCATGCCTCTTTGCCCGAGCAAAAGCTTGTGCCATACGCCCTTTAAGTTCATTTCGATTGGGCAAATTAGTCAGCTCGTCATGAGCAACCATGTATTCAAGTTTTTGCTGCGAAGCTTTTATCAACGTGATATCGGAAAATATACCGATGTAGTTGCTCACGTCACCCCGTTCATCCCGGACAGTATTGATCGTTAGCCATTCCAAATAATTGCTGCCATTCTTATGGCGGTTCCATAACTCACCCTGCCACCAGCCGTGTGTATTGATATCCTTCCACATGACTTCAAAAAACTTGGCATCCTGCTTGCCTGAACTGAGAAGACTGGGAGTCAGCCCGATGACCTCAGAATCTGCATATCCGGTAACTTTGGTAAAAGCAGGGTTGATCTTGATGATTTTTTGAAGGTTATCGGTAATAACAATTCCCTCGTTGGCTGCGTCAAAAAATTTGGCGGTCAACTTCTTCTGCTCATCCAATTCTCTGCGTTCGGTTATGATAGTCGCTTGGCTGCAGACTGCCCTGATTGAACCGAGTTCATCGTTGATCGGGTAGCAAATAAACGAAAGCCAATGCGGTTTATCGCCTATGAGGATGCGTTCTTCCGCTTCCACGCGCGTTTTTTTATGTAACACATCAAAGTGCAGTTTTTCAAAAAGCGCCGCAATAGATTCAGGAAATATCTGAGTGTCAGTTTTTCCAACAAGATTACCTTGTTCAAGATCAAACAAGTTTTCAAAGGCTGTATTAACGAACTGATACCGGCCTGCGGGGTCTTTGATGCTGATGTGCATAGGCGAGTTTTGCATCACCGCGACCAAGCGTTCCTGACTCGACAATATGTCACGTTGGGCAGTAATCAATTCGGTTTCATCAATGAAGGTGACGATCACTCCACCCAGCGTTAAATCCTTCGAGGTATAAGGGAAACTCAGCACGTTGTAATGTTTTCCGCCAAAGCTGATTTGCTGTTGGCGCTTGATGCCGTCTGACATCGCCAGCTTCGCCGTTTCCATCACTTCGGCTACAGGGAGCGCAAGGCTGACTATAGACTTGCCGAGGGTGTGTACACTAAAGCCGAACAAACTGGCCGCCTCTTTATTGTAGCGTATCAAACGTAATTCCTGATCCAGCAGAACGAGTGAAAATCCGGTGCAATTTTGCAGATTTTCTAATTCGGTATTTACCAAAGTGAGCTCACTTCCTTTGACCATCAATTCCTCATTGACGGTGGTTAATTCCTCATTCGTGGATTGGAGCTCTTCATTCGATGCTTCCAGTTCCTCGTTAGACGACTGCAACTCTTCATTGGCAGCCTGCATTTCTTCGTTCAACGCCTGCAATTCCTCATTGGAGGTTTCCAGTTCTTCAATAACGGTTTGCAAATGCTCCCGGGTAGCAATCAGTTCGTCCTCAAGCTCACTGTTGTTGACCTGCGGCTGATCCGCGACATGCGTGTCTCCGGTTTGTGTGGTGAGCGAGATGAAACTGATCAAAAAAAGTTTTTGATCATCACGCGATGAAACCGGGTGTACCTCGATTTGGACACTGTGGCCAGCCCTGTTCTTGACAGGCCGTATCCGTCCTATCGCCGTTGTATGCTTGAGTTCTGCATGGTGTACTAGAGTTTGCACTTCTGTGCGCCATTCGCGGCGCAACAGTTGCGATAAATTCATCTCCAATTTACCGGATGGGAAATGCAAGTAGTTCTGCATATCTCCATGTACCTCGACGACATCCATGGCTTTGTTGATCAGCACGCTGGGCGGTGCAAAAATCTCGGAGAGTGCTTTTTGTAACTTGCTCTCTTGTTTTCTCGGTGTCCGTTCAGCAATGGTAATAGGGGTTTTAACCCCCGCGTCCTGACTAGAGTACAGGGGAATGGGGATCATCTGGTCCTTCGAGGCGACCCGTTGAAATATGCGCGCCTCTTTGCTGACAGGCAGGAACAGATTTTCCTGATGCACGATGCTTTCGGATTTCCCTAGAAACAAATATGCCGATGGCCTCAGCGCGAAGTGAAAAATGGATAGCACCCGAGTTTGCAGCAGCGGTTGGAAATAGATCAGCAGGTTTCGACAACTAACTAAGTCCAGCCGCAAAAATGGCGGGTCGAGCACCAAGTCTTGCCGGGCAAAAACCACCATATCACGAATCGTTCGTGCAATTTCATAGTGTTCCGCTTTTTTACTGAAGTAGCGCGTGATCGTATCTGCACTCACTTCCGCCAGCGAACTGTCTGTGTAAATACCCTTCCGGGCGACCGCCATTGCATCCATGTCGATGTCTGTGGCAAAGATTTGAATGCGATAATCATTCATCTTTGCGCCAAGCAAATCTGAAAGCAAAATACCGATCGAATAAGCTTCTTCACCCGTCGCGCAAGCCGGAACCCAAATGCGAATTTCATCTCCCGGCTGCTTTTCGGCAATAATTCCCGCCAACGTTTTGCGCAGCCCCTCAAAACTATTACGATCACGGAAAAAAGCCGTCACGGAAATCAAAATATCCTTGCTGAGCTTGTTCAGCTCATCCGGATTTTTACTGCAAAAGTCAAAATAAGCGGCGAGATTATTCAGCCGGTTGGCTGCCATGCGGCGTTCAACGCGGCGTGACAAGGTTGCTTCCTTGTATCCGGAGAAATCAATCTTGCAACTCTTGTAGACCATTTGCAACAGCCCCTTCATCGTGGCCGGGGCATTTTCCTGCTTGGCTGTTCGGTTGATTAAACCGTGGGCACGCGCGATAGCCGTGATTTCTTCCGCAATACCTTTGCAGGTCAGCACCCATTCCACACAACCGGTGCTGATTGCCGCTTGCGGCATGCCGCTATATTTTGCCGCTTCCGGGTCTTGGGCAAATGTAAAGCCTCCTGCTGCTTTGATCGCTGCGATCCCCGCAGCCCCGTCCGAACCGGTGCCGGACAGAATCACGCCGATTGCATCTTCACCCTTCTCTTCTGCCATGGAATTGAATAATGCGGTGGCCGAGGGCTTCGGCATGACAGTCTTACCCGGAACAAGCAGTCGCATGAGGCCGTCTTTTAGGACGATGTTCCAATTGGCTGGCGTAACATAAATGACATTAGCCAACGGCGTTTCGCCGTCTTCTGCATCTTTGACTAGCATAGAAGTTTCGCGAGCCAGCAACGGAACCATCATGCTGCGATGGGTGGGAGATAAATGCTGAACGACGAGGTAGGGGACACCCAGATCTTCCGGCAAAGCGCTGATCAAATCGGAAAGTGCTTCCAGTCCGCCAGCCGAAGCGCCTATTCCGACAATAAAATTTCGTTCTTCAGTAAGCGGAGGGAGTGCGGCTTCAGATTTTTTTGTCACTGATTTGTTGGTGACAACTTTTTTGACCGAGACTTTGCGTGGTTTGCCGGGTTTTTTGCTGACTTTTTCCGCAATAAAATTGCGTTCTTCAGCAGATGAGTTGACCGTGGATTCGGGTGTTTTTTTTGTCTTGCTGATTCCAGACTTAACTGTCTTGGTTTGAATGATTTTTGCCACGACAACACCCAGCTAAAAAGTAATGCGGCATCTTAACTATGACAATTCAGGGGGTATATTGGAGAAACCCTTGTTTTTATCTAGGGGTTTCCCTTAGTTGATATTTGTGCTGTAGCCATTAGAGTCTATGTCTTTTATGTGCGGATTAATGCTCTGCAGTCATCCAGTGGGTGGCATAACGCATTAAATCAGCACCATTTTTCAATTGCAGTTTGGTTCGAATATTAGCGCGATGCGTTTCGATAGTTTTGATACTGCGACTGAGCAATTTTGCAATTTCCCGGCTGCTATGCCCGGAACCAATCAAATGCAGTACTTCAAATTCACTAGGGGTCAAGCTGTTGATCAATTGTTCATACTCTGTATTGCCACTTACGAAGCGATCCATCAACTGAGTGTGCATAGGTTCGCTCAGATAATAGTTGCCCTTTAGCACTTCACGGATTGCCGAAATCAAAACATCGCCTGACTCTTGCTTCATCACATAACCACGCGCTCCGGATTTCAAAGCACGTTCTGCATAAACCGACTCGTCATGCGTGGAAACAACAAGTACGGGCAATGCCGGAGTCAGAATATGTATACTTTTGATCAGCTCAAAACCGGAGAGCGACTTGAGAGATAAATCCACCAACACTATATCGGGAGCATGATCCGATTCCAGCAAAGCTATCGCCTCGCCGCCGTCTTCGGCTTCGGCAAATACTTCCATATCATGTTGGGCGTTGATTAGCATGGCCATTCCTTGTCGCACCATGGCATGATCTTCCACCAACATCACTTGATTTTTTAAGGTCAGCATAATAAGCAATTATTCTAAGCTTAATTTAGCAATATATCCTGTGAACGTTACCCGAGAAAACGGGAAAAAACAATATGCCAAAAGGTCAAATACATGGGGCAAAACACGAATTGGAGGTTATACGATTTTAATTTCATCTTTCGGCAAGGCTGTTCACAAAATCAATAAGAAACAGGAATGGAATTGCAAACGAGTGTCAAGTATCATCAACTCATGATTCTGATGTGGCATCATAAATTCTCTTGCATTTAATCTGCTTGCTCACGGAAGAACGTGTCATGAAATACTACCCATTACGTCAATTCCAGTGTGGTTATCTGCTGGAGATACCTATCCTTTTCGTATTGATGGTAGCTATCCTGTCTGTTCTCCTGCCGATCCTACCTCTATGGGGACAGAAAATTGCCATCGCAAATGCTGCTGTCCCCATCCTTTTTTTCCTGTTCTACATGATTGTCGTCCCAGACTGGTCGCCTAGCGATACAGGCCGTCTCAAGTGGCCCTTGAACTGGTTAGTGTTCATGCTAGTGGCTATACCGATCATGGGTGGTGTTGGGTTGATCATCTTTGGAAAATGAAGGTCTGCCCGACACATTGCAGATATGACGGAGCTAATAAACCTCCTAATCGACCGCACCAAAGCAGCCCCTAATGACTGTACGTTCAGTACCCGGTTCATGCCAGTAAATCGTCTTGCATTGGCTTTCTCCGTTCAGTTTTATGGTATGCCGGAGGCAAATATTCCTCTACAGATAAAACTTCAACTTTCACGAATGAGCGCGTGTTACCTCCGCCTCATCTTTCGGATGTTTCACTGGCGGGATATTACGGAAAGTTGTGCAGTTGTCCGATGAATTACCGAGATGCACTATGGTTGTAGTAAATGTCCGTCACTTCTGTTGGATGTTGTGGCGCAACACTCCGTGAAGAACTTTCCTAGATTAATATTGAACAGAAACTAATTACTTGATAAACATTATCAATTTATTTCCCAAGCATTGGACAACATCAGGCACAAGTTTTTTGTCCAAATTATTTGTATTTCCAATAACAGATTTGGACTGGCACGCACGAAGAACAAATTCATTTATATCTATTTTATTTACGCTGGCATACTTTTGTTGTTCCAAGTTTGCGCCAAAAATACTTACTATTAAACCTGTACAAAGAAATAACAACCAAACTGCCAGTAGCAGTAGCATTAGAAATTTGATTAGGCCTTTGACACGGTGAAGTACACCTATGTATACATCCTTGAGAAAACTTGGCATTTCTCGACCAGATTCAATCGTTTCAACTGTAGTAGTTATATTCATAACTCAATAGTATTGAGTTATTGTTACATTACGATTTCAAGCTATAGGTTTTTGCAAAAAATATCGCACCCCTTTTTAGGGGTGCGAAAAACAGGAGGAGTGGCCGTCACATTCTTCCGCAATGACTATTGGGCCACCTGTACAACAACCACAAACATGAGACATGTAGCCAACACTCTATCCATCCGTCCAACTAAATAGCGTCCCATACAACTAAGGGCAGAATGAATGACCTTTAAATTATGCTGTCTTCAGAGTGCCATTATATGGGACACGCGCGGTATCCACCGGGCCACTAATCGTCGCTGGAAGACTAAACGGCACTGTGAAATAATCAAAAACGAGTTCTTTGGCATTTGCAGTCGCCCGCAGGAAGCCCGGCAATTGATCCTCGTAGTATGCCAAATTAACCCCCGCCTCCGTGGTAGAACTTGGGAATGTAGTACCAGAAGGCAAGCGATGCATGGCTCGTAAATTATTGGCATATCCTCCGGCGCCGGCGACGATGTAATGTATTTTAGTATCGCCAACTTGCCGTTCGAACCGCTGATAGTTGTGGACGTGCCCCGATAGAACTACATCTGGCCACCGACCTGCAGCATTGAACGCGCTATCAAGTTTTTCTAATGTGTCACCGTAACCGCCGTGTGCCGTATCCAGCGAATAGCAGGGATGATGGACAGCGATGATTAACCACTTATCTTGAGGCGTTGCTTTCAATCGTTCAATCAACCAATCCTGTTGCTGTTGGGTACCGGATGAGTCCAGTTGTCCGTCGATGTTTGAATACAGACCGATAACATGGACAAATGGTGCCTCCAGTTTCCAGTAGCAGTAGGGCTGTGTCATGGGACTGCGATGTTTAAAGGACTGCCCCTGACTTGAGCTGCAGAAATTTTGCATGAACCCGTATAGTGACGGTTCGTTGTCTGGTTGATCACTTGGGTTCCTAAGATGGGTGTCGCCATCGTGATTCCCCGGAATGGCGAAGATCGGTGCATTGTAATACTGGTATGGTTCATAGAATTGCGTAACGTAGTTTTCGCTTTGTCCATTGAAGTAAACCACATCGCCCAGATGATAAAAGAATTTTGGTTTATCAGAATCAGCAGCATTCGTGATTTGGCCTTCCATCGCTTCAGCTATAGCATCCTGAGTCTCCGTGCCATGAATACCGCCAGTATCCCCAAGCGCATGGAACACGATTTGACCATAATTTTGCACAGCAGTATTGATCCCCGGCATAATAGTTTCAAGGGAAAGAGTAAGACTAGTACTGGTTCCAACGAAAGGAGGTAAAGGCTCAAAGCGCGGCGGATTAGCCGGATCTGGAGAAACGGGATTATTTGCGGCGCGACGTTGCTTTGCGAAGGACATATCGTTTCCTTTCAAGAAAGTATGGAATAGTAAAGGTTTCAATTTTTTCACTTCGAAAAATCAGGAATCAAGTCCGCTCTACATCTGCGGCAGTCCCTGGGCAAACACATATGTCACAAATAGTTGACATATAGAAAAGTAATGCCTGTGGAAATTATCACTATCCTGTATGAATATTTAGTGAATATCTTGTTAAGCTTTGTCTGCGGTTGTTGAGAAAATCAAATCGCTTCAGGGGCAAATATCTTAACAAGGGAATATTAAGACGCATGTTTAAGGGAGGAAAATCGTGAGACTTTAAGTACATCAGTACTTCGTGGTTTAATTGCCGCATTAGGGATCAACGTTGGAGGGACGGATGGAAGCTGATCTGCGCGTTAGTGAATTGGAAGGGGTACTCGGCGAACTGGTCGATGCGGCCAAACAATGCTTTGCCGGTGACTTGGTGTTGGTAGCGTTGTTTGGTTCGGCGGCTGAAGACAGGTTGCGTCCGGCCTCCGATGTGAATGTGCTCTTTGTGCTTGAATGCTTTGATGCGGGGAAAGTCGATGCCTTCAGGCCGGCATTGCGCAGCGCCCATTCCGCGCTGCGTGTTCAGGCCATGTTCCTGTTGCGCACCGAACTGCCTGTCGCAGGAGAACTCTTTGCGGTTAAGTTCAATGATATTCTCACCCGGCATCGAATCTTGCATGGTCCCGACTTGCTGAATGAGCTGGTCATTGACGAAGTTGAGTTGACGCGTCGTCTGCGCGAAGTTTTGCTCAACCTCGCGATACGCCTGCGTGAGCGTTATGTTCTGGTCAGCCTGCGTGAGGAACAACTGGTGACGGTCATTTCTGATGCGGCTGCGCCGTTGCGTGCATCGGCCATAGCGCTGTTGAAACTGCGCCACATTGAGGCACCGTCGGTGCGTGAGGCTCTTGAAACCGTAGTTGCAGGTACAGGGAATACGGCTTTCATTTCTGCGGTGGCAAATTTACCACTGGCACGACAGGAACAGCGATTACCACCGGGCGTGGCCGGGCCGACGTTGCTGGCCTTATCCCAACTGGCGACTCATTTGCGCGAGCAACTGGAAGGCGGGGCTCAATAATGAACGTCAGCGGACCGGTTTTTCTGCTGCTTTATTTATTTGCTACGCTTGCTGTCAATATTTGGTTGCGTTCCCATTTTTGCAGCAATGAGTCTAAGGAAATACCGAGGAAACTTGACTTTGCACAAGACCCTTATCAAATCGCTTTCCTGCGCGCCGGAGCGGGCGAGGCCATCAGGGTTGCGGTGGTTTCCCTCGTGGATCGCGGTCTTCTGCAAGAATCCAATGGCTTGTTGCTTACACAGCGCGACGATGCCGACGAATTTGCCCGTCGCCCTATCGAAAAAGCCATACTACAATGTTTTTCGACCGGTAAAACACCAGCTCTAGCGGCAAGTGACGCACGGGTCATGGCGGCTTGCGACAGCTATGAAACCCAGCTACAGCAGTTCGGATTGCTTGCCGATGCCGAGGTCTATCGTCGGCGCTTCACTGCTTTTGTGACCGTCACCGCAAGCATGATAGGCATTTCAGTATGGCGCATCGTTTATGCCTTGGCGCATGGCAAAAGCAATATCGTGTTTCTGATTGTCCTGACCATCGGTTGCACAATCGCGCTGTATGTCGCCTACCGCAAGCGCATCACAGGCATGGGTGCGGCAGCGCTTGAACGCCTGAAAATTTTGTTTGCCAGCCTCAAGCGACGCGCGCCGATTATCCGTTCGGGAGGTGAGAACCAGGATGCAGCGTTGCTTGCAGCGCTATTTGGTCTGGCGATTCTTCCAAACACACAATTTCCCTTTGTCGAACGTCTGTATCCCAAGCCGAGCAGCAGCTCCGGCGGCGATGGCGGTTCAGGTTCGGATGGCGGCGGGGGTTGTGGCGGAGGCGGATGCGGGGGATGCAGCTAGCCAACACCCCGGATCGGCATGCTTGAGATCGCCAGTCACAGCATAGGTCAGGCAGCGCAGGCCTCCGCGACAGATACTTTGATAAGTGCAGTGTTCACAGCCGGTACTGACCCACGCCGGATCGCGCAGGCGTTGGAATAATGCGCTTTGGTATAGCGTGGCGAGCGGAGTCTGATAGACGTTGCCCACCGCAATCGGCAAACGTCTGCAAGGGTATAGCGTGCCGTCCGGCATGACCGTTACTAAGGTATCGCCCGCTGTGCAGC
Source organism: uncultured beta proteobacterium (assembly GCA_963733265.1). GTDB lineage: Bacteria > Pseudomonadota > Gammaproteobacteria > Burkholderiales > Gallionellaceae > PALSA-1006. Next base: position 653,621 of record CAVTCF010000001.1, read on the forward strand.
GGTATGCGCGCTCATCGCTCTCGATAAATTGCAACGCGCGGTGCATGGAAACCTCGTTGCGCTTGCCCCAAATTATCTGCCTGGGTTGTTGCTGGGTACGCATCAACTGAAAAAATTCTTGGGCTTCATTGGGCGAGAGGACTTCTGCACTGTCTGCCTGACCCGTCGGGATAAGCCTGTCCGACCAGACTCGGGAAACCCCCAACTGTCGTCCCAGTTGCGCCACAGCGGGAAATTCCCGCCAATTCGACCGTTGCGCGGTAAACGAAATGACGCAAGCAACCCCTTCTGAAATTAACGCTTCCATCCCCGCGATAGCCGCTTCAAAACTGCCTATCCCCCGGATGCGCTCATGTGTCTCGCGTACGCCCTCGATGCTAACCTGAACGTGATGCGTACCCCATTTGCGTAATTGCCTGGCCATCGCGCGATCAATCAGAGTGCCGTTGCTGAGTATGCCAAAACCGATATAGTCACGGGTTTTAACCAGCGTCTCCATGAACGCCGGAAACTCGCGCAAGGCTAATGGTTCACCGCCGGTTACATTGATGTGCCCATGCTTGATATGATGAATATTCAGAAAGCCCCGATAGTCGAGCAGCAATTTGTGCCAGTCCGCCAGTCCGCGTTCTTCGCCCTGATAACTGCTCTGATAGCAATGCGTGCAGCGCAGATTGCAACGATCTGAAAGATGCCATTGCAGCAGCAAACGAGCGGGTCTGTGCTGGCTGAGGGGCGATTGACTAATATCGCGCAATGACATTTTTAGGTATAGAAAATTCTGATAACAGCCTCGAATGTCAGTAGCGGACACATCTTTATACATCCCGCAGCAAACTAATATTGACTCTCAAGGTATTACTTGAATTGACGCAAATTAGCGCGGCTGCGCCCAGACCGGATTAACACTAACGTCAATTTTTTTCGGCAGCAATCCCTCTGACGTAAATTCATCGGCAATCTTCTGTTGTTCAGCTATGGCATTCCCGTCAATCGGCCTTACCTCAAGGCTGCGTCTGGAATTGGCTACCGCAATGGTTGCAGCATCGGTTCCAACCAGAGGACTCAGGAATTCGGCAGCCTCCTTCGGATTCTTCTTCGCCCATTCACCGACTTTGCGAAGTTCATCGATGACTATCTTAAGTACATTGGGTGAACGAATTGCATAAGGTGTCGAGGCAAGGTAGTAGCGACGATAGCTGACTTGGGCAAAGTTCCCGTCAGTTAACACTCGAACGGGCGTCGTCTTCTGCAAGGCGGCAACAAAGGGTTCCCAAACAGCCCAGGCATCTATCGAGCCGCCCTCAAAGGCAGCCCGGCCATCAGCGGGTTGTAGATAAGCAGGCTCAATATCTTTCCATTTTAAACCCGCTTTTTTGAGGGATTCCAATATCAGGTAGTGAGACCCGGATGCTTTAGCCACGCCGATTTTTTTGCCTTTAAGGTCGGCTACGGAGTGAATAGGGGAGTCTTTTTGGACAACGATGCTTTGGGCCGACGGGGAGGGAGTTTCCTGTGCCACATAAGTGAGTTGAGCCCCCGCCGCTTGGGCAAACAGGGGAACAGGGTCTGCCACATCAGCGGAAAAATCGATGTTCCCTACATTCAAACCCTCGAGAAGAGGAAGGCCGGAAGTAAACTCGTTCCATTGCACAGTGATGCCTAATGGTGCCAGGGCTTTTTCCAACGTGCTTTTAGCCTTGATGATGATTATCAACGTTGAGGATTTTTGGTATCCGATGCGTAAAACCTGTTCCGAAGCAGTTGCTGTCAAGGGAACAATCGTTGTTAGTGAGGCTCCCAGAATCAATGAAAAAAGCATTTTGCGGAAATTTGAAATACTGTTATTCATGCTCTGCCCCTGACTAAGGAAAATTGATTCATTAAGAATGAGTTGCTACAAGATATAAAATTCGTGCCCTGCTTTGTTGGGAACTATTGGGGTTACCCTGCGTGGTGTTTTCAAAATACAGCCAAATTTTGACATCGATCATAGGTGATTAACTATTGAGTTCATATCAAGAAAACATGCTTAGCATATGCAATATTATTGATAAGCGTGGTGGTTTTCAAGACGAATATTTTAGCTCATTAAGAAAATCGAAAGAGCTACCGGCTAATTTATATCACCTTAAAATTATGGGTGCCGTCTCTCGATAACTGTTCGACTAACCCAAATTCCCAATCAAGATAGCCCTGCATGGCTTCGCGTGGATTGTCCGTACCTTCGTAAGGACGCTTATACCGATCAATGGGTTCAGAGGCAAGATGTGTGGAGCCCTGTTCGATCGCGAAGCCGGAATCACGCCAGGCTTGAGTACCGCCATCCAGCACTACGATTGCAGCTGTAATTTGTGTTTGGATTTCAGCCGCTGCAAATTTTGCAAGAAGACCGTCTTCGCTGGTTACAACATATCGGCTGGCTTTGGGGAGGAGTTTCAGATCGTTAGCTAAATTTGAACGAAGTACAAACCATGCACCGGGAATATGTTGCCGAAAATAGTTTTGACTCGTAGCAATATCCAGCATAATTGTTCGCTCGGGTGAATTGAGCCAGTTCGATAAAGTGACCGGCGTAATTTTGGGCACGTCAGGCAAGGGAGGAAGAGATTTTACTGTTTGGCCTGGCTCACTAAAATTTCTTGGCTGAGCCTCATCAAGCACGTAAGTTTCCCATCCCATTTGTGCCAACCAGGAAGCGCTCATATTGGCACGAACATTATCACTGTCTGCCAGCACGAGACGTGCGCCACGTACCGGTGCGACCATTTCTGTTTCTTGCACTAACTGTCCACCGGGTGCGGAAAGGAATCCCGGAATATGGCCGGTGATGAATTCTTCAGGTGTGCGTACATCGAAGAAATAAGTCGTCCGATTATTCTGTTTTTTCCAGTTCTGTATGTCAGTTGGCAGCACTCGCTTAACACCAGCTTTATCGGCAACTATGCGGGCTCCGGCTGCCGCTTTAGTTTTGTTAATTTCAGTTATATCGTTGCAACGGCGGTCTTGACCTTGATCGAGTTTTTGACCGGCTAATTTCCAGCCGATAGTGCCGTTACGTAGCGCTGCCACAGGGTTTGACAATCCTGCATTGATCAGTGATTGAGCGCCGATAATACTGCGGGTACGCCCCGCACAATTCACAATTACCTGTGTTTCCGTATTAGGTGCTAGTTCACGAATTCTGAGTACAAGTTCAGCTCCGGGCATGCTCGTGGCGGTAGGTATGCTCATGGTCTGATATTCGTCAAAGCGACGGGCATCAACGATGACCAGATCGGCTTTCGAGTCGATCAGTGTCTGAACTTCTTCGGCGGAGAGCGAAGGTGTGTGTCGTTTGGCTTCGACCAACTCGCCAAAAGCCTTGCTGGGTACATTCACGTCGCGAAAAATCTCGCCGCCATCTTGCTGCCAGCCGCTCACACCGCCAGCCAACATGGCAACGTCGGTGTAACCGAGGGACACTAATTTTTTCGCGGCAACTTCGGCCAAGCCTTCTCCATCATCAAGCGTGACAATCGGAACGCCCCGGCGCGGCAATTTTGTATAGGCATCCAGCTCGAGGTGAGACAAAGGGAAATTGGCGGCAAACAGCGGATGAGCTTGTGCGTGTGGATGTTCTTCGCGCACATCAAGCAGCGCAATCTCATGCCGATTCAGAAGTGCCGCATGAATGTCGGCAAATCTTTTTAACGGAATCGTTAGGCTTGTTGCACTCATGCTTTATTCATTTCCAGAGATTAGGAACTGTGCTGTTGGCATAACCGGAAACGAATGATTTTTCTGCCCCGGTTACAGGGTCAAATACATGTCTGTTTACACGACCAATATTGGAACCATAAACGTGAATGCTGATGGAAACCTGATCATGCAAATCGTTCGCCACTTCATGCACGTCACCAATGGTGGGAGACACAGCGGTTGTCTGGCCGGGCAAAAGCACGCCGCTACTAATTGCCTTGTAGCTGCCGTCTGTCAGTTTTTGATAGTTGGTCGAGCGCTCACGACCACGCAACACACCGACCACCCCCCAAGTCAGATGATCATGTACTGGCGTTTTTTGCCCCGGCCCCCAGACGAAGCTGACAATAGATAGCCTTTCCAGCGGGTCGGCATAAAGCAGGTATTGCTGGTAATACGTTGGATGCGGTTGGGCAAAAGCTTCGGGCAACCAGTCATCGTTTGCAACCAGTGCCGATAGAAGCTTGCTTCCATCCGTCAGAATTTTTTCTTCGCCGGGATGAGTTTCCAGCAAGCGGGTAATCTCCTTGGTAAAGGTCAGCAGTTTTTCAATACTCATGATACGAACCTTCTCAAGTATTTAGGGATGTTACGGGGAACGCTTGAAACTCAGATCTCAACAGGTCGTTTAGGGTCGGCACACCACTCGCTCCAACTGCCCGCATATAATTGCGAACCACTGAGCCCCGCATTCTCCATCGAAAGTAAATTATGGCATGCTGTTACACCCGAGCCGCATTGATGAATGACATCTGAAGCCCGAGTATTTCCGAGTAAAGCCAAAAATTCTTGCCGGAGTATTTCCGGCGACTTAAATTGACCCGCGTCTAAATTGTCTTTAAAGAAACGATTCAATGCCCCTGGAATGTGTCCGGCAACAGGATCGAGTGTTTCATTTTGTCCGTGAAATCTATCTGACGAGCGTGCATCAATCACTTTTCTACGCTGTAAAGTAAGATTATTTAATATCTCATCAACCAATGCCAATCCTTGGTACTCAATGGGCTTGAGTTGCGGTTTAAATGGAGTTGGGTTGTGAATTGAAGTGCTGATCTGACCTTTCCATGAGTCGAAACCGCCGTCGAGTACTTGCACTTTTTCATGGCCGATTGAGCTCAGCATCCACCATAACCGACTCGCAAAAACAGAGCCTTGGTCATCATAAGCTATAACATGAATGTCTGGGGAAACTCCCAGGCGTTGTCTCGTTCTTGCCCAATTTACCGGCGTTGGAAGCGGGTGACGTCCATTCGTCCCGGTTTTTGAGTCTGATAAATCTTTCTCCAGATCAATATGTATTGCACCCGGAATGTGTTGCGAAAGGTATCTCTGATACCCTGCTTCAGGCCGAGGTAAATCAAAACGGCAATCGCAAATCAATAGATTTGTCTCGCCAAATATGAGTTCTTGTAACTGATTTGAGTTGATTAGAGAATTCATAAGCCTAATAGTAGTCAATTTTTCAGAATTGTACTTTGCTACCCAAGGGTGAAATAATTAATTTTAAGGTAAATATTATATGCATATCTTCCTGTGTACTGGGATAATTGCGCATGACAAAAACTATTTCAACCCCGTCTTCGTCCACCATTATTAATGCAGGGCCTTCTTTCACAGTTCTGCCGCTCGCACCGGCAATGTTGGCGAACTTGCAGCAACTCGAATATCTGACCATGACGCCCATTCAGGAGGTCAGCTTGCCTATCACGCTTGCCGGTCACGACCTTATTGCGCAAGCGAAAACTGGTAGCGGCAAAACAGCATCGTTTGCACTGCCCTTATTAACCAACCTTAATCCGCGCCGCTTTGCTGTGCAGGCGATGGTGCTGTGTCCCACACGCGAATTGGCCGATCAGGTAATGCAAGAGATTCGCCGCCTTGCCCGGTTTGCGGACAATATCAAAATTCTGTCGCTCGTCGGCGGATCAACCATGCGCCCGCAGCGCGACAGTCTGGAGCATGGGGCGCATATTGTCGTCGGCACGCCGGGGCGCATCATGGATCATCTGGAGCGCGGTAGTTTGAAGCTGGATGCGCTCAACACGCTGGTACTTGATGAGGCGGATCGCATGTTGGATATGGGCTTTTACGACGATATCGCTTTCGTCGTGAAGCAATGTCCGGTACAACGCCAGACGCTGCTGTTTTCAGCAACGTACCCGGATGGTGTCACGCGACTGGCACGGCAATTTATGCGCGATCCAAAGGAAGTAAAGCTGCTGGAACAGCATGAAGAAAGCAAAATTCGCCAGCGCTTTTATAAGGTGGAAAATGAGAACCGTTTGCAGGTCGTCGCTCAGTTGCTCAAGTTCTACCGCCCCGTCAGCACCTTGGCCTTTTGTAACACCAAGCAACAATGCCGCTCTCTCTTGGAAGTGCTGCACGCGCAAGGCATTAAAGCATTGACTTTGAATGGTGATATGGAGCAGCGCGAACGCGATCAGGTGTTAATCCAATTCGCAAATCGAAGTTGCTCGGTGCTGGTGGCAACCGATGTGGCTGCGCGGGGCTTGGATATTGCGCAACTCGAAGCCGTTATCAATGTTGATGTTACGCCAGACCCGGAAATTCATATCCACCGCATTGGCCGCACCGGTCGTGCCGATGAAAAGGGTTGGGCGCTGAACTTGTGCAGCCCCGCAGAGCGGAATCGCATTATCGCGATTGCGCAGATGATGCACATCGAACCGGAATGGCATGACTTGGAATCTTTGCAAAGCGCTGACAATTCACCACTGGTGCCACCGATGGTGACGCTGCAAATCCTCGGCGGTCGCAAAGAAAAAATCCGTCCCGGTGACGTGCTGGGTGCGCTTACCGGTGAAGCCGGGTTCACGCGCGAGCAGGTAGGCAAGATCACCGTGACTGATATGTCTACCTATGTTGCTGTTGTGCGCGATATTGCGAAAGTGGCAGTAAAAAAACTATCGGCTGGTAAAGTCAAAGGCAAAACAGTTAAGGTCAGGGCGCTGGAGGATTGAACCTTGCCTTCATTCATTGACCGGGTAGTCGTTGCGGTTTGGGTTCGTGGCCAAACAGTCGCATAAGCGCCATGATCATCATCAGTGTTGCGGCAAAGACAATGAGCTGGATACCCGTGGGTCGATCCGAATATCCGATCAAAGTATGCAGGGCTTTCCCGGCTAAACTGCCATCCGAAAGCACTGCCGAAGTATCCCACGCCACATTGGAAAACAGGGTCACAAGACCTGCCTGCTGAAGAAAGACAATGGCCTGAGAAGCCATTCCGGCAGCCAGAAGTGATATTAGAATAGTTGTAACTGTAAACAGATGCCGCGCCGGAATGCGTAGCAGCCCAAAATACATCAGGGCGCTGATGACGGCCCCGAGCGCCAGACCGATTGCGCCTCCCAGGAACATCGACATGACAGTGTTGCCTCCAGACAATGCGATGCCATATAGAAACAGCACGATCTCGGAACCTTCGCGCAGAATGGCAACGCCGACTACGATGGCTAACGCGGTTAGTGAGCGCTGGCCGCTAATGACATCCTCGCTCAATGTTTTCATATGTTGAGCTATATGCCGCCCCTCACGCGCCATCCACACATTGTGTCCGGTCAGCATTAATACGGCGATGAATAACACAGATGCGTTAAACATCTCTTGTCCGGTGCCAGCCAACATGTTGGAGATGGAGTCTGCAAATGCCGCGACCAGGCATGCGCCAGCCAGTCCACCCGTGATGCCAGCCCCTAACCAACGGTTTCGACCGGGGACGCCACGCGTCGCTGCCAAAACAATACCAATAACCAATCCGGCTTCAATAACTTCACGAAATACAATAATTAGTGTGGCAAGCATGTTTGAATCCTCTAAAAATGCAATTCGTACTCAGCCATCAATCTTGTCGCCCTCGCTGCTGCGGCATTGCTGATTCCGGCAAAATATCCCAGTTGATATTTGAGATGACCAAAAAGCTTTCCATAGATTGCCGGGCCAATATAATGTTCCTGTGCATTGAAGTATTGAAACTGCGAGCTTTGCCCCAAGTCACTTTGTATTTCTATGCCCGGCTGAAAATAGATATTGAAGCGATAACGCGTATTCCACAGAAAAACATAATCCGGGCCGCTATTCCCGGAAAACTTGCCGACATTTTGGGTAAGTCCTATATTGGTCGTGCTGGTAAATTTCCCCGCATCCTTCTGTAGCAGCAATTTAGATTCAACTGAATTTGGCGCACCATCCTGGGTGGAAAAATCATAGGCAATCAACATTCCCGCATCCAGCCAGTATTCACCGGACTCAACAAATTGATAACGGCCTTCGATTTCGTTCGCGACCAGTTGAAGCGTGCTGTCCGGATCTTTGGAATATTCGGCACTGATTTCAACTTCAATCCGGGGAGTGAGTCCGACCTCAAGCGTTGCTTCGCCTACCTGGGCGTTATTTTTATCCGGATTCGGATCAAACGAACGGGCGAAGCTATATTCCAAAGAAAGTTCGCGGTATTCAACATTGGGCGAATACATTTCATCCAGCCCAAATGCGGTGCTGTCATTGGGCGAGCAGGCAAGCGAGATGAATATAAAGAAGGCTGCACAGTACTGGTGCTGGTAATGAATCATGGAATATCTCCACCTTTGCTTTTGTTTAATTTGTCGAATTCGGGTAAGCGTTATTTGGCAATGATGACGCCGGTTGTCGTGTCACGATGAAAGTCATCGAAGTAGCCATATTTGCCAGCTTCAAGCGGCCCGATAAATACGATTATTTCGCTGTTTCCTCCGACCACTTTTTCGCGGTTAAGATCGCTGCTCTCAAACTCGGCAGGCGTTGGGTCCTGATTTTTTACAATGAGTTTTATTTTCTGTCCTGCCGGAACAGCGAGCTCCTTGGGAGAAAACTGGTTGTTCTTGAGGGTGATGACGTAATCCTCCGCGTATGCGGCCGCTGAAAATAGCATTGAAACAGTCAGGACTACTGTTGAAATCGCGGGTATGTTCATAAAAGCTGCTCCTTCTTTAGTTGGGGGTTTAAATATTATTGATAATCATTCTCAATTGAAATAAATGATAATCATTCTCATTTGCAATTGCAAGAGAATTAATCTAATATTTCTTGGCATAATTTAAAGAGAGTTCACCATGAGCCAGTCGCTTGATCTGAAAAACGCAGGTTTGAAATCTACTTTGCCCCGGCTCAAAGTGTTGAGCCTGTTTGAAAATGGCAATGAGTCTCATTTAAGTGCTGAGGAGGTTTACAAGAAACTGCTGGCTAGCGGTGAAGATGTTGGGCTTGCCACCGTTTACCGGGTGCTTACCCAATTTGAACATGCTGGGTTGCTGGTGCGCCACCATTTTGAAGGCGATAAGTCAGTATTCGAACTTAACCAGGGTAAACACCATGATCATATTGTTTGTTTGCAATGCGGCAAGGTGGAGGAGTTTTATGACGCGGTGATTGAAGCACGCCAGAAAAAAGCGGCAGAGGAGAGAGGATTTTCAGTGAAGGATCATTCACTTTACATTTACGCTGATTGCACCAATCCGAAGTGCAAAAATAAACGCTAGAGAAGTTATCAAGGGTGCTGAATCATCCTGACTTTCGGGGCGGATGAAATGTCAGCGGCGCCACCGTTGGTGGCGGCGACTTCAGTACATGCTTTTTCATCTTTCCGATTACATGCATTTCGCATGCCCTGCAATCAAATTCCAACCCAAGTTTTTCGCTGCCATTAATCATGGTCATCGGTTCGGCGCGCACTTGCCCTTGCACACCGATGACACCTTTTGCCTGTTTCGGACAAAGACTAAGTGAATAGCGAATGCAGTGGCGGGTAATCATCAGGGAAACTTCACCGGCTTCTTCGTGTGATTCATAAGCCGCATCGATCAGTTTTACACCGTGTTTTTCATAGAAAGCACGCGCTGCTGAATTGTAAACATTGGCGAGAAAGGAAAGGCTTTCTGCGGGATATTTGGCCGGTGGTTCTGTCGATATTTTACGTACTGGACGAATAAATGCCCTAATGCGAGCGGCTTGCAGAAGCTCAATGGCATCACGACGAAGTTTGTTTAGGAATGAGTTCGGCACGAACCACGCTTGTGTCCAATGAATGGCAGTTCCAGTCAAATTGAAATCGGTATTGCCGAAGCGTGCCAGTTGTTCGCCCACATTGTTTTCTGCTTCGGACGGATTGTTAACGGGCTGCTTGGCGATGGGGGCAGAGGAGGTTGCACCGATGCCATCTTCATCTTGCAGTGTGAGTGAGAAACCTTCGCTTGTTTCGAAAAAACTCGCAGCCACGTCTATACGACGTTCGGCAGATTTCTTGGTGAGCGACTTTTCCCAAGCGTGGTCGCGGTTGCGGCTGATGACAATGCCTGCGCGTAGACCAGACAAAGCATGCAACGGTTCATTTGGGAAGACCCGCCAGACTTTGCCTTTGCGTTCAGCCACATTGGCTTGCAGGCCGACAACTTCTCGTTTGTGCAGATAATTAAGGCCATCGCCGTTGGCGAGCGTTTCAGTTGTTTCTAGATCAAACCAGCTGTCGCCCAACTTCGTTACCGTACCCAGTTCTAGTCCGACAAAAGTGGGTGTATCAAAAGCACCGATATCAAGCTGGCGCCCATTCGAAAAATAATCTGTCGAGCCACGATGAAAAGTCTTGTCCGGATCAGGCGCAAACAGCAGTTTGGTCTTGCCGCTGGAGGCGGGGTGTAACTCCGGGCGTTCAGTCAGAATCTCGTCAAGCAGTTGGCGATAGTATCCGGTAATATTTTTTACATACGCGGTTTCTTTGTACCTGCCCTCAATTTTGAAGCTGCGCACGCCTGCATCAATCAAGGCGCGCAGGTTGCCACTCTGGTTATTGTCTTTTACCGACAACAAATGTTTTTCATAAGCGACGACGCGCCCTTGTGCATCTTGCAACGTATAGGGAAGGCGACAGGCTTGTGAACAATCACCGCGATTCGCGCTGCGTCCGGTATGCGCATGGCTGATATTGCACTGACCGGAATAAGCCACGCACAAAGCGCCGTGAATAAAATGTTCGATAACAGTATCGGATGAAACGACAGCGCGAACTGCGGCAATCTCTTGGATGGTAAGTTCACGCGCCAGCACAATTTGCGAGAAGCCGACTTCGGACAGAAAGCGGGCTTTCTCCGGTGTGCGAATATCGCATTGCGTGGAAGCGTGCAGGTCTATCGGCGGCAAGTCGAGTTCCAGTAGCCCCATATCTTGCACAATCAATGCATCCACGCCTGCGTCATAACAATCGTATGCGAGTTTGCGTGCGGATTCCAGTTCGGAATCGTGAAGAATGGTATTCAGCGTGACGTAGATTCGCGCGTGGAAACGATGTGCAAATTTCACCAGATCGGCGATGTCGCTGATTGAATTTCCAGCTTTGTCACGCGCACCGAATGCGGGGCCGCCGATATAGACAGCATCTGCTCCGTGCAGGATCGCTTCGCGCCCGATGGCGGCAGTCTTCGCCGGGGCGAGGAGTTCGAGAGATGGGGAAGAAAAGTATTCCGGCATGACGAGTGGAATTATATTCTCGTCGTACCATTTGACGCCAGTTTTGTACTGCAAACTTAACGCCTAATTTGAATTAATGACACCTCAATGTAGGATGGGTGGAGCGTAGCGATACCCATCAATTATTTGGATATGGCGATGGATATCGCGTTGCTCCACCCATCCTACAAGGGGAATATTTTAAGCAATGATTTTTTTGCTGCGTAGCCCCTCGATAATTTCAGCAATTACAGCCGGATCATCGATGGTCGAAGGCACGCTATATTCCTGTCCGTTGACGATTTTGTATAACGTCTTACGCAGGGTTTTACCGGAGCGTGTTTTGGGCAAACGCGCCAGTATCACAGTGTCTTTGTAGCAGGTGATTGCGCCGATGCTTTCGCGTACGCGCGCGACCAGTTGCTTTTGCAACTCCTCTTCACTGATGTCCACACCCGACTTCAGCACCACCAATCCCATCGGTACCTGTCCCTTGAGATCATCGTCGCGCGCAATCACGGCACATTCTGCCACCGCCGGATGTGTGGCGACAACTTCTTCAATTTCGCCCGTGGAGAGTCGATGGCCGGCGACATTAATAACATCGTCAACACGCCCCATCACAAACACATAGCCGTCGTTGTCGATATAACCGCCATCCCCGCTGGTGTAGAAGCCGGGTAAAAATCGCAAATAACTTTCGCGGAATTTTTTGTCGTCGCCCCAAACGCGATTTAAACAGGAAGGGGGTAACGGCAATTTAAGCGCGATATAACCTTGAGTGCCTTGCGGAACATGCTGGCCGTTTTCATCAAGAATCTGCACATTGAAACCGGGAACCGGCATGGTAGATGATCCCGACTTTATGGGCATGGGCTCTACACCCTGCAAATTGGCAGTGATCGCCCAACCTGTCTCGGTCTGCCACCAGTGATCGATCACCGGTTTGCCGCTGATTTCGGAAAGCCACGCCTCGGTAGGCGGGTCGAGTCTTTCACCGGCGGAAAAGATTGTCTGCAACTTGCTCAGGTCGTAAGGCTTCATCAACAAGGCTTGGGGATCTTCTTTTTTTACAGCACGGAATGCGGTCGGTGCTGTGAAAAGTACCTTCACGCCATATTCTGCACAGACGCGCCATAGCGCACCGGCATCCGGAGTCATGATGGGTTTCCCTTCATAGACTACGGTGGCGCAGCCATGGAGTAACGGGGCATAAACAATATAAGAATGGCCGACCACCCAACCCACATCTGATGATGCCCAGAACACATCGCCTGCTTTAACATTGTAAATGGCGCTCATACTGTATTTAAGCGCGACAGCGTGGCCGCCATTTTCTCGCACCACTCCCTTGGGCTTTCCGGTGGTACCGGAAGTGTAAAGAATATAGAGCGGATCACTGCCTTTTACCGGCGTACAGCCGACGGGCTTGGATTTGGCCAACAACGCAGCCCATTCGTAATCACGTCCTTCAATCAAAGTCGCTTTGGCTTGCGGACGCTGATAAATAACGATGCTTTGCGGTTTGTGTTTTGCGAGATCAAAGGCTTTGTCGAGAAGCGGCTTGTATTCAATGATGCGTTTGATTTCGATACCGCAGGAAGCCGTAAGTATCACTTTCGGTGTGGCATCATCGATACGCAATGCCAGCTCCGGCGGAGCAAACCCGCCAAAGACAACAGAGTGGATGGCCCCAAGCCGGGCCACAGCCAGCATGGCGATGACAGCTTCCGGAATCATCGGCATATATATGATGACGCGGTCTCCCTTCACTACGCCCAAGTCGGCCAGCATTCCCGCCGTACGCGCAACGACGTCGGTTAATTCGCTGTAGGTGTAACGCGATTTGATATTAGTGACGGGGGAATCGAAAATGAGCGCAAGCTGATTACCCCGACCCTGTTTGACATGATGATCAAGTGCCATGTAAGCGGTATTCATTTCGCCATCGGCAAACCAATGACCAATCCCGTCTTCATCTTGTGTCAAAATTTGCTGCGGAAATTTAAACCATTCCAAATCCTCGGCCTGCTTACGCCAAAAGCCTTCAGGATCATTCATCGAACGTTGGTATTCAGCTATGTAACTCATGTTTTACTCTTCTCCTTATGAAACCCATCCCCGACCCGACGCATGTCGGGGAAGGGAATCCGGAACGAAACGACCTTTTGTTCCTCCCCTGACGGGAGGATTTTGAATATCAAATACTGTCGCCGGGAATGCGTACCCAGCCTTCCATCAGTACGCGCGCGCTGCGGCTCATGGTGACTTTTTCAACTTTCCAGTCGCCACTGTTTTCGCTTGCTGCGGCGCCGACTTTCAATGTGCCGGAGGGATGTCCGAACGTAACTACATTGCGCTCACCGCCCCCCGCTGCCAGATTTACCAGCGTACCGGGAATCGCTGCTGCCGTACCGATCGCAACCGCTGCCGTACCCATCATAGCATGATGCAGCTTGCCCATCGACAGGGCGCGCACCAGCAGATCGACTTCGGAAGCGCTGACAGTTTTGCCGCTTGATGCCACATAGTCGGTGGGTGGTGCAACAAAAGCGATCTTCGGAGTATGTTGGCGGGTAGCGGCTTCTTCAGGCGTTTTGATCAAACCCATGCGCAATGCGCCAGCCACGCGGATTTTCTCGAAACGCGCTAGCGCGGCCGGGTCGGTATTGATGGCTTCACGCAACTCGGTACCGGTGTAACCAATATCTGCCGCATTCACAAACACGGTCGGGATTCCGGCGGTGATCATGGTGGCCGGGAAACTGCCGACACCGGGGACATCGAGTTGGTCAACCAGATTGCCGGTCGGGAACAGGCTGCCGCCTTCTTCACTATCATCGGATGGATCCATGAACTCCAGAACGATTTCCGCAGCCGGGAAGGTCACGCCGTCCAGCTCGAAATCACCGGTTTCCTGTACTTTACCGTTGGTGACCGGTACATGGGCGATGATAGTCTTGCTGATGTTGGCCTGCCAGATGCGTACGGTACAGGCACCATCCTGCGCAAGACGAGCAGCATCAATATATCCTGCATGAATGGCGAAAGCTCCCGCACCTGTGGACAGGTTGCCGCAGTTGCCGCTCCAGTCAACAAAGTCTTTATCGATGGAGATCTGGCCGTAGAGGTAATCCACGTCATGACCAGCGCGTGAGCTTTTCGACAGGATCACGCACTTGCTGGTACTGGAGGTCGCGCCCCCCATGCCATCGATATGCGCGGCATAGGGGTCGGGGCTGCCGATCACGCGCTGGAACAACCGGTCACGCGCCTTGCCCGGAACCTGAGCTGCTTTCGGCAGATCTTCCAGTCGGAAGAACACGCCCTTGGAGGTGCCGCCACGCATATACGTGGCAGGTATCCTGATTTGCGGAACCTGGGCCATTATGCGGCTCCTTCGAGAAAGTCTTGAGCAAAGCGTTGCAGTACACCGCCCGCGTTGTAGACACGTACTTCGGCAGCGGTATCCAGACGGCAGGTGACAGGAATGCGTACCGTTTCGCCATTGGCACGGTTCACCACCACAGTCAGGGTGGCGAGTGGGGCAATGTTGCCTTCCACATCATAGGTTTCAGTACCGTCGATGGCGTAGGTTTTGCGGGTATCGCCAGCCTTGAACTCCAATGGTAGCACGCCCATGCCGACCAGATTGGTGCGGTGGATGCGCTCGAAACCTTCTGCGACGATGGCTTCCACACCGGCCAGACGCACGCCTTTGGCCGCCCAGTCACGAGAAGAGCCCTGGCCGTAGTCGGCACCGGCGACGATGATCAGGTTCTGCTTGCGCTCCATGTAGGTTTCGATGGCTTCCCACATACGCATGACCTTGCCTTCCGGCTCGACGCGGGCGAGGGAGCCTTGCTTCACTTCACCATTGACCACAGCCATTTCGTTGATCAGTTGAGGGTTGGCAAAGGTGGCGCGTTGCGCGGTCAGGTGATCCCCTCGGTGCGTAGCATAGGAGTTGAAGTCCTCTTCCGGCACCCCCATTCTCGCCAGGTATTCACCGGAAGCCGAGTTGGCCATGATCGCGTTCGAAGGCGATAGGTGGTCAGTGGTGATGTTGTCCGGCAGTACGGCAAGCGGACGCATCCCTTTCAAGGTGCGTTCGCCCGCCAGTGCGCCTTCCCAATACGGTGGACGACGGATGTAGGTGGATTTCGGACGCCAGTCATACAACGGGCTTTTTGCCACTGCAATTGTGCCCAGATCGAACATCGGGAGGTAGATCTGCTTGAACTGTTCCGGCTTTACGCAAGCAGCAACGATCGTGTCGATCTCTTCGTCGGAAGGCCAGATGTCTTTCAGTAGGATCGGCTTGCCGGATTTGTCAGTGCCCAGAGCATCCTGCTCGATGTCGAGGCGAACCGTACCCGCAATCGCGTAAGCAACGACCAGCGGCGGGGAAGCCAGGAAGGCTTGCTTCGCATACGGGTGGATACGACCGTCGAAGTTACGGTTGCCGGACAGTACAGCAGTAGCAAAAAGTTTGCGGTCGATGATTTCCTGCTGGATCTTGGGGTCGAGAGCGCCGGACATGCCGTTACAGGTGGTGCAGGCGAAGCCGACGATGCCGAAGCCCAGTTTCTCCAGTTCCGACAGCAGGCCCGCTTCTTTCAGGTACAGCTCGGCAACTTTGGAACCGGGCGCAAAAGAAGTCTTGACCCAGGGCTTGCGCAGCAGACCCAGTTCGTTGGCTTTCTTCGCCAGCAAAGCGGCGGCAATCACGTTACGCGGGTTGGAGGTGTTGGTGCAGGAAGTGATGGCAGCGATAATGACGGCACCATCCGGCATCAGACCTTGCGCTTCTTCGGCCTTACCTGCTTCCAGCTTGGCTTCGTCGGCAATGCCGCGCTCATGCAGCGCGGACGTTGGCAGACGACGGTGCGGATTAGACGGCCCAGCCATGTTGCGCACCACGCTGGACAGATCGAATTGCAGCACACGCTCGTATTCGGCGGCAACCATCTGATCCGCCCACAAACCGGTGGTCTTGGCGTAATTTTCCACGAGGGCAACCTGCTCGGGCTCGCGGCCAGTCAGTTTCAGGTAGGTAATGGTCTGAGCGTCGATGTAGAACATCGCCGCAGTCGCGCCGTATTCCGGGCACATATTGGAAATGGTTGCACGGTCGCCAATGGAGAGGCTGTCCGCGCCTGCGCCGAAGAATTCGACCCAAGCGCCGACCACCTTTTCCTTACGCAGGAATTCAGTCAGTGCCAGCACGATGTCGGTGGCGGTGATGCCGGGTTGACGCTTGCCAACCAGTTTGACGCCGATGATGTCCGGTAGGCGCATCATGGAAGGTAGTCCTAGCATGACGGTTTCAGCTTCCAGACCGCCGACACCGATGGCGATCACGCCGAGAGAATCAACGTGCGGGGTGTGTGAGTCCGTCCCCACACAGGTATCAGGGAAGGCAACGCCTTCACGCGCCTGAATCACCGGGGACATTTTTTCCAGATTGATCTGGTGCATGATGCCGTTACCGGCAGGGATCACGTCAACGTTTTTGAACGCAGTCTTGGTCCACTCGATGAAGTGGAAGCGGTCTTCGTTACGACGGTCTTCAATCTCACGGTTCTTGCGAAATGCATCCGGGTCGAAACCGGCCGCTTCCACGGCCAGAGAGTGGTCAACGATCAACTGGGTCGGAACCACAGGGTTGACCAATGAAGGGTCTCCGCCTTGGTCGGCAATCGCGTCACGCAGACCGGCGAGGTCTACCAAGGCGGTCTGGCCGAGGATGTCGTGGCAAACAACGCGCGCGGGATACCACGGGAAATCCAGATCGCGCTTGCGTTCGATCAACTGCTTCAGTGCATCGGTCAATTCTTCCGGTTCGCAGCGGCGCACCAGTTGTTCTGCCAGCACTTTGGAAGTGTAGGGCAGTTTGGCATAAGCGCCGGACTGGATGGCTTCGACTGCCGCCCGGGTGTCGAAGTAGTCCAGCTTGCTTCCGGCTAAAGGCTTACGGTATAGGGTATTCATAATGTCCTTCAAAAACTATTTGCCACCGAGAACACAGAGAAGGTAAAGCCAGATTTTCATGCCGCGCTCTGACGTTGCGGACGGGCTTTCTCTGTGATATCAGTGTTCTCTGTGGCTATTTGGGTTTGGTTTTAACGCTTTTCGATTGGAACCCAAGCCTGATTTTCAGGCCCGATGTAGTTCGCGCTCGGGCGAATGATCTTGCCGTCGGCACGTTGTTCGATTACGTGTGCGCCCCAGCCGGTGACGCGCGAGATAACGAACAGCGGGGTGAACATGTTGGTCGGAACGCCCAACATGTCATACGACACAGCGGAGAACCAATCGAGGTTGGGGAACATCTTCTTCAGTTCCCACATCACGCTTTCCAGTCGTGCGGCGATGTCGAACAGGCGCAGGTCGCCCTTTTCTTCCGACAGTTGTTTTGCCACGCGCTTGATAACCTCATTGCGCGGATCGGAGATCGTATAGACCGGATGACCGAAGCCGATCACGATGCCTTTGTTCGCCACAATTTTGCGTATGTCTGCTTCGGCTTCATCGGCATTCGCGTAGCGGCTCTGGATGCGGAACGCTTCTTCGTTGGCGCCACCGTGCTTGGGGCCGCGCAATGCGCCGATTGCACCGGTAATGCAGGAATACAGATCAGAATTAGTACCGGCGATTACGCGGGCGGTGAAGGTGGAAGCGTTGAACTCATGCTCTGCATACAGGATCAGCGAAGTGTGCATCGCGCGTACCCAGGAGTCCTTGGCCGGCTTGCCATGCAACAGGGTTAGGAAATGACCGCCGATGGAGTCGTCATTCGTTTCCACATTGATGCGTTTGCCGCTGGTGCTGAAGTGGTACCAATAAACCAGCATGGAACCGAAGCTGGCCAGCAAACGGTCAATCAGTTCACGCGTCTTGGCTTCTGCATGTTCTTCCGGTTCTTGCTCAACGGTGCCCAGTACCGAACAACCGGTACGCATGACATCCATCGGATGCGCGTTTGCGGGCAGTGCTTCCAGCGCTTGTTTCACAGCGGGGGGCAGGCCGCGCAGGGATTTCAGTTTGGCTTTGTATGCCTGCAACTGGGCTTTAGTGGGCAGCGTGCCGTGGATCAGCAAATGGGCGATTTCCTCGAATTCCGCCTTTTCGGCGAAATCCAGAATGTCATAGCCGCGATAGTGCAAATCGTTGCCGGTGCGTCCGACTGTACAGATCGCGGTGTTGCCTGCGACTGTGCCTGAAAGCGCTACGGATTTCTTTGGTTTAGGTAATGTGCTTTCTTCTGCCATGATTGTCTCCCTAATTAATAAAAAAACTTCCCAAGTTACATAATGTTAATGTGCAAATTTTTACTCGGCGCCTTTTTCGGCAAACAAGCGATCCAGTTGCTGCTCGTAAGCGTGGTAACCGAGATAATCGTAAAGCTCCATGCGCGGTTGCATGTCCCCAATGACTTGCTGTTGCGATCCATCCTTGAGGATGTGCTGGTATACGTTCAGTGCGGCCTTGCTCATCGCGCGGTAGGCCGAGAGCGGGTACAACACCAGCTTGACGCCGACGCCGTTCAGTTCTTCAGTGGTGAACAGCGGAGTGGCGCCGAATTCGGTGATATTCGCCAACACAGGAACACTCACTGCTTTGGTGAACTGGGTGTATTGCTCCAGCTTGGTCATGGCTTCCGGGAAGATCATGTCGGCACCGGCTTCGACGCAGGCTTGTGCGCGGTCGATGGCGGACTGCATGCCTTCCACGGCCAGCGCATCGGTGCGTGCCATGATCACGAAGCTTGAATCCACGCGTGCATCCACAGCGGCCTTCACACGATCCACCATCTCGCTCTGGCTGACGATGGCTTTGTTGGGGCGGTGGCCGCAGACGTTTCTGCATTACCTGGTCTTCGATATGGAAACCGGCAGCGCCGGCTTGTGCGACTTCGCGCGTGGCGCGGGCGATGTTGAAAGCGCCGCCCCATCCCGTGTCGATGTCCACCAGTAGCGGCAGATCGCTCGCGGCAGTGATACGGCGAGTGTCTTCGCAGACATCATGCAAAGTGGTGATGCCCAGATCGGGAATACCGAGCGAGGAAGCTGCTACCCCGCCGCCGGACAGATACAGCGCCTTGTGGCCGGTCTTCTGCGCCAGGATGGCACAGTAGGCGGTAACGGCACCGACAACCTGCAACGGATGATTTTCCTGAACGGCGAGGCGCAACTTCTGCCCCGGTGTAAGGGTGACTTGTTTAGTGCTCATGCTGCTTTCTCCTCTTTATCAATCATTTCACTGATGCTGCGCCAAGCGCCTTGAATATGGCGCCGCATTAATAACTCGGCCAGTTCGCCATCGCGTTGTGCCAGCGCATCAACGATTTGGCGATGTTGGTGTAATGCGGGATGGGTGCGCTGGGCATTGCGGCTGGTGCGATAACGGCACATGCGCAGCAATTGATATTGTTCACTGCCCAGCAAATCCATCAGCATCGCATTACGGCTGCCACGCACGATCTGGTAGTGAAAGTCGAGGTCGCCCTCGCTTTGCGCATAAACCTTCCCGTGTTCTTGTTTGATCTGTTGTTCGTGATGATCAAGCAGGGCGATTAATTGAGCGATATCCTGCTCTGTCATTTGCGTTGCGGCAATGCGGCAGGCCATGCCTTCCAGCGCTTCGCGCACCTCGTATAGATCAGCCATTGTTTTGCGGTCAAGAATAACAACACGCGCACCCGCATTGGGAATACGCTTAACCAGACGAATCCCTTCCAATTGACGCAAGGCTTCCCGTAACGGGCCGCGCCCCATACCAAAGCGCTCGGCCAATTCCGCTTCGTTGAGTTTCTGGCCTTGGGCCAGCTCTCCGGTAACGATACTCTGGGCAAGGCGGTGAGACGCAATATCAGCCAGTGTGCCTAGTTCGGGTGTTTCAATTAGCATGACAAGTCAATCTGGATTGTCGACAATATTTCGAATGTTAGCACTAAAAACGGATAAATGTGCAAGTATTTTGCAAATATGTCGACAAAGCAAAGTCAAAACAACATATAGATTTTAGTGAAATTGGCTTGGAGGGGCAGAATAAGCAAATAAATACATTATGTTTTTTTAAGAAGAATGATCGCGGCAAGCAAGCGAAATTGTGCTAAAGGGTGATTTTGAAAACTAAGGGGGTAAAACAAGAAAAAGGGGAGGGCGAAACTATGGTTGACCGCATATATAAAGCGGCCAACCACCAAAATGCAATAAGCTAGATTGCTTCCTGATCCAGATCGAAAGCTTTGTGCAGTATGCGTACTGCCAATTCCAGATATTTCTCGTCGATAACGACAGAGATTTTGATTTCGGAAGTGGAGATCATCTGAATGTTAATGCCTTCTTCCGCCAGCGTGCGGAACATCTTGCTGGCAATGCCGACATGGGAACGCATGCCCACACCGACAACGGAAACCTTGGCGGTCTTGTTGTCGCCGATAACATCGCGCGCACCGATGTGCGGTTGCACTTTGCCCTTGAGAATATCCAGCGTCTTGTTGAATTCGTTGCGGTGAACGGTAAAAGAAAAGTCTGTAGAGCCGTCCACGCCGACGTTTTGAATGATCATGTCAACGTCGATGTTGGCTTCGCTTACCGGGCCGAGAATTTGATAAGCGATACCCGGCTTGTCCGGTACGCCGCGCACAGTGATTTTGGCTTCGTCGCGGTTGAACGCGATACCTGAAATGATGGCTTGTTCCATTTTATTGTTTTCCTCAAAAGTGATCAGTGTGCCTTCGCCTTCATCCGCAAAGCTGGAAAGCACACGCAGTTTGACTTTGTATTTTCCCGCGAATTCAACCGAGCGTATCTGTAAAACTTTGGAACCCAGACTGGCCATTTCCAGCATCTCTTCAAACGTGATGCTCTTGAGCCGGCGTGCCTCGGGAACCATGCGCGGGTCGGTGGTGTAAACGCCGTCCACATCGGTGTATATCTGGCATTCGTCGGCGCGCAGTGCGGCAGCGATAGCAACGCCGGTGGTATCCGAGCCGCCGCGCCCCAGTGTGGTAATGTTGCCGGCTTCATCCATACCCTGAAAACCGGCAACCACAACTACATAGTCGTTCGCCAGATCGGTACGGATATTTTCTTCGTCAATGCTGGCAATACGCGCTTTGGTAAACGCGCTATCGGTGTGAATCTTGACTTGGGCACCCGTGTAACTTTTGGCCTTCAAGCCTTGCTCCATCAGTGCCATGGAAACAAGACCGATCGTTACTTGCTCTCCGGTGGATATCACCACGTCAAGTTCGCGAGGATCGGGATGTTTTTGAATTTCTTTTGCCAAGGCAATCAAGCGGTTGGTTTCGCCACTCATGGCAGAAACCACGACGACAACTTGATGACCCTGCGACTTGTATTTGGCCACGCGTTGCGCAACGCTCCTGATGCGCTCGGGGCTACCGACAGACGTGCCGCCGTATTTTTGAACAATCAATGCCACGGTTTTTTTGCTCACCTTAAAAAGAGCCCGGAATTGTATCTTAAAACGATGCAAAAAACGAGAAGACTGATTCCTCTGGTACACTTCAACTATTGGATATAGTCAGTTTACTTCATGCCCAGAATCACTCCCCGCCGTTACTCTGAAGAGGTCGCACAACGTCTTGCCCAATCCGGATTCGCACCATTGCTGGCGCGCATTTACGCTGCGCGCGGTATCGAAAACAAGGAGCAACTGGATACCGACATCAAACGTCTGTTGCCGCATTCATTGCTGAAAAATGCAGGGAAAATGGCGGCGTTACTGGCCGATGCCATTGCACAAAACAAAAAGATTTTGGTGGTGGCCGATTATGATGCCGACGGTGCGACTGCCTGTGCCGTGGCGGTACGAGGGCTAGGCTCACTCGGTGCAAAAGTGGACTTCATCGTGCCGAATCGATTTGAATACGGGTACGGATTGACACCCGAGATTGTGCGTTTAGCCGCTGAATCTAACCCCGACATCCTGCTTACCGTGGATAACGGCATTTCCAGCGTGGACGGGGTGAATGAAGCCAAGCGACTGGGGATGCAAGTATTAGTAACAGATCATCACCTGCCCGGCGAAGTATTGCCGGACGCGCTGTGTATTGTGAATCCCAACCAACCAGGATGCTCTTTCCCCAGCAAAAATCTGGCCGGAGTGGGAGTGATGTTTTATGTGCTAATGGCCTTGCGTGCAGAGATGCGCGAGCGCGGCACCTTCGCTGAAAAGACCGAACCGAATCTTGGAAGTCTGCTCGATCTTGTTGCCTTGGGAACCGTGGCGGATGTGGTAAAACTGGACGACAACAATCGCATTCTGGTGCAGCAGGGTTTGCAGCGTATCCGCGCCGGTCGCGCCAGCAAGGGTATCAACGCGCTGCTGCAAATAGCGCGCAAAGCCCCACCGAAGACTTCTGCCTATGAATTGGGCTTCGTGGTGGGGCCACGCCTGAATGCAGCCGGGCGTTTGGAAGATATGAGTCTCGGTATTTGCTGTCTCTTGACGGACGATGTTGCCGAAGCCAACGAGATTGCGGCCAAACTGGACGAGCTTAATCGCGAGCGGCGTAGTATCGAGGCCGATATGCAAGAGGCCGCATTGGCCGCGCTGGAGCAGACTGATCCGGTTGAGGGTTACAGTTTGGCGCTGTTCGATGAAACTTGGCATCAGGGCGTGATTGGAATTCTCGCATCAAGACTCAAGGACAAATTCCATCGGCCGGTTATCGCATTCGCCCGTTCTTCAAACGGAGAGATAAAAGGTTCGGGGCGCAGTATTGCCGGGCTGCATTTGCGCGATGCGCTCGATCTTGTGGCTAAGCGTCACCCGCACTTGCTGCAAAAGTTTGGCGGTCACGCGATGGCAGCCGGATTAACTTTGCGCGAAGAACACTTTAATGAATTTCAGCGCGCATTTGAAAGTGTCGCGCAAACCTTACTTTCGCCAAACGATTTGGAAAAAGTGATCGAAACCGACGGAGAACTGGAACCGGCTGATTTTTCCTTGGACATTGCCAGAGTATTAGAACAACAAGTGTGGGGGCAAGGGTTCTCAGAGCCGCTATTACAGGGTGATTTTTGCGTGCAGGCGCAACGCATCGTCGGCGAAAAGCATCTCAAACTTACGCTTGCCACGCCGTCAACCAGCTTGGAAGCCATGCATTTTTTTTCCACTGATCCGCTGCCGGAGAAAATCCAAGCAGTCTACAGCTTGGGCGTTAATGAATTTAATGGCCGAGTAAGCTTGCAACTTATTGTGCGGCACTGGCAGGCGATTTAAAGTGATCAGAAAGAACTACTCTGAAGTTAAAATTCCAGATCAAGCCACAGAGTTCACAGGGATAGTGAGGGAATACTACTGGTTCGTTGCCGTACTTTGCCGGTAAACTGCGCTCTTGTTGCAACCGTTTGTTTACCTCGGTGATCTCTGTGTCCTCTGTGACCAACAGCTTTATCCAGTCTGAATGTATAATCCCGCCTCTTAAAAAGAAATCGTCAAAACATCATGGAAGCCGAACAACTTAACGCCCTCACCAACAAAATTCAAGACCTGCGTACCCGCTACACCGAGTTACGGAGGTATCTTTGACTACGACGGCAAGCAGGAACGCCTCGCCGAAGTCGTTGTATTAGCCGAAGATCCCGCTGTCTGGCAGGACAGTAAACGGTCGCAGGATTTGGGGCGCGAGCGCAAGATGCTCGAAGGCGTGGTGCTCAATCTGCAACAAGTCGAAAGCGCACTCAACGATGCGGGCGAACTGGTGGAGATGGCGCTGGCGGAAAATGACGATGAAAGTCTGCTTAGCGTTATTAGCGACACCGAAAAAACCGAAAAACTGGTCGCCGACATGGAGTTCCGCCGCATGTTCTCCGGCGAGCTCGACGCCAATAATTGCTTCCTTGATATTCAAGCTGGTTCAGGCGGTACGGAAGCCCAGGACTGGGGCGCAATGCTGCTGCGCATGTATTTGCGCTACTGTGAACGCAAAGGTTTTCAAGTCGAGATCATGGAGCAGTCCGACGGCGAAGTTGCCGGTATCAAGGGCGCGTCCATTAAGGTAACCGGCGAATATGCTTACGGTCATTTGCGTACCGAATCCGGTGTGCATCGGCTGGTGCGCAAATCGCCGTTCGATTCCGGCAATCGTCGCCACACGTCATTCTCCAGTGTGTTCGTCTACCCCGAAGTGGACGACTCCATCGAAGTCGATATCAATCCCGCCGATCTGCGCGTGGACACCTATCGCGCTTCCGGTGCCGGTGGTCAGCACATCAACAAGACCGACTCGGCGGTGCGTATCACTCACGTTCCCACCAACATCGTGGTGGAATGCCAGAGTGACCGCTCGCAACACCGCAACCGCGCCGAAGCGATGGCGAAGTTGAAGTCGCGTTTGTACGAAGCCGAATTGCGCAAACGCCAATCCGCACAGCAAGCGCTGGAAGATTCCAAGACCGACATCGGCTGGGGACACCAGATTCGCAGCTACGTGCTCGACCAATCGCGCATCAAAGATTTGCGCACCAACTATGAAGTGGGTAACACTCAAGGTATGCTGGATGGCGATCTGGATGGTTTTATTTCGGCCAGTTTGAAGCAAGGGGTTTAAGGCTAAAGCGTTTGCTGATTTGAGATGCCAAATTGGCACCCCAAGTTTGAAATCACAAATTGTGACTTCAAGTTTTCGTAGGGTGGGCAGGTTTCTTCTGCCCACGCGGATTGTAAATGGCGGGTAATTTGCCAATGCTACAGAGTTGGTAAATTGTCTTGGCTCCACCTCGACACACAAGGAACCAAGATTCCTGTTGAAGCAGAAGGAGGTCGAAATGATTTCACCCACACCCGTCCTTGCCATTGTCGATGAATCCTATGGCGTGGAAGAAACTACACACCCTTTTGGTGAACGCTGGGGAGGCGAAGTTATGACACTGACCAAAGAACATCTGGCAGCTTTGCAAGAGGGGAAACTGGTAGCAGTTGATGTGATGGCTGAGTATGTCGTGTATTTGCGGTTGCAGACTGAGAGCGTCAAACTCAAAAAGCCGATATGAGTATAAACCCCGAAGAATTTGCTGACTTGAGGAGCCAATCTGACATCTCAAGTTTAAGGTCACAAGTTGTGACCTTAAAGATCGGGAGAAAGATGGGGTTTCAACCTTGAGCACAATCACACCGCCGGACAATAATCGCTACCAAGACTTCCTGCGCGACATCAAAACGCAAGTTGCGCAAAGCCGCCTTGGTGCAGCGCGGGCGGTTAATCGCAGCCTCATCGGGTTGTACTGGGCTCTGGGCCAGATGATTGTTGAGCGTCAGGAAGAGCTAGGCTGGGGGAGTGCAGTGGTAGATCAACTATCTGCCGACTTGCGTAATGAGTTCCCCGACATGAGTGGATTTTCACCGCGCAACCTTTGGGATATTAAGCGTTTCTACGAAACCTATGCTAACGCTCCCGAATTTCTGCGACAGCTTGTCGCAGAAATTCCATGGGGGCAAAATATCCTAATTTTTCAAAGAATAAAGGACGAAGTCGCCCGCCGTTACTATATCGAGGCCACCGTTCGTTTGGGCTGGACACGCGATGTACTCTTAAACCAAATCAAGGCCGAAGCGTATCAAGTTAGCTTGCAAGACAAATCGCACAACTTCCCCTCTGTGATGCCGGAGCACTTGGCCGAACAGGCAAATGAAGCACTGAAAAGCCGTTACAACCTTGAGTTTCTAGGCATCAATCAGGCCGTGCATGAACGTGAACTGGAAAAACGACTCATCGCCCGGCTCAAGGATTTCATGATTGAGCTGGGTTATGGATTTTGTTTCGTTGGCAGCCAATACCGTCTCACGCTGGGCGAAAACGAATATTTTCTTGACCTGCTGTTCTACCACCGCTTCCTGAAATGCTTGGTCGCGGTTGAACTCAAGACCGGACGCTTTCGCCCCGAATATGCGGGCAAGATGGATTTCTATCTCGAAGTGCTGAATGAAAAAGAACGCGCACCGGACGAAAATCCTGCAATCGGTATCATCCTGTGCGCGGAGCGTGACCAGCTGGAAGTCGAGTTCAGCCTGAAGTCCAAAGCGAATGCAATCGGTGTGGCAACTTACCAGCTCTATCCCAAGCTGCCCAAAGAATATCAGGGCCGTTTGCCGACCGACGAAGATTGGCAACGGCTGTTAGAATCGGCTCGGAATTTGGATGCATCAAATGGAGAGCAGAGCAATGCCGAATAAAAGTGTGGATGTATCGGTAAGGCAGATTGAATCCAAGATTCTGCTAATACGCGGGCAAAAGGCCATGCTGGATACTGATCTCGCGGAACTTTACGGCGTGGAAACAAAAGTATTGAATCAGGCCGTTAAACGTAACACAGAACGCTTTCCGGAAGACTTCATGTTCCAGTTGAATGCCGCCGAGAAAGCCGAGGCGGTCACAAATTGTGACCACCTCGCCAAACTCAAGTATTCGCCTACCTTGCCTTATGCATTCACAGAACACGGCGCGCTCATGCTGGGTAACGTATTAAAATCGGATCGCGCAGTGGAAGTCAGCCTCATGGTCGTGCGTGCCTTCGTGCAGTTGCGCCAGTTGCTTGCCACCAACGCCGAGCTTTCCCGCAAACTGGTTGCGCTCGAAAAGAACTACGACATCAAATTTAAAGCGATATTTGAAGCCATCCACCAACTGATGACCCCCGCCGATCCCAAGAAAAAGCGCCCCATTGGTTTTGCGCCGTGGGAGAAAAAATGATGCTGACACTTTGGATTATCTGAGTTTTACCCGCAACGAGAACAACTCACCCAGAGCATCTTCGTTCGTCAGACGCCACGGGTAGCCGTGATTACGAACCTTCCCTTCTTTTTCAGACATCAGAAATTCGAACACGATGCGTTTTGATTGAACAAGATCGTTGAAACGTTGGATTGACGGTCGCTCGCAGTAAATCAGTTCCTTGTAGTGAAAGCGCTGTTGGCCAGCCGTGTTGCGAACATCTGCCTTAATGAAGACTGCGCGTGAATGCTTTTCACGAAGTCTCCCCTCAAGTAACCCGAAAGGCCAGTAACCAAATCGTGAAATCCCTTTCAATAAATCAATCTGTTCGGGTGTGGCCGATGGGTCAAGTAACAATCCGAGGTTGTTAGCTGTCGTAGTCACTTGGGAATGGCAGGCATAGTGTCCATGCTCATCCTGCTGGCCAATTAGACGTAGCCGTTCCAGCCCCGTTAATTTTTCCTCCCAGCTCGGTGCTTGCTGGAACAGATTTATTTTTCCGCCATGCCCGCCAGTTTCCTTGACCTGTTTGCACTTGACCTCAATCCCCCTGAAGTCGGCACGTTTATCATTGTTTTCCTTGATGCCCAACTGCGTTTCAAAGGTGTACCCAATCCCGGTATCACCGGGACGTAGAGAGTCGATATAGCCCTGTTCATGTATGTGGTCGAAACGAGCCAGAAGATCATTAAGCGCCTCGTCAAGAATGAGAGTAGGTGCATCAATCTCCAGCAGTACGAACAGTCCGTCACTAAGTTGAACTACATCTCCAAACAGCAAGGAACAAAGTCGCTGGAATTCCGCGTCCTCATTTTCCCGTAGTATGTCTGCGTAGTAGCCGACCGAATCATCGACATGTTCGGCTCTTAGGAAAATACCCACCCTATGACCATGTTGACGATCATTGAAATTGCCATGAAGGCAAGTAATGCGGCGCTCTGGGTAACGTTGATAGTACTTGTATGCCAGAGATTTCTCTTGGCCCTCAATACCATCGATGGCCAGAAAATGCTCGGTCACATTTTGGTTCGGATCAGCAATCTCCAACTCAGGGAAAAGGTCGTATGCCTCGATGGGAACCAAGACTCCATGACGGCCTGAGTCATCATTTTTGGTTAGCACCTTGGCAAATATTTCACCACCGCGAATAGTTTTGCCAGCCAACTTACTTAGTCCTTGGCAATAGGAAAACAAACTATCGAGTTGACGATTTGGCATTTATTTCCTTCTTCTTGGCTTATATTTTTCCGATGATGCCAGAAACAAACATGCACAAAGACAACTGCCTTGTATTTCGGAAAAACAAAATCTGGTTTTTCCGGCAATTCTTTTGTATGAAGTCTGAAGCGAAGCACCCGACTATGCAGATATTTACTGACCAGCAATTCTGGCTTAGTGTTCTTTACCCGGATGCCGTACATCATTCGGCTGCGAGTCTCCTGTTCAATAATATCACCCATTAGGCAACAATTCGCTAGTTGCTTAATGAAGCATTGTCGAACAGGTTGTGTCGCAAACTTCCAAATCGTCTGCGTTGTATCGGTAAGTAGGATTGAGCTTCATTCCCACAAGTGCCGCTACCAACACGCGCCCACGATCTGCATCTTCTAGTATGACCATGCGAATATCTTTATCGCCAGCATCAATAACGTTTTTGAATTTGACTATATTGCCCGCTTTCATGACAGCCTCCTTTAAATAGTTGCGTAACGAAGAGGAAGCTCAGGTTCCAAGGTGTCAGCTTCCAGCGTTGGTTGCATCAACTTTGCGACATGAGCCATAACATCAACAACAACAGAATTTCCAAATTGTTTGTAAGCCCGTGTATCCGACACCGGAATCCTGAACGTGTCGGGGTAGCCCATCAACCGCGCGCATTCTCTGGGCGTCAATCGGCGCGGATTTTTTTGCGTACCTTGATACACCAGAATTTCCGATCCGTCCTTGTAGTAGCGTGCCGACAAGGTGCGCGTCACGTCTCCGGGTTTGACCAAACCAAAGCCGAAGCCGTTCCCCTTTGCTTTATGTTTAGCGGCGTAATTTTGCAAGTAAAGCCAGAGATTATCGGTGAGTGTGTATTTATCCAACTGGCGCTGTTTTTTGTGGTCGAAGAATCTTCCTTCGTCCCATGGCAAAACAGGTTCGCTGCCATCGGTGCGGTGCAGGATGTCTTTAAGTTTGCGCTCTCCCTTGGGCGGCAGGGGCAAGGCATCGAAATCGAATGCAATCGGTTCGCGGAAGCCGACAATCAGGATGCGCTCGCGGTGTTGCGGGACGAAGTGTGCGCCGTCGATGACGCGATAGCTGATGTGGTAGCCGAGATCATTGGTTAAGGTGCGGCGGATAACATCGAAGGTGCGGCCTTTGTCATGGGAGACAAGGTTCTTGACGTTTTCTAGCAGGAAAGCGCGTGGACGCTTTTCTTCGATGATGCGCGCCACGTCGAAGAACAATGTGCCTTGCGTTTCGCAGGCGAAACCGTGCGCCTTGCCCAGCGCATTTTTCTTGGATACACCGGCAATCGAGAAGGGCTGGCAGGGAAATCCGGCCAGCAAGACATCGTGGTCGGGAATGTCGGCAGCCTGCACTTGGGTGATGTCTCCGGCAATGGGGTGACCATCGCGGAAGTTTTCAGCATAGGTTTTTTGCGCGTAGCTGTCCCATTCGCTGGTAAATACGCAACGTCCGCCGATTTGCTCAAATGCCTTGCGAAGGCCGCCGATGCCTGCGAACAGGTCGATGAAATCAAAAGCGCCTTTGGGGCTGTCATTTCCGAATGGCAATAGTTGCTGCAATGCGTGAGCAAGATAGGCGGGAGGGGGAGTTTGTCTGGTTTCCCACCTTCTAATGGTGCGTACATCAATGTCCAAATATTTGGCTAGGGCTGCCTGAGTATGGTGTTTGCGGGCTTCGTCCAGATAGGAAAGCACCGTGTCTTGATCGTTGACTATGGTGAGAGTGGCATTCATGGTTGTTTAGCGGTCTAAAGTTATCCGGGAACTTTTGCGGACAATATGTCATTTATTATTCCCAGTCAAGATTATAATTTGCATCCGAGTTGCTGACGGCAACGAACTGGGATTATTTGCCCAAGCGGTATGCTTTGTTAACATAGAACAATGGTAGATATCTGGAGCAAACAGAAGCGGTCGGAAGTCATGTCACTAATCCGCTCGCGCGGAAACAAGGCGACAGAGTTGCGCCTGATTGAGATTTTTCGTGAGTTCCATATTACCGGCTGGCGGCGCAACCAGCCGCTTTTTGGCAAGCCGGATTTCACCTTTAGACGCGAACGCGTTGTTGTTTTTGTGGATGGGTGTTTTTGGCACGGCTGTCCAAAGTGCTACAAACGCCCGAGCAGCAATCAGGAATTTTGGGATACCAAAATAACCAACAACCGGAAACGTGACAGGCGAGTGAGTCGCGAGTTGCGCCGGGAGGGATGGAAGGTTGTGCGTATTTGGCAGCACCAATTGAACAAATCGGTGGTCGTTGCAAAACGCGTTATTCGTGCATTGGAATCTGCCTAAATTATCACCTTCGGTTGATTGACAAAAGAACGGTCGTTCCATATTATGTAGTTGCCATTTAGCCAGTCGGTGACAGTTTGTCACCGACTGAAATAGTCCCTCTGGCATCCACGAACAAGGAGTCCTGACCATGCAGCCCCAGCCAGCCATTTTTGAAGAACATGCAATCCGCCGTGCTTGGCATAATGAGGAGTGGTGGTTTGCTATTGTAGACGTGGTGGCTGTGTTGACGGATTCAACCGATGTGAAGCAATACATCAAAAAGATGCGCAGTCGCGACCCCATGTTGGATGCCAACTGGGGTACAACTTGTACCCCCCTTCAGCTATTGGCACCAGATGGCAAACAACGTGCAACCAATTGCGCCAACACAGAAGGTTTGTTCCGCATCATCCAGTCCATCCCCTCTCCCAAGGCTGAACCTTTCAAACGCTGGTTGGCGCAGGTGGGCTACGAACGGGTGAAGGAGATCGAGAACCCCGAGCTGGCGATGGGGCGCATGCAGGATTTGTACGAAAAGAAAGGTTACCCGAAGGCGTGGATCGACAAGCGCCTACGCGGTATCGCGGTACGGCAAGACTTGACTGATGAGTGGAAAGATCGCGGCGCGGCATCCAGCAAGGAGTTCGCTATCCTCACTAATGAAATCATGCACGGTGCTTTCGATCTCAAGGTGGACGAATATAAGCAGGTGAAGTCTTTGGTGCGGGAGAACCTGCGCGACCACATGACCGATATTGAACTCATTCTCACCATGCTGGCCGAAGCGACCACCACGGAGCTGCACCGGGATCGGGATTCTCAGGGGATGGAACCGCTCACGAAAGACGCAAAAGATGGCGGTGCAGTGGCTGGCAGAACACGCAAAGATATCGAGCGGCAGACCGGCAAGCCACTTATTTCAACCGAGAACTTCAAGCAACTGGCAGGCGCGAAGCCGAAGAGGCTGAAAAAGGGCG
Source organism: uncultured beta proteobacterium (assembly GCA_963733265.1). GTDB lineage: Bacteria > Pseudomonadota > Gammaproteobacteria > Burkholderiales > Gallionellaceae > PALSA-1006. The sequence goes on from CAVTCF010000001.1 coordinate 685,099, forward strand.
AGAACTGATTTGGTTACAAAACGTAACCAACTGAAAAGTCTTATTTTCAACTGGTGACAAACTGTCGCCGGTTGTGTTGCTTCTTTATTATTGCAGCATCAATAGGCCGGAATGAAGCAGGATCAGTGAGGAGAAAACATGACCAACAAGCGCATTGCCGAACAACATCACGCCACCTTTGAGGGTGTCCGCCAGATTGATGAGGAGGGCAACGAATATTGGTTTGCCCGCGACCTCGCGCCATTGTTGGATTATCAGGATTGGCGCAATTTTATGCAAGTGGTGGAGAAAGCCAGCCTAGCCTGCCGTAAGTCAGAGCGTGTCGTAGAGGACCATTTCGGTGATGTCACCAAAATGGTCGGTATAGGCTCGGGCGCGCAGCGCGAAATCGCCGATGTTCGACTGTCGCGCTATGCCTGCTATCTGATTGTGCAGAATGGCGATCCATCCAAGCCGGTGATTGCCAACGGGCAAACCTATTTCGCGATGCAGACGCGACGGCAGGAGTTGAACGATAGCGAGAAGTTTGCGCAGTTATCAGAAAATGAAAAGCGTTTGGCAATTCGCAACGAATTGGCAGAGCACAATAAATATCTGGCTGCGGCGGCGAAGGATGCGGGAGTGGAAAGTAGTCTGGATTACGCCATTTTTCAGGATCATGGCTATAAAGGTTTGTATGGAGGCATTGGCGCGAAGGACATTCATGCACGCAAGGGGTTGAAGAAGAGCCAGAAAATACTCGACCACATGGGGAGCACCGAACTGGCAGCTAACCTATTCCGCGCCACGCAGGCGGAGGAGAAGTTGAAACGGGATAACGTGCATAATAAACAGCACGCCAATCAGGCACATTTCGCAGTCGGCCAGAAAGTGCGCGAGACGATCAAGGAGCTGGGCGGCACGATGCTGGAGTCATTGCCGACACCGGATCAGAGTGTCAAGCAAGTCGAAAGCACGAAGAAGAAACTAGACCGAAAAAATGAAGTCTAGTGTGTTTGCGGGGCAAAGCAAATTCCTGTGAGACTTCGCCAATAATCAAGGAAATTTCAATGGCACAAAGAGCAAACTATTGGTCGTGCAGCAAATTTGCCAACTGGGTTTCTACTATGTTCGGCGCTCGTCCAAAGATGGAAAGTGGTACTTCTGAAGAATGGTCAGAATGGCGGCGGGATGTGCGCAAAAACCATCCTGTCGTTTACTGGTTCAATGAAGAATTCCTCGATGCAGCGCAAAACTTTATTTGGTGGCCTTGCGACAAAGTTTGCGATGCCCGCTACTACTTGTTCAACCGCTATGTGAGCAAAACGCATTACATCAAGACGGGGCTGAAACCGGGTGAGTATCATTCGATTGATAATCGTCTGCTGCAAGGGATGTTCACCGAGTTGGTTGACTTTATCGAAGTTGAAAAAGCCTGGATGCATTGCATATGGGATGATGAAAAGCGTGCGCAATACAAATTGCCGTGGTGGAGAGGAGGTTGGCGCTGCTTGCGTTGGGGAGTATGGCGTTGCCCGGAAGCAGGATTGGATTATCTCGCATGGGAGAGCAATCTAAAATTCGACGACAAATGGATGGATAAGGCCGACCCGAAATATGGCACTTTCACCCCGCAAGCACTCGCTGCCGTGGAACAAAAGCTCTTGTATGACTGGTGGAAAGACATTCGCCCTCATCGCCCTGACCCTTATGTCGAATCTGGCTGGAACGCATTCTGTGAGAGCAGACGTGCGAATCACTCGGATGAAGATGAGGACTCATGGTCTATGCACTTCAATGATAAAACAGACGCAGAGCGTGCTGAAACAAAACGCTTGCTGGAGGCGATGGATGCCATAGAAAAACGCTATGATGACGAAGATGAAGTGATGATGGTTGCGCTCATTAAGATTCGTCAGAGTCTGTGGACATAAGAACGTGTTGGAATAGTTGAGCTTACAACTCCCAAGGATTAAACACTTGCGGATACGCTGTAAAATCCTGCACGTTACGGGTGACCACGGTGAGGCCGTGGCATTGGGCGGTGGCCATGAGCAGGCCATCTATTACCGCTAGCGGTTGCCCGGACAGTTCCGAGTGTGCGGTGATTTGTGCCCAGACATGGAGCGCGGCGGTATCGAGCGGCAAAATTCGCTCCGCGAAGCGCTGCTCCACTTTGCCTAGCCAGGCGGTCAGTTTCTGGCTGCGGCGTAAATCACTGGTGCGCAATTTGAGAATGCCTTTTTCAATTTCTCCCAGCGTGATGGCGCTGATGAACAGACTGGTTTCGTCCTGTTCGTCCAGCCAATCTATCACTTTCGGCGCGGGGGCTTTTTTGGCGTATTCGGAAAGTACGCAGGTGTCCAGCAGCCAACTGATAGCTCGATGTTGCGTCCGCTGTCGCGGCTACGGGGAAATTCCAGATCTTCGGCAGCAAGGTCGGGACGCAGCAGCGCGGCGGAGAGCTTACCCCGGCGGCGGGTGAGCCGCGCATATTCTTCTGCCGAGACTATTACTGCCGTGGGTTTGCCATGTACGGTAACCACTTGGGCGTCACCACCCGCAGCCCGTTTGACGAGCTGGCTGAAGTTGCCTTTTGCTTCCTGTAGTTGCCATTCGCTGTGCATGATGCCTCCTGTATTCTGGCTAGTCTGGTCAGAATTTAACACAAAGCTTTCGGGCTGCATATATTTATCTAAGATCATTTCATTCAGGGAACAAACGGACAGTTTGCTTGTTTTGTATCCGAAACCTAAATTGCGCCGGACAGGGCATTCGTGACACAATCTTGCACCTGCGGAAATGCCGCCCGATAACTAACTTAAATATAGCCCAGCACCATGACGACTGAATCTATTACCCCACTACAAGACGAGAACCAAATTATCGCCGAGCGCCGCGCCAAGTTGCAGGAGTTGCGCAAGAACGGTGTCGCATTCCCCAACGATTTTGAGCGCAAGAATCTCGCTGCTGCTTTGCATGCCGCTTATGGCGATCAGGACAAGGAGCAATTGGAAGGACAAAAAATTCCAGTCGCGGTAGCCGGGCGCATGATGTTGAAGCGGGTAATGGGCAAGGCCAGTTTCGCCACCATTCAGGATATGAGCGGGCGCATCCAGCTTTTTATCAGCAACGGCGATACGGGCGAGGAAGCGCACAATGCCTTCAAGCATTATGATCTTGGCGATATTCTCGGTGCCACGGGTGAGCTTTTCAAAACCAAGACGGGCGAGCTTTCTGTGCGTGTCACAGGCTTGCGTTTGTTGACCAAGGCTTTGCGTCCGTTGCCTGAAAAGTTTCACGGGTTGACTGATCAGGAACAAAAATACCGTCAGCGCTATGTCGATCTCATTACCAATGAAGACACGCGCAAGGTATTTAAAATACGCAGCAAAACGATTCAAGTTATCCGCGAATTTTTTGCACGGCATGATTATCTTGAAGTGGAAACACCGATGTTGCACCCTATCCCAGGCGGTGCTTCGGCCAAGCCTTTCATCACGCATCACAATGCGCTGGATATGCAGATGTATCTGCGTATTGCGCCGGAGCTGTATCTGAAACGTTTGGTAGTGGGCGGTTTTGAGAAAGTATTTGAGATCAATCGTAATTTCCGCAATGAAGGGTTATCGACGCGTCACAATCCGGAATTCACCATGATTGAATTCTACGAAGCCTATCGCGATTACAAACATCTGATGGACTTCACCGAGAAATTATTTGTCGAGGTTGCGCGCAAAGTGCTGGGAACAACGGTTATTTCTTACCAAGGCCGCGAGCTTGATTTGGCCAAGCCCTTCCACCGCTTGACCATGACACAGGCAATTCAAAAGTATCATCCGCAGTTTACTAATGCGCAATTGAGCGACCGCGAATTTCTTATCAATGAATTGCAAGACTTGAAAGCAAAATACAAGTCCAGCGATGCGTTGGGAAGCTTGCAACTGTATTTGTTTGAAGAGCTTGCCGAGGCGCAATTGTTTGAGCCGACTTTTATTGTTGATTACCCCGCCGAAGCATCACCGCTGGCACGCCGTAGCGATGCAAATCCGGCAATCACCGAGCGCTTTGAATTATTCATCGTGGGGCGCGAAATTGCCAACGGTTTCTCCGAGTTGAATGATCCGGAAGATCAAGAAAAGCGTTTTGATGAACAGGTTGCGGCGAAGGATGCCGGCGACGAAGAAGCGATGTTCAAGGACAGCGATTACGTGCGTGCGCTTGAATATGGTTTGCCGCCCACTGCCGGAGAAGGTATCGGCATTGACCGTCTGGTAATGCTGTTGACTGATAGTGCAAGTATTCGGGATGTTATTTTGTTCCCGCAGATGCGGCCAGAGGCATAGTTTTCAAACAGGAAAATTTGTTAGGAAACATTCCCTCCCCCAGGGCTATAACCAGCGACTTGGTTGGCGTTATTTGCCAGCCTAGTCGAATGGCCAGTTGTTCTATCAGGGTGGGGTAGACACGTGGCATTTCACAACTTTTACCCCCATCCTAGCCTTCCCCCTTAAATGGGGAAGGGACTTGAGTTTTAATGATCTACATGTATTAAACGGCCAACCCACTATCCTGCGCTCAGCCAGCTATAATACGCGCCTGATTTGCTGCTGCACCCTTATGCGACCTTCCCCTTCACATTCTCAAGATTCTTCATCCTCATCCCGTGCCGATTGGCGCACGATGAAAACGATGTTGCCCTATTTGCTGGAATTCAAAGGGCGCGTAAGCATAGTCGTTATTTTGTTGATACTTGCCAAGTTGACCAGTGTTTCGATCCCGTTGGTGCTGAAAGAAATTGTCGATGCGATGAATAAGCCCAATGCCATGCTGGCAGTCCCGGTATTTCTGGTCATTGCTTACGGTTTGTTGCGTTTGTTCAGCACCTTGTTCGGTGAAATTCGCGATGCGGTTTTTGCCAAGGTGACGCAGCGTTCCATTCGTCGCATTGCGATTAAAGTATTTGCCCATTTGCATAATCTGAGTTTGCGCTTTCATCTTGAACGCCAGACCGGTGGTGTTTCGAGGGACATCGAGCGCGGCACGCGCGGCATCAGTTTTCTGCTGACGTTCTTGCTATTTAATATTCTGCCGACACTGTTGGAAATCGGGCTGGTTGCCGCGATCCTGTTCGTCAAGTACAGCCCGTGGTTTGCCATCATCACTTTCGTCACGCTGATAATTTATATCGCGTTCACTTTGTTCATTACCGAGTGGCGCATGGTCTATCGCCGCACCATGAATGACATGGATTCCAAGGCCAACACGCGCGCAATCGACAGCTTGATCAATTACGAGACCGTCAAATATTTTGGCAACGAGCAATACGAAGTGGGGCGCTACGATGAGCAAATGTGTAAATGGGAAGTTTCTGCGGTACAAAATCAAACCTCACTGGCGGCGCTGAATGCGGGACAAAGCACGATCATTGCGGTGGGCATCACGCTGCTCATGCTGCTGGCGGCAGACCAGGTGGTGAAGGGAAAAATGACCGTGGGTGATCTCGTGCTGGTCAATGTGTTCATGTTGCAACTTTATATGCCGCTGCATTTTCTGGGTTTCGTATATCGTGAAATAAAAAATGCTTTGGCTGATATGGAGCGCATGTTCAAGTTGCTTAATGAGAATCGTGAAATTGAGGATTCGCCAAATGCCTTGCCTTTAAAGCTAATCAGCGGACGCGTTGAATTCAATAACGTGGCCTTCAGCTATGATCCCGAGCGGCAAATTCTGTCTGATGTCAGTTTTGAGATTCCTCCCGGTAATACTGTTGCGGTAGTCGGTGCGAGCGGGGCGGGTAAGTCCACACTTTCACGTCTGTTGTTTCGTTTCTATGACATAAATTCTGGGTGCATAATTATCGACGGGCAGGATATACGCTCTGTGACCCAAGCTAGTCTGCGTGCCAATATCGGCATCGTGCCGCAAGATACGGTTTTGTTTAACGACAGCATTTATTACAACATCGCTTACGGGCGTCCTGCGGCAAGCCGAGCGGAAGTACTGCAGGCTGCTCAGTCGGCGCATATTCATCAATTTATTGAATCATTACCCCAAGGTTATGACACGATGGTCGGCGAGCGTGGCTTGAAACTTTCGGGTGGTGAAAAACAGCGCGTGGCGATTGCACGGGCGATACTAAAACGTCCGGCGATTTTGATTTTTGATGAAGCAACTTCGGCGCTGGACTCAAAGTCGGAAAAGGCGATACAGGATGAACTGCGCAATGTTGCCCGCGACCGCACTACACTGGTTATTGCGCATCGCTTATCAACCATTGTGGATGCGCATCAGATACTTGTGATGGACAAAGGCCGTATCATTGAGCGGGGTTCCCATCGGGAGTTATTGGCACAACAAGGTGTATATGCGCAAATGTGGGCATTGCAACAACAGGAAGAACATTAAATACCTTTGTTTGCACCTTGATTTATTAGAATTTTAAGGTATGCTTCGGCAAGTTATCCATTTTCACCTTTGCAGCCATGAAGAAATTTGTTGTCATTTTATTGTCATTTTGCTTGAGTCTGTCGGCGTTCGCTGAAGAGGCGGGCGCTTACTCTGCGCCTAAAACAGACCTTTTCTTTTTGTCCACTGTAGAAGCGTTTTTCTCGCCAAAAATAGATAATACTGGGCCGATAGTTGCGCCAATACCAGAAACCGCGATTACGCCAAAACAGCAAGACGAAGAACTCACCAATGCCGTATTTCAATTCACGTCTGTTCCCAAGTTACAGTCAGCGATTGCCCTGATTTATGACGAGCAGGGTAAACGTCCCCTGTATACGAAAAACGCTGAAAACATTGCACCAATTGCCTCGATTACCAAGTTAATGACCGCGATGGTCATTTTGGATGCAAAGTTGCCGATGGACGAAGAAATTACCATCTCTAATGACGATGCGGATCATCTCAAAGGCACGCGTTCACGTATGCGTCCCGGATTGACACTGACACGCGGCGAGTTACTCAAACTTGCCTTGATGGCATCGGAAAATAGAGCTGCGGCAGCGTTAGCCCGCACTTACCCCGGAGGAACGTCTGCGGCAGTGGCAAGAATGAATGCAAAAGCCCAAGAGCTGGGCATGCACTCCACAAGGTTCTTTGATCCAACCGGTTTGAACAGCAACAATGTTTCGACCGCCCAGGATTTGGTGCTAATGGTAAGGGCTGCACAATACTATGAACCTATTCACCAATTTACGACATCCACATCGCATATAGTTCTGAACCCAAAGCATCGGCCTTTGCGCTTTGCCAATACCAATCCGCTGGTGAAAAATGCCTCTTGGAATATCGGTATCAGTAAGACTGGCTATATCAGCGAAGCCGGGCGCTGCCTGGTGATGAAGGCAACCATTTCAAAACGTCCGGTCATTATTGTGCTGCTGGATTCCTGGGGTAAGCGCACACGCGTGGGTGACGCCAACCGCATCAAGAAGTGGATGGAGAGCGCATCGTATAAGGTGGCGCGCAACGGCCGCGGATAATTTTTATTACGCGCTATACCCTTGAATACTAATTAATAACCAAGTAAATTGGTCGTAATAAAATGTATCGCGCTAAATAAAATCAAAAGGATTGATGCTCCAACTATGCGGAGACTCATATTGAATTATTTGATCAAGTTTATTTGAAAGATCGATGTCATAGGGCGTAACAAAATGGTTACGTTTGATATCAAACACGATCCGCACAACTGGACGGAGCAGGCTCTCGGTTCCCGCGGTGATTACAACAGCCAGCATACCGCTTTCCAATTTAACCAATGAACCGACCGGATAAATTCCGATCAGGCAAATGAAACGCTGGACCATCTCCGGATTGAAATGGAACTTGCTCCATTCAAACAATTTTTTTAGTGCCGCAGTAGGCTCCATTCCTTTGTGATAGACACGATCCGAAGTCAGTGCATCGTAAACGTCCACGATGGCAGCCATTTGGCCAAAGGTGGAAATTTCATCTTTCTTTAATTTGTCGGGATAGCCTGTGCCGTCCACTCGCTCATGGTGCTGTCCGGTGATGGAGACCGCAATATCGGGTATCCCCGGCGTTTGTCTGAGCAAATCCCGGCCGAGTGCGGCATGGGACTTCATAACCACAAATTCAGATTCACTTAATGAACCGGGCTTATTGAGTATGTGATCCGGCACTTTCATTTTGCCAATATCGTGAAGCAGTCCGCCTAGCCCGGCATTCAAAACGACATCTTTATCAAAGTCCATTTCTCTGCTGAAAGCCACCAGCAAAGCACACACACTTACCGAGTGCTGGAATGTATATTCATCTTTGTTTTTGATCCGTGACAAGCTAATAAAAGCGTCTTTATTGCGAAAGATTGAGTCGGTAATGTGCTCGACAGTGGGCGACAACTTTGCCAATTCGAGTTGTTTGCCCATGCGAACATCCGACATGAGATGGTGTACCACCTTATGCGCGTCAGCGTGTATAACTTTGGCTTGCTGAGCTTCCTGTACCAGTGAAGATGGCGGAGAGGATTTTATTTCGTGTTTTTCAGCGAGTGAGGTGATTTGCTGATGAATTTCCGCATGAAATTCATCATGTGTTTGTGCATCCGCGACATCCAAACCTTTTTCGGAATCAATATAAAGTTCGCGGATGCCGCTGGAAATAATTTGATCAATTGTTTTTGTATCATTAACTTTAAATGAATTAAAAGCAAAGGGGTGATCCATCCAGCCGCAATTAAGGTCGTGGATAAACATACCTGGCAAAAGTTGGTCGCTGCGAATGCGTTTTATCATGGAGTAAGTGTAACCCTGCTAATTGGTTTGAGTTAAACCGGTTACTATATTCTGAAAGAGAAAGTCCAGCCTGCTAATTCGTTTGCAGTCATCGGGCGGGCAATGAAATAACCTTGTCCCAATTCACACTCCATATTTAGCAAGGCCTGATAATGAGCTTTTGTCTCGATACCTTCGGCTACAGACTGGCGCTCAAATGCGGTAGCCAAAGCAATAATGCCCTGAACGATAGCCATGTCACCTTTATCATCCAGCATATCCCGCACGAAGGACTGGTCTATTTTAAGTACGTCTACCGGCAGGCTGCTTAAGTATGATAACGAGGAATAGCCGGTGCCAAAATCATCCAGCGCAAAGGATATCCCGAGCCCGCGGCACGCGCCAATAATGCCACTAACTACATTAATGTCATTGAGCGCGACCGTTTCCAGAACTTCGATCTGGAGGCCGCCCGGCGGCGTATCGGGGAAGCACGCAAGTTGCTTTGCCAGTTTTTCAACGAAATGAGGTGATTCCAGATGAAAGCCGGTGATGTTGATGCTAACCTCGATTTCCAATCCTTCTTTGCGCCATTGATTCATCTGGGCGAGCGCGGTAGCAGTTACCCATTCTCCGATTTCTATGTCGATATCGGTATTTGCTATGAAGTGTAGAAACTCGGAAGGGGGAAGCAGGCCTCGTTCCGGATGCCGCCATCGGATGAGCGCTTCTGCTCCGGCCAATTTTTGGGTGCGCAAATTTACTTTGGGTTGATAGAACAATTCAAACTGGTTTTGAGATAGCGCATAGCGGACACTCTTCAAAAATTCGTGTTGGTCGCGAGCTCGTCGATCCAGTGCCGGATCATAAATGTGGAAACGGTTTTTGCCGGACTCCTTGGCTGCATACATGGCCTGATCGGCATGTCGTAACAGGGTGTCCGGGTCTTGATCGTCTATCGGGTAAATGCTGACACCGATGCTGGCACTGACAGAGACCGTTTTGTTTTTGATCGTGATTGGGGCGACAATGGCTGATAGCATGCGTTCAAGCGTTGCAACACACTCTTCCGCCCTGTAAAGACCAAGCAATAACACCACGAACTCATCGCCACCCAGACGGGCATTGGTATCCCCGCCACGTATGGTGTTGCCAATGCGCTTTGATACCTCGATTAGAACTTCGTCTCCTGCCTCGTGTCCCAACGTGTCGTTGATGGGCTTAAAGCCGTCAAGGTCCAGATAACAGACCGCCATCATATTATTTTCGCGCGTGGTTTGGGCTATGCCTTGCTTCATGCGGTCAGCCAGCAATATTCGGTTGGGGATTCCGGTGAGCGGGTCAAAATGGGCTACGCTGATGAGCTCTGCCTCGTGTTCTTTAATGTGGATAATATCCGAGAACACGGCGACATAACGGACTACCTTGCCTGAACTTTCGCACAAAACGGAAATGGACAGAAGCTCGGGGTAAATTTCGCCCGACTTGCGCCGGTTCCAAATTTCGCCCCGCCAAGCTTGGTCAAGCTTTAAGGTATCCCACATTTGGGTATAAAACGCCTCATTTTGATGACCCGAACTTAACAACCTCGGGTTCTTGCCTATGACCTCGTCGCGGCTGTAACCCGTGATTTTGGTAAAGGCAGGATTTACATCGACGATATTATTGTTTGCATCGGTGATTAAGATGCCTTCCTGACTAATACCGAACACGCTGGCGGTGATGCGCAAGTTTTCTTCAGCATTTTTGCGATCAGTAATATTATGAATGATTGAAAACAGGAGCCTGATTCCATTAACGATCACCGGTGTGGAATGCACTTCTACAGTTGCCACCGATCTGTTCATCAGGCGATGCTCGAACACGAAATAGTTGCGGTTTTGTTCGAAAGCCTGCCGCATTTCATATTCGATCTGAGTTCTGGTTTGCGTATTGATATCTTCGATATTCATCCCGCGCAAATGATCCAGCGTGTAACCGTAAAAACTTGACGCAGCCAAATTTGCATCCACTATTCTGCCGCTGGCAGGGTCAACCAACAGCATAATGGCCGAATGCCCCTCGAACATTTGTCTGAAGCGGGCTTCACTTTCGCGCAGAGTATCTTCAGTGCGCTTGCGCTGGGTGATATCGCGTGAAGAACTAAACAGCACCCGCCTGTCATTCAGATTCAGCGGATAACTGCTTACCTCGACATCGATAATTGTTCCGTCTTTGCGCCTATGTCGAGTTTCAAATTGCGTGCGTTGAGAATTGGAAAATTGATAGCGAATAATTGCCGGCACTTCAGAGGGCTTAAAGTTGGCATCTATCATGTCAATATTAATGCCAATCACTTCGCTCCGCTGATATCCCAACATGGCGCAGAATGAGTCGCTGACTTCAATAATGCTGCCTTGGTCGTCAACTATATGTATGCCATCGCTGGCATTGCGTAACAGTGCGCTATTCTTCTCGCTCTCAATGAGTAGCTGCTGCTCATTTAACTTGCTCTTGGTTATGTCTGAGATGTGCCCATGCCAGAGAATACTTCCGTCCTGAAGTTTTTGCGGTTGCGCATCGCCCCGTCGCCACACGACGCCTTTGAGTGGAAAAATCAACCGGTACTGTTCGTGCCAGGATTCAAGTTTTTCTGCTGACTTACGAATCGAGGCAAGGAACTTTTCAGCATCATCGGGATGCAGGTATTTGAATACTTTGGACGAGTCGATGGGAAATTGCTCTTCGCCTAAATTGTAAATATCCAAGAATTCTGAATTGCCATAGGTAAATGAAACACGAGCATCAGGCGCCATTCTAAATTGGAATAACACACCCGGAACCTGATTGGCTAAATCTCGCAGCAATGCATTGCTCTTTTCTCTCTGACGTGCGATTCGAAGCAGTAGGACGGCTGCTATTACTAGTGAAAAGATGCTCCCCGACGATACGATAGCGATAATTTTTACCATCTGTCGCCACCCCGACAGAAAAGAGTCCTCGGTTACAGTTAAATTAACAATCATTGGAAACTTTTCCAGAGCACGGACAGCACCCAGTCGTGCTGTCGGTAATTCTGAATTTGAAAAGCGGGGCCGTTCACTATAAATTACAGAGTCAGTCTTCTGCTGTTCTTGAATAACTTGATATGACGTTCCGGATAGATTTGTTTTTCCGATCAAATCCTCTTGAACAGGCCACCGGGTCAATATAGTGAAGTCTCTTCTGTATAGAGTGATACTTGCACCTTCGCCCAGATTTTTTGACAGACGTTCAAAATAATCGGTGAGGTGATCAACGGAAATGCCGATAATAACCAAGCCAATAAACCGGCCTCTGCTATCATCGAGACGTCTGCTTAAATAGAAAAGCCATTTGCCGTCGACCTTGTTTTTCACCGGAATACTAATGAATAACCCCTGTGAGGCGTTATTAAGCTGTGCCTGAAAGTAGTCGCGATCTGACAGATTAATTTGGGGGGAGGGAAAGGATCGGGAGGAACTGATGACACTACCATCGGCACCTACAATTGAGGCGACCACAATTTGGGGTAAACCACTGATCTTGTCGCGTAAGACCAGGTAAAGTTCTTTAGTGTGTGTTTTTGAATACAGCTCGGCATCATTTCGAATTTTCATTGAACTAATGCGTTCGACAATGTTCTTCAACGTAATATCTGCAGAAGAAATTGACTGCGAGGTTTGATCTGCCAAAACAAGAGATAAGTTAGAAAGCTGGCGCTGCCATGATTCGATTTCCCGCTGGCGAAGGAAAACTGCCGAGGTAATAGAAGTTAGGACAATTGCAGTAACCAGCAGGCAAAATCCTACCAAAATAAATTGCCTGGTCTTGAATTCCCCGGAGAACATTAACATCAACCTTCAATAGTTGTGTTATTTTTTGTAATCATTTGCACCGACCAACCGCTGGTTTGAAATGACGCTGTGACAAATTTTGTCAGCTTAAATTACGCATGATTTTACTACCATTCTGTCAGATATCCTACCCGTTTTAATTCGTAACTTGGCAGGGGAGTTGATGCAAGTAATTAAAACTGCAACGCAGAATTGCAAAGGCTGATCTTGTGGGATTACGCGCTGATGTTCAACGCCTTGGAGAAAGAAGCAGCAACTGCGGATGAAACAGCGGTGGTTGCGGGACGATGCGGACTGAGTTCTGAGACAGTTTCAGGTTTGATTATCGAGGCGTTGGCTTGGGCTCAACAGGTATGAGCATTTGGAGAGTGACAACAAAAGTTCGTTGTCACTCTCCGGATTAAGCCTGTGCCGGGAATAAGGGCTTTGCGTAACTTTTCGCTCTCTTTCCTATTGTATTTCCACAACCCGGGTTGGTTGCAGTTTCGCATAGGACGGCATCGGCATTCCGACCGAGGCGCCGATGTAAGTCGGGTCGGCGATGACAAAACGCTTGCCTTGATACAAGATAGTAGCGAGCCCTTCATTTACCTGCTTTAGTTCTACTGCAGTTGTCATGTGTCCGGGATAAAGCAAACCGACAACTTTAATTCCAAGCAGTTCCCGTACAAGCCAGGCGAAGATCACCGAGCGATCTTTGCAATCGTTGTAGGGGAAATAGATGGATTCTTCGATGAAAAAACATTTCTGATAGCCGAACTGATCAATATCGGTCTTGTAGGCAAAGGCGTGTTGCACAAAAGACAAAAGAAAATTCACAGCTTCTTCTTCGTCCATTGTTGACGTATATTTCTTGAGTTGCGGCAGCAGACCCTGGCGCAGTAATGAGCTGCTGTCGGTGTCAAAATAGAGTTCGAAGTCTATTTGAGGGAAAGATTCAAAGTATTCAATCAGCCTGCGATCATATGGCGCACTCAACCTGATCGTTTGTCCTTTGTAATCGAATGCCAGCTCTCTTTGCGCAGAAACAGGTTTGGTAAATCCTGTTGATGCAGACTGGATATCCAACGCATTCAGCTTGGTCGGATAGTCTGATTTGTAGGAGTAAAAAGCACGGATACTGTTGCCATGATCTTCTGCCAGTGCGGCGTAGTAAGTCTGATAATTAACTTTGGTGTATTTGGTGGAATACACTTGCTGCTTGATTGCCACAAACAGAAAAACATCATTGTCGTAATAACCCAGCCGAACGTCATAACCGGACTTGACCAGAAAAAACCACAGCAATAAATTTTGCTCGGATTTGCGTTCAGGTTGCAGCGCACGCACGACATCGCGCCAGAGTGTGACGTAGCCCCAGTCATCCAGCTTCAGTTCGCGCCGCGTAGCGTTGATGGACTGTATGGTTTGTTCATATTGGCTGCCGCTCATCACCGTCCAGAAGTCGCTCATGGTTTCGGGTTTGGCGCCGCCGGTCAGCCGGTACGATTTCCATTTCGGATCGTAAGAGAATTTCACGGGGTTGCCAAAAAACAAAATATCTATTTCGTTGGCACCGACAGTTACCGGTTTGGGTTGTGGCGGTGGTGGTGGCGGAGCTACCGGGGCAAGGATGGGTGCAATCACTACGGGTGCAGTGACCACGGGCTTGCCGGGAGCAGGGGGAGGAGGAGGGGCGATGGGGGCTTGTTTCGGCTCGGGTTCCTTGAGGAGAACCTTGCCTTGAGAAGTCTGGAATTCGCTCCACTGGCCTTTGAGAAAATTGGCGAACTCGCGGTCTTGTTGTTCCTTATATTGACGGAATTCGCTTTTAATTTGCTGGGCACCTTCTGCCTGCTGACGGCGATAGGCATCAAAATCGTCTTGGGCAAGAACTGAATTAAGAGGTAAACACACCAATGTAACTACTGAAAATAATTTAACCATTTTGGCCTTACTATTCGCCATCATTTCGATTCTCCTCATTCGAAGTTACCAGAATCCTTCTATGTTCAATATTATATGCCTGTGGCAATTTCTGCTTAATCTTTAACTTTATTTACTCATTTGTCTGCATAAGAGTTAATAACCTTTGATCTCATGTGCTTAATTGTACATCTTTGATGGGTGCCGGGGGATCAACGTGTTGGGGACCAAAAAAGTTCATTTGAATTCGTCAAGCGGAATAGGTATTGTGCTAGCCAAGATTCTAATGTGCTGTAGGCCGGAGAGGAAATAGCAGATGGGAAATCCTATGAAAGTCGCAATTATTGATGACGCGCAACTCAATGTGACATTGCTGCAACATTTGGTGCGTAAATTGGCCGATTGTGAGCCGGTTTGCTTTACCGATTCAGTTGCCGGGCTGGCTTGGTGTTTGGAAAATACCCCCGATCTGCTCGTGGTTGATTATATGATGCCGCAACTTAGCGGAATAGATTTAACTGAAAAATTTCGCGAACGCTATCCGGACATTCCGGTGTTGATGGTGACTGCAAACCATGAGACAGAATTGCGCCATCAGGCACTCAGGATAGGGGTGACGGACTTTCTGAACAAGCCGCTCGATAACACCGAATTTCTGGCACGGGCCAAGAATATGCTGGCATTGCATCAAAGCCGTAAAAAGCTGGCGGATAAGGCTGTTTGGTTGAAAGAGGAGGTGGATAAAGCGACAGCAGAAATTGCCGCGCAGAACCGTGAAATTGCGGCACGCGAGCGCGAAACTATTTTTTGTCTGGCAAAGGCTGCAGAATATCGCGACCCGGAAACAGGGGCGCATATTTTGCGAATGGCGCATTATTCAAAACATATTGCGCGTTATATGGGATTGCCGGAGGAGCAGTTGGAGCTACTGTTGGAAGCAGCTCCCATGCACGATGTTGGAAAAGTCGGCACTCCTGATATGATCCTGTTAAAGCCGGGAAAACTGACCGAGGCCGAATTTTCCATCATGAAGCAACATGCGACTATCGGCTATGAAATACTGAATACCAGTAACTCGCATGTTCTTAAAGAAGCGGCAAGTATCGCTTTGAATCATCACGAGAAATTCGATGGCACAGGTTATCCGGGCAAAAAGAAAGGAAATGAAATTCCTCTGTTTGCGCGTATTGTTGCCGTGGCCGATGTGTTTGACGCGCTGACCTCTGAACGCCCTTACAAAAAGCCTTGGAGCATTGAGCAGGCTATTCAATATTTACGGGATAATTCAGGTTCCCATTTTGATCCCGATTGTGTAGATGCATTTTTTTCCGAGTTCGAAGAGGTGTTGGCGATCAAGAATCGGTTCGTTGATGAGCAAATGGATGTAAGGGATCGTGTGCTGGAATAAGCAGGTTTCATGTAGTCATAGTTTGATTATTATTCAATAAATTTTTTCAAAAATTATGGGGGTGAGCCATGCAAATCAGTCAAATCCGTTGGTCAAAAAACACTGGCTGGGAACAATCCCCCGGCAGTGTTACCTCGGCAGAACTCGTACTGGCTTTTGCCGACGATGAGCATTTTCACACAGAAGCCTGTTTCAAAGAATTGCGCGAACTGTTTCCCCGTGCCCATATCATCGGGTGTTCCTCGTCGGGCAGTGTGGGGGGAGTGGAAATTAGCGATGGCGATGTGGTTGCGACTGCAGTGAAACTTGAACGTTCCAGTATTCGTATCGCATCAGTTGATATTGAGCCGGGTAAAGGTGCCGAAGAATTGGGCGCGAGGCTTATGCAGCAACTTGCCGCACCTGAACTGCGCCATGTATTTGTTCTTTCCGATGGGCTGCAAGTAAACGGAAGTGATCTAGCCCATGGGTTGAACCAGGCGGGGATTCCGATTACCGGCGGATTGGCAGGAGATGGAGCACGTTTTGGAAAAACTTGGGTGATGGCTGATGGCCCTGCAAAAAGTGGTCAAATTGTTGCAATGGGTTTTTATGGCAATGTGACAATCAAGAGCGGTTGCTTTGCGGGATGGGAAGAATTTGGTGCCGAGCGGGTGGTAACCAAATCGACGGGAAATGTAGTATTTGAAATCGACGGTCAACCCGCGTTGGCGTTATATAAAAAATATTTGGCCGATCAGGCCAAGGATCTGCCAGCGAGCGGGCTGCGTTTTCCTTTGAGTATTCAGGCGAACAAGACTGAAAAAGCACTTATACGAACTTTGCTGGCGGTTGATGAGGCTGTCAACAGTCTTACTTTTGCCGGTGATGTGCCACAGGGGTATCTGTGCAAACTGATGCGCACGAATCTGGATAGCCTGATAGATAATGCCGGTTTGGCGGCAGAGGCTGCTCAATCGGATACGCATCGGGATGCCGGTTTGTGTCTGGTGGTGAGTTGTGTCGGCAGGCGGCTGGTGATGGGGCAGTTGACCGAGGAAGAGTTGGACGCAGTGCAAGAAAAGCTCGGTGCCGAGACGACCATCACCGGGTTTTATTCCTATGGTGAGCTGGCACCTTTCAGTGATATCTTGAAATGCCAATTACATAACCAAACGATGACGTTAACCACAATTTACGAATAGGTCTGTTTTATGCACCGGTTGCTGGAACGCCAGTTACAACGCCATCTGGGCAAAGACTTTCAGGCTGACGATAAGTTAAAGTCGTTCATCGATATTGTCGACAACTACTATCAGGAGGTCGACAAGGAACAGCGTTTGTTGCAGAACGCATTGGCCATGAACACGGCCGAGCTGAACGAAGTTAACGAGCGTTTGCGCGTTCAGAATACTGAAATGACGCGCACACTGTTAAACACGTTGAGCGACGGCGTTTATGCCACTGACCTGCAGGGGCATCTAACTTTCATGAATGCTGCGGCAGAGAAAATGCTGGGCTGGCAGGAAAGCGAATTGATCGGACGTTCAATGCACGAGATGGTTCAACACCATCAACCCGGCGGCGAACTGTTTCCATCAGAACACAGCCCCCAAATAAGAGTGATTCAGAGCGGTGAACCAATCGACGCAAGCAGTCATTTCATCACTCGTTCGGGAAATTTTATTCCGATTAATTACCGCTCCCGTTCCATCGTATTGGAAGGTGTCCTCATTGGAGCACTGGTGTCGTTTCAGGATGTCAGTACGCTAAAAAATGCAGAGAGTAAGCTGCGTCAGGCATACGACCATCTGAATGAGACGCTCACCGAGTTGAATTTTCAGAAACATGCGCTGGATCAGCATGCCATCGTGAGCATCACTGATGCAGCCGGTAAAATAATCTATGCGAACGAAAAATTTGGCAATATCAGCCAATATGCGGTTGACGATCTAATCGGGAAAGATCATCGCGTTTTAAATGCCGGTTTCCACCCGCGAGAGTTCTTCCAGCAGTTGTGGCAGACTATCTCGTCAGGCAAGATATGGAATGGCGAAATAAAGAATCGTCGTAAAGACGGCACTTATTTTTGGGTCGAATCAACCATCGTCCCGTTTATGGACGATCAAGGCAAGCCGCTGCGTTTTGTTTCAATCCGCACAGATATTACCGCGCGCAAAGAGGTGGATGAGCGACTTCAGGATCAGCGGGCATTTTATGAACATATCAGCGAGACGCTGGGTGAAGGTTTGTATGTTCAGGATGTAAACGGCAATTGCACTTACATGAACTCCGAAGCGGAGCGCTTGCTGGGTTGGTCCCGCGCCGAATTTATCGGAATGCCGGTGCACGAGACCATTCACAATCAGACAGCAGCAGGCATTCCATTGGCAGGTAGCGATTGCCCGATCATGCGCGACGTAAAACTATACAAAAGATCACGGAGCGACGATCAGGTTTTTTTGCGTAAAAATGGGACAGTGTTTCCCGTCGAGGTATCGTCACAGGCGATCATGAACGACGGAGTGTTCGGCGGGGTGGTGATCGCTTTTCAGGATATATCGCTGCGCAAGCAAAACGAACTGTTTATCCGGCTGACACAAGAGCGCCTTAATCTTTCTCTGGATGGTTCCAATCTGGCTTTATGGGACTGGGATATTACCAGCGATCATATTTATTTGAGTGATCGCTGGTCGGTGATGATGGGGGGCGGCAAAGAGGAAGTGCTTGTTACCAGCGAGCAGTTCTTTAATTTGCTGCATAAGGATGACCGTGATGCGGCCAGATATAACCTCGCAAGCGTTCTCAAGGGGCAGGCAGAATTTTATTCCGCCGAGTTTCGTATCCGCCGTCACGATGGCGAGTGGGCTTGGGTTCATGCCCACGGCAAAGTGGTCGAGCGCGATGCTTCGGGCCGAGCCATTCGGATGACGGGCACCAATGCAGACGTTACCGAGCGCAAACAGGCTGAAGAGTCATTGTATAAATCCGAAGTTAAATTGCGCACCCTGTATGACTCTACCAGTGATGCAGTGATGCTCATTGATGAGACGGGCTACTTCGATTGTAACTTGGCGAGTCTGAAGATGTTCGGATGCAAGACCCAGCAGGAATTTTATGCGCAACAGCCCGCCGATTTTTCACCTGGAACTCAACCGGGCGGAGTAAGCTCGGCAGTGCTTGCGCAACAGCATATAGCTATTGCGATGGAAAAAGGCAGCAACCGTTTTGAATGGGTGCATCGTCGCGCTGATAACGGTGTAAATTTTGATGCGGAAGTATTACTCAATTCCATGCTGCTGGACGGCCGCTACGTATTGCAGGCAACAGTACGTGATATTTCCGAACGCAAGCGTGCTGAAGAGACTCTGCGCCAAGCGAAGGAAGCGGCAGAGCAAGCGGTTAGGGTAAAGGGTGACTTTCTGGCCAATATGAGCCATGAAATACGCACGCCGATGAATGGCATTATCGGCATGACCGAGCTTGCACTGGATACTGACTTGACGCAGGAGCAACGCGAGTATCTTGGTCTGGTCAGGACTTCTGCAGATGCGTTGTTGACAGTCGTTAACGACATTCTCGATTTTTCCAAGATTGAATCGGGCAAGATGAATATCGAGATCATCGAATTTTCGCTTGAAAATATGTTGCGCAATACGGTGAGATCTCTGGCAATAAAGGCACACGAAAAAAATTTGGAACTGCTTCTTCATATAGCACAGGATGTGCCTGACAGATTGTTGGGCGATCCGGGACGGCTGCGCCAAGTGGTCGTGAATCTGGTCGGCAATGCGATTAAATTTACCGAGAAAGGTGAGATTGAGGTATCGGTGATCCGGATTGGCAATGGCAGCGATGGCAAAGATGATTTGCGCTTTAGCGTTCGCGATACCGGTATTGGCATTCCCCGCGATAAATTCAAAATCATCTTCGATTCATTTTCACAGGCGGACACTTCCACAACGCGCAAGTTTGGCGGAACCGGACTGGGGCTGACAATTTCATCGCAACTTGTGGAATTAATGGGCGGGAAACACATCGAACTTGATAGTGAGGTTGGCAAGGGCAGTACTTTCAGCTTTACCTTGAGAATGGATGCTGTTTCCATCGAACCTCTGGCTGACTATCAGCATACCGGACGTGTCGCGGGAATGCCGGTTCTGGTTGTAGATGACAACGCGACTAATCGAAAATTGCTCATGGAAATACTGCGCAACTGGAAAATGCTACCCACTGCAGTGGAAAGCGGGGCGCGGGCTTTGGATGAATTGGAATCGGCGGTGCGCAGGGGCGCGCCTTTCCCGTTGGCGCTGCTCGATATACAAATGCCCGGAATGGATGGATTCGAACTGGTTGAGAAAATTCGCAGTCACCCGGACTACGTGGGCGCGACGGTGATGATGCTGACTTCGGAAGGGCAGCGCGGGCACGCTGCGCGTTGTCGCGAATTGGGTGTGGTAAGTTATTTGATGAAGCCGGTTTCTCAGTCAGAGTTGTTGGATGCGATTATGACGGCGTTGGGCGAACCGCAACAAGTTGCACCACTTGTTACGCAGCATTCACTGCGGGAATCAAAGCGAACGCTTAACCTGCTTCTGGTTGAAGATAATGCGGTTAACCAGACACTGGCAATACGTTTGCTGGAGAAGCTTGGGCATAAAGTAACCCTCGCAAACAACGGGCTGGAGGGCGTCACGCACTGGCAAGCAGGGGAATTCGATGCCATATTGATGGATGTCGATATGCCGGTGATGAACGGGTATGAGGCGACATCTAAAATACGCGATGCCGAACTTGTTCGTGGCGGGCACGTGCCTATTTTGGCAATGACTGCGCATGCTATGAAAGGAGATCGCGAGGAATGCCTAAGCCACGGCATGGATGGTTATCTATCCAAACCGATCGACACTG
The DNA here is from genome assembly GCA_963733265.1 of uncultured beta proteobacterium. GTDB lineage: Bacteria > Pseudomonadota > Gammaproteobacteria > Burkholderiales > Gallionellaceae > PALSA-1006. The sequence goes on from CAVTCF010000001.1 coordinate 705,879, forward strand.
AAGAATTGTGGAAAGAGTTGGACAACATCACCCGGAATTTGCCTCGGGATGAAGGCCCTCCTCCTTCTGTGAAACAAAAACTGGTTGTTGCCGATTTTGACAAAGCCATGAAATTGATGGATGGCAGTCAGGAATTATTCGATGAGATCGCGCAACTTTTTATGGCTGATACCCCGCCACATATGCAGCGAATCAAAGACGGCCTTGCCCAGGGAAATCCGGAATGGGTGCGCCACAGTGCGCACACCATAAAAGGTATGGTCAGCATTTTCTCCGCAGAACACACTACGGAGGCTGCTGCGCGAGTTGAGAAAGCCGCAGGGCAACAGGATTGCGGTGAAGCGGTGATAGAGCTTGAAATTGCCTTAAATGAATTACGGGACGTAATTAGTAAACATTGCCCAAAATCATGATGCCGACTTTTGTTTGAGCGACGCAATCAAAATTTTATTCGCGAGATTTAATATCGTCGAGAAATTGACCTGAAGCCAGGAAGCCGTAATCTCTGCTAATACATCCGTCCTCTGCTCGACGTATATCAGGGTTGCGCTGTTGCAGGAGGCCAAGTCAGAACGACGCGTCCGCAATTGGGCAAACTAGCATTGACAACTTCCTCTGCTGAAGTCGTTAATCCCAGCGCGGCGAGGATGGGGTTTTCATGTGCGACCGCTACCACATGTGCATCGGGATGGAGCGCTGTGACATCGTCCAAAAATTCCCGCAATCGCTGCATTTGTTCCATAAAAGATTCACCATCGGGTGTTTTAAAATGCAAGGGGTTTTGCTTTATCTGGTCGTGGAACACATTGACGTGTTGCCCGTCCAAACCCGACTTGCGCTCGTTCAAGCGCGGGTCGATGTTCAATGGCAGAGTCTTGTCGCGTAGCAAGATTTTTATCGTCTCCTGTGCGCGGGGAAATTCTGAAACGAAAGCGTGGGTAAACTGCTCGCTGCGAAGCTCTGCTGCCAGCGCTTCGGCTTGGGCGATTCCTTTGGCAGTCAAATGAACAGGCTTGCTCGGATCGTCATTAATGAAATAACCGACATTCGCCTCACTTTCGCCGTGTCTGATTAAGCTGATTTTCATGATGTACGTGATATTGAAGTGTGAATTGTTATAAAACGGAAATACCAGCGTTGTATTGTTGCGCAACTTTCTGCACCGCTAAAACGATGCGCTCGTCCAATAGCTTATCCGGATCGCTCTTTGGCTCAGTATTGATTAAGGTTTTAGCAGCGAATTCGCGCAACTCTTTGATACGGGTTTCCTGATCGTCAGCCTGCGGGGAAATTGCCTGAAAATAAAGCATTCCATTGAGTTGTGTAATCGCGAGCAAATAAAATTGCTTGCCATGCGCGGTGACTTCGGGGTCGCTTACTTCAAAGCAAAGTGTGGAACTATTTGGAGCCAACTCACTGGCATTGCCGAGTTGCTTGGCAATGGCTTCTATCAAGCTCTGCGCCAAATTGAGTTGTGGCGCAAGCGTGATGTGATATTGACCGACGCGCTCGATGACCAACGGGTTTTGTAACGGGGGCGTGCGTCCCGGTTTGACCACATTCACGACCACTATTAGTGCGATGGTGACAAGCAGAAATTCAATCATGTGTGCAAATTAAGTAGTTCAAGCTGTACATCATATCCCTTAGATGAAATCAATAAAACCGTTACCAAGTTCCATCACAACTGCCAACCACGGTATTGGGTAGGGCGACATTGTTAAGATTTTCGATATTTTTTATTGATTTCATGCCAACGGAGATGAGCATGGCATGACTGGTGAAACGTAGCAAGGAGAGCATGAAGAAAGCAGTTTCTTTGCTAAACCGCGCGGAGCGCGACGCTGAAGTGACGCCCCCTTGTGGGGCTTCGCTTCAGTGTCTTGTTCCGACACCCCGCCATCGGAATGCCTGATACACTACAACCTCTTGAAATTGAGTTAGACCTTGCGTTCCGACACCCCGCCATCGGAATGCCTGATACACTGACAATAACCGACAGCCACACAAGAAGCAGGTTCCGACACCCCGCCATCGGAATGCCTGATACACTTATAAGTGCAAGGGTCATTACCAGTAAATAGTTCCGACACCCCGCCATCGGAATGCCTGATACACTCCGAATATCGCTATATCAGCAGGCGTGCTTGTTCCGACACCCCGCCATCGGAATGCCTGATACACTTCTACCTCATGCTGGTCGAGACACAAAACGGTTCCGACACCCCGCCATCGGAATGCCTGATACACTAAATTATGAATACTGGACTAATACACTTATGTTCCGACACCCCGCCATCGGAATGCCTGATACACTGGTTAATGGGTTTGATGTTGCTGGAGTGTTGTTCCGACACCCCGCCATCGGAATGCCTGATACACTTCGCATGATAATCACAAGGCTGTACAGTTAGTTCCGACACCCCGCCATCGGAATGCCTGATACACTATGCAACAATCGTCAACTGAACGTGTTCCGACACCCCGCCATCGGAATGCCTGATACACTATCACATCATGCCTCACTGAGTTCCGACACCCCGCCATCGGAATGCCTGATACACTGGGACGCACGCAATCGGTTGTTTTGATTGTGAAGTAGTCTTAAAAAAGCTCAACTTGCTCCGGCTGGTTGGGCTTTTTTCTTGTTGGCTTCGGACCGAAAAACTCACGGGTCATGCCATATTGTTTGTCAGTTACGAGAAAAAATGCGACTTGCGCGCCCGGTGGAATGCCCAATCGAAGACGTTGAATGGTTGCCTCTGCAACGGACATAGTGGGAAAGTGGCGTACGTAGAGCGAATTTTGCAACTGGCAGAAATTCTCTTGCAGCAGGCTTTTGCGGAACACCGTGTAATCACGCCGTTCTTCGCGCTCGATCATCGGGCAGTCATATACCGCGATGACCCACATCACTCGCCATCCGTTGATGCCCATGATTCATCATCCTCGGCAATTGTTGAACCTTCGGGTAGAACCAGCTTCTTACCTTTGCCATCCAAGATGCGCACGAAACTGGCGACGCTTGCATCAATGGCGGCGTGCAGCCGCATGTCTTGACCTGCTATGCGCACTGGGCGTTCGACAAACCCAAGCAAGTAACGCTTGGCTCGGCTATCGAATTCCGGGGATTCGCTCCAAGTGTCGGCATCATCTGCAAGATGTACGTCCACCAGAAAGCGATACGGTTCGATGAAATCATCCGCTAAATTGAATGCGTTGCCAGAATTGCAATGTCCCAAACCCAATGTACCATTGAGGCCAGAGGAAACCAGCGCACGGGCGATCATGGAACGCAGCACCGCATAGCCATAGTTGAGACGAATGTTCAGCGGGTCTTCCGCCCCTTCTTTGCTACGCCTGAATGTTTCCGGGAACAGATTGCTCCAGTAATGTTTTGCGCCTTGCCCCTCGGTGTTGCTTTTATCGCCATGCTGCACTTGCGTTGCCAATCGCTCAAGGCGTAATGCACCATTGCGCTTTAGCTTGCGTAGCGCATGTGCCTGAGTAGTGAGTTTTGTAGAAATTAGTTGCTGCCATAATTCACCGCGTTTCTCGCTGGCATCCAAAGCAATCTGCTGGCGCAGTCTCCCTGCATCCAATCCAGTGGCAGCGAGTGGCAATTGTGCGGCACAGGGCATGTGTCGTGCATCGGTAACCAGCACCACCGCGCCCGCTTCAGCAAGTGCGCGCAAAACGGCAACTGAGAGTGTGGCTGTATGGTGTTCGAGGCAAAGCACAGCGATGTCTTTAGGCGAGACAAAAGCATGATCGAATCCATCTCGCTCAATCTTCAAGCGCCCTGTGTCGATGCGCAGGTGGGCGGGATTTTCGATGACGAGGACGCGCTGTTCAGACATCGTTAATAATCCTGAATCGTGCTAATGCACTACCAGAAGCGGTTAGTAAACCATATTCGGATGACAAGTCTGCGACCCCAAGTGTTTCCGTGATCGGTGCCATGATTAGCATCCCACCGCTTTGAGCCTTGATTTGCCTAACAAGATATATTTTCCCATTTTTGCTATCCATGACAGTGTCACTTCTGAAAAAACGGACTGTCTCGACAGGTGATGATGTAGTGGTTTTTTGTTGCCCTTCTAATTGAGTTACGGGGTGAGCCGATTTGAATTTACCATTTTCCAATACCATTTCTAAGTAGGCGTAGCCATCATGCAGGAGGCGCTTTTCATATTTTGGTGTTGGCAAAGGGTGTTGAACAATAAATGTTCCATCAGTGCTCATGTAGCCCCGCCCGATTTTTTGAAGGCAGAAAACTTTTTTGATTTCGGTTCTGTATTCGCGATTAAAAAATGGTGCTGAAAAAATTTCCTTAATAGATTTACCCGTATCTTTTCGTTTATCAAATTCTTCTAAAATTATTTTTAGTATAGAAGAGCTAACAATGTCGTTAATATTTTTTCGTGTTTGCTCCGCCGTATCGCCAGCCAAGTCCGAAACTGATTTTTTCCGAGCTAATCGTGCGGGAATATCTCCATCAGGAAAAATTACTCTGTAGGCGAAGTCCTGAAATAATCGCCCTGTTTGGTAATGATCCGTTTTAATGGAAATTTGGCATTCACGCACCGCATCAAGTGCGGCAGCACGCACATTGCGTAGCGGTGGTTCAGGAGCTTCGAGGCGTAACCGCGTATGCGTTTTAATACGGCGTTCGCGATCTTCTGCGGATTCTCCATCGCGCGGCAGTATTTCCTCGGAGGCTGCTTTGTAGTTTTTTGCCATTTTCTGAAATAACCCTCGCGAGGTGAGCGCCAGTGTGATGGCATCAATCAGATGATGGCGATGGTCGAGGCGTTTATCCGGGCGGCGGTTGAAGTCGAAATCTGGATTTGCTTTGCGGTCTTCGCTTCTAACTGGATGCCCTTCGAGATATTTTTTGAGGATGTTGAATTCATCCTGTGAGATGGGTTGGGCAGATAATGCCTTACCTTTATCATCAAGTTTGCCTCCAGTGTCCAGTACGGGCAGGTTGCTTTCGTATCGCACTTCGGGAATTACCGTTTCCAATTTCCAGCATCGCCGCAACATGGAGGTAAGTTCGCCACGTGAGACGGACACCCTGTTTGGGCAGAGGCATTCGAGCCATTGCGCGGCTTCCTTGGCAATCCATGAGGTGTGATGAAATTGGCTATCAGCAAAGCCATCAACTGACTCATCGGTTAGTACCTCGCGTTCAAAATCCTTGAGGCGCAGAAGTTTTGCTTTGCGGAAGTTTTTCTTGGCATCAAATCTTGCGGCGGTGGCCTCAACGGATTGCCAGCGTGCATCGTTTCGACCATCGCCCCATGCTTCCCAAGGTGTGCGATCCCCTTTGGCTTGATTGCATGAATGATGGGCGAGTACGATTTCAGAACGCTTCATGCCAACTTGGGTAAGTGATTTCGGGATGATGTGTTCGTATTCTGTGGCTCCACCATCAAGCGCATCTCCTAATTCAATAGTCAGATTGCAATAAGGACAATGGGTAGCTTGTTCTTCCCATAGCAAGTAGCGGCGGATTCTTGATGGAGTTGGTACTGCATTGCGATCACGGATGGCTTTCTCCGCATTTTTTCGCATCTTTTGCAGTTTGGTATTTTCACTTTCGCGCTCATTGCGACGACTGATGCCCAAGCTCATTTCACGCGCCATTTCCACTATGATTTCTTCTGGTGGTGCGCCAAGTTCGGCAATCATCCGATTTACTGTCCTGCGAATCTGGCGAAGAGAGCCGTCCACCACGGCATTGCCAGTAGATTCTGGAGCGGGCAGTTTCTCCATGCGCTTAATCTCACGATTAAGCGATTTTGGGTAGCACACGCGAATGGCGGCTTCTTCATCCATGCGTTTCATGCTGTCCTGCCAATCACCCGGCCAGTTCGGATCTTCCAACCAGTCTGCGAGCGTGTTTAATGCTTTGACTGAATAGGATGCACGACCGCCGTCAAAATCCATTTTGCTTAGACGGTCAAATTGGTCGTGTTCCTTAATACGGTTTACGAAGTCAATCAAAGGTTCGCTGAATTGGCGCGGCTTGCCGTCACGCTTGACGAAGCTGGTATGCCATTCTGGATCATCAAGCTGTTCAGGAGAACCGAGCTCTGCCAGAAAGTTAATGACGGCAATTTGTGTTTTATCATCCATTGCACGAAAGGCTTGTTCAAGATTGGCTGAGTGTTCTGGGTGTTTTATGGAACTGTACTCATCCAGTTGATGAAATGCGTAAAGTGTTTTATTACCCTGTAACTCTTCACGGCTGGCGCGTTCAAGGTTGAGACCTTTGCCAAGTGGCCTAGGTTGACCAGCAGCTTCCAATTTTTCATAAATACTTTCAAACGAAATCGAGCCATTTCTGTCCGCTTTCTTTTTTCCGTCATCAAGCGATTTAGGATCATTAAGAATATTGCGGATTACTTCCTTCTCTTTTGGGGAAAGGTGAATTGCACGTTTGCCTGCACCCCAGCGCAAATCCGCCAGTGTTTTTTCTATGCGAAAGCGTTGAAATGCCATTTGCGCACGTGGGGCGCGCGGCAGGGTTGGTTCGAGCCCGCATTGAGCAACCAGATCGGCAGCAGATTTAAGCGGGCGCTGATGGAACAGAGCATCGTAGAAAAATTCACGAATGGGTTTCCCCTCGTGCGTACTATTGAGAATGTCGTGATGCTTGGATTGAGTATCCCAGATGGTATTGAACTCATGTTCGACCATCTTGCGCAATGCATAGAGATTCTTGGGAGCGTTCGTATCTTCGCCTTTTTTGTTTTTTGGTTCGTCGCTGTCTTCTTTAATTTTGAGTCTAGTAGGTAAGCCGCACTCCATGCGATGCAACAAATATTGCCCAAGCGTGATGCCCGTGTCATTTTCATCTTTTAGAGCAATTCCGCGCTCTGTGGCGAGTGCCCTCATGGCAAGGCTGAGCTCACTTGAACCTTCTGCAACCGGGCCTTTTTTCTTGGCTTTAAACTCGCCCTTGTAGCCGCGCCGCTTGGAGAGGCGCAGGAAGATGCGCAGTAAATCGTCAAGTTCGACGCACTTTGTCGCAGCTTGGGCGCGCAAATCGGGTAGGGTACTGCCATCATCGGGGGTAATCTCCTCACGCTTCAATCCGAGCAAGCCAGAGAGGTGGGCAATGTGACGCAGGCGAGAAGCGCGGCGGTCAATTTGGCGGCGCTGCATCCGAGCTTTGCGTCGCCCGGCTTTCTTGGAAACCAATCCACCCTGTCCGGGCACATTTGGTTCGTTGAAAATCCTGACGTGATGCCAGATCAGCGCTTCCGGTTGTCCGTCTTTATCGAGCGACACCGCAGCAGCACCAACTGATGCCGTGCCTACGTCCAACCCAAGCCTATATTTCACTTCCATAGTCGCTTGCTCCTTTGCGCATTGTTCTATACGATACCGACCATATCAGGTATTCCGATGGTGGGGACTGTCGGCAACAAGGGCTTAAAAGCCCACCGATATGGAACGGACACTTCGGTGTCCGTTTCTTTTTGCAGCCTTTTCTTTGGATTTAAACAGCAAAAGCAAAAAGTCGCGCAGGGGAAGTCGCGTGCTTTTGCTCGTGTGTCACGAATGAACTGAATGGAGGCTTGCATTGTTATCCCTTTAATAACAAATCCGCTGTATGCGGAAAATCTCCTCACCCTAACCCTCTCCCGCAAGCGGGCGAGGGAGCTGGATAAGGAAATGCGCCAGCCTCCTATGCTGATTTTCGCCTTGTCTATGCCGTTCTTTGCGGCACAACTTTGTTGCACCCGCAAGGGGTACGCCGGTGGGTTCCCGGAGCCTTCGGCTCCACCCTCCCGCTGCGGCGATTGCGCAATAAGTGTGAACTCTAGGGGTGAGACGTGCTGGTGTCAATAATCTCAATGGGTGGAACATCTAATTTCATCAACCTTGTTACCCTCATCCTATTCGGTTACGCACTTACCCGCGATGGGATAGAATATTAGTACTTCTCCAATCCGTTTCACTTCGGGGGTGTTTTGCGCTACATCTTTATATTGCTAGCCTGCACGATTTTTTCCACTACCGCGTTTGCAGATCCGACTTCCAATAGCCGGTCTACTGGCAAGAGTGTCTCGTCAGCAGGGACATCGTCGGATATCAAGGCATCCAACAACCAGATTGGCTTGCAGTCAATTTCGACCAATGTCAATTACACAGAAGTCGGTAACGGGGTGCAGACAACGCCCGGAACACTTGATACAGAGTCGGGGCCGGTGCATGGTCAGGCCTATTATGTTTCCGCGATGAACGATGTGTTGTTTGGCAACGATTATTTCAAAGGGACTTATGACCAGTCAGCCGGCGTGACAAATTATGTGGGCGGCACGCTTAATCCGCCCAGCGCTTATGGTTCGGTAACTTCCACATCAGGCGCAACGCTGACGAATTATACTTTGCGCTACGGGAAAGGATTTCCTGTTCGGGGAACTTCCATGCTGACTCCTTATGTTGAAATCGGCTCGCATAAATGGGATCGCGGCGTTAATTATGGTGAGACATATAGCCATAACTATTTTGGAATTGGCTTGTTGAACCAGTACTCGCTGGGAAACAGTCTGGTGCTCTCAGTCGATGCCATGTTCGGGCACACTAGGGACTCGACTATATCGGTGACTTCCAGCCCGTCTGGCGTTCCGGCCGCAAGCCAGATCACAGGGTTTACGACTGCGCTGGGTGATTCCACCTTATACAGGGTTGGATTATCTTTCGATTACGGCTTGGGGCCGAGAGTTCATCTGAATGCGGGTGTCGATTATTCTGCCTTTATCTATGGGATCAGTGCGACGCAACCCAGCGGACTACTGGAACCGGATAGTCGAACAAATTACACGACAGTTAGATTCGGGTTGGGATTCGGGTTCTAGGGAAGCTCGCGCCTTAATCTAAACGTAAAGGCGCGAGACTTTATGGAATCGCCACCGCTTCGATTAACTCCCGCGCAAGTTTTTCACCGTCCGAGGCTTGAGTATCTTGCACGCTTTGCAGGCGATGGCTGGCGACGCCGGGCAGTACGGCCTGGATGTCTTCCGGAATAACTGCGGTGCGGCCATCGAGCAATGCCCATGCGCGGGCAGCAGAGAGTAAGGCAAGGCCAGCGCGAGGAGACAGCCCGTGTACAAAGCGAGCCGATTCGCGGGTGTGGCGCAGGATGGCTTGCACATAGTCCAGCAGGGCGGGCGAAACAAACACTTGTTTTACCTGTTGCTGCAAAGCCGCCAATTCGGCTGTTTCCATCTGCGGAGTCAGCTTTGACACAAGATCGCGCCTGTCTATGCCGGAGAGCAGTCCGCGTTCTGCCTGCGCATCGGGGTAACCCAATTGAATGCGCATCAGAAAGCGGTCGAGTTGAGATTCGGGCAACGGAAAAGTGCCGATCTGGTTGGTCGGGTTTTGTGTTGCGATGACAAAAAAAGGTGTGGGTAGCGGGCGTGTTTCGCCTTCACTGGTAACTTGCTGCTCTTCCATCGCTTCCAGCAGGGCACTTTGTGTTTTCGGTGTGGCACGGTTTACTTCGTCGGCCAAAATCATTTGCGCAAAAATCGGCCCTGCATGAAATTTGAATTCACCACTATCACGCTGAAATATCGAAACGCCAAGGATGTCGGCAGGCAGCATGTCGCTGGTGAACTGGATGCGCTGAAACTCAAGGCCCAGAGTCTTGGCCAGCACATGTGCCAGCGTGGTTTTTCCCACACCGGGCAAATCTTCGATCAGCAAATGTCCGCGTGCCAAGAGGCAGGTAAGCGCGAGCCTGATTTGATGCGGCTTGCCGAGAATAACTTGTTCGGCTTGAGCAATGACGTTGTGTAGTGGCTTGGTCATAGTAAAACCGCCGCGATCACTTTGCGGTCTTCAGCGACGAGAATATTGTAGGTGCGGCAGGCGGCGGGGGTGTCCATGAATTCGATACCGATTTTGGCGCGGATGAGTTCGCGGTACAAGTTGGGATGGGCGAATTGCTGTTTTGCGCCAGTACCGAGCAGGAGTACCTCCGGTTTTAGCAGCAAAAAATAGTCGAAATGAGTCTCGATGAGGCTGCTGAAGTCAGTAGCAGCCCAGTCAGTACGCACTTCCCCGGGCATTACCACCACGGGCCGCTGATAGCGCTGACCGTTGACAGAAACGTAGCCTTCACCGTGCTCGGTGAATAACTTGTAATTCGTGTTTGTTTCCAAGTGTAGTGCCAAAGCGTGTCTCCATTTGCGGCGTATAGCAGTGGCGCGGTAGAATTACGCTCTTTGCAACGCCTTGCCTGAACAGTGGTGATTCTACCATTGGTGTCAGTCCGGCAGATTAGGAAGTGCTCAAGTGAAACCTGAAAAAGATACCTCAAAGCCAGTGCTGAAATCCGCCAAGCTGGCTAATGTCTGTTATGACATTCGTGGTCCCGTCATGGCGCGATCCAAGCAGATGGAGGAAGAAGGACATCGCATTATCAAGCTGAACATTGGCAATCTTGCGCCGTTCGGCTTCGATGCGCCGGAAGAAGTACAGCAGGATGTGATTCTCAATCTGCCGAATTCGTCCGGATATTCGGATTCAAAAGGTTTGTTCGCCGCGCGCAAGGCGATCATGCATTACACGCAGTTGAAGAAGATTGCCGGCGTTACCATTGACGATATATTTATCGGTAACGGTGCATCCGAACTTATTGTCATGGCGATGCAGGGCCTGCTTAATCCCGGCGACGAAGTACTGGTGCCGGCACCCGATTATCCCCTGTGGACGGCGGCAGTGACGCTGGCTGGCGGTACTCCGCGCCACTATATCTGCGATGAGGCCAATGATTGGAATCCTGACTTGGCCGATATGCGCAGCAAGGTCACGCCAAACACCCGTGCCATCATTGTGATCAATCCGAACAATCCGACAGGTGCCATTTACTCGGATGAAATTCTGAAACAGATTATTCAACTTGCACGCGAGAATAATCTCATTATTTATGCCGATGAAATTTATGACAAAGTGTTGTATGACGGGTCGACGCATACATCAATGGCCTCGTTGGCGGATGATGTTCTGTTTGTCACGCTCAATGGTTTGTCGAAGAATTATCGCGCCTGTGGATATCGCTCCGGCTGGATGGTTGTTTCCGGTGCCAAGAAAAATGCGCAGGATTATATAGACGGGCTTGGCATTCTCGCCTCGATGCGTTTGTGTTCCAACGTACCGGGACAGTATGCCATCCAAACCGCACTCGGCGGTTATCAAAGCATTAACGATCTGGTAGCCCCCGGTGGCCGTTTGTATAAACAGCGCGAACTTGCCTATAAATTATTGACTGAAATTCCCGGTGTAACTTGCGTCAAACCAAAAGCGGCACTGTACCTGTTTCCAAAGCTTGACCCCAAAATGTATCCAATCGAGGATGACCAGAAATTCATCCTCGAATTGCTGGAAGCAGAGAAGGTTCTAATTGTGCAAGGTGGCGGATTTAATTGGCCGCACACCGATCACTTTCGTGTGGTGTTTCTACCCAACGCGGATGATCTGACCGAGGCCATCGGACGAATTGCGCGCTTCCTGGAAAGTTATCGCAAGCAGCACGGAACATAGCATAAAGTAGGGTGGGCACGAATTTGTGCCCACGCGAAGAAACGGTGGGCACAAGTTCGTGCCCACCCTACATTTTAGGAAAGCAAATGAAACCAATCAACGTAGGTCTTCTCGGTATCGGCACTGTCGGTGGCGGCACTTTCACTGTACTGCAACGCAATGCGGAAGAAATCATGCGCCGCGCCGGGCGCCCCATTCGCATCACGGTAGTGGCGGATCGTAATGTCGAACTGGCGAAGAAAGTCACCGGCGGTGCCTGCCGTGTAACCGATGATGCTTTTTCGGTGGTAAGCGATCCGGAAGTAGACATTGTCATCGAGTTGATTGGCGGCTACGGTGTGGCCAAAGACTTGGTACTGAAAGCGATTGCCAACGGCAAGCATGTGGTGACAGCGAATAAGGCCTTACTCGCCACGCATGGCAACGAGATATTTGAGGCTGCACAGAAAGCGCGTGTGATGGTTGCGTTTGAGGCGGCGGTTGCGGGTGGCATTCCCATCATTAAAGCATTGCGTGAAGGATTGAGCGCGAATCGTATCGAATGGATCGCCGGTATTATTAACGGCACGACCAATTTCATCCTGTCAGAAATGCGCGACAAGGGTTTGAGTTTTGATACGGTGCTGAAGGAAGCTCAACGCTTGGGTTACGCCGAAGCCGACCCGACTTTTGATATTGAGGGTGTGGATGCGGCGCACAAGATCACTATTTTGTCCGCGCTCGCGTTTGGGATTCCGATGCAGTTTGATAAAGCCTACATCGAAGGTATTTCCAAACTTGATGCGATCGACATTAAGTATGCCGAACAACTTGGCTACCGGATCAAGTTGCTGGGAATTACCAAGCGCACGCCGGAAGGTGTTGAATTGCGTGTTCATCCCACTTTGATTCCGGGCAAACGCCTTATCGCCAATGTCGAAGGCGCGATGAATGCGGTACTGGTGCAGGGTGATGCAGTAGGCGCAACGCTGTATTACGGCAAGGGTGCGGGTGCCGAACCAACCGCCAGTGCAGTGATTGCCGATCTGGTGGACGTGACGCGCATGCACACTGCCGATCCCGAGAACCGCGTACCGCATCTTGCCTTCCAGCCGAATCAACTGGTCGATCTGAAAATTTTGCCGATAGATGAAGTGCAAACCAGCTACTATTTGCGTTTGCGTGTGGCCGACAAGCCGGGGGTGCTGGCTGACATTACGCGCATTTTGGCGGACGAACAGATTTCGATTGATGCCGTGATTCAAAAAGAACCCGGCGAAGGCGAAACTCAAACCGATCTCATCATGCTCACGCATCAGACACGCGAGAAGCATGTCAACGCGGCGATAGCAAAGATGGAAAAGTTGCCAGTAGTGGCTGGCAAGGTGACCAAGCTGCGCCTGGAAGAATTGGGAAAATAAATCATTGATTCCCTCCCCCTTGCAGGGGGAGGGCTAGGGAGGGGAGTAGAAACTGTGAGCCATAGCGCTTTCAAGGTTATAACCCCATCCTAACCTTCCCCCAGAGAGGGGGGAAGGGACATGAGAAATCGTAGGGTGCAATAAGCGTGGCGCATTGCACCGGATTTAGAATCATGCGGCGCAATGCCTGTTGGTTATTGCGCCCTACCGTTGAGGGTTTGAATAAATGAAATACATCTCCACGCGCGGCAATGCGCCCGCAAAAACATTTACCGAAATTCTACTGGCGGGCCTTGCTCCCGATGGCGGGTTATATATGCCGGAGCAATATCCGCAGGTAACCCGTGCCGAGTTGGATGCATGGCGAAATTTATCGTATGCGGATCTTGCTTTTGCGGTGCTGTCAAAGTTTGCCACCGATATTCCGGCGACTGATCTGAAAGCGATTATCAGCAAAACCTACACCGCGCAGGTTTACAGCAATGGCCGTAAGGATAGTGATACCTCGCAGATCACACCGCTGCGCACATTGGAACCGGGCGTGCATATTCTCGAACTTTCCAATGGTCCGACGCTGGCTTTCAAAGACATGGCGATGCAGTTGCTTGGCAATTTGTTTGAATACGCGCTGGCGAAGCAACATGCCGATCTGAATATTCTGGGGGCGACTTCCGGTGATACGGGTTCCGCAGCCGAATACGCAATGCGCGGCAAGCGCGGCATAAGCGTATTCATGCTGTCTCCCTACGGCAAGATGTCGGCATTTCAGCGCGCGCAGATGTATTCGTTGCAAGACCCGAATATTTTCAATATCGCGGTCAACGGTATGTTTGATGCCGCGCAAGATATGGTTAAGGCGGTTTCCAACGACCACGCGTTCAAGGCCAAGTACAAAATTGGCACCGTGAACTCAATTAACTGGGCGCGCGTGTCGGCGCAGGTTGTTTATTATTTCAAGGGATATTTTGCCGCGACGAAGTCGAACGACGAGCAAGTCGCGTTCTCCGTTCCTTCCGGCAATTTCGGTAACATCAGTGCCGGGCACATAGCTCGCATGATAGGTTTGCCTATCGGCCAGTTGATTTTGTCTACCAACGAGAATGATGTGCTGGACGAATTTTTCCGCACCGGCTTGTATCGCCCGCGCGACATTGATCACACCTACGAGACCAGTAGTCCGTCAATGGATATATCCAAGGCCAGCAACTTTGAACGTTTCGCGTTTGATTTGTTCGGACGGGACGGTGCCAAAGTTCGCGAGTATTGGAGCAAGGTGGACAAAGGCGGATCGTTTGATATCAAGGGAACTGCCTATTGGGAAGCGTTACCGAAATTTCATTTCTCTTCCGGCAAGAGCAATCACCTTGACCGTCTCAAAACTATCCGCGAAATATGGGAAGAATATGGTGTGATGATCGACACGCATACCGCCGATGGTTTGAAAGTCGGCCTGGAGCAACGCCGTCCCGGATTGCCGCTTATCTGTCTGGAGACTGCATTGCCGGCCAAGTTTGCCGAAACGATACAGGAAGCCCTGGGGCGCGCACCGGAACGTCCGGTAGCCTTTGAAGGAATCGAGAATTTGCCGCAGCGTTGCGAAGTGATCGATGCGGACGTGGCGAAGTTGAAGGAGTTTATTGCTGCGAACGTACCCGATTGATTCAAGTGATTGAGGCTCAAGTATGAACAACTTGCTTCTGCTGATTCTGTGCTTCATCGTCGGTATGTTGTTACGCCACTTTAAGCGCATACCGGCTAACGCATCCGCGAGCCTGAATAGTTTTATTCTGCACGTCTCTTTACCTGCGCTTGCGCTGCTGTATATCCATCAACTCAAGTTTTCCGGTGAAATGTTATTGGTCGCCGCGATGGCCTGGTTAGTGTTCGGTCTGTCAGCCGCTTTTTTTTGGTTTGTCGGGCGTTGGCTGCATTTGTTTCGGGCTACTACAGGAGCGCTAATACTGGTAGGCGGGTTGGGCAATACTTCATTCTTTGGCGTGCCTATGGTCGAAGCATATTATGGCAAGGAAGGCATCAGCACAGCCATCATTGCCGATCTGCTGGGCTCATTTTTTGTTCTTTCCATACTGGGGATCACGGTTGCGGGAATTTATTCCGCGGGGCGTCCAAGCGCAGCCGAGATCGCCAAGCGCATTGTGTTTTTTCCGCCCTTCATCGCGCTGGTAGTTGCACTGCTGCTTATTCCGGTAAGCTATGCCGATTGGGCTGTCACACTGTTGAAGCGTTTGGGTGACACACTTGCACCGTTGGCGCTGGTGTCGGTGGGCTTGCAATTGCACTGGGGACATCTTGCCGAACATAAACGCAATCTGGCATTGGGTTTGGGCTACAAGCTCATACTCGCGCCATTGGCAATCTACCTATTGTATGTACAATTGTTGGGCGCACATGGGCAAACGATACAAATTACAGTGTTTGAAGCTGCCATGCCCCCGATGATCACGGCAGCTATTGTGGCATCCGAACACGACCTTGATCCGCCACTGGTTAATTTGATGGTGGCGATCGGACTGATCATTTCTTTCATCACCCTGAGTGCATGGTGGTGGATATTGCGCGGGGTGTGAATCAGGGTAAATTTGTTCTCGAAAATATCGTAGGGTGGGCAGACTGTTTTATCGTCTGATGAAACTACTAGCCATTCGACTAAGGCCGTCAAAAGACGACAGCCAAGTCGCTGGTTATGCCCGCGAGGTTTGGACTCCGCGCGGGCACAAAGGCGCGCCCACCCTACATTCTTTGATTTACTAACGACTAAAAAGTTAGAATGAAAAATCCGTTTCTGCGATTGCAAAACATATTGGGAATTCAGGGTCTGTTCTTCCGGGGCAGCATGGTCTTGGTGGGGCGTGTTTTCTTCGCGTTGCCTGAAGTAGTCAAGTGGCCGGTGCGCAAGGCATTACTCAAACAGATTTATTTCACAGGTATTCAGTCGGTGGGGCCGGTCAGTGTAATGGCTTTTCTTGCCGGAATCATCATGGTGATGCAAGTCAGCAATCTTGTTGGACGCAACGAATTACTTACATTGCAAGTATTGATTTGGACAGTGGTTCGTGAACTGGGACCTTTGTTGACAGCAATCGTGAT
Organism: uncultured beta proteobacterium; assembly: GCA_963733265.1. Lineage (GTDB taxonomy): Bacteria > Pseudomonadota > Gammaproteobacteria > Burkholderiales > Gallionellaceae > PALSA-1006. Next base: position 721,955 of record CAVTCF010000001.1, read on the forward strand.
TATTGGCCGAAGCTGTTCCGCGATTGCCAGCGAACTGGCCGCAATGCAGGTAAACGGCGAAATTAAAAGTTTGCGGCGCATGGGCATTTCGCCAACTTCATATCTGGTGGCTCCAAGAATGGTGGCGTTGACGATTACCAGTACCGTGTTGACTGTTTATTTTCAGGTTGTTGCCATCGGCACCGGGATGGTGGTGACCGCGTGGAATATCGATGTCTCACTGCTGGCCGAGGCGGGAGATTTTTTTGATATGCTTAGTTACGGAGAAATATTTGCGGCAGTCTTGAAGAGTATTTGCTTTGGCATGCTGGTATCAGTGGTCTCTTGCTATTATGGGCTGCAGGTTAAGCATGCCATGACTGGGATTCCTGTGGCGGCCTCACAAGCGGTTATCCGCAGTTTGCTGGCAGTGTTCGCTTGTGATGGACTTTTGACTGTGCTTCTTTTTTAGGGGAGCCCATGACCGAGATATACCGCTTTGTGGATGTGCGTTACGAAGGCTCGAACAGAACATACACATTTACGTTGCATTCCGGTCAGGCGCGGCTATTGCAACTTTCCGGCAATGCCGAAAAAGAGTCGATGATTGATTTGGCTATTGGCGAAACTTCTTGCGCGAGAGGTGACATTGAAATTTTTCAAGGCGAAAGAAGGTGTGCCGGTGTACCGGTGCCGGATTTGCAAGAAGAAAGAAGAATAAAAGATGAGCCTGTCCCGGTGAGATGGTTTTCATTGCAAACAAGCCGGGTGGGTCGGGTTGGATGGGTGGCTGGCAATGGCGGGCTGATTAGCAACCTCAAGGTATGGGAGAATGTTTCTTTGCCATTGTGGTACCACAGCAAACGTGATGTTGCCGAAACAGAGCAAAGTGTCAGATATTGGTTAACTCGGTTAGGTTTAGAACCAACTGCTTTTGCAGATTTCATGGCGGCACCACCTTTTAGTATTGATCCGTGGCAGCGCAAGTTGGCTGGCCTCTTGAGAGCCTTGGTACAAATGCCGCGAGTATTGGTTGTGGATGCTGTTGTGTTTGAAGATGTCAACGCCCGGATGGCGCAAAGTTGGATTTCTGCGCTGGAAGCGTATGCTGCCCAAGGACGGGCAGTATTGGTGTTAACAGACAAAGCGACGGTATTGCCCTGGCAAAAGATTGAGTGAGGAATACGTGACGTTATTAGCAGACAAAGACGAACGCTTTAAAAATCTATTCGGCAAAGCCGCAGTATTCGTGTTGTTGGCAGTAATAGGAATAGGTGTGACATTGTTGTGGACAGGCTTAAGAAAAGGCGCATTTACAGCAAAGTCTCCGATCTATTTTGTTGCGGATAGCGGGCAGGGTTTAAACGAAGGGATGCCTGTTAAATATAGCGGATTTAAAATCGGCAAATTAAATACACTCACATTGGATGAGCATGGACAGGTTCAAGTTGAGGTTGGTATTGAGTCGAAATACCTCAAACTCCTGAGGGAGGATGCCGTCATTAGTCTGACCAAAGAAGGCGTGATTGGTGACGGGGTGCTTGAGCTAAGCAGAGGCACGGAAGCCAAAGATGTATTGGCTGCCGGTGGAGTAGTGCGCTTTGAGCGTGCCAATGGATTAGAGCAAGCAGTGATCGAAGTGAAGAATCGCATTCTGCCGATTCTCGAAGATTTGCATCAAACGTTACACGATCCGCAGAGCGATGTGCGCCAGACGTTAAAAAATCTGCGCGAACTTTCATCGGAACTACGCGGAACGCGCGAACGGGTTGATCATCTGCTGGGCAGTGTGGATTCCAATCTGAATAATGATGTGGGGCCGTTGTTGCGCTCTTTGCGTGTATCAGCGACCAATGCCGAAACACTCTCGGCAAAGCTTGATCACGATCTCCCCCCTTTGTTGAAAAAAGCCGATGACAGTTTGGAGAATCTGCGCATCACTTCACAAACGGTGAAAGATGCCGTACAGAAAACAATGCCGCAACTGCCGGGGATGCTGGGAGAGACACGCGAAACTTTGGGCAAAACACGCGAAGTATTGGGCGACTCCCAAGAGATGATGGATTCTTTAAGTACCCACTGGCCGTTCAAGAATATTGTTCCGCCACCGGGCAACAAGCCTATCAAAATGGATAGCCATGACTAAAACCATTTTGTTGCTTTTGCTCGGCATGTTGGCAGCTTGCGCAAGTGCGCCGGCACCGCGGTTGCCGGAGGCTCTGGAACAAGCCCAGATTGCAGACAAAGAGGCGCGCCGTGCGTTGAGAAGTGGTGACTTGTTGAGGGCACAGCATGACTTCGCCAAAACGTTGCAATTGCAGCAGTCTTTCGATGATGCGGCCGGGGCCGCCACGACGATCATCAACCTGGCTACGGTTGCCCATCAATTGCGCGATGATGAGGGCGCACTAATCTGGCTGGACAAGATACTGCTGGAGAAGGCTGAAATATATCCGGGTGACTCACGCCTTGCGGCAAGTTTTCGCAAGGCGGTGATATTGACCAACCTTGCGCGCTTGGCAGAAGCCGAGTCATCTTTGGCAGAGGCCGGTAAATTGTGTGATAAAAAGTGCCCGCTTCAATTCGGGATAAACGGACTGCAAGCACGCTTGCTATTACTCAAGGGCGATTCACAAGGTGCAATTGCATTGGCACTCGCCGTCAGCAAAGAGGCAGAGGCAGGCAAAGAAGAGCAAGCCAATGCTTTACGTACTGTTGCGCTGGCAGAGGAAAAATTGGCTCGCTTCACTGAAGCATTGCAACACTATCAAAATACGCTGGAAATAGACAAAGCGCTTAGTCTAGGCGCGCGTATCGTAGAAGATTTGAGCGGCATGGCCCGTGTTTCCAAACAACTGGGGCGGGATCAGGAAGCCATCGTCTACTCAAGAAGGGCTGAGTTGGTGAATGAGTCGCTGCGGCAGAGTGTGATTCCCTAAGCTAAATAAAATAGGGTCCCCGCAATTTGTCGTTGAAATTGATTAAAACGGTTTTGAGTAGAAATTTTCATTCGTGTTGATTTGCTAAAATTATGAGCGTCTCGGTTGCGACATAACCTGCTGCTCACATGGCTAAGATTCAATTGTTGCGACCGGTTGTAATGCTGTCGTTGCCTAGTAGAATGCATGTAAGCCAGCATTCTGAAAATATGATAATGACGAACGGCAATGGGGAGTGCAATTGTGTATTTTGAAAATATAGAAAATTCATTGCAGGCAATCGTATGACGCAGATCCGGAATTATGAAACACCCAAGACTGGTCGCAGACTTTTTCTGAAATCAATTTCAGCCAGTCTACTGGCGTTGCTGTTGCCGGCAACCAAGGTGATTGCAGGTATCTTAACTCCTCCTTCAAAACTTCCTGCCACGCAGTCAGTTTATCGGGTAAATGGTAAAGCATGGGTGAATGGCAAGAAGGCGGATATTAATACTCACATCGGGCCAAACGATACAGTGAAGACGGGAATGAATTCTGAAATAGTATTTGTGGTAGGCGACCACGCAATGTTACTTCGAGGAAGTAGTCATTTGGTAATCCAGCCCAAAGAACCGGGAGAGGCCGCCTCCATGCTGATCGGCAGTTTGAGGCTACTCGCAGGAAAGTTGCTCTCGGTTTCCCGGAACAATGGCTTGCGTATTGAAACACCGACGGCCACAATTGGAATTCGTGGAACCGGTGTGTATCTGGAAGCGGGTCCGGAAAAAACATATTTCTGCACCTGTTATGGAGAAGTTGATGTTGTTGCCAATAACGATGCCACAAGCAAGGAAAGCGTTGTCTCCAAGCATCACGACAAACCGCTATATATTTTCGGACGGGGACAGTCTGGTCAGTGTATTCACGACGCGAGTCGTTTAACCAGAAACCACACTGATGAAGAACTGGTGCTGGCTGAGGCGCTCGTCGGGAGGGCACCCCCTTTTAGCACCATTAGTTAGAATGGATGCCAAAGTGAAGTGCTATGTCACACGTTATGACCGAAATTACTCAACCACTAAAATTTAGTCAGTACGGTGCCGACGATAGACAAATCGTGATTTACTTTCATGGCGCTCCAGGGGCACCAGAAGAATGCAGTATCTTTGAGCAGCATGCGAAGGATTGCGGGCTGACTATTATCTGTTTTGACAGATTCGCTGTGAGTCCATCAATCACCGGCGAGGCTTACTACCAAATTCTGGCCGAAGAGATTGAGAAAGTTGCTGATGGAAGAAAAGTCGATGTGATTGGATTTTCAATCGGAGCGTTTATTGCATTGCAGACTTGCCGCCACCTGAGGAATGAAGTCGAGAATTTGCATTTGATTTCTGCCGCAGCACCGCTGAAGGCGGGTGATTATCTTGTGGCAATGGCGGGCAAACAGGTATTCAAGTTGGCAAGGTCACTACCCGGTTTGTTTGTCGTATTGTCTTACTGGCAAGGGATTATGGCATTGTTTTTCCCAAATGCATTATTTCGCTTGTTGTTCGCCAGTGCCAAAGGCGAGGACAAGGCATTGGTGGCGAATCGCGAATTTCACACCAACATCACCGGCGTATTGAAGTCTTGTTTTGCTGGTCGAACCCGAGGCTACGCAAGAGATATTCTGGCTTACGTGCATCCGTGGGAAGACACGCTTTCGGCTATCATCGTCAATACTCACATCTGGCACGGCGCAGATGACAATTGGTCGCCGAGAATTATGGCGGATTACTTGGGGGCGGCGATTCCAAATTGCACCACTCCTAAAATATTTAGCGGCCTGTCACACTACTCGTGTCTCTACCGAGCAGTACCGGAAATATGTAAGCAGTTAAATAGCAAGAATGGCTCACTCAATAATGAATGACTGCCTGCCTAATCGAAGTCATGGTACCGCCCACGTTCACATATGAGAATCCGACAATTCATCGCGAGGCATATGCAGCGCAATTTATTCTCCGATGGTTAAATGGTAGCAACAGTAATTTTTCGTTTCGATATCCGCTTTGGAGCAAGTCGAAAGGCTCTTGTGGATTACCTGTTGCCGGAAGAGGAGGCAGAAATTTAGCGGCTGAAATAGAATTACGGAGCGGACAGAGATGGCAAAGAATGTCGAGAGTGTACAGTCGGCCAATTTCAGTCTATGGTGTCCGTCCGCTATGCGGCAACCTATTTTATGTAACTTCATTCCAGTCGGTGTCAATGGCTTTTCGGTATGAAGTCGCAATCATTGAATATTGGTAACTAATATGTTACCATTTGCGCATGAAAATCAGGGTCGAAGAATATATTTGCCAAGATGGTACGAATCCATATAAAACATGGTTCGATGGTCTTGCCCCACAAGCTGCCGCCAAGATTGTCACTGCTAAATTACGTTTGGAGCTGGGAAATACATCCAGCGTGAAGTGGTTTGATGGTATTGGAGAATATGTCATCGATTGGGGGCCTGGTTACCGCGTTTACCTTGCCAAGGATAGAGATGCACTAATTATCTTGTTTGGTGGTGGTATTAAGCGCGGGCAGCAGAGGGATATTGATCGGGCCAAGGCATTGCACATTGAGTATAAATTGCAAAAAAAAGCCAAGTCTGCCACCAGCAAGATTGAAAAAGGAAAGAGGTAATCACATGGCACTAACGCGAAATTTTAAACAAACAGTGATCGAACGTGTTGAACGCGACCCAGAGTTTGCTAAAGCACTTCTTGATGAAGCAGCAACGCTGTTTTTGAGTGACGAACCTGAAACAGCGCGTCTTATTCTTCGTGATCTCGTTAACGCTACACTCGGCTTCGAACAACTGGCTGCACTGACTGACAAACCTAGCAAAAGCCTGCACCGCATGTTGTCGCCTAAAGGCAATCCAAGCATGGATAATCTTGCGGCAATCTTCGGCGCGATGCGCGTACGCTTAAAAGTTGATCTTGAAGTTCATGCTGTAGAGATGGTGTAACCTGATTGCGGCTCTGCAGCATGTATATTACGATGAGTCATCATGGCGAAACCAAAAAGAAAACTTACAGCACGCGAGAAGGCAGATAAGAAGCGTCGAAAATTGGAATTCATGATGATTTTCATCAACGGAAAGCAAAAGAGGGTTAGGCGACCTCCAACAATTGACGGAATGTCCGTGGATGAATTCATTCGATTAAATGCAGATCCGATCTGGTTACACCAGCAAGGCGAGTGGCATCTCATTGACGCTGAATAAAAACAAGCTGGCTAAATTTACATTTAACCCGATTCAATTGGCAGAGCTCTAATATTCATTCCAACTGATGAGAATTCTCGAATACATTGGCCTTGATACTTCCCGGGTAAAGGCCAGTTACCGTAAAGTGATCGATGCCATTGCACGCGAAGATTTTCGCGCAGCGCAAGTCAAGAAACTATCCAACCTCACCCACGGCAAATTTTATCGGGCTAAGCTTGATGATGCCGACCGGCTGCTGTTTTCTCTGGTGCGCCATGGCGATGAAGTATGTGCACTGATACTGGAAGTAATCGCCAATCATGATTACGACAAATCGCGCTTCCTGCGCGGTGCAGCCATAGACGAGGCGAAGATTCCCGACATTGATGCTGATGAGGCCATCATGGAAGCACAGATAGTGCGTTACTTGCACTCGGATCGCACCACCATTCATCTGCTCGATAAACCTATCTCCTTCGATGACACGCAGGAAGCAATCTATCTTTTAACTCCCCCGCTGATTGTCGTTGGCAGCGCCGGTAGCGGCAAGACGGCGTTAACACTGGAAAAACTCAAGCACGCCGAAGGCGAGGTGCTGTATGTCACCCATTCTGCTTATTTAGCACAGAACGCACGCAGCCTCTATTACGCAAACGGTTTCGAACATGCCGGACAGGAAGCTGTGTTTCTCTCCTACCGGGAATTCATTGAATCCATCCGCGTGCCACTTGGACGCGAAGCTACTTGGCGAGATTTTTCCGGCTGGTTTTCGCGTATACGTCAGGCATTTAAAGAGATTGATGGACATCAAGCGTTCGAAGAGATTCGCGGTGTGATTGCTGCGGGAGCCAATGGCATTTTGTGCCGCGACGATTACCGGGCGCTGGGCGTGCGCCAATCCATTTTCGCGGAAGAACAGCGCGATAAGTTGTACGACCTGTTTGAGAAATACCGCGCATGGCTCGTTGAGGCAAAGTTATACGATCTCAATCTGGTTGCGCAGGAATGGCAATCACTCGTAGCGCCGCGTTATGATTTCGTAGTGGTCGATGAAGTGCAAGATCTCACTACGGCCCAATTATTACTGATACTCAAAACGCTCAAAAAACCGGGTAATTTTTTGCTCTGCGGTGATTCCAACCAGATAGTCCATCCTAATTTCTTCTCTTGGGGGCAAGTTAAAAGTCTATTCTGGCAGGATCCAAAACTCGCCGAGAGGCAGGAGTTGAGGGTGCTCAGCGCCAATTTTCGCAACGGCTTGGAGGCCACGCGCACGGCAAATCAGTTGCTCAAAATCAAGCAGCAGCGCTTCGGCTCTATCGATCGGGAAAGCAATTTTCTGGTACAGGCCGTGGGTGGAGAAATTGGGCAAGTGGCGCTGATGACGGACAAGGATGCTGTGTTGCGTGAGTTGGATCAAAAAGTCCGGCTCTCCACACAGTTCGCCGTGCTGGTCATGCGCGACGAGGATAAGGCCGAGGCACGCAAGCATTTTGCCACGCCGTTGTTGTTTTCGATACACGAAGCCAAGGGACTGGAATACGAGAACATCATCCTGTACCGCTTTATTTCAGATCACCGTGCCGAATTTACCCAGATTGTCGAAGGCGTAAGCAAGAACAGCCTTGACGCTGACACACTTGATTACCGGCGCGCCAAGGATAAGAGCGACAAGTCGCTGGAGGTCTACAAATTCTTCGTCAACGCCCTATATGTCGCGTTAACACGGGCCATCAAGAATCTGTTTGTCCTTGAATCCGACACCAATCACCCGATTTTTAGCTTGCTCGATCTTGCCGTCGCAGGGCAAGTCAAGGTTGATGCGCAACAGTCCAGCATGGAAGACTGGCAGAAGGAAGCACGCAAGCTTGAACTCCAGGGCAAACAGGAACAGGCGGAAAACATACGACGTACCATCCTCAAACAGACCTCACCACCGTGGCCTGTGTTCGATGAAACCTGGTTGAAGGAGTCATTAATCAAGGTATTTCGTGAACAGGCACCGGGTGGAAAGTCAAAACAGCAGCTTTTAGAATACGCCACGTATCATGAAGAACCCGTACTCGCTGAATATCTGATTACAATCGCAAAATTTGATGCGGCCAGAATGTTTGTGAAGCAGTTGGACACCTTGGGCCGTAAAAGTTATGTTCCCTACTACGCGCATAATTTCAAAGAGATTTTGCGCCAGTGTGACCAGTACGGCATTGAGCACCGCTTGCAAATGAACCAGACGCCGCTGATGGCGGCATCAATGGCAGGGAATATACCTCTAGTTGAGGCATTGTTAGAAAGGGGGGCGGATCGTGAAAATACTGATCAGTATGGTTACAACGCATTACACCGGGCAATGGGTGTTGCCTTTCGCGATGCGAAATTTGCGCGAGGCCCATTCTCCACACTTTATGAACTCCTCGCGCCCCAAAGCGTAGACGTTAATACGGGAGAGCGGTTGGTACGTATCGACCGGCACCTTTCTGAATATTTTTTATTTCAGACTCTTTGGGTACTTTTTAAGTCGCGCTTCACCCACCCAATAGGCAGCCCCGAAACGGCTTTTGAAACACAGGCTATTCTTGAAGTCTGGCAGCATTTGCATGCCAATGTGGTGTATCCAGAACGCAACAAACGACAACACCTTTCCTCGCTGTTGTCGCGCAACGAGGTGAATCGTGACTACGATTACAATCGGGCACTTTTTAAACGTCTCCGGCAGGGCTGGTACCAGTTTAATCCGAAGATGTCAGTGCGTTGCGGCAAGGGCGATGAGGAAGTCTGGCAACCAATATACGCCGCATTGAATCTGCCGCTGATTAACGAGTTTGCCCGGAATCACTTGTTTGACTATCTGGCAGACTGGAATCGGATAGATGAATTCTGTGAGCTAGCTAATTTGCCGATTCCCTCCGTCCCGATCGCCGCTGAACGAGAAATGGCTAGACGCGAAGCCGCTGAAAAGGAGCGCATCAGGCTCCAAGATGAAAAGCTTGCCGAGATGAAGCGCAAGCATGCCGAGCTGGAAGCATTCAAACAGCGTAAGCTGGCCGAGAAGCCCAAGTGGGGCACCAAGGAAGCAAAGAAGCTTGAAACCGAGCGTGTACACAAAGAAATCGAAGACAGAAATAAATAGTTATCAGTTGAGGCCTCGCTTAAGCATTACGCTAGATGTATGGTCGCTTGGCATTTAACGAAAGGTGGTGCCGAAAAGCTGGACAGTGATAAGTGGTAATCTTGCTCAACCAAGGCCGTGGCTAACGCGGCAAACAGAGGAGCAAGCGCATGAGAAGGACGAGAAGGAATCACGCACCAGGTTTCAAAGCCAAAGTGGCATTAGCCGCGATTCGTGGAGATAAAACATTAGCGGAACTGGCTGAGCAGTTCGACGTTCACGCCAATCAAATTTCGGAATGGAAGCAACAATTGCAAGAATCCGCGGCTGAGCTATTTGAGGGTTCTGTGAAGGCAAAGCCCGAGCTACCAGACCTAAAAGATCTGCATGCAAAGATTGGGCAACTGACGCTGGAGAATGATTTTTTAGAAAGCGCGCTCACCAAGGCGGGATTGCTGAGCGCAAAGAGATGATAGACCGAACCCACGAACTGCCATTGAAACGGCAATGTCAGATACTGCATCTGGCGCGTTCCACGGCCTACTACCAGCCCGTACCGGTGTCGGCAGAAGAATTGGCGCTGATGCGTCGGATTGATGAACTCCATTTGAACTATCCCTTCGCCGGAGCGAGGATGTTAAGCAGAATGCTCAAACGGGAAGGAATTCCGGTCGGTCGCCGTCACGTATCAACGCTGATGAAACGCATGGATATTCACGCGTTGTATCGCAAGCCCAACACCAGCAAACGGCATGTTGCGCATCCGGTCTATCCGTACCTGCTGCGCAACATGACAATCACCCGCTCCAATCACGTCTGGGCTGCCGACATCACCTACATCCCAATGCGACGAGGATTTGTTTATCTATTCGCCGTCGTCGACTGGGCAAGTCGTCGGGTGCTGTCATGGAAGCTATCGAATACGCTGACCACCGACTTCTGCATTGAGGCCGTGCAGGAGGCCATCAACCGTTATGGCAAACCGGAAATCTTCAACACCGATCAAGGCTGCCAGTTCACCAGCTTGGAATTTACCGGCCTGTTGAAAGACAAGGGAATTCAGATCAGCATGGACGGCAAAGGCAGTTGGCGGGATAACGTATTCGTAGAACGACTCTGGCGCAGTGTCAAATACGAAGAGGTTTATCTACATGCCTACGACAGCGTCAACGATGCAAAACAGGGATTGGATAAATACTTTAGGCTATACAACCAGAGAAGACCTCATTCGTCGCTTGACGACAAAACGCCCGATGAGTTCTACTACGTCAACCTGCCTGTACTGTTAAAAGCAGCGTAGGCATTTAGGCAAGGTTTCCACTTAAGAAATGACAAATACTGTCCAATCTTCCGGCTCCACCTCTCTGGAGAGGTGCATGCCTCAAGATTGTGGACTGGACGGAATAGTTGCATTTGTTTCAGCAATAGTCTTGATGGGCACAAATTCATTACAACCTTCAATTTGTATCGGTTTTTTCTGGCAAGTGCCATCGTAATCTTTGCTTCGCCGGAAATTAAATGGCACCAAAGTGCTGGAAATTCCCAAGAACATCGCATTTGAAAACTGGATGCCGGAAACCTGCCGGTCGCCAGCGTCAGTTAAGGGTTACCTACGGACTGATTGACTGGTTCCCTAAGAATTGAGCGGCAGCTTTTCGATTGTGAAGCAGTCGCTTAGTTGTTCCACCTTGTTCGTCGGGCGAGGGGGAGATGGTGAACAAAATTTAAATAAACCACGAAATAAAATTTGACTGCCGCGTGAATTTGCTTGAATAACTTATCATCAGCTACAAATTACGGATACCGTAAAATATCGCGGGGAAAAATTTGGTACAGCCGACATTCTGTGGAATACTTATTTTTGCTTCGCTTTAATTTCAGCAAAACGTTCGCGCCATTCTTTTAGGTTTTCATCCTCAATTTCCAACTGTATTGCCAAAGCTTCTTGCGGTGAAAGTTTTTGATCTTCAAACCTTCGTCCGAGCTTGCCACCCATACGCGAAAAAAGAAGTTCGGCTTGAACTTTGGATAACTTCTTTGCCTTTTCCAAATACTCTTCAGTCGCAATTCTTTTCGCCATAGTAATTTTCATTTCGTTTTATAGCAGGGAGAGAATAATACTCCTCCTCGGCGAAATTTCACAGCTTTTGCCAGCGGCGGTATCGAGTAAATATTACGATTGCGGAGTTCAAACGGGCTTGTTTGGGGTGGCGGCTCAAACTGAAAGTTTATTCCCTGTGAATTCGTGCAAGTTCGATCAGATTTGATGAGCCTGTTTTTTGCATGATATGCGCGCGGTGCACTTCTACAGTTCTGTGGCTGATATCGAGGTGTTGGGCGATCTCTTTGCTGGAATATCCCGCCACAACAAGTGCCATGACGTCGCGCTCTCGCTCGGTTATTCCCATCGACTTTAAATCTATTTTCATGTCTTTTGACGCAAAGAAATGTTTTGCACTTAGCCGCTGATGTTCCATTGTTTGTTTTATTAACGCCAATGTGCGGGTGGTCAGTTTGTCGCTCATGGAAAGCACGGTTTCGACCATGGCCTGTGCTGCACCGCTCATTTCCTGATTTGCACGTAGCTTGGCATGCTCAATTGGCACGCCTGACTGTATTGACAGTAGGGCTATCGACATCCGTTTGTCAGAATCCAGGATGTGAAAAATCAGCCAATTTGTCAGAAAAGAAAGTGCATCCTCAACGACTTCTTCAAAGGATTTAATACCTTCCAGATTTTGCAGTTCACTCACTTGAGTGACAAAGTTTTCATGTAACAGAGTATGCGTTCTTTCCCATTCATCGTCGAAAAGTGACTGATTCCATATATTTTCTTCTGTTTTAAAATGATAAATGGCGTAAAGGGCCAATTCGTTGAAAATGTTTTTTAGTTCTGCTGTGTTTGCTTGTGTCGCCAGACTGCTGGCCAAGGTGTTAAGCAAATGAACAAGTTTTTGGTGTTGTTCATCTATCAGAGGTATTCCAATGGCATAATTCTTTTGCCAGGGGAAAATTTCGAATGATTTGGTCATTGTCGCAGCATCACAATACTATTTATATTCCAGTGGGTTCGCCATATAACAAGTGATCGAAAACGAGCCGCATTGTGTGACACGGTTTGCATCGACTACGTATTTATACTTACGTATTCGCGCGTATATATTTGAAATCAATTTCACTTTAAACTTATAGACGCGCAAGCGTGGCTTCATTTCGCCATTAATTATATATGAAAACTTAAGCGGGAAATTGTTCCCCGTAAAAATACAGGCTGAGTAAGCGGGGTTCAAATATGCCGAAGTGCAGTTATAGTCTGAAAGTGCATAAAAATTTGGAATGAATATGACTGAAGTTAAAAAGCATTGTAAGACTGAACACATAGCAGATGCTGATTGGTGTCAGGTGCGGGAGATGACGTCGATGCTGGAGGTTGCCACAGGGCAAATAGAAGCGGCAATGAAAGACAGCAACTCTTCTGTTGAAGTGCTCACCGAGAGTTTTACAATCATGGCCGGATATTTGAGCATGATTTCCAGTACCCTTGCATCATTGCCGGATGAGGGCGAAATTGGCGATACGAAAAAGAATGTGTTGGAAGCTGCGAATCACGTATCCGGCATGGTGTATCAGTCAATAATCGCTTTTCAATTTTACGATAAGCTGACCCAGCGGTTGACACATGCGTCGTATAGCTTGGCAGCAGTGAATGATCTGGTGGGGGATCAGGGCCGGGTGCTAAATCCCCAAGAGTGGGGGGCACTCCGCGAAAGAATTCGTTCCAAATATACCAGCGTGGATGAGTGCGCGATGTTTGATGCGGTTATGGGCGGAATGTCCGTAGATGAAGCGCTGGAGCAATGCAAGAGTGAAATGAAAGATAAGGGCAGCGACATTGATCTGTTTTAATGCGCGCAATCATTGTTGTCCGGATTGCGAATCACGTTCTTTCTTGTAGGCATCGTAGCCGGGTGTGGGACTCATTTCGCGCTCTTGCGGCGATTTCTTTAAATCGTTCTGATTCTTGATACTTTCGTACAATCCCTGGTAGGGATCACTGGTGCAAGCGGTTAAGCAGATGGTTGCGTACAGGATTATTGGGAAAGTTATTTTCACAATTTCGCTCAGTCTATAAAAATCTCAGTGATAGGTCGACCGCATTCACGTCTTTTGTTAACGTGCCGATAGAAATACGATCCACGCCGGTTTCGGCAATTGGACGTACGGTTTTAATATTAACCCCGCCGGAAGCTTCCAAGTCAGCCCTATGGGCAGTGAATTTCACTGCATCGCGCATTCCATCGAGATCGAAATTATCCAGCAAAATAAGTTTGGCTCCGGCATCCAGCGCTTCACTTAGCTGTTTGATGTTTTCAACTTCTATTTGCACTGTTGCATCCTCGGGAGCTAATAAAAATGCCTGTTTGATGGCCTCACTAATTCCGCCCGCTGCGATGATGTGATTTTCTTTAATGAGAATCCCATCGAATAATCCAATACGTTGATTGTACCCTCCGCCGATTCTGACAGCATATTTTTGGGCCATACGCAAATTGGGGATGGTTTTTCGGGTATCCATGATTTTGGCTGGCAAGCCTTTAATCGCGTCAACATACTGTTGTGTCAATGTTGCCGTGGCAGAAAGTGTCTGCAGGAAATTGAGTGCCGTGCGCTCTGCGGTTAGCAAGGCGCGGGCATTGCCGTGGATCTCGCATATTTTTTCGTTGGGCGCTATTTTGCTGCCGTCACGAACGAACCAAGTAACGGTACTGTGTGGGTCAAGAATTTTGAAACAGGCATCGAACCAAGCTTTGCCACATAGCACCGCATGCTGGCGAGTGATAACGGTAGCGTGGCCTGTTATTTTTTCCGGAATTAGCTGAGCGGTCAGGTCGCCGCCGCCCAAGTCTTCTGCCAAAGCCGAGATGACGTTAGAACGAATGATATTGGCAAATTCGGGATGATTGGTTGGCATGTCTGTTCGCTAGCTAATACACCTCATAATTGTATACAAAGTTGAAGCTAATGAGTAAATTGACTTGAAATAAGTTTCCAGAAGCCTCATCTTAAATCACTGAAAACCTTTTAAGGAGCTGTCATGCGTTTCGACAAATTTACCACCAAGTTGCAACAAGCGCTATCTGATGCCCAAAGTCTGGCAGTCGGTGCGGACAATCAGTTTATTGAGCCACAGCATTTACTGTTGGCATTGCTCAATGATTCCGATAGCGGCGCAGGGTCGTTGCTTGCGCGTGCAGGTGGCAATGTCAATGCGCTAAAAACGGCATTAACAGAAGCTGTAGTGAGATTGGCTAAAGTGGAAGGCAACGATGGCGAGGTTCAGGTTGGTCGGGATTTGTCCAATTTGTTCAACCAGACCGATAAAGAAGCGCAAAAGCGCGGCGATGAATTTATCGCGTCGGAGATTTTTTTGTTGGCACTTACTAATGACAAAGGCGAGACTGGACGACTACTCAAGCAGCATGGCGTAGCCCGAGCTCCGCTGGAGCAGGCAATCAATACGGTGCGCGGTGGGGAATCTGTCGGTTCACAAGAAGCCGAAGGGCAGCGTGAATCACTAAAGAAATACACCACTGATCTTACTGAGCGCGCACGCCAAGGCAAACTCGACCCTGTTATTGGCCGTGATGATGAAATACGCCGCGCTATTCAAGTATTGCAACGTCGCACAAAAAATAATCCAGTGCTGATCGGCGAGCCGGGTGTGGGTAAGACCGCGATTGTGGAAGGTTTGGCACAACGAATTGTGAATGACGAAGTTCCGGAGTCATTGAGGGGGAAAAAAGTATTGAGCCTGGATATGGCTGCTTTGCTGGCAGGTGCAAAGTATCGAGGAGAGTTTGAAGAGCGCCTGAAAAGCGTGCTTAAAGAGTTATCACAGGACGAAGGCCAAACGATCGTTTTCATTGATGAGTTGCACACGATGGTTGGCGCGGGCAAGGCCGAGGGCGCGATGGATGCGGGCAATATGCTCAAACCCGCTTTGGCGCGCGGCGAATTGCATTGTATCGGTGCGACTACATTGGACGAGTATCGCAAATATATCGAGAAAGATGCGGCGCTGGAGCGTCGTTTCCAAAAGGTACTGGTGGATGAGCCGACGGTGGAGTCTACCATCGCAATCTTGCGTGGCCTGAAAGACAAATACGAGGCGCATCACACAGGTGTTGTGATTACCGACCCCGCCATTGTTGCGGCGGCGGAACTTTCGCACCGCTACATCACGGATCGGTTTTTACCCGACAAAGCGATTGATCTGATTGATGAAGCTGCTTCACGTTTGAAAATGGAAAACGAGTCAACTCCCGAGGTGATCGACAAACTGGATCGCCGCATTATTCAGCTCAAGATCGAGCGCGAAGCGATGAAAAAGGAAAAGGACGAAGCATCAAAAAAACGCAGTCAATTGATCGAAGATGAGTTGTTGAAATTGCAACGCGAATCCAATGATTTGAAAGAAATTCTGAAAGCTGAAAAGAATGCGGCTCAGGGCGCGGCGGAAGTCAGAAAAGAAATCGACCAGGTTAAAAATGACATCGTTAGATTGCAGCGCGATGGGAAGCTGGAAAAAGTGGCCGAGTTGCAATACGGTAAACTTCCACAACTTGAAGCCAAGTTACAAGAGGCGGCACAACGCGAAGCTGAAGGTGGCGGTAACAAAAATAAATTGTTGCGCACACAAGTGGGTGCGGAAGAAATCGCCGAAGTGGTGAGTCGTGCCACCGGCATTCCGGTCAGCAAAATGATGGAAGGCGAGCGCGACAAATTGCTCCACATGGAAGAGAAGTTACACGAACGCGTGGTGGGGCAGGATGAAGCAGTACGTTTGGTGAGTGATGCGATACGCCGCTCGCGTTCCGGCCTGTCCGACCCGAATCGTCCCTATGGCTCATTCCTGTTTTTGGGGCCAACCGGAGTGGGTAAAACAGAACTGTGCAAAGCGCTTGCCGGTTTCATGTTCGACTCGGAAGATCATCTTATTCGCATCGACATGAGCGAGTATATGGAGAAACATTCGGTGGCGCGCTTGATTGGCGCGCCGCCGGGCTATGTCGGCTATGAAGAAGGCGGCGGCTTGACCGAGGCTGTGCGCCGCAAACCGTATTCTGTTATCTTGCTCGACGAAGTTGAGAAGGCGCATCCAGATGTCTTCAACGTGTTGTTGCAGGCATTGGACGACGGACGCATGACTGATGGACAAGGTCGCACAGTAGACTTCAAAAATACGGTGATCGTGATGACATCCAATCTTGGAAGTCAGATGATCCAGCAAATGTCCGGCGACGATTACCAAGTCATCAAGTTAGCGGTGATGGGCGAAGTGAAAAGCTATTTCCGTCCGGAATTCATTAACCGTATCGACGAAGTTGTGGTGTTCCACGCGCTGGATGAAAAGAACATCAAATCCATCGCGCGCATTCAGTTGCAGTATCTGGAAAAACGTTTGGCAGCGATGGAGATGAAATTAACTATCAGCGATGCCGCACTGGCCGAGATTGCCAATGCGGGTTTTGATCCGGTTTACGGCGCACGGCCTTTGAAGAGAGCGATCCAGGCGCAATTGGAAAATCCGCTAGCCAAGTTGATTCTGGAAGGCCGCTTCGCCGCCAAAGACAACATCAAAGTTGACTGCAGCGGCGGTGTGATGAAGTTCGATAAAGGCTAATCCTTAGTTTGACTAGTCTTTAAAACGCTTTATCGCAATGCGGCGGATCAGATTATCTTTTAATATAAACTGGTGATAAAGCGCCGCCAGAGCATGTAGTCCGATGGTCAGTACCAGGATAGCAACTAACGCTCCGTGAACTCCGTGGATTGCAAATTTCTCCAGATCGGGCAACTTGCTCGCGTCATGCAGTCTAAGTGCATCAAGGAGGCCGGAGGTGTTAACCAAGGCCATACCACTTACGGGTAGTGCCAACAGCAAAAAATACAACAAGTAATGAATACCAGTGGCGACTTTGTTGGCGATGGCACTGCCACCTTCGACTGGTGCGAGCTTGCCATCTTTGTACAGAAAGTAGGCACGAAGGAGGGTAAGAATAAAGATCAGGTCGCCAACAATGAAGTGAACCGGATAAAGCCGCAATTTGTCGGCAGCATCTTTCAGCTCATCCAGCGTGTGCCCCAAATAGACTGCCGCGATGAAGAGTAATAAAGTTAGCCAATGTATGGCTGCGAGGCGGATGCTGTACTGCTTCATATTGAATACCTTTCATAGAGATTTTGGCGCTGTGCATTGTAACGCAAGAAAGGTGGGCACAAGAACGTGTCCATCCTTCTACGCAGATAACCACCTCAAAATACCCTTTCCAGCCGCACGTCCACTGGCGAAACAGGCGCTCAGCAAGTAGCCACCGGTAGGCGCTTCCCAATCCAGCATTTCACCGGTACAAAATACGCCGGGTAACTTACGTAGCATCAGCTTTTCGTCGAGAGCTTCAAACTTTACACCGCCTGCGCTGCTGATCGCTTCGCTTAAAGGACGTGGTGCATTTAGTCTGAGTGGTAGCGATTTGATTGTGTTGGAGATGTGGTTCAGGTCGCTGAAATCTTGAACTCCAAGTACTTCACGCAGCAAGTTGGCTTTCACGCCTTTTAAGCCTAGACGACTTTGCAAATGGCTGCTGAGTGAGCGCGAACCGTGCGGGTGAGTTACTTCTTCATGTACGCGTTGCGTCGTCCAGCCGGGAAGCAGATCGAGATGCAATATTGCGCATCCGTTACGATCAATCTCATCGCGCAATGCCGCGGAGAAAGCGTAGATCAAGCCGCCTTCGATACCATTTTCAGTGATGATACATTCGCCTTGCTTGCAGATATTGCCGAATGTGATCGCAACAGATTTAAGCGGTTCACCGACGAATCGCTCGCGGAAGTGTGTGCTCCATGCAATATTAAAACCGCAGTTGGCAGGGCGCAGAGGGGCGATGTCGATGCCGTGCTGTGCCAGTAAAGGTACCCACGCTGCATCAGAACCAAGTTGCGGCCAACTGCCTCCACCCAGCGCAAGCACGACAGGGTCGGCTTCGACGGTGAGTTTCCCATGTGGTGAATCGAAATTAAGGCTGCCATCTTCATTCCACCCGTTCCAGCGGTGACGTACATGAAAATTTACGCCATGCTCGCGTAGCCTATGCAGCCAGGCACGCAGCAATGGAGCCGCCTTCATATCGGAGGGGAAGACTCTGCCCGAGGAGCCGACGAAAGTATTGATGCCCAGACCATGAATCCATTCGCGCAGGTCGTTTGGTGTAAAGGCGTTTAGCAGGGGCTCTATGCTGCTTCGGCGTGTGCCGTAACGCGTGAGGAAATCAGCATAAGGCTCAGCATGGGTGATGTTCATGCCACCTTTCCCCGCCATCAGAAATTTCCGCCCTACGCTCGGCATCGCATCGTAAACATCAACAGGCAAACCACCCTGTGCCAATACTTCTGCAGCCATCAAGCCGGCGGGCCCCCCGCCGATAATGGCGATACTTTTGTTGATGTGGGAGGTTAAAGGCATGGAGCGTAGTTTAAACAAAGTGGGGAGGAGTAGTTAACCAGAACATCGCTAATCCTTGAGATACATTTTTCCGTAAGATTAAACCTTGAAGTAGGAAATTTCTTGTTGCAACTTGCTGGCTAAGGAATTCAAGTATTCAGCCGCTGCCGAGTTACTTTTCGTTGCAGCATTGGTTTCCTCTGTCATGACAGCAATTTGTTCGACGTGTTCGGCGATTTCATTAGCCGTCTTGGCCTGTGCTTTGGTGTCATTAGACACCTCTCTAGCCTTGGTTAGCGAATCATTTGCTTGTAGCTGAATATCATCCAAAACACGGGTGGCTTGAATTGTTAGCTCCTGTCCTTCTTTTACCAAAGGTTTCACATTCTCCATGGCAAGCACGGTCTGCTTTGTGTCAGACTGAATAGCATCAATCATTCCAGTAATTTCACTCGTTGCCAAACTGGTTCGCTCCGCCAATTTCCTGACCTCATCAGCGACTACAGCAAATCCTCTTCCTTGTTCACCTGCTCGTGCGGCTTCGATTGCAGCATTGAGTGCCAGTAAATTTGTTTGCTCTGCAATATCTTTAATGACCTGGGTAATTTTGCTGATTTCCTGTGATCGGGTCTCTAACGACTGAATACGTACTGCCGAATCTTCCACTGAAGCAGAAATGCTTCCAATATTCTGGGCGGCTTGCCGCACCACCTCTCCCCCCTTGCGCGCCAGATTAGAAGTTGCAAGCGAGTTCTTTTCAGTCAGTAAAGCAATTTCTGATACTTCATTAATGCTGACGGTGAGTTCCTCGATGGCCGCAGATGAAGCGGCGCTGGATTCTGATTGATTTCTCGCAGCAAGGCTGATTTCGTTCGCACTCACTGATAACTCCTTAGACTCTTTGGAAAGGCCTTCGGTGCTGATCATAATACTGCGAATGATTCCGGCAAGTCGTTCCTCCATCATGGCCAATGTTCCAAGCAAATTACCCGGTTGAGTACTCGACGAAACAATGCGCCGCGTCAGATCGCCCTCTGCGAAGGCGGCCACTTGTTCTGCCGCCAGCGCCGGTTCACCGCCAATCTGGTTTTGCACACTACGCTTTATCGTATACCCAATTGCCCCCAAAGCTGCAATGATGACCACAAGAAATATAACTAAATCCAAAACTGCTTTGTGGAAGTCTGAGTCAATATCATCAACATAGACCCCTGTACCCAACCACCACCCCCAGGGAGTAAATACCTTCGCATAAGTGATTTTTGGGGAAGGTACTGTTGAACCGTCTTTGGGAAATGAATAGTCCATAAACGCACTACCCTCTTTTTTAAGCAAATCAACCCATTGCTTATTGTAATCTTTGCCATTTGGATCTTTGGCATCAATAAAATTTTTACCCTCTCGCTCAGGCTTTGACCCATGCATAATTTGGGTGGCATCCATTGTATAAATAAACAGGTAATCTGTACTGTTAAACCTGCTCTTGCGTAAATTGTCTTTGGCCAAGCGCTGAGCTTCCTGCTCTGTCACTTTCCCGGCCTTATACAAATCGTATTGTTCCTGGATGACACCTAATCCTGTATCCACGACAGCCTGGATGGACAGTTTTCTTTCGCCCATGATGTGCGAACGCAAGCTAATCGCAGAATATCCGCCCAGTATTATCAAACCCAATATGGCACCGCCAAGCATTAAATAGAGGCGCGCACTGAGAGTCAGATTCATTCGTGTATTCATTTTTATCTCCAAAAGATTTGGGGTGGATAATTTATGCTGCTGAACTTACGTTTTGAAATTGCATTTGTACTATTAGCCGCACTCGATTTGCTGCTCTGGGACATGCATTCGGAGCGAACAGGAAATGTATCGAAGCATCGATTTGGACTTGATCGACATTTCCTTTGAAGGATATAAACTTACAAAGTTTACAGGTATTATCCGTGACAGAAAAGAGCGGACAAATGTATATTTTCAAGGTTATTAGCTCGGCAGAACATTACCGATCGGCCACTGTAACTATAATCTTTCGGCGGTATTTGGATGAATTTCTGATTTATTATTAAAAGAAAGAGCAAGCTATATCATGAAACTGTCGCAATTCCGAGATAATTCGGAACAACTAAAATAAACTGTAGGCTAAATGTGCAACAATGCGCAAATGTGGTGCAGAGTACTGATCTTGCAAAGGGGTAGGTATGGAATCTTTCCATTGGGACAAACACTTTGAAACAGGCTTAAAGGAAGTGGATAAGCAACACCACATTCTTGTTGACCTGACCAATCATTTTGGCGATCTGCTGGCACAACCGGAAGGGGGTTCTTTCGGCGATATTGAAAAAGTTTTTAATGAGTTGTCAGCGTATGCCCAGTATCACTTTAAAGACGAAGAAAATTTAATGTCGCAAGTGGGGCTGGACAACCGCTATGTCAGCCATCACATTCAAATGCATGTTAATTTTTTGCAAGAATTATCGCGCATGCGCACCGGGGTGTCTCCACAGAAACCCGATGCGGCAAGACCCCTCCTGAAGTTTCTCACCTACTGGCTCGCCTTTCACATTCTGGGTACAGATCAGTCCATGGCCAGACAAGTGCGCGCCATTCAATCAGGTCAAAATCCGGCAGATGCTTTTTCCGCAGAAGAAGTCATGAAGGAAGGTGCCACTGAGCCTCTGCTGCATGCACTCAACGGACTGTTTCATCAAGTTTCCGAACGAAATCGTGAACTGCTTGAACTGAACCGGACGCTTGAGGAAAAAGTCGCCGAGCGAACACAAGCTCTTTTAGAGGCAAATCACAGACTGGAAAGTTTGGCTTTGACCGATGTTCTTACCGGGCTTCCCAATCGTCGTCATGCACTGGCAGCACTAGCGCAATCCTGGGATGAATCGCTCAAGAATGGTACACCTCTGGCTTGTATGATGATTGACGCGGATGGATTTAAGCAGATCAACGACAGCTATGGTCACGATGCCGGTGATGAGGTGTTACGGCAGCTATCAAAAAATCTGCATTTTTCAATGCGCACCGATGATATTGTTTGCCGACTGGGCGGAGATGAGTTTTTGATTATCTGTCCGCAAACCTCACTGGAAGGAGCCTTGAATGCGGCAGAGTTTATGCGGCAGACTGTTGCAACTTTGCGCATATCTGCCGGAAAAGGTGTATGGGCAGGAAGCGTAAGCGTTGGTGTAGCCTCGCGCTCTCCCGACATGCAAGGTCCGGAGGATTTGATCAAGGCCGCTGACGAGGGGGTTTATATGGCCAAAAGAAATGGGCGCAACCGCGTGGCATGTGCGGCCCAGGGTTTTACAATTGCTGGAAACTCTTAATATCTGGAGTTCTCACAAGCAGCCATTGAGTTATTTTATTTCGGTAATAAATTTTTCACGGGAACGGCGAACCTTTTTCAGGTTAACCAACCAATCCCTGTCGGCATCACGGTAGCCTAAGGGCAAGATTAATACGCTACGCAAGCCACGCGAGCGCAAGTTCAGAATCGCATCCAGTGCGTCCGGGTCGAAACCTTCCATTGGAGTACTGTCGACTTGCTCGAAGGCCGCGGCAATCAAGGCAGCGCCGAGGCCAATATAGGCTTGTCTGGCGGTGTGCTGAAAATTTATTTCGGCACCGCGAACAGGGTAACGGCTCAGCAACATTTTTCGATAGGCTTCCCAGCCCTCGCTAGTGAAACCCCGTTCCTCGCTGGTCAGGTCGAACATGGTGTTGATGCGTTCCGGGGTGTAGTCGTCCCATGCGGCAAAAACCAGCAGGTGTGAGCAATCTGTCACTTGTCCCTGTCCATTTGCAATGGCCTTGATCTTTTCGCGAATTTCCCGATTGGTAACGACAAGGATTTCGTACGGCTGAAGCCCGCTTGAGGTCGGAGCCAGGCGCACAGCCTCAAGAATGCGTTCGACTTTATCTTGCGCTACAGCTTTCGCCGGGTTCATTTGCTTTGTTGCATAGCGCCATTTCAGACTCTGAATTAGTTCCATGAAGCACATACTCCTTATGTCAAATTAATGATCTTAACCGACCTCGGCCGTTGGCCGAACTCTCAGCTTTATTCATCGAACATTGTACGTCTGCTTGAGGGTGAACGCTAGTTGTCAGCGAGACAAGCAGTGTTGTGCTTTGTAAGCAAATTAGGCTACTAAGTCTTCTGCTTAAATTCACACAGGTCTTGAATAATACATTCGCCGCATTTTGGTTTTCGCGCCTGGCAAATGTAACGACCGTGCAGGATCAACCAGTGATGCGCGTCGAGTTTAAATTCTTCCGGTACGACCTTGAGTAGTTTTTTTTCAACTTCTTCCTCCGTCTTGCCGGGAGCCAAGCCAATGCGATTGCTGATGCGGAAGATATGTGTGTCGACCGCGATGGTGGGCTGGCCGAAGGCTGTGTTTAGCATGACGTTGGCAGTTTTACGCCCTACACCGGGCAGCGCTTCCAATGCTTCACGTGTTTGCGGCACTTGCCCGGCATGCAGTTCTTGCAAGATGCGGCAGGTCTGAATAACGTGTTTACTTTTAGTTTGATACAGGCCGATACGCTGCACGTACTCGCGCAGATTTTCTTCACCCAGGGCAAGAATCTTTTGGGGCGTATTTGCAACGGGAAATAATTCGCGCGTGGCAAGGTTGACACTCTTGTCGGTGGCTTGTGCCGACAGCATCACCGCCACCAGCAATTCAAACGGCGTTGAATATTCCAACTCGGTGGAGGGATTGGGATTCGCCGCTTGCAGGCGCAGAAAAATTTCGCGGCGCTTGGCTGGGTTCATTAATTCGTAGCAGGAGAGGCCTGTAAGGGAGAGACATCTGCGCCACTTTTGCGCTTAAGCTCGGCACGCAGGTTGAGATAGTTTTTGCCCGCAATCAGCAATCCCAAACCAATGAAGGCGCCAGGCGGCAGAATGGCGAGTAAAAATCCGTTGTAGTTGGGCACAACATGCAGCACCCAATTTTTTGTGCCCTCGCCTAGTGCGAGGTCAATCCCCGAGAGCAAGGTGCCGTGCCCGAAAATTTCACGCATGCCGCCAAGTACTGCCAACACTGCGGTCAAGCCCAGTCCCATCGAAAAACCATCCCACGCCGATTGTGCTGCGGGATTTTTGGACGCAAACGCTTCCACGCGTGCCAACACGATGCAGTTGGTTACGATTAACGGAATGAATATGCCGAGCACCACGTATAAGCCGTACATGTAGGCATTCATCAGATATTGCACCACGGTAACCAATACCGCGATGATGAGAATGAAAACGGGAATGCGAATTTCGTTGGGGACAAAAGTGCGGATCGGCGCAACGGCTGCACCACTCAAGGCCATGACTACAGCGGTCGCCAAGCCGAGACTGACGCCATTTACCACCGAGCTGCTCACGGCCAGAATGGGGCACATACCGAGCAGTTGCACGACGCCGGTATTTTGTTTCCACACACCGTTGTGAAAAATGTCTTTGTATTCTTGCAGGTTCATTTTATTTCTCCTTTCCCTTGCTTACGGGGACAGTATTTACCACAAATAACTTTTCGCGATTAGAGGCAAAATACTGCAAGGTCTTATTTACAGCTTTGACCACCGCTCGCGGCGTAATGGTTGCGCCTGCCACGTAGTCAAACTTGCCGCCGTCTTTTTTCACCCTCCAGTCAGCGTCTTTATACACCTCGCGCGACTTGCTATCAAAGCCTTTGATCCACGGACTCTTGGGGAGTTCAATATAATCGCCCAAGCCCGGTGTTTCTTTGTGGGATACAACCCGTACGCCCGCCAATTCGCCGTTGGCGCGCACGGCAAGGATAAGGTTGATCTTGCCGCTGTAACCGTCCGGCGCAATGGCTTCGATGACTACCGCAGAGGGTTCGCCTTTGAGTCGGGCGCGGTAGGCGACAGTGTTTCCATTATTACCCAGCAGTGGATCGTCCGCGATGGTCAGCGTGTCCTGAATAACATCGTTATCGAATAATTCAGGCGGGACGATCTGGGTGATGAGCTTGAGCTTTTCCGCCTCTTCGCTTTTTACAATCTCGTCATGCGTCAAAAAAAATGTCGACGACAAAACTGCCGTGCCGATGGCGGCAAAAAATACCAGATTGGCCGCAGTCTGTAGAGTGGAGCGCGCGATTCGTTTCATTTGCCGCCCTCCTTTTTGCCGAATACTTTTGGTTGCGTCCAAGCGTCGATCAGTGGCACGCAGATGTTTAGCAGCAGCGTGGCAAAAGCCACACCGTCCGGGAAACCGCCGAAAGAGCGGATCAAATAGGTGAGCACGCCTATTCCCGCCGCAAAAATGAATTTACCTTTAACAGTGGTGGGTGAGGTGACCGGATCGGTGATGATAAAAAACGCCGCGAGCATCGAGGCACCGGAGAACCAGTGGAACAGTGGCGCGACATGATGGGTCGGGTCGACCAGATAAAAGATACCCGCTGTGACGAACAATGAAGCAAGAAACGCGACTGGCAAATACCATGAAATAATGCGTGCCAATAACAAATACACGCCGCCGATCGCGAAGCCAATGGCAACCATTTCACTGCCTTTGCCGCCAAGATGGCCAAAGATCGGCAGGTTGCGAATTTCATCGACTGACAGGCTCAGATGCAATTGTGTTTTGAGCGTATCGAGCGGGGTCGCCATCGTCACTGCATCCAAGGTCATTCCGGCAGGAAGAACGCCCTGGAAAATGTAGCCCAGTTGATCTGCAAAGGAGAATTCGAGATGCCCGACTGCCTGTGGTGCGAGCCAGTGCGTCATGTATACCGGGAAGGAGATGATGAGCACCGCATAGCCGACCATCGCCGGGTTGAATGGATTATTTCCCAAGCCGCCGTACAAGTGTTTTGAAATGCTGATCGCAAATGCGGTGCCGACAACAATCAGCCACCACGGCGCCAATGGTGGAATTGACAAAGCCAGCAGCCATGCGGTGAGGAGTGCACTGTTGTCGGATAAAAACGGCTTTATTGGACGATTGCGCAACTTGAGCATTGCCGCCTCGGTTGCCAGCGCGGTGATCGAAGCCAGTGTGATCGACACCAAAATCGCCGGACCAAAATACCATACATACAGGGTAATGCCGGGGATTAATGCCACCAATACACGCAGCATGATCTGGCTGACGCTGGACGGTTTAGTAATAAAGGGGGATGACCACATAATTATATTTAATCAATCTTGCATAAATTAAGTTCCCTTCCCCATGCAGGGTTAGGGAGGAGGTAGAAATGTTGTATTTCCACAGCGTTAACCCCATCTTGGCCTTCCCCCTAAAAAGGGGAAGGGACGGTTCGGCTAAAAGTGTACTCTTTGTTCCTTTGCTGCTCATTCTGCTTTGTCTTCTGAAGTAGCGATCTGATGCGCCTTGGCGCGGCGTGCATCAATCTCGGCGATTTCGGCCTGTTGCTGCTCGGTCAACTCTTCGGTGTTTTTCGGCTTGTTTGTTGCAGCCTGTTCTTTTGCCCGAGCCAATGCAGCCTCAATTCGCAACTGATTTTTTGCATCTTCCTCATCCGGATTTTCAGACACGATGGGGGTTGCCGTTTTTGCAGCCATTGCAGCCTTTTCTTTTTGCGCCAGCTTCTCGGCTTTTTCCTGCTTCTCGCGTTCGATACGGAATTGGCGATATTCATGCCGTTCGCGGGCAATTTCCGCTGCGCGGCTTTCCCGTTCGCGTGCCGTGATTTCGCTCTTGGCAAATCGGTAATATTGCACCAGTGGAATATGGCTGGGGCAAACATAAGCGCATGCACCGCACTCAATGCAATCGAATAAATGAAAGTCCTCCGCCTTGCCGAAATTTTTCGACTTGGAAAACCAATACAGGTCTTGCGGCTGCAACTCGGCCGGGCAGACATCGGCGCAACGTGTGCAGCGGATGCAGGGTAATTCGAGCTGCGGTGGGGGGAATAGCGCGGGTGATGCCGCAATAATGCAGTTGGTAGCCTTGGTTACAGCCACGGAATCAGAAGGCAAATCCACACCCATCATCGGCCCGCCCATGATATGGCGTTCGGTATCGGGTTTGCTGCCCGCTTGTGCAACCAGCTCGTCAATAGGTGTGCCGAGAGGTACTTCAAAATTTTGCGCATGCTCGACATTGCCGGTAACGGTGACGATGCGCGAAAGTAATGGCTCACCAAACGTGATGGCCCGCCATGCGCTGTAGGCGGTGGCGACGTTGAAACATTGCACATGTTTTTCCGTGGAGCGAACTCCCGCCGCGACCTCAATTCCCGTGAGGATGCGTATTAATTGTTTGGCGCCGCCGCTGGGGTATAACGTAGGTACGGTAATGACTTCAATATGCCCGTGTTGCTCATCCTGTAGTGCTTGCTGCATTGCCGCGATGGCCTCCGGCTTGTTGTCCTCAATGCCGACCAGCACTTCTTTAGCGTACAGCAACTCGCGTAGCAGCTCAGCACCGCGCAGAATATCGGTAGCACGCTCGCGCATCAATACATCGTCGCAAGTTATATAGGGTTCGCATTCCGCACCGTTGAGGATCAGCGTATTGATGGTGTGCTTGTGGCGATAAGCCTTGATGTCGCTGGGAAACACAGCACCGCCAAGTCCGACTACGCCTGCCTGTCTTAGTAGGTGGCGCAATTCTGTATGGGTAGTTTGTTTGTAATCCACGCCGCTATGCGCGATCCATTCATCCTTGCCGTCAGGAATGAGTGTGATACATAAATCAGGCAGACCGGAATGGTGGGCAACCAGTTGCAGATCGATAGCGCTGACCGTACCGGAGGTGGTCGCGTGCACAGTGCTGGAGATGTGTCCTTCCGCCCGGCCAATGATTTGCCCTTTCAATACATGCTCACCGACTTGCACGATTGGTTTGGCACGAACGCCGACATGCTGATGCAAGGGGATAATCAGTTTTGACGGCAGCTTTGCCTGCGCAATCGGCGTAATTGTCGATTCGATCTTGTGCGTCGGCGGGTGTACCCCGCCGTGAAATTTGAATATTTGTCTCATGCTGCGGCCTGAATGGGAATTACCGGATAGCGCCACTTCCAGTTAGTGATATCTTCTTGTATGGGTAACATACTGATGCAATCAACCGGGCAGGGTGCTATGCACAATTCGCAGCCGGTGCATTCCAACGAGACGATGGTGTGCATCTGTTTCGCTGCACCGACGATAGCATCTACCGGGCACGCCTGAATGCATAGCGTGCAACCGATGCAGGTATTTTCATCAATAAAGGCGACAGACTTTGCTTTGGGGGCAGCGCCTTCGCCAAACGGAATAAATTCTCTGCCGAGCAAGTCAGCAAGTTTGTGTATGCCTTCTTCACCGCCGGGCGGGCACTTGTTGATTTCAGCTTCTCCGGCTGCAATCGCTGTTGCATAAGGCTTGCATCCCGGATAGCCGCACTGCCCGCATTGAGTCTGAGGCAATACGGCATCGATTTTATCTATCAGCGGGTTGCCTTGAACTTTGAATTTGATGGCGGAGAAACCCAATACCGCGCCCAAAAATAAGGCGATGCCGATCATTACAAAAAGCGCAGAGATCATTTAACCAAGCCCGAGAATCCCATAAAAGAAAGACTCATTAGTCCTGCGGTCACCATCGCAATGGCCGATCCCTTGAATATGCCGGGTACGTCCGCACCTTCGAGACGTTCGCGTATTCCGGCAAACATAATCATGACCATGGTAAAGCCAATTGCTCCGCCAAAGCCGAATAGTAGCGACTCCATGAAGTTATGCTTGGCCTGCACATTCAAAAGCGGAATGCCAAGCACTGCACAATTGGTGGTGATGAGCGGCAAGTAGATACCCAGAACCTGATACAAAGCAGGGCTGGTTTTTTGCACCGCCATTTCGGTGAACTGCACAATCCCCGCGATGACCACGATAAACGACAGCGTAGTGAGATAAGCCAGATCGGAGCCGAGCAGATAATGCTGAATGAGATAGCTGGCACCGGAACCAAGGGTTAACACGAACGTGGTCGCCGCGCCCATGCCCACAGCGGCTTCCAGTTTTTTGGAAACGCCCATGAACGGACACAGTCCGAGAATTTTCACCATCACGATATTATTAACGAATACCGTGCTGACGATAATAAGTAAATATTCAGTCATAGAATATGCCTCTATTAAGAACCGACAATTATCCGCTGATTCTTGATGAGGCTCAACCGCGTTTAGGGAATAAGGTTATTCCGTAAAGTTTATTTTTGATTCCATACGGGAATAAGGGCGGTAGCCTGGACACGGTTATATTTCAACCCGGGTTCCCATTTCAACCACGCGGTTTGTCGGAATATTAAAGAAATCCGCCGCGTGCATGGCATTTCTGGATAGCGCCATGAACAAGCGTTCCCGCCATTTCATCATGCCCGGATTGGGGCTGGAGACAATCATGGCTCTGGAAACGAAGAATGTCGTATTCATCATGTCAAAGGACAAGCTTCTTGCGGCGCATAATGCCAAAGCTGCCGGAATATCGGGGGTTTCCATAAAGCCATAAAATGCTCTGATTCTATAAAAGCTTTTACCCAAGTCGTCGATCAGTAAACGGTTGCCGGTAGAAACATAAGGTTTATCTTCTACAATGATAGTCAGCAGAATGTTGCGTTCATGCAAAACCTGATTGTGCTTTAAATTATGCAGCAAGGCGGAAGGCGCGCCTTCGCCCGTATTGGTCAGAAAAACAGCAGTCCCATGAACCCGCATGACGTTGTCGATACTACCCAATACGGCCTCAATGGGGACAGATTGGTGGTCCATTTCATCCAATAACAATTTGCGTCCGCGTCGCCAGGTTGTCAGCACTATAAAAGAAATCAGGCCTATGCCTAGCGGGAACCAGCCACCTTGAGGGATCTTAATGGCATTGGCGGCGAAATAGGTTAAATCAGTCACCAGCAGAACGGTTATCAACGGAACTGTAATGATTAGCGGCCAGCGCCACAACAGTACCATTACAAAAGCGGCCAGAATTGTTGTGATGGACATCGTACCGGTCACGGCAATACCATAAGCTGCGGCCAGATTGCTGGAACTCTGGAAGGCGAGAACCAGAAAAACCACCGCCATATAAAGGGTCCAGTTGGTTAAGGGGACGTATATTTGACCTTGGGCTTTGTCAGATGTTTGGCAAACTGCCATGCGTGGCAGGAAACCCATTTGTACGGCTTGGCGCGCAACTGAAAATGCGCCGGAGATAACCGCTTGCGAAGCGATAACGGTGGCGGCTGTGGCAAGCAACACCATTGGCACCAAAGCCCAATCAGGGGCGAGCAAATAAAACGGGTTTTCGATGGCTTTTGGATTTTTTAGTAATAGCGCACCTTGTCCGAAATAATTCAAAACGAGTGCAGGCAAAACAAAATAGAACCATGTCAAACGGATAGGGTGTTTTCCGAAATGTCCCATGTCGGCATACAAAGCTTCGCCTCCCGTTATAGCAAGCACGATAGCACCCATTGCCAGAAAGGCCAACATCGGGTCTGTAGTCAAAAACTGGTAGGCATAGAAGGGATTGAGCGCCCACAATACCTGAGGGTTTTGCGCGACGGCTTGAACACCCAAGATACCCAAACAAATAAACCAGACAACCATTATCGGCCCGAAAGTGATGCCGACCACGCTGGTGCCGCGTTTTTGCAGAAAAAACAATCCGGTTAACACGATTAGTGTGATTGGAATGATATAGCTTTTAAAGTCATGCGATACCAGATCCAACCCCTCGACTGCTGACAAAACCGATATTGCCGGGGTAATCATGCCATCACCATAAAAAAGTGAAGCGGCAAAAACGCCAAGTATCGTGACGAACCATTTTGTTTTGGGATATTGCGAAGTGATGTCGCTCACCAGGGCCAGCAAGGCCATGGATCCGCCTTCGCCGTGATTATCGGCTCGCATGATGATGACAACATACTTGAGTGATACCAGCAACATGATCGTCCAGAACACCATGGACAATACACCGAGAATATTTGCTTCACTGACAGGCAAAGGATGAGAACCTGTAAATGTGGTCTGTATCGCGTATAACGGACTGGTGCCAATGTCGCCGTAAACCACACCAATCGCACCCAACATGAGGGTGGATAATCTTTGTTTAACCTGCATGCCGCTCATTTGTTTCTCCTCTATATCTTTTCTGCGAAAGATCGGGGCGGCACTTTACGCTTGATTATTCGTCTCTGCAAAAAATCTTTATAGCTTTTTTATACCGATGGGATTGATCTATACACATATTTAATTTTCAAGCGCGTACTATCCAAGCTGTTTTTGCTCTGGGAGCCAAATTATGGACTGGTTATATTTATTGTTGATTGCCGTTTTCTTCGGCGTGAGTGTGTTGTTGGTGCGTGGCATAGAAAAACTGGGGAGACAGTCATGACTTTCTACATTGTGGGTGGAGTAGCGGCCGTATTGCTGATTGTATATCTCGTCATTGCCTTGCTTAAACCGGAGTTGTTCTCATGAGTGCCAACGGATTGATACAAATTGCCTTGTTTCTTGTTGTGTTGCTTGCCTTGGCGAAGCCGCTGGGCTGGTACATGGCACGCGTGTATGAGGGAAATCTGCCTGTTTTTGTGCGCTGGGTGACTCCGCTTGAAAATATTTTCTATCGACTATGTGGCGTGGACAGCAAAGATGATATGCGCTGGACCAGCTATGCGCTGGCGATGTTATGGTTTGCGCTGCTCAGTGTGCTGGTCGTGTATGGTATGCAGCGCCTGCAAGGTTTGTTGCCACTGAATCCGCAAGGCTTTAGTGCCGTCAGCCCCGATTCATCTTTCAATACCGCGATCAGCTTCCTGACCAATACCAACTGGCAGGGCTATAGCGGTGAATCCACCATGAGCTATCTGACGCAGATGGCGGCACTGGCGGTGCAGAACTTCTTCTCCGCCGCTGCCGGGATGGCGGTGCTGGTGGCGCTCATTCGCGGCTTTGCCCGCCACACTACAGAAACCCTCGGCAACTTCTGGGTGGATATGACGCGCAGTATTATTTACATCCTGCTGCCGCTTTCCGTAGTGTTGGCATTAGCGCTGGTCAGCCAAGGCGTGATCCAGAACTTCTCTGCTTATCAAACCGTGCCAACGGTGGAAACGATCAGCTACGACAATCCCAAACTGGATGCAGCCGGTAACCCGGTAAAAGACGCTTCCGGTAATCCGGTCACCGAAAAGGCAACCACCAAGGAACAGGTCATCGCTATGGGGCCGGTAGCTTCGCAGGAAGCGATCAAACAACTCGGCACCAACGGCGGTGGTTTCTTTAATGCCAACTCGGCACATCCATACGAGAACCCAACACCTTTCTCAAACTTCCTGGCGATGCTGGCGATGTTCGTGATTCCCGCCGCGCTGTGTTACACCTTTGGCAGCATGGTGGGAGATACGCGCCAAGGCTGGGCGATATTGGTCGCTATGACGATATTATTCGTCGGTTTTCTTGTCGTGGCTGAATATGCCGAGCAAAGTGGCAATCCTGCCTTTACCGCACTGGGTGTTGACCAGAGCACCTCAGCCACGCAATCCGGCGGCAACATGGAAGGCAAGGAAACGCGCTTCGGTATCGTCAACTCCGCGCTGTTCGCCACCATTACCACAGGGGCTTCCTGCGGTGCGGTGAATTCCATGCACGACTCCTTTACGCCGCTGGGTGGGCTGGTGCCGCTGGCGCAAATCCAGTTGGGCGAAGTGATCTTTGGTGGTGTCGGTTCCGGTTTGTACGGCATGCTGGTGTATGCCGTGATAGCAGTGTTCCTGGCCGGGCTGATGATAGGCCGCACACCGGAATATCTGGGCAAGAAGATCGAGGCATTCGATATCAAGATGGCTTCGCTGGTGATTCTGATTCCACCGATGATTATCCTTGGCGGGACGGCTATCGCCGTGCTGCTTGATGCAGGCAAGGCGGGCGTAGCCAACCCCGCAGCGCATGGTTTCAGCGAGATTCTTTACGCATTCTCCTCGGCTGTCGGCAACAACGGCAGTGCCTTCGCAGGACTCTCCTCCAATACGCCTTTTTATAACACCGCGCTGGGCTTCGAGATGTTTTTCGGACGTATCTGGCTGATGATCCCGGTGCTGGCACTGGCTGGTTCGCTGGCGGCAAAGAAACGCATCTCTGCCAGCATCGGCAGCATGGCTACCCATACGCAGATGTTTGTGTGGCTGCTGATCGGCACCGTGC
Source organism: uncultured beta proteobacterium (assembly GCA_963733265.1). Lineage (GTDB taxonomy): Bacteria > Pseudomonadota > Gammaproteobacteria > Burkholderiales > Gallionellaceae > PALSA-1006. Next base: position 754,889 of record CAVTCF010000001.1, read on the forward strand.
TGCTGGTGGGTGCGCTGAACTTCGTTCCTGCGCTTGCTCTGGGGCCGATGATCGAACATTTAAACATGATTAAACCATAACCTAGCGTGGGCACGCTTTATGTGCCCACGCTGTTTGATTTGTCTTCGTGGGCACAAAGGCGTGCCCACCCTACAAAATTGGAGATTTGCATGACAACTAAAACTGTACCGTTCCCCCTGTTTGAACGAGAAATTGTCAAGCAGGCCGTGGTGGACTCGTTCAAGAAGCTGAGCCCGCGGCAACAAATGAAGAACCCGGTGATGTTCGTAGTTTGGGTGGGCAGCATATTGACCACGCTGCTGTTTTTCCAGGCGCTAGGCGGGCACGGTGAAGCTCCGACCGGCTTTATTCTGGCAATAACATTTTGGCTGTGGTTCACCGTACTGTTTGCCAACTTCGCAGAAGCAATAGCCGAAGGCCGTAGCCGAGCCCAAGCCAATGCCATGCGCACCGCAAAGCGCGACATCCAGGCAAAGAAACTGGTGCGTCCGCAATACGGTGAAAAATTCGTCCTGACACCGGGTTCCAGTCTGCGCAAAGACGATGTGGTGCTGATCGAAGCGGGCGACTTTATTCCAGGTGATGGCACCGTCATCGAGGGGGTGGCTTCGGTGGACGAAAGCGCTATCACCGGCGAGAGCGCACCGGTGATACGTGAGTCCGGTGGGGACTTCAGTTCAGTGACCGGCGGTACCCGTGTACTGTCCGATTGGCTGGTCGTGCGCATCACCGCCAATCCGGGCGAGACTTTTCTGGACCGCATGATCGCGATGGTGGAAAGCGCCAAACGCCAGAAGACGCCCAACGAGATCGCGCTCACTATTTTGCTGGTGGCATTAACGTTGATTTTCCTGTTTGTTATCGTCACGCTCTTGCCGTTCTCGTTATACAGCGTCGAAGTCACCAAGACGGGTACGCCGATTAGCATCACCGTCTTGGTAGCGTTGCTGGTATGTCTGATTCCCACCACCATCGGCGGTTTGCTGTCCGCCATCGGCGTGGCGGGGATGGGACGTATGTTACAGAAGAATGTGATTGCTACTTCCGGTCGTGCCGTAGAAGCGGCGGGTGACGTGGATGTGTTATTGCTGGATAAGACCGGCACCATCACCTTGGGTAACCGCCATGCCAGTAATTTCCTGCATGCAAGCGGTGTGACCGAAGCTGAACTGGCCGATGCAGCGCAACTTGCTTCACTAGCCGATGAAACACCGGAAGGCCGCAGCATTGTGGTACTGGCCAAGGAAAAATTCGGGTTGCGCGAACGAAACATTCACGAACTGGGCGCGACCTTTGTTCCCTTCAGTGCCCATACGCGTATGAGCGGTGTTAACTTGCCCCCTCCCGCAGGGAGAGAAAATGACAATCCACGCCAAATACGTAAAGGTGCTGCAGAGTCCATCCGTAATTACGTCGTCAGTCTGGGAGGGCATTTCCCTGAAGGAGTGAATGCGATCGTTGACAGCGTTTCCCGACGCGGTAGTACACCGCTGGTGGTGGCGGATGGAGCCAAAGTACTGGGCGTGATCGAACTCAAAGATATCGTCAAGGGCGGCATCAAGGAACGCTTCGCCGAATTGCGCCGCATGGGCATCAAGACCATTATGATCACCGGCGACAACCGCCTGACTGCGGCAGCCATCGCAGCCGAAGCCGGAGTAGACGATTTCCTCGCCGAAGCCACGCCGGAAGCCAAACTCAAATTGATACGCGAACATCAGGCACAAGGCCGCCTGGTGGCGATGACAGGTGATGGCACCAACGACGCTCCGGCACTGGCGCAGGCCGATGTGGCGGTGGCGATGAACACCGGTACACAGGCTGCCAAGGAGGCGGGCAACATGGTCGATCTGGATTCCAATCCGACCAAGTTGATCGAGATCGTCGAGACCGGCAAACAAATGTTGATGACGCGCGGTTCGCTGACTACCTTCAGTATTGCCAACGATGTGGCCAAGTATTTCGCCATCATCCCGGCGGCGTTTGCTTCCACATATCCGGCACTGGGTGCGCTCAACGTAATGGGACTGGCGACGCCGTCCAGCGCCATCCTGTCCGCGGTGATCTTCAATGCGCTGATCATCATCGCACTGGTTCCGCTGGCATTAAAGGGAGTGAAGTACCGTGCCATCGGCGCGAACGTGCTGTTGCGCAACAACCTGCTGATTTACGGCTTGGGCGGGATCATTATCCCTTTTGTCGGGATTAAATTAATCGACATGATTCTTGTCGCACTGCATTTAGTTTGAGAAAGGAAATATCATGTTAAAAGAAATTCGTCCTGCTGTTGTCAGTTTTCTGTTACTGACGTTGCTAACCGGAATTGCTTACCCACTGCTGGTGACCGGCGTTTCCCAAGTGCTCATGGCTGACAAGGCCAATGGCAGCCTGATCGTGAAAGACGGCAAGCCGGTTGGTTCCAGTCTTATCGGCCAGTCATTCTCCGATCCCAAGTATTTCTGGGGACGCCCATCGGCGACAGGCCCGATGCCCAATAACGCAACCGCTTCCAGTGGTTCCAATCTGGGCCCGACCAATCCGGCATTGATAGATGCGGTAAAAGGCAGAGTGCAAGCTTTGCGCGATGCTGATCCCGGCAATCTACAGCCGGTACCGGTTGATTTGGTGACAGCTTCGGCCGGCGGACTTGATCCGCATATCAGTCCTGCGGCGGCGGAGTACCAGCTTGCCCGTGTGGCGCGTGTGCGTAGCATCAATCCTGAAACCTTGCGAAAACTGGTGGTAGAACACACTGAAGGTCGTCAGTTCGGCATTTTGGGAGAAGCCAGAGTGAATGTGCTGGAACTGAATCTGGCGTTGGATGCAGCGCATTAAATCTGGCCGGACATAAATTTTCATTAGCTAAAAATCGCCAATATAGAAAGAACGAGTAATGTTTAACAATAAATTATTGAACACTTTAATCCTAGCTGTATTGAGCGCACCCGCGCTGGCTCTTGCTGACGACGCACCGGCAGCCGCGCCGACCCCGGCTGTTACCAGTAACGTCGCTTTGGTAACTGATTATCTATACCGTGGCATCTCACAAACTGGAAGAAATCCGTCGATTCAAGGCGGCTTTGATTACGCGCACTCAAGCGGTTTCTATGCTGGAGCATGGGGTTCTAGCATTAGTTGGTTAGGTGACGAATATGCCTCAGGAACAAGCACAACACCTGGAGTGGGCGCCTACAATGCGGGACTTGAGCTTGATACTTATTTCGGGTTTAAAAACACTTTTGCCACTGATTACAGTTATGATGTTGGCTACCTGCGTTACAACTACCCTGGTCACTATGCAACTGGTGCTACCAAGGCCGATACGGATGAGCTTTATGTCCTGATTGGTTACAAATGGGTCACGGCTAAGTATTCTTACAGCTTGGGCAATCTCTTCGGCAATCCTAATACCAGCGGTTCAAGTTACTTCGATTTGAGCGCGAGCTATGCGGTAGGAGATTCCGGATTTACCCTTGGCGCGCATTATGGTCTTCAAATATTTAATGGCTCTGGAGCGTCTGTCATTATCAATGGCGTTTCGGATAGTCTGGCTTATAGTGACTACAAAGTTAGCGTTTCCAAGGACTTCAGTGGTTATGTTGTTGGTCTGGCCTACAGCGGCACCAATGCTAATGATGCCTACACCAACGCTCAAGGTAAAAAACTGGGGGCTGGAACTGTTGTCGGTTCACTCACTCGCACATTTTAATTTACAAACTGCAAATAGTTGCTAATTATCAACTTATCTTTATGGGGGCACCGTCAGGTGCCCTTTTTATTCTGAAGAAGCCAAGAGACAAATAGTAATGGCTGAGCTAAACTCAAGTATGAGTTAATCAAATAATTTGCGTTTAGACTTATTAAACTATTTATTCAGGAATCTATCATGAAAAAAATCGAAGCCATCATCAAACCATTCAAGTTGGACGAAGTGCGCGAAGCTTTGTCCGATTTGGGTGCCAGTGGATTAACAGTGACCGAAGTAAAAGGTTTTGGGCGGCAAAAAGGCCACTCGGAGCTGTATCGCGGTGCCGAGTACATCGTGGATTTTCTGCCGAAGCTTAAAGTAGAAGTCGTTGTGTCCGATTCATTGGTTGAGCGCGCGGTTGAAACCATCATAAAGTCTGCAAGTACAGGCAAAATTGGTGACGGCAAAATATTTGTTTCGAATATAGAGCAGGTCATCCGCATACGCACAGGTGAAACTAACGAAGAGGCAATTTAACCTAAAAAAACAGTTGGACACAGAGAACACAGGGGAAAAAACGGTTGTAACAAGAGCATAATTAACCTTTTGGTTGAGGCCACAAAAGTGTGATATTCCTTTACTCTCTCGGTGTTCTCTGTGAACTCTGTGGCTCGAACTTCGATTTTTAGGTTTAATAATTCCAAATAAAAAAGGGCACCTCGCGGTGCCCTTGAACGAAGCTAACAGAGCTTCGAATGGAGTCAATCTTACTTAGTGCTGGTAAGCGCGTTCGCCGTGATCAGCGAGGTCGAGACCTTCTTCTTGAGCTTCATCGCTTGCACGGATACCGATCGTCTTCTTCAAGATGAACAGGATCACGAAGGCAACGAAGGCAGACCATGCCAGTGAAACTCCGACAGCCCACAGTTGCGAAACGATTTGATCCGAAGCTACAAAGTCAGCCGTCTTGTTGGCAACGTAGTCCCATACACCTTGACCGCCGAGTGCCGGGTTAACGAATATGCCGGTACCGATCGCGCCGATGATTCCGCCAACGCAGTGAACACCGAAAGCATCCAACGCATCATCATATCCAAGCCATACCTTGACTTTGGTTACAGCGAAGAAGCAGACGATTGCAGCCACTGCGCAAACAACGAACGCACCGCCTACACCAACATAACCAGCCGCCGGAGTGATTGCTACCAGGCCCGCAACAATGCCTGAGCAGATACCCAACAGACTCGGTTTGCCTTTAACGATCCATTCAACCAGCGTCCATGTTACGCCTGCAACAGCGGTACCGAACAAGGTATTGAAGAACGCCAAGCCAGCAGCGCCAGTTGCTTCGAGAGCAGAACCGGCATTGAAACCGAACCAACCCATCCACAACAAGCCAGTACCGATTGCAGTCATCATCAGGCTATGAGGAGCCATGGACACTTTGCCGAAACCCTTGCGTGGGCCAAGCATCAGAGCAGCGATCAGCGCAGCGATACCCGCGTTGATGTGAACGACAGTACCACCGGCGAAGTCGATTGCACCTTTTTGGAACAAGAATCCGGCGTGGCCATTGACAGTATCAAGATATTCTTTGATCTTAGCTGGATCAGTGATTTCCTTAGGAACTGTGTAAGCATCAGGACCATCCCAGTACCAAACCATATGAGAAATAGGCAGGTAAGCGAAAGTGAACCACAGCACGCTGAAAATGATCATGGCAGAGAATTTAAAGCGTTCTGCAAAACCACCACAGATCAGGGCAACAGTGATCGCAGCGAAGGTCAATTGGAACATCGCATAAACAAAGTCAGGGATGTATTGGCCTTTGCTGAATGTGGCTGCAACGGCTGTCGTAGGATCATCACCAGACATAAACCATTTGTCTAGCGAACCTATGAACGGCGCCAGAGCATTACCGTCATGTCCGGCAGTGAATGCCGCGCTGTAACCGTAGATAACCCAGAGCACAGCCACGACGCTGAAAATCGCAAAGCTTTGCATCACGGTAGACAGGGCATTCTTGTTACGCACCATACCGGAATAGAACAGCGCCAAACCGGGCACTGTCATCAGCAGCACGAATGCAGTCGAAGTCATCATCCAGGCAACATCGCCCTTGTTGCAATCAAAACCCTTGTCACCACATTTCGGTGATGGTGCGGCAGCCGGGGCGGCAGCGGCAGGAGCCGCGGCAGGGGTTGCAGTCGCAGCAGCCGAGGCTGGAGCCGTAGCTGTGTCAGCAAATGCCGGAACTACAAATCCGCTCAGCATGGACAGCAGTGTGAAAACAGCAAATAGTTTCTTCATCTTGTTCTCCTTATAGTGCTTCCGGACCGGTTTCACCGGTGCGGATGCGGATTACTTGTTCAAGGTCTTGCACGAAAATTTTGCCGTCGCCGATTTTTCCGGTTTGTGCAGCTTTTTCGATAGCTTCGATAACCTGATCCAATGTGTCAGCCTTGATCGCGGCTTCCAGTTTGATCTTGGGTAAAAAGTCCACGACATACTCGGCACCGCGATACAGCTCTGTGTGACCTTTTTGACGGCCGAAACCTTTGACTTCGGTAACGGTGATCCCCTGCACGCCGATATTGGAAAGGGCTTCCCGCACCTCGTCCAACTTGAACGGCTTGATGATTGCTGTAACTATTTTCATTTCATTCTCCTTGTTAAGATCGGCGGGACGCAGCGCATCCCGCCTCACGCAAACTTTAGTTAGAACGTGCGAGTGAGGGACGCTACAACAGTACCTTGACCAAGTTTTGCACCTTGAGCATTTGTGTAAAACGAAGACGCATTAGTCGAGCTATAGGCCAATCCCACAACATAACCACTGAAATCTTTGGTCACACTAACTTTGTAGTCGGTGTATGTTGGATCCTGACCTGCTGTTTTTAAAGCAGAGGCTGTCGAACCTGCGTAGGTTTGCTGACCAACGTGCGCTCCCACTGTGAAACCTGAATCACCAATTGCATAGCTTGCACTTAAGTCGATATAAGTGGAGCCGGCTGAATTAGGCAAACCAAAGGTGTTACCTAGTGCGTCAGAAAGTTTCAGAGTGACCCACTTGTAACCAATAAGGGCATAAAGTTCATCTGTGTCGGCTTTTGTAGCCCCAGTCGCGTAGTGACCAGGATAGTTATAGCGCAGGTAACCTACGTCATAGCTGAAGTCCGTTGCAAAGGAATTCTTAAAACCCAAGTAGGTATCGAGTTCTAGTCCTGCAGCGCCTGTTTGGGTTGTGGCGGAAGTTGCTGGGCCTTGGGTGCCATCAGATATCCAGCTAATACTGGAACCCCATGTTCCAATATAGAAACCGCTGGAATGAGCATAGTCAAAACCACCTTGAACAGCCGGGTTGTTGCCTGTTTGTGAAATACCACGGTAGAGATAATTGCTGACCAAAGCAACGTTACTGGTTACGGCTGGGGTTGGAGCCGCTGCAGCTTCAGGAGCGGCAGCCGGAGCTGCTGCAGGTGCTGTTGTAGCAGGTGTTGTATCGGCCAAAGCTGGCAGTGCGAAGAGGGTACCCAGAACAGCCACTAGCAGTTTCTTTTGCATGATGTTTCCTTTCGATATTAAGTTGAAAACGGGATATAAAGTATCCGCTATTCCATAAAGCATTATATGTGCCACATAAAAATAACTATATAAAATAAACAATTATTAATATAATGTGCGTAATTAAATTTTTGATCGCACCGATACGATGCGGCAAAAACATATGGTTGCACCTATGAGGTGCAGAGGGGTGTTGGTCAACTGTGTGGAGCTAAACTAAAACGGCTCGCTTTGACGTGCTAAGGCAAGTGGTCTGTTATTAAATATTCGAAAAATAGATTTAAATAGTATGATGCATCACTTGGAATTTAGAACTTGGGACTGTAAATTTTCTCGCGTTATCGTTCTGTAACAATATTTGATCAAACCTAGCATAGAATTCCTGCCAAGCTCATATTTTTCACAAAGTTATAGGAAAGCCGTGTCAATCAAACAATATAAAAAAGTTGATCTGGATATTTCCGGAACTCGCTTATTTACACTAATAATACCGATGGTCGCCGTATTGTTAAGCGGCTGCGCTGCCGGTCCCGACTACAAGCGCCCGGAAGCGCCGACCGTGAGCAGTTACACCGTGCAACCGCTGGTTGGGAAGACGGCGGCGACCCCCGAATCAATGCAAGGAGAAGCACAGCACTTCGAGGGCGCGAAAGACATTCCGTTCGACTGGTGGAAACTGTTTCAATCGCCGCAACTGAACGCCCTGATAGAACGCACCCTCAAAGCCAGCCCCACGATCGAAGCCGCACAAGCCGCGTTGAAACAGGCACATGAGAACGTGGTTGCGCAGCAGGGATTTTTCTATCCTACTGTGAGTGTGAACTACTCACCCTCGCGCAACAAGCTGGCGGGCAATATGGGGGGCAACTCGCCCGGTCCGCAGCAGAATGGCGACACTATCCAGAGTACGCCGTCGGCGCCCGCCTATTACACTTTCCACACCGCGCAACTGTCGCTCGGTTATGTGCCGGATATATTCGGCATCAACCGCAGAATGACCGAATCGGCACAGGCGCAGGAAGAATGGCAGCAAATGCAACTACAGGCAGCCTATATCACACTGGTATCCAATGTAGTGGCGGCCGCCTTTCAGGAAGCGGGCTTGCGTGCGCAGATCGCGGCGGTTAACCGCGTGATCGCGATCAATCGGGAAAACCTTGACATCATGCACCTGCAACTGGACAAGGGCTATGTGGCCGAGATTGACGTGGCGGCGCAGGAAGCATTGCTGGCGCAATCGGAACAAGCCTTGCCGCCGCTGAACAAACAACTGGAACAGACGCGTGACCTGATCCGGGCGCTGGCGGGCAATCTGCCCAATCAGGAGATATCGGAAACATTCGAGCTGGCGGATATGCACCTGCCCGAAGCCTTGCCGCTGACGTTGCCGTCGACGCTGGTGGAACAACGCCCCGATGTGCGTGCTGCCGAAGCCCAGTTGCACAGTGCCAGCGCGCAATACGGGGTGGCCATTGCCAACCGGCTGCCGCAATTCATGGTGACGGCCGATGTCGGCGGCATGGCAAGTTCACCGGAATGGATGTTCCGCAGCGGCGGGACATTTTTTAATCTCACCGGCAACATTACCCAGATATTGTTCGATGGCGGAACACTAAAAGCCAAATCGCGGGCGGCCGAGCAGGCGCTGGTGCAAGTGGGTGCGCAGTATCGCAGTACCGTGATTACCGCGTTGCAAAACGTCGCCGACACCTTGCACGCCATTCAGGCGGACGCGGATGCACTTAAGGCCGCGGCAAAATCCGAGCATGCGAGCAAAACCGTGCTGGACTTAACTACCCGGCAATACCAATCGGGCTATATCAGCTACCAGAATCTGCTGGCGGCGCAGCAAAGTTATCAACTTGCAGTGGTGACGCTGGTGCAGGCGCAAAGTGGACGACTGGGTGATACCGCCGCGTTGTATCAGGCACTGGGCGGCGGCTGGTGGAATCGCAAGGATGACGCGGCAGAGAAGAAGGATGCTGCATCGGATAAATCGGACTTGAATAAAACGTCGGTGGCTCAGCAGACAGCCGCGACAAACGGAGTGAGCAAGCAATGAAACTGGATAAAAGAATAGTCATCATCGTGGTGGTCATCATAGCAGCAGGAGCCGGATATTGGTTTTGGCAAAATTCGCATGCACCGAAGGTGGAAGTTGCCGCTGACAGACCGGCTGATAAAAAGACCTCCGATACCATCCGTTTTGCCGCCGATGCGCCACAGCTGGAATTTGTGCGCGCAAAACCGGTCGAAGCATTTCCAGAGCCCCTGATAGACGGACTGAATGCCAGAATCACCTATGACGATAACTATACGGCACGGGTCTACTCGCCAATAGCAGGGCGGGTCACCAGGATTGCAGCCGAGGCGGGTCAAACGGTCAAAGCGGGCGATCCCTTGCTGTGGATTGATTCGCCCGATTATGCCAGTGGTGCCTCGGACAGTTTGAAGGCTGACGCCGATCTGTTGCGCAAGAAGGTAGCCTACGAGCGCGCCAAGGGCTTGTATGAAGTCAAAGGACTGGCGCTCAAGGATCTTGAATCTGCGGAAGCGGATTGGCAGCAGGCCGAAGCCGAAGCGCAACGCGCCAAAGCCCGCATGAAAAATCTCAGCAGCAATGCGGTTGCGAATGCCGAGGGTAAATATGTGCTGAAAGCACCGATTGACGGTGTGATTAGTGAACGCCAGGTTAATATCGGCAGCGAAGTACAGCCTGCGGCGGCCAATTCTTTGTTTGTTATTTCAAATCCGAAGCATCTGTGGGTGCTGATTGATTTGCCCGAACAGCAGGTTGAAAAAGTCAAAGTCGGGCAACCTGTTTCGGTCGAAGTGGACGCTTATCCGGGTGAGGCTTTCGAGGCCAAGGTGACGGTCATCAGCGAAACGCTGGATCCGCTCTTGCGTCGCTTTCAGGTGCGCTGCGATGTGTATGACAGCCAGCACAAGCTCCGGCCGGAAATGTACGCTCGCGTGAGCCCTGTTGTGAATGAAAGGATAAAAGTGCCGCGCGTGCCCAACACGGCATTGTTCACGCAGGGTCTTTACAGCTTTTTATTCGTCGAGCAATCGCCCGGTGTATTTCAACGTCGTCGTGTCACCCTGGGATTGCAGGATGCCGACTTCTCCTACATCAAAGAAGGCCTGAAAGCCGGTGAACGCATTGTGACCAGCGGTGCAATTTTGCTGAACTCTGAATTGAGCGGTGGCGACTGATGTTAAGTAAACTGATCTCTTTCGCGCTGCAGCAGCGCGTATTTGTGCTGGCAGGCGCACTGGTTATTTTGATTGCCGGTTGGAATGCCCTTGATACTTTACCGGTAGAAGCCTTTCCGGATGTGCAGGACGTGCAGGTACAAATCGACACACTGGTTCCCGGTCAGGCGCCCGAAGAAGTCGAACGCACGGTGACCATGCCGATTGAACGTGAAATGAGCGGCATCCCGCACATGACACAGTTGCGTTCGGTATCGCTGACCGGTTTGTCGGAAGTCATTTTGACGTTTGCCGATAATACCAATGACTATTTTGCGCGCCAGCAAGTGATGGAGAACTTGCAGAACGTCAACTTCCCGCCCGGTATACAACCCAGTTTGGCACCGCTCACCAATGCCGTGGGCGAAGTGTACCGCTATGTGCTGGACACCCCGCCGGACATGCCGCTGAATGAAGTGCGTGCATTGCAGGACTGGGTCATTCGGCCTGCCTTGCGTCAGGTGCAGGGTATTGCAGACGTGGTGAGCTACGGCGGCACCATCAAAGAATATCAAGTACGTGTAGACCCTACGCTATTGCGCAAATTCAGTGTCACCCTGAGTCAGGTGTCACAGGCCTTGGGTGCCAATAGCAGTAATGGCGGCGGCGGCATTCTTAAACGCGGCGATGAAGCGCTGGTGGTGCGCAGTGTCGGGATATTCCAAAGCGTGCAAGATATCGCCCATGTTGTGGTGTCGGCACAAAATGGAAAGACGGTACTGGTGGGCGATGTCGGCAAAGTTGTGATTGGTGACCGACCCCGCTCGGGAATTGTGGGGTTCAATGAGCGCGACAATGTGGTGCAAGGCATTGTGGATATGATCAAAGGGCAGAACGCGACCAAGATCGTTGAGGATCTGAAAGAAAAGATTCAAATCGTTCAGGCCAAACTGCCGCCCGGGGTGAAGATTGTTCCCTATTATGACCGGACCGATCTGGTACGCCATACTGTGCACACCGTATCGGAAAACCTGATCGTCGGCGCCTTGCTGGTGATTTCCATTCTGGTCATCTTTTTGCGCAACTGGTATGCGGCACTGGCGGTCGCGCTCATTATCCCGCTGGCGCTGCTCTTCGCCTTTATCATGATGGATGCGAAAGGCGTGTCGGCGAATCTGATTTCATTGGGGACAGTCGACTTCGGGATTATCATCGATAGTGCGGTGGTGCTGGTCGAAGCCCTGATGGTCAAGTTGGCCTTGGCTAAAACGGACGGGATTGAGAAGCATCTAAGTTACGGTTGGCGCCTGCATCTGATCAAACAGACCAGTATTGAACTGGGCCGTCCGATCCTGTTTGCCAAAGCGATCATTATTCTGGCCTTCTTGCCGATCTTCACTTTCCAGCGCGTGGAGGGCAAGATCTTTTCGCCCATGGCATTTACCCTGAGCTTTGCCCTGCTCGGCGCGATTCTGATGACCTTGACGCTGATTCCGGCTTTGCTCAGTTACGCGGTCAGGAACAAGGATTTGGCCGAAAAGCACAGTGGCTGGATGCACAAGCTGCAGGAGCTATATCGAGACCTGCTGCTATGGGCGGAGACGCGCCGCAAACGTATCGTTGCAGCCTCTCTCGCTCTGCTGGCCGTGGCGTTTATCGGCGCACCCTATTTGGGCAGTGAGTTTCTACCCATGCTGGACGAAGGCAATATCTGGCTGACGATCACGCTACCGCCCGCCACGGTGCTGGACAAAACCAAGGAAATTGAAGGCAAGGTTCGGGCTATTCTCAAGTCCTATCCCGAAGTGAATAATGTCACCACCCAAGTGGGGCGTCCCGATGACGGTACCGATCCGAAGGGGCCGAACAATATGGAAATCATGGCGGACCTAAAGCCGCATGACACTTGGCGCTTTGCCGACAAGGAAGAACTAATCGCCGACATGACGAAAAAGATTCACGCCATTCCCGGTGTACCGACCAACTTCTCTCAGGTCATTCAGGATAATGTGGAAGAAGCCTTGTCCGGCGTCAAGGGCGCGATAGCCATCAAGATATACGGGCCCAATCTGGAAATTCTGGAAGACAAGTCGGCACAGGTGGCCAGCGTGATCAATGGTATTCGGGGCGCGGCGGACGTTGAAGCGATCAAGGTGGGCGGACAGACAGAATTAAACATCACCCTCAACCGCAGTCGCATGGCGCGTTATGGACTCAACATCAATGATGTGAACACGACCATTCAGACCGCCATGGGCGGTACTGCGGTCAACTCGTTCTATGAAGGTGACCGCCTGTTTGATGTCACCTTGCGCATGGCAGAGCCCTACCGTGATGCGGTGGATGATGTGTCCAATTTGGCCATTCCAGTGCCGAGCGGCGGGATTTTACCGCTGAGTGCGATTGCAAAAATAGAAGTGCGCCAGGGTGCGGCGCGCGTCGCTCGCGAAGGCGGAGGCCGCATGGTGGCCGTAAAGGCCAACTTGCTGGGTCGCGACCAGGGTGGCTTTGTTGCCGAAGCGATGGAGACGGTCAAAGCGCAGGTGAAACTGCCGCCGGGCTACACCATGACCTGGGGTGGTCAGTTCGAGAACCAGCAGCGCGCCAACAAGCGCCTTAAAGTGATTCTGCCGCTGTCGGCCGGGATGATTTTTATACTGCTGTTTTGGGCATTCAGATCCATGCGCAAGGCACTGCTGGTGATATTAATGGTGCCGTTTACACTGATCGGGGGTCTGGCCGGTCTGGGCTTGGCCGGGCTGCATCTGTCCGTCTCCGCTGCGGTGGGCTTTATTGCCGTAGCCGGTATCTCGGTACAGAATGGCGTCATCATGGTGGAGCAGTTCATGGAGATTATGCGCAACGGGAAAAGTTTGCGCGATAGTGTGATGCTAGGTGCTGTTGCTCGTCTGCGACCGATCTTAATGACCGCATTGATGGCGGGGATCGGTCTGTTACCCGCTGCGCTATCGCACGGTATCGGTTCGGAAACGCAACGACCCTTTGCTGTGGTGATCGTGGGCGGCATTATATCGGCCACACTGTTTACCTTGCTGCTGTTGCCGCTGCTGTTTCCAATATTTGCAGATGAGGCGCGCATTAAGGATAACCAGACTTTAGTTGACTAGTTGTTGTAATTGTATGATTAATAAATAATCCTTTGTATATACATAGGAATTCGGCACAATTTATAAAATGCGCATCGCAATTTTGCATGCGCATTTTGTTTTTCTGAGAGTTCAGGGGATGAACTTTTAGCTACAAGCGTCATTTCTTGACACTTTTTTTACACCAGAGCAATAACAATTTACCCTGTTTTTATACCAGTAAACATAGTATGCAACCATCCGATTTTAGAAAGATGGTATGCAACGAATCAGCACAGTATTGGAGGAATCTCAGGCGATGGCCGTACGCAAAGCGGTTTGCGCTGAAGGTGCCGACCGTGTCGTAATCACCCCTATCCCATATTGGCTATGCGGGATGGATATGGTGGATTTGTATAGTGGAAGTAAGATGACCCAATTGGGTAAGAAGGTGCGGCTTGATGTGACATCCGACAACGGACGATCCGAGCGTATCGTTTCAGCCATACAACGTATCGCGCATGCCGGAAAAAATGTTTTTGCTTTCCGTCAAAATAAGTCAGCCGATAAACGCAATCTTCATGAATAGTTTTGTAGAGCCCCTTCTCGCTATTCTTGCCATCGCTGTTCCCCTTGGGGTGGCGTACCTGATGTTAACCCGGCAATCAGGCAATTCTATCCAGACCCGGCGTAAAACGCCTGAAAGTGCGAATAAAGATAAACGCGTGGCACGAAAACTTATTTGAATTTTGTTTAAGCTGTTTCATACAGGAGCATGAAAATGAAAATGGATGTGCATATAAAGTCGAATCATATATGTGGTTACTGCCAGACATATCTTGAGCGCAAAGAACCCGAGATGCTTACTCTTGAACAAGTGCAGGAAATTGAAACGCGCATCAGTCAAGGATGGAGATTGCACGGAGACCTGTTGCATTTGATCCACGATGTTAAGCATTACCTTGCGCAACAACCTCAACAAAACTGATCCCGTTTTAGGGAGTGCGCGCAACGCCGATTCCAGTGCAGGATGTAGTAGCAATAACGAATCAGCTTTTATGTTCAGAATCCGGCCAAGTGGTAAGATGACGGGATATGAAAGTGGTTCCCTCGGGCTACAACCTATTTACTAACACTGACTTTAAGCCGCCATGTTGATTAATTGCGTTGCCTATCAGAATGGCGTAAAACTAGCCGATCTTCCTGTCGAAGAAATCAGTGACTATCTCGAACGGAATGATTGTTTCGTTTGGGTGGCATTGAAAGATACCACCAATGCTGAACTTGAAAAAATGCAGGAAGAGTTCGGCTTGCACGATTTGGCGATCGAAGATGCAAGCCACGGCCACCAACGACCCAAGATCGAGGAGTATGGGGCTACGCTGTTCGTTGTGATGCATTTGCTGGAGATCATTAACGGCGAAATAGTTGTTGGCGAGGTTGATATTTTTGCAGGGCGAAATTTTGTATTTTCTGTGCGCAATCGCAGCAATCTGCATTTTCTGGGCGTGCGGGAGCGCTGCGAGCGCGAGCCGGAATTGTTAAAGCTGGGCTCAGGTTTTGTTCTGTATGCGCTAATGGATGCCGTCGTGGACCGATATTTTCCGGTGATTGATGAATTGGCATCGCAACTGGAATCTATCGAGGAACATCTCTTTGACAAGGACGCGTCCCTCGCAAACATTGAGCAGTTGTATGAGCTAAAACGCAAGGTTGTGGTGGTCAAACATGCGGTCTTGCCACTCATGGAAACAACCGGAAAGCTTTATGGCGGGCGGGTGCCCCCGGCCTGTATCAATACCCAGGAGTATTTTCGCGATGTGTATGACCACCTGCTGCGCATCAATGCGACTGTGGACTCTATGCGTGACACGATCACTACGGCAATTTTGGTGAGCCAATCTACTGTCGCCATCGAGCAAAACGAAATCAACAAACGTTTGGCCGCTTGGGCCGGTATCTTTGCCGTTGCCACTGCTTTTGCCGGTATTTGGGGAATGAACTTTCAGAATATGCCGGAGTTAAAATTTGAATATGGATATCCTCTGGCACTGTTCGTTATTTTTGGAACGTGCGGATATTTATACTACCGTTTCAAGCGTTCCGGCTGGTTATAGATTTGGCATGAGAAAACAATGAACGACCAACGTCCCGATCCGGATGCCCTGCTGGAAAAAGTGCAGCGTGCAGAAAGCAGGCGCCGACGCGGGCGGCTGAAGATTTTCTTTGGTGCTTCTGCGGGCGTCGGCAAAACATATGGCATGCTGCTGGCGGCACGCGAGCGACGGGCAGAAGGTCTGGACGTGATAGCGGGCTATGTGGAAACGCATAAGCGGGTCGACACAGAACGTTTGCTGGAGGGTTTGGAAATATTGCCACCCCGCATTGTTTCATATCGCGATACCGAGTTGATCGAATTTGATTTGGATGCCGCGCTGAAACGCCGTCCCGCGCTAATTCTGGTTGACGAATTGGCTCATACCAATGCACCCGGTTCGCGTCATGCCAAGCGCTGGCAAGATGTGGAAGAATTGCTGGACTCGGGCATTGATGTCTATACCGCAATCAATGTTCAGCATATAGAAAGCCTCAACGATGTCGTGGCACAAATTACCGGAATCCCCGTTTGGGAAACAGTGCCGGATGCGGTGATGGAAAGTGCGGATGAAATCGAGTTGATTGATTTACCCCCGGACGAATTGTTGCAGCGACTGAAAGAAGGCAAAGTCTATCTGCCGCAGCAGGCAGAACATGCGGCAAAGAATTTTTTCCGCAAAGGTAATCTGATCGCTCTGCGCGAGCTGGCACTACGCCGCACGGCAGATCGCGTTGACGCCCAGATGAGGGATTACCGCGACGATCATTCAATCAGTGATGTGTGGCAAGTTAAAGAGCGAATACTGGTCTGCATCGGGCCGGTCGGAAATGCAGAAAATCTGGTGCGCGCTTCTTATCGTCTGGCGCAATTGCTGAGAGCGGAATGGATTGTCGTTTATGTAGAGACAGCCAAATTGCAGCGGCTTTCCAAGGAGCAGCGGGACGCCGTGCTGAGTACCTTGAAACTGGCCGAGGAACTGGGGGCGGAGACAGTGACGCTTGGTGGCGACAGCCTTGCCCATGAACTGATTGCTTATGCGCGAACACGAAATGCTTCGCGAATCGTGCTGGGAAAGCCGAGCCGACACGGATGGAAACGCTGGTTGTTTGGTTCGCTGGTGGATACGATAGTTCGTTCTGCCAGTGACATAGATGTTGTTGTGGTTGGAAAAGAATTCAATTTCATGTCGCAGGCGCAAGAGAATCCCTATTTTTCCCGAAGCCGCTTGTATTTGGGGCTCGCGCCGGAAGAAAAAAGTTCGCTATTTACGTGGAGCATCACTTATCTCTGGACGGTAGTTATTTCGGCAATTTGCACGGGCATCGCCTGGCTGATCTTCGACCATTTTGACCTTGCCAATTTAATCATGGTTTATTTGTTGGGTGTGGTGGTCGTGGCCGCTCGCTATGGGCGCGGGCCGTCGATACTCAGTTCATTTCTAAGCGTGGTTTTGTTCGATTTCTTTTTCGTGCCGCCACGGTTCAGTTTTGCTGTATCGGATACGCAATACCTGATTACTTTTGCGATCATGCTGCTGGTCGGGTTGGTCATCAGCAGTATGACCGTGCGCATCAAGTACCAGGCCAAGATTGCCGGTCACCGTGAACGCCGCACCGCTTCGTTGTATTCGATGAGTCGCGAACTGGCCGCAACTCGCGGCGAAGAAAATATCCTGCGAGTTGCTGTCAAACATGTGGCTGAAGTTTTCGAGGCGCAGGCTGTCATATTGTTGCCCGAGGCAACAGGAAGCATCGTTTATCCCAAAAGTGAGAGCACCTCGCAATCATGCCATGGCAGCGATTTGAGTATTGCGCAATGGGTATTCGACCACGAACAGATGGCAGGGCTGGGCACGGATACTTTACCCGGAGGTGATATGGTTTACCTTCCGCTAAAAGCCTCTTCCGGAATGATAGGTGTGTTGGCATTGCTTCCGCTCAACCCGGCGCGCATTGCGTTACCGGAACAGCAGCGCCTGCTGGAAACTTTTGTCAGCCAGATAGCGGTGGCATTGGAGCGGGTAAATCTGGCGGCAGAGGCGCATAGCGCGCAAATTAAAATTGAAACCGAGCAATTGCGTAATTCGTTGCTGACAGCCATTTCACATGATTTGCGTACGCCGCTGGCAGCGATTGTGGGGGCATCCAGCGCTTTAATAAGAGATGAAGACAAGCTCGACGAACATGCCCGCCGTGAGCTCGGCCAGGCTATTTACGACGAGGCAATACGCATGGCCGGGCTGGCAAATAATTTGCTGGATATGGCACGGCTCCAAGCCGGGGCTGTTGTGCTGAACCGGCAATGGCAACCGTTGGAAGAGGTAATCGGGGGGGCGTTGGCCGGTTTGACCACGCGCTTGGCCAGCCACCCTGTAAGCGTAAAATTGCCGCATGATTTGCCGCTGGTGGAAATAGACAGTCTGTTAATCGAACGGGTATTCGCAAACTTGCTGGAAAATGCGGTGAAATACACACCCAACGGAACGCCGATTGAAATCTTAGCAGTAACTGAAGAGAAGGAAATGCTGGTCACTGTTTCAGATCAGGGGCATGGAATTCCGGCAGGGGAAGAAAAGAGAATTTTCGAAAAATTCCACCGCGTGGACAGCGAGGGTAACCAGGGGGGGGCGGGACTCGGGTTGGCGATTTGCAGATCCATCGTTGAAGTGCATGGCGGGCGGATTTGGGCAGAAAATTTACCTTCCGGCGGCGCCGCATTTCGCTTTACCTTGCCTTTAACCGAACCGCCTTTGATGGAGCACGAAGAGACACCTTTATTATGACCAATACAGCCACCATCATTGCTATTGAAGATGAAGCCCAGATACGAAAGTTTCTGCGGACTTCATTGACCTCGGAAGGTTATCAACTCATCGAGGCGGAAACTGCAAAGCAAGGGCTGGTTGAAGCCGCAACGCGTAAACCCGATTTGATTATTCTCGATCTCGGTTTGCCTGACAAGGACGGTGTAGAAGTTGTCAAAGAGTTGCGTTCATGGTCTTCCGTTCCCATTATTATTTTGTCTGCGCGTTCGCAGGAAAACGACAAGATTGCCGCCTTGGATGCCGGTGCTGACGATTATCTGGTTAAGCCTTTTGGTATCGGTGAATTGCTGGCCCGGATTCGCGTGGCATTGCGTCACATTCCAATTCCGGTTAACGGGGAAGAAGGTATTTTCTCGGTGGATGAATTGCAGGTTGACATGGTTCATCGCAAGATCACTGTCAGCGATGTGGAAGTTCATCTCACCCCGATTGAATACAGACTGCTCAGCGTGTTAATCAAACATGCGGGAAAAGTTCTGACGCACCAACTGCTGCTGAAAGAAGTATGGGGGCCAAACTACGTGGAGCGTGCGCACTATCTGCGCATCTACATGGGAACACTGCGCCACAAACTGGAAAGAGACCCGACACGTCCGCGTTTTCTGCTGACTGAAGTTGGAGTTGGGTATCGTCTGGCTGTTCTCTAGTGAACACATCGCATTGTTCTGTTGAACCACGTCCGATATTATATTTGGAGCATAAAAAACCGGGGAGCCAATTTGGCAGCTCCCCGGTTTTGGTATTGCAGTATTAAGCGACAATTATTTTCTGTTGTCGTGTTGAGAACCGAAAAGATCAGACATCACATGCACGTTCGCGTCACAAGCATGATTCAGGCAAGGCAATTCAAGTGCCGCCTCAATTGATTTCAGGAGTGAGAAGTGATTGTAGCGAACTGAACTTTGCTTTCCGCTTACTCCGTAGTTAGTATCGACGATCAGCACAACCTGATTGATATTGGGAACTGCGCTGTAGTCATTCTCATCCCAAAGCACAACAATCGCGTTGTTACCTTCAGCCCATACCGTAGAGCTCTTTATTGCTGTAACCAGTTTCTGTACTGTCACATCACCGTTTTGAATCAGGGCTGGATTCAAACCGGCCTGTGTGCCATCGGAAACGGGATTATAGTTGCAGTATGGTGTTGAATTGCCCCGTCCATGTTGATCATTACATTGATTCGGTACGATGAAAGAAAATGTTGGCACCTTGCCCGAAGCGAGATCGCCGTACAGACCATTAACACCATCGAAACCAACAACGTTAGCAAGGCTTAGTTCCGGGTTGCGGCCTTCCTGAACACTTTGGAAGTAGACAAACGGGTTATGTTTGGCCGCGTAAAGATTAACAATTCCTGCGGATGTCAGTGGTGGATTTAATGCGGGCAAAAATTTGGTGAAATCTGTCAGATTTGAATAGATGCCATCGCTGTTATTGACTAAATCCGCGCCGCTGATCGGCAAGTCTTCTTGATAGCTCTTCCAAGAACGACCGGCTTCAAAAAGTTGATCGGCAATCGTTTTCCCAGTTGTAATTTTTAAAGCCGGAATAGACTGGATTCCGTCAATATTGTTAAGAACTTGAGTCTGGGTTTCGTTGGTCGAATCTGTGGCTGGTGTTTCAGCATCAGTACCCGTTCCGAAAATCGGGCAAATTGCCGGGCTCGCCGGGTTATCTGTTGTCACGAAGCCTGTTGCGAGATTAGTCGAGCAAGTAGTGCTGTGCCAATCCGAGTTATTGTCGCTGCGTACCCCAAAATTGGAGCCGCCGACAACTTCCAGATAGTTAGTCAGGCTGGGGTGGCCAATGGCAAAGTAGTTTGTTGCCAAATTGGCAGATTGTGCCAGCTTATTGATGAACGGGGCATTGGGGTTGTTGATGATCTGGTTATAGCCAGTGTTCTCCATCATGATCACAAAAACGTGATCAAGATGACGGATGCCTTCGGGGGCTTTGCCCTCGCTTGCGAAAACGGATGTTGCTAGTGCCAAACCTAGCAAACCCAAAGCTGCTGCGGATTTTTTCATGAAAGTTCTCCTGAGTTATATTGAATTAGATATATTGCTATTGCATTAAAGAATGCTGCGGCCCTGAAAATACCAAGCTTGTCATGGTAAAAACCATTGACGGCTCGGACTTCATTTTTCATTATTTTGATGACGTTTATATGAAGATTTGTCGGAGACTGCTAGTCCGTTAATTCTTGGAGATGGTCGGAATATCTTGGGCGTTAGAGTTGTTATTGGGAAGAATAATAGGCAAGGAAAGGTGCGTTGCGCCAATTAGTAGTGCGGCAACCACATGAATTCTAACTGGCGATTTGCCGCTGGATTCAGCTTGTACAACTCTGGGAATGTTTAGATTTAGGTTTTTGCAGATTTACTACAAGTGAGTTTATGTAATTTGGAGCCGTAAAGTGATGTATAAAAAAGGAAGCAGGCAGCAACAGGATGCTGTTTTATGAATATAAACTTGGGAATGATCGGGAGTCGTTTGTTGAATTGAAACTCACCTCGATTTTCTTACCGCAGCAGCACACTCCGCAACCAATTCCCATCCCCGATAGATCATGCCGCTGTAGAACTGTACCAGCGATGCACCAGCCTGCATTTTTTCCAGCGCATCTTCACCTTTCAAAATGCCGCCCACACCGATTATAGGTAATGCACCGTTTAATTCTTTTGCGAGTTGGCGAATGACCGCGGTGGATTTGTCGCGTACCGGGCTGCCGCTTAATCCCCCTGCCTCATTGCTTTGGGGTAGATTTTCTACCCCTTCGCGTGACAAGGTGGTATTGGTGGCGATTACGGCATCGATTCGGTACCGCACAAGCAGTGCAGCGATTTGCCTGATCTGGTCAGCATCGAGGTCGGGAGCAATTTTGAGTGCCAGAGGGACATATTTTTCGTGCAGTTTGGTCAGGTGTTCCTGTTCGGCTTTGAGTTGAGATAAAAGCGCATCCAGTTCGTCGCCGCCTTGCAGTTGGCGCAGGTTTTTGGTGTTGGGTGATGAGATGTTAATAGCGACGTAGCTTGCGTGAGTGTAAACCTTGCGCAGGCCGATGAGGTAATCTTCTGCCGCCTTTTCGATTGGAGTGTCCGCATTCTTGCCGATGTTGATGCCGATAATGCCTTTGAACCTTGTGTGTTTTACATTCTCGATCAGCGCATCCACACCATTGTTATTAAATCCCATGCGATTGATAATTGCTTGTGCCTCCGGTAGACGAAATAGACGGGGCTTGGGGTTGCCGGGTTGCGGGCGTGGCGTGACTGTACCTATCTCAACGAAGCCGAAGCCAAGAGCGGCTAGCGCATCAATGTACGCCCCGTTTTTATCCAGTCCGGCAGCCAGTCCTATCGGATTTGGGAAGGAAAGCCCCATCACGGTGCGAGGGTCGTTTGCGGGGGGCTTGACCAGCAAGGGCAGGGTGCCCAGACAATGTGCGGTCTTTAGGGCGTCAAGGGTGGCGTGGTGAGCGGTCTCAGGATCGAGAGCAAAGAGTGCTGAGCGAATAAGTGGAAACATGATATGCGTGAACGTGATTATTTTCGGGAGAATGTTATCATGAGAAATGCGTACGTAAACTGAATTGATGTCTGCAAGTAGTCTGCACTGAATTAATAACGGATGAACAATCACTTTCTTTGTGAAATATTTCTAAATTGAGAGCCAACTTGAAAGTTACGGGTGTCCTGATGTTTGCCTGGGGCATACTGGCATGGACGGGGTCCGCTATTTATACCGACCATATGTCGGATATGCTTATCAAAGAAGAACTTCAACAGGCGCAGAAACAGTTGGTTGGGGTTTCCAGCAATGTTGAAGACTATCTCAAGTTTCTTCGCAATACCCCTGTAACGCTGGCACGAGAAGATTCGGTACATAAGGAATTGGAGCGTTTCGGTGCGCGGGCAGAACCCTACAAACTTATCCAAGAGGGTAGAAAGCTTCGTTGGAGCAATAATGCGGAGCAGTCGCGACTGAATGCTTTTCTTGCCACAGCAGCATCAGGAGTTGAAGCCGATGTGATTTGGGTAGTGAATGCGGCAGGGGATTGTATCGCCTCAAGCAATGCCGGAAAAACGTCCAGTTTCGTTGGAACCAATTACAAGGATCGGGAGTATTTTCGGCAAGCGCGCGAGGGTCATTCGGGTAGTCAATATGCCGTTGGAAAGGTAAGTAAAATCCCCGGTTTTTTTTATTCTTTTCCGGTTTTGGACAGCAAAGCACAATTTATCGGCGCAGTCGTGGTCAAACGCGACATCACTGACTTTTTGTATTGGACAAGCCCCGACAATGCATTTATAGCCGACTCGAACGGTGTGGTTGTGTTGAGCGAAGACAAAAATTTCTTGAATAAAACTATGCCGGGTACCTCAGTTGGTGTTCTTCCGGTGCAAACCAGAATAGACAGGTATCAAAGAGAAACCTTGGCTCCTGTAGATATACGCCCGTGGGATCAACACCGTTACCCGGAATTGGTTCGGTTTGGGGTGGGAGGGATACCCCTGATTCTTGGATCCAAAACTGTGGCTGATGGCAGCATGACGATATATTTACCCCGGCCAATTCCCGGCTTGGTACGAATCGAAAATCAGAGAACGTGGTTATTTCTGATTTTAGCCCTTGCCGGAGCCATGCTCATCCTTGCAGTTAGTTCGGCAATTCTTTATGTGCGCGCGATTCGTCACGCGAAAGAAGTTGCAGAAAGTGCCAGTCGTACAAAATCCCAGTTCCTGGCAAATATGTCGCACGAGATTCGGACGCCCATGAACGGGGTCATGGGCATGACACAGTTATTATTGGAAACCAAACTTGACGATGAACAGAGGCAATTTGCCAGAGATATTGCTGCATCAGGCGAATCATTGTTGGCTATCATCAATGACATTCTCGATCTGTCGAAAATTGAAGCGGATCGAATGGAGTTTGATGTACACCCTTTTTCCATCATTGCGCTGACCGACGCTGTAAATTCATTACTGAAAATCAGAGCGAAGCAAAAAGGAATCGGTTTTAGCATAGTAATTGCTCCCGATGCCGTTGGAAACTTTATGGGCGACAGTCTGCGTATTCGGCAGGTTTTGCTGAATTTGGCAGGTAATGCTGTAAAGTTCACTGAGAATGGAGAGGTTCAGGTAAAAGTCACCCGCTTGCCCAAGGGACTTCGATTCGAAGTCTCCGATACCGGGATCGGCATTTCCAATGAGGCGCAGGAACGTCTCTTTTCAAACTTTAGTCAAGTAGATGCTTCTACAACACGTAAATTCGGGGGCACGGGCTTAGGGTTGGTCATTAGCAAAAGATTAACAGAAGGAATGGGTGGTCGGATTGGTGTAGAAAGCACCTTGGGCAGCGGAAGCACGTTTTGGTTTGAATTGCCTCTTGAAGCGACCACGGATATATCGATAGGGGCCGCCGCAACTGTCCAGACTTCAAACGGTGAGCAACCGACAGAATTAATTAAAGCCGAGTCTAAGCCTGCTGCTGCGCCTAAGCTCTCGGAACCATTATCCGGTTTGTCTCAGCAGGTCGAAAACACGCCGTTACCATTATTGTTGGCGGAAGATAATAAAATAAACCAGAAGCTTGCTTTGGCACTCCTCGGTCGTCTGGGTTACAGCGTTGATCTCGCGGAAAACGGACGCCAGGCAGTTGAGGCAGCGGCTTCTGCAAAGCGTTATGCGCTGATCCTGATGGATATGCAGATGCCGGAAATGGATGGACTTGAAGCTACCAGGCAAATTCGATTGCTCGATGGAGCGAATGCGGGAATACCTATTGTCGCGCTTACTGCCAACGCGATGCAGTCCGACGTTGAAGCTTGTCGTGCCGCCGGGATGAACGATTTTCTTACCAAGCCAATCAATCGCGACAATCTCACCGCCTGTCTAGCGCGCTGGATGGCAGCCGTTTAGGCCACTTTAAAGAATTGTAAGGAGCAAACATGAATTTTCTGGCTCATGCGCTGCTTGCAGGCGACACGCCGGCGTTGATTGTGGGCGGGGTCGTCGGAGATTGGATCAAAGGCCCGTTACCAGGAATTTTGCCGGAAGATTTGGCCAAAGGAGTTGCACTGCACCGCGCCATTGATAGTTTTGCGGAAACGAATCCAGCCTTTCGTCAAAGCCGCTCGAGAATTTCTTTGCAACGTCGGCGATATTCAGGTGTGCTGGTTGATGTGTTTTACGATCATCTACTCGCACAAAACTGGGCCACGCTACACCACCAGCTACTGAATGAATTTTGTGCAACGGTTTATCGATTAATCAAAGACAGACTGAATGATCTTCCCGTCTCGGCTCATCCTGCATTGTTGCTGATGGGGAAGGAAGACTGGTTGTCGAGTTATACTCGGATTGAAAGCATCGCAGATGTATTGGCACGCATGTCGCGCCTGGCCCGACAACCCAATCCTTTAGCGGGTGGTGCGGAGGAATTTCTCGCTGATGTTGATGGATTTAACAGCGATTTCTCAACTTGGCTCTATGACACTAAAGAGTTCTGTCATAGGTGGTTGGGCGATTGAATTGCGAATTACAGCAAGGGGTAACGGATGTTATCGGATGAAATCAAGATTAATTCTTGGCGGTAGCCAAAGCGTAATTAATGGTAAATTGGCTTTTGCTGACCCTTTTTGCTTCATACATTGCCTGATCTGCATATTGCCATAATGCCGAGATGTTTGTGGCATCCTGCGGATAACGCGCAATACCCAAGCTACAGCCGACCTTTGCATTTTTTCCATCGAAGTTGAACACAAGCGAATTAATTAATTGAATGATTCTGGTTGCGATAATCTCAACTTCATCATCACCGGGGTTGACCAGCAACAAAGCAAATTCGTCGCCCCCAATTCGGTACAGGACTTCATTGCGGCGCAATTGTGAAGAAAGAGTTTGGGCGATTTGCTTGAGTACAATGTCACCGCAAGCATGTCCATGCAAATCATTGATGGGCTTGAAGTCATCCAGATCAAACATTAACAGAGCCAAGTGTGAGCCGTCACGCTCTGCTTGGGCAATCAGGCGCGGCAAATCAAGATCGAAGCGTCGACGGTTAAAGATACCCGTCAAGGAGTCCTGTTGGGCGTGCAGTTCGGCAGTCCGCAAAACCTTCTGTTCTTCTGTCTGATCTTCGAAAAACCAAAAACGTCCGAGGTAGCGGTTGGTTTCTGATGAACTGACCACGTTGGAAATCAAGCGCAGGACACGCCCATTTTTCATCAAGATGTATCTTGGTTCGGTGAGGGTTCGTGTGTCAAGTATTTCAGTGATGCTCTTAAAAAAAGAATCGGCTTCAGCAACGACTTGTCCGAGATGTAACAGTAACGTATCGTTTTTGATGTCAACCAACTGCTCATTCTGGCCAATTTGAAACATTTCGCGGAAGGCGTTATTGCAATAACGTATATGGGTTCGATCTGCAAAAATGACGCCGACAGGCATAGTTGCCAACAAAGTATCCAGTGTCGATTTTTCATTCCGGATCGCATTTAAATTTGCAGCTTGTATATCCCTGTCGCGAACCAATGTTTGAGCCATTCCCTGAAAACTGGTGATCAATTGCGAGAGTTCGTCTTGTCCTCGCAAGGGCTTGGGCGGGGGAAAGTCCAGATTGCCGTTGGCGATTTCCTGTGCCGCTTTCGATAAATTAACCAGCGGCTTGGTTAATCTCCTGATTTGCACAAAGAATGGCAGCATGAATATTGCGAACCAAAACATAGCAAAAAATATACTTCCTTCAATCAGGCTTGTTCTGGCTTCGGCGATGTCATCAGTACGCACTCCCATGCGTATTGTGCCCATTAGCTGATTTCCATGGATGACCGGGAGAACAGTGTTGTAGCAATGATCACGATTAATAGAACCGAAATCAGAATCGCTGACCGGGTTTACTTCACCCACTTTGTAGACAACCTTTCCAATATTGTCCTTTAACTGGAAGTTACACAAAGGCAATTTGGACTGGATATCTTGCAATCTTGTTTGCAATAGAGAAAGGTCATTGGCAAAGAGAGGATCAGCCAGAACGCGACTCAATAAATAATTACTGCTGCGCAGATTCGATTCGGCTTGGCGAATGAAATATTCCTGTACCAAATATACTTGGCTGACCAGGATTGCAGTAAGACTCAGCGCCACGATAACTGTTAAAGACAGAAACAGTTTAAATTGAATCGAGCGAAATGAGTGCAGAAGATTAGACCTCATACAACCTCTTTATCGCCGGTCACTACCTGCGACAACTTATTGGGTTAGGCACATTCCGTCACCCGATATTTGATATTGGGCACGGTCCACCGATATTGTCCTCTTTTTATGTGGATAAGGATATATGCCTAAATGCCTAGATATTTTCCTATTTTGGCGCAAGGTCTAGATAGAATCTAGGCATATGCTAGGTTTTTGCTTGTTCCAAAAGTCGTATTAGCCCGATAAAATCGTCATTTGACCATCCGGCTGCAATTCCCTGATCGTAGATTTTATCGAGTTGAGCGGTTTGGTTGAGCTTTAGTGAAAGGTCATTGGCGGACTCCAGTGCCAAGCGCAGATCTTTTGCCATGTTCTTGACTGAAAATTGTGCGCTGTAATCGTGCCTGCTCAATTTGGGCTTTTTAAGATCTGACAAACCCGAACGCGAAACATTGCGCTCCAATGCGCTGAAATACATTTCATCCGAAATTCCGGCATTCCGGCACAGAGTGAGACTTTCGCTCAGTATCTGGGCTATCCCGGCTATATTGACGTTCATGGCAAGCTTCAAGGTTGAAGCCGAACCCAGCGCGCCAATGTGCAAAATGGCACCTGAAATGGGTTCAAGAACAGGCCGCGCCGATTCGATTATTTCGGCATCGCCCCCCAAATAGAAAACCGTCTGGCGCTGCTCGGCTGCGATTTTGCTTCCGGTAAAAGGTGCTTCCAAATAACGCGCGCCAGTTTTCTGTACTTGTTCCGCAAAGAGAGTTGTCCATTTGGCGGAAATGGTGCTCGACTGGATAACCAACTTTCCCGGGCCGAGTTTTGGCTTAATATCATTCAGAACGGATTGCACTGCAGACGGGTCATAAACGACAATGAAAATCACCTCGGCTTGATCAACTGCCTCCTGAATGGAAGCATGAAAATTGGGAAAGTCTTTCGGCGTCCTGTTCCAGCACTGCACCTCATGACCATCTGCTATCAGGTTTTTTGCCCAGGCGCTTCCAATGATTCCCAATCCCAAAACTGCGATATTTCTTTTTGTCACTTTCTACTCTCCCTGCTAAGTTTTCCGGATAATTCAGGTAATCGATTCACCTTGGCGCCGCAGTGCACTCTGGCGTCGTTCAACTTCCTGATTGGCGTCATTCATACTCTGTCGGACGAATTCTATATGGTTTTTTGCGTGGTGAGCAGCCGAGTCGGGCAGATGTTCACGTATTGCCCGCCAGATCGCGTGGTGTTGTTTCCGCAACTCTTGCCACCCTTGCGGGCGTGCATGCAGATGCTCCAGATTGATCGACACATGACCATGAATCAGTTTCATCAGACTGGCTGTCATGTGTCCAATGAGTACGTTATGCGCTGCCTCGGCAATTGCCTGATGAAAAGCAACGTCGGCATCAATACAGGCAGCCACATTGCCATTCGCATAAACGGAATCAAGGGTTGCATATAGCGCGTCAAGCCGTTCAATGTCTACATTCGTTGCTCTTTCCGCCGCCAGTGCAGCCGCCTGGCTTTCAAGCATCTGGCGGAATTCCAGCAAGTCCCGGTGTAGCACGGGATGACCGGTTAACATTTCCTGCCAGGGGTCAACAAAATGAGCTTCCAGCCGGTCGGTGACAAAAGTGCCGCCGCCGTGGCGGGTGGCTAATAAGCCCTTGGAAATCAACTTTTGAATAGCTTCGCGCAAAGATGGGCGGGACACACCTAATTCAACAGCAAAATCGCGCTCTGACGGTAGCCTATCTCCGGGCTTTAATGAACCTTCGAGGATGCGTTTTTCCAATCCGGTAGCGACAACATCGGAAATACGTGAAACGGTTGGGCGAACTGGTTTCATATTGGATTTATTGGTAAGACCACTTTAATATTATTTTCTGCCCTGAAAATAGTCAACAACATTTTTATTGACAGATTAATATTTATCAATATATAGTTAGCCAAAACAATGGTAAGACCACTTTACCAAAAGTAAAATAAGCAGGGAGGAAGAAATGGGTTCATCCACACCATTTGATCGGCAATACCCGTCGAAACCAGCGCACGTTTATCTTTTTGCTACCTGTCTGGTCGATCAATTTGCCCCCGAAGCCGGGCTCGATACGATCCGTTTGCTGGAACGCGAAGGCATCAAAGTTCATTTTTCGGAACAACAAACCTGCTGCGGCCAACCGGCCTATACCAGCGGCTATCCGGACGAAGCGCGCAAAGTTGCGCGCCAGCAATTGAATTTATTTCCCCAGCCGTGGCCGGTGGTTGTGCCATCTGGATCTTGTGCGGCCATGATGCGGCATCATTATCCCAAGCTTTTTGCCGATGACGCTTTACTGCTTGCCAAATCCAAAGAACTTTCTGAGCGCATATTCGAGTTGACTGAATTTCTTGTGCATGTCGTTAATTTCAAACAGTTGGATATTGGAGCACCCTGTAAGATTGCCCTGCATACCTCGTGTCATGCACGCCGTGAAATGGGCGCCCACGAAACCAGTGCCGCCTTGCTGGATAGCTTGAAACAGGTAAGTGTGGCTCGTCAGGCGCGAATAGAAGAATGCTGCGGGTTTGGCGGGACATTTGCCATTCGTTATCCGGAAATATCTGAAGCAATTGTCAGTGACAAAGTAGAAAGTTTACGTGCAACGGGTGCCGAACAGGTGGTCAGCGCAGATTGTGGATGTCTGTTCAATATTCTTGGTCGTGCCGCAAAGCAGGATGAAGTTGCAGGGCGCAGCAAACCTTCTTTGTCAGGGGAACATATTGCCAGCTTTCTGTGGCGCCGCACTTCGGGAGAATCATCATGAGTGCCCGCGACAATATTCTTGGGCGCCTGCGCGCAACAACTACAAAATTTCCCACCTTACCCGATGTCAGTAGTTGGTATGCGTCTCATCGTCGCGACGAAGATGTAGCTCAACGCGCTGCGCGTCTGCGCGCGGCGCTTGAAGCGGTTCACACCGAGGTGTATGACACTAATGAATCCGAATGGCAGGATTTGTTGCTCAGCATAGCCGGCAAAAAAGGTCTGCGCAATTTGCTGATTGGGACGGACACTGCGCATGGTGCAAAGCTTGAAGCGCTGCACCAGAATAATTTGAAATTGGTTCGCTATGAGCATGCTATCGAAAATTGGCGCGAGCAATTGTTTGATGAAATAGACGCCTCACTAACGTTAGCCAGAAGCGCTATCGCAGAAACCGGCAGTTTGATTTTATGGCCGGATGCTTCAGAACCGCGCCTGATGTCGCTAGTGCCCCACATACATTTTGTCTTGTTGGATGTGACAAAAATCCACGCTGATTTGCATTCGGCAATGAGGGCAGAAAACTGGCAGGGAACAATCCCAACTAATGCACTGCTGATTTCAGGCCCCTCCAAGACCGCCGACATTCAGCAAACATTGGCCTACGGCGCTCATGGCCCGCGCGAACTGGTTGTTCTACTGTGTCATCCTGCCGGGAATAAATTATGAGTCAGGTTATCTCCATCCATCCCGACAGCGACTTCAAAGATCGTAGTCGTGCAACGCTCAACAATCCCGGCCAACGCAAAAACTTTCGCGGTGCAATGGATTTTTTACAAGAGAAGCGGCGCAGCCAATTCCCCGATCAGGACGAGTTGGCGGGTTTGCGTACGCTTGGTGAAAGTATCCGCCGTTACAGTCTTGCCCGACTGCCGCAACTGCTCGAACAACTGGAAAAAAATCTCAATGCCAACGGTATTCAGGTGCATTGGGCGGAATCGGCGGATGAAGCCAATACCATCGCGCTCAACATTGCCCGCAAACATAATGCCCGTACCATTGCCAAAGGCAAGTCGATGGTCAGTGAAGAAATCGAATTCAATCACGCGATGGCTGCCGCAGGAATAGATGCGTTTGAAACCGACATGGGCGAATACATTGTCCAACTGGCCGGAGAGAAACCCTCTCACATCATCATGCCTGCCATCCACAAGACCAAGCAGGAAATCGCTGCTTTGTTCGCTGAAAAGATTCCCGGCGTTGACTACACCGAAGACGTTGACGCACTGATTAAAATCGGTCGTCAAGTGCTGCGAAGAAAATTCGCAGAGGCGGATATCGGGCTCTCGGGTGTTAATTTTGCCGTTGCCGAAACCGGCACGCTTTGTCTCGTCGAGAACGAAGGCAACGGGCGCATGTGTACCACAGTTCCCAAAGTGCATATTGCCGTAACCGGGATCGAGAAAGTGGTTGAGAAATTGGAACACGTGCCGCCGCTTTACAGTTTGTTGACGCGCTCCGCCACGGGGCAGTCGATTACGACCTACTTCAACATGATCAGCCGCCCGCGCCAGCCGGGTGAAAAAGACGGCCCGGAAGAGGTACATTTAATCCTCCTCGATAATGGCCGCACGCAGGCCTTTGCAGATGAACAACTGCGTGCCACGCTGCAATGCATACGCTGCGGTGCCTGTATGAACCATTGTCCGGTTTATGCGCGCATCGGTGGACACGCATACGGCACGACTTATCCCGGCCCAATTGGTGCAATCGTTTCCCCGCATATGCTGGGCCTGAATGCCACTTATCCGCTGGCCTTTGCCTCGACGTTGTGCGGAGCCTGCGTCGAAGTTTGCCCGGTAAAGATTCCACTCACAGATATTTTGATTCGTTTACGCAACGAAGCTCAGGCTCGACCGGGTAGCGTGGATGCTTCATTGCGCGGCAGTGGTGCCGGGCGCAAAGCACTCGTGAGCACAATATGGAAGGCATGGTCGCTGGTGTATAGTCGTCTTGGTGTTTATCGACTGACATCATGGTTCATGAGCCGGGGTCGCGATCTGTCACCGATCCAACAGGGAGCATGGACCCGTTGCCGCACCCCGCTCAAGCCCGCGCCCAAGCGATTGCGCGATCTGCTTAAAGAAATAAAATAATGAGTGCTATCATTCAGGCTCTCTCAGACTTTTTGCCGAAAGCGCGGGTGATCACCGACGACCTGCGACGCTTAGCTTACGGTACTGATGCCAGCTTCTACCGCATGATTCCCGAAGTTGTTGCAGTCGTCGAGTCCGAGGAAGAAGTTCAGGCATTGTTGCAAGCTGCACATCGCCACAGAAGGCCTGTCACTTTTCGCGCCGCAGGTACCAGTCTCTCAGGTCAGGGAGTCACCGATAGTGTACTGGCTTTGATCGGCGAGGGATTTGCAACCTGTGAAATTTCACCAGATGCTGCCACGGTTCGCGTTGGCCCCAGTATGATTGGTGGCGAGGTTAATTCTCGACTTGCTGCCTTAGGCCGCAAGATCGGCCCCGACCCGGCCTCGATCAATGCCTGCAAAATTGGCGGCATCGCAGCCAATAATGCTTCCGGCATGTGTTGCGGCACCGCGCAAAATAGTTACCGCACGCTGTCTGGTTTGCGAGTGGTACTTGCCGACGGAGCCATACTCGATACGGAAGATGAGATCAGTGTAGCAACCTTTCGTCGGAGCCATGCCCCCCTGCTTGAGCAACTCAAAAAACTTGGCGCAGCCACACGCACAGACAAAGCGCTTGCCGAACGTATCAAACACAAATTCAAAATAAAAAATACCACTGGCTACAGCCTCAATGCCTTAGTCGATTTTGAAGATCCGATCGACATCCTTGCTCACCTGATGATCGGTTCGGAAGGCACGCTCGGTTTCATATCGAGCATCACCTACCGTACCGTAGTCGAAGACCCATTCAAGGCAAGCGCACTGGTATTTTTCCCAGACATCGAAGCTGCCTGCAAAGCCGTTGTGCGTTTGAAAGATGAGCAGGTTTCTGCGGTTGAACTGCTTGACCGTCCGGCGTTGCGTTCAGTCGAAAACAAAGCGGGAATGCTTCCGGAAATGCGAGAGTTGAGTAATAATGCCGCCGCGCTGCTAATTGAAATACGTGCTGAAAATTTGCCGTTTTTGCAACAGCGCATCAATACTGTTCTCGCCACGTTGAATGGTATCGAAACAATTGCTCCGCCAAATTTTTCAACTGATCCCGCGACGAGTGAAATGTATTGGAAAGTTCGCAAGGGAACGTTTCCTTCAGTCGGCGCGATGCGCAGGGCGGGCACGACAGTCATCATTGAGGATGTTGCCTTTCCCATTGGATCACTGGCTGCTGCCACACTCGATCTGCAACGCTTGTTGCGTCAACACGGCTACAGCGAGGCAATCATTTTTGGCCACGCACTCGAAGGCAACTTGCACTTCGTGTTTACTCAGGACTTCGGCGATGCCGCAGAAATCGAACGCTATGCACGATTTATGGAAGATGTCTGCAAGCTCGTCGTAGGCAAGTACGATGGATCACTTAAAGCAGAGCACGGCACCGGCAGCAACATGGCACCCTATGTCGAAATGGAATGGGGTCGACAGGCGACTGACCTGATGCGTCAAATCAAGCAACTGTTCGACCCGAATAACATTCTCAATCCGGGTGTGATTCTCAATGACGATCCGCAAGCGCATTTGAAAAATCTCAAGCCGATGCCGGCTGCGGACGATATTGTTGACCGCTGTATTGAGTGCGGTTTCTGCGAACCGCTTTGCCCGTCACATTTGCTGACCTTCTCACCGCGTCAGCGCATTGTCAGTTTGCGTGAGCTATCACGCCGAGCTGCGGCAGGCGAGGATGCGTCCGACGTGGAGGAAGCATTTGTTTATAACAATCTCGATACCTGTGCCGGTTGCGGTTTATGTTCTACTGCCTGTCCCGTAGGCATTGATACCGGAGAGATGACGCGAATATTGCGCGGTCTCAGACAGGGCAATGTCGCGCGCAAATTCGGGCAATGGACGGTTGGCAATTTTGGAAAAGTCAGTACCTTGTCGCGTGCAGGACTCGCCTTGGGTCACGTTGTGTCGAGCGTGGCCGGTGATAGCTTTGTGGCAAATATTTCGGCTGGCGCATGGAAGCGCGGCATGCCACGCGCCGGGAAACTACCGAACCAATTCAATGGTGCGGGCGATCCGGTTGTGTATTTTCCAACCTGTGGCGGACGCATCTTCGGCGCCAATGATTCAAACGAATTATCACTGCCATCAGTCATCATGAAACTGCTCGTACGGGCTGGCTACGCACCACGTATGCCGGAACACTGTGACAAACTCTGCTGCGGTCAAATGCTTGCAAGCAAAGGAATGGAACAGGAGGCTGATCTTATGGCCGACGCCCTTGCTGCGGCACTATTCAAGGCGGCAGGTGATGGTCATGGCGGCTTTTGTCCGGTCATCATGGATGCCAGTCCCTGTGCGCTGCGCATGCAAAAACATTTTTCTTCACGCTTGACCATCATGGATTTTCACGAATTCGCACACGATGCGCTACTACCGCGCCTGATGATTACGCGCAAGACTGGGCCGATAGCATTGCATATAAATTGCAGTGTGCGGCGTGCATCGACTGACGCAAAACTGCGTCGCGTGGTTGCAGTCTGTGCTGAAAATGTTGTTGAACCGGTGGGCGTTAACTGTTGCGGATTTGGCGGTGATCGCGGCTTCGTCGTCCCTGAACTTAATGTGCATGCACTGCGCAAGATACACAAAGAATTGCCGGCGAATTGTTGCGAGGGCGTATCTACTAATCGCACGTGCGAAATCGGCCTGACTGCCGAAACCGGACGATCCTACCACTCCATTGCCTATCTGCTGGAAGAATGCAGTCGGGTTGAAGTCGTGATTTAATTCCAATTCTATTTCAACCCGGATTTTTCATTAGCGCCGTCATTCCGGCGCAGGCCGGAATCCAGTTATAAAACACTCCGCGAAGCGGACAAAACCAAGGTGTTGTCCCACATACACCCGCAAGGAGTACGCCGTGGTTGTATGGGGCTGAAGCCCCAACAACACACGCTGCGTGGGAAATTATTAATCAACTGGATACCGGCCTTCGCCGATACGACAGATTTTCGGTCTAATGGAAAATCTGGTTTCAAAAGTGAAATTGAATTTATCGTAGGGTGCGCTCTGCGCTGACCATTTTCATGCCGCTTTGCGGCATAGAAAATTGCGTGACTTTGTTGCACCATGGTGCATAAAATGCACCCTACGTAATAATTGCTGTATTGTGAAAGAAAAGAAATAACATGGGAAAAGCAAGAACTTCGGTTTTAAAGTTTGGGTGGAGCTATCCAGTCCGACAAGGGTGGGATTGATGGCGAGATCGAACAGTGGTGCGGGGCTTTGCACGGAGTCGATCACGGGCGACAAGCTTCCGTAGCTGGCTTGACGGCGGGGTTGGTGTTGATATACCAGCCATTTCCCGCAGTAGTAGCGTCGAGAGTAATGCTGGTGCCCGAGTCCTGTCCGACGGCGGCACCGGCAAAGATGGCGACATTTTGGGCAATCAATGGTCAGACGCGACTGCTTCTACACTTAACGGCTTCAATTCAATTTGGCGCGTTGTACATTTAACTGCGCCACTGTGGAACTGAAGTCGTCCAGTCGTTTCTTCTCCTGCTGCACGACAGAGGCAGGAGCACGGGCTACGAAACTTTCGTTGTTTAGTTTGCCTTCTGCTTTCGCGATTTCAGCGGATAAGCGCGCTATTTCTTTATCCAGACGTTCGCGCTCGGCGGCAACATCGATCTCCACTTTCAGCATGAGTTTAAAGTTGCCCACGATAGCCACTGCCGCATCGGTATCCGGCAGCACATCGAGCACGCTCACTTCACTTAATTTTGCCAAGGCTTGCAAGTAAGGCGCAAAAGCATGCAATGTTCCACTATCGCCCGACGCAAGTAATGGAACTCGCAGCGCGGGAGAAAGATTCATTTCGCTGCGCAGTTTGCGGCAAGCGTTAACCATCTCCTGAAGCAGTCCGATTTTTTCGATTGAGGATGGCGCAATGGATGCGGGATTAGCCTTGGGGTAGGTTTGCAACATGATTGTGTCGCCATGTGTGCCAGCCAATGGCGCTACCTTCTGCCACAATTCTTCCGTGATGAAGGGAATAATCGGGTGTGCCAGACGCAAGATGGCTTCGAGTACGCGCACCAAGGTGCGCCGCGTGGCGCGTTGCTGCGCTGGTGTGCCGTTGGCTATCTGTACCTTGGCAAGCTCAAGATACCAGTCGCAATAGTTATCCCATACCAATTCATACAAAATGCGTGCGGCAAAGTCGAAACGATATTCGTCGAAATGAACGGCCATTTCACTTTCGGCTTGTTGCAGCAGGCTTATGATCCATTTGTCCGCATCGGAATATTCTCGTGGCAGTGCCTCATCCAGACCAACATCCTGACCTTCGCAATTCATCAAAACGAAACGTGTGGCATTCCACAACTTGTTGCAGAAGTTGCGATAGCCTTCGCAGCGTTGCATGTCGAACTTGATGTCGCGTCCGGGCGAGGCGAGCGAAGCGAATGTAAAGCGCAAGGCATCGGTGCCGAAGGCCGGAATACCTTCGGGGAATTCTTTGCGCGTGCGCTTTTCAATCTGTTCAGCCTGCTTTGGATTCATCAGACCGGTGGTGCGTTTTTTCACCAAGTCTTCAATGCCGATACCGTCGATCAGGTCAATCGGGTCGAGCACGTTGCCTTTGGACTTGGACATTTTCTGTCCTTCCGCATCGCGGATCAGGCCGTGTACATATACATCCTTAAAGGGAATTTTCCCGGTGATGTGTTTGGTCATCATCACCATGCGTGCCACCCAGAAGAAAATGATGTCGAAGCCGGTGACCAGCACCGAAGACGGCAGATACTTTTGAACAAAGTCATTCTGTTGCGGGAATGGCTTTCCTTCATCCCAATCTAAAGTCGAGAACGGCCATAGCGCGGAAGAGAACCAAGTGTCGAGCACGTCGTTGTCGCGAGTTAGGTGAGGTGCGTTCCATGTATCAAGAGCGCCATTCAATTGGAGAGTGCAATCGTCGGGTTTTCCACCCGCAATTGCAGCCATTCCCTTTAACGTGTTGCTCCACTCAGTCTTGCCTAACTTATCGAAGTATTGGATGTATGCATCGATATCGCTTTTAGCAACTATCACATCACCGTCTTTGTCGTACCATGCCGGAATCTGATGCCCCCACCACAATTGGCGAGAAATACACCAATCCTGAATATTGTTGAGCCACTGGTTGTAAGTATTTACCCAGTTTTCCGGGTAGAACTTGATCTCGCCGGAGGCGACGCATTCTAGCGCCTGTTCAGTGATGCTCTTGCCACCATCGCCCGGTTTGCTCATGGCAACAAACCATTGGTCGGTGAGCATGGGTTCAATCACCACATTTGTGCGATCACCGCGCGGCACTTTGAGTTTGTGTTTTTCCGTTTTTTCGAATAGTCCGAATGCTTCGAGATCGTCGACGATTTGTTTGCGTGCGACGAAACGATCCAGGCCCTGATATTGTTTGGGCGCATGTTCATTAATCTTGGCATCGAGCGTAAGGATGGAGATCATTTCCAGCTTGTGACGCTGCCCCACCGCATAGTCGTTAAAGTCATGCGCAGGCGTGACTTTAACCACGCCCGTGCCGAAGTCTTTGTCCACGTATTCGTCTGCAATAATGGGAATGTCGCGTTCGCACAGCGGCAGTTTTACTTTTTTTCCGATGAGATGTTTGTAGCGTTCGTCTTCAGGGTGCACCATTACTGCCACATCTCCCAGCATAGTTTCCGGGCGGGTGGTGGCGACGGTGAGATGCGAGAGTCCGCCGAGATTGTCTTTTTCAACTAGAGGATAGCGGATGTGCCACATGAAGCCGTCTTCTTCTTCCTGCACTACTTCCAGGTCGGATACGGCGGTGTGCAGTTTCGGGTCCCAGTTCACCAGACGTTTGCCGCGATAGATCAGACCTTCGTTGAACAAACGCACAAATGTTGCGGTGACGGAACGCGACAAGCCCTCGTCCATGGTGAAGCGTTCGCGTGACCAGTCAGGCGAGGTGCCGAGGCGGCGCATTTGTTTGGTGATGGTGTTGCCGGAATATTCTTTCCACTCCCACACTTTTTCGATGAACTTTTCCCGTCCCAGATCGTGGCGTGAAATGCCTTGTGAGTCGAGTTGGCGTTCAACCACGATTTGGGTGGCGATACCCGCATGGTCAGTGCCGGGTTGCCAAAGCGTGTTGTCACCGCGCATACGGTGATAACGCGTGAGCGCGTCCATCAAGGTCTGGTTGAAGCCATGCCCCATGTGCAGCGTGCCGGTGACGTTTGGCGGCGGCAATTGGATGCAGAAAGATTCAGTCTTGTGCTGATCCAGTCCTGCTTTGAAATAGCCCGAGCTTTCCCACTTGTCATACCAGTAGGCTTCTGTGGTTTTTGGTTCAAAACTTTTTGCGAGTTCGTTGGTATTCATGCTTGTATTATCGGGTTGAGGGGCAGCGGACGAGCCAATCTTGTGCTCTTTTGAAACACTCAGGATTGGCTTGTCAAAAGAAGGTGAGATTATACCTAATCCACCCGTGGCAGATTCCACGAGTTGAGTGCGGATGATTCCGGGCAAGGCGCTTTGAAAATCCGACCATTCGGCATGGGAGGCAAAGCGGTCATGAAATAAAGCGGCAATTTTAGCGACGAGTTCTTTGTTGAAATGTAGGCATTGATCTGGAGTCAACGAGACCAGCGTGGTTTGGGGCGAAGACTCGTTTGCGTCAAGGGAATTGGTTGGAAGCGGAATATTTGCTGCTTTGCCTGCCACTTCTCGCGTTAGCACCGGAATTCTGATCGGGGTCTCATCAACAATTTCTGTCAATATAGGCAACTTTTTCCAGTGCGCTTTTTCGTTTTGATTATTACTCACTATTTAATTCCCTGCTTCTGACGCAAGTCGAAGTGCCGCATTTCGTAACCGCGATCACGGTAAAAACCATAGCGCTCGCGTCCCAGTTTGGCGTCGTCATCGGCTAGACTGACGATTTCGATTAAGCGTTCGAAACGGCTGAAGAAGGGCAGGCAGACATTGTGCAGGCTAATGAGCAATTCGGAATGATGGAACGTTTCATCCTGCCCGATGATTACAGGCATGGTTGAGGCTGCAATTTCATGGTTGCGGCAATGAGGCATGAAAGCGGTGGCGGGAAAGTGCCACAGCAACTTATCCAGCTTGTCCGCAGTGGCTTCATCCGGCACGTGCAATAACACGCGCAGACCATTCTGCATTGCTTTTTGGCTCAGTTGGCAAGCGGTGCGCAGCTTGTCTTCCGAGCCGGTATAGAAATCGACTTTAGTCACGTTTTGGAATGGGTTGATAAACGGCTGCGTGATTATAGCAAAGGCAGGCTAATGCGGAGTTGTCACTAGCAAAGGCAAGGAAGTCATCGTGTTCTCCGGACTCTATGATCTTGGCTTGGGGGTTGAGTTCCCCTATTAATTTACCGCAACTAAAGAAATTGAGAACGTACCTGCCACGCAATTCACTACCACACCATGCAGCCCCACGCCCATTGTTCCGGCAGAATATGTCAAGGTAGTATTGCTGCCGTTGGTACTTTGCATGGCTCCTACCTGCACGCCATCTACATACACGGCCACTTGCGCGCTGGCTGCCGAACTAAAGTTGATCGTAATGGTGCGCGAAGCTGCGGCAGTGGCATGGAACGGATAACTTGCCCAATTAAAACCGCCCACGCCCAGCGCTGCGGTATATGAGTTTCCGCCGCAGGAATAGCTTCGGCCGCAAACCACGGAGCCCGCACCCGCAACACTGCCTGGTATTGCCGTTCCGATTGCTGGAACCGAGGCATTGCTTGTATCGAGTGCTTCAATTCCGGCAATCTTAGGCTCGGACATGTCGTAGAGACTATAACTAAATCCCCATTCATAATTGCCAGTGGAAGTTAAGTAATTAAGTAATTCCACACCATTCGCTGTGAAAGCATTGTGCAGATTTTCAACTACACCAGTCATTCGAGTGTCCAAAACTGCTGCTGTATAGGCATTATTGACAGTTGAGCTTGAAGTTGTGTCAAGGCCAGGGCCACCCTCGTAATCATCATGATGTACTCCTGCGGCCATGGTGTAATAGGTTTCCGTCAACTCATTTCCGACGGCCACGTTTGCTGTGGTCATCCCATCAGCAAATACGGCATCCGCTGTACCAGGTATATTTGAAGAGGGAGTGATAGTGATCGGACTGTAGTAAGGGGCATCTCCAGCCGCGTAGATGTAGTAGCTTGGTGGATGAGGTGTTATCGCGCTATACGCGCCTGTACCAGCACCATGACCTGAAAGGTTGTTGTAGAAGTTCATCAGCATGTTTATGGAGTCAAAGGTCTGCCCACCCCCAAGCTGCCCCATCAATACAGGGCGTACAGTTGTTCCCATAGCACTACACGATACCAACGCGCCACACCATGCCAATCGCCAATCATTGCTCATGTTGACAACGTGTTCCGCATAGTTGCGGTAGGCCAGAACATACATTGTCAAATCTGTGTTCTGCACAGTAAAACCAGATGCATTCACAGTTTCAGTAGTGCTATTCCAGATATGATCCCAATCAATAGGTGCTGAAGTACCAAGTGTATTTAGTTCTATACCGGCATTGTTGATGCTTGTTTTTAAGCTGGGAAAGCTGCCATTCCAAACCTCATTCCCATATTCGACATAGACATGCAGATTGGGATTGAGTGGCGGGTAAACCGGATTCGCCTGTGTGCTGGTGTAAGGGTTTGTTCCATCACTGCCGTACTTGAACATATAAGCTACATTCGTATAGTACGCATCTGTTGCCAGTTGCGGCATGTTTATCCATACGTCTTTATTTGCTGCATTCGCTAACAGAATTGCATACTCCCAAGCTGCGCCAAGCCCCTCCCAGCCATAAATTCCTCCGGGATTTCGATTAAATGACGGGCTTGAGGGTAGCATTCTGTCAGACCAATTTACCTGCTGATTCCAGTTCGTTGCGGTGAAATCCATCAAACGGATTGTTGAAACAGAGTTTAGATACGCCAAAGACGAGGGGTTAAATATTGTTCCTGAAGGCAGAGGCGTTGATGAGCCCGGCGTAGATGGGCGCATGATTATTAGATTGGTAATTCCGTTCCCCGCTGTATCACCACTAAGACGTTTGGTGTTGGTGAAAGTCAGGGCAATCACCCCATTGCATGGGCTTGTCAGCGTGCAAGTAGTGCCAATCAAATCTGATCCCGTTACGGTAAAGGTACCGCTCGTTGTGTTTGTGCCTGAGTTATAGGTCAGCGTCCCCAAGTGCCCGCCGGGAGAAAGCAATGCGCTTACAGTAGCCTGACCGGTGAACGAGATTGCGTAAGTACCATCTAATTTGTCCAATCCTGCTACTACGTAAAAAGTAAAGTCTTGAGTTGGCCAACCTACGGCATCTGTTGTTGCCAGTGTCGATGTAGATGTAGCCGAATAAAATGGCCGCGAAGTTTTCATCATGTCAGCAAAAGGTCTGTCCTCTGAGTAGTCAATTGGCGGCCCAAAATTAAAGCCTAATTGATTGCTCGGTTGAACATTCGCAACAAATGACGCGGTAACACTATTTGCATTCGTCATCGTGATTGTGCAACTGGTACTGATTCCAGAACATGCACCGCCCCAGCCACCGAAGGTGTAATTGGTTGCAGGAGCGGCGGTAAGGGTGACTGCGTTATTTTGAGTGAAGCCCGCAGAGCAAGTGCTACCGGCTGTGCCGCAGGCGATACCGGATGGGCTTGAAGTTATTGCGCCGGCTACCGTATTGATAGGTACGCCGAATGGTGAAATAGCCGCACCATTGATGTTGGTTATAGCAAGTATGCTTTGGCTGGAATTGAGTGTGAATGTTGCGGTCACACTCTGTGCTGACGACATCGAAACAGTACATGTGAAATTTGTGCCGGAACACCCGCCGCCACTCCAACCTGTGAAGTTGTAACCGACTGCAGGCGTAGCCGTAAGGGTTACCGAGCTACCAAGAGAGAAGCTCGCGGAACAGGTTGTTGTTCCGCAATTGATGCCACCGCTGGATGAAGTGACTGTGCCACCAATATGGTTACTGTTGGTTACGGTGAGCGTACGTGGGTTGGTAACGAGTGCAAATATCGCGGTCACGCTCTGCGCTGATGACATCGTAACTGTGCAGGTAGTTGAGCCGGTACACGCGCCAGTCCAGCCGGTGAAGTTATAACCGGCCGCAGGGATTTCCAAAAGAGTTACTGTGCCACCTTGAGTGAAGTTCGCAGAACAGATTGTGCCGCAAGAGATACTTCCATCAACTGAAGTGACAGTGCCCCCAGTAACGTTACTGTTGGATATGGTAAGCGTGAGGCCGGTGGATGAAACATAAGGAGATGAACTAGGTGAAACATAAGCAGAGGTACTAATCGAAGCCTTGCTGCACGAGGCAAGAACAAAACCAACAAATAGAGTCACAATAACGAAACTTAATGATTTAAGCATTTGTTCGATTTTGGGCCGATGTATTCAACAGATAGGTACGTTTTGCCATGAAGCGTTCAAAGGCTGGTTTATTAGAAGTCAATTACCCATTATTGCATAAAGGTTATATGCGTGCCACCTAGAGCCAAGCTTGGAGAGGTGTTGCGACCGTAAGAAATTGGCAGGTAGGGGCATATTTTATAAAACTTTTTAGCCCTTCGGCTAAGGCTGTCAATACACGACAGCCAAGTCGTTGGTTATGCCCACCCCGCTAAATATAGAGAAATGTTTTTCTCAGTGTACTCTGGCAAAATTCATTTACTGTTGGTACGGTTGATCAGATACTGCGTTAGCAACGGAACCGGACGACCAGTCGAGCCTTTTTCCTTGCCCGATTTCCAGGCTGTTCCCGCGATGTCCAAGTGCGCCCAACGGTAATCTTTGGTGAAGCGTGCCAGGAAGCAGGCTGCGGTGATGGTGCCGCCTGCGCGTCCGCCGATGTTGGACATGTCGGCAAAATTGCTGTCCAGCAGCGGTTGGTAGTCTTCCCACAGTGGCAGTTGCCAGGCACGGTCATAAGACTGTTCGCCTGCGGCGAGTAAGTCCTGGGCTAGTTTGTCTTCATTCGCGAATAAGCCGCTGGCCACATGACCCAAGGCAATGACGCATGCACCGGTCAGGGTGGCGATGTCGATGACGGTATCGGGGTTGAACTTTGCCGAATAGGTGAGCGCGTCACACAAAATCAGGCGGCCTTCCGCATCGGTGTTGAGAATCTCGATGGTCTGGCCGGACATGCTGGTAACGATGTCGCCGGGTTTGGTGGCACGGCCCGAAGGCATGTTTTCGCAGGTGGGGATCACGCCGACTACATTGATTTTCAGACCTATCCTGGCGATAGCTTGCAAAGTGCCCAGCACGCTGGCCGCACCGCACATGTCATATTTCATTTCATCCATCTCGGCGCCCGGTTTGAGAGAAATACCCCCGGTGTCAAAAGTGATGCCCTTGCCGACCAGCACGACGGGCTTTTGTTTTTTATCGGCTCCATAGTATTCCAGTGTGATGAGCTTGGCTGCTTGTTCGCTTCCGCGTGTGACGGAGAGGAATGAACCCATGCCCAATTTCTGCAAGTCTTTTTCTTCGAGCACGGTGGTCTTGATGGTTTTGAGTTCTTTGCCCAAGGCCAGTGCCTTGGCAGCCAGGTAACTTGGCGTGCAGATGTTGCCGGGGAGATTACCAAGCGTCTTGGCCAGATCAATGCCCTGCACAGTTGCAGTTGCCTGATCAAGTGCATGTTTCAATGCGGCAAGCGGTTTTTCCAAGGTGGCAAAGGTAATGTGCTTCAGCGTGGCAGTTTTGGACGGTTTACTTTTAAGTCCATCGGCGCGAAAAGCCTTTTCGGCAGCCGCGAATACCGCTTGCTTGATGGCCCAGTCTGCTTTTTTGCCGACACCTTCATCAATGATATAAAGCGCGGCATCTTTTGCAGGCGTGGCGTTCAATGCGGAAAAGGTTGCCCGCAAAGTATCCGTGATGGTTTTGCTGTTTATGTCGCTTGCTTTACCTAGCCCAACAAGCAGCAACCGTTCGGCGGCAATCCCGGCTGGCTTGTGCAGAAGCAGTGTAGATCCGGCTTTGCCCTCGATGTCACCCTGTGCAATAAGATCACTGAGCAAATGCTTGGCGGCCTTGTCGATTACCTGTGCGGCGGCGGATAATTTACCCCCCTCAAATACCCCGACAACAACACAACCGCTCTTCAGTTTTTCCGGACTGGCTTGTTTTATGCTAAATTCCACTTGCGTCTCCTCATTAATCTATAAAATTGTTCCACATGTCGGATTATCCGCAATCCCAGCTACAAAAGTCAAAGAAGCCATCTTCTCAAATGGGCGGACGAATTTTTTATCGCTCCCTGATACGTGAATTTGCAGTTACCGGCGCGCTAGTATCTTCCATTTTGCTGGGTATTATGGTTTTAACTCAGTTGATCCGGCTTTTGGGGGATTCGGTCAGCGGTTTACTGGCGGTAGAAGGTGTGATGGCACTGGTAGGCTTCACCACGCTGAATTATTTACCCATCGTGCTTTCAGTGAGTTTGTACCTCTCGGTTTTGCTGACATTGACTCGAAGTTACCGTGACAGCGAAATGGTGGTGTGGTTTTCTTCGGGAATAGGGTTGACGCGCTGGATACGTCCCGTGATGGGCTTTACTGTTCCAGTAGTATGCGTGATCGCATTACTAAGCTTTGTTCTTGCGCCGTGGGCCAAGCATAAAGCAGAAGAGTTCAAGAACCAATTGGATACCCGCGATGATGTGGCCTTGGCGACGCCGGGTGTATTTCGGGAATCGAAACAGTCTGACCGGGTATTCTTTTTGGAAAATAT
This sequence comes from uncultured beta proteobacterium, assembly GCA_963733265.1. Taxonomy (GTDB): domain Bacteria; phylum Pseudomonadota; class Gammaproteobacteria; order Burkholderiales; family Gallionellaceae; genus PALSA-1006. The sequence continues at coordinate 799,279 of CAVTCF010000001.1, forward strand.
CGATCCCAAAAATAACCGGGTAGGCAATATTTTTGTTCAGTCCGTGCAAAACAGCAAAGAGGGAACGATGGTTGCGAAGGAAGGGTTGCAAGAAACAGCGGCCAATGGAGACCGTTTTATCGTGCTGTTAAATGGGACACGTTATGAAGGCGTTCCGGGGCAGCATGATTACAAGATCGTCGAATTTGAACGTTATGCAGTGCGTATCGAAGCGGCAGAAATTAAGGGAGTGCAACTTGACCGCAAAAGTTTATCAACATTGCAACTGTTGCAGGACCCGACCCCCGGGAATATTTCGGAGCTGGCATGGAGAATTGGCTCTCCTGTAAGCGCGTTGATTCTAGCGCTACTGGCAATCCCGCTCAGCTATGTTAATCCCCGTGCCGGAAGATCGTTCAACCTGATGATTGCGGTCGTGCTCTATATGGTCTACAGCAATATGATGGGAGTCACCTCCACTTGGCTTGCGCAAAGCAAAATTAGTGTTTTGCTGGGGCTATGGGGTTTGCATGCGGCGATGATCGTGTTGCTCGTGTTGATGTTCTACAAGCGATTGTCTGTGTTTTCGTGGAGGCGACTGTTCAAATGAGGCTGCTCACGAGGTATCTGGCCAAAGAAATCTATTCCAGTGTGGCAATCGTTTTTGCCGGTTTGCTGGCGCTATTTTCTTTTATGGATGTGATCCAGGAATTACACGATGTGGGGCAGGGGGGCTATCACCTTAGTGATGCGCTGATCTATGTGGCGCTTACCATGCCAACACACATCTACGAATTATTTCCTCTGGCTGCCCTGATAGGCTCGATCTTTGCCATTGTGCAAATGGCCGGCAACTCAGAGTTAATGGTATACCGCAGTTCAGGTGCTTCGCTGCAACAAATGATTTTTGCCATGTTGAAAATCGGTTTTCCTCTGGTCGTTCTTTGTCTGCTGTTTGGCGAAGTGATTGCTCCGCCGAGCGATCATCTGGCACAGGAGTTGAGCATGAAGGCAAAAAATTCCAAAATGACACTGAAAGAGTTTCGCTCGGGGGTTTGGGTGAAAGACGAGCATAGTTTTGTAAATGTCAGAAACGTGCTGCCGGACACTTCGTTGCTCAATATTACTATCTATGAGTTTGATGGAAGCTACCATCTTCGCGCAATTACTTTTGCCCAACGCGCTGTGTATAACAGCGAGGACGAATGGATGCTGAACGACGTGAGCCAAACTCTTTTTGGTGAGCAAGGTACTTCCACTCGGGCACTGGCTAATCTGGTCTGGCATTCGACGCTTAATCCAAGTATTTTGAACGTGTTGCTATTGCTGCCCGAGAAAATGTCTTCCTTGGATTTGTATCAATACACTAAACACTTAAGCGAAAATCATCAGAAAACAGGACGTTACGAGATTGCGATGTGGAATAAGATAATTTATCCAGTTGCGGTATTAATCATGATGCTGTTGGCTTTGCCTTTTGCCTCTTACAATCGGCGTGAAGGCGGAGTCAGCAGTAAGATTTTTATCGGTATCGTTCTTGGGCTCAGCTTTCACTTTGGCGGGAGATTGTTTTCCAATCTGGGGGCGCTTAATGAATGGCAACCGATGTTTAGTGCCACTGCGATTAGCTGGATATATCTGGCAGTCGCGTTACTGATGATGTGGAGAACGGAACACCGTTAGAGTTTTACGGGGTAATGCTTTGCGGAACGGACGATGCAGGTATCACTGCGCTGGCAGCTTCGGGGTGTTTTTGTGCATGCTTTTCGCGTAAGGCCTGTTTTTCAGCTTCACGCTTTTCTGGTGGAAGTTGTTTAACCGATTGGAATTTGTCCCGTGCTCGCTGCCGTTGAGCGGGTGTGAGTTTGCTCCACTTGACCATGCGTTCTTGCAGACGCTGTTGCTGGATTGGAGTGAGTTGGGGATAACGTTTGGCAATCCCGATGAAATTATTTTGTTGCTTCTTTGAAAGAGAATCCCAGTCTTTTGCCAGCGGTGCCAAAATTTGTTGTTGTTGCTGGCTGAGATCCTGCCATGAAAGTGCCACCGCCATTCCTGCTGCAAAGGATGGCGGAACAATCAGTAAAGATGCTAACAGAATTATTACAGCCAGATAATTAAACTTCATTGCATGAATATCATTCGACGTATGCGTCAACGGGCAAATCGTCAGTCAGCAACTCAATATCGACATCAGAGTGGTCACGCTCATACTGCAAGTACGTGATTCCACTATACAAACTTAGCGCCAATAGTGCGGCAAAGAGCCAATATACTGGTTTAAAGTTGGAATGTGGATTGCCTGTCCATAAGCCGTGATGAGTTAGCCATGCCTGTACAGGGGCATGTTGCAATGTACGGTGGCGCTCCAGCGCAAGATTGCGCGAGTTGCGCAGGCGTTCGGTTGTTGCTCTATCCATCTGCGCAACAGATCGGTTCAAGAGTTGCTTGAATGAATCCGGCGTCAAATTTTTATTTTTCATTTAGATTCACCCCTCTCTCTTTCAGTTTTGCCGCAAGTGTGTGAGTTGCGCGCGAGCAATGTGTTTTCACGCTCCCTTCGGAGCATCCCATCGCCGCAGCCGCTTCTGCCGTATCCAAGTCTTCCCAGTAACGCAGGAGGAAGGCTTCGCGTTGACGTGCCGGGAGATCAATTAAAGCTTTTTCAATTAGAGCAAGTAGTTGCGATTGCGCCAGAGCGTTTTCCGGCTCGTCCGGTTGGGAATTATTTCCCTTGTCTTGCAAAGTGTCTAGCGGATCAAAGTCCTCTTCATCATGTTGGGGATGGAGTGACGAAAACAAAACTGTCCAAAAAGAGCGAATTTTCTGCCTGCGGTAATAGTCCCGAATGGTATTTTGTAAAATTCGCTGGAAAAGCATGGGAAACTCTTCCACGGGCTTGTCGCCATATTTTTCGGCGAGTTTAAGCATGGCATCTTGTACGATGTCTAGTGCAGCATGTTCATCGCGAACTGCAAACTGCGCCTGTTTGAAAGCGCGGCGTTCGACTTCGGCCAGAAATTGAGAAAGTTCGTAATGGCTGCTCAGGTTCAATATCTCCGTTGGTATGGCGGGAATACTAACAAATTCTAGGGTATATCTTGGGGAAATTTGAAACTTTAAGCAATTCCGTGTTGTCGCGGGGGTTGACCAAAACGCTGTCAGGCTTTATCTTGCATGGTTCTTTAATCGTTGTTAGCTAAGGTCATAAACATGGAACTGACGGGCGCTGAGATAGCCATCCGATGTTTGCAGGAAGAGGGAGTCGAATATGTTTTCGGTTATCCCGGCGGGGCGGTATTGTTTATCTATGATGCCCTGTTTAATCAGGATGTTGTAAAACATGTGCTGGTGCGTCATGAGCAAGCTGCTGTGCATGCCGCTGACGGGTATTCGCGTTCAACCGACAAGGTCGGTGTCGCACTGGTTACATCCGGCCCCGGGGTTACCAATGCGGTGACGGGTATTGCCACTGCCTACATGGATTCGATCCCTCTGGTTGTCATTAGCGGCCAAGTTCCAACCAGCTTTATTGGCGAAGATGCGTTCCAGGAAGTGGATGCCGTTGGTATTACTCGTCCTTGTGTAAAGCACAATTTTTTGGTGAAAGATGCCAAAGATCTCGCCAGCACGTTGAAAAAAGCATTTTATCTGGCTAAAAGCGGACGCCCCGGCCCAGTGTTAGTGGACATTCCCAAGGATGTGTCGAATCAGAAGGTGGAGTTTGTTTATCCGTCTTCAGTGAACATTCGTTCATACCATCCCGAAAAGCACGGCGATGTTGCACAAATTAAACGTGCGGCGCAATTACTCGTTGAAGCCAAGCGTCCGATGATCTACGCGGGCGGCGGGGTGGTGTTGGCGGATGCGGCCAAACAATTGACCGAGTTGGTTCATTTATTGAATGCGCCATGTACTAACACGCTCATGGGGTTGGGCGGTTTCCCCGCTACGGACAAAGAATTCGTTGGCATGCTCGGAATGCATGGTACCTATGAAGCTAATATGGGTATGCAGAATTGCGACGTATTGCTGGCAGTGGGAGCGCGTTTTGATGATCGTGTCATTGGCAATGTTGCACACTTCGGCTCGGTTCCGCGCAAGATTATTCACATCGACATTGATCCGGCATCCATCTCCAAACGCGTGCAGGTGGATGTGCCCATCGTGGGTGATGTGGCAAATGTTTTGGGCGACTTGCTTGCGGTGCTGCATAGCAGCAAACAAAAGCCGGATCCGGCAGCGGTGGCTACCTGGTGGAAGCAGATCGACGAATGGCGCAGCCGCAACTCGCTCGCTTACAAAAAGTCCAGTGAGATCATTAAGCCGCAATTCGTGATCGAGAAACTGTACGAGATTACTCACGGTGAGGCTTTTATTACCTCAGATGTGGGGCAGCATCAAATGTGGGCAGCACAGTACTATAAGTTCAAGCAACCCCGTCGCTGGATTAATTCGGGTGGTTTGGGCACGATGGGCTTTGGTTTGCCTGCGGCGATGGGGGTGCAACTTGCGCATCCGGGGGCGACTGTTGCCTGTGTGACGGGTGAAGGCAGTATTCAAATGAATATTCAGGAGCTTTCCACCTGTAAGCAATTCCGTTTGCCGATTAAGGTTCTCGCTTTGAATAATCGTTACTTGGGCATGGTGCGCCAATGGCAACAATTTTTCCACGGAAACCGTTATTCCGAGTCGTACATGGATGCGTTGCCTGATTTTGTGAAGTTGGCAGAAGCTTACGGGCACGTTGGTATCCTCGTGGAAAAACCGTCTGATGTGGAAGGTGCATTGCGTGAGGCCTTTGCCCGCAAAGACGAGTTGGTATTTATGGATTTTCGTACCGACCCCACCGAGAACGTATTTCCTATGGTGCCCGGCGGCAAGGGCTTGTCTGAAGTGATTTTTGCGGAGGATTTGTGATGAGACACATTATCTCTCTGCTCATGGAAAACGAAGCGGGTGCATTGTCCCGCGTGGCCGGACTTTTTTCGGCGCGGGGCTACAACATCGAGTCGCTGACGGTTGCTCCAACCGAAGATGTAACGATGTCGCGCATGACTATTGTAACCAGCGGGTCTGATGCCATCATCGAGCAAATTAAGAAACAGTTGAACAAACTGATCGAAGTTGTCGAGGTGATGGATCTGACCGATGGTGAACATCTTGAGCGCGAACTCATGCTGGTCAAAGTGCATGCTGTAGGCGAAACACGCGAAGAATTAAAGCGCATGGCAGATATTTTCCGTGGGCGCGTTATCGATGTTTCCGATAAAACCTACACCATCGAACTGACTGGAACAAGTACCAAGCTGGATAGTTTTTTACAGGCGATTGATCGAAGCTTGATTTTGGAGACGGTGCGTACCGGCTCGTCCGGAATCGGTCGCGGTGAGCGCATTTTGAAGCTTTAAAATTATGTAGGGTGCATAAAATGCCCCCTACATTAACTAACGACTAATAACTAAATTTATTACAAAGAGGCCAACATGAAAGTTTATTACGACAAAGACGCAGACCTATCCCTGATCAAGGGCAAACAAGTGACCATCATCGGCTACGGCTCGCAAGGCCACGCCCACGCACAGAATTTGAAAGAATCAGGCGTCAGCGTTACCGTCGGTTTGCGCAAGGATGGCGCATCGTGGAAGAAGGCTGAAAATGCCGGTTTGAAGGTTGCTGAAGTGGCTGTGGCAGTGAAAAGCGCCGATGTTGTCATGATGTTGTTGCCGGACGAAAATATTCCCGATGTTTACAACAAAGAAGTCGCGCCGAATTTGAAAGCAGGCGCAGCGCTGGCTTTTGCTCATGGTTTCAATGTGCATTACAACCAGGTCGTGCCGCGCGCCGATGTGGACGTGATTATGATTGCTCCCAAAGGTCCCGGCCATACAGTGCGTTCCGAATACCTCAAGGGTGGAGGCGTACCCACTTTGATCGCGGTATATCAGGATAAGAGCGGCAAAGCCAAGGATATCGCGCTATCTTACGCAGCAGCGAATGGCGGTACCAAAGGTGGCGTTATCGAGACCAACTTTCGCGAAGAAACAGAAACCGACTTGTTCGGTGAGCAAGCCGTGTTGTGCGGCGGGGCGGTGGAATTGGTGAAAGCCGGATTCGAAACACTGACCGCAGCGGGCTACGCTCCCGAGATGGCTTACTTCGAGTGTCTGCACGAACTCAAGCTGATTGTCGATTTGATGTATGAAGGCGGCATTGCCAACATGAACTACTCTATTTCCAACAACGCGGAATATGGTGAATACGTAACCGGCCATCGCGTGATTGGCGATGAAGCCCGCGCTGCGATGAAAGAATGTCTGAACAACATTCAGAATGGTTCCTACGCCAAGCAATTCATTCTGGAAGGTCGTACCAACTATCCGGAAATGACCGCACGCCGTCGTTTGAACGCAGAGCATCCGATTGAAGTTGTGGGCGGTCAGTTGCGATCCATGATGCCGTGGATCAGCAAGAACAAACTGGTTGACCAGTCTAAGAACTAGGATTAGGTATACTGGATTCAGGATTAAGTATATTTACTCCTGAATCCGGTAAACCGCTGAAATTAACAATCCTAATTCCCAAATCCTCTATCCGGAATCCTATGAACACATATCCCCACCCCATTATCGCCCGCGAGGGTTGGCCGTTTCTGGCTATTGCTTTGATCCTTGCCGTCGGTGCCACTGTATGGTGTGCAGCTTGGTCGATTCCTTTGTGGATTATATTTGTGTTCGTGTTGCAATTCTTCCGCGATCCGGGACGCGAGATTCCGCAGCAGGCCGGTGTAGTGCTGTCAGCCTGCGACGGACGCGTAATCAAGGTAGAGCGCGCACAAGATCCGTACGTGCAACGCGAAGCAATCTTGGTAAGTGTGTTCATGAACGTGTTCAACGTTCACTCCAACCGGAGCCCGGCGGATGGGTCGATACAAAAAGTGCAATACTTTCCCGGTAAGTTCGTGAATGCCGATTTGGACAAAGCCTCAACGGAGAATGAGCGCAATGCGATTGTGCTGAAAACTGCCGATGGACAGGTTGTGACGTTTGTTCAAGTGGCCGGACTAATAGCGCGTCGAATCTTATGTTATGTGAAAGAGGGTGATGCATTAACGCGCGGTCAACGCTACGGCTTTATTCGCTTTGGTTCGCGTGTGGATGTTTACCTGCCGCTTACGGCTAACGTCAAAGTGAGTATCGGTGATAAAGTGTCGGCTACCAATACGATTTTGGCCCAGCTATAAATCCAATTTTCGTCGCTATGCTGCGTTGCTCGCAAAAAATTATTTCTTACATATTTACATATGCTGCGGCGCAATTTTTTGTTCGCGCCTTGCCTAGCTTAGAAAATTGAATCTATAAGGGTTTCTTATGACCGATTTGAACAAACGCAAACCTCTGGATATTCGTCGCCGCAGTATTTATTTGCTGCCGAACCTGTTTACCACGGGAGCCTTGTTCGCCGGTTTCTATGCCATCGTGCAGGCAATGAATGGCAAATTCGAATCTGGTGCGGTTGCTGTGTTTATCGCCATGGTGTTGGACGGACTGGATGGCCGAGTAGCGCGCATGACGCGCACCCAAAGCGAATTCGGTGCGGAGTACGATAGCTTGTCAGACATGGTGTCGTTTGGTGTCGCGCCTTCTTTGTTAATGTATGAATGGGCGTTTAAAGATTTGGGAAAAATCGGCTGGTTTGCCGCCTTCATTTATTGTGCTGGCGCGGCATTACGTTTGGCACGCTTCAATACCAACCATGAAATCATCGACAAACGCTTTTTTCAGGGCTTGCCCAGCCCGGCAGCGGCAGCATTAGTTGCCGGCTTTATTTGGGTAATTCAGGACTATGGTTTTGTCGGGACGGATGTACGCTGGATATCTGTGGCGCTGACTTTGTTTGCCGGCCTGAGCATGGTGAGCAATATTCGCTTTTACAGCTTTAAAGATTTCAATATGCGGAAAAGCGTTCCGTTTATCGTGATTTTCCTGCTGGCACTATTTTTCATTCTGATTTCCAGCTATCCGCCCGGTGTGCTGTTCATGCTGTTTTTCGGCTATTCTCTTTCCGGGTACGTGTCGTGGCTATACGGCTTGCGCAAACGTCCAACTTCCCCACCTTTGCCATAAATCCTTTCGCTTGCCGAGCATCGGCAGGCGTTGCAACTCACACCCCGTTTCCGGCGTTTCGTCGCATTCGACTTTTGCTGTCTTAGCTTCGTTCATATAGTTACCTCTGCGAATTTAATTATATTTGGCGGAGGATTTATGCCTGAAGAAAATTTACACAAGAGTGCTATACCATTGCTGCGATTGCACGAAATACACCGTCGTTTCATGCTGGGCGAAACTGCAATTGAGGCATTGAATAGTGTGTCCCTTGATATTCACAGCGGAGAGTTCATGGCCGTGTGGGGGCCTTCCGGTAGTGGTAAATCAACCATGATGAATATCATTGGCCTGATTGACAATCCCACCAGCGGCGAAGTCTGGTTCGACGGGCGGGATACGCGCGGCTTAAATGATGACGAGCTGACAGATTTTCGCGGGCACCAGATCGGTTTTGTATTTCAGGGCTTCAATCTTGTGCCGGTGCTCTCCGCATTGGAAAACGTGATGCTGCCCTTGCAGATTCAGGGTGTATCGGAGCATCCCGCGCGTGAACGTGCGATGGTGGCGCTGATTGATGTTGGTCTGGAAAAGTTTAAAGGTTCCCGTCCGGATAAATTATCCGGCGGACAACGTCAGCGCGTGGCTATCGCGCGCGCGTTGGCGGTGGAGCCGAAGCTGGTAATCGCGGATGAGCCAACCGCCAATCTGGATTCCGAAAATAGCCGCATGGTGGTCGATTTGATGCGCGACATGAACCGCGCTCGCGGAGTGACTTTTGTGTTTACTACACACGACCCGCGACTGCTGGAGCATGTGGATAGAAAAATTTTGTTACGCGACGGCAATATTGAAAGTGACGAGGTGACGGCATGAATACGATTAAATTGGCCATGCGCGGCCTGCTGCGCAACCCTCGTCGCAGTGTAGTTACATTACTGGCTATCGCATTTGGTTTTGCGGCAATCTCGCTGTTTGCCGGGTACACACACAACGTTTATGACGGCATGGCACGTCAGTCAATTCATGGTGAATTGTTGGGGCATCTGACCCTGAGCAAACGTGGCATGAGCAAGGAAGGCAAGCTTGATCCTGAACGCTACATGCTCAAGGCGGATGAGGTCGCGCGTATCACCGATTTGTTGCAACACGAGGCACACGTCAAATTGGTTGCTCCGCGATTGAGGTTGAGCGGGCTTATCAGCAATGGCCGCGCCAGCACAATTTTCATCGCCGAGGGAATTTCTCCTGAAGCGATGAAGGAGTTGCAGGCAGATGCCATGAGCGAGGAAGAAAAGTTGATTTACGCCGACTTTATCAAAAAGCTCGACCCCATACATCCGGAAAATGCCTTGCTCAGCTTTGGCCTTGCCGACATGTTGCATTTGAAAAAAAGCAATCAGGCCTCGCTATTGAGCAATACGCTCACAGGGCAAGCGAATGCGCTGGATATTACCGTGGATGGCACCTTCAATACGGGCAACGCGGGCAGCAACGACAAATTTGCCATCATGTCGCTGAGTTTGACGCAATCTCTGTATGACACTGAGGGAGGGGCGGATCGACTGACTGTGCTGTTGGACGATGAGAAGCAAACCGAAGCAATGCGCAAGCATCTTCAAGAAAAATTGCAGGCGGCAGGTTTCGATATGGAGATCAGAACCTGGCAGGAACTTTCCGATTTTTATAATCAAGTTCACAACATGTTTGACATGATTTTCGGTTTTATTTTTAGCATCGTACTGACCGTGGTCGTGATGAGCGTGGCAAATTCGATGGGCATGACCGTGGTCGAGCGCACGCGAGAGATTGGCACCTTGCGTGCAGTCGGCTTGCGCAGAGCCGGGGTAGTGAAGCTATTTACTGCCGAGTCTTTGATGTTGACCCTGCTGGGTTGCCTTAGCGGACTGTTTATTACTCTTGCCGTGCGTTTTGGAATTAATGTCGCGCATATCTCCTATACCCCGCCGAATAGTGCGAGCCCCGTGCCGCTGTTGGTTGACCTTGATCTGAGTCACGGTATATTTACTTTGATTTTGATGGTGGCGGTAGGAACATTGGCGGCTTACTTGCCAGCCCGCAGGGCGTCGAAGCAAGCGATCATTGATGCACTGGGGCATGTCTAATGTAGGGTGGGCACGTTTTATGTGTCCACGCGGTTAGCGAATACATTGTAAACGTGGGCACAAGTACGTGTCCACCCTACCGGAATAATGTTATGAAAAACAATCTCGGCTTGCTACTCGCTTTTTGGTGCGGCGCTGCTTTCGCCAACCCCGATGCAAAAACCATCCTTGAACAATCCGACCACGCGCGCGGTGGCGGTTTGCCCGGTATCGTGTGGGAGATTAAGCTGGCTTCGCGTGACGGAAGTAAAGCGGATGAGCCACAACGTTTGCTGGTCAAGGCAGTCGATGATGCCAGCGTGGCTGAAACGTACGAACCTTCACGTTTCAAAGGTTCCAAGTTGTTGCAAGTGGGGCGCAATATGTGGCTCACGCGCCCGGGGTTGTCCAAACCCATTCCCATTTCGCCGCGTCAGCGCATGAGTGGACAGGCTGCAAATGGTGACATCGCCGCGACCAATTATGCAAAGGAATACGAGGCACAACTGGCGCAGGAAGAAGCAGTAGATGGAGACTCATGCTACGTGCTCGATCTAAAGGCAAAAAGCAATCGGGCCACCTATGACAAGGTGCGTTATTGGGTTTCCATAAAACGTAATGTTGGCGTCAAAGCGGAGTTTTATTCGGTAAGCGGCAAGCTCCTTAAAATAGCGCGTTTTGATTATGGCAACAGCATTCAATATGAGGGACAACATATCCCATTTGTCAGTCGCATGACGATACGCGATGCTTTGATTGATGCTGAAACAATAATGGAATTTGGCACGGTGAAAGTACAGAAGGTGAATGCCAGTGAATTTGATTTGGGACAATTGCAATGATACGAAAAAACTACTCAGAACCGTCATTGATTGCGGGAATGACTTACCGGGGAGTAAATGGATTATTTTGTGCCGCATTAATAGTCTGTTTTTCTACATTCCCTGCAAGCGCGCAAGACGTATATTCTGCGCCTCAGAAAAATGTGCAAGACACGATCCTGTTTCGCCCCCAAGCCGGCATAGGTGTGATGAATAGCGACCAGTATTGGCATGAGGGATTTCGCTTGTTGCTCAATGCGAGTGACACCAAAAGATTTGGTCTGGAGTACTCGCGCATTCATACCGTGCAAGGCGACTTCATCACCTCCGGGATTGTGCTGGAAAAGAAAGAAGGCTCACTCAATTTGTCGATTGGGACAGTGGGATATAACGGGCAAGGGGCGGGTATGAAATACCTTCCCGGAATAGTTACCAACGTGGGCTGGGAGCCTACCGTTAGAGGTGCGTTCAGACCTTTCGTGTTTCGTGACCTATCGCCACGAAGTGATATTCGATACCACAAGATTAACCGGTGATGCGTTGAGTATGGGGTTGGCGGTCGGCTTTTAGTTGATGTTATAAATCATGAAATCTCAGACGCAATTATCGTTGCTCGCATTTCTGAGTGGCTTATGCATATCGGCGCAAGCTGATGAAGGTACGCAGGCTGTCTCATGGGACGGCATGCTCTACGGTTATGCCAGCAGTATGAACTTGCGCAACGATAGCGTGCTCAATCCCGGAAACTATATTGCGAAACTGGCACAGCGTACCGATATCGCCGATGCGCGTTTTAATTTCAAAACGGAAAGCGATTCGCTGCAATTGACAGCGCGTCCGATTTTGCTGACACAGCAACAGCGCAATGCTTTTGGCGACACGAATAAGTCGGAAGGCTATTTCAGTCAATGGCAAGCGAGTTGGCGCACCAATGAAACCCTGTCGTTAAATGGCGGGCGTGAATTGCTTAACTGGGGGCCTGCGCAATTTCGTTCTCCTTCCAATCCGTTTTATTTCAACAATGGCCGCAGCAATCCGATGGCCGAATTATCCGGCATGGATACGCTACGCTTGGCTTGGTTGCCGCTGGTAAGTACGTCTGCCTATGTGGCGCGGATTTTTGATTCCGGGTACGGGCATGTCGAACCAGACCCGTGGTCGAATAGCTGGTTAGTGAGGGCTGACTGGCGCGGTGATGACAGCGCCGTTGGACTGGCGCTGGCAAAACAGGAACAGCAATCGCTCTTTGTCGGTTTACATGCGCAACGAACTGTCTCGGATGCATGGTTGCTTTACACCGAGGCGGGTTCGTACACACTCCCAAATCTATTGCGCTCCCCAGCCGATGTGAACCAGCCTTTTATTGTTGCGGCAGAATCGCCGCGCCGCACCGATGAATTGCTGGGCGCGGCCTATACTTTTGAAAATGGTCAAACCCTCACTGCCGAATATATGCACTATGATCACGGTTACAGCGCGGAAGATGGGAGCGCTTACTTTATTCGGGCCACAAACGCGGCAAGCGCATTTCCAAGCGGCAACTCTAGTTCCATTTTATCCACTGCCTTGAGCTATGCCCCTCCATTGTTGGGGCGCGATTATCTGTATCTGGTATGGCAAACCAACTTGATGGAAAGTTCTGGATACACCCGCGTGATGTTTACGCATAACCTCACCGACAGCAGCAACGAGTTGGATGGTTACAGTGAATACACCGTGAATCCACATCTGAGCATTTTCGGGCTGGCAACATTCACTGGCGGTGGAGTGCAAAGCGAATTTGCGCGACTCTATGAGCAGATGCTGACACTTGGTGTGAAGGTCGCACTGCCTTGAACCGCATTCGTAGCCAGCATTAGTTATTGAGTTTGCCGCTTTATTGAATTCACTCTCCCGCAGCCTTTGCCAGAAGTGATAATCCGACCTCCGCTTTGCCTGCGCCGCGTTCGACACGGAGTCTAAAGCGGGTTTCCGCATCATATTCCGCCAGCATCACGGTGGTGACTTCGTCAATCAAGCGGTTGAGCGGTGTGCCGCGATGTTTGGCCAGTGCTTTAAGGCGGCGATGTTTTTCATCAGGTAGACGAACGGTCAATGCAGTCATTTCAAACCTCCTTCAAAAAGTCTTCGGGTGAAAGCATACGCAGGTGTGGAAAGTGCAATTCACTGCGCTTAAAATCACGCAAGTTGCGGGTGACAATCAAGTCGGCACCGCCAGCAACTGCTAGCTCAATAAGATGATTGTCTGCTTCGTCGGGCAAGTTAGGGCGCCAAATGTAGTACACCCTCGTCCATTCGCAAACCGATAGAAAAATATCCAGTAAGTCGTTGCGCTCCTTTAAGCTTAGTCGGCACTGGTTAAATAGTTCGCTTCGCCCCATGATATCTTCGTATTCCGTCAACAGTGCTGTGCCCATCAATGGTGTGCATTGCCCTCGTAAACAAGCCGCCACTGCATGGTTGGCAGCGCCCGTGCCCAAACAGGCACCCAGAAAAATATTGGTATCAATGACAACTCGCATGGCAATATGGTAGCAAAATTGCCACCATATTGCCAGCGCGGTAAGTTTGGCGAGTTGACTCAAGATAAATGTTACCCAAGGTAGGGTTCGCTGCATTTCGCACCCCGATTCCTTCATTTCGTCGCATTTCGCTATTTCTTCTCCGGCCTTGTTTTTATAGTTGCGCTTGGCAGCTTGTGCGCAACTCGGAATGGAGAATGAGGCAATGAAAATATTGAAATACTTATTGGTATCTTTGGTTTTGTTTTTGCAAACGGCGTTGTGTTTTGCACAAGAAACAGTCAATGTTTCAATCGGTCCTGACTTTACGAATCTCCCTTGTTCACAGCCGTATATTGATTTTTATGTATCTCCAAGAAGCACTTTGGGCATAATGCCTAGTAGTTGTAGCGACGGTCGCTCATCAGGTTCCACTAAACGCTCGGCTGATGTAAGCGGTCAGTTCGATCGAGTAGTATTTGATTGGGTGTATTCTCCAAAAGGAACATTTAAAGACGGGGTCTTGTTTATGGCGGCTACGGGTGTAGAGCATGATGTCTATAGCACAACCGCCGGTTCCTCGGCAGATGTTTATTTTTCTGCTAATGCGCTTGTTACCGGATACCAATGGTTCTGGAAGAATGGCTTTAACATACGGGTAAACACTTCTGTAGTGCGTATGATACGAATTAGTACAGACAATTTCAAAACCGCTCCAACTGAGAGCCAGAGTACTATCGATTGGCTAAATACAAATGATAGTAACGGAACGCATTTTTCATATGGAATTAACTTTGGCTGGGCTTTCTGAGAACCAAGAAGTGTTTTCTGTTTAGATTCCCAATTTCGAAGGGCAGCGCAAGTGCGCGTTGTTAAGATTGCCCTGCCGTAAATACCGACGGATAATTAACCCATGAAAAAAATTCTGTATCCTCTTCTCTCCACACTCATTTTCAACACCGCTATCGCTGGCGTGTTGTCCCTGTCCGATCCGCACAAATTATTCTGGACTAATTTTATCTATTCACAATGCATCGGTTTTTCCGTAATGGGCGTTAACGCAACGGTCTTTTTTAAATTGAAAAACTCAATTAAACGCTGGGCGGTAATGTGTTTTTCTCTGCCGGGTAGTGTCGCTCTTGGCATGACCTTGGCCTTTGCCATTAGCGGTCAAGGTGGCTGGCATAACGAGTATGTATTTTCAACGATGGTGCTCGGACTTTTCTTCGGGCTTATCGGCAGCATCACATTTTTGTTGTACGAGCGCATCGAGGCGGAGATCAGCCATCGCAAGTTGCTCAAGAGCGAAAGCGAAAAACGCGAGATCGAAGCACATCTAAAATTATTGCAGGCGCAGATCGAGCCACATTTTTTGTTTAACACGCTCGCCAATGTAAGCAGCCTGATCGACGTCGATCCTTCGCTGGCAAAGAAACTATTGGAGCGGCTGAACGACTGGCTGCGCGTAGCCTTGGCCAGAGCGCGTAGCAACGACACCACGTTGGGCGATGAGTTGGACATGCTGGAAAATTATTTGCAGATATTGAAGATACGTTTCGGCGGGCGCTTGCACTGGAATATCGAAGTAACCGAAGCTGACCGCCTTCGTTCCTTTCCGCCAATGCTGCTGCAACCGCTGGTGGAGAACGCCGTGCGCCACGGCATCGAACCCAAAATCGGTGGTGGCGTGATCGATATTCGTGCGAACAGTAACGGTGCCGCTTTGCGTATTGAAGTAAGCGATAGCGGTGTTGGTTTGATCGGTAACGAGGCTGGCGGTACAGGGCTGGCGAACGTGCGCGAACGCTTGTCCACTCTTTTTGGAAATGCGGGGAAACTGGTGCTGGAAAACAGAGCTGGCGGCGGAGTAAGCGCGTTGCTGGAGCTGCCGAAATGAAAGCCATTATTGCCGACGACGAACTGCATCTCGCGGAGGATTTGCGCCGTCGCCTTGCACAACTATGGCCGGAATTGGAAATTGTTGCCATGCTGCATGACGGTGTTGCCGCTGCCGAAGCGTTGGCGGCGATTAATCCGGACATTGCCTTCCTTGATATTCGTATGCCGGGACAGAGCGGTCTGGATGCGGCGCGTGCGGCGCAAGCAAACTGTCGCCTGGTCTTCGTTACGGCTTTTGACGATCATGCGGTAGAAGCCTTCGAGCAGGCAGCGGTGGACTATCTACTCAAGCCCGTGAGTGATGAGCGATTGGCACGGTGTGTTGAGCGTTTGAAACAAAGAAGCGCCACCGCCCCGGATGCGGTGCTAGCGCGTTTGCAACAACTGTTGGCGACTGCTGTAAAGCCGCAACCGCTGTGCTGGTTGCGCGCGCAAGTTGGACAGGAAGTACGCATGGTTGCAGTTGACGAGGTTTGCTATTTCCAATCAGCGGATAAATATACGGTGGTCTATACGCGCGATGCCGAGCTATTGTTACGCACGCCACTGAAAGAATTAGTCACTCAGCTTGACCCTCGGCAATTCTGGCAGGTGCATCGCAGTACGGTCGTGTGCGTCAAGCAAATTGACTCAGCAAAACATGATTTGTTGGGGCGAGTCACTTTGTCATTGCGTGACCGGAAGGACACGATAGCGGTGAGCCGCTCCTATACCCATCTTTTTCGCCAGATGTAGTTCAGGACTAAAACTGATTATCCTAAAAACCGAAGTTCGAGCCACAGAGTTCACAGAGAACACAGAGAGAGCAAAAGAATTTCACACTTTCAAAGTCTCTCCCAAAAGGTTAATTACGCTCTCTTAAAACCGTGTTTTTTTCTCTGTGTTCTCTGTGGCTAACTGTTTTTTTAGGATTATTGCTACCTCATTTACCTAATACCCAAATTGTTTACTGGGATTTTTCTTAATATTATGTGTCGTAATCTACCACGTGCCGAGTTTGTCTGGGTTGATATTATTTAATTAATTCAATTGATTGAGTTTTCGGTGGGAATGTCCTTAGCTGAACAGCCTAGACTGCCAGATTAAAGTATCTAGGTAAGAACTAGGCCATTTGGCATATTGCTTTACAGGATTATAGGGTTTATAAACATCCAAAGTTCATAAAAAAATATTTTGGAGGGGTATCTCTGGGGCAGCGAAAGGAGATTCAGATGACTTACCTAATTTCAATGTTTGAGCTATTGTTGATTGGGGTGACTGCGCTCATGGCGGGTAGTTTTCTCATGAATAACGGAATGGGAATCACCCCTCAAAGGGCAGTTAGCGAGAGTGTGGCGTGGGGCGCGGCTTTTTTTGTCGCATTTGCCAGCGAATTCACATTGCTCTCGGCCTCAATCTCGATTTAACTAATCGATTGGCCTATTTTTTGTAGTAGCTTTTGTAGTAGCTATAAACAAGGCGTATCTAAACTATACGCCTTGTTTCAGAATGTGCCTTGTTAAGCCTTGACTGCTTTGCGTCGGGCAAATTCAGTTAGGCGCAAAACTTTGGAAGAAGAGAACAGCCCGCACAGGCGATGCTCCTTACCTTCTTTGGTATCCAGCACAGGAATATGGGTTCGTCCCGTTTTTTGGAATACATCAAGTACCGATTGAACAGTAGAAATTTCGACATTCTGCATTTCAACGCTGATCCAATCGCTCACTTTTTCCATAATGTCTTTGACTTGGATGTCTTTGTGAGTGACACCACTATCTGCAAAACCCATACTTTGCAGATAGCGCATAGGCTTTTCTCCCATGATGTCGTAGGAGGTTACAATGCCTTTAATAAAATTAGATTTATCATCTATCACGAAGCCGAGACGAAGGCCGGCAATTTTCATTTTTTGCAAAGCATCTTCAATCGTATCTTCCGGACTCACTTTGAACAGCGCGCTGACCCGAAAGTCTGTCATGGCCGATATTGCCGGATCGGTTAACTCAATCTGCCATGGTTCGTTAATTGGAACAGATATATTGTTGATTTCTGAAAAAGTTTGCAATACATTTGGCTTTTGATGTCCCATTGATTTCTCCGTTGAGGCGATTGATTATGTATTTCTGGGAGCAAAGTATAACGTCTTCGGAAATTCTCGTCAGCGGGAAATGTTGAAATAGTTGAATTGGTCTGTTTTAGCTTAAACCCGAAAAGTTCATTAGCCTGTAGGAGCACGATTTACCTCGAAGAGGTTCTTGTACCCTTTAGGGTGACGAGCGATTCTTTGAGAGCCATCGCTCGGTAAATCGTGCACCTACAGGGTGTTTTGTTTTAATGGGCGATCCGGGTTAAAGAGGCGTTCTTTGCCAATACAACTCAGGCTGATTCGCTGCCTGATTAATAACCCTGCTCAAAATGAACAATAAGTCCGATAGTCGGTTGAGATAACGTAAACCATCCTGCGGGGCCTTGTCAGTTTGCATTAAGGCAACAAAATTACGTTCGGCGCATCGAGCCTGCGTTCTCGCGACATGGCACAACGCGGCAGCACGGGTTCCACCGGGCAGGATAAACTCGCGTAGCGGCGGCAGAGTTGCATTATAGTGTTCGATGGCGACATCTAACCGAAGCAACTTGTCGTTCACAAAAGGTGCTTCTGGATAAGCTACTGCGCCGCCCAGATCAAACAGATCGTTTTGTATGAGCAGCAATTCATTGCGTACTTCTGCGGGTAACGGTTCAGCCAGCAGCACACCGATATGGCTGTTGAGTTCGTCCAGCGTTCCAATCACGGCAATGCGCAGATCGTCTTTGCTGACGCGAGTGCCGTCTGCCAGACCCGTTGTGCCGTCATCACCGGTGCGTGTAACGATTTTGCCCAAACGATTCGCCATTATTGCCTTTCCAGACAGGAAATATAAATTGCAGCATCCGGTGCTGTCTTGTTGCGCTGGGCTTGCCAGATCATTTCGCCCAGACAATCCATCATCGCATGTTGCGCTTCGTGTTCGGATGCATATTTCTGCGTGAGCCGCGCAAACTGTTCGCGGATGCCGTGCGGCTGGCCGATAGAGATTTGTTCTTCAATGGTCAGGTGCATCATGATATGCAGGAAAGGATTGACCACATTGCCGTCCGGCGCATAATCCTTGTCCTGATTGCCTTCCGGAGCCGCGAGCAACTCATGATACTCGGGATGTTTGTCTATAAGTTGTGCAGTCAAATCTTCCAGCGGCGTGAGCAATTCTCCGCCACGGCGTTTTCGCCATGTTTCAAATAAAAATTGTCTTGCTTGATCTCGGGTGGGGTTAAACATTTTACTTGGCTAATAATTTTAACGGATGTTGTGAAATTATAATTATTCCGAGTTGGAAATTGCGGGCTTACCTTTTTATTTACTGAGCGTCGCTTGTTAACCGATTGTGTTGAAAAACTCTGAAATAATTTTACCGTTTTTCGGGCTGAGTTTTGATTTAAATTTTTATTTTGTCGCGTTCGCAGATTTGCGAGATCAGATTTGACGATTCAACTTCCCTTGTTGGCCTTTAAGCAGGCATTATTTTCTCCTCTGGTACTTCAGGTACTAGCCATTTCGCCATTCGTCGCAGATTTTGCGCAGTCGCCGCCAGCAGGAACTCATCCTGTGCCCCGCTGAATCCTCTTAATCGCAGCTTGTCCATTTTTAGGATGCGCTTCAAATGCGCAAATAACATCTCCACCTTTTTCCGTTGTCTACACGACTCCTTGAAGGCATCCGTTTTACCGATGTCTCTTGCGACGTCTCTGGCTTTTTCATGAACGCTACGTGCGATTTTGCGAATCGGTGTGTTCGGACAGCAGTGATTCTTATTGGGGCAAGCTGCGCAATCTGGCTGGCTTGAGCGGTAGATAATCGTATCTTTCTTCGTGATTCGATTACGCGGATTCTTGAATGGACGCCAATCGCTGCGCAGGGCTTTACCTTCCGGGCAGCGATATTCATTGGCTTGTTCATCCCACTGGAAATCACTGCGAGAGAGCGTCCCATCGCTACGTTCCGTTTTGTCGGCTACATGGGTATGGGGCGCGATCTTCTTTTCATCTACAAGCCAACCAAGGATAGCGGCAGAGCCGTAGTTAGTATCACCTACCAAACGATCCGGCTTGATCTCGAATCTTTCTTCGACACGCTCGATCATGGTTTTGGTTGCTTCGACCTCTGCCGACTTGCTGACGGCCGAAGCTTCAACATCAACGATGATACCTGCTTCAAGATCGATCAGATAATTGGTCGAGTAGGCAAAGAATGCGGGACCACCTGGTGCAGCAGTCCAACTTGAGGCGGGATCTGTCATTGAAATAATTTTAGTTGGCTCCGGCGTATCGTTCGCTTCTTCCAGTGCTGCAATGTATTCGCGAACCGGGCGCATCGCTTCCGCGCGCTTGCACCAATCCATCGCTCTCTCACCTTTTAGACCCCGCTCACGCTGCGCATCCGCTTTGATGATACTGGCATCGGTGGCAAATCCTTCCCCGCGTACCAACCCCTCGGTCATACAACGTTGCAGTACGCTCTCAAACAAGTGACGGAACGCATCGCTCTCACGAAATCGACCATGACGATTCTTGGAGAAGGTAGAGTGATCAGGAACCTTGTCTTCCAAACCCAAACGGCAGAACCAGCGATAAGCCAAATTCAGATGCACTTCTTCACAGAGACGACGCTCGGATCGAATGCCAAAGCTGTAGCCGATGATCAGCATTCGCATGATCAGTTCTGGATCAATTGAGGGTCTGCCAGTGTGACTGTAGTAGTCGGAAAGATGTTGCCGGAAATCGCTTAAATCGAGGTGGCGGTTGATACCGCGAAGGAGGTGATTCTGTGGTACCTGTTCTTCAAGGTCAAAAGAGTAAAAAAGCCGTTTTTGCTGATCCGTCTGTAACCCAATCATATCAAGGCTCCCAGCTTATTTCGACAAGCTAAATTATACCATTCGCAGCGCCAAAAATCGAGGGAGTTTTTCAACAGAATCAACCCATAGCTGCCAGATCGCTATGCGGACTCATTGCCTGTTAACTGCCGTTCAGTGATGATCCACATCTCAAATTTATTTGCACATACCCCCCATCCCACCCCAACTAAAAGGAACCGGTTTTGTGGAAATTTGGCCGTCTTGATTGAGTTAGGTATCACCGCGCTCTTTTGCCGCTATTGATACCCTTAACTGGATACTCAACCCGTGCGATTCGTTACTTCACCACGCATCCGTTTTTCGTTGATCCTGTTGCCGTTTTATTTGAAGTTCCCGGCAGTCTGCCTTTGGAGTCGAACTGTTTATTTCCGCTCATAAATTTAGGTATTGTCGGTAGTTGAGTAATAAATTTTTCGTTCGCAAACCCTGTTTGACCCTTGCTAACATTAAGTGTCTGATTGTCATGCGTCATAATCACCTGTCCGTCATGCACAGTCACATACACGCCCGGCTCTGCTTTCCCTCCGGATTTTGCTGGAGAGGTGCTTGGTGCAGGCAATGTTGGCTTGTCTTCGTTTTTAAACTCTTTCAGCATGTCCACCTTCACACTGTCAGGACGAGGAGTTTTATTTTGAATAACGCCGGGAGGGATGGTTGTGACTGGTACCGGTTTTAAATCATGCCCCAGAATAGCCGCTTGCCCCACGCCAACGAGCTGACTTGCTGTTGTCGTATTCAATGTCACTTGTCCGGCCCATACATAGACACCTGCGCCTTTCAGCGGCTCGGCTTGAGTGGCTCCCAGATTCGCCCCATCCGTTACACACTCACCATTACACCAGGCATCAAAACCGGTCCCCCGAATACCAATGGTTGCCGATTTTAATTTAAAAAGATAGTTTTCATGTTTAATATGTCCAATCAAACCCGTCACGACTCGAACCCCCCCCCTGATTAGACTGAATATGGCGTTTTCCTGATCGGGAACATTTGCCTGATGATGACTGAATTGAAATGCTTCAATATGAAAAGTCGTCTCTTCCTGTAGCGCTATCCGACCTTCATCACGAAATGCCACGACCGCATGAGAGCTCTTTGCAGTGGACAACAGTTCGCCCTCATAAACGGCAGACCCTGCTACAAGATTGCGGACTTTGCCGGCTGAATCTTTATCTGTTAACTCGCCTTGAACCAACATGACACGACCGGCAGGTTGAGGAGCGACAGGTGGCTGGGGTTTCGCTGCATTCGGGGCATCTTCGCAGTCTTGGTCCGCACAGAGCCGTGTTGTAAAGTCTGTTCCGCGTATGCCAATTGTCGCCGTGTTGACTCTTAACTGGTAAGCATCCGGGTTGCCGCGCTTACCGATCAATCCGCTCACGGTACGAAACCCCCCTCTAAGCAAACGGAAAACGGCATTGTCGCCCTTGGACGCTTCTTTATTAAATTGAAACGATTCGATCTTGAGGTTGGAATTAGGGCGTATAGTCATCTGTGCACCATCATTCATTTGCACTTGGGCGTAGCTATCGTTACCCGTTTCCAGATTGTCTCCAGCCATGACTTCAGATTTTGGCCCCATAATCGTGACAGTGCCATCAGCGCGCTTGGCTATTAAGCTGCCACTCATGTAGCCAATCTTGCCAGCCACTTCGGCAGCAGCAAGCGAAGGCAGCAACAGTGCCAACAATGTGATGCTTACGAAAGAAGAAGTTAGTTTTTTCATGTCATATCCCACTTTCAAAATGTTGCCGACAACGCAAGATGCACGCGCCAATCGCCTTTTACCTGTTGCGGATCATTACCCTCTTTTGCAATGCGCCCTGCATCCATGCGCAACGACACAGAGTCAGAATAGGCTGATCTTATCCCCGCACCGTAACTGGCAATCGCCACATTGGCACCCAAAGTGGTACTCGCCTGCCCTGCATCGTAAAATATCAAACCACGGGTATTGGGTCCCCAAGTATTCGCAGGCGTGTAAAGCTCCGCATTGCCGCGAGCACCGCGATCCCCCCCTTCACTACCTTCGGAGAAACCGCGCACACCATCCATACCGCCGAGACGAATTTGCTCGCCCTGTATCAAGACATCTTTACTCCATTGCCCTGTCAATGCGAGACGGAATTGCCAGTCTCCTCCCAACGGTTGCAAATAGTTTGCGCCATAGCGAATAACACGATAGTTGGGATTAGGATCGCTCAGATTAATCTGGTCGTATTGTGCAAAATCAGCCGGGTGCCCTTTGCTCAGCTTGGCCAGGTTAGCTGCAACAGAGGCATTTAAACTGACATCGGATTCACCGACTTTGCCTTGTGCACTTAACGCCAGGCTGGCAGGAGTAACCACGATCTCGTTATACAACACTGTCACCGGGGTCGTGGTTTGTTGAACCGGTTTGAATTCACGGAAATCAATTCCATAGGTCAGGCGCGGATCAAATGAACCTATTTTGTCCACAGGATGAATGTAATGGGAGCTGAAAATTTCCCCGCCGCCCTGGAAGTTGTTAAGTCCGCCCACCAGAGAATTTACGTTGGAATAGGCAGCAGAGAATTCCGCACTGTCACCGGTGGAGTAAAAAGGAATCTTGTAACTGCCACTGAATACTTTTACCCGATCCCGATGCTCGGGCGATATCTGGGTTTGAATGCTGGCTACCTGGTCTTTGTCAAAAAGATTGGCATAACGATAAGATAAGCCGAGCCGACTACGTCCCGTTTCCGGCGTTCCGCTATTGTCGTAATTGACGCCCCATGCACCGGGATTGCTGTCGGCGACAAGAACGTCAGCATCGACTTCTTCCTCTTTATCAGCAGCTTTTAATACTACATTGAGTTGGCGTGCAGGATTCTCGTTGGCCAGTCTGAGTTCGCTGGCAATTTCTTTGGCAAGGGGAACATTGCCGGATCTAATTGACGGCAACGCATTCAATGCATTTTGATCTGTGGCATATTTTTCTAATTTGTTATGTTTAACTGTGACTTTCCCAAAATGACTTTCGACTACATGGAAGTGGATATTGCCTTGCGCTATTTTCTGTTCCGGTAGCAGAACGTGAACCGCTGTATAGCCCTTCTTGGCGTAAAGATCTTCAATCGCCTCCAAGGCGCGTTCGATATCCGAAAAATCTTTGTTCTGTCCAATATACGGCGCAACGGTTTGCGCGATCTCCTGTTTGCTTAACAGCGTTGCCCCATCCAGCGTGTAACTTCGAACTTCAAAGTGCAGGACAATTTCTTCGCTGGCTGGTTTTGAGTTGGCCGCATTGGTTTCTGCCAGGACCGCCTGTGAAATTCCGAAAGACAAAAGTAATCCGAGCTGCAATCTAATTGCGCGTTTCATAGAAAATAACTTCATAGTTTAATTACACACCGGCAGGGATTTGGATATGGGTGAATTTGTTGCGGATTTATTCGAGGCTAACGTAGTCATCACATCTTTCTTCCCGCTACTATCATCGCTGTCCGTTAATGATGTCGGCAACGTTGCCACTACTGAAGCCAATGTGTCAAGGACGGTCGGAAGAGGGGTAAATGCGTCGTTTACTTGAATCGTGGCACTCACGGGAATATTACCGGTCACATGGGCTGCGTCCAAAGTGACACTACTTCCTGAAATAAATCCGTTAATTGTAATGCTGTCTAGCACTGAGGTGGAACCTGCTGAACCCGCAATTAACACAACACTTCCTCCCGCATTGATAGATGCACCGCTGTTAATGGTGATCGGGCCGATTGCTGTCAGGTCAAATGATCCACTCGAACTTGCGCTTCCGGCGACAACAACGCCTCCTGTATTATAGATATATACATTTCCGCCAGGATTGGAAATTGCCGGTCCTGTGGGAGCTTTGATTGTAAAAAGGGAGTAGGTATTGGTCAGCTTGATATCGCCGCTGACTGCATTCAGTCCCTTGAAACTTCCCACCGTATTGGCACCGTCCAGCGCGGTTCCGCCTACTGAGCTTGTCCTTAAAAAGCCGGGTGTACTGATGTAACCTCCTGCTGCTTCGGAAATAACACCAGCCGCAGTCACAGTCAAGTATATATCTCCTGTTGAAATAACTCCGCCTGCTAGCGTAAGCGCACCCGTGTTGGCTATACCTACCGCCCCACCGGACTGACTGATTCCGGTCACCGTCAATAATCCCGTATTGCTATAAGTTGTTATATTGCCACCACCCGAATTGGTCGCGTTGTAACTCAAAATCCCATTATTATTGGTCAGCGTCGTACCGCCTACTGAAGAAGTTGTTAATGAATTTGCAGTGATGGTATTACTTCCTGTTTCAGTAATCGTACCAGTAGAAGTTAGTGATAGACCCCCAGTCGGCGCGTTCAGTGGCGTGTTCACCGTAATGCCGCCCGTACCGGAACTAAACCCCAGCGTACCTGTTGTGGAGATAGTAGCCAAGTCCGTCGTTGAAAAGACAAGGCCGCTGCCTCCAGTGCCAATGCTGATTGCTTGAGTTGGTGAGTACGAAGCCAAAGTAACATTGCTTGACCCCGCTGTAATTGTGCTCCCTGCGAGGGTCATGGAATCGGCCTTCAGCGTTATCGCGCCATTGCTGGTAAGGATCGCTCCCAAATTGGTAATCCCTGTATTGGCCGCCGAATCAGTCAGCGATATGCCGCCCACCGCTGCTGTATTGGTAATACCACTGGCAGTAAATGCCGCATTGTTGGTGAATGAAATGTCGCCAGTGCCACTATTGCTGGAGGTATAGCCAAAAACATTATTCGCCCCGCTTAAAGTTGTTCCGCCCACAGAGCTTGTCGTTAATAGCCCGGTGGTATTGAGGCTTCCTCCCGCTCCTTCGGTAATAGTGGAGCCTGCGAGCAACGTAATACTACTGGATGACGCTACTGAAGCATCAAAGGTAATTGAACCCACCGGAGCATAAATTGATACGGCTCCTGTAGCTGTACCGTTATAAATCAAACTTGTCGCGGCAGTAAAATTGAGTTTGCCGCTGGTGCCGTAGTTAATTGTGGAGTTTAGGGTAACTGCTGCGTTGTTGCCAATTGTGAGCGAGCTGACGGTAGCTTCGGTGAAATTGATAGTTGTACTGGTTGCACCTGATGTATCAATCTTACCTACCAAAACATTACTAGGAATACTGACGGTAATAGGAGTAGTACCCGCAAAGGTAGCCGTATTAAAAATAGTTGGGATGCCATTGCTCCCGCTCCAATTTGCAGGTGATGTCCAAAGGCCATCACCAGCGGTACCTGTCCAGTTGTCGGGAGTCAGAGTAGGGAATCCTGCATAGAGGTTTGAAGTGGCAGTCATTGTTCCGCTGGTATCTGCTCCAAACAGATTTCCCCCCGTATAGCTAAAGCTAGAGCCAAGGGTGCCTAATCTTACACCTGCACCATTAACGCTACCCGTAGCATACACATTTGTTGCATATGCCTGTGGTTGATTAACACCTACCAGACTTCCGGTATCAGCTGTGCCTGTGCCTGTGACATTACCAGTCGAGTAGGCAAAATTAATGCTGCCCTTATTTAGACCGACTAGCCCTCCGGTATCAGTTGTTCCAGCCACAGCGCCAGTAGCGAAATTGTTAGTGATTGTACCTAGGCTATCATTAAGGCCAAGCAGACCGCCAACATCTAAACTTCCGCTAACCGAACCCAAGGCATAGTTATTAATCAGCGCACTTGAGGCAGCACCTGAGCCATTCCAGCCTATCAGCCCCCCTATATCGGTTGATCCACTCACATTACCTTTAGCATAATTATTGCTTATATTCCCTTTTGCAGACCCCACCAATCCTCCTACATTGGTTAATCCGCTCACATTTCCTGTAGCATAAGAGTTATTAATAAATGAGCCGTAATCAGCATAACCGATCAGGCCTCCAACACTGTCACCATAACCACTCTGGCCTACAACACTGATACCGGATGTGGCCGTGACAGTAGCAGTTGAAAAACTATCAGTTACGGTTGAATTCGTGGAAGTTGCAGACGAGTTGCCGTTATATCCGACTAAGCCGCCTATATAACCGCTGCCGGCTAAATTAATTCCAGTCACGCTACCTGTGGTATAGCTGCCGCTGATCGTGCCACCAAAGTTATAGCCCACCAAGCCGCCAACATAGAAATATCCAGTAATGCTTTCACCGACCAAGCCAACATCTCGAACCACTGCTGTGGGCGAATTTATGTAGCCAAATAGACCAATGTAGCTTCCTGCTGTTGTTGGTTGATTGATGTAGAGATTACTAATTACGTGACCCGCGCCCCAGAATGTACCGGTAAATTGCGCGATGGAATTTCCTATCGGTGTGAAACCTGCCCCGGAATTCCAGCCACTCGTTGCTGATGCATCGATATTGCTTCCAAGCATGTAGTTAGCTGAAAGATTACCATTTATACCCTGCAAATCTAAACCTGTAAGACTACCCGCAGCACCCAAGCTGTTGATTACGGTGTAGTTTGTGGTTATAGATCCAGTAGGACCTGCACTAATTTGCCCAGATACTGTGCTGAAGTTTGGCCCGGCAGGCAGATTAATTTGAGCGAAAATACCCGCTGCGGTTTTGTTTAAATTGACTACACCAGTGTTGATTAAGGCTGCGTTGTAGGCTACGCCAGCTTCTTGCCCATATATCAGTTCCAAAATCGCCGTCCCCGACCCATTCAGATTGGCGTTGATATTAATGTTGTTCCATGCATTTAAGGTCAACTTGTTGGCAGACCAATTTACGACATCATTTACATTGATATTTCCCGCCGTTCCTCCGACAGCACCACTACTTGATAAGATGGTGACGTTTGCACTACCAAGTTCGGTAGAAAGCAGGGCACCGGTGATATCACCACCACTTGCCGCAATCGTAAAGTCTACAGGGTCCAGCAACCATGTTCCTGTTAGTCCATGGGGTGCCGCAGCTGTTATCTGTATGCCATTCACATCAAGACTATGTCCCGAGGTTTCAATGAATCCGCCATTACCTCCGCCCACCCCACCTTGGGCTGAGATACTGCCGTGAGCCTGCGTAGCCACGTCCGACCAAACGGTGACTTTTCCTCCATTGCCGTTCTGTCTTGCATCCGCTTTAATGGTTGAACCGGCATCCACTGTTGTCGTTTGCGCATTCATCACTGAGGAGTCGGCACCGTGTGCGCCTCCGCCCACCAGCACCGTGCCGCCGCCGTTTGCACCGGAAGCATCCAACAACGCTCCCGAGGTGATATGCACAGCACTGCCTTGTACTTCGATGGTGCCGCCGGTTGTTCCAGTGGCACTGACTGCGCCACCCACTGACGCATTTTGGCTGGCTTTAAGAACAATCTCGCCACCCTGCATCGTGGCACTATCGGCACGGATAGCGCCGGAGTTATTAACCAAAGCACCAAACAAACCAAGGTTGCCCGCACTGGCGACCAGTTGCCCCACGTTTGTGGCATTGCCAGCGGGTGAGGTAATGCTCACGCCAAGGCTGGGGGCAAGACTATTTACCAGTACCACGCTATTGCCCGCCGCAAGAATTATTTCACCATTGGGAGCGTTGATAACTCCTGAGTTATCGACATTGGGGGCGATCAGATAAATTTGCCCGCCATTCTGTGCCGTGATGTTGCCCGCATTGCTCACATTACCCGTTGCAGCAGTGCCCCCGGTAAAGTTATTTTTACCTGCCAGAAAATCGGCATCACTCAGATTCAGCGTGGTGGCAACAAGTCCGCCCACGTTGATAGTTGATCCCGCACCGAAAACGATACCGTTTGGATTAACCAGAAATACCCGACCGTTTGACTGCAAGCTGCCGAGAATACTGCTTGGGTTGGCACTGGTAACCCGGTTTAAAACCGTTGAAGCCGCGCTCTGTTGCGCAAAATTGGTGGTTTCATTTGCGCCGATAGAAAAGCCCTGCCAATTGATAATAGTGCCGGGCGTGTTGGTGACGGTAAGGGTATTACCTTTTGTCGCGAAGGTGGCCTGACCACTGCTGACTGTGCCACCGATAGGGTTGGCGAGTGCAAACGGCGCGAAGGCAAGCGAAAGCGCGGCGACAATGGCCTTGGGCAGTAATAGTGAACTGCTGCGTCCGCCCTTCCCTGCGCCTTTGGCGTTCTCGGCAACGGCAACCCAAACATTTCGTACTTGGCTCCAGACCAAACGGTAGGCACGGTTCATTGATGCGTGGCGCTTCATGTTACATCTCCAAAAATAAAATCATAAACCAAAGAGCCGGACGGATAAGTTATTAACTCTTTGTTTCTATAGTAATTATGCTATACGCGGGTTATAGATACACTCACTTCAACCATGGTTGAGATTCCCACAATTTCATTACTTAGTCCATCAGGAAATCCCTATTTTATTGTAGGGATTGACGAAGGGGGTAGGGAAATCCCTACCCGACTATCAGCTTAATTGTTAACCGAAATTATCCAGTTAGAACAAATCTAACTCCTACGTTCTCATGGACAATCCTGGATTAATACGCAGAGCATATGCACAGTAGCCTATTAGCCCATTAGACTATGTTTGCAATAGGATTGATACCTGTCAAAATTAACAGGTCAAGTATAATGCCATGGAAAAATTCGGGGTCACGAACCGCGCCGCCGCAACTGCTCAAGCAGCACTGTTGGGTTTGCTGGAATAACAATGTTCAAAGCCCCGCATGGGTAGCCCAGAACTGCGCGGGTGTCACGATTGGATAACGCCCGGACAATACCAGCAAATCTTTATCGCCAGTGATGAGGTAGTCAACGTCTGATGTTTTTAGTGCTGCAAGCAGGGTGCCCAATACGGGCAGGTCATCAACATCGCGCAAGTCAGGTTCCTCGCTTGGAAGCGGTTCAATGACTTCAGCTTGCAAGGAAAGAACATCTACCAAGTCTTCAATCTCGGCTAATGTCAAACCATGTCGTTTAGCTAGCCGTGGCAGCACGCACCTAAACTCATCCAGGATGTAAATAGAAAGCAGCACATCAACCGAACCGTGTCGCCAGGCGGACATTATTTTTCCCGGCACGCTTGCAGGATAAGCAATGCCTGACAGAAGTACATTCGTATCGAGCACCACTCGCAGAGTAGCCACAGGAATGGGCTAACGCTTCTTGGCTGATGAGCGAATCTGAGTCCTTTCAAGCGCAATGGCTGCATCAATTTCAGCAAGCCCTTCCGCCTCGGGTACATTCGCAAAACCTAACTCAATACGCTGGCTCAGGGCATCAAAGCGAGCTTGCATACGTCGAATGCGCTCGAACAACCTAGCGTCAACCAACGCAGCGACCGGCTTGCCATCTTTGTTGATGATTACGCTATCGTGCCTGTATTGCACCTGATTGAGCATTTCGCCCAAGTTCTGCCTGAAGCTAACTGCGTTTGTTTGGGTAATCATACTGTTTAACCATTGTAATCATGCTGGTCAATATGCATTAAAACAGATTTGCGGTCAATACTTACTCCTACCTAATTAAGAACTTTATGCCCGCATCGTGCCGTGAACGGAATTAAACCCAAATAATTCAATAGAACCGTCATCCTCGCGCAGGCAGGGATCCAGCAAGAAAGTCACTCCGCGTAGCGGACAAAGCCAGTAATGTGCAAATGCACTTGTAACTTTGCCAGTTTGGTTAAAGTGAAACACCTCTGCGGATGCGCCACGGACTCCGTTGTAATAGAGCGTGATGCTGTTTACACCGACAAGCGTGGAGACCAACTCAAAATGAAGATTCGGAACTAATTGAAGGGCTTTAGCCCAATAGGAACCCACCGCTTCCTTGCCCTTTAGTGTTCCTGACAGTTCGCCTGCCACCTGGATGATTACGGGCGATGACATTTCAAAGTCGTCGGTGTAATGCGACAAAATACGAACAAGGTCGTGCTGGTTCCAGGAATCTATCCAGTGAGTTGCGAAATGGTCAGCGAACATCTTGTCGATCATGATTTTATATAGAAGGTGCATAGGTGCTTATTCGACTATAATTTGAGCGCAACGTATAGCTGTAAAAACTTACAGGTCAACTGTTTTAACAACGAATGAGTTAACAGTCCGGTAGCAAAAAAATTCTCAACTGATTGAATAAGCAGTGAACTTAGCTTTAAGATATGGATGAATGGCAAAAACACCAGTTGAAGGAAATGCGTTTCGTTGATAGCGATCACTCGGCGTTTGAAAAAATTATCGAATTGGCGACAGAACTAGGCTTCGATTTCTGTTCCTTCGGCCTACGCGCTCCGGTGCCTATTACCAACCCTATTGCCGTTGTCCTCTCCACTTATCCAAAGACTTTTCAGCAAGCCTATGAACTTGCCAATTACGTAAGTATTGATCCTGTGGTGCAGCATGCAACAAGCTCAATGGAAATGGTAGTTTGGACGGATGAGAGCAGGTTCTCCCGCAACCCCGGGGTTTTATCTATAACACGCGCTGCGGGGATATATTCCGGTATTTCCCACCCCACCCGTGGCGCGCATGGTGTGGCTAGCCTGCTAGATTTGTCCGGATATAATCGGCTCTTATATGAAACGGAAGTAGAAGACAAAAAAGCCCGTATCACCTGGCTTGCACATATCGCACACCAAAGCCTGGCTCCGTTGCTGGTTAAGCAATTTATGCCCACCATTAAAGTAAAACTCTCCGCTCGGGAATTATCGGTGTTGCGCTGGACAGCGAACGGCAAGACTTCCTGCGAAATAGCAGAAATTCTCCGGATTACCGAGCGTACTGTAAATTTTCACATTAACAATACGATGGATAAATTCGGGGTCACGACCCGCACCGCTGCAGCGGTTCAAGCGGCACTGTTGGGCTTGCTGGAATAAGCTATAACAGATGTGCTTGTTGAGGCTTGCTATGTTATTAAGGGGAGTCAACTCTTGATCGAAGATTTGGGGACGTACAACGATAGTTTTGTAATTCTAATTCTGGATTTGGCATACTGCTAGGTGCAATGAATGACGGCTTGTATGGCAGCCTTTTTTCATTAACGACTGTCCCAATTTGGCCGATTGTGTTGAAAAACTATTTTTCGCACCCCCGGAAAAATTTCACGATTTAAAAGTACGCCCACAAATCGCACTTGATTGTCGAATGTGGCTGGGTATATTGACTTACATGCGAGTTTATCAATACCAAAGGTACCCGCCCATATCGAAAAACTAATAATCGCTTTATGAGGCTAGAATATTTTTAAAGTGGTTCAAAAAATAGTTTTTCAACACAATCGGCCGTGAGTACTCAGTCGACCATCGCGAATACCTGTGTCAGCAATACCCAACGTCAACAGCCGTTCAGTATAACCAATTCATGCGCACATGAATCTCAACAGCACTCATCTTCCAATTGACTTAGTAGCTTCAAAGCCTCATTGTCCTCCCAAGTTTCAAACAACTCCCTAACTTGATTTATGTAAGAGTGAATCAGAAAGAGATCGTTAGGGATTTGAACGGAACCACCAGCGCGTTTCTTCGAAAAATATTCCCAAAACTCGTTACGGCGTTCTGGAATAGCCAGATGCCGGAATACATGTTCCATAATTCGGTGGGCATTGCCATCGCAGTCTATCCCTTTGAAACTAACGTAACGATCATTACTCTTCTTGCAATTACAACCATGTGACATTTTGCATGCCTTTCAATAATACTCTAGGGATGCGCCGAACAAGTACCTACATGAAGCAGGCTTTGATCTGACGAATCTGGTTTGTTAAATAAATAGTATTTATTCATCTGCGATTACGCATTTTGCTGCCTCATTTAGAGGTTTCTTCCATTTTCTTGCTACGCAGGACGCACCTGTCCTGTCAGCGGCAATCCCCACTTGTCCAGATTGATCAACGCCAGCATCGCAAATGCGCGGTTGGCATTCTTCATCAAGCCACGGTAGCGCACCTTGGCGAAACCAAAAATGTTCTTGAGTGGTCGAAATGGATGTTCAACCTTCGCACGCACCTGTGATTTCCTGCGGTTGGTTTCCTTGTCGGCATCCGTCAATGGTGTATTGCGGCTTGCGCGTTTGTTGGTAAAATCGCGTGCTTTTGGCGCAACCTGTTTGATTGCTTCTTTCTGTCCGGTATAGGCGCTGTCGCCATACAGCCGAGTCTCGTTGCCATGCAGCAGATTCGGTAACTCCTGACTATCATGGACATTGGCCGGCGTGACCGTTGCGCTATGAGCAAGACCCGTTTTGCTATCCACGCCGATATGCACCTTCATGCCAAAGTGCCACTGGTTGCCCTTCTTGGTTTGGTGCATCTCGGGGTCGCGTGCTTTGTCTGCATTCTTGGTAGAGCTCGGTGCAGCAATGATGGTGGCATCAACGATAGTGCCGCCTGACAGTTTCATGCCATTGGCAAGCAGTAACGCACCCACCTTGGTAAACATTGCCGCACCCAGATCATTCTGCTCAAGCAAGTGGCGAAAGTTCATCAGCGTCGTGGCATCCGGGATGCGCTCTTGACCCAAGTCAAATTCGCAAAAGTCCCGAAAGGCGGGCACATCGTACAGCGCGTCTTCGCAAGCCACATCGGATAAGTTGAACCAGTTGGCAATGAAGTACATCCGCAAGATGCGCTCCAATCCAACCGGTGGGCGTCCGTTCCCTGCCTTCGGGTAGAAAGGCTCGATTACTTTGACGAATTCCTCCCATGGCACCAATGTTTCCATGCGTGCGAGAAACTCCGCTTTGCGAGTTGGCTTCCGGTAAGTCTCGAATCCATTCGTCGATAGTGTCTGTTGTTTCATCTTCATTCTCTTGGCTATAGCTCTCTTGCTATTAACGCACTATGTTTCATTTCGTGGACTTATTCGGTGTTTCCCTAGCAATATATATCGCCGTTAAGTACGAGTCATCTGTAACCTATAGGACAGTTGATTAGAAAAGTTCAAATTTATCTTTCGAAATGCTAACAGCAAGAACGCAAGCTGCCGGTCGTGACCGTCCCTAGTGTAGTGTTGCATCCTGTTTGGAACTTAATAAGCTCTGTAGGAGCGGCTTTAGCCGCGATGCTAACGGTGAAATTCAGCATTCCCTTCGCGGCTAAAGCCGACTCCTACAAGGGATTTACTGATATTCACATTAAGTCTCGTCAACCATGCAACACTACACTAGATAGCCGAATTCTGTCAGTCTCGCAGCAATATTTGCTGGCGCTTGTACGACTGCTTTGTATGGCATTTTAAACAATCTCATTTCACCTTTTAAATGTCAATACGCTTTCAGGGGGCTTTGCTTTGATTTACGCCTAACTCCTGCGTTCCATCACGGCTGCAAAAAATCCGTCCGTGCCGTGTTGTTGGGGCAACAGTTGTAGATAGTCGCCCATTTCCAGGGGGATTTTTTGTTGGGCTAGCGCTTCGCTTGCGGGTAGTAGGGCAAAGTCGGCATGTTGCGCCAAAAATGCCTCGACGATGCCTTGGTTTTCTTCATGCAATAAACTGCAGGTCGCATAGACTAGGCGGCCACCGACTTTGAGCAGTTTGCTTGCCGATGCGAGAATCGAGGCTTGTTTTTGGGTAAGCTCTGCCACGCTTTGTTCGGACTGGCGAAATTTTAAATCGGGGTTGCGGCGCAGCGTGCCAAGCCCGCTACAGGGGGCATCTACCAGCACGCGGTCGATTTTGCCCGCGAGGCGCTTGATCTTGTTGTCGTTCTCGTGGGCGATGAGTTGAGGCTGCACATTGCTCAAGCCCGAGCGCGCCAAACGCGGTTTCAAATTAGCGAGGCGCTTTTCGGAAACATCCCACGCGTATAAGCGGCCTTGTGAATTCATTAGCGCGCCGAGCATGAGCGTTTTGCCGCCCGCGCCCGCACAAAAGTCCACTACCATATCATTGCGTTTTGGCGCGAGCAGCAGGCCCAACAATTGACTGCCTTCATCCTGAACCTCAAAGCGTCCTGTGAGGAAAAGCGGGCTTTTGTTCAGCGCGGGTTTGCCGGCAACACGGATGCCGTAGGGCGAGTAGGGTGTGGCCACGGCGCTAACGCCTTCGGCACTGAGACCTTGCACTATTTCATCGCGATTCGCCTTCAGGCTGTTAACGCGCAGATCAAGCGGGGCGGCTGCTTGCATTGATAATCCAAGCGCAAGAATTTCGTGATCGCCGCGCTGTGTGCGCAGTTTTTCGATTATCCAGTCGGGCAACTCAGCCTGTATCGACAGGGGGAGATCGTCGAGCTTGATGCCTTTTACTTGCCCCAGCCATTCAGCTTCGCCGGCTTTAAGCACAGGCGCAAGCTCACGCACATTGTATCCGTCAAAGCGTACCCAATAAGCAAGCGCCATGCGGCGCGGTGTTGTTTTATTGGCGGCACTGACAGGCGTGGTACAAGCGTGTGCTAAAAATAGCCGATGCCGCAATACGCCAAACACCGTTTCCGCGATGAGCGCACGTTCGTTTGAGCCGACACGTTCTGCTTGAAAGAAGTAACGCAGTGTCGTGTCCGCCGGATGCACCAATGGCAAAATGGTGCGCAGTGCTTGCATGACGAGATCGAGACGGTATTCGGTGATGAGCATGAGTAAACCTTGGGTGGAAAGCAGTTTGGAGTCGGTAGACGTTAGCCGTTGGTTGGGGTTTGATTTAACTAACGACTAATGTCTGACAACTGGTTTTAAGCTCCGCATTTTAACAGATGCTCAAGTTATCTCGTCGAGAAAACAGTTGAGAATAATTTATTTGGGTTTGTCCTAAGCCGGACAAGCCGGAACCAATTGCCCCCTTCTCCCGCAGGCGGGAGAAGGGGTGGGGATGAGGGGTGGTGAGATAAAAAGAAACTATTTCTACTCGACGCCCTTCACCTTAACCCTCTCCCGCCTGCGGGAGAGGGGATAGCTGAACTTTGTGGCTAAAGATTTATTTCATCGCCGCCGCTTTAACCAGGCCGCAGGCCAGCTTTGCCATGGAGTGATTGACGACACCATCCAAGGACGCATCGAAGTTGTAGCGAATTTCTGAAATAGCGGGGTCTGTGGCTGAAGGCGGGATAACGTAGCTGGCAAGCAATCTGATATAGGCGAGGATCTCACCATGCTCAAATATCCGGTAAATATCCAGCGTTTTGGTATTGATATCGCGCTGTGCAGAAGGTACGGAATAAAAGCCGGTGACGGGCGACGGGTCGAAAGCATACACCTTGGTGATTCTCGGGATGTCCGGTTTGTCCGGCAACGCATAAGCAAATTCTTGTGCCAGTCCTCCGCCCAATGAGTGCCCCACTGCAACCAGTTGCACCTTTCCGATTAATGAGCCGTTTTGCAAGCGTTTGCCGACTTCTGTAGCAAAATCTTTTGCCAGATTCTCGGCTGCGACGGTGTATTGATCTTCGTGCAGGGGTGTGAACCAGTGAAAATCAGCTCGCCATGTTTGCCATTTTCTCTGCACCGTTCCGCGAAAAACAATAGCGACTGTTTCTCCCGGAATGCCTTTTTGCCAGACCTCAAAAAATAGTTGTTGTTTGTCCGCATAATCTTCTAATGCCGGATCTTCTTCCGGGAAATCCGCCCAACGGAACCAGCCCGGCAGTGGTATAGGTTTGTCAGAATTGGCAACACATTCGGTGGTAACTTGTTCTGGTGGGATTGCCGCAAGCGAAAGCTGCGGGCTGCCGACGGGCCGTTCTTTGGTCCAGTGATCGCGGTAGGCATTTTCGCTCATGACCGCATATTCCCACTCTGACTTGGCGCGCTCCGAGGCGGGTTCGTCGCGATAAATTCTATTGCCCGGATCACGGACTTTGACGATGTCGGGACTTTGACTCATGTTGCTGCATCCCCCCAGAAGAGCAGCGAACAAAGCAAGCCCGATAAATACGAAGCAACGGGAGGATGAATCACGAACTGCATTCAGTGTCATCAATATTCACGTGTTGTCTATGACACCGGGAGATTATTCATCTGAAACACGAATTTCGGAAATGATCGCTTCTCCATCAACCTTGCCTTCGCGATTGAGGTGACGCACTTTGACGGGGAGCAGGCGGTATTCCTGGGCGAACCAAATTTCGAGGCCTTCTTCATTCGCATTGTGCAGCCTGCGGAAGTGAACCGTTTGCAATGTTCCTATCGCCGTTTCAATCTGTTCTTCAATGGTGATTTGAAAGCGGTAAGTTTCGAGTTTTTTTCCGGTGGCGATTTTTAACGAAATAACTTCATCCCGTTCGCGCATCGGCGGGAATTGATAGAGGGTACTTAAAATGTCCAGCGTCTGGGGAAGCAGGGCTGCTTCGGTATTGTTGGAAAAGTGTATCTTTTGATTAGTCCAATCAAACTCGGCGCTACTGGTATCTTTGCCGCCACTTTGGGTGATCACTTCTGAAAACTTTTCCGGTTTCAATGCGAGTAGCGTTGCAGTACCCGTGCTGGTTTGTTCTATGTGATAACTTTTAAATACGCGAACCAGTCCTGTTGTATGTGCATCGGCATTAAGTGTGTAATGTCCGTCAACAATATCCAGAGTGTGTACCGACTCGCCCGCTTTGAACTTGTTTTCACCGACGTAAACGGAGAAGCGGAGTTTTGCGTGCTTGGGCAAAGGCGGACGCTGAGGCTCTGTCTCGGCGGCAACAGGAGCAGACGCAGCTACCGATTCGCTTGCGGCGAGAGGTGTACTTGTTGCCACAGGTTCGCTCGCGGCAACAGGCGAACTTGCAGCCTCTGGCTCGCTGGTAGCAATAGGTTCACTGGTGGCAAGGGGGGCACTTGCCGCAGCAGGAATATCGGGAATGGCTTGAGCGACTGGCTCTGGTTGCGGAGCAGTTGGGGCTTTGGGTTTGGATTTGTGTTTACGGGGGCCGGGTTTACCGGCGGTTTTTGGCAGCGGGATGAGTTTTGCTTGTAAGGCGTGCAACCGGGGTTCATGTTCGGGCAGTTGGAAGTCCGGCAACCTCAATACCAATCCATGCAACAGCACCGACAGGACGATAGCCAAGGTGATGCGTCGATTTGGAGTGGCAAACAATCGGGTCATGTTTTTGTGCAACAGGGTGGACGGTTCACGATGTGGAAATCCACTGCGATAGCCCGTAGTTTAACCCAGACCGGGAGAGATCAACGGTGCGCCAGGTTGCTCAAGACGGTTCATGGCGACGCGCCCATCCGCGCTCAGCCAAACCTGTTCGCGGCATATCCAGCGAAGTGCTTGTGAATAGATGCGATGTTCTTCGTGGAGTACTCGTGCTGCCAGAGAAATGGGCGTGTCGTCATACAAAACAGGTACGGCAGCCTGAATGATGATGGGGCCAACATCGAGTGTGGGCGTAACAAAATGCACCGTGCAGCCATGAATTTTTACACCATCATGCAGTGCCCGCTCGTGCGTGTTGATTCCGGTGTAAGCGGGAAGCAGGGAAGGGTGGATGTTGATGAGTTTGCCGCGATAGCGATCCACAAAACCGGCAGTCAAAATGCGCATGAAACCAGTCAATGCAATCACGTCCGGCGTATAGCGATCTATCACTTTTGCCAGTGCTTTATCAAACGATTCGCGGTCGGCATAATCGTTGTGTTGAACAACTGCGGTGGGGATGCCTAAACTCTTGGCAATGGACAAGCCCGGAGCGTCCGCCCGATTGCTGATGACAGCCGCAAATTGGCATGGCAACTTTGCATCCAACAGGGCTTGCATGTTGCTGCCGCGACCGGAGAGAAGGATGACGACTTTTTTCATACGCTGAGTGTAGTTGCGATCAACGAACTTGAGTTTGATGCTCGTTGCCGTTGCGGGCGCGAATAACGCCGATACGCGACACCGATTCGCCAACGGCTTGCAAATGTTTGATCGCTGCGTCCGCATCTTGAGCTGCCACGACCACCACCATGCCGATGCCACAATTAAAGGTGCGGAACATTTCCTGCGCTTCGACATTACCGCCTTCACGCAACCAGTGAAACAGCTTGGGCAACTGCCATGTTTTGCTGTCGATGTCGGCAACGACATTGGCAGGCAATACGCGCGGTACATTTTCGGTGATGCCGCCGCCGGTGATGTGAGCCATGCCTTTGACCGTAATTTGTTGCATCAGAGAAAGCAGCGGTTTCACATACAAACGCGTCGGCGCCATAATGCAATCGGCCAGCGTGCGTTCACCGTCGAACTTGGCATTGAGGTCGGGATGTGTGCGCTCAATGATTTTACGAACAAGTGAATAACCGTTGGAGTGCGCGCCATTGGAAGCAAGCCCCAATACAATGTCGCCACCTTTAATGTGTTCGCCGGTAATGATTTTTGATTTTTCCACCACTCCTACCGCGAAGCCGGCGAGATCATATTCCCCCACCGGATACATGCCCGGCATTTCAGCCGTCTCGCCGCCGATCAATGCACACCCGGATTGCTCGCAACCCAAAGCAATACCCCTGATAACTTCGGTAGCGGCTGGGACATCCAATTTCCCGCAGGCAAAGTAGTCGAGGAAAAATAAAGGTTCCGCGCCTTGAACTAGAATATCATTCACACTCATGGCGACGAGATCGATGCCGACCGTGTCGTGGCGATTTAACTCGAAAGCGAGTTTGAGCTTGGTGCCCACGCCGTCCGTGCCGGATACCAGCACGGGTTCTTTAAATTTTTTGGAGATTTCGACCAATCCGCCAAAACCGCCAATGCCGCTAAGAACTTCAGGGCGCATGGTACGCTTGGCAAAGGGCTTGATGTTTTCGACTAACTGGTCGCCAGCGTCGATATCTACACCGGCATCGCGGTAGGAAAGACTGTTGGAAGGGGTGCTCAAGTTGAGTTCTCGCTTTCTTCGGGATAAAGTGCCGTCCGCTTGGATCGACGAATTTTGAAGGGCGAATTCTACCTGAAATGGCCTCAACTCGCTCTATAGCACGTGTTGTGATTTTGTTTTTATTACCGGATTTGTTATGACTCAACTGCTTTTGGGCATTGCACCACAATGGATGCCAACCTTGGATAATTTTGTTATTGGGCGCAACCTGGAGTTGCACGCTGCGTTGCGTCATGCGCTGTCCGGCACGGGTGGTGAACGGGGAATTTATCTGTGGGGCGAAAACGGCAGCGGCAAAAGCCACTTGTTGCAGGCAGTGGTGGGGCGTGCGACCGCGAACGGTCAATCGGCAATCTATAGCAGTGGTGCCGTGCCAGAGGCGGTACAGGTGGTTGCGGTGGACGATGTCGAAAGTCTGGATGCCGCAGCGCAGATTGAATTGTTTGCCTTGTATAACCAGTTACGCGAGAGTGGTGGCATGCTGCTCGTGAGCGGAAACGTTGCGCCGGCATATTTACAGTTACGTGACGATCTGCGCACTCGGCTGGGTTGGGGATTGGTATACCAAATTCACGGGCTGAATGACGAAGAAAAATCTCAAGCCTTGCTTCAGCATGCACTGGTACGCGGCTTTGAGTTACCCATAGAAGTGACGCACTATCTGTTACGTCACGGTCAACGCGATTTGCCTTATTTATTGAGTGTATTGGACGAGTTGGATGCGCATTGCCTGCGCCTGAAAAAACGGGCAGCCACTGTTCCCTTGCTCAAAGAGATTTTGCGTATTGAGTAGGCAATCGGAAAATTTTGCATTTTGAATTAAAGAATTTATAGATTCTGTCGATATTCACTCATCGGATTAATAAACAGCCTGTTTTTGTGCTTGCCAGCGTTGTTACCTTTGAGTGCCTCAGTTTCAAATTTGTTGACACTGCGACAGCAAAAAACTGAACGTAATTCAAGGAATTTAATAGTTTTTATAAATTTGACTAGGAGAAATAGCATGAGCAAAAATTCTCAACAAACGATTTTGGGGTTGGCTGGACTAATTTCCAAGAGCCTTTCTTTATTATTCGCAGGACTTTGTGTCGGCTTCATGCTTTCGGCATGTTCCAGTAGCGGTGGTACTTCCTCTAAAAGCTCATCTGCTCAACAAAATAGAAGCGCTGAATTTCAAAGAAGAGTTCAGGCCGAGCAAGATGCTGAAGACGCCAGGGATAGAAATGCTCAAATTCAAGAACAAACCAGGTTGGAGCAGCTTGAGCTGCAAAAAATGCGTGCCGAACGCGCTGCACA
The DNA here is from genome assembly GCA_963733265.1 of uncultured beta proteobacterium. GTDB lineage: Bacteria > Pseudomonadota > Gammaproteobacteria > Burkholderiales > Gallionellaceae > PALSA-1006. The sequence goes on from CAVTCF010000001.1 coordinate 839,619, forward strand.
GAGAAATGCTCAGCGCGCAGCTCAGGCTCAACAAAACCAGGATAATCAATAGTTCCGTTTAACGTATTACAGGCGGCGCATTTGGCTTGTGTGCAAAGTACGGAGTTTATTGCACTGTATTATCAGGGTTTAGCGAAAGTAATGTTTTGGTAGTGCAACAGGACTTGGGTTTATTCGTATCCGGTCGTAACAGTAGAAAAAGAAAACGCACACCCTGTTAAGGAATGTGCGCGAATTTCTTATATAACTACACCGTTACTTTAGTAACTGTTTCTTCTCCCTGCCCCTCTCCCTGCCCCTGTTCCTTTTGCGTTGGTTTTCAACTGAAGCCTTTACAAACCACATCAACCAACGCAGAAAATGCTCCTGCATGAAAAATAATTAAAAAATCTTAACTACGGATAACAATTCCGCAATAGTGTTTTGCAGCATCCTACGGTATATGCAAACAGACTCGCCACTATACAATTTATATTTTTGGGCGAGGATTAATACGCTTCAAATTCTCATATTGTATTTGTAATGGTATTTATTATTTCACAGTCCTTGTTTATTAACAAGAACCCTTTTATTCCCATCGCTTGATACGCTACCCGTATTCAGTCAAATTTCAAGCGGTAATTGAAATTTCAGCATTGGTTATTATCATACTTAAATAATACAGTATTTGCAATTAGTTAAAGTCAGAGTTGTGATGTGATGATAAATAAATTTATTAAGTTATAAAAGAAGGCGCACATCTTGATAAGAGATGTGCGCTAAATTGATGTGCAAATCGTTGTGACTGGATGACTCAATTTGATTCACTAAGCCTCAACGCGAATACTGTATTACGAAATTTATTGAGACAAGAGTGGATTAGCTGTACAAAACACCCGCTATTTCACAGATAGATTTGGCAAAACTGGTGAGGGTAAGCCCCTGGGAAGTGCTCGAGCAAACTGCCATTTCATCAAGTCAGAGCAACTTGTTGAATCCGTTTAGATAAGTGGTAGGACGTGCCAGATTCGAACTGGCGACCAACGGATTAAAAGTCCGCTGCTCTACCGACTGAGCTAACGTCCCTCATCCCAAAAGGAAGCGCGCATTATACGGATTTGTCCTTTACTGTCAACGCAAAATGGACAACTTATGTGTTGCGTAACGCGTCAGATCTGGGATTCCTGCGAGTTCGAAGCCTGCGCGGCGCAAGCGGCATGAGTCGCACACGCCGCAGGCACGCCCTTGTTCGTCGGCTTGGTAGCAAGAAACCGTAATACTGTAATCCACGCACAGCTTGATTCCTTGCTGGATAATTTCAGCTTTGCTCAGATGTAATAGCGGGGCATGTAAGGTAAGGGGGTGGCCTTCTACTGCTGCTTTGGTGGCTAGATTGGACATGCGTTCGAATGCGGCCACATATTCCGGACGGCAATCCGGGTAGCCGGAATAATCGACCGCATTCACACCAAAGAATATATCTTGCGCCTGTAACACTTCTGCCCATGCCAGGGCGAGTGACAGCATGATGGTGTTGCGTGCGGGAACATAGGTGAGCGGAATGCCGATGCTTTCCTGTTCGGGAACAGCGATGTTTGAGTCGGTAAGGGCGGAGCCGCCGAAAGCAGTCAGGTCGATGTTAATGACGCGGTGCTCGGTTGCCCCCAAGGTCTTGGCTACACGCGCCGCGGCCGCCAATTCGGCATGATGGCGTTGCCCGTAATCTACGCTCAGCGCATAGCAGGAGTAGCCCTGTTGGCGTGCAATTGCCAATACAGTTGCCGAGTCTAAACCGCCGGAAAGTAATACGACAGCGTTCTTCATTTTCCCTTTTGATTTCCCCAAAGCAATTTATGTAATTGTACTTGCAAGCGTACCTGCAGTTGGTCACGCAATATCCACTCTGCGAGCGCGCGTGCTTCAAGTTGACCTTGTGCGGGAGAAAACAACACCGGGCATTTATTTGCCAGCTTATGTTCTTGCAAAACCTGTGTTGCCCAGCGGTAATCAGCCTCGTCACACAATACGAATTTTATTTCGTCATGTGCATTCAGATGATGCAGATTGCCCCACAAGTTCTTTTGCATCTCACCGGAAGCGGGTGTTTTTATATCCAGTATTTTTGCAACGCGGGAATCAACAGCGCTGACATCGAGCGCGCCGCTGGTTTCCAGAGATACGCAGTATCCCTTGTCACACAATGATTGTAGCAGCGTGATACAGCCCTTTTGTGCCAACGGTTCGCCACCGGTGACACAAATATACTGCGTGGCGTAAGTGGCCGCTTCCTGCATGATCTCAGCCAAAGTTTGGGTCTGACCACCGGTAAAGGCATAGGTCGTATCACAGTAGGAACAGCGCAGCGGGCAACCTGTCAGGCGGATAAATACACTGGGGATACCAACCCGGGAACTTTCACCCTGCAACGAATAAAATATTTCGCTGATGCGTAGCGATGTGCTCGCTCTGGAAGTCGGCATGATTATTGGAGGTTTCGATTCTAAGCGCTATTTGAATGTAGCCAATTCTTTTTTGGCTTTTGCGGCCGCATCGGAATTGGGGAATTTGGTAGCGATCTGTTTAAGCGTAAGTTTGGCTGCTTCTTTGTCATTTAGCGAATCCTGGCAGTCTGCAATGCTGAATAGCACATCAGCAATCTTTGGATAAGTGTCAAACTTGTTGGCAATAATCTGAAAACTTTCCAAACTGTTTTTATAGTCTTTGAGAACAAAGTAAGCGTTTCCCAGCCAGTAGCGAACATTGGCAGTGTTGGCGGACTTGGGATAGTTGGCCAGAAAATCCTGAAATGCAGTCACCGCATCCTGATAGCGTTCTACTTTGTAAAATCCGTAAGCTGCTTCAAGCGCACGATTTTCATTGCCGGAATCATCGGTTTTGTTTTTCGTTACACTCGCTTTGTCTGACGAAGCTTCGGCAGTTTCAAAGCGGCGCAAACGACCATCCAGATCGACATAAAAATCTTTTTGGCGTTTTTCGGCATCCTGCAAATTGTGGGTGAACTCTTCATTTTGTCCGCGCAGTTTGCGCAGATCGGCGCTCTGCGCATCGATTACGGTTTGTAAGTCGAGCAGGGCGCTGGTTTGCTGTTTGTAAGCAGCGCTCAACTTGGTGATTAATTCCTCAGCGGCAGCAAGGCGAGTTTCGAGTTGCTGAATCTGCTGGCGCGCTTCGTTGTCACTGAACAACCCCGCAAATGCCGGGGGTGCAGTGAGTGTCAATACACCTAAAAAGAATAATCTAAGCTTGGACACGGTTATTTATAGACGATATCAGCACGACGATTTTGAGCCCATGACGCTTCATCATGCCCGGATGCCAAAGGCTTTTCTTCTCCGTAGCTAATCGCTTCAATTTGGCTGGCTTTGGCGCCGGAAAGTACCAATGACTTCTTGGTGTTATTTGCACGGCGTTGACCCAATGCCAAGTTATATTCACTACTGCCGCGTTCATCCGCATTTCCTTCAACGCGGATTTTACGCTCGGGATGGCTGGCCAAATATGCGCCATGCGCTGTAATAGTCGCTCTGTCGGTTTCCTGAATAGTATCTACGTCAAAAGGAAAATGAACGCTACGTTTTGACAAGGCACTTGCCGGATCACTGAGCGGATCAACCTGGGTAGCGTCAACCTTTGGGGCGGATTCGGCGGACGGAGCAGCTTCAACTTTCGGTGCAGCTTCAGCAGTTGTCGTTGTTTCTGCTTTTGGCGCATTAGAAACCGCAACAGTTTCCGGTGTGGCTAGTTGTTCAATTGGGGCGGCATTCACTTCGGGCGGCGTGGTTGCAGCATCAACTTTGGCACCATCAGCGGCAGGAGTAGTAGCTGCATCCTTCTTGGAAGCAGGGGAATCGAATGGTGTATGAATAACGCCGCATGCGGCTAACAAATTAACGAGTAGAAAGCTGATTAATAATTTTTTCACAGGCACTCCCAACATAAATTATTGCTTAACAAAGGGACCCCAAACGGGTTCCCGAATATCGCCTTGCTGCGGGGTCATCTTCTGTTTGACCCTGCCATCGCTTGAAACAGTTGCCAATATACCACGACCACGTACCTCGGTGGCAAACAGAACCAGTTTCCCGTTCGGTGCAAAGCTCGGTTTCTTCTCCCAACCACCGGGGGTAAGTATCTGAACTTGCTTGGTCTCGAAATCTTGTACGGCGATGTGGAAGATACCGTCGTTAAAATGGGTAAACACAAAACTTTTTCCATCCGGGCTGAAGCGCGGAGAGAAATTATTGCTTCCATCAAACGTTAGTCGTTCGGCTTCTCCTCCTTTGATGGACATACGGTAAATTTGAGCGCTTCCACCGCGATCGGAAGTAAAAATAAGATAGCGGCCATCGGGAGAAAAATTGGGCTCGGTGTCGATGGTGTCAGTGCTGCTGATGCGGCGCAGATTGCTGCCATCCGGCCTCACAAGGTATACCTGCGAATTGCCATCCTGGGTCAGCACGATTGCAAGTTGTTTACCATCCGGAGACCAAGTCGGCGCACTATTACTTCCCGGAAATGCGGCCAATAAAACTCGTTCACGCGATGTCAGCAATTGGGAAAAAACCAATGCACGACCTTTTTCAAAGCTGACATAAGCTAATGATTCCCCATCAGGCGACCATGCGGGTGACATGATGGGCTGGTTGGAATCTAGCAAAGTTTGTTCGCCGTATCCATCGCTGTCGGCAACAACCAGGCGATTTCTTTTACCCAGGCGATTAACATAAGCGATGCGGGTGCTAAACACGCCGGGACTACTGGTGAGCTTTTCGTAAATCATATCGGAGATGCGGTGTGCAATTGCCCTGTAGTGATCACTTTGCGCGGAGACAGCCTGGCCGAAAAGTTCAATTTTCTGGACGGTATCTACAAGGTGGAAACGAACCTCGATACGGTCATTCGGCAATTTTTTTACGCTACCGAAAGCAAATGCTTCAACATTTCGCCAATCGGAAAATTGTACTTCTTTCAGGCTGCGGGGTGATCTCCCTTCAGGGGGAACCAACTTAAAAAGTCCGGTACGAGTCAGGTCGTTCGAAACTACCTCGCTAATGCGTTGGTCCAGACGATCTTCGCCTTCAAACGGCACGACCGAGACGGGCGTTTGATGTTCGCCTGCGCCAGTGACCTCAATATCCAAAACAGCAAAAGCGGGAAACGTAAAGCACAGCAGAAAAATCAGACTGCCTAATTTCAACAACATAAATTCTCCTTCATGGTTTTACAGATAAACGCAACTCACGAAACATTCTGGCCAGTTCCGGATCTTGAGGTACGGGCAATGGCTGCGCCTTGTAAATGGCACGTTCGGCGGCGCTATCGTAAGCAGCATTGCCGCTACTTTTTTCCAGCTTGACATTATCCATCACCGAACCTCCCGGCAAGACGGTTACCAGGAATATAGCTTCGGCTTTATCAGCCACGTCCGGTGGCATGATGATATTGCGGCTGATTTTAGCTTGAATCAACTCTTTGTATTTCGCCACTTCATTTTTCGTGGCCTCATCCGCTTCTGCGCGCATTTTTGCTCTGCGCTCCTGTATGCGTTCTGCTTCACGTGCCGCCTGTGCAGCTTCAGCTAATTGTTTATCCAGTTCCTGCTGCTTTGCCTGTTTTGTTTGATCAAGATCGCGTTGTTTTTCAATTGCCTGTTGCTGGGTATTTTCATCCGGCTTCGGAGAGCTTTTGACTACCGGTGTCTCTTTTTTAACGGGCGCTACTGATGTTACTTTCTTCTTCTTTTTGTCTTTAAACACGATATCGGCCTTGGGCACCGGAGCAGGCTCAATCACTTTAGGGATAGAAAGAGCTTCCGCTTTTTGCAAGACTGGAACCGGAAGCGGTGGTAGGGGGGGGGGCGGGACAACCTCAACAACCGGATCGGGTAACTGATCCCACATTTCAACGACCATGCTGGGCGGTTTTTTTACGTGCCAATTAATACTGAAATAGAGCAAAGACAAAAAGATGATGTGCACCACCAGCGCTAATGCGCCGGCGGAAAATTTATTGGGTTCGTTATATGATAATGTGCTCATGTCAACTGCAACGTCATGTGAATACCAATATTCGTTAGCGCGGCTTGGTAAACAGGCCGACTTTTTTGATCTGCTGTTGCTGCAAAATATCCATGACGTTAATCACCTCTTCGTAGCGCACGTTTTTATCCGCGGAAATAACCACGGCCTGACCCGCATTCTTTTCCTGTTTTTGTTTCAAAATTACGACGAGTTCATCCCGTGAAACGGGACGTTCAAAACCTCCCTGACTGTGATCTCTTAATACCAACGTTGTATCTTTTTTGATCATGACTTCTATCGGTGCAATTGCCGCGGCAGAGGACTTTCCAATACTGGGCAGATCAATTTGTCCCGGATTTAACATGGGTGCGGTAATCATGAAAATGACCAGCAACACCAGCATCACATCGATATAGGGCACGACGTTTATCTGACTCATCTGCGGGTGTTTGGTGCGGCGGTAGTTGCTCATGGCTGTCTTTGCAGAACGTTGGAAAATTCTTCCATGAAGCTTTCAAAACGTGAAGCCAAACGCTCCACGTCATGGGCATAGCGATTATAGGCAACAACGGCGGGTATCGCGGCAAATAATCCCATCGCTGTCGCCACCAGAGCTTCTGCAATGCCGGGTGCCACGTGAGCCAGCGTGGCTTGTCCCACATTCGCCAAGCCGCGGAAAGCATTCATAATGCCCCATACCGTGCCGAACAAACCAATGTAAGGACTGACCGAGCCAACTGTGGCTAAAAAGGATAGATGAGATTCGAGCGCATCCATCTCGCGCTGATAGGTGGCGCGCATCGCACGGTGTGTGCTGTCCATAACCGCCTTGTTTTCAACGTTTCCCTTCTTTTTTAATTTTACATATTCGCTGAGTCCTGCGCTGAAAATACGCTCCATGCTGCCGGCTTCCTCACCTGCATTTTTTACCCGCTGGTAAAGATGATTGAGGTCGGAGTCTGCCCAGAAAGCATCTTCAAAATCTGCGCTTTGTTTGACCGCTTGGCGCACGGTAAACATCTTGATAAAAATGTACCACCATGACATCAGCGAGACGAGCAATAACAAGCCCATCACCAATTGCACCAGCAGGCTGGCATTTGCAATTACACGAATAAACGACAAGTCTTGAATCATATCCATTGCCTCAGCTCCATTGATTACGCAACACATCGGGGACGCTCACTGGCTTAAAAGTGTCTGTATTAACACATACCAGATGAACTTCGCCTTCAGTTAATAATTCTTCACCGCGCACTACGGTTTGTAACATGGTGACGCGACTGCGCCCAATGTCTTTGATCTTGGCTGTCACGTTCAGGAGGTCATCAAGCAGTGCGGGCTTCAAATATTCCAGCTTGACCGAGCGCACGACAAACACACGTCCCAATTCTTTCATCATGCCGGCATTGCTGTAGCCGAAGGTCCGCATCCACTCGGTTCTTGCCCGCTCCATAAAGTTCACGTAATTGGCATGATAAACCACGCCACCCGCATCAGTGTCCTGAAAATACACGCGAATTGGCATAGAAAATATTTTATGCTTACTCATCCCACAACTCCTTGTTATGTACGTTACGCGGCTGCGCCAAGCCAAAATGCTGATAGGCATTTGCAGTAGCCATACGGCCTCTTGGTGTCCGATGCAGGTAGCCTTGCTGGATCAAGTAAGGCTCCAGTACGTCTTCGATGGTATCCCGTTCTTCGCCTATTGCGGCGGCAAGATTGTCTACACCGACGGGGCCGCCGGCGAATTTTTCGATGACGGTAAGAAGTAATTTTCTGTCCATTAAATCCAAGCCCAATGCATCCACGTCCAGCATGATGAGTGCGGCATCGGCGACTTCGCGCGTGGCTTTACCATCGGCACGCACATCGGCGTAGTCACGCACGCGGCGCAGCAGGCGGTTGGCAATACGCGGTGTGCCACGCGAACGTTTGGCGATTTCCAGTGCGCCATCGGGTGAGATGGGGAGTTCCAGCAAGCCAGCAGAGCGGGTGACGATGCGCTGTAATTCTTGCGGGGTGTAAAATTCCAGCCGTGCCACGATACCGAAACGGTCGCGCAAGGGATTGGTCAACATGCCAGCGCGGGTAGTTGCGCCGACTAAAGTAAAGGGTGGCAAGTCGAGCTTCACTGAACGTGCAGCAGGGCCTTCGCCTATCATGATGTCGATCTGGTAGTCTTCCAGCGCGGGGTAGAGGATTTCTTCAACCACGGGTGACAGACGATGGATTTCGTCGATGAATAAAACATCATTCGGTTCGAGATTAGTGAGTAGCGCGGCAAGATCGCCCGCGCGTTCCAGTACCGGCCCCGAAGTTTGGCGCAGATTTACGCCCATTTCGCGTGAAATAATGTGTGCCAATGTTGTTTTGCCCAAACCCGGCGGGCCAAACAACAATACGTGGTCGAGCGGCTCTTTGCGTTTACGTGCCGCTTCGATGAATATCTCCAGTTGCCCGCGAATTTTTTCCTGCCCGACATATTCGTCCAGCAGCTTGGGGCGCAATGCGCGCTCCAAAGCTTCCTCTTGGGGAGAGGCGGGGGCTGCGGAGATGACGCGTGGCTCGGTGGTGAGATTGTCGCTGTGGATCATAATGGCGTTGGTCAATTTATCGTGCTGATTATATTACGTCTAAGTTTTCTACTCTTACTGAAATAATCGAAAATCAAAAGGAAAGTGTCCGTGTGAATGAATTTTGATATTTTTGGTGTCGCGATGGGCAGGATTAATCAGGTAATTTCGCGTGTGGGGAACAATCGCATTTGGAGCGGATAGCAGAGCCGAAGACGACTTTCTCAGCCATTCATCCCCTATCGCCCGGCTTATCTCGGGCAATTTTCGCCAGCCCGGATCAAGACTGCTCTCCTCAATGGCAGTAATGGCGATACTATCCGGGACATCTATTCTTAATAACTGATAGGAATCCGGCAAATGCGCCAAGTCGCCGAGTTCGAGATGAACCAGCACTTCCAAAAGTGCGGCAGCGGGAGAACTCGCCGTGTAGACAATAGGCGCACCGGCATGATGCCAGCGCGCCGACGCACGCAGACCACCTTGACCGGATAAATCAAGGTAGTTGCTGATGCGCCAAACAATCACGCGAAAAAGCCTTCGTCAATCTGCACCAGAACTTCTTCAACCAAACGGCTACCCACATCCGACACCAGCATTTCGATAGGTGTATTCCCCTCAAAACGCTTCATTGGCTGGCGCAGCCAAGCCATCGCTTTATCTTTGCTGCCGAATACTGACTCGGTTTGTGCAACAACACGCGCCAGCCGCACTGCACGGTCAGATTCTTCGATAGTCAGCTTCTCGGCATTGGCGCGGCGATGGGCTAATGTTCTTGCCGGGGCGACCAGGCCGACCTCTTGTTTTGTTACGCCTTCGGCAAGCAGGCGATCAATCACACTGAGTGGAAGGCGGTTGTGAACCAACTTTACCATCTCCATATCACTGGCGGGATCGGCTTGGGCGAGTAACACAGAGAACATGGAGCGCTCGCTGCGTAGCCTTAGTTCACGGGTTGTATAAAGTGCCTGGGGCGATGCCACATTGTTCGGACTATCTGCTTTTGTAGTTGTTGCAGCGTATGGAGAAGCTGATTTTCCGGAGGCGGTTTTAGTTCTGGCTTTGCCTCCTGGCTTTGTTGTGGCAACGGATTTATTGGTTAGCATGGCGCACCTCGTTTGGCAATATGCCTGAATAGTACAGGCATATTGCCACAAATGCAAAACCGGTGCCATTTTTCCTATGAGTGCCTTAAGCTTTTGATAACAACTTTAATGCCTGTCGAATGCCATCCGAAACGCCGACTTCTTTGGGGAGTTGTCTGGCTGCCCAATCGGCCTCCTTTTCGTTATAGCCAAGTGCCAGCAGCGCGTTGGCGATGTCGTTACCGGACGATGCGACTGGTGCCCCTTGCGTTGAGTGTGCCCCACTCACGGTAAACTTGCCTTGCAATTCCAGCAATAAACGCTCGGCGGTTTTTTTGCCCACACCGGGGATTTTGGTTAGACGCCCGACTTCCTTGTTGACAACGGCGGCAGCGAGATCATCAAGACTCAAGCCGGACAATACCGACAGCGCGAGTTTTGGACCGACGCCGCTAATCTTGAGTAATTGGCGAAACGCCAAACGTTCTTCATTGCTGGCAAAGCCGTAGAGTAGTTGCGCATCTTCGCGCACGACAAAATGCGTGTGCAGTACCACTTTTTCATGCAGCGCGGGCAGGTTATAAAACGTGCTCATCGGCACTTCCAGTTCATAACCCACGCCTTGCACATCCAGCAAAATTTGCGGCGGATTTTTTTCCAGCAGAATACCGGCTAAACGACCAATCATTTTTTATCCCAAAATCAATCCAAGCGTCAACAACGCACCATGCGCCATCAATGCCGTGATGGTAAGCTTGATCGCGCCCCCCAGTTGCTGCGGCTGGGCCGCTAGACGCAACAACTGGCGTGCGGCCAGCACGCTCAACGGTAGCGCCAATAATGCCAGTAACGCAAATACCGGCAACCAGTCCAGCAGCACACTCGCCAGCAACCAAACATAGGCCAGTGCCACGATCAGTACATAACCCCAGCGTGCTTGTAGCACCGGTAGCCGGGCCACCCAATGCAGTTTCCCCGCTGCCACGTCGGCAGTGCGGTCGGGAAATTGGTTGATGTAGAGCAGGTTGGCTGCAAGCAAGGCGTAAGATAAGCCTGCAATAAAGGGTGCTGCGGCGAAGCCTTTGCGCTGCACAAAATCCGCGCCGACGGTGATCGTCAGTATTCCCGCCGCCACACATAATTCTCCCAGTCCGCGACTGTTCAACCAAAGCGGGGGGGCGGAATACGCCCAGCCGATAAACAGTCCGGCAAGACCGATATAGAGTAATTGCACTGATGCATGCGCCATCAACCACAATCCTGCCAGTATCACGCAAAATAATAGTGCATAACCAAAACGCGCAGTTTGCACTGGTGTCAGTACGCCATTCTGGATAAAACGGCTACCACCCGTGAACGGAAAAACGCGTTCGGTATTCTGCGCGTCGGTACCGTTGAGCGCATCGTAATAATCGTTGAGCACATTCACCCCGGCATGGGCCAGCAAGCCGAACAACAGCGTGACGAGCGCAAGTGGAACATCGAGCGCGTGGCTGTCGTGCCAAGAGATGGCCAGTCCGATCAGACAGGCCATCAGGCTGGCCGTCAAAAAAGCAGGACGGGTTGCGGCAAAGTATCGCGCGATTGGATTTTGAAATATTTCGAGCGTCGGTTCCAGCGGTTGCATTGTCACACCAACCTCCCATGTCGTACCCGAAACCCTTTGGTTGCCAGCGCACCCAAGCCCATGCCGCCATGCGCATGGCAGATGGCGCAGGCCAGTGCATCGGCTGCATCCGGACTGGGCGTTGCGGATAACTTCAACAATCTCTGCACCATTGCCTGAACTTGTTCTTTGTCGGCGTGACCGTTGCCCACCACGGCTTGTTTCACTTGCAGCGCAGTGTATTCACCTACAGGAAGATTTGCCAGAACCGCGGCACAGATCGCGGCACCCCGTGCTTGTCCGAGTAATAAAGTGGATTGGGGGTTGATATTCACGAATACTTTTTCCACTGCAACTTGTTGGGGCTGATGGTGTGCGATGATCTCAGCCAAAGAATTTAAAATTACTTTTAACCGCTCAGGCAGTTCGCCATCCGGCGTTTTGATGCAACCGCTTGCAACGTAATGCAAATGCTGCCCTTCTTTGTCGATCACACCGAAGCCGGTGATACGCAGGCCGGGGTCGATACCCAGGATGCGGAAGCTCATGTGTTTTCAACCTGTGAAAAGTGAAATGTGAAATGTGAAACGCCAACCTCCCCGGCAGAGAGGGTGGCACGCAGTGCCGGGTGGTAATCACTTTTCACAAATTATTCCTCAATCACCGCAGTCGTATATACTTCCTGCACGTCGTCGCAGTCCTCCAGCGCGTCCAGCAGCTTTTGCATTTTTACCGCATCTTCACCGGTGAAGATGACTTCGCTGTCTGCTTTCATGGTGACTTCTCCCATCTCGGGTTTGAAACCGGCCGCTTCGAGACGCTGTTTGACCTCGATAAAATCATAAGGCCCGGTGATGACTTCGACACTGCCATCTTCGTTGTTGATGATGTCTTCGGCACCCGCATTCAAGGCAACTTCCAGAAGTGCATCTTCATTTGTGCCGGGCGCAAAAATCATATGCCCGCAATGTTTGAACATAAATGCGACCGAGCCATCGGTGCCCAGATTGCCGCCGTATTTGGTAAATGCATGGCGCACATCGGCCACAGTGCGAGTCTTATTATCTGTCATGCAGTCTACCATCACAGCCGCACCGTTGATGCCATAACCTTCGTAACGCAATTCCTGATATTCCACGCCATCCAATTCACCCGAGCCGCGTTTGATTGCTCTTTCAACGTTGTCCTTGGGCATATTCTGCTCATAAGCCTTTTCCATGGCTAGGCGCAGACGGGGATTGCCAGTTGGGTCGCCACCGCCCAAACGAGCTGCGACGGTAATTTCTTTAATCAAACGGGTAAATATTTTTCCGCGTTTGGCATCTTGTTTACCCTTTCGATGTTGAATGTTCGCCCACTTACTATGACCTGCCATATTGCTCCCCGTTGTCGATTCGCTATTGACTCAAGCTTGTTACTAACCTGAAACAGTCACGATGGTACCATTTCGAGCCAATCTGCCCAAGATGCCAGTCTATAGTCTTGAGGCTGGCGACCATTAGGGTCGCTTTATATACCGTACAGGCTGTTTTAATTGCCTGATTGGCGGCACAGTACAATTGTCCTAGAGGCGGGATGTTATTTTAATAGGAAGTTCCTATGAAGAATTGTTGATTTCTGCCATGCCAAAGGCTTGTTTGGGGCACTAGTATGCGAGTGTGCAAAAAGCATCAAAAGTTAGAAACATAAATTTTGTTGTTACCAGGCCAACGGGCGGTTACCTATCAGGGAGTTTAAGATTATGAAGAAAGTACAACGCAGTTCTTTTAAGCTGAATCCAATTGCTGCATCGATTATTATTGCGATGACAGCTCAATTTGCGCCAAGTTTGGCGCATGCCGGGGCGGGGCTGGTAAGCGCTACCTCTGCCGGTGGACAGCAGAAACTAGTTAATACCTTTTATGCCAACAGTCCTTCAGGCCCGGTTCCTCAGTTGACTGTTGATCCTGTTTCAGGCCTTCCAACAACAACACTTGATCCCGTAACCAATCTACCAGTGCTGGTTGATTCGGGTAAGGCGCTGCGCAAGTTTGTGGACGCATTGCCCGGACTGAACATTCCCGGTACAACCGCGATTAACCCGGCTACAGGTTTACCCGTTACTGCTAACGGCCTTGGTCAATACATTCCAGTTGCTGTGCCAGTGCATAACTGGGTTAACCCGGCGACCGGTGTAATAACAGCAGACGACTATTACGAAATCGCAGCAGTAGAATATTCAGAACAACTGCATAGTGACTTGCCCAAGGCAACTCACTTGCGCGGCTATGTGCAGCTTTGGACACCTGCCTTGGGAGCCTTGGGTGTAGCGGCAAAGTCTTTTACTACTTCTGATGGGCAGGTGCTGAGCGTGGTTGATAATCCTCACCACCTGGGCCCCGTCATCAACGCAGCTAACGGTACTGCAGTTCGTGTCAAATTTACCAACTTGCTACCAGTAGGTGGCCAATTGTTCCTTCCTGTAGACACCACCATTACAGGTGCAGGAGCAAGTGCAGTGAACGATGCCAGTGGCAATCCAATTTACTATACTCAAAATCGTGCCGAGATTCACTTGGTGGGTGGACAAGCGCCTTGGATCAGTGCAGGTTCTCCGCATCAATGGGTTGCTCCGGCAGGTGAAACAGCGGCTTATGCCGCCGGATTGGGTAAGGGTGCCAGCAATCAAAACGTTCCTGACATGGCCGATCCTGGCGCAGGCTCAACCACACTCTATTTCCCGAACGCACAAAGTGCCCGTTTCATGTTTTATCAGGATCGTACCTCCGGTCTCACACGCTTGAATTCTTATGCGGGTCTTGATGCGGGTTACATCCTGACAGACACAACTGAACAAGGATTGGTTGCTGCCGGAACAATTCCTGCTGCTGCCAATACGCTACCACTGATCATCGAAGATAAAACCTTCGTGCCTGCAAATATCTCCCAGCAAGATGCAAACTGGGACACAACAAAATGGGGTCAACCGGGCGATTTGTGGTTCCCTCATGTATATGAAACAAATCAGGATCCAACTACGGTTGATGGTACCAACCCGGTTGGACGTTGGGACTATGGCCCGTGGTTCTGGCCGATTTTCCCGGCAGCGACTGCGCTGCCATTTGGCTTGGGTCAAGCCAGCTTCACGCCTGAAGCGTACGAAGATACCCCCCTGGTTAACGGTACAGCTTATCCAACGCTGACAGTTGATCCTACGGCCTATCGTCTGCGCCTCTTGAATGCAAGTAATGACCGTTTCTTGAATCTGGGTCTGTATGTTGCAGACGCTGCGCAAAATGCGCCCCAGTTGGACCGAAATGGTAACCCGATAGTGGACGCAAGTGGTAACCCGCTCACATTTACCAACACTGAAGTGAAATTATCACCAGCTTTGGCAGCTACCGATGGATACCCGACAAGTGTTGCTCGTAAGGCTGACGGAACTGCAATTCTTGATAGCCAAGGTTTCCCAATTCAACTGCCACTTCCACAGTATCTGGATTTGGCAACTTACCCGGGGAATGCTTTGCCGATTAGTGGTGGTTTCCTGACGGGTGCGGTTCCCCCAGTGGCGATTCCGACTTCAGTTTCAGGTATACAGCAATTGACGCCTACCATTCTGTTCTCCGGTACGACTCGTGCCTGGCCAACGGATAGCCGCATCGGTGGCGCACCTGATCCGACAACTGCCGGCCCTGACTTTATCGTGATCGGCAATGACGGCGGTTTCTTGCCTCATCCAGTTGACGTTCCTTCACAGCCGATCACTTACGAACAAAACCGTCGAAGCGTGACGGTGACCAACGTGTATGGCTACGGCTTGTTGCTTGGCCCGGCAGAGCGTAAAGACACGATCGTTGACTTTTCTGCTTATGCAGGCAAGACACTCATTGTTTACAACGACGCTCCGGCACCGTTCCCGTTTGTTGATGGGCGTTGGGATTATTTCACCGGCGATCCGGATTTGACAGCAAACGGTGGTGCGTATGCTACCAAGCCTGGTTATGGTCCGAATACACGCACCATCTTGCAAATCAAGGTGAATTCGACGCTCACTTCCGGCGGTACGATTACCCCGTTTAACGCAACCGCACTGGCAACAGCGTTGCCAGCAGCCTATGCGGCATCGCAACCCGCACCGATTGTTCCGGCAGTTGCCTACAACGCATCCTTTGGAACATCGGATGGTAACGTCTATGCGCACGTGGCAACAGGATCGGTTGCGCAACCAACTTTGGACTTCACTTCATTTACCAAAACAGGTCTTGTAAGTTTGGGTACTGTTAATGCCGGGGGCTTAAACACTGTCACGGTGATTACCTCCGGGGGTACGCAAAATCCGAATGGTACGATAGTAGGTAACATCATCGCGGGCTCGGGTTCTAAATATACTACGGCACCTGCTGTCAGCTTTGTTTTCCCAAAAGATGCTAACGGTAATCCGATTGGCAGTTGCACAGTACCACCTGTAGTCGGGACTGTGTATGTGGACAATTCGAGCACTTCTTTAATATTGCCACCGGATTTGCTTAATCAGGTAAATGCCGGCGCTATCACGTTCCCAACCGGTTCAACTTATGCGGATTATCAAATTTACGCGGCAAATCACACACCTTCATATCAAGTGTTGGGTGTAACAATCGCGGCTGGGACAGGAACGGGATGTTCTGCTGTTCCCGAGGTCATCTTTTCTGGCGTGGGTATTGGAGCACAGGCAACAATTGCGTCGACAGTGACATCAGCGCCTGGAACGGCCGTCGCACAATCCATCGACGTGCGTACCAAAGCCGAACAAGAGTTGTTTGACAACCTGGGTCGTTACAACTCGACCGGTGGTGTAGAGCTTCCTCTCACCAGCGATCAAACACAAACGACTGTTCCGTTGGCTTACATCGATGCGCCAACCGAATTTATCGACGACAAGACACCGAATCAGGTTTGGAAACTGGTGGATAACGGTTTCTGGTCTAACTCCATCCATTTCGATTTGGTTGATGTGCAGTTGATCAACCGTGTGGGTTGGGACGGTACGGTAAAAGCGCCTGCAGGGGACGAAGTGGGCTGGAAAGACACCCTCAGACTAAACCCGTTGGAAGACGTAGTAATTGCAATGCGTGCAAAACCGGGCCAAACACCGTTTGGTCTGCCACAAAGCGCACGCTATCAAGATCCTTCGGTAGCCAATGGTGCCAATGGTTCCGGCTTGGGCTTTACCTCTGATCCTGGCGTTGTCAACTTGACTACAGATACCTTTAACACGGTACCGGGTACTGCAAATGCACTGTTGACAACCACCACCAATACAAATGTCTTGGCAGGTAGTTCGACGTTGAACTTCGACAACGAATTTATCTGGGGAACTGCACTTCTGGGGCACTCTGAAGATGACTTCCAGCGTCCGGTTGTTTATCACCCAACAGTGGTTGCGCCGACTGCTTCTGTTCTAACCGGTATCAGTGCGGCGACAGGTGTAACTTTGTCATGGACAGACCCAACACCTGCCCCGACTTCGACCACACCCAATGCCACCACAATTGCAAATCCGCAGAATGAATTTGGATACCAAGTGTTGCGTGCAACGATTACAGGTGCAACAGTCGGCGCATTTGCACAAATTGGTAGTGCGATAGCGAATGCCACTAGCTACATTGACACGACAGCAGCAGCGGGAACTAATTACGCTTACGAAGTGGTTGCCTTGAATGCGGCCGGTTCGACGGCTTCACTACCGTATGTACAGTTGGCAACCCCGGCAATACCGACAGTGTCAACCCCTCAAATCTCCCTTACTGGGGTGGTTACCTTGTCATGGGGCGCAATTAGCGGTGCGTCTAACTATCTGGTGTCTGTAAATGGGGGTGCCGGAGTCTCAGTAACCGGAACCACTTATAAGCCAGCCTTGGCATTGGGTAGCTCATACAGCATTACCGTAGCGGCACAGACATCAGTAGTCATTGGTGGAAAGACCTACAGCGCAACTTCTGGCCTGTCCAATGCTGTTACAGCGAACCTTTCCGCACCAGCCGCTCCCAATGCCCCGACAGCAGTGGGTGTAACGGGTTATGTTGCTCAAGGTACATCGGCAACGGTTAAATGGACTGACTCTACGACTGCCGGTGTAACTGGCTACATCGTTCAACAGTCTGTCAATGGTGGGGCGTATACACAAGTGGGTGGTATTCTTGCCGCAACAGCAACGTCTGCTCCCGTGACAGTAGTGAACGGCAACACTTATCAATTCCAAGTGCTTGCTCAGTCATGGTTGTATGCGCCGACTAACTACACTAACTCAACTCCTGCGACAACTGCAGCTACACCAAGCTTGTTGACAACACCGGTAGCACCGACAGCATCTGCTGCGACACTGGTGTCGAGCACTGGTTTGACAGTTAACTGGGGTGCGGTAACAGGTGCAACTGGCTATGTTGTAACACGTGCGACAAACGCTGGCTTCACACAAGGGTTGACTAGTACCAATGCGGGGAATGTAACCAGCTTGGCAGTAACAGGGCTGGCTGCTAATACAACGTATTACTTCCGCGTTCAGGCAACTAATGCAGCGGGTAACGGTCCGGTTTCCAATGTAGTTAGTCAGTTGACTGCTCTAGCAGTAGCGCCAACATTGAATGCTACAACAGGGGTTGGAACGACCGGCTTCACAATAAACTGGGGTGCAGTGACTGGTGCGACGAAGTATCAAGTGGTTGTCAATGGCGTAACTTATAATCCAACCACCAACTCGCAAGCAGTGACAGGTCTTACTCCGAACACGAGCTACACGTTCACTGTAGCTGCAACTAACGCTAGTGGTGTTTACTCAACTGCTACAACCGGTTCACAAACCACTGTTGCCGCAGTCTTGACTACAGCACCGACAGCAGCTGCAGGAGTTGCTGGTGTTGCACTTTCTTGGGCTGCCCCAACGGGTACTGCAGCAATTACTAGCTACACAGTGCAGTACGCTACTAATGCAGGATTTACTCAGGGAACAGGTACGGTAACTGGCTTAACATCCACCTCTACTACAATTGGTACAGGTTTGGCTGCTAATACAAATTACTACTTCCGTGTTGCGTCGGTAAATGCTGGCGGCACATCAGCTTACGGAACAGCAACTGGCGCAGTAAGAACTGTTGCAGTTCCGGGAACAGTTGCCGCACCAACAGCACCAGCGGCAACAATTGGAACAATAGGGTTGACCTTGAATTGGACCGTGCCAACTGGTGGACCAGTAGCTAGTTACACCGTTCAGCGTGCAACTAATCTGGCCTTTACAACTGGTGTTACTACGGTTGCAACAGGTGTAACAGCTACAACTTACGCTGTTACCGGGTTGACAACAAAGACAACCTACTACTTCCGAGTTACAGCGGTGAATGCAAGTGGATCAACAACTGGAAATGTTAGCGCTGCTATAAAGACTAACTAAGTTAGTTTAGTAGTTGGGTAAGGTGGGCACGAAGTTGTGCCCACGCTGAAACAAATAGCCTCACAAGAAAAAGCCTGCGACAGATTTTTGCCGCAGGCTTTTTCATTTGTTATGTCAGGAAATAAAATTGTAAGATGTGGTGCGTCGAAGTGACGAAGATGCCATTATAAATCCCACAAAGATAACTTCTGCTTCGGGTAGCCAGTTAACCCGCTCTGGTCATAGCCATTCTCGAATTTGTCGCAGCAAAGATGCCATCCATCGATTGTTAGTAAAGTCAGGAAAGCTTATCTAGGGTTATAAGCACAAGTGCAAACAATGGCAGCGCTGGCAACATTTGCTCTTTAAAGTGTTGTAGCAATTTTCTTCATCAAACGTATCTGTGTATCGCTTTTATATCGCCCGTTCCATCACAGATATGACTCACTGTTCTCTAAATTCTTTACTATAAATTGCATTAGGGATTCGTTGTTTCATGTGATACCTCCGTCTTAAGTTTATCAAAACATTCGTATCCACTTTTCTCAACTTACCTCATGTCTGGTCAGCGAGCGTCCCGATGACATAATTGCATGGCGTTTGACCGATCACAAACTGATATGAATGATTCGTAGTCGTATTAAATCAACACAAATCCATTTATGATTCAAAACGGTTTTTGACCAAAATCAACTCCGGATTACGGATACCCAAAAATTCGTAGTGAAGTCGCGTACCTTTTAAAGAAATTATCTGCTACTTCAAATTTCAATTGTCTTGCAACAAGGCTCTAATTAATCTTCCGGATTTTACTATTTGATGTATCGGCAACATACAGGCTCACTCCATCGGTAGTAATGCCTGAAGGATTGTAGAATGAAGCCGATGTACCCGTAAGGTCAGCAGAACCGGAAGTGCCTGTCCCGGCCACAGTTGATACCGTACCGGAACTAATTACGATCTTGCGAATTAAATGGTTGGTTGAGTCTGCAACATAAAGGTTAGTGCCGTCGGTGGTAATGCCGCGGGGAGCATCAAATTGTGCCTGAGTACCGAGGTTGGGGTTGTTCGTCGATCCAGGACTTAGGGCAATACCGGCTAAAGTTGTGACCGTTCCAGTAGAAATGACTATTTTGCGGATCAAGTGATTATTGGTGTCCGCCACATAGATATTGGTTCCATCTGTCGTAAGACCCCAGGGTTGGTTGAAGGTTGCCGAGGTTCCCGTAGGGTTGTCAGTAAATCCTGCTGTGCCTGATCCCGCCAATGTTGACACTGCACCAGTAGAGATGACGATTTTACGGATTTTGTTGTTGAGGGTGTCCGCCACATACAGATTGCTGCCATCATTGGTAATGCCATGTGGTTGGTAAAAAGTTGCCGAGGTGCCAACCGTGTTGTCAGCAGAACCCGTGGCTCCAGAACCGGCCAAAGTAGTTACGACTCCCGTCGAAATTACAATTTTGCGTATTTTGTTACTTAGCGTATCGGCCACATACAAATTGGTGCCATCAGTCGTAATACCATAGGGGTTGTCGAACGTCGCAGCAGTGCCTGTATTGTCTGCCGATCCGGCCGCTCCTGAACCCGCAAACGTGCTTACGGCACCGGTGAGCAAAGTAATCATGCGGATCTGATTGTTGAGGGTGTCCGCGATATACAAATTGGTGCCGTCGTAAGTGATGCCACGGGGATAGTTGAATGACGCGGCTGTTGCCAAAGTCGGCGGCGTGGTGTTTGTAGAGCCGGTTGACCCCGAGCCTGCATAAGTGGTTACTGCACCAGTGAGCGATGAAAGCGCAGCAGTCTGAATGCAGCCCGCTATGATCACATTTTTACAAGTTACCAACACGTTGGTGACATTGGCTCCGGCAAGGGTGCCCGAGCCATTCGTGATAGCACAATTCTGCCCTGATGGCGGGGAGTATAAGCTGACAACGTATGGGCTGGTATCTGCTATCGACGTTGCAAAAGTGAATGATGGAAATGATGGACTTGAAGAATTCACGCTAAGATTGTCCCCGTTGTTGTCTTGCAAAACCACGGTTCCGCCGGTCAAGCCTGAAACGGTCCCACCCACTGTATATCCGTTAGTTGAGCAGACAACCATAACAGTGCTTACATCACCGCCTGAAATATTTCCCACTCCGGAACTGACCGAGCATATTTCTCCGTTAGGCGGGGTAAGCACAGTTACGTCGTAGGCGCTACCGTCGGTGAGCTGTGTTGGAAATGTAAACGTGCCACTGGCAGTCACGGTAATGTTGTCGCCATTGTTATTTTGCAAAACAACCGATCCGCTCGCAATGGAAGCTGTCCCGCTTACGTTGTAATAATTGGTAGAGCAGGTAACTGTCACATTGCTGATATTGCTGCCGGAGGATACTGTTCCCGAGCCATTGCTCACCGTGCAAGCTTGACCCGCTGGCTGTGAAATTATTGTAATACTGTAAGTGCCGCTATTGGCGACTTGACTATAGAAATTGCTGCTGATGGTTTGGGTTGGAAAAGCGAAGCTGCCGCTGCTGGAAATGGTTAAATCGTTGCTGCCATTATTTTCCAGCACGATGCTGCCGTTCAAGCCGGTAATCGTTCCGCTTAGTGAGTAGCTGATCGGGCTGCCGCCGTCGTTTTTGTGTCCACAACCGCCAAGCGCAAGCAAGCACATGAAGAAAACAAATATTGACCGGGTATGCGGCACGTTCGAGATTGATTGATTCATTGCCTTTATTCGCTCGCCTTGTTGTGGTGCCAAATTATAGAACATTAAAATACCAAATTATTTTAAAGTTAGGTTAAAGTATGCGCGTTCAAACGCAATGAATATGAAAGTAATAAAACCGCAAAATATTTGTTGTTAAATTCAATCATGAAAATAAAAATTTGTTTGGCCGCTTTATTCCTGGCTTTTACTTCACCGCTGGTTATGGCAGTGGAAGGCTCATATTTCTACGGGGCTGTCGATTATGGTGAAGCGGTAGTGAGTGACTTTTGCTCGGGTGTACCGGCCGGGGTAAGTTGTCAAAATAAAAATTCCGGCTACCGGGCGTCCGCAGGCTACCAATTTATCTCAAGCGTAGGGAAAGAAGGGTTGGGATTAGAAGGCAGTTACGTTAACGCGGGTAAAGGTTCATTTTCAGGGTCTGGTGTTTCGGCGAATACGACAAACACGGAATGGCAACTTGCCTTAACGGGCACGGCGCCTTTGGACAATGAATTTATTCTGATCAGCAAGGCTGGCGTGGCCAGATGGAATTTGAACACGACATCTACACCGACAGCGACCGGGTTAAGCCCGAGCGGCGTTGATTTTATCTGGGGACTGGGAGTGCAATGGGACCTCGGCAAAACGATCGCACTTCGAAGCATGTTTGATTCACACTTAATAGGCAATAGCATAACCGGGCGCGGGACTTTGTCGACCTTAACCCTGGGTGCACTATTCAGGTTTTAATGCGAATTTGCGTTGTCCGGAATATTTCAGTTACAAAAATCAATGTACGTAAATCGAAGTTGGTCTGACAATATTGCTTTTTTACCGCTTAGTTTTGCCAACTCAAATTGAGGGCACTGCCCTCCTCAATCCCCGCAACACGGTTTAACCGTCAATATTGATAGGAATGTTCTTTTAAAAGATACCTGTCAAATCAAACGAGCAGTACAAATGTCCTATGTGATATCGCGATTATTGATAGGAAATTCCTATAAAGAATTGTTGATTTCTGCCATGTAAAACTCTGTTCCGGTCATTAGTATGGGAACGTGCAAAGAGAATTCAAAAGTTCGAAACACTAATTTTGTAGTTACCGAGTCAGTAAGTGGTTAACTTATTCAGGGAGTTTGAAGACATGAAGATAGTTCAACGTAGTCGATTTAAATCTAATCCGTTAGTTGCAAGGTTAGTTCTTGCGGCTACCTCATTGTTTGCGGCAAGCGTGGCCTATGGTAACGCCGGTTATGGGGTCAATACCGATATTTCGGGTACCACATTTGCGGTGCCTACGTATTACGCAAACAGTCCTCAAGGTCTGCAACCTGCCCTTGATCCTGTTACCCATTTGCCACTGGCCGGAGTCGACTGCAATGTGACCCCAGCAAGCTGTGTTGACACGGGTACTGCGTTGCGCAAATTCGTTGATCCACTGGCTGGCGTTGACGGAGCCGGTATTCCTTTGGCGATAACTACTAAATGGGTTAATCCCGCCGGCGTAACAACCGGTGACGACTATTATGAAATAGCGATTGTTCAATATACGCAACAGATGCACCAGGATTTGGCCAAGCCAACACTTTTGCGTGGTTATGTTCAAGTTGAGACGCCGGCTGTAAAGGCGGCTGCTGATGCGGCTGGTGTAAAGAGCGAGAGCATTCCACTGTTCTATCCGGACGGCATAACCCCGATTCTGGATGCCAATGGTAAACAAGTTATTGCGGTTCATGCTCCTCACTACCTTGGGCCTATCATCATCGCACAAAGGGGTACTGCGGTGCGGATGAAATATACCAACTATCTGCCTTACAACGATAGCAAGGGTCTGCCAGTCGGTGCCGCCAATGGTGGTGAATTACCAATTCCTGTGGATACTTACTTGGCTGGTGGCGGCCCAGGTGTTGATAAGAATGGCAATCCGCTCACATTCTCGGAAAACCGCGCCGAAATTCACTGGCATGGTGGTGACACACCCTGGATCAGTGATGGTACGCCACATCAGTGGGTTGCTCCGGCAAATGACAAGGCAAATACTGTTGATGGTATGGGCAAAGGACAATCTTATCAAAACGTTCCTGACATGCCTGATCCGGGTCCGGGTTCAGGGACACTGTATTTTCCGAACAACATTAGTGCTCGTTTGATGTTCTACCACGATCACACTTCAGGTTTGACTCGTCTTAACGTTTACGTTGGTGAGGCAGCCGGTTATGTAGTGCAGGATCCGGTTGAGAAAGATCTGGTAACAAAAGGAATTATTCCTAACACGTTATTGGGTGTTGGTATTCCATTGGTCATTCAAGACAAAACTTTCGTACCAAAGAACATCGGAGCTGCTGCTACGGCTAACAACGGCGGAATCCAATCGCAAGATGCAAAATGGGACTTGACTCATTGGGGTCAACCCGGCGACTTGTGGTTCCCGCACGTATATGAAACTAACCAGGATCCGAACTCAATTGACGGTACTAACCCTGTAGGACGTTGGGACTGGGGGCCATGGTTCTGGCCGGTATTCCCATCGCAGTACTCGTTGCCATCAGGTAACTATGGTGATGTAACGACAACACCTGAAGCGTTTGTGGACACTCCGATTGTGAATGGTCAGGCTTATCCAACTTTGACAGTCGATCCTATTCCTACCCGTTTCCGTATTCTGCATGTGCCGAATGACCGTTCAGGCAACTACAGTATTTTCGAGGCAGTAGATGCAAACGGCAAGCTTTGTGATGCTAATCCTGCTTCATTGACCTATAACGCTACACCTGCTGTTGCTGCTCTTGCCCCGGGTCAAACGGGTGCGCTTGCTGCTTGTACGGAAGTTAGAATGGTGCCTGCCGCAGCAACAGCCGGGTACCCTGCAACATGGCCAACGGATGCCCGTGCGGGTGGTGTGCCCGATCCCGCAACAGCGGGTCCGGATATCATCCAAATCGCTAACGAAGGTGGACTGTTGCCTGCACCTGCAATCTGGCCT
This sequence comes from uncultured beta proteobacterium, assembly GCA_963733265.1. GTDB lineage: Bacteria > Pseudomonadota > Gammaproteobacteria > Burkholderiales > Gallionellaceae > PALSA-1006. Next base: position 863,983 of record CAVTCF010000001.1, read on the forward strand.
GCACAACCTGTTACCTATGACCAAAACGTGCGTAGCATGACAGTGTTCAACGTGTTGAACCACGCTTTGCTATTGGGTGGTGCTGAACGTGCTGACGTTATTGTCGACTTCTCCAAGTACGCTGGTAAGACGCTGATTCTGTATAACGATGCACCTGCTCCTATGCCTGGTTTCGATCCGCGTATTGACTATTTCACTGGTGATGGAGACCAAACTGTCGGCGGTGGTGCTTACAATACCTTGCCTGGTTATGGTCCTAATACCCGTACTGTGTTGCAAATCAAGGTTAATTCGACAGTGGGTGGTGCAACTCAAGCAAGTACCGCCGGAACTGCACCGGTTGCATTCGATTTGCCTGCACTGCAAGCAGCGTTACCAGTTGCTTATGCTGCATCGCAACCTGCTCCGAACGTTCCTGAGTCTGTTTACAACAAAGCATTTGGTACCAATAATCCGGATAACTATCCACGGATTTTCACCGGCTCGAACACTCAGCCAGAATTTTCGTTCTCTGCTCCCGGCTATATGATTGCTCCCGGGACTGGTGCAGCTATCGTTAACACAACTGGTATAAACTATACCTCTGTACCAACTGTTACCATCCTTGGTCAGTTGCCAACTGTAGTAACCACAAGCACCGATCCACTCAATGGTGCAACCGTAGGTAGCAATGGCCCGGCAGCTGGAGCAACTGCACATGCGATATTATCTGGTGGAACTAATGGAACTGTAACCGGCATTGTGATTGATACGGTTGGTGCTGGTTATCTGACCAAACCAACTATCGTGATTTCCGGAGGTGGTGCGACAGTTCAGGCAACAGCTACATTGACAAGCTTCCCGACACAAATCGTTAGCACAGTGCATGTGATCAACAAGGCTATTCAAGAGTTGTTTGATCCGGTTTATGGCCGCATGAATGCAACGCTGGCAGTTGAATTGCCATACTCCAGTTCGCAAATTGCGACCACGATACCTTTGGCTTACATCGATGCACCGATTGAAAGCACAGATACCATCAAAGATGGCGAAACTCAAATCTGGAAAATTACACACAACGGTGTGGACTCGCACCCTGTGCACTTCCACTTGGTTAACGTGCAGGTTCTTGCCCGTGTAGACTGGGCTGGTGTGGTCAAACCACCCCAAGCCAATGAAGTGGGCTGGAAGGAAACATTGCGCATGAACCCGCTGGAAGACGTATATGTAGCTGTGCGTGCAGTACACCCGGTAGTTCCGTTCGGTTTGCCAAAGAGCCAACGTACACTGGATCCGTCACAAGCAATCGGTTCGCAAACCGGCTTTACACAGATTGACCAGATGACGGGTAATGCACCGGTGTACCAAAACCAGATTCTTGTTGGTGGCCAACCAGTAACAACATTCCCGGTACCGACGGACGCGGCTGGTGCATTCCTGGCGAACTCACCCTTCACCACGGCTGCCTATTCGAACCAGATCACGGATTTTGATAATGAATATGTATGGCACTGCCATATTCTGGGTCACGAAGAAAATGACTTTATGCGTCCATTCATATTCCATCCGACGCCTCTAGTACCGGATGAACCGGGTACCGTGACGATCACTGGTAATACAGTGACATGGGTAGACCCGACTCCTTATGGTGGTCAGGACAGTGCTGGTGTTCCAACTGCCGGTATTAACTCGAACTATGTAACACCAACCAGCAGCATGAAGAACGAAGTTGGATTTACGATCAGTCAACTTACAACCGTAACGGGTGTAACGTCGACAGTGGTAAATGCTACTCGGTCGGTTAGGAACTTTAATGCGACTAATGTAACGACTGTATCTGTACCGCTGACTGTTACAAAAACACCAGGGACGGGAAGGAATGCCGGCAACACGGTGTTAACATGGAGCGCAGTAGCTGGGGCAACCAACTATACAGTGACCTATACGACACCAAGTCGTAGAGGTCCTCCGGCAACGAACACTGCAACTGTAAATTCATCACCAACAAATATTCCTTCCACTGGAACTTTGGTAAGTGTCGTTGCCAATACTGTGACTGGGGTGAACGTAAGCTGGTCAGCTCCTATTTTGGGAGCAGGTAGTGTGTTGAATAATTACACTGTTACGTATGGAGGCGGTACAACTGCAACCCAAACAACCACTTCGTTAAGCAATGTGACACCAGCGAAAGCGAATGGTTTGACCGTGGTGGCAAATGTTACAACTACGACTCCTGGAGTGATTGCACCAATAACGTCGACTGTTAGTGTAAATGTACCTGCTAATACGACAACTTGGGCGCCAACAGCTACTTCGGCAATTCAGAACGTAGCTGGGTCAGCAAGTACTGCGAATCCAACGGTTGCACAAACAGCTAATGGATCGGTAACAACTACGCTGACCACAACGGTTTCACCAGTGACAGTTGTTGCTTACAATGCGGCGGGGGTTTCAACAAATGCTGTCCAACTATCCAAAGCAACGGATGGGACAAATGCAGCTGCTGCGGCAGGAACATTAACAGCCGCTGCGACTGTGTTGATTAACAATGCGGCTAATGTTTCTGCAGTGACAGGTCCGGCAGCACCGACAGGATTGACAGAAACAACCGTGGCGAACGCAACGACTGGTTTGAATGATGTTGTATTGAGCTGGACAGCAGTGCCTGGAGCTACGGGTTACTTGGTGACTTATGGTAATCCTTCAACGGTTGCTTCAATTCAGCCAGTTGTTGTAACACCGGCAGTCCCAGCGACAGCAACTACGGCTGCAATACCCGCTGTGACAACAGTGGCTACTAGCTTCACCATACCTGCTGCACAAGCAAATGCTACAGCTTCTGTAGTGGCAGTGTTGGCAAATGGAACTCAGGTGTTGACCTCTGCTGCCTCTAGCAGTGTGTATACTGGTGCAGCCTTGGCTCCGGTTGGTTTGGCTGTTGCAAACCCGACACCGGCAGTGACTGGAGCGATTTCATTGACTTGGGCTAACAACCCAACCAATGTAAATAACGTGACTAGCTTTACTTTGGCTTGGACTGGTACAACCAGCGGTAGTGCAACTTTCACCGGTTCAACTTCGAAAGGAGCTACGGTAACAGGTTTGACTTCGGGCGGATCTTATAGCTTCAGCCTCACAGCCAACGCTGTAGTGGGTAACTCACCGGCAGCAAGTTTACCGGCAGCAATAACAGCGCCGTAATTCAGGCCAATGAGCCGGTGCCAGGATATATCTGGCACCGGCTTTTTTTTGATAATTCTTAAAGAATGGAATTCATACGGCGTGGATGTGGTTAAGCAGAAGTTTCATTCGTGTTATAACTAGCCAAGGATGTCCGTGATTGGTAAAGTGCCGATCGTTGCAGAATTGAGACTTTTTCTTAAACGTGAAATAAACGAGATTCAGTTGGCATTGAGCTTTGGGGCAGAAAATTTTCTAAGGGGAGCATTTGCATGTTGAAACATATTTTGATAGTGATGTCGGGTGCTGTTTTTGCAACCAGTCAAGCTTGGTCTGACGAAGCGACAGAGCTCAAAACAGACAAAGAGAGGTTGAGCTACAGTATTGGTGCAAGCATTGGCAAGAATTTGAAAAAAGAGGGCACGGACGTTGATGCGGATATTTTAATAAAAGCAATTAAAGCCGGGCTGGCAGGTAAAAAATTAGCCTTGCCGGATCGTGAAATACAACAAATTTTGGGGGCCTATCAAAACGAGTTGCGCCAACACGCTAGGATGACCAGACAACAGGCAAGTATTGATAACAAGAAGAAAGGCGATGCCTATTTGGCCGACAACAAGGCTAAAAAAGGAGTGGTTGAATTGCCCACCGGCGTTCAATATAAAATTCTCAAAGAAGGCAAAGGTAAGAAACCAACCGAGTTCGATATGGTTCAGGTTTATTACCGTGGGACGCTTATCGATGGAACAGAATTTGATTCGACAGATCCCAATAAGCCCGCAAAGTTAAAGGTGTCTGCTCTTATTGCAGGCTGGAAGCAAGTGTTAACTTTGATGCCGATAGGGTCAAAATGGCAGATAGTAATTCCTTCCACGCTTGCCTACGGTGATCGCGGCATGGGAAGTGATATCGGACCCAATGAAGTATTGCTATTTGACGTTGAGCTGGTTGGGATCGAATAAGTTTTGTGGCGCATAAGGAGAGGCTATCGTCGTATTTAAAGGTACCTTTTTATTCTGACGAAAGCATTTAATTGATTTTTTTATCCTTTACGAAAGGAAGCGATAATGATTAAGCTGAAATGGGTAGCATTGTTAGGTCTTGGTTTGGTTGCAATGCAGGCGACAGCAGCCGAGCGGCCGATAGTCATTGATAACCAAACAATTGGCGAGCAGCCGGCAGCAACAAAATCAGGCGCGAGTGCAACTGTGCAACCTGATGCACAACCACAGTCTCAGGCCGAAGCAAATGAGGCCAACAAAGAACGCGTGCTTAAGGGCGGGAAATTGAGCCCGAGAGAAAAAGCAGCAGTAGGGAAGGCTGCTGCGGCTGAAACAAATCAGACAGAAGGCGTGAGTTTTCTTGCTGCAAATAAAGCTAAAAAAGGCGTGGTCACTCTGCCCAGCGGCTTGCAGTACAAGATACTGAGAGCCGGCAAGGGTAAGAAACCGACAGAAGCCAGTACGGTAATGTGTCGTTACAAGGGAACGCTCACTGATGGAACCAGTGTTGACAAAACCGACGACAAAAAACCGAGTGCGTTGCGCGTTGCAGGATTTTTACCCGGACTGAAAGAAGCCGTCACCCTGATGTCACCGGGCTCAAAATGGGAGGTTGTTGTGCCTCCCCAACTGGCTTACGGTTCGCAGGGGAATCGCGGCATAGGCCCGAATGCAGTGCTGGTTTACCAGATAGAAATTCTCGGGATCAAATAAATTTATTTGATATGAAGCGGGTCAATTTTGGAGATGGTTATTAAATTGGCAGCCGTTAATAGTTTGGCTCGGTAGTTGTTGAGTTCGGCTGTTCAATAGAACGTCATTCCTTCTTTCAAGAGAATGACGTTCTTTTTGAGTCAAGTGAACTTGTTGACCAGGTATTAGTAAACGAGACCTTAATAAGGTTATCTATCTTGTTACACAGGCGGCTCACCCGCCCCGGGAGACCAAAATTTCAGTATTTCGATTTGCTTACTTCGTTCGGATAGTTCTTTCTCTTATTCTAACGACGCCCCTTCTGGCTATTGCTCAGGATACGGTTTCCGGATCGACTGATGATCTGGAATTAGGGCGACGTATTTACGTTGAGGGTATTCTGCCTTCCGGCACTTCTCTGACGGGCACCCGTTTTGGTAGTACCACTGTTTCAGGAGCAGCCGCAGCCTGTGTGAACTGCCATCGGCGTAGCGGTATGGGTCAAGTCGAGGGTGATCTTCTGGTACCGCCTATTACCGGTAATTTTTTGTATGCGACGCGGCTGGATAAGCAGTATGCGGTGATGGATCCGCGCGTGAGCAAAATATTTAACCAAGCCCATGAAGCCTATACCGATGCCTCGCTTTTGGAAGCGATTGATCATGGAAGAAATAACAGCGGCGGCGAGATGACTGTGGCAATGCCGCGCTATAATTTAAGCGAATCTGACTTAAAAGCCTTAACGGCATATCTGAAGCAGTTATCGTTGCAATGGAGTCCCGGAGTAACTGACGACCGGATTCGTTTCGCCACCGTAATTACCCCCGACGTTGATCCGGCCCGACGCAAAATTTTGATCGATATGCTGCAAATTATAGCGCGCCAAAAAAACGGCAGCACCGAGGCGGCATCGAAAGCGCGTACCCGGCACCATATGACTTCTGCGGCGGAAATGGTGTTGGGGACCGAGCGAAATTGGGATTTGGATGTTTGGGAGTTGCAAGGAGATGAATCAAGCTGGGGTGAACAACTGGCTGAGCATTACCGTAAGCAACCGGTGTTTGCCTTGGTCTCCGGCCTGTCAAACTCCACGTGGCAGCCGGTTCATGATTTTTGTGAACATGAGCATGTTCCTTGCTGGTTTCCAAGTGTAGATTTACCGGTAAAAACGCAAGATCAGTACTCGTTTTATTTTTCCGGCGGCGTTCTGTTGGAAGCCAACGTACTTGCACACCACTTGTCGGGAAGTAACGTTTTGCCCAAGCATCTGATTCAGGTTTTTCGGGATGATGTTGTAGGACGAGCCGCATCGCAAGAATTAGTCCATGCGCTAGAGGGAAGCAGCGTCAAGATCGATAATCGGGCTTTGGCTACGGATAAGCCCATTAATGATTCATTGCGAAATGTGTTGGCAACTGTCAAATCGGGTGATGTGGTGATGTTCTGGTTGCGGGATGCCGATGTGGCAACGTTGGGCAAATTAAAACCCGTGCCTGACGCAACAAATTATTTTTCGGCCAGGCTTTTTAATGCGGAGAATGTTCAGTTAAATGCAAAGTGGAAAAAGAGTTCTCACTTGGTGTATTTATATGAATTACCGGGAAAGAGGGAATCAAATCTGAACTATTTTCATGCCTGGCTTAATTTGCGCAAACTTCCCCTGATTGATGAGACTATGCAATCGGAAGTTTTTTTTGCGTTTAATTTTTTGACAGATATTACTTCTGAAATGTTGAATAATCTTTACCGTGACTATTTGGTTGAGCGCGCGGAAACAATGATTAACAAGAGGGAAGGAATTAAAGCCGAACAGGAAACCAGAGATCGTTTTTATCTGGGAAGGCCGGGTGACTTGATCCGGAAACATGGAGAGATGACTGCCGACGAGAGTGTGCGCATACAAATAACCGGACCGGCCAATAGCGCCGCTGTAAGCCACGGTACTACAATATATCCACACCTGAGTTTGGGGCCGGGGCAACGCTTTGCATCCAAAGGCGGTTATGTATTAAAGTTTTCGGGAGAGCACGGGGAAAAGTTAATCGACGAAAGTGGCTGGATTGTTCCATAATTCAGAGAAGTGTTCTATCTTAAGCAAATGGAGATAAAGATGCAGGGACGAAATCTTGATTTACCCAATAAAATTAATAACCCGGGAAATAGACTGCGAACTGTTGTTAGTGCGCTGGCAATAGGAGCATTGATTATTTCAGGCTTGACTGTTGCAACTGTACGCGCCGAAGATAAGCCCGATCAGACCCCGCACGATATGCATAACATGCCGGGTATGGAACATATGGAAGGCATGGATCATTCAATGCATCAGCATATGATGTCAGAGCGCGGCACTTATACCAGTAGGGTTATTTCCTATACGACGCCCGAGTTGAAATTGGTTGATAGCAATGGCAAAAGTGTACCTTTGCACGAGCTGATCAATGATCATTCGGCAGTATTGCTAAATTTTATTTTTACGACTTGCACGACGATCTGTCCGGTAATGTCGGCGACCTTTCAGCAAGTTCAGGAGAATCTCGGTGCGGATCGAAAAGATGTGCGTTTGGTATCAATCTCAATCGATCCGGAAAATGATACACCTGCTAAACTAAAGGTCTATGCGGAAAAGTTTAAAGTAGGCCCGCAATGGACATTGCTGACGGGTTCTTTGGAAAACAGTATCGCCGTGCAAAAAGCATTTGGGGCATTCGCGGGTGAAAAGATGAACCATAAGCCGGTCACTTTTTTGAAAGCAAAAGGATCTGATACTCAATGGGTACGCTTGGATGGGCTTGCTGAAGCAGACCAGATTATCAAGGAGTACGATAAGTTGAGTAGCGGGAATATTAAAAAAGATTAATTGCCCATTAAAATTTATTTCATTTTGGAAAAACAATTCTTATGACAAAACTCTCAACTTACTATTTTTCTGCCCGTCCTGCGCATCGCCGTATAGGGGGGTTTACGCTGCTTGAACTGCTGGTCGTCATGGTGATCATCGGGCTGCTGGCCGGGTATGTAGGACCGAAGTATTTCTCCCAGATTGGCAAATCCGAAGTCAAGGCGACCAAGGCCCAGATTGATGCGTTGGGGAAAGCGATTGACCAGTTTCGTTTGGATGTTGGTCGATATCCGACGACAGAAGAGGGGTTGGCAGTCCTGGTTGCACGTCCGGCTAATGTTCCCAAATGGGATGGCCCGTATCTGACTAAAGGTGTTCCGGTTGATCCCTGGGGCACTCCCTACGTTTATAAAGCTCCCGGGACACACGGAGATTACGACCTGATATCTTACGGGAAGGATGGTCGTCCGGGTGGAGACGGCGAAAACGCGGATATTACCAACTGGTAGCTTGTGCCGGATTGAACACTGGGTATCCGATAGGTTGTTATTGATATGGGGTGTCTATGCAGTTTGAGGTAAAGGCATTGCGGGGAAGCGAAGGCATTACCACGCTATCATTGGATGCCATAGATGCCGGTGAGGCTGTAGCACAGGTTGAGTCACGCGGTTATTCCGTGATTTCCATGCGGGCCAGGCAGCAATGGTCGCTAAAGAACCTCGTTCGAAAAAACAAGTTCCCTCTGGTGTTGTTTAGCCAGGAGTTGATTGCACTGCTTCAGTCGGGTTTGTCTTTGATAGAAGTGCTCGAAACACTGTCCGAGAAGGAAGATCAGCCTGAAGCCAAGAAAACGCTGACCCAGATTATTGCGTATCTGTATGAGGGACATAATTTGTCGTATGCGCTGGAACAATTACCCAACGATTTTCCGGCACTGTATGTGGCAACAGTCAGGTCGAGTGAAAAGACCGGATCATTGGCAGAGGTTTTGTCCCGGTATGTTGTTTATGAATCGCAAATGGAAGGAATTAAAAAAAAGATCGTCACTTCGTCAATCTATCCGGTTCTACTGTTTGTGGTCGGAACATTGGTGATCATGTTTTTGATGTTGTTTGTTGTTCCCAGCTTCAGTCACATATATGAAGATATGGGAGGAGATTTGCCCTTTATGTCGCGTATGCTGATGCAGTGGGGACAATTTCTGGATGCGCATTCAAAGGCAGTATTGGCGGTGGTCGTTATCGTTCCTGCCGCGATCATTCTTGCATTATTGCAGCCAACCAGCCAGATATGGCTGAAGCAACAATTGTGGCAAATGCCCGCGATTGGCAAACGGTTGCAATTGTATGAGATGGCACGATTTTACCGGTCGCTGGGAATGCTATTGCAGGGCGGGATGCCGATTCTCGTGGCGCTTAAATTAGTCTCGGGATTGCTGCAGGAATCAAGAAAAGAAAATTTGAGGCTAGCCTCGTTAAGTATTCAAGAGGGAATTTCTATTTCACACGCAATGGAAAAATATGATTTGGCTACACCTCTCGGTTTGAAATTGCTGAGGGTGGGTGAGCGCACAGGACAAATGGGTGAAATGATGGAACGGATCGCTCTTTTTTATGAAGAGGATACCGTACGCTGGATTGAAAGATTCGTTAAGTTGTTTGAGCCGCTGTTGATGGTTTTTGTTGGCTTATTGGTTGGCGTCATTGTTGTGCTGATGTATTTTCCGATCTTTGAATTGGCAGGGAGTCTCAAGTGAGCACCGCTACCGCAAATACAATTCAGCAGACATTCTTTACGCCTAAACAGATTCGTGAAGCACGGGTAATGGCTACCCAGACCAAGCGAAGTATTGCCGAAGTTCTGGAAGACCAGACAGGTCTGCCTCCCAAAGAGTTTGTGGCAGCCTTGGGCAATTTATTGCATTACCCTGTATTTAATATGGAGGCGATTAATCAATTAACGCCTTCATTTGATGAACTGTCATTTTCAAAATCTGCCGAGTGGTTATGCGTCGCACTTAAAGATGAGAACGATAAGCTCATCGTGGTCATGAGTGACCCTTTCAATCTGGAGGCGCAGACTTGGGTAGAGCAACATATTCCTGCGACCTTCATCTGGGGGTTGGCACATAGCACCGATGTGGCGGCCTATCTTGCGCATCACGAGAAATCGCTTGTCGCCATGGATAGCATGCAGGATGTGGTCGATGAGTCCGGTCCGGAAGACAATGACGCGGTTGAGGATCTGTCCTTCAAGACCATCAGCGAGGAATCAAGCGTTATCGTCAAGCTGGTTCACTCGACCGTTTACGACGCATTAAAAGCCGAGGCCAGCGATATTCATCTGGAAACTACTCCCTCCGGTCTTGCGATCAAATACCGGATCGATGGCGTATTGGTTACAGTAAGCGCTTTGGAAGGCCAGGAGATGGCGGAACAGGTGATCTCCCGCATCAAAGTCATCTCGGGATTGGATATTACAGAACGGCGCACACCTCAAGACGGTCGTTTCAAAGTTTCTGTGCAGCGGCATGAAGTGGATTTGCGCGTATCAATTATGCCCAGTGTGTTTGGGGAATGTGCAGTACTGCGTATTTTGGATAAGCGGGCTTTGTCCGACCATATGAAAGGCTTGCGCCTGGATCATCTGGGATTCGATGCAAAGTCCATGGCATTCATCCGCCGGCTTTCCAATGAACCCTACGGTATGGTGCTGGTGACGGGGCCGACGGGTAGCGGCAAAACAACCACGCTGTATGCCGCGCTAACCGAAATCAATCATGGTGAAGATAAAATCATTACCATCGAAGACCCGGTCGAGTATCAATTGCCCGGTGTTTTACAGATACCGGTAAATGAAAAAAAGGGGCTTACGTTTGAACGGGGCTTGCGCTCAATTTTGCGGCATGACCCGGATAAAATCATGGTGGGCGAAATACGCGACCCCGAAACCGCGCAGATCGCGGTTCAATCGGCTTTGACAGGGCACTTGGTTTTTACCACCGTCCACGCGAATAATGTATTTGATGTGTTGGGGCGTTTTATTCATATGGGCGTTGACCCGTACAGCTTCGTTTCTGCGTTGAATGGCATCGTGGCGCAGCGTCTGGTCAGAGTCAATTGCACCCAATGCATTACGGATGATCATCCGGAGGAGTCGGTGATTCTTGAGTCCGGAATCAGCCTCGAACAGGCGAAGACGATTCATTTCCGTCGCGGGTCCGGATGCGGTCATTGTCGGGGCACCGGCTTTAAGGGAAGAAAAGCGATTGCAGAGATTTTGAATTTAAACGATGAACTGCGCGAACTTATAATCGGGAAACAACCCGTCCGCCTGGTGCGTGAAGCGGCCAAAAGGAACGGTACGCGTTTGCTCAGGGATGGTGCGCTGGATTTGGTTTTTCAGGGGGAATCAACATTACAAGAGGTTAATCGTGTCACTTTTATTGCGTGACGAACTGAGGGTGGTATTGAGCCGGGACCAGTTGCAATTGGTTCGCTTGTCCAGCAAGCTCACGCTTAAAGGGTGGGTATATAGCTTATCGGAGAAGAAAAATATTTTTTTCGAAGTAGACGCGGAAGAGCCATGGAGAAATGCTATCAACAAGCTTGAATCCGAATTGGCTGTCATCGAAAAAAAGCCCGATCTGAGCAGCATTGTTCTGGCCAATCAATTTTTACGCTATGCAATCGTTGACGGGGACAAAGCATTAAAAAGTGAAGCGGAGCAAATTGCCTATGTAACGCACCGGCTTGGACTGATGTACGGGGAAAGCGCCAATACCTGGGACGTGAGACTGGACCAGGAATATGCCGGCGCACCTTACATTGCAAGTGCAGTGGATAGGGAATTAATTGTTGAGCTTCGTGAAATATTTAAGCGTTTAAATATGAAGCTGCAATCAATACAACCCTGTTTGATGAAAGCTTACAATTTGTGCCAATCCGTATTTAAGGATAAAAGCGCCTGGTTTGTGATGTTTGAACATGGAAACTTGTGTCTGGCGTGGCTTAACTCAGGGCACATTAGTACGGTTCGAACAATCAAAGTGGGTGAGGACTGGCTTGAAAAGCTGACCGAAATAATAGATCGGGAAACTTATCTCTCCGAATTGGATACCGGGGTGCGGGAGATTTTCCTGATGTCCTTTACAGAGAAGAAAACGGATGTCCCGAAAAACAGTGATTGGAAAATTTACAAGATCACTCCCGAAATTCCATTGGGTCTGTTTGAGCATTATGACGAGAGATTTGCCTTGGCGATGTGTGGTTGACGGATGAGTAAACTGCGGCTTGATTATCAAAGTAATACGATTACTCCCTGGGTAGGCGTGTGTCTGGCCGGAGTAGTCGCGGTCATGCTGATTTTTATTGCCATGTATTTTGTGCAATTGCGCAATCAGGTTAATGCGCTGGAAATCAATCTTGAGCGAACTTCGTCGAAGAAAAATGCGCATTCGGCAAATGAACCAAGCACTGAAAAAGGCAAGTCCGAGCAAGTATTGGAAATAAAGAATGCCAATGAAGTATTGCATCATCTGAGTGTGCCTTGGGATATTTTGTTCAAAGCGGTCGAGTCTTCAGGTGGTAGCAAAATTACGCTTTTGGCTCTCGAGCCCGACTTTGAAAAGAAACAAGTCAAAATCAGCGGCGAAGCCAGTAATTACAGTGCTGTGATGACTTACATTGTTCAGCTACAAGGCCAGGATGTTTTCGATACTGTGTATTTGCAAAACCATGATGTCAGGCAGGAAGATCCTGACAGGCCTGTGCGTTTTACGCTTCTGGCTAACTGGCGGGAAATATTGTGACGGAAAAAACGAACGAATTTCAACTTCTCATTGCGCGGTTGTTTGCACAAAACAGCCCGTCCGGCCCGGTCATTCCTATTGCCGAGCAACTGAACTGGCGTTTTAACCGGTTGCTACCCCTGTTGGGGTGGCCGGGTATTGTGGCAATTGGTTTGCTGGTAATGTGCGTGCCTTTTTATTTTTCAACGCTGCGTCCGCTGCAGGCCAGTTTTGACACGTTGCAACTAAGTGCAATATCAAACCGCGCCCAAATGCCGTATGCCCCGGTAGTTGACCATAGTTTGGATATGCCAAGTGAACAGCTTGTGAAGTTCTATAAATTTTTTCCGTCGGAAAAAACCTCACCGCAGTGGTTCGAGCTAATGGTAGATATCGCGAACAAAAAGGGGCTTGCTTTAAATCACGGGGAATACGCGGTTGTGCGCGATACGGTGGGCCAACTCAGGCGATTCAAGATCACTTTACCGGTGCAGGGTACCTATCCGCAAATTCGTCAATATTTGACTGCGTTGATTGAGGCCGTGCCGAGTATGTCGTTGGAAAATGTTCAATTCGAGAGAAAAGATATTACGGATACTGATTTGCAGGCAAGAATTAAATTAGTACTTTATTTGAGGCAGGCATCATGAAGCTGCAGCGTTGGCATTGGGCCGTTATTGTGCTGGTGACGGCTGTCCTTGTCGTGATGGCACCTTCGGATGACAGGGATGTTGCAAAAAAGAATTCCCGTCCGGATAAAACTGTGTCGAACACGCCCGCTTCAAAAGAACCCGCTGCAGACAGGCCACAATCGGTGCAGGGGGAGAGAGTGGAGTTGGAATTGTTGTCCAAGCTTGAAATACAGCACAAAGAAACTATCCGGGTAAATGATGTTTTTAACCAAACATCCTGGTACGTTGCGCCGCCCCCCCCGCCAAAATCATTAGTTATTACGCCACCGCCAATAGAAGTTCAGGTTCCTGTTGCCCCCGTGTTGCCATTCATTTATCTTGGACGTTACGGGGATACGGATACTCGCACGGTTGTACTTTCAAAAGGGGAAAAAGTTTATACCGTAACGGTGGGCGAAATTATTGAGAATACCTATCGTGTCGAAAAATTCACCAAGGGAGCCGTCAATATGACTTACCTGCCGTTGAATATCGTGCAGTCTTTACGTACCGGAGAGGCTTTGTGATTACAAGGTCTTTTTGTGGAACATTCAATTTAGAAGCCAAGGGTCAGATGCTATGCTGAAATTCGAATCTAATCTCAGAGATGCTGCTGCGGTTACTTGCATTGTGATAATACTTTCTCTGGGCGGCTGTGCCAGTCAGAAATTACATAATGAGGGAATACAACTTGTTCAGGAAGGGCATATCGAGGATGGCCTGCATAAATTAGATCAGGCAAGCAAAACCGATCCCGATAATCTGACGTACCGGAACGATTATCTGCGCACCAGAAATCAAGCCACGAATAGTCTTTTGTCCGAGGCTTCAACTGAACGCTCTCGCGGCCACGCAGATGAAGCAAAGAAAATTTACGAGCGCATTTTAATTATCGATTCCGGCAACCGGAGTGCCAAGCAAGCGCTTGAATTCATCGAGATGGATAAGCGCCATAGCGGGATTGTGGAAGAAGCACGTGCCCTGTTTGAGAAGGGCGATTTGGAGGAAGCACGTGTGGCACTCAAGCCCGTTTTTATTGAGAACCCGGGAAATGCCGCTGCCGGTGCTCTGGTTCGCAAGATTGATGAGCAAGAGGCAAAGGATCAATCCGCGGAACCGGTGTTGATGGGTAAATTCAGGAAACCGATTAGTTTGCAGTTCAGGGATGCAAATATAAAGATGGTTTTTGAAGCGCTGTCCCGTACGAGCGGCATCAATGTATTGCTGGACAAGGATGTCAAGGGGGATATCAAGACTTCGATTTTCGTGAAGGATGTTTCTGTTGCGGATGCTATTGATCTTATTCTCATGCAGGCTCAACTGGATAAAAAAATACTCAGCAATAATACGATATTTGTTTATCCGAATACTGCGGCAAAGATCAAAGAGCTAAAGGATCTCAAAGTCAGAAGCTTTCACCTGATCTATGCGGACGCGAAGCAGATGATGACGCTGATCAAAACATTGTTGAAGACCAAAGACGTATTCGTTCACGAGAAGACAAATTCTTTGATCATGAGGGATACACCTGAAGCTATTCATTTGGCGGAAAAACTGATATCTGATCAGGACATCGCCGATCCAGAGGTGATGCTGGAAGTTGAAGTTCTTGAAATTACCCGTGCGCGTTTGCGTGACCTTGGCTTGCAGTTCCCGACACAGTTGGCTTTTAGCGCAATTCCCCCGAATTCTGCGACAGCGATGACAGTGAGCAATTTGAACCAAATTAACAGTGGTTCGATTTCAGTGACTACACCTACGGTGACGCTTAATGCGATGCTCGAAGATAGTGATACCAATATACTTTCAAGCCCGCGCTTGCGTGTAAAAAATCATGAAAAAGCCAAAATTATGGTCGGGGAGCGTGTGCCGATAATTACCAATTCCGTGACACCGGTTACCGGAGGTACCGGCTCGGTAGTAACGGGGACAGTCTCTTATCAGGATGTCGGTTTAAAGTTTGATGTAGAGCCGGATATTCATCTGGATAATGAAGTGACGATCAAGCTGGGATTGGAAGTCAGCTCGCTGGGGCAGGCCGTTACTACCACTTCAGGATCGTCTGTCTACATCGTTGGAACACGCAATACTTCAACCGCTTTACGCCTTCATGACGGAGAAACGCAGATACTTGCCGGTTTGGTGACCGACAGCGATACAAGTACAGTGGATAAAGTTCCTTTGCTGGGACAGATTCCGCTTTTGGGTCACCTTTTTGCAAATGACAACGGAAATAAAACAAAGACAGAAATTATCCTGTCTATTACGCCGCATATTGTGGGAAATAAAAAGACGCCGGATGCGCGCGAAATGGAATACTGGTCAGGCACCGATGCGGGGCTGCGCAGTGATCAGTTGGTTTTGAAGCCCTATGGAGAGGTTTCACTAAATAGCACAGGCCCCAATACTTCAACTGCCCAAGCTCCGTTACCGTCGGCAGTTCCGCAGCCACGGGCACTTGCCCCAACGCCGCCACCTGCTATTCAACCGGCGTTGACTGCCCAAACCCAGCCGCCGACAGTTGCAATACCGGTGACAGCAATCAAGACTGCTGCTCCGGCGTCGGCAGCGGCCGCATCTGATGTCAGCGCCACACCTGACAATGCCGCAACTGTACCGACAGATTTTTCCTGGCAGGGGCCGGCCCAAGCGAAAGTAGGGGACAAGATAAGTGTGGTTTTTGATGCGCAATCTCTACAAGGCGTGAAGACGCTTAATTTGCATGCGGGCTTCGATCCCAGCGTGTTAAAAGCGGTTGATGTCATCGAGGGTAATGCGATGAAACAAAATAGCGCAAGCTCAACGCTGTCGAAAGTTATCGATCAGGCGGGTGGGGATATCTCGGTTGATTTGTCCGGCAGCGGAACGAATAGGCCGGGCAGTATCTTCACGCTGACGTTCGAGGTTGTTGCACCGGCACAAGAAACGACGGTAACAATTAATTCGATTAGTGGAAACTTGGGTAATGGTGACGCTTATTCTCCGGCAGTGCCGGCGCCATTCGCGCTTACAATTGCGCAATGAGTTTCGCGGTAAGCCTGTTGTGAAAGCGAAAGGGTTTACCCTAATCGAGCTGATCATGACGGTGGCGATCATCGGTCTGTTGGCATCGGTGGTGTTGCCACTGGCAGAGTTGGCGGTGCAGCGTAACAAAGAGCAGGATCTCCGTCTGTCGTTACGCGAAATTCGAAGTGCATTGGATGCTTATAAAAAAGCGGTTGATGACGGGAAGATTCCTCTCGCTGTCGGTTCGTCCGGATATCCTGAATCATTGCAAGCTTTGGTGGATGGCGCAAAAGATGTGAAAAATCCAACGAGCAATAGCATGATCTATTTTTTGAGGCGAATTCCGCGAGACCCGATGGCGACAGATGCAACCAAGTCGAACGAAGAGACTTGGGGGAAGCGCAGTTATGAAAGTAGCGCGGATGACCCGCAGGAAGGCAAAGATGTTTACGATGTGTATTCTTTGTCCTCTGACTCGGGGTTGAATGGTATTCCCTATAAAAATTGGTAAGCCGGTGTGCTTGTATGTTAAAAAAAACAAAAGGTGGCTTTACACTGATTGAGTTGCTGGTGGTGATGGCAATCATCGCTGTTTTGTTAACAATTGCGGCTCCCCGTTATTTTCACAGCGTAGACAAATCCAAAGAGGCGGTTCTGCATCAAAATCTGGAGTTGACCCGGCAAGCGATAGACAAGTATTTTAGTGACAATGGCAAGTATCCCGATTCTCTGGATGATCTCGTTGCCAAAAAATATTTGCGCACGCTTCCCTATGATCCAATCAGCGAGAGCAATGCGACCTGGGTGATAGTACCTCCGGCATCTGTTGACAAGGGGGCTGTGTATGACATTAAAAGTGGTGCAGTCGGGATAGGTATTAATGGGACGGAGTACAAGGATTGGTGACGGATCGAATGTATTTTGTCGATCATAACTGTAGAGAACGGTTAAGCCGAAACTCGTGGCGCCCTATGAGCGGTTTCACTTTTTTGGGGGTGTTGATGATCATCGCAATCATGAGCATAGGTTTGCTTGCGGTGAGTGAAGTTTGGAATATTGCACGAAAACGTGAAAAGGAGCAGGAGCTACTTTTCGTTGGGCACCAGTTCCGGGAAGCCATCAAAATGTACTGTACCCGCGGGCCGAGAGGGAGCCAGATTCAGATTTACCCCATGTATTTGGAAGACATGCTGAAAGATCCGAGATATCCCAATACGCGCAGATATCTTAGAAAAATATACACGGATCCGATGACAGGAACAAATGATTGGGGACTATTGAAAAATCCGAATGGCAGTATTTATGGCGTCTATAGCCTGTCTGACGGAACCACGATCAAGCAAGATAATTTTGATTTGGCGGATGCCGGTTTTGTTGGTAAAAGTAATTACGCCGACTGGAAATTTACTTATACACCCGTTCAGCCTCAAGCTGCGAGCAGCCCCGCCAAGACAACCCCCTAACGCAGAAGATTGTTCAATAAGGCTAATAAAGTGATAAACTGCCGCGCGAGTTGTGGTCGGTAAGCATTTGTTTACCTAGGGTTTGTTGTGCCAGGTTGTTTTTCCGGCGTGTTTTATTCCAAATAGTGAATCATTTCGTAATCAAAACGAAATATAGGGCGTGATACAAGTGGAGATTGATAGAGTAAGTTCAAAGTTGTTCGGGATGGATAATCAGTATGAAAACCGCGCATATTTCCACTTTGCTAAAGTATTGTCCTTCCCGCACCATATGGAAAATGTGAAATGATCTTACGAGCTTTCCTTATTCTTATAGAAGTTTCATTTATCACTGTGTTGAATTATTACATGGCGTCCAGCTATTACTCCCTGGATGTTCTTTATTGTTTGCCGGTTATTCAAACTGCCCGATTTTCGGCGTTGCAATCGCAGACATCCTCCGGCACGTATACGCTTCCCATCATTGCTATAATTTGTGCTGTAGCCTGGAGCGCGGCTGAAGCTGCAGTCATGTGGCCAAGCTTTCCGATCGGTGCAGTGCTGATGAATGTTTTAACACGGGGGGTGACGTTTACAATTATTGCCCGTGTCATTGCAAAATTGTGGAGAGATAAAGAATCAATTCGGAAAGACAGTCTGACCGGTTTGGCTAACCGTTTGGAACTGTCAAACAGGCTCGAAGAAATTCAAGCACAAAGCCAATCCTCGGGAAGTCACTACACACTGTTATTTATTAATATTGACCACTTCAGGGCATTTAATGATGAATTTGGTCACCAAAGCGGGGATGATGTACTCATTTTATTGGCCAATACATTGCTGGAAGTAACCAAAGCCCAAGATGTGGTTTCCAGAATCGCAAGTGACGAGTTTGTAATTCTACTGCCGAGTACGGACGAAAAATTAATTAATCAGCTTGCCGTCAGACTCTGCAAAGCGGCAGAAAAAAAATTACATCAAAATGGATGGAATTTAACTTTGTCATTCGGTTATACGACCGACATTGGTAAAACGAAAGATTTTGAGGATTTGATGAGAGTTGCGACAGAAAAGCTCAAGAGCAATAGAAATAGTCTAACTTCAATTTTGACCAAATAATATTCGGATTCTCAAGAAACGTACTTCATGGCTGCGGCAATTAAAGATGTTTACAATGAAAGTGAAGAATCGATTGATCTGCTCATCCAGGTATGGGTAAGGTTTATTATTGCATTCTACAGTTTGCTGGTTTTTTTCGTGGATCCGAATCAAAACGGATTGGCGAAAGAAATAGTCGATAAACTTCTTATTGCATACTGTTTGTATAGTGCCTGCATTTTGTTTGTTTACGACATGCAGAACATCCGCAAATTTGTTTCGAAATATATTGCCCATTGGATTGACACCGTATTCTTTATATTACTAATAGCAGCGACCGGGGGGCCTGGAAGCGTTTATTTTTATTTTTTATTTTTCCCGATCATTGTTTCTTCATTTTCATGGGGGTTTAACGAAGGGTTAAAGGTGACCGCTTTTGCGGTTGTTCTTTACGCACTGGTTTCATTGGGTGTGGTCTTCCTGCATAAACCCTATGATTTGGCCGAAATGCTTTTGCGGCCATCCTATCTGATAGTGTTCGGGTACATGATTGCGTATTGGGGCGGCGGCAGAATCACACTTAACCGGAGACTTACTCTTTTAAAGGAAATAAGCACGAAGTGGAATCCCCGTTTCGGATCGGATCACGCTATCAAGGTTAATCTCGGCAGATTGGTGAATTTTTACAAGGGCAATAGATGCTTTATCGTTTTGGAGCGCGAAGACCGGTTACCAAAGTATGTCATGCACTCGTTTGATTATCGCAAAAGAGATTCCTCGGACGGACCAAAAGAAATCGAAGTGACAACAGCCAAAGAGCTTCTCTCGCTTCCGCGCTCCATTGCCATTTCCTATGAAAATGTTTCTTCAAACAGTTTGAGAAGTTTTAACAAGTTTGTTTCCTATGATGTGAACACACTGGAGTCTTCCGAGCGGTATCTTCGGGAAAGTAAATCTCTTTCCAGTTTGTTCGATGATCAATCGTTTATTTCAGTGCCTTACAAACAGCAGGGAGTTTCTACCGGCAGGTTATTTTTGCTTGCCGGAAATAAAGAGTTTAGTCGCGCGGATGTTTCCTTTACCAAACAGGTCGCGGATGTTATTTCTTCAGTCATTGACAATATGGAGTTGATTGAGAACCTGATTACCGAGGCTAGCGGACAGGAACGCTTAAGAATTTCACTCGATGTTCACGATACAACGATACAGCCTTATATCGGTTTAACGTTGGCACTGGATGCCTTGCGTATCGAGTTTGATTCAAATTCGCACCTGGCCGATAGAATAAATGAAATCATCCATATGGCGAATATGACCATACATGATTTGCGAAGCTACAAAGATACTTTGCGGGAAAAGTCGCTCATGCGAGGCGAGGTTTTGATGTCAGCCATCAAAAACCAGGGCGAAAGGCTGCATCGGTTTTACGGTATTCAGGTTAATTTTGAAGGTGCAGTTGACCCTAATTTATCCGGAAAAATTGCCGAGGCCGCATTTCAAATTATTAAAGAAGGGCTCAGCAATATTCTAAGGCATACTAACTCGAAACGGGCGATAGTCTCCATCAGCAATAATGACGCGTTCCTGTTCGTGGAAATTAGAAACGAAACGGATTCCGCGCTTCCGCCTGTGCAATTTATGCCAAAATCCATCTTCGAGCGGGTCAAAATATTTAATGGGGAAGCAGTCGTGAATCTAAACGTAGACGGCTATACTGTTGTTCGGATAAAAATTCCTTTGGAAAAGGAACAATATGACAATTAAAACTATTCGCGTCTTGATGATAGACGACCATCGCAGCGTTTTATGGGGTTTGGAAAAACTGATCGAAAGCCAGAAACCCAGGATGGAAGTCGTCGGAAAATTCACCAGCTTTGCCGAGGCTTCAACTCATGTGGCAGAGCTAACACCGGATATAATCCTGCTGGATCTTGATTTGGGGGCTGAAAAGGGTGTGGACATAATTCCCCGGTTGATCAATATTACGACAGCAAAAATTGTTATCCTGACCGGATCCAGAGACCCGATTTTGCATGATCAAGCCGTTATTGCAGGGGCCAAGGGGATATTGGAAAAAGAAAATTCCGCAGAAACTATCTTAAGTGCGATTGAGCGCGTCTATGAGGGCCATTTTTGGATAGATCAAGCGCGGATGACTAGAATTATTACAGATTTGTCCAATCAAAAAGTGGCGAAAGAGACGAATCCTGAACAGCGCAAAATTGATTTGCTGACGCCACGCGAACGCAAAATTATCCGGTCAATGACGGCTCATGCGGGTGCTTCCGGTAGCGAAGTAGCGAAGTCGATTCATATTAGCGAAAGTACTCTCAGAAATCACCTGACATCTATTTATTCTAAACTTGAGCTGAGTAACAGACTGGAACTTTGGGACTATGCCCATAAAAATGGTTTGAACAAAGATGACGGTAGCGCTTAACTTTATTTTGGGCTGAGTTGCGGGTTTAATTCCCCGGCAGTCTGCGCCATAAATATTTTCCCGCTTTCCGTCTATGGTTCTACTTTTCTTAAAAAATTTTAAAATGTCAAGAATAAAAGTTAGTTGATAACCGCGTTTTTATAGAACATTATTTCACCTTTTGCAATAAATTTCGGTAACATGTAAGTAGTTGCGCGCCTGTGTCGGTGCGTTGTGTTGATAGGGAGCTTTATGAAAATTCATGAATACCAAGGTAAGGAGATACTGCGGGGTTTTGGCGTGCCTACACCGCGCGGTGTTGCTTGTTTTAATGTAGAGGAAGCGGTAGCAGCAGCTCAAAAGTTGGGTGGCAAGGTTTGGGTGGTGAAGGCACAAATTCACGCGGGCGGTCGCGGCAAGGGCGGTGGCGTGAAAGTGGCGAAATCACTGGATGAAGTGCGCCAGTTTGCGGGCCAGATATTGGGAATGCACCTGATCACGCATCAGACCGGCCCCGAGGGGCAAGTGGTAAGACGTTTGCTTATCGAAGAGGGGGCTGCTATTGCCAAAGAGTTTTACCTTGGCATGGTGGTGGACCGTGCTTCACAACGTGTGGCGTTACTTGCTTCCAGTGAGGGCGGGATGGAGATCGAAGAAGTTGCCAAGCACTCTCCCGAGAAAATCCGCACAGTTCGTATCGATCCGGCCACCGGTTTAACGACCGCCGAAGCTGTTGAAGTGGCGCGCTCAATCGGAATACCCGATGCGGCGAATGCCGAGGCTGTCAAAGTGATGCAAGGTTTGTACAGCGCCTTCGTTGAAAAAGATGCAATGTTGGCGGAAATTAATCCTCTGGTGCTTACAGCGGATAATCACGTGATTGCTCTGGATGCGAAATTCAACTTCGATTCCAATGCATTGTATCGTCGCCCCGAAATTGTTGCGTACAGAGACTTGGATGAGGAAGACCCGGCCGAAATAGAAGCGTCCAAATTTGAACTAAGTTACATTCAGCTTGATGGAGACATCGGCTGTCTGGTCAATGGCGCTGGTTTGGCAATGGCAACGATGGATATTATCAAGTTATATGGCGGCAGTCCGGCAAACTTCCTCGATGTGGGCGGTGGCGCCAATAAAGAGAAGGTGACAGAGGCTTTCAAGCTTATGTTAAAGAATCCGCATTTGCGTGCCATTTTGGTCAATATTTTCGGCGGCATCATGAAATGTGACGTGATCGCAGAAGGTGTAGTCGCCGCGGCGCGCGAGGTGCATCTGAATGTTCCGTTGGTGGTACGGCTGGAAGGTACCAATGTCGAACTCGGTAAAAAAATTCTGGCTGAATCCGGCTTGCCCATCATCTCGGGTAACGACATGGCGGATGCGGCTCAAAAAGTCGTTGCTGCTGCGAAAGGTTAAACAACATGTCCATTCTTATCAATAAAAATACTAAAGTCATTACTCAAGGCATGACCGGCAAGGTCGGCCAGTTCCATACATTTCACTGCAAAGAATACGCAAACGGCAAGAACTGTTTTGTTGCCGGGGTGAATCCTAAAAAAGCAGGCGAACTGTTTGATGGCATTCCCGTGTATGGTTCGGTGCGTGATGCAAAACAGGCAACGGGTGCGACCGTGTCAGTGATCTATGTGCCACCTTCAGGCGCTGCTGCGGCAATTGACGAGGCGGTAGAAGCCGATTTGGATTTGGTGATTTGCATCACCGAAGGTATTCCAGTGCATGACATGATCAAAACCCGCTACAAGATGCAGGGCAAGAGAACGATTCTGATTGGGCCAAATTGTCCTGGATTGATAACTCCGGACGAAATCAAGATCGGCATTATGCCGGGGCACATACACAAAAAGGGTCGCATCGGCGTGGTATCACGTTCCGGCACGTTAACTTACGAAGCAGTAGGTCAACTGAGTGCACTGGGTTATGGCCAATCATCATGTGTGGGTATCGGTGGTGATCCGATTAACGGCCTAAAGCATATTGAGGTCATGCGATTGTTTAACGACGATCCCGAGACCGATGCTGTCATTATGGTGGGTGAGATCGGCGGTAGTGATGAAGAAGAATGCGCACGCTGGATCAAAGGCAACATGAAAAAGCCGGTGGTTGGATTCATCGCGGGCGTTACTGCACCGGAAGGCAAGCGTATGGGCCATGCAGGCGCGATTATTTCAGGCGGACAGGGCGGTGCAAATGAAAAACTGGCCGTGATGGAAGAAAGCGGTATTCATATCACGCGCAATCCCGCTGAGATGGGACGCACGATGCAGAAAATATTGAAGCTGTGAAAGGTGAAGATGAAACTGTGAAAGGTGCAAAGTAGCGACACCGCCTTGTTCACCTTTCACGTTTCACCTTTCGTATTTTCGATTTATATGGGAAACCAATGCTGGAAATGTTTAGCTCCGCCCAGTTCTGGGTGGATGTTGTTAAGATTATTGTTATCGATCTGTTATTGTCCGGCGATAACGCAGTAGTTATTGCTCTGGCATGCCGAAATTTGCCTCAAGAACAACGTAAGCACGGTATTCTGTATGGTGCCATCGGAGCGATTGGCCTGCGTGTTGTGCTGACTTTTTTCGCCGTCAATTTGCTGGCACTACCGTATCTTAAGATGGTCGGAGCGATATTGCTGCTGTGGATAGGCGTAAAGCTAATCCTGCCGGATGAAGATGGGCATAGCGAAGGTAGTATCAAGGCTGAAAACAGTCTTTGGGGGGCGGTGAAAACGATCATCGTCGCCGATTTAGTGATGAGCCTCGATAACGTTATCGGAGTGGCAGGCGCCGCGCATGGCAATGCGATGCTGCTTATTTTCGGCTTGCTGATTAGCATTCCTTTGATCGCCTGGAGTAGCCAATTGGTGTTGCAGCTAATTGATCGCTTTCCATTCATCATTTATGCCGGTGGAGCATTGCTGGGCTACGTGGCCGGTGAGATGCTGGCGGGGGAGGCATTATTAAACTCGCTGCTCAAAACACAATATTTATTGCAAGAATTGATTCCGCCAGTCTGCGCTATATTCGTGTTGTTGATGGGAAAGTGGCTGGGAGGGCGCAAGACCAAAACTGGTAAGGTCGTTGATCTGGTGGAAGGGCGCGTTCCTGAAGCTCATAATCGCGATAAGAGATAACCCGAAATATTTGAAATGAAAATATTGATACCTGTTGATGGTTCCGCCAATGCTGATCATGCCGTGGACTACGTGATCACTCATGCGAGTGAGCTTAAAGAAGCACCGGAAATTTTTTTGCTAAATGTTCAGTGGAAGTTGGCTTTGGGCAATGTGAAGTTATTTATCGACCAGGAAACAGTTAAAGATTATTATCGCGAACAGGGTCTGGACGCATTGTCGCAAGCACGGGAAAAATTGGACTCGGCCAAAATTACTTATTCCTACCATATCAGTGTTGGTTCCCCCGCGGATACTATTGTGCGCTATTCAGAAGAACAAAAAATTGATCAAATTGTGATGAGCGCGCCGGGGCAAGAATCGATAACCAGCTTCCTTTTGGGATCGGTTGCAAGCAAGGTGGTTCAATTGGCGACAATCCCGGTTCTTATTGTGAAATAGAAATATATAGATATTCCAATAAATCAAATAGGTATGGCTTAGCATTGAAAATTGTTTTAATATTCGTCTACAACTTCTGGCGAGTGACATAAATTTGCTATGGCTAACATCAAAAAAGTGACGTTCTTGAAAGCAGACTGGTTTGTCGGTTTGCTCGTTGCGTTGGTGTTTCTGTTCAGTGCGAACTCCGATTTGATGCAAAGCTTGGAGCGCAAAGCTTACGATATGGGCGTAAGGGCTTCGTCTCGCGTGCCCAGCGATAAGATTGCAATTATTGCGATTGATGATGAAAGTATCGCCAACCTTGGGCGCTGGCCGTGGCCGCGAGAAGTTCAGGGCAAGTTGCTGGATATCCTGGCTAACGGGCATGCCAAAGTGATTGGCAACACCGTCTTTTTTTTCGAGCCACAGCTTGATTCGGGTTTGGACTACGTCGCCAAAATCGGCGAGTTCATCGCCAATTCGTCGCTAAAGCGAAGCAATCCGGCAGAGTGGGATCAACTGAATGCAATTTTGCAAGAGGCGTTGTCGCATCTGGACAACGACAAAAAGTTGGCTGACAGCATGATCAGGGCGAATTCGGTTTTGTTGGGGATGTTTTTTGAGCTTGGAGAACCACAAGGCAAACCGGATCATCCGCTGCCGGATTACGTGTTGAAGAATGCTTTGCTCAATGCCAAAGACGGAGGAACGGGAGCGGTGCCTATTCCGACCAGCGCGGTACAAGTTCCTATCCCTCTTTTGGGAGTTCAATCGTTGGGAATCGGGCATCTTAATGTTACAACGGATGTGGATGGCGGAATTCGCACCGAACCCTTAGTGGTCAGTTACTTCGATCAGTTATATCCTTCGTTGTCGCTCTTGTTGGCAGCGAAAAGTTTGAATCTCGATCCCAAGGATATACAGGTCACCCTGGGTAAAAGCGTCAAGCTTGGTAACTTGAATATCACTACTGATCCGATGTTGCGCATGCACACTTTTTTCTACAATGATCGCGATGGCAAATCAGTATTTCAAGTCGATTCATTTTACGATGTCTATACGGGAAAAATTCCTCCCGAAAAATATCGCGACAAGATCGTACTGATAGGCGCAACGGCGGTCGGGGTTGCCGCTCTACAAGTGACGCCAATTTCTGCCGGTATGCCTTCTGTATTGACCCTGGCGCATTCAGTCTCCAGTATTCTCAAGCAGGATTTTTTTGTAGTGCCGACATGGGCGTTTTGGGTGGAAAATGCCATATTCCTGCTGGTTGCATTGTATTTGATCATTTTGCTTCCGCGTTTGAGTGCGGGTATCGGTGCGGCGGTGACAGGTATGTTGTTCATCGTGTTGCTGGCAAGCCATTTCGTGTTGATGACAACACAGGCGCTTTGGCTGCAACTGATGTTGCCGGCAACCCTGTTGTTGGTCGGGCATTTATTGCTGACCACCAAGCATTATCTGGTGACAGAAAAAGGCAAGATCAAATCCGATGCTGATTCTGCTGAAAGTAACCGCATGTTGGGCCTGGCCTTTCAAGGGCAGGGGCAACTGGATATGGCCTTCGACAAGTTTCGCAAAGTGCCGATTGACGATAGTTTAATGGACGTGCTTTACAACTTGGGATTGGACTTTGAACGCAAGCGCCAGTTCAACAAAGCTGAATCAGTGTTCAAGTATATGTCCGACTTCAACGCCAAATTCCGCGATTTGGGGCAACGTTTGAATCAGGCCAAGTCAATGTCTGAAACGATCATGTTGGGAGGTTCATCGGGCAGAAGCAATGCAAGTACGATGGTCTTGGACAAAGAAGGTGTAACCAAGCCTATGCTGGGGCGTTACCAGATTGAAAAAGAGTTGGGCAAGGGGGCGATGGGGGTGGTTTATCTTGGCAAAGACCCCAAGATCAGTCGCGTGGTTGCCATTAAAACGATGAATCTGTCGCAAGAATTCGACGCCGATGAATTGGAAGATGTTAAAGCGAGATTTTTCCGCGAGGCGGAAACGGCGGGCCGTTTAAATCATCCCAACATCGTCACGATGTACGATGCCGGGGAAGAGCATGATCTTGCCTATATCGCTATGGAGTTTCTTAAAGGCAAGGATTTGGTGCCGTACTGTAAACCGGAAACCTTGCTTCCCCTGACCGATGTTTTGAGTATTATTGCGCGCGTGGCTGATGCGCTCGGTTATGCCCACACACTGAATGTCGTGCACCGCGATATTAAACCGGCAAACATTATGTATGACCAGGCAAGCGATACGGTCAAGGTGACCGATTTTGGAATCGCACGTATTACCGACTCCTCCAAAACTAAAACCGGGATGGTGTTGGGAACCCCTTCGTTTATGTCGCCTGAACAATTGGCCGGAACCAAGATTGGCGGTCAGTCGGATTTGTTTTCTCTGGGCGTGACTCTGTATCAGATGGTGTGTGGTAAGCTACCCTTTGAAGGCGATTCGATGGCGCAATTAATGTACCGTATTGCAAATGAGCCACATACAAATATTGTGAGTGTTCAGCCCGATGTGCCGCCTTGTGTTGTGGCCATCATTGATAAAGCGTTGTCGAAGAAACGGGAAGATCGGTATCAGACAGGGCAAGAAATGGCAGATGCTATCCGCCAATGTGCGGCAACTTGCGTTGACTTTGAACTCTAGGGGTAGGGAGTGGATATTCAGGATGTATTAGAGATTGTGAGTCAAAGCAATCCCGGGATGATCAGGTCGCACAATGAAGATAGTGTGACATTTGATGCGTCTACCGGTTTGGTGGTGTTGGCGGATGGTATGGGCGGATACAACGCCGGTGAAGTTGCCAGTGGTATCGCCGTTTCGGTTATTTCAGCCGAGATTCGCCACCATTTACAAAGTGTGAGACCGGATGATAAAGATGGTGCCAGCGGCGATGATGTCGGTGTAGTGTTATTGCGCGAAAACGTGCAAAAAGCGAACTCATCCATTTACCATGCGGCAGCCAGCCAGCCGCAATATTCGGGAATGGGAACCACGATCGTTACCGGCCTATTTTACGATGATCGGGTAGCGGTTGCGCATGTTGGCGATTCGCGCATGTATCGTTTGCGCGGGGAAATTTTTGAGTGTGTGACAAGGGATCATTCTTTGCTGCAAGAGCAGATTGATAGTGGCATGATAAGCAAGGAGGACGCCCGTACTTCAAAGAATAAAAACCTGGTGACGCGAGCGGTCGGAATTGATGCGGTTGTCGAGGCGGAAGTGCACGTATATGACGTACAGGTAGGGGACATCTATTTGTTTTGCTCTGACGGTCTTAATGACATGGTCGAAGATGAAGAAATAGGATCGGCCTTACAAATGCTCAAGGCTAATTTGCCTTTGGCTGCGACAGAGCTGATACAGTTGGCGAACGACAATGGTGGGCGAGACAATGTATCTGTGATATTGGTTAAAGTGAATGGAAAGTTTTCTGCACCCCATGGTTGGGTGCAGAAATTATTATCTTGGTTTAAGAATTAACTACGGGGATTGATGATATGCCGGCTAAATTGATACTCAGCATGGATGGCGTGGTGCTGAAAGAATATCTGCTGAACAAAGAGCGCACGACGATCGGTCGCAAACCGCATAATGATATTGTAATCGACAATCTGGCGATCAGTAGCGAACATGCGGCGATTATTACGATTCTGAATGATTCGTTTTTGGAGGATTTGGATAGTACAAATGGTTTGTCGGTGAATGGCGCGGCAACCAAAAAACACTTTCTTCAAAACAACGATGTGATTGAAATCGGCAAGTACAAGTTGAAATACTTGAATGATCAGCCAGCCCAGGCTACACCGGCAGATTTCGAAAAGACAATGGTGCTGAGTCGTCCTGTAAAACAGACGTCTCCGGCCGGCAGCACTGATACCGGCGAACTTTTGCGTACGCAGACCAATGCGCTGAAACAGAGTACATCGGTAGAGGCAAGCGGTAAGTTTGTTGTTCCACCGTCAACTCCTGCTGCGCAACCGGCAGTTGCACAAGTACAAAAATCAGCGGCAGTTCAAATATTAAACGGCCCCAATGCAGGGAAGGAGCTTGAATTGGTCAAGAGCCTGACAACGCTGGGCAAGCCGGGAGTTCAAGTTGCAGTCCTCGCGCGGCGTCCGCATGGTTTTTTCATTACCCACGTTGAGGGAGCCAAATTTCCTTTGGTGAACGGTGAGTCAACAGGTGAGCATCCGCACCAATTAAATGACCATGACATCATTGAATTGGCGGGAGTAAAGATGGAGTTTTATTTCAAGACTTGATTGGGTAAATCCATAACGGCAGATTCTCAATAGATAAAGCGGGGGCTGAGTGAAAAAGCATGCACTTCTCATCGCAGTCGGCCTTGCGTTTGTATTTCTATTTATTGGAAACGCAGCCAGGTTATATCAACTTAAATATATTTCCTTCGTGGAGAACAAGCTCTACGATACGAGAATGCGTCTTACCCTGCCGCATAAACACGATGATCGTATCGTCATCCTCGACATTGATGAGAAAAGCCTGAAAGAAGAGGGACGCTGGCCCTGGGGGCGGGACAAGCTCGCATCGCTGGTTGAAAAATTGTTTGATAAATACGGCGTTGCGGTTGTCGGTTTCGACGTGGTGTTTGCGGAAAAAGATACCAGCTCCGGTTTGAATGTTTTACAGGACTTGGCCAAAAATCAACTCAAAGATGTTCCGCAGTTTCAGTCGGTCTTAAAGCAGATTAAACCTCAACTCGAATATGACGAATTGTTTGCCAACAGGCTGAAACAGCGCAATGTTGTTTTGGGTTACTACTTTAACGATAGCGAAAAAAGTACTTCCGGCGTTTTGCCCAAGCCGGCATTTGCGGCGGGAACCTTCAAAGGCCGGCCAATCAATTTTTATCGTTGGGCAGGCTATGGCGCAAATCTGGCCGAATTTCAGAATGCCGCAATTTCTGCCGGACACTTTAATCCTGTCGTAGACTTCGACGGCGTCGTGCGGCGCATCCCCATGATTGTCGAATACGAGGGGGCATACTATGAGTCTTTGTCATTGGCCGTTGTACGAGCTTTGCTGGGCTTCCCCAAGTTGGCTCCGGGTTATGCCACGGAGGGAAAAGATGCGGGTTATGCCGGGTTGGAATGGCTGCAGTTGGATTTCCCCCAAGGGAGTTTGCATATTCCGGTTGATAATGAGGTCAGCTCGCTGGTTCCTTTCCAGGGTGGGGTCGGGGCTTTTAAATATATTTCAGTTTCAGATGTGCTGCATGAGCGTGTTTCCCTATCCGAATTGCAAAGCAAAATCATTCTGGTTGGCACGACGGCACCAGGATTGCTGGATATGAGATCAACCCCCGTTGACGAGGTGTATCCCGGGGTGGAAATCCATGCCAATATGATTAGCGGAATACTCAACCATTCCATCAAGTCACATCCGCCGTATGTCATTGGCGCGGAAGTTACGCTGCTCTTGCTTGTTGGCGGGGCGTTAAGTTTTTTATTGCCATTGTTGAATCCGATTCAAGTCACACTGGTTTCCGTCGCCACGTTTTTTGTCACCTTGGTGGTAAACGTTTTACTTTGGCAGTTTGGTAATTTTGCCATGCCGATGGCCAGCGGGCTAATTCTGATATTGGTGTTGTTTGCGCTGAATATGTCTTATGGCTACTTTTTCGTTTCACGTACCAAACGGCAGATCACCGATTTGTTCGGGCAATATGTTCCCAAGGAAGTGGTTGGGGAATTGAGCGAGCGCCCACAGCAGGTTTCGATGGAAGGCGACAGCCGTGAAATGACGATTTTGTTTTCAGATGTGCGCGGCTTCACCACCATTTCGGAAGGACTGGATCCGAAAGAGCTGTCGCTGCTGATGAATGAATTTTTGACACCGCTTTCGCGTATTATTTACAAATATCGCGGCACCATCGACAAATACATGGGTGATTGTATTATGGCATTTTGGGGGGCGCCATTGCCGGATGCAGGGCATGCGCACAATTCCATCGTGGCCGGTCTTGAAATGCTGAAGACGCTGGAATCATTGCAACCGCACTTTAAAGAGCGCGGATGGCCGCCTATTCATGTTGGTGTCGGAATTAATACAGGACGTGTCAGTGTTGGGAACATGGGCTCGGAAGTTCGAGTGGCGTATACCGTCATGGGCGATGCTGTAAATTTGGCGTCCAGATTGGAAGGCATTACCAAGGAATACGGCGTTGGTATCGTCGTTGGGGAAAACACGAAAGCTGCCGCACCGGAGTTCGTTTATCGAGAACTTGATTTGGTGAGGGTGAAGGGTAAAGATGAGCCTGTTGCAATTTTTGAGCCTGTGGGTTTG
Source organism: uncultured beta proteobacterium (assembly GCA_963733265.1). Taxonomy (GTDB): domain Bacteria; phylum Pseudomonadota; class Gammaproteobacteria; order Burkholderiales; family Gallionellaceae; genus PALSA-1006. Next base: position 894,995 of record CAVTCF010000001.1, read on the forward strand.
TCCGGAAAAGTCGAGGAAGCTGTGCTGGAAGAGATGAAGCTATTTCAGCAAGCTTTGCGTTCGTATCGCAAACAAGAGTGGGATAAAGCCGAGTTACAGCTTTTTAATTTGCAGAAAATGTATCCGAACACGAAGTTGTATCAGGTCTACGCCGAGCGAGTGGATTATTTCAGGAAAAATTTGCCGGCAACTGACTGGGATGGCGTTTTTGTATTCAAAACAAAATGAGTTGCAACGAAAGCCACTTAACCAGACACGGATGGTTTAACGATGAAACTTAGAATTCTGGGGTGCAGCGGCGGCATTGGCGGAAACATGAGGACCACCTCTATGTTGCTCGATCACGATGTGTTGATTGATGCAGGCACAGGCGTGGGTGATTTGAGTTTGGCCGAGATGGTTGCGATCGATCATGTATTTGTGACTCACTCGCATCTTGATCATGTTGCGAGTATTCCATTTATGCTCGACAGCGTTGGATTCATGAGGGACAAGCCGCTGATTGTTCATGCCACGGCAGAGACGACGGAAATTCTTAAGCAGCACATGTTTAATTGGCTGATGTGGCCGGACTTTTGCGAAATACCCAATGCGCAGCAACCGTGCTTGCATTTCGAGCCAATCAAGCCGGGTAAAACGGTTGATTTGAACGGAAGAAAAATTACACCGCTTCCGGCCAATCATGTTGTTCCTGCAGTTGGTTTTCAACTGGATAGCGGTAATGCCAGCCTGGTGTTTAGCGGTGATACGACAACGTGTGATGAGATGTGGGAAGCGATTAACGGGATCGAAAATCTGAAATATCTTTTAGTGGAAACCGCATTTTCCAATTCCGAGTTGGAATTGGCGATTATGTCCAAGCATTTCTGCCCGAGTTTGTTGGCAAAAGATATCGTCAAACTTACACGGAATCCCCAAATATTTATTACCCATCTGAAGCCGGGCGAAGTTGAACTGACGATGCAAGAGATCAGCGAATGCATCACCGGTTTTGTTCCCAAGATGCTTCAAAATGGCCACGTATTCGATTTGTAGAAATAAAGGTTAAGTTAATCGCATGCAAGATATTTTGGATATCAGAGTGCTCGCCGCGTTGGAGCCGATCTCGTCGTTCGGTCCAGCCAGATTGAGGGAACTGCTTGAGTATTGTCATTTGGAAACTGTGGCACAAGGGACAAACCCCTTCATGGATCATCTTTTGCACGAAGAATCAGTTTATCTGGTGAAAGGCGAGTTGGAAGTGATTTATGAAGATGGAAATCGTGTAAGGATTCACGCCGATTCGGAATGGGCACGACATCCTATCGGCAAGCGTCAACCTGAAATTCAGGCAGCAACTGCATTGACGCGAATCCAATTGCTGCGTGTTGACGATAATTTATTGGATCAGATGGTGACTTGGGATCAATTTGCCTATCAGGAAGAAGCAAAAGTTCCTGACTTGAAAGAAGGACCGGCGTCAGCGGTCAAACGATTTCTTAATTCCGGCATGTTTAGTGCCGAAAATTTGAGCAACAGTCCGTTTGCACATTTACCCTCTGCAAATATTGGCAAGCTGCTCGACCACATAGAAGCAATTGCGGTGTGGGACAAGGAAGTCATCATCCGCGAAGGCGAGGAAGGCGATTACTATTATCTGATCGAGAGCGGGCGGGCACAAGTGACCAGAACGGTTGGTGGACGAAACATGCTGTTGGCTGAACTCTCGGCGGGCGACGTTTTTGGTGAAGAAGCTCTGATTTCAAATTCGTTGCGAAACGCGACGGTGGAGATGAAAAGTAACGGAGTGTTGCTGAGGCTGAAGAAAAATGATTTTTTCGAGTTGATGCAGGAACCGCTTCTGCATAAGGTAACTTATGCTGAGGCAAAGCAGAAAGTGGCCGAAGGCGCCGTCTGGTTGGACGTGCGTCATCCGCCTGAATACCGCCATGATAAATTAGCCAATGCACTTAATGTGCCTTTGAGTGATATTCGTCATGCGGTCAACACGCTGAACAGAGATACTCACTATATCGCGTATTGCCAGAGTGGGAGGCGTAGCGCAGCGGCGGCTTTTCTGCTGGTGCAGGCGGGTTATAAAGTCGATGTGTTGGAAAACGGGTTGTGGTCTATTCCCGTGTCACAGCAACAATAATAGTCGGGGACGTTATGAATAGTCTGGTGCAAGGTAATGTAAGCGAAATGGGAGCTCAATTAGAGTTCACCAAAAATTTGAATCAAGTTACGAACAAGATTCATGCGACCAACAATATTGATGAAATCATGCTGGATGTCAGCAAAGACATCTGCAGTTTGTTTAATGCGGATCGCTTGACTATTTATGTGGTTGGCGACGACAAAGCTTCGCTGATTTCGAAAGTCAAAACGGGTTTAAATTCTTTCAAGGATCTTAAGCTGCCCATTGCGGAACAAAGTGTCGCCGGTTTTGCCGCATTCCACAAGAAATTGCTCAATATCAAAGACGTGTACGACGAACGCGAACTTGCGGCTATCAGTTCCACTTTGCGTTTCTTGCAGGATGTAGACAAACGCACCGGATACCGTACCAAGCAAATGCTGGTGGCACCGATTATGGAGGCAATCGGTGGCGAGCTGATCGGTGTGATGCAAGTGATCAACAACAAAGCAGGCCGGCCTTTTCCCGAGTTGGTTGAAGAAGGGGTACAGGAACTGGCACAAACACTGGCAGTCGCTTTGCGCCAGCGGCAACAGCAAGCCGGTACCGTCAAGACAAAATATGATTATCTGGTTGCTGACGCAGTCATGTCGACCGCTGAATTTGAATTGGCAACCCGTACTGCGCGTCGCAAAGGCATTGACGTTGAAGATGTGTTGATAGATGAGTTTCAGGTCAAGACCGATGCTTTGGGCAAAGCCTTATCCAGTTTTTTTGGTGTTCCTTACGAGGCATACAGGTCGGATCGGATTAAGCCTTCTGAATTATTGAGGAATTTGCGCCGTGAATATGTAGAGAGTAGTCACTGGCTGCCGATTGATGATACGGCCGACGGTTTGGTTATTTTAACAACCGACCCGGAACGAATTCAGGCATCGCGGGTCGTCAATAATATTTTCCCCAAACACCGACTGATCTATAAAGTTTGTCCGCAACGCGAGTTTAAAGCGACGCTGGATTTGTTTTATGGCGGAGGTTCCGGCGGTGCGGGCGAGACAACCACCGGGTTTGAAGATACCGGCTCGATGGATGACTTGCTCACTGCCATGGGAGGAGATGAGGATGAGCCAAACGCGCTAAATCAGGAAGATGTCAGCGCTGCGGCAGACAATGAACTGGTCAAGTTGGTCAACAAGATCATTGTGGATGCCTACAAAATGGGAGCTTCAGATATCCATATCGAGCCAATGCCGGGCAAAGGCAAGACGGGTATCCGCCTGCGCAAGGACGGCTCGTTGCTAAATTACATCGAAGTGCCTTCCACTTATCGCAATGCACTGGTGACACGTTTGAAGATCATGTGCGATCTGGATATTTCAGAAAAGCGCAAACCGCAGGATGGAAAAATAAAATTCAAAAAGTATGGCCCGCTCGATATCGAGTTGCGCGTGGCGACCATCCCTTCACAAGGCGGCGTAGAAGACGTGGTGATGCGTATTCTGGCTTCGGGTGAACCGATTCCGCTGGACAATATGGGGTTCTCGGTGCGCAATTTGGAACTGGTTAAGACGACTGTCAGCAAGCCTTACGGTTTGTTCTTCGTGTGCGGCCCGACAGGTTCGGGTAAAACCACCACGCTGCACTCAATTTTGAAATACATCAACAATCCTGAAACCAAAATATGGACGGCCGAGGATCCTGTCGAAATTACACAAAAGGGTTTGAGACAGGTACAAATCAATAAAAAAGCAGGTTTGGACTTTGCCACGATCATGCGGGCGTTTTTGCGTGCCGACCCGGACGTGATTATGGTGGGTGAAATGCGTGACAAGGAAACCGTGTCTACCGGCATTGAGGCATCTCTAACGGGCCACTTGGTATTTGCAACGTTGCACACGAACAGCGCGCCAGAGTCAATAACGCGTTTGTTGGACATGGGTATGGATCCGTTTAACTTCTCGGATGCGTTGCTGGGTATTCTGGCGCAGCGCTTGGCCAAGCGCTTATGCAAAGACTGCAAGAAGCCACACACGGCATCCGGCGAAGAAATCAAAGCATTGCTGGCTGAATATGCGACAGAGTTGCTGACAACAGAAACTTGGAAAAAAGATGCCAACACAGCATATAAAGCTTTGTATGCAGAATGGGTCAAGCTGTTTGGCGATGACAAAGGGCAAATCACTTTATACGATCATGTCGGTTGTGAAAAATGCTCCGGAACCGGATATCGCGGACGTGTCGGCCTGCATGAATTGTTAATCGGTACCGATCCGATTAAAAAAGGTATTCAGGAACACGCTCGCGTATCGGAATTGTTTGCGATTGCATTGGAAGAAGGAATGCGAACCTTGAAGCAAGACGGTATAGAGAAGGTGCTTCTCGGAATTACCGACATTCACCAGGTACGTTCTGTTTGCATTAAATAGTTTCGGATTTGCACACTCTATTTTCGGGTTAGACAATGACGCAAGCCAAAGATCTTCTTAACAGGTTGGAGGAACTCAATGCAATTGGGATCGCGCTTTCAAGCCAGCGTGACATTAACCGCTTGCTGGAAACTATTTTGGAAGCGGCTAAACGTCTTACCCATGCGGATGCGGGTACGCTGTATTTGCTCAATCCGGATACTCAGGAACTGCGTTTTGAAATTGTTCGTACCGATTCCCTTGGTATCGTGATGGGGGGTACCAGCGGCAAACCAGTTCCGTATTACCCGATCCCACTTTACGACAAAGAGAAGCGGCCCAATCACGCGAATGTGGCTGCCTATGCGGCCTTGAGTGGCAAGCCCGTGAATATTGACGACGCCTACACGGCCAAGAATTTTGACTTTACCGGGACAAGAGGATTCGATAAAAAAACCGGCTATCGTTCCAAGTCTTTTCTGACGGTGCCAATGCGTGACCATGAAGATGAAATCATCGGTGTTTTGCAACTGATTAATGCACTGGATCGGGAAACCGGTGCCATCATTTCGTTCTCCCAAAATGATGTGCACTTGACTGAATCGCTTTCATCGCAGGCTGCGATAGCGCTTTCAAACAGACGGCTGATCGAACAAATGGAAAACTTGTTCGAATCATTAATCACGCTGATAAACACGGCAATTGACGACAAGTCACCCTACACCGGTGGACATTGCGAGCGAGTTCCAGTCCTGACCATGCTGCTGGCTGAGGCAGTCAACAATACTACTCAGGGCGCGCTCAAAGACTTCAAGATGAGCGACCATGACAGATACGAACTCAAAATAGCAGGCTTGCTGCACGATTGCGGCAAAATAACCACGCCTGTGCACGTGGTGGATAAATCCACAAAGTTGCAAACCTTGTTTGACCGCATACACTTGTTGGATACCCGCTTCGAAGTTCTCAAGCGGGATGCCGAAATAGAAATGCTGCGCGCAATGCAGGGAACTCAGCCAAATTCGGTGGATGCAGTTCAGTTAAAAAATAAATTTGGAGCGCGTATCCGGCAATTGGATTTGGATCGTGCGTTTTTACGCCACAGCAATGCAGGTTCTGAAAAAATGGAAGAAGCCGATCAGGAGCATGTGCAAAATATTGCCAAATATCAGTGGCGCAACGAGGAAGGTGAGTTGAGTGATTTTCTCAGTATGGATGAATTGGAAAATCTTAACATCCAGTTTGGCACACTCACTGCGGCAGAGCGCCAGATTATCAATCACCACATTGATGTCACTATCGACATGCTGAAATCGCTGCCATGGCCGAAACACCTCAAGCATGTGACAGAGTATGCAGGAGGCCATCACGAGCGCATGGATGGCAAGGGCTATCCAAATCATCTAAAACGGAATGATATGTCATGGCAGGCACGCATGATGGGGATCGCCGATATTTTCGAAGCGCTTACCGCAAAAGACCGCCCTTACAAAAAAGGAAAAACACTTTCCGAGTCTCTTGCCATCATGGGCAAGTTTAAACTCGGAGGCCATATTGATCCCGACTTGTTTGATATTTTTGTGCGCGAAAAAGTTTATCTGACCTACGCGCAACAATTCCTCGACCCGGAGCAGATAGACGTGGTGGACGATAGCAAAATTCCGGGATATTCGCCCTAGTCAAAATACCGGGTTGACCATGTCGCTATCCGGTTTCTATGGCCGCTTTTGAGAATCGTGTGACCACAGAAATTCATTAAGCAAATAAGCTGTTGCTAAATCGCTTCGACACTAAATTCTACTTCCAGACGATGTGTCTCACCGGGCTTAACCGTCACAAGATTGTCGAAAGCGTTGGCACTTTCAACGCACACCATTCCGCGAAAACCGTTCTCGCCGAAATCGCCCATTTTGTTGGCTTTCTCTGTCCAAGGATTCCAGACTACGGTAGAACTGCTGCCAGTTTTGGCGATGCGAATAGCGCGTTTTAAACCGGCATCCTCGATTATGCAATCAGCTTTGGTATCTACATACACGCGATCCACTTCGCTTTCAATGATGATCGGGCCTTGCTGGGTACGTCGTGCAGGCTCTCCCACTTTGTCAAGATAATCGATTTCTTCAAGCCCGCGTATCTTGGTCTGTGCTACATCGCTGATACTGAAATAGGTGTGCAATGCTTCACCAAGCACAAAAGAATTCTGACCATTATTTTTAGTGAGCAACGCAATGCGCAGAGTTTTGCCTACGGTTATTTCAACTTGTACCAGCGAAGGATACGGCCACTGGGCGCGTGTTAAATCAGACTCGACCAAACCTAAACGCAGGAAAGTAGTATCGTCAGGCAGCGCTTTTGTTTCCAGCACTTCCCACGCAACAGTACGGGCATAACCGTGCCCCGGCAACTTGCTGTCTGTTGCATGGGGGCCGAACCAGGGCCAACAGATGGGCACGCCGCCGCGTATCGATTTGCCCGGCACAAACTTGGCGTGAGGCGACAACCAGATTACCGGTTCCTGACCGCGCGGCTGCCAGGTAGCCACATGCGCGCCTTGCAGCGTAATATTACTGTTGGCATGCTGATTGGAAACCTCGGCTGTGATGATGCCGTCCGCAATCTCTTTGAATTGAACATGGTTGCTGATGGCAAAACGTTGATTGAGTTCGGTCAGAGTCATGGCGGGCTTCCTGAAAATAATCGGGCGGCTATTGTCGCCTCAAATTAAATTGTTTGCTAGTGTGTTCTTTAATTGCCATTTTAAACCATCGGCAATCCAAGATTATCGGGCTAAGTCAGGAATATTTGATATAACATGATGTAGTTAAAATATTTGGGGTGCCTCCATGCGTAAATTATGGTGTGTGTTGTTGACTGCTGCGTTGCTTCAAGGTGGCTACGCTTTGAGCGATGAGTTGACTTCGGAAACGACAAATATCAAGCCAAAGAAAGAAAAAAAATGCTTCTTTCCCAAGTCCAAAAAACGTGCGCCCCAGTGGGTATGTAACGCACATGCCGACGGATTAGCGATTGCCGCAGTGGGGGCAGCGGCTAAATCCAAAGCAGGTTTGTCGTTTATGGAACAAATGGCCATCGCAGATGCACGCAAGAAACTTGCGCAAGAGTTGCATGACTCAAAACAACCCAAAGCAGAAGAAAATTCAGTGGCGTCAAATACAGCCAGTGACGTTACAGAAGCTAATGAGTCACTTGAAAATACAAAAATACTTAAAAGTATAAGCGGCCCGAATGGCAGTTTGTATGTTCTGGTTGGCATTGACGAAGCAAGCAACTAAAGGGGCCGCATCGCATTTTTATTGAGAAAAATTGGCCAAGTCTAGAAATAAGTTTTTTCAAATTATTCCGTGAGCAGGAATCAAGGGAGTGTTACCCGATAGAGGATAATACGAAACCGAAAAATAGCCCGGAAGTTGTGATTTCCGGACTACCCGCCAGTTACAGGAATCGCTTAGGCAAGCAGTTCCTTGACTACTTCACCAAAGACGACCGTAGGACGCTCTGAACGACCATCATGCAAGAACGTGGTTTTCAAGTGGTTCAAGCCCAATAATTGCAGAACAGTTGCGTGCAGGTCATAGGTATCGACTTTCTTGCCTTGTGATTGCAGACCGATTTCATCAGTTTCACCAAACGTGGTGCCTACCTTAACGCCGCCACCGGCGATCCATTGCGTGTAGCCCCATGGATTGTGGTCACGTCCGTCGCCGCTTTCACCCCAGGAAGTGCGACCAAACTCGGAGGCCCACACTACCAGTGTCGTGTCCAGCAGGCCGCGTTCCTTCAGGTCGGCCAGCAATGCGGCAATGGGTTTATCAACCATTTCCGCCTGCGAACTGTGGTTTTCTTCCAGCTTGCTATGCGCATCCCAGCTTCTGATTTCGCCGTTGGGTTGCGAAGGGCCGGAAACTACTTGAATGAAGCGCACACCGCGCTCAGTCAGACGACGGGCACGCAACAATACCGTACCGTAACTCTTGGTAGCTTCATCGTTCAGGCCATAAGCTTCTTTGGTTGCCTCGGACTCTGTACTCAAATCAACCGCTGCCGGTGCTGAGGCTTGCATACGTTCTGCAAGATCATATGAGCGGATACGCGCTTGCAGTTCTGTGTCTTCAGGATAACGAGAGGCATTATGCTGGTTCAGTTTTTTCAGCAGATCCAGTGAGCTGTGCTCTTCATTTGCCGCTATAAATCCAGGCCGGTTCAAGTTGAGGATAGGGGAGTCTCCCTGACGGAAGGCAACGCCTTGGTACACCGCCGGCAAGAAACCCGCACTCCAGTTTACCGAACCAGCGCTCGGCTCTCTGTCGCTGTTATACAGCACCACGTACGAAGGCAAATCCGGGTTGGCTGAGCCAAGTGCGTAGTTAACCCATGCGCCCAGAGAAGGACGCCCCGGATTCACATCACCAGTGTTCAGCTTGAGGATGGAAATATCGTGTGTCGCTCCTACTGTAACGCTCGACTTGATGAAAGCGATTTTGTCGGCATGTTGCGCAAGATTTGGCACCAGGTCGGAGAACCATGCGCCGCTTTCACCATACTGTTTGAACGTGCGTTTTTCGGAATAAAACAGCTTGGTTACGCCCCCTTGTGTGCTGGTCTTGATTCCCTGCAAGAAAGACGGGGGAATAGGCTGCCCGGCCAATTTTTTCAACTCGGGTTTGTAATCAAATAAATCGATTGTGCTGGGGGCGCCATCCTGGTGCAACCAGATCACTGTTTTAACTTTAGCCGGGAAGTGGGGTTGTTTCGGGGCTAAAGGATCAGCCAAATCGGCTGCGGAGGCTGCCTGAAAAAAACCGCCACCCGGAAGAAAACCGCTCAATGCCACACCACCCAATCCAAAACTTGCTTTGGTTAAAAAATCACGCCGGGAAAGTTTGCTCATGATGTCATTCCTTTTCTAAATAAAATATGATTGTTCGCTGTTAGAACCGGTAAACAAACTCGTTTGAGTTCGCTACTGTATGCACCAGATCAACAAACGCGGCCAGGTGAATCGGGTCTTGCGGCTGTGTGCTCTTCAAACCTTTGGGGATATTGATTTCGAAGCTGCCGTCACCCGACTTTTCGCTCACTTTTTCCCGGATGATCTTTTCTTGTGCAGTCAGGAATTTATGCAACAAGTCCTTCTCGGCTTTATCGGCATTGCGCCCAAACAGTATCTGGTAGAGCGCGTCAACTTCTGCGGACTCACTTGTACCCGATTCATTGAGCACTTTGGCAGCCAATGTTTGCGACCATCCAAAAATAATTTCATCGTCAAACAAAGTCAACGCCTGCAACGGCGTCGTCGTCACATCACGTTTGCTGTGCACCAAATTCGGGTTGGCAGGGTCGAAAACTTCCAGCATCGGATACGGCAAGCTGCGACGGCTAAAGACATACAAGCTGCGACGATTCTGTTCGTGCTGATCCTTCGTAACTTTCCATGCAGGATTGTTGTCGAAAGTATTGACGCCGACCGTCACGTTCTTTGGAAGTGGCGGGAACACTGACGGTCCACCCACCTTGTCATCCAATTGTCCGGAAGCGAGTAGCAGCGAATCACGAATTTCTTCGGCATCCAGACGTTTGCGTGGGAATACAGCCAGCAGCTTGTTGGCGGGATCAGCCTTGTATGCATCCGGACGATGTGCCGACGATTGGCGATAAACGCTGGACAGCAGGATCTCGCGGTGCAGCTTCTTCACATCCCAACCTTCCTTGACAAAGTTGCTTGCCAGGTAGTCCAGCAACTCGGGATTGGAAGGCTTCTCGCCGGCCTTGCCGAAATCGCTCACGGTTCTCACGATACCCGTACCGAAGTATTGTTCCCAGATCCGGTTCACGTAAACACGCGAAGTCAGTGGGTTTTTCGGGCTGGCAATCCAATTTGCCAAGGCTGTACGGCGACCCGAAGAAGTTGCCGAGGGAACGATGACTGGCTGTTCATCAGTCAGCGCAGCGGGGAACGCGGGTTGCACTTCATCAAGCGGCTTTTCGTGGATACCGGTAAAGCGGATGTGAGTGGGGGGAGAATCTGGACCCAATTCTGTCGCAGCCGAAATGAAACGGGTTGCTGTCCTGGGTTCCGGTTTGAGACTGTCGAACTTCTTCAGTTCAGCGGTCAGTTTTTGATATTCCGCGTACTTGTCTGCGGCCTCTTTGTCGTAGGCAGGGAAGTTTTTATCAGTTGCCACTAGCTTCAGATATCCCGCAGGACCATCTGCCTGATCACTCGCGGCAACGTTACCGTGACGCCAATTTACCCATTTATCCAACGCATTCCACTCGGCTTTGGGTTTGAAAAGCGAATCGCGGCTATCGGTCAGATAACGCTCTTTTTGATATTTGACGGCGGCTTCACGGAATGGATCGAGAATCTCTCTTTGCTTGGCACGAATGTCCTTGGTCGCAGCCTGATATTTGGCCTGCGCCTCATCGAACTTCTTGTCCTCTGCGGTCTTCTCTTCTTTAACTGCAACCTTTTCATTCACGATGTAATTCGCGAAGAACGCCTGCAAAGAGTAATAGTCTTTCTGGGTAATCTTGTCCGTCTTATGATTGTGGCATCTTGCGCAACCATAAGTCTGCCCCAACAGTGCCAGACCGACAGTGTCGGTGACATCTGTGTCAATTTGGTAATGCCTTTGAACCAGATCGCGGGAGTTGTAATTGTCCGGGTAGTTCAGCAGGAAGCCGGTTGCGATCAACGAATTCTGATCATTGGGCGCAATTTCGTCACCCGCTAATTGTTCTTTGATGAACTGATCGTATGGTTTGTCCTGATTGAACGAGTTGATCACGTAATCGCGATATTTATAGTTGTTGGGTCGTGTCGTGTCGTTCTGAAAGCCGGTACTGTCTGCATAGCGTGCCAGATCGAGCCATTTGCGAGCCTGACGTTCACCGTAATGAGGTGAGGCCAACAGCCGGTCAACCAGCTTTTCGTAAGCATCCGGCGAACGATCCGCGATGAAGGCCTTGACTTGTTCGGGCGTGGGGATAACGCCCCAGGCATCCAGCGTTGCCCGACGAATGAATGTGGCGCGATCGGCATCACCAGAAGGCTTGATGCCTTTGGCTTCCAAACTTGCAAGGACGAATGCGTCGATTGGTTGTCTTACCCATTTTGCCAGTTTAACCTGAGGCACCTTGGGTTCCTGCACGGGCTGCCAAGACCAAAGCTTTGCCGGAGCAGCACGCGGCGCTTTAACTGCATCAGCGGTAGTAGACTTAACAGCATCCGCAGTTGGTTTAGTCGCTTCAGTAAGCGGCTTGTCGTCCGCCACCGCTGTCACTGTCGTAAGACTCCATAACACAGCGAGATATATTGCCTTTTTCTTCATTTTTACTACCCCCTTCACTTTTAACGAAATCTTCTAATTTGTGGGAATGCCAAATATAAAAAGAGGAGAGAACACGGATATCAAGCTAAAGATAAATAACCCGTGGTCCCCTGTTTTAATTGCGACCTTCTTTATTTTATTAATGACCGTGTTTAATCTTCCGCTGCCAATACATGTTTAACATAGCGTTGTGCGTTCTTCTCAACATCCGCATCGGAAAGATCGTAGAGAACCCCTTGCAACGCAAAAGCAGGCAAATATTTAGCGCGAACGAACTGAGCCGTCAGTTGTAAAGGACGTAGGAGTTCACTCAGCGTAAATTGATTTTGTGCACCAGCCTGATAAGCCTCTGCCGGTCCCCCGGTTGAAACGGCGATACCGATCTCCTTCTTTTCGAGCTTATCGCCCCCGGGACCGAATGCCCATCCATAAGCAAAGACATCATCAATCCACTGTTTAAGTAGCGCTGGCGGAGAAAACCAGTAAAAAGGAAATTGAAGAATAATGCGATCATGAGCTTCAAGCAGTTTCTGCTCTGCTGCGGCATCAATTTTCCCCTCTGGATACGCTTTGTATATCTCATGCACCGTAATGCTGTCAGGTTGACTACGCAAATGCTCAACCCATGCTTTGTTTATGCGTGACTTGCTCAGATCTGGGTGGGCTACAACTACAAGCGTCTTCTTGCTCATCTAATATTTCTCCAAAAAATTAAGTTATTAATAATCTAAGGTATCTGTATTGCGCCAGATGCTTCGCTTTATTCGGAATTAAATGAACTGCCCACCCCCGATGATGCCGATCTTTGTAAGTCCGCAACGCTGGAGAGTGGTCACGGCAGCAGTGACCGTGATGAGCGGCAAGTGCCGTCTTGGTTCACGTTATTGCGCAAAATTCTTCAGTAATCATTTTTCAAAAAATTTTGCTGACAGCGAAAACGTCTGCTGCTGTGATACTTCAAAGCAGAATCCATGCCAACTACCAAATTTACCTGCGAGAAAAATATAATAGCTTGAATAAATATGAAATTAATGTTTTAAACGGGAGCGTTTTGTGAGGATTGAATAATTATATTCAGCCCTCATAACTGCTGCTGTTTCAACATCGCTCTCATGCTTGATGATAAATCAGCAGAGGTAAAGGGTATTGAAAAGCGAATGCTTTTAATTATGGCGTGATGACATAGATGCAAGTGCTATTGAGAACGCCGTCATTGCGATTGATTTCCTCAAGGGCAAAGCCGGACTTTTCCAATACCCGACGACTCGCAACGTTTTCTGCGTCTGTGAAACTTGTGATTCGTTGTGCTCCAAGGGCGGAGAAGGCATACCGGGTGATTCCCCTAGCCGCCTCAGTGAACAGACCACGGCGCTGAAACTGTTCTCGGCACCAAAAACCAAGCTCAAATTTCGGTACCGTCCAGTCCGGGTGGTGCAGTCCGGTAGCTCCGACAAATGAACCCTCATCCTTCAAAAAAGCCAACATCGGCAAATCTTTTCGGGCGAGGAACGCTGAATGCCCGTCTCGACAAAATGCCTCTGAAGTATAGATGGATGGCTCTACCAGTGCCCAAGGCAGCGAATTGGGCCAAATCCTAAGATGAGCGAGCGTCTCGACAACGCCGTGATACACAGCCTCACCGTCACCTGGACGAGGTGAGCGGATTAGAAGGCGATCAGTCTCGAAGTGGTCGGGGAAGTTAGGGAGGGCAGGATTCATGGTGAAAAATTGCGGGGCCAAGTCTAGAAATGATGCAAATCACTCATCTACGCTAAAGTTTTAACAGGATTTTTGAATGTGCGTTGAAGCTGCTTACCCTTCAAAGTGCAATTATTCCTCTTGGAAAGTTATTGCAGGCCTATTTAATAATTGCACAAAACAGTCCCAAGAAAAAGCAAAACTCAATTCGCCGGTGGCGCAACCTTAACGACTTCTTCAAGTGTCGTTACGCCAGCAGCCACTTTCAATGCGCCAGAGATGCGCAGTGGTTTCATACCCTCGCGGCTGGCTTGTTCGCGCAACGCGGTGACATCGGTTTTGTCGGTGATAAGTTTGCGCAGTTCGGGGGTCATCATCAATAGTTCGTAGATGCCGATACGTCCGCTGAAACCGGTCATGCGGCATTCCAGACAGCCTTCGCCGCTATAGAGTTGCGCAGGACGATTTGATTTCCACGGTGCAACGAGGTGATCCCACAATTCATTGTCAATGTCGGTCATGGGTTGCGGACGTTTGCAGTGCGGACATAAGGTGCGCACAAGACGTTGCGCCATGATGCCCAGCACAGTCGCGCTGATCATGTAGGGCGGTACGCCCAGATCGAGCAAGCGGGTGATGGCGGCAGGGGCATCGTTGGTGTGCAGCGTGGAGAGCACCAGATGGCCGGTTAAAGCCGATTGGATCGCCATCTCGGCGGTTTCCAGATCGCGAATTTCGCCCACCATGATGATGTCCGGGTCTTGTCGCATCAATGCGCGTACACCTTCGGCGAAGCCGAGATCAAGGCCGTGCTGCACCTGCATCTGGTTGAATGCAGGTTCGATCATTTCGATCGGGTCTTCGATGGTGCAGACGTTTACCTCGGGCGTGGCGAGGTGTTTGAGCGTGGAATAAAGCGTGGTCGTTTTGCCGGAACCCGTCGGCCCGGTGACAAGGATAATACCGTTGGGCCGTTGCGTCATTTGTTGCCAGCGTGTGCCGTCTTCTGTCGAGAATCCAAGTTCGGAAAAATCGCGCACCAATACTTCCGGGTCGAAAATACGCATGACTAATTTTTCGCCAAAAGCAGTGGGTAACGTGGAGAGCCGCAGTTCGACTTCCTGTCCGTCTGTGGTGCGGGTTTTGATACGGCCATCTTGCGGCCTGCGTTTTTCCACCACATCCATGCGTCCAAGCAACTTGATGCGGCTGGTCATCGCGGCAATGACCGACATGGGGAGTTGATGAACCTGATGCAAAACGCCATCAATGCGAAAACGAATCAGACCAAACTCGCGGCGCGGCTCAATGTGAATATCCGAGGCCCGCTGGTCGAAGGCGTACTGCCACAACCAGTCGACAATATGCACAATGTGGTGGTCGTTGGCATCAAAAGAACTTTTACTCTTGCCTAGCTCCACCAGTTGTTCAAACGAAGCGCCGTTTGGGTTGACGTTGTTGCTGCTCTTCGTGGCACTCTTGATTGATTTGGCCAAGTTGTAAAATTCGGCCAAATAGCGGGCGATGTCGTGGGGTGAAGAGATCACACGGCGCACTTCTTTACGCGAGGTGTGCTTAACCACTGTTTCCCATTCGCGCAGGAATGGTTCGGCAGTTGCAACAACTACTTCATTCGCAGTGACTTGCAACGGCAAAATGGAGAAGCGGCCGGCGTAGTCATTGGACATCAGATCGGTGACGCTGGAGAAGTCGATTTTTAACGGGTCGATATGGAGATACTCCAGCCCCACTTTTTTAGCCAGCCACTCGGTGAGTGCTTCCAGTGTGAGCGTTTTATTGGGCGGCAAAGCAGACCTGAAAGTTTTATTTGCGATCAGCAGTAGCGGATGTTGCTCCAGGCGGTGTAATTTGCGCTCGGCTAGAAGTGTATCGGCTTCCTCGCGGGTAATAAGGCCGTCTGCGGTCAGCAGGTTTAATACTTCGGACAGTTGAAGTTTATGTTCAGATGGGTTCGACATTTTGGGTTCCTTTTTACCTCAACGGCTATAAACTTCCCTCACCGGACGGCTTATATCCTGAAATAATTTCATTCTGCGCGCATCTATTTTGCCATTTTCGACGGCATTTAGTAATGCACAATTCGGTTCGTGGGTGTGGCTGCAATTATGGAAACGGCATTTGCCCAGATAAGATGCAAACTCGATGAATCCGGATTCAATCTCACCCAAACTCAGGTGGTGCAGTCCGAACATTTGCACGCCGGGGCAATCAATTAACTGACTGTTTGCATTGAGGTGATACAGACGCGCATGGGTGGTGGTATGTTTTCCGGAGTCCAAAACGGTAGATATTTCACGCGTCGCAGCTTTTGCATCGGGCAGTAGCCCATTGATGAGCGTGGATTTTCCCATGCCGGATTGTCCGACCAAGACACTGCAGTGCCCTTGTAATAGCGGAAGTAGCGGGGCGGAATTTTGCAGCGCAGAGAGTTCGATTACTCTATAGCCGATAGCCTTGTATGGTGCAAGCGTTGCGCGGGCCGCCTCTGCCGGCAGGTCGCATTTATTTAATATGATGAGAGACTCAAGTTGCTGATCGCGTGCAGCGATGAGGCACCGCGCAAGCAATTCGTCGTTGAACGAAGGTTCGACTGCCACGACGCAAATGATCTGGGTTACATTCGCCGCGATGATCTTTTGCCGGTAGGCATCGGAACGGTAGAGCAAAGAGCTGCGCGGCAATATGTTTTCGATTACGCCCTGATCGGCTGAGCTGCGCTGAATTTCTACCCTGTCTCCGCAGGCGACTTCGCTTTTTTTGCCGCGCGGGACACACTCCAGTATTTCTCCGTCATTTAGCTCGGCTAAATAATGCCGTCCGAATGCGGCAGTAATCAGGCCTTGCTGTAACGAAGTGCTATTCAAAATGGAGTTGTGTTCATGGAAGTTGGTAGTAACGCAAGTTCAGATATGGCCCGGGATTTTGTTTATTTTTATTTCTTCGTTAGATGTGCGATTCGCTCCATGGCAGGAGGATGCGATTCGTAAAAAGAGGCATACAAAGGGTCGGGCGTCAGGGTTTTTGCATTGTCCTGATAGAGTTTGACTAATGCTGAACTGAGGTCATTGGCATTGGTTTGTTCGGCGGCATAACTGTCTGCCTCAAATTCATGTTTGCGCGAATAATAAGAGGTGAGCGGTTGCAACAGGAAACTGAATACCGGTAGCACCATAAAAAATAATAGCAATGCCAGCGCTGTAGATTGAGTCTGCCCGGCGATGGCAGGATTAATGTTGACACCCAAACCCTGATAGAACCAGGCCGATTGCATTAATTGCGCCAATAACCACAAGAACACGAGGCTGAGGGCAAAAGTGAAAACAATACGTTTAACCACATGGCGATTTTTGAAATGCCCGAGTTCGTGTGCCAGCACGGCGTCGATTTCCTCCGGTGTCAGTCGCTGTAGTAAGGTATCGAAGAAAACGATGCGTTTGGTTTTGCCGAAACCAGTGAAATATGCATTTCCGTGGCTGCTGCGTTTTGAGCCATCCATGACGAATAGTCCGCTGGAGGTGAAACCGCAACGATTCATCAATGCATCGATACGCTCTTTCAGCGTCTCGTCCTGCAAGGGCTGAAACTTATTGAACAATGGTGCGATAAAGTTTGGGTAGATGAAAAGCAGCAACAAGTTAAAGCTGACCCACACTCCCCAAACATACAGCCACCAATAAGGCCCCATTTTTTCCATTAGCCACAATACGCCGAGCAATAGTGGCAGGCCAAGAATAACTGCCAGCAATATGCCTTTGATTGCATCCAGCAGGTATAAGCCCAGTGTCATTTTGTTGAAGCCAAAACGGGCTTCGACAACAAAGGTGCTGAATAGCTCGAATGGTACTTCCAGAATCGAACTGATGACGAGAACCGCAACGATAACGCTAACGCCTTGCAACATGGTGTTGTGAAAGGTGGCGAGAGACCAGTCGCCAAGAGACTGGATGCCCCCGCCCAAAGTGAATGCCAATAGCATTGCCATTTCGAACACGGTGGAAAATATAGATAATCGTGTCTTGGCGCTGGTGTAATCAGCCGCCTTTTGATGCGAGACCAGATCAATTTGTTCGCTAAAAGCGCCCGGTACATGCGCGCGATGGGCTTTGATGTGTTGTATTTGGCGGAGTGCCAGCCAAAGTTTGAGTGATGTGGTGAGCAGTAATGCGCTTACGAATAGGGTGGTGAATAAAGAGGTTGTCATCTAGTCTCAAAAATAGTTAGCGATGATAAGTGTCTGTCAACGAAGTGTGCCGATGTGCCACAATACGCGCCGGAATGTTAATTAATAATTAGGACGGCGAATTATGGCACAAAATCAAAATTACCTTATCTGGTTGGATATGGAGATGACGGGGCTGGTACCCGAGACTGATCGAATCATCGAAGTTGCAATGGTTATCACGGATAACGACCTGAATACGATTGCAGAGGCACCCACGCTGGTCGTGCATCAGACGGATAGTGTACTGGATGCGATGGATAACTGGAATAAGTCCACGCACGGCAAATCGGGACTCATTGACCGGATTAAACTTTCAACGTTGGATGAAGCTCAAGTCGAGGAAGCGTTTTTGGCCTTTCTAAAAGAGCATGTGCCTGTAAGGACATCGCCGATGTGTGGTAATTCGATCTGTCAGGATCGGCGATTTATGGCGCGCTGGATGCCAAAGCTGGAGGATTATTTTCACTATCGCAACCTTGATGTGAGTACTCTTAAAGAGCTGGCCAAGCGCTGGAAACCGGAAGTTGCTCAAGGTATAAAAAAACACGGCAAGCATGAGGCTTTGGCTGATATTTACGAATCTATCGAAGAGATGAAGCATTATCGGGACAATTTTCTCAAGTTATGAACGTTACTTTTAGTATTGGATTGAGTACTCGACCCTTGCATGCTTGCTTGTTATCATCCTGCTTATGCAGCGTTATATTCAAGGAATAGATGCAATGGGTCACGAAACTGGACAATTTGACAGTGTGGATCGTCAACTGATGGAAACAGGCGCTCCTGCGAAAGTGCGCGAATGGACCGAAATTGGCGAGGCTGAAATTGTTTATACGATTTTTGGCAAGGCCAAGGTTCGCATTATTCGAAAACACGACAAAATGCGTAGCATGTTTTTTCTGTTGGCGGCACTGGTGATTGTTATTGTAGCCTGGCAGGGCTGGCTTTTGTATGAACGCACCGTGATGCCGCAAAGCGCTGATCTTTTGCCCGGGGAAAGCACCAAGTTGGTTGTACCCACCCCTTCAGCACAAACAGAAAGCAACACAGGGTCGAACGATCCTCAATTGGCAAACAGCAAGAAGGGTGAGTCACAACCCCAGGATTTTAAAGATAGCAAACAAACAGATGCAAAGTCGGTTGTGCACCAGCCATATAGAGTTGTCAGGCCACAATTAGCACCTGTTGAAAATAACGGTTCGCTGGTGAATCAGACTGACAAGCAACTCCAGGATCAACCGTTATCAAAGACGACTGTGGCGCCATCCGTTGCAGCACCAAGCTCAACTCAAAGTCCGGTAAGTGATTCTGCGCTTGCCAGCCCGCCTGTCAATAAGGTTGAAACACCGAATTCATCGACTGTAAACGACCATCAAATGGGCGACCCGATTAATCCTAAAAATTAAACCCGATAAATTTCGTCAGCTATCAAGTTCTTCATTTTTGAGCTACTGTTGCGCTAAGGACAAGAATTAACGAGAATGGCGACTATGGAAAAGACAGTAAAAATTCGCGCTTACCCGGGTGAGAATAAAGGCGATATTCCGAAAGAAAATCCGGTCGACGATAAGAGTAGCTCACTTCATCTCGCGATGAAGGATGCACAACTCGAAGAGGAAAAAAGTCGCACGCTTGAGAATTTGAAAACGATTGTGCAACTCCGGGAGAGTCTCAAGCAGGAACAGGAAAAAAATGCCGAGTTAGTCAAGTCTGTGGCCGACCTTCGGGGTAAATTAAATAAGTTGGCTTCTGTTGAAGAAAACCAACTCGTTAAGAAAAATGCTCAACTGGAAGATGAAAAAAGAAAATCGAGCGAGCAATTAAAGGCGATTGAGCTGCTTAAGGAAAGCCTTAAGGAAGAGAAGGATAAAAATGTCTTGCTGACAGTTAATTCAGCGGATTTACATGCAAAATTAAACAAATTGTCTGAGGTAGAAGAGAATCAATTGATCAGGAAAAATACCCTGCTTGAGGATGAAAAGAAAAAGTCGATCGGGTATTTGAAGGAGATCGAGCAGCTCAAGGAAAACGTTAAACAAGAGCAGGCAAAAAGAGCCGAGTTGGAAAAAAAGTCGGCTTTGCAGGAAGCCAAGGCAAAAGAAATGGCCGAAATAATAAGTACGATTTCAAATATTGCCGCCGGGGTTTAAACGGCGGCGAGAGCTTACATCAGGCAATAATCAACCGGCGCAAGTGCTACCAAACCGTGGTTATCACCCACCGACTCGCGTAGATTGATTTCTATCGAACGGCAGATCGCCTCCAGCGCCAAATCGTTGGGAGAGTTTCCGAAAGGTTCTTCAATTTCATCACCCAATGCATCCAGTCCGAAAAAGGTGTAGGCGACAATGCCCACCACAAAAGGTGTCATGAAGCCCAAGGTGTCGACCAAACCGAAAGGCAACAAAAAGCAGTAGAGATAGGCAGTGCGGTGCAGCATCAGCGTATAGGAAAAAGGGATAGGCGTACTTTTTATTCTTTCACAGGCCGCAGCCGCAGCGGTTATTGCAGACATGGTGGAGTCCACAGAAGCCGCAAGGCAGGGATCAATGCGTTTCGCATTCATGCACAGGCGCAAGTCTTTGCCCATCTGGTGCATCAGATAATCAGGGATGTTGGTGGCCTTGGCGACATGCTGCCATTCGTTTTGTACGAGAAACGGTTTGATTTCGCCAGTGGCATCCGTGTTGCGTAACAGGTGGCGTAGTGCATGTGAAAAAGCAATCGTGCGATAGATCATTCTGATGCGAATATCATTCAGTCCGAGATCAGCCTTGAGCGGCTCAATGTGTTCTATCAGGCTCAAGCATTGGCGCGAAAAATTGCGACTTTGCAAAACAATTTCACCCCACAACTTGCGGCCTTCACAATAACGATCATAAGCCGCGTTATTGCGGAAGCCGAGAAAAATGGCCAACGGCAAACCGATCAGCGTGAACGGAATTGAGGTCAGCGTTATTTTTTTACTGTAAATGTCACCGTGACTCCACGTCACCAATGTGGCAAGCACGATGTTGACCAGCAGTACGCCCCAAACTTGAGAGAGCACTGAACCGCGAAAAATGAAGAACAACTTGAACCCGGACGGTCTGTCGCGAACTATCATGAAATGACCTTAAATTGGTGTGTGGGAATGGCTTGAAAAGGCAAAGCTAAAATCTAATGAGCGTATTTTAGCATTCGCAGTCAACTACCGCTAACGCGAAACCAACCGGCGATACTGCGCCGGGTGGCGTGAGAAACAAGCACCTCGTGCGGAAAAGACTCGCTTAGAAAAATAATCATCGTACCGAAGGTCGGATTAACCCTTGCGATGACTGTGTTACCCGTTGCTTCAAAAACAATCAGCTCGCCACCATCGCAGGCATGCCAGTCCTCGTTCAAATATAGCACCGTGGTGAGAACGCGGTTTTTCTTGCCCTGCAACACATCGGAATGTTTTGAGTAGCAGTCCCCTTTGCCATAGATCGCGTAATGGCTCTCGTAATCGAATAAACCCAGGAAAAGCGACTCATTCAGCCCCAAGCGCAACTCTTCCATGCAGGCCAGATAGGCACTATCGGTACTATTGCCCTCATCCAGCCAATTGATCACATCGCTGCGAATTGAAGCGATCTGCTTCTTGGCCGAGCCTCTGCCAACCTGTGCGGCCTGAAATCTCGTCGGGTCGCCAGCGTGGCAACGCGTGAATAAATCAGCCAACAGTTTATCTACCAGCGGTTTAGCCAGAACAATGTAGCCGGTGTCCACAAGCTGTTTGGAAATCTCGGGGATGTCCATAAGTGCCAAGAGTCTAGCACTTATAGGGGAATGGACTGGTACTGATTGTGAAGTTGCTAAAAGTGATCAGAAATCAAAGCCAGACGACTTCGCTTTGTAGACGAACTTTCCGTTATTAGCGCTGAAACTCGTACATATTTTTCAGAAAAACATCCGCATCCGCGTCCGCCGAGTTGGTAGGCAGATCAACCTGTTCGTTGGTCTGGGCAATGCGGCTTTCCTCTACCAGAGCGAGTTGCGGATTCCACCCGGCACATAATACCTCTTCGCCATACTCTTCATTTATGGGTGCTTCACGCTCTATCTCGTATCCATTAGTATTTATCTCGATGTTATCCATGTTACATTTCCTTGCTTGGTACACAAAAATATTGTCAATAAGTTATCGGATAATGCGAAAGAAATATAGAAGCAATAGCTGGTATTTCATCAGTAGCCGAAACAATAACTGCATCTGAAAAGAATTGATCACATGCACTGAGGTTAACGCCCTCAGTCTGATTTCGGATGACAAGAAAATAAAAAAAGATTCGAGTACGGATTATCCTTGGCTTTGTCTCATTAAATGTGCAGCCGCGAATCGCTTTATTGCGCACTCTCGCCCAAAGATAATCCGACATTGAAAACGCTGTTGGCAGTGCAGAAGGCTGTCGGGATGAGGCTTTCGCTGGAGCCGGAAAATAAGGTGCGGCATAGCGTGCTTGGATGAGGCAGCGTAAAACAATGTTAAGCTGGCCCTTATAAGCTGGGTGTGATGGATGCGTTGCTGATAGTGGCTTGGGCGTAGCGATGGAGGCGTTTGCTTACATACCAAATTGCTGGCAGCATAGCGCCTATTGATGAAGCATCATCGGCTGAAATACTGAAAGGAAGCATTATGTCGCATCCAAACTATTCAGACGGACGCATCACCATTGACCCTGCCATTTGCAATGGCAAGCCCACTCTTCGTGGGAAGCGCATTGCCGTGCAAACCGTTCTTGGCTATCTGAGCGAGGGCGACAGTGCTGAGGAAATATTGGAGCAATATCCAAGTCTCGACGCGGATGATATTCGTGCCTGCCTGCGCTTTGCCGTTTTATCCTAGAACAATCAAACGGGCTTGACATAGGGAAATAATTTCCCTTATTCTCTATCTGTGCCTACCCTATATCGCTACCGTAACTGGCGCATCACCATGTATTTCGATGATCACGGCTTGCCGCATTTCCACATCGTTTGCAACGGACTAGAAGTCGTGGTGTTAATCGAAACCTTGCAAGTCTTGGAAGGTGAAATTGACAAGCGCGCCTTGGTAGAAGGTTTGGCATGGGCGGCGGCTAACCAGCCGCTACTGCGCAAAACATGGGCAGATTTTCATTAAGGAGAGCCAGCATGATGCCTTACACCATCAAACAAGTCACCGCATTGCCAGACTTCACCTTGAGCATCACTTGGGCTGCGGGTGGGCAAGCAGAAGTGCGCATCGCCGACATCATCCAGCATACTCGTGGACTAGCGCCCTTGCGCGAACCCGCCGCCTTTGCGCTAGCGAGTGTGGGGGAAGACGGACTATCGGTGGCATGGTCGCCAGAATTGGAAATTTCCGCGCGCCGCATGTGGCAACTGGCAACCGAACAAACCAGCGACAGCCGTGCCGAATTCCGCGATTGGCTGCAACGCAACCAGCTCACCTTAACCACCGCAGCAGAAGCATTAGGACTCACCCGTCGTACCATCAGCCAATACAGCAGCGGCGCACGCCCTTTACCTAAAATGGTGCATTTGGCGCTTAAAGGGTTTGAGGCGGAGAGACGGGCAGCGTAACAAGCTTATAAGCCACGGTTATGCGCACGCTTAATTTTCTTTCTGTTGCGGCGTATGATGGACGAGATTTAGTTAATTTAAGGAGGATGCCCTATGCGAAAACAGCGTGATATTTATACATCTCCTCTGGATGCGTTGGTGTCGGTGAGCAAGCAACTCAGTCTGTATGAAAGCCAGCACGGTATGGATTCGGAGACGTTTTTCGACCGCTACCAAAAAGGTTCGATCGGCGATGAGGCTGAGTCGGTAGAGTGGGCAAATGCTTACCGGCATTATGTTGCGTTGCATCAACAATTGGAGCATCAGTTGCGTGTTGCCGCATGATTCTCTGGAACGCTACTTCGCAGAAATCGAGGCAGCCGTTGCCCAGTTGCCTGCATATACCGAGAATTATGTAGAAGAAATTCTGGCCGCCGATCGCGCTAACCTGCGCATACGCCTCCGCTTTGAAAGTGGCTACTTGTTGGAGATTAACGAAGCAGTCATTGTTGAAAGTGGTTTACTCAAAACTTTGGGGTATCGTTACCATTTTCAAAATGCAGGGAGTGGGCTGATGTTCCGTTATGACAACACGCCACACTTCCCTGACTTGCCGAGTTTTCCCCATCACAAGCATCTTCGCGATGCAGTCATAGCCACAAGCAAGCCTGATTTACTGGATGTGCTGCAAGAAGCGAAAGACAACAATCCGTAGGCTGGCGGGGAGGCACGAACCCCAGCATATACGAAGTCTTAAGCGCTGGGGTTCGTGCCTCACCCCAGCCTACGTGCTAAATCCGTGGTAGGCCCCCGATTGATTTAATTTCTGAAATTGCGTTCTCGTAATTCTTCGCATGCTCCGTCTAGGCCAGGGAATAATGAGCCAGCGGTAATTCCCATATATTCGAGTTCTTGAATTACTTTTTTGCGGTCTTTGATAGGAAGGTCTATCGCAAATAGATATTGCTTGTCCGGTGACTCTTTGGATACGATATAAGACTCAATGTCGTCAATGTTAGTAATAGTTGATGCAGCTTGTTGTGGAATCATGCGCTCATTTTCCAGAGCAAGAAACTCACTAACGGATAGATGGGGACCCGCAGGTAACAATTGGGCTAGTTGGTTGAAATCGCTTTTCCACAGCTCCTGATTAAATGCAAATATCCTAACTTTGGCAT
Source organism: uncultured beta proteobacterium (assembly GCA_963733265.1). Classification (GTDB taxonomy): domain Bacteria; phylum Pseudomonadota; class Gammaproteobacteria; order Burkholderiales; family Gallionellaceae; genus PALSA-1006. The sequence continues at coordinate 919,552 of CAVTCF010000001.1, forward strand.
CTGGCATCGACTGCATAGCTTTTTCATCTGAAATACCACGGTATGCAAAAAATGCAGCTACATAAGGGGAGTAAGTCCAGTCTAATAATGGAGTCGGGTAGCCATGATGCTGCACTAAGTTGAAAAATGCGCCATTTTCATTTGGTATGTCTAAGTTGAAGACATGCTTTGTTCTAGCACTCAAATGTTTATGCAGCATTTGAATGTCTTCAGCAACGAACCTATTCAAATTAAATCGACCTGCTCGATGAAATGATGTGCGCAAACGACTAGTCTGGTTTTGTCCTCTAAACAAGAAACGCCGACCTTCCATTTTAGATATAGCCATTCTGAAGCTGTCCCAATCAGAAATAGTTGGTTTGAGTTCAGATGGTTGAATTGCTTTTGAACGAGGAAGGGTACATGAGCCATGTGTTTCGATATCAGTAACCCATGATAGGGTTAAAGAATCATCAGTTAACACTCCAGTGATGTTTGCATACTTAGGCATAACTACCCCTTCACCGAAAAAAGGCATGACTTTATCTGGGGAGTCAATTACACCAGTTGTAGGATTGATCGGAGATATCCAATCTGTTCTTAATTGGAAATTATTGTCCTTGTTTCCTGTTTTGAAAGATACAGCGGTACTCGGCAATGATTTATCGCTCTCATTTAAGTAGGCAACACCCTCGAAATATGTGGCACGCTCATCAATGTTGATAATAATCAAACCAGCGTTTGATCCTGAATAAGTCCCTATCCATTGACCTTTCATAAATGTGCACCTTTCAAAATATGGGTGATAGCGATTAAATCAGCTTCTTCAACTGATACAGCCTTTCCAGCGCATCCTTCGGACTTAGCTCATCTGGCTGCAATTCGCGCAATGCGGCCAACAGCGGATGCTCTTCCGCTTCTTCTGGCTCAACAATCGGTTTGTGATCAAACAAATCCCCCTGCGGATTTTGTGCGGCGCTGTTTTGTTCCAGCAAGCGCAGTTGTTTTTTCGCGCTGCGGATGACGCTTTGCGGTACACCCGCCAGCGCGGCGACTTGCAGGCCGTAGCTCTGGCTGGCGGCGCCTTCGTTAACCGAGTGCAGGAACACGATGCTGTGCTGGTGTTCGATGGCGGAGAGGTGCACGTTGGCGAGTTGCTGAAATTCTTCATTGAGGCGCGTCAACTCAAAATAGTGGGTGGCGAACAGGGTGTAGCTGCGGTTGCTTTCCAGAAGGTGACGGGCGATGGCGTAGGCGAGGGCGAGTCCGTCAAAGGTGGAGGTGCCGCGCCCGATTTCATCCACCAGCACCAGACTTTTTTCGGTGGCGTTGTGCAGGATGTTGGCGGCTTCGGTCATTTCGACCATGAAGGTGGAGCGTCCGCTGGCCAGATCATCTGATGCGCCGATGCGGGTGAATATCTGGTCGATTTCGCCGAGCACGGCTTGCTGTGCGGGTACTAAGCAGCCGACATGCGCGAGCAGCGCGATGATGGCGACCTGGCGCATGTAGGTGGATTTACCGCCCATGTTTGGGCCGGTGATGAGCAGCGTGCGGCGTGTGTCGTTGAGCGTGGTGTCGTTCGGCGTGAACTGGTCTACTTGCGCTTCCACCACCGGATGCCGACCTTTAATGATACGGATCTGCGCGTCGTCGCTGAATTGCGGTGCGCTGAAATTTAAGGTGGCCGCGCGTTCGGCGAAGGTGGCGAGCACATCGAGTTCGGCGATAGCGGCGGCGATGCGTTGCAGTTGTGGAATGAACGGCGCGAGTTGGTCGAGCAATTGTTCGTAGAGGAATTTTTCGCGTGCCAGCGCGCGGTCGTTGGCGGAGAGCGCTTTATCCTCGAACGCTTTTAATTCCGGCGTGATGTAACGCTCGGCATTCTTCAAAGTCTGGCGGCGGCGGTAATCGTCCGGCACATTGACCGATTGGGCTGCGCTTACTTCGATGTAGAAACCATGCACGCGGTTGTATTCCACTTTCAGCGTGGTGATGCCGGTGCGGGCGCGTTCGCGCGCTTCCAGTTCCAGCAGAAAATCGCCGCAGTTGGTTTGGATGCCGCGCAGTTCGTCGAGGTCGGCATCGAAGCCGTCGGCGATCACGCCGCCTTCGCGTAACACGCTGGAAGGTTCGGGTTTGAGCGAGCTTTGCAGGATGGTGACGAGTTGGGTGTCGGCTTGCAATGCATCGGCCAGCATTTGCAGCAAAGCGTAGGGTGGGCACGCTTCTGCACCCGCAGGGGGTAGGCCGTGGCTGTAATGGGATAAATCCCCAACAGCACACGCTCTGCCCAGGCGGTTATCAGCGGTAATTTCCGCGTGGGCAGAAGAGCTGCCCACCCTACCCAGTGCATCGCGTAACTGTGGCAAAGTGTGTAGCGTATCGCGCAAGCCGGAAAGGTCGCGCGGACGCGCACTGCGCAGGGCGATGCGCGCGGTGATGCGTTCGACATCGACGCTGGGTTTGATGTGGTCGTGGACTGCTCGGTACAACTCCCTCTCCCGCAGGCGGGAGAGGGTTGGGGTGAGGGGCGTTGAAGGGGGAGCTTCGAAATTTAATCCCTCACCCTCGATCCCTCTCCCGCCTGCGGGAGAGGGAAGTAGTTGCAGTTGCTCGACCGCATCTAATCTTGCCCGCAACACATTCCTATCCCGCAACGGATGATGCAACCAGTTGGCGAGCAGTCTGCTGCCCATGTTGGATGCACAGGTGTCGAGCAGCGAGAGCAGTGTGGGAGCCGGTTCGCCGCGCAGCGTTTGGGTGATTTCCAGATTGCGTCGGGTGGAGGCATCCATGCGCACGTATTGGTCGGCGCTGTAAACCTGCATGCTGCGGATGTGGTTGATGGCTTGGCCTTGGGTGAGCTTGGCGTAGCCGAGCAGTGCGCCTGCGGCTTCCAGCCCGATGGTGAATTCATCGCAACCGAATCCGGCAAGGTCGATGGTGGCGAACTGCTGGCAAAGTGTGCGGCGCGCGGTGCCCAATTCAAAGTGCCATTCGGGTAATGATTTAAATGCCGCATGGATACTGGTTTGCACAGCAGCGTTTTCTGCGTGCAGAATTTCCGAAGGCTGTAAGCGTTCCAGTTCGGCGGGCAGATTGTCAGTGACGGTTTCGCACACGAAAAATTGTCCCGAGGCCAGATTCAACCAGGCCAGACCCAGCTTGCCACTGCGCTGGTGCAATGCCAGCAACAAATTGTCGCGCTTCTCTTCCAGCAAAGCCGAGTCGGTAACAGTGCCGGGGGTGACAATGCGCATTACCTTACGCTCCACGGGGCCTTTGCTGGTAGCGGGGTCGCCGATCTGTTCGCAGATAGCAATGGATTCGCCCATTTTTACCAGGCGCGCCAGATATTGTTCGGCAGCGTGATACGGTACCCCCGCCATTTTGATCGGCTGCCCGTTGGAGGCGCCGCGCTGGGTCAGTGTGATGTCGAGCAGCTTGGCAGCGCGTTCCGCATCTGAATGGAACAACTCGTAAAAATCGCCCATGCGGTAGAACAACAGCATGTCGGGATAGTCTGCCTTGATGCGCAGATACTGAGCCATCATGGGGGTATGCTGGGCGACGGTCATGGAGGAAGTAATTTTGACGTTTCTAAAAGACGGCATTTTACCGCTACTATTTCATAAGAGTGAGAAGGATTGTTGAAAACTGAATTTGTTTGGAACTGTCGACAAACTTTGTAGACTACTGGGTTGTAAAGCTAAAGATATTGTAGTTATTGGCCGATAGGTATAACCTGAACGAAAAAATATGCCATATTGGTTAGTGACAAAAGGGGAGGATGTTAATGCGAACAAAGCCCATAATATCCGCTGAAGTTAGGGTGCTGGTGTTGCCGCCAGCGGTGGCGATTGTTGTTTTGGGATTCTTGTCTTTCTTTGTCAGGTCTTGGCTGCCTTCCGGTTCGGGCGGTGACATCGTGATATTTTTTGCAGCCATCTTCCTGGTTCCTGTTACCACATATTTTTTTGGGCATAAAGTCTTATTTCGAATTCTGGGTGCAGGGGTTGATCGAACTGCAACCTTTGCCAAATCATTTGCCGATGGAACCAATACAATATCCACATTGCCGGGAAATCATGGGACAGGTTCGGTTGTCGCTTCGGTGGAAAAATTAGCAGCGCAAGCTGAAAAAATTTCGGGTGGAATCGCTGCCAATGTCGAGAAGTTAAATTCAGGCGTGGAACAATTATCTGCCGGCGCCAATGAAATCCTGTTCACTTCGCAAATGCAAACTGCTTCAATTAACGATACCAAGCAAGTAATGAACGACATGTCAGACCGGATCAAAGCCGTTGCCGAGTTGACCAGAGACACAGAGGCGCTTTCAAATAAAGCGACCAACCTGTCGGCAGACGGCGAAACAGTGGTTCAAGACGCTGTTCAAGTAATGAAATCAATCGCCGATGCCATGAACCGTGCTTCCGGTCAAATTAATGCGTTGACCAACCACGCTCAAGATATTGGTAAGGTAGCCACCGTCATCAGAGAAATCGCGGATCAAACCAATTTGCTTGCCTTGAATGCCGCGATTGAGGCTGCACGGGCAGGGGAGCAGGGGCGGGGTTTTGCTGTTGTGGCTGATGAAGTGCGCAAACTTGCGGAAAGAACAGCGCAATCCACCAGAGAGATTACTACGACCATTCATGTGATGCAGGAGCAAACCCAGGAAGCGGTTCAGGGTATCGGGCAGGCGATGCCGCTGATGGAGCAAGGTGTTGAAAAAGCAAATCGGGCATCGGATGTTCTCAGAAATATACGCACAGAGTCGCAAAATACCCTGGAGAAAATATCGCAACTCACGGTTCAGGTTGACGAACAGTCTAAGCTGGCAAACAATGTCGTCGACGGAGTGACTCAGATTCTGGATATGACGGCGAATACTGATACTGTTGCAGAAAAAATATTAAATACCTCGGTCGCCATTTCGCTTACTTTAGCCGAGTTGCTTGTACAGTCCAAGGGCAACAGCAATTTAGCTTCATCTACAAACGAGATTTCATCATCGTAGTTCCCGCATTTCACACAACAAGGAGGATAAAATGGCTCTTATCAGTTGGTCTAGTATGCTTTCCACAGGCATTGCCGAACAAGACACGCAACACAAAAAACTCATAGACCTTATTAACCAGCTCAACGACGCCATGCAGTCCGGACATAGTAACGAGGTGCTGGGCAAAGTGTTGTCTGAACTGGTGAACTACACTGTGTTTCACTTCGGCTATGAAGAGAAATTGATGGCGCAATATAAGTACGAGGACACTCCGGCTCACAAGACAGAACACACCAAGTTTGTCCAGACTGCAGGCGATCTCAAGAAGAAATTTGATTCGGGCAATGCCGTGATTTCTGTTGAAATTATGAATTTTCTGCGTGACTGGTTGACTAACCACATTATGAAGACGGACAAGAAATTGGGGCAGGCACTCGTTAAGCTGGGTGCCAAGTAGACTCTTTCCGAAGTAGTTGGCAACGACGATTCTTTAAAATGCGCCGCAGTAATGCGGCGCTTTTATTTGTTGGCCTCTGCCAGAGGCATGGCGGTTAGGGTGAGGAAACTGCTCAAACTTGTGTTGAGTTACGCAAGCGCCAATTTACCAGCGCAATTGCAATGGCAGCGTGAATAGCTATGATGAGAATACCGCTCCAGGGCGCGTGTTTGGTATCGAAAGGCAAGAGGAAATAACGGACGGAATCCTGACCTGCGATGCTTGCCAAGAAAGGCAGCAGAAGATTAAGAACCAACAGATAAAGCATAGTGGCGCCGAGCGCGCGCTTACTGTTGGGGGCCAATGTAAAAAACAGCAGAATGCAGGCATCGCGCAACAGCATGAGAACCAGCGTGAAGGACTGTAGCGAACTATCGATACCAAGTTGTTTCGGAAAACTGTCTGACGGTGCGAACTGGATTAATATTGCGAAAATGAAAGAGAGCAGCATAGTTGTCGGCCACAGAGGCAGACTTTCCAGCCAGTTGCGCCAGTCTTGCCTAGCTTGCAGCATACGTAATTTGCGCCATAGCTGCAAAGTGTTTGGTTCGCTAAAAAGTGCCGCATAGGTCAGCGTGACTGAAATAAATAGTCCGATTATTGATAGCGCCTGTATTCTATTTGTATCGTGATTGAATCCGCCGAAATACGCAGTCAAGACAAGAGCGAGAGCTGGCCAGGCCCACGGCAGTGTGCGAACTTGCAATGCGTTGGAAGTAACGCGCCAGGCAGCGATCGTGGTACAGGCGGCGAACAGCAGGGCACTGCAAAGCCAAAAGTTTGCATGATCCACTTCCATATCCCACCAGGAAATTAATACGGTTTTGCTGGCAGAATAGAAGACTGACGATGACAGGAAGAGAAAGATGATCACCAGCCAACCCAATCCCCCGCGCTGGACAATGCGCCCGCCGGTTTGACTGGTGTGCAGATTTAACGCGATCAGTGCCGCGTGTACCAATATACCGACGGCACACAGACTTAGAAGAGTCGCGATGACATCCGGCTTGCCGGCGCTGAAGCCGGATACGGCAATGACGATTAAACACATCAGGCCGCCGTACCAGTTGTATGAAGTCGAGCCGAATAATTTCCCCCAAGTCATTGTCCATGGGTTGATTGCGCTCATGCGTTGCTGATCCCAGGTTTTGTCACGCAACTCATCGACAATGGTGGCATTCGCATTGCGGGCACCCCAAAGCCAGACAACGAAAATGAACAATGCGATGGATGCCTCATACAAACGCGATGAGACGTTTATTTCTTGGGAGAACAGGATAGCCAGAAAAGTCAGTGCCAATAGCGCAGGCATGGCAATTAACCTGTGCAGAGAGAAGGATAACCACAGATTGCGTTTAAACTCAGGATTGCTCATTGCTTGCTCTCCAGATGGGCTGTGACCGAGCGCAAATATGATTGCTGTAGATTCTCTTTGTATGGAGCGAAGCTGCTTACTTGAAAACCCGTGTTGATCAGTTCTTTCAAGAGATTTGCCTGTGCATGCGAGTCGCCGAGAAAATCGAATTCGGCAAAGTTGTCGGCAGATTCTTTCACAGTGATTTGTGCATGAGCTTGCAGCCATTCCGGCAAGCGCAAATTCGCTTCGGCAAGCTGCACTTGCAGGCGTTGCAACTTGTTTTTCAGATGTGCCGAATTTAGTGCGCGACTTTCCAGAATGCGACCATCGCGCAGTGCCAGCATGTGCGTGGAATACTCATCCAGTTCCGCAAGAATGTGAGATGACACCAGCAAGGTCATGCCATCGGCTTGCAGTTGACGGAAAAGTGCGGCAAGGCTGGCGCGCGCTTCCGGATCAAGGCCGGAGGCAGGTTCGTCCAACAACAGCACTTTGGGGTGATGGATGATTGCCTGGCCTATGGCAACGCGTTGGCGCAGACCGCGTGACAGGCTACCGCTGATTTGATGCAGACGATCACTTAGTTCCAGCCGGTGCGCTGTTAGTGTTATCGCGGCGGGGATATCTTTATCCGGTAAGCCTTGCGCGGCGGCAGCATATTCAAAACAGCGCGCCACGCTCAGATCCTGATAAAGACCGAAGAAGTCAGACAGATAACCCATGATGCGATGTACTTCGCGCGGCTGCTCTATCACATTCATTCCATCTACTGTGATGTTGCCGGTCAACGGGGTCTCAAGTCCGGCAATGCAGCGCATTAGCGTCGTTTTGCCCGCGCCATTGGGCCCGACCAATGCGGTAACGCTGCCGACGGCAATGGTGAGCGTCACATCATCGAGGGCGCGATGACCGGGGTATTCAAAAGTTAAACCGGAAATTTCTATCAAGGGAACCTCAAGATCATTCTTGCGGAATTAGCTTAACCCTTTAACGCGGGTGTCAGATGCGGCGCAATCACTTGCAGCATCTGGGCGAAAATCTTGGGGTTGCCTGCACAGAGGTGCCCGCTTTTGAGGTAGCCTTCATTGCCTTGCAGATCGCCGACCATCCCGCCTGCCTCGGTGATGAGCAGGCATCCTGCGGCAATGTCCCAAGGCTTTAGTCCGGTTTCGAAAAATGCATCGTAACGGCCTGCCGCAGTCCAGGCTAAATCCAAAGCGGCAGAACCGGCGCGACGCAGTCCCGCAGTTTTTTGGATAGTTTCGCGCAAGATGCTCATGTAAGCATCAAGGTGATCCATCTTGGAATAGGGGAAACCGGTACCGATCAAACTATCGGCAAGTTGGTCGCGTTTGCTTACGCGGATACGTTTGTCGTTTAGGAAAGCACCGCGCCCGCGTGTAGCGGTGAATAGATCATTTTTGGTGGGATCATAAATGACGCCTTGGGTTAGAACGCCGTTGTGTTGCAGCGCGATAGAGACTGAGTATTGCGGTACGCCGTGCAAAAAATTGGTGGTGCCATCGAGCGGATCAATGATCCAAAGAAACTCCGACTCGCCTTGAGAGCCGCTCTCTTCAGCTAAAATCGCATGGGCCGGATAAACATCAAGTATCGTTTCGATGATCGTTTGCTCGGCGGCGCGATCCACCTCACTGACATAATCGGCATTTGATTTTTTGGTGACCGTGAGATGGTCGATGTTGTCGGCGGCGCGATGAATGAGATTTCCGGCGCGACGAGCGGCCTTCACCGCGATGTTGAGCATGGGGTGCATGAAACGAACCTTTTTAATGAACGAAGTAACCCCTGTATTTTAACACCTTACAAAGGTAGTCGTCAGACGTTTGGCAGTAGCCTGGATGAAACAACGAGGAATCGGGGGATTCGCTCAATGCCCCGAACCTTTCATCCCCCATGCACTCTGACGGGTACTCTCGGAATCCGCTGTGTGTCTTACGGGCTACGGTTGCGAGCATTTTTCATTTATCATCTATACCTTGGTAAATGGGGCGGGAATTGTCCGCCTGATAAAGGATGCGGTGTTTGGATAATTTTGATGCTTTAAATAATGTACGTGTGATTCTAAGTCATACCACGCACCCCGGCAATATCGGTGCGGCGGCGCGCGCAATGAAGACGATGGGTTTGTCTCATCTGTATTTGATCAATCCGCGATATTTTCCCGATGCTCAAGCAACAGCAATGGCGGCGGGGGCGGATGATGTGCTCACGAATGCGGTAGTGTGCGCTTCCTTGGATGAAGCGCTGCAGGGCGTGGTGATGGTGGCGGGCATGTCGGCGCGGGTGCGCGATATTTCGCAGGAGGTTATGGCACCACGAGAGGCGATGCCCTTGGTAATTCAACAGGCGCGACAACCCGTAGCGTTGTTGTTTGGCACAGAGATGTCCGGCCTGACAAATGAGGAATTGGCCCGCTGTCAGTTGATGGTACGCATTCCGGTAAACCCGGATTACACTTCACTCAATCTGGCGGCAGCGGTGCAATTAATTAGCTATGAACTGCGTTTGGCGGCAGGGCAGGGCGATTGCGGCGCGCCTGAAGTGACTCCCGCTTCGGCGGAGCATGTGGAGGGATTTTTCCGGCAATTGGAAGAAACACTGACCGAGATTGAATTTTTGAACGGCAAACATCCTACCAAGCTGATGCACAAATTGCGGCGCCTGTATGCGAGAGCCAGACTGGAGCCTGAGGAAATCAATATTTTGCGTGGTATTCTCACATTAACGACGCAATATCACGGCAAACTTAAGCAAGAAGTGAAAATAAATGTTCAAGGCAATTAAAGAAGATATCAGTAGCGTATTCGCACGTGACCCGGCTGCGCGCAGTACACTTGAAGTGCTTACTTGCTATCCCGGTATTCATGCTCGAATTTTGCACCGCTTGTCGCATCGGTTATGGAAGTGGCGACTTTATTGGCTGGCACGTTTACTTTCGCATATCTCGCGTTTTTTAACCGGTATTGAAATTCATCCCGGCGCAGCGATTGGCAGCCGTTTTTTTATTGACCATGGTATGGGGGTCGTCATTGGGGAGACTGCCGAGATCGGAGACGATGTGACGCTTTATCACGGCGTAACCTTGGGTGGCACTTCATGGAAAGAGGGCAAGCGCCATCCCACACTGGGCAATGGTGTGGTGGTCGGTGCAGGTGCAAAAATCCTCGGCCCGATCCATGTGGGCGATGGGGCAAAGATCGGATCGAATGCCGTGGTGGTGAGGGATGTGCCTGCCGGCGCGACAGCGGCAGGAATTCCTGCGCGTATTCTGGAAGAAATGAAAAACACGGTTGGATTTAATGCCTATGGTTTGGGGAACGATCAGAATGATCCGGTATCCAAAGCGTTACATGGCTTAATCGGACATAGTGCCAGCGTCGACCAGCGCATTGAGTTGATTTTGCAGCAATTGGAAAAGATGGGTGTGCGCGTAGAGGATGAGCGTGACACAGCAGAAAAATTTGACCCGAACTACTTGAATAAGATTGTTGACTAAAAAATTCAGGTATTCTATTATCCACTTTGGAAATGAGGGAACGCGCAAGCGTTTTGTTATGTAAAGGTGACTAGTGAGGAAAATATGCGTTTAACTACAAAAGGGCGGTTTGCTGTAACGGCGATGGTTGATTTGGCAATACGCGGCGGAAATGGCCCCGTAACGCTGGCGGGTATTAGCGAGCGCCAGAAAATTTCGTTATCTTATTTGGAGCAATTATTTGGCAAGTTGCGTAAAAATAAAGTAGTCGCGAGTGTGCGTGGCCCGGGTGGAGGTTATTGCCTGGCACGTCCGGCAAACAAAATTGCAATCGTTGACATTATCGTGGCTGTTGACGAGCCTTTGGATGTAACAAATTGTAGTGCATTGGGGAATTGCCTGGATGGAAAACCCTGTTTGACACACGATTTATGGTTTGGGCTCAACGAAAAGATTCAGGAGTACCTTTCCGGAGTGAATTTGCAACAATTGGTTGACGGGCAGATCAAGAACAACGCACAGGTTTCTTCTGTAACGTTGCCAAAGACCGCAAGACAACCGGCACAAATGTCAGCATAGGAGATAAAAATTTAAATTATGCCCATACATCTTCCCATTTATCTGGATTACTCGGCGACTACGCCAGTTGACCCGCGTGTAGCAGATGAGATGATTCCTTATCTCACCGAGAAATTTGGTAATCCGGCTTCGCGTTCGCATTCTTTTGGTTGGGTGGCGGACGAAGCAGTGGAACATGCGCGTGAACAGGTTGCGTCGTTGGTGAATGCAGATCCTAAAGAAATCGTGTGGACATCCGGCGCAACCGAATCGAACAACCTTGCCTTAAAAGGTGCCGCGCATTTTTATGCCGACAAAGGCAAGCATATCGTTACAGTACAGACTGAACATAAGGCTGTGCTAGATACCGTGCGTGAGTTGGAGCGGCAGGGAATTTCAGCAACGTATCTTGAGCCGGAGCCGAGTGGTTTGCTCGATCTGGAAAAGCTCAAAGCTGCATTGCGTCCGGACACCATTATCGTTTCAGTGATGTATGTGAACAACGAAATCGGTGTGATTCAGGACATTCCCGCAATTGGCGAAATCTGTCGGGGACGCGGCATTTTGTTGCACGTGGATGCGGCTCAGGCGACCGGGAAAGTTGTGATCGACTTGCAAAAGTTGAAGGTTGATTTGATGTCTTTCTCGGCACATAAAACTTACGGCCCCAAAGGTATCGGAGCGTTGTATGTGCGCCGTAAACCCCGCGTGAGACTGGAAGCGCAAATGCATGGTGGTGGTCATGAACGCGGATTCCGTTCAGGGACTTTGGCGACGCACCAGATTGTTGGCATGGGGGCGGCGTACCGCATTGCCAAAGAAGAAATGGCCACTGAAAACGAGCGCATCAGAATGTTGCGGAACCGCTTATGGACTGGCTTGTCAAACATGGAAGAAGTCTATCTCAATGGTGATTTGGAACAGCGTGTGCCGCATAATTTGAATGTGAGTTTCAATTTTGTCGAAGGCGAATCTCTTATTATGGCGGTAAAAGATATTGCTGTTTCCAGCGGCTCGGCTTGTACTTCCGCCAGTTTGGAGCCGTCTTATGTATTGCGCGCATTGGGGCGCAACGACGAATTGGCGCACAGTTCTATCCGCTTTACGATCGGGCGATTTACTACGGTAGAGGAAGTCGATTACACCATCAATCTGCTGCACGAAAAAATCGGCAAACTGCGCGAACTTTCGCCCTTGTGGGATATGTTTAAAGACGGTGTGGATATGAATACCGTGCAGTGGGCGGCACATTAGATAACTGCCCTTTGTTCGTCTGGCGGTGTTGTCGGACAAGCAAATCATCGGTTCTCTAAAATAGAGAAGGAGCATTAAAATGGCATACAGCGAAAAAGTACTGGATCACTACGAAAATCCGCGTAACGTGGGTTCCCTGGATAAGGAAGATTCTTTTGTCGGAACGGGCATGGTTGGTGCACCGGCATGCGGCGATGTGATGAAGTTGCAGATCAAGGTGGGCAAGGATGGAATTATCGAAGATGCGAAGTTCAAGACCTATGGTTGCGGCTCGGCGATTGCATCCAGTTCGCTGGTAACCGAATGGGTGAAGGGCAAGACAGTCGATCAGGCGTTGGCGATAAAAAATACCCAGATTGCGGAAGAGTTGGCATTGCCACCGGTTAAAATACACTGTTCCATCTTGGCCGAGGATGCGATTAAGGCGGCGGTGGCGGATTACAAATCCAAGCACGGCGCGACGGTTGAGACGGCAGCGTGTACGGGTGCAGTTTGCGATTAAAGAACTTTTAATTTTTGGAGGATAGAATGTCGATCACATTGACTGAAAGTGCTGCCCAACATGTGCAAAACTTTTTGACAAAACGCGGCAAGGGTGTCGGACTCAGGCTCGGCGTACGCACAAGCGGCTGTTCCGGCATGGCATACAAATTGGAATTTGCGGATGCGGCAGATGGTGATGATCTGAAATTTGTGAGCAATGGGGTGACCTTGCTTGTCGATCAGCAAAGTCTGCCTTATATCGACGGCATGGAATTGGATTACACCCGCGAAGGATTGAACGAAGGCTTTAAATTTAATAACCCGAACGTGCAAGATACGTGTGGCTGCGGCGAAAGCTTTAAAGTTTGAATGAATTAAGCAAGCGTCCCGCCACTCCTTTTTTCCCGAGAGGTTTTTCTTCCTGCCCGGTGCAAAAAAGGGGGAGTAGCGGGTATCTATTTGGACTGTTGATGATGCCGGAATGATGAAACTTGATCTTCAGCAGGATTTTTTCTCTTTATTCAATCTTCCCGGGCAATTTCAGCTCGACACTACGGTACTCGAAAAAAATTATCGGGCACTGCAAGCACAAGTTCACCCGGACAAATTTTCCCACTTGCCGGAAGTTGAACGCCGACTTTCCATGCAATGGGCGACTCGCGTTAACGAAGCCTATCAGACACTCCGCAGTCCGCTTAATCGGGCGCGCTATTTGTTATCGATACGGGGTGTTGATACGCAGGAGGAAAGTAATACCGCCATGCCGCTTGATTTTTTGATGAAGCAAATGGAATGGCGAGAAGAGTTGGCCGATGCAAAGCAGGCAAAAAACTCGGAGGAGTTGGGTAAAATAGAGCAGCAAGTACAGATCGCGAAGCAAATATTGGAACAGGAATTGTCACAAACTCTCGATAACGTGCACGATTATGCTGCCGCTTCCGGTATAGTGCGCAAACTTAAATTTATTGAAAAGCTCGGGGAAGAAATCGGCTCCGCCTTCGATGAACTGGATACATAAAATGTAGGGTGGGCACGTGTGCCCACCAAGTATTAATGTATGGGCTTAATTGAGTAACTATAAACTGCGTGGGCACAAAAACGTGCCCACCCTACAAAATGGCACTACTTCAAATTGCAGAACCCGGTCTTAGCGCAGCCCCGCATCAACATCGGCTGGCAGTCGGTATCGATCTTGGTACGACTAATTCTCTTGTGGCCACAGTTCGAAATGGCATCAGTACCGTCCTCAATGATATTCATGGCAAGGCTCTTTTGCCTTCAGTTGTGCGGTATCTTGAAGACGGCAGCGTACAAGTCGGGCAAGAGGCACAGGCACGCCAGAGCGAAGATCCTCATAATACGATAATTTCCGTAAAGCGCTTTATGGGGCGGGGGCTAAAGGATGTGGGTGATGTTGCCAATCTGCCCTATCGTTTTGTCGAAGCGCTTCCGCTTGGCTCAAAGCAACCCCCTTCGACAAGCACAGGACAAGCTTCGGGCATGCTGCAATTGCGCACAATTGCCGGCGTAAAAAGCCCGATTGAAGTCTCTGCCGAAATTCTTAAAGTATTACGCGAACGTGCCGAGCTTTCATTGGGTGGGGAATTGGTTGGTGCAGTGATTACCGTTCCGGCGTACTTCGATGATGCGCAACGCCAGGCAACCAAAGATGCGGCGAAAATTGCCGGATTAAACGTCTTGCGCCTTCTAAACGAGCCGACGGCTGCGGCTATCGCTTACGGCTTGGATAATGCGTCCGAAGGTGTGTACGCGGTATTTGACTTGGGCGGAGGTACGTTCGATATTTCCATTTTGCGACTTTCCAAAGGTGTATTTGAAGTACTCGCCACCAATGGTGATTCTGCATTGGGCGGAGACGATTTTGATCACCGTATTTATTGCTGGACGCTGGAAAAGTCTGGTTTGTTGCCTTTGGGGGCGCAGGACACACGTTTGTTGTTGACTCTTTCACGCACAGCCAAAGAACAACTGACCAACTATCCGCAAGCGCAAATCACAGCGAATTTGAACAGCGGGGATGCGGTGGCGCTGTCGCTTACGCGTGAAGTGTTCTACGACATGACACAGAATCTCCTCGCGCGAACTTTGCAGGCGACCCGCCGCGCGCTACGCGATGCCAAACTTAAGGTTGAAGATATCAAGGGCGTGGTGATGGTTGGCGGAGCCACACGTATGCCGCAGGTGCAACAAGCCGTGGGCGAATTTTTCGGTCAAATGCCATTGAATAATCTTGATCCTGATAAAGTTGTGGCACTGGGGGCTGCAATTCAGGCCAACGTGCTGGCAGGCAATCGCAGCGCGGATGACTGGTTGCTGCTGGATGTGACTCCGTTGTCACTGGGAATCGAAACGATGGGCGGACTGGTGGAAAAAATTATTCCGCGCAATAGCACCATCCCGAATGCTCGTGCACAGGAGTTCACCACTTACAAAGACGGTCAAACGGCGATGAGCATCCACGTGGTGCAGGGCGAACGCGAACTGGTAAGCGATTGTCGTTCGCTGGCGAAATTCGAATTGCGCGGTATTCCGGCAATGGTTGCCGGGGCTGCACGTATACGTGTAACTTTTCAGGTGGATGCGGATGGATTGCTGAGTGTAGCCGCGCGCGAAATGGGGAGCGGTACCGAAGCGAGTATCGAGGTAAAACCTTCCTACGGTTTGAACAACGAAGAAATTATGCGCATGTTGCAGGATTCAACCCAACATGCCCGTGACGACATGCTGGCGCGTGCTTTGCGTGAACAACAAACAGAAGCGGGACAATTGCTGGAAGCCGTTTGGAATGCACTGGAGCAGGATGGAGAGGCGTTGCTGGATGCCGCAGCACAAGCGCGTATTCGCAGTTGTGCGGATGCTCTGCGTGCAGTGGTGAATGGTACCGACCAACATGCGATCAAACGTGCGGTTGAAGCATTGAATCAAGTGACGACGGAATTTGCGCAGCGCCGGATGGATCACAGCGTGACGCGCGCCTTGGCAGGGCATAAACTATCGGAGTTGGAGGGATAAGATGACTCAGATTATTGTGCTTCCGCATGTGGAACTGTGCCCCAAGGGTACTTTGTTTGATGTCGCGCCGGGCGTGTCTGTCTGCGATGCGCTGCTCGATCATGGCATTCAGATAGAGCATGCCTGTGAGAAATCCTGCGCCTGTACTACATGTCACGTTATCGTGCGGGAAGGGTTTGAAAGTCTGGCAGAAGCGACGGAACTTGAAGAAGATATGCTGGACAAAGCATGGGGGCTGGAATCAAATTCACGTTTGAGCTGTCAAACAGTGGTTGGGAAAACTGACCTGGTGATCGAGATTCCCAAGTATACGATCAACATGGCGAAAGAAGGACACGGCAAATGAAATGGATCGACGTGAACGATATTGCGGTCACCTTGTTTGAAAAATATCCCGAGGTTGATCCAAAAACAATTCATTTTGTTGATCTTCACAATCTGGTGATTGGAATAGACGGCTTTGATGACAACCACCATCGTGGCGGTGAAAAAGTTTTGGAAGCGATCCAGGCTGCGTGGATAGATGAATTGGAATAGTCTTTACTTATAATCCGTTCGCCCTGGGTTGTGCGTTTATTGCGCGTATCGAAGGGGAATGCTGATAGACATATTACGGGGATAGCATGAATAAATTACTGCACTTATGGCGCACTACATCACCACGCTGGTTATATCTGGCGGGTTCAATCGTTGTGGCGATAATGTTTGCTTCCGCACTTTATTTGCAATATGTATTGCGCCAAGAACCTTGCCCCTTATGCATGATTCAGCGCGTCATCTTCATAGCTATCGGAATCGTATTTTTTGTTGCCGCATTGCATAATCCCAAGCGCATCGCAACATTCGGCTACAGTGGATTGATCTCCTTGCTCGCGCTCACCGGTGTGGCTGTAGCCGGACGACACATCTGGATTCAACATCTGCCCAAAGACAAAGTGCCTGCTTGCGGTCCCGGGCTGGAATTTATGCTCCAGAATTTCCCTATGGCCGATGTCTGGCAAGAATTGATGCATGGCTCCGGCGAATGCGCAGCCAAAGGCTGGACGTTCCTCACACTCGGTATTCCGGAGTGGTCTTTGCTATCCTACGTGATGCTTGGCACGTGGGCTGTTTTACTGGTGTTCAGACCCAAAAAGTAATTGAGTCGCTGCTACCAGGAAATGATTGCCGGTGTTTGGTGTGAATATGACACTTACTTTTTTGTGCGTACTTATGTAAAGTTATGTGTAACGGTTAAACTTGGTTTTAACCAATATCACAAACACTGCATCTAAAGAGACTTTCCATGAAAAGACAACTTCGAAGTTTTGTTCTGTTATTATTTTTCTTCTTGCCGTTACTTGCATCGGCACAGGTTCCTGTTCAAGAAAACCCAAATCATGAGCAATTGCTCGCCAGTTCAGATCCTGTTCTGGTAGCCAACAAGCGTCTTGTCTATGATTTCTGGCGTGAAGTTATAGAAGCAGGACATTTGGATTTGGCGGAAAAATATATGGCTGAAAACTATATCCAGCACAATCCCAACGCAGCAACGGGTCGCACTGGGTTTATTGATTTCTTTTCAAAATTTACCAAGCCAAAACCCATTGAGTCACGCGTAAAAGCCCCTATAGTTTCCATTGTTGCAGAAGGTAATTTGGTTATTCTGAACTTTGTGAGAGAAGTTGCCGACCCAAAAAATCCCTCGATAAAGTACACAACCACATGGTTTGATATGTTGCGTATTGAAAATGGCAAGTTGGCTGAGCACTGGGATTCAGCGTTAAGGCAGTGAGTTCTTAAATCCTTTTCTCCATTACATAATCATCCATGAAGTAGCCATTGCCGATATCAAAGATTGCCTCCTCTCGAATTTGGAAGCCGACTTTGCGGTAAATTGCAATAGAGTTTTCATTGCGTTTGTTAACCTGAAGCATCAACAACCCGGCATTTTTCTTTTGCGCTTCAGCTTCAACATGGCAAAGCATGAGGCTTCCCAAGCCCTTGCCCCTGCATTCTTCGAGAAGATAGAGTTGTTCAAGCTTGACTTCTCCGGGGTTGGAAGTTAACGAATAACTGCAATATCCAACTGGCTTTTTACCTAACCAAAGTATTTCAAACCATTGCTTTCCTGATTCCAAATATTTACTTAAATTATCATGGGCATATCGCTCGTCCAACATATAATCAATCTGCGCCATGCTGACAATTTTCGAGTAATGTGAGCGCCAGATTGTTGCTGCCAAGTTGGCGACAGTATGAAAGTCCCCTTCGGTCATTGGCTTAAGCTGTGCATTGATAATTGAAGTGTCGGTCAATTGGATTTTCCTGCGCTAAATAGTAATCGGGCCAGTTTATAACTTTAATCGAATTTCAGAAGGCATACCCCAAGCCCAATTTTATCGTGGTGTAGTTTGAGCTGTCGTTAGGTGAAAACACTTGGCTTGCCCCAACAGTGTATGTGCTCGAAATGACATAGCTGAAGCTAACGATGTCGACACTGAGGCTGCCGTGAAGATGGTTTATAAATTCATAGTCCGCTGAAAACCCGCATCGGGTGGTGGGTGGATTGCCACGGGTTCTTACTGTCCCGGCTGAAGTTTGAATGTTTGAGCTGTATGTAACGCCCCACATTGCATTTGCAGACAATACCAATTTGCTCCCCGCCGGGGAATATTGGCCCATCCCGCCAAAAACCAAGTAGCCATTGGTATAAATATCAAGATTTGGAGTCGTTCCACCGAGTCCTCTTTCCCATCTATGACTTCCAAGTTCAAAATATAGCGTGCCCAGAGATTCTCCACTATCAATGTCGGAGCTAAAGCCTTTGCCAAGGCGGACGTAATAGTTGGTTTGATCCAGACTTGAAGTATTGACCACTGAACCAAAAACACCACCTTGTTTCGATCCTGTGTAGATTGTTTGTCCGCTGGACTTATCATATTCTGCCGCGAAATATTTGTAATCTTCATCGGTCATTATTGAAAAAAGAACGGCATAGCCGGGTACATTACCCGATTCAGTGTCTAATGCTGCAGTGTCGGTGCCGCTTAAACCATTGCCGGACTCAGTGTAAGCAACCCTCGTGAAGTTGGTCCGAAGAATAATTTGGTTGTTGGATGCCAAGATGGTAGGCGAGTCTGCATATGCCGGAGACGAAAAAAAAAGGCAGGCAGTTTGTGAAAATGATACTAAAAAACATAAGGCTATATTTGAATTCTGCCCCGGAAGATTTTTAATAATACTCATTTTGCTTTAGTGCAATATTTTTGAGTTGGGTGAATAGTGATTCAGCTTCGTAATGCAGAAGTTCACGCTCCGGCAGAAAAAAAGACGGGGTAGTGGCTATGATTCTCCCGTTTTCATTGCCGGATTTATGTTCGCATACTACTTTGTTTGTTCATCTACTGCCTTTCGTTGTTCTTCATCATGTTTCTGTTGTTCCGGGGCGACAGCTTTGGCTTTGTTGAGTGCTTCGCGTTGTTCAGCAAACAGTTTCGGGGGAGGCGTTTTGTCACTGTTGCTTGGGCTGCATGCACTAAGCAGTAGAAGTGCGCAAAAAGTGGTGAGGCGGACGATCATGATTTTCTCCTTGGGGAAACTGTAGAAATCAAATTACGTGAAAAAGTCCGGGAAGAATAGTAAAGCCCCTAAAGTGATTATGTTTAATAGATCTCATTATCTTGATCATGCCCGTGTTTTTTGTACAAGGCTGTCATGATGCCTGATAACAAAAGCCCGAACACGATAATAATGGTGTAGATGCCAAAGTCTAACTTGTCCATGACAGCATACAGGGCGAGCATCACGAAGATGCACATGTTCTCGTTGAAGTTTTGAACTGCAATGGAACTGCCGGACCCCATCAACAAGTGGCCGCGATGTTGTAGCAGTGCGTTCATTGGTACAACGAAAAATCCACCCATGGCACCGACAGCGATGAGCAAGAGCACGGCAATGAAAGGGGAATGAATCAAGGGCATCGATAACACAACAACCCCCATGCTAATACCGACCGGTAAAACTTTTACGGCATGGCCGATTTTGACATAACGTGCGGCCAAAACAGAGCCGAGTGCGATGCCAATCGCAACCCAGGCAGTGAGTTTTGCAGCTTCTCCAATATTGTAATTCAAGGCGACGCCAGCCCATGCCAACACAATCAGGCGCAAGCTTGCGCCTGTTCCCCAGAATAGGGTAGTAACCGCAAGCGATACTTGTCCCAACGGATCTTTCCACAGCAATTTGAAACAGTGCGTAAATTCTTTTATCAAGAACAAAGGGTTGTTGCTGAACGGCGTATGGTCAATCGGCAGGTGCGGGATATATAAGTTGAACAGGCTGGCCAAAATATAGAGTCCGGCGACGATAGAGATTGCGAGTTCGGGGGCGGTATCAATGCCGGTATCAATGAACGGGACATCCCACCATTTCAACATTTCTCCGGCAATATTCGGGCTGATGAGCAAACCGCCGACTACTGCACCGAGCACGATGGCAGCCACGGTTAGACCTTCCATCCAACTATTCGCGAACACCAGTTTTTCCGGAGGCAGAAATTCGGTCAAAATGCCGTATTTCGCCGGAGAGTACGCAGCGGCACCAAATCCAACCAAGCCATAAGCGATAAGCGGATTGAGGCCAAATAGCATGCACAGACACCCGACCAGTTTAATGCTGTTGCTAATAAACATCACGCGTCCCTTGGGCAGGGAATCGGAAAATGCGCCAACAAATGGCGCCAAAATAATGTAGGAAACGACAAAAGACTCTTGTAATAGAGGTGTATGCCAGCTTGGTGCATTCACCTGTTGCAGAAGGGCGATAGCGGCGAACAGTAATACGTTGTCTGCAAGCGCGGAGAAAAACTGGGCAGAGAGAATGATATAGAAGCCGCGTTTCATTAGAAGAAGCTGTTTTTTTGGAAGGCGTTTTATAACATGAAATAGGAGATGCGTCCTATAATTTAGTTTGGTTGCCTATTCATTTTATAGCGTACCTGATTTGAGGGCTGGTATCATTCGCCTTCTTTTTTATGTCCGCAACCCCGCATTTATGCCTCGTCCGATACACGCACACATTGATCTTGATGCTCTAAAAAATAATTTGCGCACTGCGCAACGCTTGACTTCCAGCCGTATCATGGCGGTGATTAAAGCCAATGCTTACGGGCATGGTTTGTTGCCTGTTGCCGGGGCGCTGGCAGAAGCGGAAGGTGTCGCGCTGCTGGATGTGCATGACGCGGCACAATTGCGCGAAGCGGGCAGCCGTCAAACTATTTTGCTGTTGGAAGGATTTTTTTCGCTCGAAGACTTGCAACTGATCGCCGAATACGATCTGGCGACTGTTATTCATAATGAACAGCAATTGGCCAGTCTGGATGCGTATCCCCGACGCGGCACTTTGCAAGTGTGGCTCAAAATTAACAGCGGCATGAACCGTCTGGGCTTTTTTCCGGAAGAAATTCCGGCAGTGATGGAGCGTCTCAAGTCTCATCCCGCCGTGCGCAACGTGACTTTGATGACGCATTTTTCCCATGCGGATGAAGCCGCGGGTGTTGTGACGCAACTTGACCGGTTTAATAAGCTTGCCTCCGGGTATCACACCGCCCGTTCGATGGCGAATTCTGCGGCTTTTTTGCGCTATCCTGCCACGCACGGAGACTGGGTTCGTCCCGGAATCATGCTTTATGGCGCATCGCCGTTTGCCGATACGAGTGCGCAACAAATAGGTTTAAAGCCAGTGATGACACTCAGCAGCCAGATTATTTCTATACGAGATATAAAGGCAGGCGAGACAGTCGGTTATGCCGGTTTGTTTCGGGCCGAGAGAGCCACGCGAATCGGCGTTGTGGCGTGCGGTTATGCCGATGGCTATCCGCGTCATGCCCCATCCGGCACGCCTCTGCTCGTTAACGGACAGCGTACCGGCACAATAGGTCGCGTGTCGATGGATATGCTCGGTGTTGATTTAAGCAATGTCGCGGGGGCGCAAATCGGCAGCCGGGTCGTACTGTGGGGCGATGGCATGCCGGTAGAAGAAGTGGCGCAGGCAGCGGGGACGGTCAGCTATGAACTGTTATGTGCGGTCACCGCACGAGTACCGCTGGGGTATTAATTTGATATTGGGACTTTAAGGAGTCGTTGTGAATCTGGCTTTATTCGATTTGGACAATACGTTGTTGAGTGGCGATAGCGATTTTGAGTGGTCGCAATTTCTGGTTGAGCAAGGCGTGCTGGATCGTGAATCATTCGAGGCCAAAAACTTGGCGTTCTTCGAACAATACAAGGCGGGGACCTTGAATATTTATGAGTTTCTGGATTTTCAATTAAAGCCGCTGGCTCATCATGCGCGTAAAGTGCTGGATGAGTGGCATGACGATTTCATGCGCATCAAGGTTCGTCCGATGATGGGAGCGAAAGCACGTACACTGGTGGACAAGCATCGTGAGGCGGGCGATATTTGTGTGATTATAACGGCGACCAATAGCTTTGTTACAGCCCCTATCGCACGCGAGTTTGGAGTGGACAACTTGATTGGCACCGACCCCGAACAAATTAATGGCGAATTCACCGGGAATGTGGCGGGTGTCCCCAGCTTTCGCGAAGGCAAGATTACCCGCTTGGAAAGCTGGATGGCAGAGCGCGGATGGAGTTGGTCGAGCTTCGCCGAGACAACTTTTTATAGCGACTCACTAAATGACTTGCCGCTACTCGCCAAAGTAAAAAATCCCGTGGCGGTCGATCCTGATGCAACGTTGAGAAAACATGCGGAACTGCATGGCTGGAAGATCATTTCCTTAAGAGCAAACGGCGGATAACTTACAAGCTGCTCACAAAAATAGTTGAAAAAGAAGCCCTGTTTAAATGACTAGGCTTTTTTCTATCTAGAACTTAAGGCATCTCTCGGAGGTAAAACGGACAGATGAGTTAGTAACTGCAAACAGCCCGTTCCTAACCCACAGCAGAAATTCAATATTGAAATTAGGTGGCCTGTAAGCAGTCATATTTGCTGGCAACTAATCGAGATATTAACGAAATTCAAATTTTCAAAATTTGAGATTTAGCTCTGTTTTAAAAGCGCCTCAAACTCTTCAATTAGGACAGGCTTGCTGAAAAGATATCCTTGATATGCCTTGCAGCCGTTATCCTTGAGAAATTTTAATTGAGCCTGTGTTCCCCCTCTGCAATCACATTCAGACTGAAGTTGTTCGCCAGATAAATGATTGTCTGCACCGCAACTGCATCGTTAAGGTCAACGGTGATGTCACCAATAAAGCTCAGGTCAATTTTGATTTGATCCAGCAGCAACCGCTTTAAGTAAGCAAGGAAGCATAGCCGGTACAAAATCATCAAGCGGCAATCTAACCCCCATCGCCTTAAACCTGTGTATCTTGGAGATAGCATCGGTCACATCATTAAGCACGCATAACGGCAACAAGCACAAAAGCGCAACATGTGCGGTGACGAACAGTAATACTGTATTGAGACTATCAATATGCAGCAATGAACGGAACTTACATAGGACGACTATCAGAACGCGACCCTCTGCACGGTTATCTCCAGCGTGACATTCAGCCGCAGATCAGTGCTGCCTCTGGCGATTCAACCTACCGTGTATTCAAACTCAATGCGTCAAACGATGTGTATTTGTATGAAGACCGCAACACCGGTTCAAAAGTCATAGGCAAGTTTTTTCTTTCAGCCAGAAAAAAAGACGCCGTTAAGGCTGCCACACGACTGACGCGCGAATTCGACAATCTCAGCATGATGCGCGACTACGGTCAGACAGGATATCCACACCATGTCGTCAAGCCGCTCGGTCGAAATTATTCGATGAACGCTCTTTTGGTCACCGAATACTGCGATGGTGAGTTACTCAGCGAAGCGATATTGGAGGCGATTCGAACGGGTGAGTATGGCAATCTCTATCACAAACTAACCGCTCTCGCGTACTTCCTGGCGTCCTTTCACAATCGGACAGCCAACGGGATGGGAGTCGAATTTAATGAAGATTGCGATTATATGGATCGTCTGGTTATCAAGCTGTTTCAAAACCATACTATTGGCAGAGGCGAGGCGCGCGAGTTGTACTGGTTGCGCGATCAGTGGCGCAATCAATCGAGAATGTGGGAAGACCAGAAGGTGCTTGTGCATGGAGACGCAACACCCGAGAACTTCAGGTTCGGTGTTGGATTAAAGGTAATGGCGTTCGACCTGGAGAGAACCAGATACGCTGACCGTGTGTTCGACACAGGCCGCATCGCCGGAGAGCTGAAGCATTTTTTCATGCGCGCTACAGGTAACCAATATGCCGCTGAGCCATTCATCGGCCACTTCCTTTGGGAGTATGCCTGCCACTTCCCAAACCGAGATAGCGCCTTTCAATCGATTACCGGCAGGACACCGTTTTATATGGGGATTACCCTGCTGCGTATTGCGCGTAATAGCTGGGTTGATCCTGAACACCGACATCGGCTGATCAGTGAAGCAAAAGAATGCCTGAGGAGATATTAGATGATCATCAAAGGCATTATTTTCGATATCAATGGCACGCTAACTGATATCAACACTAATGAATGGCTTGACGATGTGTTTCGTGTCATCGGCAATCTGTTGTCCTACCAGGGGATTTTGCTAGCCCCTAATGCGGTGAAGGAACAGTATTTTCAAATCATGAAGGATCAGCGTGCCGCACATGCGGAACTTCATCCTGAATTCGATGCCGTTGGCATTTTTCGCAAGATGGTTACTCAGCACGCAACGGACTTCACACACAGTCTACCGGCTGAAAAGTTAGAACAGCTTCCAATATTTCTTGCCGAGACATACCGTGCCGCTTCGCGCTTTCGCTTGCAGCTCTACCCTGGAGTATTGGATACCCTTAGGCAACTCCAACCCAAATATCATCTTGCCGCGATTACCGATGCTCAAGTTGCGTATGCCCTTCCAGAATTAAACGCTGTTGGGCTTTCAGGTATTTTTAGCCCAATCGTTGTCTCGGGTAGCTTTGGTTATCGTAAGCCGGATGAACGCCTGTTCAGCAAAGTTTTGGCAACCATGAAAATGCAGGCATCAGAAGTGCTGTTCATCGGGAACGACATGTATCGCGATGTTTTTGGTGCGCAGAAATCTGGAATGAAAACAGTCTTTTTTAAGTCGAACCAAGGTGCTCAGGAAAAGGCTGGCATCAAACCGGATTACATTATTTACAGTTTTCCTGAATTACTAAACGCTGTCCAGTTCTTCGAGGACAGTCATGAGACAAACTAATAATAGAAGAACAAAGGCTGCTGTTTTAGACAAATCGGTGTACAAATCTCTCGTCGAACAGTTATGGTCTTTGCGCAAGTGCATGCAAGAACAAGAATCAGTCTTGGCACCCTGGTTAGTCGGAGTTGATCCCAGCTATAGTGCGAGCGCTCGCAATTTTGCACATTATCTTGCGTTACGCCATGCTGACCGGCGACCGTTACAGGAGACCCTAGACCAGATCGGAGTGTCCTCCCTCGGGCGGGCCGAGTCGAATGTTCTTTCCAATCTTGACAAGGTTCTTGGTATTCTTCTTCAACTGGCTGAGGAACCTTGGCAATCCCATTGCAAGGACGAACCTGCCAGCATTCAGAGCAGCCGTAAGATGCTGGAACAGCATACGACAGCTTTACTTGGCCCGCTTCCTCAGGGAAGAGCAGTACGCCTCATGGTCACGATGCCGTCGGAAGCAGCAAGAAATTTTGGTTTGGTGCGGCAACTGGTTGACTCCGGCATGGATATCGCCCGCATCAATTGTGCTCATGATAGTGCCACCGAGTGGAGAGCTATGGCAACGAACGTGCGCCGTTCGGCTGAGTCGGCAGACAAATCGGTGCGAATACTGATGGATTTGGGGGGACCGAAATTACGCACAGGTTCAATCGCCAATGACCCTGCCGTACTCAAATTGCGACCGCAGAGAGACGAGTTCGGCAGAGTGCTGACTAACGCACAAGTCGGACTTAGACCCGCCGGAGCAACCATGCCAGTAGTTGGTGCCGCAGCTCACTTTGGCGTAAATGCTGGCTGGCTGGCCCGACTTAAAGCTGGAGACCACCTTGATTTCACCGACGCATCAGGTGCGGATCGCAGCCTTGTGGTGGTTCATCGGGAAGACGATGGAGTGCTGGCTGAATGTGCGCGTACAGCATATCTAATAACGGAAACTAGAATCAAACGTCGACACAAAGGAGTTGGCCGACGTTCAACGCATCTATACGACCTGCCTTGCCAAGAAGGGATGTTGCACTTGGATCGTGGAAGTCACCTGCGCTTGACCCGAGATGGTAAAGGCGAGTCCTCTTCCGAGGAAATCGAAAAACGGCAACATGTACTCCCGTCCATCTCATGTACCTTGCCTGAAATATTTGAGCAAGTAAGTGTTGGTGAAAGGATATGGTTTGACGATGGTCGAATCGGTGGCGTAATCCGTCGCACAGAACGCGATTGGCTGGATATAGAAATTACACATGCCCGAGACAATGGAGAAAAACTTGCGGGCGACAAGGGTATCAACTTACCGGATAGCCAGCTCAACTTGCCGGCACTGACCAAAAAAGATTGCGATGACTTGGCCGTTGTGGTTAAGTTAGCCGATCTGGTTGGCCTTTCATTTGTACAACGAGCCAGCGACATTGAAAGTCTGCGATCGCACTTGCGTGACCTAGGCGCACCGGATCTCGGAATCATGCTCAAGATCGAGACCCGCCGCAGCTTCGAAAATCTGCCTGAATTACTGTTCTCGGTCATGGGCAACAAGGCTGCGGGTGTAATGATTGCACGTGGCGACCTGGCCGTTGAGTGTGGTTACGAACGGCTTGCAGAGGTTCAAGAAGAAATTCTCTGGGCTACCGAGGCTGCTCATATCCCCGTAATCTGGGCCACCCAAGTTCTAGAGACTTTAGCAAAAACCGGACTCCCTTCCCGCGCTGAGATTACTGATGCAGCCATGGGCGAGCGTGCAGAATGCGTGATGCTCAACAAGGGGCCACACATTCAGGAAGCTATGCGCACTCTCAACGACATTTTGCGTCGCATGCAGTCTCATCATGACAAGAAGCGACCATTGTTGCGTGCGCTACACTCCTGGATATCGACACCGAAAGTTAATTCTTCATCGAAAATATCGATTGCTTCGAACTGACTTTTTAGCAACAAAATACAGTTCAATCGGACAGCATAGAATCATAATGAAAATTAAGTCTAAAGATTTCAGAGTACAGAAAGGCGACAAGGTCAAACTAAACAAATGGCCTACGTTAATCAAGCCAATTTATAAGTTGAAGAACCAATATCAAGAAATTCTGGAAAAGCAGGTGGGCGAATTAAGTTCCCAGCAAGAACTTCACTACGCCTCCAGTCGTTATGCAATATTGCTGATTTTTCAAGCCATGGATGCTGCGGGCAAAGATGGCATCATTAGGCACGTGTTGTCTGGAATAAATCCACAGGGCTGTCAGGTGTTCAGCTTCAAACATCCCAGCCCACAAGAGTTGGAGCATGATTTTTTGTGGCGCACTATGCTGTCGCTCCCGGAACGAGGACGAATTGGAATTTTTAACCGATCCTATTATGAGGAGGTCTTGATCGTTCGTGTACACCCCGAGATTCTACTGGCTGAAAATATTCCAGATTCATTGCTCAATAAAAAAATGGTCTGGCAAGAACGCTATCACTCTATCGTGGATTATGAAAAACATCTCCACCGAAACGGTACAAGGATCATAAAAGTTTTCCTGCATCTTTCGAAAGAAGAGCAGCGCAAAAGATTTATTGCTCGAATCGACGATCCGAAAAAGAACTGGAAATTTTCGCTCGGAGATTTTGAGGAACGAAAATACTGGGAGCAATATATGCGGATTTATGAAGAATGTCTGACTGCAACCAGTTCGAGAAATGCGCCATGGCATATTGTTCCTGCCGATGATAAGGAGAATGCGAGATTAATAGTTTCTCAGATTATTCTCGACACATTTAAGACTCTCAAAATGGCCTACCCTAAGCCTACTGTTAAACACAAGCTGGAATTACAGAAAGTTTTACATCAGCTTTTGAATGAGGGGAAATGACATCACATTACCGATTGATGCAGAATAGATCAGCTATTATTTTAATTTTTGGATTTGTGTGGATTGCAGACTCTATGGCGGGTGACTAAATTGCGTTTATTTGCTTAAAGTTTCTCTTCCATCAGAACTTTAGGTGGTTCATGGCTGGCACTGGTCCTCATCGCGACTTCTACTCGTTCTACATCAGCAAGATAATAGTGGCGAATCGGTCTCATATCCTCGTCCAGTTCATACACCAAGGGGATGCCGGTAGGAATATTCATTTCGACGATATCAGCATCGGACATGTTGTCGAGATACTTAACAAGCGCTCGTAGGCTATTGCCATGTGCAACAATCAACACGCTCTTGCCAGAGCGAACCGCTGGCATAATGTGCTCAAGCCAGTATGGCAGGAAGCGCGCTAAAGTATCCCTCAAACACTCCGTGTCAGGTATCTCATTCGGACTTAGCTCGCGATAACGTGCATCGAGTCGGGGATGGCGCGGATCATCTAATTTCAATGCTGGAGGGCGGGAGTCGTAACTTCGTCGCCAGAGTTCGACTTGCGCTGCACCGAATTTATTTACCATATCGGATTTGTTCAGCCCTTGCAGGGCACCATAATGCCGTTCGTTCAATCGCCAGTCCCGATAAACGGGGATCCACATCAACTCCATATTGTCTAGCACCAGCCACAGCGTCCTTATAGCGCGCTTCAACACTGAAGTGAATGCGATGTCAAAAGTTAGCCGATGCTCTTTAAGAATATGTCCGGCTTCAATTCCCTCTGCTTTGCCTTGTTCGGATAGATCAACGTCCGTCCATCCGGTAAAGAGATTTTTCTTGTTCCATATACTTTCTCCATGCCGCAATAGAACGATTCGACGGATAGAGTTTGGTTGCTGGCTTTTCATTGGGCGCTATGCCAGTGCTGCCGGTCGATAAAACAAAGTCAGCTGTTTATGAACGCCAGGACAGTGTTTTTTCAATATATCAGGCGCTGTAAAAAAATACTCGCTCACTACGGCAAAAAATTCAGCCGGGCTGGTTGCCGCATAAGAATTGATATATGTAGATTTTCCTGCCTCAACATGCCGACACAGTTTTTCGTACGCGTCACTCATTGCCTCGGTCCATCTTTTTCGGTTCATGCCGCGACGCAAGGGCGGCATGCCATTCATTGCCCCATCAAGGCCATCCAGTTTATGTGCAAATTCGTGCAGCACGACATTGTGGCCGGCTTGAAAGGCATAGGCATCGCGCTCCACATTATCCCAAGATAATATTACCGGACCGCGCAACCATGACTCACCGCTTAAATCGCTGGCTTCGTCATGCACAAGACCAATGGCATCGACCTGCTCGTGATGAACGCGAAACGCGCCAGGATAAAGAATGACCTCGACCCAGCCATCGAAACAATCCACACCCAGATTCAGAATTAGCAAACAGGCCTGAACAGCCACGACCACCCTCATTGCTTGTGTCACCTCCAACCCCTGAGCACCCGTGACTGATTTTTTATCCAAAAACCACGTCGTCATCTCGCGCAGGTGCGCCATTTGCACAGCATCCAGCTCATTTAAAACAAGTACACGCCGAGTCACGCTTTGCCAGATATTGTGGGGTATCGGATGGCGTCTAATAACCCTGCGCATACGCCAGCGTTGCAGCGAAATATTTAATGGACGCATTACCTGTTTGAAAATATAATTCGATGAAATATTTTTACTGTTGAAAAGTTTTACGGTGAAAGTGTGTATGGTTGCATTTTGAGCAATGGGGAATATGCGCTTTGCAGATCGTTTGCCGGCGATCTACTCCTTGCTGCATGCCGGAGCGAATAATCAAATCGCAATCGAGGTGCTTTCCCAACTCGATGCGCACCGTGTGCGCGGTATTGCGCTGACACCCACGCAAGGCCTTGCGCGCGGCACGGTGGTGCAGGATAGCGGCGGACCGTTAAAGGCACCCGTTGGTAAATCAATACTCTCTCGCATGTTCGACGTATTCGGCAATGTCATTGATCGCCAACCTGCGCCTTCAGCCATAGAATGGCGCAGCGTGCATAACTCCCCTCCGGCCCTAGCGCGGCGCTCCACTAAATCCGAAGTATTTGAAACCGGCATCAAGGTCATTGATGTGCTGTCTCCGCTGGAGCGCGGCGGAAAAGCAGGTTTGTTCGGCGGTGCCGGTGTCGGCAAGACGGTATTACTCACCGAGATGATTCACAACATGATCGGACATCAGGAAGGCGTGAGCATTTTTTGTGGTATCGGCGAACGCTGCCGCGAAGGCGAGGAGCTTTACCGCGACATGAAAGAAGCCGGTGTATTGCCTAACATGGTGATGGTCTTCGGTCAGATGAATGAACCTCCCGGTAGTCGGTTTCGCGTGGGCCATGCATCCCTGACGATGGCGGAATATTTTCGCGACGACGAGCATCGCGATGTTCTGTTGCTGATCGATAATATTTTCCGCTTCATTCAGGCTGGAATGGAAGTGTCTGGACTGATGGGACAGATGCCGTCACGACTTGGATATCAGCCAACCATGGGCACAGAGTTGTCGCAACTGGAAGAGCGTATTGCCAATACCGACACTGGCGCCATCACTTCAATACAGGCAGTGTATGTCCCCGCAGACGATTTCACCGATCCGGCAGCGGTGCATGTGTTCTCGCATCTTTCAGCTTCCATCGTGCTCTCGCGCAAACGCGCTAGTGAAGGCTTGTTTCCGGCCATCGACCCGCTGCAATCCAGTTCCAAGATGGCTACGCCTAGCATTGTTGGCCAGCGTCATTACGCGCTGGCGCAGGAGATACGGCGCACGCTTGCCCAATACTCTGACCTCAAGGACATCATCGCCATGCTCGGTCTGGAGCAACTTTCACCCGATGACCGTAAAGTGGTCGGGCGTGCGCGCCGCTTGGAGCGTTTCCTGACCCAACCATTTTTCACCACCGAACAATTCACCGGCTTCAAGGGCAAACTCGTCAGCCTCAAGGACTCACTGGATGGGTGCGAACGCATACTGAACGACGAGTTCAAGGATTATCCAGAGAGCGCGCTTTACATGATCGGGAAGATTGACGAAGCGGTTGAAAAAAAGAAAACAGAACCCAAACCTAAAGCAGAATCCAAACCTAAAGCAGAATCCAAACCGGAGGCAGAGTATGCAGTCAGCACTCATGAATCTTAAGGTGCTTCTGCCCTACAAGGTCTTCGCCCAAAAGAATGGAGTTATGCGCATCGTCGCGCACAGCAGCGAAGGTTCATTCGACCTCCTGCCGCACCGGCTGGATTGCGTGGCGGCGTTGGTGCCCGGAATCTTGATTTTCGAGACAGAAGTTGAGGGCGAGATTTTCATGGCCGTCGATGAAGGAGTGCTGGTCAAAAGCGGCATGGACGTGCAAGTTTCCGTACGCAACGCGATTGCGGGAACGGATATGAGCAAGCTGCACGAAGCGATAGATCAAGAGTTCCTGAAATTGGACGATCAGGAAAAAAAGGTACGTTCGGTGCTGGCAAAACTTGAGAGCGGATTCATACGCCGATTCGCGGAGTTTCATCATGAGTGATGACCATAAAGACAAGCCCGCTGCTGACAGGAGCAAGTTCGGCCAGCAAGTGGGCGAGATGGCAGCGCTCAAGCTCAAGGCGCAACGCCGCACTACGCAAACCGTTTGGTCCGGCCTAGGAATGATGGGGCTGGTGGGATGGTCGGTGGCTATACCGACGCTCCTCGGTGCCGCCTTGGGTATCTGGATAGACAAGCACTATCCTGGCAGCCATTCGTGGACGCTTGCACTGCTTGTCCTCGGCTTGTGTCTCGGCTGTTTTAACGCCTGGCATTGGGTGAGTAAGGAAGACAAGGAAACTCATTATGATGGAAACGACCATGAATGACGCTTTGAGTTTTACTTCTTCCCTGATCGCAGGTCTTTTGCTCGGTGCATTCTTTTTTGGTGGCCTGTGGTGGACTGTATGCAAAGGCGTCAAATCTGAACAGGCGGCGCTCTGGTTTTTCGGCAGCATGCTGCTGCGCACTAGTGTTGTCATGCTCGGTTTTTATTTATTGCTGGGGGACAGTTGGCTGCGCATGCTGGTCGGACTGTTTGGGTTCTTCATCGCACGGCTGATGGTGACTCGACTTACCCAGATAGATGAACAACCCAAGCCATTAGCACAGGGGGCAGATCATGCACCTTAGCCCCGATGAAATCATTTTCTGGCAATACGGCCTGTTCAAGCTCAACGCCACGATTCTTTATACATGGGGTCTGATGTGCGTGCTGGTGATCGGCTCGATATTGGTAACGCGCAAGCTTTCCGTGGATATTCAACGTAACCGCTGGCAGAGTCTACTGGAAATCATCGTCAGCGGTATCGAGAAACAAATTGAGGAAGTGGGCCTGCGGGAGCCTAGGAAATACCTCAGTTTTATCGGCACCTTGTTTCTGTTCGTCGCCACGGCTGCTCTGTTCACCGTCATTCCCGGCTATGAACCGCCTACCGGCTCACTCTCGACCACAGCAGCGCTGGCATTCAGTGTGTTCGTAGCAATTCCGCTGTTCGGCATCGAAGCAAGCGGACTGGGTGAATATCTTAAAGAATATTTGAAGCCGACCTTCATCATGTTGCCGTTCAATGTCATCAGCGAATTCTCGCGTACCCTGGCGCTGGCCGTGCGCCTGTTCGGCAATATGATGAGCGGGACGATGATTCTCGCCATTCTGCTGACTATCACGCCTTACCTGTTGCCCATCGCCATGAGCGTGCTCGGCCTGCTGACCGGCATGGTGCAGGCCTACATTTTTAGCATATTGGCTACGGTTTACATTGCTGCTGCGACGCGCGCAAACAAACCCAAGCTTGAATCAAAAGTTATACGTCAGACCAGCCCTAAATCTTCTCTAGCTACCTCTCATCAGGTCGAGAACAAAACACCTAGCAATGGATAGGCGGATTTTAGCCTTGCAAATATTTCGGGATGAATCATGAACTCTTACAACGAAGGGAATTACTATGGATAGCATGACCATTATCGCTGTTGCATCGATCATCACTGCAGGGCTGACGATCGCGATTGGCAGCATAGGGCCCGCGCTCGGAGAAGGCCGTGCACTCGCCACGGCACTGACTTCGCTGGCACAGCAGCCCGATGCCTCGGCAACCATCACCCGTACCCTGTTTGTCGGCTTGGCTATGGTCGAGTCCATCGCGATCTACTGTTTCGTGGTCTCGATGATCCTCCTCTTTGCCAATCCATTCTGGAATCACGTTATCGCGCAGGCAGTCGGAAAGTAAATCATGCTGATCGACTGGTTCACCGTCATCGCGCAAATAGTTAACTTCCTCATTCTGGTTTGGTTGTTGAAACACTTCCTGTACAAGCCCATTCTCGATGCGCTCGACGCACGTGAGAAGAAGATTGCCAAAGAACTGGCAGATGCGGATATCAAAAAATCTGAAGCAGAAAAGGAACACGAAGAGTTCAAACATAAGAATGAAGAATTCGAGCAGCAGCGTGCCGCGCTCATGGACAAAGTGACGCAGGAAGTGCAGACCGAACGGCAGCGGCTTCTTGACGAAGCGCGGAAAGCGGCAGACACCTTAAGTGCCAAGTTGCATGATGCGCAAATTAACGATGCCCATAATCTGAACCAGGAGCTAAGTCAACGCGTCCGGCAGGAAGTATTCGCCATCACGCGCAAAGTACTGACCGATCTTTCCTCTTCTAACCTGGAGGAACGCATGGCCGAGGTGTTCATTCGGCGTTTGCATGAACTGGATGAGCAGGCGAAAAAGAATCTCGGCGAATCATTTAAAACAAGCTCTGCTCCTGCACTCTTGCGGAGTACGTTTGACTTGCCTGAAACGCAGCGCAAGGCAATACAAAATGCATTCAACGAAACCTTCTCTGCGAATATTGCCATACGCTTTGAGACTGCTGCTGAGCTGATCAGCGGTATTGAATTAACTGCGAATGGACAAAAAATTGCGTGGAACATTTCTGACTATCTGGCAGGGCTGGGCAAAAGCATCGACGAACTTCTGAAAGAGAAGGACAAGGCAAAAGCAGATGCCCAAGCAAAAACCGAATCTAATTTTGCAACGAAAATTGGCAAACGTGCCTACGAACTGTATGAGATGCAAGGCCGAAAAGAGGGGCAAGCAGTCCAGAACTGGGAAGCAGCGGAAAGAGAAGTGCGGAGTGGAATTCTTGGCTCAAGCAAAAATGATCCTATAGCTGTGACTAGAGTCGCATCAAAGCCAGAAGTTAAGCCTGAAGCTAGGCCTGATATTAAGACCAAAACTAAAACTGGAACTGAAGCTGAACCTGCCGTTAAAGTGGAGCCAAAGCTCGCAACTAAAGCTGAACCACAGCTTGAAGCTAAGCCCGATATTGAGACCAAAACTAATACTGGAACTGAAGCTGAATCAGAACCTGCCGTCAAAGTAGAACCAAAGCTTGCGACTAAAGCTGAGCCCGAAACCGCCTCGAAAGGTACCTGACTGTGCAATCAGACAGTCTGCAAAATGTTCTTGATAATGCATTGGCTGAAATAGGCCAGGCTCGAGAAGCATTCTCACATAGACTAGTTCCGCGCGAAGTTGGCACGATCACCAGCATTGCTACAGGTATTGCCATGGTCTCCGGCCTGCCGGGCGTGAGCTTTGAAGAAGTACTGAAGTTTCCCGGTGAGATTTACGGCATCGCCTTCAACGTCGATGAAAATGAAATCGGTGTCGTGCTGCTTGGCGATTACGCACATCTTCAAGCCGGCGATGAGGTCGAGCGCGAGGGTAATGTGGTCGATGTGCCAGTAGGTAATGGTTTGATCGGACGCATTATAAATCCCATGGGGAATCCACTGGACGGTAACGGCCCCGTTGCTTTTAGTGCACGTCTGCCGATCGAACGCCCTTCTGCCCCCATCATGGACCGCTCACCCGTCACGGTACCTTTGCAGAGTGGAATCAAAGTAATCGATGCGCTCATTCCCGTCGGGCATGGTCAGCGCGAGCTGATTCTCGGCGACCGGCAGACCGGCAAGACTGCGATTGCTATTGATACCATACTTAATCAACGCGGGCAAAAGGTGCTATGCGTGTATTGCGCCATTGGTCAACGCGCATCCGGCGTAGCGAAGGTAATTGCAGCCCTGCGCGAAAATGGTGCACTGGAATACACCGTTGTGGTGGTGACCGAAGGCAACGATCCGCCTGGACTTGCCTACATCGCCCCTTATGCCGCGACGAGTATTGCGGAATATTTCATGCAGCAAGGCCGCAATGTGCTGATCGTTTACGACGACCTCACTCATCATGCACGTGCCTATCGAGAGCTGTCATTACTATTGCGTCGCCCGCCGGGTCGAGAAGCATTTCCCGGCGACATCTTTTATATCCACTCGCGTTTACTGGAACGCGCAACTCACTTAATTGATGACCTCGGCGGCGGATCGCTGACTGCGTTGCCAATAATCGAGACCGAAGCACAGGATATTTCCGCTTACATTCCGACCAACCTGATTTCCATCACGGATGGACAAATATACTTATCGCCAGCCCTGTTTGAATTGGGAGTGCTACCCGCAGTTGATGTAGGGAAATCGGTTTCGCGCGTGGGAGGGAAAGCACAACGTGCCGCCTACCGGGCCGTCGCGGGCGACCTCAAACTCGCTTACGCCCAGTTCGAGGAACTGGAAACCTTTGCCCGATTTGGCGCCAGACTGGATGACAACACGCGCAAAATTATCGAACACGGACGACGTATCAGAGCATGTCTTAAGCAACCCGAATTCGCGCCGGTATCCGTACCAGCACAAATCGCCGTGCTGTTGGCCTTAACAGCAGAGCTTTTCGACAGCGTGCCGCTGGACAAGATGAAAGATGCCGAGCAGGCCGTACATAAGGCTGCCGCTACTATTCCGGAAGAAATATCCACACGACTGGATAAGGCTGACAAGTTGAGCGATGAGGATCGCAAGCAGATCATCAACATCGCCAGTCAGGCCCTCATTCCTTTTCAAGTTAAGACCGAGGCTAAGCCTGAAGCCAATCCATCAACCAAGCCAGAAGCAAAGAAAGCACCATGAGCGAATCCGCCGCCAGCCTGCGCCACAAGATCGCCAGTGCTGGCGATCTTGAATCAGTGGTGCGCACTATGAAGGCCGTGGCGGCATCGAACATCGGACAATACGAGAATGCAGTAAATTCCCTGGGTGATTACTACCGGACTGTGCAACTGGGCTTAGCTGCATGTCTGCGGCACGATCAGCTACCCGCAAATGCAGGACATAAGGTGCATCAGAAAACCAACACAATTGGTGCGATTGTATTTGGATCGGATCAGGGACTGGTCGGTCAATTCAATCAAGTGCTGGTTGAGTTTGTCGTCGATACGTTGGGAAAGCTTCCTGGAAAAAAGATTGTCTGGTCTGTAGGTGAACGCATCCGATCACGTCTTGAGGAAACCGAACTGTCGCCTCTAGCTGGTTTCACACTGCCGAATTCCATAAGCGCGATCACACCACTGGTCGGACAGATACTGATCGAAATGGAAGCTCGCCGTGAAAAGAACGAGATTACACAGGTTTATGTTTTTCATAACCAGCCCAAATCCGGGGCAATCTATTCGCCTGTAAGCCAGCGTCTGTTGCCACTGGATTCTCTGTGGCGGCGGGACCATGCCGCAATCCCATGGCCCACCGCCAACCTCCCTGAAGTTTTTGGCGAAAAAGAGAAAATCTTGCGAGCGCTAGTGCGCGGATATCTCTTTGTCTCGCTTTTCAGTGCCTGCGCGGAATCGCTCGCCAGCGAAAATGCCAGCCGCTTGGCCGCAATGCAGCGCGCTGAAAAGAACATCGACGAACTACTGGAAGATTTGAACCGCACGTTTCACCGTCTGCGCCAAAGCGGAATTGACGAAGAATTGTTCGATGTCATTTCGGGTTTTGAAGCACTGACAACACCCCAGTAGCAAGATGCGCAAATGAAAAACAAGAAACATGTAATG
Organism: uncultured beta proteobacterium; assembly: GCA_963733265.1. GTDB lineage: Bacteria > Pseudomonadota > Gammaproteobacteria > Burkholderiales > Gallionellaceae > PALSA-1006. The sequence continues at coordinate 956,301 of CAVTCF010000001.1, forward strand.
TTGGAAGGATGCTCATTGATCCTGCGAATAAGTTGCCACCGTGTATGGCCCGATATTGATTTTGCCAGAGCAAGGCATACCATCGTTATTTTCCTCATGTGCCTCGACATCAGGCGAGGGATGATTTGCAAAATCCTTGCCGTATTTATTGGAGTCACTGTTAAACCGCGTTTTCCACATTCCGGCCTGAGGAAAACCGATGGCATATCCGTCGTGAATTTGATTCATCATATTCACCACGACAACGACGCTATCTTGCGGGAGAGGTTGATGGAGTTAATTTCATGCCGACCTCTAATATTATCTATGGTTGATAATTTCGTCGTTTTTTTCCAAATATTTTAATCACTACTTGCGTTTCTACTTTACTCAAAATACGCTTAATTTAGAAAAAATGATATAGGTTCAAATACAAACATAGTATCTATTCATTGAGATACGTTCGCCACCGCACGGGGAGTAAAGCCTTTGCTTCGATAGAGTTACAAATATTAAGTTATTACAGTTTTTGGTGCATGTATTTCATCAAAAATAAAGTCATATTATGTCTTCCCAACCTTACTTTCGTCACATGCTTTCATCACCACGCCACAATCAATATGGCTACATTATGTTGGGAACGAAAAAGTACACCACATTCGTGATGCGGATGAATTTTACAAGGCGTTGGGATATACCGATGAAATAAGGAAAACAGGTTTAATGCCAGAAGAGTATATATGGGAAAAATATCATAAAGCTAAAAGTGACATGTCAGAAGTCTGCTTACAGATCAAAATTATTGAATATCTCAACAAACATTCACCTTCATTCAAAGAGAATTATGCAGTTGAATGCGAACACTGGCTATCAAGCTGCAAGGAAAAATGGTCGACTAAATTTGCAAAGTGTACAGGTTGCATTAAAGGCAATAAGTAATCTAATTTCCTCAAAATAGCTTGCCACAAAGCCGACTTTTACGAATGCGTGCTTGTGGCCGACAGCGACTGTCATTAGCCCTCATTTTATCTCGATTCCACGACCATTGTCGGTTGGATTGTGTTGAAAAACTATTTTTCGCACCCCCGGAAAAATTTCACGATTTAAAAGTACGCCCACAAATCGCACTTGATTGTCGAATGTGGCTGGGTATATTGACTTACATGCGAGTTTATCAATACCAAAGGTACCCGCCCATATCGAAAAACTAATAATCGCTTTATGAGGCTAGAATATTTTTAAAGTGGTTCAAAAAATAGTTTTTCAACACAATCGGTTGTAGAGCGGACATAGAAAACCACACATTTGATGGTGTCACTTATTTGAGCTTTGGGTTGTTGCTGGATCAGTAGTGTCCGGTTAACTTACAAATTTCCGAGCCAAGATTGAGTATTGGCGCGGGTTACAGAACAATTTATTTTGGTGCCGATTTGAAATCAGTTTACCTATATTCCCGTTCAAGTAACTTCCAGAGATTGATTTCTTTGGAGGTAAGCTATGAACATGGGCAAGACGCTGTTCGCGCAGATCATGGAGTTCGTTCCATGGACCAGCTTCGCTCGCATCGTGGCACGCTATGGCGGAGATTCCAGAGTGCGCAGTCTGGCTTGCACCGAGCAATTCCGCGCCATGGCCTTCGCGCAACTGACATACAGAGAGAGCCTGCGCGATATCGAAACATGTTTGCTGGCGAATCAGACGAAGTTGTATGGCATGGGTTTTCGCTCGGCAGTAAAACGCTCGACGCTGGCCGATGCCAACGAAGGGCGCGACTGGCGCATTTGGGAAGACTTGGCCGCGTTGCTTATCCGACGAGCGCGCAAGCTTTACTGCAACGACAGCTTTGGTGTCGATCTCGACAACACCGTCTACGCGCTGGATGCGACGACCATAGACTTGTGTCTTTCTCTGTTTCCATGGGCGCCGTTTCGCACCGCCAAGGCCGCCGTCAAATTGCATACGCTGCTCGATCTTCGCGGCAATATTCCAGCCTTCATTCATATCTCGGACGGCAAGATGCACGAGGTCAACGTGCTGGATATGCTGTCCTTCGAGGCAGGTGCGTTCTATGTGATAGATCGAGGGTATCTGGATTTCGCCCGTCTGTTTGCCCTTCATCAGACCGGAGCATTCTTCGTGACTCGTTCCAAACGCGGCATGGATGCACGCAGGGTGTACTCGATGCCGGTCGACAGGAGTACAGGCATCATTTGCGACCAACGCATCATGCTGAACGGTTTTTACATCTCGCAGGACTATCCCGAACAGTTGCGGCGCATTCGCTACAAAGACCCGGAGTCCGGCAAGACGTTGGTATTTCTGACCAACAACACCGTGTTGCCCGCTCTGACGATTGCCGCTCTGTACAAGAGTCGCTGGCAAGTCGAGTTGTTCTTCAAGTGGATCAAACAGCACCTTCGCATCAAGCGTTTCATCGGCAACAGCGAGAACGCGGTGAAGACGCAAATCTGGTGCGCTGTCTCCACTTACGTCCTGATCGCTATTGTTAAAAAGGAGCTTCAACTTGATGCCTCTCTATATTCTTTACTACAGATTTTATCGGTGTCTGTTTTTGAGAAAACCCAGTTATCTCAAGCCTTCGCGGGCAGTGGGCAAACTCAAGATCAGACGGACTTTTCTAACCAACTAAATTTGTTCGACTTTTAACCGGACACTACTGTTGCTGGATATCTTTTCATAGGTACGATAAATAGAAAAAAGTGATGTCTCACGCGCTTCATCAACCGTGTCATCTTGCTATTTCAACTCTTTTTGCGAGCGGCTTGGGTAAACCAACAGCTTTTATTTCGCAATATTCCTGTTACCGGAACCACCCTTTGGCCAGGAAAATGTAGAGAACGCCGAGCGTTAAAACCAAAGCGCCGAAGGAGACCTGTCCAAGTGTTATATGCCAAGGAGCTTCAGCTAGGTTCATGCCGAGCAATCCACCCAAAACGGCCGGAATCAGCGCGAGCGTACTGACGATCATCAGCAGGCGCATGAATCGGTTCGTGCCGTGCGCGGCAATGTCGATGTGTAACTCGATTAAGGAGAGCAGCGATTCGCGGATGTTGTCGACTGTCTCGTAAAGATAATCTGCTTCATCGACAAGCGGGGCGATAGATTTGCGCAGATCGGGATCAAGGCCCGGCAATTTGCGCCGCCCGTCCACAAGCATTTCGAGCAGGCCACGCAAACGCCACAGGTCACTTTTGGCGGTAGACAAGACGCGTTTAAGATGGAAAGTTTGCTTGAAAAAACTGTCCGGGCTGTCGATTGCGGGCATGTCTTCAAATTGCCTCACAATATGCTCCAGCTTCCCCGCAAGTTCCTCGTTGTGGCTAAGTGCCAGACGTAAAATATGGATCGCACAGCGCGGCCCCCAAGGCAAGCCTTGCGGTTCTTCAGGAAGTAGCTGAAGATCAAGCGAATGCGCTGCGAGTGACAATACGCTATTTTTTGAAACCAACAGCAGCACGAGATCGCGGCTTGTGTAATCAGTTTTTGAGGGAAGCGAAATTGTCAACGCGGTCCAGCGTGAACCGGCTTCTATGCGCGGGTAGCTCGACTCTTGCAATGCTGCCTCAATCATTACATGGGGAACGCCTGCCGCAGAGGCTATTTCTATAAGCCGTTCGGGTAAAAGGTTGGAGGCATGCAACCAGCCATTTGTTGGCGAAACGATCCATTGCAGCAGATCTTCCCAACTGCATTTCTGCTGGGTTAGATCCCCGGCCCGAATTGACGCGACTTGCGGTTCTCCGTTTGGAGCCGAACGCAACGGATGTTTGGCCGGTTGTTGTAGGCCATGCCCGACACGCGTGCCGAACAGCAAGATGCCAAACAGGCGAAGTATGCGTAATACCGGGCTCGAAACCATGACATCCGATACGTTGGGAAGTAGCGAAAGCAGGGCTACGACAATAATAGCGGCATCGAGTAAACGCCAAGGGTTGATTGCGAAATTGAGGCGATCCGTCGACAGCGCAAAGTTGGCGCCATATTCAATCGCGAATACGCCGATGATCAGCCAATTGGCAATTTCGAAACTCTGCGTTACAGCGTCAGGAAAATCAAACACGAAAGGAGCAAACCCAAAACTTAACCCTGCCAGCGCGAGCAGACCCATCACAGATTCGTCAAGCGCTGAGGAGATTCGAGTCAACATAGCGCTATGATAACCAACTTCCGGCTGGAGGTAATGGCAATTTAAGGATAAGCCTGTGCGAAGAAAAAAGCCCTGGCCAATGTTCAGGCAGGGCTCTCAATCATAATGCTGTTAATTTGTTATATTTATAGACTTACAGTTTTTGATGGCTTCCGTCGCAAGTGATGCCATTACCGCTATGTTTGCAGCCACAGAAATAAACTGCCTCTGATTTTTCAGCCTTATACTCCTTAGGTACGAACGAGCTTCCTTTGTGGCTGCCATCGCAGAAAGGTTGTCCGGCACTTTTGCCACAGGTGCAATACCAGTAGCTTTTGCCAGCTTCAACATTGACAGCGTAAGGGGCTTTTTGAGCGATATGAGCTTTGTTTTCGGACATGTTGATTCCTCTTGTTTAATGTGGCACCTGAATACACTCCGCAACGAGATATAGGAGGCCACCTTCTTTTATTACAGCAGATCAGCGCTGCCCTGTCTTTCTTGTGGATTTCTTAATCTTGGTACAACGAAAAGAAAGTGGCTGTATGTTAGGTATCTCATTGGTCAAGATAAAGTATCTATGTGGGAAAAGCCATTCCAATAATGGAACAATGCGACATTATTTTGTAACATGGCTGTTGTTTTTGAGTCAATTCGGGATAAAAGTGCAATCAATTTACCGGGTGTATAATTCTGCTTTCTGAAATTTGCGGCGTTCTTGCCGCAGCCAATTAGCCGGACGTGATGATAAAAAAACTGTTAAAGCGGGTGTTTGGAAAGTCTGTCAAAGAAAAATCGCCTGACTCAGCCAACGTAATTCCGTTTGAAGTGCATAAGGTTGCTCGTGAAGGTATCAGCTTTGGGGCGAAGCGCGTGACGGAAGGTTTGCAAGCGGAGGGTTTCAAGGCTTTTGTGGTTGGTGGCGCGGTGCGCGATTTGTTGCTTGAGCGGCAGCCCAAAGATTTTGATGTGGCAACGGATGCGACACCCGAAGAAGTGCGCCGCGTGTTCCGGCGCTCCCGCATTATCGGGCGACGTTTTCGTCTGGTGCATGTGATGTTTGGCGAGGAGACGGTTGAGGTTTCAACTTTTCGCCGCATGATAGAGGCTGAGGATGCCCAGACCGACGAACATGGTCGGTTGTTGCGCGACAACGAGTTCGGTGATCAGGAGCAGGATGCAGCACGGCGCGATTTTACTGCTAATGCGTTGTTCTACGACCCTTCCACGCAAGAAATCTTCGATTACCACGATGGCTATGCAGATGTGCGCGCCAACACTTTGCGTATTATCGGCGATCCGGAAGTACGCTACCGTGAAGATCCGGTGCGCATGCTCAGGGCAGTTCGTTTGTCGGCCAAACTGGGGATGAAGCTGGATGCGGAAACCGTTGCACCCATCGCGCAACTGAAAGACTTGCTGGCAAATGTGCCGGAAGCGCGCATGTTCGACGAAATGCTGAAATTGTTGCTGTCCGGGCATGCGCTGGAGTGCATAAAAAAATTGCGGGAGATGGATTTGCACCACGGCATGTTACCGATGCTGGATGTGATTCTGGAGCAGCCAATGGGTGAGCGATTCGTGATGCTGTCGTTGCAGAACACCGATCAGCGCATACGCGATGATAAGCCGACATCCCCCGCTTTCCTGTTTGCCGCTTTGCTGTGGCATGAAGTACTCGCAACTTGGAAGCTGCGCGAAGAGGCTGGAGAACGTGCCGTTGCCGCCCTGCATACCGCGATGGATGAAGTGCTGGAAAGACAGCGCGCCCAACTGGCTATTCCGCGCCGATATGACACGGTGATGAAAGAGTTGTGGTCGTTGCAACCGCGTTTTGAGCAACGCAGCGGACAACGTCCTCTGCGTTTACTGGCGTTGCCGCGCTTCCGCGGGGCTTATGATTTTTTGTTGCTGCGCTGTGAAAGTGGTGAGGTTGATACTGAATTGGGCAAATGGTGGACTGAATTTCAAATTGCATCGGAAGAGCTCCGAGCCGAAATGTTACAGCCTGACACTGCGCCGAAAAAGCGGCGTAGACGTACCAAGAAACCGGACGCATCTTCAATTCAGTCCGAGTTGCCAATAAATTGAGTGCTGGCGAGTGATAGAACATACAGTCTTTGTTGGATTGGGCAGCAATCTGGCTGGTCCGCGAGAGCAATTGTTGCGCGCGCTGCAAGAGTTGGACGTGTTGCCGCAAGTACAACTGGCAAAGCAATCCTCCTTGTATCGCAGTGCGCCAGTGGGATATTTGGATCAGCCCGACTTTATCAACGCGGTGGCGCAGTTACACACTACTTTGTCGCCTCGCGATTTGCTCGATGCATTGCTGGCATTGGAGCAAAGATGTGGTCGCACGCGCGAGTTTATCAATGCGCCGCGAACGTTGGATCTGGATTTGTTGTTGTATGATGATATTCAACACCACGAACATGGATTGACTATCCCGCATCCTCAGATGCATTTGCGCGCTTTTGTGTTGCAACCGCTGCTGGAGATCGCGCCGGATTGTGTTATTCCGGGAATCGGTTTGGTGGCCGAAGTGGCAAGGGAATGTGACTATCAACAAGTGAAAAAACTAATTTAGCCACAGAGATCACAGAGTTCACAGAGAAAACCCGCCTCTCGACGAGCCGCACTTTACTTCTCTGTGATCTCTGTGGCAAAGATTTTAAGGGTTCGGTAATGCCGCTAGAAAAATATCGCTATATCGTGGTGGAAGGTCCTATTGGTGCGGGCAAAACCAGTCTGACGCAGCGTATTGCAGATTGCGCCGGTGCCAAAGTGCTTTTGGAAAAACCGCAGGAAAATCCGTTTTTGGCGCGTTTTTATCAAGACCCGGCACGCTTTGCTTTGCCGACACAATTATTCTTTTTATTTCAGCGTATTAACGAGGTGCGCGAGTTGACGCAGATGGATTTATTCGGCAGCCAGACTATCTCGGACTATTTGTTCGACAAAGACACCTTGTTTGCGCGGCTTACATTGAGCGAGGATGAATTCAAGTTATATCAAGCCATCTATCAAAGCCTGGCGCCGCAAGCCCCTACGCCTGACCTTGTTATTTATTTGCAGGCTTCAACAGAGACCTTGATTGAGCGTGTACAGCGGCGTGGTTTTCGATATGAGCGTAGTATAAGCGACGATTATTTGTCAAAATTGGCGAATAGTTATGGTGAGTTTTTTTATCACTACGATGCGGCACCGTTGCTGACCGTGAATAGTGATAATTTGAATTTCGTGGATAATGACGATGACTTTGCATTGTTGATGGATCGAATTAAAAATATGCGCGGCTCGCGTGAATTCTTTAGTCTGGGAGTATGATGCGTAAAACGCTTACTACATTGCAGAACATGCGCGGCAAGAATGAAAAGATTGCCATGTTGACTTGTTATGATTCCAGTTTTGCCTCGTTGCTGGAAAATAACGGCGTGGACGTATTGCTGGTGGGCGATTCACTTGGCATGGTATTGCAAGGCCGCGAATCAACGCTGGCGGTGACACTTGAAACGATGGCTTACCACACGGCCTGCGTGGCGAGTGGTTCAACGCAGGCATTTATTATAGCCGATATGCCGTTCGGCAGCTCCCAAATCAGTCCGCGTGAAACTTTTGTGAACGCCACATGTCTTATGTCGGCGGGGGCTCATATGGTCAAGATTGAAGGCGGTGAGGCGATGGCAGAGACGATTACTTTTCTTACCGGACGCGGTATTCCTGTTTGTGCGCATATTGGCTTAACGCCGCAATCAGTGCACCAACTGGGCGGTTATCGCGTGCAGGGTAAAAGTGATCAAGCTGCGCAACGTTTGTTGCGCGAGGCCGATATCGTCGCTCAAGCCGGTGCCGGAATAGTGTTGTTGGAAGCGGTACCGGCAGCTTTGGCAACCGAAATTACCGCGATTTTGCAGGTTCCCACAATCGGAATCGGCGCAGGGGCGAACTGTTCGGGTCAAGTGCTTGTTTTGCATGATATGCTTGACATTTTTCCGGGTAAAAAAGCCCGCTTTGTGAAGAACTTCATGCAGGGCGCATCATCCATTGGCGAAGCGGTGGCAAACTATGCGCGTGATGTGAAGTCAGGTGCTTTCCCGGCACAAGAGCACAGCTTCTGATGCGACAAATATCGAATATCGCCGAATTGCGCGAACATGTTGGCAACGCGGCTACAGTTGCTCTCGTACCCACGATGGGTAACCTTCATGAAGGTCATCTTGATTTGGTACGGCAGGCTAAAGTCCAAGGAGACTTGGTCGTGGTGAGCATCTTCGTGAATCCTTTGCAGTTTGGCCCGACAGAGGATTTTGATAAATATCCGCGTACCTTGGTAGCTGATTGCGCCAAATTGGAAGGGCTGGCCGATGTGGTGTTTGCCCCGCCGGTGAGTGAAATGTATCCGCAGCAGCAAACCATATTTATTGAGACGCCACCGATTGCCAATGAGTTATGTGGTGCAACGCGTCCGGGACATTTTCGCGGTATGGCGACGGTAGTGTTGAAACTGCTCAATATCGTGCAACCGCAAGTGGCATTGTTCGGCAAGAAGGATTATCAGCAGTTGCATATCATTCGCCAACTGATCGCCCAAATGAATTTGCCGGTACGCGTCATTGGTGGCGAGACAGTGCGTGCCGCAGATGGTCTGGCGTTGAGTTCGCGTAACCAATATTTGACCGGAGCGGAACGTGCCGAAGCAGTATTTTTGCAGCAAGGGCTGATTAACCTTCGCCTGGCAATTGGGGACGGGGAAAGAGACTTTGCAAAACTTGAAGCAACCACTATAGCAACGCTTGCCAAGCGGGGCTGGCAGGTAGAGTATGTATCAGTGCGGGAACGGGCAACGTTAAGTCCGGCCAAGTCTTTTGATAGTGAAATGGTCGTGTTGGCAGCCGCAAGGTTGGGAGCAACGAGGCTGATCGATAATCTGGAAATTAATATCGAATAGCAGTTTGTCTTTTCGGGGAAGAGTCATATAATGCGCGCCCTGAATATTAAGGCCTGAAGTGACAAGGCTGGTATTACCGGAGGTGAGATATGCAACGAACCATGCTACAAGCCAAGCTGCACCGCGTGCGCGTAACACAATCGGAGTTGAATTACGAAGGCTCCTGCGCAATTGATGAAAATCTATTGGATGCTGCCGGCATTAAAGAATACCAACAGATCGACATTTACAACGTCAACAACGGCGAACGTTTTACGACCTATGCCATTCGCGCCCAAAGGGGATCCCGTACGATTTCAGTGAACGGGGCCGCCGCACATCGCGCCGACCCGGGTGATATTCTGATTATTGCCACGTATTCCATCTACACTGAAGCCGAATTACTTGGATTCCATCCCTCACTGGTCTATGTAGACGAAAATAACAATATCATCGCGCAACGCAACCAGATTCCAGTGCAGACAAACTAACTTTCTTTCATAAGGGGAGTTAGAATGCGCATTGGGCAAACAGTTCAGTGAGCGTTTTATGGCTTCTTCTGTAATGAAGAAAATATCGTCTGGTCAGGGAATGAAGCTGGCGTCTCTGTTATTGGCCTTCGCTTCAATCTTTTCTGTAACGCTGCTCTACTACACTCAAAATCCTTTCATCGAGGCTTTTGAAGCCAAAACCTACGACCTCCGTTTTGAAAATATGCGCGGTGCGCTGGTGCCCAATCCGGAAATCGCAATTATTGCGATCGATGAAAAAAGCATTGCAGAATTGGGGCGATATCCCTGGACTCGTACCGAATATGCCAGATTGATAACCATGCTCTCCGATGCAGGTGCAAAGGCGGTGCTGTTTGATGTTTTTTTCCCGGAACACGAGAATGAAAATGCTGATAAAGCGTTTGCCGATGCGTCCAGGCTGGCAGGAAATGTGGTGTTGGCCACCTCCTTTGAATTTGATAAAGATTTAAATATTACAGGACGTATAGGCTCTATCCCGGAAATAGAGAGCTCGGTCAGCGGGATTGGGCACATCAATTTTTTGCCAGAACCAGACGGGGTGAATCGTCTCAATATGTTATTTCTGGCTGACGGCGATAAAAATATTCCCTCTTTGGGATTGCTAGGCGCAATGGCGGCACTGGGTGAAAAAAAATTCGTTCCGGGTTTTTTTGAGATTGCTTTGGGCGCGCGACATATTCCCGTGAATGAAAATTATTCGATGTGGATCAATTTTACCGGCCCCCCAAAAATTTATCCCCGCTATTCATTTTCCGATGTGGTTAACGGGCGAATTTCTCCGACTCTATTAAAGAATAAAGTATTGTTTGTCGGGGCGACCGCAACGGGAATTTACGATATGCGCGTGACTCCGTTTGACGGTAATACACCCGGAGTTGAGGTTCATGCGACTATCGCCGATAACATTATTAGTGAACGCTTTATCCGGCGGACGGGATTGGAGAAATTATTCGATATTTCACTCATCATCGTGCTGGGCACTCTGGCATATTTTTTGACCACGCGGTTACGTTTGTATATAGCGTTACCCGTGGCGCTGTTTCTTTCAGCCGGTTATGTTTGGGTGAGTTACAAATTATTCCTGCAAGGTCATTGGGTCAGTATGATTTACCCGCCCATTTCGGCATTCACCGCGCTGCTTGTGGGTTCAAGTTTTCGCTTTTTGGTATTGGAGCGAAGTGCGCGACAAATGCGTGCCATGTTTTCGAGTTATTTGTCTCCCAAACTGGTTGCGCGTTTGGAAAAAGAACCGGACGCTGCAAAATTAGGCGGGGACAGCAAAGATGTCACGGTATTGTTTACCGACATCAGGGGATTTACTTCGTTTAGTGAAAGTCATACGCCGCAGGAAGTTGTGGCAAGACTCAACGAGTACTTGGGCGAAATGGTAAAAGTAGTCGATCAATTCGACGGCACAGTCGATAAATTTATCGGTGACGGAATAATGGTTTACTGGGGCGCGCCGCTAGCCCAGCCTGACCATGCCCAGCTAGCGATTGGTTGTATTTATGCCATGCGGAAAAAGATGGATGAATTGAGGGTAAAATGGAAAAAAGAGGGGGTGGAGCTCTTCTATATTCGCGGAGGTCTGCAATCAGGTGAGGTCGTGGCAGGAAATATCGGTTTTGAGGGAAAGAAGATGGACTACACCGTTATCGGCGATACGGTGAACCAAGCGGCGCGACTGGAAAGTACAGCAAAATATTATGGCGTTGCTTTCCTGGTGGGAGAGTCCACTTATAATCTGACTTCCGAAATATGCCTTTACCGTGAAGTGGATAGAATACGCGTGGTAGGAAAGCAATTGCCGGTCAGGATTTATGAGCCTGCAGGAATGTCACACGGCATGGATGGCGTTATCGTTGAAGAATTCAACGCCGCGTTGGCAATGTACCGCGATAGAAAATGGCGCAAAGCACATGTGCATTTCCTGGAGATCAGCAGACGCTTGCCGGAAGATATGCCCACTAAAATCTATATCGAGCGTTGCGAGTATTTTATCGAAAATCCGCCACCTGATGACTGGGACGGTGTATTTAACAGAGATGAAAAATAAGTAGTTTATGATGTTGGTAGCCTCGCTGCACTGACTTTCGAGCGGGGTGTGATTTTCTTTTTCGGATTTGAATTGAAGGTACACATAATGCGCATCACTATTCTATCTATTTTTTTGCTTGGTTCATTTATTCATGCGGCGGTCTTCGCGGCTGACGCTGCATCCACGGCAGACCTCTCGAAAGCGGAATTTTCAAAAGCAATTCCTTTGGCAAAAGGAGCCCAAAAATTACTCGAAAGCAGCGGTGAGCGGTTGTACTTTTCCACGGCGGATGGTTCGGTTGCGGTGACTGATCTTGAAGGAAAGTTAATTCATACTTTGCAAGGAAAAGAGAATGGCGATCCCGTGTTGAAAAAACCGGAAGCAGTTGCTATTGGAGCGAACCATGTCTATGTGGCCGACAGCGAACTAAACCAGATCGCTATATTTTCGGTGGATGGAAAATACGAACAGAGTTTTGGTGCCAAGAAGGGTGGATTTTTTGCCTCCGGAGGCGGAGAACATGAACTAAAAAAGCCGCGCGGGGTTGTATTCCACGAGGGCATTGTGTACGTGCTGGATAACGGTTCAAAAAGAATATTGATGTTTGGCAGCAACGGCGTTTTTTTAAATCCGCTCGAAATCAAGCCTTCAGCAGCCTCAAAAACAAGCAAGGGACAAGGTGAGGTATATAAACTGCGTGAACCTGTCGAATTGAAGGCAGATAGTGCAGGGCGTTTATACGTTCTCGATTCAGACGACTCTCTGGTGAAGGTTTATAGTTCTGCGGGAGAATTTTTGCATGCGATTCCCTGGGATGGTGAATTGAGCGGACTTGCGGTTGCACAAGACGGGGTCTATGTAGCAAAAAATAATGACTATACGATTCAGAAATATGACTTCAATGACAAGCTGCTGTATCGATTCGGGGCCAAAGGCGATGGACGGGGGCAATTCAAGAGTCTTTCCGGATTGGCTGTTGCAAGAGATCGACAAGTGGTATTGGCAGATGCGGCAAAAGGTGTAGTCGACTTCTTTGTCGCGGATGCAGGTATTCCGATCGAGGTTATTCCCAAATTGTCATCGCGACCTTTTGTGCAAAGTTCGGGTGAGTCCATTCAGGCAGCAGTGAATAAGCTGGCATGGAATGGCAAAGATACGGTTTATGGGGTTGATACGGATCAGGAAGCAATAATTGTGATCCGCAACGGTAAAGCCGACAAACCGATCAAGCTTGCAGACGTTACGCCTGTTGCTGTTGCAGTCGATGCAAGCGGCGCACCATGGATTCTGGACAAGAAAAAATACCGGGTCATCAAACTGGATGTGGCAAGCGGGAAGGTCGTTTCCAGCTTCGGCAGTGAAGGTTCCCATGACGGGCAGTTTGATTCGCCTACCGACTTGGTCATTTCAGCTTCAGGCAAGTTTTATGTGTCAGATAAGGGACGAGATTCGGTTCAGGTGTTTGACAGCGACGGCAAGTTTTTGAGCGCTATCGCAAAGTTGGGCGACCCCGTGAGCATCGCTGTGGATAAGCAGGAAAATCTTTACGTGTTGGAAAGTTCAAATAGTTACATTTCAATGTACTCCCCCAAAGGTGCTTTGATTGGTAATTTTGGAAAAGAGAAGGAAGGGGCCTCCGGCAATTTACTCAAGCCAGTAGCTCTGATGACTACTTTTGACGAAGTTTTTGTCGTTGACGGTAACCGTGTAAAAGTCTATTCACAAAAAGGAGAATACAAACGTTCCTTTGGTGCCAAAGGCACGCGCCTGGGTGAACTGGATGAGCCTGTAGCAATTGCACAGAAAGACGATATCTCGTTTTTTATTGCGGAGCATGCAAATAAACGAATACAGACGTTTGTCACGCAGTACAAGCCGGTTGCGCCCCTGCAATTTGTTGCGAAAGGTGGATTGCACAGCATTGAGTTGAACTGGGATGTCTCGCCTTACTCTTACGTCAAACAGTATCAAATCTATCGTTCAAAAGATGAACATGCAGGTTTTGTCCGCGTCGGGACGAGTAGTTCAAACCAGTTTATTGACAGGGGGCTGGAAGCAGACGGAGTTTATTTTTATCTGGTTTCTGCCGAGACTCGTACGGGGTATGAGGGCGCAACAAGTGCTTTGGTAAGCGGCACTTCAAAACGGTATACCCCGCCAACGCTGGCGACCGTCGATGTTGCAACCACTCCGTGGCAAATTAAATTATCCTGGAAGCCGATTGAATCTGAATTCATTAATTCTTACATCATTTATCAGAAAGACGGAAATGCCTTTGCCAAAATAGGTGAGGCCATCACGCCGGAATTTATCAAAGACCAGCTCACGCCAAACACCAAATATACCTACTATGTAGCGGCACATAGCTCTGATGGTACTGAAGGTGAAAAGTTTGAAGTCAAAGCAACGACGCTTCCGTTTAGCAAAGCGCCGCTGGAAATAGAGGTGCTCAATTTGCGCCCCATTTTTTCAAATAGCTACAAGCTGTATGAGCAAGACGGGCTTGGGACAGTCAAGCTGACTAACAATACTGACAAAGACATGGATGAGGTAACACTGTCTTTCCTGCTGAAGGACTTTATGGATTTTGCAACAGAGACAAAACTTGAAAAATTGCCGTCCGGTAAAAGTGTGGAGCTCAAACTCAAGGCGGTATTTAACAACAATATTCTCAATGTGACTGAAGATACTTCGGTGCAAACTATGTTGGAGGCTAGTTATTTCGATAGCGGGAAACGCGAGTCGTATAGCAAAAATGCAACTGTAAGCGTATATGAAAAGCACAAATTATTGTGGAGCGAGCCTAATCGTTATGCTTCATTCATCACACCCAAAGATCCGCCTTTAATATCGTTCGTGCGGTCAATCGTAACGCAGTATCCTGAAACTAAAGACGAGGTTCAACTAGCCGCCGCAGTATTTAATGCTTTGGGCGTGTATGGGCTAACTTATGTGCAAAACCCGAACGATCCTTATCAGGTGAAATCGGGTAATACGAATATGGTGGACTATGTTCAGTTCCCGAGAGAAACACTGGAGCGCAAATCCGGGGACTGCGTCGATCTGGTCGGCTTTTATGTGGCGGCAATAGAGAGTTTGGGGATTTCCACGCGGGTCATCGAAGTGCCGGACCACTTACTCATGATGTTCTCAACGGGCGTTAAGGCAGATGCTGACGGGTACAACATGGACGATATGTATGTCGTATACGACGGCATGTTATGGATTCCGGTCGAAACGACAGTAGTGGGTAACTCTTTTGTCAAAGCATGGGAGACGGGAGCCGCCAACTACTACAAATGGAAGGGTAAAGGCTTGGAGATTTTGGATATTTCGCAAGCATGGCAAACATATAAACCCGCGAGCTTGCCGGAATCAAGATGGAAACCGAATGAGGTGAGCAAGGATAACATCGATAAAAAGTTCCCCAATGAAATTACGTCCTTGCTCAAAATCATTGCGCAAACCAAAACTCGTCACTATCGGCAACTGATAGAAAAAGATCCGAAAGATGTGGATGCGCATTTGCAGGTCGGGATTATTCTTGCCAAATTTGGTGACAGGGTCGAGGCGATGAAATATTTTGACAAGGTCGTCAGCTTGCAACCCGGGAATGCGGCAGCGCTAAACAACCGCGGGAATCTGTTCATGATCGAAGATAAATATGCCGAGGCGCAAAAGGCCTATCAGGAAGCGGCAAAGTTTAGTCCGGACGACCCTTATGTCTGGATCAACCTGGTCAAAGCATACAAGGCGACCAATGCAATCAAGGAGGCCAAAGAGGCATTTTCAAAAGCTCAGGCGCTGGATCCCGGTATCAAGAAAAAATACAAGGCACTTTCACTGGAACTTTCGAATACATTGTAATAGTGCAATTGAAAATTAATTAGGAGCATGTCATGAAAAAGATCTGCGTGTTTATTCTCTTGGTGGTGTACACCTTCCTGTCTTCGGCAATTTATGCGGCTGACAATAAAGAGGGGACGATGAGTATATGGGATATTTTGCGTAAGAAAATTGAATCCTTCACGCCGCAAAAAAAGATAGTCGCCACTAACGCTGTCGGTGGTGTGCGGGGCGCACTATCGGATGCCGGTGATATTTATTGGAAGGGTGAGGCAACGCAAGAAGTAATTGATGCGGATGAAATGACTGCATTCAAGAAAGCGATGGATTTTGGAGCGGCAGGAAATACGCCTCAGGCTCAAACGGCGTTTTCTGAATTCATCAAAACATATCCGGACAGTCCGTTGCGCAAGGATGCTGATCAGGCGTTGGCGGCACTTTCAAAATAAATTGCTAATGCCGTCAATAGAGTTAGTGAGTCTGGATTCCTTTAATAAAAATCGTTCAATAAACCGTCATTGATGAAACAACAAGCCATTCCACTGGTGAAACTACTAGCCATTCGACTAAGCGCGATAAAACATGCGCTAAGTCGCTGGTTATAAGCCAGCAAGCTGGCAACTGGCTGGTTATCCCGCGGTGTCAATTTTGCATTCGGCTTGCCGAATAGCAGATTGCCTATTCAACCATAGAACTGCCGTTCAATTTGCAGGGAATTGGTTATTCAATTAATGTGCAGCAAAAAATTTAGTGAGAAGTGAAAATTGATTTATGAACTTGGGGCTCTCTCGAAATGAAAAACCACAAATTAATTAGTACTTCGCCACTGATAATCGAATGTGAAGGAGACTGGGATGCTTTACGCAAGGCAATCACCTATGTGGGCTCCAATTCTGAAGTAAAAGGGGTTATGGTTTTTGCTTGCGAAAGCAACGGGCTGGCATCAGACAATTTCAATGAATTCCTGCGCACTTTCTCGAAGCCGGTTTTTGGTGGTGTATTTCCGGCATTAATTTCCAATGGGGAATACCTTGGGAGTGGAAATATTGTGTTGGGATTAAATGTTGATTTGGACGTATATTTGTTGCCCTCACTGAGTGACCCTTCACCGAACTACAACAAGTGGCTAATAGACGAAATGCCTCCTGATAGCATGTTGCAAGCAAAGACCATGTTTGTATTTGTAGATGGAATGGCACCTCGCGTAGGTGATTTGATGGATTCCTTGTTCAATACATTTGGGCTGCAAGGAAATTTTGTCGGTGGCGGCGCGGGTTCACTCACAAATCCAAACTTGCCTTGCCTAATTACCAATAAAGGGATGCTACGCGATGCTGCAGTTCTGGTAGCACCCAAGATGTTATATAGTCAGGTGAGTGTGGCGCATGGTTGGTTGCCAATTGCCGGACCTTTTGAAGTTACAGGCTCGGATAAAAATGTCATTTTGACCTTGGATTGGGAGCCTGCAATTGAAGTTTATAAACGTATACTAGAAACACAAGTTGGAACTGATTTTGACTTTGCAACCGAATCCGCTGTATTTCCCTTTGGCATGACGCGGCTCAATATGGAATTTGTTGTACGAGACCTGGTTGGCGTGCGTGAGGATGGAGGATTGGTTTGCACCGTTGATATTCCGAGAGGGACGCTTACTTTTATTATGAACGGGAACTCAAGTAGCATGCTTTCTGCCGCTGCAGAAGTTCGGCAGATGGCGAATTCCAGAGCAAAGGATATACCGTTGCATTCGGTTGATATTGTTATTGACTGCATTTCACGGGGACTCTATTTGGGAGAGAATGTACGTGCTGAACTAAACTCATTGTCCGGTGAAACAAGGCCGTTAGTGGGGGCGTTTACTTTGGGTGAAATCGCAAATAGCGGCAAGGACTGCCTCGAGTTTCACAATAAGTCAGTAGTTGTTGCAACCATTTGGAGTTAATAAGAGCGTCTGCCAAACAAGTGAAGAAAATGACAATCGAATTACGAGTGGAGTAGCTTTTGAGCATTCTGGAACAGCAATCACTTTTTGAAGTTGTCATGGGTATTGGCAATGGAACAGATACCCATGAAATGTTACAGAGCAGCCTGTCAATCATGATTCGGAGATTGGGCTGTCATTTGGGTGCGGTAGTTCGCGCTGATAATGAAACGATGGAAATCGTGCATAGCATTCCAAATCACGTCAAAAATTCACCTGAAATAATATTGCTGTGCAAATCCGCATTTGGAGAATCAAAAAATAGAGTTCGCCCCTTAATTCAAACAACACCGGAACACACCCTAATGGTATTCACAATGCCAGATTACGGTATTCTGGTGCTCGGCAAGGTTGGCTTGCCATTCTCAAAAAGGGTTATGGGGACGCTCGTCAGAATTGCGGAAAAGCTGGCTATAGCATGCGTAGCCTGTGAACAAACACAGATCATCCAGAAAGAACAACAGCATTTCCAGATGCTGGAATCACGCTACCGTTTTTTATTTTCAAACAGCCCTCTGCCTGTATGGGTGATTGATGCGAAAAGCCTTAGGTTTCTGAACGTGAATGACTTGGCGATTCAACATTATGGATATACTCGCGAAGAATTTAGTCAGATGACCCTGCACGACATCCGTCCACTGGAAGACATTCCTGAAATGCTCCGACTTATTGCCAGCATGACTCATGGAAGAGTCGAAGGTGAACTTCGTCACTTAAAGAAAGACGGCACTCTTATGAGTGTGGAAATTAATTCAACCTCGATAAATTATGATGGAATTCCGGCTAGAATAAGTATTGTTCAAGATGTCACAGAGCGCAAAAGAATAAATAACGAGCTTGAGCAAACTACACGTCAACTGCGTGAACTTGTGTCGAATTATGAAGCATTGCAAGTAGCGGAACGAAAATTGATTGCCCGTGAGGTGCATGATGAGCTGGGTCAAACTTTGTCAACATTGCGTTTCAACATTTCAATGCTAAACAGCAAATTTGGCACGGACAACCCGGATCTTTCGACGCTATTGAAAAATATGAAAGAGTTAATTGATCATGCGATATTTGGAGTGAGAAATGTATCTGAAAATCTTCATCCCGCTGTTCTTAATCTGGGGGTCTTTTTGTCGATTAAATGGTTATGTGAAAACTTCACATCGAATTTTGAGATTCCATGTATTTTCAATTCGCCAGAGCCGAGCATAAAGTTAGCAGAGAACCGTGCAATAGTGTTATTCCGCATCGTTCAAGAGTCACTGAATAACATCATGAAACATGCAGGCGCACAAACCGTTCAGGTTTCTCTTTCTGCATCTAATGATCAAATGAGTATAGAAGTTCGAGATGATGGAAAAGGGTTCGAAATAGATGCACCAAAGTCTCAGAAGACTTTTGGACTATTCGGAATGCGGGAACGTGTTCGTGCTGTTGGGGGAAGTCTGACGATTACTAGTGAGCGCGGAACTGGAACAAGGGTTTGGGCAAGTATTCCAATTCAGGATGTTGAAAGTCAAAAATGATACGACTGCTTATTGCTGACGACCATGCTGTTTTACGCAGTGGACTAAAACAAATATTTTCACTGGTGCCGGATATTTCTGTAACTGGAGAAGCCTCGAATGGTCTTGACGTTCTGCGATTGATTCAGAACCAAGAATTTGATTTGTTGTTGTTGGACATGACAATGGATGGAATTAGTGGCGAAGAGCTAATTCGAAAAATTAGGTTGATTAGGTCAACTCTGCCGATATTGATGTTGAGCATGCACAGAGTATCGGAAATGGCCATGATTGCGCTCAAGGCCGGAGCTAATGGTTACATAACAAAAGATAGCGAAATGGAAGACTTGCTGGATGCAATACGTAAGGTCGCAAGTGGAGGGAAATTTGTCGATCCATTTTTGGCTGAGGAAATTGTCTATAACACAACCTTGCCTATACAAGTCTTGCCTCATCTATTGCTATCCAGTCGTGAATTTGAGGTATTTCGAATGCTGGTTGCAGGCGTTACCATCAAACAAATTTCAGAGAAGCTTCTCTTAAGTAACAAAACGATTAGTACTTATAAGACCAGAATTATGGAAAAGATGAACATTCAAAGTATGGCTGAGTTAGTACGATATGCGGTACAAAACGATTTAAAATAATATAACTCACCTCAGTCATGTAGGAAATCTCCTACATGACTGTCATCCTTGCCTTACAAAACTGTCGGAATCAGCCGATAGTATCTTGCTTAATGCCCTATTAGCATGTCAATCATTGAAATCCTCGGTTATGTTGCGTAACTAACTGTCAGGATAAGCATGATTGATTAAATGTCAGCTTCATTTAAAAGTATTTCCAACAGGCTAACGACTTCTGGCAAATTGGAGGGCGGTAGTTGAACAATAATTTTTGCCTTGGGTATGGAGTATAGAGTGACTTGCTTAGATAGAAAATTAGAACTTCAACTCGAAATATTGACACTTTCAAACAATATTGAAAAGTTCAGTAAATTTGGCTGGAGTACCGAAAGATTGCAAAACAGATTGGATTTTTGTTTTACACAAATTCAGTCTCATGTGTTGAGGCAAAATATTTATGATGAAAATGCGGCAAATTCAAACTTCGTAAATGTTTAAATATTCAAAACTTATTAAAATATTAGGGATTACATTGGACAAAATAATTTTGTACTTGCCAACACTATTATTTTTGTCCGGGTGCGTTACAACCTCAAATCTAACGAACTCTAATACAGTTAACATTAGTAAAATAAATACGGGTATGACGAAGCAAAGTGTAGAAAAAATATTGGGCATCGAAACAACCATCAACGGCGGAGACACAAAGATCAAGAACCCCTACAGGCGTGAAACCGTTGATTGCGCTATTGTGGCAGGTATGTGTGAAGTAGATTATTACTATATTGGGCAGCTTGGTGAAAAAGATTGGAATTCAGGAGTAATGCCCATAATTTTTAAGAACAATAAAGTGTTGGGAGTCGGTTGGACTTATTTGAGCCGTCAGTGAGACGGAAAAAGATGGATGAGTGGCCTATTTCGTCCGATACACCCGCAAGGGGTTTGCTGTGGCTGTAAGGGGCTTAAGCCCCAACAGCACACGCTCAATCGGACTCTACCAAGGCATTTTTTCTATTTGATGATCTGGGTTAAATTCTCTTAGCCAGTTCAGCCGCTTTGCCAATGTAACTATCGGGTGAGAGTTGGAACAGTCGCTGCTTTTCTGCTTGGGGTATGTCCAATGCCTCAATAAACGCGTGCAGCGAGGTTCTGTTGATGCCATCTTTGCCGCGAGTGAGTTCTTTCAGTTTGTCGTAGGCATTTTCGATGTTGTAACGGCGCATCACAGTTTGAATGGGCTCAGCCAATACTTCCCAGTTGTTGTTCAAATCTTCGCTCAAACGCTGTGGATTTGCTTCCAGTTTATTGAGTCCTTTCAGACATGACTCATATGCCAACAAAGTGTAGCCGAAGGCAACGCCCATATTACGCAAGACTGTTGAATCGGTGAGGTCGCGCTGCCAGCGGGAGATCGGCAGTTTTTCAGACAAATGTTTGAGTAGCGCATTTGCCAAACCGAGATTGCCTTCCGCATTTTCGAAGTCGATCGGATTTACTTTGTGCGGCATGGTGGATGAGCCGACTTCCCCTGCAACCACTTTCTGTTTGAAATAGCCCAGCGAGATGTAGCCCCAAATGTCACGGTTCAGGTCGATGAGTATAATGTTGGCAGCGGCGAAAGCATCGTAGAGTTCAGCCATGTAATCGTGCGGCTCTATCTGGATCGTGTAAGGATTAAAAGTTAAGCCACGCTCTTCAACAAAGTGTTTTGCAAAGCTTTCCCAATCAACCTCGGGATAAGCGGATAAATGCGCGTTGTAGTTGCCCACCGCACCGTTTATCTTTCCAAGAATCTCGACTTTCTCAATGCGGGAGTAAGCACGGCGCAAACGATAAACCACGTTGGCCATTTCTTTACCCAGCGTGCTGGGTGTTGCAGTCTGGCCGTGGGTGCGGCACAACAGGGGCAGATCGGCATGTTGATGGGCAATGCTTTGTAACTTGTTGATGATAGTCTGAAGTACAGGCAGCAGTATTTTTTTGCGCGAGTGGCTCAGCATCAGGGCATGGCTCAAGTTGTTGATGTCTTCCGAGGTACACGCAAAATGAATAAATTCCAGCGCCTTGGCAGTTTCCGGATTGTCAGAAAGCTTGTCGCGCAGCCAATATTCGATTGCTTTGACATCATGGTTGGTGCGGCTCTCGATGTGTTTTATTTGTTCGGCATCAGCTTCACTGAATTGTGCGGCGAGCTGGTCGAGCTGCGAAATAGTCGCGGCAGAAAATTGTGGTAGTTCTTTAATGCCGGCTTCCGCACTCAGCGCTTTGAGCCATTCAATTTCAATCAATACACGATACCGGATTAATCCGTATTCACTGAAATATCCGCGCAAGGGTTCGACCTTGCTGTGATAACGTCCATCAAGAGGGGAAAGTGCAGTAAGCGCTGAGAGAGTCATGTTCGTGTCTTTGTTTGAAAAGTTTCAGGCGCGCATTTTACGTGAAAGAACGTTATTGCGCAGAGTCAGGCGCTGCTGTCTGAAGCAGATGCAATGTACGGGTAGGGAAGGCGATCTCCGCCCCATGTTTGGAGATGATGCTTGAAACTTCCAGCAAAATTGCTTGTTTGATAGCGTGGAACTGAGTCAGGTTGGTGTTTTTAATCAATGCCTGAAAGACGAAATTAACAGAAGAGTCGGCGAATTCATTAAAAGCGGCAACAACCGCTTGTTCGGTGTTGGGAGCAGGGTCGATGTCCGGATGGTTTTTCAGCATCGCGAGAACATCCGCGACAATGACTGGCATCTTTTCCAGATCGTCGTAACGCAGGCCAATGACTTCGCGGATGCGGCGGTGCGACATGCGAGACGGGTTTTCTATCACGATGGAAGTGAAAAGCGCGTTGGGTACGTAAATCAAGGCCATGTTAGTGGCGCGAATGCGTGTCTGCCGCCAGCCGATATGTTCGACCCTGCCTTCGATTTGTTTTTCCGGGGAGCGAATTATTTCACCCACGTTGAAAGGGCGATCCAGATGGATCATCAGACCGCCAAAAAAGTTCGCCAACAAATCCTTGGCGGCGAAGCCGACAGCGATACCACCCATGCCGCCAAAGGCTAATATGCCGGAAATGCTGAATCCAAATGTCTGCATCACGGTCAGCGCGGCGACGATGATTACCGCAATGCGGGAAACCTTGCTCAAACCATCTATAGTGGTGCGATCTATTATTTCACCGGACCGGGTTTTCGCCGCAACCACATTATTGGCAAGTTCGCGGATCAGTTTAAGCAGGAACCACGCGACACAGAGTACGACACCAACATTGCGGACAAGGGGAATGAATTCGAGTAACTGCTCACCCGTCTGCAGGTGAACCAAGTGGAGTGCGAAAGAAATACCGGATAGCCAAATGAGTACCGGTACCGGTTTGATGGCGGCATTAACAAGAGAGTCATCCCAAACGTTACTGGTACGTGAGGTGATGACTTTGGCGTGTAGCAATACGCGGCGAACAATGAAGTGTGTCGCGACCGTAGCTACAAACACGAGTATTAAACGGATAATTTCCGGACTTAGATGGATGGACATGAAAAATCTTTCATAATTCGTAAGTTCATCGTTGTTATTTTATGATGCCTCCGCCCAGGCAGACTTCCCCATCATATACCACGACAGATTGCCCGGGCGTTACCGCCCACTGCGCCGCATCGAAAGTGAAGAGTGCTGCATCATCAGAGGAGAGTGTAATGTGGCATGCCGCATCCTGTTGGCGATAGCGTGTTTTCGCGGCATATTTGGCAGAAAGGCCGGGTGCGCTTGTGCTGATCCAATGTATATCAAGAGTATCCAATTGGCGGTTAAGTAGCAAAGGGTGATCGTGCCCTTGCACGACGATTAGCTGATTGAGCGCCATGTCTTTTTGTGCGACGAACCAAGGTTCACCGGTCGTTTCGCGCGAGCCGCCGATGCCCAATCCCTGGCGCTGTCCAATGGTATAGAACGATAGGCCCATATGCTTGCCCACTACTTTGCCCTCCGGAGTGACCATATCGCCGGGCTTGGTTGGCAGGTAGCGATTTAGAAATTCCCGAAATGGACGCTCGCCAATGAAGCAGATACCAGTACTGTCTTTCTTGGCATGGTTGGAGAGGCCGTGTTCGCGGGCTATGTCACGCACTTGCGATTTGAGCAGTTGCCCAAGCGGGAACATTGCTTTGGAGAGTTGATGTTGGTTCAGACGGTGCAAAAAATAACTTTGATCTTTGCTGCTGTCTTTGGCTTTTAGTAACTGGAAGGAACCACCCACCTCGCGAACTTGCGCGTAATGCCCGGTGGCGATGGTATCCGCGCCCAAGCGAATAGAGTGATCCAGAAAGGCTTTAAATTTGATTTCCGAGTTGCACAGGATATCGGGGTTGGGTGTACGTCCGGCTTCGTATTCACGCAAAAAATAACTGAACACGCGGTCTTTGTATTCTGCGGCGAAATTGACAGCCTCGATGGGAATGCCAATGGTGTCGGCTACTGAAACGGCATCAATCAGGTCTTGTCGAGACGAGCAGTACTCACTGTCGTCGTCATCTTCCCAATTCTTCATGAATAGGCCGATAACTTCGTAGCCCTGTTGTTTGAGCAATAGTGCTGTTACGGCGGAGTCTACACCGCCGGACATTCCAACAACGACGCAGTGCTTAGTCATAATGCGTGAGGATTTCCAGCGGATAGCGTTTTCCTGCCAAATAGTCTTCCACGCAACGCAATATCAAGGGGCTGCGGTGGCGGGGCTGGGTGGCCCGTATTTCATCCGGTGACATCCAGATGGCATGCACTATCCCCTCGTCCAATTGGCGTTCAGGGTAGTGCGCAATAACGCGACCTCCGAAAGCAAAACGCAAATAAGTGGTGTCCGCAGTTAGTGAGTGCCAACGGTAAATGCCGATCAGGTATTGCGGCTCAAAGTCACGCGCGGATTCTTCAAGCGCCTCGCGAGTAACGCCGGCAAGTAGCGACTCATTCGGCTCAAGATGACCCGCAGGCTGGTTGAAAAGCAAACCTTGTGAGGTATGCTCTTCAACCAGTAAAAACTTGCCATCCTGCTCAATGACAGCAGCAACGGTTACATGTGGTTTCCAAATCATGGCGCAATTTTATACGAAATGAAAAAGGCAGGGGGGACTCCCCTGCCTTTTCTAAAGCACCCAAAGATAATTTAGCGATAACTTTCCTTGGTTCTCTATTTGTGTTGCTTTTACTTTGCAGTTGCAGCGGCTGGTGCAGATGCGGCTGGCTTGGCAGCCGGAGCTACAACCTTGGCGGCTGGCTTGGCAGTAGCGGCAGCAGGAGCAGAAGCAGCAGCATCAGCGGCAATAGCAGAGAAGGAAACAGCAGCGAATGCAGCAGCGATCAGGATAGACAACAGTTTCATGTAAGACTCCATTAGTTGGTTTATTAAATATTGACGACACCACGAGTGTCCCGGATTCAACGCACGATTACCTATTTGGTTGACGTGGTTAAGAAAAAGACGAAAAAAAGCAGGGTTACCCCTGCTTTTTTTAACTAAGCAATATTACTTAGCTGCTGCGTCAGCAGCATCAGCCTTCTTAGCCTTCTTAGCTTTCTTAGCTTTCTTAGCTTTCTTAGCTGGCTTAGCTTCGTCCTTAGCAGGAGCGGCAGCAGCAGGAGCAGCGGCAGCAGCAGGAGCAGCGGCAGCAGGAGCTGCATCAGCAGCAACAGCAGAGAAAGAAACAATAGCGAATACAGCAGCGATCAATGTGGACAACAGTTTCATGTGAGACTCCATTTTAGTAGGTTAATAAACGTTTATGACACTACTAGTGTCAGCGGCAATAACGCCCCAACTCCTATTGCGTTGACAAAACAATGCAATTAATTGTCATCAAGGGATTTCTTGCCACATAAATGCGTGGCAAATACGTGTTAAAATTTCCCGAAAATTGACTTTAAGTAGTGCCGTAAAGCCATTATATTATAAAGTTATTTTTTATTTATTGCACGCATGGTTTTAGAAAACTTTTTGATTGAGCCTGAATATTTTGCCGGAATGAACTAAATTACGCAGGTAAATTCAGGTGTGATTCTTCAGCAGGTATTAGTTCTTTATGAATTGTTTTGCAGAAAAAATTCTGATGAAGCAGAATTTGGCCTGTGTTAATCTTTAGAAATTCAATAACGTAAGTCAAAATTTCAAATTCAAGATCAAGCGAGGGAATAGCCAAAGAGGCGATTTATCGGTAGTATAAACATGTTACCGGACATAGGACAAACCTATTGCCGGAATTTTTTTGAGAAATTATGACCACGCAAACGCAAGCTCAGCCATTTATAGAACGGCGCAAAGTATCCAGACAAAAGCAAGGGAAGGATTATGGCTGGCCGCTATTTCTGATCATTGTGACATTGTTGATGATCGCCGGTTATTTCGTATCGAGGGATCACCTATACAAAGCAGGCGACAACATTGGCTACAATCTCGGCCTGGTTGGCGGATTGCTGATGGTAACTTTGTTGATCTATCCATTGCGCAAGCGGTGGGGGATATTACAAAACTGGTGGCTGCTTCCAACCTGGTTCAAGTGGCACATGATATTTGGAATTATCGGGCCGCTCATAGTCGTATTTCATACCACGTATAGTCTTCGATCAGTCAATGCGATTGTCGCATTTGTTTGCATGATGCTGGTTTCCGGTAGTGGAATTTTCGGGCGTTTTTTTTACCGGAAGATACACCATGGTCTGTACGGTAGACAATCGACGTTTGAGCAACTGCATAACGATTTGCAGGGTTCCGACAAGGTAAAGTCGATTTTTAGCTTTGCGCCGGAACTCCAGCAGAGATTGGTAGATTTTCGTGATTACGTACTAGAGCCGAAAAGAATTGATAAAGTCAATCCCGTACAATTTTTGACATTGGGATTTCGTTGCAAGATGTTTTCCAGGAAATTGATTGCCGATCTGGAAGATGTGATGTATTCAGACGCGACTGCTAAAAAATGGAGTCCGGCCCAGATGAAAGTTCTGGACAAGCTTTTTGACCAAAATAAAGTATTCATCGATAATTACCTTAGATCGATTCAAGAAATCGCGCAATTCAAAACATACGAATATCTATTTTCTTTATGGCACATTTTCCATGTTCCACTGGTATTTATGTTGGTTTTTAGTGGCGTCTGGCACGTAATCGCTGTTCATAAATATTAATGATTAAAGACCTCAAGATATATTCCTCAATGAAAGTATTTGCTATCACCATTGTTTTGGCGGTTTGTTCTCTTTTTAATCCCATACAAGCACAGGCGGATTCGTCAAATGATCTGCTGTCTCCGGGATCGGTGATTCTGGGGCATGCCAAATATGAAAGTGACTGTGCCAAGTGCCACAAGCCCTATGACAAGCCCGCGCAGACAGGGCTATGCAATGATTGCCACAAAGAGATCGCGAAAGATATAGCCGAAAAACACGGCTTTCATGGCCAGATGAAACAGGGATTGGAATGCAAAGAATGTCACACGGAGCATAAGGGACGTGACGCACTTATTTCAAAAATCAATACCAGCGGCTTTGATCACTCAACGACCGGCTATATTTTAAAAGGCGGACATTTAAATCCCAAGGTGCTATGCAAAGACTGCCATCCCCCGCAGAAAAAATATCGCCAAGCGCCCGCCAAATGTTTCGGTTGTCACGAAAAAGCTGACAAGCACAAAGGTTCGCTCGGACAGGAGTGCGCGAATTGCCACGAGGAAAAAGATTGGAAAACAACTCATTTCGATCACAGTAAAACTCACTTTCCATTGACGGGCAAGCACATCGACGTAAAGTGTAAAGATTGCCATTTGAAGGAACCCTATAAAGACACTCCGATGCTATGCATTGCGTGCCACAAGAAAGATGACAAGCACAAAGGTACTTTCGGTACCAAGTGCGAAGATTGTCACACGGATAGAAAATGGCCGGAAATTACTTTCGACCATGACAAAAAAACGAAATATCCTTTGCTGGGCAAGCATCGTGAAACCAAATGTGTTAAATGCCACACGGGCGACTTGTACAAAGAAAAGCTCAAGACGGATTGCTATTCATGCCATCAGAAAGATGACAAACACAAAGGTAAATTTGGACCAAAATGCGAATCCTGCCATATTGAGCGCAATTGGAAAGATATTCCTTTCGATCATGACAAAAAAACAAAATTCCCCTTGCTTGGCAAGCATAAGAATTTGAAATGCGTCGATTGCCACAAAGGAGATTTGTACAAAGACAAGCTCCAGATGGACTGCTTCTCATGCCACAAGAAAGACGATAAGCATAAAGGAGCCTTTGGTCCAAAGTGCGAGGATTGCCACGTTGACCGAAGCTGGAAAGAGATTACTTTCGATCATGACAAAAAGACCAAGTATCCCTTGCTGGGCAAACACCGTGAAACAACATGCGTAAAGTGCCACAAGGGCGATTTATACAAAGATAAGTTAAAGCAAAATTGCTATTCTTGCCATGAAAAGGACGATAAGCACAAAGGTGAAGAGGGTAAAAAATGCGAATCCTGCCATCATGAGGACTCGTGGAAAAAAGTTGAGTTCGATCATCGCATTTCGCGCTTTCCGCTTACCGGAAAGCACATGCTGACAGAATGCAAAAAATGCCATTTGACCGTTGTTTTCAAGGAAGCCAAGTCGGATTGTTATTCATGCCACAAAAAAGACGATGTGCATAAGCGCACTCAGGGCACCGGGTGCGAAACTTGTCATAACACCCGCGATTGGAAAGATTGGGATTTTGATCACGATAAAACCAAATTCAAACTAACTGGCAAACACAGTAAACTTAAATGCATCGATTGCCACTATGTTCCGGTGAATAAAAAGATGACTGTCGCGGCAACATGTGTTGGTTGCCATGAGAAAGATGACGTACACGATGGCTCATTCGGACAGCAATGTGACCGGTGCCATATCGGAACATCGTGGAAAAATATCACCGTGGGTGGTCGGCTGTGGATGAACAAATAACGCTTGACTGTCGATTTAGACCGTTTGTCGGATGAGTTTTCCGTTTGGCAGTTGCGATTTTGTTTGGATGGGTGGTTGTATGAGAGACACAAGTGGCTATATTAAAATATAGGCATAATTAAAGCAGTGTCCGCGCAATAGGTAATTGAAAAGATGAAAAAAAAGACTCAGGGGATTTGCTCATGAAAATGCTGACAATAAATACAGGGATAATCAAAATAGCTTCGGCGGCATTGCTGTCCATACTGTTTGGTTTTTCGATTCAAGCACAGGCAGCAACAGCAAAGCCAACCACAAATTCCACCACATTTGACCATACGCAAACCGGTTTCATTCTAAAAGATGTGCATCTCACGCTCAAATGCGAACAATGTCACGTTGACGGTATTTTCAAGAACACCCCCACGTATTGTGCAGGTTGCCACGCGGTTGGCACACGGGTGGCGGCAACGCCAATGCCACTAAACCATGTTCAAACAACTCAGCCTTGTGACACCTGCCACATCAGTGCGGCCAGCTTTCAGGTAAGAGTCTTTAATCATATGGGGGTGACGGGCAATTGCACATCTTGTCATGGTGGTCAGACTTTGGGTGTAGTGAGCCTATCTTCGACCCGCGTATCTTCACCCCACATACCATTGACAGCGTACCCAACGTTGCCGGATTGCGTCTCGTGCCACACCAATACCAGTACCTTCCTGAGTTACTACTCGGCCAATCTTCATACGGGTATTGTAGGCGGTTGTTCACAATGTCACGGTGGCCCGCCGGGAGCCGACGCAGGTAGTGGCACCATAGGAACTTTCCCCGGAGTCGTCAGTTATAACGCTGCCACCCACGTTCCTCTGACGAGCCAGGTAAATTGCAATAGCTGCCACTTTACTTTCAGTACATTCCTGGGGGCAACTTATACCCATACATCACTAGACTCCAGTAAATGTACCAGTTGCCACATGGGGCAATATGCGGGTGTAGTCTCTTATGTAGCCGGAGTGCATATTCCGCTTCCGGCAGGCTCAAGCTGTACTAGCTGCCATACAGACCCCTCGATTGCACCGGGCAGCAAGCCGACCTTCCTCGGCTCGGTATTTCACACCTCAACTTTCGGTAACACTACTTCTGCCGCCACTAGCGCTGGCGGTTCATGCAAGGCTTGCCATGGCGGAAGTTATACGTCGCAAAATGCGCAACCTGTAGGGGCTACCCATATACCGACTACGGCTGATTGTTCTTCATGCCACACAGATGCAACCGGAACACCGGTCAACAATACGGCTAATTTTACAACCTTCCTCAATGCGAAATTTCACCTGACCAGTTTGGGTAATCCTCCCACGGGTTTGTGCGCCACTTGCCATAACGGAAGCTACATAACTGAAGGAGCGCAGTCGACAACAAGCATCACGGCAACCCATATACCGTATACGGGAGATTGTGCGGGTTGCCATACCGCCGCAAATACCGCAACTTACACCTCGTTCCTCGGGTCGATTTTTCACCAGACTTCGGCTGGTAATACAGCCGCTGCTGCAGACGCTGCGGGTTCCGGGAAATGCGTGACTTGTCACAATGGTAGCTATGTTGTCCAGAACGCTCAACCAGTTGGCTCTACACACATACCGTTTACTGCCGATTGCTCGGTATGTCATACCGACTCAACCGGTACCAGTGTTCCGGCAAACAATACAGGCAATTTCACATCGTTCCAAGGATCGGTATTTCACACCACCACGGCGGGAAATACAGTCGCAGCGGCAGATGCGGCGGGTAGCGGACAATGCGTGACTTGCCATAACGGAAGTTATTTGTCTGAAGGTTTGGGGGCAGCATCTTTGACGAGTGTTACCGGTAGCCATATACCCGTATTGTCATCAACCGACTGTGGAACCTGCCACACCGCGTCAAATACTTCTGCTTTTTCAACTTTCCTGAACTCGGTATTTCACACAACTTCACAGGGAAATACATCCGTGGCTGCCGATGCGGCAGGCAGCGGTAAATGCATAACATGCCATAATGGAAGTTACCTTGCACAAAATGCCCAAGCAGAAGGCGCGACTCATATACCAACCGGCGCAGATTGCTCGGTGTGCCATACCGATGCAAGTGGAACACCCGCTAACAACACAAGTGGTTTTACCACGTTCTCTGGTTCATATTTCCACAAAACTACAGCGGGAAATCCGCCAACTGGATTGTGCTCAACTTGCCACAACGGTAGCTATTTAACCGAAGGAGTGGGCGGTATTGGCGCCCAGTCTACTTCTAGTGTCATTTCTAATCACGTCGCACTAAATGGTTCAGACTGTGCGGTTTGCCACACTGCCGCAAACACGGCAAGTTATACTACCTTTTTGGGTGCGATTTATTCGCACGTACCGAGCCCGTATACAACTTTTCCGCAGAGCACCGGTCAGTCACCCACTTGCACGTCTTGCCACAATGGCTCCGTTCTCGGAGCGCTCAGCAAACCTAGCGGTCATGTGAGTACAACGCTCGATTGTAATAATAGTGGTTGCCACACGCCGACGACTGACGGTTGCGGTGCAACGGGTACCTGCACAACTTTTTCCGGCGTCGTTTATTCGCATGCCACAGCCTATAGTTCATTCCCGCAAACTACTGCAGTTCCATCACCCACTTGTACATCGTGCCATAACGGTACAACTAATCTGGCGCAAACAATTAATACAGGCCACGTACCGATAGGTACACTTGAGTGCAATTATTGCCATACTCCCGCTGATACTGGTTGCGGTACAACAGGAGCCTGCTCATCGTTTTTGAATGCCAAATATAATCATACAGGCGCATTGGCTGCCTCGTGTTCAACATGCCATTTAGGTCAGACCTATGCGAATGTAGTGCAATTTAACAGCGCAATTCATATTCCGTCCGCGTCATATACGACAGCGAACAGTTCTTGTGTTGATTGCCATACTTCTGCTATCGCAGGACTTGCTTCTTTCCCTTCCACTAGTGGCAGTTTCCTTGGGGTTACTTTCCACGCTAGTGGTGCAACGATTGTAGGTTTGTGTTCAACTTGTCATAGCGGTACATACTTAACGACACAGGCGATACCTGCATCGACGACTTCTAGCATTATCACAAGCCATGTGCCAATTGGTTCAACGGATTGCGTGACATGTCACACCTCAACAAATACCTCTAATTACACTACGTTCCTGAACGGGACTTTCGTACACACCAGTGGCAATACGACGACAGGTCAGTGCGGCACTTGCCATTTGAGTCAATATGCGAACGTTGTTTCATTGAATACGGCAATTCACATTCCTATAGTCTCGACGATTGCTGCAAATGCCTGCGACAGTTGCCATCCATCTCCCATTGGTGTGACAACGCCGACTTTCACCGGCGTCGTTTTCCATTCGACGACCTATGGTGGTGTTGGAGGCACGGCAGTTGCGCAGACTTGTACTACCTGCCATTCCGGAACCTATATGACCACTCAGACTACGCCCGCCTATTCCGAGACCGGCCAAAACGGTAGCCATATTCCAACGCCGACATCGGTGGATTGCGTAGTTTGTCACGTATATTCGACTACCTCGACCTATACCAGTTTTGTGGCTACCGCTAAAACGGTAATGGTTCATAACGCAACTACTGCCCCGGCCGGTGGTTGTGGCACTTGCCATCTGGGGCAGTATTCGGGCGTGGTCTCGCTCACTTCTGTCACTCATATTCCGCAATCATCCGGTAATGCTTGCGATGCTTGTCATACCAGCGCCATTTCTGCTTATACGACCGCTTCTCCTACATTTGCCAATGTATTGTTCCACACGAATGCTCTTGGAAATCCGCCCACGGGTACATGTTCAACTTGCCATAGTGGGACATATACTCCGGGGCCATCGACTGCTGGTACTAATACAGGATTGGCCGCTACAGGAGCACAGGGAGAAAACAGTGTGTCCGGCTTTACTCATATGACGACAACGGCAGATTGCGTGACTTGCCACACGGCAAGCAATACGTCGTCCTATACAACGTTCCTTGGGGCTGGATACAGTCATACAGCAACCTATCCCGCGTGGACGAGTGCTACAACAGGTTTCCCAACAACGCCGTCACCCACTTGTGCGTCTTGTCATAATGGCACAACCGCAACCGGAGTTAATACTGGACATCCGGCAATAGGCACCTCCGACTGCGTAGCCTGCCATACGTCCTCAATTCTGCAAGGTTGCCCAAGCTGCACTTTATTTGGTGTACCTGCAGCCGTTGTGCACAACACAACGGCTTACACAGCCGCAACAGGTGGCTGCGTATCTTGTCACAATGGTACAACGGCAGTTGGCCTGTCTTCCGATACGGGACATATCCCCACCACGGGTACGAGTGGTTGTCAGCAATGTCACCCGGTATATGATGGAACTACTTCCATTAACTTTAGTACCGCAGCGACGACTACCTTAACCCCTTTGCCAACTAGCGGGGTAGCCAAGTACACGATGAACCATACGGGTGTCGGTACCGTTTGCGGCACTTCTTGCCACAATGGTTCGTACACTAGCCAAGGGCTATACGGTGCGATGGCTCAGACCTCAATTAGCAACCATATTCCAACTACTATATACAGCACCGCCGATTGCACGGGCTGCCATACCACATTTACCGCTAACACGAATTTTGCGATTACAGCGGGCACAACGCAATGGTCAAATGGGATAATGGGCGTGACCCAACATAACGGGGATGTGGGTGGAGGCACCGCCAATTTGCTTTGTAAGACTTGCCATGCCAACAAGGCGTCGGGGTATTTGGTGCCGTCGGCAACAACATCTAGCGGCCACAATTCCACTAAAACTGATTGTTCTATGAGCGGTTGCCACAAACCTACGGGAAGTACGGGAACTGCTTATACATCATGGCATTAATTTGTTAATTTACGATAACTACGCGAAGCCGACTCCATTGAAGTCGGCTTCATTAAATTAAAATCGAGCGTCACACAATATGATTATTAATAATATCCACCGCTTGGTTTTCTCATTTTTTGTGCTGGTACTGCTCGGCTCATTCCCTATTGCTGCTTCTGCCGAAATCATTGACGACATGACTGTGCGAACCGATGCCAAAGGTGAAATAGAGTTGATTGTGAAATTCGCTTTTCAAATTCAATATCTAAGAAACTTCCCGCAGGGAAAAACAGATTATTCCGCGATTTATTTTAATGCGCTGAGTACGGTACCCGCGGACGAATGGCAAAACTACGAATCGCACAGAGCGCCACCTTCTGATGTTATCCAGGATGTCAACGTTTCAACCATGGACAAAGCGACCGGCCCAACCATTCAGCTTAGGTTCAAACGTAACGCAGAACTCAGTGTGAGATTGGGTGGTGATGGTCAGAGCCTGGTGATTCACATAAAACCGGCTTTACCCGTTGCCCCGCCACTTCCTCCGGCGGCTATTGATACGCCCCCGTCCGGTGATGTCATCGCCCCTAAAGTAGTGCTGCCAGTAACAGCACAAAAAGCCGTCCATATACCTCTCGGCGGCAAAGACGGACTGCCTGTTTTTCCGGAAATAGATCAAGCACTACAACCGGCTGAACAAACGGCAGCCCAGCCGACATCTGAGCCGCCATCACTGGCTGACCAGATCGCCAAAGCAAATAGTCAGGCATCATCCCAGATGATACAGGGCGGCAATGCCTTGCTGTCCGGTCAATCGTTCTTGGCTGTTGACTCATTTAATAATATTTTAAAAATGCAGCCCAACAAACATACCGAAGATGCACAATTATGGATCGGGATATCAAGGGAAAGAGCGGGGCAATTACCCAAAGCCATACTTGAGTACAACACTTATTTGAAGATTTACCCGAACGGAAAATATACACAATGGGTTAAAGACCGCATGGCTCTATATAAGTCTTCCCAGCCGGGTTTGTTTGCAAATTTAACTAATCAGGGGGTGGGCAATGCTCCCCGGGTGAATACGGAGCTTCAATATTCCGAATTTGGCAGTTTGACGATGGAAGCATACCTGGGGGCAAGTAAGACAACTTCTTTGGCACCGGTAGGCACTGCGGTAGTTCCTACAACGGTTTCTTCCACCGATCAAAAATCCGTTATTTCCAATGTCAACTTGACGGCACGGGCAAATAATAATGAGTATGACAATAGACTCGTGTTCCAGGATTTTTATTCGGCAAACTATCTGCCCGGACAAGCAAACACCAACAGGCTTGGCTCGGCATTTTATGAAGTTAAAGATCGCATTGATAATTACTCATTCAAGGTTGGGCGGCAATCCGGTGTGGGCGGTGGTGTGATGGGGCGCTTTGACGGAATTTCAGCCGGATACGGCATTTCGCCGGACTACAAAGTGAATATTGTGGCCGGTCAACTTTCTGATGTCACCTCTGATGAACAACCCAAATTTACCGGTGCCAGCCTGGACTTCGGCATGCGCAATCCTGTCGGTGGTTCGTTTTATTACATTGATCAAACTGTTTACGGTATTACGGACCGCAAGGCGGTGGGTGGAAACCTGAGATATTTTGAACCTGCGTTTAATGTCATGTCGATGTTTGATTACGATCTTCAATTCAGGGAGATTAATATCATGACTGTGCAAGGAACAATCAATGGCGGGGGAAAGGGCAATGACTACAACTTTTTGGTAGACCGGCGCAAAAGTCCAATTTTGGATTTAAGAAATGCGATTAGTGGCTCGACCGTGTCATTAACTTCGATGATTCAAAACGGAGCTGCTGTGAGCGATTTGTTATTTTGGGCGAATCAACGTATTACCACCACCACCATGGCTGCGGCTGGCATGGTCAACCATCTGAATGAGCAATGGACGATGGGTACTGATGTTTCGTATTCGATTACAGATGCACTCGCGGCTAGTGGACAATACGATACTAACGGAAACTGTGTCGATGCGGCAGTGGGCTGTGTGGCAGCGACCCCATCTAGCGGGCCCGCCTGGTCCGTTTCAGAAAGATTAACAGGTATAGGCGTTTTTAGGCCGCGCGATGTGTCCAATCTCAGCGTGAATTACTCCCGCTCGGAAACGAGTACGAGTGAAGGGGTGCAATTTAGTAACCATACGGATATGGCGGATAAATGGACACTTGATACCACACTGGGCGTGGGCACTCAATCCGACAGCTCCGGCGGGAAATCAAATAACCTCGCTCCAAGTGCCAGAGTGTCTTACAAAATGAAAAATGACCTTACGCTGGATTCTCAGTTGGGTCTGACTTGGTCCACAACGACGAACAGCGCGTTGTCGATTTCGTCGAAATCGTTTCAGGATTTTATGTCGTTCGGTTTTCGCTTTGATTTTTGACCAAGCGCAGGATCAAGCTCCCCATCGAAAACAGGTATGCCTGATATGAGCTGGAATCTTCACCCTTATCGCACAAAATATAGCTTATTTTATTTTGTGGGTATCGCCCTAATTCTTACCGGGTGCAGCGGAGGGGGCGGAAGTACGGGAAGTTCTGGAAATTCGGGAAGTTCGGGAGGTTCGGGAAATTCGAGTACTCCATCTACCGTCAAACAGAGCGGCCTCAGTGTTTCTACAACCAATGTTTCGATGGCAGTTGGTGGTAATGCCAGCCTGAACGCGATTATGACTTACGTGGATGGCACCACAGCCGACTTTACAAGTCAAGCTACGTGGACTTCTGCAAGCCCCGGCGTTGTCAGCGTTGGCGCAAATTCAGGTGTGCTTACTGGTGTTTCAGCCGGAGGGCCGGTTGCAGTAACTGCAACTCTAAACGGTTTAACATTGACGTCAAGTGTGATGGTCTCAACCGTGGGAGTGGGATCAGGCAGTGTTATGGCAACCGGGCGGTACGATCACACTGCATCATTACTTGGTTCAGGTTCTTCTGCACAAGTGTTAGTGACAGGAGGATATGATATCAATAGTTCTGCTCTTAGCAGTGCTGAAGTGTATGACACGATCAGTGGAACATGGTCTTCATCCACCCCTATCAATGTGCCCAGAGGCGATCATACTACGGTAACGCTGAAGGATGGCAGGGTACTGATAACCGGGGGAATGGACACCAATGCTACTAATAATATTGTGACAACCGAACTATACGATCCTGTTATCGCTGCATGGACAGTAACGGGCCCTTTAAATGATGGACGTTCATATAATGCCATTACTTTATTGGCAACCACCGGACAAGTTTTGGTGGCGGGCGGCGACGATAATTCAGGGGTAGTTAACACCGCTGAGATTTATACGCCTGTTGCCTCGTCGAACGCGGGCACTTGGGTTGCCATTAATCCGATGATTGAAGCGCGGGATAATTTTACGGCCACATTTTTGCCGGCGAGTGTTACGCATTCGCAAGGGGCAGTGTTGGTGGTGGGAGGATTTAATTCCAGCACAACAAATGCCCTCTCCAGTTGTGAGATATATGATGTAGCTACGGGGACTTGGTCTGCTGCTGCGCCTATCCCGGGGGGGCGCGGTGACCACACTGCCACATTACTCACTGCTGGTACTTATGCTGGACAAGTGCTGGTAGTGGGCGGAATGGGGTCGTCGCCTAGCGTATTTCTGAATACTGTCGAACGGTATGATCCAGCCCATGATACGTGGATACCAGTCGCCACACTTTCTATTGCCCGATATTGGCACAACGCAGTGTTGCTTCCGGCTGATACATCGCATCCGAGTGGTCAGGTACTGGTAATGGGCGGAGTTGGTAATGTTAGTGCCAGCCCAACTCTTACAAGCAATGAATTATATGATCCAGTTACTAATTTGTGGACTACTACGCCCTATAGTTTCACAACTGGGCGCTCCACTTTTACGAGTACTTTAATCGCCCCCTGCGCTTCGTATAGCAACGGTTGTGTGCTGTCTACAGGCGGGTATGGCAATTTTAGTATTAGTAACGCTCTCAACAGTTCAGAACTGTATTCGTGGTAGAGATGGATCAATATTTGTTACACAGCGCAAAGCGCGTGATATGCGGCAACTTATATAATCAAGTGAGAATGACAGAGTAAAGCTAATCGACGGGCAAATAACTGCAATGGCAAGCCCCGATAAAGGTGACGCCACTTTATGCTACAAAGAATTTAAACTAACACCGAGAATATTCTTGAAGGATGAATGTAATGACAGCTAAACATAAAAATTTATTAGGTATCCCTTCCATCTTGGTGTGGGGAGGACTTATGTTGTTCAGTGTATCGGTCTCGGCAAATCCGTACTTAACCGCAGGCGTTGGCTACTCAAATGTGGGCGCGTATGCTGAAACCATAGGCGTTGGGGTAAAAGTTACCGACTGGCTCCGATTGGAGGCCGATCATCGCACCTTTAGTTCGACTTCAGAATCTGGTGCGACGGACCAAGTGGGGCCGATGCTTCAAGACCCTCTCAATCCAACAACTTATTATTGCAGTCCGTGTCACAATGAGTCGGTTGTGGAAGACGTTAAAGTCTCAGGCAATGTTTTGTCCGCATTGTTTACCACGCCAGAATCAAGGGCATTTGCTTATTTGAGAGTTGGGGTCATGTTCAGAACGGATGAAATTACCATTCATCCTATCAATGTTTACAATACGGCTAATGCGACGACCACCGTTGCCGACTCAACCTATACCAATGCCGGTCCGCAGACAACGTCAATCACATCTACAGAAAAGATCATCGGCATCGGAGTAAGCGGACATGGCTTCTATGCTGAAATAACCGCATATACGTCTTATCCGGGGCTTTACCTGTCCCATGATTTTTATTCGTCAATGATTGGCTACCGTTTGGATTTTTAGACAAAAAAATAGAAGTTCGAACTCGCAACGTCAGACTCATGCAGCGCCGTGAAAGCTGACTCGCCGTCTTGATGGTTGGCGCATTTCAACGAAGTAAAAACGCACCAATTCCCTCTCCCGCTGGCGGGAGAGGGTTAGGGTGAGGGGCCTTGAGCAATTGTCACGCTTATTTGGTCGCATAGCCCCTCATTCCCACCCTTTCTCCCGCCTGCGGGAGAAAGGAGCAAGACGCGTCGTTTAGTCGACGCGCATCCGGACTTTCAGTCCGCAACTCAAACCCACCCCTAGGCTGGTGGTTGTTTAGTATTTGAGGATGCAATGAATAATAATTTATATCACTTAGCCATCGCCGCTTTTGACAAAGCGAACTCAGAAGACCCGAACCAAGAAGTTTCTGACGGTAAGCGATATCCGAAAGAGTTGCTCTATGCGTTGCGCATGACCGAGATGCAGGTACGCTATGTCCCTGAAGCGTCCGAGGCAGTCAAATTGGCTGTCCGCGCGCAGCATATTCAGCGCTGGAAAAGCCCGCGCAGCAATTTTCCTATGGACAGGCAGGGTTATCTGCAATGGCGTACCGGACTATACAAATTTCATGCCGAGACAGCAGGCAGGCTGCTGAAAGAAGTGGGCTATGCAGATGATATGGTTGAGCGTGCGCGCACAATCATCAGCAAGAAAGGCTTGAAGGTTAATCCGGAAACGCAATTGATGGAAGATGTGGTTGATTTGGTTTTCATCGAGCATTACATGACGGGTTTTGCCACGAGTCATCCCGAGTACGACGAAGCAAAGTGGATTGAAATTATCAAAAAAACCTGGCAAAAAATGTCGCCCCGGGCGCATGATTTCGCTTTGGCGGGCAAGATCAAATTACCGGAAGCACTGGTTCCGCTGATTCTGAAAGCGGTGCAATAAATGGACTTTTTACCCGTCTTCCATAATGTTAAAGGCAAATTGTGCCTGGTGGTCGGCGGCGGCGAAGTTGCAAAACGCAAGGCGGGTGTGTTGCTGGAGGCTGGAGCAAAAGTACGGGTGGTTGCGCCCGAGATTGAACCTGAATTGGTAAATCGAGAAGGCGTTGAATGTATTGTCGCAGCTTTTGCAACTGAACACCTCGACGACGTGACGCTTGCAATCGCCGCAACGAATGAGCGCAGTGTGAACAAACAGGTTTCCGAACTGGCACAAGCGCGCAACATAGCGGTAAATGTGGTTGACGATCCAGAGTTGTGTACATTCATTATGCCCGCCATTCTTGACCGCTCTCCGTTAATGGTGGCCTTCTCCAGCGGCGGGGCATCACCCGTACTTACGCGTATGATGCGCGGCAAACTTGAAACACTCATCCCGCAAAACTACAGTCGTCTTGCCGCTTTCGCCGAACGCTTTCGTTCGCTTGTAAAACAACATGTCACCAATCCGGTAAAGCGCCGTATCTTTTGGGAGAATGCTCTGGAAGGTGTGGTTGCTGAAAAAGTGTTAGCCGGGGACGAGGCTAGCGCAGAAGCGATGCTGCAACAGATGCTGGCGGATGAAGATAACATTCAACGTGGCGAAGTGTATCTTGTCGGCGCAGGTCCGGGGGACCCTGATCTGCTCACTTTCCGTGCTTTGCGTTTAATGCAGAAGGCTGATGTGGTGGTGTACGACAACCTCGTTTCCAAACCCATCGTTGAGATGACGCGACGAGATGCGCAACGTATCTACGTCGGCAAAAAGCGTGACAATCACACGCTGCCACAGGAAGAGATTAACGTGCTGCTGGTGCGCTTGGCTAAACAGGGTAAACGCGTTCTGCGGCTCAAGGGCGGCGACCCCTTCATTTTTGGGCGAGGTGGTGAGGAGATCGAAACGCTGGCAGCAGAAGGAATCCCCTTCCAAGTTGTACCGGGCATTACGGCAGCGTCCGGCGTTGCATCGTACGCGGGTATTCCGCTTACCCATCGCGATCATGCACAGTCGTGCGTATTCGTCACCGGGCATCTCAAAGATGGCACGATGAACCTGGACTGGGTACAACTTGCGCGCCCGAAACAAACTGTCGTGGTTTATATGGGCTTGCATGGCTTGGGAACGCTGTGCGTAGAGCTGATAAAGCACGGCATGCCAGACACCACACCTATCGCCATCGTGCAACAAGGCACGACACCGAACCAACGCGTTTTTACCGGAACACTGGCGACATTACCCGGAATCGCAAAACGCGAGAAACCCCAAGCGCCCACGCTTATTATCGTCGGCGGAGTCGTGACTTTGCGCGACAAGCTGGCGTGGTTCCATCCGGAAAATTTATAAATATTACCGGATAATCAGCAGCGGAAAAGTGATCGATGAAGCGACCAGATTTAGTTATTGGTAAATAGTTGTTTAATCATCCACAAGCTAAACAAAGTTACAAAAATTGCTGATCCAACTGATACCAAAGAAACGATTAATGACATGTTGTTCTCCTAAAAAATTAGTTGAAAAAATATCCAGCTCCTTTTTAAATCGTATCACAACTGATTTCATTAGCAAGAAATTATCAAATATTTTGTAAAGGAAGCTCAAAGTTACGGGCAGGAATCCCCTTCTCCCGCAGGCGGGAGAAGGGTTGGGGATGAGGGGCTATGCGATCCACTAAGCGTAACTATCGCTCAACGCCCCTCACTCTAACCCTCTCCCGCTT
Organism: uncultured beta proteobacterium; assembly: GCA_963733265.1. Lineage (GTDB taxonomy): Bacteria > Pseudomonadota > Gammaproteobacteria > Burkholderiales > Gallionellaceae > PALSA-1006. The sequence goes on from CAVTCF010000001.1 coordinate 997,305, forward strand.
GCGGGAGAGGGAATGAAGTCAGTATTACTGATGTAACTCTGTTTACCAGCAACGTTATTTGAAATATAGCAATTCGATGCTTCCTAAAAATGCATTGGAAACTTTACATAATGATACGATACATCCAAATTTAAGCTAAGAGACAAGGCTAATTGCATGACTGAATTTAGTATCGGCGCAGTTTTTTTTATCGGTTTGCTCGGAGGTATTCACTGTCTCGGCATGTGCGGAAGTATTGTAGGAATACTTACGGGGCAAATGCCAAAAGACAATTCTCGCCTCAAATTTCATTTGGCGTATAACTTCGGAAGAATCGCAAGTTATACATTTGCCGGTGCGCTGGTCGGTCTAATAGGCCAGGCAGGATTTTTACTGCGCGATGTGGTGCCGGTTCAGCATCTGCTGTATTTTCTTTCCAGCTTAATGCTGATTGCACTTGGTTTGTATATTGCAGGAGTTTGGGGTGTTGTTCGAAGTATCGAGCATGCCGGTATTCTGCTTTGGAAAAACATTCAGCCTTTAACCCGTAGTCTGTTTCCGATAGTTACCCCCGTGCGTGCGCTTCTGCTTGGGGCACTTTGGGGTTGGTTGCCCTGTGGATTGGTTTACAGTGTTCTGGTGACGGCATTAGCCAGCGGTCATGCAAGAAGCGGGGCGCTTATAATGCTTGCCTTCGGGATGGGAACTTTAACAAATTTACTCGTAATCGGTTTATTCTGGGAAAAATGCCGCGCATGGATTCAATCACCGAAAATTCGCGTGGTTGCCGGTCTCATTGTGATCGCTTTCGGGGTATACGGCCTGATCAAGGTTTATTATGTCTTCTCCGTTTATGGTTGGACAGGGAGCTGTCATGTGGAAGCGTAATTACCTTTTGCTGTTTGTCTTTTTGCTTGCATCCTGCTCAAAACCGGAATTGCCGTCCCCTTTTCATGCTATTGACGTAACCTGGCAGCGCTCCAATGCAGACTTTCAGTTGACAGACATAAATGGCAAATCGCGCAACCTGCACAGTTTCGCCGGAAAAGTTGTAGTTTTGTTTTTTGGATACACCCATTGTCCCGAAGTATGCCCCACCACGCTGGCGGATCTTGCGCAGGTTATGCGTTCTCTGGAAAAGGATGCGGATAAGGTGCAGGTACTATTCATTACACTTGATCCCGAGCGGGACAGCCCCGAATTATTAGCCAAATATGTGCCTGCTTTTGATCAATCATTTCTGGGGTTGTATGGAAATGCCCAAGCGATCAATCAAGCTGCCAAGTCATTTGGCGTGAATTATGAAAAAATATATAACAAGAGCAATAGCTATACGCTTGATCATTCCGATGGAACATTCCTGATCGGCACCAATGGCAGCCCTATCTTGCTTTCACCCTACGCGCAAAGAACCGAGTTTTTGGTTCAGGACATCAGGATGCTTTTGGCGCTCGGTCATTAATTCCAGAAAGCCGTTAGCCACAAAGCTCAGCCCCAACCCTTCTCCCCCAGCGGGATAACCAATCACTTGCTGTGTTTTTCAGCTTAGTGAGATGGCGAGTCGTTCCATTAGAAGGGCGCACTTGGTTCCGGCTTAGAGTCATAGATTTTTAACCATCGTGAATTTTATTCTCAACGAGCTTGTTTTGGGTGGTAAGTTATATTCCAGTTTTATATAAATTCGCATATTAAAATTCCGTCCTCTAGTGAACTTGTTATTATTTACTAAGATGTTAATGATCTGATATTAATAATTTTTTGTTTTAATCGCGACAATGGCTCACAAATTGCTCGAACAAATTGAAAGAATTAAGACGCTAAAATTTTTGTTGGTGTTGAATTTGTTGTTTCTGCACCGTTGAAATAAGGGTTCGATATGTGTTGGGTGTCATGAAGATGTATTTGCAACGCACTTATTTCGCATAACAATATAATAATATTATTAACAATTAAACAATTTTGACAATAAGGGCTTGTGCGGTTGATTGCACATATAAGGCCGTTTGATGTTTTTGTTTGGTCAAACAATTTGCTCAATTGGTAAATGGCATAGCCACAGATGAATGCTGTTAAATATTCAGGTACTTTGGGTTGAAACGCCAGAAGATGCGGGCGAAGAAGAGTGCTGACAAGTTTTTGTACTAGTAGGGCGGCTGTTTTTGCCGTGAAAGGGTGTTGATGAAGGGTGGTGATAGATAACTCCCAGGCTGTTCGGGGAATTTTTATCACTTATATTATTAAATTCTGCATTAAGGGGGTTTACAGTGGAAGCAAATCAAGCGACTCCGGTTAAGTACGATATGGAGGTGGTCAAATGGTTCACGATCATGGCCGTTATCTATTTGGTAGTAGGCACGTTGGTCGGTGTATATATAGCAGGTGAATTAGCATGGCCGTTTCTAAATTTGGATATTCCTTACATTACTTTTGGTCGACTGCGGCCATTGCATACTAACGCAGTTATTTTTGCGTTTGGTGGTAGCACGCTGATGGCAACAGGTTACTACATTGTGCAGCGTACCGGTGCAACCAAGCTTTGGAGTAATGGTTTGGCGTGGTTCACCTTCTGGGGTTGGAATCTGATCATTGTACTTGCAGTGGTATCTTTACCTCTTGGTTTCACTCAAGGTAAGGAATACGCCGAGTTGGAATGGCCAATCGATATCATGATTGCTGTGGTTTGGCTGGCATTTGGTCTGAATCACATGATGACCGTGGCAATTCGCAAGACTTCACACATATATGTGTCAAACTGGTTCACCATGAGCATGATCATCATGATCACTTATTTGCACGTGGTTAACAGCTTGGCAATTCCGGTCAGTCTGACCAAGTCCTACTCCATTTTCTCCGGCGTGCAAGATGCCATGATTCAATGGTGGTGGGGTCACAATGCGGTTGGTTTCTACCTGACAGCCGGTTTCCTGGGAATGATGTATTACTTCGTGCCCAAGCAGTCGAATCGTCCGGTGTTTTCATATCGCTTGTCCGTGCTGCACTTCTGGGCGCTGACCTTCGGATATGTTTGGTTGGGTGCGCACCATTTGCAATACACTGCATTGCCTGACTGGACGGGTTCCCTGGGCGCGGCTGTTTCATTGGCAATGATCATTCCATCATGGGGTGGTGCAATGAACGGAATGATGACTTTGTCCGGTGCTTGGGATCGTCTGCGTACCGACTACATCCTTCGCTTCCTGGTGGTGTCTTTGGCGTTCTATGCGATGTCGACCTTTGAAGGTCCGGTGATGTCGATTAAAACCGTCAATGCGCTTTCACACTACACAGACTGGACAATCGGTCACGTGCACTCGGGTGCTCTGGGCTGGGTTGCGATGGTAGCGATGGGATCGATTTACCACATGGTAAAGAAGCTATGGCGCGCAGAAATGTACTCTGACAGGCTGGTAAACGTGCATTTTTGGATGGCAACAATCGGCGCGGTAGTTTATGTCGTTGCGATGTGGGTGTCCGGCATTATGCAAGGTTTGATGTGGCGCGATTATGACGAATACGGCGCATTGACCTACACCTTTGTAGAATCTGTTTCTGCCATGCATCCATACTATGCGATGCGTTTTGTTGGTGGTGTTATCTACAATCTGGGTGCATGGATTATGTTGTTTAACGTGGTGATGACTGTGCGTCAAGCAAGTGGCGCGCGCAGTACCAACGCCGTTCCTGCACAAGCATAAGGAGTGAGACATGTCTGATCACGGCAAAATATATTCAACAGGTTTTCAGGATTCGTTGGAACGCAGCACTGTCAAGATGGCAATCGTGATTGCACTTGCGGTAGCTGTAGGAGGATTGGTGGAAATCGTGCCACTGTTTTATGTGAACTCGACGATGACGCATCTGTCGGCAAACGTAAAAGAATCGCAGAAAAAAGCGGGTGATGTTGCCCCCATTGTTTGGGACCGCAAGGAGGGACAAACGCTGGACGACTGGAAACCGGGTGATGGAGTTCGACCTTATAAGCCTTTGGAATTGGCGGGGCGTGAAGTGTACATAAGAGAAGGATGTTACTTGTGCCACTCGCAAATGATCCGTCCTTTCCGCGATGAAAATGATCGTTATGGTCACTACTCGGTGTCTTCCGAATCCATGTACGACCATCCTTTCCAATGGGGATCCAAGCGTACCGGTCCTGATCTGGCACGGGTGGGTGGTAAGTATTCGGATGAGTGGCACCGTCGCCATCTGAGTCATCCGCGCGAAGTTGTTCCCGAGTCTGTCATGCCAAACTTCTTTTGGCTGGCGAACAACAAGCTTGATCCGGCTAATGTAACTCAAACCATGAAAGTGATGCGCATGATGCCTTTCTATCCTGCTCCCTACACCGACGCGGATATTGCCGGTGCGAAGGATGCAGTAGCGGGAAAGACAGAGATGGATGCGGTGATTGCATACTTGCAAAGTTTGGGTAGCCAAATCAAATTTACCGACGGGGTAAATTACCGTGATTAACTTGATGGGATACTTGGGTATGGATGTGGAGTCTATGACGACGAATGACTGGCTGGGCGTTTTTTATGCCGTGTTTGCGTTCGTTGCCATGATCTATGTTTATTTCATGGTTTTCCGTCCGGCAAACAAAGAAAAGTTTGAGTCTCAATGCCGCATGGCGTTGGATGACGATGATCCTACCAGTTTGGGAGAAAAAAGATGAGTGAGAAACAAGATGTAACCGGTGCTACAACAACGGGGCACGTGTGGGACGAAGATTTGGCCGACTTTACCAATCAGCCACCCAAGTGGTGGATGCTGGGATTGACTGCCAGCGCACTTTTTGTTGTGATTTACTTTATCTACTATCCTTCAGTTCCTGTTCCTGCTGCCAACACCTTTTTTAAGGGAGTGGGCGGATGGACAGCGCTCAAGGAAATGGAAGCCGACAAGGGTGAAGTGGATGCGGTACGCGGCAAATATGAAGTCAAACTCAAGAGCATGAGCCCTGCGGCAATACTTGCAGACAATGATTTGACCGAGTATGTGAAGCGTTCAGGCAAAGTGCTGTTCGGTGATAATTGTGCGCCTTGTCATGGTACCAACGGAGTTGGCACCAAGGACAAGGAAGGGCTGATTGCACCAATTCTTAACGACGATGACTGGCTGTATGGCGGCAAGATAAATGATATTCACACAACCATTTCGGGTGGACGTCAAGCCGTGATGCCCGCACATAAAGACATCCTGTCCGACCAGCAAATCGACGACGTGGCGAAATACGTCAAAGCTTTGAGTGATCAAGGTAAGGACGGCGCTGATGCGGATATCGCTGTTGCAGCCGGGAAGAAAGTGTTCGCGGAAAGTGATTGTCCCGCTTGTCATGGAGTCAATGCCAAGGGATTACAGGCAATGGGTTCTGCCAACCTGACCGATAAAGTGTGGCGTTTTGATAGCTCCTTAGAGGCAGTAAAGCATACGATCACTTATGGCGTAAACTCAGGCAATCCAAAGGCTAGAGTCGCTGTCATGCCAAATTTCAAGGAAGCCGGAAAGTTAAGCGAATCTGAAATCAAGAAATTGGCAGTATATGTGTACAAGTTTGGCGGTGGTCAAGCTGATGAGCCTGTTGCACCAGTTCAAGGCGCGACCACAGTCCCTGCTGCCACGGCAATGTCGGCAAAGTAGCCTGTATGTCTGCACAGGGCATCAAGCCCTGTGAGGCATCTTTTTAAGGGAGAACGCAGATGAATCACGATGGCGTATTTTGGAGTGTAATAATAGCGGTTGCTGGAAGTGCACTTGTTGTGGCTTGGTTGTTATTCATGCTTTATAGAAATGCAACAAAAAGTAACGACAAGCAATAAAGTTGAAAAGCAATAAATGAGGGGGAGGTGGTTAGCTCCCCCTTTTTTCACAATAGTATATTAGCAAACTCTAAATAAGATAATGGAAAAAGAAACTGAAAAAATTGAGGTCGGTCACGTTACTGAAATCTACCAAGAATTCGAAACTTGGAGCGTTAATCTGGGCGACAAGACCATCCATGCGAAGCGTATGCCGGGGTTTTATCGCACACTCAAATATTTGACAGGCGCAACTTGGCTGGTATTTTTTGTTGGTCCCTATTTTCGATGGAACGGTAGTCAGGCAGTGTTGTTTAACATCGCCGACCGGCAGTTTCACTTTTTTGATTTAACAGTGTTGCCTCAGGATATTTGGATGCTGTCGCTGGTGTTGCTGCTGGCTGCAATGACACTATTCGCCGTAACTTCGGTTGCGTCCCGTGTCTTCTGCGGCTACTTCTGCTTTCAAACAGTCTGGACAGATGTTTTTACCTGGATAGAGGGAATAATAGAGGGCAATCCTACTCAGCGGCGCAAGTTGGACAGCAGCCCTTGGAATCTCGAAAAGATTCGCCTGAAAATATTCAAGCATTCCATTTGGTTGGTGATTGCAGTATTAACCGGGGTAAGTTTTTCGATCTGGTTCGTGGATGCCTTCGATTATTGGCATAACTTGATGACGTTCAATTTACCCAAAGTAGGATGGGTAACGCTAATTATGTTCACCGCTGGAACTTATATTTTAGCCGGATTGATGCGCGAACAGGCTTGCTTCTGGCTGTGTCCCTATGCGCGTATCCAGGGGGTGATGTCTGACAACCAAACCATCATGCCCACTTATGATAATAAGCGAGGCGAACCCCGGGGCAAAATTCAGCGGTCTACTGAAAATAATGCAAATGCCCAAGCCAAAGGAGATTGCATAGATTGTTTTCAATGTGTTCAGGTTTGTCCGACGGGTGTTGATATTCGCGATGGCTCGCAATTGGGGTGCATTACTTGCGGGCTATGTCTGGACGCCTGCGATTCGATTATGGACAAAGTAGGGCGCCCAAGAGGATTGATCCGATATGCATCTTTGGATGAGATCGAAGGCAGGCCGATTAAAAAACTTTATCAGCATCCGCGCACATTGGTTTACATCGGTATTATTCTGATTGCATTAAGCGGTATCATATATGGGCTTTCCCATCTTGGTTCTATGACACTCAGGGTAATTCCCGAACGCCAGCCATTGTTTGTGATCATGAGTGACGGCTCGATTCAGAACAAATATGAATTCAAGGTGGTCAACAAGACCGATAAGGATTTGCATGTGAACGTGACGGCAGTCGGAGGTATACCCGGACAGGTAATAATTGGTGCCGAGCAGCCACCATTGACTCATCATGGTCGCGGTACTTCGTTTACGATCTTTGTAAAAGCACCCGGAGGGAGTATTACACAGGAAGTAACTCCCATTGACTTTCAAATTCAAAGCAGTGAAGACCCATCGGTTAAGGCGGTATACTCTTCAAAGTTTAATGCCCCCAAACCCTGATTGAGGCATAATAAGGAGGAACAAATGCTATCTCAAAAAAATAAGCAAAACTGGCGCAACCCGTGGTTTGTCGGAATAATAGGGGTGGTCGTTACTGCTGTATTGGTCAATACAGTATTAATTTGGAAGGCCTACCACAACCGGTCCACATTGGTGGATCATGAATACAGTACCAATGACCGCAAATCCGATACCGAAACGATAGATGACATCCAGGCGCAAAACACTTTGGCTTGGAAAGTGATTATTAAGCAGCCCAAAAAAATTGTTCTCGCATCTCCTGCTTCTTTTGAAATTGATGTTGCCGATCGGCAAGGTGTGCCGGTCAGCGGAAAAATGGAAGTGGTAGCCTATCGTTCTGCCGATGCGGAGAAAGATTTTGCGGTTCCCTTTACCGAAATAGCTTCCGGCAAATATCAGGGATATATCAGTTTCCCGCTCAAAGGCTATTGGGAACTGCGTATTCGTGTTAAACGTGCTAATGACGTGTTTGAAGTTGCAAGCAGCAAGCTTTCAGTTACGCAAGAGCAATAACCCAGCGGCATTGTGACTCAGTATAGCGTTCATAGTATGGCAGGCTGTTTTCATTGCGGCCTGCCTGTTCCTGCCGGATACAACTATCACGGACACCATGACGGTGCGGAACGGAGTTTTTGTTGTTTCGGGTGTCAGTCGGTTTGCTCGGCTATTTATGAGGCGGGCTTACAAAGCTATTACCAACGCACACCGGAAGGCTTGTTGCTTGCTCCACCGCCGGAGCCGCCCAAAGATATCGAGATATATGATATCGATGAAATACAGCAGGAATTTATCACCAGCTCGGGCGACTTGCACGATATTCACTTGCTTGTAGAAGGCATACATTGCGCAGCCTGTGTATGGTTGATCGAGCGCGGGTTAAAGCGTGAACCCGGAGTTCTATTCGCCAATGTCAATTTGGCGGCCAGGCGTGTCCACCTGCGTTGGGATAACAGCAAAAACAAACTTTCAAATTTGATCCGGGCACTTTCAAAGATCGGCTATTCGGCAGTGCCTTACGATCCTGAAAATGCAGAAGGTGTCATAAAAAAAGCAAATCGCAGTATGCTTTTCCGCCTGTTCTTCGCCGGGTTTACCATGATGAATCTGATCTGGATATCTATCGCGCTGTACAGCGGTGCCGATAAAGGCGAGTTCCGCGATTTTTTTCACTGGATGGGTTTTGCCTTGGCCACGCCAACATTGCTTTATGCGGGCTATCCATTTTATCGCGGTGCCTTTGGAGGTTTGCGTGCGTGGCGTTTAACTATGGACTTGCCAATTGCCATAGGTTTGAGCGTTACTTACGCCTATTCCACCTATATTACGCTGATGCCCAATGTGGTCGGCGAAGTGTATTTCGATACCGTTACTAATCTGACTTTCGTCATCTTGATAGGACGCTATTTGGAAGGAATGTTTCGTCATCAGGCATTGTCAGCCACCAAGCGCTTGATGGAATTGCAGCCGCGCGTGGCAACCGTGTTGCAGGACGGCAAAGAACAGATCATTCCGATCCGCGGGATAAAACTGGGCGACCTTGTTTTGATAAAACCCGGTTATAAAGTACCGGTTGATGGCATTGTGCTCGAAGGTCACAGTGCAGTGGATGAGTCCATGATCAGCGGTGAATCCGTGCCGGTGAGCAAGACGGTTGGCGCAAAAGTCACTTCAGGAACGGTGAATACCAACGGCGCATTGCTTGTAGAAGTAAACACGACATTGCAGAATACAACACTGGCGAAAATAATCCGCTTGGTTGAAGAGGCGCAGTCTTCCAAAGCGCCGATACAACGTCTAGCCGATACTATCGTGCCGTGGTTTGTTTTGGTTACTCTACTGTGCGCAACAATCACCTTTTTTGTATGGGACAGCAAAAGTTTTGAACTCGCCCTTATGGCCGCGACCTCCGTGCTGATCATCACCTGCCCTTGCGCGTTGGGTATGGCAACGCCAATGTCGATTGCTGTAGCCTCCGGCTTGGGAGCAAAATATGGCATCCTGGTAAAAAACGGTCTGGTGCTCGAAACCTTGTCCAAGGTGAACCATTTTGTGTTTGATAAAACCGGTACGCTGACTGAAGGAAAAATGAGCGTTGCAAGGATGCGGATTTCTTCCCTCCTGTCTGAGGCAGACATATTGCGCATTGCTGCGGCAGTAGAAAGATACAGCGAACATGCTACGGCAAAGGCCATCATCGCCGAAGCGAATAAAAATAAGCTGAATTATCTTGATGTCCCGGTAGGCGAGTTTCATGCCACTGCGGGGCTGGGAGTGCAGGCTGCTGTAAACGGAGAAAATGTTTTTCTGGGTAGTGCCGAATGGCTGATCCGCAACGACATCATGCTCAATGACGAATTACAAACACAGGTGCATGAGTTGGAGGCGCAAGCAATGAGCTGTGTTTATTGTGCAATAGGCGGTACACATGTGGCCGTATTCGCATTGGCAGACAAACTGCGCAGTGATGCCCTGCAATTGGTGAATGAATTGCGTGACGCAGGCATAGGCATGACCTTGCTGAGCGGAGATCGCAAAGTAGTGGCAGAAGCTATCGCCGGACAACTTGGCGGTATGGAAGTGATTGCAGAAGTGTTGCCGCAGGACAAAGATCGGGTAATCCAGCGTTTGCAGCAGGACGGTAAAATAGTTGCCATGGTTGGCGATGGCATTAACGACGCTCCTGCTTTGATTCGCGCTGATGTAGGCATAGCTCTCGGATCGGGCACAGATGTTTCAGTGGAAAGTGCCGACATCGTACTCATGCACAACGGGCTGGACAAGGTGCGACTTGCGACATTGCTGTCCCGCCGTACCCTGCGCACGATCAAGCAAAATATCGGGCTTTCTTTTCTGTATAACGCTATCATGGTGCCAATGGCGATGATGGCTAAGGTTAACCCGCTTGTGGCGGCAATCACTATGCCTATCAGTTCCCTGATTGTGATCGGCAATGCGGCTCGCATACGCAATTTGTTCAAGAACGAAAAATCATAGGAGGTGATATGAGCGTAATTTTTACTTTAATTCCCGGCATGACGTTTCTTGGTTTGGTATTTTTTGGAATTATGATCTGGGCTGTAAAAAAAGGACAGTATGAAGACATGGAAGGCAATGCCAACCGAATTCTTCAAGATGACGATGATGACATGATGCCGTGAAGTTATATCGCATCTGATATAACCAACGGGTGGTTACATCATGAATGGGAACCCCGAAAAATTGGATTTTTAGAGGTTCCCTTATTTTATGATCTCGCCGTGAGCCAAAAGCGGCTGGGTAAGTTTGTCAAAATTCTTCGGCGCAATATATTGCAGTAGTGGTTTTTCGTTCCCGCCTAACGCTATATCCAACCCATTCTGCGGGTATAGCCAATGAATCGCACCTCCGGCCTTTTCTTTTACTTTCATTGCCGGCTGACCAAAGCGTTTGGCAAAAACGGAATCTTCCAAACGAGTAGACGGCATATAAGTAAGGCTGCTAATCGGCAACGACATTACTCTGGCAATGTCTTCGGGAGTCAGGTTGATTTCTTTGCCGTTGCCTGTGGCGTTCATTCTCACGCCACGATCAAACATTCCTTGAAGTTCCGAATCTGGAACTATAATACTCAACACAATTCTGGATTTAAGTCCGGCCAGATTAACCTCTTCAAAAAAGACCTCCACGGCTAGTAGACCGCCGGGCGATTTAAACAAAATTGGTTTGGCATCTTCCTTAAAGTGCTGCTCTGCCTCGTGAGCGGTACTTTCCCCCAAAGTGAGACCAAATATTCGAGTGGTATCAGCAGTCGGATGCTCAATGTGCCAAGGGAAATCTGTTTTGTCGGCAGCCTTTTCCTGATTCACAAAAGCCAGCACTATTGTTATCACTGCAATCAAAGCTATTCCAAAATATATTTTTCGTGCCATTATTTTCGTGCCTGTCTAATTGAGTTATTAAGGTCTTCCGCATGATACTCATTAATTCCAATTGCGTAGAACAAAATTCAATTTTTGCAACATTATTAACAACAGCATAACAAGCAATCGAAATGCTTGCCCGCCTTAAAGTGGTATCATTGGCAATCAGCATCTGGTTTGAATTATGTGTTTGGGATGGTGGTAACAATATCTAATCTGGATTTAATCTGGCGACCCCTCGCTTTTATTAATTTTTTCATGGATTGGCAAACAAAGTGAAACTCGCAAACCTGAATATTTTTTTCGCCTGGTTTTTGATTCCTCAAACTTTTGCGATGGGATGGGTGGCTTCTTTAGGTCGCTTGACTTTGGAGCTGTTCGGCATAGTAACTGCTGAAGAAGCGAATCCCGGACGCCTGGTAGGGGCCTTCATTTTGCTCTGTGCCGTTTATCTAGTGCGTTATTTGCTGGGACACTCTTTACCTATCGTAGGCAATCCGAATGGCAATGGATACAGATTAGGCCATCGCTTAATTCTGGTTGCGAATATTCTGGCTGCATCATTGTTTATTTTTCAACTTGGCTGGCAATGGCTACCCAACTCCGCAGTCGTAATTATTTTTGCCAATTTCACCTCAGCCTTTGGTTATTGGGTAATGGCGTTATGGGCTATCGGATTTTCCTTCATTTATCAGTCGACACAAGCAGTTGTTCCGCCAACTGCATAACCAAATAAATAACCTCACAAAGTCATTTAGACTTTCAAAGTTAAACCGTCTGCAACAGTTTTGCGCGTTCGAAAGTTTCGAACGTCTCTGGCAGCGAATTCATGTGGTGCTATGTAGTCTGAACGGAAACACGCAAATTTCTGGAAAATGCTAGAAAAATTTGCAGTATTTAGCTGGATCATACGAGATACTACAAGATACTAACTTCTTGATTTGCTGGTGCCGGGAGGGGGAATCGAACCCCCACGTTATTCCTAACACTGGATTTTGAGTCCAGCGCGTCTACCAATTCCGCCATCCCGGCTTGCGAAGGCGCGAATTATCCATGAAACGACCCTCTTCATCAACTACAATGCGCGTCTTTTGTTACAGGCCACTTGTTTTTCCATGCGTACCGATGATTTTGAATTCGATTTACCCGAGCATTTGATTGCCCAGCATCCTCCTGCCCAACGTGGTGCGAGTCGGTTATTGGAGGTGAGAGAAGCCGGTCTGAAAGATAGCCAATTCGCTGATTTTGCAGGGTTGGTACGCGAACATGATGTGCTGATATTGAATGACACGCGAGTGTTGAAAGCACGTTTGTTCGGGGAAAAAGAAAGTGGTGGCAAAGTTGAGATATTGGTCGAGCGGGTGTTGGACGAACACGAAGTACTGGCGCAAGTCAGGGCGAGCAAAACACCGAGAACGAATAGTCGATTGTTGATTGCCGGAAAAATTCTGGCGCGTATGCTCGGACGCAAAGGGGAGTTCTTCCATTTGCGTTTTGAAGATACAGAAACAGTATCAGTCCTGCTTGAGCGTTATGGCAACTTACCGTTGCCGCCCTACATTACCCACGCGGCTGATGCCAATGATGATGCGCGTTACCAGACCGTGTTTGCGAGAGAACCCGGCGCAGTGGCGGCCCCGACAGCAGGGTTGCATTTCGGTGAGGCGATGTTGCAAGACTTGTGTGACAAAGGTGCGAATATTGCCTATGTTACCTTACATGTTGGAGCCGGAACCTTTAAGCCTGTTCGTGCCGAAAATATCGAAGACCATATCATGCACAGTGAGCGGTATACCATTCCGCAAACGACGGTGGATGCTATAAAACTTGCCAAGGAACGGGGCGGACGAATCATCGCTGTCGGAACAACAAGTCTGCGTGCATTGGAAAGTGCGGCGGCAAGCGGGGAGTTGCTCGCGGGTGACGGGGAGACGAGTATTTTCATTACTCCCGGCTATAAATTCAAAGTTGTTGAATTGTTGCTGACGAATTTTCACTTGTCGCGTTCGACACTGTTGATGCTGGTGTGCGCTTTCGGTGGTATGGATAGAATGCTGGCTGCGTATCGTCATGCGGTGGAACAGGAATACCGTTTCTTTAGTTACGGTGACGCGATGTTGATTGAGAGAGAGCAATGAAATTTACTTTACACAATACGTCAGGTGCAGCCAGGCGCGGTACACTGGATTTAGCCCACGGCAAGCTGGAAACTCCTGCCTTCATGCCTGTTGGCACGTATGGCACGGTCAAAGCAATGTCGCCTCTGGAATTGAAAGAGATGGGCGCGCAGATTGTGCTCGGCAATACCTTTCATCTATGGTTGCGTCCGGGGTTGGAGGTGATTGAAGCCCATGGCGGCTTGCATCGCTTCATGGCTTGGGATGGCCCTATCCTTACCGATTCTGGCGGTTTTCAAGTATTCAGCCTCGGGCCGTTGCGTAAAATTACCGGCGGCGGCGTGGAGTTCAGGTCACCGGTGAACGGAGACAAATGTTTTCTGTCACCGGAAGAGTCCATGCGGATTCAGCGCATTCTGAATTCGGATATTGTGATGATCTTCGACGAATGCACGCCTTATCCGGCAGACGAGCAGGTTGCCGGTGTATCAATGCGTTTAAGCCTGAGTTGGGCAGAGCGTAGTAAGAAAGCACACGAGGGAAATACGAATGCGTTGTTCGGCATCGTACAGGGCGGAATGCACGAACACCTGCGTGATGAGTCTTTGGCAGGGCTGGTCAATATCGGTTTCGATGGGTTTGCCATTGGCGGCTTGTCGGTTGGCGAGCCTAAAGAAGATATGCTGCGTATCCTTAAACATACCGCACCGCAATTGCCGCAGGACAAACCGCGTTATCTGATGGGGGTGGGCACGCCGGAAGACTTGGTCGAGGCGGTCGCGCAAGGCATCGATATGTTTGACTGTGTGATGCCCACGCGCAATGCACGCAATGGGCATTTGTTTACGCGCTTTGGCGACGTGCGTATCAAAAATGCCCAATATCGTTTGGATACACGCCCTTTGGATGAAAGGTGTACGTGTTATACCTGTCGTAATTTTACGCGCGCCTACCTGCACCATTTACACCGTCTGAACGAAATTCTTGGGGCTAGGCTCAATTCTATTCACAACCTGCATTACTATCAGGAATTAATGAGTGACATTCGCAGAGCAATAGCAGACGGACGCTACGCGGAGTTTCAGACTGCGTTTCACCATGCAAGGGCCGGATTGTGAGCAAGCGGGGGCGAAGTGAGGCAGTAGTAAAACAGTCATATCTTCCATGATAGAATACGCGACTTTAATTGTTAGCCTGGAGAAGAACCAAATGATTTCAATCAGCAATTTATTTATCAGTAACGCATACGCCGACGGCATTGGTCCGGGAACGGGTGCTGGTATTACCGATTTTCTGCCATTGTTCGCTTTGGTAGCCGTGTTCTACTTCCTTATCCTGCGTCCGCAACAAAAGCGCGCAAAGGAATTGAAGCTTATGCTGGAAGCCATGCAAAAAGGCGACGAGGTTGCCACCAGTGGCGGCGTAATTGGACGTGTCGTCAAAGTTGGCGAAAGCTATATTGCTATTGAAGTGGCTGAAGGTATTACCCTCAATGTGCAAAAAAGTGCAGTTCAAACTATTCTGCCTAAAGGCACTATCAAGTCTATCTAAAAGAACTGTCGAGTTTATTGGGGTGCTGTAATGAATCGTTACCCGTTGTGGAAATATCTGTTGATCGCTGTCGTGTTCGTGTTCGGCTTGATTTATGCGTTACCTAATCTGTATGGCGAGGCCCCGGCGGTACAGGTGCTGCCATTGCGTTCAAACCTTAAGGCGGATGCTGCATTGTTGCACCGCGTTGAAAGTGCATTAAAAGCCGCGCAATTAAATGTTGATGCCGTATCGTTGGATGCGACTAGCGTTAAAGCGCGTTTTGCCGATACCGATACGCAACTAAAAGCCAAAGATGTTCTGAACGCGCAACTGGGTGAAGATTACGTGGTGGCGTTGAATCTGCTTTCGCGCTCACCGCAATGGTTGGCGAGCATGAATGCCTTGCCAATGTATCTGGGCTTGGACTTGCGTGGCGGCGTGCATTTCCTGTTACAGGTAGACATGAAAGGCGCACTCGACAAGGCAACCGAATCAGCTTCCAGCGATTTTCGCAGCACATTGCGTGACCAGAACATTCCCTACTCCGGTGTGACTCGTGACGGTTCGCTGGTCACCGTGAAGTTTCGCGATGCAGAGACTCGCACCAAGGGTGAAGCCGAACTAAAGCAGCGTTTTGCCGGATTTGAATTCGTGACGCAAGAAGAAGGTAGCGACTTTCTGCTGAATGCGCATCTCAAACCGACTGAAGAAACGCATATTCAAGAAACAGCGGTGCAACAGAACTTGATCACCTTGCGTAACCGCGTGAACGAACTGGGCGTGGCCGAGCCGGTAATCCAGCAACAAGGTATAGATCGCATCGTGGTGCAATTGCCGGGTGTGCAAGACACTGCCCGTGCAAAAGATATTCTTGGACGTACTGCAACACTGGAAGTGCGTTTGGTGGACGATGAACATCAGATCGGTGCCACTTCGGTTGCACCGTTTGGTACTGAAATATTTAGAGACCGCGATGGTGGTTTTATTCTGGTGAAAAAATCAGTGCTGTTGACCGGCGAACGTATCAACGATGCGCAACCCGGTTTCGATAGTCGCAACAATGAGCCCGCGGTTCATATTAATCTGGATGCTGTCGGTGCTCGCAAATTTAAAGATGCGACACGTGAGAATGTGGGCAAACGCATGGCGATCATCCTGTTTGAAAAGGGCAGGGGTGAGGTTGTTACTGCTCCGGTTATTCGTGAAGAGATCGGTGGCGGTCGTGTGCAAATCAGCGGCAAAATGACGACAGAAGAAGCTAAAGATACTTCGCTGCTGTTGCGCGCCGGAGCACTTGCCGCGCCGATGGAGATTGTGGAAGAGCGTACCGTCGGCCCAAGCCTTGGCGCAGACAACATCAAGCGGGGTTTTGATTCCACCAAAATCGGTTTCGTGGCAATTTCAATTTTTATGATTGCCTATTACCTCATGTTCGGTGGCGTTTCTGTAATGGCGTTGGGCGTCAACCTGCTGTTGCTGGTTGCGCTGTTGTCCTTGCTGCAAGCCACGCTGACTTTGCCGGGCATGGCCGGTATCGCATTGACTCTGGGTATGGCGATTGACTCCAACGTACTGATCAACGAGCGTATCCGTGAAGAGTTGCGCAATGGGGTTCCTCCGCAAACGGCTATCCATGAAGGTTACGAGCACGCCTTTGCCACGATTCTGGACTCCAACATCACCAATCTGGTTGTTGGCATTGCGCTATTCATGTTCGGCTCCGGCCCTATACGCGGATTTGCGGTGGTGCTGTGCCTGGGTATTTTGACATCCATGTTCAGTTCGGTGCTGGTGTCGCGCGCGTTGGTGAACATCATCTATGGACGCAAGGCGCGTTTGAATAAAGTCGCCATAGGTTAAAAACATCGCATAGCGATACGTTTGTTCCCTCGCCCGCAGGCAGGAGAGGGTTAGAGTGAGGGTGAGGGAAGCGAGAAGTGTACGGTGGGTTTTTTGTGCCCACGTTTCCTCCGCGTGGGCAAACATAGAAGCTGTTTGCCCACCCTACAAAAGCTAATTTATGAAGTAAGGGTAAAGCTAAAATGGAATTTTTTAGAATAAAACACGACGTTCCGTTTATGAGTTACGGGCGTTATACCACCAGTATCTCACTGGTAACATTTCTATTTGCGGTGTTCTTTCTGGCAACCAAAGGGCTGAACTTCGGCGTGGATTTCACCGGCGGTACCGTGATAGAAGTTCATTACGCCCAGACTGCCGATCTCAATAAAGTTCGTGACCAGTTGGGTACTATCGGCTTGCATGATGCGCTGGTGCAAAACTTTGGTTCCAGTGCGGATGTGTTGATCCAAGTGCCGCTCAAGCAAAATAAAGTCGGCGCAAAACTATCCGAACAAGTGATCGACAGCTTGCATCAACAGGATGCCAGCGTGCAATTGCGCCGCGTTGAATTTGTCGGTCCCCAAGTCGGCAAAGATCTGGTGGAAAACGGTGCGATGGCGCTATTGCTGGTGAGCCTGGGTATCGTCGGTTACCTGTGGTTGCGTTTCGAGTGGAAATTCGGTTTGGCGGCGATTATCGCCAACCTGCATGATGTGGTTATCATTCTCGGTTTCTTTGCTTTCTTCCAATGGGAATTCTCACTGTCAGTATTGGCAGCCGTACTCGCGGTACTGGGTTACTCGGTGAACGAATCGGTAGTGGTGTTTGACCGTATCCGCGAAAATTTCCGCAAAATGCGCAAGACCGAAGTACATGAGATCATTGATAACGCGATCACCCGCACCATGTCGCGCACGATCATTACCCACGGTTGTACGCAGATGATGGTTACCGCGATGTTATTTTTGGGAGGCGAGACACTGCATTATTTCGCGCTGGCGCTGACCATCGGTATTTTGTTCAGTATCTATTCCTCGGTGCTGGTTGCCAGCCCCTTGCTGATGATGTTGGGCGTGTCGCGCGAAGACTTCATCAAGCCGGAAAAAACTGAAGCAGAAGAAGTGTTGCCTTGAGTTTCATCATGCTGGACATCATTCTGCATCTGGATGCGCATTTGCTTGCGCTGGTGCATGACTATGGCGTGTTGGTCTACGCCATTTTGTTCCTCATCATTTTTGCAGAGACAGGTTTGGTTGTCGCCCCGTTCCTGCCGGGCGACTCACTGTTGTTTGTCACTGGCGCACTCTGTGGCATGGGTTCGTTAGAGTTGCAGGTATTGATGCCGTTGCTGATGTTGGCGGCCTTTGGCGGTGACAATACCAATTACTGGATCGGACGGCGCTACGGCATCAAGCTGTTCAAAAAAGATTCGCGTTTCTTCAAACTTGAACACGTGGAAAAGACACAAAAGTTTTATGCTGCACACGGCGGCAAGACCATCATCTTTGCGCGCTTCCTGCCTATCATTCGCACCTTTGCCCCGTTTGTGGCGGGCATCGGTTCAATGAGCTATCGTGTGTTCGTGACGTTTAGTGCTCTTGGTAGCGTAGCGTGGATTTCCAGTATCACATTGGCGGGATACTTCTTCGGCAATATTCCTATCATCAAAAACAATCTGACCTTGATGATTGTCGGCATTGTTTTGATATCTTTTTTTCCGGCGATTCGGGAATTTATCCGGCACCGCAAGCAAACAAAACAATCCTAAAAACCTTAGTTCAAGCCACAGAGATCACAGAGAACACCGAAAGGTGAATCTATCTTGTGTTGCAATCTGTTGTTTTTCCTCTGTGATCTCTGTGTTCTCTGTGGCCAAATGCTTTTTCTAGGATAATTCAATAATCGGATGCAGGGAGCGCCTGAATGCCAATGGGCTTCGTCGCATCCCAATTCTGTACTGCCCAATTCAGCACTGTAGCCACGTCGCAATCCATTAATTCGGCGGGAGGCTGTTGCTTTAAGAAGCTCAGCACGCGAAGTAAAGTTGCGACCGTATTTGACGCGGTCACCGGAGCCGCAAGCGTCTGCTTACTCAGCTTCTCACCCGCTGCATTCACGGCAACAGGCAAATGCATGTAGGCCGGTGCGGCAAATCCCAGCAAGTGCTGCAAATAAATCTGGCGAGCAGTTGAGGTCAACAAATCCGCACCGCGCACAACATGCGTAATACCCTGAAAAGCATCGTCCACCACGACTGCGAGTTGATACGCAAACAAACCATCGGCACGTTTCACCACAAAATCGCCGATCTCCGTTTCGAGATTTTGGGTGATGTGGCCTTGCAGGGTGTCGTAGAACACATTACTGGGGAGGGACAGATAATTTGTCCTTACTCGCCAAGCTCTCCCTTCTCGCCCGGCAGGAATACTCTCGCGGCAGGTGCCGGGATAGACCAATCCTTCGATGCCATGCATTGCCGAATCCGCAATCTCCCTGCGCGTGCAGCAGCACGGATAAACAGCGTCGCTGGTTTGCAACGACCGCAAGGCTTCCTCATAAGCAGTAGAACGCTGACTTTGAAATAACACAGGTTCGTCGCTATGTAGTCCAAAGGTCTTCAGCGTGCGCAGAATGTCGTCTGCTGCTCTTGGTGGGCAGCGGGGCTTGTCGAGGTCTTCCATACGCACCAGCCACGTGCCTTGATGATGTTTCGCATCGAGATAGCTGCCGACAGCCGCCACCAGCGAACCAAAGTGCAGCGTGCCGGTGGGGGAGGGGGCGAAGCGTCCGCGATAGTAAGTCGGAGAAGACATTGGATTTTGTAGGTTGGGTGGTAACAAAGTCAGGCAATCTGCTATCGAGCAAGCTTGATGCAGAGTTGACACAGCGCAGCGATACCCAACGATCTTTGGCGAAGGATTGATGGCTATCGCCATGCTCAACCCATCCTACGTTACTACAGTTCCTTGATGGTAAACAATCTTCCAGTTTTCGCCATGTCTACGCCAGATCGTTGAACGAAGAGTTACACGTGTTTCTTGCATCAAGGTGTAGGTAAGCAGGAAGTTGTCAGGTGCGATTTCAAGGCAATGAGCATTACTTAACTGCCACTTAACATCAGAAGGATTAGCACTTCGTTCAGCCAATACCCGTAACACGAATTCGCGACTATATCGTTTGCCGGAAGCCCCAATCTCCCAAAAGTCCGGCTCTGTCATGCTTTCAAAAACAAAGCCGGAAGTATCTTTCGCAGGATGATGGAAAAGTTGCTCCAGTCGGGTGAGTTCGTTCTGGATATCTTTTAGTTTCGGATTCAAAACTAAATTGGGTTCCATGGCTACTCTAGTAAATTAGCTAAACTGCTGCCACCTCTTCCTCAAATTCCAGTTCCACTTTGTCATCCTTAACATCCACCGTCACTTTGCCGCCATTAGCGAGGCGACCGAACAGCAGTTCATCGGCCAACGCGCTGCGGATAGTGTCTTGGATCAGTCTTGCCATCGGGCGTGCGCCCATGAGCGGATCGAAACCGGTCTTGGCGAGGTAATCCTTCAGCGCCTCAGTGAATAGGGCGTCAACTTTCTTTTCATGCAATTGCTCTTCCAGTTGCATGAGGAATTTATCGACCACGCGCAGAATGACTTCTTTATCCAGCGCGGCGAAGGAGACGATAGCATCCAGCCGATTGCGGAACTCGGGCGTAAACAGTTTCTTGATGTCGATCATCTCGTCACCGGAAACAGCAGTCTTGGTAAAGCCGATCTGCGTCTTGTTCAGAGCCTCGGCACCCGCGTTCGTGGTCATGATAATGACTACGTTGCGGAAGTCGGCTTTGCGTCCGTTATTGTCGGTGAGCGTACCGTGATCCATTACCTGCAGCAGGATGTTGAAAATGTCCGGATGCGCTTTTTCGATTTCGTCCAGCAACAGCACGCAATGTGGTTGCTTGCTGATCATTTCGGTGAGCAGGCCGCCTTGGTCGAAACCGACATAGCCGGGAGGCGCACCAATCAAACGCGATACGGCATGGCGTTCCATGTATTCAGACATATCGAAGCGATGAATCGGCATGCCCATCACATAAGCGAGCTGGCGTGCCACTTCGGTTTTGCCGACGCCGGTAGGACCGGAAAACAAGAAGCTGCCGATGGGCTTTTGCGGATTGCCGAGACCACTGCGCGACATTTTGATGGCGCGCGCCAGCACATCAATGGCTTTGTCTTGACCAAATACGGTAGCCTTGAGGTCGCGATCAAGATTCTTCAATGTGTTCTTGTCGTCATGCGACACAGTGCGCGTCGGGATGCGGGCGATCTTGGCGATGATCTCTTCGATCTCGTGTTTGCCGACCACTTTCTTTTGTTTGGACTTGGGCAAGATGCGTTGTGCCGCACCCGCTTCGTCCAGCACGTCTATTGCCTTGTCCGGCAAGTGACGGTCATTGATGAATCGCGAAGAAAGCTCGGCTGCACTGGTAATTGCGGCAGCACTGAACTTGATACTGTGATGTTCTTCAAAACGAGTCTTCAAGCCTTTCAAAATCTCGATGGTCTGCTCAACAGAAGGCTCGGAAACATCCACTTTTTGGAAGCGGCGCGACAGCGCAGAATCCTTTTCAAAGATACCGCGATATTCCTGATAGGTGGTTGCGCCGATGCATTTTAATGCCCCGCTCGATAAAGCCGGTTTGAGCAAGTTGGACGCATCCATCGTACCGCCGGAAGCGGCACCAGCGCCGATGAGGGTATGAATCTCATCAATGAACAGCACTGCGTTGGGGGCTTCTTTCAGTTCTTTCAAAACCGCTTTGAGGCGTTGCTCGAAATCGCCGCGATATTTGGTACCCGCCAATAGTGAACCCATATCGAGAGAGTAGACAGTGGCATCTTTCAAAATATCCGGCACTTCATTTTCCACAATACGACGTGCCAAACCTTCTGCGATGGCCGTTTTGCCAACACCTGCCTCACCCACAAGTAGCGGGTTATTTTTGCGGCGGCGGCACAAGGTTTGAATCACGCGTTCCAGTTCCATATCGCGTCCGATTAATGGATCGATCTTCCCCGCGACTGCATGGGCATTCAGGTTCACCGTATAAGCTTTCAGGGAACTTTCACTACCATTTTCCTGTTCACTTTCCGCTTCGGTTTGTGTTTTTTGCGGAGCTTGCTCGGTGGTCTTGTTAATGCCGTGAGCAATGTAATTCACCACGTCAAGACGGGTGATGGCACGCTGGTTGAGGAAATAAACCGCGTGAGATTCTTTTTCGCCAAACAGTGCAACAAGAATATTGGCCCCGGTCACTTCTTTTTTATTGGTGGATTGCACATGCAAAATGGCGCGTTGAATTACGCGCTGGAATCCGACCGTGGGCTGTGTGTCCACATCGCTGGTACCGGGCAGGCAGGGCGTGTGGGTTTCGATATGATGAGTCAAAACTGCCCGCAATTCATCGATATCCGCCCCGCAAGCACGCAGCACATGCGTTGCCGAAGCATTGTCCAGCATAGCAAGCAACAAGTGCTCGACCGTAATGAACTCATGCCTTTTTTGGCGTGCTTCAACAAAGGCGAGGTGGAGACTGACTTCGAGTTCTTGGGCGATCATAATTAGTTTTCCTCCATGTGGCATCTTAGCGGATGCCCGTGCTGCGTTGAATAAGCGGATACCTGTGCTACCTTTGTTTCTGCGACATCTTTGGTATAGACCCCGCATACAGCTGAACCTTCATTATGAACTTTGAGCATAATTTGTGTTGCCTGTTCCATATTTTTTGAAAAAAATATTTTCAATACCTCAACAACGAACTCCATCGTGGTGAAATCATCATTCAATAGCAAGACCTTGTAAAGTTCCGGAGGCTTGCTTTTGCTGCGTTCCAGTTCAAGAACCGATGAATTTTCACTTTTGGTTGCCATTTTCGCCATTGTTGCACTTTGTATGCCTCCATATTTGACGATTAGCGCGGTTTTTTCAAGTGTATTAAAAAAACTTTTATTAACTACTTGACGAATCTGGGTTAACCAAGTAAAAAGCTAGTGGGTGTTTGAATCATAAGTATCTGCAGTACTGGTTTCGCCATGTGCGGTCTTTGGAATTCAAACAGTTTGACGGGAATCCACCCGGTTTTTTAGTAAGGAAGTTTTAACATGGCAAACGGTACAGTAAAGTGGTTCAACGATGCAAAAGGTTTTGGTTTTATTACGCCTGATGATGGCAGCGAAGATCTTTTCGCGCATTTCTCCGCGATCAACATGAGCGGTTTCAAGTCGCTCAAAGAAGGTCAGAAAGTGACTTTCGAAGTTGTTCAAGGTCCAAAGGGCAAACAAGCTTCGAACATCCAAGCGGGTTAATTTCCGTTGGAGTTGTTAATAAAGCCCGCAACGAAAGTAGCGGGCTTTTTTTGTTTGGATTTAGGCAATATCTGGTATGTAAGGCAAGCCCAAGCGATCCAATACTTGGCGGGCCAGTCCGCGGCTGACGTTGTTGAGCATACTTGGCAGATTCGCCGGTACTTCGGATTGAAGCAACAACTTACTGGCACTGACTGCATAGACCGGTTCCAGCAAGCGGGGGCGGTATGCCTGCATTACTTCGTCAAGTGTGCGTTCGGCGGCCATCTGTTGCCAGGTATTTGTCGGCCACTGTGAGGGGATGCCCAAGGCATTGGGAAATCGCTCAAGGTCGCGCAACACAGTACGCATATCTTCGTGAGAGTCGCGAAAAGGCAGTAATACCAACCCGCCCAGTTCATAAAGATGGCTATCCATATCCGGTTTGCTACCACCACCGTCGATTACGCCCAACCAATCCGGCATACTTTTAAGTTTTTCCAGAATCTTGTCCAGCTTTTCCGGAGAGCGACCATCCAGCGGAATATAGTGACGTCCTGAGCGGGAAAGGGGTTCCCTGTCAATATCGGTCAGGATAGAAATTGAATGCCTATGCAGCAAGCCCAAGCCATGACACAGCATATGGCTAATGCTGGTCTTGCCCGTTCCCCCCTTGCTTCCAATCACGCAAACCAATTGCCGCATGGTATTCCTCCTCACCTTGATCGCATGCTAACGGAAATGCTTAATTTCTTGACGAGGATTAAAAGGGGGAATAAGGTTCAATTCAGAAATTGGTGACTCTGATTGGACGGTTTTGACATAAGCCAGCCAAGCTTTCCCAATTGATCTTCAGGCTAAATGAGCAGTGCAACAAAGATACAATCAGGAAAGACAAAAAACTATGCGACTTCTTCACACGATGGTTCGTAGCGGCAATCTGGATCGTTCGATTGCGTTCTACACAAATGTGCTTGGCATGAAACTCCTTCGTCGCAAAGATTATCCCGAAGGGAAATTTACGCTTGCGTTTCTGGGCTACGGGGACGAGAGCGAAGTATCGGCACTGGAACTAACCTATAACTGGGGCGTTGAAAGCTACGAAATTGGCACAGGTTACGGTCACTTGGCTATCGAAGTGACGGACGCCAAGGAATTCTGTGAGCAGGTTAAGCGTGACGGTGGAAAGGTTATCCGCGAAGCCGGGCCAATAAAGGGAGGGACTAACGTGATTGCCTTTATCCTTGACCCCGATGGTTATCAAATTGAACTGATTCAGAAGAAGAGCTGAACGCATTACCAAAAGAAATAATACTCCAAAAGTATGGTTTTTGGCGGGGTGATAACGCTATAATACCGTATGCATGTTGTGGCAGCATGTGAGGCAAAAACATTCAACCCGGCTATCACCTAGCTGGATTTAGGATAATTGGTGATCAAAAAAATACTCGTCGCTAACCGGGGGGAGATTGCTGTTCGCATTGTGCGTGCATGCTCTGAAATGGGTATCAAATCGGTCGCCATCTACACGGATGCCGACCGTCATGCGCTGCACGTAAAAAAAGCGGACGAGGCCTACCACATCGGCTCCGATCCGGTTGCAGGCTATCTCAACGCTCATAACATCGTCAATGTCGCGGTCACCTCGGGCTGCGATGCGTTGCATCCGGGTTACGGCTTCCTTTCGGAAAACCCCGAACTGGCGGAAATTTGCGCGCGCCGCGACATCAAATTCATTGGCCCGAGCGCGGATGTGATCCGTCAAATGGGCGACAAGATTCAGGCACGCAACGCCATGATCGCCGCTGGGGTTCCCTGTGTGCCGGGCAGCGATGGCAATCTCGCCGATATCGAGGAAGCTCGCTTGCTGGCCAAAAAAATCGGCTACCCTGTGATGCTCAAGGCCACCAATGGCGGCGGCGGGCGCGGCATACGACGTTGCGATAACGAGAAAGAACTGCTCGGCAACTATGACCGGGTGATTTCAGAAGCCAGCAAGGCTTTCGGCAAACCGGACGTTTTCTTGGAAAAATGCGTGGTCAATCCCCGTCATATCGAAGTGCAGGTACTGGGCGACAGCCATGGCAACGTGATTCATCTGTTCGAGCGCGACTGTTCCATCCAGCGCCGCAACCAAAAATTGATCGAGATCGCGCCCTCGCCACAAATTACCCAGACACAACGCGAATATATCGGCGATCTGGGAGTCAAGGCGGCCCGTGCCGTGGGTTATGAGAATGCGGGCACGGTCGAATTCCTGCTCGACCAGGACAACACTTTCTATTTCATGGAAATGAACACGCGCATTCAGGTCGAGCATACCGTGACGGAAACCATCACCGGCATCGATTTGGTGCAGGAACAGATTCGCATCGCCGACGGTTTGGAGTTGCAATACAAGCAGGAAGACGTTGGTTTTCGCGGCTACGCCATGGAATTTCGCATCAATGCGGAAGACCCCAAGAATAACTTCCTGCCCAGTTTCGGCAAGATTACCCGTTACTATGCGCCGGGCGGCCCCGGCGTGCGCATTGATGCGGCCATGTATAGCGGCTATGTGATCCCGCCCTACTTCGATTCGATGTGCGCCAAACTTACCGTATGGGCGCTTACCTGGGAAGGCGTGGTCGAACGCGGTCGCCGGGCGCTGGGCGACATGGTGGTCTATGGCGTCAAGACGACCATTCCGTATTATCAGGAAATTTTGCAGCATCCGGATTTCAGAAATGCGAATTTCAACACCAGTTTCGTGGAATCCCACCCGGAGCTGATTGATTACGTTACAAAAATTCCGCCAGAACTCAGGGCGGCGGCTATCGCGGCTGCTATCGCGGCGCACGAAGGCATTTAATTTTAACCAATATTTTTTAAGTCAATAACATGGCAAAGACCCTCATTTCCGAACTAGTTCTGCGCGACGGTCACCAGTCCACCATCGCTACGCGTATGCGCACAGACGATATGCTGCCCATTTGCGCCAAACTGGACAGCATCGACTTCTGGTCGGTGGAAGCCTGGGGCGGAGCAACCTTCGATTCCTGCGTGCGCTTCCTTAAAGAAGACCCGTGGCAACGTCTCAAGAAACTGCGCAAGGCATTACCCAACAGCCGTATCCAGATGCTGCTGCGCGGTCAGAATCTGCTCGGCTACCGCCATTATTCCGACGACGTGGTGCGGGCATTTGTTTCCAAGTCTGCCAACAACGGTGTTGATGTGTTCCGCATTTTTGACGCAATGAACGATATGCGCAACCTGCGCGTCTCCGTCGAAGCAGTGAAAAAAACCGGCAAGCATGCCGAAGGCTGTATTAGCTACACCACCAGCCCGGTGCATGACATTCCGCAATTCGTTAATCTGGCCAGTGAACTGGAAGCGTTGGGTTGCGACACGATTTGCATCAAGGATATGGCCGGTCTGCTCACGCCTTATGCAACATTCGAATTGGTCACAGCGCTGCGCGCCGCGGTCAGCCTGCCGATTCATTTGCACAGCCACTCGACTTCCGGCCTGTCTGCGATGTGTTTTCTCAAGGCCGTGGAAGCGGGTGCCACCATGCTGGATACCTGCAACTCCTCTTTCGGCGAAGGTGCCAGCCACTCTTCCACCGAGAGCATTGTTGCCGCGCTGAAAGGCACCGAATTCGACACCGGACTGGATCTGGGGGCATTGCAGGAAATCACCGCCTATTTCACCGAAGTGCGCAAAAAATACTGGCAGTTTGAAAGTGCGCAGACCGGTGTGGACACGCGCGTACTGGTTAACCATGTGCCCGGCGGCATGATATCCAACCTGTCCAACCAGCTCAAAGAGCTCGACGCGCTCAACCGCATCGATGAAGTGCTGGAAGAAATTCCGCGTGTACGCGAAGACTTGGGCTATCCGCCGCTGGTCACGCCTACTTCGCAAATCGTCGGCACTCAGGCAGTGCTAAACGTGCTGACCGGCAGACGCTACAAATCCGTCACCAATGAGGTCAAGAACTACCTGCTCGGCCACTACGGCAAAGCGCCGGGCAAGATCAACGAACAGGTCAGACAGGATGCGGTCGGCGATGACGAAGTGGTGACCTGCCGTCCGGCAGATTTGCTCGAAGATGAAATGAATAAACTCAAAGCAGAGAGCGAAACCTTTGCCAAGAGCGAGGAAGATGTGCTCACTTACGCCATGTTCCCGGAACTGGGCAAAACCTTCCTGCAAGAGCGCAACGCCAACACGCTCAAGCCCGAACTCTTGCTCCCGAAAGAGGCTGCCACACCGTCCACCGAGCGTTACGCGCCCAACGAATTCAAGGTCACGTTGCATGGCGAAACTTTCCATATCAAACTCACCGGCAGCGGGCACCACGGCGAAACGCAGCGTCCGTTTTATGTTTCCGTGGACGGTATTTCGGAAGAAGTCATCGTCGAAACTCTGAATGAAATCGAAGTTTCCGGCGGCAAGGGCAGTGGCAAGAAAAAGGCCGCCAAATCAACCGCGACAACAACCCGCCCAAGTCCATCCCATCAGGGCTGCGTGACTACTGCCATGCCCGGTACCATCGTCGAGGTCAAGGCCAAGGTCGGGGATCAGGTCGAAGCGGGCGACGGCATACTGGTCATCGAAGCCATGAAGATGGAAAACGAAATTCAGGCACCGCTAAGTGGCGTAGTGATCAGCGTCCACGTCAAGAAAGGCGACAGCGTGTCTCCGGACGAGACACTGGTCGAGATTCAATATACTTCTGAATAAAATTTTCGCGCGGACGGAGTCTCGCGCATGAATAACATTATCGATCCATTCGCTGTCTACTACGCGGGGCGGCACCTGTTCCTCCGCTTTGCCGCTTGCGAGCTTGACACCAACCGTTCACTCAAATAGAGTTTCGCGGCTTGCAAATACGTTTCCAGAACATAACATCGCACTGAAGGTAAGCGTACGTCCGCGAATCCTCCGGTAAAGGAACTGGCGCAAGTTAATTTCGATTCATAATTGCAATTTGCCGGTTGCACTCGTTGCTTGAATAAAGGGGATTACATGATTGCATATCCACGTTTTTTGTTTCTTGCGCTGCTTTTGCTTCCATTCACAACTCATGGCGTTACACTGCAAGCAGAAGCACGTGCCGCGAGTAAAGAATTAGCTCAACAGCAAGCATTATCCGACCTGGCTAATTCGATCTTTGTCAATGTTCAATCAGTGTCATCAAGCTATGTAGAAGGAAGCGGTAAAAGGGCAGATGCAATCACCATCAAATCCAGCAGTGACCTGCCTCTGATCGGGGCAGACATCAATTGTGATTCAGTTGGGCATGATGTGGTTTGCAAAGTGAGCTTGGATAGCTCAAAGAGCTTGGCGCTGTATCGTAAAAAATTAACCGAGCTACGCCAAGAAATAGCCTCCTTGGATGATCGAATCGCCAAGGCGACAGTCAATGAGCGATATGGATTTCTAACTCAAGCGCTGACAGTAATAGAGCAATATGAAAAATACCGTGCAGTTGCCCAATTACTGGGCGAGACGCAATTTACTGCTTCGCCACGCACTCGTAGTGATACAGAAGCTCAGTTACGAGAAGTGGAAAAGTCTGCACCCTCCATCGAACTGGCGGCACAAATTCTGGCCAAGGGTTTAAAAACCAACACGGTTTATATTTATCCCGCGGTACCTCACGGTTCACATGAAGTCACTCCGTTTGGTCGAGTTGTACGAGATCGCTTGGATCAGCAAATTGCTTCTGTGGACAGCCCGGATAAGGCAAGAACATTTTTTAAGGGGGAGTATGAAGTATTTGATAGCGGACTCCAACTTACCTATCGGTTGGTGGATGACACCGGAAACACGCTTGAAACTCGCGTAGCCATGCTGGCACCTTCTGCTTACCAAGGTTTGCAGGTCAAACCAGCCACGATGGACTTTGATCGACTGTTGCACGAAGGGGTTGCCGTGAGTAGCGATTTTCACTCTCAACTCACTACCAATCGCGGGACTGAGAACGTGCTGTTTGACGAAAAAGATGAAGTCGAGCTTCTGGTAAAGCTGAACCGCCCCGGATATTTTTATGTTGTCGGTCATGTGGCCAAAAAGAGCGAGAACTATTCTTATTTATTGGAGCTGGCAAATGCAGAGACCGACAGGCGTTTTGTCCGATATGTGAATGCCGATGACGTGAACAAATGGTTGAGCATTGGTAAGTTTGAAGCCTCGGCACCGTTTGGTGTTGAAAGCCTGCAACTTATTGCAACCAGCGATGACCCGATCAACCGTTTGCCTCTGCATCCGTTTGACAAGCGAACCGAACTTTATCTAACAGCCAGCAATGCCCAGCAGGGTATTGCCATGACCCGCTCTCTAAAACCCAAACGCACCGAATCGGACAAACAATATCAAGGGGAAACCGTTTTGATGTTTACCACGATGCCCCAAAGTTCAACAAGAGCAAACTAATTTTGATAATTTATTGAAAGAAATTCATTTGCGAATCCGGCCTTGACAAGGTTGGTAACATCCAAACACCCAGTAATGAATTATGCACTGAGGAATAAAAATATGAGCCTACTTCAAAATATTTCCAGGTCAATTTTTTGCGTAAAGTATCTGGCCGGTATTTTTACATGTCTATCGTTATTTCTTGTTGGTTGTCAGAGTAAAAACCTGCGGGAAGAAACTGTTGCGCCTGAAGATGCGAAAAAGACCCAGGTTATTTTTCGTTCCCTCAAGGCGAAAATCCCACCGAGGACCATCAACGACATCACACTGATGCTCGATCAATACAAGCCAGACCCCGAAAGATCAGCGAAATTACGCGCCCAACTTGATGAGACCCCGCCTGAAACACAAAGACAATATGATCTCGCGAAGTTCTACTGGAAAAGAGCTCGCGCAGCCCAGGAACTGGGAGCGGTTGACCGGCAGATAGCTGACTTGAAGATGGCTCTGAGCATAGACCCCACAGAAGATCCTGATCGGATGAGTCAAGAATTGGCAAATGCAGAATTAAGGGGCGGAAACTTTCTGGATTCCATCGAACATTTTAAAGCCATGCAACGTGATTATGATATGGCGGGATATCAAATTTCTTCACGTGCCGCGTTGGCGAGGGTATATATTGAACTGGGAGATATTCCCCTTGCACAGAAAAATTTTCAAGATGCTGAAAACATCTTCACTAACTTTAAGGGGGGGCGCAGTTTCATTTTCCAAAAAAAATACACGTGGAAAGCGGGTATAGAAAATACACGTGCCAGATTGCTTCAGGTTGAAGGAAAACTAATTGAGGCTGAAGCCGCTTATAGGATCGCACTTCAACAACAGGAAAAATTTCTTGACTATATACGGGGCGTAAAAGAGGATATCACTGAGATATTTAACGTGCCTTTTCTTGAAACATCCGAGACTCAATACGATCATATTGAAGCAGCCTTGGCATCAAACCTGTTGAAGCAGGGTCGTCTTGCAGAAGCAGAGGTGAGCATTCGCAATGTGTTACAACGAACGCTTACGCGAAACGGTAAATATTCCATTAATACTGGCGAAACATTAGTACATTTCTCACAAATTCTAGCCGAGCAGCAACGTTATCGCGAAGCGCAAACCATAGCTGAAATCGCAATTGATATTTTTACTCAAACCGGTGTTTTACCCGGTTCGCCTGCTTTTGCAAAAGCGCGTCGCGCTCATGCTGCCACGCTTGTAGCTCAATCCAAGTGGGGAGAGGCGCTTAAGGATTTCAAGGACATGCAGGCGGCCTTAGTCCAAAATAAAGTGTTGGCGACTACATTCGGCGAAGGGGATTCAAATTGGGCATTGGCGCTGATCAAAACTGGCAAGGCGCAAGCAGCAGTGGATATGTTGGAGCCTTTACTTGAAAACAGTCGTCAAAGACTGGGGGAAGAGAAATATCACACTGCTGAAGTTCGGGGATTTTTAGCCATGGCGCTTGCCCGATCCGGACAGAGGGAACGGGCAGTCAGTGAATTCGCGAAAGCGGTCAAGATATTAACGAATACAAATCGCAGTGATGCAAATGTCGAAACTGGTGCCCCTGCGCGAATCCAGCGCCGCAAACTTATTGTCAACGAATATATTGGTTTACTTGCGGATATACAAAATGCCGACATTGCCAAACGTGCCGGTATCGACGCAATCGCTGAGGCATTTCGTCTGGCTGATGAGTCACGTGGAGGTAGCGTGGATCATGCATTGGCCGAAAGCGGTGCGCGTGCAGCATTAAACGATCCCCGACTGTCTCAGCACGTTCGCCGGGAACAGGATTTAAAAAACGAAATAGGCGAACTTTATGGGACGCTTATCAATGCGCTCGGCACACCTGCCGACCAGCAAGCTCCCGATACTATTTCCAAAATCAGAGAGAGTATTGCCAAGCTGAGTAATGAAAGCAAGGAATTGATCGAGAACATCGACAAACAATTTCCTGACTACGCGAATTTGATTAACCCAAAGCCGGCAAATTTGGAAGAAGCGCGAGCAGCCTTGTCTGACGGAGAAGCCCTTTTGAGTATTCTTGCCACTCCGGAGCGCACATTCGTATGGGCAGTGAGAAAAACGGGAGCGCTTGCTTTCGTTTCTGTGCCAATCGGCGATAAAGAAATTGGCGACATGGTTGTTAAACTTCGTTCATCAGTCGATCCCGGTGCTATTTCGCTGGGCGACTTGCCCGAATTCGATCTTGTAACTGCGCATCGTCTTTATGCCAGCCTTCTTACGCCCGTAGAATCCGGATGGAAAGGTGCCCAAACACTCCTTGTGACAACTAACGGAGTGCTGGGGCAATTACCATTTGCGCTGCTTCCGACCAAACCGATAAAGGTTTCGCCCGACTCCAATCTTCTGTTTGCGGAATATCGGAATGTGCCTTGGCTTGCCAAAGATATTGCCATTGTGCAATTACCCTCTGTGAATTCGCTGGTCAGACTAAGGGCGCTCCCTGCCGGAAACCCCAATCGCGCCCGCTTCATCGGCTTTGGCGACCCCCAGTTCGGAACACAAAATCCTGTACAGGTGGCAGCAGTTACTCGTGCGGTTGGCCCGCGTTTGCGCAACCTCGCTATTACCCGCACGACAGATCAATCCGCAGGCGCGACTCGTTCAATTGTTGACTGGATGGATTACAGTCAAATACCACCGTTGCCTGACACCCGTGATGAAATATTGTCCATTGCCACAGCTTTGCATGCCGATTCCCAAAAGGATGTTTACTTGGGTAAAGAGGCAAGCAAGAAGAATCTACTGAGTCTTAACCTGTCGCAGAGGCGCATCGTTGCTTTTGCTACGCATGGTTTGATTCCGGGAGATTTTCCGGGACTCACTCAACCGGCTCTTGCGCTTGCCGCACCGGATAGCCCTGAAGAAAGCGGATTGCTAACGCTTGATGAAATTTTGTCTCTCAAGTTAGATGCTGATTGGGTTGTTCTATCCGCCTGTAATACGGCGGCAGGTGATGGCGCAGGTGCCGAGGCAATTTCCGGACTGGGAAGAGGTTTTTTCTATGCCGGTAGCAGGGCACTTTTGGTTACTCATTGGCCGGTGGAAACGGTTTCAGCAAGGTTATTAGTGTCCGGAGTTTTTGAGCGCTACGCTTCAGCATCATCACCAACGCGGGCTGAGGCGTTGCGTCAGTCGATGCTTAACATCATGCAAGGCCAGTATACTGATCCGGCATCGAAAAAGATTGTGTTTGCTTACGCACACCCTATCTTTTGGGCACCTTACGCGCTATTTGGAGACGGCGCCGGAATTTTGGAAAAGTAGTGCTTGTGGACCACATATATTTACAATAGGGCAATACGAATTACTGGTTTCGGTACGAGTAATTCGTGGCATTAGGCTATAGGGTAACGAAATATGGCAAAATTAAGCATTACCCTGTCGGCAATTCGACCACAAACGTGCAACCCTTTCCTTGCTGTCCGTCTTCAAGCCGGATTGTCCCACGCATTTGAGTGACAGCTTGTTTAACAATGATTTTTGTTAACTACAGCGAGCAGCATAAAAAAACTATGCATTCATGTTGCCCGCCATAATCAAATCATTTATTCAACCCGAATATCCGTTTCGGCTCAGATGGCGTCCAACGCGGCATTGAGTGTTGCGCTGGGACGCATTGCTTTCGATGTCTTCGCAAAGTCGGGGTGATAATAACCACCCATATCAACCGGCTTGCCTTGGGCTGCGATCAACTCTTGGTTGATCTTGGCTTCATTGTCCGTTAATGCTTTGGCTAACGGGGCAAAACGCGCTTGAACTTCTTTGTCTTTGGTCTGCGCGGCCAAAGCCTGAGCCCAATACAAAGCGAGGTAGAAATGGCTGCCACGGTTATCAATCTCACCCACTTGGCGGGCTGGCGACTTGTTATTTTCCAGTATCCTGGCGTTGGCCTGATCAAGTGTTTCTGCCAGAACTTGTGCCTTCGCATTATTGAATTTCTGGCTTAAGTGCTCCAGTGACACGCCGAGCGCAAGGAATTCACCCAGAGAATCCCAACGCAAATAGCCTTCCTGTTGGAATTGTTGGACATGCTTTGGTGCCGAGCCTCCCGCGCCGGTTTCAAACAGTCCGCCACCACTCATCAGCGGAACAATAGACAGCATTTTCGCGCTGGTGCCCAGTTCAAGAATTGGGAACAAGTCGGTGAGATAGTCGCGCAACACGTTGCCGGTGACAGAGATGGTGTCTTTGCCTGCACGGATACGATCAATGGACACTTGAATTGCCTCTTCGGGTGTCTTGATACTAATATCCAAGCCTTTGGTATCGTGGTCTTTCAAATATTTTTCCACTTTCAGAATGACCTGGGCATCGTGAGCGCGGTTTTTGTCCAGCCAGAAAATGGCGGGCGTGTTGCTTAATCTTGCCCGTCCGACAGCCAGCTTTACCCAGTCTTGAATCGGCGCATCTTTAGCCTGACACACGCGGAAGATATCGCCTTGTTCAACTTTCTGTTCCAGCAGTGTTTTACCGGAAGCGTCAACAACGCGCACGGTGCCGTTTCCCGCGATCTCGAATGTTTTGTCGTGTGAACCGTATTCTTCTGCCTTCTGTGCCATCAAGCCAACATTGGGCACGCTACCCATCGTTTTCGGATCGAAAGCGCCGTGCTTCTTGCAGTCTTCAATAACGACCTGATAAACGCGGGCGTAACAGCGATCAGGAATCATCGCCTTGGTATCGTGCAGTTTGCCGTCCGTGCCCCACATTTTGCCGGAGTCGCGAATCATCGCGGGCATGGAGGCGTCCACAATGACATCGCTGGGGACGTGCAGATTGGTGATGCCCTTGTCAGAGTTAACCATCGCCAGTTCAGGCCGGGTTTTGTAGACGGCTTGGATGTCTGCCTCGATTTCGGCGCGCTTTGCTTCCGGCAATTTTGCAATTTTCGTATACAGGTCGCCCAAGCCGTTATTAACGTTTACACCGAGTTCCTTGATAACCGCAGCATGCTTTTCGAACACGTCCTTATAGTAAACGGTAACCGCATGACCGAACATGATCGGATCGGAGATTTTCATCATGGTGGCTTTGAGGTGCAAAGACAGCAACACGCCCTGTTTTTTAGCATCCACGATTTGTTCTTCGTAAAACGCACGCAGTGCGCGTTTGCTCAAGACACAAGCGTCGATGATCTCACCTGCCTTGAGTGTTGTTTTTTCTTTCAATACGGTCGTTTTGCCATCGTTACCAACAAATTCAATGCGTACGGCACCGGCTTCGGCAACAGTGACAGACTTTTCGCTGCCATAAAAATCCCCGGCGTTCATGTGCGCAACATGTGTTTTTGAGTCGGCGCTCCATGCGCCCATTTTATGGGGGTGCTTGCGCGCAAATTGCTTGACCGAAGCTGCCGCGCGGCGGTCGGAATTGCCTTCTCGCAGCACGGGGTTGACTGCGCTTCCAAGCACTTTGCTGTAGCGAACCTTGATTTCCTTTTCCGCATCCGTTTTCGGATCTTCCGGATAGTCAGGAACTTTGAAGCCCTGAGATTGCAATTCCTTGATTGCCGCTTTTAACTGGGGGGATGAGGCGCTGACATTGGGCAGCTTAATGATATTGGCTTCCGGTTTCAGGGTAAGATCACCCAACTCGGTGAGCTCATCGGCAATTTTCTGGCTCGGGGTTAGATTTTCAGGGAAATTTGCAAGAATCCGTCCGGCAAGAGAAATATCTCTTGTTTCAACGGAAACACCAGCCGCCTTGGTAAAGGCTTGGACAATAGGAAGTAAAGAATAAGTTGCCAGTGCGGGGGCTTCATCAACCATCGTGTAAATAATTTTTGGGCTAGTCATGTTTCTCTCAATTTTAGTTAAAAATCAGTATCAATTTCATCGTGTGACGCTAGGTGCTATCGGGCTGGCTAATGGAGCCATATTCATTTAAGTTCTCCGGTGCTTATCGTGCGATAAACTGCTGGTTTTGCAAATTAAAGAAAATGGAATGAGCCGCATACTGCTTTTCAACAAACCCTATGGCGTGATTTGTCAATTCAGTCGTGACGGGCTGCATTCGACGCTGGCGGATTATATCTCTGTTCCGGATTTTTATCCCGCCGGGCGGTTAGATACTGATAGTGAAGGATTATTATTGCTAACCGATGACGGGCAGTTGCAACATAAAATCACCGATCCCAAACACAAACAGCCCAAGACTTATTGGGTGCAAGTTGAGGGTGAGCCGGATGAGCATGCATTGGAAAAACTGCGGCAGGGTATTCTGCTCAAGGATGGACTGACCTTGCCAGCTAAGGCGCGCCTGATGGCAGAGCCGGAAAATCTGTGGCTGCGGGCAATTCCTGTGCGCGTAAGAAAATCTATTCCGACTTGTTGGCTGGAACTCACTATCCGCGAAGGGAAAAACCGTCAGGTAAGGCGTATGACAGCAGCGGTGGGCTATCCGACGTTGCGTTTGATTCGCGCAGGCATTGGCGAATGGACATTGGGAGGTTTACAAGTCGGGCAGTGGCGTGAAGTCGTTGTTTGAATATTGTCTGGGGTATAATGCCCGCCTTTGGAAAAGGAGCACAGAATGCCAATTTATGAATATCGTTGCAGTAGCTGTGGCACACAAAAAGATGTCATGCAAAAAATGAGTGACCCGGCGCTAACAACTTGCCCGAATTGCGGTCAGGAAACTTACAGCAAGCAAATCACGGCGGCCGGGTTTCAACTCAAGGGTAATGGTTATTACGCCACGGACTTCAAAAATCCTCCGGCACCCAAATGCGAGCCTTCAGCGTGCGCGTCATGCCCGGCCGCGACTGGGAACGCATGAAAAAGTATCTGCTGACAGGGTTGCTGGTGTGGGTGCCATTAGGCATCACTTTCTGGGTGTTGAACCTGACCATTAATATCATGGATCAGTCGCTCACTCTATTGCCTGAAGCTTGGCGCCCGGACAATTTTTTGGGCATACACATTCCCGGCTTGGGTGTGATACTTACGGTTGTCGTCGTCTTGGTGACAGGTTTGCTGGCGCGCAATGTATTGGGGCAGCGTTTGTTGGAGTTTTGGGATTGGCTTTTGCAACATATCCCGGTAGTCAATGCGATCTACAAGAGTGTCAAGCAGGTCAGCGATACCTTGCTGTCTGAAACCGGCAGCGCTTTCGGCAAAGTGCTTCTGGTGAGGTACCCTCATCCGCAATCATGGTCGCTGGCGTTTCAAACCAGTGTGCCGGGCGAAGTGACGCGCGCGTTGGGCGAGGAATACGTGGCTGTGTTTATCCCCACCACGCCAAGTCCGGTGAACGGTTTTTATTTTTATGTACGCAAAGCTGATACGATCGAGCTGGACATCAATGTGGACGTTGCATTCAAGTCCATTATTTCGATGGGTGTGGTCGTGTCTGATGAAGAGGCAGAGACCAAGCTGGCTGCCAAAAACAAATATTAATTTTCCTTCCGATTTACCTTCAATAGAACAGAATAGATTTAACTATGCGAACACATTATTGCGGACAACTCAATGCTACACATCTGGATCAAACGGTTAGCCTGTGCGGCTGGGCGCATCGTCGTCGCGACCACGGCGGTGTGATTTTCATCGACCTGCGCGACCGCGAAGGCCTGGCACAAGTGGTGTGCGATCCTGATCGTGCAGATTCTTTCAAAATTGCCGAATCGGTACGCAGCGAATTCGTCTTGCGCATTACCGGAAAAGTGCGCCGTCGCCCGGAAGGTACAACCAATGCCAATATCGGCAGCGGTGAAATTGAAATCCTGTGTCATCAGATCGAAGTGCTGAATGTGGCGGTTACCCCTCCGTTCCAATTGGATGATGAAAATTTGTCCGAAAACGTGCGCCTGACTCATCGCGTGATCGACCTGCGCCGTCCGCAAATGCAAAAGAATATGCAACTGCGTTATAAAACCGCGCGTGCTTTCCGCCGTTACCTGGACGACAAAGGTTTTATCGACGTTGAAACACCCATGCTGACCAAATCCACACCAGAAGGTGCGCGCGACTACCTCGTGCCTTCGCGCGTGCATGCGGGAGAGTTTTTTGCATTGCCGCAATCGCCGCAGTTGTTCAAACAATTGCTGATGGTGGCGGGCTTTGACCGCTACTACCAGATTACCAAATGTTTCCGTGACGAAGATTTGCGTGCCGACCGTCAACCCGAATTTACCCAGGTCGATATTGAAACTTCTTTCCTGACGGAAGAGCAGATCATGGAGTTGATGGAGGGAATGATCCGCACCGTGTTTAAAGAAGTGCTGGATGTTGCGCTTCCCAATCCGTTCCTGCGCATGACTTATGGCGAGGCGATGAACCGTTTCGGTTCGGATAAACCTGATCTGCGCGTGACCCTGGAAATAACCGATGTTACTGACGCAGTAAAAGATGTCGCATTTAAAGTTTTTGCAGGGGTGGCAAATTCTGAAAATGGTCGCGTGGCAGCCTTGCGGGTGCCGAATGGCGGCACTTTTTCGCGTGGCGAAATCGACGAATACACCAAGTTTGTCGGCATCTACGGCGCGAAGGGCTTGGCCTATATCAAGGTCAACGACATTACACAGTTGAACGAGGCAGGCTTGCAGTCGCCCATCGTAAAAAATCTGAACGAAGTAGCACTGAAGACCATCATCGCAAGAACCGGTGCCCAAAATGGCGACATCATTTTCTTCGGTGCGGACAAGGCAAAGATCGTGAACGATGCACTTGGCGCTTTGCGCATCAAGATCGGCCATGAAAAAGGTTACACCAATGGCAAGGCGTGGGAGCCGCTGTGGGTTGTGGATTTCCCGATGTTTGAATATGACGACGAAGCCAAGCGTTGGAACGCCTGCCACCATCCGTTTACATCGCCCAAAGACGAACATCTGGCTTTGTTGGAAACTGACCCCGGCAAATGTTTGGCCAAGGCTTACGACTTGGCACTGAACGGTTCTGAAATCGGCGGCGGGTCGGTACGTATCCACAAAGAGGCAGTGCAGTCGCAAGTATTCCGTGCGCTCAACATCGGCGCGGAAGAAGCGCAACTCAAATTCGGCTTCCTGCTCGATGCATTGCAATACGGTGCTCCGCCGCATGGCGGTTTGGCCTTCGGTCTGGATCGCATTGTGGCGATGATGACCGGTGCCGAATCAATCCGCGACGTGATTGCCTTCCCCAAAACCCAACGCGCGCAATGCCTGCTGACACAAGCGCCGTCAGCGGTGGACGAGAAGCAATTGCGCGAATTGCATATTCGTTTGCGCCAACCGGCAAGCGCCGAAGCGGTTAAGGGCTAAAAGATGATACGCGGCGTGAAAACGCTGTGGTTAGTCATGCTTGGGTTGCTGTTATGGCAGCCCTTGGCGCAAGCTGATTTCTTTTCGAATGATACGGGCTTTGCCAGTATCAATATTTCCAAACTGCCTTCCGAAGCGCGCGATACTTTTCATCTGATCAAGCAGGGCGGCCCATTTCCGTTTCCGCGCGATGGCGTCGTGTTCGGTAATCGCGAACGCCAATTGCCAAAGCGACCACGCGGCTATTATCACGAATATACAGTCAGAACTCCCGGCGCGCGCAATCGCGGTGCGCGGCGCATCGTCTGCGGTGCGGTTCCCGAGTGCTATTACACTGACGATCATTATCAAACATTCAAACGCATCCGGGAGTAATTCATGACTAACGATTTGTGTGCACGTTTGCAAGATTTGAACGAAGCGGGGATTTATCAGCTAAGTTGCCCTCTGACCGTGTTGGAAGCAAATGTAGTGCTCTCCGGTCTGACTTTATTTGAGGTGGACTTGTCTGTGGTTTACAGCAAAGGAGAATTCCTCGCTGCCTTGGCGCAGGTGCTGCAAGCGCCGGATTGGTTCGGTCACAACTGGGATGCATTGGCTGATGTGCTGGGTGATCTTTCCTGGCAGCCCGCTAGCGGATATGTCTTGCTGCTTTGCGGAGGGGGTGAGAATCTGGGTCTGGGCGAAGTCGACCATGAGATCGTGACGGAAATTTTCAACGACACAGTCAACTATTGGAAATTGCAAGGCAAACCGTTCTGGGTATTTATTGCCGATGGGGTATAAGCAGCCGGTTTCAGTGTTGGTGGTAATCTATACTGCGGCACTTCAAGTTTTGCTAATTGAGCGCGCCGATTTTCCGGGTTATTGGCAATCGGTCACAGGCAGTCGCGATGGTGAAGAAACATTGAGAGAAACCGCTGTGCGCGAGACATTTGAAGAAACAGGATTGGATGCCCAAATTTACCAGTTGGTCGATTGGCAGCAGCAAAACGTGTACGACATTTATGCCCAATGGCAGCATCGTTACCCCCCCGGCACAACGCAAAATACCGAGCATGTTTTCGGCTTGCAACTTCCCCGACAAGTCGAGGTCAAACTGTCTGCGCGGGAGCATTTGAGCCACCAGTGGTTGCCTTGGAATGTCGCGGCGGACAAAGTATTTTCTCCGAGCAATAGGGCTGCTATTTTGGAGTTGCCGAATAGGATCAACTTAAATTCTCCCTGATCAACTTTGTAAAAGTGGGCAGTGAATTAAGTGAGCGGGGGAGAGCTTGCGAGGGGGCTTCTGTTTTGGACTTTAGGAATTAGAGATGCAAGAAAATATTATTCAAATTGATTATGATTTTCCGGATAACTCGCAGACGAGTTGCAGCACTGCGCACGCGTGGGCAAAAAAAACACGCGAGCCAAACGCCGGGGAGAAACCCGAACTGATTGCCCGTATCAAGCGCATGCTGAAAGAGCAGGATGCAGTATTGGTTTCACACTATTATGTGCACCCCGATCTACAAGATTTGGCAGAGGCGACCGGCGGGATTGTTTCTGACTCACTCGATATGGCGAACTTTAGTCACCAGCACTCCGCTAAAACAATCGTGGTGGCCGGTGTGCGTTTCATGGGTGAGACAGCGAAGATTTTGAATCCGGAAAAACGCGTGTTGATGCCCGATCTGGAGGCGGAATGCTCGCTTGACTTGGGCTGTCCGATAGATGAATTCTCTGCTTTCTGCGATGCACATCCGGATCATACGGTGGTGGTGTATGCCAATACCAGCGCAGCGGTGAAAGCGCGAGCCGATTGGATGGTAACCAGTTCCATTGCTTTGCCGGTGGTTAAGCATCTCAAGGAGCTGGGCAAACAAATACTCTGGGCACCGGACCGTCATCTGGGCGGTTATGTCAAGGAACAGACCGGAGCGGAGATGTTGCTATGGCAAGGCTCTTGTATCGTGCATGACGAATACAAATCGAAAGAGCTGCTCGAACTGAAAACACTGCATCCCAAAGCACTTGTGCTGGTACATCCGGAATCACCCCGTGCCGTTGTTAAACTGGCTGACGTGGTCGGTTCGACATCGCAGCTCATCAAGGCAGCACAGAATTCGGCTGCAAGGGAATTTATCGTGGCTACCGACAACGGTATTTTGCATAAGATGCGTACACTTTGCCCCGATAAAGAATTCCTCGAAGCGCCCACGGCAGGACAGGGCGCTAATTGCACCAGTTGTAGCCACTGTCCGTGGATGGCGATGAACGGCCTGCTTAATCTGGCCGAAGTTTTGGAGTCGGGAAAGAATGAGATATTTGTCGATCCTGCAATAATTACAAATGCGGTTAAACCAATTAAGCGCATGTTGGATTTCGCGAAACAAATTAACCTACCTTTGCGCAATTTGGGAAATGCATAAAGTTCCATTTAAATCAATATATTAATTGGTAAGAGGATTAAGGATTAATTAATATTGCATGTCGGCTATTGTGAGTCCGTTATGTCTAGGGTAAATTTCCAAAAGGAATATTTGCAGATTGGTGTGTTGGATAGCTTTATGAGATTAATCACTGAAGGGAGATTGAAATGTTAAGCAAAAGAAATTGGGCATTGATATTGGTTAGCGCTGCTGCTTTGACGTTGGGCGGATGCGGTACCGAAGTAAAGCGTATTGATGTGGGAGAAGTCAAAGATCTGTCCGGCAATTGGAATGACACCGACTCTCGGCTGGTTTCCGAAGAAATGATTCGCGATTCATTATCGGGGGGCTGGATTACCCGTCATGAACAGAAATCTAAAAAAACGCCCGCTGTCATTGTTCAAAGTGTTCGCAATTTGTCGCACGAGCATATCAATACACGCACTTTTATTTCCGATCTTGAGCGGGCTTTTGTCAATTCCGGGCGTGTAGATGTGGTCGCGTCCAAGGAAGAGCGTGAGGACATTCGTAATGAGCGTGTTGATCAAGATACAAATGCTACCGAGGAATCAAGAAAGGCAGCCGGAAAAGAAGCGGGCGCTGACTACTCGTTGCAAGGCACGATCAATACCATCATCGATGCTTCGGGCAAAGAACAGATCAAGTTTTATCAAATTGATCTAACCTTGATCAGTATTGTTGACAACCGTAAAGTGTGGACGGGTCAGAAGAAGCTCAAGAAAGATGTTACTGGTGCAACGTTCCGTTAATACCGTTACGGTATAACCAAGAATCCCCGGCTTTGACCGGGGATTTTCCGATCGTAACCGGCAAGCAATGTAGTCCGAATAACAGGGGCGAAAAATGGGCAATGTCATAAGCGGTATTAAGGGAATTCAGGCTTTGATTAAAATTGGGAATGGATTCCGCCGATGGTTTTTTGGATTTGCGGCAATCTCGATGGTACTGGCGTTGCCGGGTTGCGCAACCTACAGTGCCAGTATAGGCCAAATGGAAACAGCAGCAGCCAATCGCGATCTGGACGGAGCTGTCAAGGATCTCGATAGTCTCAAGTTAACGGGCGCAGATGAAACCTTGCACTTTCTCAACAAGGCAACGCTGCTCCGCTTGCAGGGAAATTATTCCGAATCCAATAAATATTTTGATCACGCAAAAGGAGTGATGGAAAAATATAACGCGATCAGCGTAACCGAGCAGGCCGGTTCTGTCGTAGTCAACGACA
The DNA here is from genome assembly GCA_963733265.1 of uncultured beta proteobacterium. Classification (GTDB taxonomy): domain Bacteria; phylum Pseudomonadota; class Gammaproteobacteria; order Burkholderiales; family Gallionellaceae; genus PALSA-1006. Next base: position 1,039,738 of record CAVTCF010000001.1, read on the forward strand.
CATTGAAAGCCTATGAAGGTTTGCCCCATGAACAGTTGATGGTTTACGCTTTTGAGGCGCTCAATTATTTGCAATCGGATAATATTGAAGACGCTGCGGTTGAGGCCAGACAATTCGATGTCAAACAGCATTTGATTGCCGAAAAAAATGTCAAAGCGAAATACCTCTCCGGTTCATTCGTGCGCTATCTCAATAGCATGATTTATGAGGGAGCAGGGGAAAAGGACGAAGCGCGCATTGAAATGGAAAAAGCGATAGCGAGTTACAAAGCGCAAAATTCCGGCTTTCCCGTTCCTCACGCACTGACTGAAGATTTGAAGCGCATTGAATCCGGCAAACCGGCACCTACCGAAACGGTATTTGTATTGCACAATGGCTTGGGGCCTACTTTGAAAGAATTCATTGCACGGGTGGCAAGCGGATCGAACCTTTATAGTTTGGCCTTGCCCAAATTTGAAAGGCGTCACGTTCCCGTATCCCGTGTCGTTTTGAGTTCGGAAGGAACCACTGCTACTTCTGAAATAGTCGAAAACGTGAACGACTTGGCAGAACAAAGTTTGAAGGATCGTTTGCCAGCCATTACCGCCCGCGCAATCGCCAGATTGGTTGCCAAAGGGGTTGCTGTAAATGAAGCGAAGAAAAAAGGCGGGGATTTTGCCGGATTTGTGGCAAACATCGCGACCAATGTTTCCGAAAGGGCAGATACCAGAAGTTGGACATTGTTGCCCGGAAATATTTTGATGGCACGTTTGCCGCTGCCGGCAGGGAAGCATAAGCTGACCGCCACCTATTACAGCGCAAGTGGCAATGTGCTTGGATCGCATGATTTTGAAGTTGTGATTAAACCCGGACGGAAGACATTTGCTTCCGATTATTTCTTAAATTCATCAGACAACATCCGCGTAGCAGAGGGAGCGGAGACTCCTGCCGCACCGGCCAACGTTGCGCCGGCTGGAGGAGGTGTTCCTGTTGCGGCCATCGGACAATATGCCAGTGTGGCATTTACGTATGCGTTTAGTGCGGGTGGATACTGGCTCGGCTCGAAGGATTTAGAGCCCGGAGAATGGACAAAGTGGACCTCCTCTACAGGTCAGGCTTATGTGGCCGAAAAGGCATTCTTAAAAAAGGAAGAAAATGGAAACGAGTGGTGGCGAATAGTATTTAACACCAAAGAAAAAGAAAAGGACGCTTCAAAGCAACTTATATTTGAGGCTTTATTCGCCCCCCAGCGTGCCCGACTTCTGCGGCTACGAGCACAGTTTCCGGGTCAAGAAACGGGTGAAATTCCTGTGACAGAGCAACAGTATTACTTTCCCCCTTCAAAGCTAACAAGGGAAAGTATCGAAGGCGCTGTCGTTGGCAAGGAGAGCGTTCAGGTAGGCGCTGGACAATTTAATGCCAGCAAGGCCGTTTATAGCGTGATGGGTGCCGGCGTTTCTGAATGGTGGCTGACCGACAAGGTGCCTGGTGGAGTTGCCAAATACCTATTCAAGGCAAAAAAGGATGGTGCTCCTGCATTGGAAATGGAACTAGACTCCTATGGGAAGAACGCGAAGTCGGTTTTGGGTTCGTTTTAATCGGCGTTGTAATTCGCAATTGCAATCAAGACAGAACTAATTGTTTCAATTTGTGTAGCAAACATTAGGGAGGCTCAACATGGTTATTTCGCAAAATTATTTTAAGGCGTTGCTCTTCTCAGTCGCCTTTTTGCTTACATCCGGCGCTTGGGCGGGAACGCCCGATTGGGTTAATGGCAGCTCGCTGAAATACCGTGATGCTGAATATTTAACCGGACGCGGAGTCGGTTCGACTGAAGCGGAAGCACAGGATCGGGCGCGCGGCGATTTGGCTACGATTTTTGAAGTTCGTGTTCAGGTGGTAAATGACAGCTCAACCACCGTTGCCAAATCGGGTAAAAATGAACAGGTAAACAAATTGTCTTCGCAGCAAGTTTCCGCCAAGACAGACAAGGTGATTAGCGGGATAATCATCGCGGATCATTGGCAAGACCCCGTAACAAGGGACTATCATGCCCTTGCAGTTTTATCACGCGCGCAGGCTGGAACCAGTTTGCGTGAGGAGCTGGGCAAGATCGATGATGCCGTGCAGCTTCAATTGCAGACAGCCAAGGCTGCACAAGATCCGCTGCAAAAAGTGGGCGCACTTTCCCAGGCATTGGACGTGTCAATCAAACGCGATGGGTTTCAGGCTTCGCTCAAAGTTGTCGATCCTTCAGGACACGGCTTGGAAGCCCCGGTATCCCAAGCTTCCATTCAGTCCCAGATTAACGATATTTTGAAGCACGTCCGCATTGCACCTGAAGTGGCGGAAGATGCCGGAGCAGCGGAGTTCCCCGGAATTCTCAAAGGTGGTTTGGCTGCTGCCGGATTTCTTGCCACAGGTGGAGAGCAAGCGGATCTGGTCTTGGTCGGCAAACTTTCGTTGACCGATCTCGGTCGCCGTGACAATTGGAACTGGGTACGCGGAACACTCGAAGTTTCTTTGGTTGAAAAAGCATCGGGCCGTGTGCGCGGCAGCAAAACTTGGCCATTCAAAACTTCGGCTCAGGATCCCAAAACGGCCCGTTCACGTGCGCTGATTGAGGTGGAAAAGCAACTTAAAGAAGAATTGCGCACTGCGATTATCGAGTTCGCATCCAGTTAATGGGAAGCTGCTGCCCGCATGCTTGAACTATCGGTCGCTACCTATAACATCCATAAGGGCTTTTCGCAGTTTAATCGCCGTTTTGTATTGTATGAATTGCGTCAACGCTTGCGCGAACTGGATGCCGATATTGTTTTTTTGCAAGAAGTTCTGGGCGCGAACTCCCATTCCGCACTGCATGGCGTAGCCGATCTGGCACGTTCCCAGCACGAATTCCTTGCGCATGAAAAGTGGCCCTATCATGCTTACGGAAAAAACTCGGTATATGAGAGCGGGCATCATGGCAACGCAATTCTCAGCCGCTATCCGATTCTGAATTGGGGTAATCTGGATATTTCCGCGCATCGTTTTGAAAGTCGCGGCGTTTTGCATTGTGAATTGGCGCTACCACAGGGCAATAGTTTGCATTGCCTGTGTGTCCACTTGGGCCTTTTTAAACACGGGCGCAATCTGCAATTCGGCGCTTTAGTCGAACTTATCCGGCAAGCTATCCCGAAAGATGCGCCGCTAATTATTGCGGGCGATTTTAATGATTGGAATAACCATGCCCGACATTCGTTGGCCAATGAATTAGATTTGCGTGAAGTATTCGAGAGCGGCAGCGGTTCGTTGGCGCGCAGCTTTCCGGTGTCATTCCCGTTGCTGCGATTGGACCGGATTTATGTGCGCGGACTCAGCGTAAAAAACAGTGCCGTTCATGCACAGCATCCGTGGAATAAAATTTCAGACCACGCAGCACTTTCCGCGAGTCTGAGTTTGCCATGAGTAGTGTGCATGAGGTCTCGGGCAACCAGCTAACGTTGTTGCGTAGCGGTGAAGAATATTTTCCGTGTTTGCTGGCGGCGATACATTCGGCCCGGCGTTCAATTTACCTTGAAAGCTATATTTTTGCCGCCGACAAAATCGGTCGGTTGGTGAAAGAAGCACTGGAAAGCGCTGCGGTTCGTGAAGTGGCTGTTCATGTCGTGTTGGACGGTTTCGGGGCGGCAGACTTCCCACCGCTTTGGCTGGACGAAATGCGCATGCTCGGGGTGCAAGTATTGTGGTTTCGACCCGAGGTGGCGCGGTTGAGTTTTCGCCGCCAGCGCCTGCGGCGCATGCATCGAAAACTGGTATTAATAGATGAGCATGTCGCATTTGTCGGGGGCATCAACATAATCGACGACATGTCGAATCAAACTCATGCAAAGCGATTGGATTATGCGGTTGAGGTGCGGGGTCCCGTTGTTGCCCAAATCACTCACGCCATTTGCAAGTTGTGGCAACTTGTTTCCTGGACTAATCTTCGCAGTACCGGTACTCGTGTAAAAAAATTGGCACGACAAAAGTCCGCGCATCACGAAGTTGTTTTTTTGATTCGCGATAATTTGCGCTATCGCCGGAATATTGAACATGCTTATTTGAACGCGATCCGGCATGCGAAACACGAGATTATCATCGCCAATGCCTATTTCCTTCCGGGAGTGCATTTTCGGGATGCACTGAGGGACGCAGCAAAGCGGGGGGTGCGTGTTGTTTTGCTGCTGCAAGGCAAGGTGGATCATGTTTTCATGCACTATGCCACGCTGTCTCTTTACGAAGAGCTGCTGCGGGCAGGTATTGAGATACATGAATGTATCCAAAATTTATTGCACGCCAAGGTGGCAGTCATCGACAATAATTGGTCTACGGTCGGTTCTTCCAATATCGATCCGTTTAGCTTGTGGCTGGCCCGCGAGGCGAATTTGGTTGTACAAGACAGCGGGTTTGCCGGAGCACTACGCGAAAGCTTGTTGCACGAGATTCAACACGGATCAAAACCGGTAGCACGCACCGATTGGAGTAAGCAAACCATCTGGATAAGGCTTTTCGCCCGATTTGGTTATGCTTGGGCAAAATTTTTGGCAGGAATGACCGGCTATGCCAGAAAACATGACAATATTTGACCGGCTTCATTCATGAGGTAATATTGATGCGCTCAATTGGTTCTGCTTGGTAGCGGCGAATATGCTGCCAAGCCTTACTCTTCCTGATAGCATTGAGCGCATCAAGACAATTGCTTTGGATTGAAATATGGCAAAACTTAAGAATATAAAACTGCATGCTTTAGTGACAAGACTATTATTGGCGCCATGGCAAATATACGCCGTGCTGGCAATTGAGATATTTATTGTCATGAGATGGATTGCGCCCGCGCTTTATCTCGCACCGGTCTTGGCACCCATAGGCCGTAATCTTTTTGGCTATGCCCCCGTAGTGGCTTTCGTCTTCGTGATTTTTGCCGTAGCCTCATTTTTGTTAAATGATCAATCATTAATTTCAATAGATCAGTCCGCAAGCGAAAAAATTGAAAACGTAAATTTGGAAGCTGAAGATTATCCGTCCGAGTGGTCAATCGATTTGTTGCAATCACTTGACTGGCACCGGTTTCAAATGCTTTTTGCCGAGTATTTTCGTGTGCTTGGCAAGCGGGTAGAAACAATTAATCGGGGTGGGGATGGTGGCATCGAAGCCAGAATCTATGCGCGGAATTCACAAACTCTCGAATATGCAGTTCAGAGCAAAGTATTGAATGAAATAGTTGGCATAAAACAAATTTGTGAACTCTACGGCGTTATGGCTCATGAATCCGCGGGCAAGGGCATATTTGTCACATCCGGTACTTTTTCCGAAGAAGCACTGAAATTTGCGGAGGAACGCAAAGACAAGCTTTTTCTGATAGACGGGCAGAGATTCATTTCGATGATTACAATTTTGCCCGAAGCGAAGAAAGACAAACTGCTTGCCTTTGCAACCGAAGGTGAATACACCGTCCCCACCTGTGCGTTGTGCGGGGATAAAATGATTTGGCGCCCGAATGAAAAATTTTGGGGATGCCGCAATTATCCAAAATGTAACTTTATTTTAAAAACAGCCAATATTCGCGCGAATGCTTAGGTTGAAATTATCGTTCGAATATATGTTCAGCATCCCGGTCATAAATATAATGTAAACATGGCTTGAGATAAGGAAAATTGTGAGATGACGACGTGTTTTTTTGTGATCGGAAGTTATATGAACGCCAATTTTATGCAACTGGCGCGATTGCCGATTGAGGGCGAATCGTTGCAGGCGCATGGGGTGTGGCAAGAGCATGGTGGCAAAGGGCTGAATTTGGGCGTGGGGCTGCATCGCCTGGGTGTGCCGGTCAAAATGCTGCTCGGCGTGGGCAATGACGACGCGGGCAAGGCCGTCAGTGAGGTGCTCAAACATGAGGGCATGGACACTGGCGCAGTAATCTATCTGGGCGCGCATTCAGGCTACGGAGTGGGTTTTGTCGGCGTGCGGGGAGAAAATTTTTTGGCGGCATTTCAGGGCGCGAATGCGCTGGTAAATGCGCAGCATGTGCAGCAGCACTTTGCAGATGTGACCGCCTCTGATTGGGTATGTGCACAATTTGAAGCGCCGCAAGAAGCAATCTTGGCCGCATTTGAACTCGCGCGAAATAACCATGCCAAAACTTATCTTAATCCCTCGCCCTGGCGCATGCCCAGCCGCGAGATGCTGGCGCTGACCGATGTGTTGGTAGTCAATGAGACCGAAGCATCCTTGATGTTTGCGCTACCGGCTGCGGCCAATTGGGATGCCAGCACCTGGCAACAGCAGTTGCCGGGCTTGGTTCAACAATTGGCGCTGACTTGCGAACTGCTTGTGGTGACTTTGGGTGTTAATGGCGCTGTCGCTTATACCAATAAAGGAGAGACACATTTCCAACCTGCCTGGCCGATTGTGCAACTGGATGCAACCGGAGCGGGCGACGCTTTTGGCTGCGGCTTGTTATGGGGCTGGTCACAGGGATTGTCTTTGGAACAAACTCTATCCTTTGCCAACGCTTGCGGCGCGTTAGTTGCGTCGGCGCAGGGCGTATTGGTCGTATTGCCGGATATAGCCCGTGTAGAGAATTTTCGCGCGGCAAATAAGCTCAACAAACAGCCGATCAGCTAATATCCAGATTAATGTTGTAGACATAAGCATCGCCCCGAAATGTACCTTCGACGTATTCGATAATCTGCCCGCTTGAGCCGAAGGTTTTACGTTTGAACAGCAGGCAGGGGCTTGGCTTGTCAAAACCGAACACCTGCGTTTCTTCAGGGCTGCTCAATATCGCTTCAACAGTCTGCTCGGCATTGGTCAGGTGAATATTGCACACACCTTGCAGGTATTGATAAATCGAACCTTGCGTATCCCAGTCGGCCACCATCGGTGCGCTCTTTAAGTCATACCAGGCAACTTCGCGCGAGAGCGGCACTTCATCCCCCAGGCGCAAGCGCACGATGCGCAAAAATTGCGCATTCGATTGACGTCCGAAAATAGAGGCAATTGTGCGATCGGTTACCACTGCGCGTTCCAGCAAGCGTGAACTCGGGGTTAACCCCAGCTCTTTCATTTCTTCAGTAAAGCCTTTTAAGCGCCCGAGCTTGGGTTTCAAATTGGGCACGTCATGCACCACATAACCGGCTCGGCCTTTGCTGACCAAATGCTGCGCCGTGCGCAGCTCGTCATAGCAACGCCGTACCGTGGTGCGGCTGATGGCTAATTTTTCAGCCAAAACGCGCTCCGAAGGCAAGCTGTCATTACCCACAATCTCGCCGGAATTAATCAGGCTCAAAATATTGCGCATCAATTGTTGATAAACCGGCTCCGCCAGATTGCGATCCGGCCTTAATTTTTCTATCAGGTCTGAGGTGCGGCTATTTTTTGTCATTTTGCTTCCTTGCCATAACGTAATTTCATCACGGTAATCGCCGCAGTGAGCAGCACCATAACCGCGTTCGCCACGATAAGCGGCATATCGCCTTTAAAAATCCCATAGAGCAACCAAAGAAACAAGCCTATGGTGATAATGATGTAAGTCGGCAACGAAATGCCGCTGACATCTTTGGTGCGCCACGTTGTCCACACTTGTGGAATAAACGACGAGGTCGTGAATGTCGTTGCCACCAAACCCAATATATCCATTTTTTCCAATTGATCAACTCCTTTCCCAATGAACTTGGGATGATACCAATAGCGAATGAGCTTGTCTCCGGGGGTTTTGAGTGCATGTCTAATATGGCAACAATATGGTTATTTACACTGGTATCCAATTGGTATTACAATCGCTGTGCTAATTAAATGGTTATTGCGGGCAAATTGGATGTCTACTCAAGAAAAAAGTTATCGCTCAATGAGTTTAGACGTGTTGAACAACCGGATGAAATATCCCAACTGGTAAGGAAAGACTCTACAAAATGAAAATCAGTCTTAGCAAATTTATCGTTGGGATTGTTCCATTGGCAGCCCTCTCCCTTAGCGCCTGTCTGAGCGGCGCTGCTGCCCCACCCTCAAGTACACCCAGTCCCGCCAGCTCTCCATCAGGTTCCTCAAGTTCATCAGGTTCCTCTGGGTCTGGAAGTGGAACAAACAACAGTAGCAATAGCAATTGGGTGGGGACTAAAGAGGTGGGCGCTGCCGGTTACCTATTTACTCAAGCCAATGCGGGTGCCACTGACGTAAATGGAAATGTCTACGTTGCCGGATACACTACTGCTTCCCTGTTGGGGAATACATTCAGTGGCACTGAAGATATGTTTCTTACCAAGTACGATGCTGGCGGTAATGTCGTGTTTGCAAAGCAAGTTGTCCCAACGATAACCAGTGGTTATCCTGGAAACACTTTTGCACGAGCCACGTCCGTTGCCACAGACACCAATGGCAATGTCTATGTGGTGGGATTTGTTTCCGCTACCAACGGTCCAGCATCATTTTATGATCAGACGCTGACTTTCATTTCGTACTATTACGCTTTTCTGACGAAATACGACAGCAATGGAAACGTCGTTTTTACCCGGTTGATTGGTTCTCCAGATGACCTTGGAACAACCATTACTGGAGCACACAATACGTCCTCTACTATTGGCACAGGTGTCGCTATCGACAGTGCTGGTAACGCAATAGTCGTTGGATATACAGATCACGAGTTGTATCACGACAGTACCGGGTTCGTACTGACATATCAACTTGGCCCTGAAGATATGTTCATTGCCCGATACGATGGCAATGGAAATCAGCTTTCCCTGAATACTTATGGAACGACAAATGTTGCAACATTTGCCACTTCAGTAGCCACGGATAGCAATGACAATATCTTTGTGGCCGGGTGGATCAATGGCGGTGCAATGTTCTCCTATGCCGGGGGGACAACGTGTACTCACAATCAAGTAGGTAATGTCGATGGCTTCATCCTCAAATTCGACAAGAATGGCACACGTCAGTTCAGTATGGCATTGCCGGATTGGATGACGAACTATCCGCTTATGACATGGGTGCGGACGGAATGTACTGGGCCGGCATCATCAGATCATGCCGTACAGTTTGGTACAGCAGGTGCTTATACCAATTTGCATGGCATCTCGGTTGATACCAACGGTACCGTTTATGTAGTAGGCATACTGGAACCGTGGCTGGGTATTCATCGTATTACGGCACGGGCAATCCGGTCATTCCCAGTGGTGCGTTCTCGGCCTTTGTGGCACGGTACGACAACAATCTCTCCACACAATTATCTTTCAAACAGATCAACGGCAGTAATGGAGTTTCTGCGCAAGGTGTTGCTGCTGACCATAGTGGCAATACATATGTGACGGGTTATACCTATAGCTCGCTGGACGGAAGTAGGGTGTTGCCATATGGGGGAAGCGACTTGTTCCTTTCTAAATATGACACGAACGGAAATGAAATATATCTCAGAGAGCTTGGTGGTACTGCGCTCAGGTCAACCGCAGTAGGGCAGGCAGTGGCGGTCGATTTGAGCGGAAACGCGTTTGTGACGGGCTTGACCCTTGGTGGGTTGGATGGAAACAAAGGTATTAGTAGCTACAGTGACTATTTTGTCACGAAATACAGCAAAGATGGCGTTAAGCAATAACTGGACACCATGAAAGGTAACCGGAAATGACCAGAACGTGCAAACGAGTTACAGATTGTATGAGCCAGAGGTGGGAAATATTCTCATCTGACTTTACGAATAATTTCAAACCATAAAACGGGACTATTAAATGAATATCACCATCTCCAGTTTAATTCGTAGTCTGCTGCCATTGGCAGTGCTTTTACTCTCCGCGTGCCTCAGCGGCGGTGGAAGCTCAACCACGACACCCGCTACCACCGGTGCCAACTCGGTTGTCTACGCAGTCAACAAATCCGCGCCCATAGCCACCTGTCCAACCGGCGGCATCACGGTTCAGTCGGGGATAGACACCAACGGCAACGGCGTCCTTGACCCATCGGAGGTTACCAGCACACAGTATGTCTGTAATGGAGCAGCCGGGCCTGGTATTACCTGGGTGAACGCAGCCTCATCAGTACAAGCCGTATCCAACACCGGATATTTGGCAAGCAACGCCACCGTACCAGTCACAATCACGCTCCCTGCCGCACCAAATGTAGGCGATGTCATTCAGGTGAACGGTATTGGTGCGGGCGGATGGACGATTGCCCAGAATGCGGGGCAATCAATCATAACGCAAGATATTGTCAATATTGCCGGAGCCACGACGACGGGTACGATAAGCGGTGCGCAGTATGATGCCATTGAGCTTCAGTATATCGCCCCCAATACATTTTCAGTTTTGAGCTTCGCGGGAAATCTTGTCATCTCCACGCAGTCTCCAGGCTATATATCCGAGGGCGGCCTGATCTGGATGCCGGTGTCGGCGACGCTGTATGACTATTACGGAGCAGAAGCATTATGTTTGGGTAGCGCTCACGACGGACAGACCGGATGGCGGTTGCCGACGTCCGCAGAGTTAAGCGCCTTTTATGCCGTGTATCCGAATAATTCGGCGACGTTACTCGGTCAGGGGTGGACGTTGTACGTCACCTGGTCTTCCACGCCGGACGGCGCTGGCAACCACTACAGCGTCTTCCTGAGCAACGGCTACGTTGGCGCGAGCACCGACACGAACGGCGGCTACGTGACGTGTGTACGCTAGAGCCTCGACCTTTGAACCTTGATATTTGATTTTTTGTTTTTGGTTTTCTTGGGTTTGATCGTTCCCACGCAGAGCATGGGAACGATCAATTGTGCAGGGTGAACGTGCAAACGGGTTACAGGTTGTATGAGCCGGAGGTGGGAAATATTCTCATCTAACTTTGCGAATAATTTCAAACCATAAAACGGGGTTATTAAATGAATATCACCATCTCCAGCTTAATGCGTAGTCTGCTGCCATTGGCAGTGCTTTTACTCACCGCGTGTCTCAGTGGCAGCGGAGGCGCTGGAAGTTCCCCCCCGAAACCTGCTGCCACCGGCGCCAACTCGGTTGTCTACGCGGTCAACAAATCTGCGCCTATTGCTACCTGCCCCAATGGCGGCATCACGGTTCAGTCGGGGATAGACACCAACGGCAACGGCGTTCTTGACCCATCGGAGGTTACCAGTACGCAGTATGTCTGCAACGGGGCTGGAATTACTTGGGTGGATGTCGCAGATACATCGATACAGGCCGTAGCGAACACAGGCTATATGGCCGACAATGCGGCACCGGTTACGATCACGCTTCCCGCCTCGCCAGCCGTGGGTGATGTGTTTCAGGTGAACGGTGTCGGAGCGGGTGGCTGGACGATTGCCACGAATCCGACTCAGTGGATAGAAACCCAATATATTAGCGCGAGCCCGTTGGTTGGCACGATCAGCGGTTTGCAGTACGAATCCATCACGCTACAGTATATCGGCAACAATATCTTTGCGGTTTTGAACTACGTCGGCACTAATCCCACTACGCTTGTTACGCTCCCTGCCGGTTATGTATCCGAGGGCGGACTAACATGGTCGCCGATTTCGGGGACGCAGTACTCCCAAGATCCGGCATTTGGAAATCCCGCGAACACCTATTGTACGACTAGCACGATCAACGGTCTGACCGGCTGGCGTCTGCCGACATCGGCAGAATTGCGTGCCTTGTATGGATCTATATCTACATCTGTGGCGGTGTACGATGCGGTGTACGGTCAAGGATGGGCGGTGGGCCAAACCTGGACGTCGACGCCGTACAGCGCTGGCACCCACTACTACGTAGACCTGCTCCACGGCGCCAATTACCAGCTCAGCGACACGACCCTCCTCTACGTGACGTGTGTACGCTAGAGCCATGGTTTTTGAAACTTGATTTTTGAAATTTGGCTTTACTTTTTGAGGATGTGGGTGGGCAAGTTTTTGTGCCCACCTTTAGGGCAAAGCGCACCAAAGTTATTTGTTGCAAACCATAAAACAGGAATACAAATGAACATCACGATCACCCGCTTAATTCGTAGCGCGTTGCCATTGTCAGTACTTCTACTCTCCGCGTGCCTCAGTGGCGGCGGAGGCGGTGGAAATTCACCCCCGAAACCTGCTGCCAGCGGTGCCAATTCGGTTGTCTACGCAGTCAACAAATCTGCGCCTGTCAGTAACTGCCCAAATGGCGGCATCACGGTTCAGTCGGGGATAGACACCAACGGCAACGGTGTCCTTGACCAATCCGAGGTTACCAGCACGCAGTACGTCTGCAATGGAGCAAGCGGCACCGCTGCCCTAGTGGCCACGACCGCAGAACCGGCAGGTAGCAATTGCGCAAGCGGCGGTGAGATGGTCAGCGCGGGGCTGGATACGAACGGAAACGGCATTCTCGACGCAAGCGAAGTTACAACCACGGCTTATGTTTGTAACGGGGCGAATGGAACAAACGGCACAAATGGGCTAAATACACTGGTGGCAATCGTTAACGAACCTGCCGGGGCTAACTGCGCATACGGTGGCATCAAAGTCACTTCCGGTCTCGACACCAATGCAAACGGTACTCTTGATCCAAGCGAAGTGAGCACAACGAAATACGTTTGTAACGGGCCCGGAATTAATTGGGTAGATGTCACCGGTACATCGGTGCAGGCCGTACCCAACACCGGATATTCAGCCGACAGCGCCGGTCAGGTCACAATCACGCTTCCTGCCTCGCCTGCCAAGGACGATGTTATTCAGGTGAGCGGTATCGGTGCAGGCGGCTGGGCGATAGCCCAGGCTGCCGGGCAGGCGATAATAATGGAAGGCAACGTCGGTATTTCCGGGGCTAATGCGGCGGTAATAAGTGGTACTCAGTACGCAGCCATTGAGCTTCAGTATATCGGCGGCGGTGCGTTTACGGTCTTGAACCACACGGGAAATGTTGGCTTATTGTTGTCTGGCGGATTTGTTTATCAGGGCGGTCTGATCTGGACACCGATCTCGGGGACAGGCTACACCTATTCTAATGCGGCCCTACTTTGTACGAACACGGCCAATGGCCTCGATTGGCGACTGCCGACGCAAGTGGAATTGCTTGATTTGTATCACCTGTATCCATCTCCGGCTAATTCGACGCTGGCCGGTCAGGGGTGGACGTTGTACGGCACCTGGTCTTCCACGCCGTTCAGCGCTGGCGCCCACTACTACGTCGACCTGAGCGTCGGCTTCGTTGGCGCGGTCTACGACACGGTCACCGGCTACGTGACGTGTGTACGCTAGAGCCTCGACCTTTGAACCTTGATATTTGATTTTTTGTTTTTGGTTTTCTTGGGTTTGAATTGGGTTATGAGGTTGATTTTGGGGCGAGCGATACGAGCGAAACCCGCGTAAGGCGCACTAAATGTAGGGCGTCAATATCCCCGCAGGGGGAGGCCGGGGTACCCGGCGGCTTTGCCGCCACCCTTCCGCTCAGCGAAGCGCATTGCGCCGAATGAACGTGCATACGGCGGTGTCAATTTTTCAAGCTCGCAGAGCTTAGAAAATTGCCTACCTTTGGTGCAATGCCCGTTGGTTATTGCGCCCTACGGATTACGGGCTGTTGCGGAAAAATTGGATGCCTACTCATAGCAAACGCATTTCGCTCAATGAGTTTAGACACCCTGTACAAGCGGATTAAAGATCTTAATTGGAAAAGAAAGGCGCTACAAAATGAATATTCGAACTAACAGGTTTATATATGGCGTTCTGCCATTGGCTGCGCTATTCCTTACGGCATGCAGCGGGGGCGGTGGTGGTTCATCTTCCTCAACTTCACCATCCGGCTCTTCATCAATTTATCCGCGCTATGCTTTTACCGCCAACAGTTCCGACAACAGCGTTTCAACCTACGTGGTGAATGCTTCAACGGGGTGGCTCAAGTACATCGGCAAGGCAACGACAGACACCAGTCCTAACTCCGTCACCATTGATCCTTCGGGCAAGTATGCCTATGTGGCGAACAATGCTGGCACCGTCTCGCAATACACCATCGGCACGAATGGGGTGTTGACGGCGATGACTCCGGCAACGGTTCCGGCTGGCGTATCCCCTAACTCCGTCACCGTCGATCCCACGGGCAAGTACGCCTATGTGGCGAATAATGGCAGCAACGGCACCGATGGCCTCGGCATCTCGCAATACACCATCGGTACGAATGGGGTGTTGATGCCGATGACCCCGGCAAATGTTACGACTGACGCATACCCGCTTTCCGTCACTGTCGATCCCACGGGCAAGTACGCTTATGTGGCGAACAATGGCAAAAATACTGCCAGTACAGTCTCGCAATACGCCATCGGTACGAATGGGAAATTGACGCCGATGAGTCCGGCAACGGTTCCGGCTGGCTTATACCCTAACTCCGTCACCGTCGACCCCTCGGGCAAGTACGCTTATGTGGCGAACGGGGGTGACGGTATCAACCCCGGCACTGTTTCGCAATACACCATCGGCACGAATGGGGTGTTGACACCGATGTCCCTGCCAACGGCTCTGGCAACGGTTCTGGCTGGCGTATACCCTAACTCCGTCACCGTCGACCCCTCGGGCAAGTACGCTTATGTGGCGAACGGGGGTGACGGTATCAACCCCGGCACTGTTTCGCAATACACCATCGGCACGAATGGGGTGTTGACACCGATGTCCCTGCCAACGGCTCCGGCAACGGTTCCGGCTGGCGTATCCCCTAACTCCGTCACCGTCGATCCCTCGGGCAAGTACGCCTATGTGGCGAATGCTAGCGGCAACGTTATCTCCCATATCTCTCAATACACCATCGGTGCAAACGGCTCATTGACGGCGATATCACCAGCTACTGTTGCCGATATGGCCGGGCCGAAATCAATCGTGATAGCTGCCGGAACAGCTGCGGTAACCGGGGTTGCCAAGTATGCCTATGCAGCAAATAAAGGTGACGGTGTTAACCCCAGCACCATTTCGCAATACAGCATAAGCACGAGCGGCGCGTTGAGTAATATGGCACCGGCAACAGTAAGCTCAGTGGGGATAGCTCCGCAATTTGTGATGGTTGACCCGACCGGGCAGTATGCCTATGCGGTGAACTATTCCGGTGGCGCTGGCAATCTCGGTGAGGTTTCGCAATACACCATCGGCACTGGCGGAACAAGCGGAGCTTTGTCTCCTGCAGGAACAATTAATACCGGTACCGGGCCGTCAACTGGCACTATCGACCCGCTGGGTAAATATGCTTATGTGCTGAATACCGGCACCAATAATATTTCGCAATACAGTATTGGAGCGGGCGGGGTGTTGGCACCGTTGACGACGGCCACCGTTGGCGCAGGCTCTGCGCCACAGGCGATCGTTATTGATCCTTCCGGCCAATATGCTTATGTGGCTAACTATGGCACGGTTTCCGGGGCTACGATTTCACAATATACCGTAGCGGCAAACGGTGTGTTGACGCCTATGGCGCCAGCTTCGGTTGCCGCAGGTGCTCAGCTTTTCTCGATTACCGTCGATCCGTCCGGCAGATATGTTTATGCAACAGACACCTCCGGTGCCACTGTCTTGCAATACTCGATAGGCTCTACCGGTGCTTTGTCACCTTTGGCGACACCCAGCGTAGCGGCTGGATCGGGACCTAAGTCTGTCAGCGTTGATCCCAGCGGCAAATACGTCTATGTGGCTGACATAGGCGGTCGTGTGCTTCAGTACGCCATCGGCGCGGGTGGCGTATTGAGTCCGCTGTCGACGGCATCCCTCTCGGTGGGTTCAAACCCGTATTGGGGCACGGTCGAAGCGGGCGGTCTTTATGCTTATGTCGCGGACTATGTCGGCAACAGCATTTTGCAATTCGTGATCGGCACAAATGGTGCGCTGACTTCAAATACCCCGGTGAGTCAACCGGCAGGCAATACACCGGTTTCTGTGGTTACCAGTGGAACTTGGCAATAGTAATATTATGAAATTTTACATGCCTGCCAAATTCGTTTTCAAGCACCCTATCAATATAGGATTTGCGATTTTTCTTGCTGCCTCCTTTTTGCTTTCTGGTTGCAGCGGGGGCGGAGGTGGAGGCAGTGGTAGCGCCGGTAATGGTAACGGTGGAAGTGGAAGTGGTAGTGGAAACGTGACCATTGGTGGCACACTCAGCGGCCTCGCAAGTAGTCAGCAAGTCATCCTTCAAGACAACGGTGGTAATGCGCTTACTGTGACATCAAATGGTGCCTTCACTTTTTCTGCTTCACTTGCCAGTTCAACAAGCTACTCAGTAACTGTTTCAACTCAGCCATCAGGTCAAATCTGCACAGTTGCCAACGGCTCCGGTACTGCAACAGCCAATATAAGTAATGTGTTGGTATCGTGTGTTACCGCTGCGTTGCTGGTTCAAAATAATCAGTTGCTGGACAGCAAGGGTAAGGTGGTTTTGTTTCGGGCTGTGAACGTGCCGGTTTATCAATCAGGCTATGCAGACGACCTGGTTGCTGTCGCCAATGCGGTGAAGTCGAGCGGCGCGAATGCCGTGCGCTTGGTGTGGTGGGGTAATACAGCAAACGGTTGGACGGCAGGTGCGCCCACGTATTACACGTTGACGAATCTGGATACGGCAATTCAAACCTATGCCAATTTGGGTATCTTGCCCATCATCGAGTTGCATGATGTGACATGCTATCTTGCAGTCGGCTTGACCGGCGGTGGTGCCCCTTGTAATGACACCACGATTTTCGCAAATCGCATCACCGGTTTTTGGACTAGTCCCTCTGTCGTGGCGCTTATAAAGAAGCACCAGAACCATTTGATCGTTGATCTGGCCAACGAGTGGGGCAGTGTTTATTCGGCCAGCGATGAAGCAAACTTCACCGGCAACTATGTTAGCGCCATCAGCGCAATACGGACAGCCTGGGCTAATGGCGGCGTTGGTAATCTACCCCTGATGGTAGATGCACCCAATGGTGGTACGGATGTCGCGGCGTTTACCGACCCATCCGCCACTGCCGGAAAAACGAACGGGCAACTTATTCTTGCGGCTGATCCGCTGGGTAACACGATGTTTTCAGTTCACTCCTACTGGGCTGCGGTGGACGGTATTACACACGCAAATATTGATTCCTATATGAGTTTAATCGCCAACAGCAATCTGAGTTTCGTGCTGGGTGAAGTGGGCGCGTTTGCGGACGGAGTTTGCGCCAATACGGTAGACCACCAATATGTATTGAATGCAGCGTATGCGCAAAATCTCGGAACAATCGCTTGGGCCTGGTATCAGGATGGTACATGTTCACCAGATGCAACCAATCTTACTCCTGATGGTATCACGATACCCGCCACCTCGCCCGGTTCACTCAGCTTCCAGAATCTTGTTCTTTACAGTAGTAGATATGGTCTTGTAACGGCGGCCTCTATCAACTTTGGCCCATAGGGAAGCAGCATTGTCGCTTTGTGCCGGTTCGATCAAGCGCTAACCTTATTTAACCCAGATTGTCCTTTAAAAAAACAACTTGGAGCACGATTTATCGAGCGACTTTTTGAGAGCTATCGCTCGTCACCCTAAAGGGTACAAGAACCTCTTAGAGGTAAATCGTGCTCCTTGCTACAGGCTAACGAATTTTTCGGGTTTGTTGGACAAGTTTGAAGAATCAAGAGCAGACACGCTACGAATTACAACAGGCTATTTGCAGACTGAAAACATTGATGCGGCAATTTCTCTTTTTTGCGCACTTGCCTGCGGGTCAGTCACAATATTTAGCATGTCTTCACAGTGACTTCTGCATCCCATCTTGGTCCACAATTGAGCATACGGATAATGATTCTGGTCGGCAGAATATTTTCCGACGGCTTTCTGATAAGCAACTTCGCATTTCTCGTTAATTGTCTGCGCAGTTGGTTGAGCAGAATTGCTTACGTTTGCGTTTTGCAGCGCATGACTTTTAACACTGCCTGTACT
Organism: uncultured beta proteobacterium; assembly: GCA_963733265.1. GTDB lineage: Bacteria > Pseudomonadota > Gammaproteobacteria > Burkholderiales > Gallionellaceae > PALSA-1006. The sequence goes on from CAVTCF010000001.1 coordinate 1,057,605, forward strand.
TGAATACGGAGAACTTTTTTGTCGCTCTGTCATTGCTTTTTTTTCTGTGTGTTCGCATGGCACATTTGTTAGCACACTTGAACCCAAGTCATCGACGCAAGAGTACATGGCTGCGAAAGCCGAGCCGCTTTTCAGAATCAACAGCGCAATAACGCCCAGTGTGTTTGCCATCTTCCCCAATTGCAACCCCGATAAGTACAATACTCATGCTTCACCTTATCATTATTGGATATTTTTTGGTATATGCCATTTGGCCTATATCTCTCTATACGGCTAACTATATACTCACCCCATTTCACTGGGCGGGATTGATGTCGATATCTAGCATGGCCAGTAAAATCAGGGATGGCTCGGTAGATTTTCCGACAATGCGGCGGGCATTCAACATTATTTTGTGGTGGCCGATGGTTGGAAAATCATGTTCCACCAGATACCCTTCAATGATTTTGTCGCGCGGTAAAATGATCTCCAACAGTTCACGCAAGGCCGGGATATTCCATTGCCTGTCTCCCAAGTCGTAAACTTTACGGCCGACTGTGTCCGTGGCGACGACTTGAAAGTATTGGTAGAAAGCCCGGTTGGCGGAGACTACCTGTAGTTTGTTGTCCAGTACCAGCAGCGGCTCGCGTATAGTTTCGACGATGTTCTCGGCGAGTTCTCGTGCCAACTGCACCGCAGCCTCTGCCTCTATGCGTTTGCTGATGTCGGTGAAAGTGAGCACGACCCCCTGAATGATATTATCCAATGTGCGATAAGGTTGAATGCGTACCAGATACCAGGCCCGGTTATGAGTCAGAATTTCCTGCTCAAACGGCACCAGTGAATCGAGGACAGATTGGGCCTTGCTGAGCAGTTCTTCCCCGTCAAAATTGGCTTTAATGCCGGCAAGCGGACGCCCTACATCGGAAGGCGCAAAGCGGTAGATATTGGTGGCATCGCGGGTGAAGCGACGAATGATCAATTTGTCATCGAGAAACACGGTGCCGATATTGGTATTGTCGAGCAGATTTTTCATGTCATTCTGCATGCCGGTCAGTTGCTCGATCTTGGATTGAAATTCGGCATTGACCGTGATTAATTCCTCATTGACCGATTGCAGCTCTTCCTTGGATGTTTCCAATTCTTCGTTGGTCGACTGGAGTTCTTCGTTGGTGGATTGTGATTCCTCGTTGGACGACTTGAGCTCTTCGTTGGATGCCTGCTGTTCTTCGATCGTGGCCTGAAGGTTTTCTTTTGTATACGCCAGTTCATGTTCCAGTTCTTCGATGCGCCCAATCTCTGCGGGTTGGCTTACAACTTTTCGCTTTGGTTTGGCGTTGGCGACATCCTGAAAACTAATCATCAACAGGCTTTGATTGCCTTCCGGTGCAGGCAAGGGGCGCACACTCAGGCTTACAGTTGTAAAGCCGCCATTGGTCTTGACCTGAATTTCCTTATTCAAAGTGGGCTGCTCTGAACTGGCAGCCAGATAAATTGCTGTACGCAACTCCTGTTCCAAACCTTCGCGCGCCATTTCAATCACGTTAAGGCTGGCTTGGCCGGGCGCGGGCCGCAGGTATTTCCCCGTGTCGCCATACACGTAAAGAGTGTCGCCCTTCTGGTCGGTAATAACTGAGGCAGGGGCAAAGCATTGCAGCAGCATGCGCCGGGTTAATTCAGAAAAATTGGTATCTTTGGGTTTCTTCATGGCTTCCTCGGGTGCTTTACCTCCGCTTGCTGCAGTCCAGACAAGCGGGCTGGTCATCATTGCGCGTGCGGCAGCGGCAGTATGTGTGGCGCGATAAAACTTCCACTTGCGATTGATAGGTGAAAACAGTTCCGTATGATTTCCAATGCTTTCGGACGGTGACAGAAATAGTACCCCGCCCGGTTTGAGAGAATAGTGGAATGCGGGAATCAGCCGATTTTGCAATTCGGGTTCAAGATAGATCATCAAATTGCGGCAGGTGAGCAAATCAAGTTTGGTGAACGGGGGGTCTTTGATGACATTCTGAACTGCAAACACAACCATCTCGCGAATACTTTTTTTCATCCGGTAGCCGGCATCTTCCTTGGAGAAAAAACGGCGCAGACGCTCGGGGCCGATGTCGGTAACGATGTTGGGTGGAAAAAGTCCGGTGCGGGCAATGGCGATCGCTTCATCGTCAAGGTCGGTGCTATAGATTTGAATTTTGAATTCCTGATGATTCTCGTCCAGCCACTCGCGCAGCAGAATAGCAATGGAATAAGCCTCTTCACCTGTAGCGCAACCGGCTACCCAAACACGGAATATATAGTCCTCCGCTTTATCTTTGCAAAGTTCCGGCAGGATGTCTTTTTGCAGTACATCAAAAGCTTCTTTGTCGCGAAAAAAGCTGGTGACATTGATTAGCAACTCTTTGAACAGCGTGCGTACTTCATCCGGATTTTCCTTGAGGTAACGGGCATAAATTTCGATATCTTCAATATTGTGTTGTGCCATGCGCCTTTCTATACGACGCGAGATGGTACTTTTTTTATACAGCGAAAAGTCATGGCCGGTGGCAATGCGTAATTGCATCAGGATACGCGTCATGCCGCCTGCTGAAACAGGTGCGAGTGGCGCTGAGTGGAGATGCTCCTGAGTGTGTGTGCCGGAAATCAGCACGCCGGGCATTTTTTCAACCGGCAGAACGTGAGTGGCATATCCGGCCTGGATAGTGCTGGACGGCATGCCGTCATATTTGCAAGATGTCGGCTCTTGCACTAAAGATATACCCCCGGCACCAATGATGGCGCGCAATCCCAGAGTGCCGTCAGTGCCAGTACCGGAGAGGATAATACCGATGGAATTTTCGCCCCGATCTTCGGCTAAGGAGCGAAAAAAAGCATCAATTGGCATACGTGTAGCATGTGGCACATCGGGAATGCTGAGTTGAAGCTTGCCATGGAAAATCGCCAAGTCGCGGTTAGGCGGTATGACATAAACGCGATTCGCAGCCACTTTTACTTGATCCAGCACAGTGGTCACCGCCATTGTGGTGGTGCGCTGAAGAATTTCGGTCAGCAGGCTGTCGTGGTTTGGGTCGAGATGGGTTACCAGCACAAAAGCCATACCGCTATCGGTTGGCATATTGCGGAAAAACAACTCCATAGCTTCCAGTCCCCCGGCGGAAGCTCCGATGCCGACAATGGTAAGTTTGTCAGCGCTATTTTTTTGCTTTGCAGTTGCCTTTGCAGATGCGGATGGAGCTGTGGTCGGCGGATGTTTTTTTGTAGTCAAAGCGAGCCTGTAACACTGACTTAAGGTGTCAAGAGGCTATCACATCTTATGGCGTGCTTTCAAACAATCGGATTTGCAGCCGTATTTTCTGCTAATGCGGTTGCACTGCGGCGGCTGTGAATAGTCTGGTAAAACGTCAACATGCGTTCAGCCTGCTTGCTTGCCGACCAGCTAAGTGCGTAGTCGCGGCCTAACTCTCCCACAGTTTTACGCGCGTCGGTATCTTTAAGCATCTTGACGACTTTACCGGAAAAGTCTTCCAAATCTTCTTTGGCAATCCAGACACCCAAGCCATCACGCAATACATCGCGGGTCCCCAGCTCTGCCGTAGATACAACGGGAATACCCTGTGCCATGGCTTCCAGCAGAACCAGACCCTGAGTTTCAGTTCGGGATGAAAATATAAAAATATCGGCGGCACGATAGCAATGGTTCAATTCGGTATGGCGATCCAGATAGCCAATGAAGTTGATATTGTCATTGAGGCCAAGCGCCTTGGCCTCATTTTCCAAACTGGCCCTGGCAGGGCCTTCTCCCGCAACCAGAAACAACACATCAGTGATCTCTTTTCTAATGTGAGTCAGCACTTTTAGCAGGAACCCGATATTCTTTTCATGAGCAACGCGTCCCAGAAAAAGCAATACCGGACGTTCTTGGGAAATATTATAGTTGTTGCGAAAAGATTCACGATCTCCAAGCACAAAACTTGCCGGCTCGATTCCCGTCGGAATGACTTCGGCGTGGGTGATGACGCCATATTCTTTTAGCACGTGCAGCATGGGGTGCGACGGCACGACCATACCATCCAGGCTATTTCCCTGATGACGGGAAAAACGCTTGGCAATCGACTTCATGATGCTTTTGTGAATCAATGGCACGTAGTGATACAGATATTCTTCAAAGAAGGTGTGGTAGGTCTCTACGCAGGGGATGACGAGCAAGCGGGACAGCTTCGTTCCCAAATAATGGGCCACAAACGGGGTTTGTATGTGGATGATGTCATATTTTTCGGCGCGAATTTTATCGAGATGTTTCATGACCCAACCGTAACTCATCAGCCGATCTTCAGGATCGAAAGGCAAATGCCGTGAAGGAACACGCATGATGTCTGTTTCATCGGGACTGGGGCTTTGGTAATCGGGGGCGATCAAGTGTACGGTATGTCCCAGCGCGCGCAAATTCCGGCGGAAAGTTTCGATTGATGTCGAAACGCCGTTGATGCGGGGGAAATAGACATCGGAGATAAAAAGAATTTTCATGGGCGCATTCGATTTTCAGTTAGTTCAACAATACCAGAGTCCAAACAATGATTAGATTCACAAGGCTAATTAAAACAGCCGCGCTGCCGATGTCTTTGGCACGCTTGGCGAGATTATGGTCATCCAGAGAAATGCGATCCACCGTCGCCTCAATCGCCGAGTTGAGCAGCTCGATGATGATGACTAACACTACGCACGCAATCATCAGGGCGCGCCCCAGCATTTCATGGTGAAGAAAAAATGCAAGGGGAATCAAAATGACGGCGAGCCACACTTCCGTGCGAAATGCATCTTCATTGCGGTAGGCTTCTTTAAGCCCTGCGCATGAATACTTGAAGGCGTTGATGAGTCTTGTGAAGCCTGTTTTACCTTTGTAGGGACTTTCCATTTAATTATTCAATTCTCTTTGGTTGATTGTTGGGTTGGATATGCCCGGAAGCGGCATTCCACAAAATTAATTCCATGCGACCATCCATATGTTCAACGATTGCGGTGCAACTGTCCACCCAGTCACCGCAATTTATGTAGGTCAACCCCTCAACTTCTTTAATCATGGGCCAGTGAATGTGACCACAAATTGCTCCGTCAAGCCCGAGTTCGCGGGCATGGTGAATGACCGATTCCTCAAAACTGAATATAAAACTGACCGCCGTTTTTATCTTGCGCTTGGCGTATCCGGCAAGTGACCAGTACCCCGGGCGTTTGAGTGTGCGCCGGAACCAGGATAAGTAAATGTTCATATTGACCAATAAATCGTAAGCCTTGTCACCCAAAATGGCGACCCATCTATGATGCCGTGTTACCTGATCAAATTCGTCGCCGTGCAACAACAAGTAGCGGCGTCCGTCAGCGGCGGTGTGAATGTAATCATTCGTCACCACCACATTACCGAATGACGTGCCCACATATTCGCGTATGGCCTCATCATGGTTGCCGGGAATGAAAATTACTTTTTCACCATGGCGTGCGCGACGCAGCATTTTTTGCACGAAAGTATTTTGCGCGGGTGACCAATATACCCCGCCACGGCTCATCGCCCATAAATCAACGATATCACCCAGTAGAAATACGTATTCTGAGGAATATTCTTTCAGGAATTCAAGCAAGTGATTTGCCTGACAGGCTTTGGTTCCCAAATGTATATCAGACAGAAATATTGAGCGAACTTGCTGCATGATCAATCTTTAACCAAGAAAAAACGGATGTGGACGGAGGTGTCCAGGCAACCAGCGCTGTTGAAAAGTGGCAGATTAGTGATGAAACAAAGATGCAACTCAAAGACTGAATTTTTCATGCGCGCAGAATCGCACAGGAACATTTCCAAATTGTTACAGTTTTGTTTAGGAAATATGAATTACATTGAGATGATATTTATTGAGGAAGCGAATACAAAATGAGAAAACATGCTTGGAACACGCAAGAACCGTAGCACAGTTCAAAAACGAGCGGGGTATTATCTGTCTAAAACTAATGAATGCCTCCGGCTGCTCTTTCGGTTGGCAGTCATACGATTTCAATTTCATTGATTTGGTGCCAGTTGGCAAGATTCCGTCCTTCGATCTTCTAAATAGCAAGCGTCAACTCTGAGCCTAAAGTTTTCATAAGTTCGTCAGCGCGCATTTGCCTTACCTTTGAATAAGCTTCACCTGCCCAAAGACTTTGGTATTCACCATTATTCGTTTTTAAGGCTAACTGTCTAAGCGAAGCAGTCATCGTGTTTTGCATTGGGAAAGGCAGGGTTGTTTGATTTGCCATTAGTCTAATAAACTCGTTTTCAATACCTCTTGCCATTCTGCCTGAAAAGCCTTTTGTGAAGACAGAACCCCTTTCTTGCTTGTTAAGCAGGTAATCTCTGTGTGCGGTAGATGTGCTTGCCTCTTCACAACATAAGAATGCCGTTCCCATTTGTGCAGCAGTAGCTCCAACAGCCAAGATATTTTTAATGTCTCCACCGCGCATAATTCCTCCTGCTGCAACAATAGGAATAGAACAATTCTTTGCCAATAGTTCTGTTAAAGCGATGGTACTTAATTTCTCGTCTTCAGAATTTGGCTCAAATATTCCCCTATGCCCACCTGCTTCAATCCCTTGCGACACTATAAAATTAGCACCAGCAGTTTGAATAGCAATTGCTTCTTTCAAGCTGGTAGCAGTAATGCCCACACTAATTCCAAGTGCGTGTGCCTTTTCAATCACTTTCGCAGGAGGTATCCCAAAATGGAAAGTCAGGATTGCTGGACGATGTTCCCATATTGGCTCTAATTGCTCCTCTATATTTGGGAAAAATGGTGGCTGCGGAATTGAGACGGAATATTCCTCTTCAATAGGCAATCGCTTTAATGCTTCAACTGCTTGTCGCTGAATAATTTGTATTGGTAACTCAACAGGATTGAATACAAAGAAATTTGCATTTATAGAACCGTTCGTCAGTGCCTTGGTTGCGATCAAATCTTCACTAATTTTTTGTGGGGTATTGTAGGCAAATCCAAAGCTGCCAACACCACCAGCGTTGGTCACAGCGGATGCCAATTGTGGCGTGTTGATGCCACCCGCCATTGGGGCCTGAATAATAGGGAATTTTAATTGCGCGAAGTTAAACATCATGATTCCAATACTTTCAATTTAAGTCACTAATGCCTTAATTTGGACATCATTTCCCAATTGTGCGGTTTCGACCGGCGGCTTTCGCTGCGTAAAGTCGTTCGTCAGCCAAATGCAACATGGCTTCCACATTCTCCTGCTTCAAGTTGGATGAAATTCCAATGCTCACTGTAATAGGCAATGTACTGTTATCAATTGGGAGGGGGTGGGAAGCCACATGCTTGCGTAAACGCTCGGCATATTGGAAACCGGCTTGTTCATCGGTACTTGAACAGATCACCAAAAATTCTTCTCCGCCCAGACGACATACAACATCTTGCTTCCTTGCTGCCTGCCGCAAACTTGCAGCGACTGATTTGAGCGCCTCATCTCCCAATTGGTGGCCGTACGTGTCGTTGATCGATTTGAACCGGTCTATATCCACCATCATGCAACAAAAGGGGCGGCTACTGCGTGTTGCTATTGCCCATTCTTGTTCCAAACGTTCAATTCCGTGGCGGCGATTGGGTAGTCCGGTTAATACGTCTGTCAGTGCCATATCTTGCAGACGCTGATTGGAGAGTGCCAGCTCGTTCGCAAACTGGCGCAGTTGCAAACGGTCTTCCTCCATCGCTTCCTGCATTTGAACGATGCGTTGCGCGGCACGCAAGCGGGCTGCCAACACTTTTGGATTGATCGGTTTCGGAAGGTAATCATCAACCCCGGCTTCAAAAGCTTCGATCAGTTTTTCCGTGCCTTCCTGCGAGGTAACGATGAAAACGTAAATTTTGTTCCATTCGGGATTTTTGCGTAGTGTTTTGCAAAACTCTATCCCATCCATTTCAGGCATCACCCAATCGCTAATAATAAGCTGGGGTGGGTTGGCTTTGACAATTTCCAACGCGTCCCGCCCGTTATTGGCCGTAGTGACATGGTGTCCGGATTTCTCAAGTAAGCTTTTGTAGAGCAATCGCATTGAGCGGTCATCCTCAACCAGCAAAATGCGCAATTTAAAAGTGGAGGGGGATGTCCCGGGTAAGGCCTCAATCCCCGTTAGTTCCGGAGCGATTGATGCTGTATTAAGCAATTCAATAAATGGAGGAAGATTGGGAGTTGCTATGTTGAGAAGGGAACTCCACTCGCTTAACCCGCGAATAACCAAGTCGCCGATTTCAATCAGCGTATCTGTTTCTATGCCCACATGGGTAGCCAGGAGCATTAGTTTCGGCACTTTATGGAATCTTTCGGACGGACTCAACGTGCAAAGAACCGCAAGATTGTTCGCCAAATGAAATAATTGCAGCAATCGCCAACTTCGGCTTTCTTCAGCGAATTGGCTTTGATCAGGATGTTCAATATGCAATGCAATGTCCTGGAAGAGCGTTGGCATGCCCCAGTCGGCCAGCATTAATGCGGTGATCTGATTATGATCAAGGCCAAAAGTGTCGCTTTCCAGCTTGCTCAAGTTATTTGTGCCTGCAACGCGGCTCAATATTTGTGAATATTGTTCCGGGAAAACGGTACATAATGTTAGTCGGCCAATTTGGGAGAGCAATCCCAACAAAAATGCCTCGTCTGCAATGCCGATACTCATTTTTGCGACAAGCTGTTGTGCCGAGATTCCGCAGCAAATTGAATGAGCCCAAAATTTTTGATAATCAAAACCCGCGCAAGTGCCCGAGCTAAAGTCCGCGACTAAAGAAAGGCTCAGCGCCAATTGGCGTACAGATTTGAATCCGAGAACAGTGACTGCATCAATAATTGATGAAACCGGACGCCCCTCGCGACGCACAAGCAAATTTGCGGATTTGAGAATGCGGCTCGCCAGTGCGGGATCATTGTTAATCAGCCGGGCTACTTGCTGGGCCGTGACTTCATTTTGCTCGGTCAAATGGATAACCTGCAATGCCACCCCGCGCGGCGACGGAAGCTTGCCATGCGCGTTAAACTTTTCAAATTGCTGACTGATTGATTGATCCATGAGATCACCGCGATATGAGTAGCAGAACTTGCATGCCGAGTCCGGATTGTTCCATATTTGCCTGAGGATGACAAAGGGTTAGATTGGGCTGTGCAGGGGATGCTGAGGTAGTTCTTTTGTAGAGGCGACTAATTTAACGGGCAAGGCATAAGCAAATATATTCCATGTGCTTGTTGCATCACCAAATAAAAGCCGCTATATTCTCATCCATGCACTTCTCACGCCACATTTCGCAATCGCACTCCACCGCTAGTTTACTCGCGGCGCTGACGCTGCGCGTCGCGCGCTAAATATACCACTCATAAGTATCAAAGCAGACGGCTTGGTTGGCAAGAGCCGCGGATAAACAATTGCGATGGAGCACAACATGACTGACAAATTAATTATATTCGATACCACCTTGCGCGACGGCGAGCAAAGTCCGGGCGCTTCCATGACCAAAGAAGAGAAGTTACGTATCGCGCGCCAGTTGGAAAAACTGGGCGTGGACGTGATTGAGGCGGGCTTTGCGGCTGCCAGTCCCGGTGACGCAGAGGCGATTTTGAGTATTGCCAAAGTGATCGAGCGTTCTACTGTTTGTTCCTTGGCACGCGCCAACGAGCGCGATGTGCGGGCGGCGGGTGAGGCGATCAAACCGGCAAAACACGGACGCATACACGTATTTATCGCAACTTCGCCTATTCATATGGAGAAGAAATTGCGTATGACACCGGACGAAGTGGTGGAACGCGCCGTTGCCGCTGTGAAGTTGGCGCGTGAATATACCGATGATATCGAATTTTCTGCCGAAGATGCAGTTCGTTCGGAATTGGATTTTCTCGTGCGTATTTTTGATGAAGTCATCAAGGCCGGTGCAACAACACTGAATGTGCCTGATACAGTGGGTTACAGTATTCCCGTTTTATGGGGCGAGCGCATCAAGCAATTGATTTCGCGCGTGCCTAACAGTGACAAGGTTGTTTGGTCCACACACTGTCACAATGATTTGGGCATGGCTTCGGCTAATTCCCTGGCTGCGGTGATGAATGGAGCGCGTCAGGTGGAATGTACCATTAATGGCCTGGGTGAGCGTGCAGGAAATGCCGCGCTGGAAGAAGTGGTAATGGCAGTGCGCACGCGTCGCGATATTTTTAATTGCGATTGCCGCATTGATGCCACGCAGATCGTGCCGACTTCGAAACTGGTTTCCAGTATTACCGGCTACCCGGTGCAGCCGAACAAGGCAATCGTCGGCGCGAATGCTTTTTCACACGAATCCGGAATTCATCAGGACGGCGTGCTTAAACATCGCGAAACTTACGAGATTATGCGCGCCGAAGATGTGGGCTGGGGCGCGAACAAGCTGACTCTGGGCAAGCTTTCCGGGCGCAACGCATTCCGCACGCGTTTGCAGGAGTTGGGTATCGTTTTGGAAAACGAAGACGCCTTGAATGCCGCTTTTGCCCGCTTTAAAGATTTGGCAGATCGCAAGAGCGAAATTTTCGACGAAGATATCCAGGCCTTGGTCAGCGACGAAGAGGTTTCGCAAATTAGTGAGCACTACCGTTTAATAGCGATGGGTGCGCATTCTGAAACCGGCGTTTTGCCGGTAGCCCGCGTGGTGATGAGCATCGGCGGCGCAGAGCATCAGGCGGATGCTCAAGGCGGCGGGCCGGTGGATGCCACGTTCAAGGCTATCGAGCAGATTGTTAAGAGTGGTACTGAACTGCAACTGTACTCGGTGAACAACATCACCAGCGGCACGGATGCGCAGGGTGAAGTGACGGTGCGTTTGACCAAGGGGGGCAGAGTGGTCAACGGACAGGGTGCCGATACCGACATCGTGGTGGCTTCAGCCAAGGCCTATCTGAATGCATTGAACAAGCTTGATACCGGAGTAGAGCGCGCGCATCCGCAGGTTTAAAGTACTTGTAGAGCACGATTGACCTCGAAGAGGTTCTAGGGTGACTGGCGATTCTTTGCGCTCAATCGCCCGATAAATCGTGCTCCTGCAAAAACGCGCGGAAGGTTGGACTCTACGGGATATTAATTTGTTGCCTTGCTAATTGCGCATCCAAAATCGGAACAGCGGATTGGATGCGCAATGTTCTTTCCCCGTAACGGATGTCGAACCCATCACAGTCAATGCCGATCAGCTCAGCTTTGAATTCATCTTGAGCAGTGTGCCGACGAATTGCGTCTTCATGTTGGCTATTCAATTCGGCAAGGAGGTCGAGTTCTTGCGAAATTAACGGGTAGTTTGCAACGCTATAATTTTCCGCCTTTACCCAATGGATATTACCGAATCCTCCAATGTAGCGAATATTCTGCGGAACGATGCGATAGAAAGAAAAGTCGTGCATGGCAAAATAAGTTTGTGCTTCGGGGAAGTAACGAAGATAGCGTTTGCCAGCATCTTCCCGATTACTCACCACTGCTGCCGAACCCAGCACGGTGACGCGTCCCTGGGTTTGAATATGGGCATTTTCCTGGTTGTGGGTAATTAGGCTGACACGCGGATCGTGTTGGATATTCCTGGTGTGCTCCGCCAATGTGCTGATGAGGATGAGCAAGCTGCCATCATGGTCGACCAAGTAAGGGGTGATGGAGCCGAAGGGATGGCCGTTAAATTTTTTCGATAAAGTGCAAAGTGCACCGTAGCGGTGAGACCGTAACAGTTGCCGGGCTTCAAGTGCAGTGGCTGTTTTTTCATTGTCAGTTATCATGTGCGAATTGTTTGCGAGTAAGTAGGGGTAGTCAATAAGATGAAAATTTCAGGACACAATATAATTCACTTTTCACATTATGTGGCCGGTAAATTTAAACACGACAAGTGTACACAGATGGCTGCAAGCCTGACGTTCGATACATTATTGTCGTTGGTTCCGCTGATCACCATCGCCCTCACGTTATTTTCCACTTTTCCGTTGTTCGCCAATTTTGCAGAGCAGATCAAACATTTTCTGCTGAGTAATATGTTGCCGGAGACCGGCGGCAAAATGATCTCGCACTATGTAGAACAGTTTGCCGACAGTGCATCCAAGCTCACTGCGGTGGGGTTGGTGTTTTTGGCGCTGACGGGCATGCTGGTCATGGTCACAATCGATAATGCGTTTAATACTATTTGGCGAGTTTCAAAGCAGCGCCCGCTATTTACACGTGTGCTGGTGTATTGGTCAGTCCTCACACTCGCGCCCTTGTTGATCGGAGGGAGCTTGTCGTTGACTTCATGGCTGGTAGGGTTGTCTATCGGTTACACCCAGCAAGCGCCCATCTTCGGCGTGATAACGCTGAAAGTCGTGCCAATCATTTTGACCACTTTTGCGTTTAGCATTTTGTTTAGAGTCATGCCCAACCGCTATGTGCCAACACGTCATGCCTTCATCGGTGGCGTGGTGGCGGCAGCAGCTTTTGAAACCATGAACCGGGGCTTTGGTGTTTTCATCGAGTATGTTCCCACTTACAAACTGGTTTACGGCGCATTCGCCAGTATTCCAATTTTCTTGTTTTGGATATATCTATCGTGGCTCACTATCTTGTTTGGAGCGCTCATTACCGCTTCATTGTCTCGTTGGCAGCATCGGGGGGCGCATCAGCTCAATAATGTTGCGCAATTTTATTTTGCTGTGAGTATGTTGAGTACGATGCAGGAAGGATTGGATACGGGAGAAGTGCAATCTATTGCATCTTTATCCGACCGCCTACATCTGGCTTTTGAAGAGACCGAAGATATTTTGGACAAATTGCAGACTGCTAAAATTGTACGCCAGCTTTCGGGAGCAGACTGGTTAATGATCCGCAATTCAGAACATATTTCAGTGCATGAGTTGACTGAACTTTTCCTGCTTGATTTAAACACACTGCCTTCTCGTGAAGGTGATGCGGATATTTGTGCCTGGTTTGCGCTGCTTGCCAAACATATGGAAGAACCGAACAGCAGGACGTTGCAAAGTCTCATCGGCAGATAGTTTTATAATTCGGGTATGCGTAATCGGTGGTTGTGTTAGTACATTCGATTTCTAAACAACCAGCCTGCGATAGTAAGCGAAACCACGCCGATCATCGCCATCGGCCAAAACTGATGAATCAAGAGTTCGAATGGCATTCCTTCAAGAAACACACCGCGCAGAACTAACATGAAATAACGCATCGGGTTAATCAAAGTAATGTATTGAACAATTTCCGGCATGTTTCTGATCGGTGTGGCGAAGCCTGACAAAATAATGGATGGCACCATGAAGATGAAGGCACCTAACAGCCCCTGCTGCTGGGTTACCGCAAAAGAGGAAATCATCAATCCCACGCCAACCCCGGATAGCAAAAAAAGAATGATGCCGGTATACAGTGTCACCAGGCTGCCCAGCAACGGCACCTTGAACCAGAACACCGCAGCCAGAATGATGATGCTTGCCTCCCCCAGCCCGATCAAAAAACCGGGCAACACTTTACCGATCAGAATTTCCACGGGGCGCAAGGGTGTAACCAACAGTTGATCAAAAGTGCCTTGTTCACGTTCACGCGCAACGGAAAGCGCCGTGACAAGCATGGTAATGAGCAGGGTCAGAATGCCGACAATGCCGGGAAGAAAGAACCAGCGGCTTTCCAGATTGGGATTGAACCAGGCGCGAATTTCAATGTGGGACGGTAGCAAAGCTCCCCCATGACTTGCCGCCCAAGCGCGATTGAAATTATCAACGATGATGCGGGTGTCGTTGATTGCCAGCATCGCAGAATTTGAATTCCGCCCGTCAACAATCACCTGCAAAGCAGCGGGCTGCCCGCTTAACAGATTCGCGCTGAAATTCTGCCCGACATGCACCACCATCATTATTTTTTTGCCATCAATGAGCGGCGCAATCTCGCTCTCATGGGTGATTTGAACGACCTTGGTGAAGGTGGGAGAACCGTTAAATGATGCAATCAGATCGCGCGAGGCATTGCCGTTGTCTTCGTCGTACACCGCAAAGGGAACATTCTTCAAATCGAAAGTTGCGGCATAACCAAAAACGATCAACTGAATCAGGGGCGGACCTATCAGTACAAATCGGCTCCGCTTGTCTTTCAATAACGTTAGAAGTTCTTTAATCACTAATGCGAAGATGCGTCCGAACATATTTTTAGAGTACCCGTAATCTGTGGTTGATTTAGGTTTGCGGTTAAGGTCTCAAAACGCCCCACGCCTAAACCGCAAGGCGAAATATCCCAGTGACTGCGCCTCATAGAACAGCCGATGGGCTAAGCGAATTCATTACCCGATAGGGACGTTAAAGGGTTCTGCAATCTGTGACAAATTCTTTCCCTTTACATTATTCAAATTTATTTGTACTCTTCTGCGACCAATTGATACTTCTGCATTTTGTGATAAAGCGTTTGCTTGGGGAGTCCAAGTGTTTCGCATACGGGGCCGACATTGCCGCGATATTTGCGCAACTCAACCTCTATCAATGCACGTTCGAAATGACGGACTTGGTCTGCAAGTGGAGCCACTTGAATCGAGTGTTGAAGAACAGAATCTTCCTTTCCTGGAATTCCGAGCACAAAGCGGTCGGCGATATTGCGAAGTTCGCGCACATTTCCCGGCCATGAATGGGCAATTAACCTGTGCATCTGCGCACTGGATACAAGTGGCGCGGCGCGGTTGTAACGGGCAGCAGCCAGCAAGACAAAATGCTCAAACAATTCCGGAATATCTTCGCGCCGTTCACTTAGCGGCGGCAGATTCAGAACGATCAAGTTCAAACGGTAGTACAAGTCAGAGCGGAATTTTTGCTGATCCGACAACTCCTTCAGATCCAGCTTGGCAGCAGCAATAACACGAACATTGACAGATACCAGTTCATTTGAACCCAGGCGCTCTATTTTTCGCTCTTGTAATGCGCGCAGCAGCTTGATTTGAAGCGGCATGGGCAGGCTTTCGATTTCATCAAGGAACAACGTTCCCTTGTCGGCGAATTCCATCTTGCCAACTTGCCGTTTCGAAGCCCCCGTAAAAGAACCGGATTCATGCCCGAAAATTTCGCTCTCGAAAATGGTTTCCGGAATCGCACCGCAGTTGATGGCAACAAAATTATTCTTCTGGCGATGGCTGTAATCATGCAGGCATCGTGCAACCATTTCCTTTCCCGTGCCGGTGTCGCCATAGATAAGAATGTCGGCCCCGGTGTCTGCGATATCCAGTATCAAGCGCCGAATCTCCTGCATTGCGGGCGACTTTCCAAGTAGTGTCGCCCCAATGCCTTTACGTCCTTCCAGTTGGCGCCGCAATGAATGTACTTCGAGCAACAGGCCGCGTGCTTCCAGCGCACGCCGAGCTACCTCTACCAATTGTTCAGACGAGTATGGTTTCTCGATGAAATCATATGCGCCGCCGCGCATGGCCTGAACAGCCATGGTGATATCTCCGTGTCCGGTGACCAGAATAACCGGCACACCTTGGTCAATCGACTTGACGAGGGCTAACAACTCCAAACCGCTCATGCCCGGCAGCTTGACATCGCTGATGACGATGCCGGAAAAGTCTGGCGTGATGTGTTTCCGCACCAGTTCCGCAGAGGAAAAAGCTTCAACGTTCAGGCCCGCCAATTGGAACGCCTGTTCGCTGCCAGCCCTGACGATGGGATCATCCTCAACCAGCAAGATTCTGAGACTGTCATACATGCTTATCTCCTACGTTGCCGCGCGCAACTCGACCGTGAATACAGCGCCACTATCCGGTGCATTTGCTCCGCTTAATATGCCCTCGAATTCACGTACTATTTGCTCCGAAATAACCAATCCGAGCCCTAAGCCGACACCTTGCTCCTTGGTGGTGAAGAATGGCTCGAAAAGATGATTTAACACCTCTTCAGGAATACCCGGTCCGGTGTCTGTTACCGAGATGAATATTCGTCCTTCCATGTCGTGGACTTCCACTGTCAGGCAGCGGTTCGTGCTGTTCTGCATTGAGTCCAGCGCGTTATTAAAGAGATTCACCAACACTTGTTCAAGGCGATTACTGTCGCCCAACGCAAACACTTCGTTATTTGGAACGAATTGCTTGAAACTGACTTTCTCAAGTTGTATACGCTGATCCACCAGAAGCATGGCATTCATTATAGCTTTTCGGATTGGCACTGCGGCCAATGAGGATGTCGATTTGCGCGCAAATACTTTCAGTTGCCGGGTGATCTTTCCCATGCGCTCTATGATTTGCAGGATGGTAGAGAGATTATTTTTGGCCGCTTCAATATTTCCACGATCAAGTAGCACCAACGCATTGTCTGTCATTGTATGCAGCGCAGTTAGTGGTTGATTCAATTCATGTGTTATGCCCGCCGACATTTGCCCGAGTACTGCCATTTTTCCGGCTTGTATCAGTTCATTCTGTGTGGTTTGCAGCGCTTTTTGAGCTTGATATCGTTCGGCAATTTCCTGTGTTAGATTACGTGTCGTCAAATTGAGAGCAGAGGTTCTTTCCGCAACCATCAACTCAAGATTGTCGTATGCATGCTGCAATGCTTCCTTCGCGGCAATATTTTGTGTGGTTGCCAAGTGTCGTTGGCGCATATAGAGAAACACAAACATCAGGAGCACAAATATCACCATTGCAAAAGCACCTGTTGTACCCGCACTTGTTTGTACCTTGCCAAAGTCCGAAAGCAGGATGAAGCGCCAGTTGGCCTGCGACATTGTCCTTCCTTCCGTGACCAAATATGATTCGGACGGATTTTCCGGACTTGTTTTTCTGCCGTCTTCCTTGATTGAAATAACGCGGGTTCCATCGGGTAAAAATTCCGCATTGATAAAACGGATGGGGTCAAGATTTTGTTTAAAGTACTGGTGTGTTTCATTCAGGTGATTGAGGGTCTGCTGTTCTAGACGCCCTATGGTTCTATATTTCAATTTCGGAACCGAACTCAGGAAAATGACGTTATTCTCGTCTACGAGCA
Source organism: uncultured beta proteobacterium (assembly GCA_963733265.1). Classification (GTDB taxonomy): domain Bacteria; phylum Pseudomonadota; class Gammaproteobacteria; order Burkholderiales; family Gallionellaceae; genus PALSA-1006. The sequence goes on from CAVTCF010000001.1 coordinate 1,074,573, forward strand.
TGACAGGATCGTTACCTTGTGACCAGTTTTTTTCCAACTCGTCCAGACTGATCTTTACTGCCGCGACCCCCAGTATTTTTCCGTTTCGATAAATTCCATGCGCGAAATAATAACCGGCCTGATTACTTGTCGTGCCTATACCATAGAACCTGCCGGGAATATTGTGCAGCGCTTCCTGGAAATAGGGACGATATGACAGATTGATACCAACAAAACTATTCGGCTGGCTCCAATTACTCGAAGCGAGGGTGATGCCATCCAAACCGATCACATAGATCACATTGGATTTTGCCTGCTCATTAATTTGTTCCAGATATTGATTGACTGTTGCAACCAGTTTTTTATCGTGCGGGTTTTGAAGAAGCATGAATACATCTTTATTCAATTCGAGCGTCTTTGGCAGATAGTCGTATTTATCCAACACGTTTTCCAGACTGCTCACATACACTTCGAGCCGCTTCTTTCCAGTCTCATTCAGACTGTCGATTCCGCTTTTTAAGCTCCAGAAATATATTGAGTACGTAACTGTCACGAACAGAATGAATACAGCACTCCAACCGATAATATTCCTGTCCAGTTCGGGAACGAAGCTGCGAAGTCGGGAAGTCAGTCCACTGGATGATTGGAGTTTGATCATTTTGTAGTCACATAATTGTGCATGACATTCTTCTATTTCAGTTCAGATAAACCTTTGGCATATTTCTGAAAGTGTAAAGGAAAATACATTTTTTAAATGTATTTTGACTGATTCCTGTGCCGGTATACGTTCGGTACGCTTCAGTGTGTTTTAACCCCCGCCACAGCCAGCGCACTCATATTCACAATACGTCTGACTGTCGCGGTCGAGGTCAGTATATGCACCGACTTGCCCGCACCCAGCAGTATAGAGCCAATTGTAATATTGTCACCGGCAGTAATTTTCAGCAAATTGTAGGCGATATTCGCCGAGTCCAGATTGGGCATGATCAGCACGTTCGCCTGACCCTTCAGCCGCGATGCCGGGAATGCCTGCAAGCGCAAACTTTCCGACAACGCCGCATCGCCGTGTATCTCGCCCTCCACTTCCAGATTCGGCGCCAGATGCTCCAACAACTCCCGCGCATCTCTCATTTTGCAGGCCGAAGCATCTTTGTGACTGCCAAAGTTGGAATGCGACAACAACGCAACCTTGGGGGTCAAACCGAAACGCCGTACTTCTTCGGCCGCCAATAAGGTCATATCGGCAATCTGCTTCGCGGTCGGGTCAAGATTGACGTGGGTATCGCAAATAAACAAGGTATGGCCCGGCAGCATCAATATATTCAATGCCGCATAAACATTCGCACCGGGACGCTGGCCGATGACTTCGTCGATATAACGCAGGTGGCTCAGCGGTTGCGATACTGTTCCGCACAGCATGGCATCCGCCGCATTCATGCGCACCAGCATCGCCGCAATCAGGGTGTTGCGGCGGCGCATTTCGCGCTTGGCCGTATCCGGCGTCACTCCGCGACGCTGCATCAGCCGGTGATACTCGTTGCAATACTCCCGGTAGCGGCTGTCGCTCTCCGGATTAACCAGCTCAAAATGTTCTCCCGCGCGAATGCGCAGCCCCAGTTTGTCGATACGCTTCTCGATAACCGCCGGACGCCCCACCAGAATCGGATGGGCGATGCCTTCGTCCACCACGGTCTGTACCGCGTGCAACACGCGCTCGTCTTCGCCCTCGGCATAGACCAGACGTTTGGGGTGCTTTTTGGCAAGATCAAATACCGGCTTCATCAGCATGTTCGAGTGGTAGATGAATTGCGATAGTTTCTCGCGATAAGCGGCCATGTCTGCAATGGGGCGAGTGGCTACCCCCGTGTCCATTGCGGCCTGTGCCACGGCGGGGGCGATCAGGGTAATGAGTCTGGGATCAAAGGGCTTGGGAATCAGGTAATGGGCGCCGAATCTCAAGCTGTCCCCGCCGTAGACTGCCGCGACTTCCTCCGATTGTTCCGCCTCGGCCAGCTCGGCAATCGCGTAAACCGCCGCGCGTTTCATGGCTTCGTTGATGGTGGTTGCGCCCACATCCAGCGCGCCTCTGAAAATGTACGGAAAACACAGCGCGTTATTGACCTGATTGACATAGTCGGAACGCCCCGTCGCCATGATCGCGTCGGGACGCACGGCCAAGGCTTCTTCCGGCAGGATTTCCGGGGTAGGATTGGCCAAAGCGAAAATCAGCGGTTTGTCCGCCATTTGCCTGACCATGTCGGGTTTCAATACGCCGCCTGCCGACAGTCCAAGGAATACATCGGCACCGGCGATGACTTCGGCCAGGCTGCGCGCCGGGGTCTTTACCGCATAGCGCGCCTTGTTATCGTCCATCTCTTCGGTGCGCCCTGCGTAGACCACGCCCAAGATGTCGGTGACGATGATATTTTCCATCTTCACGCCCAGCCCGACCAGCATGTCCAGACAGGCCAGCGCTGCCGCGCCCGCGCCGGAGGCGACCAGTTTGACTTCACCGATTTGCTTGCCCACGACTTTAAGTCCGTTGAGCAAGGCTGCGCCCACGATGATGGATGTGCCGTGCTGGTCGTCGTGAAACACCGGGATATGCATGCGCTCGCGCAATTTGCGCTCGATATAAAAGCATTCCGGCGCTTTGATGTCTTCCAGATTGATGCCGCCGAATGTGGGTTCCAAGGCGGCGATAATGTCCACCAGTTTATCGGGGTCGTTTTCGTTGATCTCGATATCGAACACGTCTATCCCGGCAAATTTCTTGAACAGGGCGGCTTTGCCTTCCATCACCGGTTTGCCCGCCAGCGGGCCGATGTTACCCAGGCCCAACACCGCGGTGCCGTTGGTAATCACCCCGACCAGATTGCCGCGCGAGGTTAGGTTACGCGCTTCGTTCGGGTCGCGCACGATCTCCTGGCACGCGAAGGCGACTCCCGGCGAATAGGCCAGGGACAAGTCCCGTTGCGTCAGCATCGGCTTGCTCGGGACAACCGATATCTTCCCCGCGGGCGCTATCCGGTGGTATTGCAGCGCTGCTTCCCGTAGTTGCTTGTCCATAATTAAATGTACCCAAAAATTTGTGGCGTAAATTTCTAAAACTGTGTATTAGAAATAGATCGCTCATTATGTTGTAGAGAAAATAGTGTTCTGCCATGAATCAAGAGCATGCCATATAGGTAGACAGTTTACGTAGCAAGGCAGCCTACCTACAGCATCCCCATCAACCTCGGCAAGAACAGCGTGAGTTCAGGCCAATACGTGACAATCGCCAAAAATACCAGCATGGTGACCAACCACGGCCATACTGCCTTGGTTAGTTCGGTAATCCCCAGCTTGGAAATGCCCGAAGCCACATACAGATTCAAGCCGACAGGTGGGTGGCACAGCCCGACTTCCATATTCACGTCGATCAATATGCCCAAGTGAACCGGGTTGATGCCCAAGACCATCGCCGCAGGATAGATGATGGGCGCCATGATCAGGATAATAGAAGACGGCTCCATGAAGTTTCCTGCAAGCAGCAACAATACGTTCACGATCAGCAGAAACTGAACCACGCCCAGATCTTTGCCCAAGATCCAGTCGGCTAACAACTGGGGAATATGTTCGTTGGTCATAATGAACGAGAACAGTACCGCATTGGTGATGATGTACAGCAGCATGGCCGACATATTGGCCGAATTCAGCAACACCTTTTTTACGTCCCGAAAACGAATGGCCTTGTACACAAACATCGAAATAAAAAACGCATAGACCGCGCTCATCGCTGCCGCTTCAGTGGCGGTGAATATTCCCGAGTAGATGCCGCCGATAATAATGACGACCAGCATCATTCCCCACAGGCTTTCGCGGAAAGCTTTCCAGCGCTGTCCCCAAGTCGCTTTAGGCATACGCGGATAATTATTTTTGCGCGCGATATACCAAGTCACCACACCCAACATAATCGTCAGCAGAATTCCCGGGATCAATCCGGCAACAAACAGCGCTCCCATTGATGTTCCCGTCGAGATCGCATAGATGACTTTGGGAATGGATGGCATCATCAGGATTCCCAGCGACCCCGCCACGGTAATCACACCCGCTCCGAAGCGCATCGGATAGCCGCGTTCAACCATGGCAGGGAGAACGATAGAGCCGATGGCAACCACCGTTGCTACACTGGAGCCGCATACCAGCGCAAACATGGCGCAAGCCATCACGCCTGCCAGTGCCAGCCCGCCATGAAAATGGCCAACTATGCTGGTGGCAAAGTCGATCATGCGCCGCGCCACTCCTCCGTGAGTCAGGAAATTACCTGCCAGCACAAAGAAAGGCAAAGACATGATTTCGAACTTTTCGATGCCGGTGAATAATTTTAATGCCACTGCTTCTACCGGAACGTGCGTCATGGTAAAGATGAACGTCAGTACGGTAAGACCAAGCGAAATGGAGATCGGCATCCCCGTTAGCATCAAGGCAATGAGCAAGCCGAAAATGATGGCGGAATTCATGGTTTAGCCTGCTCTTTCTGTTCTGGCTCGCGTTGTTTTATATCGCGCGGATGCAGGTTGTCGTCCATCCCGTAAGGGTTGGCATCCAGCGGCACCGTTTTGGCTTCTGCAATACCATCGACGTGAGCATGATCGTGCTGGGGTAATTCCCCTGTTTTTTGAAAATGCCAGAAGACCTGCAAAAAGCGAAAACACATCAAAGATGAGCCCATTGGAATCGCGCTGTATACCGCCCATGTCGGCCATTCCAAATCTGGAGTAATCGGCCCTTCAGGCAATGTCCCTGTATCCCATCCAAACGCATTGAATACGGCATAGTGCATGCCGTTATCCCACACGAAATGTGCGCCCAAGGTGGCAATCGTGCCGGTAAACAAAGCGCCGGCCAGCAAACTAAAGACGATGAAAAGACCACGCACTTCAGGCTTGCAACGATTGACCAACACATCCACGCCCACATGAATACCGGTACGCACACCGTATGCGGCACCGAATTTAGCCATCCAAACGAACATGTAGATACACAGCTCTTGCGCCCAACTCATATTGATGGCGAACAGCGTGTCGTAGATGACGGTGAAGTGAAATTTTGCACTCAGGTCGAGCGCATAGCGATGTGTGACCGCAGCAAAGATGACCAATGTCGCGCCGCCCATCAAGAATGCGATCAACCACTCTTCCAGATTATCCAAGGCTTTTAGGAACATAGTATTTTCTATCGGCATCGCAGGCTAACCTCGCCTGCGATTTACGAAGACCTTATAGTGAGTTCGGATTGAAACCGGTTTCTTTATAGATAGACTGAACCAGATCCTTGCCAATCTTGTCGGCATGTTCCTGATGCACCTTGAAAAGTGCTTTCTTCCATGCCTTACGTTCTTCTGCAGTTAACTGGATTACCTGAGTTTTTCCAGTTTTACGCACGGCCTTCAGCGCCTCTTCGTTATCCTTCTTTGCCGCCTCGTTGGCTACCTTAGTGGCATCCTGCATTGCGCCTTCCAGAATTTTGCGAATATCTGCGGGCAGGTCATCCCAGAATTTTTTATTCACAACCACGGCATAACCCAAATAACCATGATTGGAGACGGTTACATATTTTTGAACTTCGTTCATCTTTTGGGTATATAGATTGGATGGGGGATTTTCTGTGCCATCTACCACGCCGGTTTGCAATGCCTGATACACCTCTGAAAACGCCATGACCTGCGGGCTGGCGCTGAGTGCGCGCATTTCAGTATCCAATACTTTAGATGATTGAATACGCATCTTCAAGCCGCGAAAATCTTCAGGCGTATGCAGTGGTTTATTGGCGCTCATTACTTTGAAACCGTTATCCCAGAAGGCCAATCCAACAATACCCTTGCTATCCAGCTTCTTCAGCAAGCCTTGTCCAACGGGACCTTGTGTGACCTTGTGTAATTCTTCATAGTTATCGAACAGGAACGGCAGGTCGAATACTTCAAATTCGCGTGCGCCCAGTGGCCCGAATTTCGACAAGGCTGGTGCCAACATCTGTACAGCACCCAGTTGCAGGGCTTCCATTTCTTCTTTGTCTTTGTACAACTGGCTGTTGGGGTAAACCTCGACTTTTACCTTACCCTTGGTGCGCTCTTCCACCAGTTTTTTGAAACGCTCGGCCGCTTGGCCTTTAGGGGTGTCTACCGCGACCACATGACTGAATTTGATAATGATCGGATCGGCAAATGCCGAAAACGAAAGACTCAACAGCAATGATGCAAATAATACCTGTATATTTTTCATGACGTTTCCTTCCCATTGTGAGCAGTGAAATAGAAGCTCCATTTTCACAGTACTAATTCAGGCCATACTTTTCTTGATTCGTAGTCAATCTGTAATGTTGTCGGGGGCAATTGAGCAGCCCCCGACAACATTACATGGCACTGCCGGTTCTTAGAAACTCCAGCGCAAGCCCACACCAACTTCGTTCATGTAGTTTGCACCGTGCGTGCTGGCCAAAACGTAGCCGCCACTGGTCTGCACTTGATCGTATGCAACATAGACATCGGTTTGCTTGTCGAATTTGTAAAAGACCGCAGCGTACGTAGTCTGTCTTTTTCCATCGGCAGATGTAGTCACTCCGCTCGTATCCGCAGTTACACCAAGCGTGTTTCCGGTAGAACTGTACCCTGCATTTTTCAGATCAATATCGTGGTAGCCCAGGACATATCGCATCTTTCCTTCCGGTGTAAATGTCAGCGATGTCGAGTAGGCGTGATCCGTACGGGAACCCACAACAGCTTGGTCAACGTTGGCGTAGGCCATGCCAGCCTTCCATAGAATAAGGGAGTTAAACTGATAATCACCCCCGAACGCGTAAATAGAGTGAGTAAGATTAGACACGATGGCTTGAGTAACCGCCCCGTTCAGATTCCAATCCGCACCATTGTAGGCAACTGCTCCGCCTGTTGTACTTCCATTGGGAAACTGTGCCGGTGTTGTAGCGGGTCCATTGCCATTTTCAACGTAGCCAAATGCATAAGTCGCTCCCACAACCCATGGTCCAATTACTTTCTTCCACACTACGCTACCATCGTTACGGGTTCCATCAGCTCCGCCGCCGTAGAAAATAAATTGTTGAATATTGCTGTTGTTGCACCATCCTGCTTCACTGGTGTCGACCTTGGATGTTCCAAAGGCGTCGCCCCATGTTTGTATGAAGTCTCTGGCCAGTGTGTTTTGACGACCAATCGTAAGCTTACCTATGCTTTCGCTTTCAATGCCCAACCAAGCATCGCGATTGAACAACACATTGGGGGTATCCATATTCCCGGTCGGTGATTCGAATTCGCTTTCAAGCGTTGAGATAACCTTGGTACCTGTTTCTTTGTCAATGACGTGAGAGCCGTGAATACCCCAACGATTGCCGCTCATCCATGAAACGAACATCCCGGTCTGACGATTCCCCTTTGTGTCAGCATTGCTTCTGCTACCAATTGTTACATCGATCTTGCCGTATAGCGACACACTGGTATCCGGATCCTGAATGAGATTCCAGCCGGGCGCTTGCGTAATTGTCACCGGATTCCCCGCGGCTCCGGACGTTGACTTCTCCAGTTGATCTAATCGCTCAATAATGAGTTTATTTTGAGCTTTGAGATCCGATATCTCGTCGGCATGCGCCGGAATTGCCAAGATTGCACTAACTGCGATTGCGATTGGTGTTAAGCATAACTTCATTTAAATCTCCCTGATTATGTTATTGCTAATGAACGAACTAAGGCCGATATTTGGATTCGACTATCAATCAAGGCCGTGTTCAAAATGAAAGATAGAAAATTGTTCGGCATCCTGCGGCTGCTCATCTGTCCAACCGATGCATAATACGAGTTGGTGGAACATGCCTTTGTTATGCGTTCACTATCAGCAAGGCGCATGCCTAAAACAAGGCGCGTAAAAAATAATTTAACTTATTGATAAAAAGCGTTTTATGTAGAGGCAATTCAGCAGGAAGCGCCAATTATTAGATTTCAATGCAATTGGGCGTATGATTTTTGATACGACTGTCCTCGGTTTTTATAACCACAAAATGCAATCCTTAACCCTACTGACAGGGTTTTGTATCGTTTGTATGGAGTGTGGAAAATTTAGTACACATGCTGACTTAACTGAGAAGTGCGGATGGAACTCTGATTGGCAAGTCACCGCGAATGCAATAATTCTATCAACACTGTTATTGACCAAAATCAACCACAGATTAAGGGGCCCCATTTTTATTAAGCACCCATGTCATTAATCCAAACGTTTGTGTGATATTTTCCAGGTGATGCCGATAAAAATCACGGCGAGAACCAGCAACCCCAGCAAATTCGGCAGAATGATGCTCCACACATTACCGGCAAGAAAAACAGTCTGCAAAATGGCTACGTAATATCGCGCAGCTACAATATGGGTAATGGCTTGTATTACGGCTGGCATACTGCCAATATCAAACAGAAATCCGGAAAGCAAAAAGGCCGGCAAGAAGGTGGAGATCAATGCAACTAATCCGGCAACAAATTGACTCTTGGCAATCGTGGAAATCAACAGACCCATGCCCAGCGCTGCAATCAGGAATAATGCAGACGCGCCAATCAGCACCCATAGCGAGCCGCGCAACGGTACTTCGAACAGGAACAGCGCCATGCATACGGACAGTGCCAAGCCTCCCATTCCCAGAATGAAATAGGGAACCAGTTTGCCGAGTATCACTTCGCTCATTGACAGAGGTGTAACCAAAAGTGCTTCCATGGTGCCGCGTTCCCATTCGCGCGACATCACCATCGCTGTCAACAGTGCGCCGATCAGCGTCATGATGATCGCAATTAGTCCGGGCACCAGAAAGTTGCGGCTGCGCAGCTCACTGTTGAACCACACCCGTGAAACCATATCCACCGGCATACTCATAGACTGCCCACGCATCTGTGCGGCATGCTCCAGCCAAACACCCCACACACCCTGGACATAACCGGAAATGATGTTTGCAGAATTCGCATCGACCCCATTGACGATCAGTTGGATCGGCGCGTCATCGGTCTGGAGCAATTGCCGCGCAAAATCCTGGCGCAATACAACGATCGCGTTGATCTTGCCGGCCATCATCATCTGTTCCGCTTCGCGAGTATTGGCATAAACAACAGGTTCAAAATAGCGTGACTGACGAAAGGCTGCGGCAAAGTCGGTCGCTTCCGCGCTGGGTTGTTCGATCACCACTCCCAGCGGAATGTGCTCGGAATCCAGTGACACACCATAACCGAATAGTAGCAAAAGAAAAATTGGCATCGCGAAGGCAATAGCAATGCTGCTGGGGTCGCGCATGATTTGCAGGAATTCCTTGCGCATTAATCCGCGCAGTCGCATCCAACTGCTACCCGGGCGCAAATGACTGCTCACGCCGCAGTTCCTTGTCGTTCATGCGCCTTGATCAGCTCGACGAATGCGTCTTCCATGGTGGGTTCCGGCATTTCCTTGGAGCGGGCTTGTGCTTTGATGCTGGCCGGCGTTCCCATAGTCAAAATTTCGCCTGCTACCATGATGGCAATGCGGTCGCAATATTCCGCTTCTTCCATGAAGTGTGTGGTGACCATAATGGTGACACCGCGCGCTGACAGCGCATTGATGCGGGTCCAAAACTCGCGTCGCGCCAAGGGGTCGACACCCGAAGTTGGCTCGTCAAGAAACAGAATCTCCGGTTCGTGCATCAGCGCGCAGGCAAGTGCTAAACGCTGCTTATAGCCAAGAGAAAGATCCCCGCTGGCAAATGTAGCCATAGAAGATAACTCAAATTCTTCCAGTGCCCAGTTGATGCGACTGGCTCTGCTCTTGCCCGACAATCCATAGGTGCTGCCGAAGAAGCGCAGATTTTCTGCCACACTGAGTTGCGCATAGAGGGAAAATTTCTGCGACATATAACCAATGCGCGCGCGTGCTTGTGCCGCAGCATGGCGCAAATCCGCGCCGGCTACGCGCAGGGTGCCACCGCTTGGGGGTAACAGTCCGCACAGCATGCGGAAAGTGGTGGACTTACCCGCTCCGTTCGCGCCCAACAAACCAAACACTTCACCTTTTTGCACCGAGAAGGTCACGTTGTTTACTGCATAAAAATTACCGAAACGGCACTGTAGATTATTGACTTCGATAACCGGTACTTTGACTTCATTTTTCGAGATGGGCAAAACTTTATCAGCCAACGGAATCCGTTTTGGATCGGCACCACCTGTCTTGGCTTTAAGTAGCGCCACAAAGCGATCCTCAAAGCGCGGGGGCACGGGTAATATTTCGATGTCGCTGACATCAGGCAATAATTTTCCGGGGTCAGGCGGTGTCGCATCTTCCATCACCATGCGCACATGGTCACCTTGAATCAGGCTATCCAGTACCAGCGGTGCCTGTGCCAAACTGGCCTGTAGCAGGCGCTTATCAATACCCTTAACTGTAATTTCATAAGTACGTCCGCGCATTGTTTCACGCAGTTCGGCAGGCGTTCCCTGCGCCAACAGGCGGCCTTCGTGCAGCAGCACAACTTCGTCACAGCGTTCCGCTTCGTCCAGATAAGCCGTGCTCAGCAGGACACTGGTGCCTTGCTCGCGTACGAGGCGGTAAACAATGTCCCAAAGTTCGCGCCGCGAAAGTGGGTCGACGCCGACCGTAGGTTCGTCGAGCATGAGCAGCGAAGGTTGGCGTACCAGTGCGCAGGCCAAGCCCAATTTTTGTTTCATGCCGCCGGAAAGTCGCCCCGCAAGACGCTTGGAAAAGGGTGCCAGCCCGGCCATACGCATTAACTCAGCGTAGCGCGCCTCGCGTGCTGATTCGGGCACGCCTTGCAGATCGGCATAGAGGTCGAGATTTTCCTGCACGGTGAGATCTTCGTAGAGCCCGAAACGTTGAGGCATATAGCTGATAGCAGCCTGCACCGCGAGTGATTGAGTTGCAGAGTTCATTCCGAGCACGCTAATCGCTCCCTCATCCGGTCGCAACAGCCCGGCTGCAAGCCGCATGAGCGTTGTCTTCCCGGCGGCATCCGGTCCGACCAAGCCGGTGACCACCCCATGTCGTACGTTAAAGCTGACTTGTTGCAGTGCCTGAAGTTGTTGCGTGCCGATATGAAATGTCTTAGAGATATTGCGGACTTCGAGCGCGATTTGTTTGGGGGCGTTCTCGCTAGGAAATACAGCCTTCACTTGGCTGGAGGCTTCCATGTCAGCCTCAGGAATCCTGACAGCGGTTAGCGTCCGTTGCCGGAGGTGAATCAAGCGGAATGATCACAGTCGCTGGCATACCAAGTCTCAATTCACCCTGGGCGTTGCACACGAAAATCCGTACTTGATAAACCAGGCTGCTGCGTACCTCGGTTGTTTCCACAGACTTGGGTGTGAACTCTGCGCTGGGTGAAATATAGCCGACCCAGGCACGATAACGTTTACCCGGAAAGCTGTCCGTACTGACTTCTGCAATCATTCCCGGTTTGATTTTTCCCAGTGCGGTTTCTTGTATGTAGACGCGCACCCAAATCGGGTCAGTCAGTGCCAGTGTGTAAACCGGCCGCTGCGGCGAAGCCATGTCTCCCGGTTCAAGAACTCGCCCTTGGATAACACCGTTGTCCGGTGCAAAAAGTGAGGCATCAGCCAACGCCTTGCGTGCCACCTCCAGTGCGGCGCGGCTCGCACTCAGCACTGATTTGGCTTCTGCTATATCTTCCTTGCGCGGCCCGATCTGAACGAGCTTTAGCACTTCCTGCAGGCTGTGCAATTTGGCCTTGGCCGCATTGGCAGCCGCAAGTGCATCATCTGCCTGCTGCCGGGCAACAAAATTTTGTTCGACCAGTGTTTTGGCGCGCTGATAATTATGTTCGGCATTGTCCGCGTCAATCCGCGCAGCATCTACATCCGCCTGAGCCTTGAGTATTTCTTCCGGTCGGCTGCCTGCTTCCAGGCGCGAAACAACTTGCTGTTGTGAGGCAAGTTGTGCCTGTTGCAGTTCAACATTGCTCGTTAGTCTTGTCGTATCGAGCGTCCCAAGCAACTGCCCTTTCTTGACTGCATCCCCCTCTTTGACGAAGAGCTGTGCGATCCGTTCCGAGCTATTGAAAGACAACTGCACCTGTCTAATATCGACATTGCCATACAGAGTTAATGCATTGGAATTAACCGAACTGCGGTGACTAAAAAACCACGCTGCCGCGGCAGATACAGCCACGACCACAACAGCGATGAGAAGAAATAACTTTTTTCGTTGCACCGCATTTCCCCGGTATTGCCATTCAAAACCCTAGGTGCCGCTATGTACCGCATTGAGTTGTTTGGCGATGATGTCGTGATTTAACCAGATTACCGGGGCAGAAGGGTTTGTCGAGCTCGAAAATATCAGCGGCCCCGTTCCTTCAAGCACGAGAGAGCTTAAAATATCCGTTACAAGTTCGTTGCGGCTCTTGTGCATGTGGGTGATTTCATCAGACGTGCCTATCATCACATCAGCCAACTCAGCCGAGTTGTCCATTGGCCAGGCAGAAAAGTTTCTGAAACTCTGCATCACACTGGTTGAATTGTATTGATCGATTTTTAGCAACAAACTTTCCAACGAATGCCCTTCAAGCAATACCTCACGACAGGCTTGCCATTGCGCTTCAGCCCAAGCGCCACCGTGCTCTTTCTTCAATGCGTTGAGCAAGGGGAAAAGAGAAAGCTCCACGCCCACAAAGATGTCGGAAGAATTCGTGCGTATCTCAGGGCAATTGTATACCGTCGCTTTGATACCCTGTTTCCATGATTCTTCGGCAATGTGCTCCAGACACATTTTGGCTTTTCCCTGCGTGTAGTTGGTATACGTCTGCCATTGATATTTATCGTCGATTAGAATTTCAGTACCGTGATAACCGTAGGCGGTATAGCGAACTTTGCCGCCGCTGTTTTCCAAGCGTGTGCGGATCGCTTTGCTGCCTTCGATCAGGTGTTGAAAAGTATTGGCAGTTACTTCATCGAAATTCATCAGGATCAGCTTGCCCAAATCGCTATCGAGCAATGCACGCGAAGATAAAAAACGATCTCCACGACCTTTATAGATTCGATTGGCAATGGCAAGAAATACTTTAACTTTGGGAATGCCGCCAGCCATTGTGTGGGCAAAGATGGCATTGGCACCGTCAGGAATCAATTGGTCCAGCTCAGTCATTACCTGCGCGACGGAATCTGTGAAACGCTTGATGCCAACTTTACGGCATTTTTCGACGTGCGCCCAATCGAGTTTGTCATCTTGCCAGGTTTTGAGGGTCAAACTGCCAAGCAGGTCGGTCGGCGTCGGCTCACCTTTGGGTGAATCCAGATCGAAGCCTGCCATCAGCGGTATGTTGATAATGCGGCCACCCAGATTGGCTTCGGCAGTCGCATGCTCCTCGGCAGTCAGTGCACGCAACGCGTTGTTTTCATCACGGCGCCCGACGGTGATGCCGATGATCGTCATGCCGGCATGGCGTGCTTCGTTGATCAGACCATTTGCGTAACCTCTGCCGAAAAGTTCCCCGAAGAGAATGAAGAAATCACCCTTTTTAAAAATATTTCCCTGTGGGCGTTCTCTTAACGAATTGGGTGCAAGCATGAATTTTTTCTCCGTGAAAAATTTAAATAAGTTTGTAGATCATATCTGAATTTGGTAGTCTTACCAAATATTGATTATTGAAGAATGGCTGATGGGAATCAAGGAAAACATCCTGGAGGCAGGTGAATCGTTACTTCGCGAAAAAGGCGTGGCAGCATTGACTCAGCCTCAAGTAGCCAAAGCGGCTGGCATCAAGCAAAGCCATCTCACCTATTATTTTCCGACCAGGGCTGAATTGCTTTTGGGCATTGCGGAGCAGTCAATTCGGGCCACGATGAGGAGTCTTGCTGCCCGTCTGGAAGAAAAACCGCTTCAAACAACCCTGGCGGAAACAGTTGCGAAGGTTATGATTTCGGGCTTGCCGCCACGCGTCATGCTGGGGCTCATTGTGGCAGCCGACACCGATCCGGATATTCGTAAACCGCTGCGCAAACTTCTCAAGTATGCGCGGGTGCAGATGCAAGCCTTGCTGGTCAAGGCCGGTCTGGAGGCGGGGACGGACGCGGCTTTGCTGTTTCATGCCACTGTGGTTGGCTTGGCGGTAATGCATCAGGCACAAATGAATTCGACATCTTCGCATGACATCAGAAGCGGGATCGCAACGATTCTGACCGTGCTCGCCCCCGCAGGCACAGTGGTTACCAAGGGCGAAATTTAAACTTGCCGCTGTTTCCGATTCTCGTTCCGGGGATAAAGAAATAAACAAATATCTGGCGTATGCGGCTGCGGAGGCGCAAAATAAACAGCGTGGGTACTGGGATTATTTTGCTGTTTGGTCCATTATAGGCACTACAATATAAGTTGAATAATTTCGTGGGATTTCGCGGGAAATAGCCGGACAAAGGAGTTGTCGATGAAAGAAAAATCGAAGATCCTGATTTTGGAGGACAACGCCACCGATGCCGAATTGATAGAGCGAGCACTACGAAATGCCGGTATTTCATTTTCATCTATTTGCGTAGATACGAGGGCGTCATTTGAGGCTGCGTTGAATGACTTTCATCCTGATTTGATTCTCTCCGATTATAGTTTGCCAGCCTACAACGGGCGTGAAGCGCTCGAGTTTGTAAAATTAACTTCCCCGGATACCCCTGTCATCATGGTTACCGGAGCCTTGGGAGAGGAGGCCGCGGTTGAACTGTTGAAGGCCGGAGCAAAAGATTATGTGCTAAAAGACAAAATTGCGCGTCTACCTTTTGCGATTGAACGGGTACTTGCAGAATCCGAGAACGAAAGGGCGCGTCGAGAGTCCGAAAGGTTGCTGCGGGAAAGCGAGGAGCGCTTCAGGAACACGCTGGAACATGCCCCCGCCGGGATTGCTCTTACATTACCTGATGGTAGGTTTATCGAAGTCAACCAGTCGCTATGCAAGCTTCTCGGTTATACACGCGAAGAGCTTTTGCAACTGACCTTCATTGATATCACCCATCCGGACGATAGGCCAAAAACCCGCAACTATGTCAAAGAACTGCTGGATGGAGAAATCGACTCATCCCAGATTGAAAAACTTTATGTCCGCAAGAATGGGCAACCCGTTTGGGTGCAGGTAACGGTCTCGTTGTTGCGTGACGACTCTGGCGCACCTCTCAGCTTCATCGGACAGGTTGAGGACATCACCGAACGCAGGCGCTGTCAAGAGGAAATAAAACAACTTGCCTATTACGATGATCTGACCTCTCTTCCCAATCGGCGCCTGTTGCTTGATCGTTTAAGCCAGGCTCTCGCGCAAGCACAAAGGCACCAACGTTCCCTCGCGGTCATGTTTCTTGATCTGGATCGCTTCAAGGAGATTAATGATACTTTGGGTCATGATGTCGGGGACGAACTACTGAAGGAAGTGGCTGAAAGGCTGGAGCTCTGCGTGCGCGGCGGCGATACCGTGTCAAGGCAGGGAGGGGACGAGTTCGTTATTATCCTGTCGGAAATTTCCCAGCAACAAGACGCCGCACTGGTGGCGGAGAAAATTCTGGAGGTGTTGAGCAGCCCCATCACCATTCAGGGGCACAAACTGAAAATCACCACCAGCATCGGCATTGTCATTTATACGGTTGAAAGTGCGGATGACGCAATGAAACTCCTCAAGAAGGCGGATGTTGCGATGTATCAGGCCAAAGAGTCGGGAAGAAACACGTTTCGATTCTTCGCGGGTACAACTGAAATTCATGAATCAGGGACGAGTGCTCCGGTGAAGGAATAAGCGAATTAACATCATGAAAACAAAAAGTGTTAACTGGGTAGCCCCCGCAGTTATTGCCGGTCTAATTTGGGCAATCGCCGCTTATTTCGTCTCGCGACCGGAGGTTTCTGTTCCCAAAAAACTGACCATCGCGGTTACGCGTGCCCCTGATAGTGCGCTGGTTTACATTGCCCATAACCGTGGCTATTTCCGTGAGGAAGGTCTGGAAGTGACGCTTCAGCCGCAAGAGTTTGGCAAAGTGGCACTGGATACCATGCTGGAAGGCAAGGCGGATATGGCGACAGTGGCGGAGACCCCGATCATGCTGGCGGCGATGAAAGGAAAACCGCTGGCGATAATCGCCGGTATCTTTAGTTCCGACCGCAACATGGGCATTGTAGCGAGGCGAGACAAGGGTATAGCAACCCCCCGGGATCTTGCGGGCAAGCGCATCGGAACCGTACCGGGAACAAACGGGGACTATTTTCGTTATGCATTTCTGGCGACACACAATGTGCCGACAAATGCAGCCGATTCGGTCGCCCTGCGTCCAAAGGAGATGGCGGATGCGCTGGAAACAGGGCGGGTCGATGCCGTTTCGGTGTGGAATCCCTGGCTGTTATTGAGCGAAAAAAAACTGGGTAATGCCGGAATCACTTTTTACGGCGAGTCCATCTACACCTATACCTTCAATGTTACGGCCTCCAAACAGTTGGTGACGAAAGACCGGGATGCGGTGGATGCTTTCCTGCGGGGGTTAAAGAAAGCAGAACGTTTTGCACTGGAAAACCCGGCGCAATCACTGGAGATCGTGGCTAACGACACCGGTTTGGATCGGGAGTTACTGAAGGAGCTGTGGGGGCGTTTTACATTGCGACTGTCATTGGAACAAACACTGTTGATCAGCATGGAAAATCAAGCCAGATGGGCAATCGGGGAACAAAACATCGGGCGCAAAGAGATTCCTGATTTTCTGGAGTTTATCTATTTCGATGGCCTCAAGTTGGTAAGTCCTGAAGCAGTGACCATCATCCATTGAAGGAACCTTGATGAATATCAGATCCAGACTCCGGCTCTCCTTCATTTTTACCCTTGCAGCAGCTATCTCCGTAGCCGCGATATTGCTGGTGGCAAACCATCTGGCGGATCAGGAGCGTACGCAGATTGAAAATGTTCAAGCCATTCAGGAAAATCTGTATAGCCTCGATCACTTGACCCTTGAATACTTGATGAGTCCGGAGTTGCGGGTGGCGGCCCAATGGAAAGCCGGGCAAGACGAACTCGGCAAACATTTGCTGCTGCTTGCTCCTGCTACCCCGGAAGGAAAAGCTATTGGGGAATTGTTGCGGCAGAACAATGATCGGAGCAGGATGCTCTATGACCAGTTGGTGGCATTGGGGCCGGAAGCTGAGAGAAGCTCGGGCGGTAAAATTCTTTCCGGGCAATTGCAGCTCAAGATTCAGTCCATGGTTTCCGGCGCGCTTCAAATGGAAATGTCGATGCGCCAGAAGGTTGCCGCGACCCGGAATTTGTTGAGTGTTTTGCTCGCGGTGCTCATGGCTGCGCTCGTGGCTGTCGTAGCTGGCGGCTCACTGCTTTTCAGCAAGAGTATCCTCAAGCCATTGAATGCTCTTCGCAAGGGAATGGATGTCATCGGAGCAGGCAATCTGGAATACCGCGTCGACTTGACAATGCAGGATGAGATTGGCGATCTGGCGCGTTCATTCGACCATATGGTCAAAAACCTCAGGCAGGCCGGGCAAGAATTGCGTTCAGCATCTTTGTATGCACGCAGCCTGATCGAGGCCAGTCTTGATCCGCTGGTGACCATCAGCCTTGAAGGAAAAATAACCGACGTTAATAAGGCTAGCGAAGAAGTTACCGGCTGGAGTCGTTCCGAACTGGTCGGGACGGATTTCTCCGATTACTTTACCGAGCCGGACAAGGCTCGAGAGGGTTACCAACAAGTATTTGTAGATGGTACGGTAACCGATTACCCGCTGGTCATCCGCCATCGCGATGGGCACGTTACCGATGTGTTGTACAACGCCAGCGTCTATCGCAATGAGGCAGGCGAAGTCTTGGGGGTATTCGCTGCTGCACGAGATATTACTGAACGCAAAGAAATAGAGCAAAAACTTCGAGATTCTGATGAACGACTACAGCTTACTTTGGAAGCCGCGCGGATAGGTATTTGGGATTGGGACATAAAAAAAGACCAGTATTATGCGTCTCCTGTCTATTACACCATGCTTGGTTATGAAGCAAAAGCAGGCTTGGCAGATAGGAACGAATGGTTGGATAGAGTTCATCCTGAAGATCGAAATCTGGTTAGAGAGCAATTTCAAAACGTATTGTCGAGAAGGACAGAACATTATTCGTATGAAGCAAGATTTCTTCATGCCGATGGATCGTATAGATGGCAGCAGGCTTTGGGATATGGAGTTGAAGTCGATGCCGATGGAAAAGTGGGCCGAATGCTTGGGATCAGATTGGACATAAATGATCGTAAGCAGGCTGAGCTTCGGCTCCTCAAAAGTGAACAGGAATTTCGCACACTGGCAGAAAATTCTCCCGATGTTATCGTGCGCTACGACAGGCAAGGGCGGCGCATATATGTCAATCCGGCATTTGAAAGTGTTAATCACCTTTCGGCGCGGGAGGTGTACGGAAAAAATCCGATCGAGCTTTCGACCGAACTAAAGCCGAAGGCAGATGTGTTTACAGAACAACTTATGGCAGCGATGGCCTCCGGCACTCCTGTCAAAGTCGACTTGGCTTGGATTAAAGACGGAAAACTGGTTTGCTGGTTCGTGCGTGTTGTTCCCGAATTTGATGCTGATGGCAAAGTGGTAAGCGCCATTACCATCTGGAGCGATATTTCTGAACGCAAGCAGGCGGAAGATGAACTTCGCGAAAAAGAAAATTATTCGCAGTCACTGCTCCGGCTTTCGCGGGGTATGGAACGCTCTCAAACATATGCAGAAGTATTAAATGCGGCACAGGAGGAAATTAAGGAGATCATCGGTTATCAAAGTCTGTGGGTCTACCTGCTTTCAGACGATAAGCAATACCTCAAGGCCATCGTTGCCGGAGGCGAAGTTTCGGATACGGTCATGTCTGATGAGGGTACCGCTACACTCACCATTAAAGGTGATCGGATGCTGGAGGAAATAGCGGCATCAAAAGAAATCGTACTGGTTGAGGATGCGCGAGCAGATGATCGGGTCAACAAAGAAATTGTAGCTCGTCTGGGAATGCGAACTATTTTGAATATCCCGATTATGTTGTTTGATCGACATTTGGGCTGTGTCGGAATGGGCACATTTGGTGACGAAGGAGTGAGAGTGCCATCTCCGGCAGAGCGAAAATATCTCATCTCGATGGCGAGTCACATGGCTGTGGCGCTTGACCGAGTCCATCTGCTGGCAGAACGCAGGAAAACTGAAATTGAGCTGCGCGAAAGCGAGGACAAGTTCAAGTATGTGTTCGACCATTCACCCGTCGGCAAGACACTCACTTTGCCTTCGGGCTTGTTAGAGGTGAACCATGCCTTCTGCGAGATTCTGGGCTATTCCGAGAAGGAACTTGGATATACCCGATGGCAGGATATTACATACCCGGACGACATTGAGTTGACCCAAAGAGCGATTGATCAACTTTTATCAGAAAAGCAGAACTCGGTGCGCTTCGTCAAACGCTATCTGCACAAGAACGGCTCAGTGGTGTGGGTCGATGTCGTCACATCTTTGCGGCGGGACGCTGAGAAGAAGCCACTCTACTTTTTGACCAGCATTATCGATATTACCGAACGCAAGCGGGCAGAAGAAGAACTGCGCTCGTCCCACGAACATCTGGAAGCGCTGGTAAGGGAACGTACCGGCAAACTCGAAGATGCCAACAAAGAGCTTGAGTCCTTTTCCTATTCGGTTTCGCACGATCTGCGCACGCCGTTGCGTGCCATAGACGGTTTCTGCCACATCCTGATGGATGACTACTCTGAAAAGCTGGACGATGAGGGCAAGCGTTTGCTCAACGTGGTGCGTGACAATACGCAGAAGATGGGGCAACTCATAGATGATATTCTGGCTTTTTCACGCACCGGACGGGTAGGTTTTTCTTTTTCAGAGATCGACATGGAGGGATTGGCACGTGCCGTTGTTGAAGAGCTCAAGCCATCCGGTGGCAATCTGCATGTGGAAATTGAAACTATTCCCCCTTCCGTCGGAGACCATGCGATGATGCATCAGGTTTTTGTCAACCTGCTGTCAAACGCGATCAAGTTTAGCCGCCGCAAAGAAAACGCCATCATTAAGGTGGGGGGTTCAATTCAGGGGAACGAGGCTGTTTATTTTGTAAAGGATAATGGTGCCGGCTTCGATATGAAGTATGTCGACAAGCTGTTCGGGGTATTCCAGCGGCTGCATGCAGTGAATGATTTTGAAGGTACCGGCATCGGTCTTGCTATCGTAAAGCGCATCATCACTCGTCACGGAGGCAGGGTATGGGCCGAGGGGCAAGTTAATGAGGGCGCAACAATATATTTTGCATTGCCGACCAAGGAGACGAATAATGAATGATGACATGAAAGAAGTAGAAATCCTGCTGGTGGAAGATAATCCGACGGATGCGGAACTGGCTATCCGGGCATTGAAAAAACACAATCTCGCCAATAAATTAGTGTGGGTAAAAGATGGCGCCGAAGCACTGGATTTTCTCTTTTCAACAGGTGCCTATAGCGGTCGTTCCTTGTTGAACGGACCCAAGGTAATCATGCTGGACTTGCGCCTGCCGAAGGTGGACGGTATGGAGGTTTTGCGCAGGGTTAAAGAGGATCCTCGCACCAAAAGCATACCCGTGGTGGTGCTGACTTCATCCAAAGAAGACAGGGATATCGCCGAGAGCTACCAGCTTGGCGTCAACAGCTTTATAAGCAAACCGGTGGAGTTTGACGAATTTGCCAAGACAGTAGCGGAACTGGGGCTTTATTGGCTGCTGGTGAACCGTGCACCAACGGTGGCTGCGAAATAAGTAGTTTACAACCTGGACTGTGAGCGGAAATATCGGGGAGTGTATGCCAGACGCTCCTGTGTAGATTTCGGAGTAATTGAAATATGGAAAAAGTTTGGCGAATATTGATGTTGGAAGACACCCCGACCGATGCCGAGTTGGCAGAACATGAGTTGAGGAAAGCAAGCATACACTTTGTCTCAAAACGTGTTGATACACGAAGTGCATTTCTCCTTGCGTTACAAGATTTTAGACCCGATATCATTCTGTCTGATTACAAGTTGCCGGATTTTGATGGCATGTCCGCACTGGAGATCGTTAAGCGCGACCACCCCGAAGTGCCCGTCATCATGGTCACCGGTGCATTCTCCGATATTGATGCCGTAGAGTTGCTTGCCGCCGGCGCCAAAGATTATATCCTGAAAGACAGGTTGGCCAGGCTGGCCCCTGCAGTTCAGCGGGTATTGGCCGCCGAGCAGGTCGTGCGTGCGCGCAAGGTGGCGGAACAGGCTTTGTTTAAGAGCGAATTAAAGTACCGTTCCCTGGTGGAAAATTCAAGCGATTGGATATGGGAAATCGATGAGGACTTTATTTTCACTTACTGTAGCCCCCGCGTGTTTGATCTTCTGGGTTACATTCCCGAAGAAATTCTTTACAAGAAGACCCCGTTTGATCTGATGCAGCCGGATGAAGCCACGCGTTTAAAAGCTATTTACGATAAAGCTATGACGGAAGGAAAGCCTCTCCGTCTTCTGGAAAATGCCAATCTGCATAAGGATGGACAAACAATCTATTTAGAAACCAGCGGTATGCCTTTTTTCGACAGTCAGGGAATTTGCAAGGGATATAGCGGCATTAATCGCGATATTAGCGGGCGCAAACAGGCACAAGTGCGCATTCAGAAATTGAGCCGGATTTACGCCACGTTAAGTCATACCAATACAACCATTGTGCGAGCCAAGAGCCGCGATGAGTTGTTTCGCGAGGTCTGCCAAGGGGCGGTTAAGTTTGGCAAATTCGCGATGGCTTGGATAGGACAGGTGGATGAGGCAACGCACAGGATTGTGCCCGTTTCTTATGACGGTAACGAAGGCGGCTTCTTGACAGAGATAGACATGAGTATCGACGATGTTCCGAATGGCCGTGGGCCGACCGGAAAAGCAGTTCGGGAAAACCGGGTTGTCATCGCGGAGGATTTTGTTGTCGACGAGCGGATGCTGCCTTGGCGCGAGGCGGCATTGAGGCTCGGTTACCATGGCTCGGCAGGATTGCCGTTGCGCTTCAAAGGTAAAGTAGTCTGGACGCTGACACTGTATTCGGATGAACCGAATTATTTTGATGGCGAGCAACTTGACCTCTTGAATGAAATGTCTGCGGACATTTCTTTTGCGCTGGATAATTTTGAACGGGAAGCATTGCGACAACATGCCGAAACGGAGCGTGCGACAGCGTTAACCCAGCTCAAAAACACCTTGGATGGTTGTATCCAGATGGCGGCAACAGTCACAGAAACTCGTGATCCCTACACTGCGGGACATCAGCGACGTGTGGCTAAGCTGGCCACGGCGATTGCCGGCGAGATGGGGTTAAGTGAGGTGCAGGTCGATGGCGTGCATTACGGCAGCCTGATTCATGATGTCGGCAAGATAGCTATTCCGGCAGAGATACTGAGCAAGCCGGGACGTTTGACAGAAATCGAATTCATGCTAATCAAGACTCATGCCCTGGCTGGCTACAACATTTTAAAAGGGATCGATTTCCCCTGGCCTGTGGCGCAAATGATTTTGCAACACCATGAACGCCTGGATGGTTCCGGTTACCCAAGCGGGCTCAAGGCTGACGAAATAATTCCGGAAGCCAGAATTCTAATTGTCGCCGATGTTGTCGAGGCTATGTCATCTCACCGCCCATACCGCCCGGGTCTTGGCATTGCAGCGGCGTTGGGGGAAATCGATCGTGGACGCGGTACGTATTTTGACCCTCAGGTAGTGGATGCCTGCATCAAATTATTTAACGACAAGAAGTTTGATTTTTCAGATGATGTCGCACCACAAAAAACCATGGCTAATTCGGAGTGACCAAAGAAAGATTATCCGGCTCTGTTGACCAGCATGCGAATCAACAGAGGTTCTTGACTGGAACTAAAGGTCAACATGCCCTCGCTTTTATAGGTATATTGAACGAGCTGACGCTCTGAACCGGTGTAATAGGGGGTCGTTTCTTTGCCGGTGAATTGCTGCCATGACCAGTCCGGAGCGCCAATCAGTTCTTCAACCTGTTTCATGGACATGCCAATTTTTAGTTTTGCAAACTTGCCTCCGTCCATGGGATTTCCAACAATCGTCACATGTACAAATGACGGGTCTTCCTTGATTGATTCTTTGGGAAAATCCGGATCCTGGTTTGCGGCAGCGATGACCGTATTTAATACTTTTAAAGCTGGCGAGTTCCCCGATTTGATATCGGCTTTTGATTGAGTTGAACCGTGCCAAGTATTGTATCTACCCGTTGCGGATTTTTTCGAACTCTGGTGTTCATAATTCTGGTCCGTCATGGCCACCACTTGTTTGGAAAGCCACCAATTAAGCTCGAAATCAACAGCCGCCGCTGTCATGGGGGGCGGAGACGCTACTAATGTTTTGGTTAGCGGTTGAAAATCTTGCTTCAAGGTCGAAACTGACGAAGTCACCGGGTATAGTACTGCTGCACTGGACAAGCCAATCGGTCCGATAGGGCCGGTTAAACCAGTGGCACCTGTTGCACCAGTTAGACCCGTAGCGCCAGTTGCACCTGTCAAGCCAATTGGTCCGATAGGGCCGCCAGCAGCGCCGTTGCTTCCATTCGTTCCAGACGCGCCCGTAGCACCTGTTGCACCGGTTAAGCCAGTCGGCCCGATAGAGCCAGTCAAACCTGTTGCACCGGTTAAGCCAGTCGGCCCGATAGAGCCAGTCAAACCTGTTGCACCGGTTAAGCCAGTCGGCCCGATAGAGCCAGTCAAACCTGTTGCACCGGTTAAGCCAGTCGGCCCGATAGAGCCAGTCAAACCTGTTGCACCGGTTAAGCCAGTCGGCCCGATAGAGCCAGTCAAACCTGTTGCACCGGTTAAGCCAGTCGGTCCGATGGAACCAGTCAAACCTGTTGCACCGGTTAAGCCAGTCGGTCCGATGGAACCAGTCAAGCCTGTTGCACCGGTTAAGCCAATCGGTCCGATAGAGCCAGTCAAACCTGTTGCACCAGTTAATCCAATCGATCCCGTAGCGCCATCGGTTCCGTTGCTACCATTGGTTCCAGACGCACCCGTTGCGCCTGTTAAGCCAATCGGCCCGATGGAGCCAGTCAAGCCCGTTAAGCCATCGATCCCATTGCTGCCATTAGTTCCGGACGCGCCCGTTGCACCAGTCAAGCCGATTGGTCCGATAGAGCCGGTCAAACCAGTTGCTCCTGTTGCGCCTGTCAAACCAATTGGTCCAATTGAGCCGGTCAAACCCGTGGCACCAGTTGCACCCTGCAACCCCACTGCGAACACCAAGGAATATTGCGATAGCGTGGCAAGCGTGGCGGCAGTGCCCAAAGTGAAATAGCCCGAATAATCTGTCGTCGTTCCGATAGGATTATAAATTTTGACTGAAGCATTGGGCCCTGTCACAGTAAACGTGGGGTTGCCCACGGCAAAAATTACCGAGCCGGTTCCTGTGCCATTAAGGCCCGCCATCAGCACCACATTGCCTCTGGTTGTGGTGATGGTAGCGTTGTTGACATTCACATTGTTCGCGGCTTTCAAGCCGCCTACATTCACTTGCGCACCTTTGCCAAACAGAATGCCATTTGGATTCACCAGAAAGACTTTGCCGTTAGCCGACAGACTTCCAAGTATGTTTGAAGGGTCAGCACCTACTACCCGATTGAGTGCGACAGAACCGCTATTGGGCTGCGCGAAATTCACCGATTCACTTTGTCCGATGTTGAAGCTTTGCCAGTTGATTACGGCGTTTTGTGACGACTGGTTAATGGTTACGTTACTTGAGCTATTGCTAATGCTGGCGGAACCGGCTGCAACGGAGCCGCCCACGGGGAGTGCAAAGCTATTTATTGCAAAGGAAGCCATTAAGCAAATGGCGATAACTTTCAGCGGGAAAGCATGGTGAGTGGTTGCAGAGGTTGGATTAAATTTGCCAGTATTCCGGTGATTTGATTTTGATAGATTGATGCATTTCATTTGGACACCCCACTGCTCTTGAATAACTTGAGAGCATGAATTTTGTCAGCGCACTGCCAAACAGATATTGATGTTTGAAAACAGTGTCACGTATAAATCAGAGCCACTTAAAACGTGAATTTTCTAATAGGGGGATAATGCTTGGGGAAGCGAACAGCGTCAGTGCGTTAGCTCACGCTGGGCAGGACACGGAAGAAAATTAGGATCAGGAAAGTCACAGGGGAGGCTAATGAGTGCCCCCGTTCCGTTGTCACCTGATACTCCCGCAATGAGTAGGTCGGCTGTAAAGGGAAAAATCCCCAACAGCACACTCTCAATCGGTCTCCCTTCTGTAGGAGACCGATTCATCGGGCGATTGGGGACTCTATATTGCGGATATAGCCAAAATTAACAGCAATTTCTAAAGCATTGTCCCCGTTTCCTTATACCGGATATGCCATGAAAGTGCCTGTTCCAGCATGTGAGGTGTATGCCCACTGCGCAGATTTGCCCCCTCGATATAATCGAACAACATTTTTCGGTAGGGTTCGGCGACACAGTTTTTAACAATCACTTGCGCCCGTTCGCGCGGTGCCAGCCCGCGCAAATCTGCCAAGCCGACTTCCGTCACCAAAATATCGACATCGTGTTCGGTGTGATCGACGTGCGATACCATCGGCACGATGCTGGAAATTTTGCCGCCCTTCGCGACCGACTTGGTGGCAAAAATAGACAGATACGCATTTCGAGCAAAATCCCCCGAGCCGCCAATGCCGTTCATCATGTCCGTCCCCATGACGTGGGTGGAGTTCACATTCCCGTAAATGTCTGCTTCCAGCGCGGTATTGAGCGCGATAATCCCGAGGCGGCGGATCAACTCAGGGTGATTGCTCATTTCCTGCGGACGCAAGATCAAGCGCGACTTGTATTTTTCGATATTGTTGAGAACTTCGACGCTTTTCTGCGGCGACAAGGTAATCGAAGAACCGGAGGCAAAGTCGAGTTTGCCTGCATCGAACAAATCAAAGGTCGAGTCTTGCAGAACTTCGGAATACATCGTCAAGTGTTCGAACGGGCTGTTGATAAATCCGTTCATGACCGCATTGGCAATCGTTCCTATTCCGGCCTGTAACGGCATCAGGCTGTTAGTCAGGCGCCCGGCTTTGATTTCATCCTTGAAAAAATCGACCAAATGACCGGCAATGGTTGCGGTTTCATCATCGGGGGGCAGAATGTTCGATGCGCTGTCGGCTTTGTGCGTAACGACAATCGCAACAATTTTTTCAGGTGGAATCTCGATAGCGAAAGTGCCGAGACGGTCACTTGGCGACATAAGCTGGATAGGTTCGCGCCGGGGACGATGTTTGGGAATATTGATGTCATGCAGTCCTTCCAATGAAAGAGGCTGGGCCAAATTGATTTCCACGATGACCTTGGGAGCCAGAATCGCAAAACTCGCGCTATTCCCGATTGATGTCGTGGGCACGATGGCGCCCGTTTCGGTAATGGCGATCGCCTCGATGATTGCAATATCAATGGGGGGGATTTGCCTTGTGCGCAACAATTCCACCGTTTCCGACAAATGCTGATCGACAAACATGACTTCCCCGCGATTGATTGCGGCACGCAGAACCGGATCGCTTTGGAAGGGCATGCGGCGCGCCAAGGCGCCTGCTTCGGTCAGGGTTTTATCGACATCGTTGCCGAGTGAGGCTCCGGTAAGCAAAGTAATTTTCATGTGTTCATGGCGAGCGCGGTCAGCCAGCGCCAAAGGAACGACTTTGGCGTCGCCGGCTCGAGTAAACCCGCTCATTCCGATTACCATGCCATCTTTGATCCATAACGCAGCATCAGTTGCACTGGTTACTTTTTCACGTAAAGCAGGCATGCGAATTCGTTCTTCATAGTTGTCAGTCATGGAGTCCTCTGTTTATTAATTTGGAATTTGAATTTTAAGTGTTTGCCGGGGAAAAACCGGGCAATCGTTGCAATAATTAATGAGGTGCCAAAATCAGAATTTCGGTCTCACGTTCTATACGTCGCTCAAAAAATAAACAACGTTGGCAAGTAGATCATTAATATATTAGTGAGTCAAGCAACTAGTGCGCTTGTGATCCATGTACCAAGTTAAATATATATCGGAATGTTTTTATTTTGCTTTATTTTTATTTATAAGATGGTCAACTTCTTTTAAAAGTGACAAAAATAAATGGCACATTTAAAAGAAGGTTTTTAAAAGATGGTCAGATTTTAGTTGCTGCTCATTTCCAGCATCAACTGATTAACCCGTTTGACGAAACTGGCAGGGTCATCAAGTTGACCGCCTTCGGCCAGCAAAGCTTGGTCAAACAGCACTGAAGCCCAGTCATCGAAGCGTTTTTCCTCAAGCTTCAAACGCAACACCACCGGATGTTTCGGATTGATTTCCAGAATTGGTTTGGTGGTGGGGGCTTGCTGTCCGGCTGATTTCAGCAGGCGCGCCAAGTTCGCGCTCATGTCGTGTTCGTCCGCCACCAGGCATGCAGGTGAATCAGTCAGGCGATGTGTTACTCGCACTTCCTTGACTCGCTCACCCAGACTGTTGCTGATTTTTTCGATCAGATCCTTCAGCTCGTTAGCGACATTTTCCTGTTCTTTTTTCTCGGCCTCGTCTTCCAGCTTGCCCAGATCGAGTCCGCCCTTGGCGACGGAAACCAGATGTTTTTCCTGGAATTCAGACAGATTGCTGACGACCCATTCATCCACGCGGTCGGTGAGTAGCAACACTTCAATGCCCTTTTTGCGGAACACTTCCAAATGCGGGCTGTTCTTCGCGGCATTGAAACTATCTGCCGTGATGTAATAAATCTTGTCCTGCCCCTCTTTCATGCGGGCTATGTAATCGGCCAGCGAGACGGTTTCCTCAGTCGTATCGGCAAGGGTCGAAGCAAAACGTAGCAAGCCGGCAATCTTGTCCTTGTTGGCAGAGTCTTCGCCGATGCCTTCTTTCAGCACGCGACCAAACTCGCCCCAGAACTTGGTATATTTCTCCGCATCACTTTTGGCCAATTCTTCCAACAGGCCGAGCATCTTTTTCGTGCAACCGGAGCGGATAGCCTCGATGTCTTTCGATTCCTGCAAAATTTCACGCGATACGTTCAACGGCAAATCGCTGGAGTCAACCACGCCGCGCACAAAGCGCATATAACGCGGCATTAATTGTTCGGCATCGTCCATGATGAAAACGCGGCGCACATACAGCTTCACGCCATGAATCGCATCGCGCTCAAACAAATCGAACGGAGCGCGAGACGGGATGTAAAGCAACTGCGTATATTCCTGCTTGCCTTCAACGCGAGCATGGGTCCATGCCAGCGGATCTTGATAATCGTGGCCTACGTGTTTGTAGAATTCCTTGTATTCGTCTTCGCTGATTTCATTTTTCGGACGGGCCCACAATGCAAACGCCTGATTGACCGTTTCATCCTCGTCCAGGATTTGTTGCGCACCGTCTTTCCATTCTTCCTTCTTCATCAATATCGGCTGGACGATATGGTCGGAATACTTGCGAATGATGGAGCGAATTTTCTGGCCGCTGAGCAGGTCATCCTGGCCTTCGCGCAGATGCAGAACGATTTCCGTACCCCGCGCTGTTTTTTCTATCATCTCGATGGCGAATTCACCGCCGCCGTCCGATTCCCAGCGCACACCCTGATCAACCTTTTCACCGGCACGGCGCGACGTGACCGTCACTTTGTCGGCCACAATAAAGGCTGAATAAAAGCCCACCCCGAATTGTCCGATCAGATTCGCATCCTTTTGCTGATCTCCGGAAAGGCGGGAGAAAAACTCGCGTGTGCCGGACTTTGCGATTGTACCCAGATTGTTTATAGCTTCGTCCCGGCTCATACCAATACCGTTGTCGGCAATGGTTAGCGTGCGTGCAGTTTTATCGTAGCTGATGCGAATGTTTAATTCAGAATCGTTTTCGAACAGGCTGGCATTATGTAACGCCTCGAAGCGGAGCTTGTCGCTGGCATCTGCCGCATTGGATATCAATTCGCGCAAGAAAATTTCCCGATTCGAGTAAAGTGAATGGATCATCAGTTGCAAAAGTTGTTTAACTTCAGCCTGAAACCCCATGGTTTCGCGGTTGTTTGTAGCTGTGTCGTTCATGGTTTTCTCCGTGGTTGCGTGGCTATTTGTTGCTTGGACTGGGGCTAAATGGGGGTGCTGTTGGCAGTTTCAAGAGGATTTGAGCATTGCATGCTTGTTTAAAATGAAGTCGTTCACTAGAATGCGCGCTGCGGGAAGCTGGAGCTATCTAGGATTTTGGTACTTTAGCGTATTGCCAGCAGGGAGATTTTCCATGACAATGCAGACCCGCTTTATTAACCCTTAACATACGGAGTACATGATCTCATGAACAGAAAAGAACTTGTTGACGCATTGTCAGCTAAAACTGATTCCACTAAGGCCGACGCGGAACGCAATATCGCGGCACTGATTGAAATCATTACCGCTACTTTGAAGAAGGGCGATTCTATTTCATTGGTTGGCTTTGGTTCCTTTGAAGTGCGCAAGCGCGCTGCTCGTACAGGTCGCAATCCCAAGACCGGTGCCGAGTTGAAGATCAAGGCGTCAAAGGTTCCGGCGTTCAAAGCTGGTGCAAGCCTCAAGGCAGCAGTGAATGGCGTAAAGAAGTAATAGCAAAATTGCAGAGCCCCGGGCTAAGCGCTCTGGGGCTTCGTAGTTTAGTTCGGTGTTAAATTCAACCAAGTTGTATGCTGTTCGCAGCACACACGCTTTTTTTTGCTTAACATGTGTTGGCCTGAGTACACACATGTATCACTTAAATTTAGTTCAGTAGACAGATTTAGTGCCAAGCCGGTATTAAGGAGTAACCATGATGTTTCGTCGTATTGTTTACGTCTTTTTGTTGATCGCTAGTCCCGCAGCATTTGCGGATGCGCTGGATATTAGTTTGAACAACAACGCAGCGGCTTTTAACTATAGCACCGCAGTTGGAGCGCTTATTCAAGGGAATTCGGATATTCACGTCGGTGTGCTCTATAACGAGTCAATGAATACACTTGCCGACGCCGGTTTGCTGGTAAAAGGAGATGAAGGCGATGCTGCCGGCCTGACACTTTCTGTGGGAGCCAAAGCGTTGGTCGGCACCATAAAGAACTATTCGACGCAAACAGAAAATGTTGCTGCTATTGTTATTGGGGGTGAGCTGGCGTACATTTTTCCCGCAGCCAAGCAATTGTCTGCCGCAGTTACCTATTTCGCGGGTCCCAAGATCACGTCCTTTGGTGATGCCGATAGAGCCAACCAATGGGGTTTGCGTCTGGATTACGAAGTGGGTCAAGGAACCAAGATTTATGTTGAATACCGCGAAGCTAATTTTGGAATTGCCAGCACCGGACAAACGGCAACGCTCGACTCCGGGACTTATCTGGGTGTGAAACTTTCTTTCTGATTGAGTCTAAAATAATAATTTAATATTTGGAATATATTGTTGATGCGGCAACTAAAATTGAAATGAAAATTAATTTGACAACTCAAATTCCACTGGCAATATTGTTGTTCGCCTTTGTGTTCAGTGCGCAAGCAAAGGACGTTTCGGCGCAACAGGCAGGGGTGGACTACGCCAAGCAAGAGGTTGATAAAGCCGATGCCCAGCACAAAGCAAACCTTAAAGAGGTCAGCGAAGCAGAAAAATTGTTAGAACAGCGCAAAAAAGCCTTTGAAGACCAAACCAAAGTGTTGGCTGAGGACAGAAAAAAAGCTGAATTGTCGAAGCAGCACTTACAAGAAGCGAATACAAAACTTAACAAGGCTCAAGCGATACTTGATCAGGCTTGGAAAGAGTAAGCTGAGTCAAAACGAGTTTGTGAAATATTAAAAAGAGGCTGCAAGCCTCTTTTTTTACCTTTATCCGATTGAGGTTACGTGTTGCGAGACAAATAGAATCATTTGTTCGAGTTGCTGCATGGCATATTTATGAGCCATGTTCACGATAGTGCGCATAGTCTGTCCGGCTGGGATACACTTCCGGGCTAATGGTTAAAGGGGGAAGTAAGGCAATGACCGAACCAACTATCACCTGTCCTAACTGCAAGGCCGAGATCAAACTCACCGAATCGTTGGCCGCGCCACTGATTGCGGCAACGCGCCAGCAATTTGAGCAACAACTGGCGCAGAAAGACAATGACATCGCGCAACGCGAACAAGCCATGCGCGACAAGGAAAAGCAGCTTGCTGAAGATAAGCGCAAGCTAGATGACCAAGTGGCCGATCAAGTCGCTGCTCAGTTAAAAGCAGAACGCGCCCGCGTCATCGCGGAAGAATCCAAAAAGGCCAAGCTTGCCAGTGCCGCCGAGCTGGAAACTAAGGCGCGTGAGCTGACCGAATTGCAGGAAGTGCTCAACGCAAACAATGTGAAGCTGGCCGAGGCTCAGAAGGCGCAAGCCGATCTCATCAAGAAACAGCGTGAACTCGATGATGCCAAGCGCGAACTGGAACTCACAGTAGAAAAGCGGGTGCAGGACGGCTTGACCGAAGTCCGCACACTAGCCAAAAAAGAAGCTGAAGACGAACAGAAACTCAAGGTAATGGAGAAAGAGCAGACCATTTCCGCGATGCAAAAACAAATCGAAGACCTCAAGCGTCGTGCCGAACAGGGATCACAACAATTACAGGGCGAAGTTCAGGAACTAGAATTGGAAAACCTGTTGCGCGCCAAATTTCCTTTCGATTCCATTGAGCCAGTACCCAAGGGCGAATTCGGCGGGGATGTGCTGCATCGTGTTGTCGGCACAGGCGGACAGTCCGGCGGCACTATCTTGTGGGAGTTCAAACGCACCAAAAACTGGAGCGACGCATGGCTGGCAAAACTGCGCGATGACCAGCGCACGGCAAAAGCGGAAATCGCAGTGATCGTAAGCCAAGTATTGCCCAAAGGCGTTGAGACTTTTGAAATGGTAGAAGGCGTTTGGGTAACCCATCCCCGTGCCGCCTTGCCGGTCGCGATGATTTTGCGCCAGTCGTTGCTGGAACTTGCATTGGCGCGCCAGTCATCCGAAGGCCAACAAACCAAAACCGAAATGGTTTACCAGTACCTCACCGGCCCGCGCTTCAAACAGCGTGTTGAAGCCATCGTCGAAGCATTTTCCACCATGCAGGAAGACCTCGATAAAGAGCGTAAGGCGATCATGAAGCAGTGGGCCAAACGCGAAGAACAGATCGAACGGGTGATGGGGGCGACAGTGGGAATGTATGGTGACTTGCAGGGGATTGCGGGGAAATCGTTGCAGGAAATTGAGGGACTAAGTTTTCCCGCACTTGATAGTCCAAACCAGAATCAACGGACGGTTTGATAATTCTGTTCGTCGTGGAGTGACAGCAAAATGAAGAAGAACAACAGAGGCAATAAATGATCGAATCGATACTGATAAAAGGTGTTGCAACTTACAGTGTTGTACCGGAAGTTATGAATGGCCTGTCGAAGCTGAACTTTTTATTTGGCTCTAATGGTTCTGGTAAAACCACGATCACTCGTGTTATTGCCAATGAGAGAGATTTTCCAAATTGCGAGGTGAAATGGAAGGGGGGAACGAAGTTAGAGGCAATGGTTTACAACCGAGATTTCATTGCACATAACTTCAACCAATCTTCTGAGCTTAAGGGCATCTTCACGCTGGGTGAAAAAAATGTCGAGACACTCGTAAAAATTGGTGCGGCGAAAGATGAGCTTAATATAATAACAAAAAAAGTTGAAAATCTTAATCAGCAGTTGGGTGGAAACGATGGGTTAGGCGGAAAAAAATCTGAGTTGGCCGCGATTGAAGATGCATTCAAGAATAAGTGCTGGTCTGCCTTTACAAAGCACAAATTCAGATTAGAGCAGGCTTTCGATGGTGTCCGAAATAGCAAAGATAATTTTCGTGACCGGGTTCTGAAGGAGCGTAATAATTCCGCAGTATCAAAACCATTGGTTGAACTTGAGGAAAGAGCAAAAACTGTATTTGGCCCGATACCGACTGCAGAACAACTTAATCCATCCATTAGTGCTGCAACAGTTATTTCCCATGAATCTAATCCCATTCTGAAAAAGCGCGTGCTTGGTAAATCGGATGTAGATATTGCCGCGATGATAAAAAAACTTGGCAATAGTGACTGGGTCAGAGAGGGGCGTAACTTTTTCTCGGAAAACGAGATGGTGTGTCCGTTTTGTCAGCAAACTACAGAAGAGAATTTTGCGGCAAGTTTAAATGAGTATTTCGATGATGCCTTTGAAGCCGACAGCAGTGCAATTGATGAATTGATTACCAACTATACGAGTGACTCAGAAAGACTTCAGCAACAGGTCGCATCGGTTATCTCTAATCCTTCCAGATTTATTGATATAGAGAAATTAAAAGTAGAAAAGGAGCTATTGGATTCCAGAATCATAATTAATACTCAAAAACTGATCACAAAGAAAAAGGAACCCAGCCAAATTATTGAGTTGGAATCCATCAGCAACATAGCATCAACAATAACCGACCTTATCAGCGCTGCAAATACCCTTGTAATTGAGCATAACAAGACTGTTTCAAACATTGCGCAAGAGAAGCGGAATCTCACCGCGCAGGTTTGGAAATATATGATCGAAGTAGAACTCAAAACAGACCTGTCCGACTACGATGTTAAAAAAAATGCCCTCAGCAAAACAATTGGTGGTCTGAGTGAAAGTCTGATAGCTGAAACAGAAAATAAGAAAAAGAAGGATATAGAAATTCAAGAACTGGAAAAGGATACAACCAGTATTCAACCAACGATTGATGAAATTAACAAGTTATTAGCATCCTTTGGCTTTAGAGGATTTTCACTGGCAAAGGCAGGCAATGGTAAGAGTTATAAATTAATCAGGAAAGACCGCTCTGATGCTAAAGACACGCTGAGTGAAGGGGAAAAAACATTTATTACCTTTCTCTATTTCTACCACCTACTGAAAGGTGGTCATTCGGAAAGTGGGACAACCACTGACAGGATTGTCGTTTTTGACGACCCAGTTTCCAGTTTGGATAGTGATATCTTGTTTGTTGTGAGTAGTCTCATCAAAGGTTTGTTTGACGAGGTTAGAACAGGGAAGGGGCAGATAAAGCAGGTGTTTGTTTTTACGCATAACGTGTATTTTCATAAAGAGGTTACGTTTCAACCTAAACGAGACAAAAAGAAAAAGTCGAACGACGAGACCTTTTGGATCGTTCGAAAGCCCGATTTGTTTTCCAAGCTGAAAAAATATGACCATAACCCAATTAAAACATCTTATGAATTGCTTTGGACTCAAATTCGTGAGACAGAGCGTTCAAAACTGACGATTCAAAACACCTTGAGGAGAATCTTAGAGAACTATTTCAAGATATTGGGTGGAATTGATCCTGACAAGATTTGTGAACGTTTTGAGGGGAAGGATAAATTTATCTGCAAATCACTATTCTCATGGGGTAATGATGGATCTCACTCTGCATTTGATGACCTGTATGAGTCAATAGATGACACGGTAGTTGAAACGTATCTCAACGTATTTAAGGCGGTTTTTGAGAATGAGGGGCATCTTGCACATTACGAAATGATGATGGGAGAAATCCACGAAGAAGCGAATGTGGAAGGTGTGGCTGCATGAAAAAACTCGAACTCATTTGGAGTGGCAGCGTGGATCAGCTTAGGCTGGCGCTTCATGCTCCTGCGATGCTTTATAACGCGAATTCTAGTGTGATTGTTAATGAGACTTTCGATGAGGGCGATGTATGACCGTCAAGAAAAAGCCTTTCCAACCTGCCGTTGCACCAGGAAATAATAGTCCAAACAGCGGCGAGTTCCTGCTCTACCAAACCGAGGATGCGCAAACCCGTATTCAGGTGCGACTGATTGACGGTGCTTTGTGGCTTACCCAAAAGCAGCTTTCCGATCTCTATCAGAAAAATGTCCGCACCATCAGCGAGCATGTCCGCAATATTTATGCAGATGAGGAATTAAGCACTGATTCAACTATCCGGAAATTCCGGATAGTTGCCCCGGAAGCCGCGCGGAATGTGGAAAGACTGGTTGATCATTACAGCCTGGAGATGGTGCTGGCAGTCGGTTACCGGGTTCGCTCGCATCGCGGTACGCAGTTCCGCCGCTGGGCAACTGATCAACTCAAGAGTTATCTGGTTAAGGGCTTCGTGCTGGATGACGAGCGCTTTAAACGCGGGGACGACGTTTATTTCGATGAGTTGTTGGTGCGCATTCGCGACATCCGTTCTTCGGAGAAGATGTTCTGGAAAAAGGTGCTGGATATTTATGCGACCAGCATTGATTACGATCCTTCTGCGGAAGCTTCACAGCTATTTTTTGCCACGATGCAAAACAAGATGCACTGGGCTGCGCATGGACACACGGCGGCGGAACCGAACATGGGGTTGTCCAGTTGGGCGGGTGCATCCAAAGGTACTGCGGTACACAAGGCGGACGTGAGCGTGGCGAAAAATTATCTCAACGAGGAAGAGTTGGGGGCGTTGAATCGGATTGTGAACCTCTATCTGGAATTCGCCGAGTTGCAGGCGCAGGGACGGCGCGAGATGACGATGAGTGCATGGATTGCCAAATTGGATGATTTCTTGCTCCTGTCTGACCGTGAAGTGCTGACGCATGCCGGCAAGATTTCTGCTGAATTAGCGCAAGCCAAGGCAGAAGCGGAATTTAATATCTTTCAGCAACGGCAGTTGTCTTCGCCCAGCCGTGCCGAGCAGGATTTTGAAACAGCTATCAGCAAGCAGATCAACGCTGTCGAGACGGTGAAGCGTGTTAGAAAAAAGAATTAGGGAAAATCTGACTAATAGCCAGATAACTAAATTCTTTGTGTTGCTTGCGGCTAATACCCTAACGCCCTCGCGCCCTGATAAAACACAAAGCTCACCACCCACGCAAATGCCAAAGACCAAATCAGCGATAGCAGGGTAAAGCCGGTGTTCTTCGATTCGCTATGCAAGGTGGCGACAGTAGATAAACAGGGGGTGTAGATCAGGGTAAACAGCATGAAGCTATATGCCTGTACCCAGTCAAGCTGGAGCGCCAATTCCCCGCTCAATGCGTGGCCGCTTAGCCCGTAGATAACGGCGAGGGAGCCAATCACAATTTCCTTGGCTACAAAGCCGAAGATCAGGGCGATGGTGAGTTCTGCGGTGATGCCGATGGGTTTAAATAATGGGTGCAGCCAGCCACCGATTTGTCCTGCCCAAGTGTCAGGTCCGGCAGGCACGGCGGTTGCGGGGTAGTGAGTGAGCAGCCAAACAAACACCACTCCGATAATAATAAATTTGCTGGCACGATGAACGAAGTGATACACCTCATGCCAGCCGCGCAGCAGCATTTGGCGCAGGGTGGGAAAGCGATAGGGTGGAAGTTCAAGTACAAAAGGTTCGCTGTTGGGAAAATAGCGTTTGAATATTAGCGCAGTCAGTATAGCTGCGGCGAAGCTGAACAAGTACAGGCTGAATACAACCAGTGCGGCTGATTTCGGCGCAAATAGTGCTGCGGTGATAAATACAAAAACTTGCAAGCGTGCCGAACATAACGAAAAGGGAATCACCAACATACTGAGCAGGCGCAATGCGCGCGAACGCATTACGCGTGTGCCCATCAGCGCGGGCACATTGCAGCCGAATCCCATTAATAGCATGACAAAGCTGCGTCCATCCAAACCTAATTTTGCCATTAGCGCATCCATCAAAAAAGCTGCGCGCGAAAGGTAACCCGTGTCTTCCACAATGGCCATGAATAGAAAAAATAGAATGATGATGGGAATAAATGCCGCGACAGTGGCAACCCCATTGTAAATGCCGTCCAGCAACAAGCCTTGCAAGATGGCAGGTAATCCACTCACTAACGGCGCTAGAGCAACTTCGCGTAACCAGCCGAATAAGTCACCAACACCGGTTTGCAGCGGTTGTCCCAAAATGAAGATGCCCTGAAATAATAAATACATGATGCCGAAGAAAATCGGCAGACCCAGCCAAGGGTGCAGCATGATGTGATCCAGTTGCGTGGTGAGATTATTCGGCAATCGCAATGGGACTTGCACCGAATTTTGCAAAATGCGCGTCATTTCTCTTTCAATATGCGCGTCTTGCTGGAGTTGGGTGCGTAGCTCTTCTGCCATGCCCGGCGTGGAGTAGCGCAAAGCTTTAGTGATCGATTGCATGGCTTCGTTGTAACCAATGCCATATTTTGCGCTGAGCAAAAAAATCGGGATGCCAAGCGATGATGACATTTTGGCAGCATCGATAGTGATACCGAATTTCTTTGACTCATCTGCCATATTGAGCAGCACGACCATATTCAAATTATATTG
This sequence comes from uncultured beta proteobacterium, assembly GCA_963733265.1. GTDB lineage: Bacteria > Pseudomonadota > Gammaproteobacteria > Burkholderiales > Gallionellaceae > PALSA-1006. The sequence continues at coordinate 1,111,886 of CAVTCF010000001.1, forward strand.
CTTGAGCTGGAGCAACAAACTGAGCTGGCGTTCGATCTGAGTGGCGTTGAGGATGATGATGGCCAGATCGGGAACATTATCATGCAGGAAATGGCGCACCACCTGTTCATCTTCCGAAAAACCGTGAATGTCGTAGATACCCGGCAGGTCGATAATTTCGACCATTTCTCCCCCAAGCAGAATTTTGCTGCTAAGAAGCTCTACCGTGATACCGGGCCAATTACCCACTCGCGCCGAACCGCCTGTCATGCGATTAAATAGTGTCGACTTGCCCGTATTGGGCATGCCTAGCAGCGCAACCCGTTTCATATCTTTTGAACCTTGATTTTTGCCGCTTCGTGTTTTCGCAACAAAATATCCGTGGTACCGATTCGAACTTGCAACGGGCCTGAAAAGTTGGCTTTGCGGATCAACTCAATACGCTTCCCGACGCGAAAGCCCAGAGCCAACAGGCGTTGGCGTAGCGCGTCGTCGGTTTGAATAGCGAAGATAGTCGCGCTTTCGCCAGAGACAAGATTATCAAGGTTTTCAGTGGTGGCATTTGTTTTCACAGTGTTCGGATTATTTCATAGCTGCCCGACTTTGCGTGAGTCTTTAAAATTAATTTGAAGAGAAATTTGAGAAATTCTAAAGCCTATGTATAATGGCGCCGCTTTACAAGTGACCTGTCACTGTTTCAACCGCGAAATCTTGGAATAAATCAACAATATTTCTTAAGAACGAGCAACGAATCATAGAGATAACTAACTAGATTCGCGTAGTTTTTTGCATCGCCGCTTTAGCTCAGTTGGTAGAGCAACCGCCTTGTAAGCGGTAGGTCGCCAGTTCGAATCCGGCAAGCGGCACCAATAAGAATAAGGCTTCCAGAGATGGGAGCCTTTTTCATTGGCTTGTGAAAATTGCTCATGTAAGGGCGGTGTAAGAATTTCCGGTCTATGCGCATCACTCGCACAAAAGAAAAACCGCCGGGCTATCTAGCGCCAGCGGGTTTGCCTAGGGTGTCATTAACTAATTTTTACAAAGGCCTCAAGTCGACCCTGCAATTCTGTTTCCAGCAATGCTCTTTCCTTGCCTTCAGATGATACGGCACTCCATCTGTTCGCACTTCGTGCCGTCAATGCGCCATATTTGATGGCACTTTCAGCTGCCATTCGCGCAGAATCATCGGCACAACTTGATGCGGCGAGATGCGCTGCTGTCACAGGTGAAATTAGATTTAATACATTCACTTTCCCCGCAGATACGCCACGTACTCTAGTGCCAATAATTCCTGCGGCACCTATCGCCCCTGATGTGCGAGCATTTGCGACTTCACGTGCTGCAACCAACTCATCAAAATCAATCTCTCCCTGCATGTATTTCTCAACCATAAGTACAATCGGATCATCCGACTTACACTTTGCAATTTGTGCAGCCCTTCGTGCAGCCCAACAGGCAAACTCGCGATAAACTCGGTCTACGCTAGAAATGGAATTTGAAAACTTCATATACTTATAGGACTGCTCACAATTTCACAAACAGAGAAAGCGGGCTAGTGGCAATTCAATACAGGAAAAACCGCTGGGCAATTTCGTGCAGCTATGGTTCTCCATGCTTTTTCTCCTTACGAAAGCAAATTAAAATTCATACCCACAGAAACGACATACTACTGCCCCTGCCTTAATTGTTTCCGCGCATTTAGGACAAGTTTTCTCGTCTGGGGCACTATTTTCTGAAGGGGCACGGTATTCATATGTGACAGTTAGAATGCCATTGGGTTTTACAATTAGCATATAAATGAATATTAGGATGCCGATAATTATTATACAAAGCAGCAATGCAAATATAAATGATCCACATCCATACGAACCCGGAGTGTAGCTTTGTGTTGTCGGGAAGTATCCTTTGGATGCCATTTCGATAGCGTCTTTGTTGAAAGCTGCTATTGCATCAGCTTGCTTACCGGTATAAGTCTTAACAATTCCGTTGGGCACATTAGACGTGGATTTGTTCTTGTGCTCGAAACAGTAGTATTGACCTTTAATTCTATAACTTTCACTTTTTGGATGACGCACTTTACAATAAGTGCAGGTCACCATTTCTGGAGATGAATTAGTCGTTTCATTCATAAAACATTTTATCCTTATTGGCTTTCAAAATAGTTCACTTTTCTTGATTCCACTATTTATCTATTCTTGGCTACTTATCATAAGCCAGATGGTTCATCATTGCTGCAAAAGTTGACCAATCAATCGGGTTGGATTTTTTTCGCCGCGCCCCAGTCCAAAAAAACGAGCCTTGCCCGACTTCTAGGTTTCCGATTTTTTTCCCATCTGCATATAGGTCTAGGGACAACGCAGATTTAGCCTTTGCAAGCTCAACATTGTTCAGCGTTGCCTTGACAACATGTTTTTTGCTGTCCGTAGCCGGGGTGGCTTTAACGAGCTTCTTGACGGTGGCCTTTGCTTTCGGAGTACCGGATTTAATAATATCAATACCGGGCGTTGGAAAAGGCCAAGTGACTGCATCTTTTGATTTGGATTTTGCGGTCATAGGCTTTGCTTTAGGTTTTGCTTTGACAACCATTTTCATTCTCCCTTAACTAATCTACGTGCAATCGAAATTTAACTGTGTAACTGTGCTGCACCATCCGTTTAATCAACCCTTACCTTAATCCGATATTTCTGATGACTTGGCACATACTTTTTCCATGCCTCTATCCAGTTTGCAGCCATCGCGTTCTGTGCTTCAGCAAGTGATATTTCTTGATTGCATACCATTTTGTAAAGCACAAACTCAAGTTGGTCTTTTTTATTTGCCCCCCATTCACTTTTGCGTGGTTCAGGCCAAAGATTATTTGGATTATCGGGTGCGCCACCAATTGAAAGTGCTATCAGATGGTCTTCTTCATAATGCTTTGGATTTTTGTCTGCAAATCCATATTCGCGTATTTGCGTCTTTTTCAGCTTGTTGGTGAAGAAAGTGGGCGGGCGAATGGTTTTTGTATATCCCTTTACGCAAACAGTCTGCTGTATATTTTCTTGGCTAACATTTGGATTGATTACGCCGGGTGTTAGCGCCGGGTCGGGCAAGTCAGATGCCCGTGCAGTGGGTGATAAAACTATCGCAAGAACAACTAGTGTTTGGATGAGATTCACCCGCCCAAGCGACTTCAGAATTATGTCGATATTCACTCTGTATCATTTAGCAACTGTCACTCATAGTGCGTGCAACTATAAGGCGTCGCCTGATATAGGTCAACTCTTTATGCTCACAGTGTTATCACTATCGAGTCATGCGATGAACTACCATCCACTCATTTTATTCGGTCAGCACTTGGTTGCATTGCGTAAAGCGCACGGATGGTCACAAGAGCGCTTAGCGTTGGAAAGTGGTCTTGCTCGTTCTTATGTCGGAGGAATTGAGCGCGGTCAGCGCAATCTTGCGCTAATTAATATTTGCATACGCTTGCCGTTCGTGATGGCTGAACCACGCTTCCCGCCTTCACTTTGTTTATTCTTCCGTTTGTCCAAGTACGCCCGGTAATTTTCCAGTTCGGGGCAAATTATGAAACCGTCGACAACTTCAAAAAATGGCATCACAGAATCAAGCGATGCATCAACTTCGGTAACTTTCACCCCCAAAACTTTTGCCAAGTCGTCATGGTTGTAGGGAAGTCGCACATTTACCCAGCACTCAAGCTTTATCGTGTAGAGCAACCCGCGTTCTGGAAGTGTCATTTTGCGGTAAGGGATCATCGCCATCATCGAAGCGGCATATTTGTCGCTTCAGCTTCAGAGTATTATCAATGTTTGTAATCTATGCTTGCCGGGACTCAAGTTTTCATCAAGAATGCCGATATTTTTCTTCTGCAAAGCTGAGGGTGTCGCATGAAACTTTCAAATAAACTGCTATTGATCGTATGCAGTGCAGTATTGGGTCTGGTGATATTAACTGGGTTTGCCGTAGTGTCCTTGCGCAGCTCAATGCTGCAAGAGCGGCAACAATCGATACATCTACTCGTAACTTTGGCAGCCAAGCAGGTAGCACATTTTCAGGAGCTGGAAAAATCTGGGAAGCTTTCTCGTGAAGAAGCCCAGACTGCGGCTAAAGAGGCTCTGCGTGCTCTGCACGATGGTGACGATTATGTTTTCGTCAGATCTGGCGACAAGTTTCTAATGTCACTCGTTCACCCAGATGCCCGCAAGGAGGGAAAGGAAAACAACGGGGGCATCATGCCTAATGGTCAGTCGTTGACCGATTTGTATTTGACAGCGCTACAGAAGAATAATTTCGCATTTGTTTCAGTTTTGACCAAGCGTCCCAACGGCAATGTCGAAGTACCGAAGATTAGTGCTATCTTGCGAATCCCGGATTGGAATTGGTTGATAGGAGCTGGTGTGTTTGTTGATGATATCGACACGGCCTTTTGGCATTATCTCTCGCAGCTTCTCTTGATCGGTGGCATCGTAATGGCATGCGTACTCGCCTTGGCAATCTGGTTGGCTCGAGGAATATACAGGAGCATTGGAGGAGAACCGGCTTATGCCGCCGAAGTAGCGCAGATGATTGCCGGCGGTGACCTAAGTCAGCCCATTGTTGTTCGATACGGAGACGGTAAAAGTTTGTTGTCCGGCATGACCGGGATGCAAGAACACTTGAGACAAATGATCGGCAGTATCCTGCAGGGGGCGACTGCTTTAAGTGCAGCAGCAGATTCACTTGCTGATCAAATGAAGCGGGTCAAAAATGCTGCCTTGCAGTCCGCTGATGCGACGGGAGCAACCGTTGCCGCTATCGATAAAATGGCGGTGAGCGTTAAAAATATTTCCGCTAATGCAAAAGAGTCTGAACATAACTCGCAACAATCGGCGACATTAGCAGCTTCGGGCGAGTTACTGACATATCAAGTTGCAGAAAAATTAACTCTAGTTGCGCAGCAAGTTGGTGATTCTTCAGTACGTATCGAAGGTCTTGTCGAACGCACACACGAAATAGGTGGCATTGTTAACGTCATTAAGGAGATCGCCGACCAAACCAATCTGCTGGCTCTAAATGCCGCTATCGAGGCTGCGCGTGCCGGAGAGCAAGGGCGTGGTTTTGCAGTGGTCGCGGATGAAGTGCGTAAGCTGGCTGATCGAACTAGTCAAGCGACAGATCAGATTGGCAGCATGATCCAAGGTATTCAAAATGACACTTCTTCGGTTGTTGATAGTATGCATGCGATCTCTCCCCAGGTTGCCAAAGGGGTAGAGGCTGCTAACATTGCCGCCTCAAATTTGCACGAAATTAGCAGTGAAGCGAGTTCCACCCTTGTGAATATACGTGAAGTAGCGAACGCGACATCTGAACAGAGTGCGGCTAGTGATGCTGTTGACGGAAACGTGAATAAAATCGCACAGATGATAGATGAAATGGCAAATTCGGTTAGTACAGCAAATGACAAAGTGCAAACTCTGGAACAGCTGGCCGTGGAGTTGCGAGATTCGGTGGTGCGTTTCCGGTTGTAATGGAATAAATCCTGTGTCCGACTACAGTCGTCAAATGCTCACTCATTCTAAATAATGATAGGCAGTAATAGAATGCACCAAGGACAAAGGTTTTAGTAACGGCAAACAAGGGACGGCCAGGAATCGCTCGCGCTGGGGAAAGCGTGGAAAGGGGGAATCTGTGATGAGACAGTGAAACTCTGTATCAAAGTCTCTATTTGGTGATGGGGCCGGTTGCTTACTGCTTTAAGTTGCAAGTACTACCGCTGATTTACTTTGTGTATTTGTTCTTCATCTTGTTGGGTTACCTGGTACTAACCCAAGCGATGAAAGGTATTTATACAAGAAAATACGGCTGGCAATAATGGAAAGGCCTCTACGTGGTTGAGCTACTAATGCATGTTGCGTGGAGGCATCAAGATCGTTTTATATAATTCAATCGGTACTTGTGAATGACTCTATTGGGGCAATGAATATACATAACTGACTGTCGCTTGCGGGTTTTCTGCCGACCACATCCGTCCGCTTACTGGCAATTCAATTTTTCGAAAGTGATGGTTCGAAAAACTTGGAAGCCGACCCTCAGCTAGCTCGAATAAACTGCCACTTTAGAAAATCGCCAGTGACTGCAATGGCCGATTATGCCGGTTCAAATACTTTGGTTGAATGACTGCTTGCGGGCAGTGTAATATGCGATGCATCTGTCAAGTGTCGGCCAGTTTGCGACGGTCGCGAACGGCAGTTAACTGGAAGCCAATTTTGCGCTCAGTGAGAGCCAACGCCGGAGACAATCGGCGGAATCTCCTCGTCAGGCCATTCTCTGCATCTTCTACCCATATCGGTATAGCAGCACGCAAGTGCGACAGTTGTGCCCCATGAGTTTCGAAAAGTACGTTTCTCAGTTTTTCAGCGCTTTGCTTTTGACCGTTTGTCGGGTAGCGGCGGCACATCTCTGTATCGCCGCCCCCTAAGAACCGTACGTGCACCTCACGACGCATACGGCTCAAGCCTCTCAAAGGCATCTTTCAACACCCGGCACCGCAACTTCTGCCGCACCTTCACAATACTCATCACTAGCCTTCTTGCGCGATACATCCACGCCGGAAAGTGCACACACCCAATGAAGCGGCGTACATTTGCTTTCCTTCCGTAAGAAAGGTTCTAGCCACTCTCTTGTGAAGAGAGACCAAGAGGAAGTCTGCCTACTTTCGCATGGGGTAATGTTTCAACCCCTATCTGCCCCATTACAGAGCAGCATTCGCTTTCTCCTCCATCCTTTACCCGCAACACCAACAGCGTCCCTCGCGGTTCGCTTGCCATCTCTGGCGACGCTACGGGCTTACCCTGTTCCACATGCATTTCCGAGCGGGTCGGATTCCTTCTATACGCCGGTGGTGCTGCATCCATGATAGCTAAGGCAAGAATAGCTATTCCTGACCACTTACCTTTTGGTTCAAGCCTATCGGCACATTTGGCTTGTCAAACATAACGACGTTTAAAAAAGTTCACATTTGTTAATCGTACCCGCTCATCTCTAGTTCCTCTCCGCCGCTGTGCTGGCAGATTCAGCTTCCTCTCACGAGGTCGCCTACCGTTGTTAACCGGCGGTTACATTGTCCCCAGAGCTTCACACCAAGCCGTTACCAGCTTCGCATGTCCAGGTAGAGAACGGTTGATGGAACAACCGGTTTCATCAGTTCATAAATTCCTCCTGCGAAACAGAAATACACACGACCTCAGGTCGCACCTTGCCGCTATCATCGGCTGCTGTTGTTGAGGTGTTCGGTATGTATTGATGTTTCTTCCAGTCATATTCGAAGTAATCTAGAAGAGTACTTCCCTTGCTAAAGGGGCGTAACGACATGAATGCCTAGACTAACTACAGTTTTACTTTTATATCAGACTTCCTTTAGGATTAATTTACGACTCAAACCGTAAATGATTCATTCCGATTTGTTAAAAATATCTGTAATAAAATTTTCATTTTGATTTCATAATTAATTAATAGGATTTGCTCATCATTGATTGCAGCATGACAGCGCTAGATAGTCTTGCTACTTTCTACTCATGGCCGATATAAATTTGCAGTTGACCAACAACATGGTGATTAACTGATTTCATTCGGGTTTACTCCGAAAGGTCACCGTGGCTATTGCGATGCTTAACAGGCTTTAATTTTGACCTTTTTGGAGTTTTAATCTCATGCGTTTTAAAATCGACTCTCGCGCCTTCCTTATGCCAGGAATAGCATTGGGCGGGTTATTGACTACACTGCTAGTAGGTTGCATTAGCAGTTCATCTTCATCTTCACCTTCTCCAACGGGTGCAACAGCTACCCCAATCAAGCACGTTGTTGTCATTTTTCAGGAAAACGTATCTTTTGACCATTACTTTGGTACCTATCCGACTGCTGCCAATACTCTTGGTCAGCCTAAATTCACTGCTGCATCCGGTACGCCGGTTGCCAATACGTTGAAAACTCCTCTTGATGTAACAAATAAATTCGCTGCGCTCGGGGTCGATCTTACAGTGAATAACCCGACGGCATTAAATACAGCCAATGGCACAAACGCAATTAATCCGTTCCGTCTTGACCGGACACAGGCCGCAACTGCTGACCAGAATCATAATTACGATGCTGAACAAAAGGCCTTTGACGGAACTAATATGGACTTGTTCCCTGCTACTGTCGGTACACCCGATACTGCCGCTCCGCAGGGCCTTGTAGCACCGCTTAATACTGCAGGCGTTGTAATGGGTTACTACGATGGCAACACGGTTACTGCGTATTGGAATTACGCGCAACATTTCGCCATGAATGACAACTCTTTTGGCACAACCTTCGGCCCTTCGGCTCCGGGAGCTATTAACCTGATTTCCGGCCAAACCAACGGGGTAATCGCGACAAATGGATCAAGTTCGCAAAGCCTCAGTGGCGAAATGTCCAGTGACGGTAACGGCGGCATTACGCTTACGAGCGACGCTCAGCCCTTGGGTGATGCCTGCTCCTCCCGCGATGCGGTGACTTTGGGCGGGAAAAATATCGGTGACCTTTTGAACACGGCCAATGTGAGCTGGGGCTTCTTTCAGGGTGGGTTTGACCTGACTGTGAAAAATACGAACGGAACCACTGGTTGCGCCCGGACGTCGGTTTCAAGCGTGACAGGTCAGACGAAAGTGGATTACATTCCCCACCATCAGCCGTTCCAGTACTACAAGAGCACTCAGAACCTGACCCATGCACGTCCAAGCGCGGTTGCCGCCATCGGGCAAACATACCAGGCAGATGGCAAAACGCTTGATCCAGCCAACCACCAGTATGACATCCATGACTTCTTCGATGCGGTATCTGCCGGCAATTTCCCTGCGGTCAGCTTCCTGAAGGCACCTGGCTATCAGGACGGTCACGCAGGATATTCCAGCCCTCTGGATGAACAGACTTTTGTGACGCAGGTGGTAAACTTTTTGCAAACTCAGCCGGGTTGGGCAAACACGCTTGTGGTTATTGCCTATGACGATTCTGACGGTTGGTATGATCACCAATCCAGCCCGATCGTAAATCCGTCAAGCCTGACTTCTACTTTGGCAAACTTTATCAGCAACGGTATTAGTTTCACCGGACTCGGCGATTGGCTGAACGGTGCAGGTGTCTGCAGTTCTGGGACACAGCAAGGCACAAATGCACCAAGCAGTACACTCCTTGGTGCGACCGGCACGGCTAATATTCAAGGACGTTGCGGTTATGGCCCACGTCTTCCATTGTTGGTGATTTCTCCTTATGCCAAGGTGAACTACGTTGACCATACGCTGACTGACCAAACTTCGATTTTGCGCTTCATCGAGGATAACTGGCTGGGCGGTCAACGTATTACCGGCTCCTTTGATTCGATTGCCGGATCGCTCACCAATATGTTGAACTTGACGAGTGGTGGAAGTACTCCAAGTCTGTATCTTGATCCAAGTTCAGGGCAAGCAATTCCATGCGCGACTTGTAACTAATTTGTAGTTGTAGGTATCGGGAACCCCTCGGTAAAACCGAGGGGTTTTTTGCTTGAATATCACAACAATAATTGCAGAATATTTAGTTCTGGCAAACAATGGCCTTTCGTCGCCATATTGTGCCGCTGCATATTTTAATACTGTAATAACCTTTGTATCCACCTGACTTATAACCATGTAATCTTGCTGTAATTTAATTGTCATCTACCTGGAACATAATTACGGGGAAGCAACTCTCCAATAATTTCGGGTAAATAAATTCATGAACACGTCCAGCATCACAGCGTCGAGATCTCAAGCACTATCTTCTTCAGAAATTCATTCCAAGCTGGATCACAAGCCAGGTCTGGTGACTTCAATCGTGTTTCTTGCCATGCTTATAGTTGGCCTTGCCTTTGGCGGCTACAGTTTAGTACGCGATATTATTGATGCCGGCAATTTGCTTGTCGCCTGGATTCCCTACATTCTTCTGGGTGTGGCACTGCTGATTGCCTTGGGGTTTGAATTCGTCAACGGATTTCACGATACCGCCAATGCGGTAGCAACGGTTATTTATACAAATTCGCTACCACCCAATTTTGCAGTGATGTGGTCGGGATTCTTTAATTTTCTGGGGGTACTGACTTCGAGTGGTGCGGTGGCTTTTGGGATTATCTCTTTGTTGCCCGTAGAGCTAATTCTACAGGTAGGCTCCAGCGCCGGTTTCGCTATGGTTTTTGCGCTGCTCATCGCCGCGATTATCTGGAACTTGGGTACTTGGTGGCTGGGTTTACCGGCGTCTTCATCTCACACTTTGATTGGTTCGATCATCGGAGTAGGTGTTGCCAATGCCCTTATGCACGGTAGAGATGGTACAAGCGGTGTGGATTGGGCTCAGGCAACCAAGATTGGTTATTCACTCTTGTTGTCACCGTTGATTGGATTTATATTTGCAGCGCTTCTGTTGCTTGCTTTGAAAGCTTTTGTAAAAAATCGCGAGTTGTACGATGAACCCAAAGGCAATCAGCCGCCACCGTTATGGGTTCGCGGCCTTCTCATTTTGACTTGTACCGGTGTTTCATTTGCTCACGGTTCCAACGATGGGCAAAAGGGCATGGGACTTATTATGTTGATTTTGGTTGGTACGGTTCCACTGGCCTACGCATTGAATCGTGCCATGCCGGTGGATCACATGACCCAGTTTGTGGCGGTGGCACAAGTTACGCAGCAGTCATTGCTGAAAAATGCAACCGTAGTAACGCCAACCGATCCGCGCGCAACCCTGACTGAATACATTAGAACCAAAGAATTTAAAGTTGGGGTTGTACCAGCGTTGGCGAGCGTAGTGGGCAAGATTGGCGAACAAATCAAACAATACGGAACCCTTTCCCATGTTCCGGTCGAGGCCGTATCTAACGTGCGGAGTGATATGTATTTAACTTCCGAAGCAATTCGCTTTCTGGACAAGAGCGAAGCAGTAAAATTTGATTCGGATACAAAGGCAAACCTGAAGGCATTCAAGAAGGAAATCGACGATGCAACGAAATTCATTCCTCTTTGGGTCAAGGTAGTTGTTGCCATTGCCTTGGGGCTGGGCACCATGGTGGGCTGGAAACGGATTGTGGTGACTGTCGGATCAAAGATTGGTAAGACGCATCTTACTTACGCGCAGGGGGCGTCTGCAGAATTAGTAGCAATGACAACCATCGGTGCGGCAGATGCTTTCGGCTTGCCGGTTTCCACTACCCATGTGTTGTCCTCGGGCGTGGCGGGTTCCATGGCTGCGAATAAGTCTGGCCTGCAAATGGCAACAATTCGTAATTTGGCAATGGCATGGGTACTTACATTGCCTGTCGCCATGTTAATTTCCGGCTCTCTCTACTGGCTGTTTTCTCACCTATTCTAAATTGGCAGGCGGGTCATCGGAACAAATTCATTCCGATGACTTTTTGCCACACCGTTTCATTGTCAATTTGCTGAGCTAAACAGCCGGGGCAAGCTAAAACAATCAATATTGTCTGAAAAGGATATTCAATGACTTTGGCATCACCACAAAAATGCACTGATAAGACCAGCGAACAACTCGATTACGAGCGCAGAGTACATGCTGAAATGCTGGATAGTTTTGATGAAGAATTAGAAATGGAAATTGACGATGACCGGATGAACGATCTTGTGGCCGAGGCGACAAAATCTGGATCTCAAAATGATCTGGACAGAAATTTCTACTTTAAGGAGCTATTTCGTCTCCAAGGTGAACTGGTCAAACTTCAGGACTGGGTTGTCCATAAAAAACTCAAGGTGGTGGTTCTTTTTGAAGGACGCGATGCCGCGGGTAAAGGCGGTGTTATCAAACGCATCACCCAGCGACTTAACCCCCGCGTTTGTCGCGTAGCTGCACTACCGGCGCCTAGTGAAAGGGAGCGCAGTCAGTGGTATTTTCAGCGTTATGTATCACATCTGCCGGCAGGCGGCGAAATCGTTCTGTTTGATCGAAGCTGGTATAACCGAGCAGGTGTTGAGCGAGTAATGGGATTTTGCAATGACGATGAGTACGAGGAGTTTTTCCGCACCGTGCCTGAATTTGAAAAGATGCTCGTTCGCTCCGGCATCATCCTGATCAAATACTGGTTTTCCATTACCGATGACGAGCAACAATTGCGCTTTAAAATGCGCATTCATGATCCCCTTAAGCAATGGAAGCTCAGTCCGATGGATATGGAGTCCCGCCGTTTATGGGAACAATATACCAAGGCTAAAGAGATTATGCTGGATCGAACTCATCTTTCTGATGCGCCCTGGAGAATCATTGAAGCCGTGGATAAGAAGAAAGCCCGCCTCAATTGCATCCATCATTTTTTGAGCCAAATTCCATATGCCGAGATCGAAAAACCCGAAGTTATGTTACCTGAGCGGGTTCATAATCCTGACTATCTGAGAAATCCCGTGCCGGAGGAAATGTTAGTGCCGAACGTGTATTGAAACTAGCAGGGTTAGAGGTTGAAGTTAATGGGTTGAGTGAAAATGCGGCAAAGTCTTAATACCCAAAGTTAACCGAGTTACGAAATCGGGCAATTGTGAAACAACTTTCTTCCTATTGATAGTTGTGTTTCTCCTCCTATTTCGCGCCTCATAAAAAGAGGTGCGATTTTTTTGCAAATACCTATTGTTTGAAATCGTAATGTAACAATTTTTCAATACTATTGAATTATGAATATAACAAGTACAGTTAAAACGTTTGAACTTGGACGAGAAATGCCCAGTCTTCTCCGCGAGGTATTTACAGGTGCGTTTCGCCAGGTAAAAAGCCTAATCAAATTTCTACTGCTACTACAATTGGCAGTTTGGTTGCTATTTCTTTGTACTGGTTTAATCGTAAGTATTTTTGGCGCAAACTTAGAACAACAAAAGTATGCCAGCGTAAACAAAATAGATACAAATGAATTTATTTACCGTGCGTGTCAGTCTGAATCGGTTATTGGCAATACAAATAATTTGGACAAAAAACTCATTCCAGATTTCGCCCAATGTTTGGGAAACAAATTTGTAATGTTCATCAAGTAATTAGTTTCTCTTCACTATTATTCTAGACAAGCTTTTCTTCATTCATCAGCAACGCCCCTTACGTGGCGCGTGTCGACGAAGTACCAACACAAAATCCAAGGTCTCTTCATAATCACATAAGTGACGCAGGCACTAGCGAGGGCTGAAGGACAAGACCCAATCAATGCGACGGTCACCAACGGCAGCTTTGTAGAAGGCAAATTTTCACTTATTTATGTCGAAATATATCGAAAGTGTTAGTTTACGAAGTGACGGGTGAATTACAACGGCCCATGCGACGATCTCTTTTACTTTTTGCTGTCGGGCTGGTACTGGGCCTAAGCATTGCCTTTGTATATGGTGGCAGCGGCCTGCTCCATCGTCTGACTGCATTTCCGTTATCCCTGTTGTGCGCGGTGCTGACGATGATTCTTGTCGGCTGGAATTTCAGCGCAGGGCGTATGCGCCTGATACTGAGCGGGATCAGGAAACCCATGGGACATGGTCGTTCAATGGCCACGGTCATGTCCACCGAATTCGCCATCAGCGCGACACCTGCCGGAAGTGGCGGCCTGCTTACCTATGTTTACCTGCTAAAACGGCATGGCGTATCTGGCACATCTGCGGCCGCGATGTATGCCGCAGACATTATGATCCGTAAACTAGCAACTGGAGCTTACAGCAAGCTGTCGCGCAATTTGCCGAGCCACACCGCAAATGTTATCGGTGCTGGGCGATTGATGCGCAACAGCAGCAACTGATAGGTCTGCGAAATCAGCGCAAGCGGGTAGTCTACCTGAAACAGGTCGGAGAGCATGCGCCATTCCGCGCGTATGCCTTTCCAGTAGCCAAGCTTCTCGGTCTTTCTTGATTGCGCAACGCTGGGCCAGTGCGTGACTGCAATCGAAAATTGTCGCGCGATGATTTGGCGATTCATGAATACTTCGATGCCAAAACGGGGCAGCCCATGCATCTCCTCCAGTGCATCGCTCAGCAGATCCTTCCTGATGACCCGCTCACCTGAAACGAAATCCAGCCCGATCGCGCGGAATATCGGCAGGCTATTCTGCCGCAAACTCAGGCTGACATCTGCCTTTCCAGATACAACTGGGAATGCGAGCGCATTGATATGTTCAGTGGACAGACCGGTGAGGTCTGCATCCAGGAGCATCAGTAGTTCGTTTTGCGCTGCCATCACACCGGTTGCCATCGCAATGCTTTTGCCCAAGTTCACAGATTGCGAGATCAGTTTTACAGAAGGGAATTGCCTGACGATTTCGGCAGTGTTGTCGCTCGATCCATCGTCAACCACAATCACCTCATTCAGAAGTGGATGTACCGAAGCGATCTCAAGCACGGCGGCGATTCTGGGTGCCTCGTTGAATGCGCAGATGATGCAGGAGATTTGAATATTTTTATATGACGAAAAAATCGGGGGCATGTCGTAGTTGGATTGCGAATCGGATCGTGATGCTTCTTGACGGGTACAAGACTTCATCGTGGGGGTAGATATCATTCAATGTTGTCTGAAGCTACTTGCGGCGCTTTTGGCAATAAATATTCGAAGTAATCGATGTCCATGCAATGCCTCAGAAAAGTGAATTGAACAGCTTGAAACTTATCAACGGTAGTTCCATCTGTATCGAAGATTGCCAACAGTTCCATGTTTTTATAGTGAGCCATCCGCTGATCTTAGGCCGGAGATGTTACATGCTGATGAATTTCGTACAAAAGCCAGTTTAACGATTTACTCTAACTGTCGAATATCACTAACAAAATTGCATTAGCAAAATCGAATATCGCCACAGCCAAGCCAGGGAGTTTACAGAAATATTTCTGTTTTCATTAGGTCATGAAAATGTAATCTTTTCTCGGTACTGTTTGCATAATTCGATATTCAAATCTTTACGGCACAATCGAAGGTAGCCTCTTGGCTAAGCTAAGATAACTTTTATTTGCAACCTAAACTTGGAGGTTATGATGATTGAGCAAACTGTAGCGCAGCACACTCAGGCAGCTATTATGATTGAAAATGAAGTGGCATTTTCAGTCGACGCAAAATTGCAGAGCCTTATTCGGCTCTACTGTGATGGAGGAATCCTAACATTCAATTCCTGTGAAGATAGTCTTGATGGTTCATGTTGGATCGAATATGAATTGAGTGATTGGATAGAAATTACAGAATCGGCCTTTAGTTGCGAAGGACAGGCTCTATATCATTTTATCGACGAAAATTGCAAAGTTGATTTATTGTCGGTGGATGACGGAGGCCCAGACGAAAATGATGAATACTGGATTCCGGGTAATAACCTAATATGGTCTGCCACAGTGAGCTTCAAGAAGGAACTATTACCCACTTTTGAGAAGCTTGTACGAAGCACATTGCAGTAGTAATTTAGGTATGGCGGTCACTAAAGAATTTGAAAATTGAATTCGGACGATCGTCCAAAACTTTCCATTTGAGAATTTTCTCTAAACCCCTAACGATCATTCATCAAAATTAACCCAATAAGTATCTCAAATTTTAGTACACATTTTAGAACTTATAAGTCGACCAGGATAAATTTAATGCGTATATTTATTTCAATGATATTTTCAGCGATGCTTTTTGTTGCCTCCGATCAGACCCAAGCACAAATTATAAAAATTGCAACGTTTGCACCGGATGGCACACTATGGGCTCAAGAGTTGCGCAAAGGCGGAGAAGAAATTGATAAGCGGACTGAAGGCCGCGTCACCATCAAACTTTATCCCGGTGGCGGCATGGGAAGTGAACGCGAAGTGCTTCGTAAAATCCGAGCAGGACAATTACAAGGCGGAGCACTTACAGGCGGAGCTCTTTCTTTTATTTTCCCCGATTCTCAGGTTTATAGTTTGCCGATGCTTTTCCATTCTTACGACGAACTAGACTACGTTCGTGCACGCATGGATAAGAAGATTACTCAAGGCATTGAAGATCATGGCTTCGTTACCTTCGGTCTTATCGATGGTGGCTTTGCTTATATCATGTCGAACTTACGTGTAAACTTTGTCGATGACCTGAAAAATCAAAAAATTTGGGTTCCTGAAGGCGATGAAATTACTCGTACAATGTTCTTGAATATAGGTGCGCCTACCTTGTCTTTACCACTCACTGATGTTCTCACAGGATTACAGACTGGTCTTATCACTTCTTTGGGATGTACCCCTACAGGGGCTATTGCATTGCAATGGCATACTAAAACAAAATACCTGACCGACCTGCCTACCATGTCTGTATTTGGTGCATTGGTTGTCGATAAGAAGCCATTTTCCAACATAAGTCCATCTGATCAGGCTGTCGTACGCGAAGTAATGTCGCGTGTTTCATCAGTGATGTCCAGACAAACGCGTATCGATGATAATAGTGCGCGAGATGCACTACGCAAACAGGGTCTGGTGTTCACTGCTCTCCCGCCTGAAGAGATTGCCAAATTGAATAATGCGGCAGGCAAAACCATACAAAATATAATTAAACAAGGCGTTGTCTCGAAAGAAATATTCAACGAGCTGCTAACCAATCTTGATGTTTATCGTCAAAGCCATTCTGGTTCAAACTAGATGCGATGGTGACAGACATGTGGACTGAGTAAAGATGACTTTATTGTTAAACAGGCTGGTGGGGCCAACGCATTACTGAATCAAGCATCATTGATGCATGCGATTGGTTGGGCATTGGTGGTCATCCCAATTTTGATTGTAATTTTTACTTTCATTGCAGACAAATTGATATCTAGCGGAATATTCACACCATGCGCAATAGGAATATTTTGGTCGGCATCTAAAATACGTCGAATTGCAATTTAATGAGGGAGCAAGAGTCTCATAAGAAAAAATAGCACTTGAGAGTTCAGGCAAACGGTGAAAAGATGATTGGCCAGTGTGGTTTTAACTTGAGATCATTGAATGTGTACGATGAAAAATATTCACTATCAGCCAAAATTGTGCATTCGTGAAAACAGCTTTCATGCAAGCTATCTGATTACCTAATTTCCGCGATTAATTCGCCAAATAATAACCGACAATTAAACAAGACTATAGTGAGCAAGATATATTAATTGCTTGTCAAAATATAACAAATATTTTTGGATACATTATGTTCCTTTTCTTGTGACCCTATGGATAACCTAAATAACCCAACTCAAATATTAAAGGCTCGATCATTGCTTTTAGGTGACCGGCTTGATTTGAAACTTTTTAAAATTGCCGATTGTCTATCGACTACACCTTTGACATTGAAAGTAAATGCTGAAGGTGGTATTGGAGTGTTGTTCCGCTATGGAGTTGTCGTACTGTTTGGTGTCAACAACGATGATGAGGTTAAGTTTGTCGAAACACTCAAGCCTCTCTTGACTAATTGCTATTCGGCACCGGAAATCGAAGAGCTAGAAATTCACTGTGGCAAGAACAGTATTGGGGTACAGAGTGGAGCGGTCTCTCTGGACGATATTTCGCTTGAGAAATTGCAGGTTATAGCCGATGCATTAAGTAAGAATCTTGTACTTTCACTTTATGAAAAAACCGTTGCCGGTGAATTCGACAAAATTGAGCCACTGGCTCAGGAATTGGCTACTCATGGCAGAGTGAGCGCCGGTTCACGAAAACTGCTGTCCAAGATCGGTTCTATGCTTTTAATCGAACACCGCATGGTCGGTCGCGCCGAAATTGGCGACAAGCCAGAGACACTTTGGAATTTTCCACACTTGGGAGGGCTGTACGCCAGTTTGGAAGACGAATTCGAACTTAAAGAACGGCAATTGGCGTTAGATCGCAAACTTAACTTGATATCAGACACAGCTCAAACGCTTGCCGATGTGTGGGATAACAAGCAATTACACAAATTGGAGTGGTATGTGATTGGGCTGATTGTATTTGAGATCGTCATCAGCTTGTTTGAAGTGGGAGATAAGTTTTTTCGATGACATTTTGGAATTCTAAGCTTTACTGAAAATAGCAACGGCTGATCACTACCACCTCAACGTTAGGCATTCTTCCCTCATGCATAGGCCATGCGGACACAAAAGCTCGCTGCCCCTTACTTTTCCGTCTTCTCAAATGGAATGCTACCACCATCGTTGGCTGTGGAATTATCGGTTATGGAATCTCATTCATATGGCCGGCCTATGACTATCGCCTATCGAGCATTGTGTAGCCGGTGATGTCCACAGCATTAGTACCACTGTTAGTGAGTTGAAACCGGTCTTCACTATATCCATCGGAACCATTGCTACCATAGGGATCAACTTCAGAGATAATTATTCCGGCAGAGGCACTGCCTGCAGAGAATGCTGCGGAAACAACTGCCGCCATCATCAAGCATTTCATATTGGTGAATTTCATAATATTCCTTTGATTTCGTTAATAAACTATACGGACTCGGCAACTTGTTTCTGTTCGCGTAGTTTGCGTGAAATAAAACCAAACAAACCCAAGCCCATAAGCATCATGGCGTAGGTTTCAGGTTCGGGGACTGCAGCAATGGCGGTAGGAGCAAATGCAACGCCACTGATCATGGTCTGGCCGGTCGTATCCGTATACAGAGTAGTGAATTGTTCACCGCTGACTTGGCTAAACGAAGTGGCACCCAGATTATCGGTAATTCCGTATAAGTAGCTTTGCGAAAGTTCATTCAGTCCGTAGCTGGTAGCAAACAATTGCACCTGACCATTAACCACTCTACCGGTCAATCCTTTCAGACCTGTCACTCCGGCTGCGGTGGGCGTGAGAGCGTTGGCAGTGTTGTTGTTAACCAGATTCAAACCATTGTAAAGATCATAGTCCAGAGTCCAGGTACCGTTGATCAATGACCATTTCTGTAGCCCGCCTTCGCCCAATGCAGCTGCGCCAGCTGTGCCATTCTTGGGTTGGCCGCTGTCTGCCACATACATGGTGGTGGCATTGGCCATGAAAAACTGCTCCGGGCTGAGATAAACAAACTTGCCATTACGAGAGCTGTTTAAATTATTGTCCAAGGCAGCAGTCAGGGTGATTGATCCATTGTTGCCGCCTGCCGACAAAGGACTGGCAGGCGGTGTAACGTGGGTCGTTATTAGGCCTGCAGAAGAAGTCGGCATGCCACCGCTGGCGTTAGTCAATGTGCTGACATTGGTAAAGTTTTGGTTCCCGCTGCCAGTTGGATTCACATCGCGTGAAACATAAAGTGTATTGCCGCTACCGTTGTTAATAATCGAGACAACTCGGGTATCTGTGCTGTTATCGACCACTGTTGCAGTAGTTGCACCCCGCGTCGCGTAGGCTACGCCCTGTGTTGGGTCAGTTTTGCTTGCCCCTTGTCCGGAGACGTAAAATGAAGTCCCGTTGACCGTCGCAACACTGCGTGGATTGTTTTGGTTGAACACACCAGTCAGTGCTGTACTGGTATCAACGCTGGCATT
Source organism: uncultured beta proteobacterium (assembly GCA_963733265.1). GTDB lineage: Bacteria > Pseudomonadota > Gammaproteobacteria > Burkholderiales > Gallionellaceae > PALSA-1006. The sequence goes on from CAVTCF010000001.1 coordinate 1,131,288, forward strand.
GGCGCCCACCAATGCAACTACCCGGGCGACTGTAGTAACCGGTGTACCAGTTTGATTGGCTGCAGTGAGGCTTGTCGTTTGTCCAAGCGCCGCAGTGCCGTAGGTTGTAGTTGATGCTGAGTTAAATGTTGCTGCGTTCACGCCATATCCCATCATTGTCAGGTACTGACCGTCCGCTGACTGTTGCAGGATACCTTCCGAAGCCGAGCCATATTCTCCGGAAATCGCCGAATTGTTACCGCTGCTTGTCTGAGCCAGTGTCAAAGACCCGGCAAATGTGGCAGAAGTATTATTTGCACCCAGTTGAAATTCTTGCAAGACGATAGCCGCGGCAGTATCAAGGTTGGTTCCCCCAGTGTTGGCGGCTGAAACAGTACTGATAACGAGATCGCCTGAAGTAAACGAAGTTAGATCAGCCATTGCTGAATGTGAATAGCCAACCGCTGCAAGAAGGACTGCAATGGCTGACATTGCCGAATAAAGTTTTGACATACGACGGTTGTGCATAAAGACTTCTCCTGAGTTTTAGAACGCAATAAATTACTTAAAATACAAATACTAAGAATGGATCGTATGCACGCTAATTACATTGGTATTCGATAACCATGCCACTAGAATTGGTATTTGATCGAAAGATAAATGATGATTGTTACATCACCGCATCAGAATGATATTCAGGACTAGTCCGAACGGACTACTAATACATTAGTAAGTTATGGTAGCCAGCCGATCAAGGCTGAATTGTTGGCAGAATAAAGAAAAATAACAACTTAGGCTTTTTGTCCTAAGTCATTGATATTTTATGGGCCGTGCGGGGATCGAGCCTGCGACAAACGGATAAAGAGAGCGAGCCGATAAAACTATCATTCTTTATTAATCAAAAGGTCTAAATATTATTCAGAATATCTAGACCTTTTGGCCTACATTAAACGGACTATCCAATTGTATTTTAATGTAATTAATACTTAACTCAAATCATGCAAAATCAAGCATGGTAAAACTAAAATATTCTGCACATAGAGTCGTTATGATCGGGGCGATGTGGCGGGATCAAGAACTGGCAGAAGAAAAAAATCGAAAATAATTAACTAATTAATTAGCTGCTAAAGCTCAATAGGCAAGAGGGATAGGCATGCTTCAATTCAGACAATCAGGATTCGTCCTCTGGGAAAATCGATTGCTAACCAAGAGTCAATCTATGACAAAAAAATATTGGTATGTACAGGAATTGTTGGTATTCAGCATTGCCTTGATCGTGACGCTCACGGCAACTGAAGATTGCCTTGCGGACACCCAAGTTGCCCGGAACCCGCCGATTTCCAGATCTAGAATGCAGTTATTCAAGAGCAACCCTTCATCATGGAATCAATTTATATCTCAAATTCCCCTGCACCCAACCGCTACTACACTGCCTTCGTCATCGCAGCCATTACTTCCACAACCTTCACTTCCAGCCAGCTTTGGGGGTACTTGGCAGACAGTCGCTTTAGCCCCGGTAACCGGCCTTTGCAACCCTCACTTGCTGACTGATGGCACTGTCGTCGTACATCAGTGCAATACGCCGAATTGGTATAAGTTGACCCCGGATATCCTTGGTAGTTATGTGACCGGAACGTGGACACAGATCGCTTCTCTTCCAATTATAAACGGCACCCAGTATGCGCCGGACTATTACGCTTCTGCTGTGCTCCCTGATGGGCGTTTAATCATCATGGGTGGAGAATACAATAATGGTGGCACAACACCCGTTGAATCCAATTTGGGGGCAATCTATGATCCGGTCGCCAATACTTGGACAGCCGTATCGGCACCGGCTGGCACCGCTTGGACAAAAATTGGCGATGCCCCCGGCGTCGTTCTAGCCAATGGTACCTTCATGCTCGGAGGTTGTTGTACTGCAAGCCCCACAGCAGAAGCACTGTTTAATGCGACCACTTTGGGCTGGACCACCACCTCCGGACCAATCTATTACCAAAACGAACAAGGATATAACCTGTTGCCGAATGGCAATATTCTGACGGTCGACATTTGGTCCGGGACAACAACAGCACCAACAACTGCAGAGCAATATGTACCAGCGTCGGGTACATGGGCTTCTGCAGGCAATACGCCGGTATCGCTCGTTGACCCCTATGTTTGCGCAAACTACGAAATCGGCCCTGCCGTCCTGCGTGCGGACGGCTCTGTTGTCGCTTTTGGTGGTAATACCGGTTGTGCGGGTGCAAGTTCCCCGACAGATCCAACGGCAATCTACAATTCGGTCAATGGTGTATGGAGTGCAGGACCCAATTTACCGGCTATATGCGGGGCTACCGGCACGACAAGTTGTAATCTCGCCGACGCCCCGGCTGCCCTGCTTCCCAACGGCAATATCCTGCTTGCGGCAAATGCCGGGTTTGGCGGTGTTCCAACGCATTTTTTTGAGTATACCGGCACCAATGTAATCAATCAGGTTGCCGACACTCTCAATTTTGCGAGCTCTTCTTCTGCGTTCTACTACAACTTTCTTTTGCTGCCGAATGGCCAGGTGCTTTCCACTGATTTTAGCAATGTGCCCGAGGTCTATACGCCGACCGGCAGCCCTAATTCGAGTTGGGCACCTGTCATTTCCAATGCGCCGTCACTTGTAAATCCAGGGCAAACATATCAAATCAGCGGATTACAGTTCAATGGTTTGTCTCAAGGTGCCACTTATGGTGACGATACGCAAACATCGACAAACTATCCGATCGTGCGAATAACCAACGCAGCAACCGGCCATGTTTTTTATGCGCGCACCTTTAATCACAACTCGATGTCGGTTTCACCAAACAACGCAAGTTCAACCAACTTCGCTGTTCCCAAAAATGTTGAATTTGGACAAAGCAGTGTGGTTGTTATCGCCAATGGTATCGCTTCGCAACCTGTAAATTTGGTGGTTATAAAAACCCCCTTGCTCACCGCAGGCCTTAACTACGCATGTGCCCTTACCAGTACCGGTGCAGTGCAGTGCTGGGGTGACAATTCTTATGGCCAGCTTGGCAACGGCACCACTACCAATTCGACCACGCCAGTCGCAGTCACAGGTCTCTCCACTGGCGTTGTTGCTATTGCTGCAGGAGATTACCATGCCTGCGCCCTTACCAGTGCCGGTGCTGTAAAGTGTTGGGGGAGGAACAATAGCGGCCAACTGGGCAACACCACAACTCAATCGACTGTTCCAGTTACCGTAACCGGAATCTCAAGCGGAGTGATTTCGATTGCCGCAGGCACCGGCCACACTTGTGCCATGACAAGCGCGGGAACAATGCAGTGTTGGGGTGGAAATGCCTTCGGCCAACTCGGTAGCGGCAACACCACCAACTCGACAACGCCAAACGCAGTCAAAGGGCTTTCAGGTAACGTAGCCTCAATTGGTGCGGGAGGTTCTCAAACATGCGCGCTGACGACTGCCGGTGCAGCACAGTGCTGGGGCTACAATGTCGACGGGGAACTTGGCAATTCATCCACTACCAATTCGCCAACACCTGTCACTGTTACAGGGCTGGGTAGTGGCGTTGTTTCAGTTGCAGCGGGATATTCCCACTCCTGCGCTCTGACTAATACCAATGTAGTGCAGTGTTGGGGCTACAACGGCTCGGGTGAACTTGGTCCCGGCACTACTGCCAGCTACTCGTCAACCCCGATCACTGTTACCGGATTACTAAGCGGTATTATTTCGATGACTGCGGGCGGTTCTCATACCTGCGCCCTTAACAACACGGGAGCAGTTCAGTGTTGGGGCTACAACGCATACGGAGAACTTGGTAACGGTTTTACAGTCAGCTCGTCTTCTCCGGTTGCGGTCACCGGGCTTTCAAGTGGTGTGGTTTCGATTGCCGCAGGTAATTCCGAAACTTGTGCTCTGTCAAGCACTGGCACTTTGCAGTGTTGGGGCTTAAATACCTCCGGCCAGCTTGGCGATGGTGGCACCACGCTTTCGTCTCTGCCAGTTTCTGTTTCCGGCTTAAACCTTGTTCTGACTGCGCAGGCGCAGACAATTAGCTTCGGTACACTTGTGAATGAGGCAATTATTAATTCACCCTTCACGGTTAGCGCCAGCGCGACTTCAGGGCTTCCAGTCAGTTTCAGTTCGACAACCACATCTATTTGTACAGTCAGCGGTAGCACTGTGACCTTGGTTGCGCTGGGTACCTGCACGATTGCGGCAAATCAGGCGGGTAACGTTACCTACGTTGCCGCCCCGCAGGTGCTGCAATCCTTCACGGTGAGTTTAGTTACCCAGACTATCACCTTCGGCACAGCACCTTCAGTTTCAGTCGGTGGTAAAGGCGTAGTCACAGCCACCGGTGGCGCATCAGGAAATGCGGTCACCTTTAGCGCCGCACCAGCATCAGTTTGTACGATAGCCGGCAGTACTGTAACGGGTGTTGCAGTGGGTACCTGCACGATTACAGCGAATCAAGCGGGTAACACAAGCTATGCGGCAGCACCGACCGTAACTCAGAGCTTCAGCGTGACTGCTGCCACGACCGGTAGTCCAACTACCGGCGGTGATGTTCCTTTACCAACTTGGGCCTATGTGTTGCTTGCGACTGGGTTGATTGGGGCAATGTGGCGACAACAAAGAGTTGCATGAAACTGTAGCTGTCAACTTCTGGAATCAGCTTGGTCTCGTTAGCTTGCCCGTACCAATGGCAGCTTCGGGCAAGCTAATTACAACATCAAATGTCTCAATTAGTTTACCTGTTGCAGAAAGAGGAAACAGAAATTTAATGGCGGGAATAGAATTGCGGATTCAACCGGTCCCCGTTCGGTTCAATTTGCCAGCGAAGAAGTCTGCTGATTTCGTTGATAAGAGTTTGTCCATATGTCCGCGACTGAAACGACAAGTAATGCTGCTGCTATGGCCATGACCAATGGGCCACCAGTTTGCAGAAAATCATTCCAATAGACCAACGTATGAGGTTCCAGGTTGGCGACAAACTCCCGAAAATCCCACATTGCGCCAATAAATGCGAGTGGTGCGTTAGTGGCTATGAGAACTGTTGTTACCGGTACTGCAAGAAGTAAACGTTGCAAAATGACAAGATAGGATTTAGCCTGCCACGCCAGCAGAATCGCGAGGAAAACAATGATGGGCTGCAATACACTGCCCACTAAAACATTTGGCTCAAAGAAACGACTCGGTTTGGGCTGCAATACGTGATCGCCGATGATCATGGGGCGAATCTGTGCGACTTTTAACTGAATAACGGTATTGCTTTTATTGCTGACAACATTGATTCCGTCAACCCGGAAACTATCGTCAATCGTTTCGATTTCCCACGAAATAGCCGGCAGGATGGGAGTAACCAGCGCAGTTTCAAAAAACTCCCCCAGAGACAACAGAACGACTGTAACGACTATGAGCCTGAATGCGAAATTACGTACTTGCGGGTTCATGTTGTTTTGCATCAGGCTCCGCACTTTGGAACCAGTAGAGCGCGTACAAACCGACAATTGTTACGAGCGCTGTGGGACCTAACGTGCCATGAATCAATTTGAATAGAGAAGGGTCAGTGCGATAGGCGTAGAACAGCCCTACAAGCCTAACCTGATTTAGGCAGAACACCATCAAAATGCCGATTCCTAGACCTGCCAACCGACGACGCCACGGCATGACAACAGCCGAAAAAGCCGCCACAAGCATAAACATGATCTCGGTTCCTTCGCATCCCTTCATCACGTTGATGCCACCGCCCGGCGCGCGGAGTTGGTTTCCCATTGCTTGGACGCCAACTTCCGGCGTAATCACTTTGATTAGTGTTGCTGTCGGAACGACAGTCAAGTCACCGATAATAAAATGTTCAAACGATGTGCCGCGACAAGCATCAAAGCTCATCTGCAAAATGAAAAACACCGCCGCAAACAGCAATGCAGAACCCCAGATAGGAAGAGGTTTTGGCGGCCTGTCGATACGAGCGATAAATTGATCGTAAGATTCGTTTTCGACGCCCATAAAGAAATCCTCAGACAGTTCTTGGTGAAACCAGATGAAAAGATGATAGAGGGAGAGTGCTAGCCTATAATTTTTATTATCTGCGGTTAATGTTGCAGTTTCATTGCGTTAACAATATAGACTCATTGTTTGGCCCATTTTCCATGTGATTTATCACTGATGTAACCGACAATATTGGCTGGTGGCTTTGTGATCGGAATGAGTGGCGAAATTCATCGTAATACGCAGTTACACGGCAACCAAGACAAAGACTGAACTATTGTCCCTCTGACAACGCAAGCGGTGGCGATCCATCGGGAGCTTCACGCGCTGACTGGCACCGGGCGCTATGTATTTCCGGGGGCGCGCAGCATCCTTGACGAAGTGCTTGGGGTGCGCCCTGACCTGATAGAACACCAGCTTGCACATGCCGTGAAAGACCCAAACGGACGCGCATACAACCGTACTGCACATCTTCCCGAACGCAAGAAGATGATGCAACAATGGGCGGATTATTTAGACAAGCTCAAGGCAGGGGCGGAAGTAATTCCATTGCACGGACACGCGGCTTGACGGTTAGCGGAGCAGCAAGCTAGTGCCGAATCAGACTTGGCTAACCTTTCAGGATAATATCCTTGACCAAACCAGCAAGCTTCACACCCAGCATTAGTACTTCCATATTGAGTTGGAAGATACCTAATTCTGCATTCCTATTTTTTTGCTCCACCAATGTCGCAGCAACACCCAATGGCTTGACGCTATTGTAGTAATAGCTAGCGATCTCTTCCTGCATACCGTCTGAAAACGAAGGAATCTTGATCCATTTTTCAATATGGCTCTTCTTTAATCCACCACCATTGGACTTATCCTTAATTTTTTCGAGATACCCGATGTTTTTTAGGTAAGAAAGAAAGAAAGGAATACGGACTTGTAGCGCGGCTGTTTCTTATCCTTGGCGGTAATTACCCATGGATGAATATTTGTAATGGTATTTGGCATCTCATCAAAAAAAACGATCTTCCGACTATCATGCCATCGGCGGCCAACATGACGCAGTTCTTTGGTAGCGCAGCCAATTCCCTTTTGTTACCGAGCCAACGGTAACCCGTAATAGTACGCAGGTCAGTCATCTCAACATTGGTGAAGAGTCTATAAAACCCACTCTTTTGAGTATCAGAGTAATAGCTTTCCCCGATGGAAGTTACTTGCAGATTCTGTCCACGATTAGCTTTAAAGAAATCGGGGATATGGAAAAATCCCCCCTTATAATTCGTGATGCGATGGTTCGTCTCGCGCACCAAATCGGTGTATATGCCTGCATCCAGTCGTGTGGTAGTCAGAAGCTCAACACGCGAAGGCAGATGCCTTGCTTGCATTGCCGTTCAAACCAGCCGTAAGTTCATTGGTTATGAGGGTGTCGATTGTGTTGTTTTTTGTCACAATACTGCGCTCCTTATCCAGCAGGTTCGCAACAATATCTGCAACCGCTTGACGCTTTGCAACATCATTAGACCAAGGGACGTCATAATCTAAAGTCAGTAATTTTGAATGCCTAATGGTTGAGCCGCCGGGAGTCACCCCGTCAATAAACTCTTTGAAATGTTTCGATTTCAGAATACCAAGAACATAATTACGTTCCTGTTCATCTGTAAACTCTAGGGATAGCACACCGGCGCTGATGTAATCAGAAACACCGTGCTTAGATTCATATATGCAACACTCCCCGAGTCCATCTCCCCCTCCATCCTTAGCGATCAAATTTAGTTGCATAAAATTTCGATTTATTTCTGAACAATTAATTTGTTTTAATAACCCATCTTCTTCAGATTATTTTGGGCAACCTTACTACCAAGGGTTGCCGCCTTACGAAACCAGTTGGCTGCTTCATTATCATTTTTTTCAACACCTTTACCTTGCTCGTACATAATGCCGAGTTGAGTCATGCCTCCCGGATTTCCAGCATCAGCAGCTTTTCGAAACCATCTGACAGCTTCGATATCATTTTCAGCTACGCCTCTACCATTCGCCAACAAAATACCAAGCAGGAACATACTGTTAACATTTCCCGCCTCTGCTGCTTTACTAAACAATTTGAACGCTTCATTGGCATTTTTTTCAACACCTTTGCCTTGATCGTACATGATACCAAGCTGAGTCATACCTCCTGTGTTCCCGGCATCAGCAGCTTTTCGAAACCATCTGATAGCTTCAATATCATTTTTTTCAACACCTTTACCTTGCTCGTACATAATGCCCAGTTGAGTCATCCCTCCTGTATTTCCAGCATCAGCAGCTTTTCGAAACCTTCTGACAGCATCAGTATCATTTTCAGCAACACCTCTACCATTCGCTAACAAAATACCAAGCTGGACAATACTGTTAACGTTTCCTGCCTCTGCCGCTTTACTAAACAATTTGAACGCTTCATTATCATTTTTTTCAACACCTTTGCCTTGATCGTACATGATACCAAGCTGTGTCATCCCTCCTGTATGTCCAGCATCGGCAGCTTTTCGAAACCATCTGACAGCTTCAATATCATTTTTTTCAACGCCTTCACCTTGCTCGTACATAACGCCGAGCTGAGTCATACCTTCTGGATTTCCAGCGTCAGCAGCTTTTCGAAACCATCTGACAGCTTCAATATCGTTTTCAGCTACACCTCTACCATTCGCCAAAAAAATACCAAGCATAATCATGCTATTAACATTTCCCGCCTCTGCTGCTTTATGAAACAACTTAAAGGCTTCATTATCATTTTTTTCAACACCTTTACCTTGGGCGTACATGATGCCAAGCTGTGTCATCCCTCCTGTATGTCCGGCATCAGCAGCTTTTCGAAACCAATTCACGGCCTGGGTATTGTTACCCAAGTTGCGCTCATTTAGGCCAGAGTTAAACCATTCGTTTAAAGTTAATTTATCTACCTGATGTTGATACTGAACCTTCAGCGATTGGGTAGATTGCTCGGTTTGTTTTTCTGCAAGTTGTTTTTTCAAACGGGCAATCTCTGCCAAGGCGTCAGTCGCTTCTTTTCTTGACTCAGTGAGTGATTCTATTATGCTGTTATTCTTATCTTGCATTTTTGAAAGATCACCACTAAGTTGCGATATTTTCTCTTCCTTTTGTCTATCATTAAACATCTTATTCAGCGATTTCAATACATCGTCCGGATCAGCTTTGATTTGTGCTTTCAACACATAACTCATACCATCCCATTTTTCCTCTAGAATCTCAACCTTGGAAATACCCGCTGACAATGTCTCAATTTCAATGGTCCCCATTTGTTTGCCGTTAGAGGAACTATTCTGTTTCACCAAAGAGCGAACGTGGGTGCCAAGTTCACTTAGCAATTCTGTTTTAACCTCCTGAAGTGCGATGGTGCGAGCAGTCAATTTACTGTCTGCTTCACTTGCCTGGTAAGTATACGTTCTGATATACGTTTCTTCGGCACCGGTAGCGACATTGGAAAAACCAATTGAAGCAAGTATGAAATATGTACTCAAACTAAGGGCAAAAGTTTTGACGTATCCGGCACCGAACAATTGCATCGATTTTAATTGGCTCATATAAATTCCCATATGTGATATTGCAAAATCTTTACAAGCAGAAGCGCGTCAGACAGCAAAGTGAACGACAAAAATAAACTTACTCATAGAGGTTGACCTGAATTGGCTTTCCCCTCAGCGCTTATCTAATAGTCGGCTTATGTCCAAACATTCTCATTCGATATTCTATCTTTTTAACGGCTCTTGTCGAGTAACTTGCAACCGTACGATTTCAATTTCATCTTGAGACATCAGCAAATCCGGAGCGGCTAAACTAGTTGAATTAAATCTTCCCGTTACCAGCCATTTGGCAATATCAAAGCTGCCATTGGCTTAGCCATTAAATCAAAACACAGTCCTCAAAGTGCTCGGTTCAACCTCTATGCCATTTGAACAATACTGGTGCCCCCACCAATACCATCATCCACACGATAGCAGCACCCGCGGGCAGGTCGAACCAGACTGAGAGCAACAGTCCCAATATATATCCGGTGACACCAATCGCGTAAGCTACAACCAACCGATGCTGTTTTAATTTGAGTGTCGCCAGCGCGGGGACAATTAAACTGGCGAATACGAGGTAGATACCGACCAATTGCACGGAGACCGTAACAGCAAGCGCGAACAGCGCGTAAAAACCCAAGCCCGCAAGACGTTGATTAAATACTCGCAGCAAGATCAAAAGTACAGCGGTAATGAGTGCAGTAACGAAGAGTTGGCTATTGCTCACCCACAATATCTGCCCCACCAACAGGTCTTTCAGATGCTCGCCTGCATGCACATCCCTGCTCATCAGCAATATGCCGCCGGTGGCAGCCAAAACAAACAAGAGACCGATCACGGCCTCTTGCGCTTCTGGCAAACGATGCTCAACATAAGCCAGCAATGCAGCGCCGAGCAAGGCACTTAATGCCGCGATAACTTGCACGGCAATCGGGTAGCCTGTCAGGTCGAGCAGCCCCGCGATGATGACGCCCAAGCCGGCAATTTGTGCTACAGCAAGATCGGCGAATATGATGCCGCGTTGCAATACTGTCATGCCGAGGGGCACATGGGTTGCCAGCACGAGCATCCCCGCGATTAAGGCGGGGATGAGAATACTTAGATCAATTGAGTCCATATTTTATTACCTGTACCGGGATTATTTCAGTCCTGCCAACAATCTTGCAACCGTGTCGTCAAACAAGCCAAATAAATCCTTGGCTCCTTCTGTACCGCCAACGCTGAACGGCAAGACGACTGCCGGGATATGCGCACGCTCGGCAATCCATTCGGAAGGTTTCGGATTTTGATAGGCCGCGCGTATCACCATACGTGCAGGGTGTTGTTGCAACGTTGCGAGAACCTGTGACAAATGTGAAGCACTGGGCTCCACGCCGGGTTTTGGTTCCAGCGATGCAACTTCAATTAGCCCCAGCCATGATGTCAAATACGGAAATGCTTTGTGCTGCACTACGATGCTGTTTCCTTTCAGCGGTGCTGCCTGTTGCTGCCAACGTAGCAATGCGGCTTGCCATTTCTGCGTAAAAGTTTGCAGACGTGCCTGGTAGTATGGGGAATTCGCAGTATCCAGTTCACTCAGGCGCTCGGACAATGCCCGTGCAATCGCCGGGTAATCTGGGGCATCAAGTTGGATATGCGGATTACCGGCTGCATGAACATCACCATCGGCACGATCCAGATGGGTGGGCACCTCTTGCATCGTGATGTATTTCGCCGCCTCGAAATTACCGGGCTTGCCGGAGGCGACATCCGCGTTACCTGATTCGCGCAAGACCACCGGTAACCAGCCTATTTCCAATTCTGCCCCGGTGCAAACGACCAATTGCGCGCGTCGCGCCCTTGCTATCAGGCTAGGGCGAGCTTCAATGTGGTGAGGGTCTTGCAACGCGTTGGTGGCGGCATAGATGCTGACTTTTTCCCCGCCAATTTCTTGCGCCAATGCAGCCCACTCAGGCTCACAAGCAAAGATGTTGAGTGCGGCATGCACATTGCCACTTATTAACAACAGCCCAAATACGATAAATATTTTTTTCATTTCGGTGTCTTTCAAATCAATATTGATGAGCGCCATGAGCGCCAAGGCTCATGATGTATTGGACGAGGCATTGGTTGTCCGGCAAACCCTGACGTGTCGCGTCATAGGCAAGTTGCAGCCGGAAGCGGGAAAATTCGCTCGGACTGTAGTCGATCATCCAAGTGGTTCGTGACGGATTAAACGCATAGTTGGAAATAACATTGCCCGCGTTCAATGCACCGACTTGCGCAATACCCGGATCAAGCCGGTCATAGCGTATTCCGGTACGCCACATTGGCATAAACTGATAAACGCTTTGCACATACCAACCGCTTTGCACGACAGAGTAACTGTCCTTAATCTTCGCCCCTGTCATGTCATAAGTCAGCAAGCCGTTTTCATTGCGGCGAAAATATTCGCTCTGTAATTTAAAGTGACGCTCGCGAATATTTCCGTTGGGCGCATATTTCCACACAAAATCTACTCCGGCAGTTTGGCTGTTTCCACTGAAACTATCGGTTACGCCACCGGAGGTGTTTAACAAATCGGGAACCGCAGTGCTTAAAGCATCAGTTTGCGTTGTTTGATGCAAAGAGGCCCCCAAGCGCCAACTGTGTTCCACACCAATGTCATCGCCCAGATGAACAAATACCGCTCCCGCATTACTACCATTTTTTGGGGTGTTTGTACCGGGGTAGTCAAGTCCGCGTCCCAACTCGCCGCCGATTTCGAGAAAGCTATCGGTTGGGGCCAGCCATTTTAGTTGCACACCGTCTTCGGCCAATTGATTATTCCAAAGCGTTGCATAAACCAGTGGCTGGTCGACGAAATCCCAGGCATGCGAATGCTGTTCATTAAGATACCCCAAACCGGAAAAAAATCGTCCGAACTTTAAATTGAGTCCGTCACCCAGCGAAGTGCTCTGAACAAAACCATTTTCCACAGCGATACCGCCTGTCGCGTCTATTGACATTGTCGCCACACCACGAAAGTCCGGATCAATGTTGGCTGAAATGCCCAGTTCAGTCTCGCCGATACTAAAGCCCTGAACATGCCCCGGATTGGGATTCATGGCAAACCCCGTAGCCGGAATAGTCGGGTCGCGCTGAAATTGGCCGTATGTGCCAGTCAAAATTAAAGAAAATGCAGGATTAAAAACCGCCTCATTATTAACCGGCGTTTCCGCATAGGCAGATGTGGCAATGCTTAACAACACGGCCGAGGCCATGCGTAAATATTTGTTTATGAACATGAAATTTAACTCCGTAAATATGCTCAAACCTTCGCTCTATAAAAGCGAAGACGTTAAATGAACCTAGCGGGAGTATGGCGGGGCACGTGCTGCAAATGCCGTGAACGAATAAGAAAGAAATTCAGTAAAAGGGGAAGCGTCAAATGAAACAATCTGCTTAATCGGAGCGAAAAAAACCAGGCTACTTCCGATAGCACTACCAATCTGCGCATAAACCGCGCAAAGATCGCATAGCTTATCGTGAGGGAGCGAATGATCCTGTGTTTGCTCTTGAATAACGTGATGAAAAGCATGCACCACGCCGCCTTGCTGGGCAAACAGCAAAGCAAAGGCGAACAGTAAAGGATAGAAATATCGGTTTAGTTTCATCTCAGGGCATAATTTAACATATTGTTGAATAAAGAGAAAAGTAAATTTATCGGGATTAAGACTAATTTTTTAAATATTTTTAAAAAAGTCCTAAAGTTTCCCAAAAACTTGCCGATAGCAACATTACAAACCGCTGTATGTTGAACTCTATATATATTTAACGAAAGGCCGCATCATGGAAATCAACTCAGGTCATTCAAATGTGCAAATTGCTATAGCTGTTCAGCCCCAGAATCAGTCTGGCTATGCACAGAGTGCAGAAAATGGCAGAGGCAGCGACGTGAGTGCTCAGGCAGAACCAAGGCCGTCTATTAATACCAGCGGCCAAAGCGTAGGCTATGTCGTTGATGAGTGGGCGTGATACAACACGTTAACTAGAAAGACTATCGTGAGCATTTCTTCTATTACCCCAAGATCAGTTGCCCCCCCACAAGGTGAGGGGACTCGGGATTTTTCTGCTAACGCACCTGCCAATCCGGGCAACGAGGTTACAACAGCCGCTGCTCCCTCGATAGATACAGCAGCACGGGAGGGAGCTTCTTCACACGAAGATACGGTTTTGAAAAATCCCACTCCGGCGCAGCTTGCCTACGCCGTTAAGCAGGTTAATGATGCATTTGTCCAAAAAGGACAAAATCTTTACGCTTCGATTGAAAAAGACAAAGAGACCGGCATCAATGTCGTCAAGCTATTGGATAAGAATACAAAAGAAGTCGTTAGACAATATCCAACAAAAGAAATGATCGCCATAGCCGCAGCAATAACCCAATACCAAGAAAGCAAAGGGCAACTGCTCGATGTCAGCGCTTGAGTAGTCGCTGAAATCAAGCTTCATTTCACTCTGCACTGATTTCGACTCTGCTTGGGCTATGCCTTTTTTGGCGATTTTCAGGATTGACTGACCATAAATGTCACCCCACCTCACGCCTTCAAAACCAACCAATTGATATTTAAAGTATATTTTTATGGCATGCGGATTGCATACAACCCGGATGCCAAATCAAGTGCCGCGCCTGCAATAGACGAGATTGGCACTTAAGGTAAGGAAAACAAGCCACTCAAGTTGCGCTTAGTAAGGGTCTCCGAATTTCGGGATCCTTCTACAGGTATTCCGTCCCCGTAAATAAACCGTCTGTCGCCTTTATAAAACCGCCTATCTTCGAACGCAAAGAACTGCCGCGTAGATTTGGATGCCTCCTGTTTGTTTGCTAATGTTTGCTCCACCAGCGGTAAATCGCGAAACCAATAGCTATAGGAGTCAATCATGAGAAACATTTCTAACATAGACCAAAACTGGAAACCACTTTGTACAGAGTCTCTGTTTGAGATTCCTACAGAACGTCCCCTGATTTGCATGGAACACCAAACAACCAAAGAACATGCTTACTACGATGTTAAATTTGAACGCTTCCTTTCCCAACAAGAAGCTTTTGATGTGATGAGAGGCATTCACTGGTAAGCAGTTAACACCGTCGGCGCAAGATCATCCGGAGAAGCCTTATTCGCTCTCCAAGTGATCATTGCTCGTAAACGCCCAGGTGCGCGTAATACTCAGAATATCGGTTTCCTTGCGCAAGTCGGGTGGGAATACAGCATACGGTGCAGCCAATTTGACGATGCGCATTGCCGCAGCGTCAAGAATGCGTTGTCCCGAAGAGCGGTTTATCTCAACATTTTCCACGCTCCCGTCTGAACGGATAGAAACGGTCAGCGTCAATTTGCCGTAGATTTTTTGGTCGCGGGCTTGTTGCGGGTAATTCATATTGCCTATGCGTTCGATTTTGCTGCGCCAGTCCTCAACATATTGCGCGTAACGGTATTCCTGAGTGCGTGCACCAACGAATTTTCGCTTGGGCAACTTCTCGTATGCGTCATTGTTTTTGTTGATTTCGGCTTCCAGTCGAGCCATTGCCAACGAACTCGTTACCAAGTCTTCACCGCTACTTTGATCACTGAGCGGTTGCTTAACTTCTGTTTCGCGCGCCACGCTGTAATTGCTCTTCAATTGCGTCAGCAAGCGTTTTGCTTCTTGCTCAAGCTGTTTCACCCGGTGTGCGGACTGTTCCGGTGAAAATTGTTCACTGTCACCCAAGGCCGGGAACGGTGTCTTGGAGTGGCGCTCATCCGAAGTATTTCCCCCTCCATCCAGGTTATTCTGGGCCATCTTTTCTGCATTGCTTGGACGCAGGCGCGATTTGCTATTTACCAGCACGACTTCCAACGGCTGCAATGGCATGCTCATCGACTTGTCGTATTGGGGAAAAGCAAAACCCACCCCGAACAAGACGATGGCATGAAAGCCGAGCGAAATTAGCAACGCAAAGGAAAAATTCTTGTTGTGTAACAAAGCAATCATGCAGGCGTAGCCTCAACCACCGAAATAAAACGTGCATTGAAATTCAAATCGAGCAGATCAATCTCCCCTGTTTCCAGAAGTGCGCGCGTATTCGGCGGCAACTCCGGCAAAGATGAAATACGGCTAACCAAAGGAATCCCGGTGAGTCTAACCAAATTTTCGCGCAACACCAATACTTCAAATTGTTGCACCTTTTCCTGCAACAGCCAACGCAAACACCAGTATCGCTCCATCTGCCTCTGAAAATCATTGTATAGCGTGTAAGCGGCATCGAAATCGCGCAAGATGGCAAATAGCGCCGTATCGTTTTTTGAATAGGCCGGCGCTTCGTTGCGCAACAGATTAATAATCTGGCGCTGATTGACCAAGTCGACATAACGACGCAACGGCGAGCTGGACCACATGTATTGCGCCACCCCCAAACCCTGATGCGGTGCGGCAACCGTGCTCATCTTGACTTTACCGTTGCTCTGCGTGCGGTAAATTCCGGCGACATCATTGTCGGCAAGCAGCTTCCCCCATAGACTATTGACCAGAATCATCAGTTCGGAAACCACTTTGTCGATAGGCGAGCCGCGCAGACGATTACTAATCGTGACGTGATCATTCTCCACATAAAAATTGTAGTCGATTTGCGCGGGGCTATTTTCGGCAGACTTTCCGCGCAAAGCTTCCAGCTTGTTGGCGAAGTTCCACAGCAGTGTCAACTCGTTGGCGTATTCGTAATCGAACTTACCTGCGGCCAGAGTCACTTCGTTGAACAATGGCTCCAAAGAGTCATGGCGCAAATTGGCTGCAATATGCAAGCGCTCCAATCGGCTCTCGCTATTCACTATTTCAAACGTAGCCGCATCCACCTCAAGATAAAGCGATAGCGCAGGGCAAACTTTATCGGCACACAAGGTAAAAGCTTGTACCACGTTTTCCGGCAGCATCGTAATCTTGTTTCCGGGCATATACACGGTCGAAAGCCGCTGCGCGGCAATCTCATCAATTGACGAATTCGGCAAAATTCCCAAGGCCGGTGCGGCAATATGGATTCCTACGCGCCAGTTTCCGCTGGCCAATTTTTCCAACGAAAATGCATCGTCGATCTCGGTGGTGGTCGCATCATCAATACTAAAAGCGTTAACCGTGGCCAGGGGTAATTCTGCAAAGGGCGCGACGCTGACTTCCGGAAAACCGGTTCCTCGGGGAAAGTTTTCAAACAGGAAGCGGTTAAAATGGAAATCATGCGTGGAAGGTATCGCGCCGCAACGGTGTAGCAAATGGGCTACAGATAGATGCGTCAATGCACACGCGGCTTCCACTGCTTTCACCTCCAGCGTATTTCGGTCCGGCTTGTACAATATTTGTTGCAGTTTGTCGGCGAACTCCGCCGGTAGCGTAAATGCCACCAACTCTTCCGTATATCGCGCTTGCAACGCAGCCTGCTGACGTTTTTTTTCGGCCCCTGCCAGTGCCGCTTTCAATGCCTCCGGTGGTGCGGCTTTATAGCGGCCTTTACCTTTTTTATAAAAGTGCATCGGCGATGAATGCAGCCGTATCAGCGTGCCTGCCGCTTCAGATCGGCGTGGGCGCATGCCCGAAATATTCCTGTGCCAATTCATCAAAGCCGAACTCTTCCGCGGGACACGATTCCCACAGAAAGCCCACCTCAATATCTGCGGAAATAGCTTCTGCCTGCTCCAAAAATTCGGCCAACCCCGGCTGGGCAAAGCGTAACATCACGTTGGCCGATTTAATCTTACTGCGCTTGCCGTGGGTATTCTCCACCTGTAGCGAAGTGGTATTGTCCGCAAGAATGCTTGCCACCTTAAAACCGCCGTCTTCTTCGTAAAAAATATTCATCAGGAGCCACGTCAAAATCGAGTCGGGATTATAACTCAGGCATCATTGGTTCATGTTCGTGCTAATCTCTATCTCTGCGTCTTATCCTAACAGCGAACAAAATTTTAATAACGAGGAGAAAAATCATGAATAAAATCATTGGCGGTGTCCTTATTGCATCAGGCGCTATTTTCACCCTATCAACAGCATCGGCCTGCGAACCCAGGCACGCAGAGCTATTCAGCGAAAAAATCTTTGCTGACATGGACACAAACAAGGACGGAGTCGTCTCCAAAAAAGAATTTGATGCCTACCATAACAAGCATTTCAAGGCATTGGATACCAACCATGATGGCAAGATCACGATTGAAGAATTTCTGGCCGCGCATCCGCCGCTAAGCAAAGATCATTGCGATGAGCCGCACCAAGCCATTGGGCACCCTCATGGTTTCGAAGAACAACACAGCGATAGTTTTATCAACAAGCACTTCGATGCTGCCGACACCAATCACGATGGCGCATTAAGCCGCGAAGAAGCTAAAAGTGCACCGATGATTTTGGAACACTTTGATGAAATAGATGTCAATAAAGATGGCAAAGTAACCGAGGAAGAGTTGAAGAAATGGCTGGAAGGATATGGCGCCGAACATGACAAAGATGAAAAAGCGCCCGAGAAAAAATAGATTTTCTGGGCTTAACTGGCTGTATTGTGGATGCGTAAAACTACGCGTTGGCTTCCGTAGTCGGCCAGTTCTGCCCCTCACGCATGGCTGTTTCACCGCCCTATCTCTCCAAGTCGCTTCACTTTATCAAAGAGTTGCGTTTTTGGACAATTCAAGCAATAGATTTACACCTATCGGTTCTTCTTCGAGCAGAGGAACTACCGCATATCTATGTGCATATTGACTGGTTACGGCACTGATTTCTCGTAGTTCGTTTACTGCTCGTTGTCTAAGTAACGTTGATTGTGTAGTAGCGGCTGCGATACTGTTATTGATAACCCAAGCCCAAGGTTCAATTCCCGCTCTACGTAAATCAGCTTGCAGATTAGCTGCCTCCAATACAGGTGTCGTTTCAGCCAACGTCACAATGAGCACTTTGGTTTGTTTTTCGTCTTGAAGCTGCATCATCGACGTCGTAAAGTTCATACCTTTGTTGTCCATCTGGCGAGAAACTTCACGGTGATATGCACCGGTTGCATCAAGCAATAACATAGTATGTCCAGTCGGTGCTGTGTCCATCACCACGAATTTCTTGCCTGCCTCTCGGATGATGCGAGAGAACGCTTGGAAGACAGCTATTTCTTCGGTGCAAGGTGAACGCAAGTCCTCTTCCAGCATTGCTCGGCCTTGGGCATCAAGTTTCGCCCCTTTTGTCTCCAAAACATGTTGGCGATAACGTTCTGTTTCAACATGAGGATCAATGCGACTTACTGTCAGATTCTCTAGTGTGCTAATTAGAGTCTCAGTCAAATGTGCCGCGGGGTCTGAGGTGGTGAGATGGACTGGAAGTCCACGATGAGCCAATTCAACCGCAATGGCTGCAGCGATTGTGGTTTTACCGACTCCACCTTTACCCATTAACATGACCAACCCATGTTTATCTACCGCGATCAAATCGACCAATTTAGATAGGCTCGGTTCATGAATCTTGATGGGGTCTGATAGGATCGGTTGAAGTTGCGCCGAGGTGTTTACCAGCAATTGGCGTAGCGTATCCAGACCAACAAGATTAAAGGGCTTCAACATGACCTCATCGCGAGGCAAATCTTTTAATACATTCGGGATAGCAGCTAAGGCAGCGTGTTCACGCTTATAAATAGCGGCAGCAAGTTCATCATGTTCCGCTTCTGATTTGGGCAAAATACCATTGATCACAAGATATTTTTCACGAAGTCCTATCGCAGCAAGTTCTTCATGCGTGCGAGTTACTTCTCTCAAGGTGGCTTGTTGGGCGCGTGCGACTAAAATCAGCCGCGTGCGTTTGTCATCAGCCAGCGCATCGACAGCAGCTTTATATTGTTCGCGCTGTTTCTCTAAGCCAGCCAAAGGGCCAAGGCAAGAAGCATCGCCTTTGCCTTCTTCAAGAAATCCACTCCATGCACCCGGCAGTTGAAGTAGGCGGATGGTGTGTCCGGTCGGCGCTGTGTCAAAAACGATGTGATCGTATTTCTCGGTGAGAGCCGAATTAATCAATAGGGCAGTGAATTCATCGAATGCAGCAATCTCGGTCGTGCAAGCACCAGAAAGCTGCTCTTCAATTCCCTTAACGACAGAATCTGGCAATACCCCGCGTACCGGACCAACGATGCGATCTCGATAAACTTGGGCCGCTGCCTGAGGATCTATTTCAAGTGCTGAAAGGCGAGGCACGGCAGGAATGGATGTGATGGTATTGCCAATCGTAATTCCAAACACCTGTCCGACATTGGATGCCGGATCGGTGCTGACTAGCAATACACGCTTGCCAAACTCTGCCAGTTGAATTGATGTTGCACAAGCAATCGAAGTTTTTCCAACACCTCCCTTGCCTGTAAAAAACAGAAAACGTGGCGGCTGATCAATAAATTTCATCGTGAAATCAGCAGCACTTGGATAATGGTTTTGTTTCAGTCACCGGAGTCGTGACACAACATGCAGAGGCTTTCGCGGTAGTTGCGTGCGTTGCAGACCCAAGATATCGTTCCGCAAGTTCCAGCATGGTACGTGCCGGAGTGTCTTTGACTTTTTGTGCCAAATCCACTGCGAAGCGCATATCCAGATTGCTCACGCCTAATTTACGCGCCTGATCATAATGGTATTTGAAGCAAGGTTCGCAATTGGCACCAATGGCTGCACCAATGGCTACTAATTCCGCTACTTGTTCGGTAAACAACGAAGGTGCCACTACGAGCCCCAACCACTGAGCCAATTCATCACGGGTTGGATAGCGACCTGTAAGAACCGTTGCGCCATCAAGAAGAATCAATGGTAATCCCTCTGCTCCGGAGCGTTCAAGAAAGGCTTTGACTATTGGGCTGTCTGCAAAGGCCATGGGTTGTTGAGCAAGATTGAATCTCTCAATTTGTCCCCCTGCATGTTTGAGCCAATCCACATCGGCGCTGAAATCGACCAGCGCCTGATCGACTTCGGTTCCACATACGCCTGTACTGCAACAAAGCGCAGGATCGAATACCTGTATTTTTTTCATTACAATCTCCTTAGTCTTTGACATGACCGATTTCAGTGAGTTTTTCTTTTAGTACTAATTTGTCCAGCTTATCGACGGGTAAGCTCATGAATAGTTGAATGCGTCGCGATAATTGTTCGGCAGCATGGTTGAATGCTTTGCGGCGTGCTTCGTCTCCTTCTACATGGGCAGGATCAGGGATTCCCCAATGTGCTGTCATGGGTTGCCCCGGCCAGTATGGACAAACTTCACCAGCAGCGTTATCACACACCGTAATGACAAAATCGAGCTTTGGTGCATCGGGTGCGCCGAACTCATCCCAACTTTTGCTTCGTAAGCCCTCTGTGCTATAACCCTTTTCATTCAACCATTCCAAAGCACCCGGATTGACTTTACCGGCAGGATGGCTTCCCGCGCTGTATGCATTAAATTTACCTTTGCCCAGAGTATTAAAAAGCACCTCACCCAAAATGCTTCGAGCTGAATTGCCGGTACACAGTACCAGTACGTTGTATTGTTTTTCAGACATTTGATTTTCCTTTATCAAGTTAGCATTTTTTAATTGGCGCACACTGCGCGCTATCACCCGCACAGCAGTTCTCTGTCAAATAATCCACTAAGCCATTCATTACATCAAAGTTAGCTGCGTAATATATGAAGCGTCCATCCTGCGTACTTTCTACAAGACCTGCATGGTTTAGCGCCTTGAAATGGAAAGACAACGACGCAGGAGGAGCTTTCAATTTCTCAGCCACCTGACCCGCTGCCATTCCTCCCTTTCCTGCCGCTACAAGCATGCGGTAGATTGCTAGCCGGGTGGGTTGAGCCAATGCAGCTAGAGCTTTCACTACTTGGTCTGGTTTCATTTTCATAATGATAAAGTTTAACTGTTTAACAAATATTAAAGTGATGTAACCATTAAGTCAACTATAAAAAACCTTTGTCTCATTAGTGAGGGGGCTCTAAGAAAGGTGTAACTCTTGGTGAATGACTGTTTTGGAGCAACGAATTATGAAGGTTGGCTGTCGCAATTGGGGTAGTTTTTGTCGATCACTACAGGCTGCTATTGAGACTTTCAATTAACACTCACATGAAGCTGCGTCAGCAAAAGCGACTGTAGCAATCTGACTGAATCAGATCAAGTTTGAGCTAATTCAGTTTATGTAAATTGCTGCATTGCCCGACACAAAAGTGTTTGAGCCGAAATATTTTTTTGGGTTACTTCTTTTTACAAGCGTAATCCCCAATCACTTCAAGAATGCTGGCTTTGGAAATTGCTTCCCATTCAAATGCCGTGTCATTGGCCAGCACCACTTCGCCATTAGCCATACTCCCCGCGTAAACAATAAAACCCAAGTTTTTTCTCTGACTTTGCTTGCAATCAATTTCCCAGCGTACCTTGTAAGACTTGTACGGTTTGATTCCCCCTTGGGATTTTTGAGTCTGCTTAAAATCAGTTAGCACCCAAAGTATCACCTTGCTGCCCGCTCTTTGTTCGGTTGCGGGATTCGCGTAGAATTTGCCAATGCCATCTTTGGCTCTGCCAATACCAACCCACTCTGCCATCGCGCTATTGCTTCCGATGACGAAAAAAATAATCAGTAGTATTCTAGACACTGCGTTTCCTTTGCAATTCATGCATTCCCGGAACATCTTCAATCCTTGAAGGTGTTTGGTATCGCCGGTGCATCTGTGACTTTGTTATCTTTGAAATCAATTGTAACTGCGCGACTGCCTTGGCATAGTCTTCTTGATGCCCAGGTGTAGTAAAGTTTGCCATCACGTGAAGAAACGGCATTGGGTTCGCCAAGAATCTGAGTAACCTCTTCCGTAGTCATACCCGCCTTTATTTTACCTGCATCACTCCATTTGAGTTGTGGCCCGGCACACGCGCTGAGTAAGGTAATAACAAGAAGCACTGTGGCCAAATAATATTTTCTGTTCATTAAATATCTCCATTGATTATTTGAACTGGATCACGAGCGCAATATAAGCATTACTTGTATTGATTGGAATTCCTGCCTGAACATTGTAATCGTTTGAGGTTTGTAAATTGTAAACGTTATAGCCAACGCGCAAACTGAGATGATCAGTTTCGTAGAATTGTATTCCCAGCCCGTATGAAGGCCCATATATATTTTCTATCGTGCTGGCACCGCCGGTAGTCGTTTCCTTCAATGCCATTTTTGTGTATCCCACACGCAAAAATGGCGAAACGCGATCATTGATTACAAATCTTATTATTCCGGCTACTTCAGGCCCCGCAATCGAAGCAACGCTGGAAGTGCCGGCATTAACTTGGTTCAGTAACGAGGTATATCCTCCTTCAATAGAAAAAATTGAATCAAATTTGTATCCGATATAACCGGCGCGGGATATACCGCTATCAATAGCCAGAATGCTCGGCGTGTAACCTCCGGAAATATCGATCAGAAAACCACTCCTTGGCTCCAGCGCAACAGCCGCGCCTGAAAACGAAAATAAAAGCAAAATCAAAAGAAATTTCTTCATTTTTGATCCATATAAATAAGTTGCATAGTGAGCAGGTCTTTTCAGCCGCAATCTTGGTTGTGACGGCAATATCATATCGCTATATAGTGACTACTGACAGACATTCGGAATACCCGGAACGAAGCCGGAATTAAGCCAGCATAAAAATACCCGCTCCGATATCCGCGTTCTAGCCGGGAATCTTAATCGCCCAGGGAAGACTGCCCATTTCAGCCAGCGCCCACCGGCAAACGGATGGTAAACTTTGTCCCCTTGCCGACGGCGCTTGCTACGTCGATCGTGCCGCCGTGCTTCTTGACGATGTCGTAGCAAGTAGATAGCCCCAAGCCCGTGCCTTGCCCCGGCGGGCGCGTAGTGAAGAATGGCTCGAAGACCCGATCGATAATATCTTGAGGGATGCCGCAGCCGTTGTCGGTAATAACAATGGTTACCATACCGTTGTCATAACTTGTCTTGAGGTGGATGATGCCCCGCTCCGCAATAGCCTGAACGGCATTGCGCAGGATGTTGAGAAAAAGCTGTCCAATTTCCTGTGTCCGTCCCGTGATCGGCGGCAGAACGCCGTAGCTGCGCACGATCTCAGCCTTCTCTTTCAGTTCGTTCCAAGCAACGTTGACGGTGCTATCCAAATAGTCGTTGATGTTGATAAGCTGGGAGCCTTCCTGATCCACGGCGGAGAAATTCTTTAAGCTCTGCACGATGATGCGTACGCGTTCAGCCCCTTCGAGGGATTCCTTGATCAGCGACGGCATATCCTCCATGACGAAGGGCAAATCGAGCTTGCCCCGCAGCGCGTTCAGTTTCTCCCTGTCCGCTTCACTGCAGCCTGCCCGCATAACATCGGCGGCTTGCACGTACTGCCTCAAGGCTTCGCCATATTTGCGCAGGGAACCCAGATTGCTGATGATGAAGCCCATGGGATTGTTGATCTCGTGAGCGACGCCTGCGGCCAACTGGCCCACGGAGGCCATTTTCTCCTGCTGCAGGAGTTGCGATTGCGTTGCCTTTAAATCCGACAAGGCTTTTTCCAGCTCGGTGTTCTTGGCCGTCAAATCGGCCCGTGCCTTGGCGAGTGCTTCCACCATATGATTGAAAGCCACAGAGAATTCGCCAAGAAAGTCTACCTTCTGGGTGAAATCCCCTGCTGCTATCTCCTGGGTCTGCCAAGTGAGATGCCGCAGGTTGGCATGCAACCCCTTTAGCGCACCGGCCAGAGAGCCGCGCAGACGCAGACTGGCCGACAAGTCTCCGTCTGCCATGGATCGGGTGAAATGACTGATCTCGCCTAAGTAGGCAACCAACTGAACAAGTTCCTCCCGAACTTCGCATTCGGGAGGAGCCTCGGACGGAATCTGCCCTTCGGCGAGGCACTTTAGATACTCGGCCAGCTCACTCATTCATCAAATCGATTCCACCGTTGCCAGAAAGCGGCAGGTACGGTCGCCGGTGCACCAGCAGTCGATCTCTTTCACTTTAAACTTCTTGCCGGAGAAGCGCTCCAGCAGAGCGGAGATGAAGCCTTCGTCGTAAGTGCAAATCTCGTAGCTCAGTTCCGGCAAACCAGAACAGTCCAAATCCTCGGAAACGGTTAGCACCAAGCGACCGTGGGCCAGATCCTCTTCTTCGACGCGCAGCACGCCGATGCCCATTTCCCGCAGAACTTCCTGAAGTTTCTTGACGAAGGCACCCAGGTCCGGCGTCGGGCCTATCATGTGGTCATAGAAGTGACCTCCGGCAGTGTAGCCGGAGTTGTAGAAGATCTCATCGGCCTTGGCACTGCCGTATTCCTGTTCGATGGTATCGCGGAAGCAGAACTGCATTAACCGATAGACTTCCAGACGAGTCATCGGCCCAAGGTTGGGGCGTCCCGCCTGAATGTTACCGAGAAGTTCCCAAGAGAACTCGTACTTGCGTTTTGCGGGTTGCACTTGCGGGGTGTTCATGAATACTCCTTCCTAGTCCTACGACGAATGAAAAGACACGAATAACCTAATGCCACGTGCGAGTTCCCTGAAAAATCTCGCTATTTGTTAGTCAGTTGATAATGGCATGCGGAAAATCACATTGATGCCGTTACTACTGCAGTGGACGATGACATATAGTTCTAGAAGCAGAAAAAAGTTTGTAGCAACGCCCGTTCCTCGGATTGAATAATAAACTTAATTAGCCCCACTTTCCAATCATGAATTAGTATGCGCTTGATTGGTGTAAAACGCTAAAGATCAAAAGCAGCAATCATTATGGAATGAAATTTATCCCTACATGACTCAAACAAGACTGGGGCATCAGTTCAGTTCATTGCGTATCTCTGCCGTTATCTCATATGACCTAAGACGCGCGGAATGATCAAAGACCTGTGATGTGATCATCAATTCATCAGCCTGTGTTTGTTCGATAAATTTTATTAACATAGGTTTTACAGTGTCACGTGAACCAATCGCTGCACATGACAAAATCTGATCCAACAAAGCTCTCTCACGCGGATCAATACGATTCAGGTAATCATGCACCGGAGGCGGCAACCGTATGGGATGACCGCTACGCAGATTGACGAATGCCTGCTGTGTTGATGTTGCGAGAAATTGAGCTTCATCATCCGTTTCGGCAACAAAAACATTAAAGCCAAGCATGACGTAAGGCTTTTCCAATTGAAGTGACGGACGAAAGGTGGAGCGATACAAATTAATCGCCTGCATCATTTGCGCCGGTGCGAAATGCGATGCGAAAGCATAGGGCAGCCCCAGAGCTGCAGCAAGCTGTGCACCAAAAAGACTCGAACCAAGAATCCAGATTGGAATATTCAGTCCTGCACCCGGAACAGCACGTACTGCAAGATTCTTTGTATCAGAAAAGTAGTTCATCAACTCGACAACATCTTGGGGAAACTGATCGGCATCAGAAGCGAGATTTCGACGTAAAGCACGTGCAGTGAGCTGGTCGGAACCTGGCGCACGCCCGAGACCCAGATCAATGCGCCCCGGGTAGAGTGATTCCAGTGTGCCGAATTGTTCTGCAATGACGAGAGGCGAATGGTTGGGCAACATAACCCCTCCGGCCCCCACTCTGATCGTTGACGTGCCGCCAGCTACATGTCCTATCAAAACAGCGGTTGCCGCGCTGGCAATGCCCGGTATGCCATGGTGTTCAGCCAACCAGAAACGTCGATAGCCCCACCGCTCTCCATGCTGTGCAAGATCCAGTGTATTACGAAAAGACTGTGCGGCATCGCCGCCTTCGGTGATCGGAGATAAATCAAGAATTGAGAAAGGAATCATATTATTTAATTTTGGATACCAAGGGTATTAGTGAGTTTAATTCTAAACTTTACGAAGCTGAAGCTAAATTTAAATTGATCTTCTGGATCGTGCCAGTCGTGAATGGCAATTGCCGGGAAGTCGATTTATGGGATGTTAGTGAGAATCAGACATGTTACTGGCCAAACTTATTGACCATGAGGTAAATACATATGTCAGCCAGTTAGTTGTTGCGCAGAACAGCATATAAATTTGCACATGGCTGCGTGTCGGGGGAAAGATACGTCATTTGACAGTGTGACTGAGGTCGAAGATACTTTAAGTCGTTCAGGGCAATTACTCATCCTTAATTTATTACCAATTCGAGTTACTATATTCAAGGAGCACTTCATGGAATTCAGACAACTGGGTGGTTCAGGCTTCAAGGTTCCGGCATTAAGTTTTGGTACGGGCACCTTCGGTGGCAAGGGCGAACTATTTCAGGCTTGGGGCGGCAGCAATGTCACGGAAGCGAAGCGGTTAGTCGATATCTGCCTCGAAGCGGGGCTTAATATGTTCGACACTGCGGATATTTATTCCGACGGTCTGTCGGAAGAGATTCTCGGTCAGGCAATCAAGGGCCGTCGCGATCAGGTTATTTTGTCAACCAAAGCCACCTTCCGCACGGGAACGGGGCCTAACGACGTCGGCTCTTCGCGTCACTATTTGATGCGGGCATGTGAGGCGAGCATGAAGCGGTTGGGTACCGATGTCATCGACATCTACCACATGCATGGTTTCGATGCGCTCACACCAATCGAAGAAACGCTGCGCGCACTTGATGACCTGATCACGGCGGGTAAAGTGCGCTACATCGCCTGTTCGAATTTTTCCGGCTGGCACCTGATGAAGTCACTTGCGATATCGGAAAAATACGGTCTGGCGCGCTATGCTGCGCATCAAGTGTATTACTCGATGATCGGGCGCGATTACGAGTCGGAACTGATGCCGCTCGCGCTCGACCAAAAAGTCGGTGCAATCATCTGGAGTCCGCTCGGCTGGGGACGACTCACGGGCAAACTGCGGCGCGGGCAACCTTTGCCTGCGGTCAGCCGTCTCCACAACAAGCTGGTGATCGATGCCGGGCCGCAGGTGTCGGACGAATACTTATATGGCGTGGTGGATGTGCTCGACGAAGTCTCCAAGGAAACCGGAAAGACGGTGGCGCAAGTCGCGCTCAACTGGCTGTTGCAACGTCCCTCGGTCGCCAGCATTGTCATCGGTGCGCGTACTGAAGAACAATTGCGTCAAAATCTCGGTGCAGTGGGTTGGAATATAACCCCCGAACAAGTCGCAAGGCTTGATGCCGCGAGCGCGGCACCGTTGCCATATCCTTATTGGCATCAGAGCCAGTTCGAACGGAATCCTCGCCCGGTGTGATATCGCGCCGGGTGTGACAGCCTCTCCAAACATGATAGAAACAAACTGGATTGGGTTTACATAGCGACCAAATACTTGTTAATAAAAAAGGCTTCCATCTCTGGAAGCCTTTTACTTATTGGTGCCGCTTGACGGACTCGAACTGTCGACCTACCGCTTACAAGTCCAATGATAATCACTTTTTGCCGCGTTGATTGCCATTCCGCAATTCTTATTAATTATAGATTTTCAATGTGTTACGTATTTTTCTCACTTTGCTTGTGTTGATAAGTATTCCGCCATATACTGCAATCGTGGTGACATACTGGTGACATAAGAACTAACGAAAGGCGCAATCATGGCAATAGTTAAAGCGGCAAAGGTGAAGCTTACCGCAGGGCGCATAGCTGCATTTCAATGCCCGAAGGATAAAACCCGAACGTATCTATGGTGCGAAGAAGTGAAAGGTTTAGGCGTGATTGCGACCACTGCCGGTGCGAAGTCCTACATATTCCAAGCCAAGGTGAAGGGTAAATCTATGCGCCTGACAATTGGTGATGTGGGATCGTGGAGTATTGCAAAAGCCCAAGCCGAAGCCCGCCGCCTTCAAACCGTGATAGACACCGGTAACGATCCGCGCCAAGTAAAGGCAAAACAAGAGGCCGAACAGGATGCACAAACCGCTGCGCTGGCACAAAAGCAGGTGAGCGAATCGGTAACTGTTGCCGAAGCGTGGCAAGCCTATATCGCAGACCGTAGCGCATCCGTTAAGAATGGAAAGCCTGAGTGGGGTGATAAACACAAAGCCCATCATGCCTATTTTGTGCAACCCGGTGGAGAAAAGCGCACCCGTGGCCGCCGCCCTAATGAACCAAAGAAAACACGCCCCGGCATTCTGGTGCCATTGATGACAATGCGACTTGTTGAGCTGGACGCAAAAACCATTGCGGCATGGTTAGACAAAACAACAAAGCAAGCCCCCACAACTGCCGCGCAAGCATTCCGCGCCCTTCGCGCATTCCTGACTTGGTGTGCCAAGCATGAAGCCTACAGCGCCGCCGTTCAATCTGGTGCCTGCCAGTCCGATGACGTGAAAAAAAGAGTACCTGCACCGCAAACAAAAGAAAATGACAGCCTACGCCGAGCGCAAATTAAGCCGTGGTTTGATGCAGTGGAAAAGATTGAAAATCCGGTAATCGCTGCCTATTTGCAAGGATTGCTATTGACCGGCGCAAGGCGCAATGAACTGGCCGCGCTACGCTGGCAAGATGTAGATTTAAAGTGGAAGAGTTTAACCATACGTGACAAGGTGGAAGGGGAGCGCACCATACCGTTGACCCCTTATGTCGAATCATTGCTACTCGAATTAAAACGGCTTAATGACACACCGCCCAACGTCAAAAAGTTAAACGCCTTGAAAGCAGCGGGCAAAGCATGGAAGCCTTCGCCGTTTGTTTTCTATAGTGCCACTTCGAAATCTGGACGCATTGAAGAGCCGCGCAACCTACACAATAAGGCGTTAGAAGCCGCCGCCCTGCCCGCTTTATCCTTGCATGGTTTGCGCCGCTCCTTTGGCACACTGTCTGAGTGGGTGGAAGTCCCTGCCGGTATCGTTGCACAACTTATGGGACACAAGCCAAGCGCAATTGCTGAAAAGCATTACATACAACGCGAACTCGACTTGCTGCATATGTGGCACGTCAAAATAGAAGCGTGGATATTGAACGAAGCCGGGATTAAGTTTGTACCGGTGAAAGCGGGATTGCGTGTAGTGAAAAACAAGGCCGCTGCCTAAAGAAAACCCCATAATGAAATATACGGATATATGATGTTGATTTTCTGGTGTGACTCTAGTACACTTGTACTCATCAACTCACCTGCGGCGTGCCGCAGGCTCAGAAGCCGCTGTATTTAGGTACAGCGGCTTTTTGCATTTTTGGAAAAAACAAATGAAAACTATTGTCTATGTAGACGGGTTTAATCTGTACTACCGCGCCTTAAAGGGAACGAAACATAAATGGCTAAATTTGCATGCACTTTGCGAGGTCGTACTGCCAAAGAATTGCGATATTGTTGCCATCAATTATTACACGGCTCGTGTATCTAGTCGCATTGATCCTGATTCGCCAAAGGATCAAAACACCTATTTGAAAGCACTTAAAACCTTACCCAATCTCAATATCCACTTAGGCAACTTCCAAGCCAAGAACAAAATGATGTTTTTGGTTCAGCCGGTTGAATTTACTCCATCTAGCCAAGTTCAAGCACAACCCAACCCCAGATATGCCAAAGTCATCAAGACAGAAGAAAAGGGATCTGATGTGAACCTGGGGGTTCATCTGGTGCGAGATGCATTCACTGGCGCTTTTGAACACGCCGCCATTATCACCAACGATACAGACTTGAAAGAGCCGCTGAGAATCGTTGTGGAAGAAGCCAAGCTCCCGATCACCCTACTTACTCCAGTTGCCCAACCGGCAGAAGACCTGAAGAAGATAGCTACTCATATTCGTCACCTGAGTGCGTACTTGGGGGTGAGTCAGTTTCCTGATCCTGTAATTGGTCAGGATGAACAGCATATAACGAAGCCTGCCAATTGGTAGCACAACAGATAGTTTTTGGTCAAAATTTTGTGTGAGTGATGAGTATCAAGAGGCCCCCGTGTTTCCCTCCTTTAACCCCCTTGGGGGGGTACCTTTGCCGGGATAAGTAATTCTTTAATATATTGATTATTATACGTTATTATGGTATAATAAGTCCAGTCGCACAAGGCGACTAAAGCGGCGAATCGGAGAGCGCTAACTCTCCGACCGCCTAACCACAATCGACTATTTAGGAGTCAACATGGCTAATTCAAATTATAGCCCCGCATCTACGCGGGAGGGTGCATTTTTCTGCATCGGTGGCATGCCCACCAAGGGCGCGCAAACATCATACGAAAGGTTTTCTGACACTGAGTTACTAGGCCGGCTTGTCGGCGTTAAGCAGGCCAAGAGCATCTATAAGGGTTCGCTTGCCTCGGTGTTCGCATCGGCGGATGACAAGGCATTAACGGCGCGGGAATTGGTCAAGCGGTGGTTATGCGAAGAAATGAAAGCCGGTGATGCGCTGAATTCGCCGGGGGCGGTTCGTGAATATCTCAAGCTGCATTTCAATGGCCGCGAGTACGAAAGCTTTGTAGTAATTTTCCTTGATGCGCAGCATCGCGTGATTGACGTTGAAGAGCTTTTCCGGGGTACGCTGACACAAACATCCGTATATCCCCGCGAGGTGGTCAAGGCCGGGCTAAAGCATAACGCGGCGGCGGTGATTTTCGCTTCACAACCACCCAAGCGGAGTAACAGAACCGAGCCAATCAGACCGTATGTTAACCGATGCATTAAAGCAAGCCTTGGCACTGGTTGACGTGCGAGTACTGGATCATTTTGTGGTGGCGGGTAATCAGACGATGAGCTTTGCCGAGCGCGGATTAATTTAACCATCGCGAAATAATGCACTTGCTGAATTACGCAAGTGCTAGACTATGTTTAATGTAAGTGGACACTTTAAAAATACCAACTGACTTAATTCTCCAATAAATTAATCTTGGATTCTAATGAACCAATCTAACAAAAGATAATCATCAAAAACGAAAACATCTATTTTTTATTGCAAACAATTTGGTAAAGAGGGTAGGTCGAATCATTTGATTCTGATTTATACTTTTCAATCTCTTCCCATTTTCCTGGTGAAGAATCTTTATAAGTTATTGTGCCTTTTCCCATATTGCCTGAATAAAAAGTCATTGTGTTTACAACCAACATCTCTCTAGTGCAATCAATTCCCACTTCAGTTTTAACTGATAAATAATTTTTACCTCCAAAACCTGGCATGGGTTGATTCGCATCAGCGAGATATTCAATTGTTTCATATTCGCCATGTGATTTTATTGAGGCTGGATCGTAATAAGTTGTCGCAAATGGATTTTTAAAAAAACCTTTCCAAGTGACGGTTTTTTTGTGTTCCATTTCTACATCAGCAATGGCCAAATCCGTATAGTATGTTAGCTTCCGATAAACTGTTTCGGTATCTTCTGTTCGAATTTTAGGATTAGGGTCAGATAGATGTCACGTTCGAATGCGCGTACGGACTTGGCATGGTGGCCGGCACTCCATTCTTTCTGTTTCATGGTTAGCCATTCGCCTGCAACTCCTTCAAAGGTATTTTCGCTTGATGAGCTGGTTTCAGCCCGATTGATGCGTCGCTGGGTAACTGGGTCTTTGTTTTCTCTGAGCAGGGCTTTGACTTCAGTTAGCTCAACTCTTGCTGCAGCCAAGGAGATGTCTGGGTATGGGCCAATAGAATAAATCTTCTCTTTGCCATCGATGCGATACTTGATCCGCCAAGTGGTCCCTCCGGCGGGAGTAATAAAAATGTGCAGACCGCCACCGTCAGCCAGCTTTTTGCCACGCTCTGCTTTTGCCACAAAGGCTTTAACAGCCTTATCTGATTGCTTTCCGCCAATACCCCCAGACATATAAAATCTCCCGGTTCAGAATTTAACAGTACCCCCTTTAATACCCCCATTATGGATGGATGTGGCAGGATTTTGCAAGACTAAAATGGACGATTAAAGCGTCGTGGATGCAAAGAAAAACGCCGTCTTGCGGACGGCGTTGGACTTTCTTGAAGCTTAAAATGGTGGAGGTGGGGGGAATTGAACCCCCGTCCGCGAGTACTCTACACATAGTTCTACATACTTAGTCCAGTTATTTAATTTTATCCGGCAGACGCCAACCGACAGGCTGCTACAGGACGAGTCACCTTAATTTTAGCTTCGTACAAAGTAACCCTGCACGACACGATTCTGTGTAATGACCTCACTCATCGCGGCATTACTGCCTTGAGCCCCTCCACAGACAGCAGGGTGTGAGGTCTAACCGGTTAAGCGGCTAGAGCGTACTTTTCGTCGTTTGCGACTATTGGTTTTCCAGCTGATTTACGAGGTTGCGGGTCCTCGGTATGCCCTACGTTGCTTTGCCACCCACGTCGAAGCCAGGTCACCCCCGATTCGATATGCTTTACAACTTATTGGTCACGGCTGTGTGTATTTGCATGCCATGAGCATAAGTTGCAAGTCGCATTATAACATCTACGGCTGGCCAGTGCTAAATCGCTTTGGCGGTTTGCAGGAAGCGGGTCAAATGCCGATCTGCTTTGGTGGCGTGAGAGGAGAACCAATCCAGTAGCAGCAATTCGGTGCGAAATGAGAGATAGCGAGGGTCGTCCATGCCGGATAGAGATTTTATTTCCAGTTCTTTGTAGTTCTCGGTAAAGCGTTTGTGTTCTTGCTGGTGACTTTCGGTGAACGGATATTTGTGTTGCTTCATCAATTCATCCTCGATTGGAAACAGGGTTTGTGTATGTTCGTCCAAAAAGGCAAAGATGTCGCGAAAGTTGTTGGCGTTATTTTGTTTAATTTGAGAGATAAGCAGGTTAATCTTGTCGAGCAATTTGCGGTGTGACATATCGAGCGGCTCAAAACCATTAAGGAATTCATCTTTCCATGTCAGGCCTAGCTCAAATTCGCCGGTGCTGTGGTGTTGTCCGCCGGCTTGATATTCTTGGCAACGCTCAAGATAGAATTGCGCAGGGTAATCGTTCGGTGCGATCTCGACACATTTTTTCAGCAGCTCCAGCGCGCGCGGAATTTCTTTTAAGTGGTAATAGGCAATGGCCTCGTCGAAAAGGGGCTGGCAGGCGACTTTGCAACTGCGCAATTCCGCAGGGTCGTTATCAAATACTTCGAAGATCGACAACGGTTGCAACTTTCCTTTCACGCGGATGCGGTCAAGAAAACGAATATGGTATTTGGTCGGGTTGCTCAGGTCATACAACGTGTTCTGGCTGATGATCAGCGGCGAGTGATAAGTTTTGGTGGCTTCTTCAAGTCTTGCTGTGAGGTTGACCGCATCGCCGATCACGGTACTGTCCATGCGGTTTATTCCGCCCACCGTGCCTATCATTACTCTGCCGGTGTTCAAACCGATGCCGATATGAATAGCGATATAGCCGGCACGGGTACGTCCCTCATTGTAGAGGTCGAGGCGTTCCAGCATGGCAATTGCCCCGGCGAGCGCATCATCGGCACCATACGCAAAAAGAGCCATAATTGCATCGCCGATGTATTTGTCGATAATGCCGCGATGTTTGCTGATGACCGGCTCCATCTGGCTGAGATAGGAGTTGATGAATTCAAAATTCTCGGCCGGAGTCAATGATTCGGACAAGGGAGTGAAATCACGAATGTCCGAAAACATGATGGTCATTTTGCGCTCGACCTGATCCCCGAGTTTTACATCAACGATACTTTTGACATCAAGCAGATTGAGCAATTGGTGCGGAATCAAACGCCCATAGGCGATTTCGGTTTGCTGCAACAGGGTTAATGCTTGTTGATGTGCATAGATAACCTTGTGCAGGATTTCTTGCAGACCTTCCGGAGTGGGCGTGACTTGGGCCGGGACATTCAGTGGTGAATTTTGTTCATCATTCATGTGCCCTCCCTTCGAAAATGTTTTTTGTTGCACCAAAGATGATACCGCTGATTACGATTCTATGTAACGCAGCAATTCAAGCGGGGTCTTTATCCGGCCTGCTGCTTGCCAGGAATCAAGCGAGGCGAGCGGGTTGATATAGCCGTATTCGGCGATGATGCCGCGCATATTCGCCGCATTGGCGGCATCCATGTCGCGTTTATCGTCGCCCAGATACAGGCAATATTCAGGAGCAACATCCATTTGCTTGGCTGCGAACAGCAGGGGCATAGGGTACGGCTTGGCTTGAGCACAAGTGTCTCCGCTAACCATGCAGCGGGCCCGGTTTGCGTAGCCCAGCGCTTGCATCAGCGGCAGGGTAAAACGATGGGGCTTGTTGGTGACGATACCCCAGGGCAGGCCGCGCTGCTCAATAGTTGCAATCAATTCGCCCATGCCTGCGAATAGCGTGGTGTGTTCGCAGATATGTGCGGCGTGATGAGCCAGAAATTCATTGCGCAGTGAGGTGAAGCGCGGATCGTCAGGCGTGATGCCGAAACCCAGCCCAAGCAGGCCGGGTGTTCCATGTGAGGCTTGCAGACGGGATTTTTCCAGTGGCACTGGAGGCAGGTTGTTCAGAGCCAGCACGTGGTTAAGGGATGCACCGAGATCGGGGGCAGTGTCGGCAAAGGTTCCGTCGAGGTCAAAAAGAACCGCTTTAATCACGGCGACAGGCGACCAAATAATTGACATCGGTATCTTGGCCCAATGCATAGGTCTTGTGCAGCGGGTTGTAACTCAAGCCGGTGATGTCCGCCACGTTCAGGCCTGTATTCCGGCACCATTGGGCCAATTCGGAAGGCTTGATGAATTTGGCATAATCATGTGTTCCTCGCGGCAACAGGCGCAACAAGTATTCCGCACCGAGGATGGCAAAAAGATATGACTTCGGATTGCGGTTCAAGGTGGAGAAAAACACATGACCGCCGGGTTTGACCAGTTTTGCGCATGCCGCGACGACACCGGCAGGGTCGGGAACATGCTCCAGCATTTCCATGCAAGTCACTACATCGTATTGTTTCGGGCGCTCGGCGGCCAGTTCTTCCACGGCAATGTTGCGATATTCGACCTGTTTGCCGGATTCCAGCAAATGCAGTTTGGCAACTTGCAACGATTTTTCAGCAAGGTCGATGCCGGTCACGGTTGCTCCTGAGCCGGCTATGCTTTCAGCCAGAATGCCGCCGCCGCACCCTACATCCAATACGGTTTTGCCGGAAAGCGCCGAGATGCGGTTGATGTAATCCAGACGCAGCGGGTTAATCTCGTGCAGCGGCTTGAATTCGCTATTCGGATCCCACCACTTATGGGCAAGCAGCGAGAATTTTTCGAGTTCGATTGGATCGGCGTTGGTCATGGCTTGGATTATAAATGAACAGATAGCTGACTTTAACAAAACTCTTCGCAATAGCCAAACTAAAGAAGGTCGTCCACGGGTAGTGAGCAGGGGGGTGGGGTGTGATAGAATGCCGTCTTCGATTTAAATTCCTGCCAGTTCATTACTAAGGTTGCAAATGGAACAACAATTCGCCAAAGAAACCCTGCCTGTTAGCCTTGAAGAGGAGATGCGCAAGTCGTACCTCGAATACGCCATGAGCGTGATCGTGGGGCGCGCCCTGCCTGATGCACGTGATGGCCTGAAACCGGTGCATCGCCGCGTGTTGTTTGCCATGCACGAGCTTTCCAACGATTGGAACCGGGCTTACAAGAAATCTGCGCGTATCGTTGGCGATGTCATCGGTAAGTACCACCCGCACGGAGATACAGCGGTTTACGACACTATTGTGCGTATGGCGCAGGATTTTTCTTTGCGCTACCCGCTGGTGGATGGTCAGGGTAACTTCGGTTCGGTGGACGGAGATAATGCGGCGGCAATGCGTTATACCGAAATCCGCATGGCGCGTATCGCGCACGAATTGCTGGCCGATCTGGATAAAGAAACGGTGGATTTCGGGCCTAACTACGACGGTTCCGAGCATGAGCCGCTGGTATTCCCTTCGCGCTTTCCCAATTTGCTGGTGAACGGATCGTCGGGTATTGCCGTGGGTATGGCGACCAATATTCCTCCGCATAACCTTTCTGAAGTGATCGACGCCTGTTTTGCGCTGTTGAAAAATCCGGATATCGACATTGAAGAATTAATCGATATCGTGCCTGCACCGGACTTTCCAACTGCGGGAATCATTTACGGATTGGCGGGGGTTAAGGAAGGTTACCGTACCGGACGCGGCCGTGTGGTAATGCGTGGGCGTGTTCACTTTGAAGAAATCGGCAAGGGAGATCGTCAGGCCATTATTATCGACGAACTGCCTTATCAGGTGAATAAAGCCAATCTGCTGGTTAAAGTTGGCGAATTGGTGCGTGAAAAGAAGATCGAAGGTATCACCGAAATTCGCGATGAGTCGGATAAGTCCGGCATGCGCGCGGTGATTGAATTGCGTCGCGGTGAGATGCCGGAAGTGATCCTCAATCATTTGTACAAGCAGACCCAGTTGCAGGATAGCTTCGGTATGAACATGGTGGCTTTGCTCGATGGCCAACCGCAATTGCTCAACCTGAAACAGTTCCTCAATGCATTCCTGCGCCATCGGCGCGAAGTGGTGACGCGCCGTACAATATTTGAACTGCGCAAAGCGCGTGAGCGTGGCCATGTTTTGGAAGGTTTGGCCGTTGCGCTTTCCAATGTGGATGAAATCATTGCGCTGATTAAAGCAGCGGCGACACCGGCTATAGCCAAGCAAGATTTGATGGCTAGAGAATGGCGTTCTTCGTTAGTGGAAGAGATGTTGAGCCGCGTGAGCGATGCTTCGCGCCCCGAATCTCTGGCACCAGAATATGGTATGCAAGGCTCGGGCGAGCAGCGTGCCTACAAACTTTCCGATGTGCAGGCACAGGCTATTCTGGAATTGCGTTTGCAGCGTTTGACCGGCTTGGAGCAAGACAAAATCGTCGGCGAGTATCGCGAGGTGATGGACACCATCACCGACCTGCTAGATATTTTGGCTAAACCTGAGCGTGTGACGCAGATCATCAACGACGAACTGGTTGCCATTAAATCTCAATACGGTGACAAACGCCGCAGCGAGATCGTGACCCATACGCATGATATGAGCATGGAAGATTTTGTAACGCCGGAAGATGTTGTCGTTACACTTTCACATGGCGGTTACATGAAGGCGCAAAAGCTGGACGAATACCGTGCGCAGAAGCGCGGCGGACGTGGAAAACAGGCAGCCTCGACCAAGGAAGACGATTTTGTCGATAACTTGTTTATCGCCAATACGCACAATTACATTCTGTGCTTCTCCAGCCGCGGCCGTGTGTATTGGCTGAAAGTGTATGACGTGCCGCAAGGGACGCGCACGATGCGCGGCAAGCCGATTGTGAATCTGTTACCGCTGGAAGGCGATGAAAAGATCAACGCCATTCTGCCGGTGAAAGAATTTACCGATGATCAATTTGTGTTCTTCGCGACTTCTGATGGAACGGTGAAGAAGACGCCGCTGTCCGAGTTTGCCAATCCACGCAAGGCAGGCATTATCGCCATCAATCTGGATGAAGGTGATTTCCTCATCGGTGTGGCGATCACCGACGGTACGCATGATGTGATGTTGTTCTCGGACGAAGGCAGGGCAGTTAGATTTGAAGAGGGTGATGTGCGTCCGCTGGGGCGTGCAACCCGTGGCGTGCGCGGCATGAACCTGATCAAGGGCGGCAAGGTCATCGCGCTGCTGGTGGCTGAGAACGAAGAACAGACCGTGTTGACCGCGACTGAAAATGGTTACGGTAAACGCACCCCGATTGTTGAATACACCCGTCACGGACGCGGCACACAGGGCATCACTGCGATCCAGACTTCGGATCGTAACGGCAAAGTGGTCGCGGCCACGCTGGTGAATACCGAAGACGAAATCATGCTCATCGGTACCAACGGCGTGCTGATCCGCACTCGCGTCAAAGAAATTCGCGAGATGGGGCGCACAACACAAGGGGTGACACTGATCAATCTGGAGAAAGGCGAGAAACTGGCCGGATTGAGCCGCATTGCCGAGACAGAAGATGATGGTATTGAAGGTGATGTAGCGGAAGACAATGGCGGAGAGGATTCCGCAGAAGATCAAAACTAATGGTAACCTCTAAAAGTCCAATTTTCGTCGCTATGCGGCGTTGCTTACAAAAAATTACTTCTTACATATCATGTGTATGCTGCGGCGTAATTTTTTGCTCGCGCCTTGCCTAGCTTAGAAAATTGAATTTTTAGAGGTTCCCAAATCTCAAGAGAAAAAGTGATGACGATTTTTAATTTCGCAGCAGGCCCGGCAGTTCTGCCGCACGAAGTGCTGGAGCAAGCGCGTGATGAGTTGCTTGATTGGCACGGCACCGGTATGTCTGTAATGGAAATGTCGCACCGCGGCAAAGAGTTTCTGGGCATCGCGGCGCAGGCCGAAGCCGATTTGCGTGAATTGATGGGTATTCCAGAAAATTACAAAGTGCTGTTTCTGCAAGGCGGGGCACATCTGCAATTTTCGATGATTCCGCTGAATCTGTTGCGTGGCAAGCTCTCTGTCGATTACGTCAACACCGGCGAATGGGCGAAGAAAGCCATTAATGAAGCCAAAAAGTTTTGCTACGTAAATGAAGTCGCCAGCAATGCCGATAAAAACGCGACTTACGTTCCTGATTTTAAGAACTGGAAGCTGGATAAAGAAGCCGCTTATGTGCATTACACGACGAATGAGACCATCGGCGGCGTAGAGTTTAATTGGGTTCCAGAGGTGGGCGACGTGCCGCTGGTGGCGGATATGTCGTCCAATATTCTTTCGCGACCGGTTGATTTAACAAAGTTCGGTTTGATCTATGCCGGTGCGCAAAAAAATATTGGCCCTGCCGGATTGACGCTGGTGATCGTGCGCGATGATTTGATTGGTCATGCGCCATCAGGTTTGCCGACAATGCTGGATTACAAGATTCATGCGGACAACGATTCAATGTATAACACGCCGCCCACTTACGCTATTTATATAGCGGGTCTGGTGTTTAAATGGTTGAAGCGCAACGGAGGTCTGGCGGAAGTGGAGCAGGCGAACATAGCAAAAGCCAAATTGCTGTATGACGTGATCAATTCAAGCAATGGTTTTTATGTCTGTCCGGTGGCTCATGCCGACCGTTCGCGCATGAACGTGCCATTTCGCACCGCCGATGCAGCCACAGATGCCGAATTCCTTAAACAAGCCGAGGCTCGCGGCATGTTGCAACTCAAAGGGCACAAACTGGCGGGTGGCATGCGTGCCTCGATTTATAATGCCATGCCGATAGCGGGAGTGCAGGCGCTGGCTGGCTTCATGGGCGAGTTCGCGCAGCGTAAAGGTTAATTGCCCATGTCTGATGAACTAATAAAATTTCGCGCACAAATTGACAGCATCGACGACGAGTTGCTCAAGCTGGTAAATCAACGCGCAGGACTCGCGCAGCAGATCGGCCACGCCAAAGGTAATAGCGTAGTGTTGCGTCCCGAACGCGAAGCGCAGGTGTTGAATCGTATGGTTCGGGCAAACAGCGGCCCGTTGACCCATCAAGGTGTAACGCAATTGTTTACCGAAATCATGTCGCAATGTCGTGCGCTGGAAGCACCATTGCGCGTGGCTTATCTGGGGCCGCATGGTACATTCAGCGAAGCGGCGGTGTTCCAGCGTTTCGGCAAGGCGAGTGAGGGATTGCCCGTAGACTCTATCGACGGAGTTTTCACCGCAGTCGAGAACGGTACGGCGAATTACGGTCTGGTCCCGGTTGAAAATTCTACCGAGGGTGCTGTCGGGCGCACGCTTGATTTGTTGTTTAACAGCAATCTCAAAATATGCGGCGAAGTGCTGTTGCAAGTTCATCAATGTGTACTTTCAAATGAGAACGAGCTGTCGCTTATTCGCAAGGTATATTCCCATCCCCAATCGTTCGGGCAATGTCAGGGATGGCTGAATGCGCATTTGCCGCATGCGGAACGTATTACAGCTTCCAGCAATGCGGATGCCGCCAGATTGGCGGCAGAAGAGTCATTCTCGGCGGCAGTGGGCGGTGAGCAGGCAGCAGTTCATTTCAAGCTGAAAGTGCTGGCACAAAATATTGAGGATGATGCACGCAATACCACACGTTTCCTCGTTATCGGCAAACAGGATGTGGCTCCTTCCGGCACGGACAAGACTTCACTGGTAATGACAGCACCGAACATTCCGGGCGCGATGTACGAACTACTCAAGCCTTTTGCAAAGAACGGTGTTTCCTTGACCAAGCTGGAGTCGCGTCCATCGGGAACAGGTTTGTGGGAATATGTATTTTACGTTGATATCGAAGGTCACCAATCCGATTCCAAAGTGGCTGAGGCGCTGCTGCAACTAAAGCAGATCGCCGCATTCGTTAAGGTGCTGGGTTCTTATCCGGTGGCCATCTAAAGATTTACTCAAACAAGGTCTCCAATGAATTACTGTGATTTAGCACCATCTTATATTCGCTCCATTGCGCCTTACCAGCCCGGCAAGCCGATCTCCGAATTGGAGCGTGAATTGGGTATAACGGGCATTGTGAAGCTGGCTTCCAACGAGAACCCGCTGGGCGCGAGTTCGGCAGCCATGGCGGCGATGACTGAGGCGATTAAAACCATTGCGTTGTATCCCGATGGCAATGGCTTTGAACTGAAAGACGCGCTGGTCAAACGCTACGGCGTATCGCACAACAATGTGACCTTGGGCAACGGC
Source organism: uncultured beta proteobacterium (assembly GCA_963733265.1). Taxonomy (GTDB): domain Bacteria; phylum Pseudomonadota; class Gammaproteobacteria; order Burkholderiales; family Gallionellaceae; genus PALSA-1006. Next base: position 1,172,268 of record CAVTCF010000001.1, read on the forward strand.
AGCAACGATCTGCTGGAATTGTCTTCACGCGCCTTTATGGCTCCCGGTGATAAGGCGGTATATTCGGCGCACGCTTTTGCGGTGTATGCACTGGCGACACAGGCAGTCGGAGCAACGGGTATCAGTGTGCCCGCAACCCAGAGTTACGGACATGATCTTCCGGCCATGCTCAAGGTTGCAAAAGCCAAAAAAGTAAAGATTGTTTTTATTGCCAATCCCAATAATCCGACCGGCACATTTTTGAGCGCCGACGAATTGCTGACTTTCTTGCGCGGCCTGCCACCCGAAATTCTGGTGGTGCTGGATGAAGCCTACAACGAATATTTGCCGGAAGAAAATCGCTATGACTCTGTCGCATGGTTAAAAGAATTCCCCAATCTGATTATTTCGCGCACATTTTCCAAAGCCTATGGCTTGGCGGGGCTGCGCGTCGGTTACGCGCTGGCACACGAGCAGGTGACCGACATGATGAATCGTGTACGCCAACCATTTAACGTGAGCAGCGTGGCGCAAGCCGCAGCCGTGGCGGCATTGCGTGATGTCTCCTTTGTGAAAAAGACTTTTGAGCTGAATCAGCGCGGGATGGCGCAGATAACCGATGGTTTGACAAAGCTGGGATTGGAATACATTCCTTCGTACGGCAATTTCGTCGCATTTCGTATCGGCAATGCGGCGGCGATGTACCGGCGCTTACTCGAACTGGGCGTAATTATTCGCCCGATAGCCAACTACGATATGCCGGACTGGTTGCGTGTGAGCATTGGTTTGGAAAGTGAAAACGCAAAATTCCTGCAAGCGCTAAAGCATGCAATTGGAGAAGTGAAATGATTATAGTAATGGGAAATGAAACCACTGATGCACAAGTCGAAACAGTGGTTAAAAAACTGGAAGCAGCGGGTTTAAAAGCCAATATTTCGCGTGGCATAGAGCGTACTGTAATCGGTGCCATCGGTGATGAAAAAAATCTGACTGCCAGCATGTTCACCTCATTGCCGGGTGTGGAATCGGCGATGCATATTGCCAAGCAATACAAGATCGTGTCGCGCGAATCACACAAGCAAGATACGGTGATTGACATTGCCGGAGTGCCGCTGGGAGGAAAACAAATTCAAATTATCGGCGGCCCATGTTCGGTGGAAACGCAAGAACAGATGGATTTGTCAGCGAAATTTGTGAACGAAGCGGGTTGTCGTTTAATGCGCGGTGGCGCCTTCAAACCGCGTACAAGTCCGTATTCCTTCCAGGGCCATGGCGTTGAAGGGCTGGACATATTCCGCAAGGCAGCAGGCAAATACAAACTGCCCATCGTCACCGAATTGATGGACGCGCGCCAACTTGATGCGTTTATGGAATACGACGTGGACGTAATTCAGATCGGCACGCGCAATATGCAAAATTTTGATCTGCTCAAAGAAGTCGGGCGCATCAACAAACCGGTCATTCTCAAGCGCGGTATGTCTGCGACCATTTCAGAATGGCTGATGGCTGCCGAGTACATCGCAGCGGGCGGCAACCACAACATCATCTTCTGCGAACGCGGTATCCGTACTTTTGAAACTTACTACCGCAACGTGCTGGACGTGACCGCCATTCCAGTGCTGAAAAAAGAAACGCACTTGCCAGTGATTGTTGATCCTTCGCACGCGGGCGGCAAAGCGTGGATGGTTCCTGCATTGTCTCAAGCTGCTATTGCTGCCGGTGCTGACGGCTTGCTGGTCGAAATGCATCCCAGCCCCTGCGATGCATGGTGTGATGCCGACCAAGCCCTTACTCCGGACGAGTTGAAAAAGCTGGTGGGTACGCTGGGTGCGATTGCAGGTGCTATTGGGCGGACACTTTAATAAAAATGTAGGATGGGTTGAGCAACGCGATACCCATCATTTATTTTGCAGGACTGTTGGGTATCGCTTTGTTGCACCCAACCTGCGAAAGCATCAATGCTAAGATTTTATCGGGGATGGGTTAATTGAATAAGATCGTTATCTTCGGTGTCGGTCTAATCGGCGGATCATTCGCGCTGGCGTTGCGCAAAGCGAACGCAGTGCATGAAGTCGTCGGTTTCGGGCGCAGTGCTGCATCACTTGAACAAGCCAAGCAGCTCGGCATCATCGACCGTATCGGAGACGATGCAGCACATGAAGTGGCTGACGCAGATTTGGTATTGCTGGCTACACCCGTTGCACAGATGCCGGAGTTATTTGCACGCATCGCACCGCATCTGGGGGCGCATACGCTAGTCACCGATGGTGGCAGCACCAAGAGTGATGTGGTGGCGGCAGCGCGCGCGAATCTGGGCGACAAGATTGCGCAGTTTATTCCGGCTCACCCCATTGCAGGAGCAGAGAAGAGTGGCGCAGCAGCGGCACTGGCTGATCTGTATCAAGGCAAAAAAGTGGTGCTGACGCCACTGTCCGAAAACTCAAAAGAAGCAGTGGCGCGCGTGCGCAAGGCTTGGGAGTTGTGCGGCGCGGTGGTGAGTGAATTGACATCGCAACAGCACGATGAGGTTTTCGCCGCCGTGAGCCATTTGCCGCATCTGCTATCTTTCGCACTGGTGCACGACTTGGCACAACGCGACAACCGCGACCAGTTACTTTCCTTTGCCGCCAGCGGCTTTCGTGACTTCACCCGCATCGCGGCAAGTTCACCTGAAATGTGGCGTGATATCAGTCTTGCCAATCGTGATGCCTTGCTGCGCGAAGTGAAGCAATACGCTGATGAGTTGTATGTCATTCATCAAGCACTGGAAAATAACGATGCCGCTAAACTGGAAGAGATTTTCAGTCTGGCGAGAGAAGTGCGGAGTGGTTGGAATCAGCAATAAGCAGTTTATGTGGCGCATTACACCGAATGCATAAACATGCGGCGCAAGCCGTTGGTTATTGCGCCCTTGGCTGATGCAGCACATAAACCTAAAAAAGCAGTTAGCCACAGAGAATACAGAGATCACAGAGGAAAAACAAACGGTTGTAACAAGAGCGTAATTAACCTTTTGGGCGAGGCTTCAAAAGTGTGATGTTCCTTTACTCTCTCTGTGAACTCTGTGGCTCGAACTTCGTTTTTTAGGATAAAGCGCCCAGCAGGGGATGATGATCTCCGATCATCCGGGCTACGCTGGCTGTTTGAGGGGCAACAGTAGTTAAACTCAGGTGCTCGTATTTCAACATAAAACTCCCACCCCTGAACGATTCAATCTGCCAACATCAATCCTTGCTTGCTTTATTGGGCATGGCGCATTCATTGCTTAATACGTGCTTCGTGATATGAAACTGTTTGATAATCAACTTTTAGCGCAAGAACGGATTGAGAATGAAGAAAATTATTCTGGCTTGCAGCCATAGCCATAGCAGGCTTGGCTGCTTCAATGACAGCATTTGCGGATGACAATAAATGGTATGTAGGCGGTGGTGTGGGTTTTGGTAGAAGAAGTTCTAGTGCATCTAAGTTTGAAGGTGGTTATCAGATATTAAAAGCTGAAGACAATGGTGGTTTAGCAATTGAGGCGGGGCATGCTAATTTGGGTAATCCAACATATACTGAATCAGGGGTGAATTTGTCCTCAGCTTATTCAGCTTCCTATTTGGACGCGGTTGTTATTATGCCTATCTATGCTCGATGGCACTTGCTTGTCAAATTAGGTGTCGATTCTACGAGCCTGACTGGCGTGGCCCCATCTTTTCGGGGACATCAAAATCTGGGCTTGCCTTCAGCTCAGGCATAAAATACGAGTTCGCTAATGGTGTTTCTATCGGGTATGAATTAGATAGTTACAATGTTGGTGCAACTGGTCCTTTAGGTGATATAGAAGCCTTATATTTTAGTTTGGGGTACAAGTTTTAATCTTGCTGCATTGCTTAACTTAATAATTCTGGCTGTTGATTTATAGGGGCTCACTATTTTGAAAAATTTCATCGTCAGTGTCTCGTTACTCTCCTTTCTATTATTGGCTCATCAGTCCTATAGCCAAGAAAATGCCCAAGCACCAGACAGTGCTGCGGCCTCTGCTGTGCAGGAAGCACCTGCAGCATTACAAGTTCCAACTGTCAGCGCCGCGCCACCACCCCAGCCCCCCTTTGATATACAAAACTCTGTGCTCTGGCAGGGCTATCTGGCAGCTTTTTCTGATTTAGATCCAATTTCGAATCCAGGCCGAAATATTAAAACCACCATTGAGCAACTTGATAAGTTTGAGTTCTCTCCCGAAACCAAAAAGAAACTCTTCGATTTATTCGGCAAAGAAAATCCTTTGCATTTAAAAAGCAAGAAGCTCGGCAATGGCAATACCGAGCTGTTAATTGAAGTAGAAAGTCTGGACTATCAAAATCCAAAAACACTCAGCAAGATACACTCGTCTGAGCTAACCGGGAAAGTCACCTACAACAAGCTGTACAACAGATCACATGCCTTTGCAGCAATGCCTTCATTCAGCTTTGACGATGGCAAGACAATTAAAGTAACTGCAAATGATTTTAGTTATGCCTCCGAGCAGACACTTGGTGCATATGGATTGTGGCTTGGAACGGGTACTTTTAAGTTGGATCATTTTGCAATCGATGACAGCACAAGCGACCTGCATGTAAAAGTCGATGGAACGTCGATTAAGTCGGACATCAAACAGCACGGGAAACTGCTCAACATTGGTTTCGACTATGTCGTTAAATCAATCAATTGGGGTAAGGATGGTTTAGGGCCAGTGCATTTGGCTGCCAGTCTGGTCAATATTGATGAAAAAGAATTTGCTGCTTTGTCAGAAAAATCGAAAGCGCTGAACAAAACACAGCAGACTAATGAAGAACGTTTAGCCGCAACAACCGGGATAATAAAAGACTTTGGGCTGGCAACGTTAAAGCATGGTGGCGCTGTCGACATTCAAGATTTCTCAGTGCAGTATCACGGAAAGACAGCGCGGTTGAATGGACATATCGGTTTCGACAAAATCGAAAAAAGCGATTGGGAGTCGATTAAAACAATAGGTAACAAAATTACCGCAAAATTTAATCTTCACCTGCCAACGTCATTGGTCACCGACATTTCACGTGTATTCGCACGATCTAATTTGGAGGCGCAAAATAAAAAAAACGGACAGGCGGTAACCGACAAGGCTGTGGATGAAAAGGCGCAGGAGATGGCAAGCAACATAATTGGCAAAATGGTGACGAATAAATGGATCCAGATTAAAAACGATACCATTTTTTCTACCATCGAATTGAAAGAGGGAAAACTTTTCGCAAATGGGCAGCCTGTTTCGTCATCGCAAGATAGCAGTGCGCAAGCGAATCCCAAAATCAACAATCTTAGCCAGAAAGACGCAGACACAATAGGTAATGCAAACAGTACCGCCGTACAAGTCAGGAAGGTAGAAACTATCGCGTTAGATACACAAAAAAAGTTGGTTATGAAAACAATTCTGTATGTTCGCGATACAGAAAACGAGGGAAAACTTGATAGCCAAATCATTGGCGCAGAAACGCGAGTATACAATCCTGATACTGTTCAAATAACACATGTTTCCATTGTCGGCTTGGCAGCTTACCCCATTGAGGTAAACGGTGCATATATCATAGCCGCTCCGGGTGCAAAGAATGTTTTTCTTAAGGGAAATAATAACAATATTACGAATGGCGGAGATCGCATCCTTCCCCCTTCTGTTCGGTTATCGCAAGACAGCGGTGTTCAAGCGAATTCCAAAATAAACAATCTCAGCCAGAAAGACGCAGACACAATAGGTTATAAATTCCCTGCAAATAGCACCACCGTGCAAGTCAGGAAGGTGGAAACTAACGCGTTAGATACACAAAAAAGGTTGGTTATGAAAACAATCCTGTATGTTCACGATACAGAAAGCGAGGGGAATCTTGTTAGTCAAATCATTGGCACGGAAACACTAGCGGTTTTCGGTTGGCCAGAACGCTGCCATAGTGTAACCGCGTGGGCTAACGATAATACCGTTTGCCCACCCTTGGTCGCTGGCAATCATGCGCCCAACTTCTCTCTGGTATCATACCGCCCTCAAAATTATTAAGCCCAACCCGCTGCAAGGCCCGTTCTCAATGACATCCGAAAATTTTCTTGATCTTCCTCCTTTAATGTCTGCGCGCGGCACGGTGCGTTTGCCCGGTTCGAAGAGTATTTCTAATCGTGTGTTGCTGTTGGCTGCGTTGGCACATGGCACGACGGTGGTGCGTGATTTGCTGCATTCTGATGACACAGAGCGCATGCTTGAAGCGTTAGGCAAGTTGGGTGTTGAAGTGAAGTCGCTGGGTAATAACGCTTATAGCATCAAAGGTTGTGAAGGAAATTTTCCAGAAAAGAATGTTGAGTTATTCCTTGGCAACGCTGGCACGGCATTTCGTCCATTGACTGCTGCGCTGGCCCTGTCTGGCGGCAGTTACAAATTGTCCGGCGTGGCGCGTATGCATGAGCGCCCCATCGGGGACTTGGTGGATGCATTACGCCAACTCGGTGCCGACATCAAATATTTGGGTAATGAAGGATTTCCGCCTTTGCAGATTTCTCCCGGCAAGCTTGAGGGAGGCACGGTCAGTGTGCGCGGTGACGTCTCCAGCCAATTTTTGACGGGTATTTTGATGGCGCTGCCGTTGTTGAGGCGCGAGATTAAAGTAAATATAGTGGGTGAGTTGATCTCCAAGCCTTATATCGATATTACGTTGGCGATGATGAGGCTGTTTGATGCTCTTGTGTTTAGAACTGATGATTGGCGTCAGTCGGTTGTAGAGGAATCTAGGTATCCGGATAATCGTATAAATTATAGTTCTCCAGGCACCGTTTATGTGGAGGGTGATGCGTCATCCGCATCATATTTTCTTGCGGCTGGCGCTATCGGCGGCGGGCCAGTAATCGTGGAAGGTGTAAGCAAAAATAGCGTGCAAGGTGATGTACATTTTGCTTATGCATTGGAAAATATGGGGGCGTCTATTAAGTGGGGAGTCAATTCGATAGAAGCGAGTGGACCGGTCAACGGCAAACTCAAAGCTATCGACCTCGATTGCAACCATATCCCCGATGCCGCAATGACACTTGCAGTTGCAGCGCTGTTTGCCGAAGGCACGACAACGCTGCGCAATATCGCCAGTTGGCGAGTCAAAGAAACCGACCGCATTGCGGCGATGGCGACCGAGTTGCGCAAAGTAGGTGCCACAGTGGAAGAGGGCGCGGACTTTATTCGCATCACTCCACCTGCTTCTAAATCCTTAATCCTCAATCCTCAATCCGGCATAGATACCTACGACGACCACCGCATGGCGATGTGTTTCTCGCTGGTCGCTTTCGGCGGTGCTGGTGTGCGCATCAACGATCCGAAATGTGTGGCTAAAACATTCCCCGATTATTTCGAGCGTTTTGCCGAAGTGACACAGGCGGTGCCGGTAATTTCTATCGATGGTCCCTCTGCTTCCGGCAAAGGCACGGTGGCGCAGCGCGTGGCGACGGCGCTGGGGCTGCATTATCTCGATAGTGGCGCGTTATACCGCTTGCTTGGTCTGGCGGCGCAACGGCGAGGTATCGCATTGGAAGCGGAAGAACACTTGGCAAAATTGGCGGGACAGGTAGATATCCGCTTTGAAGGTGCGGATATTTGGCTGGATGGGGTAAAGGTGGGGGACGAACTGCGTACCGAGGAAGCCGGTTCGGCGGCTTCCAAAATTGCGGCTTTGCCCAAGGTGCGTGCGGCTTTGCTGGATAAACAGCGCGATTTTCGGCGTGCGCCGGGGTTGGTGGCAGATGGGCGCGATATGGCGTCGGTGGTGTTCCCCGACTCAGTTTTGAAGATATTTTTGACCGCCAGCGCCGAGGCCCGCGCAGAACGCCGATATAAACAGTTGAAAGAAAAAGGGATCGGTGCTAATATCGCCGCCCTTTTGCAGGATATACAGGCGCGCGACGAGCGAGATACTCAACGAAGCGTGGCTCCGCTGCAACAGGCGCAAGGTGCGAGCTTGCTGGATACGACCCCTCTGAACATCGAGCAGGCGGTGCAGGAAGTGCTAACTCGCTACAAGGCGATGATCGAGAAACAGGCGTAGCCTACGTTTGCCTCCTCGCCCCAGAATTGAAGATTGTCTTTCACGTTTGTCCTTTCTCCCGCATGCGGGAGAGAGTTAGAGAGAGGGGATTTTTGCGGGAGAGGATTGAGGTGAGGGGCGGGCACACTGTTTTAGAAATGGGTGTTTCACTAGCCCGCTGGAGTCCAAATAGAGCCTTCTGTTTGGGTTGATTAACTAACCCCCGCTTACCACGGGATTGTTCTTGAAAGTATATCTAAAATGAATGCAGTCGCTGACTTGGAAAGTTTTGCCTCCCTATTTGAAGAAAGCCTGAGCCGCAAAGAAATGCGCGCAGGTGAACTGATCACTGCTCAAGTTGTTCGCGTTGAGCAAAATGTGGTCGTTGTTAATGCCGGACTAAAGTCCGAGAGTTTTATTCCTGTTGAAGAGTTCAAAGACGCAGCGGGCAATATTGAAGTTAAAGCAGGCGACTTCACTACAGTCGCAATTGAGTCGCTGGAAAACGGCTACGGCGAAACGCGCCTGTCGCGTGAAAAAGCCAAGCGTCTGGCTGCGTGGATTGATCTGGAACAAGCGATGGAAGAAGGTCGCATCGTTGAAGGTTATGTCAGCGGCAAAGTTAAGGGCGGCCTGACTGCCATGGTTAACGGCATCCGCGCATTCTTGCCCGGTTCGCTGGTGGATACACGTCCTGTTAAGGACACCACACCATACGAAAACAAGACGATGGAATTGAAGGTTATCAAGCTGGATCGCAAGCGCAACAACGTGGTGGTTTCTCGCCGTGCTGTGCTGGAAGCATCGCAAGGTGCTGATCGCGACACGCTGATGGAAAATCTGAAAGAAGGCGCAATCGTTAAGGGTATCGTTAAGAACATCACCGACTACGGCGCATTCGTTGATCTGGGCGGTATTGACGGCCTGTTGCACATCACCGACTTGGCATGGCGTCGCGTGAAGCACCCATCCGAAGTGTTGACTGTTGGCGATGAAGTTGAAGCCAAGATTCTGAAATTCGACCAAGAGAAGAATCGTGTTTCTCTGGGCATCAAGCAAATGGGCGATGATCCTTGGAACGGTCTGGCACGTCGTTACCCACAAGGCACACGTCTGTTCGGTAAGGTGACAAATCTGACTGACTACGGTTCTTTCGTTGAGATCGAACAAGGTATCGAAGGTCTGGTACACGTTTCTGAAATGGATTGGACTAACAAGAACGTTCATCCTTCTAAAGTTGTTGCCCTGGGCGACGAAGTAGAAGTGATGATCCTTGAAATCGACGAAGCTCGTCGTCGTATCTCTCTGGGTATGAAACAGTGCAAGTCCAATCCTTGGGACGACTTTGCGCTTAACCACAAGAAGGGCGACAAAGTTAAGGGCGCGATCAAGTCTATCACCGACTTCGGCGTGTTTATCGGTTTGGATGGCGGTATCGACGGTCTGGTGCATTTGTCTGACTTGTCCTGGAATATCCCCGGCGAAGAAGCTGTGCGCAACTACAAGAAGGGCGACGAACTGGAAGCAACCGTTCTGGCTATCGATGTTGAGCGTGAGCGTATTTCTCTGGGCGTGAAGCAACTGGAAGGTGATCCTTTCGGCGGCTTTGTTTCCGGTCATGATAAGGGTGCCGTTGTTACCGGTGTCGTTAAGTCACTGGATGCCAAGGGTGCAGTTGTTCTTCTGGACGGCGATGTTGAAGCCTATTTGAAGGCATCTGAAGTTTCTGCCGACCGCGTGGAAGATATTCGCGGCCACCTGAAAGAAGGCGACAAGGTTACTGCGCTAATCATCAATGTAGATCGCAAGAATCGCGGTATCAATTTGTCGATCAAGGCATTGAACAAGGCTGACGAGGCTTCCGCGTTGCAGAAATTTGCTGCGGACAACCAAAGTACGGCTGCGGGCACAACCAATCTGGGCGCGCTACTCAAAGCCAAGATGGATTCCAATAAGGCTGATGCTTAATCAGGAGCAAAAGGACTATGACTCGTTCTGATCTTATTATCAAACTCGCTGAGCGTTACACACAGTTGCTGGGCAAGGATGCCGAGCTTGCTGTCAAGGTTATCCTTGACAGTATGTCTACGACCTTGTCCCGTGGCGGACGTATTGAAATACGCGGTTTTGGCAGCTTTGCGCTGAACTATCGACCACCCCGTCTCGGGCGTAATCCCAAGTCGGGCGATAAGGTTCAAGTGCCGTCGAAATATGTGCCTCATTTCAAAGCGGGAAAAGAGCTGCGTGAACGGGTTGATTATCCACAACCATGATGCATTGATGTGCTAAATCAATTGGCGGCCTATCGCAAGATGTGCCGCCAATTTTTTATGGGTTCATGTTATCGTTACACCCCATTTAATATGGTTAATAAAAGATGCGATATTTAGTGTGGCCGATGCGGGCGGTGCTGTTTATCCTGCTGCTGGGATTTGCAGCGAAGAACGATCAACCTGTCGTGTTGAAATATTTCTTAGGCTTTGAATGGCAGACATCATTTGTTGTCATCCTGCTGTGTTTTTTTTCGATTGGCGTATTAATCGGTGTGTTGGCGATGCTGGGAAATATGTTTCGTCAACGCCGCGAGTTGGCTGCGGTCAGGCGCGAGCTGCAATTGAAAAACAAACCGGATGGATTCGATGAAGCATAGCTCCAGCCTGTTTATTACACTTAATTCTAATACACGATAGTCATGGAATTTGAACCTTGGGAGTTGCTGATTTTGCCGTTGTTCTTCGGAATGGGATGGCTGGCAGCGCGTATCGATATCAACGAGTTGTTGTCCGAATCCGGCGCTTTGCCGCGCTCATATTTTCAGGGACTGAATTTTCTGCTCAACGAGCAGCAGGATGAGGCAATCGAAGCTTTTATTGAAGTTGTCAAAGTTGATCCGCAGACCGTTGAATTGCACTTTGCCCTGGGGAGTTTGTTCCGCCGTCGCGGGGAAGTTGACCGGGCTATCCGCATGCATTTGAATTTGGTTGAACGCGGCGATCTGGATGCGGAAAAAAGACAGCAGGCATTGTTTGAACTGGCGCAGGATTATTTGAAGGCCGGCATATTGGACCGTGCCGAAAATTCTTTTGCCGACTTGCAATCGACACGCTACGAAAAAGAGTCGCTCGACTTCTTGCTGGAAATTTACCAGAAAGAAAAGGATTGGCTCAAGGCCATCGAAATGTCCCAACGTTTGACAACGTTGACCGGGGTGTCCCGCAGCAAGGAAGCGGCATTTTTCTTTTGCGAATTGGCGGTGATAGAGCTTGCCAACAACAAAATTGACTCGGCTCAGGTGCATTTGGAACAGGCACTCGCTGTCGATCCTCAAGGCGTGCGGGCCACGATCATGCTGGGCGATATCGAGGTGTCTCTCGGGCGGCATGTGCAAGCGATTGAACTATGGAAAAAGATCGAGTTGCAGGACGCGCAATATTTGCCGTTGGTGGCGGAGCGATTGTTGCAGGCTTATCGTAAAAGTCAAAATGAAAATAATGGCATCACATTATTGGAAGATTATTTGACCAAATACCCTTCGCTTGATTTGATGAATGTCTTGTTCAATGCGGTTTTGCAAAGAGACGGGGCGGAAGCTGCTTACAAACTGGTGCGCAACGAATTAAAGCGCAATCCCACATTGCTGGGGTTGGATAAGTTGCTGGAGGCCACGCTGCTGGATGTAAAAACCGAGCGCCGCGCCGATGTTGAACTGGTAAAAAATCTGGTTCACCAGCGTACTCGTGCTTTGTCCATGTATCGCTGCAAACGCTGCGGTTTCAAAGCGCATCAGTTTTATTGGCATTGCCCGGCCTGCAATGGCTGGGAAACATATTCTCCGCGACGTACCGAGGAGATCGGAGTAATGGCGTGAGTGATCCAAAAATCATCGTTGCACTGGATTATGCCGATGCCGATTCCGCATTGGCGTTGGTCAAACGTCTCGACCCGGCGCTGTGCCGTCTTAAAGTTGGCAAAGAGTTATTTACCGTCGCCGGGCCGCAATTGGTCGAGCAATTAATGCGGCAGCAATTTGAAGTCTTTCTCGATCTGAAATTTCACGACATCCCCAACACCACGGCGCAGGCTTGCAAGGCAGCCGCGTCTCTGGGGGTGTGGATGGTCAATGTGCATGCCTCCGGCGGCAAACGCATGATGGAAGCTGCGCGCGATGCGCTGGCAAACTTCAACCAGCCGCCAAAATTAATCGCCGTAACCGTGCTGACCAGCATGGCGCAGGCAGACCTTGCGGAAGTGGGCATTACGGCTACCCCGGCTGAACAAGTGTTGCGTCTGGCAGCCTTGGCGCAAGCCAGCGGACTAGACGGTGTGGTGTGTTCCGCTCAGGAAGCACAGCAATTACGCAAACAAGCCGGTGCGGATTTTTGTCTGGTTACACCGGGTATTCGTCCCGCCGATGCGGCGGCTGACGATCAATCGCGCATCATGACGCCGCGCGCCGCATTGGAAAATGGTTCCAGTTATCTGGTCATCGGACGACCGATCACTAAAGCAGCCGATCCCTTGGTCGCCTTACAACAAATTGCTAATGAAATAGGAGGACTGGCATGAGTAAACTGCCATCATTTAAAGCTGCCCGCATCTTGGTTGTGGGCGATGTCATGCTGGACCGCTATTGGTTCGGCGATGTACATCGTATTTCGCCGGAAGCACCCGTTCCCGTGCTCAAAGTAAGTCGCGTGGAAGAGCGTCCCGGCGGTGCTGCCAACGTGGCGCGCAATATCACTTCGCTGGGCGCAAACTGCACTTTATTGTCGGTGGTTGGAGCGGATGAGGCGGGCGACTGTCTGCAAAGATTGTTAACCGAGCAGGGCGGGGTTAAGGCGTTGCTGCATCGAGACGAAGGATTTTCGACGATAGTTAAATTGCGTGCCATCGCGCGGCAACAACAATTGTTGCGCATTGATTTTGAAACTCCCCCCAGCCACGAAGTTCTTAAAGCAAAGCTGGCAGAATTTAAAGTTAATCTGCCGGATTGCGATGTGGTGATTTTGTCCGATTACGGCAAAGGCGGTTTGGCACATATTGCCGAAATGATTAAAGCGGCGCGGGCGGCAGGCAAGCCTGTGCTGGTCGATCCCAAAGGGGATGACTATGCGCGCTATCAGGGCGCAACCTTGCTGACGCCCAATCGCAGTGAATTTCATGATGTGGCGGGAAGTTGGAACAGCGAGGCCGAACTGACTGCCAAGGCCGAAAAATTGCGTACCGAACTGCACCTTGATGCTTTACTGGTTACACGCAGCGAAGAAGGCATGAGCTTATTCCGCGCCGGTAGCGTGCTGCACGAACCAACTCAAGCGCGTGAAGTGTTTGATGTCAGCGGAGCGGGTGATACCGTGATTGCCACTCTGGCGGTCATGCTGGCGAGCGGTGCCGAACTTGGCGATGCAGTGCGCATTGCGAATCGCGCTGCGGGAATTGTGGTCGGCAAGCTTGGTACGGCAGTTGTGTCGCGTGAAGAGATTCTGCAAGATATGGCGTGAACGGGAAAGCGGAAAGGTAATTTATCAGGATAGGCTTACGTTTTGCGTGAAATAATTTTAGTTGGGTGGGCATAACCAGCGTCTTGGCTGTCGTCTTTGACAGTTGAGGTGGGCAATCAGTTTCATCGATAGCCCACGCGGTTGGGTTGACAGGACGTTACCGCGTGGGCACAGAATCGTGCCCACCTACTAGACTTCATTCGATACAATACTAAAAGTGACAAAGGCTCTAGGTGTAAAACTTCACGCCAGTGTGTGAATACAAGAAATGATTGGATGACTGAAAGCTAGATCGACTAGGGTCAGTCAATAGCAAGATAGGCGAAAGACAAAGTCCGGCCAGTTACGGTCATTCGCGGGTGTTCTCCAAATTTGAGTATCAGCACTGACAAAGGGGTGGTATGAAACAAATTGCATGGATTATTTTGGGTAGTTTAGCATTTGTTGAATCGGCTCACTCCGCAGGCTTTGATTGCACAAAAGCGAGCACAAAAATTGAAAAACTAATTTGTGCTGATTCAGAGCTGTCAAAGTTAGATAGTATTTTAATGGATGTCTACCGGCTCACTATTGATAAAAACATTGAAAAGGCAAATGCCATTCAGGATCAACGACTATGGCTCAAAAATGAACGAAATACCTGTGAAAATATAGATTGCTTATGGGATTTTTATCAAGCTCGTATAACGAAACTATCAGCCAACATTACTCAGGCTGATTCCCAATTACGATACGATGGGCTTTATAAGAATTTTGTTTCGTCCCCAGCATTTGATAGTCGTGGTAACGCAGATGATAGTGAGAATTGGGATTACTTACGTTTTTACTCAGATGGTACGGTATATTTGACTGCTACTGCTGCTCGTCCACAGGATATTCAGAAGTGGTTTAACAGTAAGAATCCAAATGTCACCAAGGGAAAATACATTATTAAGGGTATTTCGATTTCATGCACTTTCCAAGGCATTAAATTAGATCAATCATCTGACGAAATACAATCCCCATCTAAGTACATGGGTATATATAAAGGAGAAAGAATTTATTTTTTCTTGTCCAATAAAATTGAACATTCTCATGGAATTGAGACTTATGATTTTGTAGGTTTTGGTGATGATAAACCTGCAAATATTGATGTGAAATAATTTTAACTTTAATAGTTAGCTGGCTGCTTTGGGTTATTTTGAGACAGTTAGCATGGTCTAGAAATACGATTTCACTACATGAAAATTTTCATTCAACTTTAATAGCAGATTTCAGATCGCCGATTTTAGAAGTGCCTATATGCCAAATACTCTAGCCGAATGGCTCACCTACCTTGAGACCCGAAATCCAAAAACCATCGCGCTCGGTCTGGAGCGCGTGGCGGAAGTGAAGCAGAGACTAAAACTCCAACCCTACTTTCCAATCATCATCGTCGGTGGTACCAACGGCAAAGGTTCGGTGTGTGCGATGTTGGAATCAATATTGCATGCCGCCGGATACCGTGTCGGTTGTTACACTTCGCCGCATCTGCTGGAATATAACGAACGGGTGCGTGTCAGCAAGCATTCGGCAAATGATGCCGAGTTGTGTGCCGCGTTTAAAAAGATTGAAAAGGTGCGTGGCGATATCCCGCTGACCTATTTTGAATTTGGTACGCTTGCCGCGATGCAAATGTTCACTGAACAAAAGATTGATGTCGCTATACTCGAAGTAGGGTTGGGTGGCAGGCTGGATGCAGTCAACATTTTTGACGCGGATTGTGCGGTGGTGACAAGTATCGATATTGATCACACTGAATACTTGGGCGATACGCGCGAGAAAATTGCGTTTGAGAAGGCGGGTATCTTTCGCGCAGGCAAAGTGGCTATATTTGGCGATACTGATATGCCGCAGGCAATACGCACTCAGGCAGAAAAAGTGGGTGCTGAATTATGGTGTCTCGGGAGCGAGTTTGGCTTCACGCTCCCCTCCCCCGCAGGCGGGGGAGGGGCCGGGGGTGAGGGGCGCGGAAGCGAAGCTCATGTTATCTCCGTAGTTAAGCCCCTCACCCTAGCCCTGAAGGAACAACTAGCCATTCGACTTGGCGAACAAACGACGTCCGCCAAGTCGCTGGTTATCTCCCGCGAGCGGGAGAGGGAACAAATACCAGGGCAATGGGACTTTCACGGAAAGAAAATATCCCGCAGTTCTTTGCCTTTCCCCGCTTTGCGTGGCAGCTATCAATTGAATAATGCCAGTGCCGCACTGGCGGCATTGGATGTGTTGAAAGGCAAGATGCCGGTGAGTATGGAATCAGTGCGGCGCGGGTTGGTGGAAGTGACCTTGTCCGGGCGTTTCCAGACGATTCCGGGAAAACCCGCCTTGATCCTCGATGTGGCGCATAACCCGCATGCGGCGCGTTCACTGGCCAAAAATCTGGCTGCTTTGCCGCCATGCCCTAAAACTTACGCGGTTTGCGCGATGTTGAAGGATAAAGATATGGCCGGGGTGGTAGAAGCCCTGAAATCGCAGGTGGATGTGTGGTTAGTGGCGGGGATAGCCGCGCAGCGCGGAGCCACGGCGGATGAGTTGGGGCAGGTGTTGGACAACGCCAAGGTCGGGCAGGTGGTGCGTTTCCCCAATGCTACCGAAGCTTTGCATCATGCCTATAATCAAGCTGGCGAAAATGATAGAATTGTCGCCTTCGGATCATTCTATACAGTAGCAGAAGTGATGCGCGCGCGGGGACTACGCAACGCCTGATTTTTGCAAGAGTATTTCATCAAGATAAACGATGGCAAAACAAATGACTGCGGACGAAGAGTCCATTATTAAAAGACAAGCGCGCCGCCGCTTGATCGGCGCGATTGCTTTAACCACGGCTGTAGTGATTATTCTGCCCATTGTGTTTGACGGCGAGCCACCGACAACCAAGGTGAGCGATATTGAGTTGCGCATTCCGGACAAAGACAAATTGGCGGATATTCCGATTGGTTCTGCCGCCTCAACTCCGGGCATAGCTTCCGCAGCGGTACCGGCTTCAGCACCCGCATCAACTGCCGCTTCCGGAATATTACCCGCCGCCGCTGCCGCAGCTATTGTCGCCGCACCTGTTGTTGCCGCTGCTGCTTCTCAACATGCACCAGCGGTAAAACCCGAACAACCCAAAGCAGAAGCTGTAAAACCGGCGCAAGCGGAAAGCAAGGCGGAAGTGAAACCTGCCGCCACGCATAATACGATCCCTCATTCCGGTTTCGCGGTGCAGGTCGGGGCCTTTGTCAATGCGGATGCCGCAAAAAAATTGCAGGATAAACTGGTGGCGCAAGGATTACACGCTTATACCGAGAAGGTCGGTCACAATGTTCGTGTGCGTGTCGGGAGTTTTACCACGCATGAAGCTGCCGATAAAGTGCGCCACAAGATCGAGGCACAGGGTTTGCATCCGAATGTGGTCAATCTGGGTAGTTAATGATTGCGATGACGGCGTTTGACTATACGGTTTTGGGAATTGTGGTGCTCTCTGTCGGGTTGGGGTGGTGGCGCGGTTTTGTGTATGAACTGGTGTCATTGCTGGGTTGGATTACAGCCTATTTTGTGGCGCGAATTTATGCGGTTGATATATCCGAATACGTACCCAATATAGTGACATCGAGTGTGACAAAGACGGCAGTGGCTTATACGTGTTTGTTCGTGGGCACCTTGATCATTAGCGGCATTCTGGCTTGGCTGCTGTCAAAACTGGTTAAGGTCGCCGGGCTGGGTTTGATGGATGGCGTTGTGGGCGGGGTCTTCGGGTTGTTGCGCGGAATGCTGTTTGTGCTGCTGCTTGTGTTGCTGGCCGGACTGACGAGTTTGCCCAAAAAACCGTTCTGGCGGGATGCCTGGTCGAGCAGGGCGTTGCAAAGTGCGGCTTTATTTACCAAAGATTTTTTGCCGGAAAATGTGGCGAAAAAAGTGGCGTACTGATTATTACATTTAAAGGCTAACGGAATCCATTATGTGTGGCATTTTAGGCGTCGTCGCTCAAACTCCTGTCAATCAACTTCTGTATGACGGATTGCAAGTATTGCAACATCGCGGGCAGGATGCAGCAGGCATAGCCACGATTGATGGCAATGCCTTTCATTTGCATAAAGGCAACGGCCTTGCGCATGATGTATTTCGCACACGCAATATGCGCGCACTTACCGGTAATGCGGGTATTGCTCACGTGCGCTATCCCACGGCAGGATCGGCAGTCGATCATAACGAGGCGCAGCCGTTCTATGTCAATTCACCTTTCGGCATTGTGCTGGGGCACAACGGTAATTTGACCAATACCGCGCAGTTGCAAAAAGAATTGTTTTTGGACGATCTGCGCCACGTCAATACCAATTCCGACTCGGAGGTATTGCTCAATGTGTTGGCGCACGAGCTGCAAATCGAATGTAAACAACTGCGGCTGGATCCCAAAACAATCTTTGCTGCCGTATCAAGCGTGCATCAGCGCTGTAAAGGCGCCTACGCGATCGTTTCGATGATCTCGGGTTATGGATTGCTGGCGTTCCGCGATCCCTACGGTATTCGTCCGCTGGTGATAGGCACCCATGAGACCGCGCAGGGTATCGAATATCTGGTTGCCTCGGAAAGTGTGGCTCTGGATACCTTGGGCTTTAAGTTCCTGCGGGATGTCGAACCGGGCGAGGCGGTGTTCATCGATTTCAAGGGTAATTTCCACAGCCAACAATGTGCGGCGAACCCCGTGCTTAACCCGTGTATTTTCGAATTCGTTTATCTGGCGCGTCCGGACTCCGTGATTGACGGCATTTCGGTATATGAGACGCGCCTCAATATGGGCGAATATCTGGCCGACAAAATCTCGCGCGAATGGACAGATCACGATATTGATGTGGTGATTCCCATCCCCGATTCCAGTCGGCCCAGTGCTTTGCAATTGGCAAACCGGCTGGGTATTTCGTTCCGCGAAGGCTTTGTAAAGAATCGTTATATCGGACGCACCTTTATTATGCCGGGGCAAGCCATGCGCAAAAAATCGGTGCGCCAGAAACTGAACGCCATCAGCGTCGAGTTCAAAGGCAAGAACGTGCTGCTGGTAGATGACTCAATCGTGCGCGGGACCACCAGCCGCGAGATTGTACAAATGGCGCGAGATGCCGGAGCGCGTAAAGTGTATTTTGCTTCTGCCGCACCGCCGGTAAAGTTTCCCAATGTGTATGGCATCGATATGCCATCCCGTAGCGAACTGATCGCAACAGGGCGCACCGATGATGAGATATGCCGCGAAATCAGCGCCGACCGGATTATTTATCAAGACCTCGCAGATTTGAAGGCGGCGGTAAACAAATCAAATCCGGCAATCACACGTTTTGATTGTTCCTGTTTCGATGGCGAATACATCACGGGTGATATTACCCCGGAATATTTGAATCGGATCGAAAACTCACGTGGTACCGGCAAGGTGGCCCCAGCGCCGGACGATGATCAGATGGAACTGGATCTGGCAATGAGTGTGACTTCAATGTAAGTTGACGGCAAGCGGCGAGGAGTAATGATTAAGTAGGGTGCATGGAATGCACCCTACAATATTTTCAATATTACTGAATGAGCAAAGCGTCGGAAAGGAAATAACAAAATGACAGAAGCAAAATATCAACCGGAAACCCTGGCGCTGCGCGCAGGCACTGAACGCAGCCAATTTCACGAACACAGCGAGGCACTGTACCTGACTTCAAGCTTTGTGTTCGACAACGCCGAGCAGGCAGCCAAGCGGTTTATCGGTGAAGAGCCGGGCAATATTTATTCGCGCTTCACCAACCCCACCGTAACGATGTTCGAAGAGCGCCTGGCCGCGCTGGAAGGAGCCGAACAATGCGTGGCTACGGCTTCCGGAATGTCTGCCATTTTGTCGGCTTGCATGGGCTTGCTCAAGGCGGGAGATCATGTGGTGGCATCGCAAAGTCTGTTCGGTTCGACTGTTAACCTGTTTAATAATGTGCTGAAAAAATTTGGAGTGGAGACGACCTTTGTTTCTGCCACTGATGTCGCGCAGTGGCAGGCAGCAGTGCGCCCGAATACAAAACTCTTTTTTCTGGAGACGCCGTCTAATCCGCTGACAGAAATTTCCGATATCGCTGCTATCGCAGCGGTGGCGAAAAGCGCTAACGCACTACTGGCGGTGGACAACTGCTTCTGCACGCCTGTTCTGCAACGTCCGTTGCAATTGGGCGCCGATATTGTGATTCATTCCGCCACCAAATATATTGACGGACAGGGCCGGGTTCTGGGCGGTGCGGTGTTGGGTAGCAAAAAATTAATGGAACCGGTGTACGGTTTTCTGCGCACGACCGGTCCGACCATGAGCGCGTTTAACGCCTGGGTATTTTTAAAAGGGATTGAAACGCTTAAGTTGCGTATGGAAGCGCACAGTGCCAATGCCTTGCAACTTGCACTGTGGCTGGAACAGCAACCCAATGTGGCGCGCGTGTTTTACCCGGGCTTGCCCTCGCACCCGCAGCATGCGTTGGCATTGAAACAGCAGAAAACCGGCGGTGGCATTGTGGCGTTCGAGGTGAAAGGCGGCAAAGCTGCCGCGTGGAAAGTGATTGATAACACCAAAATGTTATCCATTACAGCAAATCTGGGCGATACCAAAACAACGATCACGCACCCGGCGACTACGACGCATGCGCGCATTAGCCCCGAGGCGCGAGCGGCGGCGGGTATTAGCGACGGGTTGATTCGCATTGCTGTCGGTCTGGAAGCATTGGTGGATATTCAGAATGACTTGGCGAGAGGATTATGAGAAATATATTATGAGTACACGATTGGCAAAACAAGTAGGCAAGGCATTGAAGGCACGCGGCTTGACGCTGGCAACCGCGGAATCATGCACAGGCGGCGGTATCGCGCAAACTATTACCAGGGTGGTAGGAAGTTCCGACTGGTTTGATCGGGGCTTCGTCACGTATTCCAATACGTCCAAAGAAGAGATGTTGGGCGTTTCGCCGGATACGATGAAAAAGCACGGCGCGGTAAGTGAAGTAACGGCGCGCGAGATGGCTGAAGGAGCGCTGCAATATAGCCGTTCTCAAGTCACTCTGGCCGTGACTGGTATAGCCGGACCCACAGGCGGCACACCGGAAAAGCCGGTCGGCACGGTTTGGTTCGCTTGGGTTGGTAAAGGCATAACAAAGTCAGTCTGCCATTATCTTAGCGGTGATCGGGATGCCATTCGTGTCAAAGCAACAAGAATAGCGCTGCAAGGGGTACTGGAGCTATTAAATACACAGCCACCAAAGCGATGAAATAACAAAAGAACGAACGTTCTATGCAAAGGCGGATTGATATGCAATAATCCGCTACCAATTTTTGAAGGGAATCGTAATGGAAGAGAATAAAAGCAAGGCGCTAGCCGCAGCGCTGAGCCAGATCGAAAAGCAGTTCGGCAAGGGTTCTATCATGCGCTTGGGCGCAGGCGAAGTAATCAAGGATATTGAGGTTGTATCCACCGGATCGTTGGGCTTGGATATCGCGTTGGGTGTGGGTGGTTTGCCGCGCGGGCGCGTGATTGAGATTTATGGCCCGGAGTCTTCCGGCAAAACGACGCTTACCCTGCAAGTGATCGCCGAGATGCAAAAACTGGGCGGCACGGCTGCGTTCATTGATGCGGAACACGCGCTTGATCCGCAGTACGCACAAAAACTGGGGGTGAAGGTTGAAGATTTGCTGATCTCGCAGCCGGATAACGGTGAGCAGGCTTTGGAAATCGTTGATATGCTCGTGCGCTCCGGTTCAGTGGATATCGTTGTTGTTGACTCCGTTGCGGCGCTGACGCCAAAGGCGGAAATTGAAGGCGAAATGGGCGATGCACAGATGGGTCTGCATGCGCGCCTGATGTCGCAGGCTCTGCGCAAACTCACGGCCAACATTAATCGTAGCAACACGATGGTTATTTTCATCAACCAGATTCGTATGAAGATCGGCGTGATGTTTGGCAACCCGGAAACCACCACCGGCGGTAATGCGCTAAAGTTTTATGCTTCAGTGCGTCTTGATATTCGCCGTACCGGAGCAATCAAGAAAGGCGACGAGGTGATCGGTAATGAGACACGGGTCAAGATCGTAAAAAATAAAGTCGCACCTCCGTTCAAGGAAGCTAATTTCGATATTCTGTATGGCGAAGGGATCTCGCGTGAAGGTGAAATTGTCGAGCTGGGCGTGTTGCATAAGCTGGTCGAAAAATCGGGAGCCTGGTATGCATACAACGGCGAAAAGATCGGGCAAGGCAAAGATAATGCGCGCGAGTTTTTGAAAAGCAATCCTGAAATTGCGCGCGAGATTGAAAACAAAGTCCGCGCCGCGCTCGGAGTCAACGCGCTGAAATCCGGTGGCGAAGAAGCCTGAAATCAGCCTTCGCGTCCGCGCCATGAGGTATCTGGCGCGGCGCGAGCACAGCCGTACCGAGTTGCATAGCAAATTATTGCCTTACGTGCAGGAAGGCGAAGACTTGGGCGCAGTGCTGGATGAGCTGGTTACCCGGGGCTGGCTTTCAGATGAGCGAGCCTCTACACAGTTGGTTCACGCCAAGCGCAATCGATTCGGTACGCAACGTATCGCTCACGAACTTCGACAAAAGGGTATCCCTGAAAATTTGATTGCCGCAGCCTTACCCGGTTTAAAAGATTCAGAATTGGATACGGCACGCGAGGTTTGGCAAAGAAAGTTTGGTAATATAGCGCAAGATGAAAAAGAAAAAGGCAAACAAGTGCGCTTTCTTCAATCTCGTGGATTCTCCATGGATGTAATATTCAAAGTGTTGCGCCAAAGTTAAACTCGATAAATTTTTTCGATCACCATAATGGTTTGCGGGTTGTGACGGAATAAAAAGCGGATTAAATCGTTGCTGTAACAAAGGGGAATGCGTTGCCTTTCGAAAACGATATTGCTGAAAAATGGGTTCTGGTCATTGACGATATGGAGAGCATGCGCTCCCAGTTGCGTATGTCATTGACCAGCTCGGGTTTTGCCAAACTGCATGTGGTGAGTAGTATCAAAGACGCTTTGGAGCGCATGGAGACAAATCGCTACGATGTGATCCTGTGTGACTATTCTCTGGGCGATGGAACTGACGGCCAGCAGTTCCTGGAATATTTGCGTACCAATGATCTGATTACCCGAAATACCGTTTTCGTCATGATTACCGCGGAGCAAGCTTATGAAAAAGTTGTCGCGGCTTCCGAATGTGCTCCCGACGATTATTTGCTCAAGCCGTTTACTGCCGCTCAATTCAATGCCCGCTTGGAGAAGTTGCTGGAGCGGCAGGAATACTTTTCATTTATCGACAAAGCAACCGACTCCAAAAACTGGGGGCGAGTCATTATCGAGTGCGATAAGAAGCTGGCGATCAAAGACAAATATTTTATTGATTTGTGCAAGATCAAGTGTGCGGCGCTGATGCGGGCAAATCGCCCGCAAGACGCTGCAAATTTGTATAACGAGATTCTTGCGTTGCGGCCGATAGGCTGGGCAAAGCTGGGCCTGGCCCGGGCATTGGCCCAACTCGGCAAGAAAGATGAGGCCAAAACACTCGTGCAGGAGATTCTCAAAGAGTCTCCGCAGTTCATGGCTGCTTACGATTTTCTTGGCAAGTTATTATCTTCTACGGGGGATAAACATGCCGCACTGGATGTGCTTCAAAAAGCCCGTGAAGTTTCTCCCGGAACAATGAGCCGAATTCGTGAATTGAGCTCCCTGGCAGTGAGTGCGGGAAAGCCGGAAATAGCCGAGACAGTGATGCGTCAGGCATTACTGAAGCACAAACATTCGCCGGTTCGCCAGGCGAATGATTACGCTGTTTTATCAAAGGCGCTAATCAATCAGGGAAAGGCTACGGAGGCATTGATTGTGGTAGCGGATGCCCAAAAGAGTTTTAAAGACGATCATAGCAACATTGTATTGTCCGCGTCAGAAAGTGTGGCGCATCGTGCGGCAGGAAATCATGCGCAGGCGGCGGCAGCTTTGGCGAAGGCTATGTCAAATGCCGACTTGAACAAGCTTCCGGTGGGTACTGTGATTGCGCTGGCCGATGCGTGCTTCGCGTCCGGCAAAGAAGAAGACGCGACCAAATTATTGCGTCACGCAATTCAAAACAATCAGGAAGACGAAGTAATCAAAGAAAAGGTGCATGATGTTCTGACTTCTGCGGGCAAACAAACTTCAGAAGCCACCGCGATGATTGAAGAGAGCACGAGAGAAGTGATCCAATTGAACAATGAGGGCGTGCTCAAAGCTGAAGCAGGTCAACTTGAGGAGGCTATTGCGTTACTGTGTCAGGCGGCAGACCGGTTGTCGAACAATGTGCAAATTGTAGGAAATGCATCGCTGGTGATTGCGCTTGATCTTGTGCGCAACGGCAAAGATCCTGACAAGTTGGGGCGGTGTTTGCATTACCGGGATGAATTCGTGAAGAAATCTCCCAATCACCCCAAGCTTGCGCAGATAGATGCCCTGCTCAAGCAATTGAAACCTTAAACTAACACTCGGCTTATGAATGATATATTTGCGGCAGTAATACACGACGTAAAAAATCAATTGGCCGAGTTGTCACTTCGATTAGGCAAGAGGGGAGATGCCCAGAAAGAAATGGAAATCGCGATCAGCGCGGCGCGTCGTTTGTCCGAAATGCTATTGGTACACCGGCAAGAAAACGAATTACTGAGAGTGAACTCGGATTCGGTTAACGCCCCCGATTTTTTGGAAATGCTGGCTGCGGAATATCGCGAACTATTTCCAAGGTTGCTTATCGAAATCGACGATAAGAATGCGCCAGAGCTGGCTTTTTTTGACGACGCGCTGGTACGCATGGCGCTTGCCAATGCAATTCATAATGCATGTCGCATTGCAAATGCCAGAGTGCAACTGGCGGCTTTTGAACAAGACAAAATGTTAGTGTTGGAAGTGAGGGATGATGGCCCGGGCTATCCGGATAATATATTGGCAGGCAGCATTGATACGCCATTGCCTGTGAGTGGCAGAGGTACCGGGCTGGGGCTTTATTTAGCCAGAAAAATTGCCGAGTTGCACTGTCTGGATTCTCGACATGGCTATATCGATTTGAGTAATGAAGGTGGTGCCGTATTTCGTATGATGTTGCCCTGAGACACAATTCCAAGAGATGAACAAAACTAACAGGAGGTAATTATATGTCGCCAAAATTCGTCATGATTATTGCAATACTTGCCACAGCTTTCTTGGGGACAATCGAAAGTTATGCCCAAGATGCTCAGCAAAGTAACCCGCTGGATGTAGTTCCGGACAAAATGCCGTTTGACGTACCCTACGGTGCTCCAATATCGCTAGCACAAGCAAACAGTGCCATCAGTACAGCTTTGGCTGAAGCCAAAAAACATAACTGGAAGCTCAACATCGCGGTAGTCGATTCCGGAGGTAATTTGGTCGCATTCCAACGTATGGACGGGGCGCAACTTGCATCCATTCAAATTGCCGAGCATAAGGCGCGTGCTTCTGTGAATTTTAGACGCGAAACCAAAGCTTTCGAAAACTCAATTCAAGTCAATGATATGCGTTATATAACAACGATTGATGGCGTTATAGCTTCACGTGGAGGAATTCCTCTGGTTGAAAGCGGCAAAATCATTGGCGCAATTGGTTGCTCGGGTGGAACGGGTTCTCAGGATGAGGTTGTTTGCAAGGCGGGTGCTGAAACCGTCAAGTAGTATATCCAGGCCGATTTAAAAGTTAATTTAAATCAATAGGATAATATTGCTTGTGCATCTATTTTTTTATGGTTGCAAATATTCGCAGACTCATCAAGAGGTGACATTTTCAACATACAGTTAAAAAATCGTCTTATTCATTGAACTTTTCGCAAAACAGGGGGTCTATGGTTGCAGTTGGCGAAAGCTGACTCACGTTTCTCCTCCCTAGAGCGTGCGTCTTAACTCCCCCTTGTTAAGATGTTATGCCCCTGATGCGGTTATTCGCTCAGGGGCGTTTTTTTCCTGAAGTTCTCTGTCGGCCACACTAGCTGTTAGGCACTGCATGGTATGATGCGCGCCGTTCTTCAAAGATATTTGATATTAAGGGTGTGCAATGAAAAGCAGTGAAATCCGTCAGCAATTCCTAGATTATTTTGCCTCGAAAGGCCATACGATAGTTGCCTCCAGTTCGCTGGTTCCGCATGAAGACCCGACGCTGCTGTTTACCAATGCGGGGATGAACCAATTCAAGGATGTATTTCTTGGCTTTGACAAGCGGCCTTATACACGGGCGACGACCTCGCAGAAATGTGTGCGTGCCGGTGGCAAGCATAATGACTTGGAAAACGTCGGCTACACCGCACGTCACCATACTTTCTTCGAAATGCTGGGGAATTTCAGCTTTGGGGACTACTTTAAACGCGATGCGATCAACTATGCGTGGGAACTGCTCACGGTGGTGTACAAACTACCCAAAGACAAACTCACGGTCACCGTGTATGCCGAGGATGACGAAGCTTACGACATCTGGACCAAAGAGATCGGCGTACCTGCCGAGCGCGTAATCCGCATTGGCGATAACAAAGGCGCGCGCTATGCCTCCGACAATTTCTGGATGATGGGCGATACCGGCCCCTGTGGCCCCTGCACGGAAATATTTTACGACCACGGTGAGCATATTCCCGGCGGGCCACCCGGCACTCCCGGAGAAGATGGCGACCGTTTTATTGAAATCTGGAACAACGTATTTATGCAGTTCAACCGCGACGAAG
This sequence comes from uncultured beta proteobacterium, assembly GCA_963733265.1. Classification (GTDB taxonomy): domain Bacteria; phylum Pseudomonadota; class Gammaproteobacteria; order Burkholderiales; family Gallionellaceae; genus PALSA-1006. The sequence continues at coordinate 1,198,520 of CAVTCF010000001.1, forward strand.
CGGGCGTGATGCACCCGCTGCCCAAGCCGTCGGTGGATACCGGTATGGGCTTGGAGCGTATCTCGGCGGTGTTGCAGCATGTGCATGCCAACTACGAGATCGACCTGTTCCAAGCCTTAATCAAGGCGGCAGCGCGTGAAACTAAATGCGCTGATCTGGATTCGCCTTCGCTGAAAGTATTGGCCGACCATATTCGCGCCTGTTCCTTCCTGATTGCGGACGGTGTGATTCCCGGTAATGAAGGTCGCGGCTACGTGCTGCGCCGTATTATTCGCCGCGCGATTCGCCATGGTTACAAGCTGGGCGCGCGTGCCGCGTTTTTCCATAAGCTGGTGCCTGATCTGGTTGAACAGATGGGGGCCGCGTATCCGGAATTGGCTACAGGCCAAGTGCGCGTGATTGAGATATTGAAACAGGAAGAAGAGCGCTTTTTTGCAACCATTGAAAACGGTATGGCGATTTTAGAAGCTGATCTGGGCGAATTGGCAAAAACAGGCAATAAGACTTTCAACGGCGAAACGGCTTTCAAGCTGCACGACACCTTTGGTTTTCCCTTAGATCTGACGCAGGACGTTTGTCGCGAACATGGCGTAACAGTTGACGCTGCCGCTTTCGACAAAGCAATGGCGCATCAAAAAGAGCAAGCGCGTGCCGCAGGCAAATTCAAGATGGCGGCAAACCTCGAATACGCAGGCCCGACGACCACTTTCCACGGCTATGACACACTGGAATATAAAGGCAATATCCTTGCTTTGTACAAAGACGGTGTATCGGTGAATGTGTTGCATGAAGGCGACATGGGTGTGGCCGTGCTGGATGACACTCCGTTCTACGCCGAGTCGGGTGGACAGGCGGGCGATAGCGGCGAACTGCGCAGCGTGCATGGCATCTTCTCCGTGGAAGACACGCAGAAGATTCAAGCCACAGTTTTCGGCCATCATGGCGTGGTAAAAACGGGCAAGTTGACCTTGGGTAACGGAGTCACTGCCAAGGTGGACATCGCAGCACGCAGCCGCACCATGCGCAACCATTCGGCCACGCACTTGTTGCACAAGGCCTTGCGCGAAGTGTTGGGCAACCATGTGCAGCAAAAAGGTTCACAAGTGGATGCGGATAAAACCCGATTCGACTTCGTGCATACCCAACCGGTGACCGATGCAGAAATTCGCAAAGTAGAGGCTATCGTCAATGCGGAAATTTTGGCGAATGCCGCTTGTCAGGCACGCGAAATGGGCATCGAGGATGCGCAGAAAACGGGCGCGATGATGTTGTTTGGCGAGAAGTATGGTGATGTCGTGCGCGTGATCGATATTGGCTCATCTATCGAATTGTGTGGAGGTACGCATGTGAAGCGTACTGGTGACATCGGGCTGTTCAAGATCGTGGCGGAAAGTGGTGTGGCTGCCGGTGTGCGCCGTGTGGAAGCGGTAACGGGTGAGGGTGCGCTGGCACGGGTCAATGCTCAGGAGCAGCAACTGCAGCAGGTGGCCGATGCGGTGAAATCGCAACCGCATGAAGCCGCTGCGCGCATCGGGCAAATTCTCGACAATTTGAAATCGTTAGAAAAAGAAATGGCAGCATTGAAATCCAAACTGGCCTCGGCACAGGGCGATGAGTTATTGAACCAGGCACAAGATATCAACGGCGTAAAAGTGTTGGCGGCCAAGCTGGACGGTGCGGATGCGGCAGTATTGCGTGAAACACTGGACAAGTTGAAAGATAAACTTAAATCTGCGGCAATTGTTTTGGCATCTGTAAATGATGGGAAAGTGAGTCTGATCGCGGGGGTGACTGCGGATACAACTGCCAACGTGAAAGCAGGCGAATTGGTAAACTTCGTGGCGCAACAAGTCGGCGGTAAGGGCGGTGGCAGGCCGGATATGGCACAAGCAGGCGGTACACAACCGGAACACTTGGCGGCAGCACTTGCCTCGGTCCACGCATGGGTAAAGGCAAAGTTTTGAAAGAGATGAACTGACTCGCTTGAATAACGACACCAACCACAGCTTTCAATATTATGCTATGTTATTAGAAAAATAATAACGAACTAATTGCAGCTTCAGACGAGTAGCGTGAGCAGGGGCGAAGCAGAAATGAAACCTGAACAAAGTACTATTTTGTTGGTAGAAGACGATCCGGTTGAAATCGACCTGGCTCGTCGCGCCTGCGCACTTTGCAATCCCGTGTTGCAATTGATTGTGGTGGGAGACAGTACTGAAGCATTGGAATGGTTGGCGAAAACGGCTGAAGCAAAAGATCAATTCCCCAAGCTGATACTGCTGGATCTAAAACTACCCCATCTTATCGGGCTCGCAGTACTGCGTCGGCTACGCATGGATGCAGCCACATGGGATTTGCCCATCATCGTCTATTCAAAAGTCCACGAACCTTCCGATGTGGTGCTTAGTTATCAAGTCGGCGCGAATAGTTTTGTGAACAAGCCAGAGGACATTGATCAGTTTAATGCCCTGTTGCATGAGTTGTCTGATTATTGGTTGTTGCCGCGTCAGCGCAAGTTGAGCTTGGGTTCGAGTTAACAGACTTCTTGATTAGCCACAAAGTTCAGCTATTCCCTCTCCCGCAGGCGGGAGAGGGTGAAGGTGAGGGGCGTCGAGTGGAAATAGTTGCTTTTTATCCCGAAAAGTTCATTAGCCTGTAGGAGCACGATTTATCGAGCGATTCTTTGAGAGCTATCGCTCGATAAATCGTGCTCCTACAGGGTGTTTTTTTAAAGGGAGCGAAACGCTCTGAACTTTGTGGCTAATCAGGACAGACTTTTAAAACGGCAACTGCAATGCCGGATTCGCTTTCAACAAAACTTTCCGAAAATCTTCCTGTATTCTTTTTAATCCTGCCGCGTCATCTGCTTCGAAGCGCAATACAATCACCGGGGTAGTATTGGAAGGCCGCATCAGCCCAAAGCCGTCCGCATATTCCACACGCAAACCATCAATGGTGATGATTTCACGCGCGCCTTCGAACTTCGCTTCAGTACGCAAGCGGGAAATAAGGGCGTGGTTTTCGCCTTCTTTTACGTGAATATGCAACTCGGGCGTACTCACTGCATCCGGCAAGTTGTTAAGCGTGGCATTTGGGTCGGCAACCTTGCTCAGTATTTCCAGCAGGCGCGCACCGGCATAAAGTCCGTCATCAAAGCCGTACCAGCGTTCTTTGAAAAATACATGACCGCTCATCTCCCCGGCCAGCAATGCCCCGGTCTCTTTCATCTTGGCTTTCACCAGAGAATGTCCGGTTTTCCATAGCGTCGGTTTGCCGCCGTGTTCGCGTATCCAGGCAAATAAATTGCGCGTGGATTTTACGTCGAAGATGATTTCTGCCCCCGTATTGCGGCCTAAGACATCGGCAGCGAAGAGCATTAATTGGCGGTCTGGATAGATGATTTTTCCGTTTTTGGTGACTACCCCCAAACGGTCACCGTCACCGTCGAAAGCGAGACCAATTTCGCTGTCGTTGTGTGCCAATGCCGCAATCAAATCTTCCAGATTATGCGGGTCGGATGGATCAGGGTGGTGGTTGGGGAAATTGCCGTCCACCTCGCAAAACATCTCGGTAACCTGGCAACCCAATTGGCGATACAGATTGGCCACGAAATCACCCGCCACACCGTTACCGCAATCCACCGTGACATTGAGTGGACGCGCCAGTTTAATGTCGGACACGATACGCGCGATGTATTCGGGAGCAATGTTGTATTGCGAATAACTACCGGAGCCGTGTGTCAGATTTCCACTTTCGATGCGCGCACGCAAGGACTGAATGGTTTCGCCGGACAAGGTCTCGCCCGCCAGCACCATCTTCAAACCGTTATAGTCGGGCGGATTATGGCTGCCTGTAATCATCACGCCGCAGTCGGTTTTTAGTTGAAATGCCGCGAAGTAAACCATCGGCGTAGCCACGCGCCCAACGTCTATGACATTGATGCCGCTCTTCTGAATACCTCGCGCCAGCGCCTTGGCAAAACCTTCACCCGACAATCGGCCATCGCGCCCGATTGCGATTGTGTGCTGTTTGCGTGCGCCAGCTTCGGAGCCGATGGCATGGCCGATTTGCTCGACGGTCTCGTCCGTTAGTGTTTTGCCGACGATGCCCCGGATGTCATAGGCTTTGAATATTTCTTTGGGTATAGAGGTCATGCTTGTTTCTCCAAAATAGTGGTTACATGTTTTCCAACTTCAGACGGAGTCAGTTGCATCATGCAATTAAAATGACCCAACGGGCATTCGCGTTTGAAACACGGACTGCACGGCAGATCAAGTTTAAGAACTAAAGCTTGTTCTGATAATGGCGGGGTAAATTGCGGGCTGCTGGAGCCGAAGATTGCCAGCAAGGGGCGATCCAGAGCGGCAGCGATATGCATTAATCCCGAATCGTTGCTGACGACCAGGCTTGCACAGGAAAGCAGGGCGATGGCATCGCTTAAATCGGTCGTTCCGCACAAGTTTTGCACCGACTGATTGCCCAGAGACACGATCTTTTCGGCGACCTCACGATCCCGTGCTGAACCAATCAGCCAAACCGCATAGCCTTTGGCACGTATTTTTTGGGCAAGCTCTGCAAAGTATTGTACCGGCCAACGCTTGGCGGAGCCGTACTCTGCACCGGGGCAAAAAATTGCCACGGGATGATCCAGTGTCAGACCTAGCTTGTGCAGAACTTGCTGACGTGTTTCATCGCTAACGCTTAAATGTGGATGCGGCGTGTTTTGTATTTGGTCTCTGGTTTCTTCGGCAAGTTGCGCAAAACGCTCGACCATCAGCGGCAATTTTGTTTTATGCAGCTTGCGTGCATCGTTGAGCAGACCGTAACGCATTTCGCCGGTGAAGCCGATACGCTTGGGGATATTGGCGAAAAAGGGTACCAGTGCCGACTTGAGCGAATTGGGCAAGACATACGCCGCATCGTAATGGTTGGCCTGCAGTAGTTTGCCCAGACGATAGCGCGCCAATAATTCCAATGCACCGTGCGGAAAGGGATTCACGATGACTTCGCTTACCTCCGGCATTTGCTTGAGCAAAGATAATGTCCACTGCGGCGCCAGCACATCAATGAGACAATCCGGAAAGCGCTGCTTGAGACGCAGCAACATCGGCTGCATCAACATACAATCGCCCACCCAACTGGGCGCTACGACCAGAAATTTTGGCATTTGGCAGTTGACGGGCAGGGTTTAGTGATGGCCTTTGGGTAACTCACCCTTTAGCTTGTAGGTCGCCCCGCAATATGGACAACTTGCAGTGCCCAATTTTTCGACAGGAATAGCGACTCTGGGATGAGCATCCCAGAGCGGCTGATTGGGCGTGGGGCAGAAGAGCGGGAGCGCCTCGGCAGTGACTTCGATATAACGAATTTCAGATTTCATGTGCCATCTCCTGAATTTTCTTTGCCCGGATCAAACGTGATCGAGCCAGCCTGCATATTTGGGATTTTTACCGCCAACGATGTCGAAGAACAAAGCTTGCAATTTGGCCGTGATCGGGCCGCGACTGCCTGCGCCGATGGTGCGGTTATCCAATTCGCGAATCGGCGTCACTTCGGCTGCGGTGCCGGTAAAGAACGCCTCATCCGCGCAATACACTTCGTCACGCGTGATACGCTTTTCGATCAGCTCGATACCAAGATCTTTTGTTAGCGCGATGATGGAGTCGCGTGTGATCCCTTCCAAACAGGAAGTCAGGTCGGGCGTATAAAGTTTGCCTTTCTTCACGATGAAAATATTCTCGCCAGCGCCTTCGGCAACATAGCCATCCACATCCAGTAGCAGCGCTTCATCGTAGCCGTCTTGCGCCACTTCCTGATGCGCCAGAATAGAGTTTGGATAAGAGCCAACCGATTTGGCGCGACACATATTAATGTTGACATGATGACGGGTAAAACTCGAAGTCTTAACGCGAATCCCTTTTGCCATGCCTTCTTCGCCCAAGTAGGCGCCCCACGGCCAGGCAGCAACAGCAACGTGTACGCTTAGCGTGGTAGCGGCAATACCCATCGCTTCCGAGCCGTAAAATACGATGGGGCGCAAATAACACGATTCCAGCTTGTTGGCTCGCACAACTTCTTTTTGCGCGGCCAGTATCGTTGGCTGGTCGAATGGAATTTTCATTTTAAAAATGTGCGCAGAATTAAACAGACGCTCTGTGTGCTCCTGCAAACGGAAAATTGCCGTTCCTTGCGTTGTCTTGTATGCCCGCACCCCTTCAAACACACCCATGCCGTAATGCAAAGTATGGGTGAGTACGTGAGTGGTGGCTTCGCGCCAAGGCACGAGCTTACCGTCGTACCAAATAAAGCCGTCGCGGTCGGACATAGACATGATGAAGGTTTCCTATAAAAAGTTGAATTTATTGCAAGGCGTGATTCTAGCTTGTTCGGGATACTTTATGAAGTAACTAGACTGAGATATTCGGGGAAAAACAGTTGGAACGTAAGCTTTCGGGTGTTAGAGGCCGCGTTGTTAACCCGCGAACGCTTGCTGCAATGCTTGAGTAAACGCTTCCACTGGCTGAGCACCCGAGATGCCGACTTTTTCATTGATTACAAAAAATGGCACGCCGGTAATACCAAGTTTAGCGGCACGTGCTTCGTCTGCGCGTACCTCGTCCGAATAAGCATCGCCTTCTAACACAGACAAAGCTGCGCTTTCAGTAATCCCGAATTCAGGTGCCAGTTTTGCCAGTGCTGCTCGGTCGCCCACGGCAAGTGACTCGGAAAAATAGGCATGCATTGCCCGTTCAGTGGCTTTGTCACCCAGTTGTTTCGATGCGGCGAAATGCAACAGGCGGTGGGCATCGAAGGTGTTGCCTGGACGCGCCTTACTCAAGTGATAATCCAGCCCGACTTCCTTGGCAAGACCTGTAACACGGGCATTCATTGCTGCGGCTTCTTGCGGACTGACGCCATATTTTGAAGCCAGCATCTCGTCAAGCGAGATTGGGTATTGAGGTGGGGATTTGGGATCCAGTTCAAAGCTGCGCCAGATCACCGTTACGCTTTCGCGCTGCGCAAAATTGGCAAGCGCTGCTTCGAAGCGACGTTTCCCGATGTAGCACCAGGGGCAAATAACATCCGACCAGATTTCAACTTGCATAATCTTCTCCTCAACGATGAATTAATTGTATGTCAGAAAAGTGGATAAGGCGATAGTGAAGGGAGTTTGCTTCGGAAGACTATAACTTTGGCAGGGTTAAGTGCCAACTTGCGTGAGAGAAATGCCTGATTCGGTCGTATGGTCGTAACGATGGTAGCGACACTTCCCCGTCTGTTTGGACACATACATTGCCTGGTCTGCATGGCGCAACAGGGTGTCGCCATCATCCTTGTCGGAACAACGGAAGGCTACACCTATACTGGCAGATACCGTAACCTTGTCGTTACCGATGATGATCGGTTTGGCGACCATTTCAAGTACCCGATCCAGAATTTGAAGACATTCGTTTTCGCTGGCAAGATCATTAAACAGCACCGCAAATTCATCACCACCCAGCCGCGCCAAGGTATCGCCTGAGCGCACGGTTTCCTGCAAACGCCGGGTGATTTCTATTAGCAATTGATCGCCTGCTGCGTGTCCGAACTGGTCGTTGACCTGTTTAAAGCCGTCGAGATCTATGTAGCATACGGACAGCAATTTACCGGTACGGTGCGCCTGTGCAATAGCCTGTTTTAAGCGGTCTGCCAATACACGTCTGTTGGGAATTCCGGTGAGAGCATCGTGATCGGCCATTTGACGCAGTGCTTCATCGCGATCTTTCAGCGCGCTGATGGTGGTGTTCAGTGCGACGCCGATGCGGGCAATTTCTTTATCTCCGGAGGTGGATACTGTGATATCGGTTTCTCCGTTTGCCAGACGAGTTAGTGGCTCTTCTAGTTCAGACAACGGCTTGAGTGCCCAGTGCACCATGATGCGCAGAACGAAAGACGCAATCAACATCATTACGGCGATAATCATGCTGGCATAAAATATATTGTGATTCAGATCACTTGTTGTATTGCTGTAGTCCAGCGCGAGTTCGATGAATCCAATGATCTCGATCTTCTCACCCGATGGTTTGTCGAGACTGTAATCGGTCATGCCGTCACTTGAAATTGACTTGACCCAGATCGGCGCACTGATGTGCATTAGCGAAGTTCCACTTTTTTCAAACAACAAAGTTTTCTGTTCCACTTCAATGCCGCTTAGCTTCTCGATAACGGATTCGGATAAAGGAGGAAAATCATCTATCGGGTTGTTCTTGCGTGAATATTCCGCAATCACATTGGTTCCTGATTCATCCAGATACTTCACCCGGGCAATTTCGGGAAAATTATGCAAATAGCTTATGGCCTGTTTTAACTTGGCGGGGTTATTTGTGGCATATAGGGGAATACCCAATTCATCCAGCTTGGTAATCCAACTTTCACCCTGATGGCGAACACTGTTTTCGATGACCAACTCGGAGGCAAGCCAGAGAGCGGCAATCACCAGAAAGTAAATAAAAAGCATCCAGAAAAATTGCAACATCAATATGCGGTTAGCCAGACTTTTGGGGCCGCTGCGGTCAAAGCGAAGGAAAATTGTTTGTGGAAATTTGTGATATTCAATTTTTCCACGCAGGCCGCTTAATCGATGCAAAAACGATTTGGCCGCTTCACGAAATTGCGCTGCGCTAAAAGGCATTTTCATATTTCTTGTATTGGGCTGGTATTTCCAAATTAAGTAGCTTTGCCATCACGCTGTTTATGCGCAGTATGGATTTATCCGGATAGGCTATATCGGGGCCTGGAATTATTTCCGTATTTTGCGCTTGTTTCAACCTGCGCAGTACTTCTTGTGCCACCTCCTGAGGATCGCTCGTGGTACTGAATAATCCGCCGAGACTGAGCAATTCATCGCTGAACACCGCTACCTGCTTGCTGTTGTGAATGCTAAACGTCATCACATCGCGTAAAATATTTCCGCTCAATACACGATTGTCCGGAATCAGCCAAAATCCCTGCACCTTGTCTGCCATCTGTTTGAAGGCGTATTGGTATTCTTTGTCGGAGTTCACGGTTTTATGGTGCAGAGTAATGCCGTTGAGCTTGGCTGCTGTTTTTGCCAGTTGCATCATGTCCTCGAAACCGGGGCCGCTGATGACACCAATATCGGCAGTACCCGGTGCAAGCGCCCGCCAAGTACTGAAGGTTTTGGACATCGAAGGCATGATGCTCACACCTTTATGTTTTGGTGTAAGCAAATCATAATCCTGATAATTAAACACCTGACAAAATACTACCTGTCTGTTTGTCAGCGTCTTGGCTGCAAGGGTGGCGTTCAAACCAATGCTGACGAACTGTTTATTTCCATCGTCCTTGTTTGCTGCAAGCATCTTGATATTTTCGAGCTGACTTCCTTTCAAATAGCGAATGCTTCCATGTCCCGCCAATTGTTTAGCGAGCATTTTTGCAACTTTGCTATAGGCGGGGATGTTTTCGCTCACCAAGATAACTACATCCTTGATCGCAGGGCTTGGCAGAGCCGCAATTACAGGTTGGGGGGGCAGAGGTGGATTTAAGCCGGTTTTGGGTTCGGCGCAGCTTTGGAGTATCAATGCCATAATGACAATAGCAAGACGGCAACACATACGCAGCGGCGGCATGCTGTTAAAACTCGTTCTGGTTGAACTGTTATGACTCATCGGGCGACACCGATATCGTGTGCGTTAAAACCAAACCTTGTTTTATGTTTTCAAGCGCAGCCATAAACGTCGTTTCGTAACAGTCCATAGGTGACCACACAAATTGGTTAGTAAAGAAAATACCCGCAACATGTTTCGGTTCACTACTGGTTGTTTTGGTGTCCTCGACAGGAATCGAAATAGACATATAACAACATGATTATATGCGTATATAAATTTCTAAAAAAACTCGATACCGTTATGGATACCGTTAAATGTTGCACGCTGAGCAATGCTTGCTGTTTGATGCAAAATTCAAAAAATAGGTGAGGCAGAAAATTTTTCAACTCACTTTTGCTGGTGAATAAGTGCACTTCTTGATGTTTCTCGGTCTACAAAAAATATTTGTAACGCATATTATATCTATCAACTTATTTTATCAGGAAGTTGATGGCGTTTATGAAAATACTTAGACTCAAAGAAGTTCTGGAGCGAGTAGGATTAAGTCGTGCGACTTGGTATCGCTTAGTGGCATCAGGTGATGCGCCACAGCAAGTACAGATTTCAATCCGTCGCGTAGGTTGGATAGATAAAGGTATTGATGACTTCATAACCAGCCGGAAGCCAAAATAGACTGGCGCTTTCAGACTCACGACTTGTAAAAGCACTTTCGGTCTATTCTATCTCTCTCAATAGAATAGAGAGCGATGGTTTCGATCCCACTCATTCCGCCACGATGTATCTAACTTGCCTACAAATCTCCTAACTTGAGCGCCTGATTTCATGCGGCGTCAGGAGTTCGGCCATAGAAGACCTTAGTGGCCGCACCTCAAAGTTTCCGCTTTGCAAAGGGTAGCGGACGTTGAGCACAATCATTTTCTCGCATCATCCCCAAACCGCTCCTTGCCACGAAGCGTTTCATATAACTGTGCCGGGCCGAGCAAAATATCCTTCAAACCGCTGCGTACTTTTTCTGAATCCAGAGCCTGCTTGCTCATCGTCGTATGTGCCGAGAGAGCATCCATTACTGCGTTCATAATTTCCGTTGCAAGGTCTGGAGAGTTGGAGAATTGTTCCTTGGTGTTGTTGCTAGCTTGCTGCACCAGTATCTCGGACTCCAGCAACTTGCTCTTCAGTACATGGTTCACATAAACCAGCTTGTCGTCATCGCTCAGCTCTCCCTCGAACAGTGTATTCACCTTCTCGATGATTTCCGAGAGACGTGCTTTTTCTTTTTCCTGCAATTGGCCGCTGCCAGGATCGGTTAGCGGTGGTAACGGTTCGCCTGCACTTAACGGCAAAGCACGCTTGCCCTGATTTTTCAGCTTGTGGTGAGTCAGCACCACCTTGGACAAATCTACACCTTCGCGCTCGCGGCCAAACTCCAGCAGTGGCAGCAAGCGCCGGAAAAAGATTGCGCGTTTCTCGATGGCAGTATTGCCGTAATCGAATATCTGCGACAGGAAGGCATACACGCGCATGAATGTACCGAGGTCACGCTTAAACAATTGCAGCGCATTCATTTCGTCCTGCGCCGCTTGTACTGCTTTCGCATCCTTCAGCGCCTGCGCGTCTTGCCAGGCCCTGCGCGCTGCGGCATAACGCTTAAGCAAGCGATCTGCCACCGGCTCCAGCGCTGCATTCAATTCGTATTGAGCGGAGTTCGGATTCATCTCAACCGTCACCACGCGCTCAACTTCGTTGTCATCGTAATGTCCGGTCGCATCCAACTTGGCGCGCAGGTCGTATACCAGATTTGGATCGGTCACGCCCGCCAGCGTCGCCGTGGCGTAATAGGTCTTGAACGCTTCCAGCACTTCTTCTGGCGCATTCACAAAGTCGAGTATATAGGTCGTATCCTTACCCGGATAAGCACGGTTCAGACGCGACAAAGTTTGCACCGCCTGAATGCCCGCCAGTCGTTTATCTACATACATGCCACACAGCAGCGGCTGATCGAAACCGGTCTGAAACTTGTTCGCCACCAGCAGGATTTGATATTCATCGGTATTGAAGGCCTCGCGCATGTCGCGTCCGCGCAGGTTCGGATTCAGCGTCTTGCTGTTTTCAGTGAAAGGATCGGTGCCGGATTCCTTGTCGTTCACCTCGCCCGAGAACGCCACCAGTGTGCCGATCTTGTAGTTCTGCGACTTGACGTACTGGTCGATTGCCAGTTGCCAGCGCACCGCCTCTATGCGGCTACCCACCACCACCATCGCCTTGGCGCGGCCTTCCAGCAGTGGTGAAACATTCTCGCGGAAGTGCTCCACCACCACCTGCACCTTCTGGCTAATGTTGTACGGATGAAGCCGCACCCAGCGCATGATGCCCTTCATCGCCGCGCTGCGTTCCACCTCGGACTCGTCCCACTCGCGCCCCTCACTGGCGAGTTTAAATGCCAGGTTATATGGCGTGTAGTTCTTCAGCACATCGAGGATGAATCCTTCCTCGATAGCTTGGCGCATTGAATACACATGGAATGGTGCGGGCAGGTTCTCCGGCCCGGCCGGCAACGCGGGATTCGGGCGGCGACCAAACAACTCCAGCGTCTTGGATTTTGGCGTGGCGGTAAACGCCACATAGGCAATACCGGCATCGTTGGCGCGTGCCCCCATCTGTGCAGCAAGCAAATCCTCAGTACACACCTCGCCGCCATCGGCCAGTTCCTGCAATTCCTCGACAGAAAGCACCGCCTTCAGGTTGGCCGCTGCCGAACCGGTCTGAGAACTGTGCGCCTCGTCCGCAATCACCGCGAAGCGTTTGCCTTGCGTTGCAGCCAATTCCTGCACTGCTTTTAGTGCGAACGGAAAAGTCTGGATAGTACACACCACAATCTTCTTGCCGCCGGAAAGCGCCTCAGCTAGTTCTTTGCTCTTGCTGGCACTCTCGCCCTTAATCGTTGCAACTACACCCGAAGTGCGCTCGAAATCGAAAATCGCCTCCTGCAACTGCGCATCCAGCACATTGCGGTCGCTCACCACCAGTATCGAATCGAACAGCTTCTTGTGCTGCGCATCGTGCAAATCAGCAAGGAAGTGCGCTGACCATGCGATGGAATTAGTCTTGCCGGAACCGGCTGAATGCTGGATCAAGTATTTCTGCCCTGCACCTTCGGCCAGAACAGTCGCAAGCAGTTTGCGCGTTGCATCGAGCTGGTGATAGCGAGGGAAGATGACTGAGGTAATCTGCTTCTTGCTGTCGCGCTTGGTCACGATGTAGCGACCGATAATCTCCAGCCAGCTATCGCGCGCCCACACTTCTTCCCACAGGTAAGCCGTGCGGTGGCCGTTCGGGTTTAGCGGATTGCCAGCCGCGCCATCGTCACCCTTGTTGAATGGCAGGAAAGTGGTCGCGGCCCCTAGCAGGCGCGTAGTCATCATCGCCGCACTATTACTGACGGCAAAATGCACTAACGCCCCGCGCAGAAAATCCAGCAGCGGCTCGGCAGCGGGTTGCCCCTTCGGCCTCGGGTGACGATCAAAGCGATATTGATCCACCGCGTCTTCCACGCTCTGCGTGTAATCGCTCTTCAGCTCCACTGTTGCAACTGGAATGCCGTTTAGGAACAACACAAGATCAATGGCATTTTCGTTATGCAACGAATAACGTACTTGTCGCACCACGCGCAAACGGTTGGCGGCATACCTCGCTTGCAACGCGGTATTCATCGCCAATGCAGGCTTGAACTGAGCCAAGCTTACCGGCTGGCGCAGCCCCAGCAACTCCACTCCGTGCCGCAACACTTCCAGCGTTCCTCGGTCATCCAATTGCTTGCGGATACGGTCGAGCAACACGGCTTCCGTAGCTGCGCCGTTGTTCTTGGTCAGAGTTTCCCATGCCTGCGGTTGCGTTGACTGTACCCAGGCCAGTACATCGGCGGAGAACAAGGCTCGGGTTCGGTCGTAGCCGGTGTAGTCGTTTTCAGCGTACAGCCAGTCATGTGTCGCGAGGTGGGCGCAGATGTCGTTTTCGAATTCGATTTCTTTATGTAGCGCGCTCACGGAGTCTCCACTGATCTTTTTGTTGATTTAGAGCTGGTGGGCAAGCGAGAAAAATACTTTTTCAATGCCCACCCTTTACGAAACTCTTGGTGAAGCCAATCATAGTATTCAATCTCTATCCACTTGCCATTTTCATCAAGCATAGTGACACCCTGATTAGGAAATATTTCAGCGATGACTGTAGAGCCGTTCTCAGGTGAGTTTCGAACAGATGCGACCCTTTCCTTCACTACAAATTCGGGCGGCGAAACTTGCTTTGCAGCCGCGTTCAATATTTGGTCAAGAAGGGGCTGAAATTTCTCGGTCAAATGCTTTTCCAGTTCGTCATATCGAGCTTGCTGTTGTTGCGCGCTGTCTTGTGGGGACGACGTAGGGAAATACACCAACAATATCTGGTAAATACTGAGCAGCAACCCCAACAATGCCAACGGTCCGCTCACATGCGGCTGCCCTAACCATTCGGCAGCCCTACGAGTCTGTGCGCGTTCCTCATCTGATGTCGGTTTAGAAGACTCATCGATACGATCTCGCAGTTCTATTTCACGATAGATATGCTCCAAGTCGATACCGAGCGCATCCAGTTGCTTGGAGATTCCAGATGATCCCCATACTCCGGCCAACAATGTCGCAGCAGCTTGGTCAATCACAGGAATCCGCAATTGGTTGGCCATTGCAAGATTGAGGTTTAATGAAGATCCTCTCAAAGCACCCGATAAAAGGTCGTTTTGAACGACGAATTGATTTCGCATCTTTTCCATCTCGGTTGACCAAGCCAACATGGAATTGCTCATCAAGCTAGACATTGAATTCATTGAGCCGGAAATCATCTTTCCAATTTGCTCCCATTGTTCAGCATTCTGCTTTACGAGAGATGAAATCTGTAAGTGTGCAGTTGATTTCGAAATTTGGTCAGCCATGGACAGAGACGATTGCATTGCCTTAAATGCATCACCCATAAGCAGGCTAGACGACATAGACTTCTGGAGTGAGTCATCAATTACTGGATATTGAAATCGAAGTGATTCAAATGTGCTGAGGGGTTGCATAGCCCGGAGCAAAGCTGCCTCTTGTTGCCCCATATGTTTTAGACTACCTAGCAAAGTTGAGTCAGATGCAAAGCTCTGCCACTTCTTCAAGTCTTTAAGCATGCTGTTCGACTCTAGTGAATTAACTATCTCACTCCAGTCCTGTCCGGAGATACGCGTTTAGGCGCATCGTAACTAATTGAATGTAATTTACTAAATGCCATATTTTTTTGTAACCGATTTCAACTTGCAGCAGACTTCCGATTTTTATCGGGAATCTGGATATGAATGCAGGGAAACTCGTGTTCGCTCAATTGATGGCGCACCTGCCATTACATACATTCCGTCAGTGCGTAGCCAGCTATCCAAGTCGATATCCGACGCTTACGTTTTCACATCTCGACCAATTCCTCTGTCTAGCCTTCGCGCAGCTTACGTACCGCGAGAGCCTGCGAGACATCGAAACCTGTTTGCGCGCACATCAAGCCAAGCTCTATCACTTGGGTATTCGCGGCAACATTGCCAGGAGTACGCTGGCCGATGCGAACGAATCTCGCGATTGGCGCATCTATCAGGATTTTGCGCTCAGCCAAATCAAAGTGGCGCGCGAACTCTATTCACAAGACAGCTTTGCCGTGGAGCTAGAGCAGACCGTTTACGCACTCGATACCACAACTATCGACCTATGCTTGAGCGTCTTTCCTTGGGCTCACTTTCGCCATGCGAAAGCGGCGGTCAAGATGCATACGCTGCTCGATCTGCGTGGCAATATTCCAACCTTCATTCACATCAGCGACGGCAAGATGCACGAGGTCAATGTACTCGACATCCTGATTCCCGAAGCCGGCAGCTTTTACATCATGGATCGGGGCTTCACCGATTTCGCTCGCTGGTTCACTTTGCATCAAGCACAGGCGTTCTTCGTGATTCGTGGCAAATCCAATCTACTCTGCCGTCGCGTTTACTCGCGCGCCGTAGACAAAGCAACAGGACTACGTTGCGATCAGACCATTGCGTTAACCGCCCCGAAGGCATGCAAGGACTATCCGCAACACCTGCGACGCATCAAGTTCTACGATGCCGAACACGACCGGCATCTGGTCTTTCTAACAAACAACTTCGACTTGCCTGCTCTGACCATCGCACAGCTTTATCGTTGCCGCTGGCAGGTCGAGCTGTTCTTCAAGTGGATCAAACAGCATCTTCGGATCAAGAAGTTTTACGGCACAACCGAGAACGCAGTGAAGACACAAATATGGATTGCCATCACGGTTTACGTCTTGGTCGCCATCGTCAAAAAACGGCTCAATACCGAGGCTTCACTTTACACAATTCTACAGATTTTAAGCCTTACTCTTTTCGAGAAAACACCACTCGATCAATTGGTTAAAAATATGGAGCCACAAATTGAAATGCAGCATGACGATAACCAAATGAATCTATTCAACTAAATGTCCGGACATTAATGATCTCACTCATATTAAAAGTCATCTCTGCCCCTCACATATATCCCGCCCATTACCGTCGTCGAAATCAACGTACACGCGTCGTCCTCAAATTCGTCTTGCGTGGCGACTTGGCGAATTTCATATGGCTATCGCCAAGCGGCCCAACCTAAATCACAAAGCATCACGCCGATGCACTGCATCGCCAGCTCGGCATCCTGCTCCCTAACATCTCTTGTGTTCTTATCCTTTTGCACAGCGTACTTGGTTCTCCCATGCAGCAGGCGAACTATATCCGCGGCATTTCTGACTATTTCCTTTTTGTCCTTCTGATCCAATTTCGCGGCTTCCATGATTGCCTTATTCAAAGAATCCTGGGTGCTACGACCCATAAGTACAAGAAAGACATTCAATATGCGTGTTGCCGCTTCGTTGGCACGATCAACTACCGACTCGGGGCTGGCCAAATGATAGTCATCTTCTAGCGTTTGCAGCGCCTCTTGAATGTTGCTGCCTATAATATCCTGCATTTTCCCCATATCCAGTTCCGGCAGGGCACCCATGCTCTGCCGCGCTTTGAGCGTAACTAATTCCTCACCCGTAAATCCCGCTTCAATGTTGATGATTCTCCAGATCGTAGATGATGTTCCTTTACCCAATACAACCACAGGATAAGGAATGCCAAGAGTTTTCAATTCAGCGGATACGATGCTTCTAACGTAGTCAGCCACGGAGATGTGCAGCATGCCATCTGTAACTTGTGTGCGTGGGATAGTCACCAATGGACTCGGCAACACATACCAATTGGCCCCCGATGCACCAGAATATTTATAGAATCGACCGCGCCTGATTCTGCTTACAGGATCGAATGCGTCCTCCCTGAAATAGTAAGTGACAGGATCACCAACCTTGGCGGAAGTAAACTCTTTTGCAGTTGAGTCAAGGAATATTGCCGGGGTAAGGATGGGCGTTGGCCAAACCAAGTGTGCACCATAGTTGTTATCACCCTCATAAACCAATCCATGGCTGTCATCTATACCAAGCAGCCTGCTCATACAGTCTCCAATGCTTGTCCCTCACCCGATTGAGAGGATGGAACGAGGGTGCGCACATCAATCTTGCCGGTGACGGCGGCGGAAATCAGCGCGCCGCGGCGTTCTTGCAGCAGCTCGATGGCGCGGTTGGCTTCGACGGTGAGGGTATCTAACTTGGCTGTCTCGCTATCCAAAAACGAGACAATAAGTTTCTGCTCCTCCATAGGAACAAACGGCAGGTCAACTTGGGCGAAGTTTGAAAACCGCAATTCCTGTCCGTCGCGGATTAGGTCTGTTGTTGTGCGAAGGGCCTGAATATAGGTGACAGACTTGAACAGGTATGCAAAGAAAGGGGGGTATACACCTTTTATGGGTTTGATCATCACATAGTGAAAGCTTGTTGAACCTTGCAATTTGCACCACTCGATACCGCCCTGAAAGCTTCTCATGCTGATAATGAAATCGTCAGGCTCCACATGTTTCAAACTCTCAATGCCCATGATCACTTCCACGACTCTGCGACCTTCCAGTTCGACATAATCGGACTGAAACAAGACTCCATGCTTTTGTGATGCGGTAAGCATCCTATCAGTCACCAAGGCAGGCTGGCTTCGCACTGCAAACATTCGCCGACTTTGGGTAACTCCCCAATGCACCGGCACCTCACCCAACCAATCGATGCCGGAGTTCTTCATCGGGACTTTGGGGTTCAGCCCTTTGGTGACGGCGTGCGAAATCACTGCTTGCCGCTTTTCTGCCAGCAGATCCACCAAACGTTTTTGCTCGGCAATCAACGCATCAATCTTCCGGGTTTCGCGATCAAGGAAGGCGGCGATAGTTTTCTGTTCTGTTGTATTTGGAAAAGCTATGGCGAAGTCACGAACAAAATCATTCGGTACGCGCTTTTGTCCGCCTGCACCATACATATGAGATTCACCAAGCTTGCGAAAAGGTGTCGAGATGAACAGCCAATGCAAATATTCGCCGGTACATTCGCTAGCCTTTGGTCGCGCGACAATTAACTCTGTCGTGCCAAAACCAATGCCATTCAACAGGCCACGCATAACAGCACCTTTACCATTCTCGAAACATGGCGTGATCTTGGCAACAGTTACATCACCGTCACGGAAATATGTATATCCAGTCTCAACTTCAGCAATGTTTTTTTCGCGTTCCAGATTGAGAGTGCCGTCATCACCAATAGCGTCCATTGGCATGAATGAAATTGGCATTTGCTTGTCCAGATCGGCAATCTCTGATTTTGACGGATTGAGTTCAGCCACGAAACGAAGTCTCTTCACCCCCCAATGCTTCGGCGCTTCTCCCAACCAGTCCACGCCGCTGTCTTTGTATTCAGGATAGCGCGGCAAACTCATGCGCTCAACCCTGCAATCATGGTCAGTATCCGGTCTGTGCATTGCTTCAGCTCGATATCAATCGCGGCCAGCGGTCGCGGCGGCTCGAATACATAGAAGTGGCGATTGAAGGGAATTTCGTAGCCGACTTTGGTTTTGTCGTGGTCTATCCATGCGTCCGGCGCATGGGGTAGCACTTCGCGCTTGAAGTAGCTATCCACTTCCTCCGATAACGGGACGTTTTCGGTATCGCGCAGGTTGGCATCGGTTTGCGGCTTGCCTTTGAGTTTGCCCTTTTCGTTCAGCACGACTTTGCCCTGATCATCTTTAAGCGGGCGCTCGACGGTGATGGTGCGGTAGCCGAAGTCTTCGTTGTTGAAGATGCGGCTGATAGGTTTGCCATCATTTTCTGCTTCAACAAAATCACCGAATAAGCGGGTGATCTCGGCGATGTGTTCTTCCGAGAGTTCCTTGCGTTTGCTGCCCAGGCCTTTGCGCATCTTTTGCCAGAATCCAGAGGCGTCGATAAGTTGCACTTTGCCTTTGCGGTATTCCGGTTTGCGGTTGGAGAGTATCCAGACGTAGGTGCTGATGCCGGTGTTGTAAAACATGTCGATGGGCAAGCCAATGATAGCCTCGACCAGGTCGTTTTCCAGCACGTAGCGGCGGATTTCGCTTTCGCCGCTGCCTGCTCCGCCGGTGAAGAGCGGCGAGCCGTTGAGCACAATTCCGAAGCGGCTGCCGCCGTCATTGGCGGGGCGCATTTTGGAGACGAGGTGCAGCAGGAACAGCAACGAACCATCGGAGACACGCGGCAGGCCGGGGCCGAAGCGGCCGTTGAAACCTTGTTGTTCGTGTTCCTTGCGCACCGGGTTTTCGACCTTTTTCCATTCCACGCCGAACGGCGGGTTGGAGAGCATGTAGTCGAATTTGGTGTGCGGGTGGCCGTCTTCGGAAAGGGTGTTGCCGGGAATGATATTAGCGACATTCTGCCCCTTGATGAGCATGTCGGCTTTGCAGATGGCGTAGGACTCGTCGTTGAGTTCTTGCCCGTGCATGGTGAGGCGCGCGCCGGGGTTGTGTTCTTCGAGGTATTCGCCCGCGATGGAGAGCATGCCGCCCGTGCCCGCTGTTGGGTCATAAATGGTGCGCACCACGCCGGGCTTGCTGAGCACTTCGTCGTCTTCGATGAACAGTAGGTTGACCATCAGGCGGATAACTTCGCGCGGGGTGAAGTGTTCCCCGGCGGTTTCGTTGGAGATTTCGGCGAACTTGCGGATCAGCTCTTCAAATACCAGACCCATCTGCCCATTGCTGACGGCCTCGGGGTGCAGGTCGATGTTGGTAAATTTCTCGGTGACCTGGTACAGCAATCCAGCTCGCGCCAGCCGGTCGATCTGGATGTGAAATTCAAAGCGCTCGAAGATGTCGCGCACGGCCGGGGCAAAGTCGCCGATATAGCTGTAAAGGTTTTCGCGGATGTGGTCCTGGTCGCCCATGAGCTTTTTCATATCCAGCGGCGAGGTGTTGTAAAAGCCTTGCTTGGATTTGCGCAGCAGGTACGGTTCGGGGTTAATCCCGGCTTGTTGCTGTTTTGAGTATTCGGCCAGTACGGCGGGCTTGGTGGCCTCCAGTACACAATCGAGACGGCGCAGCACGGTAAACGGCAGGATCACCTTGCCGTATTCGGATTGCTTATAGTCACCACGAAGAAGGTCAGCAACTGACCAGATAAAAGATGAAAGTGCTTGCTGGTTCATAAGTTGAGCAGATGAGTTTTCCTCTATTGTAACTGCACATGCTTGAATGTTGTCCTCTTTCCCAAAGCAAAGCGGAAATTACGGGGTAATATGATTAACTACAGCTCAGGCCGATATTGCAGCCGTGTCCTATCACACTCATCGCCCTTGTGAACCTTCTGCTAGACTTGCCAAAATGTCAGTAATTAAGCGAACGCACGAATCAACAACCGGCAAGAAATTTGTTTATCATAATATAATGCGAACATGAATCATTTGCCAATCAATGAAATTTCTTCCGAAATGAAGGAGGAACCGGAAGGCCTCGACAACTCTCAGACCGAGGGTTGGGGAAGTGATTATCCACTCGACTCCGTTTTTGTACGTACTGAAACCCGAACTGTCCACGAAGTAGTAAAAAGAATTGACGCTGGGCGCTACCAACTTGATCCAGACTTTCAGCGAGATTTTGTTTGGCCAGTCGACAAGCAATCTCGTCTAGTTGAATCATGTGTCATGCGGATACCTCTGCCTGTGTTCTACGTCGCCGAAGGACAAGACGGACGCATTGTAGTGGTAGATGGTTTGCAGCGTCTTACGACATTCTCTCGGTACTTGTCGGACTCATTTTCGTTGACTTTTGAGCCTACGGAAGACCAACCTGTTCATCCCCTTGATGGCAAGAAATTTTCCACTCTTCCATTGCAACTTCGTGAGCGCATCGAAGATACGCAATTAACACTTTATATACTTGATGCCAACGCTCCGGAAAGAGCAAAGCTAGACATATTCGAACGTGTGAATAGCGGCGTGCCCCTCACCAGACAACAGATGAGAAATTGTTTGTTTAATGGCCCCGCGACGTTGTGGCTCAGGGACGCCGCCAGCAGCCAAGAATTTATTTCTGCCACCGGTGGCTCGCTTCAAAGTAAATCGATGCGTGATCGCGAAGCGATTAATCGTTTTTGTGCTTTCTCGATCCTAGGTGAGGACAATTACACTAGCGGCGATATGGATGCATTCTTGGCGCACACGCTTGGTGATATGAATGATGGGCGCGTTAATTTAGCAAAATTGTATGGCAAATTTATTAGCTCAATGGTTGCTAATAAATACCTTTTCGAAGATCACGCATTCCGGAAGTCTTTGGCGCAGCTTAACAACGCTGCAGTCCGTTCTGTGGTAAATATTGCTCTCTTTGATGTCTGCTCAGTTCTGTTGGCTGAAATTGACCCAGAAACGATCAGGACACATGCCGACGAACTTCGCCAAGGCTTTAAGGGTCTGTTCGAACACGATCAAGACTTCGTTCATTCAATCACATATTCGACTAATAGCACGCGGCAAGTTAGGACGCGCTTCAAGACCGCGCGAGAATTGATAAAGAGAACGCTCTGATGATTAATTATTTGAACATCCGTGGGTTTAAATGTTTTGAAGCCCTCTCCTTGCCACTAGCTCCCCTTACCCTCATGACTGGCTTCAATGCAGCAGGAAAGTCTTCCGCTTTGCAGACACTTTTGCTACTTTCTCAGGCAATAAGACAAGGCGGAACTAGTCGACTGCTTCCACTTAATGGGGAGTTAACGAGTTTGGGAACCCCAAGCGATGTTGTACGTGAAGGCGGCGTTCCTGAGGTAACATTAGGCATCAGAAATATCGAAGGTCAAATTGACTGGATGATGATCCCGGAAGACAGACAGAGCGGGCATACTCTGACTATCAGCCAAATTCATTGGAAGTATGGCACTGATCCAGCATTAACTTTTGGGGTTAGTTCTAAAACGGAATTATCAGGTTTGCTGCCCAACAACGCCCCGATATTAATACAGAATCTCCGCGATAGATTGAGAGACACAGTATTTCTGTCTGCCGTTCGCGCGGGAGCTGAGGACGTGTTTCCTTCTTTTGAGAAGCCGGAACCTGTCTGGGCAGACGTAGGCGTGCAAGGAGAATATGCCGCTTGGTGGTTTGAAAAGTTATTGGACGATGAGGTCGATATCTCCCGCGTGCATCCAAGCGATAGCGCGCGTACCTTGCGGCGACAGTTTAACGCTTGGGCAGGAGAATTGTTTCCCGGTGCTCAGGCTAATGCTAAACGCCTTGGAAATACAAGGCTGGTGCAACTAGAACTTCGCAACCATGACTCTGATCAATGGCGGCGGCCCGCTAACATTGGATATGGTTTGAGCTATGCATTTCCTATTCTCGTCGCTGGACTAATTGCACGTTCAGGTCAAATATTAGTGATTGATAGCCCGGAAGCGCATCTACACCCACATGGACAGTCTAGGATTGGCGCTTTTCTAGCCATGATTGCCGCTTCCGGCGTCCAAGTTGTTTTGGAAACGCATAGCGATCATGTACTAAATGGCGTCAGATTGGCAATCAAGGAAGGCACATTAGCGCCGGGGCAAGCGGCAGTTCACTTTTTTAACCCGCGCCCACGGAAGTCGAACGATCCTGCTCATGTAGTCACACCTCTAATTGACAAGGACGGAAATTTTAGCGAGTGGCCAACAGGATTTTTCGATCAAGCCGAAAAAGACTTGGCTAAACTTGCTGGATGGAATTAACTGATGGCATGGTACATAAACGATCTTTCCCTTGCTGGTCAATACACACATACTTCTGACTTCTTGAAAAATCTAAAGGAGTTGATGCGACAACGCCACCAAATACCTGTACTGGAAGCCCAGCTCTTTTGTTCAAGGGGGCTTCACGCTCGGCCCGTAACTTCAAGCATCAATTTTCGCGAAGCCGTGCGTGGCGACAAAACCATGGTTCAGCCCGTTCTCGCGTGGCTAACAAAGAATGGCCCTTTCTGGGATGACGACCGCCAGGTAAATGCTGACGATTATTTCGAATATTGCGGAGAGGACGTAACTGATCAAGGGCTGGGGGAGGCAGCACGCTGTAGGTTGGCGGGGAGGGAAGCTGTCAGCGTCAGCTTTGCTAATGGTGGATTTGATTTTACCCCAGTCAATATTGTTCATGGGTTACCCGAAGAGCCGCTTGCGAATATACCAGTCGAAAACATATGGAATTTTACCGGACTACAGGGGAGTGCTCTCAACTCGCTTCCAATTCCATACAATTGGCATCAAATGCTTGATCAAGCTACAGTTCGTTTTGACAGGTTGTCATATTCTCCGCAATGCATTGAAGCACTCACAAGAGAACCATTCAGTGCGTACATAGTCGAGCGAGTGTTCGAGTTGCTCAGAGTACTAAATGAGTTTATGAATTGCCGAAAAGTCGATGGAACCTATAGTTCTAGAAACAATGAACTAATTGACCAACATTTTTCTGGTAGTAAAGCTTGGTTTACAGATGAGTCAGATACAAACAAGGATCATTTTGAGAAGGAGATGACCTTCCCGGATTTTGACCAGCCCGGTCAGGAAGTTTTTTGCTCGTGGCACGGAAAAATTAAATCACGACAATATCGAGTCCATTTCGAATGGCCAGACTCAAGCACCCCTGTGCTCAGAATTTTTTACATCGGGCCCAAATTAACTAAAGGCTAACCCCTAAATTTGCGTGATGGTTCATGATACGGACACTAAGTATCAGAAACGGGCGTGCCGACTTACAGCACTAAGATCATTATGGTCACATGAAGGTGACAGGCGCAACTCGGTTTCTGTAACCATCCGTTAGGCAAGTTGTTTTGGACTGTTGGAATCAATAAGCGACCCGCAGCTTCAAGCTTCGCTTAAGTATCTGATGTTATGATTAGCAACCATGCAAATGGACGGGTCGAAGGGAATACTTCTAGCGGCGATGACTGTAGGGCGCTTCAAAAGGGAACTCGATGTCCAGTTTGAAGACTAGGGCTACAACCAACTGAACTCAATACTGAATTTGAATGAAATACGCATACGAAGATCTAAGCGAAGATCAGTTTGAGCAGCTTGTTGTGCTGCTCTGTAAACGTCTGCTCGGTATGGGAGTCCAAGGCTTCGCTAAGGGGGTCGATGGCGGACGGGATGCCAAATTTGTTGGCACCGCCGATATGTTGCCGAGTAGGGCAGCCCCATGGAATGGGACGGTCATAGCACAGGCTAAACACACGATTGGCTACAACCGCAGCTTCTCCGAGGGGGACTTCTTTAGTCCAAAATCCGAGAACACCGTGATCGGCAAGGAAGTGCCACGCATCAAAAAACTGCGAGAAGCAAAGCAACTCGATCACTATATGCTTTTTGCCAATCGCCGATTGACCGGCAACACAGAGAGCGATATTCGCGCACATCTTTCTACAAAATGTGGCATTCCAGAGGCCTCCGTTATGTTGTGCGGCCTTGAATCGCTAGAGAGCTGGCTAAAGGACTTTCCTGATGTGCCTGGCATTGCCAATCTCGATCCCGTCGATTCACCGCTGATCGTGAGCCCAGATGATCTATCTGAAGTTGTACAGGCGTTGACCCGACACATGGTTGGGGCATCGACCACACTTGACGCGCCGCCGACTCCTAGGACACCGTACGAGACGAAAAACGACATTAACAAAATGAGTGCAGAGTATGCCAAGGCATTACGCAAGCGTTATCTCAAGGAGACTGCACAGATTAAAATCTTTCTCGCAGCCCCGGAGAACAAAGAGTTATTAGAAATGTATGATTCTGTAGTCGAGGAATTCCAGCTTAAGATCATCTCAAAGCGGAAAGACTACCAGTCATTTGACGAAGTAATGGAGCACCTTCTGACGCTCCTATTCGCGCGCGATCCTGTCCTGCGTGCAAACAAAAAGCTGACGCGCGTTATGCTTTTCTATATGTACTGGAACTGCGATATCGGAGAGAGCAAAGATGCTGCGGCCGTCTAAGCACTCGCATCCAGATCGCACCGTCGTAAACGTTGCATTGCTCTTGCTGACGCACCTTCGCAAGCGCCGCCTCGACGGCTACAGCGCACTACGTAGCTATGCAAAAAAGGCCGTTGCTGGTGGCGACGTTCTATTCTTGCCAGCGCTTAACTTCCTGTTTCTCCTCGGGCTGATCGAATATCACTCTAAGACCGACGCCATCGAATACGTGGGGCCCAATGAAGCTATCTAGGATTTACTGCAACAAGCATGACCTGTTCGGCCCCATTGAATTCAGTGCAGGTCTCAACGTTGTTCTGGCAGAGATCAGGCTGCCTGAGAACCAAGACAAGGACACTCACAATCTCGGCAAGACAACGCTCGGCCGACTGATCGATTATTGCTTTCTCGCAGGTCGAGATCCCAAGTTCTTTCTCTTCAAACACGAGGAGCTGTTTAAGGATTTCGTATTATTCCTTGAGGTTGAACTAGCTGACTCATCCTGTGTCACCGTTCGCCGAGGTGTCGATGAACCGACTAAGATCAGCTTCAAGAAGCACGATGCTGCGCATCAAGACTTCACGCAACTGCCGAAAGTCGACTGGGATCACGATGATCTTCCCTTTGACCGCGCTCGAGAAATGCTCGACAGCTTACTCGACTGGCGCGCAATCTCTCCGTGGCAGTACCGCAAGGGACTAGGCTATCAGCTTCGTAGCCAAGACGATTACCAAGATGTGTTTCAGCTACGAAGGTTTGCTGGTAAACACGCGGACTGGAAGCCATACGTCGCTCACATTCTCGGCTTCGATCACAAGCCGATTGATCTGCACTACGTGAAACTGGCCCAGCTTGAGGAGAAAAAAGCTAAAGCTGAGACGGTGAAAACCGAGCTTGGCGGCTCCGTGGACGATATCGGAAAGATCGAGGGCATCCTACTCTTGAAACAGAAAGATGCGGAAAAAAAACAGAAGCTTCTCGATGCCTTCGACTTCCGGCAGCGGGACAAAGAAAGTACTAAGGAGCTTGTTGATGAAATTGACACAAGAATTGGAGCACTGAATTCACAGCGGTATTCGCTTAACCAGTCCAAGAGGAAGATCATCGCCTCGCTTGAAGAAGATCAGATCCTTTTTAATCCTGAGAATGCCCAGCGCATGTTCAATGAAGTTGGTGTCTTATTTTCTGGACAGATCAAGAAGGATTTTGATCAACTACTCGAGTTTAACCGCGCGATTACCGAAGAACGTCGTGTCTACCTTCAGGAGGAGCGTACAGAAATTGAGACCGAATTGAAGCGAATCGGATCGGATCTGAATACCCTTGGCAAGCGTCGCTCCGATATGCTCTCCTTCCTCAGCGGCACTGACGTATTCGCCAAATATAAACAGGTTACGGATGACCTTGTAACTCTACGCGCAGACATTGCATCACTGGATCGCCAGCGCAGCTTCCTCCGCCGCTTGCAGGAATTAAGAGGGGAGATTCGCACGTTGTCCGAAGAGAGTACACATCTTCAGTCACAAATTGAGGCTAACGTCGAAGCGCAGAGTGCCGACAATGCAAGCATGTTTTCCTTAATACGACTGTTCTTCAGCGAGATTGTCGAAGACGTTATTGCACACAAAGCGCTACTCAACGTGTTCGTCAACAAGGAAGGTCATCTCGAGTTCAGGGCTGAGATTCTTGACGACGCCGGCAATACTACTAGTGCTGACCTCGGTCATACATACCGCAAACTCTTGTGCATAGCCTTTGACCTCGCCGTCGCACGCGCTCATCTTGACGACAAGTTCCCAAGATTTGTATATCACGATGGCGTGTTTGAATCCTTGGATAACCGTAAGAAAGTCAACCTCCTCAAAGTGATTCGCGAGTACTCGAACCTCGGCGTACAGCCCGTCATTACGCTGATTGACTCCGATATGCCACCAGCGGGCGAGAACGACGAGCCAGTTTTTAGCTCCGACCAGATTGTGCTTACATTACACGACGAAGGTGCCGATGGTCGACTTTTCCGCATGAAAGCTTGGTAGGTTCGCGACGCGCGAATTCCGAGTGGCAGCTAATCTCCGCATTGCGGACTGACGCGGTCATTCAGTCAGATGGCGGCAATGGCCGAGCAGGAGACGGTTTTAACTCACTGGAAGACGGGAAGCTCGCCCGCATTAGACCTTTTTAATAGTCCAACTGATTGAGCCAACAAGCACGATTTTGGCAGAACGTTGAGTTTCAACACCGATTTGAACATCCGCTGGATCCATCTTTGCATCTGGATAAATAGGATTGGCGGAGCTCAATGTGATTATGTGTCAGGAAGTCATTTCGTTCCGAAGAAGATCTATCATCAGGTCGAAGTGCTGTTGCAACAAAATAGAGACAAGGCTGCGAAGTCGGATAAGAAGGTAAGCGCGCGTACTCAGGAGATAAGACGAACGAACATACGTAACTTCTTCAGTGATCTGTTCAAGCTGAAGTACAAGATTCAGTCTGTTTATAACATTAAGCCAAAACATCTTGAGGCGGTCTTTAATTTTTTGGAGGTGATGGGTCAGTCTCCTTCGTCGATTCAAAACAAAATTTCGACTATGCGTATTTTCTGCGGTTGGATCGGTAAAGCAGATATGGTGAAGGATTCATCAACGTATGTTAAAGATAAAGCGAGCGCCCGTCGTACTACTGTGGCGAAAGAGGATAAAAGCTGGGTGGGTAATGGAATCGATGTATTAACCAAGCTGGCAGAGATTTATGCGGGTATCCGCAGACACAAATCCAGCTCTGTATCGTACACATGGTACGCAACTCACTGAAGTACGTTTCCTGGAAAGACTACAAGGCGGTCACGGCGGATTTGAAAGCGATTTACCAATCCACGACCGAGGAGCTGGGGTTGCAAGCACTGGATAAGCTTGCCGAAAAGTGGGATGGGCAATACCCGCAAATTAGCAAATCATGGCGCAACCACTGGCACAATCTCAAGACCTTCTTTGCTTATCCTGGCGATATACGCAAAGCGATCTATACAACCAATGCGATTGAATCTTTAAACAGCGTCATTCGCCACGCCATCACCAAACGCAAGGTGTTCCCAACGGATGACTCAGTTCGAAAGGTCGTGTACTTGGCCATTCAGGCGGCATCCAAAAAATGGACGATGCCAATTCAGAATTGGCGCAATGCAATGAGCCGGTTTATTATTGAGTTTGAAGACCGCCTTCAACGGCATCTTTAAAAAGCGGCAGTTACACAGAATTATTTACAGCCTCTGAAAGTAAGGTATTCGCCACCAGCTGCGCTGCTGTTGTTAGGTGTAATAACTTCATTTTCCATATTTATCTCCATTTACTACAACCAAATGGTTTGATGATCAGTTGTCAGTTCGTCTTTGATCTTGAAATATTAAACGTTGGCTATATGAAATACCTAAAACTCTTCCCATTCTTCGCCTGCATTACTTATTTTAGGTTTGCTTGCGTTGGACGCAGTCTTGTTCTGAAGCAAGGTATTGCTGGTTGCTGGATGTATTGCCGATTTTGTTCTAGCTCGTGACGTCGGGGCGAAAAATGATTGGATCTGTTGTCCTTCAGCCAGTTTAAACACGCTAACTGAACGAGTCAGGCTCTGAGCTTCTTCTTCCAGCGATTCGGCCGCAGCTGCCGCTTCTTCCACCAGTGCTGCATTCTGTTGTGCGTATTCCACGGTCATTCGGCCACCCAGTCCACGCACATTCGGCCCCCGATTCCATTAGCATTCGGCCACTGATTCCGCTGTGATTCGGCCACCGATTCCGGTGTGATTCGGCCACCCCTGGTCAGGGATCGACGCAAGATAATATTCACCTACCATTCGCCCTTTTTTCGGAAAGAGGGACGGATATGGAGAAGTTGTCGATGCGTAAAACAAGAGAAATACTACGCCTGAAGTTTGACCTCGATCTGTCGGACCGGCAGATATCAAAAAGCACCCAGGTAGCCAGAAGCACAATCAGTGACTACATACGCCGTTTTGCGGTAGCCGGTTTGTCCTGGCCGCTGCCAGTCGACATGACCGAAGTTGATATTAATGCGCGGCTGTTTCCTCCCAAATTATTGTCGGTTGATGTCTTGCGAGCATCGCCGAATTGGGATGAGGTGAACCGGGAGATGCGTCGCAAAGGAGTCACCCTTTTCCTGTTGTGGCAAGAGTACAAAGCAAACCAGCCTGAAGGGTTCAACTACAGCTGGTTCTGCGAAAGCTATCGGAAATGGGCAGGCAAGCTCGATGCCGTGATGCGTCAGGAACATCCTGCGGGCGAAAAGTGCTTCGTGGACTATTGCGGTAAAACGATGCCGGTTACGGATCGGTACACCGGTGAGATTCTTCAGGTGCAAATCTTCGTCGGCGTGATGGGGGCGTCCAACTACACCTATGCCGAAGCGACTTTTAGCCAAACCCTGCCGGACTGGATCGGCAGTCACATCCGCATGCTCGACTACTTCGGCGCAGCCCCGGAAATTCTGGTGCCGGACAACCTCAAGAGCGGTGTCAGCAAAACGTGCCGCTATGAACCGGACACCAATCCGAGCTATCACGACTTTGCCAATCATTACTGTATCGCCGTGATTCCTGCGCGCAGCAGAAAGCCGAGGGATAAAGCCAAAGTGGAATGCGGTGTATTGGTGGTGACGCGCTGGATACTGGCCTGCCTGCGCAATCGCGCGTTCTTTAGCCTGGCGGAACTGAATGAGGCAATTGGAGAGTTGCTTGTGCGTCTTAATCAGCGTCCATTCAAAAAGCTTGCCGGATGCAGAGAATCGTTGTTTCGCACCATCGACTACACATGTGCAACGCATGCAAAAGGCGCTCACGCAGATGAATATCCAGCTCACCAACGTCATCTCGGATGTGGTTGGCGAAACGGGGCAGAAGATTCTGCGCGCCATAGTCGCCGGCGAGCGCGACGGTCAAGTGCTGGCCGCGATGAAGAATGCGCGCATTCGCGCCACCGCTGATGAGATCGCAAAAAGCCTGCAAGGCAACTGGCGCGCCGAGCATCTGTTTGCGCTCAAGCAGGCGCTGGATATGTTCGATTTCATCGGCACACAGTTAACCGAGTGCGACAGAGAGATTGAGGCGCAATTGCAAACCCTGCAAGCTCATGACGGAGAACCGGCAAAGGGAAAAAAGCGTGGCCGCACCCGCAATGCGCCGAAGTTTGATCTGCGCACGCAGTTGTTCAGGATGTGCGGAGTTGATCTTACGCGCATCGACGGCATTGATGTCACCACCGCGCTCGCGGTAATCTCCGAGACGGGAGCAGACATGTCTCGCTTCCCCACGGCAGGGCACTTCGCGAGTTGGCTGGGACTGTGTCCGGGTACCAAGATTACCGGGGGCAAAGTGATGAGCGGGAAAACCAAGCGTGTGGCAAACCGGGCGGCTCAAGCATTGAGATTGGCCGCTGCCGCATTGCGTAGCAGTCAATCAGCACTCGGCGCGTATTTCCGCAGAATGTGCGGGCGCATGGACAAGCCCAAAGCCGTAACTGCCGCCGCGCACAAACTGGCGCGCCTGATCTACACCATGCTCACCAAGGGCGAGGAATACACCGATCAAGGACAGGACTACTACGAAGAACGCTATCGTGAAAGAGTGCTGCGGCAACTGGCACTGCGTGCTGAAAAAATGGGTATGAAACTCGTCGCCAGTGAACAACCCGCTTAATTCCACTTTTTACAATCAATAGGTTGGGAGGTGTTTCTTAAGAGAAATAAAGATTCTGTATCCAACAATCTTTACTCCTAACGCACAGTAGTCAAACTGTGTTACTGATTTAGTTACCAAACGTTAGGAGAGCGTTAGTGCAGGATATTTTGAAGGCAAAAACCAGACCAAAACTGGCCATGATCTTTGTGCTGATTTTTATATTTTTTAACATTTCCTGTGTGCCTCCTGAACTGAAAATCTATTACGCTCACTAAAATATGGCTCTAACTTACCGATTCATATCGGCAGTCAATGTAAATTCTTGATGCGAATGACATTTAATTTCTGTGAGAAATCGTATTCTAGTTTCTATTTTTGAATGACTTTACTAGCAACTCAGATGACAAAGACAAGGCGTGCTAAATAGTGAGATGCAAATTGATATCTGTTCTTGGTTTAAGTGCAACTACCTGTTCATAGAGATCCTAATGCAGATAGAATTTCGCGAGAATAGAAATTGATAATACAAATAATCACCCAAGCAATAGCTATTAACCACCACTGCAAAGCGTTAGTGGTTTTTTCTTTTCTAGGGTTGGATTCAAGTGGTGAGTGATGATCTTCGTTAATTTCCATTTTTGAGAACTCAGCTAAGACAAGAAACGTTTCATTTGTCTTTGATTGAAACGTTTCTTGCTGGATGTAATTGTGAATATTTTATTTACTGCTTCGTGTACGGATGCCAAATACTAGATAAGCAGGGCATGAACGGAATAAAACCGTCATCAAAACTAAGATGCCAATCCACCCCCAAGGGCCAATAATTCCAGCAAGCGTAAGCCCTATCAGACTTGCTCCTGCTAAACTTCTAATAATTCGATCAAGGTTGCCAACATTAATAATTTCCATGACTTTCTCCTGTGTTTTGTAAAATTTATTACCATGCACGTTGATAGATATGTTGCTTAACTGAAGTCGTTTAAATGCGGGGATGAGCAAAAAAAATCTGAACCCACCAAGTACTGGCAGGGTTCAGATCAATCGCTACATTCCTAGCTATCATGTTCGTATTTCAGTGAGCGGCACTTAATTACTTCAATTTTTCAATACCCATCATTTTTAGGATGCTTCCCTCGTAGAATGGTTCTGAAGTGCCTTTTTTCATCTTGCGGATGAAATATTTCTCAAACGCAACCTTGGCAAGATGCACCCATTTTCCTTCGGAGAACCAATTTACGTTGCGCGGCGGAATCTGCGGGATCGCTACAAAGGCTACGCCACTGTCTCCGAAATCTGCAAGGCAGACAGCGTTCCATGTTGCCTCGGTATCAGCTGGAGTTCCTGTAAGATCGGCGTTGATGTTATGTACGGCCGCAGTAACCATTGACTCGATCATGTAACCTGTTTTGGGCGTGCCGACAGGAACGGGAGTCGGTTCGACCGGGGGGATCGCGACACACACTCCGACAGCAAAGACATTCTTGTACTTTGCATTACGCTGGTGTTTGTCCACGGTGATGAAGCCGCGCGGATTGGTCAAGCCCTCGATGCCGAATACTGCATCCACGCCTTTGAATGCGGGCAGCATCATGCTGTAGCTGAACGGAAGTTCGTGCTTCTTCTTTTCCATGCCCATGTCGTCGTGTTCGGTGACATACATTTTGCCGGCTTCGACTTTGGTGACCTTGGCATTGCAGATCCACTTGATATGCTTGTCGCGCATACCGGATTCGAGAATGCCCTTGGAGTCGCCGACACCGCCCAAACCGAGGTGGCCGATATACGGTTCCGCAGTGACGAAGGTCATCGGTACCTTGGTGCGTAGTTTGCGGCGGCGCAAATCGGTTTCCATGATGAAGGCGTACTCGTAGGCGGGGCCGTAGCAGGAGGCTCCTTGCACGGCACCGACCACAATGGGGCCCGGGTGTTTGCAGAAGTGTTCCCATTCGTCATGCGATTTCATGGCGTGATCGATATGGCAAACGGAATGGGTGTGACCACTGTGCGGGCCAAGTCCCTCGACTTCGTCAAAGGCCAGTTTGGGACCGGTGGCGATCACCAGATAATCGTACGTGACCGTACTGCCGTCGTTGAGTTCGAGTTGGTTTTGGTCGGGATGGACACGCTTGACGCCGGTGGAAATGAAATTGATCCCTTTGCGTTCAAGGTAGCTACGTACCGGAAATTCGATTTGTTTGCGTTCGCGCCATTTGACGCCTACCCATGGGTTGGATGGAACGAAATGGAAGTTTTCGCTGTTCGAGACAACTGTTACCTTGTGCTTTTTATCCAGTTTGTCGCGAAACTCGTAGGCTGCGGGCATGCCGCCGATTCCTGCTCCCATGATTACGATATGTGCCATGTTCCCCCCCTTAAAGGTATTTTGGTTGATAAACGCTGCCCTGTTGAGCCGAGAATGCTGTACCGTCGTACAGGCCTTTCTAGGTTCGCTATTAGGCGTAATCGACCCTTGGTATGTCTATAACCACTTTGGGGTAGGGTGAATATAACTCCGATGGGGAGGACAGATTTGCAGATGTGGCGGAGCTGTGTATATCGGCGGAAAACAGTCTCAACAACGCGGTGTTGAGTTATCGCTGTTTGTTTCGTCTTGTTCCTTGGCGAAGAGGACTGCGGCTTTTACCCGAGAAGATAAATTGAGTTTGTTCAGAATGTGACGAACATGCTGTTTAACCGTGTCATAACTGATCTTCAAAGTTTTCGCGATGGCTTTGTTGCTTTCCCCTCGGGCTAGCAATTGCAGGATTTCGCGTTCTCGTTCGGTAAGCAGCTTGAGTGAATTTTTCGGATCTTGTTCGGATTGATCACCACGCAGCATTTCGATCATGATCATAGTCATGGTGGGGGCGACTACTAATTCTCCTGCCGCCACACGTCGGATGGCATCAACGACATCGTCAGGAGCCATATCCTTGAGCAGGTAACCGCGCACACCGGCACGGATGGCATTGGTTAGGTCAGTGCCGGAGTCGCTCATGGTTAGCATAACGGCGGGAGTGGTATAACCCTCGCTGCGCAGCAATTGCAACAGCGAGATGCCGTCCATCGGCTTCATGCGCAGATCGAGGATGATTAGGTCGGGCTCGCCTTTTAATAGATTGCGTAACTCATCCACATTGTCGGTCGCACCAAGTACAGAGAAATCGTAGCAGTTGGCCAGCAGTTCGCTCAAGCCGCGTCGGCACAGATTTTGGTCATCCACCAGTACGAGTTTTAATTTGTCAGCCATTTGTTGTTCTCCAGTCCGGTGATGGTTCGGGAAAAAATAATTGCACTTGCGTGCCCAATCCTGCGGAGCTCTCAACCTTGAGCTTGCCGCCTATCCGTTGTGCACGCTCACGCATAATCAGCACGCCGTAGTGGCCTTCTACCGGAGAAAAGGTGCTGGCTCCACTACCGTTATCTTCGATAGTGAATACGAAATAGCCGAGATTGGTATCAACGAACAGACGTGCATGCGTTGCGCCGGAATGACGCGCGATATTGGTAAGCGCCTCGCGCACGATGTGATATACCTGAATCTCATGTTCCAGTGGCAATTCGAGATCAACCAGACGGTTGTGATACTCCAGCACTATATCATTGTGTTCGCGAAACTCGGTGGTGATGTCATTTAAGGCGGCAAGCAGGCCTCCGCTATTCATATCGCAACGGAAGTCGGTGATCAGTTTTCGCGCACTCTTTTGCCCTATCTCCAGAGCTTCATCCAGATCGCGCGCGTATTTACTTGCCATCTCTTCATTGCTGCTGCGGATGGCTTCCTGCAACAAGCTGATGCGCATGCGGGCGTAGGTCAGCGTTTGCGCCAGTGAATCATGAATGTCATTTGCAATTCCCTGACGAGCCGCGAGTCGTTCGCTGCGTCTGGCCTCGCGATTGATGCGGGTATGTTCAATGGCTGCGCTCATCATTTGCGCGAAAGCGGTGATGGTTTTGATGTGGCTGCTGGCGGCTTTGTGCGGTACATCGAAAAAAATGGTCAACACGCCCAGCGGGCTTATCGCCGAGCAGGGAGCGAGCGGAACTGCGATGCGCGATTGGAAACGGCAATTGGCATAGTAACAGTTCGTGCGCGAATCGCATTTACTGATGTCCGAAGCATGCACGGTATGGCCGAGTGCCGCAACATCGATGACCTCGCATTCCAATTCGGAGACACATTCTGCTTCTTCTTGTAATTCGCTGGAAAGTCCGGCTGAACTGATGAGTTCTAGCGTGCAGCCATCCGGCGATAACAAACGCACTACGCCTGCGGTCGCAGAGGTCGCGCTGATGATGCTTTCCAAAAAAGATTCCAGCAAAGTTCTGAGTTCTCCTGCTCGCGGGGCGGTGAACTCTAGTGCCACGCAGGCGTCCACACCGCCATCTTTTCCGGGGGGCGTGAAGCTCGGTTCGCGTACCCACGAAAAACTGCTGTGGTCGGATTCGTGGTTGAATTCAAAGATGGGAATCGTTTCTTTCTGCATCAACTTTCGCCAGTCAATCTAAAAACGTCCCGCAGATTAAGGTGAATTTCCAAAAATATCAACAGGATAAATGGAAAATGTCGTCATACCCCCCATCAGGGTTATACCCATCCTCACCCGACGTGGGTATAGACACTTGTGTGAACTATTGCGCTTAATAGAAAAGATAGCAAAGGTTCGCGCGATTAACCGACGCGACATTGATCCACTCAAAGAATTGATATGTCTTCGCCTATACACGACCCGATTTCTTCCCCGTTGCCAGATGCATCCACCGAGATGCGTACCACCACCTGCTACATGTGCGCCTGCCGTTGCGGCATTCGCGTGCATTTGCGCGACGGCGAGGTGCGCTACATCGAGGGCAATCCCGATCATCCGCTGAACAAGGGGGTGATCTGCGCCAAGGGCGGTTCCGGCATCATGAAGCAGTATTCTCCGGCGCGCCTGACCAAGCCTTTGCGTCGCAAGCCGGGCAGCGAGCGCGGCGCGAACGAGTTCGAAGAAATTAGCTGGGAAGAGACTTTCGATATTTTGGAAAAACGCTTGGGTCACTTGCGTGCGACCGATCCGAAAAAATTTGCCTTGTTTACCGGACGCGATCAGATGCAGGCGCTGACCGGTCTGTTCGCACGTCAGTTCGGCACGCCCAACTATGCGGCGCACGGCGGCTTCTGCTCGGTCAATATGGCCGCCGGCATGATCTACACCATCGGCGGTTCGTTCTGGGAATTCGGCGGCCCCGATCTGGAACGCGCCAAAGTTTTTTACATGATCGGTACGGCGGAAGACCATCACTCCAATCCCCTGAAGAGCGCCATTGGCGACTTCAAACGCAACGGCGGGCGTTTCGTCGCTATCAATCCGGTGCGTAGCGGTTATGCCGCCATCGCCGATGAGTGGATTCCGATCAAGCCGGGCACCGACGGTGCGCTGATCCTTGCTATCATTCGCGAGATCATCGCCTTGGGGCTGTATGACCGCGAATTTCTGGCACGCTACACCAACTCCGGGCAACTGGTAAATCAGGACAAGTCCAGCAAAGATTTCGGCATGATGTTGCGCAATCCGCAAGGCGACCCCATCAATCCGTTGCGTCCGCATAATTTTTACTGGTGGGATCGGCTCAGCAATAAGCCGGTGGATGACCACAGCAAGGGCGCAGACCCCGCGTTGTATGGCACTTTCACCATGCCGGACGGAACCACCGCGAAACCTGCGTTTCAATTGCTGAAAGAACGTGTCGCCGAATGCACGCCGGAGTGGGCGGAAGCTATTACCGGAATTTCCGCCGATACCATCAAGCGCATCGCGCATGAGATGGGCATCACCGCGCGCGACCAGAAAATTGAATTGCCGATTCCGTGGACGGATTGGTGGGGCGAAGAGCACGAGAGCGTCACCGGCAATCCGGTCGCTTTTCATGCCATGCGCGGTTTGGCAGCGCACTCCAACGGCTTTCAAACGATACGCTCGCTGGCGATTTTGATGTCGCTGCTGGGTACTATCGACCGTCCCGGTGGCTTCCGTCACAAGGCACCGTATCCGCGTGCCATTCCGCCCAATGCGCGTCCGTCCAAGGGCCCGGAAGCGGTGCAGCCCAATACGCCGCTGGGTGGTGCGCCGCTGGGCTGGCCGGAAACGCCGGATGATTTATTTGTCGATGCCAACGGTCAGCCAGTGCGTCTCGACAAAGCCTTTTCATGGGAGCATCCGCTGTCGGCGCATGGCCTGATGCACAACGCCATCACCAATGCCTGGCGCGGCGATCCTTATCCGATCGATACGCTGATGCTGTTCATGGCCAATATGGCATGGAACTCCAGCATGAACACCTCGGAAGTGCGCAACATGCTGGTGGATAAAAACGCTGATGGCGGTTACAAGATTCCGTTCATCGTGGTGTGCGACGCGTTTCAGTCCGAGACTACCGCGTTCGCCGATCTGATTTTGCCCGATACTACTTATCTGGAGCGCCATGATTGCATGTCCATGCTGGATCGTCCGATCTCGGAATTCGACGGCCCGGTAGATGCAGTGCGCATTCCGGTGCTGCAACCGACAGGCGAATGCAAGCCGTTCCAGGAAGTGCTGATCGAGCTGGCGAGCCGTCTGAAATTCCCCGCCTTTACTACTGCAGAAGGCACACGCAAGTTTAAGAGCTACCCGGATTTCGTGGTCAATTACGAAACCGCACCGGGTTCCGGTATCGGTTTTCTGACCGGTTGGCGCGGCAAGGATGGCGACAAGGCGATGCGCGGCGAACCCAATCCGAAGCAGTGGGAGATGTACGAGAAGAACGGATGCTTCTTCCAATATCATTTGCCGCCATCCAGCCAATATATGCGTAATTGGAACAAGGAATACATGGAGTGGGCGCAGCAGGCCGGTATGCGCCGCGACAATGACCCGATCATCATTCACATTTATTCCGAGTTGTTGCAGGGCTTCCGCCTCGCCGCCGAAGGTAAGCGTGCGGGAAAACAGCCGCCGGATGAGTTGCGCGAACGCGTCGCCACTTATTTCGACCCGCTGCCGTTCTGGTATGCACCGCTGGAAGACGAGCAAAGCGATCTGAAGAAATATCCGCTGAATGCGCTGACCCAGCGTCCGATGGCGATGTATCACTCGTGGGATTCGCAGAATGCCTGGCTGCGCCAGATCCATACTTACAACTATCTCTACGTCAATACGCGCACCGCTGAAGCAGCGGGAATCGCCGATGGCGGCTGGATGTGGGTGGAATCGCAGTGGGGCAAAGTACGTTGTCTGTGCCGTTATTCCGAAGCGGTTGAACCGGGCACGGTGTGGACGTGGAACGCCATCGGCAAATCCTCCGGTGCATGGAATCTTACCGGCGATGCCAACGAAGCCAAGCAGGGTTTTCTGCTCAATCACCTGATCTCGGAAGAGTTGCGCGCTATGCCGAACGGCAAGCGTTATTCCAACTCCGATCCGATCACCGGACAAGCCGCATGGTACGACGTGCGCGTGCGCATTTATCCGGCGGCAGCGGGTGAAGCGGAAGAAAGCTCGCCGCAATTCCCCACCATGCAACCGGTGCCCGGTATGGAGCAAAGAAAGATGGGCTGGCAGGCGTGGTTTGCGGGCAAGAAAAAGAAAGGCGGTGCGAAATGACCCAACTCGCGCTGGTAATTGATCTGAACGTTTGTGTCGGCTGTCATGCCTGCGTGACCAACTGCAAGCAATGGAATACCTCCGGTGCAGCGGGTGCATTGACCGACTGCAATCCTTATGAGAATGATCCGAACGGAACCTTCTTTAACCGGGTGCAAACCTTCGAAGTGGGCGAATTCCCCGCTACCGAGACGGTGCATTTCCCCAAGTCCTGTTTGCATTGCGAAGACCCGGCCTGCGTGCCTGTGTGTCCGACGGGAGCATCCTACAAGCGCGAAGAAGACGGCATCGTGCTGGTCGATTACGACAAGTGCATCGGTTGCAAATATTGTTCGTG
Organism: uncultured beta proteobacterium; assembly: GCA_963733265.1. GTDB lineage: Bacteria > Pseudomonadota > Gammaproteobacteria > Burkholderiales > Gallionellaceae > PALSA-1006. The sequence goes on from CAVTCF010000001.1 coordinate 1,237,226, forward strand.
GGCTTGCCCGTACGGTGTGCGCGAGTTCGACGAGCAGCGCAAGGTGATGACAAAATGCACGTTGTGCGTGGATCGCATCTACGACATGAGTTTGCCGGAAGAGCGGCGCAAGCCTTCCTGTGTGCTGGCTTGCCCGCCGGGTGCGCGTTTGTTCGGCGATGTGCATGATCCGGATTCTGAAGTGTCGATAGCGATACGTGAGCGCGGTGGTTACACGCTGATGCCGGAGGCCAATACCAAACCGGCCAATCATTATTTGCCACGCCGCAAGACCACGGTGATCGTGCGCGCTGATGAACTTTATCGTTCCGACAATCCGCACAAGATCGACGGTGCGCCGTTCGACAAGAATCTGCCACCGACCACAGAAGAACTTAACTAAGGCTGACCCATTATGCGTCCCGCATTCTCCGTACTATTTTTGACCACCTTGATCGGCGCCGGACAGGGGCTGTTCATCACGCTATTTTTCTGCGAACTGCTCGTTTCGGCCTCGCTGCCAAGTAATTTTCTGCTTGGCGGTGCCGTGTTGGTATTGATCTTGAGCGGACTTGGCGGCATCGCCTCCGTGTTCCATTTGGGGCACCCGGAACGTGCCTGGCGCGCGATGACCATGTGGCGCACGTCCTGGCTGGCACGTGAAGGCATCGCCTTGCCCGCCTTTATGGCGGCGGTGTTCGCTTACGCTGTCGCACATTGGCTGAACCTTGGCCACACGCTCGCCATTGCCACGATCGGCGTGATTCTTTCTCTGGTCTTGTTCGTGTGCACCGGCATGATTTACGGTGCGATCAAGGTGCTGAAAGAATGGGCACATCCGCTGACACTGATAAACTTCATCGTGCTGGGTTGTGCTTCGGGTACGACTTTGGCTGCGGCCTACGCCAGCTTTGCCGCGCCTGAGTTGACTGCGGCATTGGCGCAAGCCGCGTTTGCACTGACTGTGCTGGGTTTGCTGACACGAAGCATATCGTTGTGGCGCAATGCGAAGTTGCGCCCGACCAGTACTTTGCAAACGGCCATCGGAATCCGTCATCCGCGCATCGTGCAAAAATCGCAAGGCTCGATGGGCGGATCGTACAATACGCGCGAATTCTTTCACGGCAAGAGCCAAGATTTTGTACGCGGCATATTGGTGATGCTGGTGCTGGGAGCCTTCGTGTTGCCGCTGGCGCTGGTGCTGAGTTTGCCATTGCTGGCGTTCATTTTGCAGTACATCGGGCTATTGGCAGAACGCTGGTACTTTTTTGCCGAAGCGCAGCATCCGCAAAATTTATATTATCAGGGCACCTCATAATGCTGAAAGAGCCTGTTACCAGACTCCGGGAACTAGGCGGCTTGCTTAGAGCTAATGCATTATTGTTGCTTCTTTCTTTATCTTTGTTTTCGGCAGGTGCATATGCGGCCAATAGTTTGCCTGTAACAAGCGAAATGCCTTGGTGGGGCTGGGCGTTGGCGCTGTTCATCACCTGTTTTTTCCTAGGCATTGTCGCGGTTCCCTCGGGTGTTGGTGGCGGTGTGTTGTTCGTGCCTATCGTTGGCGGCTTCTTTCCATTTCATCTCGATTTCGTGCGCGGAGCAGGGCTGCTGGTTGCCATGGCGAGTGCGCTGGCGGCTGGGCCGTCATTGCTGCGCGGTGGGTTGGCCAATTTGAGATTGGCGTTACCGCTGGCGGTGTTGGCTTCCGCCAGTGCCATTGCCGGAGCGCTGCTCGGGTTGGTCTTGCCCGCTACGACCGTGCAGATCGCTTTGGGGCTGACAATTCTCGGTATTGTTGTATTGATGGCGACAGCCAAGAAATCAGAATTTCCGGATGTGTTAAAGCAAGACCGTCTTGCAATCGCATTATCCATACACGGTGTTTTTCATGATGCGGCACAAAGCAAAAATATCTCATGGAAAGTTCATCGTACACCACTGGGATTGTTTATTTTTATATTGATCGGATTTATCGGAGGTCTGTTCGGTGTCGGCGCGGGATGGGCAAATCTACCCGTGCTTAATTTGCTAATGGGCGCACCGATCAAAGTGGCAGCCGGGACCTCCGGTTTGATTCTGACGCTGGCGAGTTCATCCGCAACTTGGATATATTTGAGTAAAGGTGCGGTCTTGGCTATCATCGCTGTGCCCTCAGTGATCGGTATGATGTTGGGGGCGATGATCGGCGCGCGTTTGCTGCATGTGCTGAAAGCTTCTGTAGTGCGCAAGATGGTGATCACCTTGTTGCTGTTTGCCGGAATACGTGCGCTACTCAAAGGCTTGGGAGTCTGGATGTGATTACACCTGATAACGATTCGATCATTTCTGACGAGCAGCAGCGTTACGCGACCTGGTTGAATTGGGGTATGCGTTCGGGGTTGGCGATTCTTGTCGTATCGTTTCTTGCCTATGTATTGGGTTGGTTGCCCGCACATTTTCCTTTGGAACAGTTGCCCAACGTGTGGAGTCTACCGACGGCTGAATACCTGAAGCAGACAAACGCTCCGACGGGATGGGCGTGGTTAAAGCTGATTGGTTATGGAGACTTCGCCGGGTTGATCGGTATCGCTTGGCTGTCTGCCTGTTCGCTGCTGTGTCTATTGGCTGTGATGCCCATCTATGTGCGCCGCAAAGATTGGATGTTCGTGGCGATATGTGTCTGCGCTTTGCTGGTGCAATTGTTTGCTGCGTCCGGTATTCTGAGCTCCGTTCATTAAGGGTTAAAACATGGGCAATTACCCGTTTAATCGAATTTTATTGGCTACAGAGCATACTGAATTTGATGTTGGTGCAGAGCGCCTCGCTTTTGCTATGGCAAAGCGTTGCGGCTTGCCCCTGCTAGTCGTAATTCCTATGCTGGATAATCCAGAATACGAAGCCGAGATGCCCGAGTTGGTGCTGCGCGACGAATTGGAAATTGCAGATAAGATCAGTGCCCTACGCCTGCTGGCGGATGCCGCAGGTGTGCAACTTGATGTGCGTGTGCGGCGCAGGTCTGAAATTCATATTGGGATCGTGGCTGAAGCCAATGAATCGAAAGCTGATCTGATCATAATCCGGCGACGCGGCAAGCCTAGTTTTCTGGCGCGTTTGTTGGTGGGGGAGATGGTCAGTAAAGTCATACGTGATACATCATGCAGTGTCTTGCTGGTACCTCGCGCGGCGGAATTCTGGAGCAAGCGTATTCTTGCTGCGGTGGGAGATACTCCGGCTGCGCCCAGTATTGCCAAAACAGCAGGAACCATCGCCGGTATTTGCGAGTTGCCGCTCACGATTTTAAGCGTAGCGCCGGATCAAGAATCGCTGTCAAAAACCCAAAGTCTCAACACCCTGAATGTCGTGCTCGCATCCGCCTCTTCGTCGAATGTTCAAGGCGAAGTTCGTATTGGCAATCTGGTCGAGCAAACCATCTCCGCCGTAAAAGAATCCGCAGTCGACCTTGTGGTAATCGGACGGCAGCGCTATCACCTCATGCCTTTCGGCAAACAAGGCATCATGCAGAACATTGCGGGCAACATGGATGTGCCCACGCTGGTCGTAGCTGCATAAGTATCCTCTAAAAGATAACCCCAATGGGTTATGCGCTATACCCGTCAAGGGTATGGACGCAATCCGGCTGTGCGTTCTTAATAATGCGTCCGCATTTTAATCATGGAATTTCCTGTTTTTAGCGGCAATTTATTAACTCGTTGGAGATGAAAAATGAAATTTGATAAAGAGTTCGATGCTAGTGGAATGTCTTGCCCGTTACCAATTGTGAAGACAAAAAAATCATTGGTGGATATGAGCAGCGGTCAAGTACTCAAAGTAATAGCTACAGACTGCGGCGCAGTTAAAGATATGCAAGCTTTTGCAGACCAGACTGGTAATACTTTGCTGTCTTCTACAGAAGAGTCGGGCAAATACATTTTTTTCATGAAGAAGAGTTAATTCTTACGACATCATATCTAAGGGGAAAAGTATGGCAAAAAAAATGGCGATTATCGCCACAAAAGGCACGCTGGATATGGCGTATCCGCCGTTTATCTTGGCGTCTACCGCTGCCGCACTCGGTTACGATGTGCAGGTTTTTTTCACTTTCTACGGCCTCCAACTGCTACGCAAAGATCTATCCAATGTGATGATCAGCCCGTTGGCTAATCCGGCCATGCCGATGCCTATCCCGATGCCGGTGATGGTGCAGATGCTGCCCGGTATGGAAAGCATGGCGACCATGATGATGAAGCAAAAACTCAAGAAGCACGGCGTCGCCTCGCTGACAGAGTTGCGCGATTTGTGTCTGGAGGCGGATGTGAAATTCATTGCCTGCCAGATGACCGTCGATCTGTTCGAGTTCGACAAGAGCGAGTTCATCGATCAAGTGGAATACGGTGGCGCGGCCACATTTATGGGCTTTGCCGGAGATACCGATATCTGCTTGTTTGTCTAAGTGTATCAAGTTGTTTTGATTTGGCTGTAGAACTAACTGCGTCACTAAAAATAATTAATCAGGGAGAATCGCATGAAGATTAAAAGATTGGTTGCATCGATGTTTGTTATCAGCGTGGCAGCTTCGCCATTGGCATACGCCACCAACGGTGATGAAATGATGGCTACAGGTTCGGAAAATATCGCTTTGGGTGGTTCCGGAGTCGCGCACTTTGTCGGCGCTGAAAGCACGTTTGCTAACCCCGCTATGCTTGGTAAGTCAACCGGGTCAGAAGTTGCCGGTGGCTTTAATTACTTCAAACCAACCGTAAGCAATAACGGCTTGGGGGGCACAGACTCTACTAGTGGCGCGAGTCCAAGTTACATTCCTGATATTTCCTATTCAGGTCGCGTCAACGACAATTTTACTTATGGTGTCGCTATGGCCGGTATCGCCGGAATGGGGGTTGAGTACACTGCGTTTTCGGCACTTTTTAATGCAAAAACTTCACTCAGTCTCGCGAGAATCGTGCCAACCATTGCGTATAACACAGATGTTTACGGAATAGGTTTTTCACCAGTGATTCAATATGGCTCCTTAATGATTTCGTATAATGGCTATAACGCTTCTCAAAGCGCCGATAGCCATACTGGTTATGGAGTTAATCTGGGTGGTTATTATAATGCCTCGAAAGCGGTAACACTGGCGCTGGCATATCAATCTCAAATTGACATGACCTATGGGACGCAATTATCCGGAGCGGCCAAAGGCTTTGGTCTATACTCGGGAAGCGTATACGGGGCAGGATTTGGCGATACGTTGAGTCAACCGGCTCAAGTTAAAGCAGGTGTCTCCTATGTCATAAACGACCAATATACTTTTACGACTGATTACAAGCTGATCCAATGGGCAGAGGCTACAGGTTATAAGGATTATAACTGGCAGGATCAGAATGTCGTAGCAGTGGGCGGAAAGTATACTGGCAGTGAATATTGGCTTGGCTTGGGCTACAACTATGCACAAGATCCGATTGGAGCGATCGCTAAATCAACTTACCGGAATTCAGTCATTAACTTTTTTAACAACGAAATGTTCCCTGGTATCGTGGCAAGCTCTTACACTTTTGGCGGTGGATATAGCATTTCCAAATCGTTGGGTATAGATTTCTCCGCTGTGATCACACCACAAGTGGTTCAGACGGTTGACATTAGTGTGTTGGCTGCTGCGCAAGGTTCAACCGCAGCTACCAACACGACCTATCATTCTCAACAGGCATGTTCGGTCTCATTGCGTTACAAGTTCTAATTTGTCATTAGCATTGCAAATCATTGCAGTGCTATAGCGAACGAAATCTGGTATCGACAGATATTCACTTGCTGGCAAGCCGCAATAAAAAAGCCCGTGTGTTTTGCGGGCTTTTTTATTAACAAAACGACGGTTATGTCTCTATTCGTCCCTAATGCCTTGTTAGAGAAATTGCGAATTTGCCATCGTAAGCGATCGAGATCGGCATCATCGTGTCTAGTATCGATCTGTACGTAAAATTCAATCTCGGGATGTAGAGTAAACGAAGTTTATTGAATCGTAGAGTCGAGGGAACTCATTATTAGGCTGGCATGCCGAGTATCCTCCCGGTTAGTTTACGCGCCAAGGGCGCAACAAAAAATATCACGGGTACGGCCACAAAATAAGCCGTAGCGTAAGCCTTAAGCCATGCATGCACAAAGCCGTGCCCCCAGCCAACGTTGGCAAGAGTGATAACAAAGGTCATGATGAACACCATGGCTGCAGCCATCACGATTGAAAATACTAAATGGAACTTCTTATGTGAACTCATTACATCATCTCCAATATTTTGTGGTTATTGCGCACTATTGGCTTGGACCCATCGCACAATACTGTTGGTATTCATGGCGCCTGCTTGACGGGCAATTTCTTGCCCATTTTTGAATATGGCAAGTGTAGGAATGCTACGAATATTAAACCGTGCAGCAATATTTTGTGATTGCTCGGTATCTACTTTTACGAAGCTATAATTTGGCTCCATCTGCTGTGCTGCTTCTGCAAATGACGGCGCCATACCTCGACAGGGGGCACACCAGGGTGCCCAAAAATCCACAACGATGGGTATGTCGGATTGTGAAATGTGCTGGTCAAAACTTGTTTCGTTTAGCTCTACTGGATGCCCTGTGAACAAAGGTGTATGGCACTTTCCGCAAGTGCCGTCCTCTTCAAGCCGGTTGTCGGGTAAACGGTTTACGGCATGGCATTGAGGGCATACAACATGTAGCAAGGTGGTCATGGCAAACTCCAATAATTAAGTGGGTACAACATTGGGTGACTTGTTTTAAATTCAAGCTGCATCGCTTGGATGTGCACCGATATTCACTTACTCTTGTTTTCGAGAAGCAGAAATCAGAAATATAGGAAACTCTCTTGGTTGTTGTCCTTGCACTTCCTTGCTCATGATTGTTGCCGTCGTGTCGCTGACATCACAATAACCGATATCATTTAATAACTCTTTTAATGTCTCTCTGTCAAAACCAAGGTGGTGCACACCCGTATTGTCCCCATGAAATGCACCATCTTCTGTATCAAGGTCTGCAAAACAGATTTGTCCATTGGGGCGTAAAAGTTTGAGCCATTCCTTGAGTAACTCAGCTGTATCGGGGATATGATGAAGAACCATGCTACTCACGATAAGGTCATAATTGCCTTTTACATGCTGCCCTTTTTCAAAGTCGACGTATTGGGCAAGAACATTGCCAAGCTCCTGTTCTTCGACTTTCTTCTGCAGCATGCCGAGCATGCCTTGCGAGTTATCTACACCAGTGATCATTTTCACAAAAGGCTGTAACTTCAATGTCAGCAATCCCGTTCCGCAACCAAAATCAATTACCTCCATATTCTTTGTGAGATTAATTTTCCTGATAATTGCTGAAGCGACTTCGCTTGCAAGCTTAACCCTGCCGGGGTTCGAATCCCAGTCTGATGCTTCTTTGTCAAAGTCTTTCCGATTTTTGGATTTCAATTTTCACTCGCTTTCAATTTAATTTAGTTGGATGTTATAGCATCTAACTTGTATATTAGTAATTGCTTATATAATATGTGAACCACTAGAGCTTTGCAACCAAATAAATATTCTCATTCAGTGAATGTAAGTCTACATAGGAAAAAAAGATCGACATTTAAAAAATACATTTTGGAGCATTGCAGAATGCCATTAATAATTGCTTGGGTCGCTAAAACTAGAGTGTTGCTATAGCAACTTCACACTGACACTTCCCATTTTTTTCTACTCCATCAATGCTACCTAATTAGGAACGATATGAACTTTCCGGAATTTCTTAATAAATATTGGCCATTTGTGGCACTGGGAATTTGGTTTGTGTACAAGTGGTGGAACTCAAAGAGAGTCATCGCTATGTTGCCGGAACTGAAGAAGAGCGGAGCAATACTTATTGACGTAAGATCAGCTGGCGAGTTTGCAAATGGGAACGCCCCCGGAACAATTAACATCCCCCTTCAGGAGTTAGGTGGAAGACTCGGCGAGGTACCCAAGTATTCTCCGATTGTTCTCTGCTGCGCTAGCGGAACACGAAGTGGAATGGCAAAGCTACTGCTAAAGAAGCATGGCTACCGGAATGTTCATAACATCGGCACCTGGACCAAATTTTTGGTCTAAGCTTCTCAGCAATGGCCTCCGTGTTTGTATAGACGTGAAATGAAATGTGCAGCAATCAAACTATAAATTTTTTGGTGATGTCATTGAGGTCTTGCGCTGCGCCGACCATGCGCTCTGATTCTTTGATACAAACGCCGGTCAGGTCTGCGGCAGTGACGGTGCGAGTCTGATTTTCCGCTATCCGGGCTAGGACGATGCCGACCAGCATTTGTTGATCATCGGCGGCTTCCCGCACAGCGTCGACCGAAGTTTTCATCGCTGCTGTGGCTTGCTCGATCTGTACGAAAATTTCCGAGGATGCTTGGGACGCCTGCAGGCCTTCTCTGACTGCATTGGCATTTTCTTGTGAGATGGCGACTGTTGAGGCCACATCGATACCGACTCGTTTGAGAACTATATCTATGCGGGTGGTCGCCTGCGCCGCCTGCTCGGATAGCTTCCTGACTTCGTCAGCCACAACTGCAAAGCCGCGGCCTTGTTCGCCTGCACGGGCAGCCTCAATGGCGGCATTTAAGGCCAAAAGATTAGTTTGTTCGGCGATGGCACGTATCGCCGAGACTGCGGTTTCGACCTCTTTGGCACTGGATTCTAGACTGGTGGCATTGGCAGAGATTTTGCGGCTGGCATCATCCAGTACCGAGATGGATTTTTCTGTGGCACTGACCTGAGAGACTCCGTTACGCACCAGCTCATCAGCAGAAGAGGAACTTTTACTCGCCTCATCCGACAGGTCAAGAATGGAATTGGCTGCATCGGCCATACCATTGATGACTTTGATGATCTCATGCTCATTCTGGCGATAGTCGTCCATGTTGTGGCCGAGTGATTGCAGCGAGGTACCAATCTCATGTGCCGTACTATCCACCGAGTCGGCAGAGCGAGCCATCTCACCCAGTGTCTCGCGCAGACCAACCGCCATCGAGTCGAATCCTTCGGTGATCTCGCCCACAGTGTCGGCACTGCGCACACCGCAACCCTCGCGCAAATCGCCCTTGCGTATGCGATCTGCGGCTACCGCAACCTGACGCAGTTTGCGAATGAGCAACCATTCCAGCAGTTTGTGATTGACGATGCCGATGGTGATACCGGCCACGAGGCAGCCCAAACAAAACCACACCAGCATCCCGTCTTTCCAATTGACAAATATGTTCGCATAGAACGGAAATACTATTCCCATCATCAGGCCGAATCCCAAGAACGAAAATTTAAGTTGCTTGAGTATTGAGGGGGTATGCGCTGCCATGGTGATCCTTAATTAGTATATTTATTGTGACGCTGAGAATTACCGCGTCTTGGGTTTATCGGTAGGGAGTTCGGAAACTTTAGCGTTCAGGAATTAAGTTATTGTTATCCGGTCAAGATATCTTGCGCGATACAGCAAACGCGGCTTGGCCGGATCATCGGTAAATGCGCTGCGGTCGTGCAGCACGTTGTTGCACAGCAAGCCCATTCCTTGTTCCAAGCGTAGGCGATGGATGTGAGGAGTTTCGGTGGTTAGCAATTGTTCCAACTGTGCAACAGCCGCGCGCGTAATCTCATCCTGTTGCCATTCGATGCTGCGTGTACGTGCGGTGTAGCGCATGTGCAGCGCGCCGCTCAGCGGATCGACGGAAAACACCGGGCCGGTCTGGGCTGGACGTATGCCGTCAGTAGCGTCCACCCGTTCCGGGATAGTCATGGCATCGGGAGCGGAGAGGGCGCGAATAAAATCTGTATTCATATCGCGCAGCATAAGATAGGCGATCTCATGATCCATCACACGATTCTCGCCGCCGTCTCCTGCACTCTGCGCGCAATGCAGCACCATGCCGCGTATCTGGCGTTCCGGTGGATTGTAATAGCCGTCGGTATGCCATTTGATGGCACGGTCGGTATAGGGAATGTAGGCTTGCCGCTGTCCGTCTTCATGGCATACGGTGATGCGGGTTACGCCTTGTTCGCCCGCCAGCCAATTGGCATCGAGTTGCTTTAATCCGAGCTGTGCACCAAAGTGTTGTACTGCGCGTTCATCCATTGCTTTGCGGCTGGCATAGATCACCATATTGCCGCGTTGGCAGCGCGACAGTAATTCGGCGCGCTCAGTCGCGGTTATGGCATTGGGGTCTTGGATTTCAACAATCAGTTCGTCCGCATTGGTGATGGCGTGCGCCAACTTGCGTTCGCGCCAACGCAAATATACTTCTGTGTCTTCAAGATCGAACGGATTGGACATCGCTTAGTCGCCAGTGGCAGAAGCGCGGCGACGCGGCTGGCGCGGTTCGCTTTCCAGCAGATTGCGAAAAGTCTTTTCCACCATCTCGATTGCTTCCGGTGCTTCGATGCTCATCATTTGGTCGATGATCCAGCCGTTGTCTTTTTCATCCATCACTTCGTCCATGCAATATCCGAGGTAACGGGTGAAAGAGAAGTTGGTGGCGTTTTCTTCGTAGTTCAGGTCGGCATATTCACCGGCGCGCTGATTGAGCCGGTCGATGAAACGGCGTTTGCATTCCACCAATTCGCCACCCAGCAGGCGGCTCTCATTTTCAGCATGGGTCTCCGCGATACGATTTGCCAGTGTAGAAGTAAATTCCATGCGCGCCTCTTGCGGTAGACGACGATAGGCGATGCGGTCGGCAACCTGAATTACGAACAGCAGAAACTCCGTGAGGAAGGCAAAGTATTGCGTTCCCACGGCGATCTCGAAATCCGCTTTGCGCGTTTTTTTCAGCGCATTATCGGCAATGCGGTAAATGACGAAAGACAATGCCCCGGCAAGTTCCTCCGGGGTATGTTCGCGTCCTGGTTTGAACCAGTTACTTTTAATGCGCATGTGCTTAGTAGCCGCCTTTGCCCAAGGGTTGCGGCAATCCGGCAACCTTGGCGGCCTGTTTTGCCGGGCCGATTGGGAAGAGATCGTACAAGGCCTTGCTGTCTGCTTCCGGCCAGAATTCGTTGACGGCTTTGAGCATGTTACGGAAGTTGGGCGTGTGTCCGTGTTCACGGTATTGTTCGCGCATGAAATTGACGATCTCCCAATGTTTCGGTGTCAACTCAATACCTTCGATGGCGGCGATCACTCCGACGACTTCTTCGCTGTAATCGGGTTCCAACAGATAGCCTTCAGCGTCCGTTTCGAGTTCGTTTCCTGCTACTGTGTATCCCATCTTTTTCTCCTCTTAAAGAAATCCTACTTGCTCATCAGTCCAGATCGGTGATGGCTTTGTAGGGTACAAAAATGCCGCAACCTAAATTTCTGTCGGCGCCTAATCCGGTGTATTGCAAACGCAGCGATGCGTCCGGTTTAAGATCATGTATGACCAGACTAAAGCCACTGATCGTGCGCTCTGTCGAAGTTAGCTGATTGTGCATGCCGCAGATCAGCTTGGCGTTGATATTCAATTCCGCCAGACGTGCGGAAACTTCTTTAAGAAAACTCACTTCATCATCGTCCGTCTTAACCAGATGCGCGTGCAAAGTCGGATACGCCTGAATAGCACGTAGCTTGAGGCTGCCGAGCTGCAATGCGCAGCCTTCGATTTCGAGTTGCAGTCCGCTTAGTGAAGCGGCATGCGCGGCGAGTGCTTGCGGAAGTCTTAACGTCAATTTGGCCCGTTTGGCTAACAGCATGCCCGCTTCGCTTGCGGTAGTGCGCAACGGGATCACGCCGATTGACTGATCGCTATTCAGCACGGGAGCATGATTTGCCAGCGATTCCCACAAGGCAAAGGGATAGCTGGACGGCAGCGTGTCGCCAGCGATATCGAAGATCGCATCAATCATGTCAGCCTGTAAATCAGTCACGCCTTTGTTTCCTGAGTGCCAGCCCAGTCTTGCATAGCCTGCGCCCACTGCCGGGCAGTACCCGGATCAATGTCAAAAATAGTGAAACGCTTGCCTTCACGTATGCGTATACGCAGCAAACTCATACCGCCTTCGGTATGGTCGATTTGTTGCAATTCAATCTCTTGCGATCCAAGAGGGACTTTGAATTTTGCCAATCCGAGGATCTCTGCCATGACAACTCTTTATATGTGTTTAATGAGGCGCGAGTCTATCCCTATTTCATAAGTCTTTGAAATACTACTGGAGAACTGCGCGATACCACCCGTAAGGGTTATAAAAAATACCCGCTACGGGTGATAGTTTGCTTGACGGATGCCCCGTACTATTGCATCCCATTAAGAAGCCGGGTCGGCAGCATGAACCCGGACGTATCCAAAGATTTCCACCCTTGCCGGGTATGAACCGAAGCCTGATGCAGTGCGACTGAAAGGAAGAAACAATGGCAAAGAAGATGCATGACACTCCTAATCTCGATCAACTCGAGTCCGGCCCATGGCCTAGTTTTGTAACCGGCTTGAAAGAGTTGGCAAAAGAGAAAGACTATGTGGTTGACCTGCTGGGGCAGTTGGAAGAGTCTTACAAGACCCGTAAAGGTTACTGGAAGGGCGGTACAGTTGGAGTATTCGGTTACGGCGGCGGTGTGATTCCCCGTTTTACTGAACTGAAGAATGCCGACGGTACGCCAAAATTCAAGGATGCGGCCGAGTTTCACACGCTGCGCGTGATGCCACCGCCCGGCATGCACTACGATACAGATACGCTGCGTCAATTCTGCGATATCTGGGAAAAACACGGTTCAGGTTTGATCGCCTTTCACGGACAGTCCGGCGACATCATGTTCCAAGGCGCGACTACCGATAACGTGCAGAAAGCTTTTGACGAATTCAATGAAATGGGTTTCGACCTCGGCGGTGCGGGCCCGGCGGTGCGTACCTCGATGTCTTGCGTGGGCGCGGCGCGCTGTGAGCAGTCCTGCTACGACGAAGCGCAGGCGCATCGTGCAGTGTTGAATACTTTCCTCGATGATATTCACCGTCCATCACTGCCGTACAAGTGCAAGTTCAAGTTTTCCGGTTGCCCGAACGATTGCATGAACTCGATTCAACGCTCCGACATCGCGGTGATTGGGACTTGGCGCGACAATATCCGCACTGACGAGACATTGGCCAAGAAGTGGTTTGCCAAGCACGGCATGGACGAGCTGGTAAATGACGTGGTGGCGCGTTGTCCGAGCAAGACCTTTCAGGTCAAGGAAATCGGCAAGCTCAAGAAGGGCGAGCATATCTCTACTGTTGCCGTGAGCGAGACACATGGTGTTGAGATCAACAATCAGGATTGCGTGCGTTGCATGCACTGTATCAACGTGATGACAGGTGCGCTGGCTCCCGGTAAGGACAAGGGTGCAAGCGTGCTGGTTGGCGGCAAGAGTCATTTGAAGATCGGCGGTCTGATGGGCACCGTGGTGATTCCGTTTATCAAGCTGGGTACTGAAGAGGAAGTCGAGAAGCTGGTGGACTTTAGCCAACGTCACATCGAATTTTTTGCCGAAAACGCACTGGAGCACGAGCGTTCTGGTGAGATGATCGAGCGTATCGGTCTGTCCAATTATCTTGATGCGATGGAAATTGACGTTGATCCAGCCATGGTCAACTCTCCACGTATGAACCCGTACGTGCGTACCGATGGTTGGGACGACGAAGTTGCCAAAATTAATGCTAAAAAGCAAGCAGCCTGAGGAGATAGAGAATGAATCAAGCCGTTCAAGCAGCACCTGTTGCGAAGCGCAAGCCAAAAGAGACTGGCGTACCGGACAATAAAAAATATCTGCACCCGATGCTGGCGAAGAATTACGGCAACTGGAAATATCATGACCGTCCGCGTCCGGGTGTCTTGCACCATGTGTCTCATACCGGAGACGAAGTATGGTCGGTACGTGCCGGAACCGCGCGCCAGATGGATGTGTATACCATCCGCAAACTGTGCGATATCGCCGATAAGTTTGCCGAAAGCCGTGTGCGTTTCACTATACGCTCCAACATTGAATTCATCGTCTCGGACGAAAAGAAAGTCGCGCCGCTGATCGCCGAGCTGGAAAAGTCTGGCTTCCCTGTAGGTGGTACCGGCAACTCGGTGACCATGATCGCGCACACCCAGGGTTGGTTGCATTGCGATATTCCGGGTACGGATGCCTCCGGCGTGGTGAAGTCACTGATGGATGAGTTGTACGACGAGTTCCGCCGCGAAGAAATGCCGAACCGCGTTCATCTTTCTACTTCCTGTTGCGAGATCAACTGCGGTGGTCAGGCCGACATCGCTATCATCGTGCAGCATACCAAGCCACCGGTCATTAATCACGACCTGGTTGCCAATGTGTGCGAACGTCCGACTGTGGTTGCGCGTTGCCCGGTTGCCGCGATTCGTCCGGCGATGGTTAACGGCAAGCCTTCGCTGGAAATCGACGAGGCCAAATGTATGTGCTGCGGCGCTTGCTACCCGCCATGCCCACCGATGCAGATCAACGACCCGGAAAATTCCAAGCTGGCGATCTGGGTTGGCGGTAAGAATTCCAACGCACGCGGCAAACCGACCTTCATGAAAATGGTTGCGTCCGGTCTGCCCAATAATGCACCGCGCTGGCCCGAAGTTGCCGATGCAGTGAAGAACATCCTGCGTGTCTACAAGGAAGATGCGCGTCCGTGGGAGCGCATGGCCGACTGGATTGAGCGCATCGGCTGGCCGCGTTTCTTCGAGAAGACGGGTTTGCCGTTTACCAAGTATCTGATCGACGATTGGCGCGGTTCGCGTGCCAACCTGAATGCTTCGACACATATCCGTTTCTAAGAGGAAGATCGAATGAAATTTGGAATCGTAGTTAACGAAGGGCCGTATCAGCATCAGTCAAGTGATACTGCCTATCTGTTTGCCAAGGCGGCTATCGCCAAAGGGCATGAGGTATGGCGCGTGTTCTTCTATCACGATGGCGTGAATAACGCGTCCAAGCTGACGTCGCCACCGCAGGATGACCGCCACATTGTGAACCGCTGGAGCAAGTTGGCGGAAGAGCATAAAGTGGATCTGGTGGTGTGCGTGGCAGCCGGCATGCGCCGCGGCTTGCGGGATGAAAATATTGCGCCGGGTTTTCACATTTCCGGCCTGGGCCAATTGGTGGAAGCCGGTACCAAGTGTGACCGTCTGATCACTTTCGGCGCTTAAGGAGAAACGGGATGAGTGATGCAATCGTAAAAAAATTCATGTTCGTTAATCGCAAGGCGCCGTATGGCACGATCTACGCTTTGGAATCTTTGGAAGTGGTGCTGATCGCCGCGACTTTCGATCAGGATGTGTCGTTGGTATTTTTGGATGACGGCGTATTCCAGTTGAAGAAGGGCCAGCAGACCAAGGGGATCGAGACCAAGAATTTTTCACCGACTTACCGTGCGCTGGAAGGCTACGACGTGGAGAAACTGTACGTTGAGAAAGAGTCAATGGAGGCTCGCGGCCTGACCGAAGATGATTTGCTGGTCGATGTCACCGTGCTCGGCAGTGCCGAAATGGGCGCGCTGATGGATGAGCAAGACGTTGTCTTAAGTTTCTAAGGGGAAATAAATGCTACATATCATCAACAAATCACCCTTGGCAAATGGCGCATTGGCAGATTGTCTGCGTGTCGCAACCGGCGGCGAGATTCTGCTGATCGAGGATGCTGTTTATGCGGCGACCAAGGGCAATGCCTTTGAGCCAAAGCTGATGGAAGCGGCGAAACGTTTCAAGATTTACGTGCTGCAACCCGATCTGGATGCGCGCGGCGTTGGCGACCGCATCGCGGCAGGAGTTACCGCAGTGGATTACGGCGGCTTCGTCGATCTGACAGTCAATAACAAAAACTGCCAATCCTGGCTTTAATCGGTAGCAAATAGAACAACACACTGAAGGAGAAAAAGCATGGCGAATATTGACGTGGGCGGAAAGAGTTTCGAGACGGATGAAGAAGGTTATTTGGTCAATTTGACAGACTGGAACGCCGACATAGCGAATTACATCGCGAAGACAGAGAGCATCGAAATGTCTGAACAGCATTGGGAAGTGATCAATTTTCTACGCGAATATTTCGATGAATATCAAATCGCTCCGGCAGTGCGCGTGTTGACTAAAGCTATCGGCAAGAAGCTCGGTGCGGAGAAAGGCAACAGCGAATATCTGTATGGCCTGTTCCCCTATGGCCCCGGCAAGCAGGCATGCAAGATCGCCGGTCTGCCCAAGCCAACCGGCTGCGTTTGATCCGTTAAGGAAATATTCCCGCGATGAACATGTTGCTTGCGATCCTTTTTTATATTGCGACTTTGTTGTTCGTCGTCGGAATGCTGTATCGCATCCGTGGCTATGCCACCACGCCGGCTCCGCTGAAGATACCAACCACCCCTGCGCCGACTACAACCAGTGGCGTGGTGTTGCGCATGACGCGAGAAGTGGTGTTCTTCGAGAGTTTGTTTAGAGCCAATCTGTGGACATGGTGCATGGGCTGGTTATTCCATGCCAGTATGGCCTTGGTGGTGTTGCGCCATCTGCGTTATTTCACCGAGCCGGTGTGGGCTTGGGTCGCTTTTATCCAGCCTTTTGGAATCTATGCGGGTATTACCATGCTGTTTGGATTATGCGGATTGTGGGCGCGCCGTTTGTTGGTCGAGCGTATCCGTTATATTTCCACGCCATCAGACCATTTAATGTTGTTACTACTGATCGGTATCGCTGCTTCCGGCCTGTTGATGCAGTTCGTGGCGCACACCGATGTGATCGCAGTAAAAAGTTTTTTTCAAGGTTGGATGAGTTTCAGTATCCTGCCTTTACCCGCAGATACGATACTCGTTTTGCATTTATTGTCAGTTGCTTTACTCCTGGTGATCTTCCCCATAAGCAAGCTCTTGCATGCACCGGGAGTCTTTTTTTCACCCACCCGAAACCAGACGGACAATCCGCGTGAGAAGCGCCATCTAAGCGCATGGGCGGCCAAACTAGAGTCGGAGAAATAGCATGGCAGATATCACTGCACCTGCCTATCGCATTATCCCCATCATTCCGGTGTTAAAACCGGGCGCGATGGCAGGAAAAGGCCCCTACATTGCCAGCGACAAGATCAACGAGGCCATCGGCTTTCCCGGCCAACTGGTGGAAGACTGGCATGACCGCGCCATCGCCAAGATGGGCGAACTGCTTTCCAAGTACCGTTCGCTTAAAGTGTATATGGATGCCTGCGTGCACTGCGGTGCCTGTTCCGACAAATGCCATTATTTCATCGGCACGCAAGATCCGAAGAACATGCCGGTGGCTAGGCAAGATCTGATGCGTAGTGTGTATCGTCGATATTTCACTTTGCCCGGCAAATGGTTTCCCAAACTGGTCGGAGCGCGCGATTTAACGCGCGAAGTACTGGACGAGTGGTACAACTATTTTAACCAGTGTTCAGAATGCCGCCGTTGCTCAGTATTTTGCCCATACGGCATTGATACTGCCGAAGTGACCATGGCGGCGCGCGAGATACTCGATTCCATTGGCTACGGCCAGAAATATTCCAACGAGATCATCGGCAAGGTACATAAGATCGGCAATAATCTCGGTCTACCCGGGCCGGCGCTGATCGATACTCTGGAAGGACTGGAAGAAGACGTAAAAGAAGACACTGGCATCGACGTGCGTTTTCCGATCGATGTTAAGGGGGCTGAAGTTCTGTTGATTACGCCATCGGCCGATTTCTTTGCCGAGCCGCATATCGACAGTCTGATCGGCTATGCCAAAGTATTCCATGCCACAGGTACCAGTTGGACTTTGTCATCTATGGCTTCGGAAGCTGGTAATTTCGGCATGTTCATCGGTAACTACGATCAGTTGCGCAAGATCGCCCTGCGTATTCGTGAAGCCGCACTCGAACTCGGAGTGAAGCGCATTGTGGTGGGGGAATGTGGCCATGCATGGCGTGTTGCATATAGCTTCTGGAATACCTTGAGCGGTGTAGGCGGCGGTGCGGGTGAGGTGGATCGTTTTGCGCAGATGTTGCAAAAACAACTCGACCATCGCTACAAACAGCCGACGCATATCTGCGAATTTACCTGGGACATGATCGAGCGCAAGGCGCTGACTTTCGATAAGAGCAAGAACGACAAACACATCATTACTTTTCATGATTCCTGCAACGTGGCGCGCGGTTCGCGCATGGGGGATCTGGCCGGTGGGCAGTTTGAGATTCCGCGCAACATCATCAAGGCGGTCGCCAACAACTTTGTCGAAATGTCACCCAACACCACGCGCGAACAGACCTTCTGTTGCGGCGGCGGCGGTGGCTTGTTGACGGACGATTTGCTGGAGTTGCGTGTCAAGGGTGCCTTGCCGCGCATGGAAGTATTGCAGCAAGTGGTGGACGAACACGGTGTCAATTTCATGGCGACCATCTGTGCCATTTGCAAAGCACAATTTACCAAGGTCATGCCCATCTACGGCTTCGATAGAAGAATGGTGGGCGGCGTGCATCAATTAGTCAGCAACGCAATTCAGCTAGGCGAGCCATAACGAGGAGATAGAAAATGTCAGTAGTAAGCGAAACCCCGCAGAAAATTACTTTCCGCCGTTACAAAGATGGCGACAACAAAGTGCGCCGCTGGAATCAGGTGATATTTCAGGCCGGATATTCCTACAAATGTCCGACCTATATCCAGTCGACTCCTCCCTGTCAGGGCAGTTGCCCGGCGGGCGAAGATATTCGCGGCTATCTGGGAATCGTGCGCGGCACAGAGAAGGTTCCAGCGGGTGCCGATGGCAAGCCTGTTATGCCGTGGCAAGAATATGCCTGGCGTCGGTTGACCGAGGCCAATCCATTTCCTTCGGTGATGGGACGCGTGTGCCCAGCGCCTTGCGAGAGCGGCTGTAATCGCAACGAAGTGGAAGATCATGTCGGTATCAATTCGGTGGAGCACTTTCTCGGCGAATACGCTATTGCCAATAAACTGAAATTCAACAAGCCGACTGCCGCACCGACAGGCAAAAAAGTCGCCATTCTCGGCGGCGGCCCGGCAGGTTTGTCTTGCGCATATCAATTGGTGCTAAAGGGACATGAAGTCACCGTATTTGACGAGCACGAGTTTCTCGGCGGCATGATGCGTTACGGCATTCCTGGCTTCCGTACGCCGCGCGATGTGCTGGATGCGGAGATACAACGCATTCTAGATCTGGGTGTGAAGACACGTATGAAAACACGCGTCGGCACCGACATCACGCTGGAACAGATACGCAAAGACTTTGATGCGGTGTTTTTGGGATTGGGCGCACAAGCTGGTCGTGCCTTGCCGATTGCCGATAGCGAAGCGCCGAATGTGGTCACCGCGACCGCCTTCCTGAAAGCTTTCAACGATGGTCGTTTGCAGCATGTCGGTAAACGCGTGGTGGTGGTCGGTGGCGGAGATACTTCCATCGACGTGGCAACTGTGGCGCGCCGTTTGGGGCATATCACACACGCGAACCCGACGGATTCCGAACATGCTATCGCCGGACGTATGGCGCAGGATGTAGCCGATATTTCTGCCAAGCAAGGCGCAGAAGTGACGCTGACCTCGGTGTTCAATATCGACCAGATGCAGGCCAACAAGCATGAGATCGAGCAGGCGCTGGCAGAAGGAATTCACATTCTCGGTAGCTTGGTTCCCATCGGCGTCGTGCGCGATGCGAATGGTCGTGCCACTGCATTGCGTGTGGCCAAGTGCGAAGCCAAGTTTGCCGGCGGCAAGCTGGAGATCAAGAATATCGAAGGCAGTGAGCATAACATCGATGCTGATCTGATCGTCTCGGCGATCGGTCAGGCGGTCGATTTCACCGGTCTGGAGCAATTCAATAACGGCAAAGGCGCTGTTTCCACTGACCGCAACTATGTGGTGAACGGACAAAAGGGCGTGTTCGCGGGCGGTGATGTGATTCGTCCGCATCTGCTGACTACCGCTGTGGGACACGGTTCAATTGCTGCCGATGGTATCCACAATTTCATGCTTGGTCGTGATCTGGAGAAACGTCCGAAGATCGACGCGCACCAGTTCGACCTGATGCGCAAGATGGCGGAAAAGGGTATCAAGATCGAAGCTGCACAAGAGCCGTTGCGCGGCACTTGCGATTCCAATGTGGCCGTTCATAACTTCGACAACCGTTCCGACCGCTACGTCATCCCGCATGACAAATTGTTCCTCGGGCACTTCAGCTATACGCCGCGCAAAATACGTCAGGTTGTTACGCTGGACAAAGAAAGCGCGCTGGGCAATTTTGATGATCGTCTGGGAGTTCTCGGTGAAGCAGAAGCAGTTGCCGAAGCCAAGCGTTGCATGAGTTGCGGCATGTGCTTCGAGTGCGACAACTGTGTGGTGTATTGCCCGCAGACAGCAGTGTATCGAGTCAAGAAAACCGAAGCGACGACCGGACGCTATGTTGCCACCAACTACGACAAGTGCATCGGTTGCCATATCTGCGCGGATGTTTGTCCGACGGGCTATATTCAGATGGGCTTGGGCGAGTAATGAAGCTGTTCGTCTCCCTGTTGCTTTGCCTCTGCATCCCGCTGAGTTGGGCTGCGGAGACCGGTGCGCCCAAGCCGGATATCGGCAAGGGCGGGCAGTGCGTGAAAGATCCGCAATGGATGCGCACCAACCACATGCATCTGCTTAAGCATCAACGCAATGAAACTGTGCGCAAAGGGATTCGCGATGATGCGATCAGCTTGAAGAATTGCATCGAATGCCATGCCAGCATAAAGGATGACAGTGTGATCGCGCGCGATGATAGTTTCTGTGTTGCGTGCCACCGCTATGAGGCGGTGAAGATAGATTGCTTCGAGTGCCATTCCGGCACGCGCAAGAGTGCATGGTTGCAGAGGAACGCAAAATGAGTGACATGAATTCGCAGCGCAGAAATTTCCTCAAGACTTCGCTCGGTGCGGCGGCAATCACCCTTGCTCCCGGCATGCTGTTGTATCAGGTGGCGCAGGGCAAGTCGGAAGGTGTCAGCGACAAAGTGCGCTGGGGCATGCTGATCGACACCGCGCAATGCAAGCCGGGTTGTCAGGATTGTGTAACTGCGTGCAACAAAGAGAATGGTTTGTCTGGAGGAACGGCGGCTACCGATTCCCAATGGATACGCAAGATAGAACTCAAAGACATCAGCACGGGACGAGAATTGGCCTTGCCGATGATGTGCCAGCATTGCGAGCATCCGCCTTGCGTGGATGTCTGTCCGACGGCGGCTTCGTTCAAGCGCGCCGACGGTATCGTGCTGGTGGACAAACACCGCTGCATCGGTTGCCGATATTGCATGATGGCTTGTCCGTACAAAGCGCGTTCTTTCGTGCATGAACCGCTGCACGATCAGAATCCGGATGTACCGCGTGGCAAAGGCACGGTTGAAAGTTGCACGCTATGCGTACAT
This sequence comes from uncultured beta proteobacterium, assembly GCA_963733265.1. Classification (GTDB taxonomy): domain Bacteria; phylum Pseudomonadota; class Gammaproteobacteria; order Burkholderiales; family Gallionellaceae; genus PALSA-1006. The sequence continues at coordinate 1,258,570 of CAVTCF010000001.1, forward strand.
CGCGTGGATCAGGGCTTGCAACCTGCCTGCGCCGAAACATGTCCGAACAAGGCCATTTTATTCGGCAACCTGAATGACCCTGAAAGTGATATCGCCAAGAAAGTGCATAGCGTGGCATCCGTGCAAGTACGCGCCGATCTGCAGCTTAATCCCGGCATCCGTTACCAAGGACTGTAAACATGCCTACTCTTGCTTCGTTGCACTATAAAAATCGTGTCTACTACGTGCTGCTGGCAATCGGCGGCTTGGTGGCTTTGGCGGGTCTGTATGCCGTGCATATGATGGAAGAGCACGGTCACATTATTAGCGGAATGAACAACCAGATCGTTTGGGGTATGCCGCACGTGTTTGCCATCTTTCTGATCGTGGCCGCTTCCGGCGTGCTCAATGTCGCGTCCATCGGCTCGGTATTCGGCAAAGTGATTTACAAAGCGCGTGCGCCGTTGGCAAGCTTGTTATCTGTCGCGATGCTGGCAGGCGGTTTGACTGTGCTGATGCTCGACTTGGGCAGGCCGGATCGCATCATTGTCGCCGCGACAAATTTCAACATCACTTCGGTGTTTGCCTGGAACGTGGTGCTGTATTCCGGCATGTTTGCACTGGTTATCCTGTATCTGTGGACGATGATGGAGCGCCGCATGAATCCGTGGAATAAGCCAGCCGGATTAGCGGTGTTCGCCTGGCGTTTCATTCTTACTACCGGCACCGGTCTGATCTTCGCGTTCCTTACTGCGCGGCAGGCCTACGGATCGGCATTGCTGCCACCGATGTTCATCGTGCTGTCTTTTGCATGGGGATTGGCAGTGTTCCATCTGGTGCAAAGCAATATCTATGCGTGGAATGAAAAAGTCCTTGATCCGGAGATCATGCGGCGCAAAAAAAATCTGCTCGGCATATTTGTAATTGGCTCGCTGTACATGGTTGCCACTTACCATTTTACCAATCTGTATTTCGCGCATCAGACAGGATTTGAGTATTTCATACTGCGTGATGGCGGTATCTATCCCAATTTGTTCTGGTGGGGTTATGTATTGGCAGGAAATCTGTTGCCGTTAGCGTTGATCTATTTCCCCGGTTTGGGCAAAGCCAAGTGCGTGATGCTGGCCTCGATTCTGGTTATTCTGGGCGCTTTCGCGCTACTGTATGTGTTCATCATCGGTGGACAAGCCTATCCGCTCAATATTTTCCCCGGCTTTATCGCCAGCAGTACCTTCGGCGACGGGCAGATCGCAAATTACACTCCTTCCATCTACGAAGTGATGCTGGGTTGCGGCGGCTTGGCGATTGCATTCATCATCACCACGGTTAGCGTGCGTGTGTTGAATTTCATGCCGCAAGATAAACCGTATATCTCGGATTAACCCTGTCGGAAGGCTGCCATGAACCGTATGCTGATTTCGGCGGCACATAAATCCTCCGGTAAAACGATGGTCAGTATCGGTCTGTGCGCCGCGCTCAAGGCGCGCGGCCATGTCGTGCAGCCTTTTAAAAAAGGACCGGACTACATCGACCCGATGTGGCTCAGTCAAGCCTCCGGACATGCCTGCCGAAATCTCGACCTTTACCTGATGGAGCGGAATGACATCATCGCCACCTTTGCGCAGCACAGTGCGGAGGTTAATCTGGTGGAAGGCAACAAAGGTTTGTACGACGGTCTCGCGCTGGACGGCAGCAACAGCAACGCCGCACTGGCCAAGCTGCTGGATCTGCCGGTGATGCTGGTGATCGACGCGCGCGGCATGACGCGCGGCATCGCGCCGTTGATTCTCGGATATCAGGCATTCGACCGCGACATCAATATTGCTGGCGTGATTCTGAATAATCTGGGCGGCAGCCGGCATGAATCCAAGTTGCGTGCCGTCATCGGACACTACACCGATGTGCCGGTGATTGGCGCGATTCATCACGACGAGCGTCTCAGTATTATCGAGCGCCATCTCGGACTCATGCCCAGCAATGAATCGCATGTGGCGACCGCAAAAATAAAACAAATCGGCGAGGCCATCGCAGAGCAGGTTGATCTGGATAAGTTGCTGGCACTGTCGCAAAAACCGACTTTCGACATTCAGCACAAGGCCAAAATTACGCCCTTGCCCTGCGGTGAAAAAATCCGCATCGGTATCGCGCGCGATCGTTCATTCGGATTTTATTACGCCGACGATCTCGATGCGCTGGAGGCGGCGGGAGCGGAATTGGTGCCGTTCGATGCTTTGCTCGATGCACAATTGCCCGAAGTGGACGGCCTGTATATCGGCGGCGGCTTTCCCGAGACTTGCGCAACCGAATTGGAAGCTAATGTAACGCTGCGCGCCGACATCAAACAGGCCATCGAAAATGGTTTGCCTGCTTATGCCGAATGCGGTGGCCTGATGTATTTGTCGCGCAGCATCGACTATCAGGGGCATAGTTATCAAATGGTCGGTGCGATTTCCGGCGATATAAAAATGCACGGCAAGCCGATAGGCCGAGGTTATGTGCATCTCAAAGAAGACGAGGCGCATCCTTGGCCGCGTCCGGACATGCCCGCCAAACAAATCAAGGCGCACGAATTTCATTATTCCAGTCTGGAGAATCTTCCGCCGGACAGCCGCTTCGCTTACCATGTCGAGCGCGGTTATGGCATCGACGGGGAGCGTGACGGTCTCATCGTGCACAATTTACTGGCTTCCTATACTCATTTGCGCACCATAGGCAGTTGCTATTGGGCTACCCGCTTTGTCGCTTTCGTGCGGCATTGCAAGGTGCAGTCAGCAATGGTACGCAGCGAGCATGCGCGATGACTACAAAAATTTACTCAGGCATAACCCCATGCCCACTACAGGTTTGATGAATCAATGAATTATTTACCAATCTTTGCTGATGTGAAAAACAAGCTGTGCCTGGTGGTTGGCGGCGGCGAGGTCGCCAAACGCAAGGCGGGCGTCTTGCTGGAAGCGGGCGCGAAAGTGCGGGTGGTCGCGCCGGAGATAGTTGCTGAACTGTCCAGGCAGCGGGGTGTCGATAGTATCGCCGTATATTTCGATGCCAAACATTTGGACGGAGTGACGCTGGTTATCGCAGCCACAAATGACCATGGCGTGAACAAGCAAGTTTCAGAATTGGCGCAGGCGCGCAATATTCCGGTTAATGTGGTGGATGATCCTGCGTTGTGTTCCTTCATCATGCCGGCCATTCTGGATCGTTCGCCGCTGATGGTGGCGTTCTCCAGCGGCGGCGCATCGCCGGTACTCACACGCATGTTGCGCGGCAAACTGGAAACGCTGATTCCGCAGAACTACAGTCGTCTGGCCGCGTTCGCCGAACGCTTTCGCGAGAGTGTAAAACTGCGGATTACCAATCCGGCCAAGCGTCGTATTTTTTGGGAGAACGCACTGGAAGGTGTCGTGGCTGAAAAGGTGCTGACCGGCGACGAGGCGAGCGCCGAAGCAATGCTGCAACAAATGCTGGCGAGCGAAGATAATATTCAGCGCGGCGAAGTGTATTTGGTCGGAGCCGGCCCGGGTGATCCGGATCTGCTCACTTTTCGCGCTTTGCGTTTGATGCAGAAAGCCGATGTGGTGGTGTACGACAATCTGGTTTCCAAACCGATTGTTGAAATGACGCGGCGCGATGCGGAGCGCATTTTTGTGGGCAAGAAACGCGACAATCACACGCTGCAACAGGAAGAGATCAACGGGTTGCTGGTGCGCCTGGCCAAGCAGGGTAAGCGCGTGTTGCGCCTCAAGGGAGGCGATCCGTTTATCTTTGGACGCGGCGGCGAGGAGATCGAAACGCTGGCGGCCGAAGGGATACCGTTCCAAGTTGTACCGGGTATCACGGCAGCCTCCGGCGTGGCTTCTTATGCAGGTATTCCGTTGACCCATCGCGATCACGCGCAGTCGTGTGTGTTCGTTACCGGGCACCTTAAAGACCGCACAATGAACCTCGACTGGGAGCAACTCGCGCGCCCCAAACAAACCGTCGTGGTCTATATGGGGCTGCATGGTCTCGATATTTTGTGCGCCAAGCTGGTCGAACATGGCATGCCGGACAGTACGCCCATCGCCATCGTGCAGCAGGGAACCACTCCGAATCAGCGCGTCATCACCGGAACGCTGGCGACTTTGCCGGGCATCGCCGAACGCGAGAAACCGCAAGCGCCCACACTCATCATCGTGGGCGGTGTCGTGACCTTGCGCGACAAGCTGGCTTGGTTTCATCCGCAGCAAATTTAAAAGCAGTCCGATTATAAACAGGGAGAAATATAAGATGCACCAAGCGATCAAGGGTCTGCTGCTATCTGCGTTGATGATATTCAGTACTGCGCTGCTTGCTGATGAGTTGCTCAAGCCTTTCGTGCTGGCCTCAAAAAGCGAGGGGACAGTCGCCGAAAAATCAGTGCAAGTGAAAAACTCGCTGACGACAGCTGGCTTTAGTGTGGTGGGAGAATACTCCCCTTATACCAGTGCCAACATCATCATCGTCACTAACGAAGCGTTAAAGCAAAATGCGGCAGCTTCCGAGTTTGGCGGATACGGAGCTGTGCAGCGAATAGCGATCACTCAAGTCGGTAAAGAAGTACAGGTGAGCTATACCAATCCGGTGTATATGGCGAATGTCTATCGTATGAAAGGTGATTTGAGCGCAGTAGCGGGATTGCTGGGAAATGCTTTGGGAAAAATAGAAGAATTTGGTGCGCAGGGTATGACTGCGAAACAAGCGCGCAAATATCACTACACCATCGGTATGGAATATTTCGACGAGCCCAGCGTGCTCGCTGAATACGCCAGCTACGAAGAAGCGGTGAAGGCAGTGGATACCAAACTTGCGGATAATAAAAACGGTGTCTCCAAGGTTTACCGCGTCGATGTTCCGGGAAAGCAGGAAAGTGTATTTGGCGTCGCAATGAATGGGAATGGGGACAACCAATACATGGACGATCAGTTCATCATGAAAGAGATTGATTTTAAAAATGTGAAATCTACCGCGCATCTTCCCTATGAGGTGCTGGTTTCGGGTAACAAAGTCTACGCCCTGTATGCGCGCTTTCGCATCGCGATCAGCTTCCCTGACTTGAGTATGATGGGTAGTAACAGCTTTATGCATATCATGAAAGCTCCTGAGGCTATTCGTGCTGCCTTGCAAAAAGCGGTACTAAAATAATTAGGTTGGAGATTTGCATGTTATTTGAAATGGTGAAGTCGGGTAATGTTGTCGAAATGCAAGCAATATTAGCGGTAGGAGCCGCTGTTGATTTACGCGATGAAAACGGTGCTACGCCGCTGATGCTGGCCGCACATTCCGGCAACTTGCCGCTGGTGCAGGCATTGCTTGGAGCCGGGGCGGATGTGAATGCGCACGATGAACTTGGTTGGGCGCCGTTGATCAAGGCCGCATACAACGCCGAGTTAAAACAAGGATTCGCCGCTGTGGTGCAAGTGTTGATCGACGCAGGAGCAAACATCGAAGCGCCCATCGGCTACGGTGTGCGTCCGTTGATGCTGGCGGCCGGTTATGGTGAAACAGCGGTGGTCGAAACGTTGTTGCGGGCGGGCGCCGACGTGCTTGCGCAGAATGAAGGCGGCTACACCGCGCTGATGATGGTGAAGCAAAAACATTATGTGGATGTCGTCAATCTGCTGCATGAAGCCGAGCAACTGGCCGGAATTGGCGAGGGGAGTTGCGCCAGCAAAAATGCGCCCAATACCCATGTCATTACTTTTATGAAACAACCCGGCGCTTAAGGTTGTACGCAATCTGACGGAATCGCACATGCCCTATTTTATTTATAGCATCACCGCGCGTCCCATCAAAATGCTGGAGAAGATCGAACAGCATGACAGCTATCGGGATGCTTCTGCGCGCGTCAAACAGTTGCGCGCGGAGTTAACTGAGGGCTCGCACGCTTTGATCAAGATGATCCATGCCGAGACGGAGTTGCACGCGGAAGATTTGCTGAATGAAATACGCGAACCGGCACCGGAGTTGGGTGACGATTAGCCACCGGTTTGGGTCATGATGCGCACGATCTTGTCGGGCTGATCTTTAAATTCGTGGCGTTCTGGTTTTCTGGCGATAGCCTCGCGGATCGCTGATTCCAGCGTGGTATCGGTGATTCCGGTACGTAGCAAGCTACGCAGGTCGAGTGTATCTTCCTGCCCCAGACAAAGATACAGAATGCCGTCTGCGGAGAGACGCACGCGGTTGCAGGTGTCGCAAAAGTGTTGCGAGATTGGTGTAATGAAACCTAAAGAGAATGAGCCATCGACGGAGCGCAGGTAACGCGCCGGGCCGCCTCCTGATACTACGCCATCAATCAGGCCGAAGCGTTGTTGCAAATGTTGACGCACCGATTGCAGATTGACATAGCTGGCACTGCGTCCGCTTGCGCCCATCGGCATGGTTTCGATCAGGCGCAGGATGAAACCTTGTGCCATGCAGAATTCGACCATGCTTTCGACTTCGTGTTCGTTCTCGCCGCCGAGGATCACCATGTTGATCTTGATGGGGGTGAATCCGGCCTGTTTTGCAGCGGTCAGGCCGTCGAGTATTTGCGGCAGGCAGTCGCGTCCGGTGATACACGCCAAGCGCGGGGCATCGAGCGAGTCGAGACTTACATTCAGGCGCGAGACACCTGCTGCGTACAGATCGGCAGCATACTTTGCGAGCAAGGTGGCATTGGTGGAAAGCGAAAGGTCGTTTACGCCGGGTAGGGAGCACAACCGTTGCGCCAGTTCAGCGATGCGGGGACGGGTCAGCGGCTCGCCGCCGGTCAGGCGGATGCGTGCCACGCCGAGTCGGGCGAATGCAGCAACGACGCGCTCGATCTCGCCGAAGGTTAGCCAATGTTCGGGCGTTTCAAACCCGTGGAACCCCTGGGGGATGCAATATGAGCAGCGCAGGTCGCAACGATCCGTCACCGACAAGCGCAGGTATTCGATGTTGCGTCCGAAAGTATCTTGCAGGGTTGTCATGGTTGGCTTTTTTACGTCAGACTAAACGGGAAGTCTGTTAATGTCAGTATCCGTATTGTACTGACACAAAGTGTGATTGCAATGAGCCTTAAGTGTTACACACTCTGGTTGATTAGAGAGGGAAATAGATGAATGAATTAACGCATTTTTCCGAGGGCGGGCGCGCCCGCATGGTCGATGTGTCGGATAAGCCGGATACGCAGCGCGTGGCAATCGCCATCGGTGTGATACGTATGCAGCCCGCGACGCTTGAGCGAATTCGTGCAGGGACTATCGCCAAAGGTAATGTGCTGGCAGTCGCTGATGTTGCCGCAGTGATGGCCGCAAAACGGACTGCCGAAATGATTCCGATGTGCCATAGCTTGCCACTTACCGGAGTGGATGTCGCTTTCGACGAAATTAACGAAACAGATGCCGGCGGCTGTGTTGGTTTGCGCGTCATCGCCACTACCAAATGCGTGGGGAAAACCGGGGTTGAAATGGAGGCCTTATGTGCCGCCAGCACCGCGCTACTGACCGTGTATGACATGTGTAAGGCGATGGACAGAGGTATGCGAATTGAGCAGATACAGCTGGAAGAAAAACGTGGCGGCAAGAGCGGCATCTGGCGTAGAGGTGCTGCGTGATACGAGTTCTATTTTTTGGGCCTGTAGCTGAACGTGTGCAGACGCGTGAGACGCAGTTTGATTTTACGCCGGGGATGAAACTAAAAGATATTGTCGCAACGCTGAGTGTGAGCCATCCGCAGGCATTTAATATCGTGTGCTTCACAGCTGTTAACCAAGTTCAGGTCAAGGATATGCACTTATTATTGAACGACGGCGACGAGATCGCCTTCATGGCGAAGTTCAGCGGAGGATGATATGCAGGATGCTGTTCGACTCCAAACTGAAGACTTTTCCGTTGATGCGGAGATCGCCGCACTGAAAGCCTGTTCGAAACGCACCGGCGGTATTGCCACTTTCGTCGGCTGTGCACGCGATTTTTCCGAAGGGCGCGAAGTCAGTCGCATTGACTTCGATGCCTATCCCGCCATGGCAGTAGCCGAGCTGCAACGCCTGCGCAGCACCGCGATAGAGAAATTCGGATTACTGGATGCGCGTATCGTGCATCGTATTGGCAGCGTCACCGCAGGCGACAACATCGTGTTGATCGTCACCGGTGCAGAGCACCGCACCCCCGCGCTGAATGCTTGCCACTGGTTGATCGACGAATTGAAACGGTGGGTGCCCATCTGGAAGAAAGAAACGACCCCGCTGGGAGAATCATGGGTTACACCGCATCCATAGTAGAGCAACGAACTTTAATAATATTCAGCAGAATGATGCGTCGATAAAGTTTTTAACAACAACTTTTATTTTCAATAAATTTACCAAGGAGAACGCCAGCATGAGCAGCGAAATTGATGTAGTACCAATGTGTAACTCTTCCATCGGCAAGGAATTGACTGCTGAGGAATGCCGTATTCTCGGCAGTGTTATGGGAGTCAAACAACTTAAAGATGGAGAATTGCTTTCGAAAGAGGGGGACGCAATAAATACGCTGTTTATATTGATTGATGGCAAACTTAATTTGCTTAGCGATAAAGAAGGTAAAGGTCACGTGCTCTACACCATGCAAAAAGGTGAATGTGCAGGTACCCGCGCCTTTATTGATCGTACCACCCGAAAAGCGACGCTAATTGCTAACGGCGATGCCACCGTCTACACCCTGGAGCCTGATGACTTTGAAAAATTGATCGATGCTAACCCGCGTATTATTTACAAAGTGATGAGTGCTTTGTTCCGCAATACCCATACCAACCTGATTCGAATGAACAAAGAGGCAGAGCAGTTATCGAATTATATTAACAAGACGCAAGGGAAGTATTGACACGCTATCGTAGCTTGTGAAGCACGCCATTCCAGAACATGATGCGTGCTTCAATTGCGGAGCAGGCTGCCGTCTCTGCTTCCTGCAATAGAGTTTCATCTCCTGCGCATAATTCATTCAGCAATTGCAATGAGATTGGGCCGTGGAAATCGGCATCCAGTAAGATATGGCGCTTCAGATAATAATGGAAAATAGGGGCCTCTTTTTCGGTGATGCCCATGCGTTCAAGGAAAGAGCGGAACATGCCGGGAATGATGTGTTCGCGCCCCAGCGCAAAAGCAGCTGCAACGACATGCGGTTTATCGCTGGCAAGAAAATCGAATGTGCTGGACACAAATATTCGAGAGGCATTCGGCACGGAATCCAGCGCTAATGCAGATTTGATGCCTTGGCTGGTGGCGATGTTAACGAAGTTTAAGACAGGAGTCGGGTCTGCACCAATCTCCCGCATAGCAGCACAGTAGAGTTCGAAATGGCTGGCATAAGTAGGGTTGCCTTGCACATCCGGCAGACCTTGATCAGACTCTTCCTCCAATACCAATTGGTTAATGAAATAGCGGACAGACGGTAGGCCGCGTGGCTTCCAAGGGTAGGTTGTCGGGGCGATCTCCTGTTGCAGGTATTTGACCACCGACATGAAATCCCAAACCGAAAATACATGGTGCTGCATGAACATGCGTAAATCAGGCAATGTACGTACGGCCCCGTAAACAGGGTGATCGTCCAGCTTTTTGCGCAATGATGCGACTACAGTGATGTCGAATTGTTTATTCATGATGATTGCTCAAATAGGTTGAGTATTAGTATACTCTAATTTACCTGTCTGGCATCTGTCAGTCCGTGGAAGCGGTTACAAAGGAATCGCTTCCTTCATGATTGGAAATGCATATGAGAGCTACGGGTTAATTGCTGTCAGATGAATTGTTAGCTACACCAATGTTTATGCAATCCAATCAAAATTGATATCGCAACCAATGAAACTTATCTCTATCGTCGGACACTCTGGTAGCGGTAAAACTACTCTGATCGAGAAGTTGCTGCCTGTGCTGGTCACGGCGGGGCTGAAGGTCTCAACTATCAAGCATACACATCATCAAGTGCCGCTCGATACTCCGGGTAAGGATAGCTGGCGTTTCAAGCAGGCGGGGGCGGGGGGAAGCATGCTGGTCACACCGCATGCGCTGCAATTGGTGGCGGACTATTCCGAGCTACATGATCCCGTGTTTCTAGCGCAACGTTATTTCGGCGATGCCGATCTGGTGCTGGCGGAAAGTTTTTCTAATGCGGATTGTCCCAAGATAGAGGTGTTGCGCGCCGCCTGTTCCACCACTCCGCGATGCGGCGATGGCTTGATCGCGCTGGTGACGGATGTGGCGTCAGCGCATCCTCATCTACCGAATTTTGCGCTGGATGATGTCGATGGCATCGCCAAATTTATTCTGGCGCAGGTGCGGGGATGATCGCGGATTGCTCGGCTATCATTCTCGCGGGCGGCGATTCCAAACGCATGGGTCGAGACAAAGCTTCGTTGCCTGTTAACGGTGAGACCTTGTTGCAAAGTGTGATCACCCGTGTACAACCGTTGTTCGCACAGACGTTAATCAGTGTGTGCCAGCCGAGTGTCGATGTGTCGCTGCCGCAGATATGCGATTCGCAAACGAATGGAGAGCCGCAGGATGTGGCGCTTGCCGAAGGAATGAAATGAAGAATGCTCTCCCGTTGAATGACGCTCAAACGCGTGTGTTGCAATACGCACTACCACTGGGTCCGGAAAAGATCGATTTACTGCAATCGCTGGGCCGTGTGCTGGCACAAGAAGTACGCTCGACTCGAGATCATCCGCCCTGCGATATTTCGGCGATGGATGGTTATGCGGTGCGCGCTGCCGAACTGAGTGCTGTACCGGTGCAGCTCGTTGTGGTCGCTGATATCAAGGCGGGTGACTTGTCTATGCTGACTGTACAAGCTGGACAGTGCGTACGCATCATGACCGGAGCGCCAGTTCCGCAGGGAACGGATGCCGTGATTCGTGTCGAAGATACGCAAGCCGTTGCTGCGGATAAAGTACAAATTAATGTATCCGCGCAGGCGGGTAAAGACATTCGTCGTCGCGGCGAGAATTTGCGCACCGGTGAAATCGTGCTGACGCCAGGTACTGAGATCAACCCCGGCACTCTGGGTATTCTTGCGATGGTTAAAGCTGCGGAGGTCACGGTGCAGCGCCGACCGCGTGTCGCCATTCTTTCCAGCGGAGATGAGTTGGAAGGGTTGCATGATGCCTTCGATGCAAACAAAATTCCCGATGCGAACAGTTATGCATTGATGGCGCAAGTGCAGGCGCTGGGAATACAACCCGTGCTGCTTGGCATCGCCCGCGACGACCCGGATGATTTGCGCGAAAAACTGAAGCAGGGCTTGCAGTATGACGTGCTGCTGGTTTCGGGCGGAACCTCGGTGGGTGTGCATGATTTTGTGCGTCCGACATTGGAGCAGCTCGGTGTGCAGATGCATTTCTGGCGCGTGCAAATGCGTCCCGGACATCCGGTCGCATTCGGCACGATAGCGACCGGTAAAGTGTTTTGTCTACCCGGCAATCCGGTGGCTAGCATGGTTAGTTTTGAACAACTGGTTGCGCCCGCATTACGCAACATGATGGGATGCGCGCGACTCTTTAGGCGCACGCTGCCGGCGCGTTTGGCGCAAGCCGTGGCGCATCGTGCCGGGCATGTGGAATTTGTGCGCGTGGTGTTGAGTCGCGATGCAGACGGCTATCTGGCGACACCGACCGGCTCGCAAAGCAGTGGCGTGTTATTGTCGATGGCGCGTGCCGATGCTCTGCTAGTTGTACCGAACGAAAGCAAGGGGTTGGCGGCAGGCGATCAGGCCGTGGTGCAGTTGCTCGATGGAACCGCGTTTCAGGAATTTAACGGAATTCAGGAGTTATAAATGACTACAGCAAAGATCGGCATCCTTACTATTTCAGACCGCGCCAGTCGCGGCGAATACGAAGACAAGGGAGGCCCTGCAATGCATGCGTGGTTCTCGCGCGTATTGATCAGCCCTTGGGAATCTGTATCGCGCGTGATTCCCGACGAGCAACCGTTGATCGAAGCCACCCTGATTGAGTTGAGTGATGCGGACGGATGTAGTCTGATCGTTACCACCGGGGGAACCGGCCCAGCCTTGCGTGATGTGACACCGGAGGCGACCGAAGCGGTGTGCGAGAAAATGATGCCGGGTTTCGGTGAATTGATGCGTGCTGCTTCGCTGAAATTCGTACCCACGGCAATTTTGTCGCGCCAGACTGCCGGCATACGCGGCAAAAGTCTCATTATCAATTTACCCGGCAAACCTTCTGCTATCGATGATTGCTTGAATGCGGTTTTTCCTGCCGTGCCCTACTGCATTGATCTGATCGACGGCCCATATCTGGAAGCGGATGCGCACCAATGTGCGATCTTCCGTCCGGCGCATGCGAAGAAGCAATAATTAGCTATTCACCTTGCGGCAATAACAATATACAAATTGTTGAACCGTGCCAAACGGAGTGTGGTGCGCTTCCTTTTCATGCTCGATCAACATAAATGCATCACCGAATTCCGCATGCAAGGTGTCCGGTTGGTAACGCATCACGGGTAAGCCGCTGCATTTTTCAGGGCCATCTTCGGCAAAGGTGGCAATAATCACATGCCCGCCGGGACGAACCGCATGCATGACGCGTTCGACATAGGCTTGGCGATCTTCTGCGCTAGTTAAAAAATGGAACACGGCGCGATCGTGCCAGATGTCGAAGCGATGCAAGGGGAATTCGGCGCGGGTAATGTCGCTTTCCATCCAGTGTATCGTATCGGCATGTTTATCCAAACGCTGCTTGGCTACCGCGAGTGCCGCCGCCGAAAGATCGAGTACGGTCAGGTCGGTATAACCTTCCTCAACCAGTTCATCCACCAATATGGATGCGCCACCGCCCACATCGATAATGGCTGCGTTTTTACCGAGTCCGGTATTGTGGATCAAGCGTAGCGATTGGTCGGCATGCTCCTGAAACCAACTTACTGCGTCAGTTGCCTTGGTGGAATAGACCTGTTCCCAATGTTGTTTGTTATCCATGAAGCGTTCTCCCTTAAACTATCAAGGCTAGGGTGGTGCAATTCTACGCAAGCAGAGTGCGTTCGCAGGCGAAATTACTTTCAGGTCGTTTAGGTCTGACATGATTTTGCGTTTTCCTTGGAAATGTTGGCAAAGTATACTGTGTTTTGCCGCAAAACATGCTCGGTATTTAAGATATTCCTTCTCGCTTCCTTGTTGGTAATGATGCGAAGGTGTTATATCAAAGGCACACTCTTTATGTGTTTCTATAACCCCCTCTTCCCCCCCCATAATAATTGTTGTCTCCATAATGATGTCGGCGTAGGATGCTGCGAAAATTAGTAAACGTTAATATTCTAAACGGGGAGCAAAAGATGGGCAATGAGACAGTGATCGAGGGAGTAGATGATGGAGATCGGCGCAACTTTTTGATCAAGATGACCTCGGTAGTCGGTGGGGCGGGGGTAGCGGCGACCTGTGTGCCATTTGTGGCAAGTATGAATCCAAGTTCCGATGTGCTGGCGAAAGCGGAGACTGAAGTTGATTTGACCGGTATTACTCCCGGCTCGATTCGTACTGTAGCTTGGCAGGGTAAGCCGGTCTTCATTTTGTATCGTACCCCTGAGCAGATCGATTCAGTTAAAACTGCCGCCAATGCGCTCGATCCGGAGCCTGATGAAAAACGTGTTCAACGCCCGGAATGGCTGGTCGTTGTCGGGGTTTGCACCCATATGGGCTGTGTGCCGAACAAAGAAGGGCTGGGGTGGACATGTCACTGCCACGGCAGCCAATACGACGATAGCGGCCGCGTGGTACGCGGCCCAGCGCCGAAGAATCTGGAAGTACCCCCGTACCGTTTTGCTACGGATACTAAAATCATCATCGGCAAAGCCTAGGAGACGATCATGCCATCACGTATTGTTAAATGGATAGATCAGCGTTTCCCTCTCACCAGCTTTGTTAAGCATGATCTGACGGGTTACCCCACACCGCGAAATCTCAGCTACTGGTGGAACTTCGGTTTTCTGGCCGGCATCGTGCTGGTGCTGCAAGTCGCCACCGGCATCTTTCTGGCGATGCACTACAAAGCCGACATTGCGCTTTCTTTTGACTCGATCCAGCATATCATGCGTGATGTGAACTACGGCTGGCTGTTGCGCTATATGCACGCGACCGGCGCATCCGCTTTCTTCTTCGTCATCTTTGTTCACATGGCGCGCACGCTATACTACGGTTCCTACCGCGCACCGCGAGAACTGATGTGGTGGACTGGGCAGGGCTTGTTGTTGTTACTCATGGCGACTGCCTTCATGGGTTATCTGCTACCTTGGGGGCAAATGTCCTTCTGGGGGGCAACCGTCATTACCAACCTGTTCCGTGCAACGCCATTCTTCGGCGATCAGGTTGTTATTTGGTTACGCGGAGATTACACCGTGGGCGATGCCACTTTGACCCGTTTCTTCTCTTTGCATTACCTGTTCCCCTTCATTATTTTTGCCGCCGTGGGGATCCACTTGATTGCTTTGCATACGGTGAAGAGTAGCAACCCGAGCGGGATTAATCTGGCCGACAAAGACAATATTCCCTTCCACCCGTATTTCACCATCAAGGATCTGTATGGTCTGGGGATATTTTTAATTGTCTACAGCGTGTTCGTGTTCTTCATACCCAACAGCCTGATCGAACCGGCCAATAATATTCCGGCCAATCCGATGCAGACGCCGAACCATATTGTTCCGGAATGGTACTTTCTGCCGTTCTACGCAATTCTGCGCTCGGTACCCAACATGGTCGGAGGGGTGTTGGCGATGGGCTTGTCGGTGATGATCTTTGCCTTTATGCCATTTCTTGATCGCTCGCGCATTCCGGGCGGTGCGCACTATCGGCCAATCTTCAAATTGCAGTTCTACTTATTCCTGTTGGACATGTTGATACTGGGTTATGTCGGCTACGTTCCTCCGACCAGCACGACTATCGTGATCGGGCAGATCGCGACCCTGTGCTACTTCGGCTCATTCTTTGTTGTACCATTCATCTCCAAAGTGGAGGAACGCTGGCTGATCAAGCGTGGCTTACCGCCTGAAGTTATGGCACTGATCGAGAAAGAAGCACATGACAAAGAAGAACGGAAGAAATCGCCTCGCCGTCGTCAGGGAGACATCGCATGAGAACATTGATGAATACTTTATTGAATGCCTTATTGCTAGGCTGCTTCAGTCTACCGGTTTTTGCCAATGAAATGGTATTGGAAAAAGTCGCTGTTGAAGCAGATGTGAAGTCGGTAGAACGGGGCGCCGAGACGATGATGGGGGCGTGCCATACTTGTCACAGTATGAAATATGTTCACTATCGCGATCTCGTTGTTTTCGGTATGGATAAACAAAAGGTAGAAACTTGGCGCGGCGATCAACCGTTGGATGCGCCAATAATGGCACAGATGGCAGAAGGCGACGCAATGGCTTCATTCGGCAAGGTGCCGCCGGATCTGAGTCTGATGGTGAAAGCGCGGGATGGCGGTGCCGATTACCTGTACTCCTATCTGATGGGCTATTACCTCAAGCCGGACGGCATGGCGGGCAACCATATATATCCTGAAACAAAAATGCCCGATGTTTTGAATGTGGGCGGTATCACCGAAGGGGCGCAGCGCAGCGAAGTACAGGGACAGGCACGCGACATTGTCTCATTCCTTGCGTGGGTGTCCGATCCGCACGAGGCTGAACGCATCCGACTGGGGTACTATGTGATCGCCTATCTGATCGTACTGACGGCGATGCTGTACTTAATCAAGAATCAGATCTGGTCAAGGTTGAAGTGATTCATTCAAAGAACGATACAGGGAGAGTGAAATGAAACCCCAACTGCTGCGTAACTTGGCTTTTGTCGTGATGTTGGGCTTTAGCCCCGTGGTATTTGCTGCGACGGCATCACAAGAAGTGAGTTTCAAAAAAGAAGTGAGTCCAATCATTCATGACTATTGCCTGAACTGCCACGAACCGGGCGGAAAAGGATATGAGAAGAGCGGGCTGGACATGCGCAGCTATCAAAGCCTGATGAAGGGAACCAAGTTCGGTTCCGTGATCAAGCCGGGAGATGCCTTTACCAGCATCTTTATCCAAGTGATCGAAGGGCGGGTACATGCCTCCATCAAGATGCCGTATGGAATGAACGGTGGCCTCGCCAAGGAGAACATTGACATCCTGAAGACTTGGGTGGGGCAGGGAGCTAAAGATAATTGAGCTCTGGTGTCGCTGCTGTTCATTGACCCAAACTATGCGTAACGCGTTAAAATCTACAATCTAATTGATCACTATTTACTCATGATGGAACATCCATTCGCAAAATTCATTCAGATGCTCGGCAAGGGGCAGCGCGGTGCGCGCAACCTGACTCAACAGGAAGCAGAGCAGGCTATGAGCATAATTTTGGCCGGGCAGGTCGAGCCTATTCAACTTGGCGCGTTTCTTATGTTGATGCGAATCAAAGAGGAAACTGCGGAAGAAATCGCGGGTTTTGTGCTGGCGGTGCGCAATTCGCTGGCTCTTACTGCATCACGTCCTGCTGTGGATCTGGATTGGGCTTCTTACGCAGGTAAACGTCGCCAACTGCCTTGGTATTTGCTATCTGCAATGCTGTTGTCCAGTCATGGAGTCCGGGTATTGATGCACGGAATTGGAGGTGGCAGCGAGGGGCGTATTTATATCCCGCAGGCGATGCAGGCTTTCGGATGGAAGACATCTGCATCATTGGAAGATGCAGCGGCGCAGATAGCTAAAACTAATTTTGCATTTATTCCACTAAGTGTGTTGCACTGCGAACTCGACCGTATACTGGGGCTAAAATCTTTGCTCGGCCTGCGTTCTCCGGTACATACTATTATTCGCATGCTCAATCCGTTTGTGGCTCCGACCTCTATCATGGGAATTTTTCATCCCGGTTATGATGAGACTCATCAGCATGCGGCTGCGCTGCTCGGCGATCAAAATCTTGCAGTGTTCAAGGGTGAAGGCGGTGAAGCCGAAAGAAATCCTGATGCTCCGTGCAAGTTGAAATTGCTGTTGGCAGGGAAGATGCAGGATGAAGAATGGCCTGCGATGTTCAGTAACAAGCATATGAAAGACGAAGGCATGGATGTTTCGCGTCTGGCAAAGTTCTGGCGCGGGGATGTCGATGATGAATATGGTAAAGCTTGCGTGCTTGGCACAGCGGCCATCGCTTTGAGAGCGATGGGGCGGGCGCATAGTATCGAGGATGCCGAAGCACTGGCTGCTAAACTATGGGAGTCACGTGATGTCCATTTTTTGGAAAAGTTCGCGGGCTGATTTTAGTGTTTCTGATATTAGCGTCGAAGAGCTTGCCGATGCCAGTCGCCGCCGCCAGTATGGCGCTTGATGGAAGTCGTGCTGACTTTGTGACTTTGGTTTAAACGCAACCTGTTGGTTTGGGCATCCCGCCGTATTTTGTAATCGGTTTCATGGGGCCTGTCATCCAAAGATCAAATATTTCTTTTTGATCTTTCTCAATATGCTTGGCAAATTTTCGGATAGGCGGCACCGATCCGAATTCTTCATAATACTCGCGAGCCAGCATCAGTTGCGCCCACTTCTCTTCATTTAATTCGTAGCCGTCCGCCTCTGCCATTGCGTGGCCGATCTCGGGCGTCCAATCACTCATATCAATAAGATAGCCGTCACCATCACGATTCGGTATTTGCATGAACTGCACCTGTTATGTCATCAGAAGTAACGATGATTTAACTATACCGTAGTAATACAGTCAATTACTCTTAAGGGGGGGGGCTTAAACTCGTTAATTTGATGAGACCTGAAATTTGTACTCCTGTTTAATTTGAAACGCGCTTTTATTCAATGGTTAATGATATAAAGAAACATTTTTTCCAATCCAGGCAATTAATTTATCTATCTCCCCATGTTGGGCGAAAATCATAAATAGTGATATTCCCAGAAGAATACCAATATCGAAAGCTTGGGATAATTCATTCATTTCGCATCTCCTTATGGCTTGGGTTTATTCAAACTTATCCTATGAATTTAATAAAAGCATAATGTGCGCCATCTTTCGAAACATTGTTCTAATATGATGAATATATGGTAAATAAAAATATTTTATTGTCGAATTGTTGAATTTTAACAACCAAGAAAAAGCCAATAATGGCAGTTGAACTAGAGATTACATTGGATCAAGCTGACATTTATGTCAGTTTCACATTTATGACTTCAGTTAAACGAAATTTATTTGTCTATTTTCTCGATGGGCAGCCTAAGCCATGAATAATGTTGAACCGCGACTACCCATTTGATGGAACTAAATGGAGGTTCGCTATTTCTTTATGAGATTGGTTACATAATAACCAGTAAAGAACCACCTATTATTTTTGCGTTAAAAATAGTATCACTAGGGGGGGGCATGGAGTTTCTCCCCAATATTAAGTCGCAATGATTTATTGAATTGCTGGCATAAAATTACCTGCACCAAATAATCGTAATGATATAAATCAATTGGCTGCTTATACTGTTTTGCTAAACAGCCCATACTGGACTAAGCATGGACTCAGGTTGCATTGATAATTGCAGGATAAGTTGAATTTTGTTGAAACAGATCGAGCATGACAAATATATTTGTATATTATAAAATTCTAATATAGAATGCCGCATCGACTGATTTACAGCACACGAATATCAATTGGGGCTCTCTATGAATTTAAATCAATTAGGAATCTCGGGACGTATCGCAGCATATTTCCAGACGGCACAGATAACGCCTTTGCTAGCGATCATGGCGCTGGTTTTGGGATTGTTTGCTTTATTGGTTACTCCCCGCGAAGAAGAGCCGCAAATTAATGTGACGATGGCGAATGTCATCATTCCATTTCCCGGTGCTTCGACCAAAGACGTCGAAAAAATGGTGTCCATTCCGGCGGAACAGGTGCTTTCTCAGATAGCGGGGATTGAGCATGTTACATCAAGTTCTTTCCACGGCGCGTCTATACTTTCCGTGCAATTTAAAGTCGGGGTGCCAAGAACCGAAGCGCTGGTAAGGTTACACGATACAGTAAGCGCCAATCAGGATTGGCTGCCGAAAGGGCTTGGCGTGCTGGAGCCGATTATCAAACCCAAGGGGATTGATGATGTGCCGATTCTCACGCTGACGCTGTATGACAAAGAAAACAAATTGACCAGTCTTGAACTGGAAAAAATTGCCAATCAAATCGAGACCGACCTCAAGCGAGTCAAAGGCACAAGGGAAGTCAAAACCGTTGGCGGGCCGCACCGGGCTATTCGTGTCGAGATTGATCCCGCAGCTTTGTCTTCACGCGGCTTCACGATTCAAGAGCTAAGGCTGGCTTTGCAATCGGCAAATTTGGGTTTGCCGGTCGGAAACCTGCTTAACGGAGATAACTCGGTTCAGATCGAGTCCGGTCCGTTCTTGCATTCGGCCGCCGATGTAAAAGAGATCGTACTGGGGGTGCGCAATGGCGAACCGGTTTTCATCAGGGATGTCGCGAAGGTCGCAGATGGTGCCGAGCAAACTCAGCGATTGGTTCTGTTTGGACGAAAAAGCAATGCGTCGGGCGAGTCTCCTGTCTTTTCAGCGGTAACAATGTCCGTGACTAAAAATGCCGGTGAAAATGCAATCGATGTTGCCAATAATCTGATCAAGGAAGTTGACTCATTAAAGGGCGAGGTTGTGCCAGCCAATGTGGAAATCGTGGTGACACGCAATTATGGCGAGACGGCAAACAGCAAGGCACAGAAGCTGATCCAGAAATTATTATTCGCAACCGCGTCGGTAGTTGCCCTAGTGTTTTTATTACTGGGCCGAAGAGAGGCAATCATTGTCGGTGCGGCGGTGATTTTGACGCTGACCGTCACGCTGTTCGCTTCATGGGCATGGGGCTTTACGCTTAATCGTGTCTCGTTGTTTGCGCTGATATTCTCAATCGGTATTCTGGTCGATGATGCGATCGTCATTGTTGAAAATATTCATCGTCATCAAAACCTGTTCCCGCATAAAAAACTAATAAATATTATTCCGGCGGCAGTGAACGAAGTCGGCGGCCCTACGATTCTGGCCACGTTGACAGTGATTGCGGCATTGCTGCCGATGGCATTTGTAAGCGGCCTCATGGGGCCGTACATGAGCCCGATTCCTATTAACGCAAGTATGGGAATGATTTTGTCACTGGCCATTGCATTTGTGATTACTCCCTGGCTATCACTCAAGCTGATGAAGCATTCGAGTTCGCATGGACATGAGGGTTCGGCATTGGCGCATGTGGAAACGGCGATCACCCATACAGAATCGGCAGTGTTGAAATGGCTCAAGCCAAAATTTACAAAATTATTCAGACCGTTCCTGAGCGATGAACATGGCTCAAGGAATAGAAAACTGCTGACCCTTGTTGTTCTGATCATGATCGGATTGTCAGCGGCATTGCCGGCGATTGGTTTGGTCGTTTTGAAGATGTTGCCATTCGATAATAAATCGGAGTTTCAGGTTGTTCTGGATATGCCTTCCGACACACGTGTGGAAAAAACTGCGCAGGTATTGCGTGAGATGGGGCAATACTTAAGCCAAGTGCCGGAGTTGAAAGACTATCAAATATACGCGGGAGCCTCGGCACCGATCAATTTCAACGGATTGGTTCGTCAGTATTATTTGCGTTCTTCTGAAACGCAGGGTGATATTCAAGTCAATCTGGTTGATAAGCATGAGCGCAAAGATAAAAGTCATGCCATCGCCATGAGAGTCAGACCGGCATTGGAAGAAATCGCGAAAAAATATTCCGGTCGTGTAAAAGTTGTCGAGGTTCCCCCCGGCCCTCCGGTGTTATCTCCCTTGGTGGCTGAAATATATGGCCCGACTGACGAGGGTCGCTATGCGATCGCCCAGAAAGTACGAGCCATTTTTGAAAAGACTGCCAATGTGGTGGACGTGGACGATAGCTCTATTTCTATATCGGCCAAGAAATATCTGGTTGTCGATCGCCGCAAGGCAAGCTTGATGGGGGTGTCGCAAGAGTCAATAGTAACGACTCTTAGTGCAGGCCTTGCGGGAGAGAGCACCGCTTATATTCACGATGAAACAAAATATCCTGCTGCGGCGATCATTCGTTTGCCGGAAAACAAACAAAGCAGCTTGGATGCGTTACTTAAGTTGACAGTCCGAAATTCTCAACGTGAACTAGTGCCGCTAAGCGAACTGGTCAAGGTTGTTGACTCGACTAGAGAGCAACCGATCTTTCACAAGGATTTGTTACCAGTCAATTATGTTATAGGTGACGCAGCTGGTGAAAATGACAGCCCGCTGTACGGTATATTCAAAATGAGGCCGAATATCCATGCAATCCTGGATCCAAGCGGCAAGGCGCTTGATGAGTTTTATATCAATCAACCCACAGATCCTTATCGCAATTACTCGATCAAATGGGATGGCGAGTCGCAGGTTACTTACGAAACGTTTAGGGATATGGGGATCGCGTATGGCGTTGGTTTAGTCATCATCTATTTATTGGTGGTAGCTCAATTCGGTTCATATTTGACTCCGCTCATTATCATGGTGCCGATCCCGCTTACCATTATCGGGGTGATGCCGGGACATGCTTTGCTTGGATCTCAATTCACGGCGACATCCATGATAGGAATGATTGCCCTGGCTGGAATTATTGTTCGTAACTCTATTTTGTTGGTCGATTATATTAATCTCCAACTGAGGCAAGGTGTGCCATTTAAAGAGGCCGTGGTGAACTCCTCAATTACCAGAGCCCAGCCCATCGTTCTTACCGGATTGTCAGCCATGTTGGGAGCATTCTTTATTTTGGACGATCCGATATTTAACGGTTTGGCTATCTCGCTGATATTCGGAATACTGGTTTCGACAATACTGACGCTAGTGATTATTCCACTTCTATATTACGTCGCGTATTCAAAAAATCCAATGCTAACCAACAAGACAAAAGGAGATTTAGTATGACCTCGTGGAGAATAGTGAGAATTATTGCGGGCACATTTATTTTGCTCTCATTGGGTTTGGGGATTGAGGGGAGCCCGATTTATATTAGCCAATGGTTTTTGGCTTTCACCGCCTTTGTCGGGGTCAATTTATTGCAAAGCGGTTTAACGCAATGGTGCTTGATGAATACGATCCTGCGTAGCTGCGGAATTCGTGAGGGGAATTAACATGAATTTCGGGATAGCCGTATTGGCATTGCAGGCAGCGATAGTCAGTATTCTATTTAGCTCGAACACTTTTGCGGCCGACCTTTTGGAAGTATGGCAGGCAGCCAAAGGTCACGATCCGGAATATATGGCTGCTCAATCTGACAAATCGGCCGGAGCGGCACGGAGACAACAAGGGAACACTTTGCTAAGGCCAACGGTCAATTTAGTTGCCGGAGCCGGCATCGTAAATGAAAATTCGACCACGACAGGGGCTCAGTTTTCAGCTCCCAGTTTCGGGACATTTAACGGGGCAAATTTTAATACCTCAATCAATTATGGGGCGAGAACAAAGGTTGCTATTCAAGCTTCCCAGCCATTATATGATCGCGAGTTATCGGCGCAAAAAGGGCAATTGCAATTGTCGGGAGATGTCGCTGACATGGGAATGGTTGCGGCCGATAGTACCCTGATTTTGCAAGTGGCTGAAAACTATTTCGAGACAGTCAAGGCGCAATCCATCATCAATTTGCTGATTGAGCAACAAAATGCAGTCTCCAATACTTACTCTGAAATCAGTAAGCGTCAGCATTTGGGGGATGCCAGTAAAATTGACCTGCAAGAAACAGCTGAACAAGTAGAAGCGGTTAAGGCCAAGCTTTTAAATGTTCAATTTGCATACAACAATAACTTGTTAATGCTAACGGAACTTACCGGGCAAAAGATCAAAGTAAATGCGTTTCAAGAAAATTTTAACTCTGCAGATATCTCAACAGGAAATGCAAGCGAATGGATAGGCAAAGCTAAATTACAAAACTCCCAATTGAGAATCCTGGCAGTGCAGGAGCAAGTGAGGAACGCCGAGATAGAGAAATACAATTCAAGTTTATCGCCAAAGGTTAATTTGATTGCTCAAGTTGAAAGAGATAAGGTGAATGGTTCCGGCGATTACGGCTCTGCTAGTAATACGACAAGCAATAATATGATCGGTGTTCAACTCTCGGTTCCATTAACGGATGGTTATCGGTCTGCCAAAAAGGATGAGGCTTATTACCTGGCAGAAAAAGCAAAACAGGAATATGAGCACGCTTCTCTGGAAATAGAAAAAAGAATTAATTCAATTGTGTTTGCCTTGGCTACCGGCAAGGATCGAATAGATTCGCTAACCAAAATGGTTACACTAAGTAAAGATCGGCTTGACGCAACAGAGAAAAGTCACCGACAAGGATCAAGAACCACATTGGAGTTGCTGGGGGCGCAAAGTGACTATATTTCAGCCAAGCTGGCTTTGCTCGATGAGCAGATTAATTTGATTATTAATCGGATAAGGTTGTCAGCGATTGCCGGAGAAGTTTCAGAGCAAGATTTAATTTCGGCAAATCGGTTCTTAACAAAAAACCAGATGTGATTAACCAACCGCCGTATTCATATATGGATGGACAATAAATATAAATAAAGTTTATTAATTTTCGCCATGTCGCCGATGTGAAATTTATTTTTTGCGTAAATATGATTAAGCTATAAATTAGGTAATTCAAAAAAATACAGTCAAAAACGGTAATTGAAATTGAGGTGGGGCCGATGTTGAATGCTAGCAAAAATACTTTCTCAAATAGATTAATTAACAGAGATGTAGATATCCTGCATGCATCTATGGCGATTAAGGCTATGGCTCATCCCCTACGCTTAAAGGCGTTATGCGTACTGGCAGAGAAGGAATTATGCGTGCAAACCATTGTTGATTGCACTGGGACATCGCATAGTAATATGTCTCAGCACCTTTCTATTTTACGTGAACAGGGTGTATTGGCTTCTCGAAAGGAAGCCAACCGTGTGTTCTATCGGATTGGTGATCCGCGTACGATTAAGCTTGTCTGTATGATGAGGGATTTGTTTTGTACAACTACTTAGTTAGTCTAGGAGCGGTTTATTAAAACTTGGTACGTTTGTATATTGCCGGGGATTTGTCATCTCTTACACTGTTTAAATGACCGTTGGAATTCTGAGTGTTGTTTAAATTGCAGCGCTAGGAGGTGCTACAGTGGCATTGATTGTAAAGTGTAAACAATGCGGCAACGAAATTGACCGAGCAGCTAAGAAATGCCCTCTTTGTGGATACAAAGACCAACATTTCAATTTTTTATTGTGGATGTCGAGTATTGTGTTATTAATTTTTGTCGGCATCCCCTGCATCGTCAGCGCGTCTTCGAAAAACAATCCGTCACCGGCTCAAACTAATCCATTAAACAGTGAAAGCGCACTCCAGTGTGGTTTGATTGATGGTTATCAGGTCGGGATGAGCACTGCAAACTTTAAAGAAAGTTACCCAAAGAATCTTCCTAAATCCTCCTGTCGTACTAGCTCACCAAAGATGGTTCGCTGTGATGGTCAATTGGAAATTAACAATATCAAAACTTTTGTATCTTTTGATTTCGGATATGGGAGTGATTATAAGGATGGAACACAAT
Source organism: uncultured beta proteobacterium (assembly GCA_963733265.1). Classification (GTDB taxonomy): domain Bacteria; phylum Pseudomonadota; class Gammaproteobacteria; order Burkholderiales; family Gallionellaceae; genus PALSA-1006. The sequence continues at coordinate 1,283,131 of CAVTCF010000001.1, forward strand.
TTTCTTTTGGAAATGGCAAGCTCTTCGGAGTAAAGGGAAATTTCGAAATATCAGAATTTGATTTTGTAAAGCAAGAGTTTCTTAAAAAGTTCGGTATACCTAAGTCGGATAATAAGACTTCAACGGGTTATGAGGGAATCTCTTGGAATAAGGACGGCAACGCTATCATGCTTAGCCAAATTCCCGATGGGGAAGGGTATCTGTTTTCCATTATCCCGTTAGATCCGAAAAGATTGTCAGCGTGTCTGGCTGCCCATTTGTGAAATGATATTTAGGGATTCATTGAAGTGCTGTATGAAATGATGGGGGAGCGAACATAGTCCGCTCCCCTTCATTGTTTTAAATATTCGATTCAGTGGTGCGATTTGGAAAGTAATTTTAGCATCTTCAGGTTGATAACCATGAAGCGAAATAGCTGCCAAATCACGCACGTCCTCATGAAGCGAGTTAGTCGAGTCGGTGTGGGCGGATAGTAAGCCTGCTGGTATGGCTCTCTGTTGGTGATTTTTTCTGACATGTTTTTTTCCTTATAAATTTTCGATAGATCAATCCGGAAGAATCGACCAACCTAGGCGCAGCTTGGCTTGATATATGAAGGCATGGTGCAGCAGGTACTTCATCCAATGGCCCGCCAATCCGATCTCTCCGAAGGTCAGATCCATATCGCGGCCATATTCCGGATATTTTTCATAGTCCGGCACAACGGGAAATACGGTCATGGTCGCTGCCGTTCCTTTGAAAATATGCGATCCGGTAGAGGCCACACACGCCGCGCCCATTTCAGCCATTGATGCCGTATGGGTCGGTTTTTCCGCCCCGTTCAACATATCGCGAATGCTCATGGCTATGAGCATGGAGAAATCAAACGCCAACTCATGGAAGGTGCCATCCAGAGTTTCGTAATGGATTTTTCCTGCCTCGACTTTTTTGACGTGCGCACGGGTGATCCATTGAATGTCACGCTCGACCATCAGTGACTCGGCAAATACCTTGCCGTTGGTGACATAGCCGCCACGGTTGATGTGAACCCCGCCCATGCCGAAATCGCCCAGTTCATATTCGTTGCTGATCCAGATAATTATTGCCTTGTCGCGAACACCGGCTTCACGCAACACGTGATCCACGTTGTAGATATACTCGAATGCGGCGCCTTGGCAAGTACACATGCCATGCCCGGTGCCGATGACAAAGGTGCGATTTTCTCCTTTGCGCATCGCATCGATATTGGCCTGAAGCTGGTGGTTGGCTTCCTGTGCGTGGCCAAATGTGCAAACGGAAACAGTGTGCCCGTGGTCCGGTCCCAGTCCTTCGGTCGCGGCGAAATTCAACTTCGGTCCGGTGGCATTCACCAGAAAGTCGTAAGGGATATTTTCCTGGACGCCGACCTTTCCCAGTTTGGTATATTCGACGGTCACAAATGGTGTTGTGTTGCCATCTTTACCTTCCGGATGGATAGATATTGCTTTGGCCTGACGAAAATCAACATTGGTTTTTTTATAGATTTGCGCAAGGTCGAAGGTGACTTGTTCTTCGGTCATCTGGCCAACTCCTACCCAGATATTGGAGGGAATCCAATTCCATTTTGAATTGGGCGAGACAACGATAATTTCGTGTTGTTTGCCAACCCATTTATTTAGATACCGAGCCACAGTATGCCCGGCGATCCCTGCTCCTAATATTACGATTCTTGACATACTTTCCTCTACATTGAATTTTAATTTCGATTTGGACTACTGTTGCTTTTGTGTTATTGGTTTCCGTAGCGGTTAGTATCTTTGTTAAGTGGTAAGCCTTGTTTTTGCCAAGCTTCAATGCCACCCGAAATAGACAGCACGGTATACCCCAAACGTTGCAGGTTGAAGGCAGCAAGCGCTGAGCGCCCACCAGTTTTGCAATACACCAGTATCGTTTTGCTTTTGTCAGCGAATACAGGATTTTCGCTGATGCGAAACTCCAAAACACCGCGCGGAATATTGATAGCGTCAACCAAGTGTACGATCTCGTATTCTCCAACCTCGCGAACATCGAGGCAAAGAGCGCCTTTTTTTAGCAACTGTGCAGCTTCGACAGCATCCACTTCACGGATTTGTGCCTTGGCTTCGGCAACTAATTGTTGGGGTGTCATCATAATTTATAATTTCCTTTGGTTAATAAACAATTTAGCTGGTCAACAGTAACAATAGTCCGAGCGCCATAAGAACCCATGCCATCCAGGGGCCGAGCAGAATACGCCACAGTCTGGCTTCGAAGACGAAGCCAACGCCGTGTACAAACCCTGCACAGATTCCAAGCATGGTCAGTGTCAACATGCCATGACTGACATGTGAGACCGCTTTGGGATAGGTGAAAATTATTCCGGCTATACCTATAGCTAACAGCAGTGACAGCATGCGTGGCAGCGCGGCATAAGCGCCGCCACACGGGGCTGGAGTTAGTGCTTGTCGCAAGGTTCTTCCTTGATAACGGCGCAGGCCTGTGCATCACACATCATGGTGTTGACGATGGCCAGTAGTACGGCCATGCTGACTCCGAGCATCCAGGCGAAATACCACATGTTCTATCTCCTTTATTAGTAAGCCGACTTGTCGTTGGCGTTGATGAATGCTTCGGTCACTTTGCCGGACATTTTCTTGTATGCCCAGCTGGTGTAAATGATGATGAGCGGCAAGAAGATCATCGTCGCCCAGAACATCAAGGTCAGTGTCAGCTGTGAAGATACGCTGTCCCACACTGTCAGACTGGAGCGCGGATCAGAGCTGGACGGCATGATGAACGGGAACAGAGAAACGCCGGCCGTGCCGATGATGCCCAGCATGCACACAGACGAGCTGATAAAGGCCAGCAGCGGCTTTCTGAACCATGCGGCAAGCAGAGCCAGCAAGCCGCCGACGAAACCGGCTGCCGGTATCAACTGGGTAGCCGGATACAGGCTGTAGTTCTTCAGCCATGCACCGGCTTGCATGATGACGGTTTTATCCAGCGGATCAGGCAGCGCACTTGGATCGACGATGCTGGTAATTACGAAGCCCTGAATACTGCTTGCCACCCACAGCCCGGCGGCAGCGAAAGCGGCCAATGTGATCGTGCCGAAAATCAGTGAGGCAGTGCGCACGCGGCGGAAGATGTCTCCTTCAGTACGAATCATCAGGTAATTGGCCCCGTGGAAGGTAATCATCGCGGAACTCACCACACCGGCAAGCAGCGCAAACGGATTGAGCAATTGCCAGAACGTGCCGGTGTAGAACAAACGCAAGCTATCGTCCAAGTGGAAGGGCACGCCTTGCAACAGATTGCCGAACGCCACTCCGAAGATTAGCGGAGGCACCATACCGCCGATAAATAGACCCCAGTCCCACGTATTGCGCCATGTTGGATTATCGATCTTGCTGCGATAATCGAAGCCGACCGGGCGGAAGAACATCGCCCACAACACCGCCAGCATCGCCCAATAGAAACCGGAGAAAGCCGCCGCGTAAACCATCGGCCAAGCCGCGAAGATTGCACCGCCGGCGGTGATGAACCATACCTGATTGCCGTCCCAATGCGGGCCGACCGTGTTGATGATGATACGGCGTTCAACATCGTTCTTGCCGACGAATGGCAACAACGTACCCACGCCCATATCGTGACCGTCCATGATGGCAAAGCCAAGCAGCAAAGCACCGACCAGTACCCACCAAATAATTTTCAGCGTTTCATAATCAAACATGTAAATCTCCTTGTTTATTTTACGGTGGCGAATTCGGAATGGTAGCGTCCGGTTCCCAAGCTACTTGGGCCTTTGCGCGCGAATTTCACCATCAAATACATTTCGATAATGAGTAGTCCGGTGTAGAACACAACGAATCCAGCCAGAGATCCGTACAGACTGCCAACGGACAGTGTGGAAACTGACAGATGCGTCGGCAGTACGCCGTAGATAGTCCAAGGTTGACGACCATACTCCGCCACAAACCAGCCGAGTTCAGCGGCGATCCACGGCATCGGGATAAACAATACCGCCCAACGCATTAACCAGCGCTGCTTGAGGAAAGTGCCGCGCACAGTGTGGTAGAGAGACAAGCCGAGCAACAGAGCGAAGGAGAAGCCCAGGGCTACCATTACCCGGAATGACCAGAACATCGGTGCAACGCGCGGTACGGTGCTGTCTACCGCCAACTGGATCATCTCCGGCGTGGCTTTGGAAACATCCTCGGTGTATTTCTTTAGCAACAGCCCGAAGCCCAAATCTTTTTTATGCGCTTCGAACATTTCTTTGGCTGAGATATCGTTCTTTTGTTTGCGTAGCGTTTCCATCGCTGTTACAGCGAGCATTCCGGATTCGATCCGAGCGCGATTCTTTTCCTTGATCTCGGCAATGCCCGGAATTTCCTTGCTGAATGTGCGCGTGCCGATGACACCCATCACATAGGGAATCTGCAACTCATAATCGTTGCGTTTTTCCTGCTCATTGGGCAGAGCAAACAGAGTCAAAGCCGCAGGTGCCGGTTCGGTATGCCACATCGCCTCGATTGCCGCCAGTTTGGTTTGCTGCGATTCGGAGAGGGTGTAGCCGGACTCGTCACCCAGCACGATCACCGAGAGTGCAGAGGCAAAACCAAAAGCGGCGGCCACACGGAACGAGCGGCGAGCAAACTCGATGTCACGCCCCTTGAGCAGATACCAGGAAGAGATGCCCAGCACGAAAATCGATGCGGTGACATAACCGGCAGAAACGGTATGCACGAATTTGGCCTGTGCAGTCGGATTGAATATTACTTGCCAGAAATTGGTGAGTTCCATGCGCATGGTGGTGTAGGAAAACTCCGCGCCTACCGGGTCTTGCATCCAACCATTGGCAACCAATATCCACAGTGCGGAAAGATTGGAGCCGATGGCAGTGAGCACAGTGACCATGAAGTGCTGGCCTTTGCTCAAACGATCCCAGCCCAAAAAGAACAGGCCGACGAAAGTGGATTCGAGAAAGAACGCCATCAGCCCCTCAATTGCCAGCGGTGCGCCGAAAATATCGCCGACATAATGCGAGTAATACGCCCAATTAGTGCCGAACTGGAACTCCATGGTCAGTCCGGTGGTTACGCCCAGGGCGAAGTTAATGCCGAATAATTTTCCCCAAAATCGGGTCATGTCCTTGTAAACCTGCTGTCCGGTTATCAGGTACGAGCCTTCCATGATGACTAGCAGAAAGGTCACCCATCAGGCTCTCGCCGACGAGCTTGGTAGTGTGCGAGAAATCGTGAGTCGGCTGCTTAAAAACTTTTCGGAACAAGGGTGGATTAAATTGGGCCGAGAGAAAATTGACATAATCGACGTGGCGGCACTGAAAAACTTTGCCGACTTATAATACGATTAATGAATATAGGGTAGCAATGTAACTTTTGTCACAGACAGTGTAGTTGTAATCAGAGTAAATTACACACTCCCTCTTAATTAATTCATGGAGATTAAAATGAAAAGCAACGAAGGAAGTATTGATCGTATTTTGCGTGTGATTGTCGGCTTGGCATTGATTGGTATGACCGCTACCGGAACAATCGGAGTGTGGGGATGGATTGGCGTGGTTCCTTTGTTGACCGGTTTAGTTGGGATTTGTCCTGCCTATGCTATTTTTGGTATGTCTACTTGCCCCATGAAGAAATAATCTTAGCGCAAATACACTACTAATACGCGAACCACTGATTTAGGCAAAGTTGTACTCTTTCAACATTCGGTGTCGCCAAGCGGTGTTGTAATCGCTTGGCAATAATCGAGTTTGAGGTTAACTGACAATCCATTCGGAGTGCAACTTATTAATTGAAAATGAAATTTAATTTTTCAAATTTAAAATTGCAAAATAATAGTACCTTCGGTAGTTTCTTACAGTTAATAGCCGCTGTCGAATATGTTTCAGGAAGTCATTCACCCGGGTGATGTTGATTCAACAGTGTAAATAAATATCAGGTCGGTTTATTGTGCTGTTGTGCCAAAATCTTGCGCAAATGTTCTTCTGACCCAACCATACTCAGCGCGACTGTTTCGAATAATTCCTGTATCTCTTCCATCGTGAAGGCATCAAGCAGGCGGCTGGCGATTTCAGCCTGCAAGGGCACCATGTGTGATTGTCCATCAGGCATTTTGAAATAAAATCCTGCCAGTCGTTTTAGTCCGCCTTCTTCCTGAAGCAACAGTGCGGCTTGTTCCTTTTCCAGCTCGTCATAAAGTTGTTCGAGCGCGTCCTCTTTTTCTTCGTCGATGTCTTCCGATATCGCCACGACCAGCCCCAGATGATCATCGTGATGGGTGCAGCTCACTTGCAGCTCTTTGGCATGCGCTACAAATCTGTCGCGAAGTGCGGTGTCGAAGAAAATATATTCAAACATGATATTGAAATTGGCGGATAGTCGAGGTATGTATCGTGCCTGTCTCGCTTGGCAAAAGCAATTACCCGAACGGGGAAATTACTTTTGATCCAGCGCACAATTCCGTTCGTATCAATTGCGCCGGACTTACGAAGCGTAACAGGGGATTGCTCAGATGGGGTTTGTCGACATTTTTCATTGGCGAGTTGTAAGTCAATTAATATTGACCACTATACAATGTTAAATATTAGAGTATAATCATATACTGTTTATATCTGTACTGAAGACCCATTCGGCTTGCATCCCCCAGCAAGCCATTTTTTATCTGGATTGTGGAGTTTTTGCACGGTTTTAGAAAGCTGCAGGACGATATTTTTCAGGCGTTTTATTGAGAAGGTGCACAAGAAGTGAAGGGGATATATTGGGCGCCAGATGGTAAGCAATTGATAAAAGGAGCCGTTACTACACTATGATGACGTTATATTCAGGAACTATCGACCCGTTTAGTCACCGCTGCCGTTTCGTCTTGTTTGAAAAAGGTATGGATTTTCAGGTGATCGATGTTGATATGTTCAACATACCGGAAGATATCGCGGCGATCAATCCGTATAAAAAAGTGCCGGCGCTGGTTGATCGCGAACTTGTGTTATTTGAGAGCAATATCATCAACGAATACATTGATGAGCGTTTTCCCCACCCGCAATTGATGCCGCCCGACCCGGTAATGCGTGCCCGCGCCCGCTTGTTCCTGCACCGTTTTGAGAGTGAGTTGTTCAGCCAAATTTCGGCCATAGAGCGCGGTGAACAGAAGGCGGCCAATAAAGCGCGTCAAACTGCGCGTGAATATTTGACGCAGATATCCTCGGTATTCGCCAATCAGAAATACATGTTGGGCGATGAGTTTTCCATGCTGGACGTTGCCATCGCGCCGTTGTTGTGGCGGTTGGATCATTATGGCATCCAGTTGGATAAGGAAGCGGCTCCGCTGATGAAGTATGCTGAACGTATATTTTCCCGTCCGGCCTTTGTTGAGGCGATGACGCCTGCCGAAAAAGCGATGCGCAAATAATTCACGCAACCAGTATAGCCCAATGGGATTATGGCGTTTGCCAAATAAGGTTATAGACATCGAAGCCTTACATTGTGCTTAATAGCAAAGAAATTGCATTTGGTATTTTCCCGAAACTTTAATTCGAAGGAGTGTACATGAAATCAGTTTTCGTAAGTCTTATTGCTGCAGCCGGTCTGGTTCTCGCAGGTTCAGCATTGGCAGTCGATATGCCTGCGGTTGGTAAAGCCAAGTGTGGTTCTTGTCATGCAGTCGATAAAAAAGTAGTCGGCCCCGCATTTATCGAAGTGTCGAAAAAATATAAGGCCGATAAGAAAGCAGCCAGCACAATCGCTGCAAGCATCAACAAAGGGGGCTCGTTTGGCTGGAAATTTGGCAGTATGCCTGCCAAAGGTTTGGGCGCTACCGATGCTGATATCAAGGTTATGTCGGAATTTATCGCAGGCTTGGCAAAGTAGGCTGAATACAACAGCCATTTTGTTAGTGAGCGACCCAGCCTAAAAGGATTTTAAACAATGCAGCGCTATGCGGATTTGATCACCGAAGCACTTCAGCGTGTGAAAGAAATAATGCCTTGGGATCTAAGTCGCTTACTTGCCGCAGGAAGTAAGCCAATTTTGCTCGATGTGCGCGAACCGCATGAGTTTGCCATGTTGAGAATTCCTGGTTCTATCAATGTTCCGCGCGGCGTGTTGGAGCAGTCCTGCGAGTGGGATTACGATGAAACAGTAACAGCACTGGCCCAAGGACGGACGCAGGAGATCGTGGTCATCTGCCGCTCTGGTAACCGTTCGGTGCTGGCCGCAGATATGCTGTTGCGAATGGGATTTACCAATGTGGTTTCGCTTAAAACTGGAGTGCGCGGCTGGAGCGACTACGAGCAACCTATGACAAATGCGAACGGGAATGATATTGATTCAGATGCTGCAGATATACTGCTGGCACCGAGAATCAAACCTGAGCAAAGAAAATCAAAATAAATCTGACCGATTGCCACTCGGTCGGAACAGTGAGGCTTTGCGTACGAAGCATATTTCCGTATTTAAGCCTTGGCTTGGTGATGTTCGATTAACTTGTCAATAAAATTCCGCAGAAAACTATCCGGCTGGGCACTATGGAAACGATCAGTTTCTTGCCCGCGACTGTAGGCAATGACAGTCGGAAACCCCCGCACCTTGTGGCGTCCGGCAATGCGCATATTTTCGTCCGCATCCACTTTGGCCAATAAAAACTTACCATCATATTCTTGGGCTAGTTTTTCCAGTCTCGGAGTCAGTACATTGCAAGGAGCGCACCATTCCGCACCAATATCAAGCAAAACGGGTGTTGCGCAGGATCGTTCAACGACTAACTGGTCGAAATTGTTTTCTTCAGCATTATAAGAATAGGTATTGTTCATTTGAAAATATAGAAATATGTGGATTTTATTCAGTTCGTATTGTATTACGGGGAAGCACTTATCCTATTGAAATATGCATTGACTCGTGAATGAACTTATCAACACCAGAGGTGTATATTTAAGAGTATCGTTGTTGGCGGCTTAATATGTAATCAATTTTGCCCCCAGATTATGAATATTGAAGTGACTGTCTCTATAAGTGGCAGTGAGACCTAATATAGCTATGGCCGTTGTGGGTTACTTAGAGACCGTCGAGCTACACGATTTTTACCCTTTTCTACGTCCGTTGTACCCCAGATAAGGGACAGATCGACTACCCCATTTTTGCGCGCCTTGCTCTAGCCCAAAACTTATGAAAAATGTACTTTTAATGCTCCGAGTTCATATCCGATAGACCTTCTCTGCTAACGGTAAACGATCTCCGAAGATGTCCAATTTACCAGAATGTTTTATCAGACGAACGAGATACCATCTTTGGGGTTCGAGCGTCTCCCAGCACACCCTGATTTTGAAATATGCATCGATTTGAACCGGCGTGATGATGCCATGGTCTTTAAAACGCGCATCTTCATCCGGTAGGCTGCTAAGCACTTCCAGAATCGGCTGCGGCTCAATTGACGAAACGTAAATCAATAAATATCGCGTCTTGAAATTGGCATACCATTCAATCCGATATTCAAGATCTTCATGCCTGACCGAAAGCGGTTTTTTGATGCAGGGCGGGCGCGGTTTTTTAGATTGCCAGTTTTGAGTGCGCGTTTTCCCTGAAGATATATCACGGGCTTCGATTTCTTCCTGTTGTTCCTCTGCATATGCCTTCATTAGTTTTGCTATGCCGATGGTGATATTTTGGGGCTCGAAATATTTCCAATATGAGTACCGGTAGACTACATTCATCTGATGGATGAAATTGAGCTGACGCTTACGGAACATCCAGAGCAACGCAATGAATGGTGATAGGTATCCAATCCACCCGCGATGAATATAAAACCTTATTTTTTGAATGAACTGTTTATTCATGTGTTTCCTCGTCTATAATATTTATACAGTTTCGAATCTAATTAGAATCGAAAATTAATTTTTGTAACTCATTCACAAACTAACCTCAACATGACACGTACCGAACTAGTCGAACAATTGAGTTTCAAATTTTCATCCTTGCAACTAAAAGATATTGATATGGTGGTGCGCACGATTCTTGATGGCATGTCGAGTACACTGTCTCATGGGGGCAGGGTAGAGGTGCGCGGGTTTGGCAGCTTTGGCCTCAACTACAAACCGCCACGCCAGGGGCGCAATCCCAAGACAGGAGAGGCAGTGATGGTACCTGCAAAATACACTCCACATTTCAAGCCAGGTCTTGAACTGCGCGAACGCGTCGACTACCCCAAGTCTTGATTTATCAGTGCATGTAAGATGAACCACCAAGCCCCTCCTTAATCAACATCTCGAAGCGCGCAAACGTTGCATCGAAAAGGCGGTTAAATTCGTGAAATACGGGATGCGCTAGGCAAATTTCCAGTGGAAAAGATTTTTCTCCACAATCCGGATCGGCGAGGAGTTCCACCGCTGTAATCGCGGTCAAGGCATTTTGCGAGTTGACTTCCAAAATCCAATGCCTCGCATCGCCCATCTGCATTAAAACGAAGAACAACGAATCAGCATCGCTTTCGATGGCCTTAAGAATGGCCGCATCCATCTTCTGTAGTTCTGCTGGTGACACTTTGTTGGGGTCTTTCATCTTCAGGCTACGCACAAAGATCAACTCAATGTTGTTGGGATCTGACACGACTGTTTGATCGAGGATCGCTTCAAATTCCCCAGCAATCCCGTCATAAAATGAGTCCTCGCTGTCGACGACGACCAACCCGTGGTGATACCGCTCTCCCGCAGCTGTTTGGATCCTGAATCCAAGAAAAAAACAATGCTCCCATTCGATTTTGGGTGATGGAATTTTACGAACATCGTTAAAGATTCTGATTTGTTGCAAATGACAATATGCAAACGGTGTTGTTGGTTGTATCAATTGTTGTCTCCTAAGTTAGTCGTCTGAACTGGTTTGATCATTGGCGGCATCCAGATCCATGACTGTGGGTAACTCATACTGAGCCATCCATTTGTTGTATAAATCGATCAGGAGGTGAAGTTCTTGCAGCTCCGCATCGTCGGCCGGTGATAGAGGGTGGGTTCGAAGAAGTACTGACAGCAAGGAGCGTTCGATCGCCTGACGCCCGGATTGAATCCATTGATGCATTTGTAGTTTAGTCGGCATTAATATATTCCCCTTTCTTAAGCTGCCTTACTCTGTGTCATAAAATGGTGAGAGGCAGCATAAGTGGTCACTAAATGTCGTCCTAAACGCGGATTGTCTGTGACTACAAAAATCCGCTTCATATTCGGATTAAGAAAGTAGCGTGATTCTTGCTGTCCCCGATCGCTGTGCTTTATACGGGTCCATGCGTTTTCGTTGGAAACCTCGTAGACATCAGGATCGCCAGCCAGCTCGACCAATTTTCGCCATGCAACCTGGGATCTCTTGTCATGCGCAATTGCGGGAAGAAAGCGTTCTGCGAAACGATCCACGATATGCCGGGTGACGCACACCTCCCCAATGCCATGGACTCGGATAGTTTCTTGCGCTGGCCCGCTAACCAGCAAGTCCTCGACTGAGCTGGGTGCGAAACCATCGAACCATCGTCTGTCTTTATCCACATCAATTTGGCAGCCGGCGAAGCGCGTCGATAAAAACTGCGCATACGGCGCCAAGTGCCCTTTATTTGATTTGCGATGCATGAGTTTGCGGATCGCGCCACTTGAGACAGAAAGCCGGATCCCCGCATTGCCAGCTTGGTTCTGGCCCAAAACGCATTTCTGTTCCAACAAATATTTTGTGGCAGACAGCTCGGCAGCAATTGCGCGGTCTTCTATATTTGCAGTAACCCGAGCTTGGATAATTCCTTTGAGGCAAACGGAACTGTTGGTCCAGTACACGAGAAATCGATTTGGTTCGCTGGTTGCAACAGTAAAGACTTTTAAAATGTTCAAGATGTATTTCCTTAAATTAATGTGCGGGCGAGTAGCACCAGAAAGATGATGGGAAGTAGGACACTGATGATCTGCCAACTAATGAGTCCGATTTGCAGTGGCGTCCATGTCGCGCTATTCATGACTCCCACCACGGTGACCTGATCAGCGGGCATCGTTATCATTTCGGCTTCCAGATAGATCGTGCCGATGGATGGAAAAACGCTTCCTTTGTACGGTACGGTGATGCGGCAGCTGTCCGCGCCATGTGGTTCGGTTGCAACCCCGTGTTCTCGCATCAGATCACAGCCATCGCGTTTAAGAATTAGTAGAGTCGAACGAATTTCAAATTGATTGATGACATAAAAACCGACACCAATAAAATGAATGGCGGCGATCAGAAACAAACTGAACAAGCGTCCCTGAGATTGGAACCACAGGTTTTGGGTAATGCGGGTGTTGCAGTTGGTAGAACTATTTTGAGATGATGAATTATTCTGCTCAGATGAATTTTGTTGCATGAACGTCTCCTTTGGTTAGGATCTTATTTTGCCTAAGCCGGCCATTTACCAAAGCTTTATTTTTGAAGTGATGTGAATTTTCAGAACAACGAAAAATTTACGATGAAAAAATTATGCTCACCGTCTGTAATGGACGGTGAATTGTGTTTGCACTGGATAAAATGAGTACACCAAATTCGCTATTTGGTGAATGACACAGTTGTGATAGCGTGAAAGGATTCGACTAAGAAGTTAAAAAGGTGATCTGTAAAAATCATTCTGTCAGATACCTATATATAAGGACTACGAGTGATCCGCTTTAAAAATCAGATCAGACTGCACCCAGCCGATATTGAGCGGATAGCCAAACTTACAGGTTCAAGTCCATCGGGTATTCAAACGGTTAATGAATTCAACGCATGGATTGATCGGCACCTTGAGATGGAAAAATACGGCACGCCTGAAAGTCAGCTGATCGCGCTTCTATTGCAGGATGAGAAATTGGATTCTGAGCTGTAATTATTCGCGCGGTTTCCATTTGACTTATTTACATATGGATGGCGGCCAATTGCATCAGCCACAACATTTAATTCACCCATAAGTCCGCAACACCATTCTCACCAGTAATCAAAAAACATTCGTCAAAAGAACTATTTTCGTGCTCAAAAGGAATTAATTCTTTTGAACGGATAGGCACTATTGGGTTAGACACATTAAATGTAATTTTCGACTTCGCGCACACAATTTCGCTATTTGGTAAATCGAAGTTATGTGTATATTGGGTGACCTAACCGAAAGGAAAAGGTATGTCACTAGACGCAAAACTCGTTACCGCAGGATTCGGATTTATTCTCACTATGGCTTGGGTGTTTGGTTTGATCGGAGTAATAGATCGAACTGAAACACCTCCGCAACTTCAACTCACGCTAAATCGACCCGGCTGTGAATATATTAAAACAACCGGTATCACCGCAGATATTAATAACGGGATATGCACGATCACCGTTCGATACCGCAAAAATCGTTTAAACGAAGGCGGCACTATCGAAAAAAATGGCATCGTTCTATCGACGATCAGCAGTGGACAGGTCGTCAGCTTCCGGCAACTTGATGACGGCAGCGATGAACCGTGGTCGGAACAACATAGACAAGCGTTTGAATGGTTGCTCGCCCCAGCATTGCTCATGATTTTTATTCTGGTTGTATTGTCCTTAATCAAAGATCTGCCGGAAGAAACTAAACCGCGATCAGTGAAAACAAAACCGAATCAGCCGGACGCGAATGCGGACAAACCTGATGTGGGTGGGCAGATCGAGCTACCTACATACGGAATCCAAAACGACACCAAGCAGGAGAATAAATGATGGAGAGCGCAAAAGAAAAAGTCGCAACGGAAGATCCGAAACAGTTGGTTGAAGAAATCATTCAACTCAGCGACGACTTCAGCGAGTTCACCCACATAAGCGCATTTCTGGGGCACGCGTTGGCCAATTCGTTGGAGAAACACGAGTGGCTCGACCAAGACATCATCGCTGGTGGCAGGCTATGTTCAAACTGGCTGCAAAAGCGAATGAGTCAGTTACGTGACGAGATGCGACACGTGCAGGAACGCTGCATCTCCGAGCACGAAGAGCAGGCAAGCGTCAAATAATCCACAGAGGATCACATAAATTTGCGGGGTTTGCCCGAGACGGTCAGTCACTCCGTCATCGACACCCCGTGGGCGCAGATAGGGTAGGGGCTTTGCTGGCAGCCCCGTGTGATGCGCGACTTAATAAATTCAAAGGAAACAAATGAACACATCAATCAAGAAAGCTTTTAACAAATATATTATCGTATTGGTAATGGTCGCTACATGTTTAACCGGATGTCTGGGAGGAGGATCTGCCGGTGGAACAGGTGGAACTACCGGAAATTCAACGCCGACGCCATCAGAGGTTGCCGCGATCACACCATCTCAAATCGCGCAATATTCGGATGATCAAATCATTGCATTGGGTACGAATATCCAATATCTCACTGATGCCACTCTCATGGCACTCAGCAATATGACCGGTGCCAACAATACGGCAGGTCAAGTTGAATCGATTTCTGTATCAGAGATCGCGGTTCTTACACCTGCGCAAGTCAGATTGCTCGGGGCAGCAGGCCCTGGCGGTTCTATTGGAACCTCGCTGATAGCGTACCTGAATGCCGGAACATGGGCGGCGCTGGCAAGTGGTCCAGCTCAGGTGGCGGCAATCACCCCTGCTGAAATTGCAACGTTGTGGGATACGCAAATTACTGCGTTGGGTACCAACATTCAGTACCTGAGTGACCCGGCACTCATTGCTTTGACGCCTTGGACTGGGCGGTTGTTAACGGGACAAATCGAATCGATTTCCGTCGCGCAAATCGACGTATTATCGCCGGCACAAATTCGTTTGATTGGTGCAGCCGGAGTCGGAGGATCCATCACGACGTCAATGATTACCTATCTAAATTCCGGAGCGTGGTCGGCATTGGTGAATAATCCGGAGCAGATGGCCGCGATGACCCCGCCAGAAATCGCGACTTTCGGATACGAACAAATCATCGCGATGGGGGTCAACATTCAGTATCTGTCCAACACAGCATTGGCGGCGATCACCATCTGGTCAAATTTATCCAACAAGTTTATGGTTGGTCAAATGGAGTCATTGACGGTGGCACAGATTTCCGCATTGTCACCGGCGCAAATATCGATATTGGCAGCTGCAAGTAGCGGCTACGGTGCCGACACAGGTATTGCGTTCCTGAATGTCGGAGCCTTCGGTGCATTGAGTGCTGCGCAGACGTCAGTCCTGACCCCGACGGAAATCATCGGTGTCAGCGCCACATTATGGGCATCGTTGTCTGATTTGGCATTGGCCGGCTTACTTGCCCCAACCATCGCGAGTCTGACCGCAGCCCAAAAAGCTTTGTTGTCGTCAAGTCAGCACGCAGCGTGCGGTTGTTGAGCGGTGCGAGAAACTGAGCGCAAATGTGTCGATGAGACGAGGTGAAAATTGAAATTGGAAAATGGAAATTTAGTGCTGAATATTGACGAGATAAAATTACTATCACTGGTCACCATGCAACAGATTGACCCGCAGTACACGGTTGAAGAATTTATCGGGTCGATGGCATCGATCAAGGCAGAGTCCGAAGAATATATCCGGGAAACCCAGTCAAAACCAGATTTCAGCAAACGGGATGAATTGAAAATCGGAGTCACCGAGGCTGTGATTGAAGTTTGCGAAATGCTGAGTGAGCGTGCCTATTCGATTGTGCAGGATGCTGGGTATACGATCAAATGGCAATAGTCTCAGGAAGGTAGGGTTACCACGGGCAACTGAATACAAAAATAGTCTAAGCCTGGATATATTTCACAAAGTTGTACTTTGTGATTTGAAGTGTTTGTGTACACTGTGTTTACAAAAAAGGAGCAGCAAATTATGTCGAGCGTTGTAGAAGAAACAAAGATGTCAGAACAGGATTTCGCGCAAGGATTAAAGATATTTCCTTGCCCAAAGTGTGAGGCGATTGGTCATTTGCATCTCGTTAAGGATTTCAAGATCGTGGCTACGCGACAAGACAAAAAAATAGAAGCAGTTGGCGAAGCGACAGTTTGCGGCGAGTGTGAGCATGTTTTTATGTCTGACGACTTGACTGAAATAGTAGCCAACCAAATTGAGAGAGTTTTCAATGGCAATACCAATAAATACATGGCTGTTGATAAAAGTAACGGCCAAATGATTGAACACTCGATCAACTAATCTTGTCTTGCGAAATTCAGGGTATTAGAAATATTCATGTACTGAGGCAACGGAAGCGATAGTGGAATACCTCTTTCCGGAAAGGCGGGGGCGTTGCCGTCAAGCCTGACCGGATGCTGCAAATGAGCAATGAATATGCGAGGGTAGTGCAGAGCAACGGTATCGTTCAACTACGATTCTAAATGTTAGCTTCTTGAACTAATTCTGTAACAGAAATTTCCAATGCATTGGCTATTCGTGCAAGGGTCAGGATCGCTACATTGTTGTCCCCTCGCTCCACGCGTCCAACATAGCTTCGATCAACTTCTGCTAGAAGTGCCAGTTTTTCTTGTGAAATGTTTTTCGATAAGCGTAGGCGTTTAATTGCACCGCCAAGCGAAAGCAATAACGGATCCTGACGATTTCTGGAGAGATTTGGCATACCAATATCATTACGGTATGATGCATAAGAAACCACGGTACATGTACCGTTATTTGTAAATTAAGACTACAATTCATCATTAAATTCATCATTAACTTTTTTTGGTAATTACATAAAGGCGTCAATATGAAACGTTTTTCTTTGCTGTCGTCACTTGTGATATCGGCAGCCATTTTTTCTACAGATGCGCATTGTGATGATGCAACATCTCAGTCGATTATCCAGAGCGGATCAAACAATTATGGGGCGTGCAGGATCAAAATACTCAGGATAGATGACCAAGTATTTTGGGGAAGTGGGCCTCAAGACGTGCCTTCTGGCATTCATAAGATATGGCTAAATCTTCTCGGAGTCGATTGTCAGGATACTCGAACAATTCAAATTAGCTGCGAAACAGATGGCGGCTACATCTACTCCACCTCAATCAATGGATGCACCAACGTAGGTCGTCGAATGGATTTTCCCGGGGCGCAGGAATATTGGGCGAAGATTGACGAAGCGAAAAGACAGAAAGCACTCGGTATTGAGGCAGATCAATACCGATCATACAAAGACCGTCTAGCCAGTGCCACCACCAAATCTGAAATCCTACGTGTTATCGACGCTGTTACCAGTAGATTGAAAAATGGTGTCAATCGCGACGACCCCGAAGATTTGATTGGTCAGGCGAAAGCCAAATTGGCGCCGATTTTGAAAGCCGAAGCTGACGAGAATGCACGCTTGGCAAATGTCGCGGCTGAGAGAAAATCTGCCGAGGCCAAACAAGTTGTGGCTTTCAGAAAAACAATTGAAGAGGGTACAGAAACCAACTGCGGCCCCGCCATTGAAGTTAAACCCAAGCTGATCAAAGTTTCGTTTGCCGTTTCGAATTACGGAAACGAGCATTGGATTAAACGCGACCAACTATTTCCGGCTAGTTACGGATGTAGATTTGTTAACGGTGAATACCAGCCTCCTCTTTAAGTTTTAAGGAGAAAAGGAATGACCGACAGTAACGGGAGCAGAGCCCAATCTAAAAATGTAGGTACATGAGGTAACGTAAATTATTTTGCAAAATTTCCAGTCGCTTTGCTTTCGCGATATTGGTAAATATTTAGCAACCCCAAGCAACATCGCAACATTTTAGTAACTCAATAGAGGAGAAGGAAAAGTGAAGAGAGTTCATTTGTTAGTTTTATCTTTATTCGTGCTCACGTTAGCTGGATGTGCATCAAGTGATGTACCTGATCACCCGCTTGCGAATGGTTATGCGGTAGTGGCATTCTGTCCGCCAACGCTTGATAATGGCGAGGTTGGATCGTGCCGTCCTGCCGATATTTATACGATCGAGCGCCTCGATGACGATCACGGGGGCATGCTGTTGCGCCGAACAAAGGAATTTGTTAAGCCTGGTCAGCATACGATCAAGATAGTGTCGGTTGGTGGCCAAGGTACAACAACTTTTGAAGCAGTCGCCGGTGATTATTATGTAGCCGAGTTGCGTGCTGTCATTGAATACCAAAAGAACGAGCGTGGACATTGGGAACCTTCGGGTAAGCAATGGAGGGGAGGGTACTAAATAAGGAAAGAGGAGCCCCGATCTGGGGCT
The DNA here is from genome assembly GCA_963733265.1 of uncultured beta proteobacterium. Lineage (GTDB taxonomy): Bacteria > Pseudomonadota > Gammaproteobacteria > Burkholderiales > Gallionellaceae > PALSA-1006. Next base: position 1,301,246 of record CAVTCF010000001.1, read on the forward strand.
CTTTATTGTCGCAAGACCAGCTGAAAGAACGATTGCCTTTTCTTGCGTATCAAGTCAAGACTCCTTCAGAGCAAACATTAGTGGTGCCGGTCGTACTGACAACTTAATACGAGCAATTGTGAAACCAAAAGATGAAAACAATCGTATCAATCGTCGCAGCAATGATGGCAGCAACAATCTGGCTTCCCAGCGCAATGGCGGTGGAGGAGGGCGGATATGTGCTGTTAAGTATTGGGATCAGCCCAATAACCGATCCAATCGGAACAACGTCAGGCTTTGGCGTTGAAGCTGGTGGTGGATATAACTTAAACAAGTATCTTGGTGCAGAGGCCATTATTGGTGTTGTTGGTTTCTCAGCTGGCTCTGTTTACAACCCTTTGTCGATTTCATTAAACGTAGTTGGACATATCCCCTTCTCGGATGGCTTTGGTATCTACGGCAAAGTCGGAGAAGCTGAAACAATGGTGACCCTTAATTCTACGAACGGTGGGTCATCTCAGGGCTACTCTGGTGTAACCAGTTTGTACGGCGCCGGAATCGAAATATATACCGTTGATCATGCAGACTTCCGCATCGGCTATGATCATTATGATCTGAGTATTATTCCTGGCTTGCCGTTGTCGGCCAATTATATCTATGTAGCACGTACGGCGTATTTCTAAGGTTACTGACTATGACAGCGTAGCTATCGAGGATGGGTGTCATCGGCTAATGGCTGATGTTGATCGTAGTTTAGATGAAAAAATTCCTGATAATGAGCGCTGGCTTCATGCACCCGGAGTGAAGGAAAAACTGGCTCGTGCCGATGAATGGATGCGGAAGAATCCAGCAAGAGAAACATCAGCAAAATCTCTGCGAAGATTAACGAAAAAAATGTTGGCTGTTGCGCGCGGAGAACACAAAGTGCCAAGTGACGCGGGGCAAACATCGTTTGAGTCAGGCTCTACAAGAACGCCTAGATGTTGTTAATAAGATATCGAGCGTTCTCAGAAATAAAAATAGTGCTTTGGTAAATCGTTGAACTCTGTACATTGTCTGAACGGTTGATTGCGGAAGTGAGGCTTCAAAAACTTTCCGTAAAAAGCCCCTTTTACGGAAAGTTCACACAATGACAACATGCAGCAATGTGGTTTTGCAGTTCCCCATCAGAAGCACGCCAATAGCCATAAACCGGAATGTTCCAATCCGACTCAAGAACGCAGATTACCGTAGCCGTGAGTATTTGACCGAATTTGAAGTAAATCAACTGATCAATGCAATCGGGAAAGTTGGTCGGCATGGACATCGCGATGCGACGATAATCATGCTTGGTTACCGGCATGGTTTGCGCGTGAGCGAATTGATTAATCTACGCTGGGATCAAGTTGATCTTCGGCAAGGGCTGATCCATATCAACCGGCTCAAGCAGGGTAATCCGAGTGTTCATCCATTGCGTGGGCCGGAGTTGCGCGCGCTGCGGCGTTTGCAGCGCGATTATCCTGTGCTGCCCTATGTATTTGTCAGCGAGCGCAAAGCACCTCTGACTGACGATGCAGTCCGCAAAATAGTCGGCAGGGCAGGGAAGGCAGCCATGATGCCGTTTTCAGTCCATCCGCACATGCTGCGCCATTCGTGTGGCTATAAGTTGGCGCAGGCAGGAGAGGACACGCGTGCTATCCAGCATTATCTTGGCCACAAGAATATTCACTATGTCCCGTTTCGAACTATGTACAGTTAATGTCGTAACAACCTGAATTGTAGTTACTTGAAGCCAAGTACGCAGGACATTGTTATCTTCCTTCTCAGGCATTTTCGCCTGCAAGGAGGAACATCATGGAACAATCAATTGAGAACGTAAATTTGCTTGTCAGTGGTGCAACTGGCCCGCTGACTAATCAATTAGAAGCATACATTGCTTGGCTTGATAGGAATCAATACGCAATCAGCTTGATGCGTATCAAGGTGCTACAGGTACTGGCTTTTGATCGCTGGCTCGAACGACGTGACATCGCTTTAGACAACCTGAATGAGAGTCACATTTTGCAATATCAGCGCCGTCTTTCGCGTAGATATGGTTCGCGTAAATATGGATTGCGCCATATCGAAACACGACGTCGTGAGTTGTTCAATTTAGAGCAATTGCTGGACTTCTTACGTCAACAAGGTGTATGCGCGTTGTCTCCCGCAGCTCAACAGACACCAATCGACATCATTGCTTCAGAGTTTGAGCACCACCTGCGATCCGAACGCGGCCTCGCTAACGAAACAGTCAGTCGCTACACGACGACAGCTCGGCAGTTCTTGGCAGATCGTTTTGGTGACAGCCCGGTTAGCCTCCATACTTTACTCCCTGCTGATGTTATTGAATTCATTCGACGGCAGGCAGCGCACTTGCAGCCTGTCGCGGTAAAGTGCGAGGTCAATGGACTGCGTTCATTTCTGCGGTACGCCCAGTATTGTGGTGAGATTTCGGCTCAACTTGTGGCTAGCGTGCCCTCTGTTGCCACATGGACAACGACACCGAAATTACCCAAGGCAATATCCGCTGAACACGCGAAGCAAGCAATCGAAAGTTGTGACATTCACACAGCAGATGGTCTGCGTGATCGCGCCGTGCTTCTTATCCTGTCACGCTTGGGTCTCCGTGCCGGCGAAGTTATCAAGTTACGATTGGACGACATCGACTGGGACGTGGCGCAACTGCGGGTACATGGCAAAGGTAGGCATGAGAGTCTCCTGCCTTTGCCTGCGGATGTGGGGAAAGCAATTGCAGCCTACCTCAAGTCTGGGCGTCCGGCCAGTGATGATCGCAGCCTGTTTCTCCGTTCGATTGCACCGATACGAGGGTTGAAGGAGGACTCTGATGCTGTCGGCTCGATTGTGAAGCGAGCGCTCCGGCGAGCGAAAGTCGATGCACCGCACATGGGGTCGCACCAATTTCGGCACGCACTCGCGGTGGGTATGTTGCAACGCGGCGCATCTCTCTCTGAGATAGGAGAGGTGCTGCGCCATCGTAGTCCGCAATCTACAAGTATCTACGCCAGAGTTGATATTGAAGCACTGCGCACAATTGCCTTTGCATGGCCGGGAGAACCGAAATGAACACACTTCAAGAATCACTACAGGATTACATTGTTCTTCGCCGCAGCCTTGGCTACAAGATGCATGATGAATCGCGCATATTGCCGAAGCTTGTCGAGTTTATGAATGTGCACCAAACCTCGCACATCACCACACGCCTCGCCCTCGAATGGGCGCAGAAACCGTCAGTCCAGCCAGCGGAGTGGGCTCGACGTCTGTGTTTCGTGCGCGGCTTCGCCCGATATCGAAGTGCCACGGATGCCATGACCGAAGTTCCCCCTTTGGGACTGCTTCCGTACCGATCAACAAGAGCAACGCCACATCTGTACAGTGATGAGGAAATACAGCGTTTGCTGGCAGCTGCGCTGCAATTGCCAACAGCTTTGCCATCGACTCCACTGCGGCCTTGGGTATTCCACTGCCTGTTTGGACTTTTGAGCGTGACGGGGATGCGGATCTCAGAGGCATTGGATCTGAAGATTGAGGATGTCGACCTCGAACAATCCATACTCACAATTCGTTCGCCCAAACTAGGTCGAACCCGTCTTGTTCCAATCCATGCATCCACCTGCGCTGTCCTATCCGATTACTTGGAGCGCCGCAGGCAGTTTTTCGATAGACCTATCTCGTCGTTCGTATTTGTGAGTCGATGTGGCACACGACTTGACGGCGGTCGCGTTCACCGGGCGTTCTACACACTTTCCAGAAGTGTGGGACTACGTAAGCAAGGTGAGAGCAAGGGGCCACGACTGCATGATTTCAGGCACCGATTTGCCGTTCAAGTTCTGACGCGCTGGTACCTATCTGGCGAGGATCCGGCGCGGAGGTTGCCGATTCTATCCACGTATCTCGGGCATGTATGCATTGCTGAAACGTATTGGTACTTGAGTAGTTGTCCAGAATTGATGTCACAGGCAATGGCTCGATTGGAGAAACGATGGGGAGAACAATCATGACTCATGAGATGAACTTTGCGACACTACTGGAAGGGTTCTTCACCCATAGGCTGATGCAGCAGCGTCAGGCAAGTCCACACACGATCGCCTCGTACCGCGATACTTTCAAGATGCTGCTGCATTTCATTCAACAGAGACTACGTAAAGCGCCATCGAAACTGGCACTCGCGGACCTTGATGCACCTGTCGTCGTAGCTTTCCTCAATGAGATGGAGAAGGTTCGCGGTATAACGGCTCGCACGCGCAATTTGCGTTTAACTGCGGTGCACTCTTTCTTCCGTTATGTCGCGTTTGAGGCACCAGAACACGCTGCGCAAATACAGCGTATTCTGGCTATCCCACCCAAGCGATTCACACGAGCGTTGGTGCCATTTCTCACTAGAGCGGAGGTTGATGCTCTCTTGGCGGCCATCGATCAGCATACGTGGTCAGGGCGGCGAGATTATGCTTTCATTCTACTCGCGGTACAGACAGGACTTCGCCTGTCGGAGCTTACTGGGTTAATGCGTGATGATTTGAAATTGGGTGTCGGCGCGCATGTTCGTGTCATCGGCAAAGGACGCAAGGAACGATGTACACCACTGAGCAAAATCACTCGGGTAGTATTGGAAGCATGGATGCGAGAACCTCTCAGAGCGGAAGGTCAACCACTGTTCCCAAATGCCTCTGGCGGGAAGTTAAGTGCTCACGGCGTTCACTACCTGTTGTCCAAGCATGTAGACAAGGCCCGATCCACTTGCGACTCTTTAAAGAGTAAGAGAGTAAGTCCGCATGTATTGCGTCACACGACAGCGATGGATCTTCTACAGCAGGGTGTCGATCCACCAACGATTGCGCTGTGGCTCGGGCACGAGTCCGTCGAAACAACACAGATCTACATCGACGCAAATCTCGAACTGAAAGAGAAGATCCTCGCGATGACCATTCCGCCCAGCGGAAAGCCGGGGAGATATCGACCCAGTGATCGCCTCTTGGAGTTCCTTAAGAGCCTGTAGTTGCTCTAACTATGTCTGCCGTTTTACGATAACGTTCCTGTCGTTGTGGGGAGACCGTGAAACGGCGGGACATAGTTTGGAACGGGACATAGTCCAGCTTCCCATGTCCAAGTAAAAGCTGAACAGCGCGGAGGTTTTTAGTGCGTCGATAGATGAGAGAAACTTTGGTTCGGCGCATCGTATGTGTCCCATAATTCGCGCTGTCCAAGCCAATATCACTGACCCACTTATGAACAATCCGTGCGTACTGCCGAGTGGAAAGATGTGGAGAAGCATTCAAGCGACTGTGAAATAGAAAATCCTCTGATGTTAGTCCATCCTTCTGAATCCACTTACTCACCGCATCACGTGTGGGCTCGGTAATCTCAAATTGTACCGGGCGTTGAGTTTTCTGCTGCATGACTATCGCACGAGTTGAAATATGATCCCCGTGCGATATATCTCTCACTTTGATCTTAACTAGATCGCACGCTCGAAGCTTGCAATCGATAGCTAAATTGAACAATGCTAAATCCCGGGTGCGCTCAGTTAACTGTAGCCGAACTCGAATGGCCCAAATGTCTTTCAGCTTGAGCGGTGCTTTTTGTCCAGTTAGTTTTCCTTTGTTCCACGGTTCGTGATGATGAACAACAATATCGGTTTCCATGATGATTCTCCTAAAAATTAGGGGACCATCACTGTGCGCTTATATAAGAGAAAATCAAGCGGTCTGAATGACCGATATTTACAAGAATGGTCATTCAAAAATAGATGATTTTGTGTTGCTCACCGTCTCCAACTAACCCATTGCTGACTGTCGAAGTCGAAATCAGGTTGCCGGATAAGAGTCATTCGCCAAACACTACTGTCGGTAGCTAATAACTTGCGTGGATCGCAAAGCAGCATCTGCAATCGATTGAGGAAGAAGTTCAGCAAATTCTTCGCCAAACTCTATCAAATAAATCACACGAAACTACTAGCCTGGGCAGCAAAATCTCCAAGTGTATTTTTGAAATTGGCGGCATGGAGTTTCCGCAGTCTAACCGTTCACTACTACACCATTTCGCTAAAATTGTTGAATCCAAGCAAGGCTTGATTTAACCGGAATTGTCAATTTTAAAACTCCGTTGTAAGGCCGATTTATACGGCGAAAGGCCTTCTACCAAGAGAGCACGGGCTAATGGATTGTCTAAGTTTACGGCGTAATTTCCCGAATCTTCTGTGTACCATTGTCGCTTAAATACAGGTTGCCATTACTATCAAATGCGATTCCTGAGGGCATCATTAATGTCGCTGCAGTTGCTAAACCACCATCCCCTATAGAGCCACTTGTCCCCATACCGGCAACCGTAGCAACACTATTCGCTGTCATTGAGACACCGAAATAGGTACCGCTAGTCTGCGCGAGTGCAAAAATTTTGTGCGCCGTTGGATCGGAGAAGTATAGGTTACCGGTGCTATCAAGTGCAATGCCCGTAAGGCTGCTCGTAGTCGTATAAACAGTATAGATGTCATTTGCCGTAACGGTCTGACCGAAAATAGTACCACCCGTCATGGCGATCACACGAATGTTTTTATTTGTGAAATCACTAAGATAAAGATTACCTGTCGAATCGATCTCTATTCCATATGGGTGGTTTAGTAGTGCTGCTGTGGCTACCCCACTATCGCCAGAGTTACCTGCACTCCCTGCCGTGCCTGCAACAGAATAGATATTGTTCGCAGCCATGGTGATGCCGAAGTAAGTGCCTGATGTTTTGCAGATGGCATAAACACTATTATTTACCATATCAGTAAAATACAGGTTTCCAGTGACATCAAAGGCGATATATTGCGGGTTTTTAAGAGACGACGTAAGGGCAGCGGAACCACTTACCGGAACACCATTTGTTGGGGCGCCGCTAACGCCAGTTCCTACGATTGTATATATATTATTCGCCGTCATGGCAACGCCAAAGTAAGTACCCGTTGTTTTGGCGATCACGCGTATTCTATAATTGTTGCTATCGGCAATATAAAGGTTGCCTGCGCTATCAAAGGTAACAGATACTGGATTTTTCAAAGTTGCCGACGTTGCAGCCGCGCCATCTCCGGTATAGCTAGCGGTTCCGGTACCTGCGATAGTGTAAATATTGCCCGCTGTCATGGCTACATTGAAGTAAGTTCCACTAGTTTTGCAAATAACCCGGATCGCATTATTAAGCGTATCAGCGAAATAGAGATTGCCTGATGAGTCAACAGCCATTCCAGTCGGATTATGCAATGTTGCTGACGTAGCCACGGCTAAATCTCCGGTATAGCCAGCGGTTCCGATTCCGGCGATGGTCGTGATAATGCCAGATGACGCGCCATTGCCTGATAAAGTGTAAGTATACCCACCTGTGGATGTTGCTGTTCCGCCCGGGGTTGTTACAACAACATCTTTTGCACCGGCAGTGCCGGCTGGTGTTGTTACTGTTAACTGTGTGTCGCTACTTACGGTTAAAGCTGTTCCCGCAGCACCACCAAACGTTACACTCGTCGCACCGGTGAGGTTCGTTCCTGTCAGTGTAATTACTGTGCCGCCAGTTGTTGCGCCACTAGTGGGTGAAATGCTAGTGATTGTGGGAGAGGTACCACTTCCACCGCCGACACCTCCTCCGCTACCAAGACAAGCGGTCAATATTCCTACCAGCCCAAGTACTGCAATATTGCGTAGTTTATTATTAACAAATCCACGGAAGAATCTGGCAACGATGTTGGTATACATGGCTTGTTTATCCTCTCTTCATTGATTTCGGAGTATTAAAATGGTTTTGTCCGTAAATAGCTTGAGCGCTGGTACTGCAACGAAATGATTGTTTCGCCTCATCAAAAATTATATGTCCCACCCACCGTGATTACCGATACGCCGATATTGGCGCTTGCGGTGGTGCCGTTACTAAAGGTGTTTGTCACCGTGGTCGAGCCAAAGTTTTCGTACTGCGCATGGATGTTGTAACGCTTGTTGATGTTGTACTGCGCGCCGAGACCGAACATCAGGTTCGTCTTGGTTGCACTACCCGAGCCGCTGGTGGCAACTTGCGTTGATCGAGAATAAGTATAATCAAATGCGGTATTCGCCAAGCCCAGTTTGCCGAACACGTCGAACTTGCTGCTGATCGTGTACGTGCCGACAGCCGCGATATGCACAACCTTGTTCTTCAGCGTTTCATTCAACACCACGGTGCCGGTGGACTTGGTCACTGAATCGCCGATTAAAGAATAACCCGCTTCTGCCGCCCAATATTGGTTGTAGCGGTAACCACCCGCCAACTGCAACACGAGCGGATTAGGCAACGCGCTCTTGTCGTAAGCACTTGCCGTATTGCTGTAATTTACCATTCCCAGATCGGCAGTGGCATAGTAGCCTTTAACAACCGAGACAACAGGGCTTGCTTCTGTCACTAATTCCGTAGCGGGTGTAGTCACAACTGCATTTGCCTCGGCTGCTGGTTCGCTTGCGGGTGCAGAAACAACAGCTTTTGCTTCTGCTGCAGGTTCGGCAGCAGGTGTAGCAATAACGGGGGCCGCCTCAGTTGCTGATACGGCAGGCGTTGCGGCAACAGGTGCGGCATTGTTGGTCGTTACCGTTACAGCCTCCTCTGCAAAGGCGGGGTTTGCAACAGCAGCGAGCAATAAAACACTAGCTATGTTTTTCATAATCTGACCCTTTTAAGTAAATTCATATTCATTTTTAAAACAGTCTAAACTTGCGAACGACCGGCAGCATTGCCACCGGCCTGCCAGCGTTTTACTGAATTATGCGAATAAGATTGTTATTACTATCGTCCACATACAGTTTGGTACCATCTGTGGTGATGCCCCAGGGATTTCTGAACGATGCATTAATGCCCGCGCCGTTAACGGCACCACCTGTCACCGCTGTGTTCGCCGCGCCTGTCAAGCTGCTCACCACTGCATTGGCGCTGGTCATCGCGCTCAATGTGCCGCTGGAAGGTGTAATCTGGCGAATTTTATTGTTAAAGGTATCTGCCACATACAGGCTGGTGCCATCGGTGGTGATACTGACAGGATTGTTAAACGTTGCCGTCGCGGCAGCACCGTCTGCGGCACCCACTGCTACCACCGCGTTCTGCGCGCCTGTCAAGCTACTCACCACCGAGTTGGCATTGGTCATCGCGCTCAATGTGCCGCTGGAAGGCGCGATCTTGCGGATTTTGCCATTAACACCATCCACTACATACAGATTGGTACCGTCAGTGGTGATGTGAAAAAGGAAATGGAAACTTGCCCCTGTGCCCGCGCCATCTGCGTGACCAGCCGTTACCGCTGTGTTTGCCAGGCCCGTCAAGCTACTCACCACCGCGGTGGCATTGGTCATCGCACTTAACGTGCCACTGGAGGGAGCAATCTTGCGGATTTTATTATTATACTGATCTGTCACATACAGATTAATGCCGTCAGTAGTGATTCCATCAGGGTAGTTGAACTGTGCAGAGGTGCCCACACCGTCTATGGCACCCGGTGAACCCGCCGTGTTGGCTGCGCCATTCAAGCTGGTCACCACGGCGTTGGCACTGGTCATCGCGCTCAATGGGCCGCTGGCAGGGGTGATCTTGCGGATTTTGTGGTTCCACAAATCCGCCACATAGAGGCTGTTGCCGTCATTGGTAATGCCGTCAGGCCGATGGAATGTTGCCGCGGTACCCGTGCCATCCGCCGCACCTTGTACACCTGATTGTCCTGCCAGAATTGTCGCCGCACCGGTTGCAATGACTATTTGTACGATGGTGTCGTGACTACTGTCTACCAAATACAGATTGGTACCGTCGGTGGTAATGCCTTGAGGGGTGCTATAACTTACAACACCGGTAACAGCCAAGGTGCTCACGGTAGGTACCAAAACCAGCGGGGTACCTTGGATTGTTCCACCAACCAGTAATGCTGTGCAAGCCACCGTAACATTGCTAATGTTGCTGCTTGCAATTGTGCCGCTGCCGTTGCTGGTGACAGTGCAGGAGCGATCACTAGGCTGGGTGAATACGCTGACGCTGTAAGTGCCACCAACGGGCACCGGCGTGACAAAACTAAAGCTGCCATTGCTTGAAACGCTGAGGTTATCGCCGCCGTTGTTTTGCAGCACAACCGGGTTGGCGCCCAAACCCGATATTGTGCCGCCGACCGTGTAGGTGTTCACCGCACAGGTAATCACGACACCGGTAACGATAGAACCAGACACGGTGCCCGAACCTGTGCCAACCGAGCAGGTTTCACCTACCGGTTGCGTAAGCACGCTGACGCTGTAAGCGCCGCCGTCGGCCACAGGCGTGACGAAACTAAAGCTGCCATTGTTTGATACGATGAGGTTATCGCCGCCGTTGTTTTGCAGTACAACAGGATAAGCACCCAAGCCTGATATCGAACCGCCAACCGCGTAGGTGTTAACTGCGCAGGTAACCACGACGCTAGTGATGTTGGCTCCAGCCACTGTTCCTGAACCGGTGCCGACCGAGCAGGTTTCACCTGCCGGTTGAGTATGCACGCTGACACTGTATGCGCCACCGTCGGCCACAGGCGTGACGAAACTAAAGCTGCCATTGCTTGAAACGCTGAGGTTGTCGCCGCTGTTGTTTTGCAGTACAACCGTGCCACTTAGTCCGCTTACTGTTCCATTGATAGTATAACTGGCGGGCGTTGCACTGCCGCCTGAGCCTCCGCCGTTTGAACTGCCTCCGTTTGAACTGCCACCATTTGAACTGGTGCCATTTGAACTGGCGCCATCACCCAAGTTTTTCTGACCATCCAGACCATTGCCCAAGCAGCCACTGAGTAACAACGCCGCCATAAAGCCATAAAGCCATAATGCCATAATGCTTTTAAAGGAAGATGTATGCTGCGATTGATTCTTGTAATGACTGAAATTCATTTTAAAGTACTCCCTTTAAGAAGTTCACATAGACATATATAAATTAGTGACATTATTCTAATTGACTTTACTCGCAATGTGAATTGATAAACTCTGTCAAAATCTACCAATTCCTGACAGTTTATGTCTACTTCTGTTTATGCACTGCGGGATGGTATACGGAAAACTGAAGAGGATGATTTGGTAACAGGAACAAAATTTACCCGGTAGGCGGACAATCTGGAGGCAGTATTTCACTACAAAGAAGGGTAGCTCGTCCGCGGCTAGAATGAACTGGCATACCATGAAGCTGACCCACGCGAACTTCCGTTCATGGCCGGTGGCAGTCCCTCATCCATTACAACAAAATATGGCTCTTATGTGCAGTGAAGCAGCCACTCATTTTTGCTGATAATTAACATTGCTCACGACAACTTTAAGTTTACTCGCGAGGGTTTTCTACCCGGTGCAGCCTTGGGAATAAATCCGCTAATCCGGCAACTCATGCTCTCGATTTGCTTACCCTTCAAATACCGAGTTGACTGACAAACCATCACTTCATTTTTTGCGGCCAACTCAATCAACTGAATTCGGATTGCTTCAACTGAAAGCCCTGTGGCCTCGGCAATTTCGGTATCTAGCTTTTCGCCCTGGGATTTTAGGAACTCAATAATTTTATTCATTTGCGATATTTACAGTTGATGAAGACCGTAGGTGGCACCGGCCTTCGTTCACAGAAATATTACTTCTTCACGCCATTCACAGCAGCCTTCAGTGTTGCACCAGCTTTGAACGCCGGAACCTTGGATGCTTTGATTTTCAGTTCAGCACCCGTCTTTGGGTTGCGGCCAACACGCGCAGCACGTTTGCGCACTTCAAAAGAACCAAAGCCGACGAGGGATATGTTGTCGCCCTTCTTGAGCGTAGCAGTGATGATTTCGATCAGTGCGGCGATGTTGCGATCTGCGCCTGCTTTTGTGTTGTCTGTTTTTGCAGCGAGTGCTTCGATTAGTTCTTGGCGATTCATTGTGTACGGCTCCCTAAGATTGAAAATTGATTGCGGAAAAGATTCCGGTCGTGATTGTTCAGGATATTTGGGCTTGTTGCAATAGGAAGGTAGTACTAGATACAATTTAACATACGGATGGGCAGTTGATCTGAATGTTACGCCAAGCCGCTCTTGGGAAAGCGGAATGCAAACGCTTGTAATGTCTTTGCTTAAGCGAGTTTACTGTTAATTCATGTAAGCAAATCTCGAGCAAGAACCTTTTGCAAGAACTGACTGCTAGGCTATGTCGATTTTTTTATGGTTTTAGCGCTTTTTTTTGTTTGCTGGTCAAGGTGGTCTGACCATTTTTGCATCATTTCATGGCGTTCAGGCAGCCATCGTGCATGGTTATAGATACCCCTAACTGATGAATCGCGATGTGACAACTGGATCTCTATGACGTCACTTCTAAATTTCATCTCATTCAGTGTCGTACTTGCTAGATGGCGCGAACCATGAGGAACGATTACGTCACGAAACCCCATGTCGCGGAATGCTTTAGATAGTGTGTCTCTATGAATGTGACCAGCTTTTGCATAAGTAGAAGAGAATACAAATTCTTTATCTCCAGTAATAGGCTTGAGTTCCTTTAATATATTCTGAGCTTGTTTTGACAGAGGAACGATGTGTTTTTGATTATCGTTTTTGCTTACAAGGTAATGCCATTCTGTTCCTTTCTCAATAATTTCTTCCCATCTCATACAAACCAGCTCTATTGGTCTAGCAAATGTGTAAAGTAATAAATTGAGCGCCGAACCAACAACTATATTTTTCTTTTTGTATAAAAGAACAGACTTCATGATTTTGGAGACCTGGCTAAGGTTATTCTCTTCGGTTGGCGAAGGGAAGTGCGATTCTTTGATTGGTTTCAAAACACCTTTGAGGTCGATGAATAAGCCTTCTTCCCTGTAGCCGCGCTGGATAGCATATCGAATAATTGAAGTTGCATTCTGGCGTGATTTGACCGCCATGTGTGGGGTGTGTTTTTCAATCTCTTGCAGGGCTTCAACGAAATGTCTGGTACGAAGTTCGTTGATGCTCTGTTTTCCAAGTCTGTCGGCTAGCAAATCAATGCATTCGCGTATTTTTCGGTTAGTTGAGTCGGCTAATGCTCCTTCCTTTACGTTGGCCCATTCGTTGGCCACTTCTGAAAATGAGCTGCCAGAATGTATAACAGCTTCGGCACACTTTTCTTCCTTTTTGGTCGCCCCAGGATCTGTTTTGTTTAAAAGAGACTTTCTTGCTTCAGATAGCGCAATACGCGCCTGAGCGGCCGACACGGCTGGATATGTTCCCAATGCCAGTGTCTTGCGCTTTCCTTTAAAGGCGTAATCGAATCTCCAACATTTAGCCCCACTCATTTTTATTAATAAATACAGACCAGCCCCATCAGCAATTTTGCGCTGATTGATACCGTCAGCTAGTTTTGCATTATCTATTTCATACTTTGTAAGCATTCGGTTCCTTCTGTTTACGATACCGTTAAGGATACCGTTAAAAACACAAAGCTGCAAAGATTTATGCTGAGACGACCTGAGTTGCTATCATACTGTATCTTATTGATAACAATAAAAACTAAATACTATATGGGATTTTGAAAAACTCTATGAGATGATGTTTTGGTGTCCTCGACAGGAATCGAACCTGTAATTGACCCTTAGGAGGGGCCGGTTATATCCATTTAACTACGGGGACCTTTTTTGCGCTTATTGAGCAATGTTTACATTGTTGCGCGCATTCTAACGTAAAATTGTGCCCCTGCTAATTACACTCGGAGGTAATTGCTATGAAATGGCTAATATTATTTGGTTTAATCAGCGCGCTGGTATTGGTGTTCTCCAGTATTGCGCGGTCGGGTGAGTTGCCCAAGGTGGGGCAGGTTGCACCTGATTTTAGTTTGCAGGATCAGAACGGTGCAACTCATAACCTGAAAGAATTTTCAGGCAAGTGGCTGGTGTTGTATTTTTATCCCAAAGACGATACGCCGGGTTGCACACAAGAGGCGTGTGCTTTTAGGGATGACTTGCACAAACTGACGGCGATGGGAGCGCAAGTGGTTGGGATCAGCGTTGATGATGGCAAGAGCCATGCGGAGTTTGCGCAAAAGTATCACCTGCCTTTTCCTTTATTGGCGGATAGCGATAAAGAGGTGGCGGCGCGTTACGGTGTGTTGTTGAATCTGGGGTTGATCAAGATTGCCAAGCGCTATACTTTTTTGATTGACCCGCAGGGAAATGTCAACAAAGTGTACGATAAAGTGGAAACTTCGCGCCACTCGCAAGAGATTATCGATGATTTGAATAAGCTGATAGCGGCAGCGAAGACGTAAGTTTTATCCCGATAATTTATTGGAACTGATTATTTCTTAGTTCCTTCCCCCTCACAGGGGGAAGGTTACACCTCGCAAGGGGGAGGCCGTGGTTGTAAGGGGCATACGCCCCAACAACACACGCTCGGATGGGGGTAAAGTCGTGAAACATACACGCCTACCCCCACCCTAGCCCTCCCCTTTAAAAGGGGAGGGGACATTTGGCTTTTTGGATTATCCGGGTTTATTAATCGTTTCAATCTTTAGAGAATATTTTTAATGCCATACATCACTCTGGATAAAGCCGCTCTGGCTTTTGGTCACGTTGCCTTGCTGGACAAGGTCGTGTTTCAACTCGACGAAAATGAGCGCGTCGGCCTCATTGGTCGTAATGGCGGTGGCAAGTCCAGCCTGTTGCGCGTTATTGCCGGGCAAGCCGCGTTGGACGACGGCATCGTGTGGCGGCAACCGGGTGTGCGCATTTGCTATGTGAGCCAGGAACCGATTCTGAATCCTGAGTTGACCGTGTTTGATGCGGTGGCGGAAGGTTTGGGTGAGTTGCACCAGATTATCACCGACTACCATCATTTGTCGCACCAACTGGCCGAGCCGGATGCGGATTACGAAAAGTTATTAGAGGCGATGCAGCCCTTGCAAACCGCGCTCGAAGCGCAGAACGGTTGGGCAGTGCAGGCACGTATTGAAACTGCCATTCAGCGGCTTGAACTCGACCCTGAAGCCTTGGTAGGCTCTCTTTCCGGCGGTGTGCGCAAACGCGTGGCGCTGGCGCAGGCATTGGTGGCCGAGCCGGAGGTGTTGATTCTGGACGAGCCGACCAACCATTTGGATTTCGCTTCCATCGAATGGCTGGAAGGGCTGCTGAATAATTTTCGCGGTAGCGTGTTGTTTGTAACGCATGACCGGCGCTTTCTCGACAACGTGACGACCCGTATTGTCGAATTGGATCGCGGCAAGCTGGCGAGTTTCCCGGGTAATTTTTCTGCCTACCAAAAACTCAAGGAACAGATGCTGGCGGACGAAGCCGTACACAGTGCCAAGTTCGACAAGGTGCTGGCGCAGGAAGAAGTTTGGATACGCCAGGGTATCAAGGCGCGAGGCGTGCGTAACGAAGGCCGTGTGCGGCGTCTGGAACAATTGCGCCGTGAACGCGCCGCTCGCCGCGAAACCGTGGGTAAAGTCGAATTGAATGTGGAGACGGGTGACCGCTCCGGCAAACTGGTGGCCGAACTTAGCAACGTGAGCAAGACCTACGGCGAGCGCAAGATCATCAATGATTTTTCCTGCCGCATTCAACGCGGTGACAAGATCGGTTTGCTTGGGCCGAACGGCGCTGGCAAGAGTACTTTACTAAAAATTATCCTGGGTGAATTGGCAGCGGACAGAGGCGAAGTAAAGTTGGGCACCAAACTCAGCGTGGCCTATTTTGACCAATTGCGCGCGCAACTTAATGAAGAGGCAACACTGGCTGACACCATCAGCCAAGGTTCGGATTTCATCGAAATTGCCGGTACAAAAAAACATGTCATCAGCTACCTTGGCGATTTTCTGTTTGCACCCGAGCGCGCACGTTCACCGGTTAAGAGCTTATCCGGTGGCGAGCGCAACCGTTTATTGCTGGCGCGTCTGTTTACCCGCCCGGCTAACGTGCTGGTGCTGGACGAACCGACCAACGATCTTGATATTGAGACCTTGGAATTGCTGGAAGAGCTGTTGGCAAATTACGACGGCACCCTGTTTCTCGTCAGCCATGACCGTTCATTCCTTGATAACGTGGTAACGCAAGTAATCGCGTTCGAGGGCGACGGCAAGCTGATGGAATACGTCGGCGGTTATGAAGACTGGGTGAGGGTGAAGAAATATGAAGCCACGCAAAGCGCTACGTCAAAAGTTGTGGCAACTTCATCTAAAGCTGCCGTAAAAGTTGAATCACCGAAACTCAAATCTTCGGCCAAGCTAAGTTTTAAAGAGCAAAAAGAACTGGAAGATATTCCATTGCGCATTGAAAAGCTGGAACGCGAACAAGAAGAGCTTGCTGCCGCATTAGGTACGGGAAATCTGTTTCGAGATAACCCATCCCATGCCAAACAGTTGCAAGAGCGTGGAGCCGCAATTGAAGAAGAATTGTTGCAGTTGATGGCGCGGTGGGAAGTCTTGGAGGCGAAGTAATTAGCTTTGAACCGAATATATTTGTTTTGAGAATTTCAGTTTTGCCTGAGTTTGTCGAAGGGGTTTGGTTGAACAATTAGTGGTTCAAGAAGCCAATGTTAAATGAACGCAATTTATTGAATCGGAAAAACTTTAAATCGGAGATTGTTATGCTGATACGAAAATACTGCACCATGGCTGTTTGTCTGATTGCCGCGCTATCCAGTTTCGCTGCACAGGCTGCAGATGAACTGCGCAGCACGCTGCAAGACCAGCAAAGTGTTGCCGTTACCATTTACAACGAAAATCTTGCACTGGTGAAAGACCAGCGCAAAATTCAATTTAAAAGCGGTCAGAATATTTTGGCATTTCGCGATGTTAGCGCACGCATGCGTCCTGAAACTGCTTTGCTGCGCTGTCTGAGCAGTCCCGGTAATTTGTCCGTCATTGAGCAGAACTTCGATTTCGATTTGCTGACACCCGAAAAACTGCTGGAAAAATTCGTGGGCAAAAGCGTCAATGTAATTCGTACCAATCCAGCCACGGGAATTGAAACCACCGAACAAGCACAGGTGTTATCCGCCAATAATGGTGTGGTGATGAAGATCGGTGACCGCATTGAAACCGGAATTCCCGGTCGCATTGTTTATCCTGATGTTCCCGCCAACCTGCGCGACAGGCCAACGCTGGTGATGGCGCTCAATAACGGCGGCGCTACGCAGCAGGAAGTGGAGCTTTCGTATCTTACCGGCGGATTGGCTTGGAAAGCGGACTACGTTGCGGAATTAAATACGATGGACGACAAGCTGGATCTGTCCGGCTGGGTTACGCTGACTAATACCAGCGGGACAAGCTACCGCAATGCCAAGCTGCAACTAGTGGCGGGTGATGTTAATCAGGCGCGCGACGAAATGCGTCCCATGCTCGCAAAGACTGAGGGGCGCATGTACGCGGCTTTGCCATCGGCACCGCGCATGGCAGAAGAATCTCTGCTGGAATATCACCTCTACACGCTGGATAGACCCACTACCATTGCCGAGAACCAGACCAAACAGGTGTCGTTACTTTCTGCTTCAGAAATCCCGTCTCATAAAGAGTTGTTGTTGAGTGGTGCCGACTATTATTACCAGAGCAGTTACGGGAATCTGGGGCAGAAAATAAAAGTTGGCGTATTCGTCGAATTTCTCAACAAGGAAAGTGCTCACCTCGGCATGCCGCTGCCCAAGGGCGTGATTCGCGTCTACAAAAAAGACGGTGCAGGCAACGCCCAGTTTGTCGGTGAGGATCGCATTGACCACACTCCAAAGAACGAGAAAGTACGTCTCAAACTGGGCGAAGCGTTTGACGTGACCGCAGACAAGAAACAAACTGATTTCAAAAAGGTGGGCGGAAGTACGCGCTTTAACTATATATACGAAAGCGCCTTCGAGCTCGTACTCAAAAACGCCAAGAAAGAAGCCGTCACGGTCACTGTTCTGGAGCCGATACCGGGAGACTGGGAAATACTGACGGAAAATCGCCCTCACGAAAAGGTGGCCAGCAACACTGCTGTCTGGCACATTTCAGTACCTGCAGAAGGTAGCACAACATTGAGTTATCGGGTACAGGTACGTCACTAAGGAAACCATCAGAGGGAACGGAGAATTTTTTCAGCGCTTCGTTCATCCTAAAAATCGAAGTTTGAGCCACAGAGTTCACAGGGAACACAGAGATAGTAAATGAATATCACTCTTTCGAGGTTACACCTAAAAGGGTAACTGTGCTCTTGTCTCAATCGTTTGTTTTTACCTCAGTGATCTCTGTGGCTAACTGCTTTTTTAGGTTTATTTAGATAGATTATTATTTTAGGGAAATTAATCGTCCGTGCTACATTACCCAAGCCACACCGCCCAATGCCCCGAAGAAAATTACCAGATGTATCCACGACCAGAGTGCATATTTGCCAGCGATTTTTTCTTGGGGCAGGTTGCTGATTAAGAACAGGCGGCCATCGTTCGGTCGCACGAGATAGTTGGTGTCCGGTTCTGAACGCGCTTGCGTAACGCGCTTTTCTGCTTCGCGTCTGGCGGCGCTGCGTGCCAAGGCCCATTCCTGCATGTCCAGAATGCCGTTTTTGTCGAGATCGAAACGGGCAAGCAAGTCAGGCATATTTTGTTTCCACTCCGCCAAAACCGCTTTGATCTCGTCATTGCTTTGGCGTGCATCAGTGCTGCCGCCAACTGTTCTGAATTCTCCAATCGCGTAAACCGGGTCAATATCAAGTAGCTTCCATTCTGTATAGCGATAGTCGCCTTTTGTCCAAGTATCTTTGTAGGTGGTGATGACTTCGGCTCCGGTTGGATCGATCACACAAATGGCACTGCCGTCATCAAGCAGGAAGGGAAGTTCACTTTCGCCGCTGCTTTCTGTACTCCATTCATTCTTGTAATTCTTGCGCTCGACTTGGTAGCGAAACCAGAGACAAGGTAGCTGCGAAAGCATGCTGACTATCGGACTCCCGTCGAAATGTTTGCCTCTGCCGGTGAGTTCGACATAGCCCTGGGCGGCGGAAGCGATTCTGGAAGTCGGTGTGCCGTTTATGGTGCGCAAACGGGACAAGACGGATAACCAGGCAAACAAGCTGATGAGTGCCATTATTGCCAAGCACCATAGCCAAACCGTTTTATTGTGGAAATGTGCTCCTATGGCAAGCAACAGCAATTGCGCGCCGGATGTGATGAACTGGCCATATTGCCGACGAAGCGAGGAAAACAGATTTAGGTCAATCGGCGTGGAGGCGAAGAGCATCATTGCTTATGCGAGAACGGTAGTGGTTGGGTGGAGCAAGGCGATACCCAACAATGAAATTTAAATGATGGGTATCGCTTTGCTCCACCCATCC
Organism: uncultured beta proteobacterium; assembly: GCA_963733265.1. Taxonomy (GTDB): domain Bacteria; phylum Pseudomonadota; class Gammaproteobacteria; order Burkholderiales; family Gallionellaceae; genus PALSA-1006. Next base: position 1,320,526 of record CAVTCF010000001.1, read on the forward strand.
TACGTGAGTTGAGTTGCATAAATTACGGCGATGGCTATTAGTTAAACAATGTCTTGATGTCCACGTCAGCTTTTTCCGCGCTGGAGAATTCCAGTAATGGCTTGCCGGTAAAGTTGAATGTGCCGGCGAGCATTACCGCCGGGAATTGTTCGATACCGACGTTGTAAATATTCACCGACTCGTTGTAAACCTCGCGCCGGTCAGCGATGCCGTTTTCCAAACCGGTGATACGAGTTTGCAATTGCATGAAGTGTTCGTTTGATTTTAGTTCGGGGTAGGCTTCCGCCACCGCGAAAAGGCCGCTTACACTGGTGCGTAAAACACCTTCCGCCTTGCCCAACGCATTGATGTCTTGCCCTTCGCGTGCTGTTTGCACTTGTGAACGTGCGGCGATGACGCGCTGCAAAGTTTCCTGTTCAAATTGTTTGTATTGTTTGCAAACTTCAACCAATTTTGGAAGCTCATCATGGCGTTGCTTAAGCAGCACATCGATATTTGCCCATGCTTTGGAAACGCCATGTTTGAGTTGCACCAGATTGTTGTATAAGCTGATGATGTAGAACAGTGCAACAACAACGACGCCGAGCATGATTAATACGGTCACCATTTGAAACCTCCGAAATAAAGTGGGAAGCCGCTGCTGCGGAATCCTGCGGTATTCTAAAGCAGGGAGGCATTGCGATAAAAGGGATATTTAGCATCGCTATTTTGGTGACGTGCGATTGGCCGATTTGGTCACAACTGCAAATGCTCTTACAATGTCATATTGATTTAATATTTTGGGGAGACTCTAGAAATTTAATTTTCTAAGCAAGGCAAGGCGCGAGCAGAAAATTGCGCCGCAGCATATGTATTATATGTAAGAAGTAATTTTTTGTGAGTAACGCAGCATGGCGACGAAAATTGGATTTATAGAGGCTCCCTAACTTAAGATGACCCGGATCAAGATATGTGGCATCACCCGTGAACAGGATATGCATGCTGTGGTAAACAGCGGCGCGGATGCGTTCGGGCTCGTTTTCTATGAGAAGAGTCCGCGCCATGTCGGGTTGCAACAAGCCGCCCAAATTCTTCGCGCAGTCCCTCCGTTCATTACGGTGGTCGGGTTATTTGTGAACCCGGCGGCGGAATACGTGCGCGAGGTTTTGGAAAAGGTATCCCTTGACGTGTTGCAATTTCACGGTGAAGAGACGCCGGAGTTCTGCGCTCAATTTGGCAAGCCCTATTTGAAAGCAGTGCGGGTCAAGGTCGGGGTGGATTTGATACAATACGCGGCTCGTTATGCCGGGGCGCAGGGTTTATTGCTTGATGCCTATATTGAAGGCACGCATGGCGGCACGGGTGAATCGTTCGATTGGGAGCTGATTCCTCAAGACTTGCCACTGCCGGTGATTCTCTCCGGCGGGTTAAATGCGGGGAATGTGGCAGCGGCGGTTAAACAGGTTAAGCCTTACGCTGTGGATGTTTCCAGCGGCGTTGAGGCAGCAAAAGGAATCAAGGATGTAGCGAAGATCGCGGCATTCATTAAAGAGGTTAAGAATATTGAGTTATAACTATCCAGACCAAAATGGTCACTTCGGGCAATTCGGCGGCATCTACATGGCGGAAACGCTTATTCCTGCTGTGGAAGAATTGCGCCAGCAGTATTTGCATTTCCGCGATGATCCCGAATTCAAGGCCGAATTCGCCTACGAATTAAAACATTATGTCGGACGCCCCAGCCCGATCTACCATGCCAAGAATTGGTCGGAACGTTTGGGCGGCGCGCAAATTTATTTGAAGCGCGAAGATTTGAATCATACCGGCGCGCACAAAATAAACAATGCCATCGGACAGGCTTTGCTGGCTAAACGCATGGGCAAGAAGCGCGTCATTGCAGAGACTGGTGCGGGAATGCACGGCGTTGCGACAGCCACAGTGGCGGCGCGCTATGGCATGGAATGTATCGTTTATATGGGGGCTGAAGATATTCAGCGCCAGGCACCGAACGTGTTCCGCATGAAGTTGCTCGGCGCAACTGTCGTGCCGGTAGAAAGCGGTTCAAAGACGCTGAAAGACGCGTGCAACGAGGCGATACGCGACTGGGTCACCAATGTTGAAAGTACTTTTTATATTTTCGGCACGGCGGCAGGGCCGCATCCTTACCCGATGATGGTACGAGATTTTCAATGTGTCATCGGCAACGAAGCCAAAGTGCAAATGCCGGAGATGATCGGGCGTCAACCGGATGCGGTGATCGCCTGTGTCGGTGGTGGTTCCAACGCGATTGGATTGTTTTATCCCTATATTGAAGTGCCGAATGTGCAGATTATCGGCGTCGAAGCGGGCGGTTATGGTCTCGCAACCGGCAAACATGCTGCGCCTCTTACTGCCAATAGCAAAGTCGGTGTATTGCATGGCAACAAGGTTTATCTGATGCAGGATGAAAACGGTCAGATTATAGAAACACATTCTATTTCTGCCGGGTTGGATTACCCCGGCGTCGGCCCGGAACACTGCTGGTTAAAAGACACGGGACGCGCGCAATACGTTGCCATTAACGACGATGAAGCAATGAAAGCATTTCACGACCTGTGCCGCTTTGAGGGCATAATCCCTGCGCTTGAATCAAGCCATGCTATTGCCCACGCAGCGAAGATCGCACCGGGGATGAGTAAAGACAAAGTGCTGCTGGTGAATCTTTCCGGTCGCGGGGATAAAGATATCAACACGGTGGCGCGCTTGTCGGGGATTACGTTATGAGCCGTATCGATGACACTTTCAACAAGCTTAAGCAGCAACAACGCAAAGCACTTATTCCGTTCATCACTGCCGGTGATCCGTCGCTACAACTGACGGTGCCGTTAATGCACGGCTTGGTTGCCGCAGGTGCAGATGTGATCGAGCTGGGCGTGCCATTTTCCGACCCGATGGCGGATGGGCCGGTGATTCAACGTGCTTCCGAGCGAGCGCTGAAACTTGGTATGTCTTTGCGCGGCGTGCTGACAATGGTTGAGGATTTCCGCAAGCAAGACGGCACCACACCGGTTGTGCTGATGGGCTACGGCAACCCGATTGAGGCAATGGGCTGGGAAATATTTTCCAAACGCTGCGAGGAAGTCGGCGTGGACGGTGTGCTGACGGTCGATTTTCCACCGGAAGAAAGTCATGAGGCGTTCGAGCACTTGCAACGTCACGGTATTGCTCCGATCTTTCTGCTTGCGCCAACGACGAACGAGGCACGCATTGAACAAGTCGCAAAACTGGCGCGAGGTTATGTATATTACGTTTCTCTCAAAGGCGTGACCGGCGCAGGCAATCTCGATCTTTCTGCAATCGAACAGAAGATTCCGCAATTGCGCAAATATATTAAACTGCCCATCGGTGTTGGTTTCGGTATTCGTGATGCGGCCACAGCCAAGGCGGTGTCGAAATTGTGTGACGGTGTGGTGGTCGGTAGTCGCCTCGTGCAGGAAGTTGAAAATTCAAACGAACAAAATGTTGTTGCGAGCGTGGGAAAGTTGGTAAAAGAATTAAGGGTTGCAATAGATAAATAACCCGTATAAAGAATTTAATAGGAGAACGCTATGAGTTGGTTTCAAAAACTGTTGCCGCCCAAGATTAAACGCAGGGAAGATTCTGATGTTAAAAAGAGTGTGCCGGATGGTTTGTGGCACAAATGCCCGTCTTGCGAAGCGGTGTTGTATCACTCCGACTTGGAGAAAAATCACAGTGTTTGCCCCAAGTGCAACCATCATCATCGCATCACTGCGCGTACGCGTCTGGATTGGTTGTTGGACAACGAAGGCCGCTTCGAGATCGGGTCGGAAGTGTTGCCTGTTGATACCCTGAAATTTAAAGACCAGAAAAAATACAGTGACCGTTTGGTCGATGCAAAACGCAGCACAGGTGAAGAAGATTCTGTTGTTGTCATGCAGGGTAGCATCCATGCCTTGCCGGTTGTTGTTGCGGCATTTGAGTTTACTTTTATGGGCGGCTCTATGGGGTCGGTGGCAGGCGAGCGTTTTGTGCGCGGCGTGCAAGTTGCACTGGAACAAAAAAGCCCGTTCATTTGTTTTGCGGCCAGCGGCGGCGCGCGTATGCAGGAAGGTTTGCTCTCGCTGATGCAGATGGCGAAAACCAGCGCCGCACTTACGCAACTCAGTCAGGAACGACTGCCATTCATTTCTGTGCTGACAGACCCGACGATGGGTGGTGTTTCGGCCAGCTTTGCCTTTTTGGGTGATGTGGTTATTGGTGAGCCGGGTGCTTTGATCGGCTTTGCCGGAGCGCGTGTGATTGAACAGACAGTGCGCGAAACTTTACCGGAAGGTTTTCAGCGTGCGGAATTTTTGCTGGCGCACGGCGCGATTGACATGATTGTTGACCGGCGCGAGATGAAAGATCAACTCGCAACCCTGATCACGCTGTTGACAAAACAAGCGGCAGCGACGAAGCTGGAAGCGGCGTGATAGTTCGAGCCGACCAATCTCAAGTGAGGTGATTTATGTATTATGTGGTTACCGGTGCAGCCGGATTTATCGGATCAAACATCGTTAAGGCGCTCAACGAGCGTGGTGAAACGAACATCATTGCAGTGGATAATCTCAAGAAGGCGGATAAATTTAAAAATCTGACCGATTGCGAGATTGCCGATTATCTGGACAAGGAAGATTTCCTGGCAAAGCTCAATAGTGGTTCGTTTGATGGCGTTGTGGATGCCGTGCTGCATCAGGGTGCATGTTCGGACACGATGGAAGGCGACGGGCATTACATGATGGAGAACAACTACCGTTATTCTCTCGATGTGTTGAACTTTTGCCAAAACGAAGAGATTCCTTTTCTGTATGCATCCTCCGCCTCTGTGTATGGTATGGGGCCGGTGTTTAAGGAGAGTCGCGAGCACGAATCACCACTGAACGTTTATGCCTATTCCAAGTTTTTATTCGATCAGGTGATTCGTCGCCGTTGGCATGACCGTACCGGTCAAATTGTCGGCCTGCGCTATTTCAATGTCTACGGGCAACGCGAACAACACAAGGGGCGCATGGCATCGGTAGCGTTTCACTTCTTCAATCAGTTTCGCGCGGATGGTTATGTGAAACTATTTGAAGGAAGCGATGGTTACGGGAATGGCGGACAGTTGCGCGACTTCGTTTCGGTTGAGGATGTCGCCAAGGTCAATTTATTCTTCCTTGAAAATCCGGATAAATCGGGTATCTTTAATCTGGGTACGGGCAAAGCGCAAAGCTTTAATGATGTGGCGGTGGCGACCATCAATACATTGCTCGCAGCGAAAGGCGGAACAGTTTTAACCCTTGAGCAGATGCATCATCAACAATTGCTGCGATACATACCTTTCCCCGAGCAATTGAAAGGCAAGTATCAGAGCTATACGCAAGCGGATGTAAATAACTTGCGATCTGCCGGTTATTCCGAGGCATTTTTAACGGTGGAGCAGGGTACAGCGCGTTATGTTAACCACCTGCTGAAAACAGCGTCTTAAAAGTATTCCTAAGCGTAGACGTTAATATTCGTTCCAATTTTTTGGTCAGGCTTGGACGCAACCAAAAAGGACAATGCCTGTTCAGTTGTTTCCTTTGCTTTTTGCGTACTTTTGGCTACTTGGGTCAGGGCATTCGTTTGTGCCTGACTATTTTCCAGTTGCTGAATACTTTGGGTTTTGTGTTGGAGCGTGGTCAGATAGGTTAAGTCTTTATCCAGTTGCGCTTTGTCTTGTTCCAGTTGCGTTTCGGTTTCGAGTACGTCCGCGCGATCAGACGCCACCTTTTGCTGGGCAATAGAAGTGGATACGTAAATATTATTACTGCGACTGGCCGAATTGACGGATAGAGAACTCATCGTATCATTCCCGTGTGGCGGTATTGATTGTGTGTTCTACAGATAAAATAGCACAATGCCCACTTTGACATTTAACTCAATACTACTTCTGTTTGCCCGTGTCAATATCAATACATTCCAACCCTCACGCTCTGAGGGTTTTAAAAAAACTCACACAGGTAAAAATGTCGAAACATTGGGAGTGGGTTAAAATTCGACAATTATCCTTGGAAGTTTTAACGACATAAAAAATAACTATGTATAAAACGATAGACGATTTCGTTGGCAATACTCCTCTAGTCAGACTAAAGCGTATTCCCGGCAATACATCCAATACAATTTTAGCAAAGCTGGAAGGTAATAATCCTGCGGGTTCCGTGAAGGATAGACCCGCACTTTCCATGATTATTCATGCCGAAGCGCGCGGAGACATAAAACCCGGCGACACTCTGATCGAGGCAACGAGCGGTAACACGGGCATTGCCTTGGCGATGGCAGCCGCGATGCGCGGTTATAAAATGATTTTGGTTATGCCGGAAAATCAAAGTGTAGAACGTCGTCAGACCATGCGCGCATTTGGAGCCGAGTTGGTGCTGACACCCAAAGCAGGCAGCATGGAGCAGGCACGTGACACGGCAGAAAAATTGCGTGGTGCGGGGAAAGGCATCATCCTTGACCAGTTTGCAAATCCCGATAATCCGCTGGCGCATTACGAAGGTACCGGGCCGGAGATTTGGCGCGACACGCAAGGTAAAGTCACACACTTCATCAGCAGCATGGGCACTACCGGCACCATTATGGGCTGTTCGCGCTTTTTCAAAGAAGTGAATCCCAACATTCAAGTAATCGGCGCACAACCGGAAGAGGGCGCGCAGATCCCCGGCATTCGCAAATGGCCTGAAGCCTATTTGCCAAAAATATACAGCCCCAAGAACGTGGATAAATTGGAGTATATCGGGCAACAGGAAGCTGAAGAATTGACACGTCGATTGGCGCGAGAGGAAGGTATTTTTTGCGGCATTTCATCCGGCGGTGCGTTGGGTATTGCGCTACGCGTTTCTCAGCAAGTTCAGAATGCAACAATCGTATTTATTGTGTGTGATCGCGGTGACCGGTATTTGAGTACGGGAGTGTTTCCGGAATAAATGACTTCCGGTTTTGTGATACGCCTACGTCACAGAGAACAATAGGATAGGAAACCGAAGTCTGACTTTGCTTGATTGATATTTGGGTTTAGGCCGGACGCAACATTGATCGTTGTGTCTGTCAGATAATTACCTTGTAATGATTTATTTTCGGTAACACTCAGCGCCCTTTGTTTGGAACGGCAAATTTTCAAACGCTTTTTTAAGTTGTCAGTACACCAGCCGTTATTATTGAACTGCTTGATATTTTTTACAAGCGTAAGTATTTCCAGTTGTAGCTCTAAATTAGTATCAAAATTCATATCCGTATACTCCCCTTAATCAGAAATATGTGGTGCCAAAGCGTTTGTAAATCATCCCAATGACGATTCGGCTTGCGCTTTAATAGTAGGTTACAGATAGCTTAATGCGACTGAGACAAAATTGGAATGCGGCATTTTGTCGCATATGATATATACGGTTTGTTTAAAATGTCAGTGCCAAGAAGTTTTGTATTTTAATCAAACCAGATGCGACAGATTGTCGCGCGACATCATGTCGCATTTCTTTTTGCAAAAATCATCTGTACATTGTGTCCCGCCATGTCAGATTAATTCCCTTCTTCTTGCATCTATTTTGACCCCCTCAATTGGAGGCGAGAACCCCTTGCTGACATGGCCCCTTCTTGTTCGACTTTTGATTGTTGGGGGATGTGTTACCAATTTTTACCGGCATATTCTCTGGTTAAATACTCAAGGTGCGACAATTTGTCGCATTCCAAATTATGCAAGCAACAGTTATTCTGCGCATTATCAATTATTGTTGCATGTGAGTGATGCCATACCCAAGGAAACACCAAACAAGTCCTTGGTCTATACAGTGAGTATGCATATTTCTTTAAAGCTTATAGCGTTGCTACTGGCGATTTTCTCTTCTGTGACTTTTGCAGATGAAGTGATGCTTGAAACAATTGATATCACGGCTTCAAGGCTCATTGCCATTCCTTTGGGTGCGTCAGTGCCAAACGAAGCAAGTCTGTCAAGCCAACGATCAACGGAAAGCGACAGCACCCGTCTACTGCAAGACATTCCGGGCATTAATATCTACAGTGCAGGTGGTGTATCAAGTTTGCCGGTCGTTCACGGCATGGCTGATGACCAGGTAAACGTCCAGGTAAATGGCATGGGATTGATGCCTGCATGCCCAAACCACATGAACTCGGCACTTTCGTATATAGACCCGAGCAATGTAGGAAGCGTCACGGTGTATGCCGGAATCACACCGGTCAGTGTCGGGGGCGACAGCATCGGAGGAACAATTCAGGTGAATTCAGCGATGCCTGAATTTGCCAATGCCGGAGATACAAACCTGTTCAAGGGACATACTGACGTTTTTTATCGTAGCAATGGAAGTGCGAATGGTGAGAATGCTTCCGCAATGATCGCCTCGGATACCCTAAATATGACCTATTCCTACGCCAGAGTGCAGTCTGACAATTATTCGGCCGGAGGCAATTTTAAAACTGCTGGATCGGGTAGCGGGAATGGAGACTGGCTTGCCGGTAATGTTGTCGGTTCATCCTCTTACACATCGGTTAATCAAGATGTCGGTTTTTCTCTTCGGCATGATAATCATTTGCTCCAACTGAATGTAAGTGAGCAATATATTCCTTTCGAGGGCTTTCCAAACCAGCGTATGGATATGACTTCCAATAGCAATACGTTAATTAACCTCCGCTACAAAGGTATGTTTGAGTGGGGCGACCTTGAAGCACGTATATACAGTCAAAGCACCCAGCATGAAATGAATATGGGGGCTGACAGATTTAACTACGGCACGCTTGGCATGCCGATGGATACGAATGGAAAAACGTTAGGCTCGTCAGTTAAAGCAAGTATTGATATTTCGGAAAATGAAATTCTCCGAATTGGTGCGGAATCGCAGAACTATACCCTTTACGACTGGTGGCCTCAGGCAGGAGGCATGATGGGGCCCAATTCATTTTGGAACATAGACTACGGCCAGCGGAATAAGTTTGATGTTTATGCCGAATGGGAAAAACATTGGAATCAAAAGTGGGTCAGCCAACTGGGAGTTCGCAGCGACACCGTCAAATCAAACGCCGCCCCCGTGCAAGGTTACGACAACTCGGCGATGTGGGCACCGGATGCCGTTGCGTTTAATGCACTTGACCACCACCGCACCGATTCGAACTGGGATTTCACTGCATTATCCCGATACGATCAGGACGCGATGCAAAGTTTCGAGGGTGGCTACGCGCGCAAGTCACGCTCACCAAATCTTTACCAGCGTTATCCGTGGTCAACTCAACCGATGGCGACCATCATGAACAATTTTGCCGGGGATGGAAACGGTTACATCGGCAATGTTGATCTCAAACCGGAAGTCGCCAATACCCTTAGCGGAACGAGCGGTTCGCATGATTCCAACAAGGAGAGTTGGGAACTAAAGACGACAGGCTACTACACCTATATTCAGGATTACATTGATGTGCAACGCTGTAACTTCGGGCAGTGCGGTGGTATTGCGAACGCGGTTGCCACAACTGGATTTGTCAATCTACAGTATGTGAATCAATCGGCTCAAATCTATGGCTTGGATATTTCCGGTTATTCTATTTTGGTAAAGAACAGCGGGTACGGAAGCTTTAAGGCGACCGGCGTATTAAATTATGTCAGAGGCAAGAACCTGACAACGGGTGACAATTTATACAACATCATGCCGTTAAATACCAAGCTGGCAGCGGTGCAAAATCTGGGCAAATGGAGCAATACCGCCGAAGTTCAGTGGGTCGATTCTAAAACGCAAGTATCGCAAGTTCGGGACGAGATACAAACGGGAAGTTATAGTCTTTTCAATCTGCGCAGCAGCTATGAATGGAAACAGGCAAAGCTCGATATTGGAATCGAAAATGTTTTTAACAAGTTTTATTCGTTGCCATTGGGCGGGGCGTATGTCGGACAGGGAGCGTCGATGGGAATCAATAACATTCCCTGGGGCATCGTTGTTCCCGGCATGGGGCGCTCAATCAATACCTCGCTAAACGTAACTTTCTGAGTTGATGAATATAGTGCAAATCAAACCACGCATTCGCAAAGTGTTTGGATCGAAAATCAACCCGATCACATCGACGGTACTATTGCTGTCTGGATGTTTAGGTAACAGTGGACCCGCCGTCACTGCGCTACCTCAGACCATCAGCTTTAATGCGGCCCCCACACTGAATTTACTCGGCATTGCAACCGTCTCTGCCAAAGCCAGCTCCGGCCTTGTACCAAGCTACAGTAGCACGACACCAACCGTTTGCTCCGTCGAAAGCAACACTGGTTTGGTAACAGACATAACGGCCGGTACTTGCATCATTGCGGCCAATCAAAGCGGTAGCTCTGGATTTGCCCCGGCAGCGCAGGCAACTCAAAGTATTATTGTTACAACCAATTCCGGCCAGATCATCAGTTTGAGTGCAGCTCCGACCTTGACTCTATATGGACACGCAATTGTCTCGGCAACGGCTTCTTCGGGCCTTGCGGTAAGTTATAGCAGCAGTACTCCGATTGTATGTTCTGTAGATAGCGTCACCGGCGACGTAACCGATCTTGCTGCGGGTGTTTGCACCATCGCCGCCGACCAGGCAGGCAATGCAAACTTTAGTGTGGCAACGCAAGTGACGCAATCCATCACGGTCGCTTCGTGGTCGGGGCCACTCACTGTTCCAAGTGTGCCGACCGGGGTTAAAGCAACAACGACAAATACAACTGATGTCGTGACGGTAAGCTTCCTTGGGTCGGCTTCCAGCGGCGGCAGCCCGATTACCGGCTATACCGTCACCTCGAACCTTAATCCGGGTGCTATTCCCGTCACGGGTACTACATCACCGATTAGCGTGAGTTGCCCGACAAGTTGTTCTGGCTACTCTTTTAACGTCATTGCCAGCAACAGTGTCGGGAATAGTTTGCCATCTTCTCAAGTGGATATTTTAACCAGCTACAACGTTACGGAAATATTCTATGAACCAATGACCCAGCCGGATAATTCAATTTTCACCGGGACATTCACGATTGATTCCACAACCAACACTGTATCAAATCTGACAGGAACGCTCACCGAATCCATGACCGGTACCCCGATGGCCTTGGTGTCATTAACATACCAACTATCTGCGGTGAGCGATGGTAACGGGGGGCTGCTGGTAACGGCCTTTGCACTAAATACAAGCAATACTTTTTATGGGGGGGGATTCTCTCCGGGTTCGGGTTCCGGGCTTTATTATGGTTACCCGACAGCAACCAACCCTGATTCAGGCGGGATAGGAAACGCTTACGCCACGATATACGTTAACTTGTCCAATCCGACGACGGCGCCGACACAAGCACAAATAAACAGCTTGGCTTATGCTGATTGCACTGCCCTTGGTATGATGGGCGATACCTGTATGACAGGATATTCTGGCTTGGGGACGATGGGCGGATATCCTGTATCTCAAACAATAACGAAACAGTAGTAATCGCCGAGTTTCAATCTGTATTACTGAAAAACCGACATGCCTTTAACCCAAATTTTTCATTAGAGCCGTGATCCCCGCGTAGGCGGGGATCCAGTGCCTTTTTCAATATGCCGTTGTTTTTTGTCCCGCTTCGCGGTGCTATTTTATTTGCTGGATACCGGCCTTCTCCGGTATGACGACTGGATAGGCCAACGTTTAATTTGTCGCATTTCCCTTGAACGGATCAACGTAACGCGGATCGGTTAGCAGCGTTTCGTCGGTCAGGGTTTTCAAGAAAGCGATGACATCCGCACGTTCCGATTTATTCAGCTTGATCTTGTTCAGCCGAACATCTTTGAACGGATTGCGTCGACCATCGCCTTTGTTCGGGCCGGACGTAATGTTGCGCCCGTGCGCCGCATAAACATTCAGCACCTCTTCCAGCGTGGCAATCGAACCATCGTGCATATAAGGGGCTGTAACCGCGATGTTGCGCAGGCTCGGCACGCGGAACTTACCCATGTTCTCCGGCTGCGGCATCATGGCGATGAGACCGGGGTTGTTATCAGGGTATGCACCTTTGCCATCCACGTTATATAGCCCGGTGTTGTGAAACGGCGTTTCCACCTTCTCCGATTTTGCGTGCATCGTCTGATCGGAAAAGTTAAAACCGCTGTGACAGGTCGAACATTGAGCCTGTTCACTGAAAAACAATTTACGCCCATGCTCCTCTTGCGTTGTCAGACTAATTTTCCCAGCTTCAGCTTGATCGTAACGTGAATTACCGGAGATCACGCCGCGTTCAAATGTTGAGATCGCTTTAACGATGTTCATAAAGTTAATCGGCTGTGATTCTCCCGGAAACGCTTCTTTGAAGCTTTGCTGATACTCGGCATCGTTCTGGAAGCGGGCAAGCACTGCGGCTTTATTTTCATCGGTTATTCCCAATTCAACCGCGAGGTTTTCCACAAACATCGGAACCTTGGCCTGAATTTCAAGCGATGACTGGGACGGATTGGCCCAGGTCAATGTTGGGTAGTAGGCCGAATTGACGATACTCATGGCACTGCGCGACGTTTGGTCACCGGTCGAACCGGTTGCCACCGCCTTGCCGTCGGTAAAAGCCAAATTCTGGAAATGGCAGGAACCACAGCCCATCGTAGCATTGCCGGAAAGTCGCTTGTCGTTGAACAGGTGACGACCCAATTGAAATTTTGCCTCTGACATCGGATTGTCGGCAGGCACCATCGGCTCGGGAAAGCCCTTGGGCAGATTCCAGTGCCAATCGCTAACCGCAGAAGTTGAAAGAGAAACCGGAGTAGTTCCCTTTGCCTTGAACGGCAGAGGAATCACTCCGGTCACCAGCAGGCCGGCCACCGCAATTGCAGCGACCAGCCCCGTTACCAGCACTGGTTTTTTCATCGCATCACTTCACGCTAAATACGGTTTGTACTTGCGAGCCGGTCAGAGTCAGTCCGGTAGTCAGACTGATTCCAAGTGCCTTGAAAATCGGTCCACACTCCGGATCAGTCGTACCGGACATACAACCGGATGCTCCGCCACCGTCATAAGTCAGATCCGACCCTGCAAACAATGCCGCCAAATCGAGCGCGACAATATTTGACGAGGCATTGAAGTTGTTTAATGTCACGCTCAGTTCGTTCGGATTGGTACAAGATGTTTCCGAACCTGTAACTGTAGCCGGGTTCCCCAGACAACCAGTCGAACCAATGTGATAGTTAAGCGTTAAAACTGATCCAACACTGGCGCTGACACTTCCGCTGGAGGGGACGAACTTCTTGGCCGGGGTGGTGGGTACGAACTGTATCTTGACAAATTTGCGACCGTATTGCCATGACCAGTTTAAAGCAGTGTTTTGCAATGGGAGCGGTGTGCTGGCATTAGTAGGATCGGAATGGTCAAGCTTGGTACTCAAATCAGCAGAATGAACCGGCACGCCCAAGGTGAAAGAGATGCCAGTATATGTGCCTGGCGCAACTTTGCCCGTGATTGAAGTGTTCCAAGCGGCACTGGCAGCATCCTGATCTACGCAGGTTGCGGGCGGTACAGCAGTACTGTAGCCGAAATCCAACAACGCGACATTCTTGGATTGATGCGCGTTTTCTGTAAACGCCAAAGGCACGGCATTGCCGTTGGCATCCCACAGCAACACATTGGAAATGTAGAAGCGCAAATCGTTTAGCACACCGGGGACTGTTTGATAGGTGCCGGGTGAAGTAAGCATCGTGGCAGCAGTAGGAGGTGTTGCAGCAAGCGGAGTTTGATCCCACCGGACAAGAGAGTTAATCGAGACCGGATTGCATGCCTTGATACCTGTTGCTGCAGTTGTACTATTTATCACGTCGAAATTGACCGTCACTGCTTGAGTCGGCGTTGCAGTGGAAGTGGTCGCCAATATGGTTGCACGCACTGTATTAGGATCCTCAACACCGATCACACCACTGGCCGGATTGGGATTGCTACCTTCGCTTTGTGCAGCCAGCTTGGCGAGTTTCAGCAAACCACCTTGCACAGCGCCAATCTTGCTGGCACTCACACCGCTTGCGGCTGCGCTATAGTTAGCAGCCAAGGAACTGGCAACAAGTTTGGCAAAATTATGCACCGTTGCAGAAACCCCCGAAGTTGCCGAAGCAGAAGATGCAGCATCCGCAATATAATCGGCAAATAGATTAGGTGCCGAAACCGCGGAAGAAATTTGCAAGTCTGTTTTGAGTTGCGCAATGACCTGTTGAACGGAAGAGGCTGGATTGTCCAGAATCAATTGATGCAGAATTGAAGTGATCGGATTGATGACAGTTTGTCCGGCCGGGGTTGTCAGCACGTAGGCTTGACCAACTGCCGATGCGGGATTATCCGAATCCACCGCGCTTGCAGGCACTTGAGCCACCAGTGGGTAAGCTGCAACATCACTGGCAGTTACACCGCTGATTGAGTACACGCCGCTTGCATCGGTGACAGCGTAAGGCTCACCGGCATCGCAAACCGTATTGCTGTTTTTATCGAGACAGACTGTAACGCCGGAAAGATAACCATCCTGTACGACTCCCGATACACTGGTTGTGCTTGCAGCACCACTACCACCACCTCCACTGCAACCCGCGATCAATACTGTAATCGCGCTCATTGCAAAACACAGTTCGGCAAATTTACGTGCATTAAACTTTATTTTCATCACAACTCCCTTGTCTAACATCAAATAGATCAATAAATAAATATCCACAAAGACGGAGTGGACATTTATTTATTATATAAAAGAAATTAGTTATATTTCTGCGGCATTTTGTCGCACTTGTGGATGTGCCCTTATGGGGGATGATGAGCTTTCAATGACAATTGACTTCAGGAGGGATTGGATTCGGCACAGCATCTTTCTGTACATCCCTTTCATCAAAATTTGCGAATGCGACATGATGTTGCTTTACTTAAATGGGTGAGACGAGAGCTATCGTGGGTGGGAAGTTGCCAAGTCATTAAGGGGGATGCAACAGTAATTCCGAAGGGAGGGGAAGACACTATCACACTGACTTGGCGGATAGCAATTTAATGCAAATAAATATAAATTGGAATGTGGCATTTCGTCGCGCGACAAAATGCCGCATGTTCAAGCCAAAGGATTTATATTACCTTAGTTTTGCCAAGCTGGCGTGAGTTCTATCTGCCGGCCGCACACCGGTTTGTAAACAAACTCCCTGAAACGCCGGCTTGGCAACCTAATTTTTAATTGGCGGCCATTAAATATTGAGCATTACCAATTTCTCTAATCCTAAGGAGGTTTCATGCGACATTTTTATTTCAATAGAAATTTCCAAAGAAGTGCATTCATCTCTTTGTTACTAGTGGCATCGTTTTTTATCCTTGGTTTGACGGAAGCACAATCTCACGAAGGTCATCACGAACATGCGATAGCGAAGGCGACGGGCGGTGACTTTACGCTTGCCTCTGATAAAGGTGCTGTCTCTCTAAGCGACTTCCGTGAAAAAGTAGTCGCAATATATTTTGGTTATACCCATTGTGAAGACATCTGTCCTCTTGATCTGAATAAATTGGGCCGTGCTTTAAAGGCGATGAAGCCTGAAGAGCTTGCACAAATTCAGCCGATCTTTATTACTGTGGATCCGGCACGGGATAATGCGAAACTAATGTCCGCATATAGTGCTACCTATTATCCCGGTTTAATCGGGTTAACCGGTTCCGAAGGCGATATCGCGAAAGTTGCCAAGGCCTATGGTGTTGGTTATGTAAAAGGCGCGGTAAATTCAACTGGCGGCTACGACATTGATCATCCATCGGATATTTTTCTGGTAAATAAAAAAGGTAAGCTGCTGCAGAGCTTGCCTCAGCGCACCAAGGCCAATCAAATTACGGCTGCGTTACGAAAAATACTCGCGAAAAATTAGTGCCCGTATATGAAAAAGACCGGCGATAACGCCGGTCTTTTTTAACTTGGCAAGCAAGACTTACACTTGGACTTTATCCAACAAGTGCTTTGCATTCCTGATAGCAAGCGGCACAGGCTTCTTTGCAGGCTTTACATTGAGGATGTTTTTCTGTCTTCTTACATTCTTCTTCGCAGTCTTTGCAAACATCCAGCGCCACTTTGGCAAGTTGCGACAGATGCTTCGATTCACCCGCAGCGAACTGCTCTAAGGCAGTACACAAAGCAATAACTTGGCTGGAAGATTGGGCACAGGCTGCCATGCTCTTGTCACCTTCGCCGAGCAAAGTAATACAGTGCTGTAAACAAATATTCGCTTTGGCAATACAGTCCGCTGCGGCGGCAATCAGCTTTTCATTGGGGTTGCCGTGATGGTGCATACCGCCCATATCCATATGTTCATGGTCTATTTCATTTTTTTTGTCATCAGCCAGCGCGTTTCCTGCAGCCGCTACGGTCGCCATTGCAACGGCGCTTTTTAGAAAGTCTCTGCGTTCCATGTTCTTCTCCTTAATAATTTTAATTACTCAAACGGCTATAACTATAAACGACCAACTGCGCTGCAAAAAGGTGAGACGAAAAATTGTTATGGCTCAGAGGGTGCGGCAAAATGTCGCAGGTGGAAAGCATACCACGTATAAAAATTGATATATAGACACCCGTTTTATAATTGAAATAACCATGACAATGTTACGTGTTTTATAAAGGGCAGATACCGAAGGAGAATAAGTTACATGAAAACTATTTTTTCATGGGCTGGCTCATACATTGAGCGATATATCTTGGCCACGTTATATCTTTTGGAATGCGGCAATATGTCGCATGGTCATATAGGAGAATATAGACTACTCTTTAAAACACGCAAAATAAATACGAGTGTGAAAATGAGAAGAGAGATTGATGATCAGGCATCCATGTTATTAGTGGACGATGACATTGTATTCTGTCAGGTGCTTTGCCGCGCGATGGAGAAACGCGGGTTTGTTGTCAGCGTGGCGCATAGCGTGGAAAAGGCGATTTCATTGGTTCAGGCCAACCCGCCCGAATATGCAGTTGTGGATTTAAAAATGAACGGTGCTTCCGGTTTGTCACTGGTTCAAGCACTGCACGAAATGGATATGAATACCCGTATTGTGATGTTGACCGGTTATGCCAGCATTGCCACAGCGGTAGAGGCGGTTAAATTGGGGGCCACCCAATATCTTGCCAAACCGGCGAACGCTGACGAAATTATTGCCGCATTCGGGCATATCCCAAGCCCTGAAATAAAAGTCAAGGATCAGGTCACATCGGTTGAGCGTCTTGAATGGGAATATATCAACCGTGTGCTGCACGAGAATGATGGCAACGTTTCAGTTACTGCAAGAGTGCTAAATATGCACCGCCGTACATTGCAGCGCAAACTCTCAAGGTCTCAGCCTGAATAAGTTTCAGCCAGCTTGGCCCGCCAAGAAGGGGTGCGACAATTTGTCGCATTTCAATTATTGTTTAGTTTCCATACAATGCCATAACTACTTGTGGATAGTGGCGGGATGGTCTTTCTGTCTCGATTGCCTTAATGCCGGGCGTAACTTAAATTTTGAGAGGAATGTATTTTGAAGAATAAAAATATAACATTAGGCGCAGGTCTGAATACTGGCCGCTCAGCACAACAAATTAGGTCGGCTCTTGTTGTTTCTTTAACGCTTGCCACGCTGGTGAGCGGCAGCGATGCTTTTGCATGCGCTTCGTGCGGTTGTACACTTTCAACAGATTGGGGTAGCCAAGGTGTTAGTACAAAATCTGGTTGGTCGGGTGATTTGTCGTACACTTCTATTAACCAAAATCAAACGATCTATGGCAATAGCAAACCTTCTGCTGCGTTTGTTCAGTCTTTGTATGCCGCTGGTCAGGAAGTTGAGACTGCAACCTTGACACAAACAACCACTGTCTCAATTAATTATAATGGCGAAACAGGCGGAGTCAGTTTGCAGTTACCCTACATACATCGTACGCACGGCACCAATGGAGTTACCGCCGATACTACAGGTGCGGGGGCTGATTATGGTTCTGGCTACTCTGAATCTACTGCAAGTGGTATAGGAGATATCCGTTTAATTGGTCACTACAACGGATTCTCGGATGATAAAACTACGGGCATTATTTTTGGTGTAAAACTGCCTACCGGCGATTACAATGCCAATTTCACTGCAGGTGCCTCCGCAGGGCAACCATTAGACCCAGGCCTGCAAATCGGCACAGGCTCTACTGATTACATTTTGGGTGCATACACTTCCGGTACGATCAGCACCTATGGTTGGTTCGTTCAGGGTACGGTACAACATGCACTCACTGGCTTGGTAAATGAAGCTGGTGGAACCAGTTACCGTCCAGGCGATGCCTACCTGTTAAATACCGGTATTCGTTATGCTGGTTTTGGCTCATTAGTCAGCCCTATGCTGCAGCTTAACCTCGTTCACCGCGAATACGATCAAGGTCTAAATGGCGGGGTTAATCCTGACGTGTTCACAGGCTCGCCCATTAGTGGCGGAAATTTGGCTTACTTGTCGCCCGGTTTATCAGTACGTTTGGGTGGAGGCACATCGGTTTACGGTTTTGTTCAAGTACCTGTTTACCAAAACGTTGGCTCATTGCAATTGGTACCAAAATATATAGCCAGCGTAGGTGTGCATCAAAATTTCTAATTTAAGTGAAATACAAAACTTTCTCCGTATTATGAACGCCACGTCAAACAAAGGCTTAACGCACAGGCACTCGGGGGCGCAATTCATCGCGCTCCTGCTGGCTGTGTTGTTTACTTCGCAGATTTATGCGGGTGGCTGGTCAGTCAAAGATACGCAAGGCGTGAAATACAAACTTGCCGATCAAAAAGGGAAGTGGGTTGTCGTTAATTTTTGGGCACCCTGGTGCCCGCCTTGCATTGCCGAATTGCCGGAGCTAAATGCGTTGCAACAACAGCATAAAGATATTTTGGTGATTGGCGTATCAGTGCAGTACAAAAGAAAACAAGAAGTGACTGACATGGTTCAGAAACTTGCGGTCACTTACCCCATTGTCTATGGTGATGAAGATACAGCGGCAGACTTCGGCGGAATTGAAGGTTTGCCGACCACGTTTCTTTATTCGCCCGATGGTAAATTGGTCAACAAGCAAGATGGCCCCGTGACTCAGCAAGCGATAGAACAAGCCATGCTGCAAAAGTGAGTTTATGAATTTATCTTTCCCCGATTTTATTGGGCCAATAAGGAGTTTTAATATGGAAAAAAAGCAACAAATTCTGTCCGCTGCGATTAGTGGATTGCTTGCACTAGGAGTCACGGCAAATGCAAGTGCTGCCGATAAGCCGGAGTTGGAAAAGTGTTTCGGCGTTGCCAAGGCCGGTTCAAATGACTGTGCCACCAATAAGACGAGTCACTCGTGCGCGGGGCAGGCAAGCAGAAATAATGACCCGTTTGATTTCGTGATTGTCCCTAAAGGTACGTGCAATAAAATCGCCAATGGTAGTTTGACAGATGCTGGCGACGCGATAAAAAAGGTGAAGTAGACAGTTTCATTGCAGAGGCTATTCGTTTGTTGCCAGCCTCTGCTTTGACAGCGCCGGATTTTGGGCGAAATAATGTTTAACGCCGTTTAATATTGCGTGTGCCAATTTGTCGCGGTAATTATCGTCTGATAAACGGCGTTCTTCCACCGGGTTGCTGATGAATGCCGTTTCCACCAATATCGAAGGGATATCGGGTGATTTCAATACGGCGAATCCGGCTTGTTCGACAAAGCCGCGATGCAGAGTATTGATGCTGCCTAATTCCCTGAGTACCTGTTTGGCGACTTTCATGCTGTCGTCAATGGCGGCGGTTTGTGATAAGTCGAGCAAGGTGCGTGCAAGGTAGGGATCTTTAATCGCCAGGTTTACACCGCCGATCAAATCAGCTTCGTTTTCTTTCTTGGCCAGCCAGCGCGCGGAAGCACTGGTTGCGCCGCGTTCGGACAATGCAAAAACGGATGAGCCGCGTGCATTGGATTTAACAAAGGCATCGGCATGGATCGAAACAAACAGATCGGCGTGCAGCTTGCGCGCTTTTTCAACGCGCCCACCCAGCGGAATGAAGTAATCACCGTCACGAATAAGCACCGCACGCATACCCGGTGTTGCGTCAATCTGCTCTTTTAGTTTGCGCGCTATTGCCAGCGTGACATCTTTTTCATGCGTACCTTTGCGGCCATGCGCACCGGGGTCTTCACCACCGTGTCCGGCATCTACGGCAATGACTAAGGTGCGGGCACTAATTTCTGTGCGTTGCGCGGGTTGGATTTTTTCAATCTTTTCCGGCTGGACGGGGGCGATTATTTCCGGCTGGGGATTAGGTTCTGCCACAGTCGAAGCCGGGGCCGGAATTGAAGCCGCTTCGGCGGCCTTGTTTTCGGATTGCTGTGCCAGCGCCATTAGCGGGTCGATGGCGACTACAGGATAAACATCCAGTACCAACCGATTGCCGTATTCAGCGACGGGATTAAGGCTGAAAATTTGCGGTTTGGCTTCGGTTTTAAGATCGAGTACCAGACGTATGACGCCGGGCTTGAAATGGCCGACGCGGATACTTTTGATGTAGGGATCGTCGTTGCCGATTTTGCCGCCGAGTTCAGTCAGCGCGGCATCAAGTTCCACATCATCCAGATCAATCACCAGACGTTCCGGACTTTTGAGAGTGAGCAAGTTGAAGTGAATGGCCTGCTTCGATTCCAGTGTCAGCCGCGTGTATTCAGGTGCTGGCCATACACGGGCGGAACTGATGGCGATACTTGCCATTGCATTTGGCAGCCAAAAAAGCAAAACAATAAAAATCAGACGTGCAGCGCAGTTAAACATTGTTTGCCTGTATCGGTGTGGGCATATAAATCAAGTGTGCGACCATTGGGACGGATAGTAAAAATAATCTCCAGATCGGCAGAAGGCAATAATTCCCCGGCTTGTTCCGGCCATTCCACCACACAAATATTACATCCATTAAACTCATCGCGAAAACCGGCTGCTTCCCATTCTTCGGCATCGCGAAAGCGGTACAGATCGAAGTGGTGCAATTTTAACCCAGCCAAGTCATATTGCTCAATCAAGGTGTAGGTCGGGCTTTTAACGCGCCCGTCATAACCCAGCGCACGCAGCATGCCGCGCACCAGAGTGGTCTTTCCTGCCCCCAAGTCGCCGCGCAGATAGATTACCAGCCCCGGACGTAATATGAGCCCAAAATGTGCCGCAAATGCTGTCGTCGCAGCCTCATCAGGCAGGTCTAATCGGATATGATTCGGTTCATGCAAAACGAAATACCTCAAACGGATTACAGCGCGCTAGCCGCACGCATCAAAGCGTGGGGGCTGGCACTGGGATTTCAGGCGGTGGGCATCAGCGATACGCACCTCGAAGCCGCCGAAGCGCATCTGCTGCAATGGCTGGCAGACGGACATCACGGCGCGATGGATTATATGGCAAAACACGGGGTCAAACGTGCGCGTCCGTCGGAGCTCGTGCCCGGTACTGTGCGCGTGATCTCGGTGCGCATGAACTATTATCATGAACACGCCAAAGACACACAGGCAGTGTTGGCAGACGGTTCGCGTGCCTTCATTTCCCGCTATGCGCTGGGGCGCGATTACCACAAGGTTTTACGCAATCGACTGGAAAAACTGGCTCAGCACATTCGCGCAGAAGTCGCATGTCAATGCCGCGTGTTTACCGACAGCGCCCCCGTGCTGGAGGTGGAGCTGGCGCAAAAGGCCAATCTGGGTTGGCGCGGCAAGCACACACTTTTACTGTCGCGTGAGCAAGGCTCATGGTTCTTCCTTGGCGAGATATTGATAGATTTACCCTTGCCGGTGGATGCACCGCAAGACAAGCACTGCGGCACCTGTAGCGCCTGCATCGACATTTGCCCGACACAAGCCATCATCGCCCCTTACAAACTTGATGCACGCCGCTGCATCTCTTATCTCACCATCGAACTTAAAGGCAGCATACCGGTCGAGCTGCGTCCATTCATCGGAAACCGCATTTATGGTTGTGACGACTGCCAATTAATCTGCCCGTGGAACCGCTTAGCGCAAAAAACCATCGAGCCGGATTTTGCCGTGCGCTACGGACTGGATAATATTAGCCTCACCGAACTGTTCAATTGGGACGAAGCGACCTTTCACGCCAAGTTTGCGGGTAGCGCCATTCATCGTATCGGATATGAACAATGGCTGCGCAATATCGCAGTCGGCTTGGGCAACGCACCGACAACAGCCAGTGTCGTGAGCGCATTGCAAACTCACGCACAACACCCGTCAGATTTGGTGCGCGAGCATGTAGCATGGGCCATACAGCGCCATCAGCGGGCATAAAGTAAGTTACAAAGAAGTTACAAAAACCTTGACAAATTTGGCCACTCCCATAAAATGCGCGACCTCTTCCGGGTCGTTAGCTCAGCTGGTAGAGCAGCGGACTCTTAATCCGTTTGTCGCAGGTTCGATCCCCGCACGGCCCACCAAAGATACAAAGGCTTCCAGCAATGGGAGCCTTTTCATTTCTTGGCGACCATAGCCAAATCGTAACCGATAATAACCGAATCCAATCGCGACGTTGCTCTGTATTCAACAACTGAAACATTCTTATGCTGATTTTTCAGCATGTTATTGGTTTCGCTCATCTGTCGTCGATTATCCAAGTAGCCCTATCAAAATAGCTGCATTTGAATTTATCTATATATCCCATATGGTTAGCCAGATCAGTATGCGCTGGCTGGAAACCGTGCCAAGGCAATACTTTGGTTGGCACGGCCTTTGCAGGTTGGACTCGACGTTGAAAATCTTTGACGAAGTCTGTTCTTAAATTATCCATAGGAGAATTGCTATGCTTCCCGCTTCAAAATACATACTGAAAAATTCATTAGCCGTATTGTTGGTGACAGTCGGCCTGCTCGCAAGTTCGACACCCGCATTGGCCCATCATGCTTTTTCCGCGGAATTTGATGCTGAACAGCCTGTTGAAGTGAAAGGTACAGTAACCAAGTTTGAACTGGTCAATCCGCATAGCTGGATATGGGTCGATGTAAAAGAACAAAACGGTACTTTGAGCAAGTGGGGGTTTGAATTCGGCGCGCCATTCAGCTTGAAAGAAAAGGGTATCACCAAGTCTAGTATCGTTGCCGGGACTGAAATCACTTTGAAGGGTTACCGTTCCAAAAGCGGCAAGAATCTTGGCTACGCCGTCACCGGCACCACCTCTGACGGACATACCTTTCAGGCCAACAATGCAGTGGATGCGCCTCCTGCACCTGTTTCGCCTGTTGCAAAGTAACTCGGGGCAACTCCCCATCTGATGATAATACTGGAGATTAATTCTTGAACACCACATTGATAACACAGCCATCACGGCATCAGCGCAGCGCGGTGGCTATGCTGCTGGCTATCGGCGCCGTTGCGCTGGCAATGAACGCGGCATTGGCGGCTGATAGCCTGCCCCGCTTGGCGGGCGGCAAGCCGGATTTTTCAGGCATCTGGCAAACCACCAGCGCGGCCGACTACGATCTCGAACCACACTCTAATCGCAAAGATGCGCCGCCGAGCGCGGGTGTGGTGGAGGGCAATGTCATCCCCTATTTGCCGAAAGCCCTGGAACAAAGAAACAAGAACTTCGCCAATCGTGCTACTGACGATCCAAGCCTCAAGGGTTGGACGCTGGGTGTGCCGCGCGGGATTTATTACCCCGAACCTTTTCAGATATTCCAGCGCGCACGCGACCTGAAGATCGTGTATCAGTTTGGCGCCACGATTCGCACCATACACACAAATAACACGGAACACCCTGACGATCCGAACGATGGGCTGGTGGGTGATTCTCGCGGAAAATGGGACGGCGATACACTGGTGGTTGATGTAACCCACTTTACCGACAGAACGTGGCTGGATCGTGCAGGAAACTTCCACAGTCCCGATCTGCATGTGGTCGAGCGCTGGAAGTTTCTCGATGCCAACACGATCGAGTACAAAGCGACGCTCGAAGATCCGCAGGTATTCAGCCGTCCATGGAACCTCAGCGTGATCTTGTATCGCCATCGCGAAAAGGATTTCCAGTTGATAGAAGATTATCGCTACACACTGGATTTCGACGACTTTTATCCGCCGAAGCCCGACAAGAAATAATGACGGTCGCATCGCAAATCGATCATCAACGAGTTAAATGAGGAATTTATGAAGAACAGAATGAATTATCGGAATCTCGCTTTGCCGAGCCTGATGCTGGGCGTGCTGGCATTTGCGCCAGCGCAGGGCATTGCCGCCGATCAACCGAAGGCGCAGGCTAACGCACCGCAAGAAACCAAGCTACAAGCCGCGGCTGCACAAGTACCGCCGGCAAAGGTTGACAAGTCTACCCCCAAGATCGAGTCCGGCGCCTGGAAAGGAGCGAAGCTGGCCGATGGTCAACCTGACATCACCGGATATTGGGGGGCTACTTTTGGAGCCTATTTAAATTTCACCGATCCTGAAAGTTTTTCGAGTGGAGAGATCCCGCGTAAACTGGGTCCGCGCGAAGAGCGCGCACCGAGCCGGGTGAGCGATCCGGCAGATGGACAAGTTCCATTTCAGCCTTGGGCGTTAGCCAAGGTAAAGGAGTATCAGACTTATTACGCGAACCCGATCAGGGAAGAGTATATCGATCCACTGGCCAGATGCGCACCGTCAGGCATCCCGCAATCATTGTATATGCATGGCCATGAGATTTATCAGTATCCCGGCTATGTTCTTTTCATCTTCGATCAGGGCAACCGCATCATCCATTTGGACGGGAAGCCGCATTTGCCCGCGAACATCAAACTATGGAACGGCGACTCTCGCGGCCATTGGGAAGGCAATACCCTGGTGGTGGATGTTGGCAACTACAATGGCAAATCCAAATATGCCAGAACCGGCGAATTTATCGGCGAAAATGCCAAGATTCAAGAACGGTATATTTTTGATGCCAATGGCAAGCGTTATAACTACGTTGCCGAAATTTCCGATCCGACTGTTTATACACGGCCATTTACCGTGACGGTGCCGATAAGGAAATATACCGATGAAGACAAACCGAAGGCTGTGGTTTACGCCGTCCGTCTGGCGAAGCATTCCGGTAAAGAGGCAATCTGGGAAGCCAATGACGAACGTGCTTGCATTGAGTTCAATGCGGGGCATGCACACTTGTCAACAGAGACTGCGC
Source organism: uncultured beta proteobacterium (assembly GCA_963733265.1). Taxonomy (GTDB): domain Bacteria; phylum Pseudomonadota; class Gammaproteobacteria; order Burkholderiales; family Gallionellaceae; genus PALSA-1006. Next base: position 1,345,659 of record CAVTCF010000001.1, read on the forward strand.
CGAAGAAATAGTTGTATCGGCGTTGTTCGTTATCCAAGCGCGTGTTCCTGTTGCCGGGGCACGCGTTTTTCTTTTTCAAGGCTAATGGTTCTGTGTCGGAGCTATTTCGATGTTGCGTTCAGCCGGTGTCGAATAGTCGAAACCATGCCTGTTAAATATTTCGGCAGCAATAGCGCTGCGGATGAACTCGATCCAGACATCCGCCGCAACAGGGCGGGGTGCATTGCGAATTTTGGCGATGCTTAGTTCTTCGATGACCATGCCTTCCTTGGGGAGGAGGACATAGTCGAACAGTTGGGGAAAAGTGTTTTTCAGGTAGTCGCCGAAGTGGTAGTACATGGGGGCAACATCAGCGATGCCGTCGGCTATGAACTGCGGGTTCTCGCGGTGATGCACGACGTACGATAGCACGGTGCCGGGCTTGGACAGTACCCGGTCGGTGAATTCCTTACCGCCCTGGGCTTGCAGGGTGGCGATGTAGCTATTGCCGGCGGTGACACCGGTTGGGGCCGAGATCGCCACGTTGATGTCTGCGCGGGCCAGATCTTGCAGACCGTGGATGTGCTTGGGGTTGCCCGCTTTGATCAGCAGGACAATACCGCGGTTGCGGGTATATATCGAATATTTATCGATATAGCCGCTCTTGAATAAACGTGCTTGCTGTCCAGTGTTGGTCATGAAAACATCGGGCCACAACGCATCGGGACGCACATCAAACCAGAAGTTGCCGACCTGCAATTTGCCGTTGTCCATGGCATCGATTAAATGCACCGGTGGAAGGGTCGCATAGAACACGTTCTTCAGCGGCAGGTTGCGATAGGCGGGCTGCTGTGCCACCCATGAACGAAAGGCTGCAATCAGTTCTGGAAAAATGCGGTATTGGTTGCCCGCAAGAAAAATGACCAGATCCGGGTTCTGGATACTGCCGTGAAAATCGACCAGATAGTTCGACTTGGGCGTAATGAACAGATGGGTTTTCGGATCGGGGGATGAAGGAAGCTCGTCCGGCCAGCGGAGGGTTTGCGTTTGAGAGAATACATCCGCTTGAGCATCAGTTCTCCATGAGCACATCATCAAGACGGGTATCAGGATTGCCGCAAGTAAACGGGGCGTGAAGCAACGTGAAAGAACAGTGCTTATGCACAGTCCGATTCGGCTAGGGTTTTTTCGGGAAGACCGGAACCGGTGGTCGCTTGTCATTCGGATACCAGAATTTTTTGTGGCATTGTTCGCAAATGCTGTCTATCGCGCTACCGGCTTCGACGAGTTGATCCGCATCTTTTTTTTCAATCGCGGTGATTGCCGCCCCAACCGTTTCATGCAGCGCATGTGCATAGGTGATGAATTCAGCGTGATTGGCGGCGATAAGTTTATCGATTTCGGGAGCACTCAGTTCAGTAGGTGCAGCAGAGGTGCTGGTACCTTCTCTCGCAGCATGGCGCCCTTCGATCAATAATAAATTGGTGGCTTCGAACACAACAATTGCATGTTGTTTGACCGCTTTCCAGTCCTCATCAGTGGCCGGTTTCCTTTCCTCGATACCTTTATTAGTAGCGACACTGGCGACAGAATTCCATACATAATCGATGTTCGGATCAATAATGGAATTCATGATCTCCTGAATGCTCGCGGTCGGCTGGAACAGCTCATCGCTCTGCTTGGGAGCTGGCGCATCCTGTCGGCTGCAACCTGTACATGCCAGCAGCAATCCGGCCAATACAACGGCGCTATTTCTAAGCATACATTTCCCTTGCTGAAAATGATAGGCAAGTGCGTTATTCGTCGATAACGCCTTGCGGAAATCAGTTCAGATATCCAATGATGCGACCCGATGCGCCTACGCCAAACCATAGCACCAACGAAAGCACCGCAGTACTCTTGGCCAGAACCGGGCTGGGGTGGTCTTTCGTGGTTACCCAGCGGAACAGTGTCAGTTGCACAATTACTGCCGCGATTAACAACTCAACTTTGATCCAAAAGAAAGGGTTGATGTAATAAATGGTGGCGGCAGGAAGGAAGATGAACAGACCGGAGATTGCCAGTAATGCCAGGCCAATCCATATGAATCGTCTGGTCGATTTTGCCAGATCAATGACTGAGTATCCGGTTAGGCCGACGCCAAGTAATCTCAGATTGACCAGTACGATCGAAGTCAATAATAAGACCAGCCCTGTGATATGTGTAAGCTGGGCAACAGCGCCGAAAAGGTGATTCAGATGAGTGAGGGAAGCGCTGACAGTGCTGTGCTGTATCGAATTAAAAAGTTCTTGGGTAGACATGGTGGGCACTCTTTATTGGTAAAGGGGTTATTAATATTGCAGATAAGGAATCAGGCGACCCGAGATCACCACGACAATCCAAAAACCGAGTGAGGCCCATCCGGCAAAGCGGACAGCCTTTGGGGGTATCTGTTGCGAGTCCCATTCGCCGATGTTTCGCGCCAATTTCAACTCGAACCATAGTAGATTAATGCCTGCGAGCAAGATCACGGCCAGCTTGAGCCAAAAGACCGGAAGCTCAATGACTTTGGTTGCCAAAGACCAGAACAGCAGAAGGCCGGTGACAAATTGAACGGCGAAACCCCCGAGCAACCAAGGGCGCAATTGGCGTATCAGTTGAGATGCGGGCGTGTCGCGAAAGAAAAGCCCGACCAAACGCAAGTCGACCAAGGCAATCAGTCCGACAGAAATAGACAGGGTGAGTAAATGTGTTCCTTCGATGAAAGGGAATACGAAGAGCGATTCGCGAATCGCGGTACCGATTTCAGAATCGTAAAGTACTTGTGCAAATCCAATGAGCGACATGAGGTATTCCTTAAAGAATAAAATTTTCGGTGTGCGTAAAAAAGCGGTTATCTCTTTTCAGATTGACCGTGCTGCGAAGAAGCAAAACTCAATATAACGGCAGAACAAGTCTGCAACTGCCGTGCCAGATTTTTAGAACTGGGACAGTCCTTAAGCGGGACCATGATAGATAGTAACGAGCACTTTGATTTAACAAATAATTTCTGACGTCAAAGCCCGTGCCATTGCTGAACAATTGAATCTTCTAGTAATGGTTGCGAGCATTTTGCTGCTGCAAATTGAGCAGGTATTGCTTGGTCGTGTTGAGAAACAAACAACAACTATCGGCCATACGCAGCTAAGGTTTAATTACGCCAACTACCTAAACAAGTATCTGCAGAAAAGTGCGCCGATAACCCGACGGGCTAACGCCGGCAACGCGACGAAAGTGGTGCCGGAAAGATTCTTCAGATCCGAAACCGGCGCGTTCGCTAATACTTGAGATGGATATGTTAGGTGTTTCCAGCAATTGCTTGGATAGGGCCACGCGCTCCTGCAGCAACCATTCGATAGGCGACAGACCTGTGGCTTCATTGAATTGCCGTTGCAACGTGCGGGGACTCATGGCCGCCTGCTTGGCGAGCGAAGTGAGGGTATGTTCTTTATCAAGATGGCCGCGCAACCAGTCAATCAATTTGGACAGGCGAGCGGGTTCGTCGGCAATCATGGGGCGGGTGATGAATTGAGCTTGCCCGCCTTGACGGTGGGGCGGCATAAGTAAACGTTGTGCGACCAGATTGGCCACTTTGCTGTTGTAATCCTTGGCCACTAAATAGAGCATCATGTCCAGTCCGGAGGCCGAGCCGGCGGAGGTAATAATCTGATCGTCATCTACAAAGAGGTGACTGGACTCGACTTGGATAGCCGGGAACCCTTTTCTCATCTTATCGGTCATTCTCCAATGGGTGGTCGCTCTTTTTCCGTCGAGCAAGCCGGCCCAAGCCAAGACAAAGGCACCGGAACAAATCGAGCATAGCCGGGCACCACGCGCATAAGCAGCGCGTAATTTTTCGAGCAGGGCTTCCGGTGGAGATTCATCCGGATTGCGCCATCCCGGAATGACGATGGTGTCGGCCCGATCCAATATATCCAGAGTGTATGGTGCTTCAAAGTGCATTCCAGCGCTGGCGTGGAGCGTGCCACTTTCTATCGAGCACACCGCAAAATCGTACCAGACAACACCCAGCTCCGGGCGTTTCAGGGCAAAAATTTCGGTGACGCAACCGAGTTCAAATATTCCCAAGTGATTGTAGGCAACAGCGACAACCAAGTGCTTCTTAGCAATTTTATTCATAAGCTTATATCATTAATATTCATATGGTTATCTCATTTTTTCTGACGTTTTATTAACGATAATTGGCCGTTACACCAATGTCAATACATATTCATTTTGCCGATAATTCGGTCACGGTCATTTCTTGAAATTGAATATCCGCGACACCCAAATATTAGAAAACAAATTGAAAGGGAAAAATGTATGAACATTAACAAAAATCTCCGCAGATCAACCGTCCTGCTTGCCTTGCTATCTATTAATTACGGTTTTGCCCAGGCCGCAACAGATCAGGCTGATACTTCGGCACAATCGCAAGATGGTGCAATAGCACTTGATAGCGTTATCGTTACCGGAACAAGACAGACAGGGCTTAAAGCAACCGACAGCGCCGCGCCTATTCAGGTGCTTGGCGCTGACGCATTAGACCGCAGCGGCAAGGACGATCTTATACAGTCGCTGGTGCAGAACGTACCCTCTTTCACATCCGATGGAAAGGGTGGTGATGCTGCAGCATTAACAACGCAGGCACGCCTGCGTGGCTTGAGCCCAAACGATACGCTGATACTGATCAACGGCAAGCGTCGTCATGGCACATCCAATGTCGACGTTAGCGGTGGTCCATTTAACGGGGGAGCGTCAGCCGATCTAAGTTTGATTCCTGCATCGGCCATTGATCATATTGAAATTCTAACGGATGGTGCCGCAGCGCAATATGGTTCAGATGCCATTGCCGGGGTCATCAACATTATTCTCAAGGAAAAGGCCCATGGCGGCACCATCTCCGTGGATGAAGGAAAATATTTTGACGGAACGGGCAACGGTGGGGGCCAAACAGCCAACTTTGCCGCCAACCTCGGCTTTCAACCCTCCACAGATTCTTTTGTGAATATCAGCGTAGAAGCCAAACAGCAAGACCGTACCGATCGCTCAGCTTACGACAACCGATTTACGTCTGGTGGCAAATATTGGCCTAGTGGCGGAAGCTTATCGGCCCAAAACAGCAATGTATTGAGCGTGCCGGGTTATCCGTACCTCAATCACACTTTCGGCAATCCATATGTTCGGCAAGACCTGGTATCCTTCAATGCGGGCGTGGATGTGAATGAGAGCGCCCAATTCTATGGCTTTGCGACCTATGCCAAGAAATATGCCGATGCCATTCAAAATTATCGCTCGCCTTCAACTGCCTTCAGTGTTTATCCATACGGCTTTAGCCCGAGCGAAACGCATGACGAAACGGACTATGCCATTACCGCAGGCGTCAAAGGAAAAATCGGCGGCGGATGGAATTACAACTTGAGTGAGACCTATGGTGATGACAAGGCCATTGTTGGAAACATAAACTCTATCAATACCGCGTATTTAACAACAGCCTATTTAGCAAACCCGATCTACGGCAGCTCTCCAGGCAGTTTTTACGAGGGCTACCTCGAATCAACTCAATCGACTACCAATCTGGATTTCAATCGTGACTTCGCTGTCGGTTGGAGCACCCCGTTAAACGTTGCTTTCGGTACGGAGGTTCGGGTTGATGGCTATCAAATAGGCGCAGGTGAATTCGCCTCAACCTACAATGGAGGTGCGCAAGCTTTCCCCGGATTTACAACAACCGACGCGGGCAGCCATACTCGCAACAGTTACTCGTTGTATGTAGACTTTGCAGGAGCCCCGGTCGAGAAGCTAAAGCTGGATGCCGCCTTGCGACAAGAGCACTACAACGACTTCGGTGATGCCACTGTGGGCAAACTGACAGGGCGTTACGATTTTACCCCGGCATTTGCGCTACGAGGCACTGCAAGCAATGGTTTCCGTGCGCCGACTTTGGGTGAAGAATACTATTCAGCTACACAAGTTTCACCGACTTCTGCAACGGCCACTTTGCCCGCAAACTCAGTGGGGGCTAGCGTGCTTGGGTTTCAACCTTTGAAAGCAGAAAAGTCAACCAACTATAGTTTCGGTTTAGTTGCCAAGCCGGCACCAAAATTAACCTCGACTCTTGATATTTATGAGATCAATATCACGGATCGAATTTTACAGAGCGGTTCACTCATCGGCAGTCAAGGTGGAGTTGTTGTGTCATCGCAAGTCAATGCCGCCATTGCTGCCAACGGCAACTCATTACCGGCTGGCTTATCAACAATTTCTGCCGCTGCCTATTCGAACGCTGCTGATACTCAAAATAATGGCGCAGATTTGGTGCTCACTTATGCCGACGATTATGCGGACTTCGGTTCCATTGATTGGAGTGGCGCAGCAAACTACAACCATGTGGATGTTTCCAACGTCAAACCGGCTCCAGCAGGTATTACCGGTGTAGGCGGAACGGCAGTGCAACTACTAAATAAAGCATCCTTAAGTTATCTTACGTCGGCGGCACCTTCCTATCGCATCAATCTCGGTGCGTTATGGCGCAAGAGCGATTGGACTGTTAATTTGCGCGAGAACGTCTTTGGCCCTACCGATTACTACGCCTCTTACGATAACGTAACGTGGTTCGATAATCATGACGGGGTCAAATTCACAACCGATATTGACGTGACTGATCAAATCACCAAAGGCTGGGCTGTCACTCTTGGCGCAATCAACTTGTTTAACCGTTATCCGGATCAACTCAACGGCGACTATCGCGCGGTATTGACCAGTAAAGGGTCTCAGAATGTAGCGCAGTATTCTTCATACTCGCCCATCGGCATCAACGGTGGTTACTACTACGCCAAGGCAACTTTCCGCTTCTGATATTTGTTCATCCCGAGCCTCCTGCATCAACAGGAGGCTCATATTTTAGGAGTTGATATGCTTACGAATTATGATTTGACTCGCCGTGATCTGTTAAAAACCACATTGGGCGTTGGTCTGGTAGCTTTGGGCGGGCGTATTGCTACTGCTACGGCGGCAGACACATCGGCATTGCCGTTGTCGGGTGAGGCTGGCGGTGCCGCTTTCCCCAAGCTTAACGGTCAACCTGATGAATCATTCTGGGGGAAAGTGCGCGAACAGTTCGATCTGTTGCCCGGCCTTGCTTTTCTAAATAACGGAACACTGGGGCCTGTTCCCCATTCTGTTTCTTCCGTACACGAGCGCGTGGATCGAGAGTTGTATCGCGATCCACGCAACAGTTTTCGCCAGGGTGATATTGATGCTGTGCGCGAGAAAATCGCTGCGCTTATCAATGCCGATCCGGATGAAATCACACTGACGCACAGTACGACCGAAGGCATTAATATTTTCGGACACGGACTGGATTTACGCGCGGGCGACGAAGTGATCCTGGGTACGCAAGAGCATGCGGCCGCCTTTAATGCTTATGCGGGAATCGAAAAACGTTTCGGTGTCAAAGTCGTCAAGGTTCAGATTCCTGTCACACCCCAAAACGCCGCACAGGTGATTGAGGCATATGAAAAGGCCATCACTCCGCGTACCCGGCTTATCGTGGTAAGCCATGTATCTTACTCAAGCGGTCTTGTGGCACCGGTGAAGGAACTCGCAGAGCTGGCACATCGGCGCGGTCTTTTGATTTCGGTCGATGCGGCGCAATCATTTGGTGTGATACCGCTGGATATTAAGGCACTTGGAGTGGACCACTATGCCGCCCCCGGCCAGAAATGGCTGCTGGCTGGCACGGGTACGGGCTTTTCCTATTTCAAGAAAGACATTCAGGATCGTGTCTGGCCCCTTACCGGATTCTATGATCCGGCGAGCACCGCCCCGCACGCGAACTCCGCCCGCCGCTACGAACATACCGGACAGATTAATGTCAGTGCAGCCTTGGGAATTGGCGCGGCTGTCGATTTTCATAAAGCGATTGGTCCCGCCAATATCGAAAAACGTGACCGCGAGCTTTCGACGCAGTTGCGGAACGGCTTGGCCAAGATCAACGGGGTTAAATTATATACATCGGCTGATCCGGCTCTTTCGTCCGCACTCACTGTTTTTTCAATTCGAGGTTTGACACCCGAAGAGACAGTCAAAGCGTTACAGGACCGCTACCAGGTGTTCATTCGTACGATTAACACTGGCGAGATCGTCGGAGTGCGGGCTTCGACCCATTTCTACAACACTCACGATGAGGTTGAACGTCTGCTTGCGGCCGCAAAAAAACTGGCCGGCTAAAAACGATTTTAGTTAACTATTATGGAGATACAGCGATGACTGCTATCAGTAAATTCAAATTAAAAGAAGGTGATATTTTCGTTTTACTTGGCGCCATTCTGATTCTGGTGGGTTTTGCGCCAACGTTTTATTTAAAGCCGATCTTTGGCGCAGGCAAAGCGTTAACGGTGCTGGTATTTATTCATGGCGTGACAATTACAGCGTGGGTTGCCGTTTTCCTGTATCAATATTTTGCGGCAAGCAGAGGGTTGCTGGCGCGGCATAAGGAGGTCGGGATTACGGGGGCAGCTCTGTTTGGTCTGTTCATCGCCCTGTCGTACATCACGGCATTGGGCAGGACTGCGGCCGCTGCGCCGTCCGGGGTGGAACCTTTGATCCGCTTGGCCTATCCGTTCTGGGTCATTTCCGAAACGCTGATTTTCGGGGTGGCGGCTTTTGTTCTGGTTCGACGTTCCAACTGGCATCGCCATTTCCAATTGGCCGGCTTCTTTATCTTGCTTGCACCGGGAACGGCGCGCGCGTTGCGCTTTGTTATTACGTCAGCCCCCGTTGTTACCTTTGGTTCCTTGCTGATCTCGCTCGCGCTTTACGCCGGGGCAACTCGCCTTAAAGACACGGGTACGGGCAAGGTGTCCAAGCTGGCATTGGGCATCGTCGGTGTTCAGCTATTCGTGGCCTTCTTGCTGTTTTTGAGTTTGGATGGAGCATCTTTCTGGCTACACTTCGCGTCAGCTTTAACGGGATACCCCGTTCCTGAAAAAGTATTGCCATAACAAACCGTTGCCATGCCGGATTAAATAGTCTGAGGCATGGCAAAATTATTTATGGGCAGGCAAAATCAGATATAACTTGTGGCACCCCTCGCAGGATTCATATATGGCATTGCCTGCATCTGAAACTTTATCGGCATCCTTCGCTTTCGCTGCATCGGCCGCCTCAGTTGAAGAATCTATAAGATGCGTGGAGTGTTTTATCCAAGCCTCTGCATTGGGAGGCAACATTTTCAGAAGTTGTTTGCCATGGTCCGCCAAAGCAAATGCATTTCGTTCTACTACATTCCATTCGGCAGCATCTTTTGGTGCCTCGTTTGCCACTGCAAAAACTGAACTTGAAGCGGGGACTAGAGAGCTCAACATCAACTGCCTAACAGGGGAAACAGGTTGATTCTCCACGCCGGGTTCCGCACTGGATTTTTGGCAGATACCTGCTGCGAGACAAATTCCTGCGATCACAACAAAAACGGCATTATTTTTTAGCGTTGTTTTTAACATCAAGTCCCCTCTAATTTAGGCTCTCAGGATGGTTTAAAATTTTATTTTCAATGTTGCGCGAAATTCACGTGGCTCACCGGGATGAACAGTGGCACCTGTCGCGACAAATGTAGCAGGATTCGGCGTCGGGTTGTAGTCCTGAGCATAGGCGATATCCATATATTCGCGGTTGAACAAGTTAAGAACATCAAGTGATAACGAAACGTCTGGTGTAAGTTTGCGCTGCACCCGCAGATTGGTCACAATGGCATCGGGATTATAAAGAGACCCGTCTTGCGTTAGCGGGTAGGCTCCGATATACCGGGTTTCAAGTCCTGCCGACCATGGTCCCAAGTTGTTGACGGACTCTCTAAACAAGGCAACTTTCGGAACCGCATTGGGAATTAGATTGCCGGTAGCGCCGTTGTCGTTCATTTGCGCGTAACGTGCATGGGTCCATGCCAAGTCTGCATCAAACAGAAACCAGTCGTTGGGTGCCCAGTGATTGTTCCATTCAATTCCTGTGCGCTTGCTGGCTCCATTGGGTGAAGAACTGCCAAGTGTGGAATCAGCGTTATAAACAAGCTCGGAATCGCTGTCCAGACTCCACCAGGCAAGTGAGGTTTGCAAGCCTGGTATCGCTTCTGTTCTAATACCAATTTCCTTACCTGTACTGCTAACCAATACTGGGACTGGTGACGCGGCAGTTCCCGATGTTGGGTCAATCTTGTCGATGACACCGCGCGCGTCATTACTATGAAAACCCTCGCCTGCATTGATAAAAATCTCTGTTTTTTCCCATGGTCCAAGAATCACAGATCCCTTTGGCGAAACCCGATTGCCAGAGGCTGAACCCGAATTCACGGAGTTTGCATTGGCCGTCATGTCCATAAATACATTGTCTTCACGCAGACCAATCAGGGTGCGCAGCCACGGGTTCCACGTGTCGGTATTTTGAAGATACAAACCTGCCTCGGTCTCACTTACCTGATCATTGGTTACGGTGGCAAACGGGATGCGATCAACCGTATTGAGTAGTCCGACGTTAATATTATCGTGACGCACTTGCAGGCCGATTTCGGTTGTGGACTCGTGCCCAAGCCAATTTAGATTCCATGCCTTAACTGCCTGACCGCCTACAATATCGCGATTCTCGAATTGGTAGAATTGATCACCCGTCGACGGGCGAAATTCAAAGAAAGTGAAATCGGACCAAAGTTGCAGGGTGTAGTGTTCAAGATACGCTGAGATTTTTGTATATCCTGCTTCATCGGCGTTGTGCCATTCACCTGAAAGAATATCGCGCCCGGTATTGCCGCCGTCAGTGGAAGAGAGTCCGCAATAGAGGCACAACTGCCCTGATTGAATTAATGCCAGTGGAACCTGGTCGGTGGCATTCCAGCTTGCATCGTAATAAATTCCATCAATTGACCAGCCGGAGGCTTTAGTGCCATCGCTGAGGCGCAGCAGTACATTGGTTTTGTGCAAATCCTCCGGTACAGCCCAGGGGCCATTGGTGCGCTGCAGTTCCACAGCACCGAGCAAGATTGGCCCCGAGGGGATGAGCGTGGAAGCCCCGTCGGATTGCTGTGCAGAAGAAAACAATCGGGTGGAGCCGGCAAACAGCGCGCGCTTATAGTCGTAAGAACCGATTGTCAAATCAGCGATGTTATGGTCAAGTTTATTCCGGTACTCTATGCCAGCGGAACCTGCGGATGAGAAATCCCCGTTTTCGGCAAAATAAGGTCCTTTGCGGTAATTGATGTGATCAACCAATTCGGGAATCATGAAGTTCACATCGCAATAGCCTTGACCATGAGCATTAGTAGGCATATTCGCAGGCACACCATCGATGCTGGAGGCGAAATCGGTGCCGTGGTCAAGATTATAACCTCGAAGAAAATATTGATTGGCCTTGCCGTCGCCCGAGTGTTGGGTAACAACCAGACCGGGCACGGTTTCCAGCGCTTCACCCGGTCTGAGCAGTGGGATATCTTCCAGAATTTCGCCATTGACTACCCCTTGCGAGGCCGCATCTGAGGTGCCTACTCCGTTGTCGTAGTGCCCTCTGATTGTCACAGGCGCGAGTTCGTTTGCCGGGGGAATTTGATCAGCCGCGTTGACGGTAGAAGCTGCCTGATTTGCTGTATCGGGTGCCGCAATAGCTTGACTTACGCTAGCTACTGCCAAGGCGAATCCCACGACTAAAACGATAACCGCATTTTTCTTTAATTCAATTAATGTTAACAAGAGTAAGCTGCCTGTGATTAATTAAGAGTCATTCCCTCACGCTTGATTGAGAGTTGGCTGATTTTCGGTGGATTGACCACCCAAGGTCTAGTTAATTACGGTTTTTCGTTAAGTGATAACGTTACGATTAACGGCAATAACGGTAGTTAGTTGCTTGATTTTAAATTATTGTCCTCTGCCGCAATTTTGTGTACCAAAGAATGTAGCGTGAGCAGTTTTGCAGGAGTCGTGGCCTGCCCGAAGCCATTCACTTTCCTTGGGCGACTTTCCGCTTTGGTGGCAGGCATAAAGATACTCAAAAAGCCGCTTCAGATTATTGCTGCGTGCCAGAATTCCACTTTCGCGAATTCTATTTACGTGATCATCGATGTTACCAAGGTCGTCTTGAATATTGGTTGATAGCGTTGTATTCATAACTGATTGAATGTCGAAGCGCGATACCGGGCCGCACTATAACTGACGATTATAATTTGATCCGGCGATCTTCGAGCAAAGTACCTGCACTGCGAGCTTCGGCCTCATGGGGTTCATGGCGCCAAGTTTCTTTCAACGCAGCATCTAGCCAGTCCTGCATTGATTTAAGTTTCAATAAGCGGGACACATACTCCCTGGAGGAAAAATCCAATTCCAAACCATACGTTTGCACGCGGAAGGCAATCGGAGCGTAATAAGCATCGACGGCTGTGAATTGCGCACCCGCAAGAAATGGTCCCCCGAATTTCGTTAACCCCTCAGACCAAAGCGCGTTCAGGCGCGCAAGTTCAAGCGTGAGCGGGATAGGGAGCGAGTTTAGCCGGACACGAATTCCGCAATTCATTCCGCAATGCTCCCGTAATTCGCCGAAACCAGAGTGCATTTCTGCCGCTGCACTTCGTGCCCATGCCCGTGCATTTGCATCTGTCGGCCAGACATATTTGTGCCGCTCAGCCAAGTATTCGACGATTGAAAGTGAGTCCCACACGGTCAACTGCCCGTCTACCAGGAACGGGACTCTTCCTGACGGAGATACTTCGCGAATTGTGGGGCGTCCCGGTTCGTCATCAAAAGGAACGAGCTCCTCGGTGAACGGAATCGAGAGCTCGCGCATCAATACCCATGGGCGCAAAGACCATGAGGAGTAGTTTTTGTTTGCGATGAATAGAGTGTACATTTGCGGTACTGATTGGCCTTTCAACTTTTTTTGTTTTGGGAAATGAAAATCTGTTGCAAGATTTCAAGTTGGGCATTCAGTTGGCGGCCTTTGGTGACTGGCCCAAAGTGGCAGCACTTGTAAGATTGCCATCGGAATCATGACCGGCTGCCATCCGGTCATGTCTATATCACATGCTACCATACATCAATATCCTATTGCCGCCACGCAACCCAAAGTTATTATCATCTCTTAATTCGCTTTTGTTATTCCGAAACAACTCGAGGAATAATCTCTCGATTTAAAGGTAATCTGACTTCAAAGCAAGCTCCGCCGTCGGGACTGGGCAAGCAGCGAACATTTCCTTTGTGATACTCGGTAATTTGTCGAACCAAGGACAATCCAAGACCATAGCTACCTTCTTTCTCACGTGAACCCGCTGGTCTATAAAACGGCTCGAAGATAAGTTCTCGTTCATGTTCAGGTATGCCATTCCCGTTGTCATGAACTTCAATAACAATCTCTGCTTGCGTTGTAGTCAGGTTGACATGCACAACTTCGCCGCCATGACGGCGTGCATTTTCCAGCAAGTTTCGCAGTAAGCGCCGAATCAAGCGCGCATCACCATGCAAAGTTAGTGGCACCAAATTGTATAGCACCTCGGCATGTTCACATTCTTCTGCCACTAGCGAGGTTAGATTAAACGGTTCCAACGATACGGGTTCACGCCTTGCATCCAGACGACTGGCAAGTAATATCTCTTCGATCAATTGATCAAGTTCGCCGATGTTGCGCTGAATTTCAATAGAAAGCTCCGGGGTGGCATGCTCGGTTTGCATTTCCACTGCCAGACGAATGCGAGTCAATGGTGAACGAAGTTCGTGCGAAGCGTTAGCGAGCAGTTTCTTGTGCGACTGAAGCAGGGAATCAATGCGTTCTGCAGCAAGATTAAAACTTATTGCCAGAGAAGAAACCTCATCGCGACCGGCAACGGGGATTCTGGTAGTGAAATTACCGGCACCTAATTCTTCCACGGCTAGTTTAAGTCTTTCCAGACGTCGGGTGATACGCCGCGCCATTGGGTAGGCAATCAGGGCAACGACCAGACCAATAAGCGCAAGAGAAATAATGAGGGGTAAAGGTGCGCCCGGATGTTCATGCGGTGGTTGGGCTAATAACCAGCGTCCATCGGCAAGGTGCATTACCCATGCGGAATGATGATCGGGACGATTTATCCAGCCATTTTCATTTGAATCCGGTGGGGGGGCAATTAGTGCCGGCCCGACATGCGCAAGTAATTGACCCTCAGCCGAAAAAAGTGAAATTCGCGGCAGCGAAGGTCGTGCAAGTCTTTCCAGCACTTCCTGCTGCTTGGCTGGCTCGGCATCGGGTGGAGGCAAAGCCAACAGAATTACATCGCGTACCGTTTCAAACACCTGGTTAGGCGGTGACTTGTCGCCTTCGAAATGCCAGAACAAACCCGCCAATAAAACCAATGCGGCAAGGCTGGCAACGACACCGAGGTAAATTTGGAAATACAGTCTGCGCAACATGGCCTATCCTTTCAATTCTGGTTGCGCGCAAACACATAGCCGGCACCACGCAGAGTGATGATGCGGCTTGGTTGCTTGGGATCGTCTTCAATGGCAGCGCGGATGCGCGAAATGTGTACATCAATAGAACGGTCAAACGCTTCCAACGGTTCGCCCTTTACCGTATCCAGTAACTGTTCCCTGCTCATTACACGCCCCGGGCGTTCTGCCAGCGCCACCAGCAGATCAAATTGATACGAAGTCATGTCGCAGACATTGCCATTCAGCCTGACAATTCGGGAATCCAGATCAATTTCCAATTTGCCAAAATGCAATAAATCATTATTGTTATTCTGGCCTCGACGCAATATTGCTTTGAGGCGGGCAAGTAATTCTCGTGGTTCAAAGGGCTTGGGCAAATAATCGTCTGCGCCCATTTCAAGGCCAAGGATTCGATCCATTGTGTCACCACGCGCCGTCAGCATTAATATGGGTATCTGTGAGAAACCGCGTATATCCCGACAGATATCCAATCCGTCGCCATCGGGCAACATTAAGTCAAGCACCAAGGCATCAAACTCTTTGTGTTTTAGCGCGTGAACACCATCGCGAGCAGTGTGCTGACTTTCCACTTGATAACCCGCATTGCCAAGATATTGTTCCAGCATGCCGCAAAGCCGTTCATCGTCATCAATAATCAAAATTCGGAAATTCATAATCACACTCGGTTAGAATGCCCTGCATCATACCAAGAGGTGTGAACGCAGGGCAGCGCTAAATCACGCTAGTTCAATTATGCATCCAGTCACCATGCCTGTTGATGTCATCAACTAACTTCGCGCGTTGCTCCGGCGTTAGCAATTCAGCTATAGCCAGAATAGTTTGCGTCATTTGCTTGCTGATGTCATCCATCGTTTTTGATTGATCAATGCGTAATTGCTCAATGGCAGCTTTATCAATTTCTTTTGCCTTCAGCAGCGTCAAAATCTTTTCGTGGTTGCCGCGCATTTGTTCCGCAAGCGGGGCACCATTAAGCACGGATTTCTTCACGATCTCGGCAGCTTTAGCTTTCTGTTCTTTGCTGGCATCTACTTTCGAGAGCATGTGGTCAATGCGCTTTTCTGCCATCTTGCTTATTTGCTCCGGATCAATGGATTTGGCAGAAGCAAAATCGGCGGCCCTGTCGTGACACCAGCCATGCTCAAAGCCAAATGATTTACCGGCCATAAATCCAATGCCCAATATCGCCAGTAATCCGATAAATCTGCCTACACGACGCTTCCCATGACAATGCCGGTCAGAATGCTGCTGGCAGCGCCCATTTTTTTGCTCTGTTGGGTTGGTAGTTGTAGTGTCTTGTTCTGTCATGATTAATCTCCTTGGTTAATAAGTGCAGCCTCAAATGAATCGGCTGGTTGACACTTTATCCGTCTGTTTTTGCTAACGTGTGTAGCCAAGGTAAAGATTTGTGAAGTAATTGGATACGGTTCTTGAAATTAAAGGACTAGTACTTTTGGCATATTTACTATTGCATAAATTTTGGGTATTCTTTAACCCCTCATATTTTTGTGGGTATTGGCAGCCTGTGGAAAGTACATAGCGTCAATCAATACCTTTTTTCGATAACTTTTTGCCGAGATGATATTGTCATGAAACATAAAAAAAATGGAATTTTTTCCAAGATTACCTGGGAAGTCACAACGACTTCAATAATTGTTGCTTCCTTGATTTACCTTGCTTTGAGGTAGAACTCCTCAACAGTTTTGTTCCCATTGGAACAATGCACCCAATGTAAAAAAAGCGCACATCCTTTTCAGGGATGCGCGCTGGTATATGTGCCTTCGTGGTCACTGCTTAACTCATGTTGAGCAAACTGTCTGAAAAAACAGCATTTTTGATTTGATAGCAGAACCTTAGCTAAACAGTCTGCTGAAAAATCCTTTTCTTCTTTCTACGAATTCATCCTGAGACAGATTTTTCTTAAAAGATTCAACATAATCCGCGTCGTCACGCTTGATGTGGTTGAACAGCCATCTAACAAGGAGACTGTTCAACTCCTCGGAAACGTCCTCGCCCAACTTGAACCGTTCCTGATATTCGGCAACACGCCGTACAAACAACTCATGCACTTTTTTGTGAGCCTTCAAGTACGGGTAATGCGCTTCTTCTTGCATGCTCTCCTCAAACACGAAATGTGAAAGCGTGTAATCCACCAACTCGTCAATCACTTTGCCTATGTCTTCTCTTTTAAGCCCAATAGTACGGGCTTCGTAAAGATCATTAATATATTCCACGATTCTTTTGTGCTGATTGTCGATAACAGAAAACCCCGTTTCCAAGTCCTTACTCCATACCATCTTTGCCATACGATTCTCCCAAATCCTTAATATTTAGCCTCAGGTATCGGCTTCGTCAGGAGTGAAATATTTCATTCACTCCCCTAGAATAAATAATATATACCAATATACCATTATTTGTACAAAGGTTTATTTTTTACTAAGGTCGTTTTACCCAAGGCAGGATTTTTGGGTCTTTTTCATTTTGTGAGCAAGACTGCTACACTTCTACCCATGAAAACAAAACTACATCTGACGGGTCGCCTGCATTTTGCATTCGCGGCCTTTTCAAAGCTGCTGGCGTGCAAATGGAAGCGAAAGTTCTATTTGTATTTGGCTTTGCTGTTTACTTTGTTTGCAGTGTTGGACACGATTTTTCTGCATCTTACCAGCGAGATCGGGATAGTCACATTTGATCCGATCGTGCGTTATCGTTTGTTCCCGCCCAAGCCTGATCCGGACATCGTGATTGTGAATATTGACGAGGCGAGTCTTGCGGCAATGGCAAAGGAATACGGGCGCTGGCCGTGGCCGCGCCGGGTGTTGGGCGATTTCGTGACGCAGTTGGAAAGACAGCATCCCAAAGCAATAGTCTTTGACATTCTGTATAGCGATCCTGATGTGTTCAATCCGAATAGCGATGCCGACTTCGATGCGAGCATTGCAAAAACGAACAATACTTTTTTCCCCATGTTGATCATGCCCGATTCTGAGGACAAGTCGCGTCAGGTTCAGATGATAGATATTCCCGGCGTGACGCCGGCACCGGATGAAACGCAGGCGATTGATGCGACAATCAATATGTTGTTGCCGTCTTTCAAGTCGGCTCGCGAAGGTGGTCGTCTGGGTACACAAAATGGCATACTTGAGGCGGATGGTGTGACTCGCAATTATCCGGTGTACTTTGAAAGTGATGGCTGGAGAATCCCCTCGTTACCAGCGCGAATTGGCCGCGAATTCGGCTGGACGGAACCCACCACCGATCATATGTTGCTGAACTGGCGCGGCAAGTCAATGAGCTACAAATATGTCAGTTTTGCCGATGCTTATCAGCAGATGGGGGGGGGCATACAACGCAGTCGGCCGATGAGTTCAATAACAAGATCATTATTATCGGTTCCACGGCATCCAATTTGTATGATGTTCGTTCAACACCGATGGAAAAATTGTATCCGGGAGTTGAGATGCTGGCGACGGCAATCGACAATTACAAGCATGGCGATTCGCTGCGCTTTCCCGATGGACGTATCTGGTATTTACTGATTTCGCTGGCCATTATCTGGCTTACGGCTTGGGCGTTTTATCGTGAAGAAGGACGCGGGAACATTGACACACTGTTTAGTTTGTCGCAGTTGATCTTGATTTCCTTTACGTTTGCCAGCATTAATTTTAGCGACACTTATATCAACCTGGCCGGTCCCGCGATGTTAGGCATCGCTTACTTTACTTTGGCGCGACTTTACGCGAGGGCAACCGAGAAAGCACTGGAGAAAAATATGGTCATCGCGGCGGCGTCGAGCAAAGGTGAATTGCAAGCCACGCTTCTTTTACTCCGTTTCGACATTGACCGAAACGCGATTTCGGACGGGATGCTGGAGCAGATTCGGCTCGGTTTGAAAAAAATCGGTTCGAAACAAAAAAGCCTTGAAGTGTTGAGTGGTGTGCAAAAGGGAATGTGGGGTTTGTTTGAAAAGACTATCGCCATTTCCTGGGTTGCCGATGCGGCAGACGATGCCGCGCAAGAAGCTGTCAACCGCGATGTGGAACTGGTATTGCAAGGCCTGCAACCCTTGCTGGCACGATCGCTGTTGCATGTCGAGGGCGCGGTGAGCCATGTTACCCATCAGGGCAGGATTCAAGGCGGCGAGATGGCGGCAGAAGGCTGGCGTTTGCTGTTTGCACAAGCATTGCTGAACTGGACTGAGAAAAACGCGACCCAAACGGTTGGGTAAAAGATCAATCCAAATTATCCTAAAAATCGAAGTTCAAGCCACAGAGGTCACAGAGAGAGACGTGAGTTGCCCCAATGTAGTAGCAACGCCACAAGGTATACGGGCATTGTGTTACAACCGCTTGTTTTCTCGGTGTTCTCTGTGGCCAAATGCTTTTTCCAGGATTATTCAAGTGCCCAATACGCAAATTTCGTGACCGAATCCCTGCCATGGTTTGGTAATATCCGTCCCTCATTTTTCGATGGCCTGTGCAAATGAATCCAACTTTAGTTTTTGACATTGAAACCATTCCGGATGTGGACGGGTTGCGCAAGCTTTACGGGTTGGAAAGCGCGGTAAGCGACAAAGATGTGGCCGAGATGGCTTTTCAAATGCGCCGCCAGAAAACCGGCAGCGATTTTATCCAGCATCATTTGCAGCGTGTCGCGGCGATTTCGTGCGTGCTGCGCGAAGGCGATAACTTCAAAGTGTGGTCACTGGGCGAAATCGGCGAAGATGAAGGCAGCATCATCAAACGCTTTTTCGATGGTATCGAAAAATATACGCCGCAACTGGTAAGCTGGAACGGTGGCGGTTTCGACTTGCCTGTCTTGCATTATCGCGGTTTGATCCACGGCATCCAATGTCCGCGTTATTGGGATCTCGGCGAAGATGACCGCGATTTTAAATGGAACAATTACATCAGCCGCTATCACACGCGCCATCTGGATTTGATGGACTTGCTGGCGATGTATACCGGACGCGCCAATGCCCCGCTGGATGAGTTGGCCAAACTGATTGGATTTCCCGGCAAGCTGGGTATGGATGGCAGCAAGGTATGGGAAGCTTACCAGCAAGGCAAGTTAGCCGAGATTCGTAATTATTGCGAGACTGATGTCGTGAATACCTATCTGGTATTTGCGCGCTTTCAATTGATGCGGGGCCAGTTTTCACCTGCGCGGTATCAGCAAGAATGCGAACTGGTGCGCAGCGTCTTGAGTAAATCCGAGCAAGCGCATTGGGCTGAATATTTGGCAGCATGGCCGGAGAAATAATCGATGCTGCGCAAACCCTGGATGTTGATTTCGTGGTCGCTGGTGGCACTTGTATTTTATTTGTCTCTGATGCGCAATCCACCTGCGCCGCTTTCTTTTAATCAGGCAGACAAATTAGAGCATGCCTTGGCCTATGCCACGATGATGCTGTCATTTTGCCAGCTTTATGGTTCGAAAATAGCACGCGTGGGTTTATTTCTGGCTTTCGTGATCATGGGCGTCGGTATAGAATTTTTGCAAAAGATGACTGACTACCGCGTCTTTGAATATGCCGATATGCTGGCAAATGCAGTCGGTGTGGCAATCGGCTGGGGACTCGCACAAACCCGTTTGGGAACCGTTTTAACTATGTTGGAAAATTATGGCAAAAGTTGAAGAAATCGTTACAGTCGTATCAATTGATCAAGAGGGGCGGGGGGTCGCGCACCACGAAGGTAAAGTAATCTTTATTGATGGCGCTTTGATTGGCGAGCGTGTTACGTATTCTTCATTTCGCAAGAAGCCAAGTTTTGAAAATGCGGTGGCAACGAAAATTATCAAATCGTCGTTCATGCGAGTTCAGCCGAAATGTATTCATTTTGATTTGTGCGGCGGTTGTTCCATGCAGCATCTGGATTTGAGAGCGCAAGTTGCGGTCAAACAGCGCATTCTGGAAGACAACTTGCAACGCATCGGCAAAGTTAAGCCTGAGCAAATTTTGGCACCGATTTACGGTGAGGCTTGGGGGTATCGGCAGCGCGCGCGTCTTTCAGTCAGGCATGTATTGAAGAAAGGTAAAACACTGGTCGGCTTTCACGAAAAGCGCAGCAGTTTTATCGCCGATATGCAGCATTGCGAAATACTACCCGCCAAGATTGCCAAGTTGCTGCCCTTATTGGCGCGTCTGAATGAACAACTTTCGATCCGCGACCAATTGCCGCAAATCGAGGTCGCGGTGGGCGATCATGTTGATGTGTTGGTGCTGCGCATTATGCAAGCGCTCAGCCCTGCCGATGAACAATTGCTCAGGCAATTCGCCGACGAGCATCAAGTGCAGTTTTGGACTCAGACCAAAGGCCCTGACACGGTACATCCATTCTATCCGTTGAATGCCCCGGCACTGACCTACAGCATGCCTGAATTCGATATCACCATGCCGTATGCGCCCACCGAATTTACGCAGGTGAATAGCACCATGAACCGGCTCATGGTAAGTCGGGCAATACGATTACTTGCCCCTCGCTCGCACGAGCGCATCGCCGACTTTTTCTGTGGTTTGGGCAACTTCACACTGCCCATCGCGCGTAGCGGGGCGCAAGTGCTCGGCATCGAGGGGAGTGCCGCACTGGTAAAACGTGCTGAAGAGAATGCAGCTTATAACGGGCTAACTGCCAATACACAATTTCAAGCGATGAACTTGTTTGAGATGGATGAGGCCACGTTGGAAAAGTTGGGTAACTTCGATAAATGGCTGGTTGATCCCCCGCGCGACGGAGCGATGGAGCTAGTGAAAGCCATCACTCCCGTGACTGCACCTGAACGTATTGTTTATGTGAGCTGCAATCCCGCCACGCTGGCGCGTGATGCGGAAGTACTGGTGCATCTAAAAGGCTATGCGATCAAAGCGGCGGGGGTAATGAACATGTTTCCGCACACCTCGCACGTGGAGTCGATTGCGGTGTTTGAGAAAATATAGCGACTCAGGAATTTGCTTTAACCTAAAAAAGTCCATTCAACTGTAGGAGCTCGATTTATCGAGCGACAGGACTCAAAAAGTCGCCCGACACCCTAAATAGTACAAGAACCTCTTCGAGGTAAATCGAGCTCCTACGGGGCGTTTTGTTCTAATGGATATTTGGGTTTAAGCAAACTTTGTCATCCCCGCCTGCACTAAACGTAGGCAAATTGCTACCCGGCAAGCCGGGGCAAAGTTGACACTGCGGGGATGACGAATTAGCCGGAATTTCCTTAGCTAAAAAAAGCGGTCGCCGCCTTTTCCGGTATTGCAACTCCGGTCAGCTTGGCTTTTTGCAGCACTTCCCAAAAATACCGATAGGTGGCGCGATCATGCAGCTCGCCTTCATATTGAATCGGGCCCCATTGAGCTGCTTGGGCTGCGAGCAGTATGTTGCTCGCGTCGGTTACTTCATCATAATTTGGTTTCATGGCATCCACAATCGCCTGAATTTGCGTGGGATAAATACTCCACATACGCAAGAAGCCAAATTCGTTACGCGCGCGGCTGGCATCTGCAAAGGTGGTTTCCGCATTTTTCAAATCCAGCGTCACATTGTGTGCGGGCACAACGCCATGAGCCAGCGCGGCGGCAACAACCTCTGCCTTGGCACGGGCAAGCAGGCGGTGTTCAAACTGTCCGGGGCTACGCATTGCCGATGCTGGAATGGCACCGTGGTGGCCGCTCACAAAATCCATCAAGCCAAAATCCAATACCTGCAGCCAGGGCAGGGCGGCGATCTGGTAAACATCATGCAGGGCACCGTGCGTTTCGATCAGCACATGGATCGGGATTTCACGGGTGATGCCGTGGGATGCTGCAACTTTCTGGACATAGGCAATCATCTCCGCAACCTGGGCTGAATTTGTCGGCTTGGGGATGGTGATGTAAGCCAGCACATTTCCTGCGCCACCGACCAGAATATCCACATCCTGGCGCCAGGCGGGATGAGTGTAATCGTGGATACGCGCCCCGGCCATATGATGTTTGTTGGCGGCGGAATTCAACACGCGGACAATCATCGCGGCATGCTCGCGTTCCTGGCCGGAGGCAGCGCCATCTTCGCAATCGCAAGTGATATCAAAGATCGGTCCTGTGGTGTCCTGTAGCGCGAGCGCCTTGAGAATAAGTTTTTCGCTACCGGCAAAATGCTCACAGCTTGGGATAACGGGAAAAGGTTTTTCTCCCCCGAATAGGGCATGATTGGGATGAACTGCTTGGGACATGTTGACTCCTTTGTTTATTTGCGGGGAATTAAAATTGTGTAATCGAGATCGAGTACGACGTTGGGGTGATAAACCTGCTTGCCATTCTGTTCGATATGGGTGTGCTGCAATGCGATGGCTGGCAAATTTTTCAGGCCGACCATGCGCAGGCGCAAAGCGCCCAGATCAGTTCTACCCGGCAATTCCCAACGCTCCAATACTTCTGTCCATGTGTAAAAAGTGTCGCCGCCAAAGCTGGGATTGCTGTGGGTGCCGGCGTTGATTGCGGCGATAGACAACGCGTTTTCAAGCCCGTCATATGAGAGTGCGCGGCAAATCGAAATGACGTGCCCTCCATACATCAGCCTGCGACCGAACTGAGTGCCTTTCATCATTTTTTCATCGAAATGCAAACGGGCATTATTCTGGTAAAGCTTGGTGGCAAGGGTATGGTCGCTATCGTCCACCGTCATGCCGGCCGGGTGATTGATGCGCTCGCCCGGCGTGTAGTCGTCCCATAACAATTGTCCGCCGGTGATAGCGGTTTCAAAGTTTTTGAAATCCAGGAATCCGGGCACGCTCAAGTTTTCGACCGAAACTTTGGCAGGCAACTCCGGGATAACAGTATCCGGGGCAGGGTGCGATAAATTATGTTTGTGTACCATCACCCAGCGTTTCCATTCGAGCACCGGTTGCAGGTTCTGGTTGCGTGATACCGAATGCACATACACCACGCCACTATTCCCATTTGAATTCTGTTTCAGGCCGATTACAGTGGACGAGGTATTCAAGGTGTCGCCGGGATAAACCGGCTGCAAAAATCGCACATCGGCATAACCCAGATTGGCGACGGCATTGACAGAAATATCCGGCACCGTTTTGCCAAAGGCGATGTGGAAAGCCAGCAAGTCATCCACGGTGCGGTCCGGATAGCCGAGCGCATGCGCTACCGGTTGCGCGCAATGCAAAATGTGGCGGCTGCCGGTGAGAGCGATGTACAGTGAGCAATCCCCTTCGCTTACGGTGCGGGGAGTGGCGTGTTGAAACACTTGGTCCAGGCGAAAGTCTTCAAAAAAATTGCCACGTCCGGGTTCGGGTTTTTGGTTTTGTGTATTCATTGCGCCTGTTCCAGTTGGGTGATCATTTCGCTTAATTTCAGCAGCCGTGTTGCAGCCTCAATGTGGTGATGCTCAACTAGACGGTCGTTTAATACCACCGTACCGCGACCGGCGGCATTGGCTGCGGCAAGTGCACTGATAATTTCCCGCGCAGTTTCCACTTCGACTTGCTTGGGCCTGAAAGCATCATTTGCATAGGCAAGTTGTAACGGATGCACCAGTGACTTGCCGTCGAAGCCCATGTCGCGCCCCAGACGACAGGCATACTCGAAAGATTCCATGTTTTTCAAATGGCTGTTGATACCGTCTACCACGCCGCGGTTATAAGCCTTCGCCGCCAGAATAACGAGGGACAGACTGGTCAATAGTGGCAAACGATCTTTTGTAGTGTAGGCGTGCATCTGGGAAATCAGATCGGAAGTGGCCATGATCATGCAGGCGATGCGATCTGATGCACTGGCAATTTCTTCTGCATGCAGCACAGCCAGAGGACTTTCTATCATCACCATAACTGGCTTGTCACGGCCTCCCGCCTGATCGAGTGCTTCAAGTGCCGCCAGTACGTCATCTTTGCTTTCGACATTTGAAAACAATACTGCATCAACATTCAATTGTGCGACGGCTTTTATATCTTCATGGCCCCAGGGCGAGTCCAGATCATTGACGCGAACAACTACTTCGCGCGCGCCGTATCCGCCTTTTTTTACCGCTTCCGCCACATATTGCCGGGATGCGTCCTTCGCGGCAACAAGAATCGGGTCGCCCAGATCCAGAATGACTGAATCTGTCGGCAAGCTGCGTGCCTTTTCCAGATAACGGGTATTGCATCCGGGGACATAAAGCATGGAGCGGCGGGGACGAAAATATTTGTTCATGTTAATCCTTATTGTAAGGCGGGGCTTTGTTGGGTATTCAAACAGACCGGATTGATTCTATCGGCGGCAAAGTTCAGTGTCAACAAAATTGTTATATCTTATATAAGATATAAAATAGTTGACATTGTTAATTCGGTCGGTTATAAATCTCCGGGAGATAACTTGGCTGGTGTTGACTGCATGAATAAACCAATTGGAACGCCTCTTTTTCAACCGCTATACCGGCAGATCAAGGCGCTGATAACAAAAAGCCTGATCACCGGTGAATGGAGCCCGGGCGAGGCAATACCCAGTGAAATGGAATTCGCGGCCAAATTTGGAGTGAGCCAGGGCACGGTAAGAAAAGCCATTGATGAATTGGCCTCTGAAAACATTGTTGTGCGGCGCCAGGGCAAGGGGACATTCGTTGCGACGCACTCCGAGGAGGTGGTCAAACTCAGGTTTTTGAGATTGGTCGCGGAAGACGGCAGCAAGGAATTGCTGGATAACAAGTTGTTGAGTTGCGAACGGTCAAAAGCCACTGCCGATATTGCGATGAAGCTGAACATCAAAACGGGCAGTGCCGTGATCGATATTAAACGCCTGCTGTTGTTCTCAAATAAACCACTGATTTTGGATCGCGTCATTTTACCGGCCGCTGCGTTTAAGGGCGTGACAGCAGAGCGAATTGAGGCATTCAATGGCTCTATGTACCACATGTACGAAACGCAATTGGGCATCCACATGGTGCGGGCGTACGAGCGCCTGATTGCCGTGGGAGCGGATGCCGAAGTTGCAAATTTGCTGGGACTGAAGAAGGGTACACCGTTACTGAGTATTGAACGGGTCGCTTATACCTATGATGACAAACCGATGGAGTGGCGATTGGGATTGTGCCTTACGGAAGATCATTATTATCTCAATCAACTTGAATAGCGAATTGGCTGGCTTGAATTATTAACGTCATTATAAATACCCTGCCTTCATGTGAGGGTATGGGACCGGGAGGAAAAATGGGAAACATTGCACAAAATCACTGCGAACACGCCATCGGCGATTACTGCCGCATCGTTAATACCGGAATGCTGGGCGGCTACTGGCCGGGCATTCAATTGTATTACCCTCCGGTGAAGTATTCGCCGGCGCTGGGCAAATACGAAGACCTGGAGGCGGCAGCACTGCGCATGAAAAAACACGCGCACCAAACGCATGCCCACACGCTTATTTTCGATCTGGAAGATGGCTGTCGCCAGAAGGAGTTGAGCCGGACTTTGCTCAGGCAAGAGCTCCCTAAATTTAACCGGCGCGATGAAGTTTCTATTGCAATTCGGGTGAATCCGTTTCGCACTGAAGAATACGACCTTGACATGAAGTTGGTGAAGGATATGGCCGAGCATATTGATGTGGTGATGCTGGCGAAAGCAGGAGAAGCCTATGGCGCACCCGAGGTGCGCGACTTGTCCAATTTTCTGGTCGGACTCAACCATCCTATCTCGATACAGCCCATTATCGAGCACCCAAAATCGCTGAAGATCGCACCCGATTTAATGCAGTACAGTACAGTGAAGCACGTAGTATTTGGTATCCATGATTTTTCCAAAGCGATGGGTATTCAAATCACGCCGGAGCACTGGACTGAAGAGCTTAAATACTTTCTCAACCAAATCATGTTTGAGGCACGCATCGCCGGTAAAGGCGTCATCGGCGGGGTTGAAACACTGATCGGTTCAAGCAGTATGCCGGAGACTTTTGTGGAGCCGCATGATGTGCGCCGCTGGCTGGATTTGCACGGTGAAAATGAATCGCACATTGTTTACAAACATGCCTGTCAGGAGTCCGCCATGGGGCTGACCGGCAAGCAGGTTATCCATCCTGGGCATATACATCTGTGCAAGGTGGCCTATACCCCGTCACCAACCGAGGTCGCGCGCAAGATACAAATTCTCAAAGCTGCCATTGAGGCGGATGCGCTTTTGGGAGGTGCCATTCGATTCGAGGGCGAAATGCTCGACCCGCCCATGTTTGGCAAGGCGTTGCAAACTTTGCTGAGGGCGCATGCCTTACGCGCGCTAACCCCCGATGACACAGACTTTGCGCTGACAGTGTTGCAGCAAATGCCACCCCAAGTGGTCAGAGAAAACTGGCCGTACGGCATCATTTTGTAAAAATATATAAATCTATAGGAATACTTTATGTCTAGTTTTAAACCATTCGAACCCTGGGTTTGGCAAGTCCCGGAAAATTTCAATATCGGTGTTGCCTGCACAGACGCCCATTTGGGCACGCCAGCCGCGAATAATATCGCCATGATTGTTGAAGACGACAAGCTGGGCACATCTCAGATTACATTTTCGGCATTGTCAGAGCGCACAAGCCGCTTTGCGCAACTGCTGAGAAATTACGGCAT
Source organism: uncultured beta proteobacterium (assembly GCA_963733265.1). Taxonomy (GTDB): domain Bacteria; phylum Pseudomonadota; class Gammaproteobacteria; order Burkholderiales; family Gallionellaceae; genus PALSA-1006. The sequence continues at coordinate 1,372,669 of CAVTCF010000001.1, forward strand.
AGAACCCGGTGAACGCATACTGATTAGGCTACCCAACTCACTCGACTATCCCACCGCATTTTTGGGCGCGATGAAACGGGGCGCTATTTCTGTGCCGACTTCCACATTATTGACGGCCGAAGAAGTTGCCTATCTCGCCAAAGATGCCGGCGCATCAGTGCTGGTGACAGACAAGGAAGCCTGGGAAAAGCTGAAAGGCCATTTGGAAGGCGCTGACAATTTGCGCCACGTGCTGCTGTCGGGGCCGGGTGAAGTGCAGGCAGTGGCGGGGTTGAATGTTCAGGATCTTGATTCTGCATTAGCCAAAATCGAGAAATGGGAAGCGCCTCATCCGACAAAAGCAACCGACCCTGCCTACCTGGTTTACACCTCTGGTACAACCGGATATCCAAAGGGCGTGCTGCACGCGCACCGCGCTTTGATTGGACGCGCACCGGCATCCAGGTACTGGTTTAATTTTGCCGCAGAGGGTGACCGCATCATGCACTCGGGCAAATTTAATTGGACCTACGTGCTCGGTTCCGGGCTGATGGACCCATTGTATTTGGGTAAAACAGTGATCGTGCATGAAGGTAAAAATGACGCCAACACGTGGCCGCGTTTGATCAAAAAGCATTCGGCCACCATTTTTGTCGGGGTGCCGACTATCTATCGTCAAATTGTGCAGAAAAGCGATCTGGCCCGGGCAGATGTACCGAGTTTGCGCCATTGCATGAGTGCGGGTGAGCATCTGTCAGACGAAGTGCTGTCGCAATGGCGTGAGCGTTTTGGCGTTGATATTTACGAAGCTGTCGGCATGTCGGAATTTTCGTACTACCTGTCTCAAACCATTTCGCGCCCGATACGTGCCGGTTCCGCAGGCTTTCCCCAGCCCGGGCACCAGATAAAACTTCTCGATCCTGAAACGCTGCAACCCGTGGCGATAGGCGAAGAAGGAATGATTTGTGTGCCGGATGATGACCCCGGCCTGTTTCTGGAATATTGGAACCTGCCCGAAGAAACAGCAAAACTGTGCCATGATGGTTGGTTCTTTACCGGCGACTATGCGCGTTACGATAAAGACGGCTATATCTGGTTTCTGGGGCGCAAAGACGACATCATTAAAAGTTTCGGTTACCGCGTGTCACCCTATGAAATTGAACGCGTGCTGAAATCGCACAGTTCCGTGGCGGATTGCGCGTCTGTGGGTGAAGAAATCGAAAAGGATAAAGTGCTGGTGGTCGCTTACGTAATTCTGCATCCGGGCAGCACTACGACCGCAGATGAGCTGCTGGCATTTGGTCGTGAACATCTGGCCGCTTACAAAGCCCCCAAAACTATTTACATCTCAAAAGACTTTCCGCGCACAAAGAATGGAAAAATATTGCGCCGGGATATCAACCAAAGCATTGCCATTGCAAGATCAACTGCGCGGTGATTGATAAAATCAGGATGGCATAAATAAAAAGGCGGCCGAGGCCGCCTTTTTACTGGGCGAAAACTATTTAATCCTTCTCGCCTGCGAATGCCATCAGCAAGCTCAACAGGTTGACAAAGATATTGTAGATGTCCAGATACAGAGTCATGGTAGCCATCACATAGTTCGTTTCACCGCCATGGATGATCTGGCTGATATCGAACAAGATGTAGGCTGAGAAGATCAGTACGGCTATCGCGGAGATGGTGAGCGACAAAGCGGGCACTTGAAAGAAGATGTTTGCCAACGACGCGATTACCAGCAAGATCAAGCCGATGAACAAAAACTTGCCCATGAAGCTAAAGTCTTTCTTGGTGACAGTGGCGATGGTGGCAAGGCTAAAGAAAATAACGCTTGTACCGCCAGCGGCCATACCGATTAATTGAGCCCCGTTTCTCAGGTGAAGTGCGTATTGCAAAATTGGACCCAGAAACCATCCTGCAACGAAAGTAAAGGCAAGCAGGGCTACCACGCCCCAAATGCTTTCACGCAGTGCAGTCACCATAAATAAAAGCCCCATCATCGCGACGAACATCAGCAATGGACCCATGATCGGGTGCTGTGCCATAAACGAAAAGTTGGTCGCCAGACCGGCAAAGGCACCAATAATCGTTGGGATCATGGTCAGTGCCAGCATCAGATAGGTGTTGCGTAGTACCTTGTTCTGCTCCTGTGCTAATGAGCCGGTTTGCGAAAGAATATCGTATTGCATAGTGTTTTCTCCAAGTAATGCGATTAACAATGACATTGAACTAAAGATGACAGACCCGATTTTATCCGGAATCCATCTTGAAGCGGACGTAAGACTACAGAAGTGGGTAAAAAGTTGCAATTACACTAAATATTTTTTAACAATGCACTTTATCGAAAGTGGGAACTTCGGTTATTATATACGTCTTCGGACGAGGAGTGTCCAGTCCGAATTAACCATAGGAAGTTTGGGTGAGTGGTTTAAACCAGCAGTCTTGAAAACTGCCGAACAGAAATGTTCCGTGAGTTCGAATCTCACAGCTTCCGCCAGTTGCCTGTTTTAACCCGTCTCAAGCAATCTCTAAAATTCGCTTTAAGCTATGTAAATGCAGGCGTTGCGGCGCTTTTTCTGTATCAGCCAATCTCAGTCAAGCTTGCATCTTTTGACGGTATCCAGTACGCTTATACCGTCAGAAATATTTCTGATACCGTCAAAGGGTAATCATGGCATTGACCGCATTAGAGGTAAGCAAAGCGAAGGCAACAGACAAGCCATACAAATTAGCAGACAGTGACGGTATGTACTTATTGGTGCAACCGACAGGTGCAAAGTATTGGCGAATGGATTACCGCTTTGATGGTAAGCGCAAAACATTGGCATTGGGTATTTATCCAGAAATTAGCTTGTCCGATGCAAGAGAAAGACGCGAACAGGCGCGCAAACTACTAGCGAATGGTGGCGACCCATGCGCAATCAAACAAGCATCAAAGCAAGCCAAAGTTATAACTGCGCAGATTGCCGAAAACAGCTTCCGAAATCTAGCCGCTGAATTCCACAAGGTAAAATCCCCGATGTGGACAGCGGGGCACGCAAAGCAATGGCTTGGTAACTTGGATAAGTACGCCATGGAAACGATTGGCGACAAACCGATTACCGATATTGTGCCGATGGACATAATGAAAATCATGCGTGATATGGAAACATTAGGTATCCATGAAACACGGGATCGCTTACTTCAAACTATTAGCGCAACATTCAAATATGCGATGGCAACAGGGAGGGCTAAAACTAATCCCGCTGATGTTCGCATCGCACTAGCAGAGCGCCCCAAAGTTGAAAACTTCGCGTGCATCCCGACCGCTGAATTACCTGAATTCCTGCGCGCAGTAACGGCCTATCAAAACTTGGACAAAGTTTCACCGATTGCAATATCAGCGTTTCGCTTGCTGATGCTGACGGCAACACGGACAAGTGAGGTGCGCTTTTCCAAGTGGGCAGACTTTGACCTAGATGCTGGATGCTGGGTTATTCCTGCGGAACAAGTTGGACGCAAGGGCAAGGGCGATAAGCGCAAGGATCATGCAGTACCGCTATGCACCCAAGCTGTGAAGATACTGCGCGAACTATATCCGGTGAGTGGACAAGGTGAATATGTATTCCCGAACCGCAACCAACAGGGTAAGGCTATCAGCGAAAACACCATATTGAAGATCATCGAAACAATCGGCTATAAAGGCAAGATGACAGGCCACGGCTTTAGAAGCTTAGCTCGCTCAATATTGGGTGATATGGGGCATCGCTGGGAAGTGTTAGAAGCAATGCTATCTCATGCGCTTGTAAATCAAACGGCGGCGGCTTATGTGCGGACATCCTACTTTGAAGAACGGCGCGGGATCATGCAACAGTGGGCGGACTATCTCGACAAGCAAGAGAAGGGCGCGGAAATAATACCTCTCCGCGCATGACTGGAGCGCAACGCAGGTAACATTATTGCAACTGCGCACGGCTCGCCGGATCGGATGAATCTGGGCACTGGATAATAGTAGTTTTGCTTTGACTTTGGCACTAGCCCGCATGGGCTGTCTGCAAACTTTCTCGTATCGATCAGTAAACCCCGAAGTCTACGGGCTACTGTTTACTGTAGACAGCTTGTGAGAGGCTGCAATACATCTGAAACAGTCATTGCCGGAACTGAGGCTTAGGATTTTAAATGCCTGCAAGTAACCCATAACTGCCCCTCAGCCCTCTCAACTAACTGCCGGACAACGGTCATTCAAAACTATCGGTACTATTGTGCAAACTGGCAAGTGTTAGCTTGCAAAAATGATCCAAAATATCGTTAGTTTCATAGAAAGTTATACTGCTGCCGCAACCCAGAGTAGCGAAATCAGCCTTGCATCAGTCTGCGTTATTGGTAGTATTGATACAATCAAACAAATCCAAACTTGCACTTTGAACAGATGCTTTCCAAATTCCGAATCCTAATTTGTTATGTCGCTATCAGAGAGCGATCCATGAACATGAGTTATGCCGCGCTTATTATGGCGGTGCTAGTCGCCGCTGTTCCGGCGCTCGCCGACCAGCAAAGCTACCCGTTTAAGCTCGCCTATCAGACGATACCCAATGGACAAGTTGTCATGGCGCAAAACAATGGTGATGCACCGATTCTTGCCACAGTACAACTCAAAAATCCTGTGAATGCAGTTGTCGATCATCCCTCCCCGATTGAAGTAGTAGTTAAACCTAAAGAGCGGCTACCGATTGCAACCATACACAGTGCTGATGCCGGGCAAAAGTTCAAAATAGCGATTTCCTACAAATTTTCAATTGGTGATCCCTGGGCAATTCACGATCCTGCAGCAACCTACCGATTACCCTTTCAAGATGGGCAGACCACCATGGTCGGACAAGTCGCGGGGGGCAGAATTTCCACTCACACGGATTCAAGTTCCCGATTTGCGGTCGATTTCGTTGTCCCAATAGGTACCCCGGTCTTGGCTGCGCGCAGTGGCAGAGTCGTGGATATCGATCAAGGTTACACAGTAGGGGGCAATGATCCAAAACTTAAGCCCAACCACATCCTGATTCTGCATGAGGACGGAACGTTAGGAATTTATTCCCATATGTCGCCCTATCACATGACTGTTTCATTCGGGCAAAGGGTTGAAGCGGGAACGCTCATCGGATATTCAGGGAATACAGGCTATTCTTCGGGGCCGCACTTGCATTTCGCCGTGCTGGTCAATGATCACTCTGCTGATGGAAGTGCAAATTACCACTCTGTGCCTGCGACTTTTGTGAACGATGTCCCGAACCATGCGATCCAGCTATTTCAGGATCAAAAGTTGGTGACGAATTATAACGGTCGACTACCTGTTCAAAATTCTACTAACCATTTCGAAATCAAAGAGGGGGAGAAACAAATGGTTGTGCCGGTCCACCAGTAATTCTTACATCATCCCGCGCGCAGCCATGTTCAATAGCCGTAACTGGGCGGGCAGACAAATGGTGCGCAAATCATAATTTTCCAAGATGGTTTTCCGCGCATTCTGCCTGATCGTTTCATAGGCTTTTCGATCCGCTAGTACATCAATGACCCTGACGGCAATTTCCTCAGGTTTAAAAATGTCTACTAGCAAGCCATTCTCGCCATCCTGAATAACTTCTTCAACGGGCTGAGTGCTCGATCCGACAATCAGACACCCTGCTGACATCGCTTCCAGCATCGACCACGACAATACAAATGGATAAGTCAGGTAAACATGTACGCTCGATACCTGCAAAATATTTACGAATGTTGAATACGGCACTTTACCCAGAAAATGTACGCGCTTCAGGTCTATGCTCTCGCCCAGTTCTTCCAACAACTGGGTACGAAAGGGGATACCGTTCGATGGTTTAGGGCCGTAGCTGGTCTCGTCCCCACCTACTACTAGCACATGCGCGTTAGGTCGTTGTGCCAATATCGCAGGCAAGCTACGCATGAAACTCGGGAATCCACGATACGGCTCCAGATTACGCGCAACATAAGTAACGACTTCATCATCTGTTGTTAATTCAATATCCGTATCAGGAACCGTAAATCGCGCCGTTTTGTCGGGGATTACAATTTGCGCGTCCACCCCTTCATGCACGATATGAATTTTTGATTGATACTCACTTGGATAGCGTGACTTCTGCCATTTGGTCGGGCATTGCCCATAGTCCACCGTATTAAGCGCCAGCAGATTACCCAGATTCTTGGTTCTGATGCGCGGTCCCACATCGAAAATCAGTGGAGGTCCGGGTTCGAAGCCGACATCTGCGCCATTAAGCTGATAGAAAAACTCAAAATACCCAATCAGCGGCGTATTCGGAAAAACTTCCTTTAAATACCACAGTTCTCCCCAGCCATTGTGACCCAGCATGACATCGGGAATAAAGCCGGATTCTTTTAGGCCCATCGCAACACGTGCAACGTTCTGCGCATTCAACACGCCCGCTTCGGTCTCGCGCAGGTAATGATGCACATCGCGCGTGACTGTGCGTGCCGGTTTGTAGACAATTTTTCTGACGCCGGGCAAGTCTGCATCCGTGCGTTGGGTAATGAACACGACCTCGTTGCCGGGTGTGGCACCGAGATGGCGGGCAAGGTGTAGATACTGGCCGGGGAAATTCTGGTGGACGAATAAAACTTTCATGGGGCGGCACTCTACACTGCACCCACATAAGCAGACAAGCAGAGCGCTATATTTTGGCAGAAAGATAAATAGACTAGACCTTATGGCCTAGATACTTTAGAAAATAACTAGACCGTTAACCTAGCCGTTTAGTCTATGGCGCGGATGAAGTCGTTCATGCTAAAATCCACTTCAGTAGAATGGGTAATACATGCTAAAGCCACCACAACCTGCATGGATAGCGCTCAACATTCAGGAAAAAGCGATAGATTTCACAACTTGAGACCAGAGTGATGTAAGGTTTTTGACCCCCTCACGGTATGACAGTTACACAACGCTTACATCATGATTTTAGGTAGTTAGATAGAAAGAGCCATAAACAAGTGTCATTGTAGTTGAGTTAAACAACGAGGGGGCAGTTTGTCGGACAGCGATACAAGTATGGGCGGCGGAATGGCGCACCTGAAGCAGGTTAGGAATATCCGTGCCCACACCGTCTTTATCGACATTTCCTTTTTGCTTTTCGCCTTATCCTCACACAGAAATATTAGTGCGGTGGCTGCCTGATGCCGCGCCGCATTCTCAGGTTAGTTTCTAAAAACCTGTCGCGGGAGCCTACCCCGAACGCGCTGAATTACACGTTTACCGTTTCCGACATCGTCTGGGCCATGGGCAGTTTTTGCGCATTGAACCGCAAGCCTTTCGATGCCGATCTGCTCATCAAACAGTTCCCACCCCCTTATACCTCTGATTCTTTCATTCATGCCGCCCGTGCCTTGGGCTTCCGCATCAAGCGCAAGAATTGCGATAGTACTGAGATCGGCAAGTTGAATCTACCGTGCTTGGTCGTCATGAAGGAAGCCGAGCCCGTCAAACAGTGCGACGCTGACGGTGACTCTACAGTCCTGCATCCAGAGGCTGAGATTATCAGCGTGCAGCATATTGAGGCAGCAACTGGCGCATCGGAAAGTTCGGCCAATGAACCCATTGATGTTACCCCCATCCCGACTCCCCGCAAATATCACCCGGCAATCGTCGGTCAGGTCAATGATGAAAACGTGATCCTGTTCGAGTCAGGCTCGAATGCGCCCAAGGCCATGACCCATGCCGAGTTCGCCGAACGGTACGCGGGTTCAGCCTTTCAGTTGGCACTCGAAACAAAAGGAATCAGTGACCCCGATGGCGCCTTGTCCACGCAACCCGCCTTCGGTTTTCCGTGGTTTATCAAGGAGCTGTTAAAACACAAGCGCGTCTGGCGCGATGTGTTAATCGCCTCCCTCATCATCCAGTTGCTCGCCCTCGCCACCCCGATCTTTACCCAAGTCATCATCGACAAAGTCGTGGTACACCGCACCCAGAGCACACTGATTGTGATTGGCATCGGGCTTGGTGTGTTCATGATATTTTCTGCACTGCTCACTTGGGTGCGCCAATACCTTATCCTCCACACCGGTAATCGGGTCGATGCGGTATTGGGTGCTGCCGTCCTCGATCACCTGTTTAAACTCCCGACCCGCTATTTTGAACATCGCCCAACCGGTGTGATCGCCGCACGCCTGCACGGTGTTGAAACCATCCGCGAATTTATAGCCAGTGCGGCCGTGACATTGATTCTCGATTTCCCGTTCCTGCTGATCTTCTTGGGCATCATGTTCTACTACAGCGTGATGCTGAGCTGCGTGGCCTTGTCCATGCTGGGCACCATTGCCATTATGAGTATCATCGTCGCGCCTATCTTTAGAAACCGGCTCAACGAGCAATTCCTGCTGGGAGCACGTAATCAGGCTTTTACCACCGAATACATTGCCGGTCTGGAAACCGTTAAAAGCTTGCAGATGGAACCACAACTCAATGCACGTTACAGCGACTATCTGGCCGAGTATTTAAGATCGGGATTTTCAGTACGGCAGATCGGCAATACCTATAACGTGTTTGCCAACAGCATGGAGCAGATGATGACGCTGCTCATCCTGATCTTGGGTGCTTATACCGTCATGAACAGTACCGACTTCACCATCGGTATGTTAGTCGCCTTCCAGATGTTCGCCAGCCGCTTGTCGCAACCCATGCTGCGGCTGGTCGGCCTTTGGCAGCAGTTCCAGCAGGCCAATCTTTCTGTGCAGCGCATGGGCGACATCATGAATGCCCCCAAAGAACCCTATTCCGTGATCCCCAGTCGTCTGCGCGAAGGAAAAGGGCAAATCGACATCGACGACTTGAGTTTCCGCTATGCAGAAAACCTGCCCTTCCTGTATCAGGGTTTTCAGCTCAAAGTGTTGCCCGGCAAAGTCATCGCCATCATGGGGCCATCCGGTTCCGGCAAGAGCACGCTGACTAAACTCCTGCAAGGTTTCTATCAGCCCTCAGGTGGCACCATCAAAATCGACGGTAACGACATTCGTTATCTTTCCGCCAACGAACTCAGACATTATTTTGGCGTAGTGCCGCAGGAAACAGTTCTGTTCTCCGGCACCCTCTACGACAACCTGCTGATGGCGAACCCGCATGCCACTTTCGATCAGGTGGTACACGCTTGCAAGATGGCGGAAATCCACAATTCCATCGAAGAATTGCCGCAAGGTTATCAGACAGAGATTGGTGAGCGTGGAGTCGGATTATCGGGTGGGCAGAAGCAACGCATTGCGATTGCACGCGCGTTGATCAAGCAACCGAAGATACTGATTTTTGATGAAGCGACGAGTAGCTTGGATAGCACAACTGCCGAACACTTTGCGGCGACCATCAACCAACTCAAAGGAAAAGTGACGATGATGTTTATTACGCATGCAATGCCGAAAAACCTGCTGGTGGATGAGGTGGTGAGGATCGGGCATGGGGTGTTGAGTGCGGTGGGGGATGTGCAGGGCGAAACTAAAGCAGGCAATTGAGATGACTAAAATTAAAAATATATTAATTAAAAAGTATTCAAGTGTACTAATAAAGTATCGGAGATAGTAAATGCAAATATTCGGAATTCTTGCATCAATTGGAGCGTTTGTTATGTATTTTTGCATGAAATACACCTACGCTTTGCGAGCCAAATCTTATTTGAGACAACCAACTTTCAGGGAAGTATGGTCATTTTCATTTGATGGTCATCCCATGCGGAGAAGCATTGTACCAATGAAATACATTGCAATATTTTTTGCATTTACCGGGCTGTTTGGTTGGAACTCTCCACTTTCCCAGCATGACATAAATAAACTTTGGCAATTTCCTATTATTTTACTAACCCCTGTCAATATTTGGGCTAGGAACACGATTTATGAATTCACTCACTGGAAAAATGGGATTGAGAAATCCATGCCGAGACCAGCGGCGTTTGTGATGTTGCGCCGAAGTATTAGGGAAATAGGCTGGTTTCCAAATGGCGAGGATTGGCTATCGAAGGCGATTGTTATAACTAATATTTTAATTCTTGTCTTCATCGTTGCAGAAGTCACACTTTATATTATTCATTAGGGGGTAGATATGGGAACTACTATAGTCGACAAATTAAACATCCAACAAACTGTTACCAATTTGTATGCCGACATTAAAGAAGGCGATGTTTTGTCATTTATATCTGATTTGACGAACTTATCAGTAATTTTTGCGACGTTTGAGATACAAGTTGGTCTTTCTGTAACCAATACAGGAATGGCTTTTGCAGTTGCAATGAAAAAAATAAGGAACGGAACCGTTGAACCCAAAGACATTGTGTCAATTTCTAATGCAATTTTGGGTGGATTGGCTGCCGTAGGGGTAGTAGTTGCGCTTCCAGCGGAAATAGAAGCTGCTGTGGGGGTAGCCGGATTGGTTGGTTTTTATGGATGGGCGACAGGGACTGGTAAAGCAAACGCTATGTTTTCATATTTCTCAGAGTGGTTGTCAACTGGCCATCAGCCAATCGGCAGCGGTACGGGTATGTCCATCCCTACACCCAACCAAATATCTGTTTCGGGCGTTAATTACACCTTGTTTGCTAATGGAAATGGTTCGTTTGTGTTGGTCTATAACAATGGTGTCATATTTACCGACTCAAGCACAGTTCAACAATGGACAGTGCCTGGTTCAAACGGTAGCGTAACAACCTATACAAAAAATGTGGTCGGTGGTTTCTCTTATGGCGATTGGCAAGTTGAACAAATCCCACTGATAGGTGCAGTTTCATCCAGCACCCTGTCATCAACTCCAACAGAATCCATAACCCTGACAAAGGCAGGCGACAGCAACCCGTTCATAACCGGAGCCGGTGTCACTTCGACACTGCCGGGCAATAATTTAACGCTTGCCCAGCAAATGGCCCTAGCCGAAGCCACAGGCACGCCCCTCACTTTTGCCAACCAATCCGCCACCGAAGCAGTCGGCAGCAGCTATTCCTTTACCCTCGACCTGTCCGGTGCAAGCCTCACCGACACCGTTATTCAACTCGCCTTGACGGGAGGCCAAAACAATTACGTGTGTACAGGCTCCAGCGAAATCAAATTCGATTCCAACGGCAATGCCACGATCACCATCCCCGCCGGACAAGACAGCGTTACGCTGACCCTGATCGACGGCAACAACGTCAACAGTGCAGACCTGCTAACACTGAACGCAACCCTGACCAATGCCGACGGCACAATCAGCAAGAGCCTCAACAACCTCACCATCACCTTCACCGACCCGAACCCGAATGCGGGCAGCACCGTCAAGCCCGACAAAACCATCAACGGCGATCTCAACCCGATCAACTTCGGCACGGCGGCTAACCCGAGCTACCATACCGATGCGCTCGGCAACCTCATCACCGACGGCACCGCATCGTCCAACTTTAATGATGTTCTCTTGGGCAGTACGGGCAACGACGTTATCAATGGTGGCGGCGGTGACAATATCCTGCTGGGCATGGGCGGCAACGACACCATCACCGGCGGAACGGGAAAAAATCTCATTTTCACCGGCGATACCGCCCCCAACAACTACGTGAACGGCAATGCCAGCTATCCAGCCGTGGGGATAATAGATGCCGATTATATGTTTCAGAACTATGGGGGCAACGGCAACGATGTCATCAACGGCGGAAAAGGGCAAGACGTCATCATCGCGGGCAACGGCAACAACCAAATCTACGCCGACACACAGGTTGATTTAGCCACCGCACTTGACCCGACAATTAGAGCACAGGCTACAGCCACCGGCCTGAAAGGCGATTTCATCGCCGTGGGGGATGGCAACAACACCATCGTCGGCGGCAACGGCAACGATGCGGTTTTCACCGGTACGGGCAACAACATCATCGTCTGCGGGGCGGGTTCGGTATCGGTATTAGGTGGCGTTGAAGTCAACGCGGCGTCACTGAACTGGACAGAAATCATCAATGGTGGCAGCACCGAGTTCTCTCCGGTTGGCGGCGCGAGTGCGCCTTTCAGCGCGCCTACCCCTTATACCGGCAGCACTTTCGGCGGTGTACCCGTCGGCTTGGGCAATGACACCATCTATGGCGGAGGCGGGGACAGCACCTACTGGCTTTCCAATGGCAACAACTGGCTGGATGCGGGGGGTGGCGACGACTTCATACAGTCCGGGGTCGGCAACAACACGATTTATGGTGGCGATGGCAACGATAGTATTTATGGTGGCGGCGGCAACGACTATATCGACCTCGAAGGCGGCAGCGACCAAGTCGTATTGAATGGCGGAAACAACACCCTCTACGGCGGCACCGGTAACAGTTACATCGCGTCAGGCGACAACAACGCAAGCAACTGGGCGAATTCGGATACCAGTTCCACCAACTATATCGAAAGCGGTAGCGGTAATGACACGATTTTTGGGTCGGGGGGAAATGACACGATTATCAGCAACAGCGTAAGCGCTACAGCGACCACCACAGCAACAGCCACCGCTATTTATGCGGGGAATGGCAATGAGTATATTGAAGGCGGTGCGGGGATAGACACCATTGAAGGCGGTGACGGCATCAACACGATCTACGCGGGCGATAACGGGAATTTCATCGAACTGAGCAGCAACGCGAGTGAAACCAGCACCGTCTACGGTGGTGCGGGCAACGACACCCTTAAAGGCGGCGCAGGTACCAACACCATTTATGCGGGCGATGGGGCGAGTATGATCGGCCTGAGTAGCAGTGCCGGCGAAACCAGCACCGTGTACGGCGGTGCGGGCAATGACAGCATCAACGTCGGCGCGGGCACCGATGTCATCTACACGGGCGACGGCAACACTGTTGTCCAGTTGGGCGCCAGCGGCAGCGCCAGCCAAAAAGCCACGGTCTACGGTGGCATGGGTGCCGACTCGATCATGGGTGGCGGAGGTAGTGACGTTATTTACACCGGAGACGGTGCCACCGATGTATGGGGGGGAAGCGGGAACGCAACCGTCTATGGAGGTATGGGCAATGATGGAATTGGCGGCGGCAGCGGCGCAAATGTTATTTACGCCGGGGATGGCGTTACGAACATTTGGCTCAGTGGCAGCGCGAGTGAAACCAGCACCGTTTACGGTGGGGCCGGTTTAGACTACATCACCGGCGGGGGCGGTACTGACGTCATCTATGCCGGAGATGGCGGCACTGCCACTGCTGTCACACAAGTTCAAGCCGGTAGCGGCACCAGCACGGTCTACGGCGGCGCGGGGGTAGATCAACTTTTAGCGGGAAGCGGCACCGACGTATTGGTAGGCGGCAGCGGCAGTACGCTATTTGTTGCGGGCACCGGTACCGACACCATCATCGGCGGCACAGGTCAAAACACGTATTTAATTAATCCCACTTTTGGGAATATCGATCTGGTCAGTGCCAGCAGCGCTGACCTTTTGGAATTCAACTGCGGCCTTACTCTCGCCAGCTTCAATGTCAATGCGATCATTGAAAGTAACGGTAGTGCTGCGCTACAACTTTCTTCAAAAACGGGTGCAGGTTCCATCACGATTGAGGGTGGACTAAGTGGTGCGGTCGGATCATTTATATTTCTCGACCCGGTTACTTATAGCGTTGGTCAGCTACTGGCGCAGACTAATCCTAATGCCGAAACCATTACCGGTGCAAATGGTAACCTGATTTACAACCCGAATGCGAATGCCGCACTGGTGGGAGGTACGGGCAATGATTCGCTCTACGCCTGGGGCACCAGTGATACGCTTACTGCCGGTTCGGGCAATCAGCTTCTGTATAGCGCATACGCCGCTGATAAAGCAACCGGCGGAGCCGGAAACGACACGCTGATTTCCGGGATGGGATACGACACGCTGATTGGTGGAACTGGAAATACCACCTTCGTGGTCACCACCACAACCGATACCATTCAAGCCGTCAATTCAGGGACGAACACCAATACGGTAGATTCGTCTGTCAGCTATACCCTTGGCGCAAACATTCAGGATCTCGTGCTCACCGGTACCGCAAATCTCACGGGTACAGCCAACACGCTGAATGATGTGATCACTGCAAATAGCGGTAGCGATACCTTGGTCGCGGGCACCGGCAACGATACATTAATTGGCAACGGCATTGCCGACACCTATGTGATTGCAGCCGGTTCGCAGGCCACAACAATCCAGCAGAGCAGCTATGCCGACACACTCAGCTTTGGTACGGGTGTGACGCTTGCCAACCTTAGTGCAACAGCCGCGACCGTTAATGGCTCAACCGTGATCACCATCCAAAATAATCTCGGCGGCTCAGTTGTGGTCGACGCCAGCACCTATGGCCCGCTCGACTTAATCAGCTTTGCCAACGGCAGCACCGCTTCACTGAGTGAACTGCTCGCGCAGGCAACGACAGGTATTTCAGCAGCCACCTCTGCTGCAAACGTGACCTTGGCTGGCGGTATTCAAAACATGACCCTGACCGGTACCGCCAACCTGACAGCAACAGCCAATAGCAGTCCTGACGTGATCACTGCCAACAGCGGCAATGACACTCTGATTGCTGGCAGTGCCAACGACACGTTGATTGGTGGCGGCGGTATCGCGACCTATGAAGTTAATCCATTCGGTGGCAACGTCACCATCAAGAATAGCGGCAGTGCCGATAAACTGGTGTTGGGTGCGGGCATTCTTGAAACTAACGTGACAACGACCAGTACGGTAGTGGGCGGCGTGACGGACGTGATCATCAACGACGGCTTTGGCGATACCGTCACCATTCAGGGCGGCGCTTTGAGTCAGGTGGATTTCGCGAATGGCGATGTGGTCACCTTGAATCAATTACTGACTTCCTACACCGAGGGGACAACCGAGTATTCGGAGGTTAATGTCACTGCGGGTGCAGGCGTAACAACGCTTGATCTAACTGGCAGTGGTAATGTGACAGCCACCGCCAATACGCTGAACGATGTGATCCAATCCAATGCGGGCAACGATATCTTGATTGCAGGAAGTGGAAAGGACACCTTGGTTGGTGGAGTTGGGAATGACACCTTGGTTGCAGGAAGTGGGAATGACACTTTGGTGGGTGGAATTGGAACAAATACCTATGTCGTCGGCACCGGAAGCGGTGTCACCACCATCAATCAAAGTGGCGCGACAGACGTGCTCAGTTTTGGTGCCGGGATTACGGCAGCCAATCTGAACACAACAGCCGCATTGAATGCCGATGGCTCAATTGCCATAACGATTTTGGTTAGCAACGGTAGCTCCGTCGTGATCAATGACGCTTATGGAATGTTGGATAAACTCAGTTTTGCAAACGGCAGCACTGCATCTTTGGGTGCAATGCTGGCTCAGGCGACGACTGGCATTACAGCGATGTCGTCTTCGGTCAGCACCGTCATGGCTGCGGGCATTCAGAACCTTGCGTTGACCGGCAGTGCAAATTTGACGGCAACGGGCAATACTCTGGACGATGTCATTACCGCGAATAGCGGGAACGACAGTCTGGTGGCAGGAACGGCCAATGACACGCTGATCGCGGGAAGCGGGAACAGCACACTGGTTGCTGGCACCGGGAACGACACACTGGTTGGTAGTAGCGGTATGACGACTTTCGAAGTTAATTCCGGCGTTAGTAATGTTCTCATTACCAATAGCGGCAGTGGCGATACGCTGGCATTCGGGGCGGGCAGCCCGGAATACTGCCTGACCGCGACGGCTACTGTGGTAAATAATGTTTTTGTCGTGACCATTGCCGATAGTCAAGGCGGTACGGTGACAATTCAGGGCGGGGGTTTGAGCAATGTGAGCTTTTCCAATGGCGTCACGTCAACGATTGATGCGATGCTACAAGCCAATCCAAGTAATTATATGACCTCAGCAGTCAGTGTCGTTATGCCATCCAACATCTTCGGCTTAACCCTGACCGGTAGCGCCAATCTGACCGCAACCGCTAATGCACTGGACGACATCATTACGACCAACGTCGGCAACGACACGCTGATAGCAGGGTCCGGTAACGACACTTTTGTAGCCGGAGGATTAGGCACAACTACGATAATGAACAGCAGCAATGCAGACACACTGGAATTTGCTATGCTGCAAAATGTTATTGACCCCTTTTCTCTTATCACTGTAGCGCCTTCGATAAACGCGTACGGTGTGTTTGTGGTAACAGTAACCGACACCTATCATGGGGAAAGCTTCGTGGTTAATGGAAGTGCGGGTTCGGTAAGTGAAGGTAGCACTGTCTTTACGCTAAACCAACTATTGGGAATGGCGCCCACCACTATGTATTCCTCGACTGGCGGCGTTCTGGCTGCGGGTGTCACCAACCTGACGTTAACCGGTAACGCGAATCTGACAGCAACCGGGAATAACTTAAGCGACGTCATTACCGCCAACAGCGGAAACGATACGCTGATAGCAGGCAGCGGCCTAGCAACCCTGATAGGCGGTAGCGGCAACGACACTTTTGTGATCAACAATGTGTCAGACGTGATAACAGAAGCAATCAACACCGGCAACAATACCGAGGTAACTTCCGCCTCCACGGCACTGGCGGCGAATGTACAAAATCTTACCGGCATTGGTAGTGCAAATCTGAATTTATTCGGCAACAATCTCGCCAACGTTATCACCGCCAATAATGGTAATGACTTACTTTGTGCTGAAAGTGGTCTGGCAACACTGATCGGCGGCAGCGGTAATGACACCTTCTTCAATAACAGCAGCGATGTGGTAACACTGATCGGCGGCAGCGGTAATGACACCTTCATGGTCAATAACAGCAGCGATGTGGTCGTAGGAAGTAGCCAGGGGATTAACACAGAGGTAGCCTGGGGTAGCATTACTGCTGGAGCCAATGTGCAGATTCTCGCCGGACTCGGGGGTAATGTCACTCTGACCGCCAATAATTTAAACGACGTCATTTATGGAAGTGGAGAAAACGATACGCTAGTTGGCGGGAGCGGCAGCGATACATTCTACGGCGCAGATTTTTACTTTACTACTTATTTTGCTACTAATGAAGTTATGGTGGGTGGCACTGGCGGCCATAATAGTTATTCGATTAATGCGGATGCAGGTAGTACTGAATCTGGTGGATACCATGTCACTATTAGCGATAGTCAAAGCACGGATGTACTCAACATTTATTCTGCTGCTACCAGTATTTTGGCGACATCTGTTAACTTAAACGGTATGACTGATGTAAACCTTTATACCGGTTTCGGTGGCACTATTACGATAGAAGGGGGCGCGCTGACTCAGGTAAACCTCAATGGAGTCAGCACGACAATTAATCAATTGTTGGCGCAAAATCCCGTAGTCTCCTCGGCGACGAGTATTGTTCTGACCCCCACTGAGAACAACGTGATGTTGACAGGCAGCGCAAGCCTGACTGCAACTGCAAACACCTTGAATGACGTCATTACCGCCAACAGCGGCAACGATACGCTAATTGCAGGGACAGGAAGAGATACCTTGATTGGGGGGGCTGGCAACGACACCTTCGTTGTAACCAGTGCGGGCTCTTACATTATTGAAGCCCCCAATAACGGTAATAACACTGAAGTTACATCCTTCAGTACGACTCTTGCTCCAAATGTGCAAAATCTGACTGGCACAGGCACTGCCGCATTGGCGCTGACTGGCAATGGCCTCAATAATGTCATTACTGCTAACAGCGGTAACGATACTCTGTCAGCAGGGTATGGAAACTCGACCTTGGTTGCCGGAACTGGTAGCGATTTGTTAAATGGCAACTGGGGTATCGGGGCAAATGGCAGCTGGGGTACAGGGGCAGTAACCTATTTGTATAATTCAGGCGACGGCAATGTCAGCATTTCCGATAGTGGGGGTAACGACATACTGGAGTTTGGTGCGGGCATAACGGCCAGCAGCATCACAACAAGTATGACTGTTGTAAATGGTGATGACGCTCTCGTACTCAAGATTAACGGCGGAAATTCGGTGACGATTGACGCACCGGCTTTTTCCGAAGTCAGCTTTGCTGGGGGCGGAACAACAACGCTGGCGGCGCTGTTGGCGCAAAACGCGACCTCGATAACCTCTGCGGTCAGTACCGTTATGTCGGCAGCAGCCACAACACTGATGCTGACGGGAAGCGCCAATATCAGTGCCACCGGAAATAGTTTGGCCGATTTAATCGTGGCCAACAGCGGAAATGACACACTGATTGCAGGTAGCGGCCTTGCAACCCTCGTGGGAGGCAGCGGCAACACTACCTTCGTCATCAACAATGCTGGCGACGTGATTATGGGTAACGGCGACACCGATACCGAACAGACATCGGTCTCGGCAACGCTGGCATCGGGCGTGGTATATCTGACCGGAATTGGCAGTGCTTCATTGACGCTAACCGGCAACTTGGATGGCTACAACGATGTTATTAATGTTATTACCGCCAATTCCGGTGCAGACAGTCTGGTGGCAGGTATCGGCGATGACACGCTGATATCCGGTACCGGAATTGATACACTGGTCGGCGGTGCAGGACAAGACACTTTCGTGGTCAATAATGCGTCAGACGTGATCGTCGACTACTACCCTCCTGGTACCTTCAATTACACCGAAATGACATCTGTCAACGCCACCCTTGTTGCGGGTGTGGGTACTTTGATCGGCACCGGAAGTGCAGCTTTGACGCTGACCGGATACTCCCTCGTCAACGGAACTGGATATATAGTTTCCGAAACGATTACTGCCAACAGCGGAAATGACACGTTGGTAGCAGGCACCGGGCCTACAACTCTGATTGGCGGTATCGGCAACGACACCTTTGTGGTGAACAATATTTTGGACGTGATTGAAGAAGCCCCCAATACTGGAAATAACACCGAAAAAACTTCCGTCTCCCTGTTCTTGGCGGCGAACGTGCAAAACCTGACCGGCACCGGTACTGCCGCATTAACGCTGTTCGGTAACAATCTAGCCAATGTCATCACCGCCAATACCGGAGCCGATACGCTGGTGGCAGGAACTGGGCTTGCAACGCTGGTTGGTGGTACTGGCAACGATACCTTCGTTATCAACAATGCGTTGGATGTCATCACCAAGGCGGCAAACACCGGCAGTAACACCGAACTAACATCAGTCAGCGCCACCCTTGCCACGAATGTGCAAAACCTCACCGGCACGGGCACAGCCGCACTGACGTTGACGGGCAATACGCTCAACGACGTGATCACCGCCAACTCCGGTGCAGACAGTTTGGTCGCGGGTTCGGGCAGCGACACCTTGGTATCTGGTAGCGGTATGGACACCTTGGTCGGCGGTACGGGCAACGATTCAATGCAAGGAAACAGCGGTGTCGCGGCAACAACCTATCAGGTCAATTCAGGTAATGGTGTAATTACCATTTCCAATACCGGCAGCAGCGACATACTGGCGTTTGGCACCGGCATTACTGCGGGCAGCATTACGGCCACATCAGCCGCAGGTGTGGTCACGCTCGCGATTACCGGCGGGAAATCGGTGGTGATCAATTCGCCTGCCTTTACTGAAGTCAGTTTTGCAGACGGCAGCACGTCGACGCTGGCGGCACTGATTGCACTAAGCGCGTCGTCGGTCAGTTCAGCGGTGAGTATTGTGATGCCAGCTGGCGCGACCAAATTGACCTTAACCGGAACCGCCAGCATCAGCGGCACCGGCAATGCTTTGGCCGATACGATTATCGCCAACACGGGCAACGACACGCTGATATCCGGTACGGGCATCGATACCTTGATCGGTGGCACGGGCAACGATACCTTCGTCATCAACAACAGCAGTGACGTAATTAATGTGACGACCAGCAAGGCGGGTTACGTGGTGCAGAGTTCGGTCAATTACGTATTGCCGACCAACCTGCTCAACCTGACCGGTACAGGTTCTGCCGCAATAACGCTGACCGGCAACACGCTGGCTAACACGATTACCGCCAATACCGGTGCCGACACGCTGGTGGCAGGGACAGGTTTAGCAACGCTGGTGGGCGGCACGGGCAACGACACGTTCGTTGTTAACAATTCATCTGATGTGATTACAAAAGCCGTTAACACTGGTAATAACACCGAGCAAACGTCGGTGTCCGTCACACTTGCTGCAAACGTGCAAAACCTCGTTGGTACGGGTACAGCGGCTTTGGCATTGACCGGCAACACGATAGCCAACACAATCACTGCCAACAGTGGCAACGACACATTGACCGCCGGAACCGGCATTTCAACGATGATTGGCGGAACCGGCAACGATACGTTTGTGATCAATAACACATCGGATGTCATCACCGAAGCTGCCAATACGGGTAACAACACCGAGCAGACTTCCGTCTCCATTACGCTGGCCGCCAATGTGCAAAACCTCACCGGCACAGGCACGGCAGCATTGACGTTGACTGGCAACACGCTCAACAACGTGATCACCGCTAACGCTAACACCGGAGCAGATAAGCTAATCGCAGGTTCCGGTAACGACACGCTGATATCAGGAACTGGAATTGATTCGCTTACAGGCGGTGCAGGAAATGACACGTTCGTGATCAACAACGCCGCTGATGTGATTACCGAAGCCGTCAATACGGGCAACAACACTGAGCAAACGTCGGTGTCAGTTACTCTCGCGGCAAATGTGCAACACCTTGTTGCTACGGGTACAGCGGCATTGTCTCTGACCGGTAACTCGATTGCTAACACGATCACCGCCAACAGCGGAGCCGATACGTTAACCGCAGGAACCGGTATTTCTACCCTGATTGGAGGTACGGGCAACGATATATTTGTGATCAACAATGTACTGGATGTGATTACCGAAGCCGTCAATACTGGCAACAATACTGAGCAGACTTCTGTCTCAGTTACGCTGGCTGCGAATGTGCAGAATCTGACCGGAACAGGCACAGCTGTATTGACGCTAACTGGCAACACGCTCAACAACGTCATCACCGCCAATACCGGTGCGGATAAACTGGTCGCAGGCTCCGGAAATGACACGCTGGTGTCGGGCACGGGAATTGACACGTTGGTAGGTGGCACGGGTAACGACACGTTTGTGGTCAATAATGCCTCCGATGTAATTACCGAAGCAATCAACACGGGTAACAACACCGAGCAGACTTCCGTCTCCATTACGCTGGCCGCCAATGTGCAAAACCTCACCGGCACGGGCACTGCTGCTCTCACCTTGACGGGCAACACGCTCAACAACGTGATCACCGCCAATACCGGAGCAGATAAGCTAATCGCAGGTTCGGGTAACGATACCCTGATATCAGGAACTGGTATTGATTCGCTCACCGGTGGAGCCGGTAACGACACGTTCGTGATCAACAACGCCGCTGATGTCATTACCGAAGTTGTCAATACGGGCAACAACACCGAGCAAACGTCGGTGTCCATCACTCTCGCGGCGAATGTGCAACATCTCGTCGGTACGGGTACGGCGGCCTTGTCTCTGACCGGTAACGCGATTGCTAACACGATCACCGCTAACAGTGGAGCCGATACGTTAACGGCAGGAACCGGTATTTCTACCCTGATTGGAGGTACGGGCAACGATATATTTGTGATCAACAATGTACTGGATGTGATTACCGAAGCGGTCAATACTGGCAACAATACTGAGCAGACTTCTGTCTCAGTTACGCTGGCTGCGAATGTGCAGAATCTCACCGGCACCGGAACTGCTGCGTTGACGTTAACGGGCAACACGCTCAACAACGTCATCACCGCCAATACCGGTGCGGATAAACTGGTCGCAGGTTCCGGCAATGACACGCTGGTGTCCGGCACGGGCATAGACACCTTGGTGGGCGGTACGGGCAACGATATATTTGTAGTTAACAACGCCTCGGATGTGATTACCGAAGCGGTCAACACGGGCAACAACACCGAGCAAACATCGGTGTCCATCACGCTGGCAGCAAACGTGCAACACCTCGTCGCGACCGGTACAGCAGCCTTGGCCTTGACCGGCAACACGATTGCCAACACGATTACCGCCAACAGTGGTAATGACACGTTGACCGCCGGAACAGGCATATCAACGCTGATTGGAGGCATGGGCAACGATACGTTTGTGATCAATAGCACATCTGATGTCATTACCGAAGCTGCCAATACTGGTAATAACACCGAGCAAACATCTGTGTCCATTACTCTTGCTGCGAACGTGCAAAACCTCACTGGGACTGGAACTGCCGCCTTGACTCTGACAGGCAACACGCTCAACAACGTGATTACCGCCAATACCGGAGCCGATAAGCTGATCGCCGGTTCCGGCAATGACACACTGGTCTCTGGCACCGGCATTGATTCGCTCACGGGCGGTACCGGCAACGACACCTTCGTCATTAACAACGCATCCGATGTCATCACTAAGGCGGTGAACACCGGCAACAACACCGAGCAGACATCGGTGTCCATCACCCTTGCCGCGAATGTGCAAAACCTTGTTGGTACCGGTACAGCGGCCTTGTCTTTGACTGGCAACACGATCGCCAATACGATCACCGCCAACAGCGGAGCCGATACGCTGACTGCGGGAACAGGGTTGGCAACATTGATCGGTGGCTCCGGTAACGATATTTTTGTAATCAACAACGCCTCTGATGTCATCACCGAAGCTGCGAATACCGGAAGCAACACAGAGCAAACTTCCGTCTCCGTTACACTTGCAGCCAACGTTCAAAATCTCACTGGTACAGGAAGTGCTGCATTAACGCTGACGGGCAATACGCTCAACAACATCATCACGGCGAATACCGGTGCCGACAAGTTGGTTGCAGGTTCCGGTAACGATACGCTGGTATCCGGCACGGGCATTGATACACTGGTGGGTGGTGCGGGCAATGACATCTTCGTCATCAACAACGCGTCTGACGTAGTTACCGAAGCGGTTAACACCGGGAACAACACGGAACAAACGTCGGTTTCGATTACGCTGGCTGCGAACGTACAAAACCTGACCGGTACGGGAACAGCCGCTTTGACGCTCACTGGAAATACGCTCGCCAATACGATCACAGCCAACACCGGAGCCGATACGCTTGTGGCCGGAACTGGTTTGGCAACATTAGTGGGCGGTACAGGTAACGATACCTTTGTGATTAACAATGCGTCCGATGTTATTACCAAAGCAACCAACACTGGCAGCAATACTGAGCAATCTTCAGTATCAATTACGCTGGCGGCCAATGTGCAAAATCTGACCGGTACCGGAAGTGCCGCAATCACACTGACCGGTAACACGCTGGCTAACACAATCACAGCCAATACCGGAGCCGATACACTGGTGGCAGGAACCGGTTTGGCAACATTGGTGGGCGGTACGGGTAATGATACGTTTGTGATCAACAATGCCTCTGACGTTATTACAAAAGCGACCAACACCGGTAGTAACACCGAGCAAACTTCCGTCAGCGTCACGCTTGCGACAAACGTACAGAACCTGACTGGGACAGGCACGGCTGCACTCACCTTGACGGGTAACACGCTTAACAACGTGATCACCGCCAATACAGGTGCAGACAAGTTGGTGGCAGGCTCAGGCAACGACACTTTGATTTCTGGTACAGGAATCGATTCGTTGACCGGTGCGGCGGGTAACGATACGTTCATTATCAACAACAGCAGCGACACGATTACGGTCACCAGCGCCAAGGCGGGCAATGTGGTGCAAAGTTCGGTCAATTATGTATTACCGGCCAACCTGCTCAATCTGACCGGTACTGGCAGTGCAGCCCTCTCGCTGACTGGCAATACATTGGCCGATACGATTACTGCCAATAGTGGCGCCGACACACTGATCGCAGGAACTGGTTTGGCAACGCTGATCGGTGGTACGGGTAACGACATATTTGTGATTAATAACGCATCGGATGTGATTACCGAAGCTGCGAACAGCGGTAACAACACCGAACAAACATCCGTGTCCATTACCCTGGCAGCGAATGTGCAGAACCTCACCGGCACGGGCACTGCTGCATTGACCCTCACCGGCAATACACTCAACAACGTGATCACGGCCAATACCGGTGCCGATAAACTGGTCGCAGGTTCCGGTAACGACACGCTGGTGTCGGGTACCGGTATTGATACACTAACCGGTGGTGCGGGTAACGACACGTTCGTTGTTAACAACGCCTCCGATGTGGTTACCGCAGTAAGTGGCACGAATATCAACACGATCAACTCGTCCGTCACCTACACAGCCTCAGCCAACGTACAGGATCTGTTCCTGACGGGTACTGCGGCATTAACTGCAACCGGCAACACCACTAACGACCTGATCATCGGCAATTCCGGAGCCGATACGCTAGTGGGTGGTTCGGGTGCCGACGTTCTGGAAGCAGGAACCGGAGCCAGCACGCTGAAAGACACCGCCGGAGCAGGTGCGCTGATCGCAGGATCGGGTAATGACACATTGACAGGCGGCACGGGAGCCAACTTCATTGTGGGCGGTGCGGGTACTGATACGATCACGCTGGGCGCAGGTGCGGCTGTCGTTGCCTTTAATACAGGTGATGGAGCGGCAACAATTGCTCCCGGAGCAGGACTTGCCAACACGCTGTCGTTGGGAGGTGGGATTGCCTACGCCAATCTGGCTTTTAGCAAGAGCGGTAATAATCTGATACTCAATACGGGGGGTGCGAATGCGATCACCTTCACAAATTGGTACGTAGGCGCTGCCGATCAAAACTTCGTCAACCTGCAGGTGATTGAGCAATCCGCCAGCACGTACAGCGCGGCATCAACCAATGCGCTATACAACTCGGAAGTCGAAGAGTTTAACTTCACGCAACTGGTCAGCCTGTTCAATGCAGCATTGGTCGCAACACCAACACTCACCAGTTGGAGCCTGTCGAACAGCTTGCTCACTGCCCACTTGAGTGGCAGCAACACGACGGCACTGGGAGGTGACTTGGCCTATTACGACGGCTTGAACAGTAACCTGGCCGGGATGAATCTGGCGACGGCGGCAACGACACTGCAAAATGCCTCGTTCGGCAAGACGGCGCAGACGATGGATGCATGGAGTGGAATCAGCGGCAGTAATGCGGTGCATTGAGTTTAATGCGTAATTAAGGATGTTTAAGATCAGGGTAGTAAATTGACGAAACAGGACGTGGAATTAAAACAGCCCGCGCAAGCGGGCGAACAATCCCGGAGCAAACCACCGCAAAAGGCGCGAACTTTGTCGCCTGATGCGTTGGATTTTGCGCCGGGATTGTTGTCGATTCAGGAAAGCCCGCCATCAAGTTTGCCGCG
Source organism: uncultured beta proteobacterium (assembly GCA_963733265.1). GTDB lineage: Bacteria > Pseudomonadota > Gammaproteobacteria > Burkholderiales > Gallionellaceae > PALSA-1006. Next base: position 1,397,878 of record CAVTCF010000001.1, read on the forward strand.
TGCATTGTTGTATACGGTGGGCGCACTCTTTTTAACACTCTTGCTATGGTCCATCTTTGGCAAGGTGAATATTTTTGCGAGTGCTGAAGGACGACTGGTACCACAAACCTACGTCAAAATCGTGCAACCCTCGGACAGCGGCATTGTTCAGGAAATACTGGTCAAGGAGGGCGAGACGGTCAGCATCGGTCAAGTCCTGATGCGCATGGATGCGAATATTGCCGATGCAGACAGCAAGACTATCGGTAATGATCTGATGATGCGTAAACTGCAACTTCGTCGTATTGATGCAGAACTCAATGACCAACCCTTGGTGCGTGAAGCAAACGATGCTGGCGATATTTTTAGGCAGATTGAATCGCAATATCACGATCGTCGCCAATCCTATACCGACTCACTGGGACAGGCACAGGAATCCCTCAAAAAATCGCAGCGGGAATATGATTCAGCAAAAGAAGTGCTGACCAAATATCAGGAAGTCATCCCCATTCTCAAGGAGCGTGCGGAGTCGTATGCCAACATGATCAAAGGCGGCTATGTTCCAAAACATGCAGCAGATGACAAGGAACGCGACTATATAGAGAAAGTTCAGGATTTGCGCGCGCAGGAATCCACTGTTGCAAGCCTTGAGGCGGCTGTCAATCAGGCAAAAAAACAAATCGATCAGGTCAGTTCAAAATATCGCAGCGATTTGCAGAATGAGCGGGTCGATGCTGAACAGCAGTTCAGAAAATTCCAGCAAGATATGATCAAGCAGAATCACAAAACGGCACTGCTGGAACTGAAAGCGCCGCAGGCCGGTATTGTGAAAGACTTGGCCACCCATACGGTGGGTACGGTCGTATCCCCCGGTACGGTGCTGCTCTCCATTGTTCCGGAGAATGAGCCGCTGGTGGCAGAAGTCATGATCAAAAATGATGATGTGGGTTTTGTGTATCCGCAGCAAGAGGTGAAAGTCAAACTCGCCCCGTATCCGTTCGAGCGATACGGCATGCTTGATGGGACAGTGGAACGCATTCAGGCGGATAGCGATAACGACTCACAAACCCAGTCACAGAACAAAGACTCCTCCTCAACCAAGGATAAAACACAAACACCGCCCTCGGTATATAAGGCAATCATTTCCTTTAAGAGTCAGGTGCTGGAATCGGATGGTCAGAAGCTAAAACTGGTTCCCGGCATGCAAGTGATAGCCGAGATCAATCAGGGGAGCCGCTCTGTCATGCGCTATCTGTTATCCCCGGTTAGCAAAACGTTGATAGAAAGTGGCCACGAACGGTGAGGGTTTGGAATGGGTTGTCCAAAATTCGCACCTCAGGGTTACAACGTGGGATGCGATACCTAGCGGGAGCGTTATTGCTCCCCCTCAGTTTTGGGGCGTTTGGTGATGATTTGTTAGCGGTGTATCACAAAGCACAGGAAAATGACCCGACCTATTCTTCTGCGCAATATACCTATGCGGCTGCCAAACAAAAAGTTCCCCAGGCACGCGCGGGTCTTTTGCCTGTGGTGAATCTGACCGGTAGCGACAGTAAAGCCAAAGACACGGCACTGTTTGATGGCCCGCCGATTATCAATCGCAATATTGCTTCCTGGGCCTGGACACTGCAATTGACCCAACCCTTGATTAACTTTCAGAACATCTATGCCTTCAGTTCAGCGGAAATGCAGGTAACGCAAGCGCATGCACAATACGCGCTTGCCGAGCAGGATTTGATCTTGCGCGTGACACAAGCCTATTTTGATGTGCTGGTGGCCCAGAACACGATAGAGGTTGCGCAAGCCCAAATCAGAGCAACCGAAGAGCAACTGGCCTTGGCTCAGCATGGTTTCGATGAAGGCACCAATGCCATCACCGATGTACACGAAGCCAAGTCACGGGCGGATCTTGCCCGTTCGCAATATGTTGCCGCCCGCAATGATCTGGAAGATAAAAATGCCGAATTGGAAAAGATGGTAGAGCAAGCCCCCAAAACACTGGCCGCTCTTCGACCGGAAGCCACAATTCCCCGTCCCCAGCCGGAAAATATCAAAGATTGAACTGAGCAGGCACGTGAAAGTAATCCCGCTGTTCTGGCACCATTAGCGGCCTTGGGTGCCGCCGAAGCCGAGGTTCGTAAAAACCGTGCGGGAAATATGCCGACACTGGATTTTGTTGCCTCCTATGGAAATAATTATGCCTCTGGAAGTATTTCACTGCCATCCAACTACGATACCCGTGTCAATTCCGCACAACTTGGTTTTCAATTTAACATGCCGCTGTTTGCAGGGGGGTTAACCAATTCACGCATCATCGAGGCACTGGACAATCAGGGTAAAGCAAGGGCTGATCTGGAAGTGGCCCGCCGCCAGTCGGCGACAGATGCCAAAAAAGCCTATGCAGCCGTAGTGAACGGGTTAGCACAAATCGAGGCACTTGAGTCTGCTGTCGAATCAAGCAAAAGTGCTGTCAAAGGGAATCAGGTGGGATACAAGTTGGGTATTCACATGAATATCGACGTGTTGAATGCAGAACAACAGCTTTATACCGCGCAGCGTGACTTGATCAAGGCACGCTACGATACCCTGTTTCAGGGGCTTAAACTTAAAGCGGCAGCGGGTGTGTTGTCTGAGTCGGATGTGGAAATGGTTAATGCAATGTTGGTGCATTGAGAATGAAAAATTTTCGGCGAGCAGGAGAAATTTAAAGTTTGTATGTTGTACGAAATGGGGATTTATTTTTTAATTTTAACGGAAAGACCTAACATGAAAAAACTGATATTTTTGGCTGTTGCTTTGTCAGGCTGCGCGGCGGTGCATTCGGGAGTCATCCCTGATGGTAAAGATTCTTACACGGTCATTGTTTCACAGGGGCATAGTTCTGCATCGGCAGGCGATCTGAAAGCGCTCGCATACAAAGAAGCCGGTGCATTTTGCAAGAAGGATCATAAGGCTATCGAGACGATTTCAGAGAAGGTCGTCCAGGAAGGTCTATTGTCTGATACTGCCGAGGCGGATTTAAAATTCAGGTGCATCGAACCCTAGCATGGTGAATTACCGATCGCAAGCGGATGGATGTTTGTTTATATCAGCGCGAAAAAGGGGCGGTCAATGGTGCCAGCGAATTCTTTTCGTTGACATTACTGACCAGTGTTTTGAGCATAGTCACCACTTCACCAACCGTATCGTCCCATTCATCCGGCGTCTTTTGCCGGAAAATGCGCAAGGCTCCCGGATACCAAGGGGAGCCGGTGCGATCCTGTAGCCAGCGCCAGTCTGTGCCAAACGCCGGTATCAGTACCCAGCAAGGTTTTCCAAGCGCACCTGCTACGTGCGCGACTGCCGTATCGACGCAGATTACCAAGTCAAGCTGAGCGACGATGGCGGACGTATCGGCAAAGTCTCGGATGTCGGGTCCTAGATTGATGATCGGCTGTGCGGGCGGCGGTTGTTTAGCCTCCATTTCCCCCTGTCCGATTTGAAGACTGAAAAAAGTGACGCCCGATACAGACCAGAGCGGCGCAAGGGTGGTCAGTCCAGGTAGGGAGCGATTGGCATCGTTTGTGTGAATGGAACTGCCTTTCCAGACAAGCCCAACGCCGAAAGTTTTTCTCGCCAGACTTTTGTTCCAAAAGCGCATTCGCTTAGGTGTCGCGTGCAAATAGGGTAGACAGTTTGGTATGGTATCCACCGTAGTTTCAAAATACAGTGGCAGACTCAGTGGAAAAGACCAGAAGTCGTGGGGCAGGATCGATGCTGGATCTGTGATGACAGTATCAACACCTTCTACAGTTTCTAGCAATGCCTTGAGCGGCTGGGCGCAAATTAAAGTGAGCGTCGAGACGCCTTGCCTTTTGAGTAAAGGGGCATAGCGGGCAAACTGGATGTAGTCACCATAGCCTTGCTCGGGGCAGATCAGCATCGATTTTCCTTTGAGGGATTCCCCACGCCACTGCGGGAAGGGGAGGCTTGGCATTGCTATGGTGTTGTTGGTGCGATTAGGGTCGTAACGGGACTCATGGTACGGCCATGCTTCGGCATACTGACCCTGAATAAGAAGCAGAACGCCCAGCCCCCATTTTGCATCGGCATAATCCGGTTTAAGCTCCAAGGCTCGTCTGAAAGCGGCAACCGCTTCAGGCAGTCGCTTCGTTTCCTTGTAAACAATTCCCAGATTGTTGTAAGTTTCAGCATAAGTCATCCTCAATTTTAGCGCGCGCAGATATGCAGCTTCGGCTTTAGCCATTTGCTTGGTAACCAAAAACAGGTTGCCAAGATTGTAGTAAGCATCGGCATAGTCCGGTTTCAGTTCTATCGCGCGCAGAAAAGCCGCTTCAGCTTCGGGAAAGCGCATGGATTCCTGAAGCAGGCTGCCATAGTTGTTGAGGGCTTCTACAAATTTAGGTTTCAGTTCAAGTGCGTGGAGCAAGGCCCTTTCGGCTTCGTGCAGTTGATTATTTTCCCGAAGCAGGTTGCCCAGATTATTGTAGCCATCTGCGTCATTGGGCGACAGTGCTATGGCATGCTGCATGATCACTTGAGCCAGCGCTTTGCGCCCAGCATTCTTGTACAACAAGCCCAATACCTTCCATGCGAACCCATGAGTTGGGTAAAGTTCTATCATGGATTCCGCCAGGGCTGCGGCCTCTTTGAGCTTGCCCTCGTTGAACAGGGCTAACAGGGTCTTTGTCTCTTGTGGCTCGGACATATCGTTTCAATTCACTGAAACAGGTGGGGTAATGCGCACCGCCTCCATCTTGGCCAGCCAGACCAGTCCCCGTGTAATTGCGGGGCGCTGAGGGACTGGAAAAAGATTGGTAATCTCACCGACCGTTTGCGTGCCTTCTTTTTTTAGGAACGTGATGATCGCCGCACAATCAGCCTCATTGGGCTGAATGAGTTTTGTGTGTGCAAAGGTGTTCAGCGCCAGTTGCCGACGTTTTTCCAAATCGATGGCATGATCCAGAAACGTTACGCGATGGTCATTACTCAAGCGCGTAGTCGGGTACCCTGCAAAGGCGGCGAACGGATCGGGACGATCCGGACGAAATACCGGTTGCACAGGCTTAGGCAAATCAGGATCGGCACGCCGACGTTCGGCCAGTTCACCCCATAACGTCTGGTAGCGATGATAAATAACTGACCAGTCAAATAATTGCCGCGCGCGCAATTGCCCGGATGCACCCATTTGTTTGCGCAAAGCTGCATCGCCAATCAGTCGCTCACAAGCGGCCTCAAGTTGAACTGGATCAAGTGCAGTAAGCTGGCTTGTATAACCGCAGTAGACATCGTAAGAATCGATTCCGCATTCATAGCGTTGAGCAAGATCGGTACCCAGCGTAGCTGAGGGCGTTAACGTGGGTATCCGAAAACCGTCTACCTGATCCCGCACCGTATTCTTATAGCCGTCCCAATCGCTGACGATAACCGGGATACCGGCCGCCATCGCTTCCAGTGGCGTGAGGCCGAAGGTTTCCTGAATGTTATCCGACAGCGAGATGAAGATATTGGCTGCAGCCCATGCCTGACGCCGAGCAATCGGGTCGCGGCCTTCGACATATTGCATCGTGATTGATGGGCACAGCATACGAGCAGCATCGACGAATGCTGCTTCAATGGGTGTGTTGGGAAACCAGCCGCATTGCATCAGGCGAATCTTGCGACCTTTAGCGGCCCGTTCAAGTGCTGTGAACATTTGCTGAGGGTGTGCTTTTGCGTGAAAAGAGAGGCGTCCCACAAATAAAAAAACAACCTCGTCTTCATTCACACCCAGACTTTGACGCGAGGCTGCGCGTTCAGTTTCCGAAAACACATAATCATCGGCATGAACACCCAGCGGAATCACCGGAAATTGCGGTAAATCGAAGCGGGTGGCACCAAGACGATTGCGCAGATATTCAGCCTGACTTTCCAACAAAACCCTCACGGTATCGCGTACTGCGGTGGAGGTGCAAATAAGGGCATCCCAACTGCGCACCGGTGCCGTCAGCAGACCTGTGATGGAACTCATGGATAGATGTGATGCGGTGGTGTGAGTAATGCCGCACAGGCTGTAGGCGCGCTCCCCAATGGGAGTTCGTCGCCAGGCTGAGTCGATCAGATTAGGGCCGGGTAAATACAGACAGCCATCGTCAATCAAACCGTTGGGGCGATCAATTGGCACCCATCCGGTTTGTCCCTCGAACCCGTGATGCAAGAGTTGTTCTGAAAAATGTTGGGCTGCTGCCGGATTATCTGTGTGGCACAACAGCCGTGAAGCTTCTGATTTGGCGGCAGCTCGTAAAAAGCCTTCGCCTGCCGCCTGACGCCCCATTAGATTTTGGGTAGAGGTAATGTAACCTTCGGCTTGATAATAGATTGTGGCTTGATGCATGGATAACTTACATATAGGCGCGAGATATTGATTGCTAATTATGCCTGCTCGATCATGTTAATACTATCCGTTATTTGTATCTCAGACAGCGGCTAAGAATCTAGCTGATTTCGTTTCCTTTCAGCGCAAAATCTATCTTTATTTCACTGAATAGCCTTCCATAAAGCGGCCAGTCGTGAAGGACTCTAACTGGCCGAATTGACACATTCATCATTATAAACGCCTTAGTCCGTTCCTCTTCATCAACGGACATTCACTACTTTAGGCTTTGTCCCCGTCCAAGTAACACGGGGGCTTGCAATACATCCCCTGAACCTGTTGCCATACTACCCCATAAATAAAAATATTATATATATAACCAAAAGAAATAACAGTTGACAATATTTTAGTAAATGGTAATATGTATCTGCCTGCAGCTGGCGGGCTCTAAATACGAAAAGCATTTCAAACTCAGTAGTTCAATAAGGACGAGTCCGTCCGTTTTTAAGCCAACAGAAGTAATATTCTCATGTGCGCTCGTCTTCGGACGAGCGCATAACTGAATGTGATTTCTTCACCCAGACGGGTGTATTAAGCGAGGTGCGAATCCTCGCAGATCGAACCTATGCCCGATACCTCGGGTATATCAACTGAGCCAAGCTCGACATATTGAGCAAAAAGCTAAACCTGTGCACACGCATACGCGTCACTTTGATCGCCAGAACAAAGTGACGCGTACTGTAAACCCGCTGCGGCCTGTATTTCTACAGGGCTTGGCAGCTTCATTACAAACTGATATGGCGGAATTTATGCCGATTTTAAACATAGAAAGGAGGCTTTTCTAACGACCCCGGAGGGCTATTGTCTACAAAGGCAGTAGCTGGCAATCCCTGCTTTTGCAGGCAGCGCATCGCAAGATGCTCACTGTGCCGCAATACCTCAACCACTGGCATCCCGCGTGCCCGAGATCGTTTCCCCCCACCTCTTATTCTTAGAGAACTATTTTTTAATAATTATTGGGGGGTGATCCGTGCACGCGGTTGTTATTGGTACTTATTGTCGAGGAGATATTTATGTCATTGAAATCCGAATTAATCACTTTAGCGCATTGCGGAAATGGTAGTTTCAAAACGCGATCTGATCGTGAAACCAATGTGGCGCGTTTTGCAAATCATTTGCAAAACGAATTAAACATCCAGGTCAGAACAGCGGATCAGATAAAGGTTAAGCATATAGAGGTCTACATTTCGCACCGACTTGAGGAGGGCATCTCGCAGAGAAGCTTGCAAAACGAAATGTCTGCACTTAGATCAGTTCTTACTAAATCTGGACGCAATGAGTTTATCCGACAAGAGCGATTGAGCAACAAGTCGCTTGGACTTGCTGGTGCATCACGCGAAGGTACAAAAACCGCCATCAAGGCCGACAAGTTTCAATCAGTTATTGCTGCAGCCATTGGTCGAGACAAGGGCGTCGCTGCGTGCATTCAACTTTGCAGACAGATTGGCCTGCGCAGTGAAGAGTCTGTTCAGGCTTCGAAATCTTTAACAACTTGGGCTAGGAATATCAGTGAAGAAAAAAGCATTCGAGTAATTTTTGGCACCAAAACAGGAAGGCCGCGTGATGTGGCAATTCTGCCGAGCCAGAGAGAAAAAATTGTAGAAGCAATTAAATTTGCATCTAAGGTTGCGTCAGAAAATAAGGGGAAATTAATCGACAAGCCAAACTTAAAATCTGCATTGGACCGTTTTCACAATGAAGCTCGCGCAGTGGGGCTGATCGGCGAGAATGCACCACATTCGTTGCGCTACGGATTTGCTAAAGATCAGCTTCAAGGATATCTATCAAGCGGATATACATATAAAGAATCACTCGCGCTGGTCTCATGCGACCTCGGTCATGGTGATGGTCGGGGAGACTACGTAAAGCACGTTTATCTCAAATAGTCTCGGGAGGTCTTACAACCAAAATGTTTTTACGAGGAAGGAGGTTTTTCGCTCTTTCTCGCTGAAGTTTTATGAAAAATTCGTGCCACTATGGGCTCAGTTGTTACCGATTAACACTAGCCCATAAAAAGGACGAAAAATGAACAAACCACCTAAACCAGAATCTCAGATGGGCGAAATGCTCAACGACATCTTTCTGCGCCGCAAAGAAGTTGAACGTATCGTTGGCCTTTCACGCCCGACGATTTATAGGCTTATTAAATTAGGAATGTTTCCTAAGCAAATTCATTTAGGAACGGGCTCAGTGCGGTGGCGGCTGTCTGAGATAACAGCATGGCAGTCAAACCCATCCAAAGCTGCCTGAGGTGTTGCCATGGACGTTGCACAGACAAATTGGACACCAGCTCATTGCCGCGAGAAAGACGCTGGCAAAGTGCTGGAGCTGGCTCAAGCAATCCTTAAAGTGAAACCGCGAACACTCCTTTCCTTTGCTTTGGATATCCCGAAAAACACAATTCTGAAAAATCTTGCCGGAGAGGTAATGTTATGAACAATCTTGCGAACGAAACACAAGCCGCCTTCGAGGCCGTCATGCAGGCAACAGAGATGCCGGACAATACCTTACCTCCTTCCAACGAAAGTGAAGAGCTACAGCGCGAAATTGACGCATTGGCAGCAATGCCGTTACTGAAGTACGAACGAGAATACAGGGAGACAGCCAAGCGGCTGGGCATGAGGGCGGCGGTATTGGATAACGTTGTTAAGGAGGCACGATCCGGCAAAAGCGTAGACGCAGCGGCTATGTTTTCGGCAGTGGAGCCGTGGCCTTCACCTGTTGATGCTGCTACATTGCTTTCCGAATTGTCCGAAGCCTTCAGGCGCTATGCCGTGCTTCCGAAACATGCTGATGTTGCACTGGCATTGTGGTGCGTCTTTACTTGGTTTTGTGAAGCCTCGCACATTGCGCCATTGCTGGTGATCCGCAGTCCTGAAAGAGGGTGCGGCAAGTCAACCGTGATGAACATTGTAGCAAGGTTGGTGCATCGTTCATTGATACTTTCCGGCTTATCGGCGGCGGTGCTTTTTCGGATAGCTGACAAGTATAAGCCTACGGTGTTGATTGATGAAGGCGACACCTTCCTGAACAATGAAAACGCGGAGCTACACGGGGTAATAAACAGCGGCTACAGCAAGACCGCGCCGTATCACTGGCGATGTGTGGGCGATAACCACGAACCCAAGGCGTTTAATGTTTTCAGCCCGAAGGCCATAGCATTCATTGGACACACCCGCGACACCTTGCATGATAGGGCGGTGGAAGTGGAGCTACGCAGAAAACTCCCGCATGAAAAGGTGGCACGCCTTCGCAAAGCTGACGGTGGCGAACTTAACATTCTTGCCCGCAAGCTTGCACGGCTGGCAGATGACCGCATGGGCGATTATTCCGCCATGCGCCCTGATATGCCTGAATCATTACCGGACAGGCAGGCGGACAATTGGGAACCGTTGTTGCAGGTTGCAATGCTGGCCGGTGATGACTGGATACTGCGCACTAAAAGTGCCGCACTGGCGCTGACACGTAGCAAAGAGGAAAGCGCCCCAGTATCGGTAGGCGTTGAATTACTGGCAGACATTCAACAGATATTCCAAACTAAGGCTATTACACGCATTCGCTCTACCGACTTGATAAAGGCGCTGTGCGATGATGAAGAGGCGGGTTGGGCGACTTTCAACCGGGGCAAGCCGATTACCCCCCGGCAAGTTTCCAAACGGCTGGCAGAGTATAGGATCAGCACGAAACCGCTACGGGTTGGATATGACGGTGTGCAAAAAGGTTTTGATGTTGAACAATTTGCGGAGGCGTTTGCATGTTATCTAACGCCCCCTGATTTATCGGTTAATCGGTTACAACCAAATAACGGCGCGGCTTCAGATGTAACCGATGAAAAAGATGTAACGGTTACACAATTCGTAACGGTTACACCAAAACCCAATAACAATACGGCTTGTAACCGTGCAACCGAAAAAACCACCCCTCCAAGTGATGTTGAGTGTGAGGTAGAATTATGAATGCTCAACAAGTGATTGAAAATGCTGCCGCGAAATTCGACTCCCCGGCGCAAGCGATATTGACACGTTGCGAACAATCTGGCGTGCAGCTTCGAGTAGAAGGCGGACATTTGAAGGCCAAAGGCAACCGCGAGACAATCGCGGAATGGCAATCGATGATCCAACGCCACAAGCAGGAAGTAATTGCGATACTGACTGGGGCAAAATCAGACGCGGATTTTTTGGACACGTTGGCAGCTGATGACGAAGAGCTCACTGACTGCATCATAGAGCTATGCCGACTTGCCGGGTATCCCAACGATGCACGCGACCGGATACTTGATGTGCGGAGCAAACTCTACCCTTTCCAGATTACAACAGAGTGTGCCTATTTTCGATGGCAGGTGATCCGCGCACGTGCTGGGATGTATTGGGCTAAGCTTGAAAAGCGTACAAGCTAAAACAATTGACGGTATATTTGTCGGTATATTCTAAAACGGAAAAACATGAAAGCAGTATCATCGCGGTCTGCTGGTTACTTTTCGACTGACACAGCTCGCCAGAACACGTTATTACCCAGTCTCACGAAGTCTCATAAACCCGCACTGCATATAGCTTTGGCGGGTTTTTTAACGCCTATGCAGGCTTAACCGTTCTCATTGAAGCTTGCATTATCTGGGGGTAAGTTTAATAATGTTACCCCCAGTAAGATGAATTGCTACCCCCAAATAGGCGGCAACATGAGCAAACTCACTGAATTAGCGATAAAGAAGGCAAAGCCAGAAGCCAAGCCGTACAAAATGGCTGACGGCGGCGGCTTGTATTTATTGGTGCAACCAACGGGATCAAAGTGGTGGCGTATCAAGTACCGGATGCTGGGGGTAGAAAAGTCGCTTTCGCTGGGGGTATATCCTGACATTACCCTAACCGAAGCACGCGAACGGCGCGAACAAGCGCGCAAGCTACTGGCTAACGGTGGCGACCCTAGCGCAATCAAACAAGCCGCAAAACAAGCCAAAGTTAAAGCCGTACAGATTGCAGAAAATAGCTTTCGAAACCTTGCCATTGAATTCCACAAGGTTAAATCCCCGATGTGGACAGAAGGACACGCAAAGCAATGGCTGGGGAACTTGGACAAGTACGCAATGGAAACGATAGGCGATAAGCCGATTTCGTGCCCAGCTTTCAACCAATCGCGGCAGCGAAGATGTACTGTTCAATGAGAAAGATGAAGTGGAGTTGTTGGTTAAATTTAATCGCCCCGGGTATTTTTACGTGGTGGGATTTGTTGCAAAGAAGAATGAAAACTACGCCTATCTGCTGGAGCTGGCGAATGCCGACACAGACCGGCGTTTTGTAAGATATGTAAATGCCGACGATGTGAATAAATGGTTGAGTATTGGAAAGTTTGAAGCAAGCTCGCCTTTTGGTGTGGAAAGTCTGCAACTCATCGGCAGCAGCGATGACCCGATCAATCGCCTGCCATCGCATCGGCCGGATTCAAAAGACGATTTGTATATCACTTCGAATAACGCAAAACAGGGTATCACCATGACGCGGGCACTCAAGCCAAAAAGAAGTGAAACTGATAAACAATATCAGACCGAAACTGTGTTGATGTTCACAACGATGAAGAAAGTACCGGTGAAGGAATAAGCCGAATATCGTCATGAAAATACAATATATAACGACATATTTTTTACTGCTTTTGCTGATTTGCTCTAGCGCTTGCGCGGGAGCAAATAAAGCACTGGTTATCGGCATTAGCCAATACTCTGAAATTAACAGTCTTCGTTATGCTGATTCGGATGCGCTTGAGTTTTCACAAATACTGACTGATCTGGGCGGTTACAATAAGTCCGATGTCTCTGTACTTTTAAATCAGGAGGCAACAAAAAAACGAATTGTAGAAGAAATAAATAAAATCGTTCATGCCAGCGAAAAGCATCCACTCGATAACTTTATATTAATGTTTGCCGGGCATGGAATTGAAAGCACATTAACCGCGCACAATAAAAACGGCAGGGGTGAAGACAGTGAAACAAATATGTTTCTTGCCCCCTCGGATGCGTCTACAGACGAAAATAATTTTTACTCAACCGGCAACGGTAAAGAGGTTTCAAATGAAACCTTTATCAATAAGGCGTGGCTTGCCAGGCAATTGTCCGCAATTCAGGCAAAGTCAATTTTTATAATTCTGGACTCATGCTACAGCGGCACCAAATCTTTTGGAACACTCTTCCTTGAAAATGAAGGCTATTCAATTCAAAGCTTCAGTGCCAAGGGGGGCAACAGAGGCGTGGCAGATGTCAAAAGAAAGCGGGCTTTGAAATTAACGCATCCCGCCGATGACGCTCAAACACCACCGATCAAATTTATAGAAAACAGAAAGATTGCTTATCTGGCATCAAGTCGTGATGATCAGGCTTCCGCCGAATATGAGGAGCTGCAACATGGTGCTTTAAGCTATTGCATCTTTGAATATATCAAAAGAGTTCGAAGAGAAGTAATCAAGGGCGACAAGAAAAACATTTCGATAGAAGATGTTTACACCAATATCACCAAGCTCTTCCATGATACAAATGTTAAAGGTGTTTCCCTTGATGCGACGCATCAACCGCTACTCATGCCCATTCCCGACTATACGGACATGAAGGATATGGTATTAATCAGCGTTGCGGGAACTAAAGAAAAAGTGGCAAACCCGGAAAATGTTAAAAAGGGAATTTTGAAAATTACTTCACGAGCCCCTTCCGCAAATGATATTGAAATCTACATTGACGGGACAAAAAGCGACGAGCAAATTAATGCATCAATGAAATTACCGGAAGGTCGCCATATAGTCGAACTATATGCGCCTAAAACCGGATACAGATACACATTTACCGCAGATATTTCACCGGGTAATCCGGTTTCCAACGCAGTCAAATTTCAGGGTGAACTTTATATTTCATCTTTTTGGTTAAAGGATGGAATCAAATCCGAAGGGCCGCAACTCGCGGTAAGTGTCGATGGGAATCAAGTCGGAAAATCAAATTTACACCTTGACAATTTGGCAGTTGGAACTCATTTGATCGAGGTTAAATTTAAAGACGCGGTTAAATCACGGCAAGTTGAAATCAGACCGGATTCTCCGCTTCGAATTAATTATTCAATTATAAGAGAAGGTGCTTCGCCACCCGATGAAAATAAAGTCAGGAATGTAATATTCTGATGCTGCCTCTCGCCCAACACGTTTAAGGGCGTCAAATAAATTGCTCCCTGCAAAGAATGGGTAACACAGGTTACTTGCAAAATATTTTCGGCCGGCACCGTCTCAAATTTTCAAACCGGGGCAGGCAATTTTCAGCCAGGCTTTTTCTGCATCGTCCGTTGTGATCGGACTCCAGATACTGTTGGGTTCAATTCCTTCTTTAACATTTTTCCCTTTGCCCATATTCTCGGAATAATCAGAATAAAAGACAATCCGCGATTTTTCTTCCACGCAGTCTATTTCATGCTCTGTTTTGGAAGACATGAAGGGGATGTTTTGTAATGTTCTATAGCCTGAAATTTTTTTATCGCTCAATATCCAAATTTTTACTTTGGTGCCGGATTCGTGTTTTACCGGTGTGTCGATATAGGTTGTACTTCTGTCGTCCTCATTAACCTTGACCCACTTGGCCAAGGCACTACTGCTTGCCAGCACCAGCATTGCCAACAAAATAAGTTTAAGCATGGGCGATCCTTTTTTTAAACTTTAGATGTATTTTATTTTGATTCGGTCGTGACTTGAATCGGCAACTCGGAATCGTCCAGAGGACAACTAATACTGATTGGTCCATCATCTGCGTCATTATTTTTGGCTTCTTTTGAGAGGGATTTCTCGTTGTGCGCTATTGATTGTTCGACTGTGTTCCACAGCTTGCCTGCTTGCGCACAATCAGAAGCGTAGCTGAATAAATTTCGTGATGATGCTGCATGAAATTCCAGCGGCCCCATAAACGGGTACTCTATGGGAATGTCTGTAAGTTTTAGATTCATGCCGTAGCGTTTTGCAAACGCCGAGGTTAAGGCTATTTGAGTTTTTGCCATATGGTTAAGCACGGCAGAAAAACTTCGGGAAAGTATTGAAATTGTGTCCGGCTCGGTGGTGTGGGGGATGCTGCCCAATTGACCATTTATGATGATGTAAATGTTGGCGCCCTTGAATACATCCGAATCGAGCGGTAACACATAGGCCAATGCGGGGGCGACAAAAAACGGCACGGTGGCACTGGCGTCTATGTGCATTTCATCATGTTTAGCCCCATCGTATTCAACAGGGATGATGATTGGTTCAAATACGCCCGGTATGCTTGAAGAGGCCACTAATACATCACGGAAGAGATCATGCGCGGCTTTGCCGCCGCGGGCGGCAATTTTCCCCATATCCCAGATAACAGTTTCCTCTTTGTCCAGGTCGGTTGTTGCTATCAACAGCATGCGTCCCAGCGCTGCCTGGGCTGCCACTGCTTTCAACATATCGTCAGTTACAAAGGTATCCACAAATTTGATAAGCGGATCGCTTAGATAAATACCGGGACGGGAAAGCATGCCCAAGCCGCGTGATACAAGAAAATGTTCGCTATGCTTGCCGGAAAAATATTCTTCAAGCTGGGAATCCCAGTCGCTCCCCAAAAAAGCAAATGGTGCGATTAGTGCTCCCGCGCTGACACCGGTCACGATGTCGAATTGGGGACGCTTTCCTTTCTGACCCAGTCCAAAAATTGCACCCGCACCAAATGAGCCTCCCGCGCCCCCGCCGGAGAGCGCCAGTATATTCAGGTCTTTGTTATGCGAAGTGGCGCGCAGATGTCTCAGCACTTCCGAGAAGCGGGATTTTATTGCATTCGGATCGGAACTGACATAACGAATATCGGGCTGAAAGCCTACGGGGGAGGAGGCGTTGAGCAGCAATTCGGGTGCTTGCTCGCGACGAAAGGTGGTGCAGCCAGTCAGAATTAACAGGCTTGCCAGAAAGAATATATGTGCAAGTTTCATGTCAGTATCTCAGCATGACCAAAAGCGAAGTCAGCGTTATTTTTGAGGAAGTATTTTTGCATAGTTCATTAGGCTTTGCTTGTTTAGATTCGCTTTGCTTACAGTATTGAGGTAAATCGCGACTAAGCAAGCGACCAGCCAGAGGCTGATAATGGCTGCTAGCCAGAAACCGCCCGCGCCTTGCGCCTGACCGAAGGTGTTGGTCAGGCCCAGCAAGTACCCACCGCCGAGGCCGACTCCCCAAAGGGTGGTGGTATAGATAACCATGGGCACGGCCGATTTTTTATATCCGCGCAAAGCATTGATCGCGACCGCTTGAATTGCATCGCCCAGGTGATAGAAAGCCACAAGAATGATTAACGGAATCGCGGCAGCCTGCACCTGCGGATCGGTGGTGTATAGCGCGGCAATGTGTGGTGCACCCAGCCAGAATATCAGACTGATGATCAGCGCGATGATCATTCCGAGGCGGATTCCCACCCAGCAAAGATGCCGTGCTTGTTCAGATTGCCCCGCACCAATGGCCTGACCGGCTAACACGGCTGTGGCGGTTCCCAGCGAAAGCGGAAACATGAAGGCAACTACTGCAAGGTTTGATGCAATCTGGTGGGCACCTGAAACAATCGGCCCCAAACGGGCGATGAAAAGCGCCATAAAAGTAAAGGCAGTCATGTCTGCAATAAAGGTGAGCCCAATCGGAATACCCAGACGCAGAAATTCCCAGATGGCGCTGAAATCAGGTGCAGAAAATCGCACCAAAATTTTGAATTCCCTGTAATTCGGATGGTTCAAGCACCAGAGCCAAGCAATGGATGCCAGCAACCACGCATCAATCGCCGTGGCAACGGCGCAACCCGGTGCCCCCATCGCCGGGATGCCAAGCAAACCAAACATGAAGACTGAGTTAAGCGGAATCTTTAGACAAAGTGCCAGCAAGTTGAAAGTCATCACCGGTAGCGGACGGCCAATTCCGGTGGATAAGCCGAAGAACAATCGCAAAGCAATTGTGGCAGGAATTCCCCAGACTGAGGCGTCGAGATAGGCGCGCACCTTTATTTCCATAGGCGGTTGCAACTCGGAAACCCAGATGAACGGCTCCGGGTAATGCAGCAGCAATATCGCCACAAGCGCGAGCACTAGAGAAATCCAGATGCTTTGATGAATTTCCCGGCCGATTTTATCGCGTTGGCCTGCTCCATATAGTTGAGCGATGATGGGCGGAAGTGCCATCAATACGCTGATGAGTGACATGAGAATGGTGCTCATGATCGTGGCTGCGATTCCGACAGACGCAAGGTCGATGGCTGAGAGTCGGCCCGCCATCGCGGTATCAATGACGCTGTTTGCCATCAGCGCAAGCTGAGCAACCAATACCGGCCAGGCAAAATGCAATAGTGAACGAGTTGATGAAGTGTTTTGTTCCATTTCTGTGTTTCGAGTAATGCGCAAGGTATATTCCTGGCTAATTGTATAGCCTATCTAAAAGACATTGAGTTGTTTAATTTTGCAGTAGAGTAAACAATTAAGGGTATTCGTAATCTTTAGTAAGTGCCATACCACGTGCCTTGCATAGTAACCTGTCGACGTATAGAATCCAGCCATGCAACTGAGCCTAAAGATAAAGACAACCTTTGCTATCTTCGTAGCGCCCTGGCTTCCCATACAAGCTGTTGCGGGTATTGTAATCGCACCAACCGGCACACATGTGCAGGCATCAATGATGATCGCGACACTCAGTTCTCATGATCAGGCAGTGCTGGATGACTGTCCAATGCATCACAAAGTAAACGATAAAATAGTCAAGGATATTAAATTGAGCGCCAAGTGCAATCACTGTGGCGTCTGCAATTTGGCTGCAACTGGATTCCTGCTTTCGAGCGAACCAGTAATGCCACTAATCGAGTCGGCAACGGATATTTTCCTGCAATCCAACGCGATTCTCCTGAGCTACATCCCCGAGCCCCCGCAAAAGCCCCCCAAACAGTTCTCCTGATTCCAAGCCAAGGCGTTCTGCACTTTGCATTGTTTCGCTGGAACCCATTGCCAAAATGGGACGGTTCGACCATTGATGCATGCGCCAAGCCCCGGCAATCAATTCGAGTATTTGTTCTCAGCGCAGCCAAGTCTGCATAGATTACTCGTTGCATCAAAAGGAGAAGGAAAATGAATAACATGCTGTGTCGCCTGATACTGGTTACGGGTACTTTGTTTTGCACACCCGTGATTGCTCATGATGGCAATTTCCAGTCGTCTCAATTTGGAGAACCCGGCAAGCCATCCCAAGTTGATCGCGTTGTGAAAATTGAGATAAAAAATATGCGGTTTGATCCGAGTCAGATCAGCGTCAAATCCGGAGAAACGATCCGCTTTTTCGTAACGAACTCTGACCAGATAGATCATGAGTTTGTTATTGGCGATGCCGCGTCCCAGGCAGAGCATAGGAAGGAAATGGCGGAGATGATGACAATGGGGCATGTCATGAAGCATACAGACCCCAATGCCGTTTCAGTCACCACGGGAGAGACTAAAACTCTGGTTTGGAAGTTCTCCCGTTCCGGCAAATTCGAAATTGACTGCAATGTCGCGGGGCACTTCGAAGCGGGAATGAGCGGCATCGTTGAAGTTTTTTCAGCGAACTAACCGGGGAGACAATCATGAACAAGATGTTTTTATTAATTGCTGCCGGTATCGCAGGTCAACTCATGACAAGCATTAGTTATGCGCATGGCGGGGCGGGGGATAGAGAATTTCCCGCAACCGTACTGACCGATGATCCAGCGGTTAAAGATGAGATTTCGATGCCGACTTTTATCCATGTCCGCAACAACGATAACAGTGGGAATCTCCAGAATTATGAAACTGACGCCAACTTTGAACTCGATCGAAGATTAACAGAAAATCTCGGTATCGCTGTCAATACAGGCTATTCATGGTTGCACTCGGTGGATAATTCGAGGTTAAGCGGGATGCAAAATATTGGCTCTATACTGAAATATCAGTACATGGTCGACGCACAGCATGAGTTTATCTCTTCGGTAGGCGTTACTAGAATTTGGGGGAATACCGGTTCTGCGGCAATTGCCAACCAGTATGGCTCGACTGAACCGACCTTCTATTTTGGGAAGGGGTTGGGTGATCTGCCGATTGGTCTATTGCGACCACTTGCAATCACCGGCACACTGGGGAGCAATTTCCCCGATGCAGGTTCCGCAGATGCAAAAACTCTGGATGCCGGATTGGCCATAGAGTATTCAATTCCATATCTTCAGGATCAGGTACAGGATTTTGCTCTGCCTGGCTGGATATCCCGCCTAGTACCGCTCATCGAAATTACAAATTCTAGTCCCCTCGACAAGAACAGCGGAGTTCCAACAACAGGCACAATCGCGTCAGGAATAATATATTCTTCGAAGGATTGGCAACTAAGTGCAGAAGCTTTGCTATCAGGAACAGGTGGTACGTATACGGGTAAAGGCTTCCAGGTACAGTTGCATTTCTTTCTTGGCGAGTTGTTTCCCAGTACGTTCGGGAAACCTATCTTCTAGCGCTTAGCAATAATAGAAGAATACGTTTTGCAAAGTCAGTCGCGAAGGTTGGTTCATAGCCGACTTTGATGAAGACATGATTACACTGCGTTTGAGCAATTCTATTTACGGACATAGCCAAAGAAATTGTTGCGATCCTTGGTTACAAGTTGATACCACCGGAAATTTCAATACGCTGACCGGTAATCCAGCGGTTATCGTCACTCAGCAATGATGCGATCGCCCCACCAATATCATCCGGTAATCCGGCACGTCCAAGCGCCGTCTGATCTGCAATAAATTTATTCACTTGGGGATTGTCGCGCACAAAGCCCCCGCCGAAATCGGTTTCAATGGCACCGGGAGCAACCGCGTTTACGCGTATGCCTCTGGGGCCAAGTTCTTTAGCCAGATAACGGGTAAATACGTCAATGGCCCCTTTCAATGATCCGTACGCAATATATCCGGGAAGAGAAAACCGCGACAAGCCACTGGACAAATTAACAATGCTGCCCTGATCTGCAATGAGGGGCAACAGGTGTTGGGTCAAAAAGAAAGGCCCCTTTAAATGAATGTCAACCAGTTGGTCGAACTGACTTTCGCTTGTTTCAGTAAAGGATGCATGGATGCCAATACCGGCGTTATTGATCAGATAATCGAAGTTATTTCTTTGCCAGTTATCCGCTAACAAAGTTTTTACTTGTGACGCAAAATCGGCAAAGGTGGCGCTCTTGCCAACATCAAGTTGTATGGCAAGAGCCTTGCGGCCAAGCTTTTTGATTTCGCCGACCACGGTTTCTGCTTCATCCGTTTTGCTATGGTAGGTCAGTATGACATCAACACCTTTCCGAGCAAGATGCAAAGCTGTATTTTTTCCAGAGTCCTCGGCTGCCACCCGTTACGACTGAGATTTTAGTACTCATTTATATTTCTCCGTTTGTTGAAAATACAACAGCCCGCAATGCGCATTATTGGAAGATTAATGTTTGGTCTCATGGTTGTTATCCGCCACTTGGGGAACATCCCTGTTTGAAGCCAGAAACATATACATCGCCGGAACCACGAATAGCGTAAACAGTGTGCCAATGGAAAGACCGGTGAAAATCACAAGACCCATGGCATGACGGCCTGCGGCACCAGCACCAAAAGCCAAGACCAGCGGTATTACGCCAAAAACCATCGCGGCAGTCGTCATTAATATCGGGCGCAAACGTATCGTTGCCGCGCCAATAATGGATTCAATTTTGCTGAGTCCGGTACTGCGCAGATGATTGGCTACTTCGACGATAAGAATGCCGTGTTTACTGATCAAACCCATGAGCGTGACCAATCCAACTTCGGTATAGATATTCATCGAGGCAAAGCCGAGGAATATAAATATCATAGCGCCGAACAACGCCAAAGGTACCGAAACCAAAATCACAACGGGATCGCGGAAACTTTCAAATAATGCCGCAAGCGCGAGGAACACAATAACAACGGAGAACAACATGGTTACGAGAAAGCCGCCTGACTCTTTAATGTATTGCCGTGATTGTCCGGAGTAATCAACGGTGTAGCCGCTTGGGGCAACCTGTTTCAAAGCGTCACGCATAAATTGCAGTACATCTCCTTGCGAAGAGCCCGAGACACCCGATAAGGTTACCGAATTCAATTGTTGAAAACGTGTGATTGATTCCGGTGTGATTTCGTATTTTAAACTGGCTACTGTGCCAACCGGGAACATTGATCCGTTGGGAGCTTTGATATAGTAATCGAGTACTTGTGACGGGTTAAGGCGGTCTGTTTGCAATACTTGCGGAATCACTTTGTACGAGCGTCCGTCAATCGAGAAATAATTCACATAGCCACCGCCCAGTGCTGCGCTGAGCGCATTGCCCACATCTTGCTGGGTTAATCCCAGTGCGGTAATTTTGTCACGGTCAACGGTGACTGTAGCTTGTGGCCGGTCAATTTTCAGGTCGGTATCGATGAAATAAAACTTGCCTGATGATCTTGCTTTGTCCAGCACTTGTTGTGCGACCTCGTTCAGATTTTGAAAGGGCTCAGTCGTGGTGATCACAAACTGCACCGGCAGGCCGGAGGAACCGGGTAAGGACGGAAATTGAAAGGCAGCAACTCGCGCACCGGCAATTTTATTCCAGCGTGCCTGCAGGTCTTGTTGAATCTGATGGGCGCTGCGTTCACGCTGATCCCATGGCTTGAGGATGACGCCACCGATACCCGAATTCAGGGTTGGCACGCCGGTGATCTGAAACATTTGCGTATATTCCGGGGTGTTCTTTGCAACATTAAAAACCTGGTCGGAATAAGTTAGCATCTGATCTGATGTTGCCGTTGGTGAACCCACAACCTGTGACAGCACGACCCCCTGATCTTCTTCCGGTGCAAGCTCGGATTGTGCCATTGAGAACATCACCAGAAGTAATACGATCAACAAGCCGCCCAGCACAATCATGACAGGCCAGGTTGTCAGCAAGCTTTTCAATGTTGACTGGTACGCGATGCGGATGCGCTCGAAAGTTTTGTCAATGGCTTGTACAAAACGCCCGCTGTCCTGTTCGTGATTAAAGAAGCGCGAGCACAACATGGGGGAAAGTGTGAGCGCAACGATGCCTGATACAGTAACTGCCCCGGCAAGGGTAAAAGCAAATTCGGTGAACAGAGCGCCTGTCAGACCTCCTTGAAAACCTATGGGAATGTATACCGCGACAAGCACAATGGTCATCGCCAAAATAGGGCTGCCCAGTTCTTTGGCCGCGATGAGTGCGGCATCAAACGGTGAGGATCCTTCCCGCATGTGACGGTCTACGTTTTCGACCACAATAATCGCATCATCCACGACCAGTCCGATAGCAAGAACCAGTGCCAGTAAAGTAAGCAGATTGATAGAGTAGCCCAGCAATAGCATGATTGAAAACGTGCCTATCAGCGAAAGCGGCATTGAAATGATGGGTACCAGCACCGCGCGTAAACTGCCCAGAAAAAGGAAAATGACGACGGTAACAATCAGCAAAGATTCAATCAGTGTTTTGATTACCTCCTTAATCGAAGTGTTGATGAAATCAGTGGAGTCATAAACGACCTGCCCGGTGAGACCCACCGGTAATTGACTGCGGATATCGGGGAATACCGCATGGACGCGTTTGGCAACTTCAAGAATATTAGCTTCAGGCGCTACCTTGATGCCGATAAATACTGAGCGCACTCCGCTGAAGGCAACGTTGAAATCATAATTTTCCGAACCCAGCGTGACCGTGGCTACATCCTCAAGATGCACAATGGCATCACCGTTTTGTTTAATGGCCAGTTGTTTGAATTCTTCCACTGAATGCAAATCGGTTCCCGCAGTTAACGGAACGGTGACCATTTGGCCCTTGCTGGAACCCAGTGCCGCAAGAAAATTATTATTGGCAAGAGCAGCACTGACATCCACGGCTGTAATGCCGTGAGCGGCCATTTTGCCCGAGTCCAGCCACGCACGCAGCGCAAACAAGCGGGCCCCCAGTATTTCCGCGGTTTGAACGCCTTCAACAGAATCGAGCTTGGGCTTGACCACACGCACCAGATAGTCGGTGACATTGTTTGTCGGCAAAGTGTCGCTGTAGAAGCCCAGATACATCGCATCTGTGGTCTGCCCGGTTTGTACGGTCAAGACGGGGGTCTGTGCCTGGGCTGGTAATTGGTTCTTGACAGAATTGACCTGAGTGTTGATTTCCGTGAGTGCGCGATTGGCGTCGTAGTTCAAACGCAGCGTGGCCGTGATGGTTGAAACTCCGCTACTGCTGGAAGAGGACAAATAATCGATACCCTGCGCTTGTGCAATGGCAGATTCGAGCGGCTGGGTAATAAATCCGGCTACTGTTTTGGCGTCGGCGCCATAGTAGGTCGTTGAAACCGTCACCACCGCATTTTGCGTACGCGGATATTGATTGATCGGCAAGTTGAACAACGAGCGCATCCCGAGCACAACGATGAACAAACTCACCGTAGTGGCCAAAACAGGTCGGCGAATAAATATGTCGGTAAAGTTCATGGAAATAGTGTGCCCATATCTTTAGTGTTCTTGGGGGGTGGGGTTTGGGCTATTTGCCGGTTGCACCGTATTATCAATAACAACAGGGGTACCGTTCTTAAGCTTGATTTGCCCGCTTGTAACAACCGTTTGGCCTTCTTTCAGGCCGCTGGTAATCGCCACCTGATCACCACGGGTTTCTCCCGTTGTGACAAACGCTTGTTGAACTTCGAGATCGCTTCCCGCTTGCGGCGCGGGAGTATTACCCTCTTTGGCGGCGCGGGGGGTAACAACAAATACAGTTGAGCCGTAGGGATTGAACGTGATTGCGGTCAGCGGCAGTGTCAGATAATGCTTCTTTTCCCCGACATCAACCAGAGCATTGGCAAACATACCCGGAAGCAACAGATGCTTCGGATTGGCGATGGTCGCCTGAACTTGAACATTGCGTGTGGTCAAATCCAGCTTGGGACTGATCGCGGTAATTTTGCCCTGAAAGGATTTATTTTCGTAAGCGTCGCTTTTTGCAGTGACAACCTGACCAATGGACAGTTCGCCAACTTGACGCTGGGGTAGATAAAAATCCAAATAAACCGTGTCAATGGACTGTAGTGTCACGATTTTATCGCCGGGGTTTAGATATTGACCCGGATTGGTAGTGGTGATGCCGAGTCGGCCGGAAAAGGGTGCGCTGATGGTCTTCTTTGCAACCAGGGCTTGTTGCTGCGCCACCATCGCTTTCTTGCTTTTCAGGTCTGCCGCATCGGTGTCAACCTGCGCCTGACTGACACCCTGCACCTCCAACTGTGCTCGATCACGTTTCAAGGTAATTGCGGAAAGCTCGGCAGCGGCCTCTAGCGAAGCAAGTTGCGCAATATCTGAATCCGCATTCAGTTGTACAAGTACACCGCCGACTTTGACATCCTGGCCGGATTTGAAATTGACCTTGCGCACTTGGCCGGCAAGTTCGCTGCTGATATCCACGCCGTGTATCGCAGTCAGCGTTCCTACAGAGCTAAGCTGCGGCTGCCATTCCTGCGCCGAGACGACTGCTGCGGTTATTGTTTGCGGTGCGGGTTTTGGAGCGCTGGCGATTAACTGTTGGATGTGCAAGAAAAAACCGAAAGCCAACGCTGCAATTAATAGCACCACGCCGCCCAGCATAATTAACATTCTTTTTGTCATAATAATCTCTTGATAATTCAGTTAACAGTTTTATGTGAAGTCAGCTAGTACAGCACATTGATAGTCTATATACAGATGGTGATAACCTAACTCTTGCCCGGATCCTTTTTGTCTATTGCAGCATTATCTTCGGGGCGGTTCCACCAGCCGCCTCCCAAAGAGACAAACAAAGCCGCAGTATCAGTCATACGCGCGGCCTGGGCTGCCACCAGATTGATATGGGCTTGCTGATAACTGCGCTCGGCATCCAGCACTGTCAGAAAGCTCACTGCACCCAACTGATATTGATGCTGGCTCAACTCCAAAGACTCGAGCGCCAACGACTCGGCATTTGCCTGGGCTTTATATGCGGCGGCATCAGAGTCAACCGCGCGCAAGTTGTCAGCGACATTTTGAAATGCAGTCAAAACCGTCCAGCGATATTCCGCCTCGGCCTGGTCATAGGCTGCTTCTGCGGCCCGACGTTTGGCTTTAAGTGCCCCGGCATTAAAAATCGGCTGGGTCAACCCGGCACCCAAGCTCCACAAAGAACTACCTGCTCCAACTGAGCCAAGTTGTACGTATGAATAGCCATAGCTTCCGGTCAGATTGATTTGCGGATACTGGTTGGCTGTCGCCACGCCCACCAGCGCACTTGCCTGATGAAAAAGCGCTTCACTCGCGCGTATATCCGGACGTTGCCGAACCAGTGAAGAAGGCAGTGAAACGGGCAGATCCTGAGGCAACTGCAATGTATCGAGTTGAAACTCGGGCAACCCCGATTCGCTGGGAAGTTTGCCAACGTATACGGCCAATTGATGACGTGTTTGTGCCAGTGATTTTTCCAGCGAGGGTAACGATGCCTGAGTTTGTGCAACCAATGTTTTTTGCAATAGCTCAACAGAGCGCGTAACAGCACCGAGGGTGAACTGCTTTTCGATAACGTCCAGTTGCTTCTGTTGTGCATCCAGAATGTTTTGAGTCGCTTTCAATTGCGCCCGCAATAAGGCTTCACGGATCGCGGTCGTCACCACATTGGAGACCAGAATCTGGTAAGAGGCTTCAAGTTCAAAACTCTGGTAATCCACTGCAGCCAACATACTTTCAAGCTGACGGTGTGACGCACCAAATATGTCAAGATTGTAGGATACATTGACTGACGCGTTATAAAGGTTGTAAACACTTGGGGTTGCAGCATAGAGTTGTGCTTGCTGGCGGGAAGCCCCTAATTGAGCATTGACGCCAGGATACAAAAGTGAGCCGGACTCGGCATTGAAACTTTCCTTGGCCTGACGCAAAGTTGCTTGTGCTGCGGCAAAGGTTGGATTTTGTTGAAGTGCGCAACGAATCAATTGATCCAGTGCTTCGGAATGGAACAGGGTCCACCATTGTGCGGGAAGCTCTTTGCCGTAAACGATATGCTGGGCTATTCCGGCTTTATCGGTATCAGAATTTGCTACTGATTCGGTTGTGGTGGCAATTGCCTCGGAACTATATTCATTTCCCGCATTTTTTGGTGCAAGCGGGGCTTTAAAGTCCGGGCCAACAGCACAGCCGCTGAATATCAGGCTAATGGGCAGAACAAAACAAAGCAGGCGGAGAATGACACGATTTATCATGTTGCTTTCACACTATATGAATTTTGTTATTTTGCCAAAAAAATCAAGATGTTCCCGACCTTGAATTCCAAAAAAACTCCCAGAGACACTCTTAGTCAATGATGACAGGCGAATAGTTCCACACTGTTTTAATTGTGCGATCAGTTAACCTATGATTTTACTCAACTACAATACCGCTATAACTTGTGCATAGTCAATCAATTTAAATTCGATGATGTCAGGTAGCAAGTTGTCTAAACTTAGCTCCTCTTCGTCGTCTGCCAGTTCCGGCAACGGAGCCTATTTACCCGTGAAGACGATTCACAGCAGGAAATATTGTATGTGTTGATAAAATTGTTTAGTTTGATTTTATATGACAAAGTTGAGGTAATGTCGGTGCCAGATTACAACAATTAACCTTCCCGTAATCTTTCATCATAAATAATCTTGCATTCAGTTTTTTTGTCCGAAAGCAACGAATTTGCCCGTTCAAGAATATTACCGGGTACGGGAGCTGGCTCACGCTTTATGGGTGCAGCTTGCTTTATGGGTGCAGCTTCACGAATAAGATCAACATAGGCATTATGAAATTTTACGGCACTTTCCTCGCAATGGGAGTAGTCCGCCAAGAGTTGCAATTCAAACTTTTTTCGCGCCGTAGTTCTGGCTTTTTCTTGATCGCGAGCTTGTTGCACGAAATCATGTAATTGTCGGGTGCTTTCTACTTGATCCTGTTTGAGATAATAATCCAACAGGAACAAGCTACCCCACGCAATTAATGCAAGAATGATGAAACCGATTTTTGTGATCATTGTGACTACCTTTTCCTGTTTGTTTGCCCGGCGACCCAAGAACAGTTGCTGAATGCGATGTTGACGACAGAATCCTGCATGAAATTAATGTTTGACCAGTGGTCCCCATATAGGGTCGAGAATATCACCTGTCTGGGACGTTATTTTTTGTTTGACTCTTCCATCAATAGAAACGGTGGATAAAATTCCGTGACCATTCTCTTCGGTCGCATACAGGATCATTTGACCGTTGGGTGCAAAGCTTGGATTTCTTTCCCATCCGCCATTGGTTAATCCTTGCACCAGCTTGGTTTTAAAATCTTCAGTTGCAATGTGAAATTTCCCGCTTCCCCATTTGGAAAATACAAAGCTGTTGCCATCCGGACTATAGTGGGGCGAAAAATAACTGCCACCTTCAAAGGTTAATCGCTCCGCCTCACCGCCGTAGACAGGAATCTGATAAATTTGAATGCTTCCGCTGCGATCAGATTCAAAAATAATATTTTGTCCATCGGGAGAGAAACTTGGCTCGGTATCGATTTCATCATCAAATGTCAATTGTTGCAATTCGGAACCATCCGGGCGAACAAGAAATAGATGTGAATTTCCTTCATTGGTCAGAACAAAGGCGAGTTGACGACCATCCGGCGACCAAGCGGGGGCGCTGTTGCTCTCGGGAAAGTTAGCGACTGCTATACGCTGGTTGGTCAGCAAAGATTGCACATAAATGACAGCATGATCTTTTTCAAAAACCGCATAAGCGATATGACCGCCATCCGGCGACCATGAGGGAGTCATGATGAGTGAATTGGATGTGTAAATAACTTTTTCATCGTGTCCGTCGGTATCGGCAATTACAAGCTGGTATTTTTTCCCAAGCAGATTAACATACGCAATGCGCGTGTCGAATACCCCGGATTGGTTGGTCAGCTTTTCAAAAATAAAATCAGAAATCTGGTGGGCAATTGCCCTGATCTCGGTACTTTTGCCGTAGGTTGTCTGGGAAAGCAATTCTATTTTCCTGACTGCATCCAGCAAGTGGAATCTTACTTTAATTCGGCCATTGGGCTCTACTTCGGCCGTTCCGACTGTTATTGCATCTGCGCCTGTCCAGGCCGTGTAGTCAACTTCACTTGCGCTGTGTGGTGATTTGCCGGCCGGATCAACCAGTTTGAAAAGACCGCTTCTGGCCAAATCCGCCTGCACGATACTGCTGATACTTTGCTTTAACTTTTCTTCACCTGCCAACGGCACAATGGCAACCGGTATTTGTTTTTCGGCGGCACCTGTTATTTCGATATCCAATACGGCATGCGCCGGGTGAGAAACACAAAGTAAAATAATCACGCATATAAATCCGAGTGCATTTTTTACTTCCATAAACGATTCCTTATTGTTTGGCGTAACTTCGTATTGCAACAGTCCAGATTTAAAGAGGAAGTTCCAAATAAACTTTGAAAGCGAGAGCATGCAGAATTTTACCAGCACCGCCAACTAATTGTAATGAAATAAGGGCGTTAGTTTTAGCACAAAATAAAGGTTGAAGCACGTTCAACCTTTATTATTGCAGATCAGAAATGAATCTATTTATTGTGCGGTAAAGTCCACTCTGCGATTTTCTTGCCAGCATTTTTCTTCATGGCAAGTAAGTCTTGGTTTGGTATTGCCAAAACTGACCACTCTTGTATTCGCTGCGGGAACACCCAATTGAACCAGGGCTTTTTTGACACTGGTTGCGCGGCGTTCGCCTAGAGCCAAATTATATGCCACGCTGCCACGCTCATCGGCATTTCCCTCCAGTACGAGTACCTCATTTCGATGATTTTTATAATTGGCAACCTGCTTCTCAAGTACGTCTCTGAATGTGGTTTTAACATTGGCTTCGTCAAAGTCGAAATAAATGCTTTCGTTGTGAACCTGAACTTCATTTGCCGCTGAAGCTGCTGACGGTGCCGCAGTTGTTGATGCTACTGCAGCTGCTGTAGGCGCATTAGCTGTTGACGCAGTTGTAGCATCGGTTGAATCTGTTCGTGCAGAGGTGGCAGACGAAGTCGAAGCCGCATCGCCAGTACTGTTATTCGACGGGTTATTTCCTTGCGGAGTTGATTGAGCCGGGGGCGTCGGCGATGAGCAGGCAACGATCATCAGGGATGCAAGTAGTATTACTAGTTTATTCATATTATTTCTCCAATATTCAAGGTGTTTCTAAATCCGGTTAAGTTTCAAAATACTTAATGGCAGGAGTGACACAAATAAATTAATCACGCAATTATCAGAACTCCCGCTTTATGTAGCTTATTGAGAAGCTTTTAAGCACGGGACACATTAATGATGGCATCTTTAGTTTGCTTCGCAATAAGACCGGGTATATTTTAACATATACTATGAGTGCATACCCTTGTGGACAGAATGGTAATAAAGATGGATGAATTGACACACTTTTCCGGGAGCGGTCACGCCCGCATGGTGGACGTATCGGACAAACCGAATACTCAGCGCGTGGCGATTGCAAGCGGCGTAATCCGTATGCAGCCTGCGACGCTGGAAAGAATTCGCCAGGGCAAGATTGCCAAGGGCAATGTTATGGCAGTTGCCGATGTTGCCGCGGTGATGGCGGCAAAACGTACTGCCGAGATGATTCCGATGTGTCACAGCTTGCCGCTTTCCGCTGTCGAAGTCGCCTTTGATGAAATTGCGCAAGCCGATGCGAGTGGCTGTGTCGGTTTGCGAGTGATTGTTACCGCCAAATGCGTGGGGCAGACCGGGGTGGAGATGGAAGCCTTGTGTGCCGCCAGTACCGCGCTGCTTACCGTGTATGACATGTGCAAGGCAATGGATAGAGGTATGCGCATCGAACAGATACAACTCGAAGAAAAACACGGCGGCAAGACAGGTATTTGGCGCAGGGTGGCAGCGTGATACGCATCCTTTATTTCGGCCCGGTGGCGGAGCGCGTGCAGCAGCGGGAGACCCGGCTTGAATTTACGCCGGGGATGCAACTGCAGGATGCCGTTGCAGCACTGAGCGCAAACCATCCGCAGGCCTTCGACATTGTGTGTTTAACTGCGGTTAACCAGGTGCAGATAAAAGATATGAATTTGCCCTTGCATGACGGCGACGAGATTGCCTTCATGGCAAAGTTCAGTGGAGGTTGAAATGCAAGATGCCGTACGTTTGCAAATCGAAGATTTTTCTGTTGACGCCGAATTGGCCGCGTTGCGGGCCGGCTCCAGGCGCATAGGCGGAATAGCAACTTTTGTCGGCTGTGCGCGTGATTTTTCCGAAGGGCGTAATGTTTTGCGTATCGACTTCGATGCGTATCCCGCTATGGCCTTAGCGGAGTTGCAACGTTTACGCAGCGCGGCGATTGAGCAGTTCGGCTTGCTGGATGCACGCATTGTGCATCGCATCGGTAGTGTGACTGCGGGGGACAACATCGTGCTGATTGTCACCGGTGCCGAACACCGTGCCCCCGCGCTGAATGCCTGCCACTGGCTGATTGATGAATTGAAACAGTGTGTGCCGATCTGGAAAAAAGAAACAACACCTGTAGGGGAATCATGGGTCACTCCGCATCCCTGAAGACAAGCATAATTCCCGTGAAAGTTATTTCAATAGTCGGTCACTCCGGTTCCGGCAAAACAACACTGATAGAGAAACTGCTGCCCGTGCTAAATTCAGCAGGGTTGAAGGTCGCCACGATCAAGCATACGCATCATCACGTGTCCTTCGATACGCCGGGCAAGGATAGCTGGCGTCTGAAGCAGGCGGGAGCAATGGCGAGCATGTTGGTCACCCCGCATGCGCTGCAATTGGTGGCAGACTATGCCGAACAGCACGATCCTGTTCTGCTTGCACAGCGTTATTTCAGCGATGCCGACCTGGTGCTGGCGGAAAGTTTTTCGCAAGCGAATTGCCCGCAGATCGAAGTGCTGCGTGGCGCATGTGCAACGACACCGAGAGGTGTCGGTTTGATCGCGCTGGTAACGGATGTGGAAAGCGCGTATCCGCAACTTCCGCATTTTTCACTGCATGATGTCGATGGCATAGCAAAATTTATTCTGGGGCGGGCGAGGGGATGATTGCCGATTGCACTGCCATTATTCTTGCCGGTGGCAATTCAAAACGCATGGGACAGGACAAAGCCTCGCTGCCTTTTAACGGTAATACCCTGTTGCAAAATGTGATTGATAAAGTGCAGCCGTTATTTGCGCAGACGTTCATCAGCGTGCGCAGGCAGCGTGCGGATATTTTATTGCCACAAATCGACGATTTGCAATTGGACGGTGGCCCTCTGGTCGGGTTGATCAGCGCTCTGGAAGCAATAACGACTGAGTGGGCTTTTGTGGTGGCCTGCGATATGCCATTCGTGGCGCCCGCCGTAATCGAACAACTGTCAAGTTATCGAGCCTCGCATCAGGCAGTGATTCCTGTCGTGGCTGAACATGCGCAACCGCTGGCCGCTTTCTATGCGCGCAGTTGCCTGTCTGTGTTGCGTCAAAGCTTGGCGATGGGCAACAAAAGCCTGATAGTGGCGATGAATGCATTGGATGTCTGTTATGTGGCGGAGGAAGAATTGCTGAAATTTGATCCGCAGTTGCAGTGTTTTTTTGATTTGGATACGCCGCAGGATGTGGCACTGGCTAAAGGAATGAAATGAAGGATGCTCTACCGTTAATCGACGCACAACATCTCGTATTGCAACATGCAGTGCCGCCGGGCACGGAGAGCATTGATCTGTTGCAATCACTCGGGCGCGTTCTTGCGCATGACATTTGCTCGAATCGTGATCATCCTCCCTGCGATATTTCCGCGATGGATGGCTATGCGGTGAGTGCGGCAGATCTGGGCGTTGTGCCGACCCGACTGACGGTGGTTGCCGACATTAAGGCCGGAGACTTACCCGTGTTGACTGTCCAAGCCGGACAGTGCGCACGTATCATGACTGGTGCGCCTATCCCGCCAGGTACTGATACGGTGATCCGCGTCGAAGATACACAGGCAATTGCCGCGGATAAAGTGCAAATTAATATTTCCGCAAAAGCGGGAAAAGACATTCGTTGCCGTGCTGAAAACCTGCGTACAAATGAAGTGGTTTTGAAAGCAGGTACCGGGATTAATCCCGGGGTGTTGGGTATCCTCGCCATGGTGAAATGCGCCCAAGTGCAGGTTCGATGCCGTCCAGAGCGTTGCTATTCTCTCCAGTGGTGATGAGCTGGAAGGGCTGCATGATGCGTTCGATATAAACAAAATACCTGATGCCAATAGTTATGCCTTGATGGCGCAAGTACAGGCGCTGGGAATCGAGCCCAAGCTGCTTGGGATTGCCCGAGACGATCCTGATGACTTGCTCGAAAAACTTAAACAAGGATTGCAATACGATGTATTGCTGGTTTCGGGAGGCACCTCTGTCGGTGTGCATGATTTTGTGCGTCCCACCTTGGAGCAACTCGGTGTGAAGATGCACTTTTGGAGAGTACAAATGCGTCCCGGTCAACCGGTTGCATTCGGTACGAGGCAGCATTGCAAAGTATTTTGTTTACCCGGAAATCCGGTTTCCAGCATGGTTTGTTTTGAACAATTGGCCACTCCCGCATTGCGCAACATGATGGGACACACGCGAATCTTCCGGCGTACTTTGCCTGTGCGTTTGGCGCAAGCCGTGGCGCATCGGCCCGGGCATATTGAATTTGTACGGGTCGTGTTGAGCCGCGATGCGGACGGTTATCTGGCAACGCCAACTGGTTCTCAAAGCAGCGGCGTATTACTGTCCATGGCACAAGCCGATGCACTTCTGGTGCTGCCAAACGGCAGCAGCGGTTTGGCGGCAGGTGATGTGGCGATAGTGCAATTATTGGACGGAACGGAATTTGAGGAAGACGACAGGTGCATACAATGACAACGGCAAAGATCGGCATACTGACAGTTTCAGACCGGGCCAGTCGCGGCGAGTATGAAGATAAGGGCGGCCCGGCGATTCATGCATGGTTTTCACGCGTATTAACTTCCCCGTGGGAGGCAGTAGCCAGAGTGATTCCCGACGAACAGTCGCTAATTCAGGCAAACCTGATTGAGTTGAGCGATATCGCGGGGTGCAGCCTGATTGTGACTACCGGCGGTACCGGTCCGGCCTTGCGTGACGTTACTCCGGAGGCGACTGAGGCTGTGTGCGAAAAGCTGATGCCGGGATTTGGTGAACTGATGCGCACTGCTTCGTTGAAGTTCGTTCCCACCGCGATTCTGTCACGGCAGACCGCAGGCATACGCGGGAAAAGCCTCATCATCAATTTGCCGGGTAAGCCTTCGGCTATCGGAGATTGTCTGGAAGCGGTGTTTCCTGCTGTGCCTTACTGTCTTGACCTTATTGGTGGTGCTTATCTCGAATCGGATGCGCAACAGTGCGTAGTTTTTCGGCCTGCCCACGCAACCAAAATAAAATAGTTCATTGAGGCTGTATTACCTTGACGTCAGTCACAAAGAACTCAGTTTCGCCGAAACAAGAATTGAATAAGCCTTTGTGTTGCGCATAGACCAATGCAACGCGTGTGCCCACTTGCTTATTAATGCGCTCGGCGACATCATCGTCGCGCACTGTAAAATTAAACTTTTCCGGTGCCGCGCCGGGCAAAGAAACCATGGCTATTTCACCTTCCCATGTTTTGCACAGCCAACCCTTTTTGGACAGTTTTTGCACGAATCCCGCGCGCTCGCCTTCGGAATAACTGAAGTGTAAAGCTGCAAAAAAATACAAGGCAAGCAATAGCACCGAAATGACCACCAACGCCAGGATAAACTTGATGGCACGCTTGGGCGCGAATACAGAATGAACTTCAGGGACGGACATATGGCTCCTCAATCAATACGGGTAACAATCGGTACCATTCACGAAATCAGGCCTTATATGCCTTCACGAATCTTGGTGTCGTAGATGTTCTTGCATTCGTTTTTTTGATTTGTTTGAAGCGTGACGGCTTGTCTAAGAATGTCTTCGGGGATGGCGGGTGCGCCATGTTTGCTATGAGCCGATTTCCGGATAAGACCGAGGTAATTGTTATAGGCCTTTAAGGCGTTATCTTGGCAACGGGCAAGGTCGGTCACGAGTTGCGACTCAAACCTTTCCTTGGCGGAAGTTTTGGCCAACGCTATATCACGCGTTTGTTGCACAAAAGAATGGAGTTGCTTCGAGTTTTCTTCCTGATCTTGTTTTATGTAGAAGTCCAACATGTACAGTGTCCCGCATGAAATTAATACGAGCATAACAAAACCGATTTTCGCGATCATCTTCACTTACCTTTGTCAGTATTTTGGCAATAATGCTTTATATTGAGACTGCACTTTCCTTGCCAATAGGTCAATATGCAAAAGTATCTATGCATATCTAGACCTTCCAAATTAAGGTAGGGAGAGCTTGTCTTGATGTTCTATGATTCATTGTTAGATAGATAACTACCAAGGAATAAATACTATTGGTATATTCTGAACTAATCCAAGCAGCATTTTACAGAATACTTCAGAATGATTTCGCATTTATTAACGAAAGTGTGTCGTTTTTATGAATAAAGCTTTTACCCGCGAGACTGACGATGCAGACGATGAAGATGAATTGACGGCTTTGCCAGCCATCCCGGCAGGCACCAAGAATTACATCACGCCGACTGGTTTCCGTCGCATGAAAGATGAGTACAAACAATTGTGGGAAGTGGAGCGCCCTGCTTTGGTGCAGACTATTTCCTGGGCGGCTTCAAATGGTGACCGTTCCGAAAATGGCGATTACATCTACGGCAAAAAACGCTTGCGCGAAATTGACCGGCGACTACGTTTTTTGGCCAAGCGTCTGGAAAATTCCGAAGTAGTCGATCCTGTTAAGCGTCAAGGCTGTGATCAGGTATTTTTCGGGGCGACAGTAACGGTGAGCCATGGCGACGGGGTAGAGCGTACTTACAGCATAGTCGGTGTTGAGGAAGCGGATGTGAACAGGGGGCACATTAGTTGGGTGTCACCACTGGCGCGTGCGTTGCTCAAGGCGCGAACGGATGATGAAGTGAAATTGCAGCTACCCAATGGCGTTGAAGAATTGGTTGTGGTCGAGGTAAGTTATCGGGAGATTAGTTAAGGGCGGTCGTTGGTTAAAAAGCCACACTATAATTTTGCTCAGGGTGGGCTTAGCGAAACGCTAACTAAAGACTAACGTCTGCAATATTCAATTACAATTCGCCTATGTCAGAATTCTACGCACTTGTTCCCGCTGCCGGTTCCGGTTCCCGAATGGGAAGCGAACTGCCCAAGCAATATCTCGATTTGTCGGGGCACCCGATGATTTACCACGCGCTCACTACTTTATGTAACTGCCCGCAGATTACAACTGTATTTGTCGTGCTTGCGCCCGAAGATGAATATTTCAAACGCTACGATTGGTCTCTTTGCGCGGGCAAGCTGGAGCCGCTGTATTGCGGCGGTGCGACACGCGCCGAGAGCGTGGCAAACGGCTTGCTGGTATCCGAATTGGAGGCGGATGATTGGGTGTTGGTGCATGATGCGGCGCGTCCCTGTTTGACGCAGGCGCATCTGGGAAAACTAATAACCGAACTGCGTGACGATGAGGTGGGCGGCATTCTTGCCGTGCCGGTGGCGGATACTTTAAAACGTGCTGATGCGCGGCAGCGTATCGAAAGTACCGAGAGCCGGGAAAAATTATGGCAGGCGCAGACACCGCAGATGTTTCGTGCCGGAATATTGGCACAGGCATTACAGCAAAGCAAAAACGTCACCGATGAAGCCTCGGCTATCGAGGCCTTGGGGCTGCATCCAAAATTAGTGGCGGGAGACACAAGTAATTTTAAAGTGACGTATCCGCAGGATATTAAATTGGCGGAGCTGTTATTGAAAGGGTAGGGAGGTAACAATGCGTATCGGACAAGGTTTTGACGTTCACCAATTGGTGACGGGCCGCAAACTGATTATTGGCGGTGTGGATATCCCCTATGAAAAAGGATTGCTCGGACATTCCGATGCGGATGTGCTGTTGCACGCTATTTGCGATGCGATTTTGGGCGCTGCGGCATTGGGTGATATCGGCAAACATTTTGCCGATACGGATGCAAAATACAAGGATATAGATAGCCGCATCTTATTGCGCGTGGTGGCGCAAAAAGTCGCAGAGAGCGGATACCTTATCGGCAATATAGATTCCACAATCATTGCGCAGGCGCCTAAGATGGCCCCCCACATTCCTCAGATGGTTGACAACATTGCCGCAGATCTCGGCATTGCCAAAACCGCGGTGAATGTGAAAGCGACCACCACCGAAAAACTGGGCTATACCGGACGGGGCGAAGGTATTGCGGCGCAGGCTGTTGCCTTGTTGACACGAGTTTAATGAAGATTCTGGCTGTCGAAACCTCCACTGAATATTGCTCGGTTGCACTGTGGCAAGACGGCGCTATGAGTGAAAGCGCTGCACTGGTCGGACAGAAACATTCCGAAGTATTGATGGAGATGATGGACAAGTTGTTGAAAGACTGCGGCGTAACAATCGCCCAACTCGGTGGCATCGCGTTTGGCAAAGGCCCCGGTTCATTTACCGGGGTGCGCATCGCCTGTGGCGTGGCGCAGGGCTTAGCACTCGGCGCGAATTTAAGCGTGGTCGGCGTATGCACTTTACGGGCCTTGGCGCAGGCTTCCGGTCAAGACAAAGTCATTGCCGCCTTGGATGCGCGCATGGGGGAAATATATCTTGCTGCCTATGAAAAAATTGGCGGAGAGTGGCGGACTAAAATTGAGCCATGTCTGTGCAAAATTGAAAGTTCACCGGCGTTAACGGGCGATGGCTGGTTCGGAGCAGGCAGCGGTTTTGCGGTTAATGACACAGCGTTGTCAGGGCGATATTCCAGCCAATTATCAGGTGTCGATGCCTTGCTGGTGCCGCTGGCAAGTGCCATAGCGCAACTTGCATCCATTGAATTCACCAAGGGCAATGAAGTTGATGCCGCTTTGGCTTTGCCGCTTTATCTGCGCGACAAAGTCGCCTTGAAAACGAGCGAACGCTGAACATCAAATGAATCTGACATTGCGCGACATGATCGACAGTGACATTGAATCTGTGTTGGGCATTGAGCAGCAAGTTCATGCGCATCCCTGGACACGCGGAAACTTTATTGATGCATTAGACAGCCAGTACGTATGCAAGGTAGCCGAACTGGACGGTGAGATGATCGGCTATGCAGTATTAATGCAAGGCGTGGACGATGCCGAACTGCTGGACATTGGAATTGCAGCCCCGCAGCAAGGCAAAGGTCGTGGACGAAAACTGTTGCAAGCGATGCTGGCGATCACTCACGAACTCGGCAAACAAAGGGTAGTGTTGGAAGTAAGAGCTTCAAATAGGGTTGCAATTGCACTCTATCGCGGTATGGGTTTTGTCGAAATCGGTTTGCGCCGCGACTACTATCCGGTGGAAAATAGCGGACGCGAAGATGCGATCCTAATGGGGCGGACGGTGTGAATATTCGAGATGAAGCAGTTTTGCGTGAATTTAATCTTTACCCGTTATGGGTCGGGAAAGATTTGCCGCCACCTTTGGTGAGGGATACTCAGGGGACTTCAGTAGCGCCAAGTGTGTTAACGCAAGTTGGCGCTGATCCTTTAACTATAGAACTTAAAACAGCTCCTTCAAGAGATACAGAGAAACAAAAAACCGAGCCTGTCTTGTTTCGCAAGAATAGCGAAGACGCCGATTGGCCCGCGCTTAAGCAGCACGTGCAAGATTGCACTGCCTGCAAATTGCGCCCAGGATGCACGCAGACGGTGTTCGGTGTGGGTGATCAAAAAGCCGAGTGGTTATTTGTCGGCGAAGGCCCCGGCGCAGACGAAGATGAACAAGGTGAGCCATTTGTCGGGCAGGCAGGCAAGTTACTGGATAATATGCTGGCGGCGATCAAACTCAAGCGCGGTCAAAATGTGTATATCGCCAATGTCGTTAAATGCCGCCCACCTAATAACCGCACACCGGAAGCCGATGAGATTGCGCAATGCTTGCCGTATTTACAGAGGCAGATCGCGCTGATAAAGCCCAAGCTCATCGTTGCGCTCGGCAAGACTGCGGCCACTGCATTACTGGGGCGCGATGCTACATTGGGGTCTCTGCGCGGCACGATCCATGAATATCAGGGGATTCCGCTTATTATTACTTACCACCCGGCTTATCTATTGCGTAGTCCTGCTGAGAAGGCCAAAGCCTGGCAGGATTTATGTTTTGCGGTAGCCACTTATTCTGCGTAATTTTTCGATGGACAATTGAAAGAAGGAAGTAACGTGGATGAATTAAAAGTTTTGGTCGTGGAAGACAGCAAAGTCACCATGAAAGTGTTGTGCGGTTATTTGGGGAAGATGGGAATCATCCCTTTGACTGCTGAAACAGGCGCGCTGGCGATTGATATTTATCACCGTGAACAGCCGGACATTATTTTGCTCGATGCGCAGCTTCCCGATATTGACGGTTTCGATGTGGCGCTGAAAATTCGCGCGATGGAAAAAATCGAAGATTGGACAGCGATCATCTTTTTGACCAGCATGACCAAGGACGAAGATTTGGAGCGCGGTATTGAAGTGGGGGGGACGATTATTTGCTCAAGCCGATCTCCGAGGTCGTGCTGAACGCAAAAGTGAAAGCTATGCTCCGTCTGGTAGAAATGCAGCGCACACTGGTGCATGTGACTGAGCAGTTGAACGAGGCAAATGCAAAGCTGCAAAGACAGTCGGCTACAGACGGGTTGACAGGAATCCCCAACCGCCGCATGTATGACGAACAGTCGATACGTGAATGGCGGCGCTGTGAGCGTATGAAAAAACCGCTGGCACTGGTAATGATCGATGTGGACAATTTTAAATTGTTCAATGACAGGTATGGACACCAGGTTGGTGATGAATGTTTGAAGGCGGTTGCCTCTCAAGTGGGGAAGGCAGCTCCGCGTGCAACAGATTTGGCCGCACGCTATGGAGGTGAAGAATTCGTGATCGTGTTGGGCGAGACGGATACCGACGGGGCCAAATGGATCGCCAATCGTTTGCGCCAACAAGTATCGGATTTGAAGATTCCGCATTACGCGACCGAGTCACGCCACGTCACCATCAGTTGCGGCGTGGCATCGGTTATTCCGGATGGAAAAAGTTCTTTGGATATCCTGCTAAAGTCCGCCGATTTTGCATTGTATCAGGCAAAAGAATCCGGGCGGGATCGGGTAGGGGCAGGGCAGTACGGTGTGATTGAGAAACAGCTTTTCTAGGGAACTGTTTGCTGCGGGAATGGTTGGATCGCGTAACTATCAGACCAAGTTTCGATTAAGCCTGACCTGATAGCGGCGGTGTTGCAGGTAGGTTTTACCTCAGTGATGCATTGAGCGCATCAAGGGCTTTGCTACCGGGGCAAAGATAAGCATCACGAAGCTGGTTAAGCGGCTTTTCGACCGTATTCAGATGTCGGTGCAGATCCTCTGAATTTTCATCAACGTACAAAAGTCCGGTGACAATTTCACCCAGCGCATGCCGCTCCTGTAAATGGTTCATGGCGCCGACGCGGTCGGACGGGTCGTAGTCCGTGCCCAGCTTGCGCAGGTGCAGGATTGATCCGTCATGTTGCACAACCCGGCGCAATGAGCCGGGCGGATACGAGGCATTGATCTGGTCGCGCGGCAGGATGAAGTCGAGGCGGTTTACTGCCTCGTTATGCTCGCGCACATAGTCATAGCTTTTGGTCGAGCCGGCATGGTTGTTGAACGTTACGCAGGGGCTGATGATATCGATGAAGGCCGGACCACGGTGGCGCAATGCACCTTTGATGAGCGGGATCAATTGTTCCTTGTCGCCGGAGAAGCTGCGTGCGACATAAGTGGCGCCCAGTTGCAAGGCAAGGGAAACCAGATCAATCGGCGTATCGCTATTCACGACACCGCGCTTGTTTTTTGAGCCTTTATCGGCAGTGGCCGAGAATTGACCTTTGGTCAGGCCATAGACTCCGTTGTTTTCGACCAGATAAGTCATATTCACACCGCGCCGCATGGCGTGGGCGAACTGGCCGATACCGATCGAGGCGGAGTCGCCGTCACCGGAAACGCCCAAATAGATTAGGTCACGATTGGCTAATGCTGCACCGGTGAGCACCGATGGCATCCGTCCATGCGTGGTATTAAAGCCATGCGAAGCGCCCAGAAAGTAGTCCGGCGTCTTGGACGAGCAACCGATGCCCGAGAGCTTGGCTACCCGGTGCGGTTCGATGTCCAGATCGAAACAGGCTTGTACGACGGAGGCGCTGATCGAGTCGTGTCCGCATCCGGCACAAAGCGTCGAAATGGCGCCTTCATAGTCGCGGCGGGTATAGCCCCGCGCATTTCTGGGTGCGTCAGCTTGCAGCAGTTTGGGTTTTGCGAGATAGGTCATGAGGCCACCTGTTTGCGGATCGGAGTGATTTTGTGTTCGGAAAGTGCGTTGCTGATCTTGCCGGAAATGAAGCGGGCAGTGATCGGCGTACCATCATAGTGCAGAACGCGTATCAGACGTTTCGGGTCGATTTCGCCTTCGTTGATCAACAGCATGCGCAACTGCCCGCTTTCGTTCTGCTCGACGACGAAGACGTAATCATGCGCATTAACAAAGTCGATGACTTCGTCGGAGAAGGGGAAGCCGCGTACCCGCAAGGTGTCCACATGGATACCCTGTGCTTCGAGCAGCGCATAAGCTTCTGCCATGGCCGGACTCGTTGATCCGTAATAAATCGCGCCATAACGGGTAGGCTGTGATGCGGACTGAAGAATCGGGGCAGGCACCAGTTTCTTGGCTGTCTCGAATTTGCGCCGCAGACGCTCCATGTTGTAAATGTAGTCCGTGCCGACTTCGCTGTACTTGGCGTAAGCATTGCGCGTAGTGCCACGACTGAAGAAGGCACCCTTGGTCGGATGCGTTCCGGGGATGGTGCGATAGGGAATGCCGTCGCCATCCACATCAAGGTAGCGGCCGAAATTTTTGCCGGACTCCAGCTCTTCGGCGGTCATGACCTTGCCGTAATCATAGCGGCGCTGGTCGTCCCAGTCGAAGGGTTTGCACAAGCGGTCATTCATGCCGATGTCAAGATCCAGCATGACCAATACCGGTGTTTGTAAACGATCTGACAAGTCGAAAGCCTGTGCGCCAAACGTGAAACACTCGTAAGGGTCTTCCGGGAACAGCAGCACATGCTTGGTATCGCCGTGCGAGGCGTAGGCGCAGGCAATCAGATCGGACTGTTGCGTGCGCGTCGGCATCCCGGTGGACGGGCCACCGCGCTGTACATTGAAAATGACGATCGGTACCTCGGCAAAATAGGCGAGACCGAGAAATTCCTGCATCAGCGAAATACCCGGACCGGAGGTCGCCGTGAAAGCGCGCGCGCCATTCCACGCCGCACCAATCACGATGCCGATCGCAGCCAATTCGTCTTCGGCCTGAACCAGCGCATAACGCGCTTTGCCGTTGTCCGGATCGGTGCGGTATTTGCGGCAATAACTACCGAAAGCCTCGATCACGGAGGTTGATGGCGTGATCGGATACCAGCCCACCACTGTAGCGCCACCATAGACGGCGCCCAGACCGCAGGCATCGTTGCCATTCATAAAGATCTTGTCGCCAACACTATTGGAGCGTTCCACCCGCAAACCGATCGGGCAGGGCAGATTTTCTTTGGCATACGTGTAGCCCAACTTCAGCGCGTTGAAGTTGGCATCAATCAGCTTGTCCTTGCCGCGATACTGATCCCCAATCAGTTTTTCTACTGTTGCGAGGTCCATATCGAGCAGCGCTGTGAGTGCGCCGACGTACATGATGTTCTTGAACAGTTGCCGCTGGCGCGGGTCGGTGTATTCGCGATTGCATATTTCAGTGAGGGGAATGCCCAGTACTGTTATGTCATCGCGGAAACGAGAGTGGGGCTGCAACTTGGTCGAATCGTAGAGCAGATAACCGCCCGGCTCAATTTCGGCAAGATCGCGGTCCCATGTCTGCGGATTCATCGCCACCATCAGTTCGCAACCCCCGCGACGGCCTAGCCAGCCAGCCGCCGACACGCGCATTTCGTACCACGTTGGCATGCCCTGGATGTTCGAAGGGAAAATGTTGCGGGGCGCAACCGACACGCCCATACGCATGATGGATCGCGCAAAAAGCTCATTGGCGGATGCCGAACCGGAGCCGTTAATATTGGCGAACTTGATAACGAAATCGTTAATACTTTGAATGGATTTTATGGTGCTCATGTTCTTCTCGCTTCAGTCCCGGCTTCGGCAGTTTGTAGAAAGAATCTCTGGATATCCCAAGCGCCTGTCGGACAACGCTCGGCACACATGCCGCAATGCAGGCAAACATTCTCGTCTTTTACCATGACTCTACCCGTCTTGAGCGAGTCGGAGACATACAGTGCCTGCTTCAGATTTTTAGAAGGCGCCTTCAGACGACCGCGCAGATCTTCCTCTTCGCCGTTGGCAGTAAAGGTGATGCACTCTGTCGGGCAGATATCGGCGCAGGCATCGCATTCGATACAGGATTTTTCAGTGAATACGGTCTCGGCATCGCAATTGAGGCAACGCTCTGCCTCAGAGCAGGCCATGAGCGGATCAAACCCCATTTCAATTTCGAGCTTGATGTCCTTGAGCGCTTTTTCCTGGGATTTCATCGGCACTTTCTTGCGCGCCTCTTCCGAAACCTGATTGTCGTAACTCCACTCGTGAATGCCCATCTTTTGGCTGACCATTTGCGTGATCGGGGAAGGGCGATCCAATAAACTCTTGTTGCGGCATAATAAATCGATGGAAATGGCGGCCTGATGGCCCTGCGCCACTGCGGTGATAATGTTTTTGGGGCCGAGCGCTGCATCGCCGCCGAAAAACACCTTCGGCAGGGTCGATTGCAACGTGGTTTGATTCAGTACCGGCATATTCCACTTGTCGAACTCAAGCCCGATATCCTTCTCGATCCATGGGAAGGCATTCTCCTGACCGATTGCCACCAGCACTTCGTCGCATTCGAGCAAGACATCAGGTTCGTCGGTAGGAATCAGGTTGCGTTTGCCTTTTGCATCATACTCGGCACGCACCTTATAGAATAGAACACCTGTCAACTTGCCGTTGGCA
The DNA here is from genome assembly GCA_963733265.1 of uncultured beta proteobacterium. Lineage (GTDB taxonomy): Bacteria > Pseudomonadota > Gammaproteobacteria > Burkholderiales > Gallionellaceae > PALSA-1006. Next base: position 1,440,469 of record CAVTCF010000001.1, read on the forward strand.
TGAACAAATTCTTTCGGCACCAGCATATTAAGAATAGGGATGCCTTCGTGAATAGCATCCTCTTTTTCCCATGGCGAGGCCTTCATTTCTTCAAAGCCGCTGCGCACCACAACCTTGACATCTTCGCCACCGAGCCGGCGAGCGGAACGGCAACAATCCATTGCCGTATTGCCCCCGCCAAGAACAATGACGCGTTTGGAAATTTTGCTAGTGTGGCCAAAGGCAACATTGGACAACCAGTCAATGCCGATATGGATATGCGCTGCTGCTTCCTGACGGCCCGGGATGTCGGCATCGCGGCCGCGCGGGGCACCAGTGCCGACGAAGACCGAATCCCAATTCTGGGCTAGCAGATCACGCAGGCTACCTACCCAATGGTTGAGGCGGGTCTCGACGCCCAGATTAGTGATGTAGGCACATTCTTCGTCAATAACGCTATCGGGTAAACGGAATTTGGGGATCTGGCTGCGTACCATCCCGCCGAGAGATGAGCCGCTGTCAAAGACGGTAACCTGATAACCAAGCACCGACAGATCGCGAGCAACCGTAAGAGAAGCTGGTCCGCCGCCCACACAGGCAATGCGTTTACCATTTTTTTGGGAAGGCGCTTTGGGCAGGCGCTCCTGAATGTCATCTTTCAGGTCGGCGGCAACCCGCTTCAGGCGGCAGATTGCCACAGGTTCTTTGTCAACCCGGCCACGGCGGCAAGCGGGTTCACAAGGCCGGTCACACACTCGACCGAGTATTCCGGGGAATACATTGGAACGCCAGTTAATCAGGTAAGCATCAGAGTAGTGGCCGGCTGCAACCAGGCGGATATACTCTGGAACGGGGGTGTGGGCAGGGCATGCCCACTGACAGTCCACGACTTTATGAAAATATTCGTGGTGGCCAATATTGGTCGGTTTCACGTGCGCTTAGTCTCCAGTCACTTTGGCAATATCAGGATCGGCCAAATGACCGATTTCATTTATTCGTAAAGCGTTAACTATAACACTTTTTTCCATTGTGGTTGAAAGGGTGTTATGCATGAGTGTTAAAATTAATAGTAATAATTGATAATTTAAATGGTGAGGATTTCCCCGGATAAACTAAATGGGTTTCACCGAATTTAAAAATCGGTTAATCTTTGCACCCCACTATTAATGTTCGGTAAATATTTATCATGTCACTGCGAGCGATCATTTTCGATGTAGACGGCACTCTTGCCAATACGGAACGCGATGGTCATCGACCCGCATTTAATGCCGCTTTTGCCGAAGTCGGCTTGTCGTGGCACTGGGACGAGGCTTTCTACGGCACGCTGTTGAGCGTTGCCGGAGGTCAGGAACGGATTGTTTACTACGCGGAGCATTACGATAAAGCAACTGCTGCGCGGTCCGATTTTCAGGAACTGACACTTCGAATACATGAATTAAAAACACGGAATTACCAGCGATTACTGGCTGCCGGGGCAATACCCTTGCGTGCCGATCTTGGCCAATTGATCTGCGATGCCCGTACTGAAGGGTTACGGATAGCCATTGCTTCAAGCTCCAAATTGGAAAACGTTGTCGGCCTTATACGCTCGAATCTGGGGCAAAATGCCGATGCCTGGTTTGATGCAATTGCTTCGGGCAGTGTGTCTGCCGCCAAAAAACCTTCGCCGGAAATTTACCAATGGGTTTTACGCCAGCTAAACCTGCCGCCACGGGACTGTTTGGCTGTGGAGGACTCCTCCCACGGGTTGGCTGCCAGTCTGGCAGCGGGAATTCCGACTGTCATTACGGTGAACGACTACACTATCAACGACGACTTTGAGGGCGCACGCATGGTTATTGGCGAAACAGATCGCCTTTCACTTGAAAAGTTGCAGCAGTGGCATGCAACGGCGAGTGTGTGATTGCCGACGCTAACTGCGGAGCGCAGCTTCTTTAGGTAAACGCCATATGGGTAGGCGCTCTTACGTGGTCTACCCAGTTGTTGGGTGTTTCGTATAAGCGTACTCGTTCGAGTCGCAGGTCGTTTCCAAAAGTATTGCGATAGGCGTCGTCAAGCAGCTCAAAGGCGACCATCGCCAGATTTTCCGCTGTTGGTATGACATTTAGTACGACAGTTTTGTGATCCGGTAGCGTGTGCAAAAAATCCAAGACCACCTTATCTCCGCGATACACCAGAAAAGCATGATCCCAGGCATCAACTACGCGTTCTTTGGCGATGCGCTTCACATCCGAAAAATCCATTACCATGCCTTGTTCGGAAATACCTTCTGTCGTAATAACATTGCCTGAAAGTGTAATCTGAATGGCATAACGATGACCGTGCAAATGCTTGCATTGGCTATTGTGGTTGGGAATACGGTGTCCGGCATCAAATTCCAGGCGGCGAGTAATATGCATAATATTTTTCTATTGAAATGGGCGGTTTATTCAAGAAAAAGCAGTTAGCCACAAAGAACACCGAGATCACAGAGAAAAACCAGAGCTTTTAACACAATGCCCATTTCACTTGCGGGTGATGCTACGAAATTTGGGTAACTCGCTTCTCTTTCTGTGGCCTCTGTGGCTTGTACTTCGGTTATTAGGATTATAGCTTGAAGCTGCGTACTGCACTTTTAAAGGATTGCAGCAAGCTGGCATCATGCTGGTTTTGGTAGCGCAGTGCAATATATTGCGCAGTGATATTTTGAATTGCAGTCGCGTATTGGGATTTTATTCCGGTAGCACGATTGGCAAAATCTTGCGCTCCTTCATGGGGTGCCCGTTCGAAGCCAACCTTGGCCATTTTTTTGCAGAACTGTTGATAATGCTTTTGTATCTCGTCTGTGTTTCGAAGCTGTAATCGGCGCAACATAAACAGGGTAAATATTCCCACCAGCAACGCGACTCCCCCAAACATATTCATCGCCAGCTTTTGCCAAGTGATGTCTTCCATACCGAGACGCGTCAGGAAAGCAAATTGGCGTTCAGTGTCGTACCCCAATACCCATTGGTTCCATTGATTGGTGAACGCATCAAGATTTAGGCGCAGGTTGAGCAAAAGCGGCGATTGTGTTCGCGCAAAAAAAGGCAAGGCCGCATTGTTTGGCATCGCGGCGCTGAGTCCGTTCCGGATGCGTTCCGGTGCTACGGCGGCAGTGGGGTCGAAACGTACCCAGCCGCGATCTTGCAGCCACACTTCGGCCCAGGCATGGGCATCCGATTGGCGCAGGACATAGTAATCGCCATAACTGTTGTATTCGCCGCCTTGATAGCCGGTGACAACACGAGCAGGAATACCTGCCGCGCGCATTAGAAATACAAAACTGGAAGCATAATATTCGCAAAATCCTTTGCGTGTTTCGAACAGAAAATCGTCCACGCTGTTGATGCCGAGTGGAGGTGGTTCGAGCGTGTATTCAAACGTATTTTGATTGAAATAGGCGAGCGCGGTCTTAATAATTAGTTCATCGCTTGGGTATTGTGAACGCCACTGTGCAGCCAATTGACGGGTTCGCGGATTAAATCCCTCCGGCAATTTGAGCGCACGTTTCATTTGTTGCGGCGGCTCCTCGAGATTGGCAAGATAATCCATCACCGAGGTGACGTTATAACGCAGGCGCGTGTTTACCAGCGATTTGTTCAGTACCTGAAAATCGGGGGCGAAATCGGCAGGAATCGAAATCTTTATCGGCATATCCAATGCGAATAGCCAAGGTTTGTTGTTTGCTTCCAAGGTGACGGTATAGCTAACCGGCTGGCTCACTCTGTCTAACTTGGGCCGTTGCAGCGTGGCGTTGCGGCCGCGTGTCCAGGTTTTACCGTCGAAATCCCACAGTACCGGTCCGCGCCAGTAGAGCTGGTTTTGCAAGGGCGGCTTGCCGGTAAAAGTGACACGGAAAGCGACAGCTTCTGACAACGTTAATTTACTCAAGCTACCCGGTGACATGGTGTCGGATAAGCCGCTGCTACCGTAAGCATCCTGCGGCATCCCCCACAACGGGCCCTGCACACGGGGGAATAGCACAAAGATCAATATTGACAAAGGAATGGCTTGTAACAAAATCGTGGCGGCGATGCGCAGGCGCGGCATAAATTTAATATTGCCTGTCTGAAGATGTACCCAGGTAGCCATGATGACCAGCAAAGTGAACAACATATAAATTGCAGTGGGAATACTTTGCGAGTAGAAAAAGTTGGTAATAATGACAAAGCAGCATAGATAAATCAGCACAGTGGCATCGCGTACTTCGCGTAATTCCAAAAGTTTGAGCGAGCCAAGCAGGATCAGAAGCGTGACGCCGACTTCTCGTCCGAACAGGGTGCGGAAGCTGAGGGCGATGAAGCCAACGCAGATTAGGGTGACGAGCAACAACATCCAGCGCTTGGGCAGCGAATTAGCGGTAGCAGTGAGGTAGGCGCGCCAAGCCAAAAGTACGGCACTTAATGCGCTAACCCATATTGGGAGATGCTCTGCATGCGGCGCACTAACCAGCAGGAGGCAGGCGATTAATCCATAAATAAGCGGGGCGGTGAGTTTCATGGCGCACCAGTGCCAAACAGCGCCAATCTGCGCAGACACTCCGTTCTATGCGATGGATTATTCTGTGGAGCAATTTCACTGTCCGGCAAGCGCAATCCGCATATTAAACCTTGCGCATCTGCATCCAACACCCAGCGTGTGAGTAATTCCAGTTTTCGTTCTTGTGCGATGTTGGGTAACAATGCCCAATCCAGCCAAAGCGTTCGACCCTGTTGCGCAACAAATTGTTTGACCTGCAATCCCTGTTCGCGCGCCAGGGCTTTCCATGCGATGCGGGGCATGGCATCTCCCGCCACGTAGTTGCGCAATCCGGAAAAATCCTCATCGCCTGTAACGGGCAACTTGCCGTTGCCATCTTGTGCGGAAGCATCGGGTAAGGGTTGAGGGTTTGATGGTTTTGGGTAGACCAGGCAACGCACATCAAAATGAAGGTATGTCCAGGCGTGAAAAAGTCCGAAGGGGAAATCCGTGCAAAGCGTTAGCCGCTCGCTATCCAGCCAACCGCGTTTTAAGGCAGGCAAGGCAAGCCGAATCTCCGTATGTTGTTGTGCCGGCAGGTCGAATACTGTGTGATGCCCCGCGTCATCCTGTAAATGAATTTGATGACGAGTCAGCGTGCCGGGGTTGTTAAAATGAAAAACGAAATAGGCCTGCTCGCCGGCAAATACCGGTTCGACATGTCCCGCGCGTATCTCAAGTTGCGCCATGTTGCGAAAGGCGTGCAACATACTCATGCCGCTGGCGGTAGCAAGTAAAAAGGTAAGTATATAGCCCAAGCTCAGGTTGTAATTGATGTCGCCAAGCAGCATCAGCACTAGCACAAAACCGAAGCCGACACCCTGCCGCGTGGGCAGTATGTAGATACGCCGCTGATTAAGCTCTACCGTGCCAGTTTCGACAGTGCGGCGAAATGCCCAATTGCGGAACCGTTGTCTGAATGATTTAATCAATGGGGGGCGAATGTTGCATCAGTCGATTCCTGCAGGAGAAATTCCAAGATGTGCTAAATTTGGATTCTTAATCCTACCTACGTTGCAAAAGTAATGCAATTGTCTATTTAAAGATGAATCAATATTGTCATGTACGTGATGATTTATTTGATTTATTATTAACTATTGAAATATTTAATAATAAATATTAAAACAATTGATTGGCGGAATAATCTGGCTTTATTTAGGCTTCGAGTTAAGAACAAAAAATTAGTTGTAGTACAAGGGTGCTCAGTTTTGTGGGTATATTATTAGATGGGAATAACATACTGCATGTATGTTAAAGGGGATTCATAGCCTGCTTTAGTGGGTTGTCTTCACTCTGTCTGGCAGGCTCATACAATTGGCTTATTTTTTGAAGTTCACACATCGTGCAAAAGGTGTAAGATTACGCACCTTTTTCGGGTTAGTACCAAATGAATAAAAAACGTCCAAAGCATCTCTCGTTACATTTGATTAAGTTACCTCTGGCTGGATTTGTCTCTATTCTTCATCGTGTTAGCGGTTTTATTCTCTTCTTGTCGTTGCCGTTGCTACTGTGGATATTGCAGTCAAGTCTGCGTTCTATCGAGACCTATACCCAACTGACGGAAATCTTGCAATACCCGTTGAGCAAACTAGTAGCTATCGGCTTATTGTGGGCTTTTCTGCATCACTTCTGTGCGGGCATTCGCTATCTTGCCATTGACTTGCACTTGGGTTCCAGTTTGGCCCAGGCACGAGCCAGCAGCAAGTGGGTGTTGGCTGTGAGTCTACTGTTGACTGTGTTGATCGGAGTGAAATTATGCTGAATCGTGTCGTGACTGGCGCGCATTACGGATTGCGCGATTGGTTGGTGCAACGCGTTACAGCCGTTGTAATGGTCTTGTTTGTTTTGTTTGTAGTCGGGGATTTGTTGCTGCAACCCAAAGTCGATTACGACGTATGGACAAGTTTGTTTTCCAATAACGTGACACGTTCCTTTGCGCTACTTTTCTTGCTGAGTCTGTTTTATCACGCATGGATAGGTGCGAGAGATATAGTAATGGATTACGTTAATCCGGCGAGCGTCCGTTTGCTTATTCATGTCTTGGTCATTTTGGCTTTGTTGTTGTACGCCATCTGGTCGGTACAAATTCTGTGGGGTTTCTAGAGATGTCAGTGACAAAGCGTACATTTGATGTGGTTGTAGTGGGTGCCGGCGGAGCGGGAATGCGTGCGGCTTTGCAGCTTTCCCAGGCCGGACTGAAAGTTGCGGTGTTATCCAAAGTTTTCCCGACACGTTCTCATACCGTCGCGGCGCAGGGCGGTATCGCCGCTTCCTTGGGTAACGTCAAAGAAGATAACTGGCACTGGCATATGTATGACACAGTGAAAGGTTCGGATTATCTGGGTGACCAGGATGCGATCGAATATATGTGTCGTGCCGCACCGGAAGTGGTCTACGAACTGGAACACTTCGGTATGCCGTTTGATCGCACGGAAGATGGCAAGATTTACCAGCGCCCGTTCGGCGGTCACATGCAAGATTATGGCAAAACGCCGGTAGACAGAGCATGTGCGGCGGCTGACCGTACCGGACACGCTTTGCTGCACACTTTGTATCAGCAAAATGTACATGCCAATACCAACTTCTTCGTGGAGTGGATGGCGCTCGATTTGATTCGTGATCAGGACGGCGATGTGCTGGGCGTTGTTGCGATGGAAATTGAAACCTCGGAAGTGATGATTCTGCACGCGCGTGCAACGTTGTTTGCCACTGGCGGCGCGGGTCGTATTTTCTCGGCAAGTACCAATGCCTATATTAATACCGGCGACGGCCTCGGTATGGCGGCACGCGCAGGCATCCCGCTCGAAGACATGGAATTTTTCCAATTCCATCCTACGGGGGTCCACGGTGCGGGCGTGCTCATCACTGAAGGTGTGCGCGGTGAAGGCGGATATCTGGTGAATAAAGACGGCGAACGTTTTATGCCGCGTTATGCGCCCACCGCAAAAGATTTGGCCAGCCGCGATGTGGTCGCGCGCGCAATGGCAACCGAGATCAAAGAAGGTCGCGGCTGTGGCCCGCATGGCGACCATGTTATGCTCAAACTGGATCATTTGGGCGAAGATGTCATTCGTCACCGTCTACCGGGTATTCGTGATATTGCGCTTAAATTTGCTCACGTTGATCCGGCCAAGTCTCCCATTCCTGTGGTGCCAACTGCGCATTATATGATGGGCGGCATTCCGACCAATTATCACGGACAAGTCGTAGCGCCGCATGGCACAGCGCCGGAAGACGTGGTACAGGGCTTTTATGCAGTGGGCGAATGTGCCTGTGCATCCGTGCATGGAGCCAATCGCCTCGGGTGTAACTCATTACTCGACCTGATCGTGTTCGGACGTGCTGCCGGTCGCCAGATCATCGAAGATTTGAAGACTAATCCCAATCACAAACCGTTGCCTGCGGATGCGGCAGATCGTTCTCTGGCGAGACTGGCAAGACTGGAAACTCAGAAACAGGGAGAAAGTGTTGCCGAGGTTGGTGCCGAAATGCGCAAAGTAATGCAAGCTCACTGTGGTGTGTTCCGCTTTCCTGACTTGTTGGCCGACGGTGTGAAAAGAATTCGGGAAGTTGCGGAACGTGCGAAGAACACGGTCATCAACGATCAAAGCAAAGTGTTCAACACTGCGCGTATCGAAGCACTGGAGCTGGATAATCTCATTGAAGTCGCGCAAGCCACTATGACAGCGGCTAACGCACGCCAGGAAAGTCGCGGTGCACATGCCCGCGATGACTTCCCCGAGCGTGATGACAAAAACTGGTTGAAGCACTCGCTGTATTACAGTGCAGACCGTCGTTTGGATTACAAGCCAGTGAGACTAAAACCGTTAACGGTAGAAACTTTCCCGCTCAAAGCGCGCGTCTACTAAAAGAAGCTAGGGTTTAAACATGAAATTTAAAATCTACCGCTACAACCCCGACAAAGATACTGCTCCATACATGCAGGAGTACGACCTCAAATTTGAGGCGGGTGACGCTATGTTGTTGGATGCGCTAATGTTGCTGCGGCAGCAGGATGACAGCCTTGGTTTCCGCAAATCATGCCGCGAAGGTGTATGCGGATCGGATGCGATGAATATCAACGGGCGCAATGGTTTGGCTTGTGTCACGCCGCTTTCCACGCTTAAGCAACCTATCGAAATTCGTCCCTTGCCCGGGTTGCCGGTCATTCGCGACTTGATTGTTGATATGTCTCAATTCTTTAAACAATATCATTCAATCAAACCTTATCTGGTGAACAACGATCCGCCGCCGGAAACAGAGCGTTTGCAATCGCCTAAAGATCGTGCCGAACTGGATGGTTTGTACGAATGTATTCTTTGCGGTTGCTGCACGACAGCTTGCCCGTCGTTCTGGTGGAACCCGGATAAATTTGTGGGTCCTTCCGGTTTGTTGCAGGCTTACCGTTTCATCGCTGATACGCGAGACAAGGCGACAGCCGAACGTCTGGATAATTTGGAAGATCCGTACCGTTTGTTCCGTTGCCATACCATTATGAATTGTGCCGATGTATGTCCGAAAGAATTGAACCCGACGCAAGCGATCGGCAAGATAAAAGACATGATGATAAAACGCATCGTATGAAGGAACTGGAACGTGTGCGATGGCGCTGCCGGCGCGGATTGCTGGAACTGGACATCGTACTCGGACGTTTCGTCGAGCAGCACTATGCGGGGCTGAATGAATTGGAAAAAGTGGCATTCGACGTTTTGCTCGACATGCCCGATAATTCCCTGTGGGATATGATTACAGGAAGAGTAGAGCCTCCTCTGGAACTGCAACAAAAAGCACTGTTGGAGAGGCTTAAAGTGGTTTGATCGTCGCAACACAACTAAGGGGTTGAATATGGAAAAGCAGCGCAGCGCAACACTCACACTAGATGATGGACGTAGTCTCGATTTGCCAATCTTGTCCGGGTCACTGGGCCCGGATGTGCTTGATATCCGGCACTTGAATAAGTTGGGTGTGTTTACGTTTGACCCTGCATTCTTCGCGACTTCCAGTTGTACTTCGGCAATTACATACATTGATGGCGACGCGGGCTTGCTTTATTACCGCGGTTATCCGATTGAGCAACTGGCCGAAAAGTCAGATTTTCTGGAAGTGTGTTACCTGCTGCTGAATGGTGAATTACCCGATGCCAAAGAAGGCGCGGAGTTTGTAAATACTGTAAAAAATCACACCATGGTACATGAGCAACTGGTTCGCTTCTTCAGCGGCTTCCGCCGCGATGCTCACCCGATGGCGGTGATGGTGGGAGTGGTTGGTGCACTGTCCGCTTTCTACCACGATTCACTTGATATTCAAAATCCCGAACATCGGCGTATATCAGCGCTGCGTTTGATTGCCAAAGTGCCGACCATTGCCGCAATGGCGCACAAGTATCACACAGGTTTTCCGTTTATGTATCCGAAAAATAATTTCAGCTACGTGGAAAACTTCATGTACATGATGTTTGCAAACCCGGCCGAGGAATATGTTCCCAATCCCGTGCTGGTGCGGGCGCTTGAGCGGATATTTATTCTGCATGCCGACCATGAACAAAATGCATCGACTTCAACGGTACGTTTGGCCGGATCGAGCGGCGCAAATCCGTTTGCCTGCATTGCTTCCGGTATCGCCACCTTGTGGGGTCCGGCGCATGGCGGAGCAAATGAAGCCGCACTTTTAATGCTGGAAGAAATCGGTGACGCTTCACGCGTATCTGAATATGTGCAAGGCGTTAAAGACAAGAAATATAAACTGATGGGTTTTGGTCACCGCGTTTATAAAAACATGGATCCGCGCGCCAGTGTGATGCGCAAAACTTGCCACGAAGTTCTCAAAGAACTCAAGCTTGAAAACGACAAGTTGTTTGCGCTGGCGATGGAGTTGGAAAAAACCGCTCTGAGCGACCCGTATTTTATCGAACGCAAACTCTATCCGAATGTGGACTTCTACTCCGGCATCGTGCTGCGCGCGCTGGGAATTCCGACGAATATGTTTACGGTAATTTTTGCCGTGGCGCGAACCATCGGCTGGATTTCGCAATGGAATGAAATGATCTCGGATCCTGACAATAAAATCGGTCGTCCGCGCCAGTTGTATCGCGGAGCAGTTAAACGGGATTACCCTGCCAAAGGAAAATGTTGATCCTAAATGGCTGAGCAAAATACAAACTCTATGCAAGCGCTGTGGGCTTCCTCACAGCTTTCCGGCGGCAATAACGCTTTTGTAGAGAGTTTGTACGAAGACTATCTTGCCGATCCTTCCAGCTTAACAGAAGCTTGGCGTGCTTACTTCGACGCGTTGCAATCAACAGCGGGCGCGCCTCATGAAGTAGCGCACTCGCCCATTCAACGGGGTTTTGCGGTTTTGCCAACGCGCGCCGCGCAACAGTCAACACAGGGTGGCGATGATCGAAAGCAGTCATCAGTGTTGCAACTTATTAATGCATTCCGATTCCTTGGCGTGCGTGCCGCCGATCTGGATCCATTGAAGCGCTATTCCAAGGCCGAGGTTGCAGAACTGAATCCTGCGTATTACAACCTTCTCGATTCCGATCTCGATACAAGCTTTAATATCGGCTCGCTGGTTGGCGGAGCACGCTTGACTCTGCGCGAGATTCTGCAGCGTCTGCGCAGGATATACTGTGCCACTGTCGGCGCTGAGTATATGTACATCAGCGATATTGCGCAAAAACGCTGGATACAAACCCGCTTGGAAGGGACCGCCGGTGAAGCGGAATATCCGCTGGAAGCCAAGAAACGTATTCTTGAACGGCTTACTGCTGCGGAAGGCCTGGAACGCTATTTGCACACCAAATATGTCGGTCAGAAACGCTTTTCCCTGGAAGGTGGCGAAACGTTAATTCCGTTGTTGCATCATCTGCTGCAACGTGCGGGCGGGCAGGGTGTCAAGGAGTCTGTCATCGGCATGGCACACCGGGGTCGTCTCAATGTGCTGGTAAATACACTGGGGAAACTTCCTGCAACCTTGTTTGCCGAGTTCGAAGGAATTCATCTGGAACATCTCACCTCGGGTGACGTGAAATACCATCAGGGTTTCTCTTCCGACATCGGTACGCAGGGCGGGCCGATGCATGTAACGCTGGCATTTAATCCTTCACACCTGGAGATTGTTAATCCCGTGGTGGAAGGCTCTGTGCGTGCGCGCCAACATCGCCGCAAAGACTTGGAAGGTAAGCAGGTATTGCCTATTTTGTTGCACGGTGATGCTGCTTTTCCAGGGCAGGGGGTCAATCAGGAAACATTTAATCTGTCGCAAACCCGTGGCTACCGCACCGGTGGCACAGTGCATATCATTGTCAATAACCAAATCGGCTTTACCACGTCGGATACGCGCGATACGCGCTCGTCGCTTTATTGTACCGACATTGCCAAGATGGTCGATGCACCTATCTTTCACGTGAATGCGGATGATCCCGAAGCTGTGTTGCGGGTGACTGAAATTGCGCTCGATTTTCGCATGCAATTTGGCAAGGATGTTGTCATCGACATGGTGTGCTTCCGCAAGCTGGGTCATAACGAGCAGGATGAGCCGCTGGTTACGCAACCATTCATGTATCGCTTTATCAATCAGCACCCGGGGACGCGCGCATTGTATGCAAAACGTCTGGTGGAGCAGGGGGCACTTGCAACGGGCGAGCCGGAAGCCATGGTTGCGGATTATCGCCGCGCGATGGACGAAGGCCGTGATCCTTTGCAATCCGCATTGACAGGGCTTAAACATGAGTATGGCGTCAGTTGGTCAAAGTATACTGGCAATGTGCCATGGAATGTTCCGACGAATACCGGCGTGCCGCGTGAGCGTTTGCAACAATTGGCGGAAAGACTGACTGCAATCCCCGAGAATTTCAAATTGCATTCCCGTGTCGAGAAAATCATCGCCGACCGTATCGCGATGGGCAAGGGCGAGTTGCCGATAGACTGGGGAATGGCAGAAAATTTGGCTTATGCCAGTCTGGTTACTGAAGGAAGCCCAATCCGCTTGTCGGGTGAAGATTGCGGTCGGGGTACTTTCTTCCATCGCCACGCCGTTTTGCATGATCAGAATCGCATGCAGTTCGATGTGGGTGATTACATTCCTTTGCAACACATTGCGCCCAAGCAATCCGACTTCATTGTTATTGACTCTATTTTGTCCGAAGAAGCGGTGCTGGGATTTGAATATGGTTATGCCACAGCCGAGCCGGATACCTTGACGATATGGGAAGGCCAGTTCGGCGATTTTGCCAACGGCGCACAAGTGGTTATCGACCAATTTATCGCCTCCGGTGAAGCCAAGTGGGGCAGATTGTGCGGACTGACAATGCTGCTGCCGCATGGATACGAAGGACAAGGGCCGGAGCATTCTTCCGGACGCATCGAGCGCTACCTGCAACTTTGTGCCGACTACAATATTCAAGTCTGCGTTCCTTCCAATGCTGCGCAGATATTCCATTTGTTGCGTCGCCAATCTATGCGCCCGCTACGTAAACCGCTGGTGGTGTTTACGCCCAAGAGCTTGTTGCGCAGCAAAGATGCAGCGTCATCATTGGACGATCTCGCTAATGGCCATTTTCAGCCTGTTATCGCCGAAGTGGACAAGTTTGATGCAAACAAGGTGCGCCGAATTATCGTTTGCAGCGGAAAAGTATATTACGACTTGCTGAAGGCTCGGCGCGAGCGAGCCATTACCGATATGGTCATCATCCGCCTGGAGCAACTCTATCCATTTCCGCATGAAGATTTTGCCGCGCAGATTGCCGCCTATCCCAAAGCGAGCGAAGTGGTGTGGTGCCAGGAAGAACCGGGTAACCAGGGTGCATGGCACCGCATCCAGCATTATCTGTTGCGCCATTTGCGCAAAGAGATGCGCCTCGATTATGCATTGAGACCAACTTCAGCTTCCCCCGCAGCGGGCTATCTCGCCGTACATAACGAGCAACAAAAAGCGGTGGTCGATGCAGCTTTCCGTCCCGACCTTGATGTGAAGAATAAACCAGGAGCACACCATGAGCATCATTGAAATCAAAGTCCCTCAATTGTCCGAATCCGTGACCGAAGCGACGCTTCTTACGTGGAATAAAAAAGAGGGCGAATCTGCAAACGAAGGTGAAAATCTGGTTGATATCGAAACCGACAAAGTAGTGTTGGAATTGCCGGCAATTAAAAGCGGTGTGATAACAAAAATCATCAAACATGACGGCGACAAAGTTGTGGCCGGTGAAGTGATCGGCACATTGGACACAGAAGCGGTAGCGGCAGCGCCCAAGGCAAAAGCAGAAGTAGCGCCCGCAGTCACACCCTCGGCACGCAAATTGGCAAGTGCTCATGATGTAGACGCGACAAGTTTGCAGGGTAGCGGGCGCAAAGGTGCCGTGACCAAAGAAGACGTTCAGGCAGCGGCAAAAGTAAGCAGCAGTGCTGCGCGTGCAGAGCCTGTGGCGGCTAAACCGGCAACCGTTATTCCGCAACCGGCTCCGGGCAGCCGTCTTGAGCAGCGCGTGCCAATGACACGTATTCGCCAACGTATCGCCGAACGTTTGCTGCAATCACAACAGAACGCTGCCATTCTGACTACGTTCAACGAAGTGAATATGCAGCCGGTGATAGATATCCGCACAAAATACAAAGACGCCTTCGAGAAAAAACACGGTGTGAAATTGGGCTTCTCTTCATTCTTCGTCAAAGCGGCCGTGCAGGCGCTGAAGAAGTTCCCCATTGTCAATGCGTCGATCGATGGAACAGATGTTGTTTACCACGGTTACTTTGATGTCGGCATGGCGATCGGCAGCGAGCGCGGTTTGGTTGTTCCGATCATTCGTGATGCGGATACACTTTCCCTGGCAGAAATTGAAAAACAGATCGCGGAATTTGCGGCACGTGCCAAAGAAGGCAAAATCACTCTGGAAGAATTATCCGGCGGCACTTTTTCTATCACCAATGGCGGCGTATTCGGCTCACTTCTTTCCACACCCATCATCAATCCGCCGCAAAGCGCAATTCTCGGTATTCACGCGACTAAAGATCGCCCCGTTGCCGAGAATGGGCAGGTTGTTATTCGCCCGATGAACTACCTCGCACTGTCTTACGATCACCGTATTATTGACGGACGCGAAGCTGTGCAGTTTCTGGTGGCGATCAAAGAGGTGCTGGAGTCGCCAGAACGCGTTCTGCTCGATTTGTAAATGAGTGTATTTCGCGCCTACCGGATATTTGAAGAAAACGGCAACTCCGCCGGGAAGTTTGTCGAGTTGTCATTGGATGATCTCGCCCCCGGCGAAGTCGTCATTCAGACGCATTATTCCAGTGTAAATTATAAAGACGCACTTGCCGCTACAGGCACCGGCAAGGTCATCCGGCGTTTCCCCTGCGTGGGCGGCATCGATGTGTCGGGAATTGTATCAAGCTCATCCGATCCGCGCTTCAAAGCAGGCGACGAGGTGGTGGTCACCGGATACGATATGGGTATGGGTCATGATGGCGGATATGCAGAATATGTTCGAGTTCCGGCAGATTGGGTCGTGCCTTTACCGCAAGGGCTGACTCTGTTTGATGCGATGGCGCTGGGGACAGCCGGTTTTACTGCCGCTCTTTCAATTCACCGTTTGGAGCAAAACGAACTTTCACCGGATAAAGGCAAAGTCATCGTTACCGGCGCGACAGGCGGCGTAGGAAGCCTTGCCATCAATATTTTGTCGCAACTTGGCTACCATGTGGTGGCTGTCACCGGAAAAGACAGCGAACACGAATTCCTGAAATCCCTCGGAGCAAGCGAGATTCTGCCGCGTAACAGTATCGATCTCTCAAGCAAACGTCCCCTTGAAAAAGCCCAGTGGGCAGGGGCGCTGGATTCGGTTGGTGGCGATACGCTCGCTTGGCTTGCGCGAACCATGCAGTTGGAAGGCGCAATCGCCACCTTTGGTAATGCGGCAGGAATCGAATTGCATACCTCCGTATTTCCCTTCATCTTGCGCGGTGTGAAATTGCTGGGTGTTGATTCCGCCGCAACAACAAATCCTTTGCGCAAACAATTGTGGCAACGTCTGGCGGGCGAGTTGAAGCCGGGATTACTGGCTAAAATCGCGCACGTAGTGCCGTTTGCCGAATTGCCAGAGGTCTTTCCCAAAATGATTCGCGGTGAAACGCGCGGACGCACCGTCATAGAAATCGGTGTCAAACACTAAAAAGTCAGTGCTATAATGCGCGCCCTTCGCGACTCGCCCGAGTCGCTGTAGGCTGGAATGCCCCGGTGGCGGAATTGGTAGACGCACCAGATTTAGGTTCTGGCGCCGCGAGGCGTGAATGTTCGAGTCATTTCCGGGGCACCATCAAAAATCAACAAATTAGTTTACTTATTCCGGCACATTCACTGTGCCTGAACAGTGCTAACCGTGCCAGCGGCAGATCACAGATATTGTCTTTTGCTGATTAGCACATTCGTACTTCATAAAACCCTTTATCCGCTGTATCTCGACAGTTGCTATGATCGAGGTTCCACTTTATGGAGCTTCCATCAGTATATTCAGCGAGTTATAAGTTATAGATAAAAGCCAAAAGTATATATGTCTACATAGGCCGTTTGGCATATAGGAATTACATATTTTGAGGAGTATAAAAAAGGTTCATAAATTGTACTAATACAATGGAGGATATGAACATGGATGTACTTTCATTAATTCCAAATGTCAGCGAAGAATCCTTTACTCAGGATGGAGAGTATTGCAAAAAATGCTCTTTCAGCGAAAGTATAGGTGCAAGTAAATCTGATTGTCTTATGAACTCGATAAAAGAAAAATGGCAATCGCCTGGTGTAATTCACTATTGCGACGATCCATTTGCTTTCAAGTTTATAAAACTATGGCACTTAGAATTTACGAAAAAGCGATTAAATTTAGCTGGAGTTAGCCATAAGAAAAAGCTGTAATTGTCCTTCACTGCTCTTCCCTTATGGCCTTTTCGCGTCACAGCCCAGCTCACGAACCAATAAACTTGAAATCGAGCTTCAATTGAGGCTTGATAAAAGTCCTTCGCATTTGTAAATTACTTGTCCCAAAGCGGTATTTATTTCACGGCGGCGATATTTTCTCTTGTCAGTACTCAGATTTATCTCTTTTGTTGCGCCACATACAAATAAGGCTTATTTTAATTTAGCTAGGCTAGATTTTCTTGGGGAAAATACAATATGTAGTGTCAACTTGCGTAATATTTACTATATTTAGTAGAATGACGAATCGGACTTGTAGGGCATTGAACAGACCGACTGTGGGCTTTGATCATTTTGATTTGATGTTTTTATATCAGGAGGCGTCGATGGATAAAGATATGTCGCAAATTGAGCATAATAGTACTCTACATAATAAGAATAGCTCTGAAATTTCCACTCAACAGCAAGTTAGCAACCGGACTGTCTCTGAGTTACCAGATCAAGAGGCAGAAATGGATGCACTTGAATCGCGCTTATTCGCAATGGCGAGATCTCGCTGTTAGCAATCGATATCATCAGATGCGCCATACCTTATAATCCGAGATGCACTTAAAAGTACATCAGTGCGTTTGGTTGGATTGTTTGGTATGGTTATTTAAAATATAGGACTGCATTTATCTAGTGTAGTGTTGCATCTTGTTTGGAACTTAATAAGCTCTGTAGGAGCGGCTTTAGCCGCGATGCTAACGGTGAAATTCAGCATTCCCTTCGCGGCTAAAGCCGACTCCTACAACGGATTTGCTGATATTCACATTAAGTCTCGTCAACAATGCATCACTACCCTAGTTCGTCGTCGATTTACTCTTCATTTGCTGCATTAATTGATGTGCCAGAATTAACGCTGCGTCGTCGATTTTTTTCCTTGGATGGTTTGCACAGTATTTATCCATCCAGCTATAAATACTTTGCGGATTTACATGGGCTAAAAAATTAGTTCCGGTGGTCTCTGCATAGGCGCTAAGAAATCCCATCACCCAACTCTGGTCAACAGACTTATTGATATAGTTTGTATCCGTGGTTCTATCTTCAACCCACTCATTGCAACTGATTGTTCCCACGACCAAGTCGGCAGCAGCGCTGCAGAAGGGAAATCCAATTGCGAATGCAGTCAGCAATGAAAGTATTTTTTTCATCCGGGTTGATTTCGGTCGGTTAGAGCTTCATTCTACTACGCGAAGATTACCCGCACGTCAAATACGTTTATCTGATAAGCATTCCAGTCAATAAGCCCTTATAATCCGCCGGATCATCATCGGGTACTACCCAGTTTCTTGCAGTTCCGCTACACTTCCGCGCCATGAAAAAATTATCCCGCTGCTCGTTATTTTTGTTGCTCGTCTTGAGTTGTTTTGCTCAAACGGTCTGGGCATCCCACGCTATTGCATTGCATGGAACTTACAAATATCCCGCTGATTTTCAGTATTTCGATTACGTGAATCCCAAGGCACCACAAGGCGGCGAATTGTTCACATCGAGCCTGGGTAATTTTGAAAAACTGAATCCCTACATTCTTAAAGGGCTACCTGCAGATGGTTTGCAGTATTTGGTGTTTGAGACTTTGGCAGTGCCAGCGTGGGACGAGCCGGATACGATGTACGGACTGATCGCTGAAGATATGAAATTGGCGCCGGATGAATTGTCGATGACATTCAAGTTAAACCGTAAAGCCAGATTTTCCAATGGCGATCTGGTGACTGCCGCAGATGTGAAATATTCTTTCGATCAGTTGATGAGCAAGCAGGCGGCGCCATTTTTTCACCGCTACTATAGTGATGTAAAGCAGATGGTGGTGATTGATCCTTATACTGTTAGAGCTGACTTCATTCGCAAGAACCATGAACTGCGTCTGATTATTTGCCAGTTGCCTATATTTTCGCACAAGTGGGGCGGCGGCAAGTCTTTTGACAAAATTACGCTGGATGTGCCGGTTGCTTCTGGCCCCTATGTAGTCGACTCCTTTGATCTGGGCAAGCGTATCACCTATCGCCGCAACCCGAACTATTGGGGTAACGATCATCCTGCACGGCGCGGTATGTTTAACTTCGAGCGCATCACTTACCGCTATTACAAAGATTCGCTTACACGCATGGAAGCTTTGAAAGCGGGGGAGATCGATTTAATTCAGGAAAACTCTTCCAAGAATTGGGCGCGTAGTCATCAGGGCAAGCGCTGGTCGCAGGGCGAGTTGGTCAAGGCCTTATTTGCACATTCCAATGGCGCTGGCTGGCAGGGATTTTCGATGAATCTTCGCCGCCCGCTGTTTCAGGATAAGCGAGTCAGAAAAGCTTTGTGGCTGGCAATGGATTTTGAGTGGATGAACCGCCAGTTATTTTTTAATCTGTATAACCGAAGTCCCAGCTATTTTAGTAACACTGAATTGGCTGCGACAGGGCGTCCTGACGAACAACAGCAAAAAGTGTTGCGCGAGTTGAAGGCGGATTTTGGCGACAAATTACCGTCGGAAATATTCGATGAGATTCCGTCGCCGCCAACCACCACACCGCCACATTCGTTACGCGACAATCTGCGTCAGGCGCGTGAACTGTTAACGCAAGCGGGCTGGACTTACCGCGATGGTGCCTTGCGCGATGCACAGGGTAATCCATTCAAGTTTGAAATGATGTTGCATGAGCGTTTTGAAGAGCGTGTTTCAGCGGCTTATGCGCGAAATTTGGAAAAGCTCGGCATCCATATGGATTACCGTGTTTTTGATGCTGCACTGGCACAGCGCAAAGAAGAAAATTTCGATTACGACATGGTGTGGGGTCTGATGGGCGGCTCACAAAGTCCCGGTAACGAACTATTCGATTATTTTGGATCAATCAGTCGGGATCAGCCCGGTTCAAATAATGTGATGGGGATTTCTGATCCTGTGGTTGACGCGTTGATCTCACGCATAGTTCAGGCAGAGCGACGTGAGGATTTGGTGACACTGGTGAGAGTGCTTGACCGGGTGCTGCGACTTGGCTATTACATCGTGCCGCATTTCTATAGCAATGTCCACCGCGTTTCTTATCGCAGAACATTGGCTCAGCCTGTTGTGTTGCCGCGCTACTACACCGTTGAAGAGTGGTCGGTAAAAAACTGGTGGAAAAAACCCGATGAGAAGGAAAACACGCGATGACCCGTTATATAGGCAAGCGCTTGCTGTTGATGATTCCAACGTTGCTGGGCGTACTTTTTTTAACCTTCGTGGTGATTCAATTTGTTCCCGGCGGGCCAGTCGAGCAGATGGTCAGTTTCATGCGCGGCAAGGGCGCGGGCGGAGGTGAGGCGGGTGGCAATCAGCAGGCGCTATATCGCGGTCAGCAGGGCATCGACGCCGAACGTTTGGCCGAAATTAAAGTGTTGTACGGCTTTGACAAGCCTGCGCCGGAACGTTTTTGGATCATGCTCAAGGGCTTCGCTACCTTTGATCTGGGAACGAGTTTTTTTCACCAGAAATCGGTGTGGGAACTGATCAAAGAAAAAATGCCAGTGTCGATTTCTCTGGGTTTATGGACATTGATAATCACTTATCTAATTTCGATTCCGATGGGCATTGCCAAAGCGGTGCGGGATGGAACGCGCTTCGATACGGTGACCAGTTTTATTATCATGAGCGGTTATGCAATCCCCAGTTTTGTGCTGGGCGTGTTACTACTGGTACTCTTCGGTGGCGGCAGTTTTT
Source organism: uncultured beta proteobacterium (assembly GCA_963733265.1). GTDB lineage: Bacteria > Pseudomonadota > Gammaproteobacteria > Burkholderiales > Gallionellaceae > PALSA-1006. The sequence goes on from CAVTCF010000001.1 coordinate 1,460,627, forward strand.
TGCAATGGTTTCCACTGCGCGGACTGACCTCGGATAATTGGGCGCAACTGTCGCTCGGCGGCAAAGTGCTTGATTACCTGTGGCACATCGCCATGCCGGTGTTTGCAGAAGTGGTCGGCAGTTTTGCAGTCATTACCATGCTTACCAAAAATACTTTTATCGAAGAGATACGCAAACAATACGTGCTCACTGCGCGCGCCAAAGGATTACCCGAGCGCACTGTGCTTTACAAGCATATTTTTCGTAATGCTTTATTGCCACTGTTGACGGGCTTCCCGGCAGCTTTTATCGGCGCATTTTTTACCGGTAGTTTGCTTATTGAGACCTTGTTTTCGCTCGATGGATTAGGTTTGTTATCGTACAACGCCATCATGCAGCGCGATTATCCGGTGGTGATGGGTACGCTATACATTTTTACCATCGCCGGATTGTTTGCCAAGCTGATTTCAGATATCAGCTACGTGATTGCAGATCCTCGCGTGAAGTTTGAAGGAGTTGGTTCGTGAGAGAGACGGTAGCGGATATTAAGCTTGAAATAAAAGCCGACTTGCCCTCGGTGTCGCCCAATCAGCAACGCTGGCGGCGTTTCCGTCAGCATCGTTTAGGCTACGTCAGCCTGATCATTTTTTCCGTGCTGTTCGTGCTCAGTTTGTTTTCGGAAGTCATTTCCAATGATCGGCCGCTGATTGCCTATTACCAAGGGACACTTTACGTGCCGCTGCTGCGCGATTATCCGGAGAGTACTTTCGGCGGCGATTTCCCCACGCCTGCAGATTACCTTGATCCGTTTATTCGGGAACAATTTTCACGCCCCGGCAATTGGGCGATTTATCCGCTAAACACCTACCGCTATGACACGCTCAATTATTTTGCGCTACAGCCTAATCCTGCTTCCCCCAGCGCACAAAACTGGCTGGGCACCGATGACAGAGGGCGCGACGTGCTGGCACGCTCACTGTATGGTTTTCGTGTGTCGGTTCTGTTCGGCTTGGCGCTGACTATCATCGGCGTGTTGCTTGGAATATTGGCCGGTGCCGTGCAGGGCTACTTTGGCGGGCGCATCGATCTTTATTTGCAACGTTTTAGCGAAATCTGGGGGTCGCTGCCCGAGCTTTATTTATTGCTTATTTTTGCCTCTATCTTTCAACCCAGTATCTCATTATTGCTGATTTTGCTTTCGCTGTTCGGCTGGTTGGGACTGGCGGATTATGTGCGTGCCGAATTCCTGCGTAACCGTCAGCTCGACTATGTGCGTGCAGCGCGCGCGCTGGGTCTGGGCAATGCGCAGATCATGTGGCGGCACATTTTGCCCAATAGTCTGACACCCGTTATCACCTTCCTGCCTTTCCGCATGAGTGTGGCGATCACCGCGCTGACCAGTCTGGATTTTCTCGGTCTCGGGGTACCGCCATCCACGCCGAGTCTGGGTGAACTGTTGGCGCAGGGTAAAGACAATCTCGATGCCTGGTGGATCGGTTTGGCGGCATTTATGGTGTTGTTTGTCACGTTGTTGTTATTGGTGTTTATCGGCGAAGCGCTGCGCGATGCATTCGATACCCGTAAAGCGGGAAGCGTGCGATGAGTGCATTGCTGGAAGTACGTAATCTCAGTGTCAGTTTCGGTGAACATGCCGAGGCTGCGCGTGCGGTCGATAATATTTCTTTCACGTTGCAGCAGGGTGAAAAATTCGCTTTGGTCGGAGAGTCCGGCTCAGGCAAAAGTGTAACCGCACTTTCTGTACTTCGGTTGGTTCAGGCGCGCTCCAGCGGCGAAGTGTGGTTCGGCGGTGAAAATTTGGTGACCGCCAGCGAGAGGTGCTTGCGCGGTATTCGGGGCAAAGATATCGCGATGATTTTTCAGGAACCGATGACTGCCCTCAATCCGCTGATGCGTATCGGCGAACAGATTACCGAAGTGTTGTCGCTGCATGAAGGACTGTCTTTTGCACCCGCGCGTGAGCGCGCTATTGCCTTGCTCGCCCGCACCGGCATTACCGAGCCTGAGCGTCGTTTTTCCAGTTACCCGCATGAACTTTCCGGCGGTCAGCGCCAACGCGCGATGATCGCGATGGCGCTGGCTTGCCGTCCGCAATTGCTTATTGCAGACGAGCCGACCACTGCACTGGATGTAACGATACGCGTGCAGATTATGGAGCTGCTTGAAGAACTGCAGCGCGAGTACGGCATGGCGATTTTGCTGATTACACACGATTTGAATTTAGTACAGCGTTTTGCGGATAGAGTCGCGGTGATGCAGACAGGGAAGATTGTAGAGGTGGCAGAAACAGCGCAATTGTTTGCGCAGCCGCAGCACGCGTATACAAAACGTCTGTTGGATAGTCGCCCCAAAAAAATGGTGCAACCGTTAGCTCAGGAACTGAGAGAATCCGACGATTTGCTTCGCGGTGATAATTTGCGTGTAGAGTTTTCTTATCCGGTGGGTTGGTTCAAGAAAAAAGTATTTGTGGCAGTTGATGGAGTTAGTGTAGCCTTGAAACGCGGAGAGACGCTGGGTATCGTGGGTGAATCCGGCTCCGGTAAATCTACTTTGGCGATGGCCTTGCTCGCTTTGCAGCCACTCGCCCATGGCGAGAGTGTTTTTGCTGGACAGTCTTTGCGTAACATTGCGCCCGCGCAGTTGCGCAAACTTCGATCCAGAATGCAGGTGGTGTTTCAAGATCCGTTTGCCAGTTTGTCGCCGCGTCTTACCATCGAGCAGATCGTCGGCGAAGGATTGGCTTTGCACCAGCCGGATTTGAAAATTGCTGAACGTCGCCAACGCATCGCGCAAACATTGCAGGAAGTCGGATTGGAGTCCGACATTTTAGTTCGCTATCCGCATGAATTTTCCGGTGGACAGCGCCAGCGCATCGCAATAGCGCGCACGCTTATTCTCAAGCCGCAATTGCTCGTGCTTGATGAGCCGACAAGTGCATTGGACGCATCAGTGCAGAAACAAGTTTTGGATCTGCTGGCGAATTTGCAGGTTAAACACGGTATGAGTTATCTGCTGATAAGCCATGATCTGGAAGTGATTGAGGCGATGTCGCATCGCATCGCTGTCATGCAGGAGGGGCGCATTCTTGAGCAAGGCTCGGCCGAGGAAATCATCAATTCACCGCGCAACGATTACACTCGTCAATTGCTGGCCAGTGTGTCAATTCGAAGCTGAAGCTAACAATTGTAAATTAAGGTAATTCTATTCCGCGGATGATTGCTAACACGCGGCCCTTATATTAGAGTGTTCGAAGGGTTGATTGTTTCGGCCTGTTTGTTACACCCACTAAACTCAGAAAAGGAAAAGTGTAATTATGAAAAAAATTCTGTTCGTTATTTTTGGATTGTCAATGTTGTCGTTTACCGTAGCTAATGCGGAAGATGTTCGCATTGAGTTTGGCGATAGGCACCATGAAGGTCGCGACGTGAGAGACTTGGAAGCTGCTCACAATCATATTCAAGACAGTATCCATGAGTTGGAGCGTATCAGAGATGCTCATCACTATGATTTGAGCCACCATGCCGAGAAAGCCGAAAGAGCGTTGCGCGAAGCAGAACATGAAATTCATGATGCTATCGAAGCTGCCAGAAAAGAAAGACGCTAAGCTTTCAAGAATCTTTCAAGGTTTAGATCAATCTAATTCTATTATTCAACTGACTTGCTGCACTAAACCACCTGCTTGGGCAGGTGGTTGTTCAGTGAAACTAGCGGCTGGAAGCAAGCTTGATATTACCCTTGGACGGGGTTTGCTTTGCTGGTTTGCTGTTACGTACCAGCTTGGCATTGCGGTTTGCGTGTGCTCTGGCGAGCCGGTTGCCATGCATCCGGCCATTACCCTGAACTACTGTGATGCGTTGTCCGGCTCTAACTCTTTTTACGCCGTTATTTAACTCAAGCAGTCGAGCCTGAGTGATGTGGTAGTGATGTGCGATGATCGAGATAGACTCACCTTTGCGTACGGTGTGTTTGAATGTTTTTCCGACAGTATCATCTATAGAAACCAGATTTGTGTTAAATGCGGCGAATTCAGTTTCGGCTGGTTCTTCGTTATTGACAGGTACGAGCAATGTTTGGCCGCTGCTAATTTTTGCGTGAGCTGAAAGCCCGTTGATACTCCTCAGCTTTTCCGCCGAAAGCCCAAAGCGCGGGGCCAACTGGTCGAAAGATTCCCCCTTTTTGGTTTGGTACGGTTGCCAAGAAACAAGACGCTGATTATTTTTTTCCAGATTGGTTTGGAATGTTTCCAGTTTATCCACTGGCAGTAAAATTACATTGGAATTCTCTTGCAAAATGACAGGGCGATTGTGTCCCGGGTTGAGGGCGAGGAATTCTTCCATGGACACATCAGCCAGCTCAGCCGCGAGTTTGACATCAATCGGGTGCTGGGTAGAAACAGCCGCAAAATAGGGCTGATTGGGAATGCTCGTCAGTTTTAATCCGAAGCGCGCGGGGTCGCTCACGATGTGTTTGACCGCGAGCAGCTTGGGAACGTAATTACGGGTTTCTCGCGGTAAATGCAAACTGGAGAAATCGGTTGGTTTATGCAGCCTGCGGTTTTGTGCCTGGGCACGGCTGACAGCACCTTCACCCCAATTGTAAGCGGCGAGTGCCAATTCCCAATCGCCGAATTGGTCGTGGAGTTGCTGCAAGTAATCCAGGGCTCCGTTGGTTGCGCTGATGATGTCGCGGCGTCCGTCATACCACCAATTTTGTTGCATTCCAAAGTTTTTGCCGGTAGAGGAAATGAATTGCCAGATGCCGGATGCGCGGCCGACGGAGTAGGCTCCCGGATTAAATGCGCTCTCTATGACAGGCAACAGCGCAATTTCAGTAGGCATGCCGCGACGTTCGACTTCCTGGGTGATGTAATACAAATAGCGCTGTGATCTTTCCGACATGCGTTCCACATAGTCGGGGCGGTTTGCATACCATTTTTCGTGAAGGGTGACGAGTTTGCTGTTGAGTTCGCGCATGGCAAAGCCATTGCGAATCCGTTGCCATAAATCAATCGGGGCAGCAGCTTGTTCCGGGCTTGCCGGCGTTACATTCGATGCCGAGAGGGCCGAAGTTGCTTCAAGAAACGCTGAGTCTATAACGATGACGGGATTTGCGGGGCCGGCGGCGTTGTCCGACGTGCCGGGCGCAGCGCTCACGGGCGGTGCGTAGGCCAGATGGCTGTTGAGATCCAGATTCTCTTCCGCTATCGCTGTATTGACGAGCGCGAGAGAAGCAAAAAATACGATAAAAAACTGGCGGTTAAGGAACACTGGCTACACCCGTCGAAAAAATTTATGCGATGTTAACGGAGGTAAGGGGAAGCGTCAATCGACTTTCATGTTTTTAAAGAGTTTATTTGTGGATTTTATGGACTAAAAAAAGTAAAGTTATGCCAATGAAATTTATTGACCGGTAATTCAGATTTTTAATCACCATGACCCATCACCATGAAAACTCGCCATTCGCGCTTCATAATCGCAAAGAGATTGTGTTCATCCTTGAAGATTTGGCGAAAAATCACACTGCAATCAATCTGGATACTCAGGAAGGTTTAGGTCTGGTGACTTCTGTGCTGGAAGTTGATTCGGAAGAAAACTCTATCTGTCTGGACATTAGTCCCGATGCGAGGACAAATGAAAGAATCAGGAATAGCAGACTAGTTACGTTTACAACACAAACCGGCATCAAGGTGCGCTGGCAGGCGTCGCAAATGCAGCTAGTGACACTCTCGGATGGGGATGCATTTTCCATGGCTATCCCGTCTTCGATTGAACGTATCCAGCGCAGGGAATATTTTCGGATGAGTTCCCATTTCGGCAATAAAACCCTGATTTGCAAAATTCCGTTCGGTGCCCGTTTCATTGAAGTACCCGTTGCCGACATCAGCGTGGGTGGAATAGGTATCGACGTTAAGGGGACACCGCCGGAAATCTTTTCTCAAAGTGAAATGCTGGAAGGCTGTTCCATTGATTTTCCGTCGGCAGGTTCTGTTCCGTTCCGGTTTAGAGTTTGTGGAATATGGACATCAAGCCAGACCAAAAGTGGTGAGCAAATGCATCATATCGGTTTGGAGTTCGCGGGGTTGGGCAGAGCTGCCGAGAGCATCATTCAACGATATATGGTGCAACTTGAGCGCGAACGGATCAGTTTGAAGTAGTCTTCGGGCTTGCGTCAATCCGCCCGCCAAAAAAGTTGAAAACGAAAGCGCTGTTTGGAAACGAGCAGACATTTTTCTATCTGGAACTTAAGGTTGCATCCGGCTGTTCTCCAATGTAAGGAGGACAGAGGTGTTAGTGTCTGCCAACAGCCCGTTGATAACCGATTGTGTTGAAAAACTATTTTTTGAATCACTTTAAAAATATTCTAGCCTCATAAAGCGATTATTAATCTTTCGACATGGGCGCTACCTTTGGTATTGATAAACTTGCATGTGAGTCAATATATCCAGCCACATTCGACAATCAAGTGCGTTTTGTGGGCGCACTATTAAATAAATCGTGAAATTTTTCCGGGGGTACGAAAAATAGTTTTTCAACACAAACAACCCACTCCGGTCATAGCCATACAGAAGCAGCCATATATGGACGCCCCCGAAACTGCAATAGCTTTCACTCAGTTTTGACAGAAATAGATAAAGATTGCAGCCATATATCCGGGCTTTGATTGCGGCATATAGCCGCTGCCCCTGATGGAATCCGCTGGTCGAGGCTCTATCATTCGAACGCACTCAAAGTGCCTTGGCTACTGCGAGCTTACCCGACCACGGTCTTACCTGTTTTGCCATCACTTCATGATTGCCTGTGCAATCTGTGGAAACGCTCCTTCTTGTTACGTTATATTTTCAAATCCCGCCCATTTTCAGCGGGGGTTTACCCGACCGGTCAGATTATGCAACGGTGGGTTGTACCGTTGCATAATCTGACCGGAACTTGCTCTCTTGGCTCAACAGCGCCCAAGCGATGCGGACGTTCTTGTTTGCCAGCGCGACTGCCGCCACATTCTTGCCGCGCCGCGCTATCAGCTTGCCCAGCCAGCTATCCGCATATCCGGGCTTATTCTGGGCGTGTCGTATGACCGCCCGCGCGCCATGTATCAGCAGGGTGCGCAGGTAAGTGTCGCCGCGTTTGCTGATCCCCAGCAAAACGGTCTTGCCGCCGCTGGAGTGTTGTTTCGGCACCAGGCCTATCCACGCCGCCATCTGGCTGCCCCGGTCGAAGTTCTTCGCGTCACCAACTGTGGACACCATCGCGCTGGCGGTGAGTGGCCCGATCCCGTTCACCTCGGCCAACCTGCGGCTCGACTCGTTGCCCGCGTGCCATTGTTTGATTTCCTTTTCCAGTACTACGACTTGCTCGTCAAGCACCTTGAGATTGTCCGTCAGGCGACAGATAAGGTGGCGCATGCTTCCCGGCAATCCGTTCTCGCCATCTTCCAGTATCTCCGGAACGCGTTTATATACATGCGCGATACCTTTCGGGATGACGATACCAAACTCGCTCAACAGCCCGCGTATCTGATTGCCTTGCGCGGTGCGCGCTTTGACGAAGCCTTGACGGGCCCGATGAATCGACAGCTCTGCTTGTTGTTCGACGTTCTTAAGCGGCACGAAGCGCATGCTCGGGCGGGTTACGGCTTCGCAGATGGCTTCGGCATCGCGGGCATCGTTTTTGTTGCTCTTCACATACGGCTTCACGAACTGCGGGGCCATCAGCTTGACGGTGTGGCCGAGCGCGATTAGCTTGCGTGCCCAGTGGTGTGCGCTGCCACATGCTTCCATGCCGATCAGGCACGGTTCGAGGTTGGCAAAGTACGGCAGCATATCGTCACGTTTCATCGCGCGACGCGCCGCAGGCTTGCCGCGTTCATCCACTCCGTGTAATTGAAATATGTTCTTTGCCAAATCAAGCCCAATCGTAGTAATCTTCATTTCGGATGCCCCTTTCCTTTGGTGGTTTATCAACAATTCCACTTTGGCACATTGATGCCGTTTCGGAAAGCGGGCGTCCATTACATTATTCGAGAAAAGCATAAATCGAGCCACAATTTGAAACTAAAAAGTTGGAATGCAAGTTAGTTGCAGCGTGAGTCGACGTGTCAAACTATCTGCCGGAAACCATCGCGTGAACTTCGCATATTTTTCCTGCGATCTGTTGCAGGGGTATTTCCTCACAAACAGCACCCGCCTTCATCGCCTCTTTCGGCATCCCGTACACAACGCAGGTATCCTCATTTTCCCCGAAGGTATAGGCCCCTGAATCGCGCATTTCCTTGAGGCCGCGTGCACCATCATCTCCCATGCCGGTCATGATAATGCCCAACGCATTTCTCCCCGCGAACTTGGCAACCGAGCGAAACAAAACATCCACTGATGGGCGGTGACGATTTACCAAGGGCCCGTCAACTACTTCTACGTGATATTGCGCGCCGTTGCGTTTGAGCATCATATGTTTGCCGCCCGGTGCAATCAATGCTCGCCCCGGAATCACCCGGTCATTGTTTTTGGCCTCCAGCACCTCAATCTGACATAGGCTGTCCAAGCGTTGTGCAAATGCTGCTGTAAACAATTCGGGCATGTGTTGCACGATCACCCGGCTGTAAAAATATCTCGATAACATGCGGCGGTTTATGCATTTCATAGTTTCTGGTACACGGATGGCTTCAACACTTTGAATTCATCTGTTACCCCGTTCAAACTTTCTGAATGACCGATGAAAAGATACCCGCCGGGTACCAGCAGGGGCAACATACGTCCCACCACTTGTTTTTTGGTTTCCATATCAAAATAGATCATCACATTGCGTAAAAAAATGACATCGAACTCACCCAACTTGGGTAGTGGTTCATTTAGATTTATCTGACGGTATTGCACATGATCGCGCAGTTCCTTGGTAATAATAAATTTACCATCCTGACTCCCCGTCCCTTTCAGACAAAAACGTAACAGATATTGTTTGGGAATTTCATCAACCCTTTCTATCGGGTACAGCCCGCTACGAGCCTGCGCCAGAATGCGGCTACTGATATCTGATGCCATTATTTCCCAGGTGGTTTCACCCAATACATCGGCCAAAAGCATCGCAATGCTATAAGGTTCTTCACCCGATGAACTTGCCGCACTCCAAATCCGAAATGGCCTGCCCGGTTTACGCGCAGGCAATACCTTGTCGCGCAAAAATTCAAAATGCTTGGGCTCGCGAAAGAAGTGAGTCTCGTTGGTCGTCAATAAATCGATCGCGACTTGTAACTCGCCATCTTCACTATTTTTTGTCAGCAACTTAAAATAATCTTCGTAGCTACCCAAAGAATAATATTTGACGCGCTTGCCCAGCCGACTGCACACTAGAGGCTTTTTGACTGGCGACATGCTGATACCGGCTATGTCATAAATCATCTTTTGAAAATGAGAAAATTCTTTATCACTGAGAGCGAGTTCCGTCATGCTATTTGTCTCCTGATAACCGATTGATAACCGATGGCAAATTTTTTGAACTCATTTCGTCACAAGTGCCTCCCCGCTGAGATGGTTCGAGAGGCAAGAACGGGAAATACCAGCCTGTGAAAAGATTTATACCGGTGCTTTCCCGATATCGAGACAAACGAAGTCACATAGTTACCCCTCAGATTTTTCTCCTTACTTAAAAACTTACAAATTCAGACTCATCACGCAATTTTGCCGCTGGAATAAACTTCGCTGCTCCCTTGTTGGGCGAACGTTTTTTGTCCAGTTCTGTTTCTGCCCCGCGAATCTCCAGACGAATGTCTTTGCCCAACTCTTTACTGACATCACGCACCACGCGTTGAAATCGGCTAAAAGTGCCGCCAATTTGCACCATGCGCATCGACAGCGCGGCATCGCGCACCTCTTCAACCATACGCGATAAAGTGGCGGTGGCTTCGACCAGATCGGGCATGGCGGCACGTTTGGCCAGTAGCGTTGTCCCGGCTCCCGCAATGATCAGCTCTCCCACCAGATTGATGAGTTGATCAAGTTTGTGAGAATCAACACGAATTAAATTGACCTCATTATTTTTGTTATCTTTGATCTGTTTTTGTCTTTCCAGCGCCGCGTCAACAACCGGAGCATGCACCATATTTTGCTCGATGAGAACTTCACCTATGGGCTTAATTTCACTACCGGCGCTATCTTGAATTCGAAGTGCATTTTCCAATTCAGTTCGGGTGAGTGTGCCGCATTGAACAAGAATGTCGCCCAGGCGCAAATTTTCACCATTCATATCCCGGATGAGGTCAAGATATTCAGTGATTTTGCTGCGAGGCGGCAATATGCGGAGAACACAATCTTCACGCACAAATTCGAATGCACCTTCGATGACGGATTTATTCACATCGGACTTGAAAGCAATCTCGAACCCCAAGTGACAATCTTCTGCATCAATCTCGCTGGCTGCGGGTAGGCCATGATAGCGCTGTAGGGAAGGCTGAGATTGACAAGCCCGCGTATGAAAGGACCGTGACTTAGCATCTCGCGGTACTGGCGCAGAGTATTCCTCGGCTCGAACGCTTGCGGATGCTTCAATGTTTCGCCACTCACCCACAGTTCGAGCAGGAGTGCAATCCAGGCAAAACCAGCAAGAAAAATAAAGTTAGCCTGCCATCCAAAACTGTTCTGCAGGTAACCTCCAATGAATGGCGCAACAATTGGCCCCATGGACCAGACGATGGTAAATGAACTGAGATAGTGTTCGAGGCGATCCCCGCTGAAAACATCAACGAAGTACGTGCGCTTGGCTACTACCGCTACAGCAGCCAATAGGCCCTGCACTAATCGGAGCGTATTGAGAATCAGTATACTGTGGCAAAAGATGATGCCGATGCAAGAAGCGCCGAAAAGAAATAAAGCGAACAAGCCGAGACGATAGCGTCCGAAGCAGTCCATGATATTGCCGATAAACAACTGCCCGATTGCGTATCCGACCAGAAAGATCGTTAGACTGAACTGGATCTGCGCAGGGCTGGTTCCCATAGCCGTGGACATGGCCGGTAACGAGGGAAGATAGATATCTGTGGCCAGCCCCGACAAGGGAATGAGCAGAAAAGCCACGAAGATGCTGAGACCTGCATTATCTTGCGTGATAACTCGCATGTTTTTTCTCCAATTAATCCGGATTCCCTGCCAGTGCAGAGAATTAGCTGCACAAGTATGCAAGTTGAATTAGAATGGTACAAGAGCTTGCTTAGCCTAGGATAAATTTTACTAGCCTCTTTGGAATAAATATGTCACTACCTAAATTAATCAATCTGCCCAGCCTGTCAGTTATCGAATCCACTGAAATACATGCATCCAATGCCGAGCAACTCGGTCTGTTCTTGCGAACGCGCAGAGAAAGCCTTTCGCCTGATCGCCTTGGGTTTGCGCGTTATGGACGAACACGAACACCGGGCTTACGTCGGGAAGAGGTGGCGCAGTTGGCGGAAATCGGCGTGGATTGGTACACCAAACTTGAGCAAGGACGGCCCGCCGGGGTATCGGCAAAAACATTGACGGCTGTTGCAACTGCGCTGCAATGTTCGCCTGACGAAATTCGTTATCTGTTCGATTTGGCTGGACTAAAGCAGCGATCCTCAGAGTACTACCCGATTTGCGAGAGATTATCATCTGCCACGCAGATGATGCTTGATCAACTCGATCCATTGCCAGCTCTGATTCAGAACACGCAATTTGATGTTATAGGCTTTAATCAAGCATATTCCCGCTTGATGGGAGTCGATTTGACAAGCATTCCAGAGGAAGAGCGTAACTGTATACACCTTGCTTTAACGAATCCAAATTGGAAAGCGGCTTTACTTGATTATGATGATTTACTTTTAAGACTAGTCTCCATGTTTCGTGCGGCCATGGCTAATCACTTGGAAGACAGAGCATGGCAAGAGAAGTTACAGCGCTATCTGGATGTTTCACCTGACTTCCGCCGCATATGGGAGCGCCATCAAGTCCAAGAAGTTGAGAACCACGTCAAGCGGTTCAATCATCCAATACTTGGTGAACTTCGGTTACGGCAGACAAACTGGTGGTCGGCTCCTACCAATGGTTTGAGGTTGCTAGTATATGTGCCCGTTGATGAGCCAACAAGGTCAGCATTGCACATGAACAGTGCTGGATGAATAAAATTTCACACCTTTCAGCAGAAGAGGGGGGGGCTCTTCCGACACTCATGATGCAAACGGCTATGCCAAGCAGTCATCTGAGAAGATTTGCTCAAGCAACGAGAACTGTTTGTCTCTTCTAGCCTGTCAATGCAAAGCAGTACCATTTCCATAGTCATCATGTTGGTGTAGTGTTGCATTCTTGATGGAACTTAATTAAGGACGTCCAGTCGAACCGTTCGATTGCAAATAAACGGGGAATATAAAGTGCGAGTAGCGGCTGAAATTGTACTGACGAAAAAGCAGCGGGAAGAATTGACGAAGCTGGTGAACTCAAAGCTTACCAGCGTGAGGCTATCGCCGACGTTGGTTCACCAACACCCAGTAAATCCCCTGATCGGATACCATCTTGACGATTCATCAAAATCTATCGGCTTACATTTATAACTATTCACGCCAAGAAGGGTAACTCCCCCACGACTAACAGCAAAATTGCTAGCCACAAACCCGCCAGTCGCGACCATCAAGTTGGCAGTTAAGCGCCTGTCAGTTGGCGAATCATCTATGACTCTTCATAATAAGCTGCCGGTGAAAATATATTCGTTAGCTTGCAATTTCGATTTTTCATTTCCCTAAGCGGAATTTTGCAAAGGGCAGGAACCGAGACGAAGCGATAGCAGTCTGGCAAGTAATTCATGGGAGCTAATTTCTCCGAACTAACCATTGCGCATTGCCCTAACTTTAAAACGCAACGCCACTATCTTGCTGATAAACAATAGCTATGCAGGCAAGAATGACAAGTCTAAAAGCTGGGATCTCAAGTCATGCAAAGCTGAATTTTCAACCGGGATATAAGCCTGCTTAATCTCGGCAAGCATATCCAACGCTATGTGGGTATCATCAGCGACACCCCGATTGCTAATAGGCGAAAACTTCAAACTATTTCCAAGTCCTAAAATAGCAAGTGATGCGCTCTTGTTGATTATTGATTCCTCTTTGCGAATCATCTGTTCTTCTATTTGATAAGAAACATGATTAGATAGCCTCTTGGAATTTTCAAGATGCCTATGACATTTATCAATAAATATGTCAGTTTCAATGTATATTTTGTCAGCTTTCTCAAGCAGTAGTTGTGAATTATTTATGTCTATCATAATTGGTATTCTCCTTTTAAAACGAAGGAACCTTAACTCTATCTCTGTAACTACGTATACTCCTTTTTACTTAGATAGATATGGGCTTGAGTGATTTATTGGCTCACAATTTCGGATAAAGTTCGAGCATACTCCAGTACTTCCACAACGACGCCAGCAAGCATAGTAGATAGCCTCTGGGCCGTTGATTTTACGGACAAGCCTAGTGTCTAGTGAGCCAGCGTGGTTTCTGGTAATTCTTGCCCATTCTGACGCCATTGTCCCGGAGGTTGCCCATGATGGCGACGGAACGCAGTGGCAAAAGCGTACATAGACGAGTACCCAACCTTCTCTGCCACCTCGATCATCGGAACGTCTTGGTCTCTCAAGAGATCCCGTGCAACGGTCATTCTCCAATCGGTTAGATACCGCATCGGCGTATCGCCAAGAACTTCCTGAAACGCTCTAGCAAACGTGGCGCGGGACATATTACTGATTTTGGCCAGCTCATCCACGGTCCATGTTTTGTTCGCTTCCCCGTGCATTGCTTGCAACGCCCGCGATAAACGCACATCCGATGCACCTCGAAACCATGCGGGTGCATTCGAGCTAGATGAAAGTCCTGTCCGAAGTCCTAGCACGACTAGTACGTCCAATAATCGGTCAAGCACTGTCTGCCGACCTGGCTCGACATGTGATAGCTCTGCAGATAGGAGAGAGACCACTCCATGAATTGGATTGTCAAGGCGTGAAGGAATCGAGAGGACAGGCGGAAGCGCATTGATCAGTCCTGCACCGATGTCTCCAGCAAAGCGATAAGCCCCACAAAGAAACACCGCAGCGCGCGGATCACGCTCAGCCTCACCATGCGAGTGCAGAGACCGGAAATCCTCTGGCAATACACAGTTGGCCCCTGGTTCGTGGGCGATGAAGTGGTCCGGCCCGCCACGAACGAGTGCCAGATCGCCCGGCTTGAGCTCAAGCCGGGCGCCCCCGCCGTCAGTCCACAGCCACGCATGACCCTGAATCATTGCGTGAACAGCAAGCTGGATCGTTCCGGGCAGTCGAAGCCCCCAGGGCGCGATGGCGATAGACCGTGCAAATACTCCACCAGAGGCACGGGCGCGCACTAAATGTTCTTGTAGGACATCCATAGCGTGATCGTATCACACAAAAAGTTGAGCGTTTTGAGAATTGAGACGCTCACGCGCAACACCTATAGTTGCGTCACCTACAAATCAACCAGGAGTTACACAATGAACAACGTCACCATTAATCCTACCCTTGTACTCGGCGCAACAGGCAAGACCGGATCCCGTGTCGCCCAGAAACTTATCGACCAAGGGATATCCGTCCGCACTGCCGCTCGTTCCGGTGCCAATATTCGCTTCGACTGGGACGACCCGTCGACCTTCGCCACGGCCCTGCACGGAACCGCGGGCGTATACCTTGTTTCTCCAGTAATGCGCGTTGACTTTGCGGGCATCGTTGCACAGTTCCTCGACGAAGCAGAGCAAGCCGGTGTGCGCCACGTCACCTACCTCAGCGCCAACGGCATTGAATACGCACCTCCGACGGTCGCGCTGCGTGCCGTCGAGTTGGACCTTGCCGCGCGGACGTCGCTCACGCACTCCATCCTGCGTCCCGCTTGGTTCATGCAGAACTTCAGCGAGACATTCCTGAAGCCCGTGAACGACGAAATCATTGTACCCTGCGGGAACGGAGCTGAAGCCTTTGTTAACGCCGAGGACATTGCTTCAGTCGCAGCAGCGACACTGAGCGACCCGTCACGACATGCCGGGCGTGCGTATGCCCCGACTGGCCCGGAAGCACTGACGTTTGAAGAGGCCGCAAGACACATCTCGAAGGCGGTCGGCCGTAAGATTACATACCGCGATATAGATCGCAAAACGTGGATTGATTCGATGACCGGGGCCGGTGTCCCCGCCGTCTATGGCGAGGTACTTCGCACCCTGACCGAGACGGTAGCGAGCGGGCAAGGCTCTCGACCCAATGACGACGTTCTCCTCGCGACAGGTGTGGTTCCGACCCGCTTCGACGAGTTCGCTGCAAGGACATCTGCCGCATGGCGCTAGAGAATAACTTACTATAGAGGCAAAAACGCAGCGGGTAGATTCGGAGAAAGAGAGGGCCAGTACGTATTCCCTTTTCCCGCTGCGCGATACCTCTCAATCAAACTGAACCAAGGAGAGCAGAAATGTCCAACCAAAAATACACAGTCTTTAATCCCGTCAAACCCTATTTCGACCTCGTGAGAGGTGCGCTAGGTGACCTCGTCGACGGCGAGCATTTCTTCGACTCCGCCGCTGACGACATCATCTATGAAGTCCTCTACGAATTCCCCGGTTGGCCGCAATTCATCAAAGGGAAAGTTGACTTGATGGAGAACTTCCGTGGCTACGGCAAGCACATCGTCATCCGTGCCGCTGACCACCTGACAAAGCACATCACCGACGATGGTCAGGTCATCGTCATCGAGTACGAAGTGCACGGGACGATCCACATGACAGGTGTCCACTACAACAATCGATTTTGCTCAATCATCAAGATTGAAAAAAGGCGAATTGTTCATTGGAGGGACTACATGGACTCTCTCGCCGCATGGAACGCATTGACATCAAAAGCTCCCTAACCCGACAGAGGCTGTCAAAGCGAACTGCTGGGCAATACGAAAAGTAAACTAGGCCGGGCGGCGCAACCTGCTTGCCGATCCGCCGGGAGCCTTCTATGGGTGGCTATTGCCCGATTGCAGCCCTTCACGAACTGCTTCATTTTTCGTAGATGCATAAGCCATTCGAGTGGTCATCTATAGTTTCTTCAGCATCGCATTTATGAAAGCAGTCCAAATATCATTAGGTACCCAAAGATCGCTCATTAGAGCAAATGCATTTTCATACTTCCACCCCAATTTATTTATTCGGTAAAGCCCAAGAAATACTGGGACGCGTTTATTTGCAGCGCAATGAATCCACAATATTTCGGTCTTATGCGTATCCATTACAGAAAAAAACTTTTGAAGATCGCCTGCACTTGGCGATGAAAACTGAACCGGGATGTGGATAAGCATTAGTATTACTAAAGGAGTAGGTAATGTTTAAAGATAACCTATTTAGCTCAACTCTTCACGTGGCTATTTCTTGGGCTATGATGATTTGGCGAATGCCATTAATGTATCTTGGCCCGTATCTGAGCAGCCTATTGTCATGAATAATGATGTTATGCAGAAATATTCGACTGGGTGTTGCCGACCATACTTGCTACCTCATCATTCTATCCGCTTAACGGCTGTTGTCCATTGGCAAGCTGCCGGTGAAAATAATTTGCTAGCAGGCCGATACAGTTTTTCATTACCCTCTGGATCGTTGGGCGTTGCATTTTACTCCCCTGCCAATTCTCTAATTTTACAAACTGTTCTCCAATTGCGATCTGTCATCGGCACACCTATGAGTTTCTCTGAACTCGCTGCGAGCTTTGATCTACCCACCCCCTCAGGCGCATGCAGGTAAAACACGCCATCACTCAGATGAAACCGTTCGTTCTCTTTTTTCAGGCTAGAGAGTTTCTCTAGATTAGGACTCCTGGGTTTTGAGACGAGAAATCCAAGGTGCAAACTGCTGGGGTCGGTTTCAGCTTCGGGATATGGATTCTCAGCAATTGCTTTTATTAATGCTTCGAATTCGATAATATGGATATAGGGTTCGAAGCCATGGCTCTTCTTGATTTCAGCAGCTAATTTTTTCGAGAATTGAGAGGGGTTTTTCTCCGAACTTTTGAATACTGCATTGCCGCTTTGAATATATGTTTGGATCTTTCGAGCGCCAGTGCCTTCCAAAATGGCAATAAGATCTTTCATTGGCAGAGAGTTATTGCCGCCAACGTTAATGCCCCGAAACAAGGCTATGTAAGTGTTCATTCGATCAGAGGGCTGTTATTGTTTTTTCACATTCTGTAAAAGTACAGGTGCATGGTGATGTCCGGTCATAGCGGCGAATAAAGAACCGTTCAGAGTTACATTGTTGCCAATTGACGGCTTAAGGGTTGAATAACCATTTTTATTTAGCACCAGTTGGACAAGTTTTATACCCCGCAATGACGGATCATCTGAATTGATAGCGGCTTCAGTGCAAATTGTGTGAGATAGTTCAAGATAAAACCCAGTTTCAGGCTCGTCACCATTTTCAATGCTATCAAAGTTAGGTCTGCCGGGAAATGTTAATCGTACAAGTTTGCCTGATAGCGTCACATTATTAGGCTCATAACGCAAACATACCTCTTTTGCTTGGGCTATATTAATCAGAGCAAACCATCCCAGAAAAATCCATACGGCTTGTTTCATACTGCCCCATTTTAGTGCTGAAACGCATAATTGGTGGATGCCCTCGAAAGTTCGTAGCTGGCCGATAGTGACGATTCGGCATTTTACTCACTGAATGGCACTTGTCCAATGAGCAGTTGGCATACGTTCTCGTCAATGTTTCGGGTTTGCGTTTGAAATGATTGAAATTGTTAATACCTTGTAATCATCGAGCTGTTGTTCAGTTAAGCATGCAAAAAATTCGTCGTCAGCCTTTTCAATTGCTATTACTGCTTTTTGGATCATTTTCTTCCCTTTGGCCGTAAATCGTACACTTGTCGCTCTGTTATCTGCCGATGATTGAGTTCTCGACACTATCTCATCTTCTTCAAGTTTTCGAACTGCTTTTGAAAGTGTCATTCTTTCGATCTTGGCATGATCGGCAATGTGAGCTTGAGTAGTAGACTCGCCGTGCTCATCAAACCATTTCAAGGAAGCTAAAATTGCATATTGCGTTTGAGTGATACCGAATCCACTCAAGATTTCAGTCAATTTATTTTGCCAAAGAGCAGTAATTTTCCATAGCAAAAATCCAGGGCTATCATCTGGGCTAGTATGTTTAAAGGGAGATGACTCAGCCATTCTTAACCCTACTGATAAGCCATTCTGTTTGCTCAGGCAAACCGTTGGCAACGCCTTCGGCCACGATTTTTCTCCATATAAATGATAGCGGGCCTTCAATGCTCATTGTGGTCTTTATCTCTAACTCCCCATTTTCATGGCTGATGAATTCATGATCTCCATACATTCTAGCTCCGGGAAAGCGAGTCAGATCTGTAAACTGCTTAAATGGCACCACCTGAATAATTTCGATATTTACGCGAGGTCCGCCTTTAGGTTTAAGCATGAATGTATTGCCGACTTTGAATTCACCCACCATGCTTGCTTGTTCCGTGTCTAGCTGCCACTTATTCCATTCATTGACGTTTGTCCATACGGCCCAAATTTCCTCTGCTTTCAATCCAGTATATTTTTTACTATAAGACTTAATCCACATAATATCCCCATCTATTTTGTTTAGTGATGTGCATATAGTAAATCGGTTTATTATATTGGGCAAGACGAAATACAATTCAAATTACTGAACTTAAATCAGTAGTGTCCGGTTAAAAGTCGAACAAATTTAGTTGGTTAGAAAAGTCCGTCTGATCTTGAGTTTGCCCACTGCCCGCGAAGGCTTGAGATAACTGGGTTTTCTCAAAAACAGACACCGATAAAATCTGTAGTAAAGAATATAGAGAGGCATCAAGTTGAAGCTCCTTTTTAACAATAGCGATCAGGACGTAAGTGGAGACAGCGCACCAGATTTGCGTCTTCACCGCGTTCTCGCTGTTGCCGATGAAACGCTTGATGCGAAGGTGCTGTTTGATCCACTTGAAGAACAACTCGACTTGCCAGCGACTCTTGTACAGAGCGGCAATCGTCAGAGCGGGCAACACGGTGTTGTTGGTCAGAAATACCAACGTCTTGCCGGACTCCGGGTCTTTGTAGCGAATGCGCCGCAACTGTTCGGGATAGTCCTGCGAGATGTAAAAACCGTTCAGCATGATGCGTTGGTCGCAAATGATGCCTGTACTCCTGTCGACCGGCATCGAGTACACCCTGCGTGCATCCATGCCGCGTTTGGAACGAGTCACGAAGAATGCTCCGGTCTGATGAAGGGCAAACAGACGGGCGAAATCCAGATACCCTCGATCTATCACATAGAACGCACCTGCCTCGAAGGACAGCATATCCAGCACGTTGACCTCGTGCATCTTGCCGTCCGAGATATGAATGAAGGCTGGAATATTGCCGCGAAGATCGAGCAGCGTATGCAATTTGACGGCGGCCTTGGCGGTGCGAAACGGCGCCCATGGAAACAGAGAAAGACACAAGTCTATGGTCGTCGCATCCAGCGCGTAGACGGTGTTGTCGAGATCGACACCAAAGCTGTCGTTGCAGTAAAGCTTGCGCGCTCGTCGGATAAGCAACGCGGCCAAGTCTTCCCAAATGCGCCAGTCGCGCCCTTCGTTGGCATCGGCCAGCGTCGAGCGTTTTACTGCCGAGCGAAAACCCATGCCATACAACTTCGTCTGATTCGCCAGCAAACATGTTTCGATATCGCGCAGGCTCTCTCTGTATGTCAGTTGCGCGAAGGCCATGGCGCGGAATTGCTCGGTGCAAGCCAGACTGCGCACTCTGGAATCTCCGCCATAGCGTGCCACGATGCGAGCGAAGCTGGTCCATGGAACGAACTCCATGATCTGCGCGAACAGCGTCTTGCCCATGTTCATAGCTTACCTCCAAAGAAATCAATCTCTGGAAGTTACTTGAACGGGAATATAGGTAAACTGATTTCAAATCGGCACCAAAATAAATTGTTCTGTAACCCGCGCCAATACTCAATCTTGGCTCGGAAATTTGTAAGTTAACCGGACACTACTGAACTTAAATAATACATGAATTTATTGGCGTAAATGAAAATTGCCGGAAAATCTGAAGCAGAGTGATAATTGGACTTCCACATATCTGCCATTCGCCACTGGCAGAAAGTTGCCGACCCGCGCCTGTCATGCACTCTTTTATAGTCTCGTTTCTATGACCGCTTTCGGTTGAGGAGCAGCCTTGTAAAACCATGATATTGATGGCATCACTTATTTGAGCTTTGGGTTGTTGCTGGATACCTTTTCATAGGCACGATAAGCAGAAGAAAGTAGAAATCACGGTGCTTTATTGCTGTGTCGCTTTACTGTTTCAACTCTATTTTATTAGCGGCGGCTTGGGGCTAGCGTTCATTGCCAGTGCGCGCAAACGGCTTTGCTCAAGTTGCACCGCATTCGGTTGTTCCAGCCAGCCGTGTAAATTACCCAGCACCAAATTGCCAAGCGCTGCTATCCAGTCGGGGCGCTCATTGAGGCAGGGGATGTAGTGGAAGTCTTTCCCGCCCGCATGCTGAAACTCTGCTTTACCTTCCATGGCAATTTCTTCCAGCGTTTCCAGACAGTCCGCCACAAAGCCCGGGCAAACCACGTCCACGCGTTGTGTTCCCTGTTTTCCCAATGCCTGCAAAGTGGCAGTGGTATAAGGCTTGATCCATTCTGTTTTGCCGAAGCGGGATTGGAAGCTGATGACAAATTGTTCCTCACTCAATCCTAATTCTTCGGTGAGCAGTCGTCCGGTCTTGAGACATTCGCAATGATAGGGGTCGCCTTTTTCCAGAGAGAATTGCGGTACGCCATGAAAGCTCATGACTAATTTGTCTGGTCGACCATGCAATGCCCAATAATCGCGGATGTTCTGAGCCGTAGCTTTGATATAACCCGGATCATCATGAAAATGTTTAACAGTGCGAATAGCGGGCGTATTGCGCGTGTGCAGCAACTCATGGAATACCGCATCCAACGCAGTTGCCGATGAACTGGCTGCATACTGTGGATACAGTGGCAGCAGCAGAATACGCTGGCAATTTTGTGCTTTGAGTTTATTCAATACGCTGGCGACGGAGGGGCTTCCATAGCGCATAGCGTATTCCACAATGAGTTCGCCCGAGCTTGCTTGCAGGTGCTGTCGCAACAGCCGGGTTTGATGTCCGGTATGTACCTTGAGAGGAGAGCCTTCTCCCGGCAGCCAGATGCTGGCGTATTTTTTGGCTGATTTTTTCGGGCGGGTATTAAGAATAATGCCGTTGAGAATGAGCCACCAAACGAGCCTGGGTATCTCAACGACGCGGGGGTCACCCAAGAACTCTTTCAAGTAGGGGCGCACCGCCCCGGCGGTTGGCGCTTCGGGCGTGCCCAGATTAATCAGTAATACAGCCGTTTTTTCCGCGGTGCCGTGAGCGAAGGATGGTTCGGTGTGGTATGTCATTGGGAGCCGGTTTATTAATGTTGCGACAACGCATTGCTTAATAATTTTGCGGTGATATCCACGATGGGCACCACGCGCTCATAATTCATGCGCTTGGGACCAACGACAGCCAGCGTGCCGATGATTTGTTCATTTACGGCATAAGGTGCGCTAACAACGCTGCACTCATCGAGACCGATCAACCCGGATTCATGGCCGACAAAAATATGTACGCCGGGCGCATTTCGGCTGGCATTCAACAATTGCAACAACTCGGTTTTTTGTTCAAACACATAAAATACGCCACGCAACCGATCCATGTTGGCGGCAAGATCGTTGCTGTTAAGCAGATTGCGTTCCCCGCTGATAACGTAGTCTTCCCGTTTCCTCGAAATTATTGAGTCACTTGCGGCCATTGCGGCACTCATCAGCGCCGTGAGTTCATGCTGTAATTGGTGTAACTCGTTTTGCACGCGCTGCTGAATATCTGAAAACGAGCAACCCGCATAATGCTGACTCAAAAAATTTCCGGCTTCGGTCAACTGCGATTGCGTATAGTCTTTATGTGTTATCAGCACCCGATTTTCCACTTCGCCATCCGGCATCACAATGATAAGCAATACTCTGGTTTCGGATAGCCGCAGAAACTCAATCTGGCGCACGGTGATTGTCGTCCGCTTGGGCGTGGCAACGACACCGGCGAAGTGCGTGAGTTCTGAAAGCAGATTGGACGCCTGGGTAATTAAACGCGAGGTATTGTCGGGTTGAAGCTGGCTTTCAAGTTGTTGCAGATGGAAGTTGTCCAATGGCTGAACCACCATCAATGTATCTATAAATAACCGGTAACCCAAAGCAGTCGGTATGCGGCCGGCAGAGGTATGGGGACTGAGTACCAGCCCCAATTCCTCAAGTTCGGACATGACGTTGCGTATGGTTGCGGAACTGACTTCCAGTCCGGAGTGTTGTTGCAGCGCACGGGAACCGACGGGTTGTCCGTCGCTGATATAGCGTTCAACTAGAGTCTTAAGCAGTATTTGCGCGCGATCATTAAGCATGGTTTTCATTTTAACACTGGTTGAGGTTTGTCATTGTCATATAGCTATGGTTTAATCGCGCCCATGATTTTATCCTTCAAAACTGTTGCCTTGATTGGCAAATACAAGACCCCCGCTATTGCTGAGCCCTTGCTGCGGTTAGCGGATTTTCTGGCGGGCAAAGGTGTCAGCGTAGTAGTTGATAGCCTTACCGCGGAACATCTCGGACTGCATAACTATCAAGTGTTGTCACTCGATAAAATGAAAGGCATTGTTGATTTGGCGGTGGTGATGGGGGGGATGGCACAATGCTGAACATTGCCCGTACATTGGCTCCCTTTGGCATTCCGCTGGTCGGCGTGAATCAGGGGCGGCTTGGCTTTTTAACCGATCTTTCGGTTGAGTCGATGAAGCGGAGTATCTCTGCCATGTTGCAGGGTGAATTTGTCACTGAAAAGCGCATGCTGCTGGCGGTGAAGGTGTTGCGCGACAATGTTGAGGTTTGTTCGGCTTCAGCTTTCAACGAAATGGCCATTCATCGCAGCAACTTCAGTAGCATGATCGAGTGCGAAGTTCGCATCAACGGGGAGTACTTGTATACCCAGCGTGCAGACGGTTTGATTGTTGCGACCCCGAACGGCTCTACCGCTTACGCACTTGCTGCCGGAGGGCCGATCATGCACCCCGCGCTGGATGTGATAGCGCTGGTGCCGGTTTGCCCCCATACATTGAGCAATCGGCCGATTGTTGTAAGCGGAGAATCGGAAATTCAGGTTTTGATGTACCGCTCTGGCGAGGTGAATGTGCGCTTTGATGGACACACCAACTTTGACTTGCAGTTGAATGATATGCTGATTATTTCCAGGAATAAGCATATCGTGCAACTATTACATCCGGCCGGGCATAGCTACTACCATACCCTGCGCGAAAAATTGCACTGGAACAAATCGATCTAAACAGCGATAAAATGCGACTTTCAAGATGAACTTACTCATGCCCGTTTCTCTCATGGTTATTTCTCCCCGATTAATAGGGAGAGGCACTGCTGCGAAAATTGATTGCTGATGCTTAAATTTCTTAGTATTCGCGATTTCGTAATTGTTTCTACTCTCGAACTGGATTTTTCTTCAGGCTTTACCGCGCTCACCGGCGAGACTGGTGCGGGAAAATCCATTTTGATCGATGCGCTGTCGCTGGCTCTGGGCGAACGCGGCGACGGAGGCATGGTGCGTGCGGGGAGCGAGCGCGCCGAGATCAGCGCGGAATTTGATATTGCCGGGTTGCCTTCTTTGCAAGTCTGGTTGAAAGAGCAAGAGATAGATGGTGATGAAGGTGTGTGTCTATTGCGCCGTACTCTGGATGCAGGCGGACGCTCACGCGGCTTTATCAATGGCCGCAGCGCGACCCTGCAACAAATGCGCGAAGCGGGTGAGCATCTGCTCGACATTCACGGACAACATGCACACCAGTCACTATTAAAACAGGATGCGCAGCGCGCTTTGCTCGATAGCCATGCCGATTTAAGCAAACTGACGGATGCGGTCGCGGGTACTTTCAAAGCGTGGCAGACGCTGCATCGGCGTCGCGTCCAATTGGAGCAGAATGCAGAGGCGGTAGCCGCCGAGCGTGAGTTGCTTGTATTTCAGCGCCGTGATCTGGAAACATTGAATTTTTCACTGCCCGAGTGGAGTTCATTGCAGGCGGACCACGCACGCTTGTCGCATGCGGCGAACCTTCTGGAAACAGCCCAATTCGGGGTCGAAGTATTGAGTGAAGCGGATACAGCCTGCCTTGCGCAACTTAATGCACTGACTGCGCGTTTACGTGCCGGGTTGGAATTCGATAACGAATTGCAAGATACCCTGACCATATTGGAAAGTGCCCAAAACGAACTACAGGAGGCGGTCTATGCGTTGCGCCATTACCAGCAGAAGTTGGACGCCGATCCGCAGCGGCTGCGCGAACAAGAGCGCCGTATTTCAGATGTAACGGAAGCCGCGCGCAAATATCGCGTCCCCGCCGAGCAATTGCCGCAAGTTTTGGGCGGCATCATCTCGCGTCTGGATGAGTTGGGCGGCAGCGCCGATCTGGATGAGTTATCCAAGCAGGACGAAGCTGCCCATATTGTGTATTTGACGGCAGCGAAAAAATTGAGTGCGGCACGCGCCGACGCGGCAAAAATTCTGTCCGGCGAAATTACTGCCGCGATGCAGACATTGGCGATGCAGGGCGGGCAGTTTGCCGTGGCGTTATTGCCGCTGGGCGAAGGAAATGTGCATGGCCTTGAAGCGGTTGAGTTTCAGGTGGCCGCCAATCAGGGCACCCCGTTGCGCAATCTGGCGAAGGTTGCATCCGGCGGCGAGTTGTCACGCATCAGTTTGGCAATTCAAGTGGCAGCCAGTCGCGCTGCCACCGTGCCAACTTTGATTTTTGACGAAGTGGATAGCGGTATCGGCGGGCGTGTTGCGGAGATCGTCGGCGCATTGCTCAAACAACTGGGACGTCGTCATCAGGTGATGTGCGTCACGCATTTGCCGCAAGTGGCGGCACAAGCCGATGCACAGTGGCAGGTCAGCAAAGGGACGGAAAATGGCACCACCTTGTCGCACATCCGCGTGCTTGCAGCAGGTGAGCGTATCGAAGAGGTTGCCCGTATGTTGGGCGGGGTAACGATCACCGATACCACCCGCAAACACGCGGCAGAAATGTTGGGTATTGCCGCTTGAGGTATCATGCGGCGTTTTTTTAATAGTTTTTTCGCGGAACCGGACAGGTTATGCGGATAAGTTTCAGGATTTTTTTGAAGGTATAAATTTCATGCGCATTAGTGTCATTTTTTTATCGTTGTGTATTTCGTTGCTGCTGGCTTCATGCGGTTTGCTTACGCCCCATAAACTTGAGATTCGTCAGGGTAACTACATTACTGGCGAGATGCTTGCCAGAGTAAAAGTCGGCATGACACAACAGCAGGTGAAAACCTTCCTCGGCACGCCGTTGCTAAACGATCCGCTGCATGCCAACCGTTGGGACTACATTTATCGTTTTTCCCAGGAAGGGAAACTGGTTGAGGAAAAAAAACTGTCGCTGTATTTTGAAGGCGATAGTTTGAAACTCATCGATGATGCAACGCCGGAAAAAATACCGGCCAAAATTGACGAAGCTGTGCCGGCCAGTGGAGTGGCGCCAGCCGGTAAAGATAATCCGAAAGTGAATTAATACGGGATGTTGAAATGAGCAAAATTAAAGTGGTAATCGCGGGGAGTTCAGGGCGTATGGGCAGGACGCTGCTGGAATGCGTCGGGCAGTCGGACGATTTATTGTTACACGCCGTACTCGACCATGAAAGCAGTTCCGCGTTGGGAAAGGATGCAAGCGAATTTGGCGGTACACGCGGCATCAAGATTGGGGCGGATGTGCATGAAGCCTTGCGCGGTGCCGATGTATTGATCGACTTCACGCGCCCCGAAGGAACCTTGCACCATCTCGACGTATGCCAGCAACTTGGCGTGAATATCGTGGTTGGCACAACAGGGTTTAATGCGCAGCAAAAGGCTGTGCTCGGTGCTGCCGCGCAAAACATCGGTATCGTATTCGCGCCCAATATGAGCGTGGGAGTAAACCTGACTTTCAAATTGCTTGAGACTGCGGCAAAAGTGTTGAGCCACGGTTTCGATATTGAAATAATCGAAGCCCATCACCGTCACAAAGTGGATGCGCCTTCCGGTACCGCGCTGGGTATGGGCGAGGTCGTGGCGCGCACGCTGGGGCGCGATTTGGAAAAATGTGCGGTGTACGGACGGGAAGGTATCACCGGCGAGCGCGATCCTTCGACGATTGGCTTCGCCACGGTTCGGGGCGGTGATATTGTCGGCGACCATACGGTATTATTTGCGGGTATTGGCGAACGCATTGAGATCACTCACAAGGCCAGCAGCCGTGCTACCTTCGCGCTAGGCGCATTAAGGGCCGCGCGGTTTTTGAAAGCGAACAAGGCGGGACTGTATGACATGCAGGATGTATTAAATTTGAAATAGATTTAGTTGTAGTTGTTCTGGCTAAATCTAATATGCAGACTCAGAGCATTTTCGAAGTTGGAAAAAAGATAATAGAGAGTGGCTGTTTCACGGCAGTGAAAAACCAAGGGTATACTTCCGTAGTCGGCCCAGACTGTGTGAAAACGAGGTTTCCAATGTACACCAAAAATAGAGCAATGCGTTAATGGATGTATAGGCAAATACGTTGGAGAAACCCATATGAAGCGGCTCATTCAGGGCGAAGACAGAACTCAGGCAACGATGTTTCCAGAACTGCTCGACGACTACGTAGCAGAAGCCAATCTGAATGAATCAAATGTGTGAGTTCGATAATGTCCGGTTTGCGGAATCGAATTCATTCTGACCTATGACCGAAATGGGTATTTTCCGTCGATTGCAAATGATAATCATGTAGCCGGCCTCCTAGCTGCGTAGTTGCAGCAAGGGTAAAGTTTAAGGTGCGAACCAAACCTAACCCAAGGAGACCGACATGAAGAAGTATATCGGAATTGATCTGCATTCGAACAACAGCGTGGTGGTTGTAACAGACGAAGAAGACCGCATCATTTTTCAAAAGCGTCTGGCAAACAAGCTGAATGAAATACTGGCGTCGCTTGCGCCATACCAGGAGGAAACCGTTGGTGTGGTGATTGAATCGACCTACAACTGGTATTGGCTGGTGGATGGCTTGCAGGATGCGGGGTATCAGGTGCATCTGGCGAACCCTTCGGCGATCAAGAAATACGAAGGGCTGAAGTTTAGCGGAGACTTCGCAGACGCAGCCTACCTTGCACATCTGCTGCGCCTTGGCTTATTGCCTGAGGGCTATATTTTTCCACGGGAGCTACGTGCAGTACGAGATCTTGCACGAAAGAGGATGCAACTGGTGCGCTGCCGGACGGCACAGATTTTATCTATCGAGGGCATTCTGGTACGGGAAACCGGTGGTCGAATGAGCGGCGAGAAGGTCAAGACGATGACAACCGAAACAGTTGCAGCATTTGGTTTTGTGCCCGATGTAACTTTGGCGATGGAGTCCAACCGAATAATCTGCCAGGCACTGCAGCAGCAGATCAAGATACTGGAGGAACGATTGGAATCGGAGGTGAAACTGCAACCGGGATACCGACTCATCAAAACGATTCCCGGAATAGGTCAAGTACTGGCCACGACGATCATGCTTGAAGCTGGCCCCGTGTCACGGTTTGCGGATGTCGGAAACTTCAGTTCTTACTGCCGCTGTGTTGACAGTCTACGCGAAAGTAATGGCAAAAAGAAAGGATCAGGCAATACCAAGAACGGTAATAGATATCTAGCCTGGGCATTCATGGAAGCGGCGAACTTTGCGTTACGCTATTGCCCGGAGGCCAAGCGCTTTTATGAGCGCAAGAAGAATCGGACCAATCGGATCGTGGCGCTCAAGTCAGTTGCGCACAAGTTGGCTCGCGCAAGTTATTACATCTTGCGAGACCAACAACCGTTCGACGTAAAAAGATGTTTTGTTTAGAGTTTGGCCAAAGGCGTTGAGCCAGGTTAACGGACTGGAGTCAAACCACTTCGAATGATTGGACAACGCCTTTGTGCCATCTGTTTTGTGCAACACTGAATCGCCCAAGCCGTGAGCCACTTAAGGACTGGAGTCGAAATAATGACAGCCACGTTGAATGTAACAACCAATTGGACACGTCTTGGCACCAAAGTTTCTCTGGGACGGCAAAAGCCGTCAGGGCTTTCGTAAAGCATTACGATAAGCTTGATCTCGATGGGTGTCTGGTGCGATTCTCTTCGCAACCAATTGAATGAGAAAACGGGTGCGGTTAAGTTTGCAAAAAGCAAGGTGGCATGGCTTTATGCTTCGTAGTAGCGCAACTAGATTGCGATGGTTATATTTTGCACTTGACTACCGGCCGACTAATGGGTGTCGGTTTTCGGGTAATTCAATTTTCAATTGCATTAAACATAGGCAATAAAAAACATTCGTAATAATCTGAAGGCTTGTGTTTGACCAGGTTTGAGCTAATACAAATAAATAATATTGTCAGCAATACTTCGGTCTGGTCTAGAGTTTTGTTGCCAGCGCTGGATTTTTTAACGGTATATACAAATAGTTAGTTGTATTTGATGCCTATCACCACTTCGGCTATAATACTCGACAGTCCAAAGGCGGGATGAACGAACGGTTCGTCCCGCTTCTTTATGTCCAGTTTGAGGAGTATTCCGGTGTCGTTAACAAGTCCTGCCATTTTAGTTTTAGCCGATGGGACTGTGTTTCGCGGGACAGCCATCGGCGCTTCCGGCAGCAGCGTCGGCGAGGTGGTTTTCAACACGTCCATTACCGGCTATCAGGAAATTCTGACTGATCCGTCTTATTGCAGGCAGATCGTTACGCTGACTTATCCGCACATTGGCAATGTTGGCTGTAATCCCGAGGATGTGGAGTCGCGTCAGGTATTCGCCAGCGGATTGATTATTCGCGATCTTTCCATGACGGTGAGTAATTTCCGCAGTACCCAGTCATTGCCGGAATATCTCAAGGCAAATAATGTGGTTGCCATTGCCGGGATCGATACGCGCAAGTTGACGCGCATTCTGCGCAGCAAAGGCGCGCAGAACGGTTGTATTGCCACGGGTGAAAATGTGGAAGCGGCACTGGCTGCGGCCAGGGGTTTTGCCGGGCTTGCGGGCATGGACTTGGCGCAAGTTGTTAGCTGTGACAAATCTTATGACTGGCAGCAGCGAGAATGGAAATTGGGGGCGGGGTATCGTGACAGCACAGAATCAAAATTTCATGTGGTGGCGTATGACTTTGGCGTAAAGCGCAACATTTTACGTATGCTGGCTGAGCGTGGTTGTCGCATTACTGTTGTTCCCGCCAAGACGAGTGCCGCCGATGTGCTGGCGCTAAAACCGGACGGCGTGTTTTTGTCCAATGGCCCCGGTGATCCAGAGCCGTGTGATTACGCAATCAATGCGACCAGAAAGTTTTTGGAAATCGGTGTGCCTCTGTTTGGTATCTGTTTGGGACATCAGATTCTCGGACTCGCCTCGGGTGCGAAGACATTGAAGATGAAATTCGGCCATCGCGGCGCCAACCATCCAGTGCAGGACACGCACAGCAAGCGCGTAATGATCACCAGCCAGAACCATGGTTTTGCGGTAGATGCGGCGACCTTGCCGAAAAATGCGCGCGTTACTCACGTCTCGCTGTTCGATGGCACTCTGCAAGGTTTTGAACTGACAGACAAACCCGCGTTCTGTTTTCAGGGGCATCCCGAAGCGAGTCCGGGTCCGCATGATGTGGACGGGTTGTTTGATAAATTTGTTGGATTGATGGGAAAGCAGTAGCTAGTTGTTAGACGTTAGTCGTTAGTTGAAATCAACGACCAGCGGTTTAACTAATGACTAGAGTCTAACGACTAACGACTATAAAAAATGCCAAAACGTAATGATCTAAAATCTATTTTAATAATCGGCGCAGGCCCCATCGTCATCGGACAGGCGTGCGAGTTCGACTATTCCGGTGCGCAGGCCTGTAAGGCGCTGCGCGAAGAGGGCTACCGCGTCATTCTGGTAAACTCGAATCCGGCCACGATCATGACTGATCCGAACATGGCGGATGCGACTTACATCGAGCCGATCACCTGGAAAATGGTGGAAAAGATCATTGCCAAGGAACGCCCCGACGCGATCTTGCCGACTATGGGCGGGCAGACAGCCTTGAACTGTGCGCTTGATTTGGCGAAGTATGGTGTGCTGGAAAAGTACAATGTTGAGATGATCGGTGCATCGCGCGATGCCATCGACATGGCGGAAGACCGCGAGAAATTCAAGCAGGCGATGACAAGGATCGGGCTGGCATCGGCACGATCAACTATCGCGCACAGTATGGAAGAAGCTTTGCAGGTTCAGCAGGCATTGGGTTTTCCGACCATTATTCGCCCGTCTTTTACCATGGGCGGCAGCGGCGGCGGTATCGCCTACAATCGCGAAGAGTTCGTGGAAATCTGCGAGCGCGGTTTGGAAGCTTCTCCCACGCGCGAGTTGTTGATTGAAGAATCGCTGCTTGGCTGGAAAGAATATGAAATGGAAGTGGTGCGTGATCGCAATGACAATTGCATCATCATCTGTTCGATTGAAAATCTAGACCCGATGGGCGTTCATACCGGCGACTCCATTACGGTAGCTCCGGCGCAGACGCTGACCGACAAAGAATATCAAATCATGCGCGATGCCTCGCTGGCAGTGCTGCGCGAGATTGGTGTGGAGACGGGCGGTTCCAACGTGCAATTTTCCGTCAACCCGGTTGACGGGCGTATGGTGGTGATCGAGATGAATCCGCGCGTGTCGCGTTCATCCGCACTGGCTTCCAAGGCAACTGGATTTCCGATTGCAAAAGTTGCAGCTAAACTGGCTGTGGGTTACACACTAGATGAATTGAAAAACGAAATTACTGGCGGTGCGACTCCGGCTTCATTCGAGCCAACCATTGATTACGTCGTCACCAAGATTCCAAGATTCGCTTTTGAAAAATTCCCTCAGGCCAATGATCGCCTGACCACACAAATGAAGTCGGTGGGCGAAGTGATGGCAATCGGTCGCACGTTCCAGGAATCGTTCCAGAAAGCCTTGCGCGGACTTGAAGTCGGCGTGAACGGTCTGGATACAAAATACACTGACCGCGAAGCGATTTGCGCGGAACTTGGTAATCCCGGTCCGGATCGTATTTGGGCAGTCTCGGATGCGTTCCGTCTCGGCATGAGCGTGGAAGAAGTATTTAACGTCAGCAAGATCGACCCGTGGTTTTTGGTGCAAATCGAAGATTTGATACGCCAGGAACAATCGCTGACTGGTCGCACGCTGGAAAGTTTGCATGCGGATGAGTTGCGCTTATTGAAGCGCAGCGGTTTTTCCGATGCGCGACTGGCATTTTTGCTGGGTATCGACGATGCCTCTGTGCGCGCTTATCGTCATGCACTGGGCGTGCGTCCGGTATTCAAACGTGTCGATACCTGTGCGGCCGAGTTCGCTACCAACACCGCTTACATGTATTCCACTTATGAAGAAGAGTGCGAATCACAACCAACCAACAACAAAAAGATCATGGTGCTGGGTGGCGGGCCTAACCGTATTGGGCAAGGTATCGAGTTTGATTATTGCTGTGTCCATGCCGCGCTGGCAATGCGCGAGGACGGCTACGAAACTATCATGGTCAACTGTAATCCTGAAACGGTTTCGACTGACTATGATACTTCGGATCGTTTGTATTTTGAGCCGCTGACGCTGGAAGATGTGCTGGAAGTAGTGGCGGTGGAGCAGCCTATCGGCGTGATCGTGCAATACGGCGGACAAACGCCACTTAAATTGGCGCGTGGTCTGGAAAAAAACGGCGTGCCTATTATTGGTACTACGCCAGACATGATCGACTGCGCTGAAGATCGCGCACGTTTCCAAGCCATGTTGCGCGAATTGAATTTGAAACAACCACCGAATCGCACGGCCAGCAACGTGGCCGATGCTGTCGCCGGTGCAGCCGAGATCGGTTATCCGCTGGTAATGCGTCCATCCAATGTGCTGGGCGGGCGTGCGATGGAGATCATTCATGCGCAGTCTGATCTCGAACGCTACATGCGCGATGCCGAGGAAATGTCCAAGACGTATCCCGAGCGCATGCCGATTTTGCTGGATCGTTTTTTGAATGATGCGATTGAGATCGATGTGGATGCCGTGTCCGATGGCAAGCAAGTGATCATCGGCGGAATTATGGAACACATTGAAGAAGCCGGCGTACACTCCGGGGATTCGGCGTGTTCCTTGCCGCCTTATTCGCTTTCCGCCAAGCAGCAGGATGAATTGCGCCGTCAGACAGTGGCGATGGCAAAGTCGCTCAATGTGGTGGGGCTGATGAACGTGCAGTTCGCAATTCAGGGCGAGACGGTGTATGTGCTGGAAGTGAACCCGCGTGCTTCGCGGACTGTACCCTTTGTTTCAAAAGCAACCGGGGTGTCGCTGGCGAAAATAGCCGCACGATGTATGGCAGGACAGACATTGGCAGCGCAAGGCGTGACTAAAGAAATCATTCCACCGTATTATTCGGTGAAGGAGGCGGTATTCCCTTTCATTAAGTTCCCGGGTGTCGATGTTATTTTAGGTCCCGAGATGAAATCCACCGGCGAAGTGATGGGGGTGGGTAATACTTTTGCTGAGGCTTTTGTGAAGTCGCAACTGGCGGCAAGCGTAAAGTTGCCCAGAGAGGGCAAAGTGTTTATCAGCGTGCGTGAAGCAGACAAGCCGGCTACCGTGGATGTTGCCAAAAATCTGCATAAATTAGGATTCACGATTCTGGCTACTCGCGGGACGGCATCGATCATTCTTGAGGCCGGTGTGCCGGTAACCGTCGTGAATAAAGTTGCCGAGGGGCGCCCTCATATCGTGGATATGATAAAGAATGGCGAGATCAGACTCATCATCAATACGGTTGATAGTAAGCCGTCAGTCATGCGTGATTCATATTCGATCCGCCATGCTGCCTTGCAGGGACGAGTGACTTACTATACGACGATTGCCGGTGCGCGTGCAGCCTGTATGGGGATGCAACACTTGGCGGAGTTGCAGGTTTATGACTTGCAATCTTTGCATAAAAGGCTAGTCGATAACTAGACGTTAGTTTTTAGTTAAAATAACCGCGTCGCGACAACACCAACTAACGACTAATAACCAGGGAAGTTCTAACATGAGCAAGGTTCCATTGACAGTTAACGGCGCTGAATTGTTGCGCAACGAGTTGCATCGTTTGAAAACGGTGGAAAGACCGTGGGTCATTAACGCTATTTCAGAAGCGCGTGCGCAGGGTGACTTGTCGGAAAATGCCGAATACGAAGCGGCTAAGGAAAAGCAATCGTTTGTCGAAGGTCGCATCGTTGAATTGGAATTCAAACTGGGCAGTGCTCAGGTAATCGACCCGAAGTCACTCAATGCGGATGGCCGCTGCGTGTTCGGTTCGACCGTGATTCTGGAAGATACGAAAAATGGCGACGTGGTGACCTATCAGATCGTCGGGGAAGATGAGGCTGATATCAAACAACGCAAGATTTCAATCAGTTCACCGATTGCGCGTGCGCTAATCGGTAAATCCAGTGGAGACGTTGCTGAAGTGCAAGCACCCGGTGGCGTACGTGAATACGAAGTGGTGGAGGTGCAGTACATTTGATTAAAGCAGCGTGGGCACAGAATCGTGCCCACCCTACAAAGCTAACGATTACCCAGTTGCTTTTTGGTCAGCGGTTTACCCTTCTTGCGTTTGGTCGGACTGGTCAGTGGAATGCTCAGCGGACGATAGATCACCAGTGTTTTGCCAATGTGTTGTACGGCACCGGCGTGCAGGGTTGAGCAGATTTCATTTAGCATGGCTTCGCGGGCTTCACGATCATCGTCCATGACGCGGATCTTTAGCAGGTCGTGGCTTTTCAGGCTGCGTTCGATTTCATCAAGCACGGCAGGAGTGAGACCGGCGTTGCCGATGATTACGATAGGATTGAGCGGATGTGCACGAGCTTTGAGGTCGCGGCGCTGTGTGGCAGAGAGATTCAACATATTGGCCTTGTTCAAATTAGATGCGGATTCTATCAGGTTGTGGCTTAAATCGCAGGGCGAATGCTCCGAGACTGACTCAATTATTACAATTGCAAAAATATAATGAAAGCTTCAAAAACCAGTAAGCAATGGATGCGCGAGCATATAAACGATCCGTATGTGCAACGCGCGCAGAAGGATGGCTATCGCTCGCGTGCCGCTTATAAATTGCTGGAAATCGACGAGCACGATCATCTTATCAAACCCGGTATGGTGGTGGTGGATCTGGGGGCGACTCCCGGCGGGTGGTGTCAGGTGGTGGCAAATAAATTGGGCGACAAGGGGCGCATCATCGCGTTGGATTTGTTACCCTTGCACCCATTGCCGCGTGTCGAATTTATTCAGGGAGACTTTCGTGAAGATAGCGTATTGGCGCAACTTGAAGAATTGCTTAATGGCCAGCAGATCGGGCTTGTAATTTCCGATATGGCACCCAATATCAGTGGCATCGATTCGGCTGATCAGGCTCGTGCCATGCATTTGGCCGAGTTGGCGCTGGATTTCGCAATGCAGCACCTGAAGCCGGGGGGAGTGTTTCTGGTCAAGGTGTTTCAAGGGGTTGGATTCGAGGATTATCTGAAACTAATGCGTAGTAACTTTGTCAAAGTGGTTACCCGCAAACCCAAAGCCTCCCGTGATCGAAGTAGCGAACAGTATTTGCTGGGTATGGAAAAGAAGCAAAGTGCTTGAGTAATCAGGGAAGAAAGTGTCTAATGCGAATGTATTTTGCGGCTCAATGAGAGGCGAGAGTGAATAATCTATTTAAAAGTATTGCGATTTGGTTGGTTGTGGCCTTGGTGCTGATGACCGTGTTTAATCAGTTTAATTCGCGCCAGCAATCTTCGGCGCAATCTCAACTTGATTATTCACAATTTCTGGATGAGGTGAAGCAAGGCCATATCGCCAAGGTTACCATTGAGGGGCGAACATTAAAAGCCACCACCAACGACGGGAAACGCATTACCAGTTATGCTCCCAGTGATCTGTGGATGGTTTCTGATCTGTTGAAAAACGGCGTCAAAATTGAAGCCAAGCCGGAAGAGGAACAGGGCTTCTTCACACAATTGTTTATTTCCTGGTTTCCAATGCTGTTGCTCATTGGCGTGTGGATGTTTTTCATGCGCCAGATGCAGGGCGGTGGCAAGGGGGGGGCATTTTCGTTTGGCAAGAGCAAAGCACGCTTGCTGGATGATGCTAAAGATCGTGTCATGTTTACCGATGTGGCGGGCTGTGACGAAGCGAAGGAAGAGGTTTCCGAGCTTGTCGACTTCTTGCGCGATCCGTCAAAATTCCAAAATCTGGGCGGACGTATTCCGCGCGGCGTGTTGATGGTGGGTAGCCCGGGTACGGGTAAAACACTGTTGGCGAAAGCCATCGCTGGCGAAGCCAAAGTACCATTCTTCTCCATTTCCGGTTCTGATTTCGTTGAAATGTTTGTCGGTGTAGGCGCGGCGCGTGTGCGCGATATGTTCGAACAGGCCAAGAAAAATGCGCCTTGCATTATCTTCATTGATGAAATTGATGCGGTCGGTCGCCAGCGCGGGGCAGGCATGGGTGGAGGGAATGATGAGCGCGAACAAACACTGAATGCCCTCTTGGTAGAAATGGATGGCTTTGAAGGTGCGAGTGGTGTGATTGTGATTGCCGCAACCAACCGCCCTGATGTATTGGATTCGGCACTGTTGCGTCCAGGTCGTTTTGACCGTCAGGTTGTTGTGCCGCTTCCCGACATTCGTGGACGTGAACAAATTTTGATGGTGCACATGCGCAAAGTGCCGATCGCACAAGATGTCAAGGCGGATATTTTGGCTCGCGGTACACCCGGAATGTCGGGCGCTGATCTGGCTAATCTGGTCAATGAGTCGGCGCTGTTTGCCGCCCGCCGCGGTAAACGTTTTGTCGATATGGACGATTTCGAGTCGGCTAAAGACAAGATAATGATGGGCGCTGAACGCCGCACCATGATCATGCCGGAAGAAGAGCGGCGCAATACGGCATATCATGAGTCCGGGCATGCCGTGGTAGCCAAGCTGTTGCCGAAGACTGATCCAGTGCATAAGGTCACCATTATCCCGCGCGGACGTGCATTGGGTCTGACCATGCAGTTGCCGTCGGAAGACCGCTACAGCATGGACAAAAACCGTATTCTGGATACCTTGGCTGTGTTGTTCGGCGGGCGTATTGCCGAAGAGATTTTTATGCACCAGATGACAACGGGGGCATCGAACGATTTCGAACGCGCTACGGATATGGCGCGCAAGATGGTCACCCAGTGGGGTATGTCTGATGCGCTGGGTCCGATGGTCTACGGCGAGAACGATGGCGAAGTGTTTCTGGGACGCTCTGTCACAACACATAAGAATGTTTCCGAAGCCACCATGCAAAAAGTGGATGAAGAAATTCGCCGCATCATCGACCAGCAATATGCCTTGGCGCGCGGCTTGATCGAAGCCAACCGCGATAAGATCGAAGCGATGACCAAAGCTTTGCTGGAATGGGAAACTATTGATGCCGACCAAATAAACGACATCATGGCTGGCTTGCCACCACGGCCACCCAAGCCAACTTATGTGCCACCACCTGCGCAACCTCCCCAGGATGCAACTCCTGCGCCAGCTACGCCTACGCAGCCTGCTCAAGAAACTTAATAGCAGTGGTTGGGCATTAGTGGTGGGCACGTTTCTGTGCCCACGTAGCCGACAAATCTTTCCGCGTGGGCACAAAGGCGTGCCCACCCTACGACTAAAGACTGCTTGTATGCTCTTTCAATGCGGTAAATTCAAACTTGATCTTTCGCGTCCCAAAGTAATGGGCATAGTCAATGTCACGCCCGATTCATTTTCCGATGGTGGCAGACATTTGGCGCTGGAGGCGGCGATAGGACATGCCAGAAAATTGATTGAAGAAGGCGCGGACATTCTTGATATCGGCGGCGAGTCGACGCGTCCCGGTGCAGCACCAGTTAGCGAGCAGCAAGAGCTGGATCGGGTGTTGCCGGTGATTGAAAAATTAAAAGATATTTCTATTCCTATTTCTATTGATACCTACAAGCCGGGGGTGATGCGCGCTGCGCTTGCAGCCGGGGCTGACATGATTAATGATGTGAGCGCATTACAGTCAGCAGGTGCATTTGCAGCGGTTGCCAAAACGACCGCCGGAATATGTTTGATGCATAAACAGGGTACGCCGCAGAACATGCAGCAACAGCCTCATTACCAACAGGTCAGCGCAGAAGTGTGCAAATTTTTGCATGAACGTATCGAGGCGGCTACGGCTGCGGGAATCGCACTTGAACGTTTGCTGATTGATCCGGGTTTCGGGTTTGGAAAGTCACTGGAACATAATTTGGCCTTGCTGAAAAATTTGCACGCGTTTACATTGCTGGGCGTGCCGGTGCTTGCAGGGCTGTCACGGAAATCCATGCTTGGCGCGATCGCCGGGCGTGAAGTGGGTGACCGTGTAGCGGCAAGCGTTGCAGCGGCGTTGATTGCTGTGCAACGCGGAGCATCCATCGTGCGTGTGCATGATGTGCAAGCAACAGTGGATGTGCTGAGGGTATGGCGCGCAATCGAAGAATAGTTTGGGGAGTTTGATATGGGAAGAAAATATTTTGGCACGGATGGCGTGCGTGGACGCGTGGGAGATTACCCGATTACGCCACAGTTCGTCATGCATTTAGGCTACGCTGCGGGTAAAGTTCTGGCAAGAGCCGATCATTCGCAGGGTGACCGCTCTGCCGTTTTGATAGGCAAGGACACGCGCATCTCGGGCTATATGCTGGAGTCCGCACTGGAAGCCGGACTCATCGCGGCGGGTGTCGACGTTTATCTGGCCGGCCCCATACCTACTCCTGCCGTGGCTTATCTTACGCGTGCATTGCGCCTGCAGGCCGGCGTTGTCATTTCTGCTTCCCACAACCCATTCGATGATAACGGCATTAAATTCTTTTCCGGCAACGGCATGAAGTTACCGGACGAAGTCGAACTGGCTATTGAAGCCGAGTTGGACAATCCGATGCAAACGAATCCTTCGGACAGTTTGGGCAAAGCCAAACGGATTGATGACGCAGTCGGGCGTTACATCGAGTTTTGCAAGAGCACCTTTCCTGCAGACATGAATCTGCGCGGCCTCAAGATTGTGGTGGATAGTGCGCACGGGGCGACTTATCACATTGCCCGGCACGTGTTTCACGAACTCGGCGCGGATGTGATCGCCATTGGTGCGCAGCCTGACGGCAAGAATATCAACGATGGCTACGGTGCTACTGCACCGGCCAATTTGCGCAAGTCCGTGGTCGAAAACAAAGCACAAATTGGTCTGGCGCTGGACGGGGACGGGGATCGTCTGATCATGGTCGATGCGGAAGGCAGGCTCTACGACGGTGATCAATTGCTCTATATTATTGCCAAACAGCGCCAGGCACTTGGCAAGATGCAAGGGGGTGTAGTGGGTACGCTGATGACCAATCTCGCCTTTGAGCATGCCATGCAGAAGCTGGGCATCCCTTTTGCACGCGCCAAAGTAGGGGATCGCTACGTGATGGAGTTGTTGCAGCAAAAAGGCTGGCAACTGGGTGGCGAAAATTCCGGTCACATTATCTGTCTGGACAAACACAGCACCGGTGATGGAATTGTCTCGGCGCTGCAAGTACTGCATGCCTTGCGTATGAAACAACAGACTTTGGCCCAGGCAACGCATGATTTGGTCATGTATCCGCAAGTGCTGATCAACGTGCGCGTGACAGGCAAAGCCGCCGACTTATTGGAACGTGCGACAGTTAAAGCGGTGGCGACAGATGCCGAGCATGCCTTGAATAGCAAAGGCCGCGTGCTGCTGCGCCCGTCGGGTACCGAGCCGTTATTGCGCGTGATGGTGGAAGGTGAGGACGGCGTTCAAGTCAAACAGTGGGCGGAGAAAATAGCGGCGGTGGTGAAGGAAGCGGCCGCGTAATACCGTATTTCGGGAACCTCTAAAAATCAAATTTACGTCGCTATGCGGCGTTGCTCACAAAAAATTACTTCTTAAATATAATATATATGCTGCGGCGCAACTTTTTGCTCGCGCCTTGCCTGGCTTAGAAAATTGGATTTTTAGAGGTTCCCTTTACACAAACCGGATTTCATTGCCGTTGCCCAAACGTACCAGTTCACTCAACTTGCCGAAGAGTTCACTGCCATCGCGTTTGCTTAGCCATTGCCCATTCAGAAAGCTGTAATGGTATCCGCCGGATTTTGCCGCGACCCATATTTCCTGGTTGGGAGTGTGACGGTTGATAATTATTTTTGAACCGTCTTCGAATTCAATTTCGAGTACAGGGCCATTAAAATTGTAATCAATATCGGACCCATCACTGTCGAGGGTGTTCTCAATGCGCTCGAAAATGGCGTCCGCCAGTTGGGTGAATTCACTTTCAATCATGGATATTGCCTTTCAATTACTGCAAATAAGTTTGTTTTAAGCACCATTCCCCCGCTGCGGATGAACTATCCCGGTTTATAATCCCGAGCCTTGTATTTTCGTAAGGTCGCAATGATGCGCAATAGAAAAGTAGTTCCTCTGAGTATTATGTTGCTGATGATGCTTGTACTGCAAGGCTGCGGTCACAAAGGCCCGTTATTTTTGCCAAAGAATCCTGCCTCTCCCGCCCAAACTGAACAGAAGAAATAAAATGAATCCTTATTTTCACTACCAACAAGACCAACTATTTGCCGAAGATGTCGCTCTGGCTGAAATTGCGCAAAAATTCGGCACCCCCTGTTACGTCTATTCGCGTGCGGCACTTACCGACGCTTATCGCCAATTTGCAGATGCGCTCAAAGCACGCGAACATTTAATTTGTTTTGCTGTGAAATCCAACTCCAATCTGGCGATACTAAATCTGTTTGCCCGCATGGGCGCCGGCTTCGATATTGTTTCCGGCGGGGAGTTGCAGCGGGTACTGGCTGCCGGTGGAGATGCCGGAAAAACCGTTTTTTCCGGTGTGGGTAAATCGGAAGCTGAAATGCGCCTTGCGTTGGAGGCGGAGATTCTATGCTTCAACGTCGAATCGTCGGCAGAAATTGATCGCCTTAATGAGGTGGCTTTGCGCATGGGCAAAATCGCCCCGATCAGCTTGCGGGTGAATCCCGATGTGGATGCCAAGACACATCCGTATATTTCGACAGGTCTGAAACAAAATAAGTTCGGTGTGGCTTATACCGAAGCATTGGCTTTGTATCGCAAGGCGGCAGGATTGCCAAATTTGCGCGTGACAGGCATGGATTGCCACATTGGTTCGCAACTTACCGGGACAAGTCCCTTCATTGAGGCGGCAGAGAAGATGTTGGCATTGGTCGGGCAGTTGGAAAGCGAAGGAATCAAACTGGAACATCTCGATCTCGGTGGCGGGCTGGGTATTCGTTACGATGAAGAAACGCCACCCTCGATTGCCGAGTATGCCCAAGCCTTATTGGGAATATTGCAAGGCAGGAGCGAGAAACTGATCGTGGAGCCGGGCCGGGTGCTGGTCGGCAACGCGGGCGTGTTGTTGACCAGAGTTGAATATATCAAGCACGGTGAGGAAAAAAATTTCGCCATCGTCGATGCGGCGATGAATGATTTGATGCGGCCGGCTCTTTACGATGCCTATCACGCTATTTTTCCAGTGCACCGAAACGATGCGCCCGTACATAAATACGAAGTGGTAGGCCCGATCTGCGAGACAGGAGATTTCTTGGGTCGTGCCCGCGAGATGGCCGTGGATCAAGGGTCTTTGCT
Organism: uncultured beta proteobacterium; assembly: GCA_963733265.1. Lineage (GTDB taxonomy): Bacteria > Pseudomonadota > Gammaproteobacteria > Burkholderiales > Gallionellaceae > PALSA-1006. Next base: position 1,501,515 of record CAVTCF010000001.1, read on the forward strand.
GGCTGTGATGTCTGCCGGTGCATACGGTATGAGCATGAGCTCGAACTACAATACACGTCCCAGAGCAGTCGAAATTATGGTCGAAGGAAAGGTTGTGCATACCATCCGTGAACGTGAAACAGTAGCGGAACTGTTCGCGGGAGAAAAAATAATCGCGTAACTATTTTAAAAAAAATTCACAAATATGTTGCGTATTAAATTTATTCGCGCATAGAATGCGATCACCAGGCGCGTAAGGGGTTTTAAGTTAACAAAAAGTGTTTGGGAGTGCACCAGTTGCACGCAATGCAGTGCAGGTTTTTAGTCAAATTAATTTTATAAGGAATGAAAATGGCTGCAACAACTACCAAAGCAAAGAGCACCACCAAGAAACCAGCCGCTAAAAAAGCAGCTAAGCCAGCGGCGAAAAAAGTCGTTGCCAAGAAACCGGCCGCTAAAAAGGTGGTAGCAAAAAAAGCAGCAGCTAAGCCAGCCGCTAAAAAAGTAGCCGCAAAACCGGCAGCAAAAAAAGCAACAGCTAAACCAGCCGCTAAAAAAGTGGCAGCAAAACCGGCAGCAAAAAAAATCGTTGCCAAAAAGCCAGCCGCTAAAAAAGTAGCCGCAAAACCTGCAGCAAAAAAAGTCGTTGCCAAAAAGCCAGCCGCTAAAAAAGTGGCAGCAAAACCGGCAGCAAAAAAAGTCGTTGCTAAAAAGCCGGCCGCTAAGAAATCTGTGGCGAAGAAAGCCGCAGCTAAGCCAGCTACTGCTAAGGGTATTCTCGGCGCCTGATTTTGTAGACAGGGGCGGGCATCGGGTTTACGTTTCGCCCTTTCTATAAATTCTTGCCACACTTAGTGGTGCGTTGCAGGCACGTTTGTTGAAACACTTTCAACACGCGTGGAGCTTTGTAAACTTCAGAATTTCACCAAATCTGATTTGGTGTAAAGCTGTTTCAATTCGCTGAAATAAAGTTAGCGAATGTTTATGCTTTGACTCTAGGGGGTTATAGCATCGTGTATCAACCTTTTGGTTTTCAGCGAAATTACTTATAGTCAACAGCCCACTTTGAAATTTTTCAATTTCAGGAATTGTGCGGTTTTTCTCCCTCTGTTTACCTGATTCCTATTTAATTCAGACGTTATAGTGACATCAGGCAATATTGCTTGTGCTCCCAATAAATGTTTCGGAGGTAATTATGTCCACAACCGGCGGTATCTCAAATATGCGTGCGGCATCCGTGCCCAAGGTGGCTTCAGGCGCAAGCCCGACTATTTCGGCGCAACAAAAGATTTCCAATCTTTTCCAGCAGATTGATTCATCCGGAAGCGGGCGCATTACCAAGGCTCAATTCGAACAGGCGTTTAGTAAACTGAATTTGCCCTCATCGGTTAAAAGTATCGGTTTGGAAGCGGCATTTAGCAAACTCGACCCCAGCGGAACCGGGGTTGTAAGCAAGAAAGATTTCATTCTTGGTATGCAATCGATAATAGCTTCAAAAAATTCGCAGACGCAGAAGTCGCTTCCGGCCGAAGCCAAGGCAATACCGCTAGCCAAATCAACGCCAAGTAACGTTGTGGCACCAATAAACGCACCAAACAAAACGCCGTCTTCTCCCGCGGCTGGAGCGATTGGGAACACGATCAACATTTCGGCCTGACAAAATCAGCGTTATTTTTTGACGCTGCCAGATTTAGTTTAGAAGAGCCGGCTTTATTAAATGCACTCTTGGTAGGAATCAGTTAACCTGAAAAATGGTTGCAAGCCCCAGAAAGATGAAAAAGCTGGCACTGGTTGTAAAAGCTGCCAATAAAACACTTGATCCGATGATGGGGTCTCGTCCAAGTTTGTGTAAAGTTAGAGGGATGAGTAATGCGGCCAAAGCTCCAAGTAACAGACTGAGTAGCATTGCAGCGGCAGTGACCAAACCCAGATATTCGCGCTTGTAAAGCAGGTATGCAAAACTTCCGGCGATTGCCCCCCATACAATGCCATTCAATAGACTCATGCTAAGTTCTTTGATAAACAGGCGTCGTATATTCCCTTCATTTATTTGACCAAGCGCCAGAGAGCGGCCAAGGATGGCCGCAGTTTGATTTCCGGAATTTGCAGCGACAATGGCGATGATAGGCATCAGAGCGGCGAGTGCGACAAATTTTTCTATTGTGTCTTCAAATCCGCCAATCACTCGTGATGCGAAAAACGCAAAACATAGATTAAGCGATATCCACAACCAGCGGTTCTTTGCTGATTTCCAGATGGATGCATAGAGATCTTCCTCTTCAATTAAACCGGATAAGCCAAGCAAATTTCGTTCTGCCTTCGCGCGAATATAGTGCTCAATTGTTTGGACAGAAAGGCGCCCAAGCAATTTCTTATCTTCGTCTAAAACCGGCACAGAAACCAAACCATAGCGTTCAAAAATATGTGCAATCTGTCGGGTTTTATCATCCGGGTGCAGCGTGATGCCATCAAAAATGATCAGGGAAGAAATTTTAATTTCTGGCTCGTTCACCAGCAACATATTCAAGGGAAGAACACCCTTAAAATTATGATCCCGATCAACCACGAATAATTGGTCTGTGAGGTCGGGCAATCCATCCAATCGGCGCAAACAGCGCAAAACCGATTCAACCGTTGCATCTTTGCGAATGGTAACAACATCGAAGTCCATGAGAGCACCGACAGTATCCGCAGTGAATGACATTGCTGTGCGCAGCTTTTCCCGTTCTTCGATAGTGCGCGATTTGAATATGTCGCGTATCACGGGCTGTGGAAAATTGGCCAAGAGGTCGGCGATATCGTTGCTATCCAGTTGTTCGACAGCATCCAGTAGTGCATCGCGGCTCATGCCGCCAATCAATGATTCGCGAATTGCGCCGGAAGCGGCAATCATGATTTTGCCTTTATTCTCCGGCTTGATGCTTTCCCATACGAACTTACGTTGGGGCGGTGGTAAAGCTTCCAAAATACAAGCCAGATCGGACGGGTGTAACCTATCTATTTTATGACGCAATTCGCTTGGATGTCGCTGATGTCCTGAGGCGCTATCCATCGTGCCGTGGACTTGGCTCGCCAACTCTTGTTGTGTAGCCGAATTGCTGGAATAGGCCATATTTTCCAGCAGAGATTTTATCTGATGGATATATTCTTCCATATTTTCAATAAAATGCGAATTGTTTGAGGTTTCAGTCATCACAGCACACTTAAATCTTGGAGGTGTATTGTAAAGAATTAAATTGAGGGAACTCGAAAAATTCGATTGAGAATTGGGTATTGTAGGTTGAATAAATCGTATATTTGACCTAATTTTGAGGTACTCAATAAGTATTGCGCAACAGTAAATAAGAGAAATAAACCGAAAAAACCGCTTTATTCGGCGAATTGATTTTCAAAAATTACGATACATTGCAGTCGTTGCCAAATTTTGTGAGCAGCGCGGTTAGGTTAAAGAAATCGCTTCGCAGATCAAGAACGCGGCAGATAGTAATCAATGGGCTTTTGAAATGCCCGGATAACTGGGAAAGCGGCAATTGATCTGTCTTATGGCGATAGTGTCGAATTAACCGAATCAAAAGTTAAAGGAGAATTGAAATGCCTTCATATATTAATACCAACCTTGCATCCTTGAATGCACAACGCAACTTGAATTCTTCCCAAGGGGCCTTGCATACTTCTCTGCAAAGACTGTCTTCAGGTCTGCGTGTGAATAGTGCCAAAGACGACGCGGCAGGTATGGCGATCGCTTCGCGTATGGAAAGTCAGATTCGCGGCTTGAATCAGGCAGTGCGCAACGCGAATGACGGCATTTCATTGGCGCAAACAGCTGAAGGGGCTCTGGGCGCGATCCAGGCTAATTTGGCTCGGATGCGTGAGTTGGCAGTTCAGGGCGCAAACGCCACATCAAATGCCGATATCGGGGCGATTGATGCCGAGTTCACACAGCTCAACGCTGAAAATGTGCGTGTAATCGCTGCTACATCGTTCAACAGTATTCCGCTACTTTCTGCACCCGTGAACCAAACCTTCCAAATTGGCGCCAACAGTGTAGCCAATGTGGATGATCTTACAATTATTACTCCTTCAGCCTTGACCCCCACTTCGACCACGTTAGGGAATAGCTCAGTAACTGCCGAAGCAGAAATTGCCAAACTGGATGTTGACATTAACAATGTTGCCTCTTTGCGAGCAACTTACGGTGCGGTTCAGTCTCGTTTTGAGTCGGTTATTCAAAACTTGCAAATCGCTTCCGAAAACCAGTCCGCATCCCGTAGCCGAATTATGGACGCAGACTATGCTGCCGAAACCGCAGCGTTGACCCGTGCTCAAATTTTGCAACAGGCAGGTACGGCGATGTTGGCACAAGCGAACCAATCTCCGAACTCTGTATTGACGCTGTTGAGATAATTGAGGGTGACGAACAACTGGCCCGGTCAGAATGACGGTATCCTCAATATCCAACAGTTAACATTTGGTTAAACTACTTCGATGTATGTTTATGCCGATGAAGCTTATTGGTTAAAACCATACGCAATGAGTATGTATCTGCTGTCCCCCGTTTCAGGTAGTATATGTATTCGCTAAAATATGCGAATGGGAGATAAGCATAGTGAAGCAATTTAATTTGCAATCAATCGGCGAAGATTTGATGGATACACAGGAAGACAAGCTGCGTAAAAGCTTGCTGATTTTTGCCTGTGCGTTCATGAACTTTGCAGTCATGCTTTGGCTGGCTATTTATTGGCTCATGGGATTGAACTTTTCCAGTAATGTTCCGCTGGGTTATCAGGCTGTATCAATCTCCTCCCTGGCGTACTTTCTCAAGACACGTGATTTCGCGACATTCCGTTTCATTCAACTAATTCTTTTTTTATTTGCACCGTTCATTATGCAATGGAGCATTGGCAATTCGGTGACGGCCAGCGGCGTGATGTTGTGGGCCTTGTTGGCACCGATCGGGGCATTGGTCGTTTCCGGTTGGAAGGAGTCAATCCCCTGGTTTATTGCTTACCTCTCGCTGACATTTGTCTCGGGGGCTTTCGATTATATGTTGGGGAACACGGGAGCGATGGACGTACCGATGAAAACCATCGGCGTATTTTTCGCGTTAAATTTTGCGGCCATGTCATCGATTTTATACTTTCTAGTGCGTTACTTTGTTCTTGAAACCGAGAAAATCAAGAGTCAACTGGATCAACAGCACACTTTGTTGGCGGAGGAACAAAAGAAGTCGGAACGGATTTTGTTAAATGTATTGCCTGCCAATATCGCAGAGCGATTAAAAAATAACCCCGGATTAATTGCCGATGGTTATGCGGATGTGACGGTAATGTTTGCAGATTTGGTGAATTTTACCCAACTGACCGAACAGATGTCGCCGGAACAAATGGTTGGTTTACTCAATACAGTTTTTACCTGGTTTGACGCGTTAACGGAAAAACACGGTTTGGAAAAAATCAAGACCATAGGTGATGCGTATATGGTTGTTGGAGGATTGTCGCGTGAACGTGCAGAGTACGTCGCTGATATTGCCGATTTGGCGTTTGACATGATGGAGTTTGTTGCCAGCCATCCGGCCTTGGTGAGACGCAATTTGGGATTGCATATCGGTATTTCCACCGGGCCAGTGGTGGCGGGTGTCATTGGAACCAAGCGTTTTATCTTTGATTTGTGGGGTGACACCGTCAACGTGGCAAGCCGTTTAACCGATGATGCGGTTGAAGGAAATATTCTGACGGATAAACTTACCTACAACCGATTGCGTTTGGACTACCTGTTTGAGCCGCCTGCCATGCAAAGTCTTAAGGGCAAAGGTGAGGTCGCAACGTATCGGCTAGTTGGAAAAGCGCCTGGAGCAGAGAAAAGCGGCAATATCGCCTATTTTCCCAAAATATCCAACGAGTCGAAGTCGGTTTAATGTCCAAGCAAAACTTCCCATAGTTTCTTGACGGGCGAAATATCAATCAGGTCTCTTGGGACAAGACATAGCGTTTGATTGTTTAAACGCATTTGGTGTTGGATGCGCCTCAGGTCGCGGTAAATATTACCTACCATTTTGCTGCAATTCAGATCTATCAAACTGAGTTTTGCCGCGATCGCCAACAGAGCGATATTGCCGCTGTTTTTCGTCAATTCAGCATGCTCGGCAGCATAGGCCAACACTAAAAATTGCACCATAAATTCGATATCCACCATGCCGCCGTGATCATGTTTGATGTCGAACAATTCACTTTTGTTCAAATGCCCATCGTGCATTTTTTGACGCATACTGATGACTTCCTGGCGAAGTGTGGCGATATCTCGCGGCTGGCGTAAAACAGTTTCACGAATTGAATCAAACTTCTTCCCGATTTTTACATCTCCGGCGCAAAAGCGTGCCCGCGTAAGCGCTTGTTGTTCCCAAACCCATGCATCATTTTGCTGGTATTCGGCAAATGCCGAAATACTGCTGACCAGTAATCCGCTGGCACCATTGGGGCGCAGACGCAAATCGGTTTCATACAGGCGCCCCGCCGGCGTGTAGCTGCTTAATACCGAGTTGATGCGCTGTGCCAGTCTGGCGTAATTTTCGCCTGCCTCTGCATGCGTATCTTCGAACAAAAAGATCAGATCAAGGTCGGAGTCATAACCCAATTCCCGTCCACCCAATTTGCCGTAAGCGATGATGGCAAAATTGGCGTGCTCCTGATGTTTTTTGCGCACGTTATTCCAGCACAGGTTAATCACATGTTGCAGAATAAGATCGGCCAAATCGCTTAGATGGTCACTCAATGTTTCCAGTGGCAGCAGCTCTTGCAGATCCATCGCCAACAGTTGGAAAGTCTGGGCTTGTTTGAAATGGCGTAGTGCATCCATCTGATGTTCAAGATCGCCATCGTATTCTTGCAACCGGGCTGCCAGAGTCGTATCGAGCTTTTTCCAATCCGGAGCACGATAGATTTCATTGGCACCAAGCAATTCATCCAGCAGGCCGGGGTGCATGGACAGATAGTTACATGCCCATTCGCTGGCGCCGGCGAAACGCACCAATCGTTGCAGTGCTTGGGGATGCTCAATCATAAAGGCCAGGTATGTGCTTCGGCCGCTGATGTTGTCCACCAATTTGAGAAGGCGGGGCAACGCCAAGTCTCGCTGGCTTAACGCTTGGCAGAGCGTAACGAGCCGGGGGATGATTTGGTCCATGCGCTGTTTGCTGATCTCCGGCAGTTGTTTGTAACGGTTGCTGCTATGCAAGTGCATGATCTGCTCAGCGAGTGTGCTGGCGTCCGTGAAGCCTTGCTCTGTCAAAGTCTGCACTAGAGATTCCGCACTAAGTTGCTCATTCCAGAATGGACTGCTGGTCGTTTCGCCATGTCCGGTACTGAAAATTTGGCTGAAGTGATAACTGACAAGTTCGCGATGGACATCAAGTTTAGCCAGCAGAGCGGGATAATCAGTCTCGCCCATGGCGGTCGCAATCAGGGTGCGGTTTTCGTCGTCGGACGGGAGATCCTGAGTCTGCTGATCGTCCAGATATTGCAAACGATGTTCCAAATTGCGCAAAAAAATATAGGCATCGGTTAATTCTCGTGCGGTATTGGCATCCAACTGCTCTTTTTCAGCCAGCAGATGCAGCACCGCCAGGGTTGGGCGGATGCGTAATGAAGCATCTTGACCGCCGCGAATTAACTGAAATACCTGAGCAATAAACTCGATCTCACGGATGCCGCCGGGGCCAAGTTTTATGTTGTGAACACGATCACGGCGTTCGACTTCCTGGCGAATCTGCGCGTGTAATTTCCGCATGGATTCGAAAGCGCCATAATCAAGATATTTTCGGAACACGAAAGGTTGCGCCAATGCTAGCAACTCATTTGTTGCCGCAGCATTTTCAGGGGCAACAACGCGGGCTTTGATCCATGCATAACGCTCCCATTCGCGGCCCTGCGTTACAAGATACTCTTCCAGCGCGGCAAAACTCATTACCAGTGCGCCGCTATCGCCATACGGGCGCAAACGCATATCGACGCGGAAGACAAAACCGTGCGCAGTGAGCTCGTCGATAAGATTGATGAGTTTGCGCCCGACATGGCAAAAAAATTCGTGATTGCAGAGCGGGCGGAAACCATTGGTTTCTCCGTCCTCGGCATAAACGAAGATCAGATCAATGTCGGAAGATGCATTGAGTTCCCTGCCGCCCAGTTTGCCCATGCCGATGACGAGCAGTTCTTGCGGCAACCCGCTTTCCTCTCCAATCGGCTGTCCATAGCGCTCTGTTAGCACGCGGGTGGACAGGCTCAATGCGTTTTGCACCGCGAGTTCAGCCAACGAAGTTATGCAATGCATGACTTCGTTGAGGTCGGCAAGTCCGCCAAGATCGCGCACCAACACTTTCAGCATTACGCGCTTGCGCAAATCCCGGAGTGCAGCCGCTAATTCTTCTTCGCTACCGATAACCATGGCGTTAAACCAGTCAGCGATTTCATCGGCATTGCAGGGCGCAAGATAATGCGCTTGCAACCATTCGTAGCGCCAGGGTTCCGCTTCCAGTAACCGGCGCAAATAACGACTACAGTACATGCCGTGTTGAACCAGCCGGTCAAAGTCAGAATAGGAGGTTGCGACGGTATTCATAGTCAGTCAGTTCGGAGTAAAATAGCCCGCATTAGCTCATTATAAGTCTCTTGTGGACTCCCGTATGTTTCGCTTAATAAATATCAATCTGCGGTTACATACCGCTTGGGTACAATGCTGAAATTCTTACACCGATCCAGTCTCAAATTAGGGCGTATCTTGTTTCTGTTCGGATTGGCGCTTAGTTTTGCTGTTGCGGTTTTCCTTTTTTCCCTGCGATACTGGGTTTTGCCGGATATTGAAAAATATCACGATGACGTGGTTCGGTTGGCCACTCGCGCGGTCGGATTGCAAGTCAAGATCGGGAAAATTGAGGCGGATTTGCGCTGGTTCCGTCCCCACTTGGTCTTTACCAATATTGAGCTTTTGGATGCTCAAGGGAATATCGCGTTGGAGTTAAGGCGAGTCGAAAACACTGTTTCATGGATGACTCTGGTGCGTGGCGAGCTGCGTCTGAAGGCATTGGAAGTGGATGATCCCGAGCTGCTGGTCAGGCGAGACAAGCAAGGCGTGGTGCATGTTGCCGGGCTTCAGGTTTCGGGCCAGTCCTCTGATGGAAAACTTTCCGACTGGTTATTGCATCAATCCCGCATCATCCTGAATAACGGACGCGTCATATGGCAGGATGAGTTGAATGACAGGCCGGCACTTGTGTTCAATCAAGCGCAATTACGTCTGGACAATAGCAGAAAGCGTCATCGCATTGCGGTGCGTGTCGCTCCCCCTGCCGGCATGGCGGCACCATTGGATATTCGGGGTGACTTGACGGGAGACAGCTTCTCGGACTGGTCAGACTGGCACGGTGAGTTGTTTGCCCAAATTAATCAGGCTGATTTGGGGACGTGGAGTACGTGGATAAGTTTACCCGATGAATTTAGCCATGCCAAAGGCGGTGTTCGTGCCTGGCTGGGTATCGAGAATGGAAAAATAAATCGCATTACTTCAGATCTGGACATGACTGAAGTGCGCAGTCGGTTAGCCGGCGATTTGCCACCGCTCGATCTGGATAGTTTGCGCGGTCGTATAGGCTGGCACGAATTGGAACATGGTTTTGAGATTTCAACCACCAAGCTCTCTTTGCAGATGAGCAATGGTTTCAGGTTGCAACCAACAGACTTTTATCTGCGCCTGGCGGGTTTAAAAGAGAACCCTTTCACGGCGGGTGAAAATGCAAGCCAACGCGATTGATTTGGCTGACCTTACTATGATGGCAGAATATATTCCGCTGGGAAAATCATTCAGGCAGAAATTGATTGACTTTTCACCACGCGGGCATATTGCGGATTTGCGCGCGCAATGGAAAGGCGAAGGGCACTTTGAAGTAAAAGCGCGCTTCGATAATATGTCGATGCGCAGAGTTGGAAAACTGCCCGGCGTTGACGGGTTGAGCGGGCAAATAAACGGCAGCGACAACAGCGGGGTGCTGTCGCTGAATGCGCCGCAGTTAAAATTGGATGCCCCTGATTTCTTGCTGGAGCCGGTGACTTTTGACACTTTTGCTGTTCAAACCGGCTGGCAGAGGAAGCCGGACGGATGGAATATTAAACTCAATAATTTTTCCTTTGCCAATGAGGATTTGTCGGCGACGGCTTATGGGACTTATCAGACAGATGCAACCAGTCTCGGCGTTGCCGACGTAAACTTGAATTTGATGCATGTATCCCTGCGGCATATTACAAGATATTTGCCCAAAGAATTGCTGGGCAAAGAAACGATGGACTGGCTGCAAAAATGCCTGGTGGCGGGCGAGGCTGATGAGGCACATTTGCGCTTGCGCGGCGATCTGAACGATTTCCCGTTTCAAAAAAATAAAAATGGAATTTTTCAGGTTGAGGCCAAGGCCAAAGGCGTCAATATCGATTACGACAAAAATTGGCCGAGAGTTGAAAATGCGACGGGTATGCTGTTGATAGATGGTTCCCGAATACAGGTCGATTCGACCTTTGCTTCCATGTCCGGTTCAATCGCGCAAAAAGTCAGTGCCACCATCCCCGATTTTATGAGTTCGGCGCCGGAAGTCAGTATAAGCGCAGAAGCCAACGTAGAAACAAAACGCGCTTTGGACTTTATCAAACGCAGTCCGTTACGTGGTTTAACCAATGGATTTGCTGATAAAACTACTGCGCTTGGCATGGGGAAAATTGATGTGCAATTTAATATCCCACTCACCAATATGCCAATCAAGGTGAGCGGTAACTATCATTTTTCCGATAATGAAATCGATTTTGCCGAAAGTATTCCGCTGGCAAAAAACGTGACGGGCGACCTGAAGTTTACGGAGTCGGAATTGCAGGCTAAAGCAATTAGTGCCCAGATATACGGGGGGCCTGCAACGCTGTCGGTGCAAACGGGTGCCGGGGGCGCAATAAAAGCGAAAATTCAGGGCAGGGTTAACGCGGATGTCTGGCACAAAGTCGAGCCTTCATCATGGTTTCAGTCCCTAAATGGCACAGCGGAATGGAATGCGGAAATTAATGTGCAAAACAAACAATTCGATGTACTGGTAACCTCCAACATGCTTGGGATGGCGGCAAATTTGCCGTTGCCGTTATTCAAACGTGCGAACGAAGCGATCCCGCTTAAATTTGAATTTAGAAGTTTAAGCTCGTCGCAAGACGCGATGTACACGCAGTATGGCGACATTGTAAGCGTGCGGTTGGTTAGAGCAGACGACAGTATGGGAGTGCGTTCCATCAAGCGCGGGTATATGGATTTTGGTCCTGCCCGGCGTATGGTGATGGTAGAAAGAGACGGTGTTTGGATTACAGGCTCATTGCCCATTTTTTCGCTGGAAGGCTGGTCCGGCTTGGTCCCGACTGGAAATGGCAAAGAGGTTGCGCCGCCGACGATAGACGGGATGGAATTGACAGTGCAAAAACTTGTCGGATACGGGAACGTGATTAACGGTGTGAATATCCATGCCCGCAATCACGCTGGCACGATCACGGCACAACTGGGGTCAAGAGATTTAAATGGCGAGGTAGTCTGGTACCCTCAGGGTAGAGGCAAGATTGTTGCGCGTCTCAAAAATGCAGTATTGTTTGAGGATGAAAAAGACAAAAAAACAGAGGCAATACAAGTGGCAACTGTTCCGTTAGGCGTCAATTTTTCTATTCCAGTGGTAGATCTTGCGGTAGAGCATTTTACTTATCATGGCAAACAGCTCGGACAGATGGAATTGCATGCCAGCCAAGTCGAAAAAGATATTCTGTTGGATCATTTGCATATCGCCAATCCTGACGGTGTGCTGACGCTTAATGGGAAATGGAGTTTGTCCCCTGCACAAACGCATGTAGTCGCCAAACTGGAATTGTTTGATACCGGTAAAATGCTCAACCGCTCGGGTTATCCCGATACCCTAAAAGACGGCAACGGTTTGCTTGATGGCGATCTGGTTTGGTCGGGGGCGCCTGATGAGATGAAGTTGTCCAATCTGGACGGGCGCTTAAACTTGAAAATGAGCAAAGGACAATTTTTAAAAGTGGACCCCGGAGCCGGCAAATTATTGAGTGTGATGAATTTGCAATCGCTACCCAAACGCATTGCACTGGACTTTAATGATGTCTTTAGCAAAGGTTTTGAATTCGACACCATTGACGGTGTGGCGCAGTTGCGGCAGGGCGTGCTGATGACGAATGATTTCAAAATAAGTGGTTCTGCCGCGCAAATAACCATGTCCGGACAAGTGGATTTAAAGCGTGAGACGCAAAATTTGCGAGTAAAGGTTATGCCTACCATAGGCGATAGTGTCTCGCTTTTGGCATTTGCTGCCGGGCCTGCAGTCGGGGCGGGAGTTTTTCTCGCCAATAAAATATTTCGCGATCCGCTCGATAAGTTGGTGTCGTTTGAATACAATGTCACCGGTAGTTGGGTCGACCCGAAAGTTGAAAAAGTCAACCAAGTAAAATATACCCCCCAATAATTTCAATTACTGAAAGCTGTTAAATGTCCGCCTACGATTCCACTCAAACTCGACTTGCTTCACAGCAGGGTGCCTTTAAAGTTGCCGCTGTGCAAATGGCATCCGGTCCCAAAGTCGCCGGCAACTTGAACGAAGCGCGCAGGCTGATAGAAAATGCCGCACAACAGGGTGCCAAGCTCGTTGTGCTGCCGGAATTTTTTGCCATCATGGGGATGAAAGAAACCGATATGGTTGCCGTGCGAGAACAGCCGAACAGCGGGCAAATCCAGCCTTTCCTGAGTGAAATTTCGCGCAAGCATAAAATATGGCTGGTTGGAGGCTCTATTCCGATAGTGGCAGATGCGCCGAACAAGGTGCGCGATTGCTGTCTTGTCTACAACGAGCTTGGTGAACAGGTTGCGCGTTACGACAAGATACATTTGTTCAACCTTGATCTCGGCAACGAGCATTATCATGAAGCCGATACAATTGAAGCAGGGAATCAAGTGGTCGTTGTGGATAGCCCGTTCGGACGCATCGGGCTGTCAGTTTGTTATGATCTGCGCTTCCCGGAATTGTTCCGCGCGATGAGAGATGTGGACATTATTGTATTGCCGGCGGCATTTACTGCCACGACCGGTAAGGTACATTGGGAGCCGCTGGTGCGCGCCCGTGCCATCGAAAATTTAAGTTATATTATTGCGCCGGCACAGGGTGGTTACCATGTGAATGGGCGCGAAACACATGGCCACAGCATGATCGTCGATCCCTGGGGGAGAATACTGGATGAGTTGCCAAGGGGATCCGGTGTCGTCATGGCTGAAGTTAATCGCAGTTATCAAACAAGTTTGCGCTCCAGTTTGCCCGCGTTGTCGCACCGCACTCTGGCCTGTCATCCGAACGGTAAAACATCCAAATGAGCAGTGACACTTTAGATTTGGCAAGACGATCATTGCTCACCGCACATGGTTTGGATGTAAATGACCTCGCCGGCGTTTTTGGAAAAATGATGGCTCATCGCGTTGATTACGCCGATTTGTATTTTCAATACGGACGCGCAGAGAGTTGGTCACTGGAAGAGGGCATCGTTAAATCCGGCAGCTTTAGTATTGACCAGGGTGTGGGCGTGCGCGCCGTGAGCGGCGAAAAAACGGCCTTCGCTTATTCTGATGACATCAGTTTGGTCGCGTTGGAAGCGGCGGCGCTGGCGACACGTGCAATTGCGCGTCAGGGAAAAAAACAAACTATCCCGTTGTTGAAAGAAGGCAAGGCGCACGATCTGTACTTGCCGCATGATCCGATTGCCAGTCTTGATGCGGCGAGTAAAGTTGCACTGCTGGAACGTTTGGAAAAATTTGCCCGCGCACTTGATCCCCGCGTCACACAAGTAATGGCGGGGCTGGCGGGCGAGTATGAGCTTGTGCTGGTGGCACGCAGCGATGGAATGCTCAACGCCGACATTCGTCCCCTGGTGCGGCTATCGTTGCAAGTTATTGTCGAAAGTAATGGCAAGCGTGAACAAGGATCGGCGGGTGGTGGCGGGCGTTTTGATTACGCATATTTCAACGACGAAGTGTTGCAGCGTTACGCCAAAGAAGCCGTACATCAGGCAACCGTTGCACTTGATGCCCGTCCCGCACCAGCGGGCAGCATGACCGTTGTATTGGGTTCCGGCTGGCCGGGAATTTTGCTGCATGAGGCTGTCGGACACGGTTTGGAAGGCGACTTCAATCGTAAAGGTAGCTCGGCTTTTTCCGGCAGAGTCGGCGAGCGCGTTGCGGCAAAAGGCGTGACTGTGGTGGACGACGGCACCATCAAAGACCGGCGCGGCTCGCTTAATATGGACGACGAAGGCAACCCGACACAGCGTACCGTACTGATCGAAGACGGCATTCTGCGCGGCTATCTTCAAGATACGATGAACGCACGCTTAATGGGAGTACCTGTTACGGGCAATGCACGGCGCGAATCGTTTGCGCATTTGCCCATTCCGCGTATGACCAACACCATGATGATGAACGGCGACAAGACCCGCGACGAGATCATCGCCTCTGTTAAACACGGCTTGTATGCGGCCAACTTCGGCGGCGGACAAGTGGATATCACCAGCGGTAAGTTTGTGTTCTCCACCACCGAGGCCTATATGATCGAAGATGGCAAGATCACTTATCCGGTCAAAGGGGCGACGCTGATAGGTAATGGTCCGGAAGCGTTGACTCAAGTATCAATGGTTGGTAATGATTTGGCGCTTGACTCCGGTGTCGGCACTTGCGGCAAAGAAGGTCAGAGCGTGCCGGTTGGGGTAGGGCAACCGACAGTGCGAATCGAAGGGCTTATCGTGGGCGGGACTGCGTAGGGTGGACAAATCTTAGCCCGTCCTGCGGTATAATTCGCGCCGTTATGCAGATACTCCGTGGACTTCATTCTCCTGATAACCAGCCTATTGCACTGACCATCGGTAATTTTGATGGCGTGCATCTTGGACATCAGGCATTAATTGAACAATTGCAACTCGCTGCAAGGAAGAGCGGCTTGGCGACTGCCGCTATTGTGTTCGAGCCGCACCCGCGCGAATTTTTTACGCCGGAACAGGCACCGGCGCGGCTCACCAATCTGCGCGAAAAGCTGGAGAGGTTTGCCGTGCTCGGATTGGATCGAGTTCATGTCTGTCGTTTTGATCAGAAGCTGGCGAGTACCAGTGCGGCCGACTTTATCAAAGCGCTCTACAACAATTTAGCAGCAAGGCATGTGCTCATTGGTGACGACTTTCGTTTTGGAAACGCGCGCGGGGGCGACTTTGCGCTGATGGAAAAAATGGGGCAACAACAGGGCGTCGCGGTAAAATCCATGGGCAGCCTTTTGCAAGATGGTATACGCATTTCCAGCACGGCAGTCAGACTTGCCTTAAGTGAAGGAAATTTACATTTGGCTAAACGCTATCTGGGGCGTCCTTACAGCATAAGCGGGCACGTGGAGCATGGTGAAAAAATTGGGCGCAAGCTGGGTTTTCCCACTGCCAATATACGGTTCAAGCACAATCGTGCGCCGATGCGGGGAGTTTTCGTGGTGCGCGTGCGCATCGAAGATAGCGGCTACTGTGAAGGTGTGGCAAGCTTGGGGCTGCGGCCAACCGTGGTGCTAAACGGTAATCCGGTACTGGAAGTACACCTGTTCGATTTTGAGCGGGAACTGTATGGCAAACATCTGCATGTGGATTTTTTGCACAAACTGCGCGATGAAGTGAAATTCTCCGGTTTGGAAAGTTTAACGAAACAAATTTCGCTCGATGTCGAGCATGCGAAAGACTGGTTTATACAAAATGGCAACTGAGTACAAAGACACCCTTAATCTTCCCGATACAACTTTTCCAATGCGCGGTGACCTTGCCAAGCGCGAGCCGCAGATGCTGGCGCAATGGCAGGAAAAAAAGCGCTATCAGCGCATTCGAGCTGCAAGCAAAGGGCGTGCAAAATTCGTTCTGCATGATGGCCCGCCCTATGCGAATGGTGACATTCATATTGGCCATGCGGTAAATAAAATCCTCAAGGACATTATTGTCAAAAGCAAAACATTGAGCGGTTTTGATGCACCTTACGTACCGGGTTGGGATTGCCACGGTCTGCCAATTGAGCTGCAAGTTGAGAAAAAGCACGGCAAAGCGATTCCGCCCGCGCAGTTCCGAGAATTGTGCCGAGCCTATGCCAAGGAGCAGATCGAACGCCAGAAAAAAGATTTCATTCGGCTTGGCGTATTGGGCGATTGGGATAATCCTTACCTGACGATGGACTTTAAAACCGAGGCCGAAATTGTGCGCGCACTTGGCAAGATTTACGAGCGCGGATATTTGTATCAGGGGCGCAAGCCGGTGAACTGGTGTCTGGACTGTCAGTCGGCATTGGCCGAGGCAGAAGTGGAATATGAAGATAAAGTATCCCCCGCGATTGATGTCGGTTTTGAAGTGCAAGACAAAGCAGCAGTCGCGAAAGCATTTGGTATCGGGCATCTCCCGGTTGATGCAAAAGTTTATGCGGTAATCTGGACGACCACACCGTGGACGCTACCCGCAAACCAGGCAGTGAGTGTCCACCCCGAATTGCAATACGACCTGATTAAAACCGAAAAGGGTTATTTGATATTGGCGTTTGATTTGGCCGAGACCACTTTGAGCCGTTGCCTGTTGGCAGGAAGCAATGACAGAGGTGATGGCACGGCTGCCACTTGTTATGGTGCTGTTCTTGAAGGTTTGCAGTTGTTGCACCCCTTCAATGACCGCACGGTGCCGATTATTTGCGGTGAGCATGTAACGCTGGAAGCGGGTACAGGTTTGGTACACACTGCTCCGGCACATGGTTTGGACGATTATTTTGTCGGTCAAAAATATAATTTGCCCAACGATAACCCGGTGGGTGACGACGGTAAATTCATTTCCACAACACCTGACGTCGGCGGCGTGCCGCTGGCCGGTGTGTTCGTGTGGAAGGGCAATGACATCGTGCTGCAAGCCTTGGAGGCCAGCGGGCATCTCTTGCATCAGGAAAAACTCAAACACAGTTATCCGCATTGCTGGCGGCACAAGACCCCGATCATTTTCCGCTCCACACCGCAATGGTTTATCGGTATGGAGCAACACGCGCAAGCCGGGGGTGAGCAGTTGCGCACACTGGCAAATCAAGCCGTAGCGACTACAAAATTCTTCCCCGCTTGGGGGCAGGCGCGCCTCGAAGCAATGATTAAAAATCGCCCCGACTGGTGCGTGTCGCGCCAGCGTAACTGGGGCGTGCCAATGACTTTCTTCGTGCACAAAGAAACTATGGCCTTGCATCCGCGCACACCGGAATTGTTGGAACAAGTGGCCAAACGCATTGAGCAGCAAGGTATAGAAGCGTGGTTCGCATTGGATGCACAAGAATTGCTCGGAACAGATGCGGCGCACTATCGTAAACTTTCCGATACGCTGGATGTATGGTTCGATTCAGGTGTGACTCATGCAGCGGTATTGGCGCTACGCGGCGAATTAAAGTTTCCGGCGGATTTGTATCTGGAAGGTTCGGATCAGCATCGTGGTTGGTTCCAATCTTCTCTCCTGACTTCCTGTGCCATCAATGACCGTGCGCCTTATGATGCATTGCTCACACACGGTTTTGTGGTGGACGGGCAGGGGCACAAGATGTCCAAGTCCAAGGGTAATGTCATCGCCCCGCAAAAGATTCTGGATACGCTGGGCGCCGATATTTTGCGCCTGTGGGTTGCTTCCACCGACTATTCCGGCGAGTTGACCATCTCCGACGAAATTTTAAAACGTGTGGTGGAAGGTTATCGCCGCATCCGCAATACCTTGCGTTTTCTGTTGGCGAATATCGCCGACTACGACCATGCCAAACATGCGTTGCCGGTGGAGCAATGGTTGGAGATTGACCGTTATGCTTTGGCTTTGGCGCACAAGTTGCAAGACGAAGTAAAGGCTGATTACGAGCATTATGAGTTTCATCTGATTGCACAAAAATTGCAGGCATTCTGTTCGGAAGAGTTGGGCGGTTTCTACCTCGATATTCTGAAAGATCGTCTCTACACCGCCGGTGGCGATTCGCTTGCGCGTCGTTCGGCCCAAAATGCGCTGTATCACATCACTCATAGTTTAGTGCGCTTGATGTCTCCTGTACTGTCGTTTACGGGAGAAGAAGTATGGGCGGTATTAAGTGGCAAAGAAGATGTAAGTGTGTTTGAAGAGCAGTGGTATGAGTTGCCAGACGCTTGTTTGGATGCCGCGCTGGTCAGTTCATGGCGTGATATTCGTAATGTGCGCGAACTGGTGAATAAAAAATTGGAAGAACAACGTGCGGCAGGAGCAATCGGCTCGGCGCTGCAAGCAGAAGTGGATGTATTCGCCAATAAAGACACCTATGAGTTATTGTCCAGACTTAAGGATGATCTTCGTTTCGTATTCATCACCTCGCGTGCCAGTGTGCATCTGTGCGAAGAGGGCGGGATCGAAATCGAGGTCACCCCAAGTAAGCACACCAAATGTGACCGCTGCTGGCATTACCGTGAAGACGTGGGCAGCGATAGCGCGCATCCAACTTTGTGCGGTCGCTGTGTAAGCAATTTATTTGGTTCCGGCGAAGAGCGTCGTTATGCCTAACATTTCCGAGACAGTGCCGCCGGTCGGCAACTCCCGGTTGATAAAATGGCTGGGCGCGAGTGTATTGGTAGTCGTACTCGACCAGCTAACAAAGTCGTGGATCAGTAGCCATTTAGCCTACGGTGAAAGCTATACCGTGAGCGGTTTTTTCAATCTGGTGTTGTGGCATAACACAGGAGCATCGTTCAGTATGTTGAGTGAGGCGAGCGGTTGGCAACGCTGGCTGTTTAGCGGGATTGCCACTGTTGCTGCCGTCTGGATCATATGGCTGTTGCGTAAACATCAACACAAAAAATTATTTTGCCTCGCATTGATATTTATTCTCGGCGGTGCGGTGGGCAATTTGCTCGATCGTCTTCTTTACGGCTATGTGGTGGACTTCCTCGATTTTCATTGGCATGAGAGTCACTTCGCCGCATTCAATGTGGCGGACAGCGCGATCAATGTCGGTGCGGCATTGCTGTTGTGGGATAGCTTCATGAATAATCCCGAGAAGAAAGATGGAGCCAATAATGAAACTGCTGCTAGCTAATCCGCGCGGTTTTTGTGCCGGAGTAGACCGCGCCATCGAGATAGTCGAGCGTGCTCTTGCTTTGCATGGTGCACCAATCTATGTGCGCCACGAAGTTGTACATAATAAATTTGTGGTAGAAGGCTTGCGCGCAAAGGGCGCGGTATTCATCGAAGATTTGAATGATGTGCCGGAAAAAAGCATTCTCATTTTCAGCGCACATGGTGTGCCGCAATCGGTAAGGCGCGAGGCAGAAGCGCGCGGACTGACTGTATTCGATGCTACCTGCCCATTAGTTACCAAAGTACATATTGAAGTCTCGCGTATGCGCGAACAGGGCAAAGAGATCATTATGATTGGCCACGCGGGGCACCCCGAAGTGGAAGGCACCATAGGCCAGAGTAACGGCGGCATGTATTTGGTCGAATCCCCTGCCGATGTATCAAAACTCAAAGTAATTGACGAAAACCGTCTGTCTTTCGTGACTCAGACCACATTATCAGTGGACGACGCGAGTAGCATTATCGCGGCGCTCAAAGCCCGCTTTCCCCTCATCACCGGACCGAAGAAAGACGACATCTGCTACGCAACACAAAATCGTCAGGATGCTGTCAAGTTGCTTGCACAACAATGCGATCTGGTGATCGTGGTCGGTTCACCGAATAGTTCAAATTCCAATCGTTTGCGTGAAGTCGCGGACAATTTAAAAGTAGACGCCTATTTGGTTGACGAGGCCTGCGAACTGAAAGCTGAATGGTTAGTCGGCAAGAAAAATATAGGTGTCACTGCAGGAGCTTCCGCCCCCGAGGTGCTGGTTGAGAACGTGGTTAAACGCCTAAGAGAACTGGGCGTGCAGAGCGTAAGCGAGCTAAATGGCATCCTGGAAAATGTCGTGTTTCCGCTGCCAAAAGCGCTATCTCGGGTTGAGTGAATTCCTGCCATTTGTCTGTTTGAAATAGTCTTTTCACCGTTTGTCTTGCCTCGTTCGCCATCTGTCAGATGCCAGTGGCATTGTAGAATCCAAAAATCTAGTATCCATTTAACCAAATAGGGAGCGTGACTATGAAGCGCAATAACGGTTTTACTTTGATCGAATTAATGATCGTTGTGGCAGTTGTCGCAATATTGGCTGCTGTGGCGATACCTTCCTACAGCAACTATGTATTCAGGGGAAAAGTTCAGGAAGCCACTTCAAATCTGGCCAGTCTTCGCGTCGCTATGGAACAGTACTTTCAAGATAATCGCACTTATTTGAATGCGGCAAATTGCGGTGTGACACCTCCCGGTGCGCCTATTGTGAAATATTTCTCATATGCCTGTACTGCTACTGCGACCACTTATACAATTACTGCTACCGGAGGAAATGCTGCTTCGGGTGATGCGTCCATGAGCGGATTCAACTACAGTATTGCAAATACCCCTACGGACAATCTTAAGCAATCTTGGATCTTGGCTCCGGCCCCCGCGACTTGGCAAGCCAGTACGGCCGCAGCCCCGGCCGCTTGCTGGATAACGAATGTGGGGGGGCAATGCTAAATCTTCGGCGCAGACAGAAAGGCGTAACTCTGATCGAACTTATGATCGCGTTGGCGCTTTTTGGTCTGTTAACCGCCCTCGCCGCGCCGAACTTTATGGGATGGATTCAGAATCAGCAGATTCGCGCCGGTGCCGAGTCCATATTAAATGGCATCCAGTTGGCGCGTCGTACCGCCGTGAACAACAATACGTGGGCGCGATTTAACCTGTGTAATACAACATTTCCGTCAGTGGCGACTTGGCAGGTACTAGTGGCGTCGTCTGCAGCCGCCACACCCGATGCCGCGGACACATTTGGATTGTGTGGTGCTGGGCTTGCTATCTCCACGGGGAATGAAGTGCGGGTGCAAGAACATTCATATATGGAAGGCGCAAAGAACGCGCAGGTGACGACTTCTTCCATCGTGCCGACACTTCCTATCACCATCCCTATCACGAACGACTCCTCCACCAGTGTCATGTTCAATGGTCTGGGGCAGCTAATAGCCAATGATGCAGCCGTAGGTGGAAATCCCATTCGCGTGATCGAAGTCTCCACTGCGAATGGACGTCCTTTGTTGGTCACAGTGCAGCAAGGGGGGAGCGTCAAGATGTGCGATCCATCGCCCCTTTTGGCGGCTACCGATCCGAGACATTGTTGAGGATGCTTTAAAATGAAAATCAAACTTAGCAAAACCTATCAGGCCGGGGCCATGCTGCTGGAGGCGTTGATTGCCATACTGATTTTTTCGCTGGGCATTCTTGCCCTGGTCGGGATGCAGGCGACGGCCATCAACACAGTTTCCGATGCCAATTACCGTATTACGGCCGGTTTTTTGGCAGACCAGATGATCGGCACAATATGGGCGAATCGTTTGGCCGTCAACGCCACTGCCAACGCTGCCGGCGTGGTTATTAATGCGCCAGATCCGGGTTTCGCATGTGCCCCCTGCACTGCTGCGAGCGGGGTTGGGAATGCGTTCACTCAAGCCTGGTTCGCCAGTGGTGTCCAGCGTGATCTTCCGGCAGCAAGTGCAACTATTGCGGTTAATGGTCAGGCTGTCACGGTCACGCTTCAGTGGCTGCCTCCCAAAGATCAGAATCCGCACCGGCATGTTGTGTCCACTACCATTAATTAACCGCCAGTTTGCGCCAATTCACCATGAAGAAGAATACTGACAACTTGAGCAGCAGAGGAAATGCCGGATTTACCCTCGTTGACGTGATGGTCGGGATGGTCATCGGGTTGTTGGGTATCATCATTATTTTTCAAGTCTTCGCCGTATCCGAGTCGAACAAACGCACCACGACAAGTGGCGGAGATGCGCAGCAAAATGCCGCAGCGGCGCAGTTCGGTTTGGAACATTCGATAAAGAATGCAGGATACGGATTATTTTCTTGCTTTAATACTCCCCCGATTCCGCAAGACTGCGCTGCGGGTAATACTCAACTCCCTGCCGTGACGATTACCCCGGGTACAGCCGCAACGGGTAACTCCGATACCCTGGTTTTAACTTACAGGCAGACTTGGGATTTCGGATCATTCCCGCCGACTACCACCCTATCTCAGACGGGTACATTTCCGTACCCTCCCGTGCTGACAAATGAAACGATAGATGTCGAACAAGCCAACGGCAGTACCACGGGATTGCTGCAACTGGTGTCCAAAATTGCCGCCTCCCCAGTAGTTCCGACATACACCGTTTGTACACCATCGGCGACCTGTCTGCCGACAAAGGCGACCAGTAGCGTGATTTCCGAAGGCATTGTATTGATGAAGGCGGAATATGGAGTGGATAACGGAGCGGGTGGTGTGTTTGTCGCCGGATGGCAACAAACGCCGCCGGCTGCGGGAGTCAATGTATTGGCTGTACGCGTCGCATTGGTTGCGCGCAGTGCGCAGCCGGAGGTGACAAAAGACTCGACAGGTAAAATTGTGGCGTGCGCGACCACAACGGTATTTCCTACATGGATAGACAGCGCTAACGTCAAATTGGATATCAGCAAACAGTTGGACTTGTTGGCAGCGGGTGATAACTGGCAATGCTACCGCTATAAAACGTTTGAAAATACCGTGCCATTACGTAACGTGTTGTGGAAACCATTATGAAACCCTTAATACTTCGTGGCAGAAAAATGACCCCGCCAAGTAAGCAGCGGGGGGTGATTTTGCTCATCGCGCTGATCATGCTGGTCGCTATGACGCTGGCGGGCATCGGCATGATGCGCTCAGTGGATACCGGAAGTGTTATTGCCGGGAATCTTGCTTTCAAACAGGCAACGCTGAATGCGGTAGATGTTGGAATAAACAGCGCCTATGCTGCTTTGATGAATGTGGCGAACAGCGGCAATATAAACGACAAGCAGATATTGAACTACAACAATGGTGGGCCATGTCCGTCTGGAGGAACAGCCTCCCTGTGTACGGGTGGTCTTGCTTATTTTCCCGGATATTACGCCACGCCTATGCAATCAAATCTCAATTTTCCCGAGACTTGTCAGGTTGATGCCAAGGTTGATGCTGCGTATTCGACTTTGTGCACAGGGACAGCAGCTCCCGATGATTCACTATGGTGGGGGAACCCAGCTCAGTGGGCCGGAGCGAATACTCTGTCGCCGATAAAAGACGTTAATGGCACCACAATTGCAACCGTATCGTATGTGATCCATCGCATGTGTAAGACTGCAGGTGTTTCCCCGTCTGACCCTGCCCAAGTACTGTGCCAGAAGTATTCTATGAATGTACAGGGCGGCAGCAAAACTCATCCAGTACCTTCCACCAGTACTTTAGTTTTCTATCGCATCACCGCGCGTTCAGTGGGCGTGCGCAACTCGGTGTCTTATGCACAAGCGCTGGTGTTGATCGCGGAATAAACATTGCGGAAAGTTTTCTCTGGAAAAGTAGAGAAAAAAACAAAGGAGGCATTCATGAAAAGCAATAAATTAAGCTGCAAAAGTCAGATCGCTGTCTGGATGATCAGTCTGTCTATTGGAGTCAGCGGATCATCCTTCGCCGCCATTACAGACCTTTCCAATGTTCCCTTGGCGACAAGTTCCTCCACCAGTGTAGAACCAAACATCATGTTTATGCTGGATGACTCCGGGAGTATGGATTGGGATTACATGCCTGATGACGCACTCAATTTCAAGGGAAAATTTGGCTTCAACAGCAGCCAATGCAACGGTGTCTACTATAATCCGAGTATCAGTTATTCGGCCCCGATAAAGTCCGACGGTACTTTTTATCCGAACTCCTCCTTTACTGCCGCTCCGAGAAATGGCTACTCGACCGGCAGTGGTACCGTTAACCTGAGTACCAGCTTTACCAGCGGTAGCGGCACAGGCCAGTCCGGCTACGTAACCGGTGGCGTTCCGGCATTTTACTATAAATATAGCGGCACACAGACCGCCTCCTTCCAGCAGTATTACCATACATTAACCACTTCTCTGCCCGCGCCCAATGGCAGCTACAGCATCTTCTACAACGAATGCAATAGCACCAGTTCCACCACCACCAAATATGACGGCACGAATGCTGCGAACAGCGTATTTACCAAAGTGATCGTCAGCGCAACCTCAGGGCCTGGCGGTACCGATGAGCGCACGAATTTCGCCAACTGGTACAGCTATTACAGTACCCGCAAAATGATGATGTTGACCGGGGTTGGCTTGGCCTTTGCGCCTGTACCCAGCACTTACCGTATCGCCTTCATGACCATGAACAACAATGTCTCGCCCGACTTTGTCGATATCGACAACTTCGCCGAAGCCCCGACAGCAGCGAATCCATCCTGCACGCCGGGCACGAACTGCCAAAAGGATCTCTGGTATGCCAAGCTCTATGCCACAGCGGCTGGCAATTCCACGCCGCTGCGCGAAGCGCTGTCCCACGTGGGGCAATATTATGCGCATAAATTCGGCTCTGTCACCACCTACACGTCGACCATAACGGTTGGTTGTACCGGCAGTTGTAATGCACTTGTCACTAATGTTCAGGTTGCTGCCGGGGTCAACAATGCTTTGCCTACAGCACCGCTGGGTGAAACGATGAACTGCGCCTTGACGAATATAACCCCGAACACAACGTGTGCTGTCGAGGATGTAACGCTCGGTGTGACCAACACCAGCACGAGCAGTGTTGCGGGCTTTATCAACAACCAAATCAATGCAATGCAGGCCACGGACTATGGTTCCACCGTGGCGGGCAATGTGGTTACGATCACGGGGGTCAAGGCGGCGCTAGGATTATCGCCGGTGGTTATTGCCACCCAAAGTGGTTTCGCCAATATGACCTTTACCGTCACTCCCTTCGTTGCTACTACGGCTTCTGCCGGCACTCTGAACGGTATTCTTCCGGTGGACCCGATGCAATACTCTTGCCAGCAGAACTTTGTCATTCTTTCAACCGATGGCTATTGGAATGGTAGCACTACCTATAATTTAACCAATGGTACAGTCGGCAATCAGGATGGGAGTGAAGTGAGACCCATGTATGATGGTGCTTCCACAGTTACCACTACCACCACACCCATAATCACCTCGCAGGAACAACAGACTGTGACAACCGGCGCTGTCGTCACGAAAACCTGGAGTGATACCAATACCGTCATTGGAGGGGCCTGCACAACCAGTAGCGTGCCAGCAGGTGCGACCTCAGCACCTATGACAGATGGTACTCATAGTATTGGTCTGGGTTCGACAATCACCTCTACCAATCCGTATCCGGGCCGTTGCGTAGCTGTTGGAACACAGATACCTGGCAATTATCCATGGTTGTGCCGCGGCAGTGGCGGTGGTGGTACTCCTGTTGAAAATAACCCAAGCGTAACCGATGGGGCAGGGGTGACGTGGTATTTGGTAAGCAGTGGTTCAAATCTAAATGCTGCAACTTGTACAACGGATTTTGCCTCCTTTGGTTATAGCAAAACAGAAGGCGCTTGTCCAGGAGCAGGCGGCGGGCCCGGAAAATCTGTAACCGTGACGCCTTATACCCAGACAGAGACTCTCACCGGGGCTGTGCTCACGGTACTAAGCAATTACAGTGCCAGTCAGACGCAGACGGTGGTCACCACAAACGGGGTTGCAGCGCCGCCGACATATTCACCCAGCACGCCTGTATATACGTTTGTGAATACTGTCAGCACAACCAATACCGCCCCGACATCGGATACTTGCGGAGGAGCCTCACCTTGCGGTGTTGCGGGCTCCGCAGGATGGGTCGCCGGGACGCCCAATCCGAATAATGTGTGCACCGCACTTGCCTCAGTACCCACTGCGGGTTATAGCGCCGTAACCCTTACCTCAACCGTCACCACTGGTGGTACTTCGGCTACCACAGTGGCGGCACAGGGTAGCCCGATTGCCGGTACGCCGACCAGTACAGTGGTTTCCAGCGGGGGCACTTCAAACACGCTGGCCGATGTGGCAGAGTATTATTATAAAAATGACCTGCGCGACAACTCGTTAGGCAACTGCACGGGCTCAATGGGGGTGGATGTATGTGCGAACAATGTACCCTTCGTTTCAAGTGATGCGAATCAGCCCAGTTGGCAGCATATGACCACCTTCACCTTGGGTCTGGGGGCGCGTGGCATGATGAACTTTACCCCCGATTACGGGGGCCTCTCAGCGACTACCACAGCAACTTTAACGGCCTGCTCTCCAACTAATAATGTAGCGGACATTAATGGACAGTATTCCGGAGATTTTTGTGCGGTACTGACCGGCGCGACGGCCAATGGAACAACGGTGTGCAATTGGCAATCAAGCGGTGTTTGCAATTGGCCAATTCCCGCTTCAAGTGCGATCCAGAATATCGATGATCTCTGGCATGCATCGTTAGACGGGCGCGGTGCCTATTATAGTGCCACTAATCCGCAAACATTAGCGTCCGGTTTGAATAACGCGTTGGCCTCCATCAATCAGATAACGGGTGCCGCCGCCGCTTCAACGCCCAGTAACCCGACGGTGACCTCTGCTAACAATGCCGACTACATTTCAAATTACGTTTCAAGTCTTTGGTTTGGCGATTTGCAAAGTGCCGCGATAGATTTGGTTACTGGAAATGTTTGTACCTTGGCTATGAATGCTGCGTCACTATGCACTACGGGCTGGACTTTGGGAACTTCTGTGACTTTTTGGGATGCAGATTTGCAATTAGCAAACCTGATTCCGACAGCAGATGCGAATAACCCGCTTAACCTTACGACAACTGCATCTCCGGCTAATTACGGGCCAAATGCAATTACCTCGCGCAATATTTGGATGTTTAATTCCGTTGCCAGCAACGGTCTCGCGGCATTTACCGCAGCGAACGCACCCGCCAGCTACTTCACAAATAAATGCTATGCGGGCTCAGTTGCCATAATGTCGCAATGCACGACGAGTAACTTAAACACAACCCAGCAAGGTCAAGGGAACACGGCCGCATATCTAATTGACTGGTTGCGTGGTGATGAATGGTTGGCACCGACTATTTACCGTTCACGTCATGTCGCTGCGAATGTGGGGGCAAACGGCCCCAACTATTACTTCCTCGGTGATACGGTTGACACTCAACCGGCTTATGTTGGGGCTCCGACATATAATTTCCTTGATACAGGTTACGCCACATGGGCGACCGTAACCGAAGTGGGTCGCGCGGGTGTCGTGTACATTGGCGCGAACGACGGCATGTTGCACGCTTTTGATTCCTCTAGCGGGAAAGAAAACTGGGCGTATGTGCCAACTATGGTGATGCCCAATCTGTATAAATTGGCCGACGCTAATTATTATCAAAATCATCAATACTATGTGGATGGATATATTTCGACAATGGACGTCTATAATGGTACGGCTTGGTCTACGATCCTTGTTGGCGGATTAGGGGCGGGCGGTCAGGGGTATTATGCTTTGGATATAACCGATCCGCTGAATCCGAAAGGGCTGTGGGAGATATGTTCGAGCAGCACGCTTTGTCCTACCAATAACGACTCCAATATGGGAGACAGCTTTGGTAATCCGGTAATTACCAAACGCAGCAACGACGGGCGCTGGGTTGTGCTGGTGTCATCGGGCTACAATAATACCGGTGGCACTGGTCAGGGCACACTTTACGAATTGGATGCGTTCACTGGAACAATTTTGCGTCAAGTCTCTACGGGGGTTGGAAGCACGACTTCACCAAGTGGTTTGAGTAAACTGAGCCCTTGGTTTGACAACTTAAGCGCGAATATGACAGCGCGCTATGTTTATGCAGGGGACTTGCAGGGGAATGTATGGCGCTTCGATTTAGGGGCTCCCGGTTCTAGTGGCACAGCCGGGATTACGGTGCAAAATATCGCTGTTCTGGATGATCCCAGCGGGGTGGCGCAATCAGTGACGGCAAGAATAGAATTGGGCGATCCACTGGCTGATACTCCAAACTCTCTGGGGGGCATTGGCAATCCGGTGTTGTATGTGGCTACAGGCCGATATCTTGGTTTATCGGATTTGTCAGCCCCTGAAGGTACGCAAGTTCAAACGATTTACGCTATCAAAGATAATCTTGCCTCGCCGACCACTTGGACCAGTCCACGCACATACACCTCATTTGTACAACAGTTTCTCTATCAACCGTCTGCAACAACACGCACAGTCAGCAGCAATTCCGTCAACTTTGCGTCTAATTCCGGATGGTATGTTGATTTGCTAGTGTACAATTCCTCAACAGGTGTTGCGGGTTCAGCCTCGGGGGAGCGGGTGAATGTTGATCCGATATTGGTGAATGGCGCGCTGCTAGTTGCATCGAATGTTCCAAGTTCCAGCGCTTGTAGTCTTGGCGGAACCAGTTGGGAATATTCTTTCAATTGGAAAAGTGGATCCAGTATTGGGGCAAGCGTGGGACAATTGCTTCAGACACCAGGTGGAACGTCTGAAACAGCCGGTATCTCTGTCGTCAAATTGCCCGATGGGACAATTAAGGAAATTGTAACAAGTACAAGTGGGGCTAATGTTACGTACAGTCCGCCGATATCAAGTTCAGGGGCGACAAAATTAACATCATGGCGTGAATTGACGCAATAATAATTGGTTTAATTCACCTAACACTAAAGCCAAGCCCTCACCCGACGGGTTTGGTTTTACTCTGTTTAGGGCCGCCTGCTAAATGATTGACCTTATCCGTTTTGTGCCGTGATCAGATCTTCACGTATACCTGCCAGCCGCATCCTTTTAGCAATCGCACTTTCCGCTGCGATCCATGCGCTTATACTGTGGATGCCATATCTGCTGTTGCCCCATAGAGATGCTCATTTCCCCCCTCTTAGTGTGAGGCTCGAATTATTGCCGCTACCCGCAGCGGCGAAACCAGTTGAAAAACCCGTGCAAGCAAGTCCTTTAAGCAAGTTTGGCGATGCAGCGCCAATAAATAAAATAAGCAACACTGCGGAACCCATTAAGAAAATGGAAAAATCAGTGTCTCCCCCGTTGTTCCCCAGGCATTTGCAACTTTCCTTTGACGTTTATAAGGGGATCAACCTTTCCAAAGTCGGTCTGCTTCGCCATCAACTCGATATCGATGGAGATAGATATACGCTGGCGGCAGACAGGCAAGCTATCGGTCTGTCGATCTTGGCTAATAACGAGCACCTTGTTCAGACGAGCTATGGTAAGGTCGATGAACATGGACTTTGGCCCGATTCGTTTACAGAAGAAAGAATCAAGGAGAAAAAGAAGCAGGGTCTGGAGGCTACCTTTGATCGAAAGGCGCAAAAGCTTATTTATTCCAATGGTAGTAATACCGCATTGCCCGATGATGCCCAGGATATTCTGAGTTTTATGTACCAACTTTCACAACTCTCCATGCAGAGGGAAATTATTCCGTTACCGATCACCGACGGTTCCCAACTCGAACTGAGTCAAATTGAAGTTGGAGTAAAAGAAGAAATTTCCAGCCCATTGGGAAATTTGCCTGTTCTGCACTTGCGTAAGATGCATGAGCAAGGTCAGCCCTATTTTGAAATTTGGCTTGGGTTGGAATATCGTCTATTTCCGGTGAAATTCAGACAGGTTGACGGCATGGGTCAAGTAACCGGGGAGTATGTAATTTCAGATATTCGTGCTGAGGATTAATTTTTCTTGCAACAGGTTGCAAAGATGCTTGCCAGAATTCTTTGAGAGGAATTCAATTTGATTGCAAGAATGTATTGGAGCCGACCGATAAGGTTATCATGTCGGATTGGCGGTGTTTATTAGGGCGGATTCTAGTATGAAGCGCAATTTTGAATAATGCAGGTCAGGTGGGTGAGATGCGGTAGCATCAATGCCCTTTGACCAGCCAGTCGAAATTGCACAAATGAACTATACACATATCACCCGAGAAGAACGATACCAGATTTACGCCTTGAAGAAGGCGGGACATAGGCAAAAAGAGATAGCCGAGGTACTGAAGCGAAGTCAGTCTACCATCAGCAGAGAATTAACTCGGAACGGTGGGCGACGTGGCTACCGTCCCAAACAAGCGCACAGCAAGTCGGTTGATAGGCAGGCGCTGAATGCACGAACGATTGATGCTGCGACATGGGAATTCGCTCAAGATATGCTGATGCTCCAATGGAGCCCAGAGCAGATCAGCGGGCATGCAGCCATCAGCCCAGAAACGGTTTACCAGCGAGTCTATGCAAATAAACGAGCGGGCGGAATGCTATGGAAGAACCTGCGTTGCCAGAAGCAACGAAGGAAGAGATACGGCAAGGCTGAACGACGCGGAACGATACCCAATAGGCTATCCATTGAAGATCGTCCTGCCATCGTTGAGACGCGTAGCCGTATCGGTGACTGGGAAGCGGACACAGTGATAGGCAAGAACCACCGCCAAGCGATTGTGAGTATCGTAGAACGTAAGACCGGATTCACACTGATCCAGAAGGTAGAACGCAAGACTGCACAAGCAGTCAGCCAGGCCATGATAGCTCTGCTGAAGCCTTACCGAAAAAAGGTAAGGACGATTACTTCTGACAACGGAAAGGAATTCGCCGGGCACGAAGAAATTGCCAAGAAGTTGAAAGCTGGCTTTTATTTCGCACACCCATACTCATCATGGGAGCGAGGAACGAACGAAAACACAAACGGATTAATACGACAATACTTCCCCAAGAACAGAGACTTTACAACAATTACACGACAGGAGATCAACACCGCGATGGAAAGATTAAACAACCGACCTAGAAAGAGACTTGGATTTCAGACACCGAATCAAGTATTCTTTAAGTCAGGCGTTGCGCTTCATATTTGAACCCGCGTAGGGAGTTAAGAGTGCGTAATGGGTATTTAGTGGTAGGTGCCGGCGCACTGGGTTTGGCGAGTGCTGAAGCGCTTTTGCAACAAGGCGAGACAGTCACGGTACTGGAGCAAAGTGCGGTGGGGCAAGAGTCCTCTTGGGCGGGGGGCGGAATTTTGTCTCCGTTATGCCCATGGGACTATCCCGAAGTGGTGACACAACTCAGTACACGCGGGGCCGGTTTGTTCGGCGCATGGGCAGAAAAACTGCGCTTGGCTACAGGCATAGACCCTGAGTACACAGTTAGCGGAATGTTGGTGTTGCCTCCGTTTGATCTGCAAGCCGCGCAACACTGGTGTGCAGCTCATCAGGTTAATGCCGTGCAGACAGATGGTGGTCTGCTCTTGCCCGATGTCGCACAAGCCCGCAATCCGCGTTTGCTGCAATCCTTGCGCGCTCGTGTTGAACAACTGGGTGTGCGCATTATCGAGCATTGCGCGGTTCAGGAAATTCAGGTCGAGCACAACAAGGTGAGCAAAGTGTTGACCTCGCAAGGTGAGTTCACTGCGGAAAATTATATTGTCACCGCGGGTGCCTGGAGCAAAAAGTTGCTGGGTGAGCAGGCTATTCAGCTTGGCATCAAACCCATACGCGGACAGATGCTGCTGTTTAAATTTGATGCGCCTCCTTTGCCGCATATCGTATTGCAAGCAGGTCTGTATTTGATCCCGCGTCGCGACGGTCATTTGCTGGTGGGTAGCACACTGGAGGATGTCGGCTTTGACAAAAGTACTACAGCCGATGTGCGCGAAATGCTGTTGCAGCGTGCTGTTAAGATATTGCCGTCATTAAGCGATATGCCGCTGGTAAAACACTGGTCAGGCTTGCGACCGGGGTCGCCCGAGAATATTCCGACTATCGGACGCCATCCGCATTTGGAAAACTTATTCATCAATAGCGGACATTTCCGCTATGGTGTGACCATGGCACCGGCGAGTGTGGAAATTCTGCGGAATGTGATTAATGAAACACCGCAGATTTTGGACGCGACTCCTTACAGGTGGAAGGTTTGAAAACTGTCGGTGTAATTTGATCTGTTTTCGCCATGCAATCTGCTGATATAATTTGCCCTTGAAGCAGTAAGCCGAAATAGTTCTAGTGGTAAAACAGGGCACTCGTAACGCTCAGTCCTGAGTTCGATTCTCAGTTTCGGCACCATTAAGTAGTCCAAGGACGTCCATTGCAGCATTAAAATGCTAATTAATACATGAAGATGCTGTGATTCAAGTCCAGTATGATGCTACTTTGTCCATTGACTTCCGCAATAAATACGGGTAAAAATACGGGTAAAATTAATAACCCGAAAACTTTTTACCCGTTATGGCCACTAATCTGTTAACCGATGTGACAGTTCGTACTGCAAAGGCAGCGGACAAACCACGCAAAATGAACGATGGCGGCGGTTTGAATCTGCTCGTACATCCTAACGGTTCGAAATATTTCCAATTTCGCTATACGTTGCGTGGAAAGGAAAAAACTTCACAACTTGGCTCTTACCCGGACATGAGTCTTTCGGATGCCAGACAAGCAGCGACAAAAGCACGCAAATTGGTTGCTGACGGACTAGACCCTGTACAAGAAAAGCGAAAACAAGCTCAATCTCAAGCACTGGATGCCAGCTCCACATTTCAATCCATAGCTACAGAGTGGATTGAAGTTAAGGATAAAATTTCTGATTCTTACAAAGTAAAAATCATTTCGACGTTTAAAGCAAACGTGTATCCCCGCATCGGAAATTTGCCAATTAAGGAAGTTACTTCACCTTTGCTTCTTTCTACATTGAAAACTATGGAGGCACGAGGTGCATTGGAGCTGATGGGCAAGTGCCGTGCATGGTTACGTCAAGTGTTCGACTATGCCAAAGCTACTGGGAAATTAATTGGTGAGAACCCAGCCGCCTGCTTGGTTGAAGTTCTAAAAAAACATGATAGAAAAGGCTACCCGACATTCAATAACAGGAACGATGCTGGTGAGTTTCTTCGACTGCTGACTGATTATCAAGGTAGACCTGAAACATGTATAGCTATCTGGTTGCTAATGCTTACTGCTAAACGGCCCAGTGAGCTACGTGAAGCTCGCTGGTCAGAGTTTGACCTAAAGAAGGGCGAGTGGAGAATTCCAAAAGAACGAATGAAAACCCGTCAAGAGCACACAGTAACGTTATCTCAACAAGCTGTAACTGCTTTGAAAGAACTGCATGAGTTAACGGGCTAT
Organism: uncultured beta proteobacterium; assembly: GCA_963733265.1. Lineage (GTDB taxonomy): Bacteria > Pseudomonadota > Gammaproteobacteria > Burkholderiales > Gallionellaceae > PALSA-1006. Next base: position 1,534,681 of record CAVTCF010000001.1, read on the forward strand.
AACGAACTGTTGTTCCCTGGAAGCAAGCCGAGTAAACCCATTTCAGAGATGACTCTAACGAAAGCATTTAGAATTCTGTGGCCAAAATATCGCGTTGTTCCTCACGGATGCCGGCATTTTTTTAGCACAATGGCGAACGAGCACGGTCATTTTCGGCATGATGTAATTGAGGCGGCACTGGCGCATAAGGATAAAGATGCAATTCGAGCTTCGTATAATAGAGCCACTTATATCAAGGAAAGGCATAAACTTTCGCAATGGTGGGGTGATGAACTCGTAGCGATGCGCAAAGGTGGGGAAGTAATAAAATTTAAAAAGAAAGTATCCTGAGATGCTGTGGCAGCGCCTCAGCGATGACCATTTCTCAGCGTCCCAAACGGACAACAGCAAGCCGAAATTTCAATGACGTTAACTAGGGAGGGAATTAAATCGTCATCAGAAAATTTATTTTTCATTCCACCATCGTCCGCATTTGTCCGCCGATGTCCTTCCACCCCAACACAAATCATCTTGCAGTAAAAAGGCACTTGAATTTCATTTTAATTAGCCTAATATACGCACCTGTGCCTACTATGGCAGCCGACTAGAGCGGTGAAACGCCAGACCGTGAAATATCGAGGAAGCGTTTCCATTGTACGTTAACGCCGTATACAGAGTTTGTTGCTGACTAATTTACATCCTAAGTCTTTTGCAGCAGATTATGTAACGGTTTGAATTATTCTCAAGCTTATCCACTTCTAACTCTGGCGACTATTATCAAGCATTGTTTGAAGATGATGATCTGACTGATGGTTACAGTTCATATCTTCTCATTCAGCGCGAATTTGAAGGAGATGACGTTGGTGAGTGCTATTTTGAAACTGATGACGGGAAATATTCAGGTCACTTTCGCCTGCTTCGATTTGATATCAAACAAGATGGAATCACTATTGAGATTGACCGCACGGACAATAGGATTATTCAAGTAAGCTTTTCTGTGACAAATGAGGAATATGCTGACTCGCTCCGAGTGCTAAAGATAATCGGCGGCCAAATGGCCCCTTATGATGAATAGCTATAAAACAGTGTATTCGTAATCAAATTACTAACTTGACATGCATAGGCCATTGGCCTACTCTCCGCCTATGGAATTCGAATGGGATCAAGCTAAAAGTAACACCTGCTTTACAGAGCGAGGATTTGACTTCGCTTATGTGCTGCAAGCGTTTATGGATACGGAAAGATTGATCCACAAGGACTCGCGTTGGGATTACGGAGAAGATCGGTATCAATTACTTGGCGCCATTGATGGGCGGGTATTTTTTGTTGTGTACACCGTTCGAGGAACGGTGCTTCGGATTATTTCAGCACGTAAGGCCAATATCCTTCACGGCAGGCTTGTCCTGGCCGCTGCCAGTCGACATGACCGAAGTTGATATTAATGCGCGGCTGTTTCCTCCCAAATTATTGTCGGTTGATGTCTTGCGAGCATCGCCGAATTGGGATGAGGTGAACCGGGAGATGCGTCGCAAAGGAGTCACCCTTTTCCTGTTGTGGCAAGAGTACAAAGCAAACCAGCCTGAAGGGTTCAACTACAGCTGGTTCTGCGAAAGCTATCGGAAACCTGTCGCACCGGTAATCAGCACGTTCAGGTGTTCTTTCACCCATCCGCAATCTGCCAGCTTGATGATCAGCGAACGGTCCAAGCCTCGCGCGGTTTTGAAATCGATATCTTCCAGCGCCGCATTCTGTTTCAGTTTTGCCAAGCGCAAACGGGTCTGCATACGGCGATTGTCCCTCTCTGTCATTTCTCTATCCACAATCAAGCCTAACCGTTCTTCGAATGGCATCGTGCGAATATCCGGAATGCCTTCCTGCTCTTGCAAGGCGTGCAGCATACCGGTCAGTTTCAGTTGTTTTAATTTGTCCAGCGTGGGGTGATGCATCATGGTTTATGCTCCTGTCAGTGGTTGTAATAGATTGCTACGATTAATGGAAATAGCCCGGACCACGAATGTTGTCGTGGAACAGGGGGAGGCTGCTTTGCGGGATATCTTGCGGCAGCGGTTGTTTGTCCAACTGGTGTTTCAGGATGGAATCAACGGAGGTGTAGCTGATGGCGTTGGTGGCGCAAGCTCTGCGGCAAGCGGCTTCGACCCGCTCGTTCCCGTAGTGTTTGCCCAGACGGATAATGCCCGCAGCCGCGCGGAATGCCTGCTGGGGATGTGGCTTGCGTTTGATCAGCGCTTCGATCAGTTTGCTCGTGTGCACACCGACTGAAGCGCCCCAATTCACGATGCGTTCCGGTGTCCATTCGGCCATTTTGCTATGCGCCTCGGGCATGTGCGCTTTTTCTGTCGAATGTTTTTTATTGCCGAAGTGCAATCTGGCGTGGCTGGCGACACGCTGCCCTCGATAGAATATCTCTACGACATACTCGCTGAAGTTAACGTCAAGCTCTTTTCCAATCAGCTTATAGGGTGCCGAGTAATAATATCCATCACCCAGATCAACGTGGTAGTCCAGCCCCATGCGAACCTTTTTCCATTCACTGAAGATATGACGCTGTGCGGGCAGGGAACGCATTGCCGGATAGTCGATGGTGCGAAACAACGATTCTCTGCATTCGGCAAGCTTTTTGAATGGACGCTGATTAAGACGCACAAGCAACTCTCCAATTGCCTCATTCAGTTCCGCCAGGCTAAAGAACGCGCGATTGCGCAGGCAGGCCAGTATCCAGCGCGTCACCACCAATACACCGCATTCCACTTTGGCTTTATCCCTCGGCTTTCTGCTGCGCGCAGGAATCACGGCGATACAGTAATGATTGGCAAAGTCGTGATAGCTCGGATTGGTGTCCGGTTCATAGCGGCACGTTTTGCTGACACCGCTCTTGAGGTTGTCCGGCACCAGAATTTCCGGGGCTGCGCCGAAGTAGTCGAGCATGCGGATGTGACTGCCGATCCAGTCCGGCAGGGTTTGGCTAAAAGTCGCTTCGGCATAGGTGTAGTTGGACGCCCCCATCACGCCGACGAAGATTTGCACCTGAAGAATCTCACCGGTGTACCGATCCGTAACCGGCATCGTTTTACCGCAATAGTCCACGAAGCACTTTTCGCCCGCAGGATGTTCCTGACGCATCACGGCATCGAGCTTGCCTGCCCATTTAGGTAAAACCTATCTGGCTTGCGCGCTGGCACAGAAAACCGGCTACCGCAAAACGGCGTATGTAGTCACTGATTGTGCTTCTGGCTACCTGGGTGCTTTTTGATATCTGCCGGTCCGACAGATCGAGGTCAAACTTCAGGCGTAGTATTTCTCTTGTTTTACGCATCGACAACTTCTCCATATCCGTCCCTCTTTCCGAAAAAAGGGCGAATGGTAGGTGAATATTATCTTGCGTCGATCCCTGACCAGGGGTGGCCGAATCACACCGGAATCGGTGGCCGAATCACAGCGGAATCAGTGGCCGAATGCTAATGGAATCGGGGGCCGAATGTGCGTGGACTGGGTGGCCGAATGACCGTGGAATACGCAAATGCGCATTCCACGGCATTCTGCCACCCATTCCGTTATGATTCTGCCACCTAATCCACGATCATTCTGCCGGGTCAGTCGGAGCGAAGCGACGCAAGGTTTTTAGGTTAAGGTTTTGTTGTGTCGGTTGTCAATTTTTCCAAGTCTTTGCGCATGGTTTTTCCGCTCAAATTGATCTTGTACGCGTTGTGTACCACTCGATCCAGGATTGCATCTGCCAGCGTTGGGTCACCTATTGCCTCATGCCAATGTGCTACCGGTAGCTGACTGGTGATGATCGTTGCACGCAGGTTGTAACGGTCATCCATTATTTCCAGCAAATCGCGCCGGTGTTGATCGGTAAGTACGGCGAGTCCCCATTCATCAAGTATCAAGACGTCCGCCTTGGCCAATTGTCGTATCATCTTGGCGTAGCGGCCATCGGCACGCCCTATATCCAGTTCCTGAAACAAGCGCGTCAGCCTAACGTATTGCGAACTGTATCCTTCGCGGCAGGCTTTGTGCGCCAGTGCGCAAGCCAGAAATGTTTTGCCTAAACCCGTCGCGCCCGTAATCAGCACGTTCAGATGTTCCGTCACCCATTCGCATCCAGACAGCTTCATGATCAAGGAACGATCCAGCTCGCGCGGAGTTTTGAAATCGATATCTTCCAGAGCCGAGTTCTGTTTCAGCTTTGCCATACGCAATCGTGTCTGCATACGACGATTGTCTTTCTCGGTTAACTCCCTATCAACAATCAAGCCGAATCGTTCTTCGAACGGCATAGTGCGGATGTCCGGGATACTTTCCTGTTCTTGCAAGGCGCGCAGCATGCCCATCAGTTTCAGTTGCTTCAGTTTGTCCAAGGTGGGGTGATACATCATGGTTTTATGCTCCTGTCAGTGGTTGTAATAGATTGTTTCGATTAATGGTAATAGCCCGGGCCACGCACGTTGTCGTGGAAGATCGGAAGGCTACTTTGCGGGCTGTCTTGCGGCAGCGGCATTTCATCCAGTCGGTGTTTTAAAATTGAATCAACCGATGTGTAGCTGATGGCGTTGGTGATGTAAGCTCTGCGGCAAGCAGCTTCGACTCGGTCATTTCCATAATGCTTGCCCAGACGGATAATGCCCGCCGCTGCGCGAAATGCCTGTTGGGGATGGGGCTTGCGTTTGATTAGCGCCTCGATCAGTTTGCTCGTATGTACACCGACGGATGCGCCCCAGTTAACGATTCGCTCCGGTGTCCATTCGGCCATTTTGCTATGCCCCTCGGGCATGTGCGCAGTCTGTGTCGAATGTTTCTTGTTGCCTGAGTGCAATCTGGCGTGACTGGCAACTCGCTCCCCTCGGTATAGTATTTCAACGACATACTCGCTGTAGTTCACGTCAAGTTGCTTGCCAATCAACTTATAAGGTACCGAGTAATAGTAGCCATCGCCCAGATCAACGTGGTAATCCAGCCCCATGCGAACCTTCTTCCATTCGCTGAAGATATGACGTTCCCCAGATAGAGGACGCATCGCGGGATAGTCAACAGTACGGAACAGTGTTTCGCGACATCCTGCCAACTTCTTGAATGGCCGCTGATTTAGCCGTGTCAGCAGATCTCTGATCGCTGTATTCAGTTCTGCCAAACTGAAGAAGGCGTGGTTGCGCAAACAGGCCAGTATCCAGCGAGTCACCACTAATACGCCATTTTCAACTTTGGCTTTATCCCTCGGTTTTCTGCTGCGAGCAGGGATCACAGCGATGCCGTAGTGGGTGGCAAAAGCGTGATAGCTCGGATTCGTGTCAGGCTCATATCGGCAGGCTTTGCTGACACCGCTCCTGAGATTGTCCGGCACCAGAATTTCCGGCGCTGCGCCGAAGAACTCCAACATGCGGATGTGGCTGCCAATCCAGTCCGGCAATGTTTGGCTAAAAGTCGCTTCGGCATAGGTGTAGTTGGATGCGCCCATTACGCCTACGAAGATTTGCACTTGTCGAATCTCGCCGGTGTACCGATCAGTAACCGGCATTGTTTGCCCGCAATAATCCACAAAGCATTTCTCGCCAGCCAGATGCTCCTGACGCATCACGGCATCGAGCTTGCCAGACCATTTCCGATAACTTTCGCAGAACCAACTGTAGTTGAATCCATCAGGCTGGTTTGCCTTGTACTCGTGCCACATCAAGAACATGGTGACCCCTTTGCGGCGCAGTTCTCGATTGACCACTGCCCAGTCGGGCACCGGTCGTAAGGCATCCGGCAATGCTGATTTAGGGGGGAACAGCCGCGCATCAATTGCGGCATCGGACATGTCTAGCGGGAGCGGCCACGACAAACCTGACACCGCAAAGCGGCGCAAATAGTCACTGACCGTGGGTCTGGATACGCTAGTGCTGATGGATATCTGCCGGTCTGACAGATCAAGTTCAAACTTCAGTCGTAATATTTCTCTGATTTTACGCATCGACAACTTCTCCATATTCGACCCTCTTTCCGAAAAAAGGGCGAATGGTAGGTGAAAATTATCTTGCGTCGCTCCCTGACGGGGGTGGCAGAATCACACCGGAATCGGTGGCAACATGCTCATGGAATGGGTGGCAGAATGTTCGTGGAATCAGTGGCAGAATGCCACCGGAATTCGCAACCCTGAATTCGGAAATGAGTGTAGTGCGTTGTTCAAAGCGCATCGAAATGCGATTGGCAAGGCGGTTCAGCAATTGTTCGAAATTTTGGGGCGCGATCCAGTAATTGATGCAGAAGAACTGGCATCTCTTTTTATGGGTTTTGCACACGGAATGGCGTTATCTAGGGGAGAGGCAAGAGGGGCTGCTGACCCTGCTGGTCGAACCATCTTTGTTCTTCTGAAGGCAGTGGTTGAAGCGAGTGATTTAATCTCCAAGAATACACGCTCCAAACTGAAAGTTTGTGGGCGAAGGATGCGTGAATAACACCCGTGAAATATTGGCTGCTCATTGAGCACAGCAACTTTCGGATGAGAGCGGCGTTCGTCAGAGCCAGTTGGTGTGTAGCTCGAAAGCAAACTTGCAAGGAGGGTATCCGACAACTTTTCTTATTGCGAATTTGGCAGTCAGGTTCACGGCCTCCGATCCAAATTCATTTACAGCTACGATTTCATCTGTTTATCATGGGAGTGGTCGAAGCTGTCTCAAAGTGTTTTTCTACCTTCCATCTATTAACCAAGATGCTTACGTCTGTTACGCATTAAGCTTGCCTAAGCCACAAATTGGAAATAAATTGAAAATAACTGAAAAAATCAGTCCATTTGGTTCACGAATAATTGACTATGAACCAATTTGATGTGGCTCCTATGGGTTACCTGCCGACGAAAGATGAAGCAAATCTTGAGAGGCTGCAATAGAATACATAAGAGTCAGATGTGGCGTTGTGGCTTAACTGCCTGCGTCCGGCCATATTGAGCCACTCGTCACTGGCTCTTATCGGGCAGCCTATTATCAAGATGCTATATACTATCGCTACTCAATTCCTAATCTACTGGAAAATTCTATGACTCAGCTTGCAATGGATTTGCCCGAAAACGTGTTTTCGGCGCTGCGCTTGGCGCCTCGCGAGTTTGCTAATGAAATGCGGATTGCTGCTGCAGTTCAGTGGTATGGCGAACAACGAGTTTCTCAGGGCAAGGCCGCTGAGATCGCCGGTATCAGCCGGATTGCGTTCGTCGATGAATTGCGCCGCCGCCATGTTCCAGCCATCCAGATCGACGTTTCGGAACTGGACGCGGAGTTGGGCTAGTGAGTAACGAAATCTGGGTCATCAATGCCTCGCCGCTGATCTTGTTGGGTAAGCTGGGGCGTACCGATTTACTTGAAAGTCTGGCACTGCAGGTAATTGTGCCGCAGTCTGTTTTTCAGGAAGTTGCTGCAGGTGCCTCAGATGATGCGGCGATGAAAGAAGCGCTGAACTGGGCATCACCACGTGTGCAGAACGATATTCTGATTCCACCCTCTATCTTAGGCTGGGATCTGGGTGCTGGCGAATCCCAAGTATTGGCGCATTGCCTTGCCGGTGGTCAGCGTGCCGTGCTGGATGATGGCGAGGCGCGTGCTGCGGCCAAGGTTCATTCAGTGCAATTAGTCGGCAGTCTGGGTGTCATCCTGCGCGCCCGCAAGGCAGGTCTTATTCCGGCGGCACGCCCTCTGGTTGAACGTTTGATCGAATGCGGTTCATATCTATCTGCCGACCTGGTTCGAAAGGCACTGCACAAAGTTGGCGAATAATCCCATTTCAGTCATTGGCGTCACCAATGGCGAAAGGCACTACCGCCAAAACTTGCCGTTCATGACCGACCATTGTGGGGCGGCGATATAGCGATTGCACTATGATTTCGATTGTTGCCGTGCAGAATTGCAACACGATTTCGGATAACTGAAATGATACAAACTAGTGAAATTTGGTCCACGTTAGCTTCGGGGATTTTGATCCCGGAGGGAACCGTTTCAGATACATCATCCAAACAGTCCACGAATTTTTTACACTTAAAAGACAAAGCGCAAAAGATTCAGCTTCTATATGCTAGCGCTGGCCTCACCATGCCGGAGTCTTGTGATCTCGCAAGATTGATAGAGAATGCCAAGTTTCTCGCTGATAGATGGCTTTCTAATCAAATCTCTGAGGTAACAATGATGGACGTATTTCAAGCGCTCCATCTTGATCGAGTTGCAGATGCGATTCTTCCTCTCAAAGACGTACTTGGAAAAGAGAAATATTTAAGAGACTTATGCTTTGGCGATCTTGATTTCTTCAAACACGATAAGTCGCACACAAAGAACGTGTTTTGGGAACTGGAACTTTGGTCATCTCTTTGCAGAAGATCACCTTCCGTTCGACTTCTTGATCCACCAGACATAGTGATCGATATCGACGATTCCGTTGTTGGAATTGCCTGCAAAAAAATATACTCTGAAAAGAATTTTGAGAAGGTCTTGTCCGAAGCAGTGGGCCAAGTTGAAGATCATTTTGACATTGGCGTTGTAGCAATAAAAAGGATAGGAAATTCAAGCGCACAAGTCACTTTATTTCCGGCCATTTTCGGCATCCCCACCCCAAGCCAATCCCATTCTCATCTTCGCATCCCTGAAAAAGCCTTCACTTCGTCTTCCTCTTCCCCAAAATCGTAGTAATTTCCCCAAAACCCGCCCCACGCTGAACCCGATGCACAGCCCTTCCCAAAGCATGCTGAAAACTTCTTTTCACCAAGCGACACTCTGATCAAATTCGATTTCCGGTTCCGGCTCGACTATCACCCATTCGTGATCACTATACGTCGCGGGCTTGTTGCTGCGACAGAAGTTCAAGGGGCGCGCCATCGACATATCGAGGTTTCAAGCCGATGACGTTCGCCAATTCCTTGCTAGTCAATTGGAAACGCACAAGACGGCTTCCAACGCATCGCGTCACGCAGCAGCGCTACGTAGCTACTTTCGCTATCGGGCGACCTGCGGCGATTCGGTTGAGAAGCTCACCGCCGTCATTCTAAATCCAGTCCACTGGAAGCTGGCGTCATTGCCACGCGCACTCAAGCCGGACGAGATTGAACTCCTGCTGAACTCATTCACCGACGATCTTCGTTGGCCAAAGCGCGGTTACGCCATCATTCGCTGCGCATTGGATATTGGGTTGCGGTCGTGCGAGATCGCTAACCTGAAGATCGGCGACATCGACTGGCATACTGGAATCGTAACCCTACGTGGAACGAAATCGCTGCGGCAGGACATTTTGCCCTTGCCAATGGAAACCGGACAAGCTCTGGTGGACTATCTCCAGAACGAGAGACCGCGCACCTCCAACCCTTCGATCTTCGTTCCACGCTTGGGAGATCATGATCAAGCAATGACTGCTGATGCAGTTCGAGGTGTGATCCGATGGGCGTATAAGCGCATCGGCCTGACGCATACACGCTCGCACGCACTGCGCCACGCCTTTGCCTGCCGTTTGGTTGAGAATGGCAGCTCACTTAAGGAAGTCGCCGACCTCCTGCGCCACCGCTCGTTGAGCACTACACTGATTTACGCCAAACTCGACACGCCGAAGTTGGCAGCGGTTGCCCTGCCGTGGCCTGGGAGCGCATCATGAGCGCGCGCATCGGATTGCAGCAGCGGATCATCGACTATCTTGCCGAGCGGCGACGGCTCGGCTTTGAACTGCGATCTCGCGACACATTGCTGGCCGGGTTTGCCCGCTACGTTGCAGACCGGCATCACCGTGGAGCACTGACAGCCGATCTCATGATCGAGTGGGCGCGCCATGATAAATGGCACCATGAAACGCCGGCAACTTGGGCTACCCGGCTTGCCAGAGTTCGCCATTTCGCGCGTTACCTGAAGCAGTTTGAACCGGAGACAGAAGTGCCGGACGAATTGGTCTTCGGCCCAGAGGCAGGCCGTGTCGCACCACACATCTTTCATGATGAAGAAATCCTCCAATTGCTCGCAGCTACCCGCCAGCTTGAACCTAAGGGCAGCATTCGACCGGCAACTTATGAAACCCTGTTTGGCCTGATGGCCTCGACCGGTCTGCGGGTTTCGGAAGCCATTCATCTGCGTGATACCGATGTCGACCTCAAGCTTGGAATGCTAACCATCCGGCAAACAAAGTTCGCCAAGTCGCGCCAGTTACCGATTCACCAAACTGCGGTTACCGCTTTGATGAAATACCGCCGGAAACGTGCGCGGCATATTGCCACCACTGCTGAGATGCCATTCCTGATTAGCAGCCGTGGTCGACGACTCGGGGAACATCTCTGCGGACGTCAGGTTCATCGCGTATTCAACATGCTGCGCGACAGTCTGAACTGGGGAAATCGTGGCGGCCACGCAGCACCACGTCTGCATGACCTGCGCCACACCTTTGCGGTCAGGCGCATGTTGCTCTGGCATGCCGATGGCACCGACATTGATCAGATGATGTTGGCGCTGTCGACCTATATGGGCCATGCCGAGATCTTCTATACCTATTGGTATCTGACGGCTGTACCGGAACTGATGGCCTTGGCCGGTGGTAAGTTCGAGCGATACGCTGACCTGACAGGAGGCTGCAATGAGTAAGCACACCAATTCCCCTCCGTCGTTTGCTGCGCTTGTACAAGCCTACTTCACTGAGTACCTGACCCAGCAACGGGCACTTAGCCCGCAGACCATTGCTGTCTATCGGGATGGCTTCGTCCTGTTCCTCAACTTTGCAGAGGTACGTTTGGGCAAGTCGCCAGAGACAATAGCGTTGGCCGATATCACACCGGAACTGATCATGGCTTTCCTCAATCATCTGGAACGCCAGCGGCACAATTCGGTGCGTAGCCGCAATGCGAGATTGGCGGCGCTACGGTCGTTCCTGAAATTTGCGGGGCATCGAGACGTGGCATCGCTCCAGGTGATAGAGCGTGCCTTGGGAGTTCCGGTAAAACGGTTCGAGCGTCCGATGTTCGGCTATCTGTCGCGCGAGGAGATGCTGGCGGTGATCGGCACACCGGGCGAGTCATGGCTGAGTCGACGTGATCATGTGCTGTTTCTGCTGATGTACAACACAGGGGCGCGCGTGTCGGAGATCATCGGGGTCAAGGTTGGCGACGTGGTACTCGATGACGGTGCCGCCTGCGTCCATCTCCACGGCAAGGGCAGAAAGCAGCGGAGCGTGCCACTATGGCATTCGACTGTGAAGGCAGTGCGAGCTTGGTTGCGTTTCAATCGCCAGTTCGAAGCAACCTCGACCTTGCTGCCAAGCAGCGACGGAAACACAATGACGCGTTCGAATGTGACGAAGCGGCTGATGCTGGCGGTACGAACGGCCTCGGAGCAACATCCCCGTCTGGTGCAACAGCTCGTTTCGCCACATACGATCCGCCATACTACGGCGATGCACTTGTTGCAGGCTGGCGTCGATATCAGCGTCATCGCACTCTGGCTCGGCCACGAGAGTCCGGCCACTACTCATCATTACGTTGAGGCCGATCTGACAATGAAGGAACGCGCCTTGTCCAGGCTTCAGGAGCCAGACGTCAAGATTCAACGCTACCGTGCACCCGACTCGCTGATCAACTTTCTAAAAAAGCTTTGATTATGTGAAGTGCAAAAAACGCGTCAACCTCTGCTCATCAGCGGTTGGCGCGCATCATCAGAATCAAATCCACATAATCGAGCGGTCTACATAATCGGGCTTATGGAGCGCGGCGCATAAGGCCGAAAGGCTGACTAAGGTTATCCCAATGCAAGCACTTGAATCAGTTTGTTAGTCGTGCAATCTTTCTCGCAGCGATCTCAATATGGTTTTCTAGTGCATCAATGTAAGAATTGAAAGAATGTGAGAATGCAAATAGCCGATTTAGTTTAGGTGCAAATAAGCGAGCTTAAAGGTCGTTTTTCGATCTACATCCGCCAACATCAAGAAAACCGAATATCGGCTAATCTTGTGGCAGATTGTGGCAGAAACATGTGGAAAAACGAATGTTTTCTGATGCTTTCCAATTATGCTGAATGATGCTAACTGCCTGAATTAACTGGCGTCCCCAACGAGATTCGAACTCGTGTTATCGCCGTGAAAGGGCGGTGTCCTAGGCCTCTAGACGATGGGGACTAAAGGGCTTGCTGGTGCAACTTGTTTCAACTATGGGTGGATAAGCGCTATCAAACAACAACTCGTAAACCAATGTGTACTTGATTGTTATGTTTTCAATTTTTTGAGTTGCCCCCAAAACTTATCACCTATATCACTCTGCGTAATTGATATTTTCAATATGCGTCGAGTTCTATAAAGCGGCGCGCATTATATTCAATACGCACTCCCCTGTCTATACTTACTTTAATTTTGTGCAACACAAGAGTTGAATCTTTATTTACTGAACGCCTTCATAGTCGCCAATTTGAATCCTAATCGTCCACGATGTTTCAAGTTCTCATTAAAAAGCAACACTGCTCATAACAGAGTCAGTTGACGTATTAGTGTTTAAAGAAAATCTTGTGCTTAAAATTCCTAACGTTTGGTAAATGTGGCCTCGCAAGGCCTGACAGATGTACGACTTGCGTGGCCGGTCAAACCTGAAAACTCTCCTTTCATGTAATAAGCGTATGGTGTGCCTTTCGTCAGTTTTCCAACTGTGTAATCCGATTTGCCGGTATTTCCCCGTGCTTCTATCTCCACTTTTCCGTTGCTCTGAACTTGCCCAATATAGGTTACCGAGCCCGGTGACCCCGCTGTTCCGTATTGACCTTCCAGCTTTCCCTTTTCTACAATTACTTCAAACATCGAGATATAGCCTTTAACAAAGTCGCCGTTAACCCGTACGTCGTCACACTCAAGCTTGACTGACCAATGACCGTCGAATGAATATGGCGTCTGATTCTCGACGACACTTCGTCCATCTGCCGAACCATTTCCTTTCCCACCGAGTTCCTTTAATTTGTTGATGACCTGTACCGCAGTACAGTTCTCGCAAGTTAACGATTTTGAGTATTCCACTTTATTGTCGAATATATTCTGAATGCTTAATGCCAGAAAGTAACTTCCATCTTGTTTGCTGACATTGGCTGTTGCAATCAGTTCGGCTTGAAATGCTATAGCAATATTCTGCATACATTTAGTTTCGTCGCATTCCTTATGCGCAGTGTTGCGCGACTCTTTCAGAAAAATCTCACGGGCTTTTTGCGATACTTGCTCCCCTGAGAAAACGACGTACTTCTGTTGCAGCCCCTCGACCAAAGCAGTTTCCATTGCTCCGGTGAGATTTCGATCTTCCGGTGGCACGCGTAACGGCATAAATACCAGTCTGGATTTTTCTGTATCTTCCGCTTTTTGCTTATCTTTGGATGCTGCGACAGATTGAAGAGGTGAGGAGAAAACAATGGCAGTAATCAAGGCAATGCTGAACAGTTTGGGCAGTTTAGATGTTCGCATATCTCTGGCTCTTTGAATATTGGGATTGCCCCAACAAAGCAGGGCGGTGAGCATTCTAACGGAAATGATTAAGTCAAGCAGCCCTTCAATATATATTTGCCACTACCCTACTGGCGAGATTCCATTAACGTTTCTAAAGCATTCCAGATCGGATTGTCTTCAGCAATACCGCTATCGTTTTCATTTAAGCATTCAACAGTTTTTTCAAGCTCGAGAGGAAGCAATAATTCCTGGGCGGATTGAAGCATTTCTAATACGGCAATATCTGCTTCGGAAGGATCATCCGCCTGATTCCGGCGAAGCATGATTCGCGATTTTAGTGTGGGTAGAGTTGCCTTAACCGATACAATGATAAATGGCGCAGCCATGCCGAGTGCAAGTTTCTGAAACAGCTCCCGTTCCTTATGTTGCAAGAATGCAGCAACAACAATCACTGAATATCCTGCGGAAAGAATATTTTGAGCAAGGTCAAGCAAGTGGTTGTATGTTCGCTGCGTAGTTTCGGCACTGTATATATCGTGGTTATTAATTAAATCGCTGTTATCCAATGGTTTCAGCCCAAATATTCGTTTGCGCTCCACGTCCGAGCGAATACGAATTACCTGATACCTTTCGACCACAGACTGGGCTAAAGTACTTTTGCCTGAACCTGGAAGACCATGGGTGATTATTATCGAAGGGTGTTGTTTGGATAAACTTTGCGCAGCCAATGCGAGATAGCGGCGGCTTTTTTCCAAATGCTGCATGTAAATATCTACCCTCAAGTTTGACTGAGCAGCGAGGAGAGCATAAATCTTGGCGCGCACCTCGGCACGATAAGCAATATAAAAAGCCAACAGGGATAGCCCGGCGTAATCGCCTGTCTCTTCAAGATATGCATTTAGAAATCGAAATGCCGCATCCGGTCGATGCGCATTTAATAAGTCCATCACCAGAAATGCAACGTCATCCATCACATCTATCCAGCGTAGAGCCGGATTAAACTCAATACCGTCGAATGGAACTAGTCTTTTACCAATCAGTACAATATTGCCCAAATGCAAATCCCCATGGCACTCGCGTATGAATCCTTGCCGGTGACGCTGATCGAAATATTTCTCTCGCTCAGCAAATACAATCTCGGTAGTTTTGACAATGTTTTCCAGGAAGTCGTCATTAGGTTCTTCTGTTGGCAACGAGCGTAATTGGTTGAAATTTTCTCTGACAACCTCACGTATAGATGCAGGCGATCCATAGGGTGCATCATTATTTAACAATGGTAAGTTCAGGTGAAAATCCGCCAGCGACGCGGCCAAATCATCGATGAGTCGCATGGAAACTTGACCACGCGCCAACAATTGGTCAAGTTGATTTTCAGGAATAAAACAGTTCATTCTGACCGCGTATTCGATAGCGGGCAATTGACCGGTTTCTGGTGCTTCCGGTTTACCACCAATCGGAATCACATCCAAATAAATATCGGGTGCCAAGCGATGGTTAAGCCGTATTTCCTCCAGGCAATAAAACAAGCGAGCTTGCAAACTGGTAAAGTCCAGAAAGCCAAGATTAAGTGCCTTCTTGATTTTATAAGCATACTTCCCGGCAAGCAAAACCCATGAAACATGAGTTTCAATTAATCGAACTTCCTGCAATTCTTTTGGGCAAAGGTGAACATCCAGCAATGTAGCCACAAGGGTCTGTTGGCCTGCATAATCAATTTGATCGGAGTGTATGACCATTTTATTATCGCTGTGGTGTTGCATTGCAATTGGGCCAGTTTAACCCATTTGTTGTTGCGTCAGATGTGACTCATCGGGACAGTTACACTTGCCTCATATCCTTTCGGTTTTAAATTGCGCTTAAAACTAGACCACTTAAATTAACAAAGCCCACTCAATAGTTGTAGTCCATTCCTCGACCAGCCAGAAACACCCGACCATAGACACTGGTATCGGCTGCGATGCCGCCAACACCGCCGTACCGGTGATTGTCGTCGTCGATACGGGTCCAATGAGCCCCGGCGTCGTCAGAACGATACACTCCGTAGACGTAGACTCCACCGGTAAGCAGTCTTCCCACGAAGTAGACAGCGGCCGGGTAGGATGAACCCGCAGCCGGCACGCCCAAAGCAACTTTCATAGCACCGTGCTGGATCGTATTTCCTGTTCCTACCAATGTTCCTGTCAGCTTCGTCCAAGTGACACCGGAATCGACGGAATGCCACAGGTTGTTGGCGTCGGCCAGCCAGAGATCTCCCTCGACGAAGGGGTTGACCGCCAAGTCAGTGTTGTTGAACCCGTAAGGGTCCCAGGTTTGCGCACTGGCGGTGAAGGTGTGTCCTCCATCAGTGGAGTAGTAAAACTTTCCTGAACCAGCAGGATTCCACCAATCTCCGCCATGATCATAGGCGTAAACCTTGACGGGATTTTTTCGGTCTACTGCAATGTGATAGGAGGCGTTGTACGCCGCCATTGGGGCCGGAAGGTTGGTGGCCACCCAAGTGGCCCCGTTGTTGGTCGTGTAGTAGGGGATCTGACCAGCGACGGACCAAATCACATTGGAACCGTCGGCGGTCACCGCCACTCTGGAATGATCTCCGGTATTCGAAGCAGTCGAGGGTACTGTCGGGAAGTTCGTCCATGTGACACCCGAGTCAGTCGAATACGCCCCTTTGGAGGTAGTGAAAGTTCCAACAGCCGCGATGTAGGCGGGGTTGTTCCACGCCATATCGATACCGGTTCCATTGCCGCCGCCCAGACCGGGTGAACGATTGCTTGCCGAGTTGGTCAGCGAGGTGTTGACGTACAGGCCGGTATCGCCGTGCCCGCTGAGCAGAACGTACGATGCGGTGGGGGGTGGTGCTGTCATCACCAGGTTGACCATTTCCTCGATGCCATTGACATCAAACGTCCAGTGAGGAAGCCATCCTGACGCTGAAAAGGCGTCGGTGCTTGACATGATCCCGCCACCGAGTCCATACGACACGTGATTCGGATTGAAAGGATCAATCTGCAGCGTGTCGGCCCATCCCCAATAACCGCTCACGTCATGGTAATTCAGGCTTCCAGCAGTATCACCAGACCTTCCAATTTCGTGCCAGGTTTGCCCAGCGTCGGCGGATGCCATCACAATCTGGATCCAGGCTGCGTCCCCCCAAGTGCCGGATACGCCAAAAGCAATCTTCGTTGTCGCACCAGTACCGTAAACCGAGAGGCCGCCAATGCCGCCAAAGTACGTGCTGGGTACATCGGACGAAGAGATCAGTTTCGTCCACGTCGTACCGTCGAACTTATAAAGGAACGATGGCGCGCCGCTACCCGGGCCAGAACCATTGGTAAAAGGCACGTAGAACATTCCATCGGCAGCCCGAACCATGTGCGGCATATAAGGCAGAACAGGAACGGGAGGTGTGCCGGTCGCGGCACTCGTCACAGGCGGGGGAATCGTGATCCCCGTCCAAGTGGCTCCGCCATCGGTCGATTTGTATAGGTAGGAAGAAAGCCCTGCAAGGCCTTTGTAGTCGGGGGCGACCCCGACGTAGAGGGTTTGGGTGGGGCTCCCCGTGGGGGTGAAGCCCGTCGTCGGGACGGTGGTATCAAACACAACGAACTCCACTCCGATGGGGCTCCCGCCGTTGGAATTGGTCATGTCGGCTGCCGTCATCGCGTATGAAGACAGCGAGGTCTGGTTCCAGGTAAGTCCACTGTCGGTGCTTTTCCAAAGCCCTGCCGTGCGCGAGGCATAGAACATCGTCGAGGGAAGGTTGGGGTCGACCACCAGCCGTTCGCCAATCGCCCGACCCTGATTATTCGACCCGATCGGAAAAGGAAGAGCCACGTAGTTCCAAGTGTTGCCTTGATTGGACGAGTAGTAAAACCGACCGTTTCCATACGAGACAGCCATGCTCGTCGTCATGTACACCTTGCTGGCATCGGTGGGATCAACCGCCAGGCTCTCTGCGCCCTCATTGCCGCCATCCTCCGGAGCAAAAGCATCGGTGAGTGCGGTCCATTTTGAAATACTATTGTCCCAACGGTACACGCCGTCCATATCAGTTCGCGCGTAGCGCAAATTAGCCAAGGTCGGGTGATAGATAATGCCGGGGATATAACCGCCCCCGCCCATCTTTACGTTGGTCCACCCCGTAGAAGGAGCCACAGATCCCGTGGGGTTAGTAGATGGACTGGGAAAGCCGCCAGCCCCTCCGGATACGGGCCCCGAAGTACTAGATGAACCGGTAGAACCTCCCGCACCACCCGACGAGGTGCCGACCGATACAGTAGCTCTACCGCAGGCACTCAACAGTCCCACTGTTGACAATACACTTACAAACAGCAAACCAATTAGACTTGAATGTTTCATAGAAGGAATTTCTTGTATTCTGTTTTCAAGACGGCGTTGTCTGGCACTTACCCTGCCTTCCGTTTATCCAAGTTAGCTTACCGTGTTGACTGAGCAACCTCGATTGCCCGATTTGTGCGGCGTTAACTACTCAGTCGCTTTATGATTATATTTATTATAACTGTCTGCTTACTATCTAACTAGGCTTCCCGTTTACAGACCGACATGAAGGGCAAATACCGTCCGTAAAACCTCATATTTCCTTAGCCCAATCGACCTTTGGAAAAATAGCCCAATTGCGTGAAGCAGCCGATGGGGGCTAATCCCCCTTCAAGCGCGCCAATAAATTTGGTGAGCTTCATTCATCCACGATAAAATAGAATAACAAGTTAACTTTTCAAAAATCTTATCGCTTGAATGACAAGCTCAATTACTTTTTATTTTATTGGAGTCCAGGGTTGAAATGAAACACATCATCGACGACGTTCGAATCAAAGAAGTCAAGGAAATTATGCCTCCAAGTCAGCTCTTGCGAGATTTTCCAGTTACCACGAAAGCTATGGAGACAACTTTTAATGCCCGTTCGGCAATTCATAGTATTCTGAATGGTGCTGATGACAGGCTGCTGGTCGTCGTCGGGCCGTGCTCGATCCACGACTTAAATTCTGCCTTGGAATATGCGGCGCGACTGAAGAACGAAAGCAGCCGTTTTGAAGCAGAATTGGTCATCCTAATGCGAGTGTATTTTGAAAAGCCTCGAACGACAATAGGATGGAAAGGACTCATTAATGACCCTCAGCTCGATGGAAGCTACAACATTACCGAAGGGCTGCAAATCGCGCGCCGTCTGCTCTGGGAAATTAATGAATTGGGTTTGCCCTGTGCTACTGAATTCCTCGACACGATCATTCCACAATACACTGCCGACTTAATTTCATGGGGCGCTATCGGAGCACGAACCACTGAGTCACAAGTACATCGCGAATTAGCATCCGGTTTATCCTGCCCGGTCGGCTTCAAGAACGGCACAGACGGAAATATCCGCATTGCAATTGACGCCATTAAGTCTGCGGCAAGCCCCCATCACTTTCTTTCCGTCACGAAAACGGGTCATTCGGCCATTGTCTCAACCAAAGGCAATGAGGACTGCCACATTATCCTGCGAGGTGGCAAACAAACCAATTTCGACGCTGAAGCTGTCAACACTGCCTGCCAGGAATTAGGGCGATCCGGACTCTCGGGACACGTAATGATCGATTTTTCACATGGAAATAGTCGCAAGGAGTTCAAACGACAAATCGAAGTGGCGCAAGACATCGCCAAACAACTGGATGGCGGAGAAGATCGGATAATTGGCGTCATGATCGAATCCCACCTTAACGAAGGTCGCCAAGACCAGCTCCCCGGTGTCGCTCTGCAACATGGTGTATCGATTACCGATGCCTGTCTTGGCTGGGAAGATACCGTTGACATTCTCGATGTTCTCGCGGGCGCCGTCAGAAGTCGCCGACTAGTTTTGTCCAATAGATGACAGCTGATTGTTGGCTGCAGCAATTTGCAGATTTTGCAAGCCTACTGCTTTCCTCATTCCAAAACTCCCGCCAGAATACAGTCAGGAAATACTTATTTTTTGTAGGATTCAATGCATGGGGTA
Organism: uncultured beta proteobacterium; assembly: GCA_963733265.1. GTDB lineage: Bacteria > Pseudomonadota > Gammaproteobacteria > Burkholderiales > Gallionellaceae > PALSA-1006. The sequence continues at coordinate 1,554,062 of CAVTCF010000001.1, forward strand.
GGAGGATTCCTACCACTACCATGTTCGAAAATTTGTTAAGCAAATGACGTATTTTCGGTCAAATGGAAAATCCTGATTGAAGTGACAGTCTAACAACAAGGAAAAATACACACAATGGTACTACTCTTGGAAAGTACCATTGTTTCTACAAGATCAAACCTTGAAGTAGGAAATTTCTTGGTGCAACTTGCTGGCTAAGGAATTCAAGTATTCTGCCGCTGCCGAGTTACTTTTCGTTGCAGCATTGGTTTCCTCTGTCATGACAGCAATTTGTTCGACGTGTTCGGCGATTTCATTAGCCGTCTTGGCTTGTGCTTTTGTGGCACTCGACACCTCTTTTGCTTTTTCGAATGAATCATTTGCCTGAAGCTGAATATCATCTAAAACACTGGTTGCCTGAGTTGTTAGTTCCTGCCCTTCTTTTACCAAAGGCTTCGCATTCTGCATGGCAAGCACGGTCTGTTGGGTGTCAGACTGAATAGCATCAACCATTCCGGATATTTCTGTCGTTGCCAAACTTGTTCGCTCTGCCAATTTCCTGACCTCATCAGCGACTACAGCAAATCCTCTTCCTTGTTCACCTGCTCGCGCGGCTTCAATTGCAGCATTGAGTGCCAGTAAATTTGTTTGCTCTGCAATATCTTTAATGACCTGGGTAATTTTGCTGATTTCCTGTGAGCGAGTCTCTAACGACTGAATACGTACTGCCGAATCTTCCACTGAAGCTGCAATACTCTCTATTTTCTGGGCCGTTTGTCGTACTACCTCTCCTCCCTTGCGCGCCAGATTAGCTGTCGCAAGAGAATTTGTTTCGGTGGTTAAGGCAATTTCAGATATCTCATTAATACTAACAGTGAGTTCCTCGATAGCCGCCGCAGAAGCGGAACTGGACTCGGATTGATTACTCGCAGCAAGGCTGATTTCAGCCGCACTGACTGATAATTCTTTAGACTCCTTGGAAAGCCCCTCTGTGCTGATCATAATACTACGCACAATCCCGGCAAGTCGTTCCTCCATCATGGCCAATGTTCCAAGCAAATTACCCGGTTGAGTACTCGACGAAACAATGCGCCGCGTCAGATCGCCCTCTGCAAAAGCGGCCAACCGGCGTGATCGCCGCACGCCTGCACGGTGTTGAAACCATCCGCGAATTTATAGCGAGTGCCGCCGTCACCCTGATTCTCGATTTTCCATTTCTGCTGATCTTTTTAGGCATCATGTTTTACTACAGCGTGATGCTGAGCTGTGTGGCTTTGGCCATGTTGGGTACCATCGCCATCATGAGCATCATTGTTGCCCCTATCTTTAGAAACCGGCTCAACGAACAATTCCTGCTGGGGGCGCGCAATCAGGCTTTCACCACCGAATACATCGCCGGTCTTGAAACCGTCAAAAGCTTGCAGATGGAACCACAGCTCAATGCGCGTTACAGCAACTATCTGGCCGAGTATTTAAGATCAGGTTTTTCAGTACGGCAGATCGGCAATACCTATAACGTCTTCGCCAACAGCATGGAGCAGATGATGACACTGCTCATACTGGTACTGGGTGCGTATACCGTCATGAACAGTACCGATTTCACCATCGGCATGCTGGTTGCCTTCCAGATGTTTGCCAGCCGCTTATCGCAACCCATGCTGCGCTTAGTCGGCCTTTGGCAGCAGTTCCAGCAGGCCAATCTTTCTGTGCAACGCATGGGCGACATCATGAATGCCCCTAAAGAACCGTATTCCGTTATCCCAAGTCGTCTGCGCGAAGGGAAAGGTCAGATAGACATCGACAGCCTGAGTTTCCGCTATGCAGAAAACCTGCCTTTCCTGTATCAAGATTTTCAGCTCAAAGTGCAACCCGGCAAAGTCATTGCCGTCATGGGGCCGTCCGGTTCCGGCAAAAGCACGCTGACCAAACTCCTGCAAGGTTTCTATCAACCCTCAGGTGGCACGATCAAAATCGACGGCAACGATATTCGCTATCTTTCCGCCAACGAACTCAGGCATTACTTCGGCGTTGTGCCGCAGGAAACAGTTCTGTTCTCCGGCACCATCTACGACAACCTTCTGATGGCGAATCCGCACGCCACTTTCGATCAGGTGGTGCACGCCTGCAAGATGGCGGAAATTCATACGTCCATTGAAGAATTGCCGCAAGGTTATCAGACGGAGATCGGTGAGCGTGGAGTGGGTTTATCGGGAGGTCAAAAACAACGTATTGCGATTGCGCGGGCACTGATCAAGCAACCGAAGATACTGATTTTTGATGAAGCGACGAGCAGCTTAGATAGCGTCACCGCCGAACACTTTGCGGCGACCATCAACCAGCTCAAAGGAAAAGTGACGATGATGTTTATTACGCATGCGATGCCGAAAAACCTGCTGGTGGATGAGGTGGTGAGGATCGGGCATGGGGTATTGAGTGCGGTGGGAGATGTGCTGGGTGAAATTAAGGCAGGAAATTGAGAATTGGGTGAGTGGGTAACTTTTGTTAGACAAGAGATACAACTTGTGAATTATCGGCGCATAGGAGCCATTTCACTTTCGGCGTTATCGCGCCACTAAATTGTCGGCGTAATGGCGCCACTTTATTTCCGGCGTAAAGGAGCCACCGGATTGTCGGCGTTAAGGCGCCACTTTGCCATTTCTGATCAGAGGCTCGAACTTTCACTGAACGGCTAGACTCCCGGCATTTTGCTAGGAGAGGCCGTGACAAAACGGAGGTTCGAGATGTATCAATACAGACAGATCCTGGTGCGTATGCGCCGGGGGGATTCCGACCGGGAAATTGCCCGATCAAAAACCATGGGGCGCAAAAAAATCGCCGATGTTCGTGAGATTGCGAACGGGCGCGGCTGGCTTGTCCCCGACAGCGTACTACCTGAAGATACCGTACTGGCATCAGTACTTACACGCAAAGAGGCATTGCCAACAACCTGCATATCGACACTGGAACCGTGGCGCAAGCAAATCACCGATTGGCACGCCGCCGGCATTCAGGGGACGACCATCCACGCCGCGCTGGTGCGCAATCACGGCTACACCGGCAGCACCTCCGCGATGTACCGTTTCATCCAGCAACTCGTCGTCGATGAAGTGCCGGAAGTGCCGATGCGGCTCACGTTCAAACCGGCGGAGGCTGCTCAGGTGGATTTCGGTGCTGGCCCGCTGATGACCGATGTGCATACTGGTGAGATTTTTAAGACGTGGTTCTTCGTGATGACCTTGTGCTGGTCGCGCCACCAGTATGCCGAGTTCGTCCGTGATCAGACCGTAGCCACCTGGCTGGGCTGTCACCGCCGCGCCTTCGAATGGTTCGGTGGAAGCGTCTCTCGCGTGATCATCGACAATGCCAAATGCGCGATCACGAGGGCTTGTATATACGAGCCGGAAGTGCAGCGTTCATATGGCGAATGTGCTGAAGGATACAACTTCAAAATCGAACCGTGTCCGCCCCGGGATCCGCAAAAAAAGGGCATCGTGGAATCGGGCGTGAAATATATCAAAGGCAGTTTTTTACCGCTACGCGACTTTCGTGATCTGGACGATGCCAACCGGCAGTTGCAGGATTGGGTAATGACGGAAGCGGGCAACCGCAATCACGGCACCACCCGCGAAGTTCCGTTGAGACAGTTCGCTGAAGTGGAAAAGAGCCTGCTCACCCCCTTGCCCGATGTGCCGCCACAGCTCGCCATCTGGACCAAGGTCAAGGTTTACCGCGACGCCTATGTTCATTACCAATACAACTATTATTCCGTGCCGTTCCGGCTGGTTGGACATGATCTCTGGCTGAAGGACAGCGACACCATGGTGACGTTGTATCAAGAGCATGAAGCCGTCGCCAGCCATGTGCGGTCAAAGTTGCGTGGTGAGCGCAAAACGGTGAATGACCATATGCCGCCGGAGGCGCAGGCATGGCAGCTTCAGGATACGAAATGGTGCCTGATCCAGGCAGAGCGCATTGGCCCTGCCTGTTTTGCCATGATCCATGCGATGTTCAGCGACGGGGTGCTGATACGCCTGCGAGCAGTTCAGGGAGTACTGCGGCTCAAGGATAAATACGGCGCAGTCAGGCTGGAGGCTGCCTGCTCGCGGGCCAACCACTATGGCACGCCAGGCTACAAGGTGGCCAAGAGCATTCTGGAAAAAGGACTCGATCAGCAAACCATGCTGGCAGCCTTTGATGCGCTGGCCAGCACCTATACAGAAGGCGGTCGTTTCTACCGCGATACCCACACCATTATTCAATAAGGAACATCATGAACCCTATACCAGAACTGAGCACACTGCTTAAACTACTGCGCCTGTCCGGCATCCTCGATTCCCTTGAGGCTCGCAACCGCGAAGCGATAGACCGCAAACTCTCGCACACCGAATTCCTCAGCCTACTGATCCATGATGAGGTTGCACGGCGCGATCAGAAAAAGTTCGATCAGCGCATGCGCCGCGCCAACTTCCGCAATCAGAAATCGCTGGATGGATTCGACTTCGACCGCCTGCCCGGCCTCAATCGCGCCGCAGTTCATGACCTCGCTACCTGCCGTTTCGTCGAAGAGAAAGTCGCCGTGCTCATTGCCGGACACTGCGGCACCGGCAAGAGCCATCTGGCGCAGGCTCTGGGACACGCGGCAGCCCGTCAGGGCTATGACGTGCTGTTCAACACGCAGACGCAACTGATGAACAGCTTGCGCACTGCCCAGGCGATGGGAACTTACGAACGACGTTTCCAGTATCTGGCCAAAGTCCATTTGTTGATCATCGACGATTTTGGTCTCAAACCTCTGCGCTCGCCCGAAGACGAATATTTCCATGACTTGATCTCAGAACGCTACGAGCGCACGGCAACAATTCTGACGTCAAACCTCGACTTCGACGAATGGGGGGCAGCCTTCCCGTCGAACAAGATGATCGGCGCAGCCACGCTGGATCGCTTACGCCACGGCGCTTACAAGCTTGAATTGGACGGCGAGAGTTACCGTGGACTGAAGCCGATGTCAGAAAAAATCACGCCCCCCGCGAAAGGAGGCAAGCCAGGGGCAAAATGATGCAGCCCCATCCTACTGAATGACACAACGGCGGCGCACGCAATTGCAGAAACGCCGCCGTTGCAGCATGCGACAAACTTGAACTCGAAGGTACTCTGTAAGGATTGAAAATGTAAAACGGCAAGGCAAAACGAAGAAGCACCTATCAACTAGATCAGATCAGAACAAAGTTCTTTTACCCAGATTCAAAACCCTTCCCGCACTAAAAATCCGCGCCCCCAAAATACACACAACAACAGCAAAAATCGCTATTGCAAAAACAGCCAAAAACGCGCAATCTTGCACCCCAGTTTGAGCCACTGAAATGACCTGTCAAAGTGGAGCCATTACGCCGAAAGTCGGTGGCGTCTTAACGCCGCAAATTTACACAACTAATGATGCGATATTTTAGATAAGGAAATTAGCGTGAAAAATAAATTGAAACTGGCCTTAATTGCTCTATTAATTTTGTGAAGATCACTCATGAAAAACATTGAAAAGAACGAGCCAATATTGTCGGAAGATTTTATTCGCCAAAAAGAAGCAATCCCACAAAACGTTCAATTGCGTTGGTTATGGATAGGAGTTTTATCATCCTTACTTTCTGCAATTGTTTTTTGGAATATACCGCCTATAAATAGGTTTTATAGCTTCGCATCTGTGCTGATCTCAAGCCTTATGATTTTGCTTACTGTCATTTATAGAAAATGGATCGGAGTAGCGCGTAACGATCCGATTGTAAGAAAAAAAGATATAAAGATCGTTACTGTATTTATTTTGTTTTTGTCTTTCTGCATGGGGCATATTTCCGGGTATGTAGTTATTGCATTTATTAAATTATTTATTAAAGGATAAGAACATTATGGGAACACCATTTGCTGGCGTAAATATTCTTACGGGTCTTCTGAGTGACTCGGCATCCACCTATAACAATGTAAATTCACCCGATTTTTTAACGGAAGTACAAACCTTACTTAATTATGCTACAACAATTTTCACATCTGTGGCGTGGGCGAATTTAGATATCCCGGGTTTAGAAGAGGCGCAGTTTACAGCCAATTTGGCTAAAACAATGACAGCCATAGCACAGCTGGCTGATGCATATCATAAGCAAAAGGCAGGCACAGGGAACTCAGAGGCGACTATTTTAGGAATAATTGGGCTTGTGGGAGGGATAACTGGCATGATTGGTGCCATTCCAATGGCAGAGCTTGGCCCTGTAGGCATTGGGATAGTAGAGGCATGTAACCTTACCTCATATTTGTGTTCGTTCGGGACTGTGTACTTAAATACTTCCGCAGGTTCCCAATGGCTCCATAAGACAATAGAAAACATTAGCAGTTTAAATTTACTATCACCAACAATCTCGCTGACATCTCAAAGTGTTACTGGTTCGGGAATGGTCATTCCAGGTCAATCAACTGTTGTAGCAGGAAGTTATAACTTTTCCGACAATGGTGATGGCACATTCTTCTTATCCTACGGCAATGGTGTCACTTTCTATTACTCCAGTACGCTACAACAATGGAGCGTTCCTGATTCAAACGCTGATGGCGGCATAACTGTTTATACAAGAAATGTAACCGGCGGTATCGCTTACGGTGATTGGACAGTCCAGCAAATCACATCTACAGGCGTAGTTACCTCAACGACGACACTGAGCGGAACGATTCCATCAGAACAAATAACCCTCACAACAGGCAGCACTAATCCGTTCATAACCGGAACCGGAGTTACTTCGTCCCTGCCAAATTCCTCCAACTTAACACCTGCCCAAGCAATAGCCCTAGCCGAAGCCACAGGCACGGCTATTACATTTAACGACCAATCCGCCACCGTTACCACCGGCAGCAGCTACACCTGCAATCTCGACCTATCCGCCGCAAGTGGCTCAGACCAAACCATCACGCTCTCTCTATCAGGCGGGGCGAACAATATGGTTTTTGATGGAAACACCAAGCAATACATCAAGTTCGTCAACGGCACGGCCACCATTATCGTCCCAGCAGGGAAATCCAGTCTTGAACTGACAATCATCGACGGCAACAACGTCAACATCGCCGACGAGCTAACCTTGAGCGCCACCATCACCGGCGCCGACGGCACACCCAGCACCAGTCTCAACAACCTCGCCATCACCTTCACCGACCCGAACCCGGGGCTTGGCGTAGCACCCGGCCCAACATTAGTTGGCGGCACCGGCGTGAACGGCTATATCGAGGGTAGCAGTGTCATGGTTAACGGCGTTAACGTACCGACCGAAATTTGGTCTGGGGACGGTAACAGCACCATCATCGGGGGTTCGAGCAGTTTCAGCGGGGGGATTTACGCGGGCGAAATCGTTACCGGTGCCGCACAGAATGCGACAGGCAAAGGCAGCAACCAGATCTATGTCAACAAACAGGTTGATCTCGCCACCGCGCTCGCCCAGCAGGCGGCATCGCCGACGACCGGAGATCCGGGTTATGAAATTTGGGTTAATGACGGCAACAACACCATCGTGGGCGGCTATGGGGACGACAGTATATATGCCGGACAGGGCGACAACACGATCGTCTTCGGCAATGGCAAAAACTATTTGGTAAGCGGAGTGAAGCTGAGTTATGACAAGCTCGGAACAGTAAAAAATGCTCAAGGGAATACTTCGTTTTCACCCTACTTTTCACTTCCGGGAAACACGTTCGACGCGAACGGCAACGTGGTGCTGGATATTGCTTATGGCAGTAGCGATAGCTTGGGCACCCAAGTTAACGGTGCGCCGGTAGGCTTGGGCAACGACACGATCTACGGTGGCTCGGGAGACAGCCAATATCTGCTGACCAACGGCAACAACTGGCTGGATGCGGGCGGGGGCGACGACATCATCCAGTCGGGCACCGGCAACAACACCATCTATGGCGGCGATGGCAACGATAGTATTTGGGGCGCGGGCGGCAACGACTATATCGACCTCGAAGGCGGCAGCGACCAAGTCGTATTGAATGGCGGAAACAACACCCTCTACGGCGGCACCGGTAACAGTTACATCGCGTCAGGCGACAACAACGCAAGCAACTGGGCGAATTCGGATACCAGTTCCACCAACTATATCGAAAGCGGTAGCGGTAATGACACGATTTTTGGGTCGGGGGGAAATGACACGATTATCAGCAACAGCCAAAGCGGTACGGGTAAAGCCACCATCATCTATGCGGGCAATGGCAACGAAAAAATTCAAGGCGGCAATGGTAACGACTCCATTAAGGCAGCGAATGATTTTGAATGGAGGTTGCAAGCATGAAATTACCAAATGGCTGGGCATCGACCCAATTTAGTTTTCGTTTTTTGAATGAAACAATAAATCGATGGAGTCTGACCCCATTGATCTTCCTGTTCGTCGCGGGTTCCGACACCATTTCTTTGTTTGTGCGAGATAGGTGTAAGGCCGCGAATGATTTTGAATGGATGATGGCGGCATGAGTACAAAATGGCAGGCATTTAAGGCAACCGTCCAAGCCACATGGTTTTGGCGCGTTTATGGTATTCGTGCCATGAAGCGAAAATGGACGAAATATCTGCTTGTATTTGCCCTCTTTAATACATGGATGGTTATTTACGGAGGAATAGATAGGTTGACCCCCATTTTAGAGTTAAAGCAATTACATCAGGAAGAGGGAATATTGTTGAGTGTCTACAGCCCTAAAAGACAGGCCGCAGGTTCCAAATTGGTTATTCGCACTAATTCTGGTGAAAAAGTTACCTATCTTGGCTCGATATATAGCGAAGAAAAAAGCTTGGATGCTGTTATTGGTCAAAAAATAACAGTTTGGAGTCAACCAGTTTATGAGGCTTGGTATCCGCCGTATTACCAATGCTTCTGGCAAGTTGCGCAAGGTGAAAAAATATTAATTGATTATCACAATGGTGAGGGTAGGAAATACTTCAGAGAAAGTTATGCGGCTGCCGTCTTTTTTTTCTATGCACCACTCGCATTGGCAATCTTTTCGCTGTTAAGGGTGACTTGGGTCTGTAGAAAAGGAGAATGTGAGTAAGCGTTTTTAGTCAGCCATCTGTTCACAATAATTAATGTAAGAGGAAAGTATATGTCATCTAATCCAATAAGTTCAACCGTATCTTCAATATTAGCCATCCATGCTAGTCCCGCAAATGTTTATTCTGCTGCGGCCAGTGCGCAGCAAAATGAACCAATTGACGCTGCAGTAGCTGCAATGAATGCATTGCAAGCGATTGGTGCAGTTATATCCAAGGTGGCCGATAAGCTTGGACCTGTAGCTATAGTAGTAAGTCTGGGTAATGATGTAAGAAACATGGAAAAAGATTGGAATAATGCAACTTTAAATCACCAAATATCTGATGCAACCATGATGGCTACGGCAGCCGATTTGACAGCTTTAATACTTTGGCTGGGAGTAGCGGGATTTGAAGTTTTGTCAGCTCCAGTGGCAATTCCTTTATCTGCGGTTGTTATTGCGGCAGGTGCTGCATTTTCTGTTCTGTCTACGACCACTTCTGCAAAAGAATCAACAGGAGTTTCCACGATGCTCGGAGCGTTAATCGGGCTTGCTGGAAAAAATGTAGTCGGTCTAAGCGATTATTTTTCTCAATTTAAGAACAATATGGATCAAGGTCTAAGCAATCTTGACCATAATATGAATCAAGGCATAAGCAGCTTTATTCAGACAATGAGTTCGATGGAATCGTCGAGTGCAAACTACTTGAGCAATGCATTATCGTCAATTTTAGCTCCCCCCGCTTACGACGCAGCGTTGCCGAATCAAACCACGTCTACCGGCACCGGCATGACCGTCCCCGGTCAAGCACCTGATCTGGGCGCGAGTTATAAATTGCTCAATAACGGAGACGGTACGTTTGCATTGTTCTACAGCAATGGCACCACATTTTCCTATTCCAAAACACTCCAACAATGGGCCGTGCCCGATTCAAACGGTGATGGCGGCAAGACTATCTTTTCAAGAAATGTAACCGGTGGTATCGCCTATGGCGATTGGACAGTAGAGCAAATCGCCGCTTCCGGGGCGATGACCTCGACCCACACCCTGACCGGAACGATTCCCTCAGAATCCTTAACCCTCACGACGGGCAGCAGCAATCCCTTCATAACCGGTGCAGGTGTGACTACGGCACTTCAAAGTGGTTTGTCTGTTGCACAAGGGATGGCTTTATTGGAAGCCACAGGCACGCCCATTACTTTCGCCGACAAAACCGCCAGCGTTGCCGCCGGGAACTGCTATACCTTTACTCTGGACTTGTCTGCCGCGAGCAGCACCGCCCAAACCATTCAGCTTGCCCTGACAGGCGGCGCGAACAATATGGTTGTTGATGGAAACACCAAGGAATTTATCAACTTCAGCGGTGGCACGGCCACCATTACCGTTCCGGCAGGGCAGTCCAGTCTCCAGTTGACAATCATTGACGGAAGCACCGCAACCACGCCCGAGGTGCTGACGTTAAGCGCCACCATTACAGGCGCAAACGGTGCCACCAGCAACAACCTCAATATCACCTTCAACGCCTTGAACCCGACAGTGACGGGGCTTAACCCCATTACACCCACGGTGACAAACCAAACGATAAACGGCGTATCAACGCCGATAAATGTCTATACCGGAGACGGAGCCAATGACCAGATCAGTACCGTAAGCGGGATAAATTCGATTAACGGTGGTGCGGGCAACGACCTCATTATCGGCAATGGTGCGCAAGACGTGATCGTCGGCGGAAACGGAAGCAACCAAATCTATGGCAACACACAGATAACTGTCGCTGCCGCAATTGCCCAACAAAGCACTGCTGCCGCTAGCGGACAAAAAGGCGATCTTATTGCAGTAGGAGACGGCAACAACACCATCGTGGGCGGCAACGGCAACGATTTGATATTTACCGGCACGGGCAACAACACCATCGTGCTTGGGGCGGGATCAGTAACGGTGAACGGCGGAGTGGAAGTCACCTCGCCGGGTGTTCAGTGGTCTGTGAACACAACCTATACCAATGAAGCAAACGGTTATTTAATGTTATACCCCAACGTAGGCGGGGTGAGTGGCCCTGCTCCTGCTAATTACAATGCCAGTACTTACAATGGCAACTTTTATGGCAGCCTACCCAACGGCATGGGTAACGACACCATTTACGGTGGGACTGGAAATAACACCTATTGGCTATCCAACGGCAACAACTGGCTCAATGCAGGCGGCGGAGCCGATTTGATTATGGCCGGGATTGGGAATAACACCATTTATGGTGGTGCCGGTAATGACGTCATCTGGGGCGGCGGTGGCAACAGCATTATCAATCTTGAATCAGGCAATGATCTCGTTGTTTTGCAGGGCGGCAACCAGACCGTCTTTGGCGGCACGGGCAACGACACCATTTACTCAGGCAACGACAGCGCAAGTTGGGCTGATTCAATGCCGACCGCGAACAACTGGATTGAAGGCAGTTCGGGCAATTCAATTATTTATGGCTCGGGCGGAAGCAACAGCAACAGCAACAGCGTAAGCGGCGGCTCTGGTAATTACAGTCTTGACGTAGCGAATGATTTTGAATGGAGGATGCAAGCATGAAATCAAAACAGGGCTGGGATTCGACCTCATTTTTTCCGAAGAAAAGGATGCGTATATGGGCAAGTTAAAGTTGTTTGTGCTGCGTATATTTAAAATTAAAAAACTTGACACCAATTTTGATAAAACAGTTTCCAGTTCAGGTTGGGAAGGGTGGCTGCTGCTCTTAGGATTCATTAGCTTTTTTGTAACTAGCTATTTGACCAGAGATACGTCTATTTCGGAAGTCACATTTAGAAATGGCAGTTTCTCTGGTGATTTAATAACTTGGCCAATTTTGATTTGTTTCACTTCGGGCTTATTTATGCTCGTGGTAGGCAATTTTTTTTGTACAAAAAACTCAGAAGGGAAATTCCAATATATAGATAGCCACATGTGGGTTAGACCTGTGATATTCATCCTATTTGGTTTGCTCTTTTCGAGTTTTGGATGGGTACTTGCATTTTCGAGCACCGGTTTTTTTCAAGACTAGTAATTTTTTGATGTGGCTAATAGGAGAGAAGAATGAACCAACTTACCATTGAGGTTTTAGTAGATCTTGCAAGAAACCTTACACTCACGCTGAATAAATTCGTATCTTCAACAAAAACACTTGCGGATAATTCTTCAACTCCTCTTGAAAGAGTCGCAGCAAAAGCAGCGATAGCATCGGCTCTGGCTAATTTTATTACAGCAGTGTCCACGCCATTCAAAATCTATCCCGGACTAAATCTATTCATAAAAGTAACTAGTGGATGGCTCAATGTAGTTAACTTTGATCTACAAACTAAACTCCTAAACGAAGCAATAGCTTCAGGAGATAACAGTAAAATAATTCAAGCATCTTTGGGGCTTGCATCCTCGGTCGCTGGTGTTTTGGGATCCGTCCCATCACCGATTCAGGGAGAGGCAAAAGCAATAAACATTTTACTAACTGCGGCGGGGGCACTTTACTCGAATGGCACAAACATTAGCCAAGCGCTTGGTGTTGCTACAACTCAGATAAGCAACATCCCTTCCAACCCGTTGTCTGCAGCAATCACCGGTACTGGCAGAGATATGCCATCGCAACTCCCGAATTCGACTATCCAATATACAGAGCTAATTAACGGAAATGGTATAACCCTTATTTATACAGATGGTGTTATATACACGGATAATGGAACGATCCAACAATGGTCTGTACCAGATTCGAACGGTGGCGCAACAACCTATACAAGAAATGTGGTCGGCGGTTTTGCATACGGAGATTGGCAAATTGAGCAAATTCCATTAATTGGAACGATTTCGACCAGTACCGTGACAGGAACGATTCCATCAGAATTAATAACCCTCACATCTGCCTCTGCCAATCCTTTTATAACCGGCGCAGGTATTACTTCGACACTGTCAAATTCCACCAATTTAACGCTTGCTCAGCAAATAGCCTTGGCAGTAGCCACAGGCACACCCATCACTTTCGCCGACCAAAGCGTCATCGATGCCACCGGCAGCAGCTACACCTGCAATCTCGACCTATCCGCCGCAAGTGGCTCAGACCAAACCATCACGCTCTCTCTATCAGGCGGGGCGAACAATATGGTTTTTGATGGAAACACCAAGCAATACATCAAGTTCGTCAACGGCACGGCCACCATTATCGTCCCAGCAGGGAAATCCAGTCTTGAACTGACAATCATCGACGGCAACAACGTCAACATCGCCGACGAGCTAACCTTGAGCGCCACCATCACCGGCGCCGACGGCACACCCAGCACCAGTCTCAACAACCTCGCCATCACCTTCACCGACCCGAACCCGGGGCTTGGCGTAGCACCCGGCCCAACATTAGTTGGCGGCACCGGCGTGAACGGCTATATCATGCCCTGAGCCACTCGGTCAAGTCATAATTGGAGATTCCGAGAGATTGGCCAGCAATGACGAACCACGATGTTTGAGTGAGTTCAAATAAACGGATTCGTCATATGGAGTCCGGGTTTGCCAGCAACGATAAACTATTCTTATCCATTTAAACGCGAGAGCTCGCACTGCTACTCGATGAGAACACCCTTTTTTGCGTTGCTGCTGATAGTAGGCGTCAGCCCAGAATGATCGTGGTATGGTTGAAGCTGCCCACTCAACAAAGGTCTGACGTAGAAAGGTAGGACAGGCGAACCGCCAATGCACCCAGCACTTTTTGCCGCTGCGCTCGACCACCGGAGCGACCCCGGAATAGCGCTGCATCTCTGTGGCATTGGCATAGCGATCACGATCCTCGCCAAAGGCGACCAGCAGTCGAGGAGCCAGAATGTGTCCTGCGCCGGGCAAGGCTGCGAACAAATCATAATCAGGTAGGATTTTTGTCACAGCATCAATCTCAGCATCGAAGCGATCGATAGCTTGCAACAGTATGCGCAACTGATCGACCAACGCCTGCACGAGTAATTGCTTCGGAAGTATGACGGCAGGATCCTCGGTAAGCGATGTTGCAGCACGGATACCCTGGATACGTTCCTCAACGAGATACGCCCTGTTTGCATTGTGCAGACGGAAGAAGGTTTTCAGTGTTGCATTCCTTGCCCGCTTGACGTGTTTGAGTGTCGGCCAGCGGCTCAAGAAATCGCAGAAGATCAGTGTATCCCGATGATCAAACCAGTCCAGCACCTGTGGATAGTATTCCTTGAGTGAGCTGGTTAGGAGATTCGTAATACTGGTCACCTTGTTAACCAAGTAACGACGCTCTTCGACTAATGATCCCAATGTCCTCATGGCAACACTTTGCAATTTGATGGGATGAAGCTTGTCAGGATGGCGGAGCAAAATATCCAATGCTATTTCAGCATCGGTCGGATCGTCCTTGGCACCGCTGGGGACAAAGGCTTCACGGTATTTTGCGAGTGTTGAGGGATGTACTGGAAAGAGCGTGATGAATTCATAACGCTGCAACGCAGAGACGATTGGCCCCTTGGCAAGTTCAAGACAAATTGCAATCGGGCCACCAGCAAACCGATCACGCAATGAGTACGCCCATTTTGCGATCACTTCCGGCGTGTGATCCAGAGTGCCAAACTCTCGCTGATCTGAACCGGCGGCCTGCAAACAAAAGTCGTGCTTCCTGTCGGCCCAGTCGAGGCCAACAAAGGCGCTGAAAGAAGGGATAGATTGGGTATTCATAATCTCCTCCATAAGTGGTAGATTACAGAAACGGACATGCATGCATGAGTTCTGCGAAGCCAATATAGAGAGCCGGTTGGACGGCGAGCCCTGAGTATTCGTTAACGAACCCAAGCGCACCTGCTGATTCGAAACTAAAGCAGAAAACATCGAATGTTGCGGGCAGTTATTCGTAATCCGCAGGTGCATGTCCTGCCTTCACTGGCAGATACCTGTCAGCTGTGATTAGTATCACTGAAAGAGGACGGAATGACTATATCGCGGCATTCCCGCTCGAACGTTAGGCAGATGTTTGTGTTGCAGCAACATCTGGAACCTCACGAATCTTCAATGTGCCGAAGTATATAAGAGCCAAGAGAAGACTGATTAAAAGCGCCTCCCACCCCTCATATCTTCGCCCATGTGACCACTGATCACGGAAGAACTTCAAACGCTCATACAATGGACTCATCGGTTGCTCAATACCTTCAACCATTGGGCGTCGAAGCACTTTATCTAGACTTGCAATGGTACGGCTTAAACTCGGATCTAGGGCTTTATCCATGAGTTGAAGCTTGTGTGACAGATTAACGATTAAACTACCTGCCTTGTACTCTTTTGGTTCCGTGGTGCCATCGGCCTTCCATATGACAACACCGTCGGTAAATGGAACGCTTCGTAGAAGTTTTCCTTCTTCGTCCCATCGATTGGAAACCCGCCGTGCAATTTCTTCAAGGGTTGGAAATGCGGCAAGTGCTGCTAAAGCTGGCAACTGACGGTTGATTTTTCTCGCACCAGTCGGTACTGAGGAAAAGCCAGCAAGCAATAGTTCATTTATGAGTTTCCACCGTTCAATAGTATTCGCATCAAATGCAGGCAGAACTGGCTCAATTACGGAGCTGAGTGCATTGAGATAATCAATGTGAGTTCTAAACAGTCTGATGGTGTAGCCATGGAATCCGAACTGGCTATGCATCATGAAAGACGGTTCAGGCTCTGGTACGAGGCCAAACATAAGTTTAAGCGCGTCAATGGTGCGCATGAATCCATCGTCTGAATTAGCAATTGCGGTCATCTACTTCACCTCTTCCTTTCCGCTTCGAGTGCAGCTAGGAAGTCGTCTACGCCGTTGGGGGAGTAGCATGCAGCTATCCTGCCATCGATTTCTGCCTCCCGTATTCGCCGCGTGGCCAGCGTCACTTTGTGACACCACGCAGTGTCCAACAAGACCATGTCGCACAACTGGCAAGCCGGAAGCGCGTGAATGAAGTCAACGGCGTCGTTGTCTCGGAAGCGCTGGCTTGCTTGACCGGCAGGTTCAACAAGCAGCTCCTCCATAAATATGTCGATGAGCCGCATGTTCCGAGCTGGAACGAGGGTCTTGCGATCTTGGCTTGCAAAGACTGCCTTTCGAATATCGGTTATGTGGTTAGCTATTTCGCGTTTCATCTGATCAAAAAGCGGCATCAGTTCGTTAGCGTGTTCGATGCAATCTGATATGAAGCGATGCGTGTTAAAGGTGCCACCAGAGATTACGGCGCGATCGCCAAGGTCTCTTAGCATCCAGTGCTTGTCAGGAGCGTCAGTCGATCGCGCAGCCTGATCCTTACGGAAGTACGGCGTGTCTGCGACCGTGTCGAGTACGTAAAAGTAGGGAAACGCTCGTTGAATGAGCTTCTCCACACGACGCGCCGTGTGTATATCCCGCATCGAAGTGAACTCGGACAGATTCATCTGCGAGAAGAGCCACGTCCCCTGTGCTGCATGTAGCGCGGCGATGAAGCGGTCGGCTAGTGCTTCATCGTCAGAAAACCGGCGCACAGCCCAATGATCGAGGTAGACTAAGGGACGACCCCTGAGGGTCTGCGTGATCGACACGCCACCTTCGCCGTTTGTTTGGATCGTCATTGGCATGCGTGAATGTTACTCCTGAAATACCTGCGGTCAGCGGCTGACCGCGAAGACCCAGTCAGGTGCCGAATCATCCTATGACTCTTCCCGAGTGACAAGCTGCCGGTGAAAATATAATTGGCTGGCAGGCGAATTATAGTTTTCGTTACCCAATAGCGGAACAAGTTGAAGTGCCGGTATCGACGTTAGAGACAATCGAGATTAATAATATTTTCCACCATGTCGGTCGGCACCCGACCAAAGCCGACCTTCGCCCCCTCATGGTTTTAATGGCTGGTAACTGAGTGGAGCCGTCACTCATCTCAATCTCTGACCTACAATACGTCGGTTAATGCAGTTATTTAGGATGTCTGAATGAAAAATCCTTCCCCCTCGATGGTCTGGTGGCGAGGGTCTGTCTCAAACGGCCCCGCTTCCAATGCACAAGAGTTGCCGCTCAAACTCTTCAGCCGAACTCATTAAATTAATCGTTTTAAAACGCATGCGATGCCCCTGTATATCAACGTAGGCATCCATAGCCTGCCCACACTGAGGGTGTAGCAGCATCCCTTCACTGCACTCGATGCCTTGGGATTTCAACTGCCCTTCTTGGGTGCGCAAGTAGGCATATAGCTGGTACATATATCCGCTGCGCAGGACCTCTGATTTGTACTGAGTGTCCGTAAAAATGTGCGTGAACTTGGTGTCAATCACTACCTTATGCTTTTGGCCTGTATGCACCAGTTCGATATCAGTCTGCATGCCAGGTAAATGCTCTGCGATTCCATCGGACGTATGTCCCACAGGCCAACTCAATTTGCGGCCATGCTGTACTTGCCAGCCCAGCGGCTGCAACTGTATGCGCAAGGCATTGGCCACGGCCTTTTCAAACAAGCGGCGCACCAAGTGCACATCCGCATCCACTGCCACCGCTTGGTTACTGCCTACCTGTTCACTAGGGATGACAGCTTCAAATACCATCTTGGCCAAGCTCACCATCAACAAGTCGGCCGTTTCATTGCGACTGACTTGGTCGGTGGCCAAGGCTGCTCGGGAAGGTTTCTGGCTAGACACCCCTAAGCGCCCAAGCATTTGTGATAGTGCGCGGCACTCATGCACCACATCAGATGAATCAATCATTGTCGACAAGTAATCCAACGCTGCCCGTACCAGTTGGTTGCGCGGCGTATCCATTGTGTGCTCTTCAAAGCGACAAGCCACACGCCCTTGCTCCAACAGTTGACCTGAGGCCGTGGCCAGCACATCAATTCGCCCTCGCACACGAGAAAGCACAGCATGACGTGCTTGATAGCCCCTGCTTAAATTACGCCTCAATCGCTGCTGCACCACCCGTACCAGCAGGCGCGCCAGCAACTCGGGCAAGTCACGTGCAGCTTCTGATTCCACAGTGGCTTCATCTCTAAAGCGCACCAGGTCTGCTGCATACAAAAACAGCAGCCAGATATTGCGAAGAGGGATGGCGGTCGCCATGCCCTCAAGCCTGTTTGAGCAAAAGCGCTATCGCCTCATCCGCGCGCGCTGGCGAGTCGAACCAGTATTCATGCAGCAGTGGGCCAATTTCTGAGCGCACCACCTCTGCAAACCATGTCTGCGCATCCGCCACAGGCTCATGTGGAGTCACATACGAATGGCCAATTTGAAACTGCGCACCCAAAGCACGATCTGCGGCAATTTCATGATTCAACTCTGCCATGCGCGTTTGAATATGTGTAATGACCGTCGTACCCATACCTTTGTCACTACACCACTGCTGCCATGCAGCATTCAAGCTGGGGACCAGATTCACAAAGGCAAAGCGGCGGCGCAACGCCAAATCCACCAAAGCCAATGAGCGGTCAGCTACATTCATAGTGCCAATCACATACAGGTTCTCCGGCACATACACCTTCTCCCCACGTGATTTGGAATACGCCAGTTCCATCGCTTCGGCGCGCGACCGCTTGCTGCACTCAAGCAGTGTCAGCATCTCACCCAATACCTGAGCTGGATTCCCCCGGTTTACTTCCTCGATGATGAGCACATGCTCTACATCCGGTTGTGCAATTGCTGCCTGAACCACTTGTAAAAACAGACCATCCGTTAGAGTCAAGCGTCCGTCACCGCCTGGTCTGTAACCACGTACAAAGTCTTCATAGGACAAGGCAGGGTGAAACTGCACCACGCGCAACTGCTCATCCGTTACATTTTTTTGGCCAATCAATGCCTTGGCCAAGCGCTTAGCCAACCAGGTTTTACCAGTACCCGGCGGCCCTTGCAAAATCAAGTTTTTCTTCTCTGCCCAGCGCTTGAGCATGCTGTGCAGTTCAGCCTCAGGCACAAAGCAACCTTCGGCCAAAATGTCCGCCACGCCATACACAGCCACTTGTGGCACTTGCTCCACTTCATCAAGTGCATCTGCTTCGCCATGAGTGCTATCTCCATCCTGCCCCACGTTGTCAGTTTTGGTGAATCGGTCGCGCCAGAACGGCTGGGCCATGAAGAAGGCATAGTCTTGCTGACCACCGTCAAAGGTAAAAGCCACCAAGCGGCGCGCCAGTAATTCATCCTCCACCCGTGCACGGGTAATGGTGGAACGGTAGGTATAGAAGTACCACTCGCGGGGCTCAGTCAAAGGCTCCCAAGCAACATCCACTGTTCGGCCATCACCGTGGTTTCTGGTCACAGTACCAATGGCTTTGATTTTCATGGCACTGACTGTTTGCCCCTTGTTATCAAAGGGGGCGCCGTGCTTGCGAGCAAATGAAGCCTTGATGGCAATGCGGTCGCCCGCCTTCATTTTGTTCACTTGTTCGGCAAACTTGTCTTCGTAACCGTTTTGCCAAATGCCTTCCTGCATGAAGCGGGGCGTTTGATCACCCTCTCCATCCCCCCACATCGCACCTACAAACCAAAACTGCGTGCTGTCTGGCTGCACGTGGTCCTCAGGTGCTTTGACTTCTTCTTCATGCCCCTTGAGTTGCGTGGCCACACTTTTAAACATTGCCGCCGCCTGCTCATCTGTTAGGTCCTCGGCTTGCATACCCTGCTCTGTGAGAGCCCAAACACCATGTTTCGGCGCGTACATCCAGCCAGCCTTAGTCATATAAAACCTCGCCCATGCTGCGCGGTTCTCAAAAGTAGGCATTCCGTTCTTATTGGTCTGTTCCATATCTTCAGCCGAGAGCTCTTCATGTTGGGCTATGTGGGCAAATACCTGTTTAGGCGTCGCTTGCCCACCAAGTTGCTGCATGGCTCGAAGCACAGGGGCGCAGTAACTGACAAACTGTGGAACACCCTCAATCTTGGCGTGAAATACGGACATTGGTAGAACCTCCTTCGGTTGAGCTTAGCCTGAGTCTGTGGTTATGGGATGAAGTATGGATTGCTATTGGCTAAGAATGGCAATGATAACGCATTGGCATTCTTAGCTGCTTTGACTGAGTTTCTTCCCTTCGACATCCGGCAACTTTTGGTACAGCAGTCGTTCAGGTGGCAGCTATCTGGTGAGAGGGAACTTCCGCTTCACGCACTTCAGAGACCGACGCGACGAAAAATATTTTCAATCTTGTCTGACGGGTTAGTCCACAATCCCGAACTTCGCGGCATTAAATTGCCTGCCACAAAGCTGCCCTTGGTGAGTGACCCAAAGTGGCCGACAATGCCCTGTTAGTTACCACTAACTTGAATGACTCAAGTGTGATTATAAGCAGCCGTAGAATTTTTTGTTGGCTGATGCACTCAATGCTCACTACAGCTTCAAATTGACCTTTGTGGGTTTTCTACCCGGTGCCGCCTTGGGAATAAACCCACTAATCCGGCAACTCATACTTTCTACCTTTATTCCCTTCACATAGCGCGTTGACTGACAAATCATCACTTCATTGTTTGCCGCCAACTCGACCAAATGAAGCCGTGTGACATCAAGTGAAAAACCGGTCGCCTCAGCAATTTCGGTATCGAGTATTTCGCCATGCGATTTTAGGTACTGAAGAATTTCATTCATATACAACAAGACCGGCATTTCACCGGTCTTGGCATTAATCACTTTTTGACGCCGTTAACTGCTGCCTTCAGTGTCGCGCCAGCCTTGAATGCTGGAACCTTGGAAGCTTTAATCTTTAGCTCGGCACCCGTCTTGGGATTACGACCTGTACGAACAGCGCGCTTGCGTACTTCAAATGAACCAAAGCCAACGAGTGAAATAGAATCGCCCTTTTTGAGGGTAGCTGTAACGATGTCAATAATTGCGGCAATGCTCCGGTCGGCATCCGCTTTAGTGCTGTCTGTTTTGCTTGCCAGTGCTTCAATCAGTTCTTTGCGATTCATTATGTGTAGCTCCCTAAAGTTTTATATATTGGAAAAGATTTCCAGTTTGGATTGTTGGGGAAATTTAGCCGGATGGCAAGAGACATTACAATTTTTAAGGAACTGAGGGAGAGCTTACTGATCAGAGTTTGACCAGTTGTAGCTACGTACAATTCCTTGCTTGTCGAATCGGATTTGCAACATTTTGATTTTTGCGCCGGATAAATCGGTTGGTTTTCCCGACGCAAAATAATACGTCCATTCGTCAAGTTTCTCGCCACTCGCATCCATATTTACACCTGAACCTGTCGGCGTTCCCAACCACGCGCGAATTTGCAATTGTGTAGATACGCCACGCTCGACATGCGTTTCAAAAACCTTCAAATCAAAATCGTGACCTGCTTGGACGGTGCCACAAGCAGTGAGTATTAAGAGCAATAGAGAAACTATTGCAGGACGAATAATTTTGGATGAAATGCAGATCCTTTGACTAATCACGACTTTTCAAATCGAATGCCGACTGCTCCAGTCCAAAATGCAATCACAATCATCGGCAGAGGGAGCGCAGCCATAATGGATAACAAAGGGTGAGTTTTATACAGTAGCAAAGCCAAGAGTCCGCACACTATTCCAGTGGTATAGCCTTTCATATAATCGCCTCGCTAGAAAATTGAAATTGATCAGTTCTTCCAAATTGGTGCGGATTCGCGAAATTTCGTTTAGACCCGAAAGTTCACTCATGACATTCTACTCTCAAATTTCAGGCTAGCACTTTTGCTGCCTGAAAATTTGCACTTCAGCGCACTGCTAAAACTTTGAGAAAACGACAGAACCAAATCGGCGAAACCTCCCCTGAATAATCTACACACATTACGCACGGACATGTGCAAGCTGCAAAACCACTGTATCTAATTGTATTGTTGACGATAACATTATGTCCAAATCAGCAATATAAGGATATTAAAATACGCTAACATAATAGATGAAAAATTCAATAATCGCATTATAAACAATATATTAACCGTGTGTCCCAAAATGGACACACCCGCAGTAAAATTTTGAAGAACTAAAATTTCAAAAACATAGCCATGTTAGCGTTTTGATAAAGCTGAGAATGACTGAATATTTGATTAATCTGCTATGCGGAAAAATATTCCGATAGCTTTCCGTGATCTCATTTTGAGAAACCCCTATCGAGTGGGCTTGAGGGCTTGAAGTGGTTTCTAAGTTTTCGCGTATACACACGGAGTTACCCATCAGCGGAAATTTCGACAAAATTCCAGTCCTGCGCGCTTGAGTGCAAAAAGTGCTTTTTCAACAATTTCCGGAGTGACCATGCCGTCCGGTTTCCGAGACGTATTCTTATTTTGATCAATTCAGGGCAGTGCTTTGATCCGCACAATTTGCGCATTTTGACTATTTTTAAACTCTCACTCCGGGGACTCGTTAAATAATAAATCGTGTTCCGGTTCCTTAGTTCGAAGATGAACTGGTCAAGTTTTAGTTTTGGATTACATCCAAACTCAATAGGTGAATGTTGCCGTTTTGGCAACATCGTTATCTATTTGATTATTAACTTCCTATCGCTTGTTGATTGCATTATTTAAGACTTTCATGATTTTAGAATTTTACGTTTTGGCGACAACATTTATATTGTATTAACAGTAAGTTATCGTGGTTTTAACGCCTGCACGTCCGCGTGCGTAATGTCTGAAGAATAAGAAGGGGAGTTTTTGGCTTGTTGGTGTCTTGTTTTCAGAGTATGCCACAATGAGCTGAGCGATGGCTTGTTAGGGGGAGTTATTCATTGAATGACAGCATCATCCATCATTTCTCTATTTTTTCTTTGTCAGCTTATGCAACGAATGATTTTTTTTAATTTCTCGCACAAGTTGCAAAATATGTTTCGTGGTCAAGTTTAGCTTAGATGCAATTTCATATTCCGAATATCCATTTTGATAAAGTCCCGCAACTTTGTCGAGAGTGTCATTTTGTCTTCTATCAGAAAATTTTACCTCCGCCGCAAACCATGCTTCAGCATCTTTCAGAATATTGATTGCCCAAAGCGGATGTCGCGTAGTTTCGATTGGTTCTTCAAGGGCTTGAAAAAGAGCAGAAACAAAATCATCCCAACTTGTATAAGTTTCGGCTGATTGAGTAAATCGCTTGCTGATCTCTGGAAAACAATAAATTATTGCATTCCACTCAGAGGACATTTCAGACCAGGATTTTGTAATCGTATCTGAGACAAAGGTAATCTTCTCTTCTGACATGGGTAGCGCTGTCTCGTTTTGATATATTTCTTTGGGAGGAGAATTGTCTGCAACCAATAAAAAACTTTCCTCGCCAACGCTTCTGAGACTGCGATGCTTAGCCCACATTTGTATAACTGCGCTATCAAGCGATTTATAAGTTCGATTTGCTTTCCTATAGTTTGTATCTTGAATTGTTTCGTTCGTAGAATAATGAATTTTGCAATATTCAAAATTAACAACTGCGCGCCTGAAACAAAATTTACACCACGTAAAGGATTCCGTTCGAATTAATGAAAGTATGATTTGTAAAATTTCAGCAATCAATTTCAATGATTCACCACAGCGGATAAATTCAGTATTTTGATCATGGCTCCGCTCAGCCAAGCAGTCAAAATGTGCAGCGGCATTCCTAAATTTAAATGCATAGAGATTACATTGATCAGAAGAAATTAATTCTTTTACTAGAGGCAATGAAATGTCATTAAATTTCAGTTCATCATCAATTAGGCGGCTTTGGGATATTAATTGAATGAGAAGTGGGTTGAATATGTTGCAAAAGTTTTGCATGACTGAGTAACGTCCATAAACCACACCACTCCGATTATTTTTGGCAAAAGCCAATTCCTGACGCGCTATGAGTGATAGAAAATTATCAATCCCGTGCAAAATAGACGGATCCGCGAGGCGGAATCGCTTTTTTAGATCAACAGTTAACTCCTTAAATTTATCGCCCTTAGTCATTAGCATTCATTTCCAATGTTTTCCCTAGTCGATGATTCAACAATGTCAATTTGGAGATGTTATCGAAGATAGTCTAAATCGTAACAGTTATCTGAATGAAATACGCAAACCTTCGCATTTTCATTCCTCAAGTGAGGCGTTAATCAGTAGCTGGGCATCTTCCGATGGAGAGGACTGAATAAATATTTAACGGGCAAATAATATGTTTATCAGACCAAATGATTTAACAGATGAAAGGCATATTGCAACGGAAGTGGGTGTCTGGAAAAGTTTCATATTTGGCATGTACTTGAACTTACCCCACGAAAGGCAAATATTTTAGGATAAAATTATGCAATCGAATTTACAGCAAAATCAGATAGTAGATTTTTTGATCTCGCGGAAGACAGTTGAAAAAATGTGCGGTTTGAGTCGGGCAACAATTTATCGTTTGATGAAATTAGGGAAGTTTCCAAACTCTGTATCAATTGGGACAGGAGCAGTACGGTGGCGGCAATCCGAAGTTGTTGCTTGGCAAATGTCACGGCCTGCTACAGTAAAAATATGATCTTCGATCAATATTATTACTGGATTGTCTCGTTTAATCTCGCCGGGTTCAATTCCCCGCCCCTTGGGGCGAAGGCAGGCGATAGCCTGCGGTGTTGACCTGGAGTCGATACCCCGCTGCTTGCGGCGGGGTTCTTCATTGAATTGGTTTTAACACTGCATATGAGTTGTGGGTATAATTTGGCATGTCGTTAACGATTGACGGTATAAATGACGGTATATTATTTATTGGCGCAACTCAAACTCAATCGTGTAAAGGCTTTTAAGCCACTCTTCGATTGACAGTTTCCCATCGAAAAGCAGCAACATTTCTGCTGCGAACAGTCAGGAGCAGCAATGGCTTCCACGCAATTCGGTCAGTTCTCTTCCCGTAATAAAAAGCTTTTCCCCCTCATTCTGGTAGTGATTATTTTGCTTGCAGGCATAGCTTATCTTAGTCGCAGCAAGCCTTTGCCGGTGATATTGAAAACAGTGGAGCGGGGTATCGTTGAGGCGTCGGTCAGCAACACGCGTGCTGGTACAGTCAAGCCGTGTCGCCGTGCCAAGTTGGCACCACCGGCAGGCGGGCAGATTTCAAAGATGCGCGTAAAAAAAGGGGATCGTGTCGTTGCCGGGCAGGTGTTGCTTGAGCTTTGGGACGAAGACATGATCGCGCAGGAAAGATTATCGCGTGACCAGTTGAAAACTTCAGAATTGCGGGTGAGTGAAGTTTGTAGTTTGGCTGAAGCAGCACAGCGGGATGCGGTTCGATCCAGGGAATTGCTGGACAAAGGTTTTATTTCCACTCAGCAGCTTGACCGTGCAGTGACTGATGCACAGTCGCGGCAAGCCGCATGCGACGGCGCGCACAGTGATATCGAGCAGTCCAAAGCACGCATTGAAGTTGCTCAGAGGAGCTTGGAACGTATGGTTTTGCGCGCGCCGTTTGCGGGCATTGTGGCAGACATCAGCGGTGAACTGGGCGAATATGCCACACCTTCCCCGCCGGGAATTCCGACGTTGCCCGCAATCGATTTGATCGACGACAGTTGCATGTTTGTGAGTGCGCCGATTGATGAGGTTGACGCTGCCAAATTAAAGCTTGGACAAAGCAGTCGCATCACGCTCGATGCGATCAAAGGCCGCACTTTTGTCGGAAAAGTGAAACGCATCGCCCCTTATGTGCTGGAAGTGGAGAAGCAGGCGCGTACCGTGGAAGTAGAAGTCGAATTCAACGAGCGGCCGCAGAGTGAAAACCTGTTGGTGGGATATAGCGCCGATGTTGAGATCGTGCATGATGTGCATACGAAAGTGCTGCGTATTCCCACGCAGACCTTGATGGAAGGCAAGCGCGTACTGTTGTACAAAAACGATGGCAAGCTTGAAGAGCGTGTTGTTGTCACCGGCTTGGCAAATTGGGAATACACCGAAGTCGTAACAGGTTTGAACGAAGGCGACCGGATCGTTTCATCCCTGGATAGGCCGGGAGTCAAAGCGGGTGTGGTGGTTCAGCCTGATGAGACACCCGTGGCAAAATGATCGAACTGCGCAATGTCAGCCGCACGTTTGTGGTGGGCGACCAGCAAGTCACCGCGCTGCGCGATATTAATTTGCAATTGGGCGACGGTGAATATCTTTCCATCATGGGGCCGTCCGGTTCCGGCAAATCCACCATGCTTAATTTGCTCGGTCTGCTCGATAGACCGTCCTCCGGCGAATATCTCCTAGACGGTGGCAACGTCACAGCCTTAAGCGAAGAACAGCAAGCCCGTGTACGTAGCGAAAAGATCGGCTTCGTGTTCCAATCTTTTCATCTCGTGCCACGTCTCACTGCGGCGCAAAATATCGAACTGCCAATGATGCTGGCTGGTATTCCGGTTGAGGAGCGCAAACAACGCGTCGCCAAACTGATCGAAAGTTACGGCTTGATTGCGCGCGCCGATCATCGTCCCGACCAGCTTTCCGGCGGGCAACGTCAACGTGTTGCCATCGCTCGCGCTACGGTAATGCGGCCCAGTGTACTGCTGGCGGATGAGCCGACCGGCAATCTGGATCGCACTACCGGATGGGAAGTGTTGAAACTGCTGGAAGGTTTGCTGGAACAAGGCATCACGCTGGTGCTGGTGACTCACGATGCCGAGATTGGCGCGCGTGCCAAACGCCAGTTACACATGCTGGATGGCTTTATTCAGTCTGACGAGAAGCGTTGATTATGATATCAGATGAACTCGTCGAGCTATTGTCCCCTCCGCCTTGCAGGGCTAGGGTGGGGGTAGAAGCGTGGATGATCCAAAAAGCTGACCCCCATCCTAGCCTTCCCCCTAAAAAGGGGAAGGGACAGAACGGTTTCGTATGAAACTCGTCGACACTCTGCACTTCGCTTCAGGCAGTTTGCGCGGCAGCCCGACGCGCACACTGTTGATGATTCTGGCGATGTCTATCGGCGTGGCGGCAGTGGTGATACTCACGGCGCTGGGAGAAGGTGCGCGTCTCTATGTGGTCAATCAGTTTGCTTCACTGGGAACTAATTTGGTTATCGTCTTGCCCGGGCGTACCGAAACAGCGGGAATCAGTCCCGGCATGTTGCTGGGGCAGGTGCCTCGCGAAATCTCGCTGGACGATGCGCAAGCCATTGCACATGGACGCACGGTAAAGCGTATCGCTCCGCTGGCGATTGGTTCTGCCACGCTTTCGCTCGATGCGCTGAACCGCGAAGTGATGGTGCTCGGCTCAACATCCGAGTTGCTGGCAGTGCGCCACATGAGCATAGGGCTGGGAAACTTTTTGCCGGCGGGGGACATTCATGAAAGCGCTTCGGTATGCGTGATCGGCATCTTGCTCAAACATGAATTGTTCGGCAACGGGCAGGCAATCGGTGCTTGGGTGCGGCTGGGTGACAGGCGTTTTCGCGTGATCGGCGTGATGGCGAAGCAAGGCGAATCGATGGGATTTAACACCGATGAAATTGTCATTGTGCCCGTCGCTTCAGCGCAACAACTATTTAATACTTCCGGCCTGTATCGCATTCTCGTTGAAGCAAAAAGTCGCGATGTCATCGGGCAAACCAAACATGATGCCGAAGTAACAATGTTTGACCGTCACAGCGGCGAAAAGGATGTGACGATCATCACGGAAGATGCTGTGCTGGCCACCTTTGATCGCATTCTTACAGCCCTGACCATGGCCGTTGGTGGCATAGCCGCAATCAGCCTCGCCGTGGCAGGTGTGTTGATTATGAATGTCATGCTCATTGCCGTGGCGCAGCGCGTTAAAGAGATCGGCTTGCTCAAAGCGTTGGGAGCGCCACCGAAGCAGATACGCACTATCTTCTTTGCGGAAGCGGCCTTGCTTTCCGGCATTGGCAGTTTAGCGGGGCTGCTGTTGGGTTACGCGGGCAGTATCGTCATCGGGACAGTATATCCGACACTGCCGGTCAGCCCGCCTTGGTGGGCAGTGCTGGCGGCTTGTGGTACGGCATTGGGGACAGGCGTTTTGTTCAGCGTGTGGCCTGCGCGACGCGCGGCGAAACTTGATGCGGTTGCGGCTTTGGCGGGGCGATAAATTTATGTTATTTTCCGACCTCATCAAGCTCACCATCTCCAGCTTTCTCACCTACCGCATGCGCAGCTTTCTCACCGGGTTGGGAATTGCTATCGGTATTGCGGCGGTCATTTTGCTCACCTCCATTGGTGATGGTTTACACCAGTTCGTTTTGTCCGAGTTCACGCAGTTTGGTACTAACATCATCAGTGTCCAGCCCGGCAAAACACAAACACTGGGGGCAAATGTTGGCATCTTCGGTTCGGTCAGGCCGCTATCGCTGAGTGATGCCGATTTGTTGCGCCATCTGCCATACATTGAAAACGTCAATCCCAGTGTGATGGGTAACGTGGAGCTGCGCGTGAATGGTAAAACGCGTCGATCTACCGTATTCGGCGAAGGGCGTAATTTTGCTAGTGCATTCACCATGAAAGTGCAGAGCGGCAGTTTCTGGCCCGATGAAGACAACGAGCAAGCGCGTGCCTTCGTCGTGATAGGTGCGAAAATTCGACAAGAACTTTTCGCCGGAGAAAATCCGCTGGGCAGTTACTTGCGCGTGGGGGGGCAACGTTACCGTGTCATCGGGGTAATGGAGCCTAAAGGGCAAGTGCTGGGTCTTGATTTGGACGATGCGGTATTTATTCCAGCCGCGCGCGCAATGGAACTGCTTAACCGTCTGGGACTGATGGAAATACAAGTGAGTTACAGAGCGGGAGCCGATGTAAATGATGTGTTGCGAATTATTACCGGGCGAATAAAAGAACGGCACGGGCGCGAAGATTTCACCGTCATCTCACAAGCGCAGGCACTCGACGTGTTGAACTCGGTGTTGGATGTCATTACTTTTGCCGTCGGCGCATTGGGTGGTATCTCGCTATTGGTCGGTGCAGTCGGCATCCTCACTATCATGACCATGGCCGTTACCGAACGCACCGCCGAAATCGGCCTGCTGCGTGCGTTGGGCGCGCAAGAAAAACAAGTACTGATACTATTTCTGGGCGAAGCGATCATGCTTTCCGCACTGGGCGGTATTATGGGTCTGGTCGTCGGTATCGGCATCGCCCAGGCGGTACATTTTTTTGCTCCTTTGTTTCCGGTGCATACTCCGTTGCTGTTCGTCTTGCTTGCTGAATTTACTGCTGTCAGCATTGGCCTTGCCGCAGGTGTAGCGCCGGCAATGCGCGCGGCCCGGCTTGATCCGGTGGAGGCGTTGCATGCGGAGTGATTGTGTAGGCGGGCGGAGAGGAACGAACCCCGGAATTTGCGCCGATTAAATATGATGAAGTAAGGTTAGTGTTGATGAAGAAAAATTATCCATTGCACCATGTGTATCGCTTACTAGAGCCGGGGCCGGTTGTATTGGTGACGACCTCACTCAAGGGCAAAGCAAACATCATGACAATGTCTTGGCACACGATGATGGAGTTTGTGCCGCCGCTGGTGGGGTGCGTGCTTAGTGGGCGCAACTACAGTTTTGATGCGCTGTGCAAGACCAAGGAATGTGTGCTTAACATTCCGTCGGTGGAGCTGGCGAAGCAGGTGGTGGGGGTGGGTAATTGTTCGGGCAGCAAGGTGGATAAGTTCAAAAAATTCAAACTGACGGCGATGCCTGCATCCGATGTGGCTGCGCCGCTTATAGCCGAGTGCTACGCCAATCTTGAATGCAAAGTGGTTGATGCGCGCATGGTGAACAAATACAATTTCTTTGTGCTGGAAGTACTTAAAGCGTGGATTGATCCTGCACGAAAGAACTCGCACACGCTGCATCATCAAGGCAAGGGAAAATTTATGGTGGCGGGAGATACGATCAAGCTGCCTTCCAAAATGGTGTGAACGATATTGAATCTCCAGCTTTCATAAATCCAACTGATGACATCATTAAATCTGATTAAACCCAAAACCTGCGACATCTTCTGTGCCGTGGTAGATAACTATGGTGACATTGGCGTGAGCTGGCGACTGGCGCGGCAATTAGCGAACGAGCATGGCATTCAGGTGCGATTGTGGGTAGATGATCTGCATAGTTTTGCGAAGTTGTGTGCCGAGTCGAATGCAGAGCTTGATGAGCAATCATGCTGCGGAGTGGAAGTGCGGCGGTGGTATAAGGAATTTCCGGAAGTAGTTCCTGCCGCGTTGGTTATCGAAGCATTCGCATGCAAGTTGCCGGAAAGTTACATCGAAGCGATGGCGGTACAAGAACACAAACCCGTCTGGATTAATCTTGAATATCTCTCGGCGGAAGATTGGGTAGAGGGTGCGCACAAGTTGCCCTCGCCGCATCCTTGCTTGCCTTTGGTGAAATACTTTTTCTTTCCCGGCTTCACCGAAAAAACGGGTGGATTATTATTGGAGCGAGATCTGCTGGTTCGGCGAAATGCATTTCACGCTGACGCGGCCGCACAGCAGGTGTTTTGGCACAACTTAGGCATCCCTGAAAAAGCGGAAGGCGAGTTGCGGGTATCGTTGTTCAGCTATGAGAACGATGCCGTAACGGCTTTGTTGCAGGCATGGTCGCAGGGAGAAACCCCGGTGGTGTGCTGCGTGCCGGAGGGACGGGTGTTGCCGCAGGTGGCAGGATTTTTCGGGAAGGCATCCTTCGCCGGACTCGGGACGAACGGTGTTGCTGTATGGCAAAGCGGTAATTTGCGGGTGCATGTGCTGCCCTTTGTCGAACAGGGACGTTACGACGAGCTTCTGTGGGCCTGTGACGTTAATTTTGTTCGCGGCGAAGATTCTTGCGTGCGGGCGCAATGGGCGGGGAAGCCATTCGTATGGCATATCTATCCGCAGCATGATGGGGTGCATATGAAAAAATTGAGGGCTTTGAGCGGGCTGTACGGGAAAAAACTGTCAGATCAGTCACATCGGGCGAACGAAAATTTGTGGCTGGCCTGGAACGGGCAGGGCGACATCGCCAGTGCTTGGCAATCATACGATACGCAACTTGTTGAACTGGAACAGCAAGCCCGGGCTTGGGCTGTAAAGTTGGCAGGCAATAACCTCGCATTGAATTTACTGGATTTTTCCAGCCAAGTTGGTAGAATTCGCGCCTTCAAAATTTAGCTTTAGGCAGACTCAAATGAAAATTGCTCAAGAACTTCGCGCAGGCAACGTGGTACTGGTTAAAGACCAACCGTTGGTGGTACAAAAGGCTGAGTACAGCCGCTCAGGCCGTAGCGGCTCGGTGGTGAAATTTAAGTTCAAGAATTTGCTCACTGACACTCCCAGCGAAGCGATCTTCGCCGCCGACGACAAATTCGACCAGATCATTCTGGACAAGAAGGAATGCACCTATTCTTATTATTCCGACCCAATGTATGTTTTCATGGATTCGGAATACAACCAGTACGAAGTTGAAAAAGAAAATCTCGGCGATGCCGTGAATTATCTGTCCGACGGTATGGAAGACAAATGCGAAGTAGTGTTTTACAACGACAAGGCCATCTCGGTTGAGTTGCCCAACACCATCGTGCGCGAAGTTGTTTACACTGAGCCTGCCGTGCGCGGCGATACCTCGGGCAAGGTGATGAAGCCTGCCAAAATTAACACCGGCTTTGAATTGCCGGTTGCTGCATTTATCGAAATCGGCGACAAAATCGAAATCGACACCCGCACCAACGAATTCAAGAAACGTGCTTAATCGTCATTATTGGTGAAAATAAGACAGCTTCGGCTGGCTCAAGCCTTCCCTTCGTGTTGATATTACAGGCTTGAAATTCACTTGGCACCATAGCCCCGTTCAGAAATGAACGGGGCTATTATTTTCCAGTTCTGACCAGTATCGGCTAATCCGAATTAGTCGATTCCAAATAAGTGAACCGCCCAAGATACAATTCCTAAACAGCCAAAAAGAAAAGCCAGTAAGGCACAATTGCAAGCATTGCCATACTTTTTCAACCTAGAGAACTAAGCTGTCGGCTTATTTGATTTTTGTTTTAGAAGCATGGAAAACTGAATTACATGAATATCGTATCCAAATTAATAATAGGAGTAGCGACACCTTCGTGAGCAAAACAAGATATTGCAAATTTACTCCAATTAGATTGCTCCTCGGGGAGTGGACAGAATTGGGTATCAGTAACATTTATTGCCACAGGCGGCTTTTCCAGAAAAAGTGCACCGAACCGAACGGTTTCGGTCTCATGGTGTTGATATCCCACAACGGTTAGCAGTCTTGTATTTTGAGCGGTGCCACCCAGGCGCGCGGCAATGTCCATAACAGGCAACAATTTCTTACGCCATAAAAAAACGTTGCGGCAGTGATAAGGTGCAACTGGTACAGAAAGCACATTTGGCGAGTCGACAAGTTGTAATAAAACTCGTGTGCCAACTACTGCCCGGACATTTTGACCAAAATCCAGCAGCCATGCATTTGCAGTTGGAGATATATGTTGTTTATTTTGCATCACACTCCTGCTAAACGAAGAACATAAGCAGCCAAGCGTTCTGCGCTGCTTGCGCAGGCAAGTATATTTTCTTCAGAAACAATCAGACCTAGCAGAGGGGTATCCGGCAAGCGCATTGAAGCAGGTATGTCGTGCCATTTTCCCACGATACTTTCGATGCTGGCGTTGTCGCATAATATCCCCATGTAATTATTTTCAATTTTGATTAAAGCGCAAACACGCCGTTCAGCCGGCACAGTATCAAGCAGTGATAGCTGCTGTGAAAGACAGTAAACAGGCCAACGTTTTTGGTCATGATTGATCCAGCCTACACTAAAAACCCCGGCCTCGCGGGTGTCGACTTCACTGGCTGACTCCAGTACTCGGATTTCTCGCTGAGGCAAAATAAGATGCAAACCGGAGATAGTTAATCGCGCAGTTTTTTCAACTTCCGGATGATGGTTGATTAGTTGTGTGTTCATTGCCCGGTCAGACGGTACACATGCTGAAGCAATGCCTCATCATTAAAAGGTTTTACCAAATGTTCATTTACCCCGGCGCTCGTGCTCATCTGACGATGTTTTTCAGTCGAGCGTGAAGTGATCATAATGACGGGTATATGCTTTGTGTGTTCAGCATGGCGAACATTGGCTGTTAGTTCCAATCCATTCATCCGTGGCATTTCCATGTCTGTCAGAATAATGTCGGGGGCGAATTTATGCAGGATGTTCACAGCTTCAATTCCATCGTTGGCTGTGCGAACATCATAACCGGCATCTTTAAGTACTTGCGACATTGAGCGGCGCGAAGAAAGCGAATCGTCCACCACGAGCGCGCATGGTAATTTATTTCCGGTATGCTGCTCCAAAATAGGTAATGACTCTTCATTCTGCCTTGTGACTGATCTTTGGGTCGGGACACTCAATAGCTCAACCAGGTCGATGACAGGTGCCACATCGCCATCGCCCAGAATGACAGCGCCAATTACACCTTGCGTACGCGGTACATAGCGCCCCAGATTTTTCATCACAACTTCACGGCTATCAAGTAATTCCTGCACAAGTACAGCGCTAACAGTGCCGTCATCTCTTCGCGTTAATAAAATCGGGTATCCGTGCTTGTCGTCAGCCCTGCGGTCGTTTCTCATTGACAACAAGTCTTCCAGCTTGTCCAAGCTATACATTTTCTCGCCTTCACGGTAAAACTGCCGCTGGCTGATTTCTGTGATTTGCTCACGAGTGGCATAGCGGATATCTTCAATCCCCCGACTGGATATTGCCAGACGTTGCCCGCGTTGCCGGACAATTAAAGTATGAGTCGCCAACAACATGGCGGGAATGCGCAGCTCAACAGTCAGTCCAAATCCGCTCTGAGAGTTTAGCGCCAGCATTCCTTTCATTTCCTTCACGCGGCTGTAAACGACATCCATGCCAACACCACGGCCGGAGACTTGAGAAGTTTCCTCGCGTGTAGAAAAACCGGGAACCAGAATCAATCTCGCCAACTCATCTTCGGTGTGCTCCTGTTCCGGTCTGAGCATTCCTTTGCGCTCCGCGATGCGTCGAATTGCCGCGTAATCCAACCCCGCACCATCGTCTTTGCAGCGCACTACAATCGAATTCCCTTCGTGCGCGAATGTTAATTCGATGCGTCCTTGGGGTGATTTGCCCGCTTCTTCACGATCCACTATCGGTTCAATTCCATGATCTACCGCATTTCTGAGAATGTGCATCAATGGATCAACCAAATCGTTTAGCACTTGGCTGTCAATGCTCGTGTTTTCTCCCTGAATGGCAAGCTCTACAGGCTTATCCAGCAATCGGCCAGTCTGGCGTACGCCACGCTGAAGACGAGAAACTATACTGCTCACTGCAACCATGCGGGTTCGCATTACTGCGTGTTGATTGGCCATCTGTAAGCGCCGTTGATCTTCCAGCAGACTATCCAGCGTGGAGAGTTGGCTTTCTGCAGTACGGGTCATTTCGTTAGCATCGGTTGCCGCCTCGATCAGTCTGCGACTAATCGAGTGCAGTTCGCTGTAATGTTCAAATTCGAGCGCATCAATTTTTTCGCCCTGATGTATCGTTCCATTTTGCAGCGAAGTGATACCGCGAATGTCCACCAACTCTTCAAGTTCTGAAACCAACTGTTGAAACAGTTGATGCTGTTTGCGCATGGCTGCAGCCTGAGAGATTGATTGTGTCAGACGCTCTTGAATCAGGGAGTTGGAAATTAAAGTTTCACCCGCCAAGCGCAACAAGTCATCCACTACAGGTGCGGGAACCCGGAGAGATTGTTCTACTGTATGTGAGGCGATACCTGATTTAATATCGGATGCCTCTTGCGCTGCATTTCTTTCAGCATGCACAGGCCAAGAAGTTGCTTCAATTTCAACGGACTCGGCATCGACTCCTTCATGATCGATGCGATTGGCACAATCCAATATCTCTTGAAATACTCCCAGAGACTGTTCCGGTGCAGGGCCGATTGACAACAGAAATTCGCACATTGCCTCCAGGCAATCTCCGGCGTTGATCAGTACCGCCGATAACGCACGCGAGGGCAACTTTCCTGCTTCAATCAATGCAACCAAAATGTCTTCCAGATGGTGGGTGAAATTCGCAATACCCGAAACACCCACGGTATTGGCCGCGCCTTTAAGCGTATGGGCGGCTCGCATTGCCCGTTCTTCATCCTTAATACTTCCCTGTCCGCTGGCAATACGGGCAATTGCTCCGGTAAAAGCAGCGACTTGCACCGGTAGTTCCTGCAACAATCCGTCCAGCAATTCTGTATTGACATCGTCAGGCAACTCCAGCGATACATCTTTCAGCTCGGCGCGCGTCTGCCTCTCTGGTGTACTCGAACTGTTGTCTGTGATTTCAACATTGGCCAGAGCTTCCTGCCACAAGAGTATTTCGTCTTGAGCAAGCGGGGTTATCCATGCTGAATCAGCAAGCACCGCAACTAATGCAGCCCCCGTTTCTTCATCTTCAGGCGCGGCAAGATAGGTTGCCAGTATCGCCGGAATTTGATGCAATAATATCTGCTGCTTCGCCGACAAGCCCGCAGGCAATTGGACAATTCGTTGCCCGAGTTGGTCGAATAGTGCGGCTAGTGCCGCCAGTCCGATAGAGTCTGTCGTCGACTTCAGTCGCTGCAAAAAATCACAATAATTGGAAATTGCAGAAAGTCGATCTTCATGCGTTGCTGCCGCTTCAAGCGAAAATTGTTCATCCATTTGCACAAGCTCGGATGCCAAAATTGCAAGCATTTCACGATCGACTTGCTGCGTTCCTTTGTTGCGTAAATCATCCGGAAATGAATTTGAATTAGCTGTGGGAGCAGATGTTTTCTCCATTAGTCGGGCAAGTTCTGCTGCTGCAGAATCTGTGTCCAAAGGCATCGGCCAGATTTTCGACAGACTTTGCAAGAGCGCAGAACTGGATTCGAAATCTGCCTGATTCGACATGTAGCCGAATAACAGCATTGGCCAGCCTTCAAGCAAAGCTCCTTCTTCGGCGGTTAAAACTCTGCTTTCACTTTGTAGCAGCATAAGATTGGTTTCGACCAGGGAACACACGGATTGCAGTCCTTCCAATCCCGAGTCCCAGGCAAGTTGCCCGATCTTCTGAATTATTTCGCTATAGCCCCGCAGCATCTGAACGGCCGCCTCGGAATCTTCTAGTGTGGAGGGTGTGGACATGATCAGTATCATCAGTTCGTCCACCGACTCAGAGGCGTCCTGTCCGAAGTGTTGCAATTTTTCCTCAAGTGTTTTCATCGCGCATTACCGAGTTGGATAAATCCGGAATCCATTAACCCGGCAGCTTGAACACGCGCACTGTCATTTGTTTTGCATATTCCACCAGACTGTTCGTGTGACCAGACTGTTCGTGCAGTCTTTCACTTGCTTGTTGATTGCTTTTCAGCAGTGTCTCGGCACGTGACATAAACTCTTGTCCGGCTTTTGCCTGTTCTTCCGAGCTGATTGCGATCTGCTTAACCGATGCCACCAATTGGGCCGTTGATTGCTGGGTCATGTGCATCTGTTGTCCTGCCTGTTCAGCCAATCTGCTTCCCTCGACGATTTGCGAAATAGCATCATTCATGGTGCTGACGGTATCCGCTGTTTCTATTTGAATATTATTGACCAAAGCAGAAATTTGCTGGGTTGCTTGCCGCGCATTTTCAGCCAAGCGCTGAACTTCGTCCGCAACCACCGCAAAGCCGCGTCCCGCCTCACCGGCAGAGGCCGCATGCATGCTCGCATTAAGTGCAAGAATATGGGTACGTTCGGCGATGACGTTGATCAGATTGACTACCCCGGAAATTTCCTGCGAACGCTCACCCAAGCGCTTAATACGCTTTCCAGTCTCACGGATCACATCGCGCGTGCTATTAATTCCCGTCACGGTGTTATCCACCGCCGATAGCGCGCTCTGGGTTGTTTTGCTGGCGGTGTCCGCCGCCGCGTTGCATTGTTGCGCAAGCAAGGCAATTTCATGCAAAGAATTAGCCGCAATCGACAGCGTCTGTGCGGCAAGATCAACTTCGGCACGATCATCTGCCGCCGCCAACAACATACTGTTGGATTGCTGCTGAACTTTCAAAGAAGCCGAGGTTACATCGGCTGAAATATCCGATACATCCTGCAACACTTTTGCGGTTTCGCTGGAAAGCTGAAACAGCACCTGTTATATCTTCTGAAACAGGAACTTTAACAGTTAAGTCTTTT
This sequence comes from uncultured beta proteobacterium, assembly GCA_963733265.1. GTDB lineage: Bacteria > Pseudomonadota > Gammaproteobacteria > Burkholderiales > Gallionellaceae > PALSA-1006. The sequence continues at coordinate 1,591,147 of CAVTCF010000001.1, forward strand.
CTTGATAACTCGGCCACGGCTCGCAACAATTTCAATACCGATTCATTCAGTTGCTCATTCTCTTTCTTGATATTTTCCAGCGTGGCAACACGACTGTCGAGCAATTCATTAAATGCCTTGGCCAACAGAGTTAATTCGTCGTCACCCGCGATTTCAGCGCGTACACCGAAGTCACCCTGATTGATATCAAAAATCGTTTTTTGAAACGAAGCCAGTTTGCGAATGATCTCGCGAGTAATAATCAAGCCAAGCATAATCAGCAAAATAACAGCAAGGACAAATGCAACAATCGAGATCCATAGCGTCGACTTTGATTGATCACTTACCTCTGTTTTCGCAACATTAACGGCTTTGACAGACGCGGCTTCAATCGTGTCGGCAATTTTACTGAGCGCGGCAGTAAAGGGCCGGTCAATACCCCTTACGAGTAAATCGACTTCTCTTCCTGCGGTCGGATGTTCCGGATTAAAAGTTTTCAGCGCTTCGGTATATTGCTGATACAACTCTCCATGCAGTTTAATCAGTGCATCGACATCATTAACGCTGATTAAAGCGGCCAGTTGAGGATCAGAAGCCAAGCTGCGCATTTGCGCAAATCCCGCTTCAACATCAGCGTGGCTTTTCTCGAATGCCTCATGATATTTCGTATATAGTTCAGGATCATTGCCTCGCAACAGAATATCTTTCCATTCTTGAACTTGCCTCTGGAACCGGGAGCGGACATCCGAGGTCGACTTGAGCAATTTAAACATGGCAGTGTCAGTGTCTACCGCGCTGTTCGATATTCCCGATAGCGCGTAAATACCGCCGATTGCGACACCTCCCACAATCGTCAGAAATAGAATGCCGACAATTGCCAACATTGTGATTTTGGTTCTAATTGTTAAGCGAACAGCCTTCATATAAATCCCCTGTGTTTCAAGTTAACTTCCAATCGTAGACAAGCCGATATTGCGACAGTTTTCATCAAAAAAAGAACTATGGTTAAATTCCAACCAAACTGCATCATCTTCCAGATACCCAGCAGACACATGAGGCTGCAAGGCATCAGGAAGCGGCGGGAAATTGGGTAAAGCACGCAGCGAAGGGAGTGCTTTCGGATAGTTATCAATGAGTATCCCGACAGCTTTTTCTCCCTGCCCGAATATCAATACCACTCTGTCATTGCTATACCGGGGCATGCCCATTCCCAGCAAAACATGCAACTCATACAGTGGAACCAAATTGCCCCGTAAATTAATGAGGCCTAAAAAACCGAGTGGTGTCCCCGGCAAGGGCGTAATTTGAGGGACAGCCAAAACTTCATTGCCTGTGTCCGGATTAATCAATAGGCCCAATTCACCAATCCGAAATCCGTATCGCGCACGGCTTACTTCGCTGACCGGATCAGACACTGTTTGATGTACTCCCTCCGGCGGCTCAAAATGCGCCAACGCAGCACTGGGTGACAACCAGGCGGCTTTCGTAGTGATTTCGTTGACGAAGAGCGGTTGCTCAGGTTGATTCATGCTTTGAACACACCCGACTCAAGCCAGGCTTTTCAACTGATCAATTATTTGATCTGCGGTATAGGGCTTGTGCACATGGCCTTTCGCACCTTGCAGTTCGCCCCATACTTTGTCCGCTTTTTGTCCTTTGCTGGTGACGAATACAACCGGAATCGGCTTTGTGTCGCCATCTTGTGCCAATAAGCGGCAAGCCTCATAACCGTCCATATCCGGCATCACGATGTCCAAAAAAATGATTGCCGGCTTTTGGGATTTTGCTTTGGCGATTGCCTCAGTTCCGTTGGTGGCAGTGACCACAATGCAACCAGCATCAGTGAGCACTGATTTTATATTGGACAAGTCCGCCGCTGAATCGTCAACTACCAGTACTTTTTTTGACATTGTTACTTCCTCCATCGTTTATCGAATGTTCAATTGATACTATTTGCTTTTTGTTTATATGGTTGCGCGCCTTGCGTCAGTTTTTACATGCTTTGAGATCTCTTTCCGAAAAGCTGTGTAATCAACCGGCTTGGTCAGATAGGCATCGCACCCCACCAAAGAACCCCGCACCCTGTCAAATGCTGAAGACTTGCTGGTTAGCATGATTACCGGGGTAGTCTTGGTTTTTGGATTCTTTCTGATTTCTTTGCAAACTTGGTAGCCGTCGGTTCCCGGCAGCAGTAAGTCCAGAAAGATAATGTCATATACGTTCCGGGAAAGTAGAGACAAGCCTTGCTCGCCTGTCTCTGCAATATCAGGATGGAAATTAAGATTTTTTAGCTCAAGCTCGAGTTGTTTGCAGACGGTGGGACTATCATCGACCACAAGCGCACGTTGTGAATACGATCTGTGTATTGCGGTGTTTTGTTGAACCAAAGCCGGCTTTTTCCAAACTTCGGCTGAATCGCGCAGTTCGGCAACGATGCCATCGAGTAAAGCCAGAAGTCTTGTAGGTCCGAATGGCCGCAGCAAATAATGTAAACCAGATTCAGTGGGGATTTCTCTTGTGTATAGAACCATCACTGGAGGTCTTTGCTTTACAGCCAAGGTACGCCATTTTATCGTAGCATTTATATCATCCACATTGACAATGATGATGTCGCAATCGGAAAGCTCACTGTCCTTACTCACGGTGTACCAGCCTGAAGCGCGTCCCCTCGAAATGTTACTAATACTTTTTAGTATATTTTCTTCAGTAGTCGTTAGCCCCAAGGTCCCAATCGTAACTACGTTACCGGCAATCATTTGTTCCCCTAGTTTTGTGCCAGCCTGACGATGACGCCAGTACTGCTCTCTTATTTATAAATATTAACAGACCATTTTTGTAAGACTATGTCGTTTAGTCGGATATTGAGGTTGCCGATTAACGGCATAGAGCTTTTCCCAAATTCCTAAAAATCATTTATTGCCGTTCAATAGAGGTAATTTTGCCATTAGTCTGAAACCCGGACCGTCTGTCTTTAATTTTCAACCATTCAATGGTATTGCCAACAGCCCCATTTGCTCCGCACTCAAATAACACCACTTACCCAGCACTAATCCTAATGTCTCAAGTTTGAGTTGCCCAATCTGCGAACGGTTAAGGGCAACACAATGGTTGCCTGCCGCAGCCAACATGCGTTTCACCTGATGATATTTGCCTTGTTCAAGCACGATCTCCAGTCGGTGTTCATCTAGCTTGTTGCAGATCAGCGCAGCCAGCGGTGCAGGTTCGTCATTAAGTTTGACTCCGCCCAACAGTTTTGCAACCAGTTCAGGTGTCACCGGATCATGCGTGGTGGCGGCATACACCTTGGGGATGTGGCTCTTGGGTGACGACTGTGCGTGAATGAAGGCTCCATCATCGGACATCAGCAGCAGGCCGGTGGTGTCATGGTCCAGGCGACCCACGGGTTGCACATCGCGATGCGCAAACTGTTCCGGTAGCAGACTGAGCACGCCGGGATGGTGGCTGGGCTTGCGCGAACATTCATAGTCGGTCGGTTTATTCAGCGCGATATAGACGTGCTCGCGATAAAGCCATTCGTCGTCGTAAACCGTGAAGACAAGATCGGTAGTCTCGAATATTGTGCTGAAGTTGTCAACGGTTTCACCTGCGATAGTGACTTCGCCAGATTCGATTAATTCACGGCACCACTTGCGTGCGCCGAAACCCTGTGATTGCAGGATGCGGTCTAAAGTTAATTTGCTCATGGATGGAATGTAGCAGATGAGGCGCGTGTTTTGTAGATGCTTCTGCTAGACTTGGCGGAAATATTTTGCGATTAATTATATGGTAGTTGATTGGGTAGACGGTCAGCCTTTTTCATCACGATTTGGTGATGTGTATTTTTCCACCGATTCCGGCTTGGACGAGACGCGCCACGTATTTTTGCAGGGTAACCGTTTGGCGGAGCGCTTTGCAACGCTGTCTGCGGGCGAGAGCTTTTGCATAGGCGAAACGGGTTTTGGCACAGGGCTGAATTTTTTATGCGCGTGGCAATTATTCCTTAAAACAGCACCGGCAGGTTCGAGTCTGGATTTTTTCAGCGTCGAGAAGTTTCCTTTGAGCAAGGAAGATCTACGTGCCGCACTGGCGCTTTGGCCTGAGTTAAATGCTCAAGCCGAACTATTGCAAGCAAGCTGGCACCGGCGCGTGCCGGGCTGGAATCGTTGGAGTTTTGCCGATGGACGTATTCGTCTCACGCTGGCGATTAGTGACGTAGCAGAGGCATTGCCTCAATTGCCCGTAGCTGGAGTAGATGCATGGTTTCTGGATGGTTTTTCCCCGGCAAAAAATCCTGAAATGTGGAGCGCAGAAGTGCTGGCGGATATTGCACGTGCTTCTCGCGCTGGCGCAACGTTGGCGACTTACACGAGCGCAGGTTGGGTGCGACGCGGATTGCAGCACGCCGGGTTTGAGGTTGAAAGAGCGCCGGGGTTCGGTCGCAAGCGTGAGATGGTGCGCGGGCATCTACATTCCGTTCAGACGGAGTGTGTGCAGAAAGATGTTTCGAAATCTCCCCGCACTGCCATCATCATCGGCGGGGGTGTCGCGGGTTGTGCAGCCGCTTACGCGCTTGCTAAACGCGGAATAGCCGTTACTTTAATCGAACGCGCTCCTCAGCTTGCCAGCGCTGCATCCGGAAATCCGCGCGGCATCTTGCATGCGCGATTCGGTGCGGGTGGCAATCCACTTCATCGTTTTGTGCTCGCCGCTTATGGGCACGTGCTGGGGCTGCTCGATCAATTGTTGCCGGTGGATGGTGTTACACATGCTGAATGCGGTTTGCTGCAATTGGCGTGTAACGAGGTGGAAAAGAAACGTATTTTGCGTTTGTCCGAACAAGATTGGCCCGAGCATCTGCTACAGTTTGTGGATGCCGCAAAAGCGACGCAACTGGCCGGTATCGAAATGAGATATGGCGGATTGTGGTTTCCCGCAAGCGGATGGGTTGTGCCGCCGGTTTTGTGTGCGAAGCTGGCACGCCATGATCTCATCACACAACGCCTGGGGTATGAAGTTAAAACATTGGAAAAAACAGAAACAAGTTGGCACGTGACCGGGCACGATGCACAAGATTCCATCTGGGAAGCCGATGCCGAAGTCGTAGTGGTGTGCTGCGCGCATTTAGCCAAAAAGCTGGCTCCATTTGCTTACTTTCCGCTAACTGCTGTACGAGGTCAGATTAGCGTAATTCCGCAAACCACGGACAGCAATGAGTTGCAGTCTGTCGTGTGCGGCGATGGTTACTGTGCACCGGCAGTGGATGGCGTGCATGTTACCGGTGCGACACACAGTTTTGAAGACGAATCAACCGAAGTTCGAGTGACTGATCATACGGAGAACTTGGCGAATCTGGCAGAATATGCACCGATTTTGTTTCAGACTTTGGGCGGAATGGATGCAGTCAAATTGACGGGACGAGCATCGGTACGTTGTTCTGCCCCCGGTGCCATGCCGCTAGTAGGCGAAGTGCAACCCGGGCTATATTGCAGCCTTGCCCACGGCACGCGCGGCCTGCTCACGGCAGGATTGGCAGCCGAAGTATTGGCGGCGCAATTATGCGGGCAGTTGCCCCCGCTGCCTGCCTCCATCATCACTGCCCTTGCACCATTGCCAAGAGTCAGGAATAAAGGTTAAGGTGTGACATGAAAAAAATTCAGTCTGTTGAATACCCTGAAATCCGCCCCGGCCAATCCATCGAATTGCTGAAGGCTCTGCACATCCTGACCCGCGACGGCAAGATGAATCAGGATTCGCGCCGCAAGTTGAAGCAGGTTTATCATTTGTATCAATTCATCGAACCGTTGCTGCAAGAGGTGCGAGATGAACGTGGTGAGCTGACCTTGGTGGATCACGGTGCGGGCAAGTCATATTTGGGGTTTATTTTGTATGATCTTTTTTTCAAGGCATTGAACGATAACTCGCGCATTTTTGGCATTGAGACGCGCGAGGTGTTGGTGACGCATTCGCGCGAATTGGCGCAACTGCTTGGTTTTGGGGGGATGACATTTTTAAATTTGTCGGTGGCGGACTCAATCGTTTCTGATAAATTGCCAGCCCAAGTAGATGTGGTGACGGCACTGCATGCTTGCGATACTGCAACTGACGATGCAATTAATTTCGCACTGAAGAAACAGGCAAAGTTCATCGTGCTGGTTCCCTGCTGTCAGGCGGAAGTGGCGGCTGTGTTGCGCAAGAATAAAGGCAGGCAGTTGGCAAAGGATGCGCTTACCGAGTTATGGCGGCATCCGATTCATACACGCGAATTTGGTAGTCACATTACCAACGTGTTGCGCTGTTTGCAATTGGAGGCGCACGGTTATCAAGTGACGGTGACGGAATTGGTGGGCTGGGAACATTCGATGAAGAACGAATTGATTGTTGCGAGTTATAAAGATTTGCCACGCAAGCGCTCAGCGGAAAGGTTGCATGAGGTATTGCATAATGTGGGCTTGGAAGAGTTGAACGGACGATTTTTTACGGAGCAGGTTGATGCAAATCAGTGAAAATATAAACAATCATTACCAGCGCATTGGCGGCGACGAAAAAATTCGCGCCTTGGTGCAGCGTTTTTATCAGCTCATGGACGAGCTGCCGGAAACGCATGGTATTCGCAAGTTGCATCCGGAAAGTTTGAAGGGATCGGAGGAAAAGTTGTTCATGTTCCTATCCGGCTGGATGGGAGGGCCGCAGTTGTATGTGGAGAAATTCGGGCATCCGCGTTTGCGCATGCGGCATATCACTTTTCCGATTGGCGATGAAGAGCGTGACCAGTGGATGTTGTGTATGAAGCAGGCGATGCAGGATGTGATTGAGGATAAGGCGTTGCGCGAAGAGTTGGCGGCAGCGTTTTTCAAGACTGCGGATTTTATGAAGAACAAAGAAAATAAGTAGGTTGGGTGGAGCATCGCGATACCCAACAATACGAATACTTTAAGGAGGAGGGTTAGGGAGGGGGTAGAAATTGTTATTCCACCTACGCAACCCCCATCCTAGCCTTCCCCCTGAGAGGGGGAAGGGACTGGCTCGGCGTTTGTCGTTAACTGTGCAGCTATCAACATTGCTTCACGTGACGTCGGTGTCTCCAAACTAATTTTTCCCAGCGTCCCGTCACGATAATCTTGCAGCAAGGTCAACGCGGCTTTTTCCAGATCGAACTCTCCGCCTTTTAGACGATAGCCACGTTTTTTTGCCACTGCTTCGATGAGGTGGAATCCATCCATCCCTTCTGCTTTACACCCGTATCGCTGTGTCGGTAGCGCAGGATAGCGTGAGAGCAGTATGTCGCCCAAAAAGGCGGCAACTTCTTCGTCAATCACTGCGTTGCGTCCAATGGAGTGACTGGCGGCGAGCATCAGGCCGTCGCTGTCATGCTCGATTTTGGGCCACATCAAACCGGGTGTGTCAATCAGAGTCATGTGATCGTTGAGATCGAAACTCTGCTGGTTTTTGGTGACGGCGGGTTCGTCTCCCACTAAGGCGACACGGCGTTTGAGCAGTGCGTTCATCAAAGTGGATTTTCCGACATTGGGGATGCCCATGATCATCATGCGCAACGGTTTGAGTGAAGTGCCTCTGTGCGGCGCCAGTTTGAGGCACAGCCCGGGTATTTTTGCGGCATCGCCGGGTTTCTTGCAAGACAAGGCAACCGCCTGCACATTTTTCTGGCGGTTGAAATGATCCAGCCAGGCCATGGTCGCTTCCGGGTCGGCGAGGTCTGCTTTGTTGAGAATCTTCAGGCAGGGGCGTTGACGGTGTTCGCGCAGCTCCCGGATCAACGGATTACTACCGGCAGCGGGCACTCGCGCATCCAGCATTTCGATGACAACATCGATGCGCTCCATCGTCTCGGCGGCTTTCTTGCGCGCCGAAGTCATGTGGCCGGGGAACCATTGGATAGCCATATCGTGAAATACCTGAATTACCAAAGGTAGGCATTCTACCTTTTTATAGTTGCAAAGCCTGAAACGAAAAGCCCCCAGCTTTGCGTGGGGGCTTTCGAAGACGCGAATTAACTATTTAGTGCTATCGAATCACTTCTTTCAGTTGCTCCAGGATCGCCGGATTTTCCAATGTCGAAACATCCTGAGTGATCTCTTCACCCTTGGCAACAGCTCTCAACAAACGACGCATGATTTTGCCGGAACGGGTCTTGGGCAAATTCTCGCCGAAGCGAATTTCGTCTGGTTTGGCAATTGGACCAATTTCTTTTCCAACCCAATTACGCAACTCTTCTGCCAGTTTTTTGGCTGCTGCCGCATCTGCCGGACGTGCACCTTTCAGTACGACGAAAGCCACCACTGCTTCACCCTTGATTTCATGCGGCTTGCCCACTACGGCAGCTTCTGCCACCAGCGGGTTGGCAACAAGTGCGGACTCAATTTCCATGGTGCCGAGGCGGTGACCGGAAACGTTGAGCACGTCGTCAATACGTCCCATGATCCAGAAGTAACCGTCTTCGTCGCGGTGAGCCGAGTCGCCTGCCAGATAGGCTCCCTTCATTTCATCCGGGTAGTAGCTTTTCTTGTAGCGTTCCGGGTCGCCCCAGATGGTGCGTATTTGCGAAGGGAAGGAGCGCTTGATGACGAGGAAGCCACCATGCTGGTCGAACACTTCGTCGCCAGCCTCATTCGCAATCGTGGCCGTAATGCCGGGCAATGGCAAAGTGCAGGAACCGGGTTTGGTCGCAACCGCACCGGGTAATGGCGAGATCATGTGGCAACCCGTTTCAGTCTGCCACCATGTATCCACGATAGGGCAACGCTCTTGTCCGACGACTGTGTGGTACCACATCCAGGCTTCGGGATTGATCGGCTCACCCACGCTACCCAGCAAGCGCAAGCTGGAAAGATCGTATTGCTTGGGCAAGTCGCCGCCGAGTTTGATGAGCGAGCGGATCGCAGTCGGCGCAGTGTAGAAGGTAGTGACCTTGTGGTTTTGGATCATCTTCCAGAAACGGCCGGCATCGGGGTAGGTAGGTATGCCTTCAAAGATGACCTCGGTTCCGCCCAGCGCCAGCGGGCCGTATGCGACATAGCTGTGTCCTGTGATCCAACCCACATCCGCAGTGCACCAAAAAACGTCATTCGTTTTATAGTCGAATACCCATTGCATGGAAACAATTGCCCCGAGTAAATAGCCGCCGCTGGAATGCTGCACGCCCTTGGGTTTGCCGGTGGAGCCCGAGGTATAGAGGATAAACAAAGGATGCTCCGCGCTGACCCATTCCGGTTCACATGTTGTGGATTGTCCGGCAATAACGTCGTGCCACCAGACATTGTGCTGCGCATTCCATTGCACTTCACTTTTGGCGCGCTGATAAACGATAACGCTATGCACTGCTTCGACCCCGCCCATGCTTAAGGCTTCATCTACAGCGGGTTTTAGCGGCATGACTTTGCCGCCGCGCATTTGCCCGTCGGCAGTAATGACGGCAACAGCCTGGGCATCGACGATGCGCTCGTTCAGACTTTTGGAAGAGAATCCGCCGAATACGACCGAGTGGATCGCGCCGATACGTGCGCAACTCTGCATTGCAACGACTGCTTCAATGCTCATTGGCAAGTAGATGATAACGCGATCACCTTTTTTGATCCCCCTCGATTTCAAACCATTGGCAAATTGGCAGACGCGCGCATGCAGATCACGGTAGTTAATTTTGGTGACTGTGCCGTCATCTGCTTCAAAAATGAGGGCGGTTTTTTCCGGTTGAGAAGTGAGGTGTTTGTCGAGGCAATTGTAAGAAACGTTGAGTTCGCCATCTTCGAACCATTTAAAAAATGGCGCATTGCTTTCGTCCAGTATTTTACTAAAAGGTTTTTTCCACAGGATGTTCTCCCGTGCCAACTTTGCCCAAAATCCTTCATAATCATTTTGAGCTGCTTTAGCCAAGGCCTGATACCCGGCAATGCCGGAGACGTTGGCTTGTGCCACAAAAGCATCGGATGGTTTAAATAGTCTGGTTTCGTTAAGGCTGGACTCGATTGCCATGTATAGCTCCCTTTTAGTGTTGTTTAACTACATTTGTTGTAACTATTATAGATTATAGATGCAAATTAAATACCGGTAATTTGTTTTAAATCGAACCCCCATTTTTCTGCGGACTCGATATTCGCAATGCTATCCGTCGATTTGGTCAGGTCAATTATTTGCGGCATGATAGGTTCGTTTGCTTTAGTCGAAAAGAAAATTTTGACCACCGGGGTGAGCAGGCTCTTTTCGGTTTGTTCAACGACCACGCCAAGCCGTCCGGATTTGAGTTTGACCAGGGTGCCGGAAGGATAAATTCCGATCGTTTTAACGAAGCTATGGAATACGCGTTCGTCGAAGTGACCGTCTTTCCATTCTGCCATTTTGCGTATCGTCTCCGCCGGCTCCCACCCGTTCTTGTAACAACGGTTGGAGGTGAGCGCATCATACACGTCACACACCGCCCCCATGCGTGCGAACAGGGTTAAATTATCCCCGGATATTTTTTCCGGGTAACCTTTGCCGTCCACGCGTTCATGGTGGTGCAAACAAACGTCCAGAACAACAGCATTGGCGCCTTTGGAGATATTCAGGATTTCCCAGCCTTTGCGCGGGTGATCCTTGATGATATTGAATTCTTCGTCAGTTAGTTTGCCTGGTTTGTTGAGTACCTCGCCGGGGATCAGCATCTTCCCGACATCATGCAGCAGGCCCGACATGCCGGCATCTTTCAAAGATTGACCGGAGAGTCCCAATTGCTTGCCGAGGGCGATCATCAGGGCACAGACTGCAACCGAGTGCATATAGGTGTAGTCGTCCACATTTTTGAGTCGCACTAAATTAAGGAAGGCCTCAGGGTTGCGTGAGATGGATTGACTTATTTCGTCTACAAGCGGCTCGGCTTCACTAACCTTGAGCGCGTTGCCCATGCGCACTTCATTGAACATTGAAGTGACTGCTGCTTTGCTTTTCTCCTGTAGTTTACGGGCGCGGCTAATTTCTTCCTGAATTGAAATACGGGGTTCTGCTTTAGTCGTTGTTTCTATGGATTGTTGAAGTTCAAGCTCGATATTTTCTTTTGCATCGCCGCTCGATATAACTTGTGCCGGAGACTCAACATCCAAGCCTTTATCGGTATCAATCCAAACCTCTTGTACATCGCAATGTTGTAGCGTATGCAAATCATTTGGATCGGAAAGTTCAAAAGATTTTTTCCAAAATGGATGATCCATCCAGCTACCGCATAATTCTTGAATAAACATTCCAATTCGGATGTCGCGAACATGAATTTTTTTCAGCATGAGTAATTCTATCTGTAGCTTAGACGATTATGAGCTAATTATAACCATTGATTGTCCATTCATCCAAAGCGGATTTTCATGATTAATACAGAACCGGCCAAACCAAGCGTGATGCTATTGGCAATTATAATTGGCCACGAACCCAGCAATATGCCGTACACAAGCCAAAGTGCAACGCCGCCGGTAAAGGCCGTATACATGCCTAATGAGATGTCATGCGTGTGACGCGTTCTATATACTTGCAAGACTTGGGGTATGAAGGATAAAGTTGTCAGGGTGGCAGCAAGGCTGCCGATCAGATCGACTGGGAGCATTAATGTAGTCCGTTGGTCAAGATTTGGTTGTGTCTCGGTTTTCAGAGTTAACGAAAATTTTTCCGAGTGTATGGATTATTCCAAATAATCCATAAATTATTGTTATTTTATAGTGATGGGATGCAATACGGGTAAATAACGGGTTATATGTCTTGTATACTAGCCAAACACTCTCAGTGATTGACGGAGTCTGTACCTGCTCCCATAATTGCAATTTTACTTAATTCATATACCAATCCATGACTACTATCCGCCAGCAGGATTTCATTGATAGCATTGCCGATTCGCTGCAATTCATTTCTTACTATCACCCCAAAGACTATGTGGACGCATTGGCAGTTGCCTACCACGCGGAACAGTCCCCGGCGGCCAAGGATGCCATTGCCCAGATACTGACAAACTCGCGCATGTGTGCACAGGGACATCGCCCCCTCTGTCAGGATACGGGCATTGTGGTGGCATTTGTGCGCGTGGGCATGGATGTGCGCTGGGCTGACGCTACCTTGAGCATTACCGAAATGGTGAATGCGGGTGTGCGCAAAGGTTATGCGTTTGCCGATAACGTGTTGCGCGCTTCAATTGTGTCCGACCCGGCAGGCAAGCGCAAAAACACGGAGGACAATACGCCCGCCGTGGTGCATTTCGAAATCGTGCCGGGCGACAAGGTCGATGTGCGCATAGCAGCCAAAGGCGGCGGCTCGGAAAATAAGACCAAATTTGCCATGCTCAATCCGAGTGACGACTTGGTGGAATGGGTAGTCAACCAATTGCCACATATGGGTGCGGGATGGTGCCCGCCGGGAATGCTGGGTATCGGCATCGGTGGTACGGCGGAAAAAGCGGTGTTGCTGGCAAAAGAATCTTTGATGGAAGACATCGATATGTCCGAACTCAAGGCGCGCGGGGCGAAGAATCGAGTCGAGGAATTGCGCATAGAAATATTTGACAAGGTCAATGCGCTGGGTATTGGCGCACAAGGCTTGGGTGGGCTGGCAACGGTGCTGGATGTGAAGATTCTGGATTATCCGACGCACGCCGCTTCAAAGCCGGTAGCCATTATTCCCAACTGTGCCGCGACACGGCATCTTCATTTCGAGTTGGATGGCAGCGGAGTGGCGACATTTACACCTCCCAAGATTGAAGATTATCCTGATGTACATTGGCATGCTGCGCCGGATGCGCGGCGAGTGAATCTTGATACGGTGACACGCGCGGATATTGCCCAATGGCTTCCGGGCGAAACCCTGTTGCTTTCGGGCAAACTTCTGACCGGACGCGATGCTGCACACAAGCGCATCGTGGATTTGTTGGCGAAAGGCGAAAAACTCCCTGACGGCGTGGATTTTAACGGGCGATTCATTTACTATGTCGGCCCCGTTGATCCCGTGGGCGACGAAGTGGTCGGTCCCGCAGGACCAACGACTGCGACACGCATGGACAAGTTTACCGAGACCATGCTGGCACAGACCGGTTTGATCGGCATGGTCGGCAAGGCCGAACGCGGCAAAGTCGCCATTGAGGCAATCAAAAAGCATGCCGCGGTGTATCTGATGGCGGTTGGCGGTGCGGCGTATTTGGTGTCCAAAGCGATCCGCAGTTCGCGCGTAGTGGCCTTCGCCGATCTGGGCATGGAAGCCATCTACGAATTTGAAGTGGATGATATGCCGGTGACTGTGGCAGTGGATTCAAAAGGCACCTCAGTCCACGAGACAGGTCCCGCTGAATGGAAGAAACGGATCGGAGCGATACCGATCAAACAGATTTAATGTTCAGGATTTGGGATTCTGGATTTAGGATTTAGATTTGTGTTTTTGCAGTTAAGAGAGCTGCAAAAATACTAAAGTGGTTTTGCAACCGTAGCGAGCAGTGCCATGACAAGGCGCGCAAGGACGAAAAACCGGAATGTACATTTGTACATGAGGATTTTGAGTCCTTGAGCAACGCCATCATGGTGCTGCGTATAACCAATGACTTGCTGCGTATTTTGCAGCTTAGTCAGATGGCTAGTAGTTACATCAGTAGGTTGCAGAACCACTTTTAAAAGTTTGGCGGGTCTCCCCGCATTGCACTTTGGTGAACCTGGTCAGGTCCGGAAGGAAGCAGCCACAGCCAAGCGGTGCAAGTGCCGGGGGTAAGGCTCGCCTCCTATTTTTTGAGGGACGATTTTTTCGAGACCTCTCGCTCTTCATTTATACAGGCTAACAGTTCCTTATGTCAGCGACCTCCGTACTAGCCCGCAAGTGGCGCCCCAGAAATTTTGCCCAACTGGCGGGGCAGGAACACGTCGTGCAAGCGTTGACTAACGCGCTGACCAACTCCCGCCTGCATCATGCCTATCTTTTCACCGGCACACGTGGTGTGGGCAAAACCACCATCGCACGCATTTTCGCCAAATCATTGAATTGCGAAACCGGCATCACAGCAACACCGTGCGGCGTGTGCAGCGCTTGTACAGAAATCGACAGCGGCCGTTTTGTCGACCTGATCGAATTGGACGCGGCATCCAATACACAAGTGGACAATATGCGCGAACTGTTGGATGGTGCGCTGTATGCGCCGACCAGCGGGCGTTTCAAGGTGTATATCATCGACGAAGTACATATGCTGTCCAAGTCCGCATTTAATGCCATGTTGAAAACGCTGGAGGAACCGCCTGCACATGTAAAATTTATTCTGGCGACGACTGACCCGCAAAAAATCCCCGTCACGGTGTTGTCGCGTTGCCTGCAATTTAATCTGAAGCAATTGCCCCCCGCATTGATCCAGACGCATCTGCAATATGTGCTGGGACAGGAAAATATCCCGTACGAAATGGGTGCATTGAGTCTGGTGGCGCGCGCCGCGCAAGGGAGTATGCGAGATGCGCTGAGCTTGATGGATCAGGCGATTGCTTATTCCTCCGGTAAAGTTGATGAAGCGCTGGTGCGAACCATGTTGGGGGCGATTGACCAGAGCTATTTGTTCGATCTGCTGCAAACTTTGCGAGCAGGCGACGGTGCCGGTCTGCTACGTATCGCGGACGATATGACCATGCGCAGCATAGCGTTCGAGGCTGCTTTGCAAGATTTGGCGACGCTGTTGCATCGTATTGCACTGGCTCAGACCATTCCGCAGGCAATTACAGAAGAAGAGCCGGAACGAGCGCGCTTATTGGAATTGGCGCAGCAGTTTACACCTGAAGAGATTCAGTTGAATTATCAGATCGTTATTCACGGGCGCAAGGAGATTGACTTGGCGCCGGACGAATATGCCGGATTCACCATGACGCTGTTGCGCATGCTGGCTTTTGCTCCTCGGTCAGCGGATCGTGCAACTGAGCCCAGAGTGCCTGCAGCGCAAGCAACACCGAGTCCGGCTTATGTCGTGCCGCGTGCTGAAGCTGTTGTCGCACCAGCGGCTGTTGCCGTGGCAGCGCGAACGGCTCCAACGCAGGCTAGCTCGCTGGACTGGAATGCTCTATTAACACAACTGAATCTTCAGGGTATGGCGCGCGAATTGGCAAAACATAGCGTACTGGGAAGCTTTAGCGATGGGCGACTGGTACTGAATCTTGAGATACAACACAAGCATTTGCAGAGCAATAAACTGGCGG
Organism: uncultured beta proteobacterium; assembly: GCA_963733265.1. Lineage (GTDB taxonomy): Bacteria > Pseudomonadota > Gammaproteobacteria > Burkholderiales > Gallionellaceae > PALSA-1006. Next base: position 1,606,299 of record CAVTCF010000001.1, read on the forward strand.
TGGAAAAATTACAGGCCGCATTAAGTGAATATTTTGCTCAGCCGGTAAAATTGTCAGTAGAGTTGGGTGAGACCGGCGCGGTGGCAACTCCTGCGGCTGTGGAGCAAGAAATTAAACGCACGCGTCAGCAACAGGCGGAAGATGCGATCAGGCAAGATGCTTTTGTACGCGAAGCGCAGGCCATGTTGGGGGCGCAGATAATCGATAATTCAATAAAACCTATTTAATAGCGACAAGGAGGAAGTAGAAAATGATGAAGGGCGGAATGGCCGGGCTGATGAAGCAGGCGCAACAGATGCAAGCCAACATGAAAAAAGCCCAGGATGAACTGGCCACCATTGAAGTGGAGGGGCAGTCGGGTTCGGGTATGGTCAAAGTGATCATGACTTGCGCGCATGATGTGCGTCGCGTTTCACTCGATGCGAGCGTGTTAGACGATAAAGAATTGCTGGAAGATCTGATCGTCGCGGCATTGCAGGATGCAAACAAAAAAGCGAGTGAAACTTCAAAGAAGCGCATGAGTGGTTTTACTGCCAGCTTGCCTCCCGGCATGAATTTGCCGTTCTAAGTGCTGAATCGAAAAACTACTGCCACAGAGAACACAGAGCTCACAGAGAAAATCCAAACCTCGACTCTCTCGGTGTACTCTGTGATCTCTGATATGACTACTAGCCATTCTACTAAGCTGTCAAAAGACGCCAGCCAAGTAGCTGGTTATGTGGCTGATTTTGGTTGCTTGATATGAACACACCTTCAAGTCTGGAAGACCTCATCAAGGCGTTGCGCTGTTTGCCTGGTGTGGGTCCCAAATCGGCACAGCGCATGGCTTATCACTTGTTGCAGCGGGATCGGCCCGGTGCATTGCAGTTGGCCCGTTCGCTCAATCATGCCGTGGAAAGCGTCAAGCATTGCACCAAGTGCAATAATTTTTCAGAAGAAGAAATCTGCGTTTTGTGCAGCTCGGAACGACGCGAGGCAAATCTGCTCTGTGTGGTGGAAATGCCCGCAGATTTGTTGATGATGGAACAGGCTCAATGTTACCGCGGTATGTATTTTGTTTTGATGGGGCGGTTGTCGCCGCTGGATGGCGTGGGGGCGCGCGAGCTGCCGTTGGAGCGCTTGCTCAGGCGTGCGCAGGAGTTGTCCTGTGAAGTGATACTGGCAACTAACTTTACCGTTGAGGGTGAGGCAACCGCGCATTACCTTGCCACGCTGCTGCGTGCTCAGGGCATCAAGGTTTCGCGAATCGCGCGGGGATTGCCCGTGGGAGGAGAGCTGGAGCACGTTGATAGCGGTACATTGGCACAGGCAGTGCTGGAAAGAAGAATGGTCACAGAATGAACGAACAAACCGAATCAGTCCAGCAAGGAGAGCGCCTGCAAAAAGTGCTGGCGCAGGCTGGCGTTGGTTCGCGCCGCGAGATGGAAGAGTGGATTGTCGCAGGGCGGGTGACGATCAATGGCGAGGTGGCTACGCTGGGTATGCGCGCAGTTGAGGGCGATGTTGTGTGCGCGGACAAACGCGTAATACATGTTAAAGGGCAGGCCGAGAAAGGTCTGCCACGCGTGCTGCTTTACCATAAGCAAGAAGGCGAGATTGTTACCCGGGACGATCCTGAAAGCAGAACCAGTGTATTTGATCATCTGCCCAAATTACGCGGTCAGAAATGGATCGCCATTGGGCGTCTTGATTTTAACACCTGCGGTTTGCTCATTTTTACCACGTCTGGAGAATTGGCCAATCGTTTGATGCATCCGCGTTTTGAGGTCGAGCGCGAGTATGCTGTGCGCGTACAAGGAGAGATGACGCCCGAACAAATGCGCCAGATGACAAAACAAGGCATTGAGCTGGAAGATGGTTTGGTTAAGTTTGAAAAATTGACCGACGAAGGGGGCGAAGGATTCAATCACTGGTATCGGCTTGTGTTGAAAGAAGGTCGTAATCGCGTGGTGCGCCGCACCTTCGAGGCACTGAATTTGACCGTTAGCCGCCTGATGCGGGTACGCTTCGGAATTGTCAATCTGCCGCCGAGTATAAAACGAGGCAAGATGGCAGAACTGGGTGAGGAAGAGGTCAAGATGATGTTGAATTGGGTTGGACTTCCTTTTGAATCCATTGAAAAGCAACCATCAATCAGAGTTAGCCGTCCCAGCCCGGACAAAAGGCCTGTTAAAGAAGTAGAGACCAGAGAAGCAAGGGCACCAGTGGTGAAAAAAACCGCAGGAAGGCGCGGTCAGGCGGACAAGTCCAGGGCACGTATTCACCGGAAAATTAAGACTGGCGCGAAACCTTAACTATCGTTTAAAATTCGTGAGGTTAAGAAAGATTCTTGAAAAAAGTGGCAATTTGCGCGCGTAAATAATCGGATAAGGTCGAATGGAAGAACGGGGTAATAAGACCATTATATGCAGCGTATTCTTTTTGGATATTATTGAATATTCAAAGAAATCCGTTACTGACCAAATTTCTTTGAAAGAGAGATTTAATACCTTCTTGTCTACGGCTATTAGGGATGTACCGATTAATGATCGCATTATTCTGGATACGGGAGACGGCGCTGCAATCAGTTTTTTGGGTGATATTGAAGATGCACTCCGTGCTGCATTGAGTGTACGCAGTAGCCTTTTGAGCGAAGAAGGTCTCTCGTCTCCCTCTTTGCAGGTGAGAATGGGAGTGAATTTGGGGCCGGTTCGATTGGTGCGGGATATCAACGGACAACCCAATCTGGTCGGAGATGGTATCAACGTTGCGCAACGTATTATGGGCTTTGCCAGTGCCGGACAAATTTTGGTGTCACGTTCTTACTATGATGCCGCCTCGCGTTTGTCGCATGATTACGCCGGGATGTTTCACTACGAGGGAGCCCGTACCGACAAGCATGTGCGTGAGCATGAAGTGTATGCGATCGGTTATCCGGGGGATTTCACCGGCACTCAAAAAAGATTTCAGGCTAAATCCGAGTCGAAGTTTGCTGAAATCATCTGGATAGTTCGTGGTAAAGCTAGACGTTACTGGGCAATTTTGCAGGTTTGGCAAAGTGAAACCAGAGCGCATTTGCGTGAAGTTTTCGACAATGCTTCAAACAACAAGAAAGCTCTGTATATCGGGGCGATTGCATTGCCTGTTTTACTATTGGTGTTGTTGGTAATCAGATTTGCTTACCTTGATGATGAACCGGCCCAGCCCGCACCCAAAGCTGTAGTGGCAACAACCCCTATTGTGGTGGCAAGCTCCGGGGTGTCGCTGGTCTCTCCCCGGCCTTCTTCACATGTTGCGGATGCGGCGGCGAAACAGGTTCAGGCTGTTCAGGCGTCAACGTCAAAACCAAGTGAAGTTGTTGCCAATTCGGCAATTAATGCAAATAAGCAAGAAACTAAAGAAATTAAAGATACAAAAGAAACCAAAGAAGTAATAAAAAGCGACAGCTTTAAGGTGGTTGCGTCGTCGGTTGTTGCCAAGGCTAATGTTATTTTAAAAATTAAACCTTGGGGCGAAGTCTATGTGGATGGGAAAATGGTGGGGGTTAGTCCGCCTTTGACCAAGTTGCAGGTTGATCCGGGTGAGCATGTGATTGAGGTTCGCAATACAACGTTCCCTGTGAGCACACGGGTGGTTAACATCAAAACCGGCATGAAAATTACTGTAAAGCACAAGTTCGGTAACTAATAAAATAACTATTAAAGCTGTACAGGAGAGCCAGATGTTGGATCGACGGAGTTGCCTACTGATCGGATTGTGTATGCTTTTGCTGGCAGGATGCGGCACAATACTTTCATGTGATGACGGGCGTGATGTCGTGTGGTTCACCAGCTCAACCGAGCACATGTTGAACAACGGGATAAGAAATTTCGAAGACGGCAATTATTCGGAAGCAATGAAGATATTGCAGGATGTCGTAGACAATCAGGATACGTCCAAAGAAATAAAAGTGGAATCATATAAATACCTGGCTTTTATTCATTGCATTTCTGATCGGGAGAAAATGTGCCGGGAGTCCTTTAAAAAAGCACTGGAGCTTAATCCGGACTTTAATTTGACTCCGGCTGAAGCAGGGCACCCGGTTTGGGGTTCAGTGTTTAGCAATATGAAATCGAAACCAGCGAAATAATTGGCAGAATAAAAGACATGATTAGCAACTTGGGCCGTTATGAAATCATCTCTGAGCTTGGGCAGGGGGCGATGGGTGTTGTCTATAAGGCAATTGACCCGCTAATTGATCGCGTTGTTGCTATCAAGACGATCAATCTGGGTTTGGCCCTGGATGAGAAAGAAGAATACGAAGGCCGCTTTTATCAGGAAGCTAAAGCTGCCGGGCGTTTGAGTCATCCAAACATTGTGACTATCTTCGATCTTGGAAAAAGCGGTGATATTGCTTACATTGCAATGGAATTTTTGCAGGGAAGAGAGTTGCGTGACATTCTCAATGACAACCAACTATTGCCGGTCGAGAGTGTTTTAAGTATTGTCGCGCAAGTTGCACTGGGCTTGGCATATGCGCATGAACATGGCATCGTTCATCGGGATGTGAAACCGTCCAATGTGATGGTGGGTGCCGACGGGCATGTAAAAATAACCGATTTCGGTATTGCCCGCATGGAGTCGGCATCGGTTCGAACACAGACAGGTATGGTTCTGGGCTCACCCAAATACATGTCTCCCGAACAAGTCATGGGAAAGCTCATCGACCAGCGTTCGGATGTTTTTTCTCTGGGCGTGGTGTTGTATGAAATGCTGACCGGAAGAGCTCCTTTTGTTGGCGAAAATGTAAACGCCATCATGTACCAAACCCTTAACACTATTCCTTCTCCCCCGGGTACTTTAAACCCGACCGTGCCGGATATGCTCAATTTTATTGTCGCCAAAGCATTGGCAAAAGGGGTGGATGACAGGTATCAGAGCGCCAAGGAATTGGCTGATGATTTGCGTGCCTGCCGGGATGGTTTACTGCGCTTGCTTCCTCCGGTCACGGCTGGCAAGTCATCGCTATCGCTGGCGGATGAAACAGCTATAGTGCCGCGTGTTGAGAATAGTGATGAACTTGCACAAGCGCCAACCTTGGGCTTGTCGACTGCTTTTGATTCATTCGGTGCGACTATGCGTCTGGCCGCGCTAACAGCGAGTAGCGAAGAGGTGGAAAGCCTTTCGAGAACTTTTAAGATGCCGCGTCCAACGGCGGAGGAACTTAATCTTGCTGCTCCCCCGGTTCAATCTGTTGCACCCGTAAAATTTGCTTCTGCAACACTCTCCGCGTCTAACCAAGATAAGCCGTCAACAGTTGAAAATTTATCACCTGATAAAAAAGGTGCGATACTGATTGCTATCACTGTGTTTATATCGCTGATCCTTATTTTTGCCATACTGCACTAGTTATTTATGCTACCGTTTCTGAGTGCGGCTCCCATTGAAACAAAGAACCTTTAAGTTTTATCCCTCGCGCCTGTTAGGCTTTTGTATTTGTCTTGGGCATGCAATTGCTATTGGCGCGCTCGCCGCGCTTCCCGTACCGAAATTAGCATTCATTTTATTGCTTGCGGTATTGCTATTGAGCACTGCCTATTACCTGCAGCGCCATGCCCGACTGGCATTGGCTAATGCATGGGTAGGATTGCAATTGGAGGAGGATTACCTTGTTTTGTTCAATCGCCGGGGAGATGAGTTGCGGGGGCGATTGCTGGGAAGTAGCCTGGTGATGCCGCATCTGGTGATATTGAACATCGCCATACCCAACTATTACCAAACGCAAAATGTTGTACTCATGCCGGACAGCATGGACGAAGAATCGTTTCGGCAGTTACGTGTTGCGTTGAAGTGGGGCGTCGCGCTTACTGCTTGAAGTTCGCCGGACTAAGGATAGTCGGGCTGGAATGAGGAAGCGTATCGGGAAAGTCCTTGCTGAAATGCAATCCTCTGCTTTCGTGGCGGGAGAGCGCACTTTGTACGATCAGGTCGGCGGTAAGGACGAGATTGCGCAGTTCCAGCAAATCCGAAGTGACATGGAAGTTGCTGTAATATTCGTCGATCTCTTCGTGCAATAAACGGATGCGATGTTGCGCGCGCTCCAGGCGCTTGGTGGTGCGTACGATACCAACGTAGTCCCACATGAAGCGCCTGAGTTCATCCCAGTTATGAGAAATTACAACGGCCTCGTCGGCATCCGTCACTTTGCTTTCATCCCAATGCGGTAAAGAAATAATGCACTCGCCGGGTTTACTCAAAATGTCCTGTGCTGCCGACTCGGCATACACCAGACATTCCAGCAAAGAATTGCTGGCCAGGCGATTCGCCCCGTGCAAGCCGGTATAAGAAGTTTCGCCGATTGCATAAAGGTTTGGGATGTCTGTGCGACCTTGCTGATTAACCAGCAGACCACCGCAGGTGAAATGCACCGCCGGAACAACCGGGATGGGTTGGCGGGCGATATTGATACCGAGATCCAAACAGCGGCGGTATATTGTGGGGAAGTGTTCCAGCAAAAATTCCAGAGGTTGGTGTGAAATATCCAGATAGACACAATCCAGTCCGCGTTTTTTCATCTCAAAATCGATGGCGCGGGCAACGATATCTCGCGGTGCCAGTTCAGCCCTCTGGTCGTGCCAAGGCATAAAACGGGTGCCGTCAGGCAGCTTTAAAAGCCCGCCTTCTCCGCGAACCGCTTCACTAATCAGGAAGGACTTTTCATGCGGATGGTAGAGGCAAGTCGGATGAAACTGGATGAACTCCATATTGGCAACACGGCAACCTGCTCTCCAGCCCATTGCGATGCCGTCGCCTGTCGCGGTATCCGGATTAGTCGTGTACAGATAAACCTTGCCGGCTCCTCCGGTCGCAAGGATGGTATTGCCCGCCGCAATCGTGATGATTTCATCGCTTAGCGTATTGAGCGCGTAAGCGCCGTAACAGTTATTGTCATTGCGCCCCAGTTTGTTGCCAGTGATCAGGTCGATGGCGATGTAATGTTCAAACAGCGTAATATTGGGATGCGCTATTACCTTGTTTGCAATTGTTTCCTGTACTGCCAGACCGGTAGCATCAGCGGCATGAATGATACGGCGCTGGCTATGGCCGCCTTCGCGTGTGAGGTGGTAGCCATTTTCACTACTCGAATCGCGACTGAACGGAACGCCCTGCTGGATGAGCCAGTCTATTGCTGCCGCGCCGTGTTCAACTACGAAACGGGTTGTTTGCGGATCGCATAGCCCCGCTCCCGCAATTTGCGTATCCTGGATATGTTTGTCGAATGAGTCTTCAGGCGATAATACAGCAGCAATGCCGCCTTGCGCCCAAGCGCTTGCGCCTTCGAGCAACGATTTTTTGGTGATGACGGCAACCTTCTGCCGGTCGGCAAGCTTCAAGGCCAAAGACAGCCCGGCTAGGCCGCTACCGATGATAAGGGTATCGAATTGCAACACGCTGGCTAAAGTTAAGTAGTTTTCCAATAGCCGAACTATAGCAAATCTGTCGGAATTAAACTTGATAATCAAGACAAATTAATATGAACTATTTTTAGTTTGCATTGTCTAGGAGGCGTTACAGTCAAAGCTGCGCGCATGTTGTAGTCCGGTTATACTATCCGTCCCCGACAAGTGGTGAAGAAAGAATTAAGGGCTAGGGATGGGAGACAGGGAAGTCGATCAACAACTGGTAGAGCGGGCGCAAAGCGGTGACAAGCACGCGTTCGAGTTGTTGGTTGCCAAATATCAGCGCAGATTGGGGCGATTAATTTCGCGTTTTGTGCGCGATGCTGCTGAAGCAGAGGATGTGACTCAAGATGCCTTTATCAAGGCGTATAGGGCGTTACCTTCTTTTCGCGGAGATAGCGCGTTCTATACTTGGCTGTATCGGATCGGGATCAATACGGCCAAAAATCATCTGCTGGCATTGGGGCGGCGTGCTCCGACGAGTACTATTTATGACTCTGAGGAAGCTGAAGATTTTGAGGAAGCGGCACTGTTGCACGAAGTGGCAACGCCGGAAAACGAGTTAATGAGCAAGCAGGTGGTCGATGTAGTGAATGCCTCTTTGCAGCAACTGCCGGACGATTTGAGGGTGGCTTTGACGCTGCGGGAAATTGAGGGGTTGAGTTATGAAGAAATTGCGGCGGTGATGAATTGTCCTGTCGGCACGGTAAGGTCGAGAATATTTCGGGCTCGAGAAGCGGTGGCAGAGAATCTGCGTCCGTTGTTGGATACAAATGAAAATCAGAGGTGGTAGGCATGAAAAAAGATATTTCCGCAATGATGGATGGTGAGTTGTTTGAAGATGAAGCAGAGGCACTGCTCAATAAATTGAAGAAAAATCCGCACGAGAATGAGGCGTGGCTGACCTACCATTTAATCGGGGATGCTTTGCGTCAGCCCGACCATGTATGCAGGGACATCAGCAAATCATTCCATGAGCGTTTGCAGGCCGAGCCTACCGTAATTGTTCCCCGCCGCAGAGTGAAACAAAAAGCCCGTTATTTCGCCTTGTCAGCGGCCGCATCGGTAATGGCTCTGGCATTGGTGGCCTGGATGTCAATGCAAGCGGGCACCGAATCCGCACCCCAACTGGCATCGGCCCAACCCCAACTCGATGTGCGACCTGCCAGTTATTCGGCGGCTAATGGTGTAAATGATTATGTCGTGGCACATCAGGAGTTTTCACCCAGTACGGACGTGCAAGGCGCTGCAAGCTACATTCACTATGTTTCAGAGCGATAAGGCGATTTTGCATGCTATCAAGGTCTAATGTTCTGTTGTTGGTGTTGCCGCTTTTCTGGTTGCAAAACGCTAATGCCGACCCATTGGCGCATAACCAAGCCGAGTGGCTTGAAACTATGGCTTACGCGGCACATCATACTGACTATAGCGGAACTTTTGTCTATCAGGATGGCATGGGCGGACATGTACAGGTATCCAGCATCACTCATATTTCAGATGAGGCCGGCGAACACGAAAGACTGGAAGGACTTAACGGAAGTCGTCGCGAAATAGTGAGTAGCAACAATCAGGTATGGCTATTTTTGGGAGACCGCAAAGTTAGAATTGAGCGGCAGCATAGTGATCGCGCTTTCCCCAATTTGTTGCCCGAGCAAATTTCAACCTTGAAAGACAATTATTCGATTACGCAGGCAGAAGGTGACCGGGTGGCCGGATTTCATGCGCATGTTGTCGTTTTTCAGCCCAAGGATAATTTACGTTATACCCATAAAATGTGGGCGCATTCGGAATCGGGCTTGTTGCTTAAAGCCGTTGTGCTGGACGAGCGATCACGCGTTATTGAGCAGTACGCTTTTACCCAGTTGACGCTGGGTGGCAATGTTGACCGTTCATGGATAGTACAGAATAAAGAAGTTCAACCTGCGCTCAAAAAAAATGAAATTGCTCCGGTGGCAAAACCGTCAGAACCGGGCAAATCCGCGGACTGGCAGGTGGACGCCTTGCCGGCAGGATTTAAAAAGATCGCTGAAATCTCACGTCCCATGCGCGATAGCAAAATTCCTGTTACTCATCTCGTGTTTTCAGATGGACTTGCCGGGATTTCCGTCTTTATCGAAGACGTGAGAGACAGGGATGACCTTAACCCTGGGCTTTCCAGTCAAGGTTCCATTCAAATTTATAGTCGGGTAAGCGGAGACAAGTTGATTACAGTTGTAGGAGAAGTGCCCCCGCGTACCGTAATCCAAGTGGCAGAATCTGTTCGTTACGCGGGTCAATAATCAGACGGAGGCTATCATGCTAGAAACACGCGCCATCGTTATCCATATACAAGGAACTGAAGCGCTGGTCGAAGCCGTTGGCGAAGGTGGTTGCGGTCAGTGTAGTAGCGAGAAAGGCTGTGGCAGCAGCAAGCTGTCGCAATTGTTTTGCAGCAAACCGCGCCAATTCAGAGTGCATAACGAAGCCAAGGCATCCATCGGTGATGAAGTGCAAATAACACTGCAAGATGGTGTCTTGCTGCGCAGTTCGCTGTTGGTCTATGTTTTGCCATTGGTGTTGTTGCTGGCGGGCGGAATGCTTGGTTCGCATTGGGCTAAGGATGCGGTAAGCAGGGACGGGTTTGCGGTCATGGGTTCGTTTCTGGGTTTGATCGGTGGCTTTGTTATTGCGCAATGGGTAGCCAAGCGTCTGCGTGTAATGGCTGTAGCTCGGCCTCTGGTGACCAAGCTTGAAAAAGTTGAAGTCCAATCCTAAATAGATTCAGGTTTGTTTTATAATCATAAGGAGAATATATGTTGAAGAGAGTTTTTTTTATCGCATTGTTTGGATTATTTGCGAACACTCTACAGGCTAAAGATCTTCCCGATTTTACCGAATTGGTGGAAAAGCAAGGTCCTGCGGTAGTCAATGTTAGTACCACCCAAATTATTCATAATACGCAATCATTTCAGGGAATGCCGAACTTGCCCGAGGGCGATCCATTCTATGAATTTTTCCGCCGTTTTGCACCGCAGCAGGTGCCGCGTGACCAGGAAACCCAATCACTTGGCTCCGGCTTTATCATTAGCGATGACGGCTATATTCTGACCAATGCTCATGTGGTCGATAGTGCCGACAAGATTACGGTGAGACTGACTGATAAACGCGAATTTAAAGCCAAAGTAATCGGCGAAGACAAACGCACGGATGTCGCCTTGCTAAAAATTGAGGCATCCGGCCTGCCTAAGATTACACAAGGTGATCCGAATTTGCTCAAGGTGGGTGAATGGGTTTTGGCTATTGGCTCCCCCTTTGGTTTTGATAGTAGCGTAACAGCGGGTATCGTCAGTGCAAAAGGGCGCTCTTTGCCACAGGAGAATTTCGTGCCTTTTATTCAGACGGACGCGGCTATTAATCCCGGAAACTCGGGTGGCCCCCTGTTTAATTTGAAAGGAGAAGTCATCGGGATAAATTCCCAGATATATAGCCGTTCGGGTGGTTATATGGGATTGTCCTTTGCGATACCGATTGATGTGGCGATGGATGTGGTCAAGCAATTGCGCGCTACGGGCAAAGTTACGCGCGGACGCATCGGCGTGGGTATTCAAGAAATAACACGCGAGCTGGCTGAGTCTTTCGGACTCACCAAGCTTGGCGGTGCGCTGATATCAGATGTTGAAAAAGGCGGCCCTGCGGACAAGGCGGGAATTCAAGCCAGTGATGTAATTTTGAAGTTTGACGGGAAGGTGGTGAACTCTTCGAGTGATTTGCCGCGCATCGTCGCAGCAACGCATCCCGGAAGTAAAGTGACTGTGCAGTTATGGCGCAAAGGTGAAGCCCGCGAAGTGACAGTGACGGTTGGCGAAATTCAGGAAGAAGGGCATGTCGCTCAGCGCGGAAATAAAAAAGGCGGAAGTCCGGCACCCGGTTCGGAAAGCAGCGAACGGCTTGGTTTGGAATTGTCCGAGCTAACCAGTGAGCAAAAAGCAGAATTGCAGGTTGACGGCGGACTCCTGGTAGAGGATGCAAAAGGGGCGGCAGCACGAGCCGAATTGGGGCGCGATGATGTTATCCTGGCCATCAATAATGTTTCAATAAAATCGTTAGCCCAATTTAATGAGTTGCTAAAGCAGGTTCCGAAAGGAAAAAATGTGGCATTGTTGGTGCGGCATGGTGACTCGACTTCTTACGTGGCGATTAAACTGGACGAAAAATAAGAGCAATCAAGCGCTTATTTTCTCGGGTCATACAGCGAATCCCGCTAAAATCGGCTAGAATTCGGCCTTTGCGAATTCCCGCCGAATTTGGCGGGATTTTTAATGCGAAACTCGCGCAAAGTTCCTTTGTTTTCCCCGGTTGATATCGGGGGGAAAACTTGGTAATTAATTATATTTATGGGCGGCAATAGCTTATCCCTTTAGGTCAGACTGCATGCAATTAATTCGAAATTTTTCCATCATCGCCCATATCGACCACGGAAAATCAACGTTGGCAGATCGTATCATTCATCTTTGCGGCGGTTTATCCGATCGTGAAATGGAAGCCCAGGTGCTGGACTCGATGGACATCGAGCGCGAGCGCGGCATTACCATCAAAGCACAAACCGCTGCGCTCAATTACAAAGCGCGTGACGGGCAGATATACAACCTGAATTTGATCGACACCCCGGGGCACGTTGACTTCTCTTATGAAGTCTCCCGCTCTCTATCTGCCTGCGAAGGTGCATTGCTGGTTGTTGATGCTTCACAAGGGGTAGAGGCGCAGACTGTTGCCAATTGCTACACCGCGCTCGATTTGGGAGTGGAAGTCGTTCCCGTGTTAAACAAGATTGACCTGCCGTCTGCCGACCCGAATAACGCGATTGCCGAGATCGAGGACGTAATCGGAATCGACGCCCATGATGCTGTGCATTGCTCGGCCAAAACGGGGCTGGGCGTGCAAGATGTGCTGGAATCGCTTATCGTCAAAGTGCCGCCGCCCAAAGGTGACGTGGCTTCACCTTTGCAGGCACTGATCGTTGATTCCTGGTTTGACAATTATGTCGGCGTGGTGATGCTGGTACGCATTGTGAACGGCACGCTCAAGCCTAAAGATAAAATTTTATTCATGGCAACCGGTGCGCAGCATCTTACCGAAAATGTGGGCGTGTTTACACCCAAATCCCAACCGCGCGAAGAATTATCTGCGGGACAAGTTGGCTTTGTAATTGCGGGAGTCAAGGAACTGAAGGATGCCAAAGTAGGTGACACCATCACCTCGCTTACGCGTCCGGCTAGTACAGCCTTGCCCGGATTTAAAGAAGTTCAGCCGCAGGTTTTTGCCGGGTTGTTTCCAGTGGAGTCGAACCAGTATGAAGCGTTGCGCGACTCTCTGGAAAAACTCAAACTCAACGATTCGTCGCTGCAATACGAACCGGAAGTTTCCCAGGCGCTGGGTTTCGGTTTCCGCTGCGGTTTCCTCGGATTGTTGCACATGGAGATTGTGCAGGAACGCCTCGAGCGCGAATTCGATATGGATCTCATCACCACGGCTCCAACGGTGATTTATGAAGTTGTGCAACGGGACGGGACAGTATTGCTGGTTGATAACCCGTCGAAATTACCCGACTTGTCCAAGATTGAGGAAATCCGCGAACCTATCGTTTCCGTGAATCTCTATATGCCGCAGGAATATGTGGGTGCGGTGATTACCTTGTGTACATCAAAGCGCGGTACGCAAATAGATATGAGCTATCACGGCAAACAAGTGTTGCTCAAGTATGAAATACCGATGGGCGAGATAGTGCTGGATTTCTTTGACAAGCTGAAATCAGTGTCGCGCGGGTATGCCTCAATGGATTACGAGTTCAAGGAATATCGCACAGCCGATGTGGTCAAAGTAGACATATTAATTAATGGCGAGAAAGTGGACGCGTTATCAATCATCGTGCATCGTGCCAATAGCCAGTATCGCGGGCGTGAAGTGGCGGCTAAAATGCGCGAGTTGATTCCGCGCCAGATGTTTGATGTGGCAATTCAGGCGGCTATCGGTGCGAACATCATTTCGCGCGAAAACGTAAAAGCCTTGCGCAAAAACGTGCTGGCGAAATGTTACGGCGGCGATATATCCAGAAAACGCAAATTGTTGGAGAAACAAAAAGCCGGCAAAAAACGTATGAAGCAAGTAGGTAGTGTGGAAATTCCGCAGGAGGCTTTCCTTGCCATATTGCGGGTAGATGATAAATAAACGGGACAATAAATGGACTTTGCGTTAATTATGTTTGTACTGCTGCTGGTTACCGGCGGCGTTTGGTTGCTGGATAAATTTGTGCTGCGCGCAAAACGAGCAGAAGGAATAGTGGAGCCTTGGTGGATCGAATATGCCAAGAGCTTTTTCCCTGTTATCTTGGCCGTGTTCCTGTTGCGTTCTTTTTTGGTCGAACCGTTCAAGATTCCTTCCGGCTCAATGATCCCGACACTGCAAGTGGGCGACTTTATTCTGGTTAATAAATTTACTTTTGGGATTCGACTGCCCATCGTCAATCAAAAGATCGTACAGATCAATGATCCCAAACGCGGTAATGTGATGGTGTTTCATTATCCCGAAAATCCGTCAGTGGACTATATTAAACGTGTGGTGGGCGTTCCCGGGGATACAATTATTTACCGCGACAAGAAACTATGGATAAACGGTGTCGAGCAAATCCAGCAACACGAAGGCGAGTATAACTATGTTGAGAGCGGATTGAGTTTTGTACATACCGAACGTTTTAGCGAAAATCTGGACGGACATTCGCATCCGATTTTGCTGAACCCCGATATGCCTTCAGTCCATTTAAACAGCGTTGCTGAATTTCCGCATTTCGAAAGTTGCAGTTATAGTATGGTCGAGGTTAAGTGCAAGGTTCCGGATGGGCATTACTTTATGATGGGTGACAACCGTGATAATAGCCGCGACAGCCGTTACTGGGGTTTTGTCCCGGATAATATGATCGTTGGCAAAGCATTTTTCATCTGGATGAATTTTGGTGAATTGAAACGTATCGGTTTGTCAATTAACTGAACGATAAAGTTGATAAGGAGAGATGATGAAAGCCTGGGCAAATAAACAACGGGGTGTCGGATTCGGCAGCCTTATTTTGATAATTGCGGCAGTGTTATTTGTGGTGATATTGGGGATGAAACTGGTTCCCGTTTATCTCCATAATATGCAAATCGAACATATCTTCAAAACAATCGTGAACGATCCGGAAATGCAGGGTGCAACTGTCAAAGATATTCATGCTTCGTACGGCAAGCGAGCCACGATGGATTACATCAATGATCTCGCTTCGGATGATATTGAAGTCACGAAAGATAACGGACGTATCACGCTAAGCGCCAGCTATACGGTGAAGATTGCAGTGGCCGGGAATATCAGTCTGCTGCTTGAATTTAATCCAACCGCTACAAAATAATTTAGCACATGAATCGCGAAGCGTTGTGCCGGCAAATTGGACATCAATTTTCGCAGCCGCAATTACTGCAAAAAGCACTGACGCACCGAAGTCATAGCACAGCCCATTACGAGCGTTTGGAATTTTTGGGCGATAGTGTTTTGAATTGTGCTATCGCCAAATATCTCTACGATCATCACCCCGAATTGCCTGAAGGTGATTTGTCCAGAGTGCGTTCGAATCTGGTTAACCAGCAAACACTGTTTACTTTGGCGCAAAATTTGAATATCGGGGAATTGCTTCTACTGGGAGAGGGCGAGCGCAAGAGCGCAGGGTCACGTCGACCATCAATATTGGCCGATACGATGGAAGCATTATTCGGTGCGGTTTTTCTTGATGCGGATTTTGCCGCGGCAGAGCAGGTTGTTTTGCGCTTATACATGCCATTGATCGAGCAAATGGATGTGCAGAATCTGGGCAAAGATGCCAAGACCCAATTGCAGGAATATCTGCAAGCGCGCAAACTCGCATTGCCAAAATACACCGTAGTCGCCACTCAAGGAGAGGCGCACGCGCAGCTTTTTGTGATTGAATGCGCGATTCCCCAACTTAAAATCGCCTCGCGCGGAGAAGGCAGCAGCCGCCGTATCGCCGAACAAGCCGCAGCCGAAGCTGCTTACAACATATTGGGCAAACAAAAATCATGACTGAATTATCAGCACAATTTCATAGCGGTTTTATTTCCATCGTGGGCAGACCCAACGTGGGAAAGTCGACCCTGCTCAACCACCTGATCGGGCAAAAAATAAGCATCACTTCACGCAAAGCACAGACCACCCGGCATCGAATTACCGGTATTCTTACCGAAGAGCAAACACAATTTGTGTTTGTCGATACGCCCGGTTTTCAGACGCAACATTTGAATACCCTGAACAAGGGCTTAAACCGTGTGGTAACCAGCAGCCTGCGCGATGTGAACGTGGTGCTATTCGTCATTGAAGCGCGCCATTTTGACGAGCGCGATCGTCAGGTGATGAACTTGTTGCCTACCACCATTCCCGTGCTGCTGGTTATCAACAAAGTCGATAATATGGAACACAAGAATGAACTGTTGCCGTTCATTCAAGACATTGCCAAAGAAAGGCACTTTGCCGCCATTGTGCCGGTGAGCGCCAAACAAAATAATCAACTCGACACCCTGCTGGATGCGATTCGACCCTACCTGCCGGAAGGTGAGAAAATCTACCCCGAAGATGAAGTCACCGACCGCAACGAGCGTTTTCTTGCCGCCGAGATCGTGCGCGAAAAAGTATTCCGCTTCACCGGTGAGGAGTTGCCTTATTCCGTCAGCGTGATCATCGAGCAATTTAAACTCGAAGGAAAATTACGCCGCATCCATGCCGCTATCCTTGTCGATAAAGATGCCCACAAAGCCATGCTCATCGGCGCCAAAGGCGAAAAACTAAAAGAGATCGCTACCCAAGCGCGCCTTGATATGGAAAAACTTTTTGACGGAAAAGTCTTTCTCGAAGTGTGGGTTAAGGTGCGTAGCGGCTGGGCAGATAGTCCGCAAATGCTGAAGTCATTGGGTTACGAATAATTTAAGATGCCGCAGTAGAGGGCGAATTAGCAAAGCGTATTGCACCGGATGTTAACTCGGTGGTGTCAATTTCTCATGCTCGTAGAGTTTAGAGAATTGCCTACCTTTGGTGCAATAATGATTGTAAGCTTTGCTCCTCGAAGCGGACAAAGCCCGGGAGTTGACTTGCTTCGAAGTGTGTTTTAACTGACCGAATCCCCGCTTGCGCGGGGGCGCTAATAAATCAGCCTTTTCTTAGAATACCGGTACACTCCAAGCTTGCAGAGCCGCATTCATTGCCGTTTGGTTTAGCCAATAAGAAGTGCCTGTCGAGCTGCCCGGTAACACTACAGTCCCGTAATACGCGTTTCCAAGCGTCGGCAAAAAGCCAATGAATTGATTTCCGAGGTTAGCTAAATTTACCCCCGTTGGATTCAAGAACGAGACAATCGGTACGCCGTTCACTGTGGAGAACGTCAAGTCTAAGGTTCCATTCGATCTTGCAGCCGCAATGTTAGAGTTCTGGCATGTATTCGGTGTGCCGCTCGGGACTCCCGCATTGAGTGTAGGATAATAACTATTATAAGTCGCGCCACTGCTGTGCGCCAAGAAAAGCGCGAGACCTACTACGCAGATTGGATCTGTTTGCGAATGTGCCGCGAAGCCAGCGGCGTTGAAAGTTGCCGCCGTGATCGGTATCGTCGTCGTGGTTACTTGCCATGCCGACACTGCGGTTAGAGTATAAGCACTAGTGGTAAGATTGGCCGACGATGAAAACACATATTCAAAAGAACCTGATGGATAGTTTGCAGTGGCTGGCGATACGAAGCTGGATGCGCCTAGCGAATCAACCGCAGGCACAGCAGAACTTGCCACAATGGCTTTTCCAGACAGATCAGTCGTAGTAATTGCAACTGTAGTCAATCCAAATGCCGGATCTGTATAGGTAAAGCTGTTTGCATTGGTGGCAGAAATGTTTATTGAGCTGGATTCAAGCGACCATCCTGACGTTGTAAGGGCGTAATAGTTTTGAGGTGTAACGCTCCAAACGCCGCCGGACAAGGATTTCATTACACTGGGCATGTTGTAGTTACCATTGGAAAATGTCGCTGTACTAACATATCCAGTAGCGGGTAGTCCTAGAGCGGGTATTCCAAAGTAGAATGATCTAATTCCCGCACCCGTTAAATCCGTCCAGAACTGTCCCGAAACCGCCCCAACCGTGCTAGAGGCGCCTGACCCACTGCTACCCCCCCCGCCAAGACAACCGGCTAAAGCCACTGCCACTGCGGATAGCACAATCCCAAGTTCTACTGTTTTACGAATACCGCGATGTCGACCGATACCCTGAGATGGTGAAATCACATCGGTCGAACGTATATTTTTCTGTTGCATAGGCTGCTCCTCAGTCGCGTTTAGATTGGAAACCCAATGAGCTGGCGGACAGTTACAAGGAGGCCGTGAAACGCTTACTGATTACCTGGCGACCCCGCTGGCACTCGACTAATGTCGATTAGGAACTTGTTGTCCCTTAGCCCGGAAGCTTTGCGCCCCCGTTTTTCAACGGGTTTGCCCTTGCAGGCGTTGATGTCAAATCAACGATTGCAGACGAAATGTATCATAACCATAATATCAAGTCGAATAAAACTGGCAACGGAAGTTTAAGACACCGAGTACACGGTTTCCAAAGGTGCTCTCTGCGCTGACTATTTTAATGCAGCTTGCTGCATAGAAAGTTGCGTGACTTTGTTGCACCTTTGATACATCTTGCGCAGAGGCTGCGCTTCAAGAAAACTTTTTTACCCCCGCCTTCTTGGCGGCCTTCTGCAAATCTTCATCAAGCGTAGCCAGCGGCAGGCCAAGTCTTAATGCCAACTCAAGATAAGAAGCGTCGTAGGAGGATAGTTTGTATCGCCGCGCCAATTGCAGGGTGTGCGACAGTGACCGTGAAAATGTGGACGTATCTTCCTCAATATCAACATTTTCCAGCATCTCAATAAATACTTCACTCCGGGCCTCTGTTACCAGCCCCTTTGCTTCAGCACGGGCTATAACGTTGGATACCTCAAGCCCCCAAGTCGAGGGAACAACGGCACTGGCTGTTTTCATCGCATCAAGTACTTTGGCTGCATAGGCGAGTTCAAATGGCTTGCCATCACCAAAGAACCAGCGCATGGTCACCGAATTATCAAGAACAAAATTCACGCGCGGCCTTCTTCAAGGAGTTCTTTGATGTTTACGCCCTTCACGGGATCGGACAACATGAACACTTTAAGTTTTTCTACCGCAGACACTTTATCCTTCTTTCGCTCGCTTAGGCTGGGCACCAAATCTGCAACGGCTTCTCCGCGATTGGTAATGGTAAATTCCTTGCCTGTTTTTACCTGCCTCAGCAATTCAGGAAGCTTTGTTTTCGCTTCATACGAACCTATTTCGATTTTCATGACATACTCCCGCAAGATATTATATAGACCAGTATATAGACTGGTCTTATAAAGATCAATAAAAGCTAATGCGGGGATTTAGGGGGAGTGCAGGGTAATTGTTAGCAATTACAGTTCGGGGCAGTCCAGTTTATGGAATAATCGCGGCTGAGTGAGATAGAGACATCAATGAGTTCAGACAGTAAGCATCGCATTCAGGACGAACTTGCTTTCGTGCTGCACAGTTACCCTTTTCGAGAGACGAGCTTGGTGTTGGAGGTGTTCAGTCGCCAGCACGGGCGCGTACCACTGGTGGCGCGCGGTGCACGCCGTCCGAAATCGGCGCTGCGCGGTTTGCTGATGAGCTTTCAACCCTTGGCGTTGAGTTGGTTCGGCAAGCATGAGTTGCGCACTTTGCATAGTGCCGAATGGCAGGGCGGTCAGCCGCTGTTGCAAGGCACTGCGCTGATGTGCGGTTTTTATTTGAATGAATTGCTGCTCAATTTGACCGCTCGGGATGATCCGCACGAGAGTTTATTTGATTATTATCGGCTGACCTTGCAACGACTGGTGCATGAAGAAGACCATGCTTCGACTCTACGCTGTTTTGAAAAGCACTTGCTGCAAGAATTGGGTTATGCGCTACTTTTGGAACATGAGGCTGGCAGCAAAAATCCTATCGATGCGGGCAAGAATTACCGTTATATACTTGAGCATGGCGCGGTTGCGGATGAACGCGATTTTTCAGAAGGATTGGTGATTGCGGGGAAAACGTTGCGGGATATTGCGGCAGACGATTACACTGACGTGAATAGTGCGCGTCAAGGCAAACAATTGATGCGTATGCTATTGAACCATCATCTTGGCGGGGTAGTCTTGCACACTAGGGAGCTGATTAAGGACTTGAAGAAATATGATTAAACTCGGATTGAATATCGACCATGTGGCAACGCTGCGTCAAGTACGCGGATCGCGTTATCCCAACGTTGTCAGGGCAGCACTTATTTGCGAGGAAGCGGGGGTGGATGCCATCACCCTTCATCTGCGCGAAGATCGCCGCCACATTCAGGATGCCGATGTGGCAACGTTGCGCGGAATGTTGCAAACGCGCATGAATCTGGAATGCGCCGTAACGGATGAAATGATAAATCTCGCCTTGCGCACCAAACCGCACGACATCTGCCTTGTACCGGAAAAACGTGAAGAACTCACCACCGAGGGCGGCTTGGATGTGGTGAAATATTTTGAACAAGTAAAGCGTGCCACGCAGCGCTGCACCGATGCGGGTATTCGCGTGTCGCTATTTATTGACGCGGACGAGAAACAGCTTGATGCGGCCAAGAATGCGGGGGCGCCGGTTATAGAAATTCACACCGGGAAATATGGCGATGCAGATAGCATCCCGGAGCGTGAAACAGAGCTTGAACGTATTCATTGCGCGGCTCTATACGGGCATTCTCTGGGCTTGCAGGTGAATGCCGGACACGGACTGAATTACCACAATGTTCGGCCCATTGTTGCCATTCCGCACATTGAAGAACTTAATATCGGCCACGCTGTTATTTCCGAAGCAGTGTTTATTGGCCTGGAGCAAGCGGTAATAAAGATGAAGGCATTGCTGGTCGCATGATCATCGGCATTGGTACCGACATCGTCACTGTGGCACGCATCGAAGCTGCGGTAGTGCGGCACGGCAAAGCATTCGCCGAGCGTATTTTGAGCGCACAAGAACTATCCGAATACAATGCACATTCCAATCCCTCACGTTATTTAAGCAAGCGCTTTGCCGCAAAAGAAGCGCTGGCCAAAGCCACAGGGCAGGGATTGCGTCATCCTGTGACCCTGCGCCGCATTACCGTTAGCCATGATGAATTGGGTAAACCGGCATTTTTATTCGATGCGGAATTGTCAGCGTATCTGCAAAAACTTGGCGTGACTCGCCATTACTTGAGCCTGAGTGACGAGCGTGAAACAGCGTTGGCGTTTGTGATTTTGGAAGGGGATTTGTAATGGGCATTGGGCCGGTAATGCTGGATGTGGCAGGCAAGGTTCTCACTCCGGAGGATGAAAAACGCTTGCGTCATCCTTTGGTGGGGGGCGTGATTTTATTTGGGCGCAATTATGAATCTCCGCGTCAACTTGCCGAACTGACAGCCGGCATTCGTGCCATTCGTACACCGCAGTTACTTATTGCTGTCGATCACGAGGGGGGGCGAGTTCAGCGTTTCCGCGAGGGCTTTACCCGGATACCGCCGATGCGGGAATTCGGAAAATTGTGGGATGCCCATCCCAAAAAGGCGAAGCACTTGGCAGAGCAAACCGGTTGGGTATTGGCCTCGGAGTTACGGGCACACGGTATCGATTTTAGTTTTACGCCGGTGCTGGATGTGGACTACGGCAGCAGCGGAGTGATCGGAGACAGGGCTTTTCACGCTGAGCCGCAAGCCATCGCCGAGCTGGCGCATAGTCTGTTGTTGGGTATGAAAAAGGCTGGCATGGCAACGGTGGGCAAACATTTCCCCGGTCACGGTTTTGTGCGCGCGGATTCGCATTTGGAGATTCCCGTTGATGAGCGCGATTTGTCCGACATCGAAATGTGCGACTTGATTCCATTCCGGCAGATGGTGGATTTTGGTTTGACGGCGGTTATGCCCGCGCATGTGATCTACCCAAAGGTTGATCCGCGTCCGGCAGGTTTTTCAAAGGTATGGTTGAAAGATATTTTGCGCGGTCAACTTGGTTTTGAAGGTTGTATTTTCAGCGACGACTTGAGCATGGAAGGCGCGACGGTGGCCGGTGGCATTGTGCAACGTGCTGAAGCTGCCCTGAATGCGGGATGCGACATGGTGCTGGTGTGTAACAAGCCGGAATCGGCAGATGAGCTGTTGAATGGCTTGGTTTGGGAAATGTCTGCTACCAGCAAGGCAAGACTGGCGCACATGCGCGGACACGGTCATCCGGACACGCTGGATCTGCTACATGAAAACGGGGAATTCGTAAAGGCAGTGCATGAGGTTGCCAGTATAGGCAGCATCAGCGGCGACTTGCAGTTGGCGTGAATGATTTTGATCTGCCGGATACGCTGAGTTTAGTATAATCAGCGCCATTGATTCAATCGGTGTTACAACATGAGTGAATTACAAATCGGGTTATTATCCATCGGAATTTTGCTGGTGGTTGCTGTCTATCTATACGGCTTCTGGCAGCAAAGAAGCTATCGCAACAAATTCGGTTCATCATATAAGTCCCCGCATGAAGATGCGCTGTACAAATCCAACTCGTCAGCGGCAGATGCATTGCTGGACGAAGAGGTTACCGCACTTGGGCGTAACGAGACGCAACGCGCAACCATAGTGGAGAATACCTTTGAGCTGCTTAATGCGGAAACTGACTATGTGGTTTCCATCAAGCTCAAAGCGCCGCTCGGCAGCGACGTGCTTGCACCGCTTTGGGAGCAGCGTTTCGATTTTGGAAAAAGTGTCAATGCCTACGGTCAGAATGCAAGTACGGGAAACTGGGAACGACTCATTCCGGAAAGCCTTCCCGCTTACAACGCATTTAAGATCGGTTTGCAATTGGCTGATCGTTCGGGGCCGGTAAGTGAAATCCGGCTGATGAGTTTCCACGATATTTTGCATGATATTGGAGAACAGTTACAGGCGGATATCGAGCTGCCTTCCGTGGCGGAAGCAATTAAACTGTCCAAGGCCTTGGATGAGTTTTGTGCCGAGGTGGACAAAATGATCGGTCTCAATATTTTGCCCGGAGGCGATCGTCTTTTGTTCGGTAGCGAGATTGCACAAGTGGCCGAGCGCCACGGTTTGAAACTGCAAGCGGATGGTGCATTTCATTTGTTGAATGAGCAAGGGCTGACACTTTTCAGCCTCGCCAATTTGGACAACACACCCTTTCAACACCACACTCTCACCCAAGTACGCGTAAAAGGTTTGACCTTGTTGCTGGATGTTGCGCGAGTGGAGCGTCCGGCAAATCGTTTTGATGAGATGGCTGTGTTGGCACGCGAGTTGGCAATGGATCTGCGCGCCGGGCTGGTGGATGATCATCGCGTTTCTTTGGGTGATGCAGCGATAGCGCAGATACGCGAACAGGTTGCCGCCATCGAAAGTCGTATGCTGGCTGGCAAGATTGCTCCGGGCAGCACACAGGCATTACGTTTGTTCGCTTAGATTTTTATGTTCACAAAACTAAAATCAGCCACAGAGATCACAGCGTACACACAGAGAGTCGAAGGTTTTCTCTGTGATCTCTGTGTACTCTGTGGCAGAAAAATCTTGTTATGAATTCCTCTGTTCTACAGCGCATCGCGCAACTGCGTGCGGAGATTGAACGTCATATCCAAGCCTATTATGTGCAGGATTCGCCGACTATACCTGATGCGGAATACGACAAGCTGTTCCGCGAACTGCAAGCCCTTGAAACACAACACCCTGAACTGCTGACTGTTGATTCACCTACGCAACGGGTTGGCGGCAAAGTGCTGGATGGCTTTGTGCCTGTGCGCCATGCTGTGCCTATGCTTTCCATTCGCACCGAGACTGACATTAGTGATCAGGGCGCAATTGCTTTTGACTCCAGAGTACGGCGCGAGTTGGGGGAAACAGAGGCAGCAGTCGAGTATGTGTGCGAACTAAAATTCGACGGTTTGGCGATCAATTTACGCTACGAACATGGCGTACTGGTACAGGCTTCCACACGGGGCGATGGTGAAACCGGCGAAGACGTGACACAAAATATTCGCACCATCCATCAGATTCCCTTACGGCTTAAAGATTGTGATGATTTCGTGCTGGAAGTACGCGGCGAGGTATATATGAGTCGCCGCGATTTTGAGGGCTACAACGAACGTCAGCGCGAACAGGGATTACCCACGCTGGTGAACCCGCGTAACGGTGCTGCGGGCAGTATTCGTCAGCTTGATCCGGCTTTGGCAGCGAGACGCCCGTTGTCATTTTTTGCCTATGGTCTGGGTGACGTAAGGGGGTGGAATTTGCCCTCGACGCACGGCAATATACTGAATGAACTAGGCAAGATGGGCTTGCCGGTGTGCGCTGAGCGTGCGGTGGTGCAGGGTGCGCAAGGGCTTGTGGCGTTCCACCGCAGCATCGCCGCCAAGCGTGATGGTCTGCCGTTCGATATTGACGGCGTGGTTTACAAGGTTAACGACCTTGCCTTGCAAGAGAAACTTGGCTTTGTGACGCGCGAGCCGCGCTGGGCGGTTGCGCACAAGTTTCCGGCGGAAGAGCAGTTGACTGTGGTGCGCGATATTGATATTCAGGTCGGTCGCACCGGTAAACTGACGCCGGTGGCAAAATTGGAGCCGGTGTTTGTCGGCGGAACCACGGTTTCCAACGCCACGCTGCACAACGAGGATGAAACGCGGCGCAAGGATGTGCGCGTTGGCGATACGGTGATTGTGCGCCGCGCTGGCGATGTGATACCGGAAGTGGTCGGGGTGGTGCTGGACAAACGTCCGCCGGAAGTCGGCGCGGCATTTGATTTGTTTAAGCGCCTGGATGGAAAATGTCCGGTGTGCGGAAGTACAATCGTGCGCGAAGAGGGAGAAGCCGCATGGCGTTGCACAGGTGGTTTGTTTTGTCCTGCGCAACGCAAGGAGGCGCTCTTTCACTTCGCCAGTCGTCGCGCGTTGGACATCGAGGGGCTGGGCGACAAGCTGATAGATCAACTGGTGGATAACGGTTTGGTGCATTCACCTGCGGATATCTATTCGCTGGACAAACCGACGCTGGCAGGGCTGGAGCGGATGGGGGAGAAATCGGCAGAGAATCTACTGCTGGCTATTGTCCATAGCAAAACTCCCACGCTGGCTCGCTTTATCTACGCGCTGGGTATTCGTAATGTGGGTGAGACCACGGCTAAAGATTTGGCGCGGCATTTCGGCAAGCTGGCAAATTTGATGGAAGCCGATCAGGAGCGGTTACAACGAGTCCCTGATGTAGGGCCGGTGGTGGCACAAAGTATTTTTTCATTTTTTAGGGAACAACATAATATTGACGTAATAAAAGCACTGCTCGATATTAACCTGGGTGGTGTAAGTCCAAAGGAAAGTGAAGGCGAGCCAGTCGAAAACTTGCCATTGATGGGTAAAACTTTCGTGCTGACTGGTACACTTCCATCCATGAGCAGGGACGAGGCAAAGGCCGCGCTGGAGGCTTTGGGTGCCAAGGTGGCTGGCAGTGTATCGAAAAAAACAAATTACGTAGTTGCAGGAGCAGAAGCAGGCAGCAAACTGGAAAAGGCGCGTGAATTGGGCGTGCCAGTGATAGACGAGCAAGGATTGATTAATTTATTGAAAGGGATTGGAGCATGAAGCAAATTACTAAAGCTGTGTTTCCTGTCGCTGGGTTGGGTAGCCGTTTTCTACCGGCTACCAAAGCGACTGCAAAAGAAATGTTGCCGGTGGTGGATAAGCCGCTCATCCAGTACGCAGTGGAAGAGGCCATCGCCGCAGGTATTACTGATATGGTATTCATCACCGGTCGCAACAAACGTGCGATTGAAGATCATTTCGATAAAGCATTCGAATTGGAAGCCACGCTGGCGGCTCAGGGCAAAAATGAATTGTTGCGCATTGTGCAGGAAGTTGTTCCCAAACATATAAATTGCATTTACATTCGTCAATCCGAACCTTTGGGATTGGGGCATGCTGTGCTATGCGCGCAACCGGTCATTCAAAATGAGCCATTTGCGGTGATACTCGCGGACGATCTGATCGAAGGCAAGACGGCCGTCATGAAGCAAATGGTGGATGTTTTTGCAAAACATCAATCTTCGGTTTTGGGTGTGCAAGATGTGCCGCGTGAACATACCAAACAGTATGGTATTGTCGGCAGCACCAATCTGGAACCCAATCTGGAGCAAGTAAACAAGATCGTGGAAAAGCCCAATCCTTCGGCAGCCCCATCAACTCTGGCTGTTGTCGGGCGTTATATTTTGACACCCCGTATCTTCCATCATATTTCCAAAATATGGCCGGGAGCCGGGGGTGAAATACAACTCACCGACGGTATTGCGGCACTCATGCAGGAAGAGCAATTGTTGGCTTATCGTTTTGCCGGAACACGTTATGACTGCGGTTCCAAATTAGGCTACTTGAAAGCTCAAGTGGCATATGGACTAAAACATGAAGAGTTGAGTACCGATTTTGCCGCTTATCTAAAATCGCTCTGATGCTCACTAACCAGCAAGCACGGGATATTTTAAACAGCGCCGAGATGTTGCTGTCTGAAGATCAGGTCAAAACGGCCGTGCATCACGTTGCTCAAGAAATTAATGCACTGCTGGCTGACGAGCATCCCTTGGTGTTATCGGTGATGGGGGGGGCGGTCATCTTTACCGGTCAACTTTTACCTATGCTCGACTTTCCTTTGGAATTTGATTATTTGCATGTATCGCGATATGGAAACGAAAAGCAGGGCGGAGAGTTGCACTGGAAGGTGGCTCCGCACGAGAATGTACGCAATAAAGTTGTGTTGGTACTGGATGACATTCTTGACGAAGGCCATACAATGCACGCGATCAAACAGCGTGTATTGGCCTTGGGGGCGAAGAAGTTCTACTGTGCGGTGTTTGCCGACAAGGAAAACGGTAAAGAGAAGCCGATATGTGCGGATTTTGTCGGAACAAAATTGCCGGAACGTTTTGTATTTGGTTTTGGAATGGACATACATGGCGCGTGGCGAAATTTGCCCGCGATTTATGCGGTGAGGGATTAGGATAAATATGTTAGCAATCATCGGAGGCACTGGCCTTGACCAGCTCGCCAATCTTAAAATTACCCATCGGCAAGTTATACGCACACCTTATGGCGAACCTTCCGGGGCGCTGACTTTTGGCACAATCAACCGGCATGAGGTTATGTTTCTCGCACGCCATGGTTACGGGCATACTATTCCGCCGCATGAGGTGAATTATCGCGCCAATTTGTGGGCGCTATATCAACAAGGTGCAAAGCGTGTGATTGCGGTCGCATCTGTCGGCGGTATCAGAGCAGACTTTATTCCGGGCGAAATAGTCATTCCCGATCAGATTCTTGATTACACGCACGGAAGACCATTTACTTTTTTCGACGGGCGCGAACGCCCGGTCACACATATTGATTTTACGCTGCCATATAGTCCGCAATTGCGAAAACAAATTTTGACCGCGGCAACCAATGCCAAAGTAAAATGTTTGGATGGCGGTGTTTATGCGGCGGCACAGGGGCCCCGCCTTGAAACGGCTGCCGAGATCAATCGTTTCGAACGGGACGGGGCTGATATGGTGGGTATGACCGGAATGCCCGAGGCATCGCTGGCAAGAGAATTGGGACTCGGTTATGCCGCCATCGCGGTGGTGGTGAATTATGCCGCCGGCCGCGGAAATAGCCGGGTGGGTATTCATCTTGATTCAATCAGCAAAATTGTCGATCCGGCAATGGCTAAAGTGAGAAATATTTTGGAATTGGTGGTGGACTCAGATGTCAGTTAAAAAAGCATTACGCATGGGTGATGCGCGTTTATTGCGACGCGCGGAAGAGGTGACTGCTTTCGATAGTAAAGAGTTTCATGAGTTGTTGGCCGATATGCGCGACACCATGCAAGCGCTTGACGGGGTGGGGCTGGCAGCACCCCAGATCGGAATCAATCTGCGCATTGTGATTTTCGGGGTGGAAAGCAGCCCCCGTTATCCGGATGCTGAAGTTGTGCCTGATACGGTGCTGATTAACCCTGTTATTACACCGCTGTCACAGACGAAAGAAAGTGGTTGGGAGGGCTGCCTCAGTGTACCGGGTATGCGCGGCTTAGTTCCGCGCTTTACCCATATCCGCTATCAGGGAACTGATCAATTTGGTGCTTTAATTGACCGCACGGTAAGCGGATTTCATGCACGTGTGGTGCAACATGAATGCGATCATCTGGATGGAATACTGTATCCCATGCGGATTGAAGATTTGCGGAATTTTGGTTTTATCAGCGAGCTGTTTCCCGATCAAAATAATCAGGAAGAATAATGCGAGTCTCGGCAGCAAATGAATCCCTGGTGATGCGCAATTTACTGTTTTCGTTTGCCGCACTGGTGCTGGTACTGGTAATCGGTACGGTTGGTTACCGGACTCTGGGAGGCCCGCACTATTCCTGGATGGATTGTTTTTACATGACATTTATTACCATAGCCACCATCGGTTATGGTGAGATAGTAGATGTCACAAGATATGAATACGGACGACTATTCACTGTATTTATCGGGGTGGCCGGTATTGGTGTAATGGGTTATGTGCTTTCTACATTGACGGCGTTTATGTTGGAAAGCGATCTGAGTGTGTCCAGGCGGAGAAAGAAAATGCTTCAACGAATCGCGCAGTTGAAAAATCATTACATTGTTTGCGGTATCGGCCTTGTCGGCAGTAATGTGGCGTATGAACTAAGCTCGACCGGTCGCCAATGCGTGATCATCGATTCCGATATGGAGACCATACAACACTATTTGGACAGCCATCCGGGGCAGTTGTATTTGCTCGGGGATGCGACGGACAATGATGTGTTACTGGATGCGGGAGTGATGCAAGCACGGGGCGTGTTTGCGGTGGCACATGATGACAGCCACAATCTGGTTATTAGTTTAAGCGCCAAACAATTGAAATCCGACTTGCGCGTTGTGGCGCGCTGTCATGATTTGAAGAATGCCGAAAAGACCAGACGCGCCGGTGCGGATGAAATCGTTTCACCCGATTTTACAGGAGGGTTGCGCATAGTCTCAGCCATGCTCAGACCCAATGTAGTGTCGTTTCTGGATGATATGCTCAGGTCTGAAGAGGGTTTGCGCATGGAAGAGATTGCTATCCCGATGGCATTGTCCGGCAAACCCTTGACCGTTTTGTACCACGGCAATAAAGATTGTCTGGTGTTGGCAATACGAAGCACTGAAAAAGGCTGGATATTCAATCCTCCCGCGCAACATAGTCTGCAGGGAGGAGACGTGCTCATGGTGATGACAAGTCCGGAAGGTAGAGCCAGATTGGAACTGTTAATTCAGGGCGTGGCTTGAAGAAGCCCGGTCTGTTTTTATGATGTTTCAAGAAGTGATGTGAATTCTTTGGCAATGGCTGAAGAGCTGAATTTTTCTTTCACCCACTCGCGTCCTTTATGCTGAAGTCGTTTGCGCAATTGCTTATCTCCGGCCAGTTGTAAAATAGCTTCACGCCAGGCAACCACCTCTCCCGCCGGAACCAGTTTGCCGGTAACATCCGAAAGAATAGTTTCGGGCAGACCTCCGTTGTTACTGCACAAAACCGGAACCCCGACAGCTTGGGCTTCAATGGAAACCCGTCCGAAAGTTTCTCTGCCGATCGTTGGAACCGCGAGAATATCAATTGCCGCATAGTATGGACGCACATCCTTGACCCAAGTGTGCCAGATGTGTCGGTTTGCAAATCCGCTGTCATGGATTGTTGTGTTGAGGTCTGCAACTGCAAGCCCGTCACCGACCCAAATGGCTTTGAGATTAGGCATGAGTTGCATGGCTTGATTAATCGCATCGCACAGAGGCAGCATTCCTTTGTCTGGATGCATTGCGCCGATAAAGCCAATGACGACGTCATCATCCGCATAGCCAAAGTGTTCACGGCTCGTTTTGCGCAACTGCGCATCGGATTTAAAGTATTCAAGATCCAGCGGGTTATAGAGAATCTGGATGCGTGCAGGATCAATGCCGCGCGCGATAAAATTATCGCGCATGAAATTTGAAATGACGATGAAACGTTGAGCCAGGCGGGGAATGAAGAAATGCGTGGCCGGGCGCAACGGGTAATCCATATGTTTGAACAGGGCAAGTTTTATCCCGCGAAGACGGGAAATGATTGCGAGGGGCCAATATTCTTTGCTGAAACTGCCAATCACCCAGTCGGGGTGAAATTTGCTACAGGCTCGCCACACCGCAATAGTGCCGCGCGGGTCGAACGCATTTTTGAAAACGCCGAAGTAGAGCTGAACGCCACTGTCCAGTAAGCCGGCATGAATCGGGCTATTGGGCCGAACAACCGCAGCGACTTCGTGTCCTGCTGCAAGCATGGCTTTCGCCAGTGTAACAAAGTGACTCTCAGTACCGCCGCCGCCGTTGTGTGTACCCACAAAGAGTAATTTCATCCGCGCTTATCCTCGTACCCGCTCAATAGTTTGAGAATAAACAGATGGGGGAAAGTGCTACCGCTAACCAATATTCGGCGCAACTGCATGGGATTATCGCCCGCTCGTGCACGGCCACGCCGAGTGGTTGTGGCGGCATCAAAGCCAGCTTGTTTTGCGGCGTTTGATACTCGCTCGTCAAGGTCGCCATAGGGATAGCAAAATTGTGAGACGACACTACCGGTCAATGTTTCCAAATCAGCTTTGCTACCGGCTATCTCGTTTTGTAATTCTGCATCCGCGCAATTTGTTAAATGCGGATGGGTACGCGAATGAGCGCCGACTTCCATCCCCGCTGCATGCCAGGCACGGATTTGCTCGTCATTCATCAACGCTTTGCGCACATTCAACGCTGCTGCGTCCCAATCGTTATATTGCCCGCTGCGCTGACTGATGAAATAACATGTCGCACTAAATCCATTCTTTTGCAAAATTGGTAAGGCATTCTCAAGCGTATCGACATAACCGTCATCAAACGTAAGAACGGCCACACGCCCTTTTTTTTCGCCGCGTAAATAAGGCATGGCAGCAGACATGGACAAACCCCGATACCCCAACAACCGCAACAAAAACATTTGCCGCGCAAAAGCATTCTTGCGCACATAAAGATTGCGCAAACGCGCCCCTTGCGGAGGGCAATTAATGTTGTGATACATAAGGATAGGAATAATGGACATGCAATAAACGGTTTGGTAAGCGATTCTCGTTAATCGGACTTATAAAAAGTTTGGGTTGAACATTGTTCAACCCATCCCAAATACGCGAAATGCGGGCTGGTTACTGCCCGCGCAGTGTTATGCCTTGCTCATCAATTCCTTCAAGACATACGGGAGTATGCCTCCATTGCGGTAGTAGTCCACTTCGATCGGTGTATCGATGCGTAACAGCAGTGTAACGTTCTGCTTGCTACCATCTTTGCGAGTGATAGTGAGTGTGACATCTTGTTGCGGCTTTAGATTATCGTTAATCCCGATTAGATCGAAAGTTTCGTCGCCGCTCAGATTCAAACTTGCCACCGAATCACCGCCTTTGAATTGCAAAGGCAATACACCCATACCAACCAGATTGCTGCGGTGAATACGTTCATAACTTCTCGCGATGACAGCTTTCACGCCGAGAAGTTGTGTGCCTTTTGCCGCCCAGTCACGTGACGATCCGGTACCGTATTCTTCGCCGGCAAAAATAACTGTCGGTGTGCCGTCATTGATGTATTTTATCGCTGCATCGTATATTGCCAACTGTTCGCCTTTGTACAGCGTGTAGCCACCTTCGACACGACTGCCGTCGGCATTGGCCGGTAGTATGAGGTTTTTGATGCGCACGTTGGCGAAGGTGCCGCGCATCATCACTTCGTGGTTGCCGCGACGCGATCCGTAGCTGTTGAAGTCTTTGACTTCAACCTTGTGTGCTTGCAGATATTTTCCGGCCGGTGTGGAGGCCTTAAAGCTGCCCGCCGGGCTGATATGGTCGGTGGTTACGGAATCACCGAATAGTGCCAGTGCCTTGGCTCCCTTGATGTCGCCAACCTTGGGTGTGGCGGCATCGAAGAAGGGCGGACGTGCGATATAAGTGGAATCATCCCACTGGTAGCGGTTGCCCGTCGGGGCAGCAATCGCATTCCACAAGGGCAGATCTTTGGTCAGATCGGAATACAGTTTGCGATACACTGCCGGATCGGCGGCGAACTTCATCACTGTTTGTACCTCTGCGCTATTGGGCCAGATGTCTTTCAGGTAAACAGGTTGACCATCTTTGCCGGTACCCAGCGGTTCGGTGTCCAGATTGATATTCACCTTGCCCGCGATAGCGTAGGCGACAACCAACGGCGGGCTGGCGAGGAAGTTGGCCTTCAGATTCGGATGGATACGCGCTTCGAAGTTGCGGTTGCCGGAGAGCACTGCGGCACAGATCAGGGCGTTGTCGGTGATGGTCTTGTCGATGTCTTCGCGCAATGGCCCCGCGTTTCCGATACAAGTAGTGCAGCCGTAAGCGGCGACACTGAAACCCAGTTGTGTCAAGGATTCCAGCAGAC
Source organism: uncultured beta proteobacterium (assembly GCA_963733265.1). Taxonomy (GTDB): domain Bacteria; phylum Pseudomonadota; class Gammaproteobacteria; order Burkholderiales; family Gallionellaceae; genus PALSA-1006. The sequence continues at coordinate 1,638,345 of CAVTCF010000001.1, forward strand.
CGGCGTTAGTCAGATATTCTGTAACAACACGCGATCCCGGGGCTAGAGAAGTCTTGATATGAGGGGCGACTTTCAAGCCTTTTGCCACGGCCTTTTTCGCCAGCAAGCCTGCTGCCAGCAATACACCGGGATTGGAAGTATTAGTACAAGAAGTGATCGCTGCAATCAGCACGTCGCCATTGCCAATTTTAAGATCGTCTTTACCGGTGGCGTAACGTTGCGCCAGTTTGTCGGCGGGTTGATTGAAGCCGTTTTCCGCCACGGGTTTGCTAAACAGTGCATTGAAAGTTTCTTTCAACGCCTTCAATGCCACGCGGTCTTGCGGGCGCTTCGGGCCGGCCAAAGATGGCTCGATGCTGTTCAGATCCAGTTCAACTCTGCTGCTGTAGTCGATGCTGCCATCCTTGGGCACGCCGAACAGACCTTGCGCTTTGAAATAGGCTTCAAAGGCGGCAACTTCATCATCAGTGCGACCGGTATTGCGCATGAAATTCACAGTAACTTCATCGACCGGGAAGAAGCCCATGGTTGCGCCGTATTCCGGTGCCATGTTGGCGATCGTGGCACGGTCGGGCAGGGTGAGGGCGGCAGTACCTTCGCCAAAGAATTCGACGAACTTGCCCACGACTTTTTGTTTGCGCAGCAATTCGGTAACAGTCAGCACCAAATCGGTTGCAGTTACACCTTCTTTTAATTTGCCTTTGAGATGCACACCGACCACATCCGGTGTGAGGAAATACACCGGCTGACCCAACATGCCCGCTTCTGCTTCGATACCGCCCACGCCCCAGCCGACTACGCCGATGCCGTTAATCATGGTGGTGTGGCTGTCTGTACCCACAAGAGTGTCCGGATAAGTCACGCCGTCTTTTTGCAGCACACCGCGAGCCAAATATTCCAGGTTGACTTGATGCACGATACCGATACCGGGCGGTACGACCTTGAAGGTGTCGAATGCCTGCATGCCCCATTTCATAAAGCGGTAACGTTCTGTATTGCGTTCGAATTCCAATTCCATGTTCAGCTTCAACGCATCCGGGCGATTGAAGTAATCGATTTGTACCGAGTGATCCACCACCAGATTGACCGGAACCAGCGGTTCAATCACTTTTGGATCTTTACCCTGAGACGCGGCAGCATCGCGCATGGCTGCGAGGTCGGCAAGCAGCGGCACACCGGTAAAGTCTTGCAATACGATACGTGCCACGACGAAAGGAATTTCCTCTGTGCGTGCGGCATTTGGTTGCCAGTTCGCCAGTTGCCTTACATGCGCTTCTGTCACCTTTTTACCGTCGCAATTACGCAGTACTGATTCCAGCACAATGCGGATAGAAACGGGGAGTCGCGAAATATTACCTATGCCGGCAGCTTCGAGCGAGGGCAGGGAATAAAAGGAAGACTTTTTCCCGTTTGAGAGGTTAAGTGGTTGGTTGGTGTTGAACAGATTATGTGGCATTGCTAGTAGCTCCTTGGTCAGGGTATAAAATTTAAGATATTAGTAATTTCAGAATATAGGGATTGTTGTTCGATGCTTTGTGCAAGTTTGATTAGTTTGTAAATTCAGTGTGAGTTATGCGGCTATCTTCGCCATTTTACTCGCTTGGTGAAACTTCTTCACGTGGCATGTAAGTAACCATTATTATCAAGTAGTTAATCCGCAATTACAGGGGCGTGGGATGGTTTTCCCTTGGCTGGGGGGCGCAAAAACACTAGCAACGGCAGCATCAGAACAAAATTGAGCGTGGAAAATGTAAAGCTGTCAATGTAGGCGATGCTTTGTGCCTGGGTTATCACTGCTTTGGCAGCAAGTGCGATGCCTTGTGTGTCTTGTGTACCCAAGTGAAGAGGCGCAAGGTATTGATGTAGTGACTCGCTATAGGAGGTGATATTGCCGCGCAACAAGGCCCAATTTTTCTGCGTGTCGCGCGAGAAGTAAGTGGCAAGAATGGAGATGCCCAGCGCAGAACCGAATGTCCGAATCAAGCTGTAAATACCGGCGGCTTCTGCAGCAATTGTTTTGGGCAGAGTAGTGAATGCCAGAGTAGAAATGGGAACGAAGATCAGCCCCATGCCAAAACCCTGCAAGATCATCGGCAGGAGCAATTCGTTTGCGGTGATGTCGCCGGTGAAACGTGTCATCAGATAGTTTCCACCGATGCTGCAAAAGATGCCTGCCAGTACAAAATTGCGCGGTGGAAATTTGCCGGAAAATTTACCCACTATGATCATGATTAGCAGCGAAGCCAGTCCGCGCGGTGCCATATATAGTCCGGCGTCAAAGGTGGGGTAACCGAGAAAGTTTTGCAGGTAAAGCGATTGCAGTACCATGCCACCGAAGAAGCCGACACCGATGGTGGTCATGATGAGACAGGCAACCAAAAAATTGCGGTCTTTGAATATGCGCAGATCAAACAGCGGGTGATGTTTTCCGGTGACGGTATAGCCGATGAAGAAAGTAAAGGCCAGTACTGCGATGATGGTCGCAAAGATCAGAGTTTGTGAGCTGAACCAATCGTCCTGATTGCCGCGATCCAGTACCAGTTGTACTGAACCGATACCGATGGCAAGCGAACAGAAGCCGAACCAGTCCATGCGCCGGGCTTTTACAACGCTATCCGGCACATGGCGCACAGCGAGAATGAATGATGCAATCCCGACCGGCAAATTAATATAGAACGTCCAGCGCCAACTGACCACATCGGTCAGCCAGCCACCCAGTGTTGGGCCCAGAATGGGGGCAACCATGACGCCCATCGCCCAGATAGCCATCGCTTTGCCCCTCTGTTCGCCCGGATAGGCTTGTAGCATGATTGATTGCGACAGCGGCACCAATGAAGCTCCAAACACGCCCTGCAAAAACCGGAACAGCACCATTTGCGCGAGACTGGTTGCCATGCCGCACAGGGCTGAAGTGATGACGAAGCCGGCGATGCTGATGAGTAGAAAACGTTTTTGTCCCAGACGGTCCGTAAAGTAACCTGTAAGCGGCATGAAGATCGCCGAGGCGATCAGGTACGAGGTGAGCACCCAACTGATGTTATCGGGCGTGGCATCGAGTTGTCCCGCCATGTTGGGCAGTGCCACGTTGATGATGGTGGTGTCCAACACTTGCATGATGGTCGCCGCCATGACGGCGAATGCGACCAATATGGGCTTGCTTTTCATTTGATTCTACTTCAGTTGTACGCTGATTGTTGCTGTCGCGCCGATGCGCAGCGGATGCTCGGCATCGGTCTGCGCGAACTTGATACGTACCGGGATACGCTGTGCGATCTTAACCCAGTTACCCGTCGCATTTTGCGGTGGTAACAGAGAAAACGCAGTGCCGGTTCCACCGCTAAGGCTATCCACCTTGCCTGCAAAATGTTGACCGGGATACATGTCAATCTGAATATCTACATCCTGCCCGGTATGTATGCCGACCAACTCGGTCTCTTTGAAATTGGCATCAATATGAAAACTATTCTGTGCGATTAGTGCGAACAGGGGAACGCCCATACCAACCAGCGAGCCAGCCGTGAGGGTGAGATTACTAATTTGCCCGTCTTGAGAGGCGACGATGTGAGTGTGTTCCAAATCAAGCTTGGCCTGTGCGATCGCAGCCCGGGCCTTTAGCACATCACCCCGCTCTTCCGTCTTTGCGGGTGCCGAGAGTGCTTTGCTCAATTTGGCATGCGCCTGATCCAGAGATGCCTGTAGGGTTTGTACGCGCTCAAGAGAATCATCAGCGGATTGCCGTGAAAGGAAGTTTTGTTCAACCAGTTTTTTATTGCGCTCGTAGCTTGCCTGGGCATTGGCCAGATCGCTTTCAGTTTGGGCGATTTGAGCCCGTGCCACGTTGATTTCGGCATTATCCTGACGCGCACTTTGTTGTGCCACTGCCAGATCAGCCTGGGCACGGCTCAGGGTAATCGCAAACGGTGCGGGGTCAATATCGAATAGCGCGTCGCCTTTGTGAACATATTGGTTTTCTTTGATATACACATCGCTGACTTTGCCGGAAACTTGTGCCGCAACATTCACCACGTCTGCACTAATGTAAGCATTTTCAGTGCTGCGCGTACTGCTGGAAAAATAGACATAAACGCCGCCGCCGACAATAGCGGCGAGCAATACAGTTACAATGATAAATTTATTTTTATGGTTTTCGACGACACGTTTCATGCGAGTGCTCCAAGTTTGACGCGGATATTATTTAGTACATCAAGAGATGTTTTAATATTGCTTTTGTTTAGCCCTGATAGCATTTCATTGCGCAGATCATTTGCATAAGAACGTATGTTCTTGACAACCGTTTTACCCTCTCCGGATAAACGCAGGTGTTTAACTCTGCGATCAGTCTCGCTGGCGCAGCGCTTGAGCAAACCTTCTTTTTCCATGTGATCCACCAATTTGACCAATGAGGCCGCTTCTATACCCATGCTCTGGGCAAGTTCACGATGTGTGCAACCATCGTTGCGTGACAAATGCATGAGCAGCAACCAGCGCGAGTGCGAAAATCCAAGCGGCCGCAGCCTTCTGTCCAGCTCCGTGCGCCAGGCATGTGTAACCAGAAACATTGACTCAGAAAATTGTTCGTTAAGCGATTTCATTTGGTTAGCCAGCTAATTATTTTGTAACTAATGATTATCGCGAAAAGGGCATGACTGTGTCAATGTGTAGAGATTGGACATGCTCCTAATAACTGTCATGGAAAAGTTTATCTCCGCAAAATACCCATATTAAAAACATGGGAAAAGGGTAGTATACAGACAGGTCGAGTTAGAGGTGACATGATCATTATTGCTTCAAGGCGCAAAACTTAATAGTTAATCCTGATCCGTTTGTTTCTGAAGGAAATCGCTTGAGTACAAAACCAGACAATCAGGATAAAATAAGAAAAGCAGCCGAAGCGCAACTTGCCCGCACGCGACTGGCACAAGTCGCTACCGGCAACCCTGAAGAGCTGCTGCACGAGCTACAGGTTCACCAGATCGAGCTGGAAATGCAGAATGAAGAATTGCGCAGGTCTCATCTTGCACTGGAAGAGTCGAGGGATCTATATGTCGACCTGTTTGAGTTTGCCCCGATCGGATATATTACCCTTGGCAGAGAAGCAGTGATTAGCGAGATCAATCTGACCGGATGCAAGCTGCTGGGCGCCGAACGTTCAAAGCTGGTCAATCGCCATTTCTCCAGGTTTATTGCCGTGCACGATAGAGATTACTGGCATCGGCAATTCATGGATATGATGCTCAAAGAAGCGAATCAAAAGCAAGTGCTCGACTTGGCAATGATGCGCGCAGACGGTTCTATCTTTTACGCCCATTGTGACTGTACGCGGAAAGAAAAGGTTGGATCGCAATTCATTTTTCGAATCGCGTTGAGTGATGTTACCGAACTTAAACTGGCTGAAGCAAAATTACGGGTTGCCGCTACAGTCTTCGAGGCACAAGAGGGGATGATTGTCACCGATGCCGATGGACAGATTATCAGTGTAAACATTGCGTTCACCAAGATTACGGGTTACTCCTCTGAAGAAGTTGTCGGCAAGAACCCTAGTATTCTCAGTTCCGGGCGCCATGATTTGGCTTTTTATACCGCGATGTGGAGGAGCATTACCCGCCTGGGTTTCTGGGAAGGAGAAATATGGAATAAACGCAGGAATGGCGAAGTTTATCCCGAACGTCTCATTATTACGGCGGTAAAAAACGGGCAGGGCAAAGTTACCAATTACGTGGGTACACTTACCGACATAACTTTCAGCAGGAGTGCGCTGGATGAAATCCAGCACTTGGCATTTTATGACCCGCTTACCCGTATTCCCAATAGGCGACTGCTCATGGACAGGCTCAAGCTTGCTTTGGTTTCGAGCTCACGCAGCGGTAAGCAAGGCGCGATTTTGTTTCTCGATCTCGATAATTTCAAAACACTTAACGATACTCTCGGTCACGACCTTGGTGACATGCTGTTACAACAGACAGCCCAACGTATTGAGTCCTGTTTGCGTGAAGGCGATACTGTGGCGCGGATGGGGGGCGATGAGTTTGTAGTCATGCTGGAAGGATTAAGCGAGCAATCCCTGGAGGCGGCCACACAGACGGAATATGTAGGCAATAAAATTCTCCATTCTCTCCGGCAACCCTTCCAGCTTGCTACCTACGAATACAGTATTACCACCAGTATTGGTGCCACACTATTTAACAAACATGACTCTCGAATAGATGAAATATTCAAGCAGGCAGACATTGCCATGTACCAGTCCAAGAAAGAAGGACGCAATGGCTTGAGGTTTTTCGACCCGCAAATGCAGGCTAGCATCAACTCCCGTGCGGCACTGGAAATGGAATTGCTCAAAGCAATTGAAACTAAGCAATTCCAGTTGTATTTCCAAATTCAGGTAGACAGTAAGCGCCAAGCATTAGGTGCCGAAGCATTGGTCCGTTGGCGGCACCCTGAGCGAGGCGTAGTATCACCAGTTCAATTTATTTCGCTAGCTGAAGAAACCGGGTTGATTATACTAATCGGAAAGTGGGTGCTGGAGACGGCGTGCGCACAACTCAAGGCGTGGCAGAAAAATGAACTGACCCGAGAGTTGACTTTGTCTGTAAACGTAAGTGCCAAACAGTTCCACGAAACAGACTTTGTGGATCAGGTGCAAGCTGCCGTAGAGCTTTATACAATCAACCCCATGCTGCTTAAATTGGAACCCACGGAAAGCGTGTTGCTGGAAAACATAGACGATACCGTTTCAACCATGAACAAACTGAAAGCTATCGGAGTTCGTTTTGCACTGGATGACTTTGGTACTGGTTTTTCGTCTTTGCAGTATCTTAAAAAACTGCCGTTGAATCAGCTCAAAATTGATCAATCATTTGTTAAAGATCTGGTTTCAGACAACAGCGATCAAGCGATTGTGCGTACTATTATTGCCATGGCACAAAGCCTTAATTTGGAAGTCATTGCCGAAGGGGTAGAGACGGAAGAGCAACTACACATCCTTCAACACAATGGCTGTAATCACTACCAAGGCTACTTGTTCGGCAAGCCTATGCCAATTGAGGACTTCGAGGCACAACTGAAATTAATTTGAACATTTCCCTGGAAGTTTTTTAATAGCACCTATTCAACTGCTTCCTGCCAAAAAAATATTTGCGCTTACCTGTCATTGGGTGACAATGAAACTTGCTCCTATTCCAACACAGATTTTATGGTTTTCGGGGATTGTTGTTTTCTTCGGTGAATGTGAATACTATGCGGTAACCGGAGAAGAAAGTGAGCAGGGAAGAATTAATATTGGAGATACAGCAAATAGAAGACTTCGTGTGGCGCTACCACGAAGACTTCCTTGCCGTTTTTGCTACTGCCGATACAGAAGAATTAATGTCTTTAACATTTAATTCGACTCATGCCAAGTTTCTTCTTAGAACCGGAGATGATAAGTTTGTATCAAGTCAGACCACTATGAAACTACTATTCGAATGGATGGATAAATTCAGGTGATAATGTACGGAGCATTCCGATTTAATAATACGTGGAGAGGGACTTAGCTATGAAATCTTTTATTGTCAGCATGTTTGCGGCAGCAATCATGATGCTTGCAGTGAGTGTTTTTGCAACAGATATGCCTGGTATTGCAAAGAAGAACCAATGTACGGCATGTCACACAATCGACAAAAAGCTAGTTGGTCCGTCATTCATGGATGTGTCAAAGTTTTATAACGGCAAAACGGAAAGAACTACTTCCGGCAAGACTTTAACGGAAGCAACTGGCGGCAAGGTACCGGAAGAATGGTTGCTTGGCAAAGTATCCCATGGCGGCTCTGGAAATTGGGGTTCAGCGGCTATGATGCCTAATGATCCAACCGGCAAGAAGCAAGACGAGATTAAAGCTTTGATTGAGTTTGTGCTGGGGTTAGCCAAATAATTGTATTTGGAGTAATGCAGTTGAGAAGTTCAGCGCCCTCTTGATTTTTGCCGATCAAGTCGTTTCGCCAACCGCATGAGCGGGAAATTGCGCGTGTAATATTTCGTTTGAGGTATCGCGGAATCGTTCTGCAATATCCCGGAAGTCATCTTGTATTACAAGAAAGGCATCTACAAGATCGGGATCGAAATGAATTCCGTTTCCTTGTGTGATGATGGACACAGCCTCTTCATGGCTGAACGCTTTTTTGTATACTCGCTGGCTGATGAGTGCGTCATAAACATCGACTATAGCCATAAGGCGGGCAGAAATTGGTATCTCATCCGCTCTAAGCCCGGCTGGATAACCACTGCCATTCCATTTTTCGTGATGTCCAGTAGCGATTTCTCTGCCAATATCCAGGAAGCGGCTTGGTGCCGGTAAATCGCTTTCGGCCGCAGCCAATACGTTTCCTCCAATGACGGGATGCATCTTCATAACTTCAAACTCTTCTTTAGTCAGCTTTCCCGGCTTGAGCAAAATATCATCTGGAATGCCAACTTTGCCAATATCGTGAAGAGGCGCCAGTTTATAAAGAGCCTCGATGTGATCGTCGGTCAAAAAGTCTGAAAAACGAGGGTGGTTGCGGAGTTTATTGGCAAGAATCCTAATGTAATGTTGGGTACGTTTGAGATGGTTGCCTGTGGCATGGTCGCGTGTTTCGGCAAGAATACCCATGGCCACTATACTTACGTCACGAATCTGCGCAACCTCCTCTGACTTGAGGCGGAGTTGTGAGGTGCGTTTTTCCACTTTGTGTTCCAGCTCATTGTTCTTTATGGTGAGCTGCCGCGCCAAAGACTGGTTTTCAAATTGTTGCTGTAACGAAAAAAATATAAGCTTGTGGATGGAGTGACCCGAAGCCAATGCCATTAGCAAGAAAAGCAGCAGTAAGGCACCCAGCGCATAGTGAGCTTCATCCTGTTCTACCAGAACTCGAAAGATTAACGGCACCATCAAACCAAGCACATAAGCATAAAGAGATGGGAGATGGGTCGTGTTGGAGGCGGCAGATCCGGCGGCAAGACCCAGCATCACACATATCAGTACAACTTGGATCAGCAAATCTTTCGGCAAAAAATACATTGAGCCAAGCCCCCACAGCAGGCCGACAGTTAAAGCAAACAGGAAAAAAATACGATCCCATTCCTTGCATTGCGCCACAGTGGTAATTTTGGTCCGGTAGTTAAGCCAATGGAAAAATTCAATCAGATATAACGCATAGGCAAAACCCAGCCAAAATAACAAATGCCAGTGCTGAGTTTCAGGCGCTTTCCATAACAGCCAGACAAAAACAGCTTGCGCTACTGTCTGGCTGAGTAACATGCCCGGGTACAGCTTTAAGCGAGAACTCAATTGTTGCGACTTGACGGAGAGGTTGTTCTCGTCAATGCCAAAGCGAAAATCACTAAAGTAGCTTCTTAGAGTTTCCATTGAGATAGATTGAATTTTTCACCGGTGCATAGTTGACAACAAATGCGTTTGGCAGTCAATTACTTCGTAACCGGATGAGTGTTTTGAGTCGCGGTAAAAAAATTGACGGCCTCTGCCGCATCGCGCGTGCGTTTGAACGGCGGCAAACTTTGCCAGATGCGTTTGCCGTAGTGTTTTGAAATGAGGCGCGGATCGCAGATCATCAACACACCGCGATCACTTTCGTCGCGGATTAAGCGTCCGGCGCCTTGTTTGAGGTTAATAACGGTACGCGGTAACTGATATTCCATAAACGCGTTACGTCCCTGTTTGGTGATCTGGGCGATGCGTGCGGCCAATACCGGATCGTCCGGCGGTGCGAATGGCAGTTTGTCTATCACGACCAGCGATAGCGCTTCACCGCGCACATCAACGCCTTCCCAGAATGATTGGCTGCCCAGCAATACCGCGTTGCCGTGTTCGCGGAAGCGGCTCAGCAGTTCGTTGCGCGAACCCTCGCCCTGGATCATCAAAGGATATTTCAAATTCTTGCGGTCAAATTCGGCCAGCAGGATTTCATAAGCACGTTGCATTGCACGCAAGCTGGTAAACAGCAAAAATGCGCGTCCTTTACTGGCTTCGATCAGGGGTAGAGCGGCTTGGATCACGGCCTCGGTATAGCCTTGGCTGTTGGGCTCCGGCATATCCTGCGGCACATACAACAGCGCCTGTTGCTGATAATTAAACGGACTATCCCAGCATGCGGTACGCGCCTCCAATAATCCCATTTCTGTTTGATAGTGTGCGAAATTTTGTTTTACTGCCAGTGTGGCAGAAGTGAATATCCAGGCACGCGGGTGACTGCTGATTTGCCTGGCAAAGATTTCGGCTATCGAAAGAGGGGTGGTGTTGAGTACTACGGCATGGTGAAACACTTCCAGCCAACGTACTTTGTCAGCTACCTCGCCGTCTTGCCACTGCTTGAGTTGCGATGCCAGAGTTTGTCCGCGTTGACGGCAATTTTCCAAGCCTTCACTGCGCTCGGCTTGTTTTTCCAGTAACTCATTCAAGGCACCGAGTTTTTTGTTCAATGTGGCAAGCGCGTCTGTCCAGCCGGATAATTCCATGGCTGCGTGAGCCGGCATCCGCCCTTCGTTTTTCTTGAATATCAGACGCAGATCACGCGCAGCTTTATCAAGCGCATCGCAGGCCAATGGCAGAGGGGCAAAGTCTTTCGCGCTCGTCAGTGCCTCCAGTTGACTATCGCGGGCGAGATCGAGCAGTTGTGAAGTGGATGTGCTCTCGCCAAAGAATAAGCTGGCTGTTTCCGGCAGTTGGTGGGCTTCGTCGAAAATGACGGTATTGCAGGCAGGCAGCAATTCGGCCACGCCTTCATCGCGCAACATGACATCGGCAAAGAACAAGTGATGATTAACCACGACGACATCGGCTTCCATCGCTTCTTTGCGCGCTTTTAGCACGAAACATTCTTTGTGCTGCGGGCAATCCTGTCCCAGACAGTTTTCCCGCGTGGATGTTACTTGCATCCAGATCGGCGCATTTTCCGGTACGTCGGCTAAACCGCTTTTGTCCCCGGAATGAGTTACTTTTGCATACTTGGCAATTTTCCCCAAGTGGCGAATATCTTCGCGTGTTTTAAACGTGCCTTCGGTTTGAGCACGTTCCAAATGGTAGTGGCACACATAATTGGAGCGGCCTTTCAGCAGAGCAATAGTGACAGGAACTTTTAACGCATCGCGCACGGTGGGTAAGTCGCGCTGGAACAACTGGTCTTGCAGGTTCTTGGTTCCGGTTGATATGACCACCTTGCCACCGGCAAGTAAAGCAGGTACCAGATAGGCAAAGGTCTTGCCCGTACCTGTTCCGGCTTCGGCGATTAGTTGACCGTTGACGTTGATTGCCTCTGCGATAGTGTTGGCCAATTCCACTTGTTGCGGGCGCGCACGAAAGTTATCGATATGTGCGGAAAGCGCACCATCGGGAGCAAACAGGGCAGTGATTTGTTCGGAAGTGAGCAAAGGTCAATTATTTAAAGGCGAATCGTAACCGTAAAGAGTGCAATGGCATTCTTCGGTGATTTTACGCGAGGTGGGAATGTCGTGCGTGGAATTTAGGTTGTCAGTAATTTAATGAGGAAAGCCTCCGGCTTTGCCGGAGGTTATTTAACTTACAGATTTTTGAATTGAATTGCGTACAATCAAGCAACCGCCTCATCGACCAACTCCATATCTCTGCTGGTCATCAATCTTTCGATATCGACCAGGATCAACATGCGCTGATCAATCGTACCCATGCCGGTGATGTAGCGGGTATCCAGCGAAGTGGCGAGTGAAGGCGCTGCCTTGATTTGATCCGGGGTTAAGGTCAATACATCAGAGACACTATCTACCACCACACCCACAACCCGGTTGCTTAAACTCAGAATAATGACCACCGTGAGTTCGTTATAGTCCACATTGCCCAAGTTGAATTTAATGCGCAGATCAACGATCGGTACAATAATGCCGCGCAGGTTGATCACCCCTTTGATGAATGCAGGGGTATTGGCAATCGCAGTCACCGCATCGTAGCCGCGTATTTCCTGCACTTTCAGAATATCCATGCCATATTCTTCATTGCCCAGCGTAAAGGTGAGGTATTCTCCTCCGGCCGAGCCGCTTGTATTGACGATGTTGGATTCAGTTACCATTTTTATTCTCCTTGTTACTGCATCGTTACTGCATCCCTTTGTATCACGATGCCGCATCGGGTTTGGGTTCCGCCTTGGCCAAGGCTGCTCCTTATCTATAAATAGATTCGCCTAGAACTCTTCCCATTCTTCGCTGGCTTTGTTCGCTTTCTTGGGCAATGTCTTTGGTTTGGCTTTTGTAGCAAGCTCTTGAGCTGGCGTTCTGGCTATCGCAGGGGCAGGTCTTTTGGCTGTTGCAATCGCCTTGGCAGGGGCCGCTTGCCTTGTCACCGGAGCAACTTCTTCACCCAGGTTGAAGCGTCCCACCACTTCTTTCATCGTCTGTGCTTGTTCTTCCATCGATTCCGCTGCCGCCGCCGCTTCTTCGACCAAGGCTGCGTTCTGCTGGGTCACCTCATCCATCTGTGTAATGGCCTTGTTGACTTGCTCGATACCCTGACTTTGTTCATTGGAGGCTGCCGTGATCTCGGCCATGATGTCGGTAACACGTTTGATACTCTCAACAATCTCGTCCATGGTCTTGCCGGCCTGGGTGACCTGAGCGGTGCCGCTTTCGACTTTGGAGACGCTGTCGGTTATGAGTGTCTTGATTTCTTTCGCCGCATTGGCCGAGCGTTGTGCCAGGTTGCGCACTTCTGCCGCAACCACGGCAAAGCCGCGTCCCTGTTCACCAGCACGAGCGGCCTCAACCGCTGCATTCAAGGCCAAGATGTTGGTCTGGAAGGCGATGCCATCGATGACACTAATGATGTCGGCAATCTTCTTGGAGGATTCGCTGATCTGAGCCATGGTCGAGACAGAATCCCGTACCACTTCGCCACCCTTGGTCGCCACAGTGGATGACGAGATCGCCAATTGATTGGCCTGTTTGGCGTTTTCAGCATTTTGTCTGACGGTTGAGGTGAGTTCTTCCATGCTGGCTGCGGTTTCTTCCAGGCTGGAAGCCTGCTCTTCAGTACGTTGAGACAGGTCGGAGTTCCCCGCCGCAATTTCTTGCGATGCCGTGCTAATGGTGTCACTGCTTTCCTTGATGGTGAGCAATACATCCAGCATGCTTTGAACCAACGAATTAATCCCCTCACACAATGATTCCAAGGCACCCGTCTTCCCTTCCATGGGAATCCGCTGGGTCAGGTCGCCCTCTTTTGCTGCGGCAACCACCACTTGGGTCTCTTCAACTGCCTGATTCAAGGCTTGGGTTGCTTTCACTTGAGCAGTCACGTCGATGGCGAATTTCACCACCTTATAAGGTTTTCCGTTGGCATCCATGATGGGGTTATATGAAGCCTGAATCCACACTTCTTTGCCGCCCTTGCCAATACGCTTGTATTGGCCCGCGTCATATTCACCGCGCCCCAGTTTTGCCCAGAACTCGCGATATTCGGCAGTTTCGCGATAGGCTGGATCCACAAAAATGCGGTGATGTTTTCCTTTGACTTCATCCAGTGAGTAGCTCAGCAACTTGAGAAAGTTGTCGTTGGCGGTCAGAACCAAGCCCTCGAGCGAAAACTCAATCGTGGCCATGGATTTGTTGATCGCAGCCAATTGGCCTTCAAAATTGGCGTTTTGCATTTTTTGTTCGGTGATGTCGCTGGCAAACTTGACTACTTTATAGGGTTTGCCATGTCCGTCCATGATGGGATTGTACGATGCCTGAATCCACACTTCTTTGCCGCCCTTGCCGATACGCTTGTATTGGGCAGCATCGAATTCACCGCGCGCCAGTTTTGCCCAAAACTCCCGATATTCAGCACTCTCACGATATGCCGGGTCGACGAATATCCGGTGATGTTGACCCTTAATCTCTTCCAGCGTATAGCCCAGTAATCTGAGAAAGTTGTCGTTGGCCTTCAAAATCTTTCCATCCAGGGAAAACTCAATCGTTCCCATTGATTTGTCTATCGCCGCCAACTCACCCTTCATGTCCTGCATTAATGCTTGCTGTTTCGCTTCTGCCGCTGCTTTTGCTCCGCCGTCAAAGAACCCCATGATGTCTCTCCTAAGAATTTGTGTTAGTTGAAATTATGGATTGAGAACTTTGTTAAAAGTTAAATTGATTTAGTCGCCTGTAATTCAACTCCAAAAATTGTCTATTGGCAAGTTTGTTATCGGAATATCGGGACATAACTTTAGGTCGCTCGGGCACGAATTATGAACTCCGGATTTGATGCAAACAAATTACTGCAAAAGGGAACCAATAGTAATTTCAGGAATCAGATATCGGTATCAGCGCTGAATTGAATTCAGAATTTCTGTAATTCAAGGCAAGACGATAGGGTTGTTAAGTTCCAAATCCGGGCTATTCTGTTAACATACCGCTGCGTTTCGGCATTGAGGCCAAACGAACAAGACGGCGGAATATTTGCTAATATATGAATGATAAAGAGATTGTAAATGTGTGGGATGTGCCGACAAGGCTGTTTCACTGGACATTGGTGTTGAGTTTTGTTTTCGCCTATTTGACAGCCGAATTCCATTTCGGCTTTTTACATACTTATATCGGATATTTTCTGTGTGTATTGTTATTGGCTCGCGTGATTTTAGGTTTTACCGGAAACCAATACGCACGCTTTAAATCGTTTATTTTTTCACCGCAAGAAACTCTGGCCTACTTGCGAGGAATGCTGCAAAACAATCCCGGACATTATTTCGGACACAATCCGGCTGGCGCTTTGATGGTTTTCGCATTGCTGGGGTTATTGTTGATGATCTTTATTACAGGTCTTATTACGCTTGCCGTGATTGACTATGAAGGCCCGCTGCTGTTTCTGACAGATTATTTCAGCGATGAAGCAAGTTATACGGTTCACCATCTGCATGTATGGTTGATCGATTTTGCACTTGTGATGATCCCATTGCACTTGCTGGGCGTTGCGGCGGGGAGTATTCAGCACAAAGAAAATCTGGTACGAGCCATGATTACCGGAAAAAAGAAGAATATTTCGACAGAAGTTTCAGGGCATTGAATAATAAAATTGTTAGTAACCAAAGATAACCATAAACAATACGGAGGAGAGAAAAATGACAGTTGGTGTAAGACTGAAACGATTTGCTGCCGCAGTCTGTTTGGCAGCATTGGCGGGAACAGCAAGTGCGGCAGACAATACACTTGATCTTACCTTGCCTGCTGGCAAGTACTATAACGATGACGCGAAGTCGTTCTTGCTCGCAGACAATGATGCCACAGAACTCAAAGCCAAAAATACCATTGTGGCAGCGACTCCGGCAGCGGAGTTTGAACCCAAGCTGATTACCGGGAAAAAAATTCATGAATATCTGGGCTTGGGTACACTTATCCTCGCAGGATTGACCACGCTGACCGCACCCGGAGATACTTGTGCCACCTGCTCTCGCCCGGTGAATGGCGCACATGCCGAATTGGCAAAGTCGACTGCAGTCATGGCACTTGCCACGGTGGCATCCGGCTTGATCGTTCATTGGGATGACTTTAATTTGGAAGACGGTTGGAAAGATCCGGATAATCAGCACATCGTTCTCGGTGTGACCGGCGCAGCCTTGCTGGCTTATGCCGTGAATAAATCGATGAATGTGAGCCAAGGGCCGGTCAGTCATGCCGGGATTGCCGAACTCGGTGCTTTAGGTATGTTAGTTGCCGTTAAGTTAACGTGGTAATGGAGAGAAGAGAATGAAAAGATTATTTGCACTTTTGACTGCTGCGGCAGTCTTTGTTTCACCCTTGGCGCTGGCCACACCTGCAACCGATAGCTTGCTGGCAAAATACAAAGCAGACGGGGTCACAAAGATTGACGCTGCCAAAGCCAAATCGGATTGGACTAAAGAAGCCAAAGCAGAAGACGGTGAAACCATCTCCTGTTCGACTTGCCACGGCACCGATTTTAGCAAGCCCGGCAAACACCGCAAGACCCACAAAGTTATCGATCCGATGTCACCCCGCGTGAATGCGGATAGATTCACCGATGAGAAAAAAATCGAGAAATGGCTCAAGCGTAACTGCAATGATACTTGGGGTCGTGAATGCACCTCCCAGGAAAAAGCAGACATTCTCACTTTCCTGCTTGCGCAGTAATTCGGGAGAACAGGCATGATTAAAAAAATATCAGCAGCAGCTTCACTGGTTATCACGCTGACACTAAGCAGCGGAGTGGTTGTGGCAGAAGACTTGGCCGAGGCGATTCTTACACCCTTTCGCCAAAAAGAAATCGTTCCGGTCGATAACAAACAATACAAGGAAGAATGCGGCTCCTGCCACTATGCCTATCCGCCTGGATTATTGCCAAGCAAGTCTTGGGAGAAATTATTAACTGCTGAAGCGTTGAAAAAACATTTTGGTGAAAACGCCGAGCTTGATGCAGATACGCTGAAGGTGATTCATGACTACGCCATTGCCAATGCGGCTGACAAGTCGTATCACAAACGTTCGCGCAAAATTGCAGTCGCAACCGAAAATACAGAGGCGCCGCTGCGTATTACCGAGGTTCGTTATATCAAGCGCAAACATCACGAAATTCCCGAGAAGATGATCAAGGGAAACAAAGACGTGAAATCGCTAAGTTATTGCGATGCTTGTCACACACAGGCCAACAAAGGGGTGTTTGACGAAGATACTGTAAAGATACCCAATTATCCCAATTGGGATGATTGAGATCGAGAGATTCTCAAAATTGCAGACCCGAGCCTCAGGATGACGTTCGGGTCTATTTGTTTATAAGTCTTGCCTTTCTTTCGAGTGATATGAAAAATACCAGTGACACGTTACAAAGATTTTTATTCGAACACGCGCCGATACGCGGTGAAATCGTGCGTCTGGATACTGTCTGGCAAAGTGTGCTTGACCGGCATAACTATCCGCCAGTATTGCGCGATCTGATGGGCGAATTGTGTGCGGCGGCGGCACTGCTTGCGGCTACACTTAAATTGCAAGGATCGTTGGTTTTGCAAATTCACGGCAAGGGCGCGGTGAAAATATTGGTAGTGGAATGCACCGGCGATCTGGAGATGCGCGCAACCGCAAAGTGGGAAGGCGAGTTACTGCATGGCACACTGCAAGAACTGGTCGGAGACGGGCGTTTTGTAATTACGCTGGATCCGAAAGACGGGAATCAGGCTTATCAGGGTATTGTCGCGCTGGAAGGTGAAAGTGTCGCCGAGATACTGAGAAACTATATGACCAGATCGGAACAACTGGAAACACGATTGTGGCTTGCCGCCAATGATAAACGTGCTGCGGGGATGCTACTCCAGAAACTTCCCGAGCAGGCAGGCTCACCCGATATTGACGCTTGGGATCGGGCGACGCAGTTGGCTGACACGCTCAAGTCGGAAGAGCTGCTTACTTTGACTGCGGGCGAACTGGTGCATCGTCTGTATCACGAAGAAGATATTCGTTTATTTGATGCGCAGGCAGTGACGTTCCGCTGCACTTGTTCGCGTGAAAACGTGGCTAGAATGTTGCGCATGCTTGGTCGAACCGAAGTCGACTCAATTATTATCGAGCGTGGCGATGTTGAGGTTCACTGTGAATTTTGTAATCAACGTTACGTATTTGACCGGGTAGATGTTGATGCAGTGTTTACCGATACCTTAGCCATACCGGCAAACCGAACCCTGCACTAAGCTTCCCTAGAACAGGAAGCCGGCGGATAAAACCTCTTCGGTCATCCAAATCGTCTGATTCGCCGAACCCTGATATACCGGCACACCACGCAGAACACCGTAAGCCACTTTTGAGGTGAGCTCCAGGTACATGGATTCAATGATCCTATAACGCACACCAACCTCTATACCAGTGGTCCAGCCATTAATTTGCCACCAATCATTACTTGAGAAACAGCATACATTTTGAGTCTTGGGACCAACATCCGGTTGTTGACCAAAAACGGTAGTTTCGGCATGAGGCACCAAAATACCTGCTCCGGCCCGGCTGATCAATTGCAAATCCCCCGGCTTTTGTTCAGGCCCATACAGATGATGCAACCAGACCGCGTTCAACATGACGTGATTCAAACCATTGTGAAGCATGTAATCAAAATTTTGCTCGCTGAGTACCAGATTCTTATTGTAGGGCTGGTTGTTAACGGTGCCGCTAACGTACGCAGTTTGATCAAGGTTGGTATTGTATTTACTATGATCCAGCGAGAACTCGACGGCGAACGTTTTCTCCGCATTCAAAAATCGGCCAACCCGTATATTCTCCTGTGGCGAAGTGAAATTTAAGTTCGTAATAGAGTTAAGGGTATCACCAAAATTTGCAGGGAAATCTTGCGCTGCTGCCTGATGTACCGTGAAATTATTGCCCAAGCCAGGCTGGGAAACGTGAATATCAGAGGGCGCGTACTGTTGGCGGCTATAGCCCCAGGAGAAATACCAGTTATTTTCTTTAATGAGGGGTTGATCTGGATTGTCTTGGGCCATAACTACAGAACAGGATGCTACGCATAAAATCGCAGCAACTATAAGTTGCTTGGTAAATCTTGTATTCATATTGAGCTTTCAGGAAATCAGGATAATACTTTGTTGAAAACGAATCTGGTATTGGCGCAGCCGAAACGCGGATAGCCGATAGTCTTCCACCGTCGGGTTTGTCAGCGGCAAGTTACGTGCGACAATTATACATGGTCAAAATAGTAAAAAATACCCAAGGGTATCAACATGGGTATCTTCCGAATACGGTGGACGAAACTAATATTACCGATCCCCACCATTAATAACGGCAAGGAATATGTTCAAAGTCATCCGGGTATTCATCTTGTTATTAATTCTCGCCGGCGTTGCGATTGGCGCATGGCGGGATAAAACCCTCTCGGTTCAGTGGGAGAGTACGTTACCCGTCACCATTTTTCTTATAAATGCCGATGGCAGTCCTGCCGTGGCGGACTATTTGCGTAGCCTGACAGTGGCAGATTTCAAGCCAATCGAAAGCTTTATGCGCGACGAGGCAGCACGTTATGACCGTGCAGCGCGTGCCTCCATAGAAATTAAACTGGGTGGGATAATTGATTCTCAACCTCCGCAAGCTCCGCACAATGGCAATCCCATTGAAGTGATTCTTTGGAGCTTGAATATGAGGTGGTGGTCATTTCGTCACACTGACACGGTCGGCCCGATTCCACAGGTGAAAATGTTTCTGCTTTATTTTGATCCGGCACAATTCAAAAGGCTTGGACATTCTACCGGTTTGCAGAAAGGGCTTATAGGCAGGGTCAATGTCTTCGCCTCACGGGAAATGGCAAAACAAAATAATGTTGTGATCGCGCATGAGTTTTTACATACGCTGGGAGCAACAGACAAGTATGACTTCGCCAACAATCAACCGCTTTTCCCCGAGGGCTATGCGAACCCTGATCTTCAACCGCTGCTGCCGCAACGATTTGCCGAAATCATGGCGGGGCGCATCCCAAAATCACAGACAGAGGCAGAGATTCCGGAAAGTCTGGATGACGTTTTGATCGGCGGCAAAACCGCCAAAGAAATAAACTGGCAGTAAACTGAATAATATCAACGGAATTCAACAGTTCCGGCACTCCTGATTGTCAGGCAAATCGCGCTATCCGGTTAAGCGTGATAGCGTACCGAGTACGGCTTATTTTATCGTCAAAATGGACGTTGGAGTCTCTGCGGGCTTTATTGCTCACACTGACTTGATCCGGTTATCCGCCCTGACTATTAGACGATTCTAATAAAGAAGCCATGACAAAAAAAATTCGCAATTCAGCAGTACATGTTCCCGCAGCTATTGTCGCTGAGAGAATTACCGAAATTCGGCGCCAGGAAGCACTAATCAACACTGATGCTTTACAGAGCGCGATTTTCAACAGTGCAAACTTTTCAAGTATTGCTACAGATGCGAAGGGCGTAATCCAGATTTTCAATGTGGGTGCCGAGCGTATGCTGGGTTATACCGCTGCCGAGGTCATGAACAAGATCAAGCCCTCGGATATTTCCGACCCGCAGGAAGTGATCGCGCGTGCTGAGGCGCTGAGCGTTGAACTTTCAACGCCAATTACTCCGGGATTTGAGGCCTTGGTATTCAAGGCGTCGCGTGGCATCGAGGATATCTATGAGCTAACGTATATTCGTAAAGATGGGAGCCGTTTTCCGGCTGTCGTTTCGGTTACGGCATTACGCGATGCACATGATGGCATTATTGGCTATCTGTTGATTGGTACCGACAACACCGCCCGCAAACAGGCGGAAGAAGCCTTGCTCAAGGCAGGCGCTTTGCAAAGTGCTATTTTCAATAGTGCAAACTTCTCCAGTATTGCGACTGACGCGAAAGGCGTTATTCAAATTTTTAACGTGGGTGCCGAGCGCATGCTGGGTTACACCGCTGCCGATGTTATAAATAAAATCACCCCGGCCGATATTTCCGATCCCCAGGAATTGATCGCACGTGCAGAGGTGTTAAGTTTAGAACTGTCCACGCCAATAACCCCAGGTTTTGAAGCACTCGTGTTCAAGGCTTCTCGCGGTATCGAAGACATTTACGAACTGACCTATATTCGCAAGGACGGTAGCCGGTTTCCTGCGGTGGTATCAGTGACGGCACTGCGCGACGCGCATGATGGAATTATCGGCTATTTGTTAATTGGTACGGACAATACGGCACGCAAGCAAGCGGAAGAGGCCTTGCTAAAAGCAGGAGCTTTGCAGAGCGCGATTTTCAATAGTGTCAACTTCTCAAGCATTGCGACTGACACTAAAGGTGTAATTCAGATATTCAACGTTGGCGCGGAACGCATGCTGGGTTACGCCGCTGTGGATGTGACGAACAAGATAACACCAGCGGATATTTCAGATCCGCAGGAGGTAATCATACGTGCCAAGGCGCTTAGTGTCGAACTCGGCACACCGATTACGCCGGGCTTCGAGGCGCTGGTATTTAAGGCATCTCGCGGAATTGAAGATATATATGAGCTGACTTATATCCGCAAAGACGGTAGCCGTTTTCCAGCAACTGTTTCAGTTACAGCGCTGCGTGATGATCAGGATACTATTATCGGATATCTGCTAATTGGTTATGACAATAGTGCCAGAAAGCAGGCCGAAGAGGCTTTGCTCAAGGCAGGCGCTTTACAGAGTGCGATTTTCAACAGTGCAAACTTCTCCAGTATTGCGACAGATGCGAAAGGTGTTATCCAGATTTTTAACGTGGGTGCAGAACGCATGCTGGGCTATACTGCTGCCGACGTGATGAACAAGATCACTCCGGCTGACATTTCCGATCCGCAGGAAGTGATTGCGCGGGCGGAGGCGTTAAGCGTTGAACTATCAACCACAATTACTCCCGGCTTCGAAGCGCTGGTGTTCAAAGCTTCGCGCGGCATCGAGGATATTTACGAACTAACCTATATTCGTAAAGATGGAAGCCGGTTTCCGGCGGTTGTTTCAGTCACCGCGCTCCGCGATGACCAGGACGCGATTATCGGTTACTTGCTTATTGGTACCGACAACACGGCGAGTAAACAAGCGGAGGAGGCTTTGCTCAAGGCAGGTGCTTTGCAAAGTGCGATTTTCAACAGTGCAAACTTCTCCAGTATTGCGACAGATGCGAAAGGTGTTATCCAGATTTTTAACGTGGGTGCAGAACGCATGCTGGGCTATACTGCTGCCGACGTGATGAACAAGATCACTCCGGCTGACATTTCCGATCCGCAGGAAGTGATTGCGCGGGCGGAGGCGTTAAGCGTTGAACTATCAACCACAATTACCCCCGGCTTTGAAGCGCTGGTGTTTAAAGCTTCGCGAGGCATTGAGGATATTTACGAGCTGACATATATTCGTAAAGATGGAAGCCGGTTTCCGGCGGTTGTTTCAGTCACCGCACTGCGTGACGATCAAGACGCGATTATTGGTTATTTGCTGATCGGAACAGACAATAGCGCCCGTAAACAAGCTGAAGAAGCATTGCTCAAGGCAGGCGCTTTGCAAAGTGCGATTTTCAACAGTGCAAACTTTTCCAGTATTGCGACAGACGCGAAAGGCGTTATCCAGATTTTTAACGTGGGTGCCGAGCGCATGCTGGGCTACACCGCTGCCGATGTGATGAACAAGATCACTCCGGCAGATATTTCCGATCCACAGGAAGTCATTGAACGGGCAGAAGCGCTGAGCCTGGAACTTGATACAGTAATTACTCCCGGCTTTGAAGCGCTGGTGTTCAAAGCCTCACGCGGTATCGAGGATATTTACGAGCTGACATATATTCGTAAAGATGGAAGCCGGTTTCCGGCGGTTGTTTCAGTCACCGCACTGCGTGACGATCAAGACGCGATTAACCGGAAGTACACGCGACGAATTGATCGGGGCGCCATTTAAGAATTCCTTTACCGATACAAAACGGGCAGAAGAAAGCATCAAGCTGGTGCTGAGCAAAAAGAAAATTACCAACTACGAACTGATAGCCCGTGCGAGGGACAGTAAAGAAACCGTGGTTTCATTTAATGCAACAACCTTCTATGACCGCGATAGAAAACTGCAGGGTGTATTTGCCGCAGCACGCGATATAACGGAGCGAAAACGCCTGGACCAGGTGCTTCAGGAAAAAAATACCGAACTCGAAAGTGCGCGCTTGGTGGCGGAAAAGGCCAACCTCGCCAAATCTGATTTCCTCTCAAATATGAGCCATGAAATTCGTACCCCGATGAATGCCATCATTGGAATGTCCCACTTGGCGCTAAAGACCGATATGACCCCGCGTCAGCGCGACTACGTTCAAAAAATCAAAGGGTCTGGTCAACATTTACTTGGCATTATCAACGACATTCTCGACTTCTCAAAAATCGAGGCGGGAAAGCTAACAGTTGAACATACCGAATTTGAGCTGGAAAAAGTATTCGACAATGTTGCCAGCCTGATTGCCGAGAAGACATCTGCCAAAGGATTGGAACTGATTTTTGATATAGACAAAAATGTACCACTAAAGCTGATTGGCGATCCGCTGAGGCTGGGGCAGATTTTGATTAACTACAGCAACAACGCGGTCAAATTTACCGAAAAGGGTGAAATTGAAATTGTTGTCCGGGTCAAAGAAAAAACCAACAGCGATGTCTTGCTCTACTGCTCTGTTAGAGATGCGGGTATTGGTCTAACGGAAGAACAGATGGGGCGTTTATTCCATAGTTTTTCGCAGGCGGATACTTCGACCACGCGCAAATTTGGCGGCACCGGACTCGGTCTGGCCATTTCCAAAAAGCTGGCCGAATTAATGGGTGGCGAAGTGGGGGTAGAAAGTGAACCGGGCAAAGGAAGTACCTTCTGGTTCACGGCACGTCTTGGAAAAAGTATCGGCCAACAGCGCAAGCCTATGCTTGCAAACGATCTGCAAGGAAAGCATGTATTGGTTGTGGATGACAACAGAAATGCACGCCTGGTGCTCAGCGAAATGCTGACTAATATGAATTTGAAGGTTGACCAGGTTGACTCGGGAGAAGCGGCTATCGCGGCCGTAAATCGGGCTGAGGCGGAAGGTTTTCCCTTCGACATCGTGTTCCTTGACTGGCAAATGCCGGGAATGGATAACATCGAAGTGGTTCGGCGTCTGATTGAACTTCCGCTCAGAAATCTGCCGCACTTGATAATGGTTACAAATTACGGGCATGAGGAAGACATTACGGGTGGTGAAAATGCGAACATCGAGGATGTGCTGATCAAGCCGGTCAGTGTCTCAATGCTGTTCGATTGTGTGACAAGAATTCTCGGAGGTGTAGTCGACAGTACTCGTATGACCGTGGATGCCTTGAGCGACACTTTTGAGAAGCTGGCTTCCATCAAGGGAGCTCGTATCCTGTTGGTGGACGATAACGAACTCAATCAGGAAGTGGCGACAGAATTGCTGCGCGAGGCGGGGTTTGTTGTAGAGTTGGCCTTTAACGGTGAGATCGCGCTGAACAAGATACGGGCTACCGAGTATGACATCGTGCTGATGGATATGCAGATGCCGGTGATGGATGGTCTGACGGCAACGCAGGAGATCCGTAAGGATCCGCGCCTGAAAAATCTTCCCGTGGTAGCGATGACTGCCAATGCCATGCAGGGAGACCGTGACCGTTGCATTGCGGCGGGCATGAATGATCACGTGGCCAAACCGATTGAACCGGAAGACCTGTGGAAGGCCTTGTTGAAATGGATCAAGCCTCGTCATCCACTTTCAGCAAAAGCTGTTGTGAATATCAAGTCTGAAGAAGATGTCAAACTACCCTCTGATGTTGAAGGTCTGGACATTGGCAGCGGTCTGCGCCGCATGCTTGGTAAGAAGTCGCTTTACCTGTCAATGCTGCGCAAATTTTGCGCCGGGCAGAAATCAATACCCGCTGAAATCATCAAGGCACTCGATAATAAAGATTGGGATGTGGCGGAACGTCTTGCCCACACTCTAAAAGGTGTTTCCGGAAATATTAGTGCCACCAAGTTGCAGCAACTTTCGGATACTGTAGAAGTTGTAATTAAAGATCGCGCTTCCCGTCAAGTAATTGATGATGCGATTGCCTTGCTTAAAACAGCACTGGACAAAATTATTTTGCAACTGGAGCATAAGTTGCCGGCGGTACAATCAAAGAATACCGTTATTGTTATTCCGGAAAAGCTCAAAGCGGTTTGCGAGAGTCTGGATGCATTGCTGAGCGACGATGATTCCAAGGCGGCCGATGTGATGAGCGCGAATGAGGATATGCTGCATGCGGCATTCCCTAATCACTATGGAAAAATCGACGATGGCATTATTGCCTGCGACTATGAGGCAGCGCTCGCAGCATTGAGATCAGCCACAAGTTTGACTATTTCGTAGAGAGTTGAAGATTTAGCCCTGATTGTCCTGCTGAATATGTTTCTTTACCATATTCAGCGCGACAGCCTCGGCAGTTTCAATCCCATCCACCGCAGCAGAAAGTATTCCGCCTGCATAGCCCGCACCTTCGCCTGCCGGATAAAGTCCCTTGATATTAATGCTTTGAAAATTATCGCCACGCTTTATGCGTACAGGTGAAGAGGTGCGCGTCTCCACGCCTGTCAGCAGGGCGTCATCCATGGCAAAGCCCTTGATCTGTTTTTCAAAGGCGGGCAGCGCTTCGCGGATAGCCGCAATGACATAATCGGGCAAGGCGCTGGCAAGATCAGTCGGCGTTACGCCGGGTGTGTAGGAAGCGTTAACTGAGCCGAGCGTTGTTGACGGTCGTGCGGCCAAAAAATCACCGACGCGTTGTCCCGGTGCGCAATAATTCTTTCCGCCCAACTCGAACGCACGTGCTTCCCACTTGCGCTGAAATTCAACCCCGGCGAGTACGTCGCCGGGATAATCTTCCGGAGTGATGCCAACGACGATGCCGCTGTTGGCGTTACGCTCATTGCGCGAATATTGGCTCATACCGTTGGTTACCACGCGGCCTGCCTCCGAGGTTGCCGCCACCACCGTGCCGCCAGGACACATGCAAAAACTATATACCGAACGGCCATTGCTGGCGTGATGCACCAGCTTGTAATCAGCCGCGCCGAGCAAGGGGTTGCCTGCATTGGCACCGAAACGCGCACGATCAATCACCGACTGCGGATGCTCAATGCGAAAGCCGATGGAGAAAGGCTTAGCTTCCATATACACGCCGCGTTTGTGCAGCATTTCAAATGTATCGCGCGCACTGTGGCCGACGGCGAGCACCACATGCTTGGTTGAGATGTGTTCACCATCGGCCAACACAACGCCGCGCACTTGCTCGTCGAAAATATCGATGTCTGCCACGCGGCTTTGAAAACGTATTTCGCCACCCAATGCTTCGATGCTGTGGCGCATTTCTTCCACCACCCCAACCAAACGAAACGTGCCGATGTGCGGTTTGCTCACGTACATGATTTCTTCCGGAGCACCTGCTTTCACAAATTCGCTAAGCACTTTGCGCCCGTAAAATTTCGGGTCTTTGATCTGGCTGTGCAACTTGCCGTCTGAAAATGTGCCTGCACCGCCCTCGCCGAATTGCACATTAGATTCCGGATCAAGCTTGCCCTTGCGCCACAAACCCCAGGTGTCTTTGGTTCGTTCGCGCACTTCTTTGCCACGCTCCAGAATAATCGGGCGAAAGCCCATTTGCGCCAGCAGCAATCCGGCAAAAATACCGCACGGGCCGGTGCCGATAACCACGGGGCGTTCACTTAATCCCTGAGGTGCTTGAGCTACCACGCGGTAACTCATGTCCGGCGCGGTTGTGACATGCGGAATATTCTTTTTGAGCAAGGCAGCTTCGTTTTTTACCTCAACATCCACGGTGTAAACCAGTACGATGGCGTTGCGCTTGCGTGCGTCATATCCACGCCGGAACAATGTGTAGAAGGATAAATCGGATGCGGCGATGCCCAGTCGCTTTAAGATAGCGGTCTTGAGATCATCTGCCGGGTGGTCGAGCGGAAGTCGAATTTCGGTGAGCCTTAACATGGGCGCTATTCTATAGCAGCGCGGTAACTGTGAAATAGAATAGTTGAATTTCTTGAATGGGTAATGAATTGACATGTTCCACCCAAGGTTATACAGTATCTACATGGATATACATACAGGAGTGAGCCATGAGACTGCAAGTCTCCAGATGGGGCAATAGTCTGGCCGTACGCTTGCCGGTTGAATGCACTCGTGCTACCGGCTTGAAAGAGGGTGACAGCGTTGAGGCCAGCATTACTCCGGCGGGCGAAATCACACTGGTTCCCGGGAAAATATTCGACAAGGCCAGTTTTCTGACCCGTATCACCAAGCTGCATGCTTCTATGCCGATGACAGCGCCGGTTGTAGAAAGTATGCGACAAGCGGAACGCTACTAGTGGTCTACGTCGATACCAGCGTAATAGTTCCACTGTTGACAATCGAACCCAAAACCGAGGGCGTTACCGCTTGGTTTGCCAAGCTGGATGAAACGCCTGCCTGTGCTGACTGGCTGCTGACGGAATTTCACAGCGCTATATCCATTAAAATACGTACAGGACAAATCAACGAAGCTGACGCTAAGCGTGTGCGTAAGGAATTCGAGATACTGGCTGACGGCGGGTTACGAATCGTGCCTGTCAGCCGTGAAGCATTTCGACACGCGGCGAAAATGGTTCAGCAGCAAGAGCATGGTTTGTGTTCAGGCGATTCCCTGCATCTTGCTGTGGCTTTGGAATTGGGGGCAAGCCAAATAGCAACACTGGACAGCACTTTAGCCGCAAATGCAAAACGTAATGGCATTAAGCAAATCAAATTTTAAAAAAGTTGTTTATGCCCGCTACCTGTTACCGAGAGTGGAATTCTAATGAGTGGCCGAAGTTGTTTCAGGTTGAGACCCTCAAAGTGTAGAATGCAGAATGAACAGGCTCGGCCAAAACTTGACGGTCGCGACTGGTAGCTTTCTTAAATCGATTGCGCAGGTTTACGTTAGACCTTTATTGAGGGAATTATGAAACGATACTACTTGGGAATTATTTTTCTTCTTTCAGCATGCTCAAGCACTGGCGTCATTCCGATGGACAAAGGTACATATATGGTCTCTAAACGAAGTGCACAAGTTGGCTTTGGCCCTGCTATTGGCGCAAAGGCCGATATTTATGAGGAAGCAAATGACTTCTGTGCAAAGCAAAACAAAGTTACTGAAACAGTGAATCTTGAAATGACTGACTCAGGCTTTGCTCGTCCTGCAAGCGCATCACTACAATTTCGTTGTGTAGAAAAATAGCTTGTATGCAATTTGAAATTCCAAAAGAATGGCTAGATTTCTGTGAATTTAGGCAGGTTTCCTCTGAATGCAAGTTCTACTTCTATGGCCACAATCGGCCTGACGTAGAAATTGTTCCCCTAAGTGAAATTGAGCCACCATCAAGAGACTTTGGCATAGCTCCATTTAAGAAGTTTAAAATGGTGCCAGTACTCATGGCGTTAATGAATCCTAACGGTGAGTTGCCGCCTGTAGTTGTGTCCCAGATGGACCCAGATGCTATGTATAAGTATAAATTGGAAGACGGGTTTCATCGTTTTTATGCATCAGCTTTGGCTGGCTACATTCTAATACCTGTAGTTGTGAGTCCATAGTGAATACGCTCAAGCGGGACTAAGCCGATAAAGCCCAGCGCAGCCCCTTACAGGTTTTTTTATACAGCATCGTTAGGTTGAGGCCGCATTGGGTTACCTGTTGCCGAAAGAGGAATTTTTGTATGAGTGGCCGCTCTGATTTCAGCAAGAGACGCTGACAGGTTAGAATGACGTAGCGTCACAACCAGCCAACAGCTGACGAAAGAGCATGTACTCCATATTTTAAGATTAGTTAAATAATTCATGACACCTGATACTAAACGCTCATTATCTTGGTTTTCTGGGCCGCTCATTGCTGTGAGCTTGGTTAGTTTTGCAGTAATTAGGAATAGTGGTCCGGGCTTTCTTCTATTAACGATAGTTGCTGGTGTTGGGTTCATGTTTGTATCGCCATTCATACAATTAAAATTACTAAAAACCAACAAATTTAAAGATAACAACTCTGGTGCTTGTATATCCTCCTTATTCATCGTTCTTCTTATACTTTTTATCCCGATATTTCTGGGTGTGTTTAACTTTTTTTAAGAGTCCGCAATGGGTTAGGTAGAGACATACGCCACTGCGATTTATGCAAATTTGAATGACTACTTCAACCCAGCTAGCTGCCCTTAATTACGTTGTAAGTGAATTACGGCAAAGCACGCTAGATGGGGGGAGCCCTTCGGTAAACTCAGGACAGGGTTTGCGATAACCAATGACTTGGCAGCTTGCTGCCTTAGTCAGATGGCTATGCACAGCTACCCATCAAAATAAGGTTTCAATAAAGGCAGTCATGGCAAAAGCAAAAACTATTTATAGCTGTACCGAATGCGGCGGGCAATCTCCCAAATGGCAGGGCCAGTGTCCCCACTGTGGCGAGTGGAATACGCTGGTGGAGTCGGTGGCGGAAGCGATTCCTGCGGCGGGCAAGAATCGCTATAGCGCTTTGGCGGCATCGGGAAAATTACAACAGCTCGCAGAGGTGGAGGCGAGTGAAGTAGAGCGCACGCAGACGGGTATCGCGGAGTTTGACCGTGTACTGGGCGGTGGTTTGGTCGAGGGTGGCGTGGTGTTGATCGGAGGAGACCCCGGTATCGGCAAATCTACTTTGCTGTTGCAAGCCTTGGCGCATCTGTCGGCCACGAAAAAAGTTCTCTACGTCAGCGGCGAAGAGTCGGCGCAGCAGATTGCATTGCGCGCCCATCGTTTGGCGCTCGATGCAAGAGAAGTACATTTGCTGCCGGAAATTCAACTGGAAAAAATTCAGGCCACTGTCGCCAACGAGAAGCCGGACGTGGTAGTGATCGACTCCATTCAAACTGTCTATTCCGAACAACTTACTTCCGCACCCGGATCTGTTGCCCAAGTACGTGAATGTGCGGCGCAACTCACGCGCATGGCAAAAAGCAGCGGGGTGACGATTATTCTCGTTGGCCACGTTACCAAAGAAGGCGCGCTGGCCGGGCCGCGCGTGTTGGAACACATTGTCGACACGGTGCTGTATTTTGAAGGCGACACCCATTCCAGCTTCCGTTTGATTCGCGCCTTCAAAAATCGCTTTGGCGCGGTGAACGAACTCGGTGTGTTTGCCATGACCGAAAAAGGCCTGCGCGAAGTAAGCAACCCATCCGCACTATTTTTGTCGCAGCATGGGGCGCAAGTGGCAGGCTCGTGCGTGATGGTCACGCAGGAAGGCACGCGACCGCTGCTGGTGGAGATACAAGCATTGCTTGATGAGGCACATTCGCCCAGTCCGCGCCGTTTATCGCTGGGTTTGGAACAAAATAGACTGGCGATGTTGCTTGCCGTGCTGCACCGCCACGCGGGCATCGCGTGTTTTGATCAGGATGTGTTCATCAATGCCGTTGGCGGGGTTAAGATTACCGAGCCTGGAGCCGATCTTGCCGTGCTGCTCGCGATAGTGTCTTCATTGCGCAACAGACCCTTGCCGGAAAAAATGGTGGTGTTTGGCGAAGTCGGGTTGGCAGGCGAAGTGCGCCCTGTGCAACGCGGGCAAGAACGGTTGAAAGAAGCCGCCAAGCTGGGATTCACTCATGCCATTATTCCCAAAGCCAACGCGCCCAAGCATAAGATTGAAGGCATGGAGATCATCGCGGTTGAGCGAGTGGAAGACGCAGTAGCGAAGATGCGCTAATATCGCTTCATTAATTAATTGAGATAAACAACAGCAATAAGTTCCGGCTTCTGCAAGACCGAACGTTATTTTTTTAGCAACCCGAAAGAATATTTAATGGCACATGACCACTCGCACCATCACGATCACAATCATGATCACGACCACGACCACGACCACGACCACGATCATTCACACGACCACAGCGGCCACTCGCATGGTGATGGACATCACCATCACGGCGTGCCAAAAGATTACGGCAGCGCTTTTCTGATTGCCATTGCGCTGAACACGGCATTTGTCATTATCGAATTCGCTTACGGTTTTATTGCCAACTCAACTGCGCTGATGGCCGATGCGGGGCACAATCTTTCCGATGTGCTGGGGCTGTTACTGTCCTTGGGAGCCGCAATTCTTTCGCGCCAGATACCGGGTGGACGCTTTACTTATGGCCTGCGCAGTACTTCGATTTTGGCGGCACTGATGAATGCCATGTTTCTGATGGCGGCGTGCGGAATTATTGCGTGGGAAGCAATCCATCGCTTTGCGCAGGCACAAGAGGTGGCAGGGCTGACAGTCACGCTGATTGCGGCAGTTGGTATTGTAATTAACGGGATATCGGCATGGTTATTTGTAAAGGGAAGCAGGGGTGACTTGAACATTCGCGGAGCCTATCTTCACATGTTGGGAGATGCAGCCGTTTCACTCGGCGTTGCAGTTGCCGGTTTGGTGATGATGTTTACAGGCTGGTACTGGCTTGATCCGATAGTCAGCCTTTTGATTGTAACCGTGATTGTGATCGGCACATGGGGACTGCTACGCGAATCAATTCAACTGGCTTTGAATGCGATACCGGAAAACATCGACGCAGCGGCTGTGGAGGTTTTTCTGCGCCAATGTCGAGGCGTCAAAGATATTCACGACCTGCATATCTGGGGGATGAGCACGACTGAGAGTGCGCTGACGGTGCATTTGGTCATTCCGGATGGCTATCCCGGCGATGCCTTTATGGATGAGATTATGGACACGCTAAAAGAAAAATTTTCTATTCATCACAGCACGTTGCAGGTGGAGCAAGGTACGACAGATCATTCTTGTGCATTACAGCAAAATGTTGAGGTCGTGCATGGCCATTGAATCAGCAGGAAAATGACGTTGGCAAGAAAATTGGTAAATTGGAGTTGATTGTTCTTCTGTATATTAAGCGCTTGTGTATAACAGTTAGTATTGTTGTCAGCCAAGCGGGCTGACGGTACAGTTCAACTATCCACAAATAATAAATTTTGAGGTTTAAAACGATGGCGATTCTAATAACGTTGGTGGTGATTGTAACAGTGCTGTTACTGGCTTTTTTTCGCGCCGCAATCACAGGTTGGTTGTTGGCTGCGATGGTATTTGTCCCTCTGATTGCAATTCAAAGCCGTGTCTCGGACACGACTTTGCAAGTGGTCTATGTTGCACTTCTGTTGTTTCTCATGATTTTCGGTATTCCGATCCTGCGTCGTTTGTTGGTCAGCGGTCCCGCATTAAAAATTTTCCGCAATATTCTCCCCCAAGTATCACAGACCGAGCAGGAAGCACTCGATGCCGGTACCGTGTGGTGGGATGGCGAATTGTTTAGCGGGAATCCGCACTGGAAGAAATTATTGGCTTTGCCCAAGCCGACATTGAGTCAGGAAGAGCAGTCTTTTCTGGATAACGAAGTAGAGCAATTATGCGCCATGGTCGACGACTGGGATGTTACGCATGTTCGTAACGATTTATCACCGGAGACATGGAAATTTATCAAGGAAAAAGGTTTCTTCGGCATGATAATTCCGAAGGAGTATGGCGGGTTACAGTTTTCGGCCCAGGCACATTCTGCGGTCGTGAGCAAGGTTGCTTCGCGTAGTGCCACCGCGGCAGTGACAGTGATGGTGCCGAATTCGCTGGGCCCCGCCGAATTGCTACTGCATTACGGCACACAGGAACAAAAAGACAAATACCTGCGCCGTCTAGCCAAGGGTGAAGAGGTGCCGTGCTTTGCACTTACAGGACCTTTTGCCGGTTCCGATGCTGGTGCAATTCCCGATGTGGGAATTGTTGGTTATGGCGATTTCAACGGGCAAGCGAACGTGCTCGGTGTGCGTGTGACATGGGAAAAACGCTACATTACGCTGGCTCCGGTAGCCACATTGCTGGGGTTGGCATTCAAGCTCTACGACCCGCAAAATCTGCTCGGTGCGGAAGTCTCTCGCGGTATAACGCTGGCATTGATTCCAACCGATACGCCCAGAGTAAAAGTGGGCAGACGCCATTTGCCGCTGAACTCGGCATTTCAAAACGGCCCGACGCAAGGCAAAGATGTGTTTATTCCGATGGACTATATCATTGGCGGTACAGCGCGCATCGGTCAAGGTTGGCGCATGCTGATGGAATGTTTGGCTGCGGGGCGTTCTATTTCTCTTCCGGCCAGCGCGACGGGCTGTATTAAGTTGGCCGCGCGTACCAGCGGCGCGTATGGCCGTGTACGCAAGCAATTCAAAGTGCCTGTAGGCAAATTCGAAGGGGTGGAAGAAGCGCTCACCCGAATTGCGGGCAATCTATACGTCATGGATGCGGCGCGCGTATTGACAGCGCAAGCCGTTGATCTCGGCGAGAAACCATCGGTGATTTCAGCCATCGTGAAGTATCACTGTACCGAGCGCGGCCGTGTGGCGATTAATGATGCGATGGACGTGCATGGCGGCAAAGGGATATGCATGGGGCCGGATAATTATTTGGCGCGTGCTTACCAGCAGACTCCGATTAGTATTACGGTGGAAGGCGCGAATATATTGACTCGCAGCCTCATTATTTTCGGGCAAGGCGCGGTGCGATCACATCCCTACGTGCTAAAAGAAATCCAAGCTGCCCACGACCAAAATTCAAAACGTGCCGTGCTCGATTTCGATGCCGCATTGTTTGGACATATTAGTTTTGCCCTCAGTAATGCAGTGCGCTCACTGTTGTTTGCGTTGAGCTACGGACACCTTGTCAATGTTCCGACAGAGGAACCGACACGGCGCTACTACCAATTGCTGACTCGTTACTCCGCCTCGTTTGCTTTGGCCGCAGACTTTGCAATGCTGATATTGGGCGGAGGACTAAAACGTCGCGAGAAACTATCCGCGCGTTTGGGCGATGTGTTGAGCCAATTATATTTGTGTTCCGCTGTACTGAAAAAATTTGAGGATGACGGACGCCCGGTTGAAGATATTCCGTTGTTGGATTGGGCATTGCAGGACGGGTTATTCCGTATTCAAACTGCATTCGATGGCGTATTGCAAAACTTTCCCAACTGTGTCGCTGCCTTGTTGCTGCGTGCGCTTATCTTCCCCTTGGGGCAATGCCGCAAACCGCCTTCCGATGAAGTGGGGCATGAGGTCGCCAAATTGTTAAGCACGCCCGGTATAGCGCGGGATCGTTTAACAGAGGGGGGCTATATCCCTCGGGATGACAGTGACGCGGTAGGGGCGTTGGAAGCGGCGTTAACCAGTACTTTACTGTGCGAACCTTTGCAGGCGGAACTGGTTCAAGCTGTCAAAGCTGGCAAGTTAAAGTCTTTGGATGAGCTGGAACAAATTTCTGAAGCGCAGGGGCTGGGTCTGATCAATGCCGAACAAGCCGCACAGTTGGAACGCGATTATGCTTTGCGCCGCAAGGTTATCATGGTGGATGACTTTGCCACGGAGTAACAGGAGATAAAATTCGTTGCATGGTGTATGTTAGTTTTGTTACCACGCAAGGCTAACCAAATTTGAAGAAAGAATTGCGTAAGGGTTGGAATTGGAAAAGACTAGCTGTTGCAGATAGTTGATTCAAATTGGGATGAGTTGAATTATCAGGTTGGCGTTTACTGAGACGGGGAACATATGACTGAAAATAATCATACTGAGATCACACTGGAACAGGCAGTCACCTTGCACGGTTTGTTGGTTGAGCGGGTTAAGCGCACGCCGGATGCTGTTGCTTACCGTTATTTTGATACCGGTAGTAACGGGTGGGCATCCTATACCTGGTTGGAAGTGCGTGATCAAGTTGCGCGCTGGCAAGCCGCTTTATTGCAAGAACAGTTGGAGGCGGGGGACAGGGTTGCCGTCATGATGCGCAACTGTCCGCAATGGATATTTTTCGATCAGGCTGCGTTGTCGCTGGGGTTGGTTGTTGTACCGCTCTATACAGTGGACAGGGCGGAAAATGCAGCTTACATCGCCAATGATTCAAACGTAAAAGTATTACTCTTCGAGACACAGGAACAGTGGTCCGAGTTAAACATCGTTCTTGCACAAATGACCTCTGTACGGCGTTTTATAAGTTTGAATAATATCGGGCAGAACGTCGAAGCGCGCTTGCAAAGTGCCGAAGTATGGTTGCCGACCTCCGCCCAGTTGCGGGCGGCGACGCTGACTGATCCTTATGCTCTTGCAACGATTGTTTACACCTCGGGAACAACCGGCAAACCCAAAGGTGTCATGCTGAGTCACCACAATATCTTATCCAACGCATATTCATGTTTGGATATTTTTGCGCCGAAACCCAACGATCTGCTGTTGTCTTTCTTGCCGCTTTCGCATGCGTTTGAGCGTACGTTGGGATACTACTTAACGGTGATGACCGGGGCGACCGTGGCATTTGCGCGCTCCATTCCATTGTTGAGTGAGGATATGCAGACAATCAAACCGACCTTGTTGATCTCGGTGCCGCGTATTTATGAACGTATCCTTGTTGCGATAAACACCAAGCTTGATGAGGGTTCTCCAATACGCAAAATGCTATTTAATTTGGCAGTCCATGTGGGCTGGGCCCGATTTCTATATCAACAAGGAAGAGGTAGCTGGAAACCGGCTTTTATTCTTTGGCCCTTATTGGACAAGCTGGTTGCGCGCAAACTGTTGGAGCGATTAGGCGGACGTTTACGCACTGCAATCAGCGGGGGGGCGGCATTGTCTCCCGATGTGTCGAGAGTGTTTGTCGGGCTGGGGTTGCCCGTAGTACAGGGGTATGGTTTGTCGGAAACCAGCCCGGTGATCAGCGGCAATCATCTGGACAACAATTATCCTGAATCGGTGGGACAACCAATCCGCGATGTTCAGATTCGCCTTGGAGAAAGTAATGCTTTGCTGGTGAAAGGTCCGAATGTGATGATGGGATACTGGAATAATCCCGAAGCAACGCGTGCCGTAATTGACGCGGAGGGCTGGTTCAATACAGGCGACATCGCCAGAATAAGCCCGTCGGGCCATATCACCATTACAGGCCGGGTAAAGGAAATCATCGTGATGTCAAATGGAGAAAAATTGCCTCCTTCAGACATGGAATTTGCAATCACGCGCGATAATTTGTTCGAGCAGGTGATAGTACTGGGTGAGGCGCGTTCGTACATGGTTGCGGTGGTTGTTTTAAATCCGGACGTCTGGAAAAAATTTGCAGCGGAAATCGGTGTGCGACACGATATGCCGGAATCTTTAAAAGATACACGTGTCGAGCAACAAGTGCTGCTTCGTATTGGCGCGCAATTAAAAGAATTCCCGGGATATGCGCGTGTCCATCGAGTTCTTATACAAACCGAACCATGGACAGTGGAAAACGGAATAATGACACCGACACTTAAAATGAGACGTAATCGTGTGACCAAACATTTTGAAAAAGAGATCGAACAACTATATAAGGGACATTGGAAATGAGTGAAGAAACGACAACCCTGCCAAGCCGTCACGCCACTTTGCGCGTGGTGGCCTTGCCCGGAGACTGCAATATCTCCGGTGATGTTTTTGGCGGTTGGGTAATGGCGCAAGTGGATATTGCCGGGAGTATTCCCGCTATTAGTCGGGCGCGGGGCAGAGTGGTAACCGTAGCGGTGAATTCATTCCTGTTTAAACAACCCCTTTTTATGGGTGATGTGGTGAGTTTCTATGCGGAAATTATCAAAATTGGTCGCACTTCCATGACTATCAATGTCGAGGTCTATGCGCAGCGTGATCCGGTCAAACCAACCTGTGTCAAAGTGACGGAGGCTACATTGACTTATGTTGCCGTGACAAATGAGCGTAAACCGCGACCGGTACCACCTGAAAATTAAATAATCAACATCTCCTCCGCATGAAGGGGGAGGGCGGGGCTAGAAGTGTTGTATTGAGACAACCCCCATCCTAGCCTTGTCTCGGAGAGGGGAAGGAACAAGGCTCTGCAAAGATCACGGTGAGGTAATAAATGAAAAAATTACATATCAGAAAAGTTGCAATCCTTGGTGCGGGTGTCATGGGCGCGCAAATTGCCGCGCACTTGGTCAATGCCAATGTGGAAACGCTTTTGTTCGAGTTGCCCGCGAAAGAGGGTGATCCGAATGGCAATGTGAACAAGGCGCTCGATGGATTAAAAAAACTTGAACCGGCACCCATAGCCAGCCCCGCCAAGATCATTTATATTCAGGCCGCAAACTACGAGCAGCATTTGGAAAAGTTGCTCGAATGCGATTTAGTGATTGAAGCTATCGCCGAACGTATAGATTGGAAATCAGACCTGTATCGCAAGGTTGCACCTTTTCTGAATTCGCACGCGATATTTGCCACCAATACTTCCGGTTTGTCTATCAATAAACTTGCGGATGCCTTCCCCGAAAATCTTCGCCACCGTTTTTGCGGCATCCACTTCTTCAATCCGCCGCGTTACATGCACTTGGTCGAGTTGATCCCTTGCGCGGGTACGCAAGCAATATTTCTCGATCAATTGGAAACATTTCTGGTCTCCACATTGGGGAAAGGTGTTGTTCGAGCCAAAGATACCCCGAACTTTATTGCCAACCGTATTGGTGTGTTTTCCATGCTTGCCACCGTGCATCATGCCCAGCGTCTCGGCTTGAGCTTCGATACAGTGGATGCACTCACCGGGCGTTATTTGGGGCGCCCAAAAAGTGCCACTTTCCGCACGCTGGATGTAGTCGGGCTGGACGTGTTCGCGCATGTCGTCAAAACCATGCAGGAGAATCTGACCGATGATCCGTGGCATGCGTTTTTTAAGTCGCCGGAATGGATCACCAAGCTGATAGAACAAGGTGCGTTAGGACAGAAGGTTAAGCGCGGCGTATATCAAAAAATGGGCAAAGAAATACACGTGTTTAATTTGGCCGCTTACACCTACCGTGCCTCAAGCGGAAAGGCTGACGATGCAGTGAAAGATATTTTGCGCGAACGCGACTGGTCGGCAAAGCTGGCAAAATTGCGCGACAGCCAAAATCCGCAAGCGCAATTCGTGTGGAGCATTTTGCGCGACACTTTCCATTATTGCGCTGTGCAGCTTGCCAGTGTCGCGAATAATGCGCGCGATCTTGACTTTGCAGTGCGCTGGGGTTTCGGCTGGGATACCGGCCCGTTTGAGATATGGCAAGCCGCAGGCTGGCAGCAAGTTGCAGGCTGGATCAATGCCGATATTGCAGCAGGAAAAACCATGTCGAGCACACCGCTACCGCAATGGGTCGCGGAGCACGAGCGCTCAGGGGTGCATAGTGCGCAAGGAGCATTTGCGCCAGTAAGCAATGCTTATCAACCCCGTTCCACTTTGCCCGTCTACAAGCGTCAACTTTATCCGGATGCGCTACTGGGCGAGACCCACCACTACGGCGAAACCATTTTCGAAACCGACGAAGTGCGGCTATGGCACAGTGGCGACAACATCGCCATCCTGAGTTTCAAGAGCAAGATGCACACCGTCAACAACGAAGTGCTGGACGGAATATTGCGCGCTGTGGATGAAGCCGAAGCACACTTCAGCGCACTCATACTGTGGCAGACTGAGCCGCCATTTTCTGCCGGCGCAAACTTACTGCAACTGATGCAAGGCTTGCAAGCACCGGCGGAAGACGCAGGCGTGTTCGGCAAATTCAAACAAGCCGCCAGCCGCGTCAAATACACCATCGCCGGAGGAGGCGGCTTGGGTGACATTGTCAATGCAGCAACAGGTAACGTACCGCAGGTTGAAGCAGTGGTCGCCAAATTTCAGCAAGCTTCACAACGCCTCAAATACGCTCAAGTGCCCACCATCGCGGCCGTGGATGGCTTGGCTCTCGGCGGCGGTTGCGAATTCTCGATCCATTGCACACGCATCGTCGCCACACTGGAAAGTTATATCGGCCTGGTTGAGGTCGGCGTCGGTCTGTTACCCGCGGGCGGCGGCTGCAAAGAAATGGCGCAGCGCGCGGCAAACGAAGCACGCGGCGGAGACATCTTTCCGATCCTCCGACGCTACTTCCAAAACATCGCCATGGGCGAAGTTGCCAAGAGCGCCGAAATGGCAAGAGAAATGGGCTACCTCAGACAGTCCGATCGCATCGTACTCAACCGCTTCGAACTACTGCACGTCGCCAAAGAAGAAGCCAAAGCACTCAATGCCACCGCCTACCGCCCGCCCCTGCATCAGCACCAGATACCCGTCGCCGGACGCACCGCCATCGCTACCTTCAAAGCCTCAATGCTCAATATGCTCGAAGGCGAATTCATCTCCGCGCACGACTACAATATCGGCTGCCGCGTCGCCGAAACTATGTGCGGTGGTGATGTGGAAACAGGCAGTCTGGTTGATGAAGATTGGCTGCTTGATCTGGAACGTAAAAACTTCATGGAACTGCTCGCGACTGAGAAGACACAGGAGCGGATTGAATATATGTTGAAGAATGGGAAGCCGTTGAGAAACTAGGATTGGGGAATGCAGATTGGAAATTGATGAGGCGAGTCCCAAGATGAATTAGGTGTAGTAGTTCAGACTTAATCCGACCGCTTTGCGGCGGTGAAAAATCGAGAGTAGACTTCCGCAGTCGGCAAAAGTGTGCATTTTTGAAGGTCGGTTTTATGGCAAGCAATTTGGGGTAACCCAATACCTTTTTTTGCCAAAGCAGCAAGTCTTGGTAAACCGTAGGTTCGTTCATTTATAGATATTTTCGTTAGGATTTCGGGTGTAAAAATGGCTAGATCTCAAAGAGTAAAAGCAATATTAATAATGTTGTTGGTATCTTTGGCGCTTGTATTGGTCGCATGCAACAACGCGGTAGTAGGTAGCAAGAGTGGCAGTAACAGCGGCAGCAATAGCGGTAGCGGAGGACAGAGCAATGCATTCCAGCCGATAGGAACTTCTGGCGGGACGAGTCCGTCCGACTATGGTTCTCCTGAGTATCAAAACGGCATGAGGACTGCCAGAGGCTTTATGACGATAGCTAACGCATCGACTCCCACAACACGTGACGCTAACGGCTGGCCGACTACGGACTTCCAGACTTTACTTATCGAAGTTCAGAACTATTCAAGTCCTCCGTCCTGGGCGCATATAAATGACGCGGCACATCCTTGGAAGTGCGGCTTTACCTCAAAAAAAACCACTGGGGCAGGTACCGAGATTGTCAGCGGCGGGAATGCCACCATATCAAACAAAATCAATACGTCAGGCATCGTGACATTTGATCTAGTTCCTACAAATGGCGCGGCTGGTTTCAGCATCACGGGCACAAACGGCGGTGCTACGAACGTTTTTTGTAATCTACCCGAATATCCGACTGCATCCGGGACGTTCACTAACGAATTTATCTCGTTACTCAAAGATTTTGGCCAGCAGCGTGCGCTGGACTGGTCTAACGCGCTGTGGAATGATCAGCCTACAACGTGGGCTGGCCGAAACACACCCGCAAACACGCACACCAAAATTTGGTCAGGTACGAATCTGGCGTCCGCATTACCAAATACTACCGGGGAAGGGGCGCCGGTCGACGACTTTGTTGCACTTTGCAATGCAACCAATTCGGATCTTTGGTATAACTTGCCACTAAAAGATGATGGCACTTACGTGACTGGTCTGGCAAATTATCTGGCAGCCAACCTCAATTCAAATCTGAAGGTGCGCATCGAGCTTGCCAATGAATTATGGAACGGGGTTGGTGTTGGAGGAGGTACCTACGCAAATTTTGTTAATGCATACGTTGCTGCAAATCCTGGGGTATTAGACTGGGATGCGGGTCAAAGTTCCTACAATGCCACCTATTCTCCTTTGTACCGTTACTATGGCAAACGTATGTATGAAGCCTACGTAGCATTCTCAGCCGCATTCGGTTCACAATATGCTAGCCGTGTAAAACTCGTGCTGGCATGGCAGCAGGGGGGATTTGGCGCGTTTACTGGTATGATGCAGTATATTCAGCACTACCACCCAACCACTCCAATAGGGACTGTACTTGGCGCACTCTCGGTGGCACCATACGAGAATCGGGATAATACTCTTGTTCCTGGGGATGGAGTCAATCACGTCAATCATACTGGTGACTCAATAGCAACTATTCAAGCACAACTTACCGCAAATGGTAACTATATTGCATTGACGAGTAAGTCTGAGAATGTTGCGTTAATGGCTATGCACTACGGACTTAGCCTAGAAGCATATGAGGCTGGGTGGGAAAGCGGGCTAGAAACCTCTGCCTCTAATTATGGTTTAGCCATCATGGACCCGGGGATGACTGCAGTGGTATCCAGTTACCTGCAAAATCTGCTCAATTCAGGGTACAGCCGTCTTAACTGGACGGCTTTTGGGGTAAGTAACTTCAACAATCCCGCGAGCGATCCTAGTTATGCCCTTTCAACCAGTTACGATACGTTGATAACATCTGGCAGTCCTCGACTATCGGGGATAAAGGCGGTGAATACCGGGGGAATCATTTACACCCGCAATGTTGTGGGCACCGGCACATCGACAATCGATGCCATTAACTACGCGGACAACGTCACGAGCATGTCTTCAACCTATCCGTACTTGGGACAACTGAACAGTTATGCGCAGGGTCCTTATTATGCAACTGGCGGCTACATAGGCTATATCATCAATTGCACTACCGCAGGAAACTACGCCGTGAGCGTTGTATTTAATGCAACATCCGCAGGATTGACCAATTTTGAATGGGGCAGTTCTGGAAACGCGGGTCTAAATCATATCACTACTGGCATTACGATCCCATCAGGTACAGGCGTAACTGTGCCACTGGGTACCGTTACGTTGGCGCAGGGTACTAACTATATCCTGCTGGGAAACGGAACTGCACAAAGCACGATCACCCCAAAATCGCTACAGTTTTCAACCGCCCCATAGGTACAACACATTGCGCTCATGAGGGTGAATCGCCATTTGTCCCTACGCATTTATTGAAAATAATTAGGAGGTCATCATGAGCAAACAAGTCCAGGAAGCCTACATTGTTGCCGCCACGCGCACACCGGTAGGCAAGGCTCCGCGCGGAATGTTTCGCAATACGCGTCCGGATGATCTGTTGGCACATGTGTTGAAGAGTGTGCTGGCGCAGGTGCCGTCACTGGATGCAAAGAGTATTGGCGATGTGATTGTCGGCTGTGCGATGCCGGAGGCGGAGCAGGGGATGAACGTGGCTCGTATTGCTTTGTTGCTGGCCGGGTTGCCGGATACGGTGCCGGGTTTGACAGTCAATCGTTTCTGTTCTTCCGGCTTGCAGGCGGTGGCGCTGGCGGCGGATCGTATTCGTCTCGGCGAGTCGGATGTGATGCTGGCTGCGGGTGTGGAGAGTATGAGCATGGTGCCGATGATGGGCAACAAGATCGCGTTCAATGCGGCTATTTTTGAAAAAAATGAACATTACGGTATTGCTTACGGCATGGGGTTGACAGCGGAGAAAGTGGCGGAGCGCTGGAGGGTGTCGCGGGAGGAGCAGGATGCGTTTGCGTTGCAGAGCCATGAGCGCGCCGTTGCAGCAATCTTTAAGGGCGAATTCAAAGACGAAATTTCAGCTTATCGCGTTAGCGAGCATGTGCCGGATATGAATACACGCGAGGTGAAAATCAAGGCATACGATGTGGTGCAAGACGAAGGGCCGCGCGCAGATACTTCGCTCGAAGCGTTGGGTAAACTCAAAACAGTATTTGCGCAGCATGGCTCGGTAACGGCAGGTAACAGTTCACAGATGTCTGACGGTGCAGGTGCAGTGTTACTTTGCAGCGAGACTGCGTTAAAGCGTTACAATCTCACTCCTATCGGCAAGTTTCTCGGCTTCAGTGTGGCGGGTGTGCCGCCCGAGATCATGGGTATTGGTCCGAAAGAAGCCATTCCCCGCGCCTTGAAACAAGTTGGACTGAGCCTGAAAGATTTGGACTGGATCGAACTTAATGAAGCGTTCGCGGCGCAGTCTTTGGCGGTTATCCACGACATCGGCATCGATCCGGCGATCGTGAATCCACTTGGG
This sequence comes from uncultured beta proteobacterium, assembly GCA_963733265.1. GTDB lineage: Bacteria > Pseudomonadota > Gammaproteobacteria > Burkholderiales > Gallionellaceae > PALSA-1006. The sequence goes on from CAVTCF010000001.1 coordinate 1,680,794, forward strand.
GGCGCCATTGCGTTGGGGCATCCGCTTGGAGCCACAGGGGCCATTCGTACCGCCACGTTGCTGCACGGCTTGCGTCGTCGTAAACAGAAGTACGGTATGGTGACGATGTGCATAGGAACGGGTATGGGCGCGGCGGGTATTTTTGAAGCCCTGTAATTTTGTTTAGTAAACCGAAAGAAATAATGCAAAAAATTTTATTGGCAAGTTTGTTGTGTCTGAGCAGTCTGTCAGCATTCGCGCTCAATGTGGTCGGGGTAAATGTGCCCGAACAAGCACAGTCGGGCGAGCAGTCGCTGGTGTTAAACGGTGCAGGTGCGAAGAAGATGGCGGGCATTTTTAATGTCTATGTAATTGCCTTGTATCTGCCTGAAAAGAAACATTCGATTGAGGAGATATTGGCAGAAAGTGTGAGTAAGCGTCTGGTGCTGAATTTTATGTTCGACGGTCAGAGCGCACAGTTATTGGATGCAACTCGCAAGCTGCTGGTTGAAAATCATAGCGAAGAAGAATTTAAAACACTGGATACCGGTTTGAAGGAGTTTGCGGCTCCGTTTGACACTTTAAAGGACATTAAAAAAGATGATCAAATGGCGTTTGATTACAATCCCAAATCCGGGATTAAAATGAGTATGAATGGCAAAGAGTTCGGTCACGTTGATGCACCCGGATTTATGCGCGCCTTTTTGAAAGTGTGGTTAGGAAGCAGACCTGCCCAATTTGATTTGAAAGATCGTTTGCTGGGGCTGGCCGACGCCGATGTCAAACGGTGAAATAAAGCGGATGAATGACGAAACATCCGCTACTGTAATCGATAGAGACTCTCTGGTATCTTCTATCCGGCAACAGGGCGAAAACTTTTACCGCAGTATCAAAGAACAACACTTGCATTTGTTCGCGGGCGTTTCGCTATGTGTTTCGCCGGAACATCTTGCGCAAATGGGGGCAGTGATTGCAGCGGTCGAGACTGTTTCGAAACTGCCTGAGTGGAACGAAAAAATAATTTCTCCCCATGCTGCAAAAGGAGTTTTTTTCGGCTACGATTTTCATTTGAATGAGCGCGGCGCTCATCTCATTGAGGTTAATACCAATGCGGGCGGGGCATTCTTGAATGCGCTGTTGTTGCAAAGCCAGCGGGATATTTTTCTGCCGGGAAAATCTACTGCGGTAAATAGTCTTGAGCAGAACTTTATTGAGATGTTTCGCAACGAGTACCGGTTGGAGCGCGGTGATGCACCCTTAAGATATATTGCCATCGTGGATGAAAAGCCGACGGAACAATATCTTTATCCCGAATTTATTCTGGCGCGGCAATTGTTCGAGCAAGCGGGTATTCATACTGTGATTGCGGATCCGGCGGAGTTGTCTGTCGGCGCAGACGGCGTTTATCTGCACGATCAACCAATCGATCTTATCTATAATCGACTCACCGATTTTACATTGGACAATTATCCTGCCATTGTAGAAGCGTACCGGAATAATCAAGTTGTCATTACGCCAAACCCGCAGGTCTATACGCGTTATGCAGATAAACGAAATTTGGTGAGGTTAACGGATGCGGAATTTTTAGGTGTTTTGCATGTTGATCGGCATGTCGTGGATGAATTGCAAAAAGGCATTCCGTTGACGCGTGCGGTGAATGCGGAAGATGCCGAGCGATGGTGGACTGAGCGCAAACAGTGGTTCTTCAAACCTGTGACAGGATATGGCGCAAAGGGCGCGTATCGGGGTGACAAAATAACCAAACGCGTATTCGATGAAATTCTGGCCGGCGATTACGTGGCACAAAAATTGGCACAGCCGGGCGAGTGTTCGATAATGCTCAACGGAGAGATAGCAGTGCTAAAATTTGATGTGCGCTGTTATGTTTATGACGGCAAGATACAGCTTGTCTCGGCGCGTTTGTACCAGGGGCAAACCACGAATTTTAGAACGCCGGGAGGCGGGTTTTCAATGGTTAGAGTTGTGTAGTGGCGCATTGGTGAAACAACTAGCCATCTGACCAAGGCGGCAAGCTGCCAAGTCATTGCTTATGCCATACGCCACTACTGTCCGATTACCTGCATTTGGTCATGGTAAATCATCGAAATATTTCTGCCGGCCTGTTTTGCATAATACATGGCTAAATCCGCATTTTTCGATAGCTCGATTTCGTCTTCGCCATGCTCCGGATATATTGCGATGCCGATGCTGACTGAGATATTGAGTGTGTAATCATCAATTTCAAACGGGATGGTGATCGCTTGACGAATTTTTTCAGCAACAACTTTTGCATCAAGATCGGAGTCGGTATTGGGTAGCAATACCACGAACTCATCCCCGCCGATACGCGCGATGGTGTCGGATTCCCGCATACAACGTTGCATACGGGCAGAGGCTTTAGCCAATAACTTATCCCCGATAGCATGTCCGAGCGAGTCGTTGATCGGTTTAAAGTTGTCGAAATCGATGAACATCAGTGCGAGATGTATATGTTCGCGTTTCGCATTCGATAAAGCCTGCTGCAACCGGTCACTGAGCAATGCACGATTGGGCAGATCGGTTAGCGCGTCGAATTGCGCCATGTGCTTAATGCGTTCTTCGGCGTGCTTTCGTTTGGTGATGTCAGTGATGAATCCGTGCCAGATAATACTACCGTCTTCAAGTTTTTCCGGCATCGCATCTCCCAAGCGCCAACGCGTGCCTTGTCCGGGCAGAATCAGGCGGTATTCGATATGCCAACGCGATAGCGTGCGTGCCGATTCCTGAACTGAAGCCTCCAGTCTCTCAGTGTCTTCGGGGTGCCGAAAAGCAAAAAACGGCGTGGCATCTTCTTTCAGGGCTTCCGGGGTTAGACCGTACATTTTTCGTACTGCTTCGCTGATAAAAGGAAAGCAGCAGTGTCCATCCGGATACTGGCGGAATTGGAAAATAATGCCGGGGACTTCGGCTGAAACTTTAGTAAGCAGATTTATCTGCTGTTGCAGCAACTGTTTGGCTTGAATGTGTTCGACTACAACGCTTGCAAGATGTGACAACAGATTTATTAGCTTGATGTCTTCATTTGAGGGTTCATGCTCATAACGATGAAAGATGGACAAGATTCCGATTAGATCGCCAATTGAAGACGTAATCGGTTCGGAAAAACATGAGACAAATTCGGCCGGGGCCGCCATTTCTTTGCATTCGGAACATAATGAATTATTAAGTATGTTTTTTGAAATGGTGCGTTTTCGCGAATGAAGCGTTGGGGCGCAAGCGCAAAGACGGGGTCTTAAATGGACATCGTTATTGGATTCATCATTATCATTATTGAAAATGGGGGTTGAATTAATTCGAAGTTGCGTACCGTCCCGATTAAAAATTACGATGGAACAAATCGCACTACTATCATGGACGGGTACATTGGCAATGACCGCTTTTAATGCTTCGGTTAGTGTGGCACCGGCGGTGAGTAATTTCAAAACATGGTTGCTGGTAAGTTCACGCTGATTGAGCGTGCGCAACTCCTCGATGCTTCGCTTTAGCTTGGCTTTGGTGCGCTGAAAGTAAAAGACAAACAGGACTATTAATCCGGATAGCAACAAAACAAGTATTATGTTGCGGGATTGCCAAAACTCCTGAACCGGATCACTCTTGAAATTTTGATTAGGCGCATAAATGAAGCCATCCAGGGCAAAGTTTCTGGGTAACATGCCTGCATCGGCATAAACATTGGCTATGCGCTGCCAGCGCATCGGAGTCGAATAGCCGATATCAATCATATCGGGTTGCAGCAATAACATTGTTTGTTCCGCCTCATATTCCAGATATTCGCGTGAATAATGCGTGGAGTATTTTTTTAAGATGAGCTCGATGATTTCATCACGATGTTCCTGGGCGTAACGCCAGCCACGCAGGCTTGCCAGCAGAAATGCGCGAACTCGATCCGGATGCGCACTCAGCTCCTGCTCGGAAGTGAATAAGTTGTCGCCGTAAAAATCTATACCCGCCATGCGCGGCGTAAAAGTACGATAAGCGAAATGGGCTAGGTCGAAGGCGTAGGGTTTGTTGTAAAGATGCCCTGAAATGGCATCTGCTTTTCCGCTGATCAAATCCTGCGGATCAAAGCTTTGCGGCAAGCGTTGTATTTGATCCGCCGCGATGCCTTCTTTTTTTAGATACGCGATCAATTCATCTGATTGTGATTCCACAAAGATTTTCTTACCCGGCAGGGCGTGGATGTTTTTAATGTCTTGAGAGGTATAAATAACATTGGGCGAATGCTGGAATATTGCGGCGAGTGCCACAACAGGTTTACCGGCAGCACGCAAAAGTAACAAACTGCTGGTACCAACGCCGAATTGGGACTTCCCCGCAATGACGTTTGGAGAGGCGTCGGAGTTGGGAGCCGCTTCTTCCAAATTGACATTTAGCCCGGCTTCATCATAGTAGCCAAGTTCTTTCGCTGCATAGTAACCGGCGAACTGAAAGCCGTGTGTCCAGTTAAGTTGTAACGAGACGTTGTCGAGTGCAAAGCTACATTGAGCAATGCAAAGTGCCGCAGCGGGCAGAAGCCATCTTGTAAAACACTTGCCGGAGAGCATCTATGACGATTGTAAAAGTTGGTGACGATTGGATTTTGCTCGACATTTGTAACAATGACAATGCCCTTGATGGTCTAGATATAACGGAAAATATATAGGTCTTTCCCCCTGATTGAATTGGGGATGCTGATAATAACTGACCGGTGGAATGAACTTCAAATTGACAGCCAAACGGGAAATGACAACAAACAGTTTATCTTGCTGCCGCCTTGCGGTTTATGTAAACCACAAGGCGGTGCAAGTTAGCTGATGCTAGCGAAACAAATGCTTTACGCCGTCCCGCTCTTCGAGCAGTTCTTTATGCGTGTCCAACAAGTGCTTGCGCCCCAGTTCAGAAATAGGAAGATTCTGCACGATGGTATATTTGCCGTTGCTGGTTGTCACCGGGAAGCCATAAATGACGCCTTCAGGAATGCCATAGCTACCGTCAGACGGAACACCCATAGTGACCCAATCATTTTTTGGCGTGCCGGACAGCCAATCATGAATGTGTGCAATGGCGGCGTTCGCGGCACTGGCGGCACTGCTTAGTCCGCGAGCTTCGATGATGGCTGCACCCCGTTTTTGTACCGTGGGGATGAAATTACCCTCGACCCAGTCATGGTCTTTAAACAACTCCAGCACTTTGCGGCCACGTATTTCAGCGTGTGAAAGATCAGGATACTGTGTGCTGGAATGATTACCCCAGACAACTACTTTGTTGATATCCCTAACCGGTTCGGAAAGTTTTAATGCAATCTGGGCGATCGCACGGTTATGATCAAGACGAAGCATTGCGGTGAAATTGCGAGGATCAAGATCGGGTGCGTTTTTCAACGCGATGAGTGCATTGGTATTGGCGGGGTTGCCAACCACGAGTACTTTTACATTTCGAGATGCCACTTCGTTAAGGATGCGTCCTTGTTCGGAGAAAATCGCTCCATTGGCTTCAAGCAGATCTTTGCGCTCCATGCCCTTGCTGCGCGGACGGGCACCGACCAACAGTGCAACCTCGACATCGCGGAAAGCGACACGCGGGTCATCGGTAATAATAATTTGATGCAGATTGGGGAATGCACTGTCTTCCAGCTCCATCGCAACACCGCGTAGTGCTTGCTGCGCCTGTGGAATATCCAGCAGTTGCAAAATGACGGGTTGAGATGGTCCCAGCAATTGACCACTGGCAATTCGAAATAACATACTGTAACCAATTTGTCCTGCTGCTCCGGTAATGGCAATGCGAATAGGTGCTGTCATGCGGTTCTCCTATGGGTTATAAATTAGGGTTTCTCTAGAAATTAAATTATGAAGCAGGGAAAGGGCAGGCAAAAAAAGTCACCACATTATGTTTGATTTGTGCAAAGTATTTTTTGAGAGCAGCTTAAACATGCGACGAAAAATTGGATTTTTGGAGACGCCCTGTGCGTATTCTGACAGCCTTTGGCACTTTGGAAAAGTGGAAAAGGTAAATCATATCCCCAGATAATGTTCAATATGGTTTAAAAAAGCGCGTGTTTTGGACGGAAGATACCTGCGCATGGGCATTACCGCCCATACCGGAATAACCGGCAGACTCCATTCGGGGAGAACTCGCACGAGACGTTTTAGTCGTATGTCTTCTATTACGGCGCGATCCGGCAAGGCGCTGATTCCTACACCATCCAATAGCAGTTGATGGATCACGTTGGGCGAATTCATGCCGAGTCTGCCCGGAGGAACATTTTCCCAGATTTCTTTACCGCGTGTTAATTTCCAGGGAATGGGCGTTCCATTTGTAGTCAGCATACGTACAGCAGTATGTTGCATCAGATCATCAGGATGCTGCGGCACGGGATGAAGCGCCAAATAGATTGGGCTCGTGTAAAGGCTGAAGCGATGTTCATCTATTTTACGGGCTACCAGATTGGCATCATCATCCAATTCGCCCATGCGAATCGCCAGATCAAAACGTTCTCCGATCAGATCAACGCGGCGCGTAGAAAGATCGAGATCGATATGAACTTCGGGAAAGGCTTCAACAAATGTTGCAATGGCGCACGAAAGACGTAGTCTGGCGTAATCATCGGGCATTGAAATACGCAATAGACCACGCGGTTGCGCATCCTGACTGCGCACGAAATCCTGCACAGTGGCGACTTCCTCCGCTACTCGCCTGCTATGTTCCAGAAATTCTTGCCCGAATTCAGTCAAAGTTAAACGGCGTGTAGTGCGTAGTAATAACCGTTGTCCCAACAAGTCCTCAAGATTAGTCAGCCTGCGGGAAACTGTGGCTTTGGGCATGCCGAGTTTTTCGGCGGCACGAATGAGACTCTGTTGCTCGACGATGGTTGCGAACAGAATCAGATCATCAGCAGATATATTCTTTTGTTCCATTGGCGGAACAGTCTATCTCATCTTTAGGGCTTTATCTATCTTTTTGAGGCGCTTAATATGCTACTACATTACTCTGGTAAGGAGGTATCATGAATACGACTATGCAAGAGACACTGCAACAATCGAGAACAATCGAACGAATTATTGAGGGCATCGCCACCTCGGACGGTGCCGGCGTGAAGCTGACCCGCGTGTTGACGGGCAAGCTGCAACGCCGTCTTGATCCTTTTTTGATGTTGGATGCCTTTGGCAGTGATGATCCGGATGATTACATCGCGGGTTTTCCCGATCATCCTCATCGCGGCTTTGAAACAGTGACTTATATGCTTTCGGGTCTGATGCGCCATCGTGACAGCGCCGGACACGAAGGCTTGTTAGGGAGTGGCGGTGTACAGTGGATGATCGCGGGCCGTGGTGTGATCCATTCTGAAATTCCCGAACAAAAAGATGGCGTGATGGAAGGTTTCCAGCTTTGGCTCAATCTTCCCGCACAGAACAAAATGGCAGAACCGTGGTATAGAGATTTCCCAAGTGAGGTAATTCCCGAATACGTCACCGCGGAAAATGTCACCGTGCGGGTTATTTCCGGTAGAAGCAACGGGGTCGATGGCATCGTTACGCGAGAAATCACCGAGCCTCTATATCTGGACGTGCATATGCCAGCCGGTGCAACATTTGAAACAGCAATACCGAAAACGCACAATGCTTTCATCTACGTTTATCGCGGTTCTGTTAAGGTGGGTGGTGAGCAAATTGAGACGCGCCGTATGGGTATCTTGAGTAACTCACAGGAAGCCGAAGGTTTAAATGTTACAGCAACAAAAGATGCGCGATTTATTTTGGTGGCAGGCAAGCCGCTCAACGAGCCTATCGTGCAGTACGGGCCGTTTGTGATGAATACGCAAGAACAGATTCACCAGACCTTGGACGATTTTCGTAATGGACGATTTGCATAAAGAGTCAGCAAAAGAAAGGGAAAATAATGAGCACACCCGTTGAGCGATATAGCAACACTGCCATTGCACTGCATTGGTTGATAGCACTGCTTATATTTGTTGCATTTCCGTTGGGGCTATACATGAGCGATTTGCAGTTGTCGCCAACCAAGCTCCAATTGTTTAGCTATCACAAATGGATAGGGATCACCGTGCTTGTGCTTGCTGTTATTCGACTGATCTGGCGTGTTACACATACTCCGCCAGCATTGCCGGATTCCATCGCAAAGTTGCAACAAATCGCAAGTAACATCGTGCATGGTGTTTTGTATGTGTTGCTTTTTGCCGTACCAGTTTCCGGTTGGTTGATGAGTTCAGCAAAAGGGTTTAAGACAGTTTTGTTTGGAATATTGCCGCTGCCCGACTTGGTTGGCAAAGATAAAGAATTGGGAAAGCTGCTTGAACTTGTTCATCAAAGCCTGAATTACATTTTACTGTTACTCGTTGTACTTCATGTCGCAGCATTAATTAAGCACCGCTTCATTGATCACGACGATATATTGCCACGCATGTTACCCGGAGGAAGTAGCAAATGATTTCTTTAACACGTATATTATTTTTCAGCTCCCTGTTGATTTGCAATCAAGTTTTTGCACTTGAGTTTAATCAGGTGCAAACAAGCGAAAGTTCGGTAACTTTCGGCTATAAACAAATGAATGTTCCGCTGGAAGGTAAATTCAGCAAGTTTGCTGCACAACTGACATTTGATCCGGCTAAAGCAGCCAATGCTCAAGCACGTCTGGATATAGAAGTGGCCAGTATCGATACAGGTTCTGCAGAAGGTGACGATGCTGTGGTTGGTAAGCTATGGTTCAATGCCAAGTCGTTTCCAAAGGCAAGCTTCGTTTCGACGGGCCTGAAGGGATTAGGCGGTAATCGTTACGAGGCGGCAGGAAAACTGACGATCAAAGGGAAAACACAAGATGTCGTTGCACCGGTTACGTTTCAGACAAACGGAACTCGCGGTGTATTTGACGGCGGATTTACCATTAAACGCCTTGATTACACAATAGGCGAAGGTGAATGGACAGACTTGGGCACGGTTGCCAATGAGATTCAAATCAAGTTCCACATCGTAGTAAATGCAACACCCGTTAAGAAGTAAATTTTTCAACCACCACAGAAGGAGTTAACCATGAATAAATTAATTACATTGATGATCGCAGCATCTTTTAGCTCGGTTGCATTTGCAGCAACGGAAACTTATAACATCGAGCCATCTCACAGCTTGCCTCGCTTTGAGTACAGCCATTTGGGCTATTCACAACAGCTCAGCCGTTTTGATACTATTTCCGGGACGATCACTCTGGATCGTGCAGCAAAGACCGGTTCAGTCGATGTAACGATTGATGCAAAATCAGTTGACTCGGGTTCAACAGTATTTAACGGACATCTTCAAGGCGAAGATTTTTTTAATACTGCAAAGTTTCCAACGATTACATTCAAATCAACTTCAGTAAAATTTGACGGTGACAAAGTGGCTTCAGTTGAAGGTAGCCTGACTATCAAAGGAATTTCAAAGCCAGTAACACTCACAGTCAATTCTTTCTTGTGCATGCCTCATCCAATGTTGAAGAAAGATGCCTGTGGTGTGACTGCTACGACCAAGGTTAAACGTACCGATTTCAATATGGGCAAATACGCTCCATACGTGAGCGACGAAGTGACTTTGACTCTCCCGGTTGAAGCTGTAAAGCAATAATATAATTTCAGTAAAACACTCCACCAAATAACCGTATGTGCGGTTGTTTGGCGGTTTGCCTGAAAAGTAATAGATGACAAATTGGACACAGAACCAAGAAATAAAACTGTAAAGAATATGCGTTAATCTGTGTTTTTATCCAGATTTATTTTGAATCAGATTTAAGGAGTATTACATGACTCAAACTCTGTTCACCCCAAGTACGCTCGGCAAGTTGCAATTAAAAAATCGTGTCGTTATGGCGCCGATGACGCGTTGCCGTGCCATTGGCAATGTGCCAAACGAGCTATTGGAAAAATATTATAAACAGCGGGCAAGTGCCGGACTCATTATCTCCGAAGGCGTTGCTCCATCGGCGAATGGACTGGGTTATGCCCGTCAGCCCGGTGTGTTCACCGACGCTCAAGTGCAGGGCTGGAAACGGGTAACAGACGGTGTGCACGCTGCGGGCGGCAAAATTTTTGTGCAATTGATGCATGATGGGCGTGTTAGCCATCCGGCCAATATGCTTCCCGGCAGCAAAATTGTTGCGCCTTCTGCAATCGCAGCACCCGGAGAGCAGTGGACAGACAGCAGCGGGCAACAGCCATTCCCTGTTCCAACCGAGATGAGCGAAGAAGATATCAAGCAAGCTATCGCTGAATTTGCCTACGGTTCAAAGCGTTCAATTGAGGCCGGATTCGATGGAGTCGAACTTCATGGTGCGAATGGTTACCTGATCGACCAGTTTTTGAACTCAGCCACCAATAAGCGCACTGATAAATGGGGCGGAAGCGTAGAGAACCGCATTCGCTTCGCGGTTGAAGTTGCCAAAGCCGCTACCACTGCTATCGGTGCGGATAGAATAGGTATACGTATCTCGCCTTATGGCGCATTTAACGGAACGGAGTCAGACCCGGAGACGGACGCTTTGTATGAAAGACTTGTCACTGAGCTAAGCAATCTCGGACTGGTTTACATTCATGTGGTCGATCATAGCTCGATGGGTGCACCGGAAGTGAGTCCGGCTTTGAAAGCCAAGATTCGCTCAACTTTTAAGGGTAAGTACATTCTTTCGGGAGGTTATGACGCCGCCCGTGCCAATGCCGACCTTGATGCGAAACTGGGCGATCTAGTTGCGTTCGGCCGTCCATTTATTTCCAATCCTGATCTGGTCCAGAAACTGCAAAATGGCACGGAATTAGTCGCGCCGGACTTCAGCACTTTTTATACACCGGGTGAAAAGGGTTACACAGATTATTTGGCCACTGCGTAATTTACTTTTGATTGCTTCAAGCTAAGTGCCGTCATATTATTTATGACGGCACTTTGCATTTATCCTCCCATAATTTATCGTTGAGAATTGACGGATATCGTCAGACCTCGTATATTCTATCCCTATGCGAACATCAGACTTCTCTTCTCCTGTCTCAATAATGAGCAAACGACTGTGGCTACATTCTCTAGCCCACCGCCGCAGCTCGTTCCTGTTTTAAATTTCATTTTTATAACCGGGCAACTGCGGGTCATACTGCGTTGTCACTTATTCGCTTAAGACCTGCACTGCTCCAAACTTGAGGTCTTAACGCCATGCCAAATAGTAATCGTAATTCATTAGCTAATCGGGATGTTTTTCTCGGTGTCATTTTTGCGCTGCTTGCTGCTGTCGGCTTTTCTGCCAAAGCGATTCTGGTAAAACTGGCCTATCTCGATAGCGTGGATGCGATGACATTGCTGGCCTTGCGTATGGCGTTCTCAGTCCCATTTTTTATTGGCGTCGCACTCTGGGCGAGACAGCACCATGCCGTGCCGCTCAATACGCATGACCGTTTGCTCGTACTTGGACTGGGCTTGATTGGCTACTACTGTTCCAGCTTTCTCGACTTTCTGGGTTTGGAATATATTTCTGCGGGATTAGAGCGTTTAATTCTGTTCTTGTATCCAACGATGACGGTAATCCTTTCCGCGCTTATTTACAAGCGTGCCATCGGCAGAAAAGTCATCGCGGCAATGGCACTGAGCTATGCCGGCATTGCCCTGGTGTTCTTGCATGATGTGGGCACCAAAGAGGGGAGCATCGTACTGGGCGCCTCACTGGTCTTCGCCAGCACCTTGTCTTACTCGATCTATCTGGTGGGGGCAGGGCATGCCATCGCGCGTATTGGAACCATGCGTTTCACTGCTTATGCGATGGTAGTGGCAAGTGCGGCCAGCTTGCTTCAGTTTGCGGTGTTGCGTCCGCTGACAGCACTTGATTTGCCATTGCGCGTGTATGAGTTTTCTATCGCAATGGCGATCTTTTCCACTGTGCTGCCGGTATTCCTTTTGTCATTCGCTATTCGCCGCATCGGCTCAGGTAGCGCCTCGCTCATCGGCTCTATCGGGCCGGTGAGCACAATCTATATGGCGTATGTGTTTTTAAACGAACGAATCTCACTCTTGCAGATTGCGGGCTCGCTTTTGGTATTGGCGGGGGTGCTGATAATTAGCCTGAATAGCAAAAAATGAGGAACTAAAACCGGCATTATTTTAAGGGGAAATCTTCATACAGATGCTTGCCAAAAGATTTCCAAACTTCTCCGGCATGAACCTCGCGATTTTCCCCGGCGGCATTTTCCATCGTTCTTAGCATTAAAGAAGCCAAAGCAAATATTTCTGCTTTGGTTTTTTGCACCCTGTCATGAGAGGCAAACGCAGCTTGCGCATGGGATGACTTGAAGGCTTTACACTCGACTGCCAGTTGCATCATCGAGACCTCGTTATGCCAATCCAATCCAAGCGCAATCATATGCCGCCTCAATTCGGTTTCAATATTGGAGACTTCATCGTAATGATTTTCGATCTGGCTCAATTTTATTCCCCATTTCAAAGTGGTGGGTTTGAATTGTAATTGAATTTCATATTTCATTTGCAAGCATTCGCAATTGGCAAACATCAAGCGGCAGCAAGTGAAGCCTTGTTTCTCCGTGTTCTCAACAGAGTGAATTGAGAACATGTTAAAATTCAATCAGAAGCTTGCATAAGCTATTCCGACTTATCCAGTCCGGAATGTGGAAACATTTTCTTTTCCTTCAAAATTTCGTCAATTAGGAGCTATACCGTGGCCCAGTATGTAATGTCAATGCTTCGCGTGAGCAAGATCGTTCCCCCCAAGCGTCAAATCATCAAGGATATTTCCCTCAGCTTTTTCCCCGGCGCCAAGATCGGCCTGCTCGGTCTGAACGGTTCGGGTAAATCTACCGTGCTGCGCATCATGGCGGGCGTGGACAAAGAATACGACGGCGAAGTGCAACATCTGCCGAATATCCGCATCGGCTATTTGGAGCAAGAGCCAAAGCTCGACCCCGCAGCGACTGTACGTCAGGAAGTAGAATCCGCCTTGGGCGAAGTGATGCAAGCGCAAAAAAAACTGGAAGATGTTTATGCCGCCTACGCCGAAGAGAACGCCGACTTTGACGCACTCGCCGCCGAGCAAGCGCGTTTGGAAGCCATTATCGCGGCCTCCGGTTCGGATGCATCGCATCAAATGGAAATCGCCGCCGATGCGCTTCGCTTGCCGGAATGGGATGCCGTGATCAAAAATCTTTCCGGTGGTGAAAAGCGCCGCGTGGCGCTGTGCAAGCTGCTGCTGGAAAAACCCGACATGCTGCTGCTGGATGAACCGACCAACCACTTGGATGCCGAATCGGTAGAATGGCTGGAGCAATTCCTGGTGCGCTTCCCCGGCACCGTGGTCGCCGTCACCCATGATCGCTACTTCCTCGACAACGCCGCCGAATGGATTTTGGAACTCGACCGCGGCCACGGCATTCCGTGGAAGGGCAACTACTCAAGCTGGCTGGAACAAAAGGGCGAGCGTTTGGCACAGGAGCAGAAACAACTCGACGCGCATTCCAAAGCGATGAAACAGGAGTTGGAATGGGTGCGCCAAAATCCGAAAGGACGTCAGGCCAAATCCAAAGCGCGTATCGCGCGTTTTGAAGAATTGAATTCGCAGGAACATCAGGCACGCAACGAGACACAGGAAATCTTCATCCCCGTCGGCGAACGGTTGGGTAACGAAGTCATCGAATTCGACGGCGTGAGCAAAGCCTACGGCGACCGCCTGCTGATCGACAACCTCAGCTTCAAGATTCCGCCCGGTGCCATCGTCGGTATCATCGGCCCCAACGGCGCGGGTAAATCGACATTGTTCCGCATGATTACTGGCAAAGAAACACCGGACAGCGGCACCGTGAAAATCGGCCAAACCGTCAAGATCGCGCACGTCGATCAGGCGCGCGATTCACTGGATAGCAGCAAGACCGTATTCGAAGCAATCTCCGGCGGCAACGATATTTTGACCGTAGGCAAATACGAAACCCCGGCGCGTGCCTACATCGGCCGCTTCAATTTCAAGGGCGCGGATCAGGCCAAGATCGTCGGCCAACTCTCCGGCGGTGAACGCGGTCGCCTGCATCTGGCGCAAACCCTCATCTCCGGCGGCAACGTACTGCTACTCGATGAACCGTCCAATGACCTCGATGTGGAAACCCTGCGCGCCCTCGAAGATGCCCTGCTCGAATTCGCCGGTTGCGTCGCCGTCATCTCCCATGATCGCTGGTTCCTCGACCGTATCGCCACGCATATTTTGGCGTGCGAAGGCGATTCCAAGTGGACATTCTTCGATGGCAACTATCAGGAATACGAAGCGGAAAAGAAGAAACGCTTGGGTGAAGAAGGTGCGAAACCGAAGCGGATTCGGTATAAGCCGATTAGCCGGTAAATACGAAAACGTGTAAGCCAAATGGAATGCTAACTTTATGGAGGGATCAAAATGACAGCTCATTATCTTGGCGATCTCATTCCAAACCTTGAGCGCATACTTGGCGTACCGCATGGCTTCTTCGAATCTCTTGATCGTGATGATGAAACGGACTGGGCTTTTGTTATAAAACTTCATGCACTAGTTGAGGCAGCAATTTCGCATCTCCTAGCCGAATCATTGAATAGACCTAAACTCCAAGACATCTTTTCGCGCTTGGAAATGAGCAACAAGACCACAGGGAAAGCTGCATTTGTCAAAGCCCTTGATCTAATGGGAGAATCCGAACTTCGCTTTATTAGTTCGTTATCCGAACTTCGCAACAAGTTGGTTCATGATGTACGCAACGTCAACTTTGATCTTGCAGCACATGTTCATGAAATGAATCAAAAGGAACAGGATGCATTCCTAAAGAAATTTAATCTTTTGTCTACTGAAGTAACCGAAGATGTTCGTAATCTCTTTCGTGTTGACCCAAGGCAGGCTCTTTGGTATGCGGGAATGTCCTTTTTGGGTATTGTGTATCTCAAGTTACGGCCCAGTGCAATTCACTGAATGTCACGCTACATATTTTCAGCAGTGCTGAGTTAATTAGGCATTGCCTTCAACTTGGAAAGGTTAGTTATGAGTAAATCAATATTTCTATTTGGCACAGTTAGCTTTCTAATATCCATTCTCACTTTTCCGGTGCTGGCGGATGTAGTGCCATCATCGGATGTGATAGTTTCAGGAGACATTATCACCGCCAAACATCGCTATACGATGGGAGACAACGATACCAAATCCGATGCAATTGCAATTTGCTTTCTTGAAGCTAAACGTAAAGCAATCGAATATGCAGGTATATATGTGGAGAGTACGGTCCGTATTTCTCAAACAGATAAGTCGCATATAGCAAGTAGTGACATCAAAACAATAGCTGCAGCATTAGTGGCCGCAGAGATGGTTTCTAGCAACACAGTAATTGACAATGGAAAGTTGTACGTAGATTGTGTAGTGAATGCAAAAGTGGACAGAACAACTCTTAAAAAGGACATTGAAAAAATTACTGCTGACCCAGCAATGCAAAAGCAGGTTGAAGATCAACAAGTAAGACTGAAGAGTCTTGAGAATGAGGTGATAAGACTTCAGGCGCAATTACAAACAGCACCACGTCAAGATGCAATAGCACTTCGACAAGATAGAACAGCAGTTTTTAAAGAAATTGATTCCTTGCAACAAAAGAAATTTGAAATCATTTCTTTTAATGAACGAAAAGGCGAAGAGGCGAAGACATTAATTGATAAAGGCATGACTGGTTCTGAAGTGGTTACATTGCTTGGAGAGCCTAGAGCGATACTTTGCAATGTTGGATCAATTTGCGGACTTAATTATGGAAAATATTGGGTGATTAAGGAAGGAGACTTTGTTTATTGTGTGTCAAAAACTAGCGATAAGAGAGGTTGCTTCAAATGATTAGCCCGCGTAGGGCGCAATAACCAGCGGGCATTGCGCCGCATTAGAACATCTAAACATCCGGTGCAATGCGCTTCGCTTATTGACACCCTACAGAATTAAAGGCCACAAGTTCAAAATAGTTTCAGGACGCCACCATGGAAATGAAAAAAATCAATTCGGGCAAGTTGCGCGCCATTGGCTACGATGCGCGCGCCCGCACGCTGCAAGTCCAGCTCGACGACGGTAGCACCTTGCAGTACAGCGGCGTGGGCGAGGACATCTGGCGCCGTCTCAGCAGCTCGGGCGCGGCATGGAGCTTCTATCGCGACAACATAGAGGAAGAATTCACCGCCAAGCGCGTTTCCGGTAGTGCCCCCGCAGGCAAGAATCCGCTCGATGATTTATTCCAGAAGCCGCAATAGTCCGACCACATAGTTTGTTCCAAACCGGCCTGATCAAAGGCAGACGGCATAACTAGTTGGCTAACTTGGCCAAGTGGTGTAAGCTGTTCATTCTGTAGTCACTTCTTTCAGGAGTTAACCATGCAATGCAATATGCTCGAAGCAAAGAACCAACTCTCCAAACTGGTGCAAGCTGCGCTGGCGGGTGAGGATGTGGTGATCGCCAACAAGGGGGTTCCGGTTGTGCGTTTGGTCAAGATCGGCGCAAAGGATTTCGCGCGCAAGCCGGGGGCTTGGTCGGGGTTGCCGAAAGCTAAAGAGGATTGGGATTCTGCCTCTACGAATGCCGCCATTGCAGATACGCTCATTCAAGATAAATTGCTGTGAAGCGCTATCTGCTCGATACCCACTTGCTCTATTGGTGGATGACGGGAGACGCGCGCTTGGGCAAGGCGACACAACGCATCATCGCCAAATCTGAAATCATCGTGAGTACTGCTAGTTTGTGGGAGATGGTGCTAAAAAATGCCAAAGGTAAATTGCCTTTGCCCGATGGTTCGATAACTGAACAATTGGAAGCGCAAGGCTTCGTGATACTGTCGATCTTGCCCCGCCATATCGAAGCCGCACGTGGTTTGACTTGCATACACGCCGATCCATTTGACCGATTGCTCATTGCGCAAGCACACGATGAAAGACTGACGCTGTTGACCCGCGATGCGGCGATTTTGGCGCTTGGATTGGATGATGTAGTGGAAGGGTAGATGTGAGATGGCGATGAGCGTATTAATCATGCTACAGTTCTGCCGGCTTCAACCATACGTCAGGAGTACAAACGATGAATAATATTTCTGATGCCTCAGGCAATAAACGCAACATATGGATACGCGGCTTGTTTATGCTGTTGATGGCCTTCGCGTTCCACGTATGCGGAACAATACTTGGTATCATTACCGTCATCCAGTTTGTGATAATGCTGTTGAACGATACACCCAATGGCCGACTTGTTTCATTTGGGAGCACCCTGGGAATGTACTTGCGGCAAATCGTTAATTTCCTGATTTTCGCAACGGAAGAAATTCCATTTCCTTTCAGCGAGTGGCCTGAGGCCGAGTAATCAATAGAGTCATTTCCGTAGCAATCATTCGATCCGGTTAAACGATGGCGCCCGAGTCAACACAATCCACCGAATTAAGACAAGCCGCATTGTATTGGCTGGTTGAGAACGATGCTGTGCGAAAAACCGCAGGTGTACGCTGCTTGGCGCAGGTGTGGGCAGCGGGAGAGCTAGGGCTGGATGTCGAGGCAGTATTGAGCACCACGCTGGTTACCCCCGGCCATCCTGCCAAGCCTGAATTGGTGTCGCCGTTGTTAGTAAAACGCCGCGCAATGAATACGCCGGAAGGGCGCGCCGCGATGATTCATGCGCTGGTGCATATCGAATTCAACGCGATCAATCTGGCGCTGGATGCGTTGTGGCGCTTTGCCGATATGCCGCGCGCTTACTACGCCGATTGGCTGCAAGTGGCCGATGAGGAGGCGTTGCACTTCACGTTGCTGGCAGATCATTTGAAAACTCATGGTTACGCTTACGGCGACTTCACAGCGCATAACGGGTTATGGGACATGGCGGTGAATACACAGCATGATGTGCTGGCGCGCATGGCCTTGTTACCACGCACGATGGAGGCGCGCGGGCTGGATGTGGTGCCTGGCATGCGCGCCAAGCTGATTCAGGCGGGCGATATCGCGGTTGGGCCGATTTTGGATATCGTGATGCGCGACGAGATCGGCCATGTTGCTATCGGCAATCGCTGGTTCATTTATTTGTGTGAACAGCGCGGACTGGAGCCGGAGGCTACTTATGCCGAACTGGTTGCAGAACATAATGGTGTGCTTCATCGCGGCCCGTTTAATCTGGAGGCGCGACGTGCGGCTGGTTTTAGTGAACAGGAATTAGTTAAGCTGGGTATGAGTTAATGGATTTGGAATTGATATGAAAAAAGCTGCCCCGAGCAAGGAAGAAATTGCGCTGATGGAGCCGTTTGTCGGTCTCACGCTGGAACACATCTATGTTCCATGCAGCGAGGAAGAATTTGCTTCTGCTACTGCCGAGATCAAAGCGGCTGGACTTGTCGGCTTCGATACCGAATCCAAGCCGACGTTTGCAGTCGGTGAAGTGAGTGAAGGGCCGCACCTCGCGCAGTTTGCGTTGCCCGACAAGGCTTACCTGTTTCAAGTGAATCACGCGGAAGGCCTACCATTTCTGATCGAGCTACTGCAATCGGAACAGGTGCTCAAAGTGGGCTTCGACCTTAAATCGGATAACGCACACGTGCTTGTCAATCTGGGTATCCGTCTGGGCGGGGTGGTCGATCTCAATACGATATTCAGCATGGACGGTTACGGCAAACATCTCGGCGTGCGCACGGCGGTGGGCTTGGTGTTTAATCAGCGTTTTGCCAAGTCGAAGAAAGTTACTACCTCCAACTGGTCGCAGCCTGAACTCACGTCGCAGCAATTACTCTATGCGGCAAACGATGCTTATGCGGCGCTTAAAGTACTGGAAGCGCTTAATCTGCCACGCGAAGAGTTGCCTATTATGGGGGCAACTCCGATGGAAGACATTGAGGGTTAATCGCAACTCTTTGGTGAGTCATAAAAGCAATAGTTCATTAGAACCGATTATCCCCTCCCCTTTTAAGGGGGAGGGCTAGGGTGGGGGTAGAAACGTGCGCATACCACCACTTTTACCCCCATCCTAACCTTCCCCCTTAATGGGGAAGGGACTGCAGTTTCGTAGGATGGGTGGCAACAAAGTCAGGCAATCTGCTATCGAGCAAGCTTGATGCAGAGTTGACACAGCACGCGATACCCATCAATTCTCGGGACCAGCGATGGGTATCACTGCGTTCCTCCCATCCTACATAAATTTGACTAACACTCTTCCTTCGCCATTTCCAATTCCAACCAGCTTTCTTCCAGCTCCGCCACTTTTGCTTGTAAGCGCGCATGTTCGGCATTCAGTTGGCTGACCTTGGCGCGGTCGGGGTTCGCGTAGGTGTCAGGATCGGCGAGTTGTTGGTTAATGGCGGCAAGTTCTGCCTGTGCCGCATTGAGTGCGGTTTCGAGTTTATTCTGTTTTGACTGCAACGCTTTGCGGTTAGGTTTGGGTGCGTTTTGTTGGCGCGGTTTTTCCTGCGCTGGTTGAGTAGCTGCTTCGCGCGGACGGCGCGTTTCGATCCAGCTCTTATAGTCTTCCAAATCACCATCGAAAAGTTTTGCCTCGCCATCGGCGACTAACCAAAGCTCGTTAGCGACCGCGCGAATCAGGCTGCGGTCGTGCGACACAATCACCACAGCGCCGGTGTATTCCTCCAGCGCGATAGTGAGAGCGTCGCGCATGTCGAGGTCGAGGTGGTTTGTGGGTTCGTCGAGCAGTAACAGGTGTGGTTTCTGCCAAGCCAGCAACGCGAGCGCGAGACGGCTTTTCTCGCCGCCGGAAAAGCTTGCCACCGGACGGTCTTCGCTGTCTCCGGCCAAGCCGAAGCGCCCGAGGAAAGTGCGCAGCGCCAGCGCGGTTTCTTTGGGGGCAAGTCGTTCCATGTGTTGTAGCGGCGTGGCGGTACTGTCCAGATTTTCCAATTGATGCTGGGCGAAGTAGCCGATGCGAATGTCGGGTGTGATTTCGAGTTTGCCCGAAGTAGGCTGCAATTCACCTACCAGCAGTTTGATCAACGTGGATTTGCCCGCACCGTTGGGGCCGAGCAGGGCAATACGCGCACCGGCACGCAGTACCAGTTCGATATTCTTGAACAGCGTTTTGTCGCCATAGGCGAAGCCCATTTTTTCCGCGCGCAGTAACAAATCAGGGCTGCGTTCGGGTGCTTCGATCTCCAGTTCGAAATGCCCGTCGGTGACATGCGCGGCGGCAATGCGCGTGATTCGTTCGAGTGCTTTGATGCGGCTTTGCGCCTGCTTGGCCTTGGTGGCCTGAGCGCGGAAACGCCGCACGAAATCTTCCATGTGCGCGATTTTCTCCTGCTGCCGTTCGAACGCTTGATTCTGTTGCGCGATTCTTTCCGCGCGGGTGCGTTCGAAATCGTCGTAGTCACCGGTGTAGCTGTCGATGGTCTGATCATGCACATGCGCGATGCGATTGACGCAGGTGTTGAGAAATTCACGGTCATGCGAGACCAGCAAAATGCTGCCGGGATAATGCGCCAGATATTGTTCGAGCCAGAGAATAGCTTCAAGGTCGAGGTGATTGGTGGGTTCGTCCAGCAGCAACAGATCGGCGCGGTGCATCAGCGCACGGGCCAGATTCAAACGCATGCGCCAACCTCCGGAAAAACTGGTCACGGGGCGTTCCAGCGTATCGTTGGCAAAGCCCAGACCGTTTAGCAATTGCGCTGCGCGCGCCTTGGCGCCGTAACCGTCAATGGCTTCATAACGATGTTGCGCGTCGAACCAGGCAGTGTCGTGGTTTTCACGTGCCAGCGTTTTTTCCAGCAGGCGCAGTTCTGCATCGCCGTCGAGCACAAATTCCAATGCGGGCTGATCCGAGTTGGCGATCTCCTGTTCGACAAACGCGATGGTCTTGCCGGACTGCATGGAAACTTCGCCGCCGTCCGGCTTGATCTCTCCTCGAATCAGGCGGAACAGGGTGGACTTGCCGCAGCCATTCTTACCGACCAGCCCGATGCGCTGGTTGGCAAACGCCTGTAGATTCACATTCTGGAGTAGCGGGATGCCGCCTTGCAGGTAAGACAGATTCTGAATATTTAGCATAGATGCGATGATAGCAGACACGGGCCATGCCAGTCTGCAAGGGTGCGGCTTCAAATCAATAATGACAGGCTACAGCACTGAGCTAAAATACGCTTCCAATATAGCTACCCTGTACTTGCGAAATATAAAAATAATATGAGCTTTGATAAAAATCTAGTGTTGAGCGTGCGCGAATTCAACGCTGCGGCGAAGCAAGTGATCGAAGCCGGCCTGCCTTTGCTGTGGGTGCGCGGCGAGATTTCCAATTTTGTGAATGCTGCTTCCGGGCATTGGTATTTCTCTTTGAAAGATGCGCAGGCGCAGGTGCGCTGTGTGATGTTCCGCCACAAGAGCCAGTATCTGGATTTTAAACCGGCTAACGGCATGCAGGTAGAAGTATTGGCGTTGCCGACGCTGTACGAGGCACGCGGAGATTTTCAATTGACGCTGGAGAAGATGCGCCCTGCGGGTTTGGGGGCGCTGTACGAAGCATTCGAAAAGCTCAAGAGCAAGTTGGAATTGGAAGGTTTGTTTGATCCGGAGCGCAAACGCACTTTGCCATTCTTGCCAAGGCAGATCGGCATTGTGACTTCTCCGCAAGCCGCCGCTTTGCGCGACGTGCTGCGTACTTTGGCGAATCGTATGCCCGGCATACCGGTGCTGCTGTATCCAACGCCGGTACAGGGCAGTGATGCCGCGCAAAAGATTGCCGCCGCTATCCGCGAGGCGAACGGGCGCGGCGAATGCGATACGTTGATCGTGTGTCGGGGTGGTGGCAGTATTGAAGATTTGTGGGCGTTTAACGAAGAGGTGGTGGCGCGCGCAATTGCCGCCAGCCTAATACCTGTTGTGAGCGGGATAGGGCACGAGACTGATTTTACCATTGCAGATTTTGTTGCCGATCTGCGCGCGGCAACGCCGACCGCTGCCGCGCAAGCTGCCGTGCCGGATGCCGAGGAATTGAAGCAACGCTTGCAACTAAGCGCCAGACTTTTGGCACGTGCGATATCACGCAGTTTCGAAAAGAACATGCAGCAATTGGATTATTTGCAGCGGCGTCTGGTTCATCCGGCGCAGCGCATGCAACAGCAACGCCAGCATTTGGATCAGTTGCAGCAACGCCTGCAACTTGCGCAAGCCTACGTGGCGCAGCATCAACAGTGGCGCTGGCAGGCTTTGAGGCAGAGGCTGCGCGCGGTGCATCCCGAGGTGTCCGTTTTGCAATCGCGTCACGCCGATTATTCCCGGCGTTTGCGGGAAGGGTTAGCGCGCAATCTGGAACGGCACGAGGCCAGGCTCACTACACTGCAACAGCACTTGCAGCATCTCGATCCCACTCAGGTTTTGGCGCGAGGCTACAGCATGGTGCGGGATGCGAATGGCAAGATTGTGGTCGATAGCGCGCAAGTTGAAAAGGGCGCGATGCTGGACGTGACGTTCGCGCGCGGATGGGTTCGTACCGAGGTAAAGGAAAAGGACGTCCATTGAACTTGCCTTTTTGCGATAGAATTCGCGCTGTCATTAATTGGGGTGTAGTGATTGCGCTGATGAAAATCTTAAAATCATGCCACAGAGAACACAGAGATCACCGAGAGTTAGGCACGTCGCCAATTCAATTATCGGGAATATATTAAGTGATTAAAATCATTGCATGCACAGATATTCTCTGTGTACTCTGAGGCAAATGTCTTTCCAATATCATTCATGCTAGATTTCTTTAAACGCCTGACCCCATCTCAAGCTACCTTGCTGCTGATCGCGGCATGTACTCTTTTACGTTTGGTTGCCGCCGGCAATGCCGGCCTGAGTGTGGACGAGGCGCACTATGCGCTTTATGGCTTTCACCCTGATTGGAGTTATTTCGACCATCCGCCGATGATCGGGTGGTTGCAGGCAATCGCTTTGCGGTTTTCCGCCTCTGATCTGGCAATGCGAGTGGTGCCGATACTGTTGTTCGTGGCTACGAGTTGGGTGTTGTATCGCGTAACGCTTACTTTGTTCCCGCATGAAACGCCGTGGCTGGGATTTATCAGCGTTGCCTTGTTGCAATCGGGAGTGATATTCCAACTGATCGGTATGGCAATGTTGCCGGATACGCCGTTATTGTTGCTCGGACTATTGCTGCTTTGGGTGTTGCACGGCATTGTGATCGAAGGCCGTGTGCAATTATGGCTATGGCTGGGCGTGCTGCTGGGGTTGGCTGCGCTATCGAAATATACTTCCATTACTTTGCTGGTTACGGTGGTGTTGGCGCTGACGGTGAGCAAACAATGGCGGCAATTGCGCACTCCCTGGCCTTGGCTGGCCATTGTTGTCGGCAGTATTCTGATTATGCCTATTTTGTACTGGAACTATCGCCATGATTGGATATCGTTCCTTTATCAATTACATCACGGCACAGGTAATTCGAGTTGGGACTGGCTGCGCTTCCTTGCCTCTGAAGGGGCACAGTTGCTGACTTATGGCCCGGGGCTCGTTGTGTTCGGCTTGATCGCACTGGTGGCGGGTTTAAGGCAACGGCGCGAAAGTGGTGTATGGTTGTGCATATTATTTGCTGTGCCGGTATTGCTGTTGTTTGGAATGGGTGCAGGATATGAGATGACGCTGCCGCATTGGACTTCGCTAGGGTGGGCTGGATTGGCACCGCTTACCGCCTATTGGCTGCACCGTCATTGGCAAAGTCTGTGGTTACGCATCGGTGTGCACATTGCAGGTGTTTATTCAGTCGCGGTAATAGCGATTATTTTCAGCCAATTAATTTCTCCATGGATGCCTTTTAAGGATAACGAAAATCCATTACGCGATTTATACGGATGGTCACAAGCAGCCCAATATGCCGAACAAATGCGTCAGCAGATGAGAGCCGAACAGGGTGGAAGCACGCCGTTGTTATTTACTGATAACTGGACTTACGGCAGCCGATTAGCGTGGTATGCGCGCCCCTCACCGGTTCAAGTCACAGATACTCGCTATGACCAGTTCGATATTTGGTTTGGTTCTCCGCAAAACGATGCACGCGGAATTCTGGTTCTTTGGCCTGATCAGGATGCTGTGCCTGATACCGGCGGCAAGGGGCAGTTTTCCGGCTGTGTATTGCGTGACAGGCTGCCTATAAGCGCTCACGGGCATTTGATTTCCACTTTTTCTTTTTATGCATGTCATGGATTTAGAAACTAACCGGCACAGCCCAAATTCCAGTTTCGCAACACCACCCGTAGTGCTTGTCTGGATGTGGGGGGTACCGCTGATTGCAGCGCTTGCGTTGGAGATTTTACTGGTAACAGGGGGCAACATTGCGCTGTTCAAATTTCTTAACGGGCACATGGAACAAGCGGGCGATTTCTGGTGGGGGCATCTCACCGTGCTGGGCGACACGTCGCTGGCCTTGATGTTTATTCTGCCGCTCTTTGGTCGACGGCCGGCCCTCGTATGGCAGTTTTTTCTTGCGGCAATATTTGCAACCATTTGGTCGCATGGGATGAAAAATTTGTTTTCCACACTGCGCCCGCCGGCAGTTTTACCCGGGGGAAGTTATCATCTTATCGGGCCGATGTTTGAACAGAGTTCTTTCCCGTCCGGGCATACCACAACCATCTTTGTGTTGGCGGGATTAATCTGTTTACAGCGTCTGGATAATCGGCTTAAATTACTGTTGTTGTTGTTGGCTGTTTTTGTGGGGCTGTCGCGAATTGCGTGTGGCGTGCATTGGCCCGTGGATGTGCTGGGTGGAATGTTCGGAGGTTGGCTGTCTGCACTTGCCGCAGTCTGGTTAAGCAAGCGCTGGGATGCCGGCTTGAATATCTGGTTTCAACGTGCATTGGCGCTGCTGGTTACACTCTCGGCAATTTGGTCGATCTTCTATTACGATAACGGAATTCCCGGTACTTGGCCGTTTCAGTGCCTCGTCACGGTGGCTTGTCTGGCCTTTTCGGTGAACGGTCAATATCGATTATTTAACTTACGCATCACTCAATAAATTTATGCAACTTGCCCTGAAAATAGATGTGGAAACATATCGCGGTACACGTGATGGAGTTCCCAATCTGCTCGAAGTACTTAAACGCCAAAGCGCGCAAGCCAGCTTCTTTTTTGCACTGGGCCCGGATCGAACCGGACGGGCAATCAATCGTTTTTTTCGGCGCGGTTTTCCGGGTAATGGCTCGCACATTTCTCTGATTGAGCATTATGGGATCAATACGCTGTTGTATGGAACGCTGTTTCCCTCGCCCGATATTGGACGAAGCTGCGCTGATATTTTGCGCGGTGTTAGGAATCAGGGCTATGAGGTAGGGATTCACTGTTTTGAAAATAGCCGCTGGCAAGATCATGCTGCAGCGAAAGATGCGAAGTGGACACTGCATGAAATGCAGTTGGCGGTGGATCGTTTTGTCGAAATATTTGGCGAGTCGCCCAAAGCGTTTGCTGCGGCCGGTTGGCAAATAAATCGCTATCAGTTGCGTCAGAATCAGCGTTTCGGTTTTGATTACGCTTCCGATACACGCGGATCGCATCCCTTCATACCAACTTGGGATGCCGAGATCATCGCGTGTCCGCAATTGCCAACCACGTTACCAACTCTTGATGAGATTGTCGGTCGGGATGGCATCACCATTGAAAATGTGGTGCCGCATATTTTGAAACTGACTGCGGAACCTTCGGCCAGTGGACATGTATTTACTCTGCGTGCAGAATTAGAGGGTGGCAAATGGTTATCTGTCTTTGAGCAACTGCTGTCGGGCTGGAATGCACAGGGTTACGATCTGGTTTCAATGAGGGAATATTTGCAAAGCATTGTGGGCACTTTACCCCGGCATGCGGTTAGAATGGGAGAAGCAAGTGGTCGGAGCGGCATGTTGGCAGTTCAGGACTGAACGTCGCTCAAGATTTTCGGGCTCTACCGAATAATGTCTGCGGGATTGTTTTGTCGGGAGGCGTAATGGGGCAAGAGAAAAAAAGTCTGGATCAGTGGGTCGATTTTCTCACCCGGACTGAAATACCCGTGTTGAAGCAGACTGCACGCGATCAGGCTGCATTGCGGAAAGATCCGGAGCGACTCAGCGCACGGGCTGTGGCGCAGGTCATCATGGTTGATCCCATGATGACAGTAAAAGTGTTGCGTTATCTGCAAGCGCACAAACATCGCAGCCAACAAAACGAAGTGGTGCAAACCGAGCAAGCACTAATCATGATGGGAGTCGAAGCCTTTTTCAATAAGGTGCCCGCAGAACCGTTCGTACAGGATGTAATGCACGGGCACACTGACGCACTTGTCCAGTTACTGCACGTAATTCATCGGGCTCACCGGGCATCTGAGTACGCCTATCAATGGGCAGTCCGTTTAACTGATTTACATTATGAAGAAATTCGTATTGCGGCTTTGCTGCATGATCTTGCCGAAATGCTGATGTGGTGTTTTGCACCTCAAGAGATGATGAAAATCAGAGAAATGCAGCTCCTCGATAAAACCTTGCGTACCCGTGCCGTTCAGGAACAGGTGTTTGGCTTCAATTTGCTGGATATGCAAAAACAACTGGTCAAGAATTGGCAGTTACCCGAACTGCTTTTGCTTTTGATGGATGATCAATATAGTACGAATCAGCGGGTTCGAAATGTGATTCTGGCAGTCAATCTGGCCAGACACTCTTCCAACGGTTGGGATGATGCTGCATTACCGGACGACTACCGCGATATTGCAGAACTCCTGCGCATGCAAGCGGATCAGGTGATGGTTATGATAGGTGTGGATGCAGGGATTCTGTGCGATCCTACTAAACCCCATTCGGAGTCAGACGGTACTTGACCGGATTTTCTATTCTAAATTGCGTTTGATCGGGAACCATTTTGATCTTTCTAAAGTTTTGAATAAAATTGCCGAAAATAATTTGGTATCGGAGATTCTGATTTCTGATCGTTGCATTACAATTGCTAATAAAGTGCCGTCAACAGGCATTGTCGGAGTGGTTTTATTCGCGATGGCTTTTACTGCAAATATAAATAAAAATAATAAAATAGACTGATGGCATAGTCATCTGGGAGGATGTCAGTTGAAAAAAAATCTGCCGGTAACCCAAGTTGAAAAGCCTTTTTCCCATGGCTTGCTCATCGTATCCAAAACCGATCTCAAAGGCATTATTACTTATGTAAATGATGCCTTTGTAGAAATGAGCGGTTTTACCAGAGATGAGCTGCTGGGTAAAAACCACAATATAGTGCGTCACCCGGATATGCCGTCTTCTGCTTTTAAATGGCTTTGGGACACGTTGGAAGCCGGTCTTCCCTGGCGTGGTATAGTAAAAAACCGCTGTAAAAATGGAGATCACTACTGGGTAAAAGCATTGGCTTCACCAATCAAGGAAAAGGGGAAAGTGATTGGTTACCTTTCAGTCAGAGGAGCTCCGTCCAGAAACGAAATTGCTTCTGCTGAAGCGCTTTATAAACAGTTGAATGAGTCGGGCGCGGCAATTGAGTCAAAATTCGAAAAATACAAATTTAAAAACCTGTCGTTAAACCTCAAGCTTCAATTACTCATCCAACCCATTCTGTTCATACTATTGGTCGGTGCCACGTATTTTTTATATGAACAGATGAAGTCCACGATGCTGGATAATGCGCGGCAGCGTGTTGAGGCTGCTGCTATGCAAGTAATAGATACTGCAAACATGTTGATGGTCACCGGAATGATTACAGATCCGGACAACCGCAAGCTGATGATCAAGAAAATACAAGAAGGGCAGCAACTTAAATCTTTGCGTCTAATCCGTACGGAACAGGTAGTAAAACAATTTGGAGAAGGTCTACCGGAAGAGCACCTGGATGACCCCCTGGTGAAGCAGACAATTGAAACTTCAGTTAAACAGGGCAAAACGGTGCCTTATTTTGTCCAGTCGCAAGTTGACGGGAAAACTTTATTTAGGGCTATTACACCCTATATTGAATCACATTCATTCCACGGTACCGATTGTTTAAGCTGCCATAACGTTGCTGAAGGCAGCTCAAATGGCGCTTCAGATATAACCTTGGATTTGACGGCAGATTTCGAGAAACTTCAACACCTGCTCAAAATGCTGATTGCTTCTCAAATTGCCCTGCAGATATTTATTTATCTGGTGATAAGAACAAGTTTCAAGCAATTTGTTGAAAGCCCTCTGGTCGGGATGGAAAAACGTTTTGAAGAAGTTATTGAGGGTAATTTGAATGGTGACATTGGAATTGCCGGACGTGATGAAATTGGAATTTTATTTTGCAAGTTGCAAGTGATGCAGTCTCAGGTTCAAGTCATGCTTGACGAGATGGCCCTGGCAGCGAACATCATTATGGAACGCAGCACTCAACTTGATGAAAAAGTTAATCAGGTAACTACTTATTCCGCAAATCAGCGCAACGATATTCAGCAGATTTCCAATACGATGGATCAGTTCAGTAAATCGGTTGCCCAGGTTTCCCAGGATGCCAATAGTTCTGCCGGAGCCGCAATTAGTTCTCAAGTTCTGATTGAGGAAAGCAACAAAAAAATGGAACAGACGATCGAGTCGACGTCAAGTGTGGTTGAGGCGGTCCGAACTTCCAGCAATTCTATTAATGATCTGAATGTGGCGATTAATAAAATTGGTGATATCAGCAAGGCTATTAAAGAAATTGCAGATCAAACCAATTTGCTGGCGCTTAACGCTGCTATTGAAGCAGCTCGTGCGGGCGAACAGGGCAGGGGGTTTGCTGTTGTTGCTGATGAAGTAAGAAAGCTGGCTGAACGTACCGGTTCAAGCACGAATGATATTGCCAAAATGGTTCAGGATATTCACTCGGTAAGTCAGAGCGTGGTAGTTTCAATGAATCAGGCGATTCGGGAAGTTGAACAAGGAGCCGCAACCGTTCAATCAAACGGGGAAATTTTGAAGAAAGTAATCGATACAAGCCGTCAAGTGACCGAGAATGCCCAGCGCATTGCTACCGTTTCAAAAGAGCAAACTATCGCGAGTGAAGGGGTGTCTCAAAACCTTGAGAATGTCGCGGACCTCGTGAATAGTAATGCGCAGGTTGCTGAAGAGGCCAAAATGGCTTCACAAGTGCTTTCAAAGTCGGCACACGATTTGCAATTCTTGATCAATCAATTAAATCGAAAGTCTTAACACGGGCTTTGATTTCGGGTTGCGGGATTGGTTAGGTTGCCAATTCTGCGTCTTTGGATAAATTAGCTTGTCCATGTTATTTTTTCGAACCCAAACAATATTTCTATCCGTGAATCGTCTTTACAGGCATGGATACGACTTTAACGCTGAATTTAATCATGGCTGAACAGGATAAGCGCATCGCCGAGACCGTTTTGCGCGAGCGAGGACAGTTGCGAAATTTTATCCGGCGGCGTGTACCGGATGCGACTGAGGCAGAGGACATATTACAGGATGTGTTCTTTGAATTTATGGAAGCCTACCGGCTTCCCGAGCCAATTGAGCAGGTCGGAGCATGGCTATACCGCGTAGCACGAAATCGCATTGTTGACCGGTTCCGCAAAAAGAAAGAAGAGCCGCTGCCCAAATTGTCGGGCGATGATGGTGATGAACATTGGCTGGATGAGTTATTGCCCTCATCTGAAGCCGGGCCGGAAGCTGCCTATGCTCGGACTGTCTTGGTGGAGGAGTTGTATGCGGCGCTTGAGGAGTTGCCAAAAGCGCAACGAGACGTATTCATTGCGCATGAGCTGGAGGGGCGCAGCTTTAAGGATTTGGCTGAGGAGAGTGGCGTTGGCATGAGCACTTTGCTGGCTCGAAAACGTTACGCTGTACAGCATTTGCGGGCACGTCTGCAATTAATCTATGACGAATTTAAATTGTAAAGGAGAAATGAAAATGAACTGCAAACCGAAATGCTGGAAAATTGTTTTATTGGTGTTGGCAGGTGTTGCAGCACTGGGTTGGGTGGTGATGTCTTTGTGGAACTGGCTTATTCCGAATTTGTTTGACGGTGGAAAGCACATTGACTACCTGCAAGCGATAGGCTTGCTACTGTTGAGCAAGATACTGTTCGGCGGCTTTCGGCATGGAGGACACGGACGCTGGCATCACCACCGTTTGGAACATTTGTCGCAGGAAGAGCGCGACAAGTTTCACACCGGAATGCGCAGTTGCTTCTTTGGAAAGCGTAAGAACGAAAATCCAGAAGAACCGAAAGAATAGTATTACCCCGGAACAGGACGAACACGTTTCTGGAGTACTGCCACACAATAAATCAGTCGATTGACTTAATCAGGCGACTGATTTATTGTGTGGCACCTATACAGATTTCGGGGCTGTCATGATTGCTAATAAAGAAACTCGCTGCATGCTGTTGAAAACAGCCCGACGATTGCTTGGACATGAGCCAACTTCACAGGAAGAGACGCGCTGGCGCTTGCTGCAATCTGCTGCCGAGGTGTTCGCGGAAGTGGGATACCACGCGGCTACTACACGCGAAATCTGCCGCCGTGCCGAAGTAAATTTGGCATCAATACACTATTACTACGGCGACAAGGCTGAACTTTACCGCGAAGTTTTACGTTTGCCATTTCTGAGCGAATGCAATGAGTTTGCCACAATAGACATCTCGCAAGTGTCGTTGCCTGAAGCCTTGCATTCATTTTACAGTTGGCTTTTTCCGGCGACAGCCGAAGAAGATCCAATGTTGCAATTGTTCATGCGTCTCCATGCGCGCGAGGAAGCCGAGCCAAGCGGTGTGTTGGGAAATGCGATGGTGCAGGAATTTCGTCCCAATCATG
This sequence comes from uncultured beta proteobacterium, assembly GCA_963733265.1. Lineage (GTDB taxonomy): Bacteria > Pseudomonadota > Gammaproteobacteria > Burkholderiales > Gallionellaceae > PALSA-1006. The sequence continues at coordinate 1,711,544 of CAVTCF010000001.1, forward strand.
AGAAGTTGCAAGCGCTTTTATGCAGGGAATTCGGATTGAAAAAGCCGGATGTGGAAGTGGACCGGTTGACTTATGGGGTAATCGGTTTGGCTACCGTTTATTTTCACAGTCGTACTGCTATCGAAAATTTTTCCCCTCACTTGATTAGCGGGCAAAAGGCCAGAGTATCAATGGCGGAAAGACTGGTGGAATACGCCGTTGCATTGATCGAATCCGAACGCAAGCGACGAGCTGCAAATGCAAGGAGTAAGAAATGAAGTTCCCTTTAGTCTGGACTTTACTGGCCGTTGCCGCACTGACGGGATGTGCAGTCGGGCCTGACTTTAAGCGGCCAGCTGCACCGGAAGTGACTTGGCACACGACGTTGCCGCATGGCGGAAAACTGGAGAGTTTGGAAAAGTGGTGGCAGCAACTGAATGATCCTCTGCTAAGTGAGCTAATAGTGGATACGGAGAAAAACAACCCGTCCATTGACATGGCGTTGGCAAAGATGAATGAGGCGAGCGCCAATGCAACTATCAGCGGAGCAAGCCTGTATCCGTCGCTGAATTTGTCGGCTGGTTCTACCACCAGTCGTAGTGCCATGGGGCCATATTTATTCCAACAAACAGTGAATAATGCCGGTTTTGATGCCAGATGGGAAATTGATCTGTTCGGCAAAAATAGACGCACTGCAGAAGCAGCGCAAGCTCGCTATGGCGCGGAAGAAGTGGGCTGGCATGACGCGCGTATTTCTCTCGCGGCCGAAGTGGCGGATGTGTACGTCGAATTGCGCCAGTGCGAGGCTGCTTTGGCAATCGCACAAAGTAACAAGCAATCGTATGAGTCAGTGCAGGATGTGACACGTATCAAGGAAGGTGCAGGGCTGGCTTCGCCAATGGAGGCGGAACGCGCGCAGACAGGCGAAGCCGAGGGAGATTCGGCTTACTCAGCCAAAGAGGGTGATTATGCACGCACGCTTAACCGGCTTACCGCACTGACCGGGATTGAACAGAACGCTTTAAAAACACGCCTCTCGGCACGTCAAGGTCAAATTCCGATTCCGAATGCGGTGGATGTAAGTAGTGTGGCGGCACAAGTATTGCGTCAGCGCCCGGATGTTGCAACGGCAGAATGGAATTTGGCAGCAGCCAGTGCTGATATCGGTGCTTCAAAAGCAGCTTTGTATCCAAGTCTGACTTTGACAGGATCGGTGGCAAATAATTTGATTTATATGAGCGGGCAAAGTGCCGTTGTGCCGACATGGTCGTTTGGCCCGAGTTTATCGTTACCGCTTTTCTCGGGCGGGCGGGGCCGGGCGGGAATAAAGGCAGCGCAAGCGCGCTATGACTACGCATTGGCGAGTTATCAAAAGACGGTACGTGATGCGGTACATGATGTGGAAGATACATTGGTACGGCTCAACGTGGCTAACGCGAGAGCGCGTGACGGTGAGAAGACTCAGAAAAGATTTGAGCAACTTTTTCAGGCTACAGAAGCCCGCTACAACGCCGGTTTGAGCAATCGGATTTCTTTGGAAGAAGCAAGGCGCAATTGGCTGCAAGCGCAAGACACTTCAGCGGCACTGGATCGTGAAACTGTCTCTGCCTGGATCGCACTCTACAAAGCATTAGGCGGGGGCTGGGATCAGCAGGCCGCGGCAAACAGTCTGGCCGATAACTCGAATTCGCATTAGGAGAAGAAGTATGAATAAATCCAGATATATTGTATTGGCGGTGTTAATCGCGATGGTCGGCGCATTTCTCGCCTCCAGAGGCGCGAGCAAAGCACAGCCTGCTGACGGCGAAACAGTCAAGCCCGCATTGACGGTTACAACCGTGATGCCCGAAGTCATTCAATGGCCCGAGCGCGTGACAGCGAGCGGGCAAGTGCAGGCTTGGCAGGAAGCAATCATTGGCGCCGAAATAGGTGGCGTTCGTCTGGTTGAACTGCAAGCCAATATCGGTGACCGTGTAAAGAAAGGCGAATTACTTGCACGTCTCGCGGACGAAATGTTGCTTGCCGATGTGCATCAGCAACAAGCCGCGCTGGATGAGTCGACATCCCGTTATAACGAAGCTGAAGAAAATGCACAGCGTGCGGCCAAGATCAAAGATTCTGGTGTGTTGAGTGCCCAGGAATTGCAGCAGTTTACCAATGCTGCCGAAATTGCCAAAGCGCAAATGGGGGCTGCTGATGCAAGATTGGAAACATCAAAACTTAAATTGCGTTATACCCGCATCATTGCACCGGATGACGGCCTGATCTCTGCGCGCAGCGCAACGTTGGGTACAGTGTCCCAAGTCGGAGCTGAACTGTTTCGCCTGATCCGCCAGGATAAACTGGAGTGGCGTGCGGAATTAAACGATGTGCAACTGCAGCAAGTTCGCATTGGACAGAAGGTGCTGGTGCGTACCGGTGTAAATAATACCGTGCAGGGGGTGGTGACGCGCATTGCGCCGTCAGTCGATATGAACACCCGCAATGGTTTTGTCTATATCGGATTGAATGAGAATAAAACGCTGCACGCAGGAACCTTCACGCAGGGCGAATTTGAATTGGGAAAATCGAATGCGCTGACCCTGCCGCAAAGTGCAGTTGTTATTCGTGATGGCTACACCTATGTTTATCGGGTTGGCACTGATGCGCGCGTGGCACAAATGAAAGTGACGATAGGCAGAAGGCAAGGAGATCGTGTTGAGGTCAGCACGGGTCTTGCTGCAGATGCAATAGTTGTTGCCAGCGGTACGGGCTTCCTCAGTGACGGCGATCTCGTGCGAATTGAGACCGCCAAAACAAAATTAAGCACGGCTTCCGCAAAACCGTCCCCATCCAAGAGCAACATCTAAACCGAGGCCGCTATGAACATCTCCGCATGGGCGATACGCAATCCTATCCCCTCAATACTATTGTTCATCATGCTCACTCTGGTCGGATTGGTGAGTTTTAAAACCATGCTGGTTCAGGATGCTCCAGACATCGAACTGCCGATGGTTACAGTGACTGCCAATCTGGAAGGTGCGGCACCGGTACAGATGGAAACTGAAATTTCGCGCAAGATCGAAAATGCAGTGGCAAGTCTTGGACAAGTGAAGCATGTCTATTCCAATATCACGGATGGTTCCGCTGTCATTACGGTTGAATTCGATCTGGAAAAAAATGTAATCGAAGCGGTGGACGATGTACGTGATGCCATTAGCCGCATCCGTTCCGATCTGCCCAGCGACATGAAAGAACCGATAATCTCAAAGGTCAATACCGCAGGAAGGGCGATCATCACGTTCAGTGTTTCTTCGGAACACTTGGACGAGCAGGATCTTTCCTGGTTTGTCGATAACGATATTTCCAAAAAACTGCTTGCAGTACAGGGTGTCGGCAAGTTCACGCGTATTGGCGGCGTGGACAGGGAAATTCGTGTTGAGATTGATCCCGGCAAGGTGCAGGCATTGAATGTTTCGCTGGCGGATATTTCGCGCCAGATACGCAAAATACAACAGGAATCTTCCGGCGGACGTGCCGACCTTGGCGATGCGGAACAAGCAGTTCGCACTATCGGCACAGTTCAGACAGTAGATGAACTGGCTGCAATGGATATCGTGCTGGTGGATGGTCGCCACTATCGACTTGATCAATTGGCGACAGTAACCGATGCCAAGGCCGAGCGACGCTCAAACGCTTTGCTTGATGGTAAACCGCTTATTGCTTTTGAGATTACCCGCACCAAGGGTAGCAGTGAAGTTTCCGTGGCAAAAGCAGTACGGGCAGCGGTTAAGAAATTGAATCAGGAGCACCCCAATATACATATCAATGAAGCGTTCGACTCAGTTGAGCGTGTGCAGGAAAATTTTGAAGGATCGATGCATCTGCTGTATGAAGGCGCGATCCTGGCTGTGTTGGTGGTGTGGTGGTTCCTGCGTGATTCGCGCTCCACTTTTGTTTCGGCCGCCGCTTTGCCGCTGTCAATCATTCCGACCTTTATAGGAATGCAGTATTTGGGCTTCACGCTGAACATGGTGACTTTGCTATCGTTGGCGTTGGTGGTGGGTATATTGGTGGACGACGCCATTGTGGAAGTTGAAAACATCGCGCGTCACTTGCACATGGGAAAAACGCCGTATCAGGCCGCGATGGAGGCAACCAACGAGATCGGCCTCGCTGTGGTCGCGACGACTTTTACGTTAGTGTCGGTTTTTTTGCCTACTGCTTTTATGGCAGGCATACCGGGCAAGTTTTTCAAACAATTTGGCTGGACGGCTGCACTGGCAATCATGGCATCTCTACTGGTCGCGAGATTGTTGACTCCGATGATGGCGGCCTATTTACTTAAACCGACAGCATTCGTGAAAGAAGAACAGGGTGTGCTGATGAGTTTGTATTTGAAGCTGGCCAAATGGTGTTTGTCGCACCGTCTGGCAACTTCTTTCATGGCAGTTGCATTTTTTATAGCTTCCTTGAGCCTGATTCCATTATTACCCAGCGGATTTATTCCACCGGCTGATCATGCGCAAACTCAAGTGAATATTGAGCTGCAGCCAGGCAGTACGCTGGCGCAGACGACGGAAGTTGCCGAAGAGGCGCGTGCCATTTTGATGAAAATACCGGAGGTGACGCAGGTGTTTTCGGCAATTGGACGCGGTGCAAGCGGTGATCTTTTTTCAGCGGGGAATGAGGCAGATATACGAAAAGCGAACATGATCGTCACTTTGGTTCATCGTTCAGAACGGAAACTTAAACAATCCGATCTCGAAGCATTGATACGCGAAAAAATGCTGGCGTTGCCCGGTGTGAGAGTGAATGTCGGGGCGGGTGATAATGGAGAAAAACTCCAGATACTGCTGGCTGGAGATGATCCGGTTGCTTTGGCTGAAACGGTGCACGCGGTCGAACGCGATCTTCGCACTGTAAAAGGCTTGGGAAATATTACTTCCACTGCCAGTCTGGTGCGCCCGGAAATCAGCATTCGCCCGAACTTTGCGCGCATGGCCGACTTGGGGGTGACAGCAGAAAGTGTCGGTGAGGTTGTGCGTATCGCCACAGCGGGTGACTATAGCTCTTCACTCGCCAAGCTGAATTTACCGCAACGTCAAGTACCGATACGTGTGCAGATGCCGGAGTCGGCACGCGAGCAGATCGAGGTACTGGAGCAACTTCCGGTTCACGGCAAATCGGGTAATGTAAAATTGGCGAATGTTGCGGACATCACCGTGAGCAGCGGCTCTGCGCAGATCAACCGTTTGGACCGCAGCCGCAATGTTGCGATCAACATTGAATTAAACGGACGGCAACTTGGGGATGTGTTTAATGAAGTTGGAAATCTGCCCAGTATGAAAGCACTTCCGCCCGGTGTGAAACGCGGCGAATCGGGCGATGCAGAACGTATGCAGGAATTATTTGGCAGCTTTGGTATGGCGATGCTTACCGGTGTGCTGTGTGTGTATGTTGTGCTGGTGTTGCTGTTTAAAGATTTCTTGCAGCCGGTAACAATTCTGGCGGCACTACCGTTCTCGTTTGGCGGAGCATTCGTGGCGTTATTGGTCACGCACAGCAGTTTCTCGATGCCGTCATTAATCGGCTTGTTGATGCTAATGGGAATCGTCACCAAGAATTCGATTTTGCTGGTGGATTACGCCATCATGGCACGACGCGATCACGGCATGAATCGGCTTGACGCGCTGATCGATGCCTGCAGCAAACGGGCAAGACCGATTGTGATGACTACCATCGCCATGGGCGCGGGTATGATGCCGATTGCGATGGGATTAGGGGCCGAACCAAGTTTCCGTATGCCGATGGCAACCGCAGTGATTGGAGGTCTTATTACTTCCACACTGTTAAGCCTATTTGTTGTACCGGTGGTTTTCACTTACGTGGATGACCTGATGGAAAAATTCAAACGCCTGCGACGGAGCGAATCTGAAATGGGGCTAAAACAAGTTTAAATAGTTCGCTAAACAAATGGAATTACAGCTTTGTGTTTCGCCCTGAACCTGAATTTATAACCTTGTCATATTATGAAAAAAACATTATCTCATTGGCTTAGTTACTCCTACCTTAGGGCGATTTTTTTACTGGTGCTTTTTATTCTGCCTGCCACCTTGATTCGATTCGTTATGTATTTTACTTATCCTGACGACTTTCAAGGTCTGGGCTTTGGGCAGGTGCTGACATCGTTATTGGTTGGTTTGCGTTTTGATGTTTCAGTGGCAGTAATGTTAGTCGGAATACCGGTTTTGTTTTTGCTGCTGCCATTCCGATGGAGCCACCATCGTTATTTCCAACGGTTTGTGGGTGGATTTATTTATATAGCTTGGCTAAGTTTCATTGCTTTAATGATCATGGACATGCTGTATTTCGGTAACGTGCATCGGCATGTCGGTTCAGAAGTTCATACGATGTCAAATGATGTCAACTCGATGATTACCATCGCCCTTGAACAGTACAAGACTGTGCTCGCAATATTTGCGCTGATCGCATTTTTCGGGGCAATAATGTGGTGGCATTTCCTCTGCAACATTCCTTCGCCTCCAAAACGTCCATGGCTGCGTCTGCTCGCACTTCCATTCGTACTGCTTATGATGGTTATCGCAGAACGTGGCGGATATACCGGCAAGCCAATCGGCGTGGGCGAGGCCTTTTTTTCAGACTCATTGGCTCAAGGCTATCTGGCAATGAATGGTGCGTTTGCGGCTTCGCGTGCGTGGGTTGAGGAAACACCAACCCTAAGAACTTTTATGTCACAACAGCAAGCTGTCTCAATGACGCAATCATTTCTGGACAGTCCCAATACGAAATTTACGACACCGGAATATCCGCTCGCGCGTATTTCGTCGCCAAACAAGTTAAGCTACCGGCCCAATGTCGTAGTGCTGATGTTGGAAAGCTGGGGGGCAATACATATTGACTCTTTGCGGCACGAAATGAATTTGCCACCGCTTGGCGCAACTCCAAACTTTGACCGGCTGGCAAAGAATGGACGCCTGTACACAAACTTTTATGGCAACGGACAACGCTCCATTCAAGGAGCTGCCGCAATTCTTGCCAGTCAGCCGACCTTTCCCGGAATGCCCATGTTGGGTTTGGGCATGGAGCAGAATCGCATCAGTTTTATGGGGCAATTAGCCCGTGAGCAGGGTTACCAGACAATATTTCTACAGAGTAGCGATCACAAATCCTTTCATTTTGATTCTATCGCGGCACGTGCCGGATTTACCGACTATTTAGGCGCGGAAGAAATTCCCAATTTGCATGAGCACCCGAAACCGGCTGCGACATGGGGTACTTGGGATCACAATACTTTCCAGCAGGCAAATAAATTATTTTCGCAATCGAACAAGCCTTTTATGGGGTTCATTTTTTCTTCGACAACGCACACACCCTGGATTATTCCCGATGAACGCTGGAATAAATTTGGTGGAGGAACGGATCGTGACGCATTTAGGAATAGTTTGTTCTATGCCGATTGGGCATTGGGTCAATTAATGGACGCAGCCAAAAAAGCAGGATATTTTGATAATACGATATTTATCATCACGGCTGATCATGTTGACGAATTCGTGGAGACTTCTAAAGTCATTCCAAACCAGTTCCATATTCCGCTGTTGATCTTTGGCCCGGGTGTGAAGCCGGGGATTGATACTCGTGTGGGGAGTCAATTCGATATATTGCCGACATTAATTGATCTATGCGGTTGGTCATCAAATTATGCCGGAATGGGACGCTCGTTGATGGACGAAACTCGCTCAGATGAGCGTGCTTCGCTTAGTATACGCGGCGATGTGCTTGACTGGATCACCTCTTGGGGCTGGGTTTCACATAATTTGGAAAAGCGTATCGGTACGTCAAATGATATGTCGGAAACACAGGCGGCAAGATTGGAACAACATCTGTTGGCAACCTATCAAACGGCGATAGATATGCAGTTAAATAACCGATTTTTACCCCCGGGAGAATGATGTAAAAAGAGTTTGGTTGTCATTCAGTGTTTAGCCTTGCTTCGAGATTTGCCCAAATACGGGCATAAAGATCAGGTGCCAGACAATCCAGCTCGATATCGATTTGAGTGCTTCTCAGCCAGGTAAGTTGTCGTTTTGCCAACTGGCGTGTAGCGACAATGCCTGTCTCCAGTAATTGATCAATCGTAATTTCGCCATTCAAATATTGCCACGCCTGACGGTAACCGACACAGCGCATGGAAGTCATGTTCGGATGCAGCGGATATTTTTCGCGCAGTGAGCGTATTTCTTCCAGCAAGCCGTGTGTCATCATGGTTTTGAATCGCGTGGCAATGCGGGCATGAAGTTGTGCGCGATCTGCCGGAATCAGGGCAATTGAAATGACTCTGTAGGGGAATTCAAAGTTTTCCTGCTTGCCGATTTGGGCCGACATCGGCTTGCCGGTGATACGGAAGACCTCCATTGCGCGCTGGATGCGTTGAGTGTCATTCGGCGCAAGACGCGCGGCGGTTTCAGCATCAACCAAAGCAAGTTGTTGGTGCAGATATTGAATACCGTGTTGTGCTATCTCGGCATCAAGTTCGGCGCGAATTTCCGGGGACGCTTGCGGCAAGCTGCTTAAGCCATCGCGCAATGCTTTGAAATACAGCATGGTGCCGCCGACCAGCAGGGGAATTTTTCCCCGCGCCGTGATGTCTGCCATCAAGCGCAACGCATCGTGGCGGAATGCTGCTGCGGAATAGGCCTCGGTGGGATCAATAATGTCGATGAGGTGATGCGGTGCGAGGGCAAGTGTGGCTGCATCCGGTTTGGCCGTACCAATGTTCATGTCGCGAAAAACCAGCGCCGAGTCAACGCTAATTAGTTCTACCGGCAGGTGACGGGATAATTCAACAGCGATATTGGTTTTACCACTTGCGGTAGGCCCCATCAGGAAAATTGCGCAAGGCAAAGTCGTCATGCCAATTCCCGATCACGAGTTTCCCGCATTGCCACGATTGCAAGAAAACTGATTGCAGCCGCCGCAGAAACATAGCCTCCGACCCAGGTGAGTCCGCCGTGCAGCACTAATTGTTGCGCAAGATAGGGAGCGAGCGAAGCGCCGAGTATGCCGCCCAGATTGTAGGCAGTTCCTGCACCGGTATAACGCACGGCGGTGGGAAACAACTCCGGTAGCAATGCACCCATAGGCGCAAAGGTGGCTCCCATCAAAAACAGTTCGATGCTGAGAAAGGCCGTGATTTGCCACAGTGAACCGCTGGACAACATTGGCGCCAATAAAAAACCGGATAGAAATGCTGTACCGCCTGACACCAGCAACACAGGGCGGCGTCCAAAACGATCACATGCCCACGCGGAAAGAGGCGTCGCGGCAGCCATAAAGATAACGGCGATACATAACATGGAAAGGAATTGCGGACGCGGTATACCGAGTATCGTGACACCGTAACTGAGCGAAAACACGGTCGAAATATAAAACAGCGCGTAACACACCACCATCGCCAATGCACCCAGCAGCAGGGGGACTGCATGATGCGCGAGCAGCGCAGCCACAGGTAGTTTCTCCGGCTTTTGCGTTAACAATGCATGGGCAAAAACGGGCGTTTCAGTCAGCTTGAGGCGCACGTATAGACCGACAATGACTAACGCTGCACTTGCGAGAAAGGGAATACGCCATCCCCAGGCGCGAAATTGATCATCGTCGAGGAAATGCGATAGCAACAGAAAGCTACTTACCGCAAATAAAAAGCCGATGGGTGGCCCCAATTGCGGAAACATTCCGAACCAGCCACGCTTGCCATGTGGCGCATATTCCGCTGCCAGCAATGCCGCGCCACCCCATTCGCCACCCAGACCGATCCCTTGCCCGAAGCGTAGCAGGCAAAGCAGTGCAGGGGCTGCCCATCCTATGAGTGCATAACCGGGCAATACTCCGATCAGTGTTGTGGAAACACCCATTACAAGCAGCGATACAACCAGTGTTGCCTTGCGTCCGACTTTGTCGCCGAAGTGTCCGAACAGCAACGCGCCGAGAGGCCGGGCTAAAAATGCAATTCCGAATGTCAGAAAAGCATTCAATGCCTGAACCGACGGGTTGCTACCCAGAAAAAATACCGGGCCGATTACCATTGCTACCGCGAGGCCGTAAATATAAAAATCATAAAACTCGATGGCGGTACCAATAAAACTGGCAAAGGCAATACGTGTGGTTGAGGGGGGCATTCTTCACTTACCCCGCATAAACATCGCGTCCAATTCCGCGAGTGAAATTTGGAACCAGGTCGGGCGTCCGTGGTTGCATTGGTCGGCGCGTTCAGTCTGCTCCATTTCGCGAAGGATTGCGTTCATTTCGGGAATGCTCAATTGTTGGTTCGCGCGCACAGCGGAATGGCAGGCGAGGGTGGCGAGAAGTTCGTTGCGGCGCTCGGTAAGGGCGCGACTTGCGCCGAATTCCCTGAGTTCATGCAGCACTTCTCGCGCAGCGGCTTCGGCATGTGCTTGCTTGAGCATGGCGGGCATTGCCCGTACCGCCAAGGTGGTTGGCGAGAGAGGAGCAAGGTCAAAGCCAAGTTTGGCGAGGGCGGTTTGTTCTTCTTCCGCCGTGGCGACATCCAGCGCCTCGGCGTGAAACGTCACAGGGATCAGCAGCGGTTGAGTGGGAAGTTGCTGGACATCCAATGCTGTTTTCATTTTTTCATACACGATGCGCTCATGTGCGGCGTGCATATCTACCACCAGCAGCCCGATTTCATTTTGCGCCAGAATGTAGATGCCGGATAGTTGCGCGAGTGCGTAGCCGAGGGGATGTTCTAAGTTGGGAAGGGGAGTCTCATTCTTCTCGCTTCCCTCTTTTTCCTTTCCTGTTTGAGTTTCCCACAAACGATAAGTCGACTGCTGTTGCGCAGCACTGAACGGGATGCGTTGTTGCTGGAAATGGTATGTGCTGCCATTCCCGCGAAAGCCGGAATCTTGGGCCTTTATATTACCAATGGATTCCTGTCTTGGCGGGATTGGCGCATCAGATTCTGCGAAAGTTTGTGTTTCAGCTCCCGCAATCGGCGCACTCAACGCGTCTTGCAACGCGTGAAACACGAATTGATGAATGCCCTGACTTTCACGGAAGCGCACCTCACTTTTTGCCGGATGCACGTTAACATCCACTTGCTCGGGCGGCATGTCGAGAAACAATACGAAGGCCGGATGGCGCTGATGATGCAGAATGTCCTGATAAGCTTGTCTTACCGCATGCATCAGTACTTTGTCGCGCACAAAGCGTCCGTTAACAAAGAAATATTGCTCGTCGCGGGAAGAACGCGAATAGGCTGGCAGGGCTGCGATGCCAAATAAATGCAAACCGGCAATCTGGCGTTCTACGGCAACAGCATGTTGCCCGAATTCTTCACCGAAAATAGCAGTTATCCTTTGCGCCAAATTTTGCTTGCCTAACTGCCAAACTGTGCGTCCGTTGTGCTGCAAAGAGAAGGCGATATCCGCTCGCGATAGAGCGATGCGCTTGAATGTTTCTTCGCACCAGGCAAATTCAGTGCTTTCACTTTTTAAAAACTTTCTGCGTGCGGGAGTGTTGAAATACAATTCGCGCATTTCAATGCTGGTGCCCTGAGCATGGGCAGCCGGGGCGGCAACGCTTTGTGTGCCATCCAGCGCTTCGATTTTCCAGGCGTGCGCGGTATCTGCATGACGGCTGGTCAGCGTGATCTGAGCTACTGCGGCCATGCTTGCCAGCGCTTCACCTCGAAACCCCATGCTTGATACGCGCTGCAAATCATCCAGTGTAGCGATCTTGCTGGTGGCGTGGCGCATAAGTGCCAAGGGCAATTGTTCGGGAGCTATGCCGTTGCCGTTGTCACGCACACGCAGCAATTTGACGCCGCCGCCTTCGAGTTGCACAGCGATCTCGCTGGCGCCGGCATCAAGACTGTTTTCCAGCAGCTCTTTCAACGCGGAAGCCGGGCGTTCGATTACCTCGCCTGCGGCAATTTGGTTGATTAGCAAGTCGGGTAATAATTGGATGGTAGCCATACGGGCAGCTTAAGGAAGAGCTCCCCGGTATTATAGCGGAGGGAGACATGATTCCACGATTCTATTCAAAATAACCGGGGCAGCTTTATATCTTCACTTACCGCGTGAACACATAACCCTTGTAGCTAAAAACTGCCCTATCTTCGAGGATTTTTATGAGACGCAAGCCGGGGGATATCTCGTCACCTTCATGTACAATTTGATTGTTTATCATGACTAGATTTCCGTTCTGTTCGTTATGTATATAGCCACTAATATTCATCGGGGGCAGGTCTACCAATGGATCAATAGTGGAAGGTTTGTTGATAGCGGTAACGGAACTTTGTTTCGAGCCCTGTAAGGGTTCAAGTTTTGGGGTAAGGGGCGCTTGGCTATTCCCGGTAAGATCGGCAGTAGTTTTTTTTTGGCGAGATTCGGAAACATGTTTTTCATGCTTGGGCACTGTTCGTTCAGTAGTATTTAATTGGGGTGTTGGAGGCACGACAATGTCTTGTTTGATTTTCTGGTCGGACGCTACGGGTGAATTAAAACGCGGCCATAGCAACCAAATTAACGCGAGCAAGATGAGCGCCGACATCAACAGCGATGCCGGAATCAGCCAGGGATTATGATTGCTTTTTACCTCGACTCTATACAAGAATCCGGAATTCTGTCCTGAGTTAATTTGCCTTTCGTGTTCGGATTTGCGCAAAGCATCTAAAATAAAGGACATGGCTAACCTCTTTTCCCGGCAACCAAGTGTTGGCTAACTTTGCCGCTTCGCACATTAAGATGAATTACTGTTAATGGGCCAACCACGCCATCGGGTTGTAAACCTTCTGTTAGTTGAAACGTATGCACACGTTTCGCCAGAGGTGCATCAAACACATCAGAGCCATTGTCACGAATGCCATCGACAGATTCCAATACGCGACGCAACCAAATTACAGCAGGTCCCCGATCATTATATGAAAGACGATCGCTAAAACCCGGTGGTGAATTCCAAACAAGAATGTATTGCCCGAACCAATAATTGGCCAATTCCATCAAAGAGACTCGCCGGGCAACACCGGCAACCATCAGCGTTGCCGATTCATGATCCAAATCTGTAAGTGTTGCCGAATACTCTTTTCCATCTGCTGATGAAAGCCGTGTTAGAACCGGCTGATCAAGCTGAACCAAATCGGTTAATCCGCCACGCCCGGCATAACAATGCATCCCCTGTGTCTCAGCCTGCTGGCAAGGACTTTCCTTTGCTCGTGAGTCGATATCGACACCGTATAGCTTGAATAGCGAATTAAACGCAAGCAATTCACTTTCGGCGCGAGGAACGTTGCCGGGCCATTCGAGCGATGTAATTGGCAAGATGGAGTGATCATTTCGGGTATTGCTTGAAACTGGCTGCGCCAAATTGGCAACAGGTACAGGCGGTGGAACTGGAGCAGCCTCCTGTGGCGTGTTAGTAAGCGCGGATTGCTGCAATCTTTCTTTAACATCAGGAAATTGTTTGAGCAACAAAATTACCACGAGCACCAGCAAAACCGTTATGGCAGTCACAACCGTTCTGGTTTGAAAAATTTTCGGTTTTGCCGCAAAAACTTCTTTAATTCCCTGGCGAAGAACAGGCATTGTGATTTGCTGGATTCCACGCGAGTAAGCGCCAAGTAATGCACGATCACAAATCAAGTTTATCAAACGGGGTATGCCATTGCTGGCACGATAGACTTCCTTCATCAATGATTCGGGAAATATCAGTGGCGAGGCACCGGAAATACGAAGGCGATGCGTGACATAGGCATATACTTCGAGCCGGCTGAGGCGCGTTAAGTGGTAACGCGCAATGACCCGCTGAGATACCTGCCTCATTTCCGGACGCGACAGCATGTTGTTTAACTCCGGTTGTCCGATCAGGAAAATTTGCAACAATTTGCGTGTGCTGGTTTCGAGATTTGTTAGCAGGCGCAATTGTTCGAGTACAGACGAGTCAAGATTCTGTGCCTCGTCTATTATTAAAATGGCACTGCGTCCTTGCGCGTGGGCTGTCAATAATCTCGCGTTGATCGCATCAACAAATTTTTTGATGCCGGACGGTTCTTGCGCAATTTCAATATGGAACTCTTCACAGATTGTTTGAAGCAGCTCTTCGACACTCATGCGCGGGTTGAGTATAAAAGCGACATCTATGTTTTCGGGTAATTGTTCAAGCAGGCTGCGGCAGATCGTGGTTTTGCCTGTGCCGACTTCCCCGGTGAGCAAAACGATGCCGCCTTCGCTCTTTACGCCATAGAGCAAATGAGCCATTGCTTCCCGGTGAGGTTCGCTCATGAACAGAAAACGCGGATCGGGAGCAATCGAGAATGGCATCTCGTTTAGGCAGAAATGATCCTTGTACATGGGTGATTCTTATTTATTCAAAGTGAGAATTGTAAGCTATTACAAGCAGGAAAAACGCGGCGATTTTACACGTTACGAGGGTGATTTTTTTGGGCGGGGACTGCTTTTCTTCAATAAATATTTTCTTAAAAAAGAATATGAGAGGTAAAATAGCCGTCGGTATGCTGTAGTAGCTGAATAGGCATTGTAAGCAGGCGCGGGAAATTTACCGTTCCGGGTCGGCTGAATGAATTGTTTGGAACTTGCTTTTTTATTTATCATTTAGGAGAGAAATATGAAGTCTATTGTTACATCAGTGGCAGTTGTAGCTTGCTTGGTTGCAGGTAGTGCTCATGCGGTTGATATGCCTAAAGAAGGAAAGGCCAAGTGTGGCGCATGCCATACGATCGATAAAAAATTGGTAGGGCCGGCATGGAAAGATATCGCAGCCAAATATGCGGGTAAAGCCGGTGCTGAAAAAACTTTGGAAGCTAATATAACCAAGGGTGGTGCATTTGGCTGGAAGTTGGGGGTAATGCCTCCCAAAGGTGCCGGCGCAACTGATGCCGAGATCCAATTGCTGGCAAAATTTATTGTTGGCATTAAGTAATTTTAACTTTATGAATATAAATTCCGGCGCAAGCCGGAATTGTTTAGCCTGAAAATTTGAAATTCAGGACATAAAAAAAGCAGGGTTACCCCTGCTTTTTTTATTAAAGCAATATTACTTTGCAGCAGGAGCAGCGTCAGCCTTTTCAGCCTTCTTTGCTTTCTTGGACTTCTTTGCTTTCTTGGCTGGCTTGGCTTCAGCTTTCTTTTCTTCCTTAGCAGCAGGAGCAGCCTTAGCAGCAGGAGCAGCGGCAGCGGCAGCAGGAGCAGCGGCAGCAGGAGCAGCAGCGTCAGCAGCAACAGCAGAGAAAGAAACAACAGCGAAAACAGCAGCGATCAATGTAGACAAAAGTTTCATGTAAGACTCCAAATAAAATTATAAATAAACGTTATATGACCTACCAGGTCACCGCCAATAACGCGCAACTATATTATCGCGTTGACACGATTTGCATAATATATGAACCTTTCATTTAATAAATAGAGGGTTAACCGTGCTTAATTGAAAAGCAGGATGTGAATTAGTTTAAGTCTAAAGCTAATTCAACATTTATTACGGGCGACAATGAATGTTACTTGACGCTATCATCCAAGTTAGCGCAGTAATCGGCCCTGTGCCGCAAATCGCGCCGAAGAAACACGCCGATCACCGAACGTGGCATAGTGGAATGCGGTGCTGCGGAAGACCGGAATAGCAATGGTGCATATTGCCCGAAGGTTAGCGTGGTCATGGGTGACGTCATCGACATTGGTGAATCGGCTTGGCGTTATAGGGACGCCGAGCCCTTATCCCGTTTAAGAGAGTGAGCTGGACGACGTACCCGATGCAGCACCACATTCCAAAACGAATGATGGAGATAATCATGGTGCAACGCAAGCAAAAAATCAGTATCAAAGCCAGCAAATCCAGAGAAGCATTGACGATCACCCACCCCAATGCGGCTGGAATCGATATCGGCAGCTCTTCCCATTATGTATCTGTACCGCCAGACAGGGACGATGAACCTGTCCGGGAATTCCCAAGCTTTACGGTTGACCTCAACGCCTTGGCCGATTGGCTCGACGCTTGCCGGGTCGACACGGTCGCGATGGAGTCTACGGGCGTGTACTGGATACCCTTGTTCGAGCTTCTGGAGTCGCGCGGCTTCAAAGTGTTTCTGGTCAACGCGCGCCATGTCAAAAATGTCTCGGGCCGCAAATCCGACGTACTGGACTGCCAATGGCTGCAGCAGCTCATGACCTACGGCTTGCTTCGCGGCGCGTTTCGTCCGACGGATGCAGTGTGCGTACTGCGCGCGCTGTGGCGTCAGCGCGGGATACTTTTGAGAAATCAGGGTACACATGTGCAACGCATGCAAAAGGCGCTCACGCAGATGAATATCCAGCTCACCAACGTCATCTCGGATGTGGTTGGCGAAACGGGGCAGAAGATTCTGCGCGCCATAGTCGCCGGCGAGCGCGACGGTCAAGTGCTGGCCGCGATGAAGAATGCGCGCATTCGCGCCACCGCTGATGAGATCGCAAAAAGCCTGCAAGGCAACTGGCGCGCCGAGCATCTGTTTGCGCTCAAGCAGGCGCTGGATATGTTCGATTTCATCGGCACACAGTTAACCGAGTGCGACAGAGAGATTGAGGCGCAATTGCAAACCCTGCAAGCTCATGACGGAGAACCGGCAAAGGGAAAAAAGCGTGGCCGCACCCGCAATGCGCCGAAGTTTGATCTGCGCACGCAGTTGTTCAGGATGTGCGGAGTTGATCTTACGCGCATCGACGGCATTGATGTCACCACCGCGCTCGCGGTAATCTCCGAGACGGGAGCAGACATGTCTCGCTTCCCCACGGCAGGGCACTTCGCGAGTTGGCTGGGACTGTGTCCGGGTACCAAGATTACCGGGGGCAAAGTGATGAGCGGGAAAACCAAGCGTGTGGCAAACCGGGCGGCTCAAGCATTGAGATTGGCCGCTGCCGCATTGCGTAGCAGTCAATCAGCACTCGGCGCGTATTTCCGCAGAATGTGCGGGCGCATGGACAAGCCCAAAGCCGTAACTGCCGCCGCGCACAAACTGGCGCGCCTGATCTACACCATGCTCACCAAGGGCGAGGAATACACCGATCAAGGACAGGACTACTACGAAGAACGCTATCGTGAAAGAGTGCTGCGGCAACTGGCACTGCGTGCTGAAAAAATGGGTATGAAACTCGTCGCCAGTGAACAACCCGCTTAATTCCACTTTTTACAATCAATAGGTTGGGAGGTGTTTCTTAAGAGAGCAGGATGCGAGTTCTGAATTTTGCCGGTTCGGCATACGATTATCTGGTTGAATTCGTTATATGAAAACAGAGAGGATTAGCTTTGAAGAATGCATTTATTACAATGTTTTTGGCGCTAGGCGTGTTTGTGATGGGTTCTGTATTTGCCTACGACGGAAGTAAACATAATCAATCCAAGTCGGGTATTAACAAGCCTCCCGTACTTCAGTCATCCACGACGAAGTAAGAATATAATTGTCATTTCAAAGGGTTAATAACCAAGTTTGGTTTTGCAGGCAATGTTTGTATTGCCTCGTATATAATCTTGCGGGAAAAATTGATAGTGAGCAGTAATTCAGGAAGTTTTTAAAGTTGTTTTCAAGAGGAGAAGTATTATGCGTATTGGAATTCCTGCGGAGACGCTCGTCGGGGAGAAGCGCGTTGCCACCGTGCCGGATGTTGTTGAAAAACTCATCAAGTTGGGATTTACGGTTTCAATTCAATCAGGTGCCGGAGATGCGGCAAATTTTAGTGACGAATCATATCGAGCCGTCGGCGCCACAATAGTTGATGGCGCTGCACCACTTTGGGCTGAGTCAGACATCGTTTTCAAGGTAAGCGTGCCGACGTCGGAAGAAGTTAATCTGCTGCGCGAAGGCGGCAATTTGATTGGCTTCATCTGGCCTGCGCAAAATCCGGAATTGTTACAACAACTGGCGGCCAAAAAGGCAACCGTGCTGGCTATCGACTGTCTGCCGCGCATGTTGAGCCGCGCCCAGAAGATGGACGCGCTAACCTCTCAGGCAGGCGTAGCCGGTTACCGGGCAGTTATCGAGGCTGCCAATGTCTTTGGTCGCTTTTTCAACGGACAGATCACGGCTGCGGGCAAAGTTCCGCCAGCCAAAGTCTTCATCGCCGGTGCGGGCGTAGCGGGCTTGGCAGCTATCGGCACCGCAGCAGGTTTGGGCGCCATCGTGCGCGCCAATGACACGCGTGCCGAAGTGGCCGACCAGGTCAAATCTCTGGGCGGCGAATTCGTGAAGGTAGAATATGAGGAAGAAGGCGGCGGCGGCGGTGGCTACGCCAAGGTGATGAGCGAGGGCTTCCAACAGGCTCAGCGCGAGATGTATGCCAAGCAGGCAAGGGAAGTGGACATCATCATCACGACCGCATTGATCCCGGGTAAGCCAGCGCCCAGACTGATTACCGCCGAGATGGTGAAGAGCATGAAGCCGGGCAGTGTCATCGTTGACATGGCGGCTGAACGCGGTGGTAATTGTGAACTGACTGAGCCGGGCCAGGCCGTGGTCAAGCATGGCGTGACCATCGTCGGTTACACCGATCTGAATAGTCGTCTGGCCAAGCAGTCTTCCACCCTGTATGGAACCAATCTTTTCCGCCTGACCGAAGAGTTGTGCAAGACCAAGGACGGCATCATCAATGTCAATATGGAAGACGATGCCATTCGCGGCCTGACAGTGATTAAAGACGGTGTGGTAACCTGGCCTGCGCCAGCGCCAAAACTGCCGCCGGCAGCGGCTAAACCGGCTGCTGCCAAGCCAGTTGCAGCTCCGTCTGCACACGGTCATGGCGGTGGCGGTGCGCCGGCTTCAGCCGGAAAAACTGCCGTGATCTTCGGCGTTGCGGCGCTGTTATTTCTTTTCGTTGGTGCCTATGCACCGGCTGCGTTCCTTGCTCACCTCACTGTCTTCGTGCTCGCTTGTTTCGTTGGCTACATGGTCGTGTGGAATGTTACGCCTGCCTTGCACACACCGTTGATGAGCGTCACCAACGCGATCAGCAGCATCATCGCCATCGGCGCGCTGGTACAAATCGCTCCGCCGTTGACAGGAGGCGAAGCCAGACCCGAAGATTTAATACGCTGGTTGGCGGTAGCGGGTATTGCACTTACTACTATCAACATGTTTGGCGGATTCGCCGTGACCCGACGCATGCTGTCGATGTTTAGAAAATAAGGTAGATAATTATGTCTTCAAGCTTGACAACTGTTGCGTATATCAGCGCGATTATTCTGTTTATCCTTAGCCTTGGCGGGCTCTCCAATCCGGAGACTTCACGGCGCGGGAATGTTTACGGCATTATCGGTATGGCCATCGCCGTGCTGGCGACGATTTTTGGCACACGGGTTTTGCCTGCCGGTCTTCCCTGGATCATCGGGGCCATGGCCGTGGGCGGCTCAATCGGGCTTTACGCTGCGCGCAAAGTGCAGATGACGCAGATGCCTGAATTGGTCGCGATTATGCACAGCCTGGTCGGTCTTGCCGCCGCGCTGGTAGGCTATGCGAATTACATCGACCCGGGTGCCGCATTTCAATTAAGCAGCACCGAAAAGTCCATACACGAGATAGAAATTTATGTCGGGATACTGATCGGTGTTGTGACATTTTCCGGCTCTCTCATCGCTTTTGGCAAGCTGGCTGGAAAGATTGGCGGCAAACCATTGCTATTACCCGGACGTCACTTCTTGAATCTGCTTGGATTGCTAGTCGTCATTTTCTTCGGATGGCAGTTTCTGCATTCGGAATCAGTCAGTTCAGGACTGGTTGGGCTGACTGTGATGACCGTTATTTCCTTGCTATTTGGTATCCACATGGTGATGGCTATCGGCGGTGCTGACATGCCAGTGGTGGTATCCATGCTGAACAGTTATTCCGGTTGGGCTGCTGCTGCAACCGGTTTCATGCTGAACAACGACTTGCTGATTGTCACCGGCGCACTGGTGGGGTCAAGCGGTGCGATCCTGTCCTATATTATGTGCCGTGCGATGAATCGCAACTTTATCAGTGTGATTGCGGGGGGCTTCGGCACCGGCGGTGGCAAGCCTGCGGCCAAAGGTGATGCACAACCTGCCGGCGAGACTGTGTCTATCAGTTCAACTGAAACTGCAGAACTTCTTCGTGAAGCCAAGAATGTGATCATCGTGCCGGGGTACGGTATGGCGGTGGCTCAGGCTCAGCACACAGTGTATGAGATCACAAAAACTCTGCGCGAAAAAGGCGTTAACGTACGTTTTGGTATTCACCCGGTTGCTGGACGTATGCCGGGCCATATGAACGTGCTCTTGGCCGAAGCAAAGGTTCCTTACGACATCGTGATGGAAATGGATGAAATCAACGCAGACTTTCCCGATACCGATGTTGCCATGGTGATCGGTGCCAATGACATTGTGAATCCTGCGGCGCAAGAAGATCCAACTAGTCCTATTGCCGGTATGCCGGTATTGGAAGTGTGGAAGGCAAAGACTTCCATCGTGATGAAACGCAGTATGGCCACCGGTTATGCGGGCGTGGACAATCCTCTTTTCTACAAAGAGAATAACCGCATGTTATTCGGCGATGCGAAGAAGATGCTGGACGAAGTGTTAGTTGCATTGAAGAGCTAGACTTTTATGGTGAGTATACCTTTGCACCATTAGTGAATATATTTGCGTTCGTAGTTGAGAAAATTTCTGGCGAAATTAATTACGAACCTCAGCACTTGGAGTGAAAGGTGAAATGAGAAGAGCCGGGGAAAGGGGTTTTAAGAGTGAAGTGGCAATCCACGGGGGATTACCCTTAAACTCCGCTCCTTCAACGAAACCAGCTAAGGGATGCCCCGATTGAATAACCAATATCTTCAAAGAGATTGGGTGAGAGCCAGCTTGCTGGCTCTCGTTTATTTTGTCACTGCCAAGATCGGGCTTTCCCTTCCGTTACTGGAACATTCGGTGACGGTGTTCTGGCCTCCCTCTGGAATCGCCCTCGCCGCGTTAATGTTGTATGGTTACCGCCTTTGGCCGGGCGTGTTCTTTGGTGTGCTCTGTGTCTATTGGTTTTCCGGTTGGCCGTTATTGCCAGTTTTCGGTATAGCAACCGGGGCTACGCTTGAAGCGCTCTTGGGCGCTTATCTATTAAATCGACTTCAGGATTTCTCGGTTAATTTGACCGAGTCCAAGGATATTCTTCGTCTGATATGGCGTGGTGCGGTTATCAGCACGCTTGCAGGTGCTGTCATCGGTACGCTGTGTTTGATATGGGCCGGTGGGATCAAGTGGACGCAATATGCACAGACTATGTTGTTCTGGTGGATGGGGGATGCGCTGGGAGTCGTGTTATTTACGCCGATTTTGATCGCGTTTCTGGCGCATCGTCCTTTTGCGTGGACATCAGCGTATCGCAGAGAAGCAGTATTGATGTTCACTATTCTTCTGGTGATGTGTTGCCTGATATTCACCGATATTGGCAAAGAATTGTTCGGAATGCAATTCAGGGTATTTGTGCTGCTGCCGATGATCGTGTGGGCAGCCCTCAGTTTTAATTCGCGTACTGTTGGAGTGGTACTGCTGATATTTTCATTTGCATCTCTGTTCAGCGCTGTGAGCGGGCAAGGCTATTTCGGGATTAGTTCCCTGTCCAACGTGGTTGACCTTTGGGGTTTCCTTATTATTTTGGGGATACTTGGGGTGACGCTTTCTGCGGCCAATTATCACCGTAATCGCGCCCATTTTAATCTTGAGCGCAGCGAGAATAGTTTGAAACGCGCGCAACATGTTTCCAAGACTGGCAGTTGGGAATTGGACATTGTCAAAAACAAGCTTAAATGGTCGGAAGAGACCTACCGGATATTTGGTATGGATAAAGATTCGCCATTGTCGCTTGAAATATTTTTCAAATGCATTTTTCCGGACGATGTCGGTAAAGTAGCCGCTGCCTGGGAAGCGGCACTGCACGGAGAGTCTTATAACATCGAACACCGCATTCTTGTACAGGGTGAGATCAAATGGGTGCGTGAGCAGGCCGAATTGGATTTTGAAGCCAATGATACTGCGGTATTTGCTTTGGGAACGGTAGCCGATATCAGCGAGGGCAAGCAGGCTGAAGCGGCACTGATAGAAAGCCGACTGAGCCAACAGGCTATCATTGATACAGCCTTGGACGCGGTGATTCAGATGGATGAGAAGGGGGTAATAAAGGGCTGGAATGCACAGGCCACCAGGATGTTTGGCTGGAAACAGGAAGAGGCTATCGGACGTTTGTGGCAAGAAACAATTTTCGCACAATATTCTCCGGGCACAGATCAAAACGAATTGTTGCGTGTATTGTCGGGCGGGGAGTCAGAAAAACTGAAGTCCAGATTTGAAATTGAAGGAATGCACCGTGATGGACATCCTCTGACTATCGAATTATCAGTTACTCAATTTAAGATAGATGGCAAGACCACTTGTAGTGCTTTTATCCGTGATGTTACGCAACGCAAGCAAGAAGAAGATCAGCTACGCTTGGCGGCCAAGGTATTTGAAAGCACCAATGAAGCTATCCTGGTCACTGATGCCAATAATAATATTCTGGCAGTGAATGACGCATTCACGGACATGACAGGCTACACCTTTGACGAAGTTAGAGGGCGAAATCCCCGGTTACTTGCATCCGGTGAGCATGATGCGGAATTTTTTAGAAAAATGTGGAAGTCGATTAATAAACTGGGTAGCTGGCAAGGTGAAATCATCGACAAAAATAAATCCGGGAGGAATTTTTATAAACACTTGTCGATCAATACGGTGAGAAATGGACAAGACATTGTCACCCACTATGTATCGATATCCAGCGACATTTCCGCGCGAAAAGAATACGACAAAAATGTTCATTCTCTTGCCTATTACGATGTGTTGACCGGGTTACCAAACCGGACATTGTTACGTGACCGGCTGGGGCAATTGATCGTCACTTCGCACCGCGATAAAACCCAATTCGCATTATTGTTTCTGGATTTGGATCGCTTCAAATACATCAATGATTCGATGGGACATTCGGTAGGGGATAAATTATTGCAATCGGTTGCAATTCGCCTGCAGGAGTGTGTAAGAGAAGGCGATACGGTCTCTCGTATCGGGGGCGATGAATTCGTTTTACTGCTTCGGGAAATTGACGAGCACGGCGTGTCTTTGGTCGCGGATAAGTTGCTTAAAAGCCTGGCTACCCCGTTTAACCTCAACGGTCAGGAAATTTCAACTTACGCCAGTATCGGCATTGCGCTCTATCCGCTGCATGCCAGCGATTCGGATGTATTAATGAAAAATGCCGATGCGGCAATGTATAACGCAAAAGAAAATGGGCGCAACAACTACAAATTTTTTAAGCCGGAAATGAATTTCCGGGCGAATCAGGTTTTCCTGATGGAAAAAGACATGCGTGTGGCATTGGATCAAGATCAGTTTATGCTGGTCTACCAGCCGCAAGTGGATTTGGCTTCGGGAGAAGTCTGCGGGGCGGAGGCATTGATACGCTGGAAGCACCCGGAGAAAGGACTCGTTCCTCCTGTTGACTTTATTCCGGTTGCAGAAGAGACAGGGCAGATCGTGCAGATCGGCGAATGGGTATTGCGCACCGCCTGTTGGCGGTTTGCAACGTGGCAGAAACAGGGTTTGCCGCATATTCCTGTAGCAGTTAATTTGTCGATAAGACAATTGCGACAACCCAATTTGGCTGAAGTGGTGGAGTCTGTGTTGAAAGAAACAGGTCTGGAGCCCAAATATCTGGAATTGGAAATCACCGAGGGTATTATGATGGGAGATCCCAAAGCTGCCATGGAATTTTTGGCTCGCATGCGCAAGCTGGGTGTGCAAATGTCCATCGACGATTTCGGTACCGGTTTTTCCAGCCTGAGTTATCTAAAAAATCTGCCGGTGAACAAGCTGAAAATTGACCAGTCATTTGTACGCGATATCGATACCGATCAGAGCGATGCCGCGATCATCCGTTCCATCATCAGTCTCGGTCACCGGCTTGAAATGAGCGTGATTGCAGAAGGTGTTGAAACGCTGGAACAGCTAGATTTTCTGCGATTGCGTGGTTGTGATGAAGTTCAGGGTTACTATTTTAGTCGCCCGCTTGCGGCTGATGATTTCTTCAAGTTTGTCTGTAGTAATCCCAGGTTGGAATAATTCCACTCTTTACAGGCGCACCGTGATATAAGTCGAACCTGTGAGTTGTGTTCGGTGTCGCACATATAGTCAGTTAATGATTGTGTAAATTTCACAGCAGTCGGAATTCATCAGGAGTTCAGTAAAACAGCTTTTACGTTGTTTATTTTTTCCTACCGTATTCCCTTGCCATAGAGATATATATGATCGAAATTAATTAATTTGTATGTCAGACCGGCATATCCCCAATCAGAATTATCTTCTCCGCGCTCTGCCTGCGGAAGTATTTGAGCGAATCTCCCCCAATCTGGAATTAATCCCGATGCCGCTTGGTCAAGTTGTTTATGAATCCGGCGGCCAATTGCAGCATGTGTATTTTCCAACAACGGCTATCTTGTCACTACACTACATTATGGAGAGTGGTGCTTCGTCGGAAATCGCAGGTGTGGGTAATGAAGGCGTGCTCGGCGTTTCACTTTTCATGGGTGGCAGCACCACCCCGAGCCGGGCCACAGTGCAAACCGCGGGTAATGCATACCGGCTGAAAGGGCGCATTATGGTGGAAGAATTCAATCGCGCCGGGCCAATGATGCGTTTGATGCTGCGCTATACGCAGGCGCTAATGACACAGATGTCGCAAACTGCGGTTTGCAACCGGCATCATTCGGTGGCACAGCAACTGTGTCGCTGGTTGTTATTAACGCTTGATCGGTTGCCGTCGAATGAATTGACCATGACTCAGGAATTGATTGCCAGCATGCTTGGCGTTCGCCGCGAAAGTATCACCGAAACGGCTGTTATTTTGCAGCGCGAAGGACTGATCAGCTACCGCCGAGGACACATCACAGTTATTAACCGGGCAGGTTTGGAGTCCCAGTCCTGCGAATGTTACGACGTTGTGAAAAAAGAATTTCACCGCTTGCTGTACGACGCGGCTGCGACCCAAAGCATATCGCAAACGCAAAATGTCGACCCGTACCGGGATCGCTAAGAATATATGAAACCGGTCTTCCACTCAGCGTATAAGTTGAACTCGGCATTTTTCATGACTGAGCCGGTGCGCAGTTCCTCCACTTCAACAGTTGCATAGAAACAAACCATGCCAGAAGAAATCAGAGAACCTTACATTCAAAATTCTGCCGCAGCCGCAGCAGATGGAATTACCGAGTTTAAACGCCAGGAGACTTTACTCAATACAGGTGCCTTGCAGAACGCTATTCTTAACAGTGTTAACTTTTCGAGTATTGCCACTGATGAAAAAGGCGTGATACAGATATTCAATGTGGGTGCGGAACGTATGCTGGGCTATTTGGCCGCTGACGTTCTGAACAAGATGACCCCGGCTGATATTTCAGAACCGCAAGAGGTGATTGCTCGTGCCAATGTACTCAGTGTCGAGCTCGGAACATTGATTGCACCCGGTTTCGAAGCGCTGGTTTTCAAGGCTTCGCGTGGCATTGAAGATATTTACGAGTTGACCTACATACGCAAGGACGGTAGTCGCTTTCCGGCTATTGTGTCAGTCACCGCGTTGCGCGATGCGAAAAACGGAATCATCGGCTATCTATTGATCGGTACGGATAATACCGCCCGCAAGCAAGTCGAAGCCGAGAAACAGCATTTACTCGACATTCAGGCAGAAACGAATAAAAAACTGCAACTTGCCAATCTTACTTTGCAAGTCAGCGAAGAAAGGCTGGCTGTTACACTTAATTCTATCGGGGATGCCGTGATCACTACCGATGCGGAAGGGCGTGTGACGCTGTTAAATCCGCTTGCCGAAAAGCTTACAGGGTGGTTGCAAGAGTCTGCAATCGGTCATCAGGTTGACAAAATATTTAGCATTATCAGCAAAGAAACCCGTCTGTCTGTTACTACTCCGGTAATGGATACGCTGAAACACGGAACGATACAAGGTTTGGCTAATCACACTGTATTGATTGCACGCGATGGCAGCGAGTGCGATATAGCCGACAGTTGCGCGCCAATTCGGGATCGTGATTCCAGGGTGATCGGCGCCGTGCTGGTGTTCCGCGATGTCACCAAAGAATACGGCGTGCAGCAAGCCTTGCGCGACCAGCAGTTTTATACGCGTTCGTTGATTGAATCCAATATCGACGCGATTATGACTACTGATCCGGAAGGAATCATTACCGATGTCAATAAACAGATGGAGGCGCTTACCGGCTGTACGCGCGACGAGTTGATTGGTTCCCCATCCAAGAATTACTTTACCGACCCGGAGCGGGCCGAGGCTGCTATCAAGAAAATGCTGAATGAAAAGAAAGTCAGCAACTTTGAGCTTACCGTGCGAGCCAGAGATGGCAAAGAAACTTTGGTGTCCTACTATGCGGCTACCTTTTATGATCGCGAAAGAAGACTTCAGGGCGTATTCGCCGCGGCTCGTGACATTACCGAACGCAAGTTCTTGGACGAAGAACTGGAGCGCGCAAAGTCTTTGGCTGAAAAAGCCAACCTTGCAAAATCGGATTTCCTTTCCAGCATGAGCCACGAGTTGCGCACGCCGCTGAATGCCATTCTCGGCTTCGCCCAGTTGTTGGAGGCAGGCACGCCGCAGCCCACGACCACGCAAATTGTTAGACTGCGCCAAATTACCAAAGCCGGCTGGTACCTGCTTGATTTGATCAACGAGATTCTCGATCTCGCGTTGATCGAATCCGGGAAATTGTCCTTGTCGCGCGAGTCTGTCTCTCTGATTGACGTAATGCACGAATGTCAGGCAATGATTGAACCGCAGGCTCAAAAAAGCGGCATTCTTATCAACTTTATACCCTTTGATCATACCTGGTTTGCCAATGCGGATCGAACACGGGTCAAGCAAATCATGATCAATCTGTTGTCCAATGCAATCAAATACAACCGCGAGCATGGCACGGTCGAAGTGTCGTGTCGCGAGAGTTCGCCAGAACGCATACGCATCACCATCAAGGACAGCGGCGTAGGGTTGTCTTCCGAAAAGCTGGAGCAATTATTTCAACCGTTCAATCGTCTCGGACAAGAAGCAGGTTCCGAGGAAGGCACGGGCATTGGTTTGGTGGTAACCAAGCAACTGATCGAACTGATGGGAGGTTCCATTGGTGTACAAAGTTCCGCAGGGGTCGGCAGTGAATTCTGGATCGAACTGATCCGCGATGAAATGCCGCAATTGGTTGCAGAAAATATATTGGCTACAGAACGTGTTCCTCTGGCAATGGGAAGCGCGGCACCCCGAACCCTGCTCTATGTGGAAGACAATCCGGCCAACCTGATGCTGGTTGAACAAATCATTGAAGATCATCCCCATTTGAGGATGCTGAGCGCGCGCGATGGCAAACAGGGTATTGCACTTGCGCGCGCGCATCTTCCGGATGTGATCCTGATGGACATCAATCTGCCCGGCATCAGCGGATTTCAGGCGCAACAGATATTGCGTGAAGACCCGGATACTGCACATATTCCCGTGCTTGCTATCAGTGCCAATGCCATGCCCCGCGATATCGAAAAAGGTCTTGAGGCAGGTTTTTTTCGGTATCTCACGAAGCCTATAAATATCAATGAGTTTCTAAGCGCGTTGGACGAAGCTTTAAAAATTTCTGAAACGGGATTGAATAATTCAGACAAAACGGAGGCTAAACAAAATTATGATTAGCGAACAAGAGATTCTAAATGCAAGTATTTTGATCGTTGACGATCAGCAATCCAATGTGTTTCTGCTTGAGGAAATGCTACGCGAAGCGGGCTACGTAAGCATTGCCTCGACCAATGATCCTTACGATGTTTGTGCGCTGCACAAGAAAAATTCCTATGACCTGATTCTATTGGATTTGATGATGCCCGGCATGGACGGTTTTCAGGTGATGGAAGAGCTTAAGGCGGATCTTGCAGAAACTGTGCCGGATGGATACTTGCCTGTGCTGGTGATTACTGCCCAGCCGGGTCACAAGTTGCGCGCGCTTGCCGCAGGAGCAAAAGATTTCGTCAGCAAACCGTTTGATCTGGTCGAAGTGAAGACGAGAATTCATAATATGCTGGAAGTGCGCCTGCTGTATAAAAAACTTGAAAATTACAACAAGGTGCTGGAGCAGACAGTGCTTGAGCGAACTGCCGAGCTGCGAGCCAGCGAAGCGCGTTTTCGCCGCCTGACTGAGTTGTCATCAGACTGGTACTGGGAGCAGGACGATAACGGACACTTCACCAAAATTTTCGGGCCGGTATTTGAAATGCTTGGAATCCGTGCGGACGAAAAGCAGGGCAGCGCGTGGGATAACCAGGGCGCAACCTGGAATGAAGCCGAGCGGGAAATTTTGATTGCAAACCTGACAGCCAGACGACCTTTTTTGGACTTTGTGTATAAACGCACCAACCCTGAAGGGGTACTGCAATATTTAATGGTAAGTGGAGAACCAATGTTTGATTCGTCGGGCCGCTTTACCGGATACAGGGGAACAGGTAAAGATGTAACAGAAACGATGAGTGACAACGCGCCAGAGTAATCATTACTGGATAATTCCAGATGGAGAACGGGCTGACTTTCGCCAGCCCTATCAGCTTTACGTGCAGCAAAATATTATTCGAACGGTTTATCTCTTGCTTTTTTCAGGATTCCCGATGAATAGTATTGCCAAGCTTAAAACAATATATGGCGAAAGAACTAACGGTAAATAAATCGCTTCAGTTGGCATAGCACACTCCCTAAGTTGGTTTTGTAAATAAATTACTACTATCCAGACAACTTCACTTGCGTTGCTCTTGTTTAAATGAATAGTGCCATTAGCTTATTGAATTAGTCAAGAATTATATTATTGCAAATATCATTATAATCAATATGGTAGTGTGGTTATGTGGTTGTGCTGAAGTGTTTATTCGACATACAGATTCACCCCGCTTAGAGTTTGATACCAATACCGCGCATGGCTCTTGCGATACCGTTCCAGTGTTAAATCTACTGCATTCATTTGGACAATGATTGCGCCGTCTTCATCCGAACGAAAAAGCTCACTACCGATATCGCTGTAGCGCTCAACCACTTCGGGCTTCGGATGATGAAATTTGTTGCGGTAACCCACGGTGAATATGGCAAAGCGGGGATGAACTTTTTGAACAAAGTCAGGCGTGGACGAGGTTTTGCTGCCGTGATGCGGCACGACCAGCAGTGTCGCCGGAAGTTTGTCTGCATGTAATTTGAGTAAACGTTTTTCCGAAGCTTTTTCGATATCTGCGGCGAGTAATATTATTTGGGTTCCGCTGCTGACGCGCAATACACAGCCGAGGTTGTTGGTGCTGATGTTATCTTGCCGATAACTCGCCCGCGACGGGTGCAGTATCTCAAAGTGCACACCATCCCAATCCCAATTCTGTCCGTCCACACAGCGTCTACTGTCATGTACCGGCTGCAATATCTCATTGTCGCTTTCCAGTGAAGAATCGACCCAGCTTATCGGCATGGCTTGCAACACAGACGCAGCTCCTCCTGTGTGATCCAGATCGTTATGGCTGAGTATCAATCCGTCCAACTGCGCGATGCCGAGGCCGCGCAGTGCGGGCACAAGGATGCGATTGCCGCTATTTGCCTCGCCGTTAAAATCGGGTCCGGTATCGAAAAGCAAAGCATGATTCTGTGTTTGTATGGAAACTGCCAAGCCTTGCCCAACGTCGAATACCAGCATGCGTAGCGCACCGTAGGGTGGTGTTTCAGGGGTGATGAAAAACATGGGCAATAACATTAATGCACCAAGCCATCGCGCGGGAAATCCGGATGGTAACAGTATCCAGAGTATGCCAAACATGCCGACGACGATACACCATGCTGGCGGCGCATGCTGAGTCCACACTGCATCAGGCAGACTATTGAGCCACTCCAGTGCAAACATGCAGATACTCATGCTTTGATGTGCCAGTTGTAACAGCCAATCGAAGGGGAGCAATGCCCCGAGTAAGGTGAGCGGGACTACGATGAAGCTGACCAAGGGAATGGCAAAGATATTGGCAAGCGGAGATACCAGCGAAATTTGTTGAAACATTGCCAGCAATAACGGAATCAGACCGATACTCATTGCCCATTGCACGCGGGCATATTCGATAAGCCAACCGCCGGTAGACAAACGATTTGCAGTGATGAAGAAAATCAATGCGACTGCACCATACGATAACCAGAAACCGGGCGATAGAACAGCCCATGGATCAAACAGTGTAACGACGAGCAGCGCGATGGCGAGCAACTGTGACGGGGCAATGTTGCGCGATGACCACAGTGCGATAGCAACAGTTGCCAACATATAAACGGTACGCTGCGCGGGTACACCGTATCCGGCCAGCAAGGCATAGCCCAAGGCCACCAGGAAGCCAATTATCGCTGCAACTTTGCGTGCAGGTATCAATAGAGTCAGGTGCGCACTCCGTCGCCATAACCAATAGCAAAATGCATAGGCAAAGCCGGCGAGCATCGTGATGTGCAAACCTGAAATCGACATCAGATGATTTACTCCGGTGCGCGTAAATACTTGCCATTGAGCAGGGGTAATGCTATCTTGATCGCCAATCGCAAGCGCACCCAAAACGCCGATATAGGGCGCCTTGCCGAGTACTTGCTGGAAATGAGTTCGAACCGCTTCGCGGATTCTTTCGATTGTGTATCCCGGTGAGAAAACGTGTTCGTCTACACGATGGTTATCTCCCTTGTTATTCACATAACCCATTGCTCGCAAGTTGAGTTCCAAGGCCCAGGCTTCGAAATCAAAGTTGTAGGGGTTGCTCGTGCCGTGCGGCTGCTTTAAACGCACAGTCAATTGCCAGCGCTCCCCTGCATGCAGTACAAGCGGCTCGTGTTTTTTATCAATATAGGTCGACAGCATGATATGCCGGGGAACATGAACTTCCGGTGTGGAAACCTGTTCAACATCAAGAAGAAAACTCAGCCCACGCTGGTGTTGTCGCGGCATTTCCGCGACAACACCAGTCAGACTAATATCACGGCCTTGCCAAGTTGAAGCTAGTTCGTCGGCGAGACGATGCTGGGCGATCCCTGCCGCATAAAAAAATCCGCTGCACAGTGCGAAAACAAGCAATAGAATTTGCTGAACAATACGCAGCCAGCGAAGACGAAGTGGAACCGACAGCACAGGTATAATACTGAGAAGCCACCAGGCGAGTTGCATATCCGGCAACACAGCTTGCTGTTGCAAGAGCCACACACCTGACACAAACAGGAGAGCAAGGGAAATCATGGAAACAGGGTACGCTGATTCCGCAGAAGCGTCGGTTTGTTTTCTTAAAACAATAAAAGCTAAAATAATGGTAATCTTCAGGCTCAATCAATTGAGTGTTTGAATATGAAACTTGATTCTCCTTCCGTAGCTGAATTTCGGCGTCGCAAAAATACGTTTTCCTTGCGCGGATTGTTGCCGATGCTCATGCTAATTCTTTTGGCCAGCCTCTTGATGTCATGGGCTTTACCCCGGCATAACGATTTGTTTATTCTTTTAGCCAATGCATTGCTGTTCATTAGCGGGATGGTATTTGTGATAATGGCGAAAAAGTATTACCGCTGCCCTGACTGCGAGAAAGTGGTGGTGCCCACCAAGGAAGATGGTAGTCCGAGCGAAATCAGTTTTGCAATTGCCTATAAACCCGAGAGATGCCCGTATTGTGCGGCGCCATTACTGTAGGCCGGATTACACGATAGTCAGGATTTGGTCTGCGGGATATAACTAGGGGGTACAACATCCTGTAGCTTGCTGCGGCGTTCTTCATTTGAAATCACAAGGATTTGGGTTTGTCATGTTTCCTCCATTCAGATGAAAAGTTTGTATCTGAGCCAATTAGCGTAAGTTCGAAGCATCCACTCTGGATGGTATCAAATTGAATTAATGAGTATTTCTATCACCATAGAAATATCATAGAAATTCCGTAGAAATTCCGTAGAAATTGCATAGAAATTGCTTGTAGGTTACCAGCAATGACTTTGGAAATTATCTGAAACGGAATTGATGATGAATTATGAACTGGCCGCGGATACCCGCTGCGCTATCGCACGGTATCGGTTCGGAAACGCAACGACCCTTTGCCGTGGTGATCGTGGGCGGCATTATATCGGCCACACTGTTTACCTTGCTGCTGTTGCCGCTGCTGTTCCCGATATTCTCGGAAGAGAAAGATATTAAGGATGGTCAGCCTCTGGTTCAATAGTCAACGAAAATATTCGGCCATAGTCAGTAGAGTCGCCGGGTATAAGATTGCGAACAAATCAATTATTAAGGGACAACAATGAAAAAAATTGAAGCAATCATTAAACCTTTTAAAATTGATGATGTGAGGATGGCACTGACGGACATAGGCGTCAGTGGCATGACTGTACTCGAAGTTAAAGGCTTCGGGAGACAAAAAGGTCATTCAGAGTTATACAGCGGAGCGGAATACGCAACAGATTTTCTGCCAAAAATTAAGGTTACAGTGGTGGTTGCAGAAACCGAGTTGGAAGCTACAATTGACGCTATCATCAAGGCTGCGAATACAGGCAAGATTGGTGACGGAAAAATATTTGTTTCGTCGATGAGTCAGGTAATTCGTATTCGAACGGGCGATACCAACGAAGACGCGATTTAGAGAAATGCATGTCAATGCTGTTTCGGTTGGAGTGCTTCTCAAGTTCAATTAAGCTACAGAGAGCCAATCATTTCACAGGTGGAATGGTTGGCTACTTAACTGTAAATGTCGATCCACTACTGCCTCAGGCAATGCATACACGCCGATAACAATTATCTCACCGGAGTAGCCATGGTGCCGCAATCAATGCTATTTCATGCAGTTACTGCGGCGTTCAAAACAGCTTGATGTTCGGTGTTGGCGCTGATTTCAACTTTAACGAACTGGTTGGTATTCGCCTGCAATATGAAAACCTCGGCAATTTGGCGGGATCTCCGAATGATGGGACTGCTCGCTTAACTGCTTCCGTGATCTCGGTTGGTTTTATTTTGCACAATTAATTTTCTCAGCAGCCTTTACTAACTGCGCTCGCTTATATACGAAGGATAATCGAAATGCTCGCTTTAGCCTGCTGCAGGAAGTTGAATTTTTTATGGATGACCGTTGCTTCAGCTAGCGACAGGCAAAGAGTAGAATACTGAGCGCGAACTATCGGTGACGCCCATTATTCGGCCTCAATGTATTGAAGGGTTCCAATTGAAAAAACTGCTTGCAATTTTTCTGGCTCTGGCAATTTCCAATGCGGCCTATTCTGCCGAGCTATTCGGTACCGTTGATGCGATCTCTGGCAAGGCTAGGGTTACAGATCAGACAGGGAAGTCGGTTGCTGTTGCCGTAGGTCTTAAGGTCTATGAAGGGCAAACTATAAACACCGAGAGCGATGGCGAAGTACATCTTGTAACGGAAGATGCAGGGATGATCGCTGTACGTCCAGACACTGTCTTTCGTATAGACGAATATAAAGCAGAGGGTAGTTCGGCTGACAAAATCTTCATGTCACTGCTTAAAGGTTCTATTCGCTCTATCACCGGTTGGATAGGCAAACACAATACATCCAGTTATCGCATCACCACTGCTACGGCCACTATTGGCATTCGAGGTACAGATCATGAGACTAGCGTGCGCGACAAGAGCGACGGGGACGAAGCAGGAACTTACGACAACGTCTATGAAGGCGCTACGGTACTAAAAACACCGCAAGGCACAGCCGAAGTCACACCGGGAAAATTCGCTTTTGCTGCAAGGGATAAAGCTGCGGCTCCATATTTCTTAAAGCAACAGCCACATTTTTTGGCAAGTCGCAGACTCAAGATGGAAGAACGTATCCCGCAACGCAAAGGATTTTTGCACGAACGTTTTGAGCAGATGCGTGAGGCACGAATAAAAAGGCAATCGATTCACGGCGAGCAAAAGAAAATAGAAACAAAAAAACGAGAACAAGTGATCGAGAATCATAATCGAATTCGCGAAAAAAGAGTTGAACAGGCCAAACGGCAGCATGAGGCGCAACAACAAAAAAATCAGGGTGCGGCTCACGCACACAAAGATCATCGTAAAGAATGAGAAGTATTATTCTGAATAGACACTCGTCTTCAACAGATATAGATACTGAGGTTCCCCCGGAAAATATTTTCCTGGCTGCAAAAGGCACATTGGACCCGTACCGCATCCCCTGTATCAACTACGACATGAACGGCAACGGCACGGCTTGTATGAATGGATGGGCGGCAACGTGATCTTGCTATCTTTATATAGCGTGTTTGCGGGATTGTCGAAGTAGGGGGGCAAATTTAAAGTGCGTCAACCAGATTTATAGATATCCGTTATTAGCAACACGGTAGTTGATCAAGGATTGCCGCCCTCGCTTATCAGCAGCTTGATTAATCGTTATCGATTGATAAAGTTAAATATTTTGGAGCTTATTTATGTTGCGCAAACTAATGACTGTTTTAATGTTTATTGCTACCCCGCTGGCATTTGCAGGATCGCTGGATCTAAGTGTAAACAACAACGCCGCAGAGTTGCAATTTGACACTTCCGCCGTTGGTAATTCAAAAGGGAATTCTGATATTCATGTTGGCGTACTTTATAACAGCTCATCAATGAATATTCTCGCGGATGCCGGACTCTTGGTAAAAGGAGAAGGAGATACCGGATTTATAATTGCCTTGGGCGCAAAAGCATTAGCTGGTGAAATTAAAAATTATGAGCCTGGAACAACTTTGAATGTTACTGCTCTGGCGATCGGAGGCGAAGTGAAATATGTATTTCCGGCTGCCCGACAGTTATCTGCAGCACTTTACTATTTTGGAGCACCGCAAATTGTAACTTTTGGTGACGCTAATAGAGCAGACCAATGGGGCGTCAATTTGGATTATGAAGTTGCCCATGAAACTAAAATATATGTTGAGTATCGCGAGTCAGATTTCGGAGTCAAATCGACCGGCGAAACTGCAACTCTCGATAATGGGGCGTATGTAGGTGTACGGCTCGCATTCTAAAAAAACACGATCACCAAGAAGATAAGCTTCACGAGAAGAGTAAATAAGTCATTAGTAATTTAGCAGAAACTTGATACATCAGTGTGTGTTACAACTTGTTTTCCTTTTAACCATAGTAACTCTTTTAATTTTAATTGGAGAATGTAATGTCAAAATTTATCAAATTCATAGTTTCATTAGCCATTGTCGGACTCTTGCCACTTGCCGCCACGGCTCAACCTCTGCCGGGTTCACATCCTGAATATTTACATGCACTAACGGATCTTCGGGCAGCCCGATGGTTCCTCAATCATCAAGCTGGCGACGCAAAGGTTTACGGTGATGAGGATGTTGCAATTACAGAAATTGACGCTGCAATTGCGGAAATCAAAAAGGCTTCCATTGAAGACGGAAAAAATCTAGATGACCATCCCAAAGCAGATGTTAATGAGCATGGCAGTCGCTTGCTAAAGTCGATAGAAACTCTGAAAAAGGCACGGGCTGATGTTGGCAAGGAAGAGGACAATCCTGAGGTAAGGGAACTTCGTCATCGTTCGATTGAACATATTGATAGAGCGATTCATGCAGCAGAGAAAGCGCATGCCGAATGGCTTAAGGATGTGAAAAAATAGAGTCCTGCAATTACTTTATTAAAGCCAAGATTCCATTAGAGTAGTAATGACTTGGCTGAAAGGTGTATCAATATTTTTCAATGTTAGGCGCGCATCTTTCAGCAAGATGTGCGTCTTCTTTTCAAGTCACGGTAAACACCAATAACCGCATAATAAAACGCATTGAATTCATTTCTCATTAACGCTTATTTTTCTCTTTCGATCAAATGAGAGTCATTAAGTGGCAATGTAAAATGGAAAGCGGCACCGCCGGCAGGTAAATTATCTGCCCATATCTTTCCACCATGCGCCTCCACGATGGAATGGCAGATGGTCAGACCTAGTCCCGTTCCCTTCTGATTTTCAGCGCCGGCAACGCGGTAGAATTTTTCGAAGATTTTTTTCTCTTCTCCTGCCGGAATTCCGGGACCATGATCGGCAACAGTAACTACTAATTCGTTCGTTCTACGTATGGCTGAAATTTTGATGGGCGTTCCGGGTGGGGTGTACTTCAGAGAGTTATTTATTAGGTTTGTGAATACTTGAAGAAGCACCGAGCCGTCTACCTTAACCAAGGGTAAATCGTTTGCCAAATTCACGCTTATACGATCATTAACTGTTCGCAAGGGCAATCCTGCCAGTGAATCATCCACCACTTCTTCCAACCGTTCCCACTGCCGGTTTAGCGCGAACGAGCCGGTCTCAAGCAATGCAATTTCCAGCAGGTTATTGGTCAGTGCCGACAAGCGTAACGCTTCGTCATAGATGGCTTGATCAAGTTCCTGACGTCCATGTTCGTCTAGTTTGTCGTTACTCTTCACCAGGATGCTGGATGCAGTCAGAATTGAAGTAAGCGGTGAGCGCAAGTCATGTGAAATTGCAGAGAGCAAGGAGTAGCGTAACTGCTCCGCTTCCATTTTTTTTAGAACATTTTGCGCTTCTGTCGCGAAAAAAATCCGTTCCAGTGCTAGGGAAATCTGGCTGGCAAAATTTGCCAGCAGCAATTGCTGGTCGGGCTGTTCAACGCCCGATGGGTTAAGCGGCAGCAAGGCTAAAACACCGACGATTTTGGAATGCGCTTTCAAGGCCGCGTAAATCAGCCCATCCGGCTGCACGTTAGTGTCCGGTTCTTTTAATTGTCCCTGTTCGTAAATCCGCTGTGCTAAATTCAGGTCAATATTATGGCGGAGCTGTGCAGGTCCCGCTTCCTTCGGCAGTATAATTTTCCCCGTCTCGTTGGGCAACAACACAACAGCCCGCACATTAAATACCTCTGCCAAATGCTTCTCGGCGATGAGCATGACATTTTGGGTATCGCGTATCGCAACCAGTTCGCTGCTCATTGCATATATTGAGCTAATCCGCTGCTTACCGAGAGCAGAGCTCTTCGCTTCGTTGTGGATGTTCTCCATCAAGCTACTGATTAAAAGCGCGACCATTAACAGGATGGCAAAAGTAACAACATCCTGTGGATCGTCAACTAACAAGCTGAATCGCGGCTGAGTAAAAAAGAAATCGAACAGCAATACGCTCAGTATCGTACTCAACACTGCCGGGCCGCGCCCGAAGCGAGCGGCGATCACTGCCACCCCCAATAGATAAAACATAACCCGGCTAGACTGATCGAAATGATCCACTGTAAACCAAGTCACCACGGTGCACGTTGCCATAGCGGCAATAGCCCAAAAGTAGCCTTCACGCAAATTGAATATCAGACTCATCCCAGCCTCCAGCAAGGAATTTGAAAGTTACTTTTTAGCATTTTTCGTATAAAGAATTCGTAAAATTATGCCTCATGCATATGCCTTGAGCATAGCACCTACGGCTAAGTTAATGGTTAGATCGGCGAGACAATTTCGTCACGCCAAGCGCAGACTCGGATTAGAACGTGCGGGTTAAAGATGCGACGACTCCACTTTGTCCCGTTTCGTAATTTTGAGAATTGGTATAGGCTGAAGTCACGTTTGTGCAGCTCCAGCTCAGACCAACATCATATCAGCTCAAATCTTTGGTGCCCCCCATTTTATAATCATTATAAGTCAGGCTTTCTCCTCCGATTGCATAGCCTGATGCAGGCGTGTTCATCGCGGAAATAATAATGACTACTTGGCCCTTGTTATGAGAAGGTCACCATAATTGTAAATCACCCACGAAATAGGATTTGAAACTTTCCTGAGTTTTCTTTCTATAACCCATCAGCAACCACAGATTACTGGTCTGCTTTTTCTTTAGTACCCGACGCTTTTCTTTTTATGACTTCATCGCGGATTTCCTTGAACTGTTCTTGAGTTTCGTGACTGATGAAACGCTTTCCAATGAGCGGCGGTATCCAATTGCCGGGTATTGATTCGGAGTGCAAAACAATCCTTGTGCTGCCATTTTCTTCGTACAATTGCGTCGCCCCATCCATTTTACGCATGCTGCCACTGATCATGTGAGACTCGATTTTATCAAATGGGGTAAGCAGCATTTCTCGCGTGGACTCAAACGGAAAACTAATCAATCCAAAATTTGCTTCGCCGCGCTGAAATATTTTTTGTGTGGAACCGGAGGTACTCAGTACGCGGCTCTCTTTCAGATTGGAGATGTAACCGGCCATGTGTTCAAAATCGGTTAGCACAGCCCAAACCTGTTGAGGAGTTGCTTCCACAATCATGCTTAGGTCCAGAGTCACCTTTTCCCCATCGATGCTGACACGGACATCAATATCCTCATTTTGAGCTGCTTCTGCATGGGCTGCCGACATGAAGATCAGCGAACTGATGAGAATATATCTGAGAAAGTATTTCATTTACTGGTTATAAGTGGAAATTCATTAAACGCGGTAACCAACAATAGTAATTTATCGGTATCAAGTTATTGCTGCTCCTGTTGCGACTGCTTTACTAATTCACTTGGTTGCATGGCAGCTCCTTCCATCATTGCTTCCGGTGCGCGGCGCAGATCCAGTGTAAGCGGGTAATCCGGATTGCGTCCTTCACGTTTTACCTGCATTTTACCCGGTGTGTGACCGTGATTCCAAAAGCGCGCCACGCGACGGGATTCGGCCTCGTTGGCGTTGATAGGGAATGTTTCGTAGTTACGTCCGCCGGGATGTGCGACGTGGTAGGAGCAGCCGCCAATTGATCGCCCGTTCCAGTTGTCCACCAAATCGAACACCAGCGGTGCCTGCACGCCTATAGTCGGATGCAAGGCGGATGGAGGGCACCATGCCCGGTAACGCACTCCGGCGACGTATTCGCCTCTTGTCCCGGTCGAGGTGAGCGGTAAAGGACGGCCATTACATGTGAGTATGTGACGGTTGTCGTTCATGTGGCGCACTTTGATCTGCATACGTTCGACTGACGAATCAACGTAGCGCGATGTGCCGCCGGCACCTACTTCTTCGCCCAACACATGCCAGGGTTCTATCGCCTGCCTCAGTTCGATCTCAATGCCGTGATATGCCACTGTGCCGAAACGCGGGAAACGGAATTCGATAAATGGTGCGAACCACTCGAACTCGAATGCGTATCCCGAGCGTTGCAAATCAAGTACCACATCGCGCATATCTTGCGCCACGAAATCCGGCAACATATAACGATCGTGCAATTCCGTACCCCAACGGATTAACGGGCCGCTGTATGGGGTTTTCCAGAATCGGGCGACGAGCGCGCGCAGCAAAAGAATTTGCAGCAGTGACATTTGCGCGTGAGGCGGCATTTCAAAGCCGCGGAATTCCACCAGGCCCAAACGTCCTGTGGCACTGTCGGGGGAATACAATTTGTCGATGCAAAATTCAGCGCGGTGCGTGTTGCCGGAAAGGTCAACCAAAAAATTGCGCAACAAACGATCAACTAACCACGGTTGTAAGTTTTCTTCACCGGGTTTCAGATTTTGTGTCAATTGCTGGAAGGCGATTTCCAACTCGTACAAACTTTCATGACGCGCTTCATCTACACGCGGTGCCTGGCTGGTAGGGCCGATGAAAAGTCCCGAGAACAAATAGGACAGCGCAGGGTGATGCTGCCAATAAGTGATCAGGCTCACCAGCACATCCGGCCTGCGCAAACAAGGGGAGTCGGCCGGATTCGCCGCACCCAGCGTGATGTGGTTTCCTCCGCCGGTTCCGGTGTGGCGGCCGTCGAGCATAAATTTTTCGGTTCCCAAGCGGCTTAGCCGTGCCTCTTCATAGAGTATTTGCGTGTTTTTCACCAGTTGTGTCCAGGTGCCGGAAGGATGAATATTTACTTCGATCACGCCGGGATCGGGCGTGATACGGAATTCTTTCAGGCGGGTATCGGAAGGCGGCGTGTAGCCTTCCAGTCTTACAGGCAGCTTCAATTTGGCTGCCGTGTTTTCCACTGCCGTTATCAGCGTGATAAAGTCTTCCAGCAAGGGGACAGGTGGCAAAAACACGCACAAGACACCGTCACGAACTTCAGCGCATAAAGCGGTATGTATGATTTCGCGCGGGTCGTAAGCGTCTTTGTCCAAACTGACTTGCGTTTTTGGCTTTTTCAAATCCGCCTTGGAGTCCGGTGCTTCACTGGTCGCATCAAAAGGATCGCGTCCGTATTCTTCTTCCTTTTCTTCCGGTGCGACCCATGGCAATGAGGCCAGCGGTAAGCGCAGTCCCAAAGGTGAATCACCCGCAATCAGGTACAAATGTTCGCGACGCAGCGGCCAGGGACTGGAACGGAATCCTGCGGATACAATTGCTTTGGCGGCTTTTCGCTCTGTTACCGGAGGCAGTGCTTTTAGCGGCAGAACGAAACCCACCGGTTCGCCCAGACCTTTCTCGATGAGTTTGGCCAAGCGGCGGCGCTCGTCGCTTTTTTTCAAATCGGCTTGCAGCGGGTCGAGATTCTCGGGCCAGCGTTGCTCCTGATCGATAATTTGGGCTACATCTTCAAAAGCGGAAATGACATAGTGCTCATCCAACGCTAGCGTTTTTGTCAGCTCTCGAATAAATGCCAATGCATCTGCTGTGGTTTGGGAGCCGCCGCCGTCTTTGCTAACCAGAAGCTTCAAGTCGTTCCACAACGGCTTGCCATCAGTGCGCCAATAGCATCCCAAAGCCCAGCGCGGTTTGGGTTCTCCCGGATACCATTTGCCCTGGCCGAAGTGCAGCATTGCGCCGGGTGAAAAATGGCCTTGCAAACGGGTTAACAATTCAGCCGATAGTTCAAGTTTTTTATCGGATAGCGCCGTGTAATTCCATTCGGGACCATCCATATCGTCAATGGACACAAAGGTCGGTTCTCCACCCATGGTAAGGCGTACATCCTGCTTGACCAGTTCGGCATCGACCTTGAGGCCGAGCGCATTGATGGCTTGCCATTGATCCTCAGTGTAGGGCAGGGTGACGCGCGGGTCTTCATGGATGCGTGTGATTTTCATGGAAAAATCAAAATGTGTTTCGCACACATCGGTCACGCCAATTACCGGAGCGGCGGAAGAAGGCAATGCCGTGCAAGCCAGCGGAATGTGTCCTTCACCGGCCAATAGACCCGATGTCGGGTCAAGACCAATCCAGCCCGCTCCGGGAATAAAGACCTCTGTCCATGCATGCAGGTCGGTAAAGTCATGGTCTGTACCGGACGGGCCATCGAGCGCTTTGACATCGGATTTAAGTTGGATCAAATAGCCTGAAGCAAAGCGCGCGGCGAGTCCGAGATTGCGAAATATTTGCACCAGCAACCAAGCCGAGTCACGACAGGAACCAAGCTTAAGCTCCAATGTTTCCTCAGGCTTCTGCACGCCTGCTTCCATTCGCACGGTGTAGCCAATATCATTTTTTAACCGCTGATTGACGCTAACCAGCATATCGATAGTGCGCAATTTTTTTGAAAGCAATTCCTGTTTCGAGCGTTTAATCCACTCTGACAGCAACGGGGATGCTTCCTCCTTTTCAAGATAAGGACTCAATTCGCGCTTGAGTTCATTTGGGTATTCAAAAGGAAAATTTTCGGCAAAATCGGCCATGAAAAAATCAAAGGGATTGATGACCGTCATGTCCGCTACAAGATCTACAGTGATCTTGAGCGCCTGATTTTTTTCCGGGAATACCAGACGTGCTACCCAGTTACCAAACGGGTCTTGTTGCCAGTTTAGAAAATGCCCTGCCGGTTCTACGCTGAGCGAATAGCTCAGAATTGGGGTGCGACTGTGGGCTGCGGGGCGCAGGCGGATTTCATGTGGTCCGAGGCTGACAGCCCTGTCAAAACGATAACTAGTCTGATGGTTGAGCGCGACGCGAATAGTCATTTGTTACCTTTCCGGGAGATTTCATTGTTGCTTAACAATTTCGTTACCACACAAAATTTGGCAATTCGGCAAAGGCACGGCGTACACCTTCTCCCCAGCTTGACCTTAGATGTTGCATATAAGCGTCTTGTTCATCAAAGCGATGCACGTTTTTGAGCTGCAGCGAATCGCGGTTATAACAAGCCAG
The DNA here is from genome assembly GCA_963733265.1 of uncultured beta proteobacterium. Lineage (GTDB taxonomy): Bacteria > Pseudomonadota > Gammaproteobacteria > Burkholderiales > Gallionellaceae > PALSA-1006. The sequence goes on from CAVTCF010000001.1 coordinate 1,753,654, forward strand.
GTCGATGGGCATGCCTACCGACAAGTTAGAGCGCATGGTCGAATCGAATGAAACCAGCACGCACTTGATGGTGTCGTTCATGCTGGTGTCGGCCTTGATGACCCTGTCAATGATAGGCTTGCCGTACTTGACTTCACCGATCTGAAAATAGGGTGTTTCAGCAGTTGCCTCGATAAAATTACCTTCTGAATACACCAAAAATAACCTTTGGTTTTCTCCCTCGATCTGCCCGCCAACGATAAAATTGGCGTTCCCATCGACCTGGTTTTCCATTAGAAATGGTCCATCGCGATGACGCACTTCTCGTAACGCTGCACCAATAAGTTCTGCAATTTCGTACATCGATTTAACACTCATCAAATTTGGATCAGTGTCGCGCTTGATTGCTTGCTCCAGCATATTGATCGTGGCCTGGGTAATGGCCAGATTACCCGAGTTGATGATGACCAGCGCTCTTTCTCCGGCGCGCTCAAATATTTTCATTTTGCGATAGGTTGAAATATTGTCTACTCCGGCATTGGTACGTGAATCAGAAGCAAAAACAATTCCGGCATCAATCATTGTGGCAACGCAGTATGTCATGGTTAATCTCTTTAATATTTCGATGGCTTAGCGTATGAACAAAATTTTAAGCATTAACTATGCCCAATATTATTATCCATTTATTCAGGTTATTATTATTTTAGATAGACTGTCTGCGCACCAAAAAAGCACATTTGTCGAATTGGTCGTTAGATGTCTACATCATTCACTTGATGTTTACTGTACCATAGGTTCATTAGCAATTCGTCTTCCTTTCAGGCATCTTTCAGGCGTTGCACAATTCCCGGTTAAAAACTCCATTGATCAGACTAAAGTTTAAGATTGAATTAAATTATGAAATTGACCAGCCCGGCTGCGATTTTATTTTCAGTATTCATGCCGCACAAACTAAGCTTCAGAGCGTTGTAAACGAAGCGCTGGTCATCAGCCAGAATTTGCCGCGTAATCTGTATACCGACCCGGTAACGCACACTCGTTTTCTGCGTCTCAATGCATTTCCGGGGCCGCTGAGTGTTTGTTACGAAGCAACAGTTGATCTCGACCATTACTCTGCACCGACGGATCAAATCCATGAAATGGCGGTAGCCAATTTGCCGGGAACAGTCTTACCCTATATTTATCCGAGCCGATATTGCCAGTCCGACCGTTTGCACCGGTTTGCCGTTAAGGAGTTCGGCCATTTGTGGCACGGATACAGTCGAGTGCAGGCCATTCGTGACTGGGTATTGAATCGTGTCACCTTCCGCTCCAATTCATCCACCGGCAATACGACTGCTGTAGACACGCTGGTTGAAGAGGTGGGCGTGTGCCGTGACTTTGCGCATTTGATGATAGCACTGTGTCGCGCGGTAAATATTCCCGCGCGTTTCGTAACCGGCATTGATTACGGGGCCGATCCAATATTGGGCCCAACTGATTTTCATGCCTACGTCGAGGTTTACTTAAGTGATCGCTGGTTCATCTTCGATCCTTCAGGAGTCGCAATTCCTATGGGTTTTGTGCGCATATGCACAGGACGTGATGCAGCCGACTCGGCTTTTGCGACCCTTTTCGGCGGAGTGCGCGGTGCGGCTCCAATGATTAAAATTGAAGCAATCGCAAATCAACTGGGAAATATTGTTGTGCCGCAGCATGTCCCTTATGCATTATCTACCGACGGTAAATCGAAACAGGGATTGACGGAGGTGAGAGATAGAGTTTAATCAAGACTTGTTCAATTGATCATTGAATTGTTCAATTGGCATGGGCTTACCATGCAGATAACCCTGAAAGTGATTACAACCCAAATACAAAAGAATCCTTTGTTGATCATTCGTTTCAACGCCTTCAGCGATAATGGCAACTCCCAAACTTTGAGACATGGCGATAATGCTTTGCACAATCGCTTTATCGCTGCCATCACTGGCTATTTCACGCACGAAAGACTGATCAATCTTGATCTGGTCCAAGGGCAGTCGTTTGAGATATTGCAGGGAAGAGTAACCCGTGCCGAAATCATCCAGGGCAAATTGGATTCCAATTCCTTTCAAAATGGTCATCGTCTTGATTACTTCTTCGATATTCTCAACCAGCATGCCTTCAGTTAATTCAAGTTTCAGATGAGTCGGGGCAATCGAGTGCTTGTTTATGGCATTGCTTACCTGTACTACGAAATCCGGCTGGCGAAACTGTTTGGCGCTGACATTTATAGACAGATCCAGATTGCGGGTGTGAGAGTATTGCTGCCACAACTTTAGCTGGGCACACGCCGTATCAAGTACCCACTCTCCAATAGGGACGATAAGTCCTATTTCTTCTGCAAGAGGAATAAATTGAGCAGGGCTTACCAGTCCGCGTTGCGGATGGAACCATCGGATTAAGGCTTCCGCGCCCAATATAGTTCCGGAGTTATCCACCTGGGGTTGAAGATGCAGTTTGAATTGCCCTTGCTCAAGTGCGGCATGTAAATCTTTTTCCAGAGACGTGCGGGCAATAATGATGTCCTGCATCTGGGCATCAAAGAATCGCAGTGAGTTGCGTCCGCCGATTTTAGCCTGATACATGGCAATGTCAGCTTGCTTGAGTAGCTCGTCAAAAGCCTCAAAATGATTTCCAAACAGTGTGGCACCGATGCTGGTTGTGCAGCGGTATTCATGCTCTCCCAGCATAAAGCTATTACGGAGTGTGGCTAAAATTTTATCGCCAACCGATTTTATTTGGGATGCAGCCTCAATCGGTTGCTTGCTTAATTCTTCCAGCATGACTACAAATTCATCCCCGCCAAGACGTGCCACTGTGTCCGTCTCGCGCACGCAAGTCAGCAGTCGATGCGCAACCTGTTGCAGTAACTGGTCACCTTTGTCATGGCCGAGTGTGTCATTAAGATCTTTGAAATTATCCAAATCAATAAACAGCAACGCACCCTCATGACCGCTTCTGGCACTTGAAGACAGTGCTTGCCGCAGACGATCAATTAGTAATCTGCGGTTGGGAAGTTGGGTAAGCTGGTCGAATAAGGCCAAATGATTGATCTTGTCCTCATCGGCTTTACGCTGACTCAGATCTGTCACAGCCGCAACATAATTGGATGTAATTCCTTTGGAATCCTTTACCGCGGTGATTGTTAAATAAGCCGGATATAATTCCCCATTCTTGCGATGATCCCAGACTTCGCCATTCCAACTGCCTGCTCTGATTATTTGATCCCACATTGTGGCATAGAAATTCGGATTTTGAGTCTCCGAGCTTAAGATTTTCGGATTTCTGCCAATTACTTCCGCGGCAGTATAGCCGGTGATATCAATAAAGGCTTTATTTACACGAAGGACTAAATTATTGGCATCAGTGATGATCATTCCCTGCTGAGACTCGAACGCAGTTGCGGCAATTTGAAGCTGATGCTCAACTTGTCTTCGATCGGAGATGTCACGGGAAGAGTTAAAGATAACCGGCTTGCCATCTAATTCGAGAGGAAATGAACTCACTTCGACTTCGAAAATAGTTCCATCTTTGCGTCGATGGCGCGTCTCAAATTGATTTCTTGTTTTGTTCTTAACCTGAAGTCGAATTTCAGTTACAAGCTTGTCGTAGGACGAATTCGCATCCCATTGGGAAACATTCATACCGGACAATTCTTCACGGCTGTATCCAAGCATGGCGCAGAACGAGTCGCTGACTTCAATGATGTTGCCATTGACATCGAAAATATGAATTCCGTCACTTGCATTGCGCAAAATAAGGACATTTTTTTCAACTTCAGCTTGCAGTACAGCGAGTAAGTCTGCATGTTCAGACCGGGTTCTCAAGGCCTGAACTCCAAATGAAAGATCACTTGCAAGTACTTCAAGTAACCGGATCTCTTCTTCCGAAAATGCAAAAGCATCGGACGAATAAATCGAAAGGATACCCCATACTTTTTTATTGATGAACAGGGGTAATGCAATACAAGAATGATAGCGGCGCCGGATTGCAAATTCGCGCCAAAGTGCAGTTTGGGGATTGGATTGAAAATCTTGAATGACTACGGTGGAACCTGTTTTTATTGCCGTACCAACAGGCCCTTGTCCATGTTGAGTTTCATTCCAGGTTATATTGGCGCTATCCAGATAACCGTCCTCATAGCCCATTTGTGCAATTGGATAAACTTTCCTTGAAGCGTCCATTGCGGCGAGTCCGACCCAAGCCATCCTGTAACCGCCTTCTTCAACCACAAGGCGGCAAATTTCATCGAACAATAATTGTTCTTTATCTGCATGAACCAACGCGGATTCGCATTTGCTCAAAAGCCGGAATGCTCTGGAAAGTTTCTTTTCGTTTTGTTCGGATGCGATGCGCGCGGTGATGTCCTGCACAATCCCGATTCTGGCGGGAATTCCTCCATAATTAATTGAAATGGAATTAATGTCCACGTTAATCAATGTGCCATCTTTCTTTTTATGGCGTAATTCTCCCGAAACTTTGCCGTTGCTCATATTGGAAATTATCCGTTGTAGCTCTGATAGATCTTCAACAGGGCGAATATCGCGCAGAGACATTTGACTAAACTCTTCTTTTGAATAGCCGTAGTGTTCAACGGCCCTTTCATTGACATCAAGAAACTTCAGATTAGTTGCATCAATAACCCATGAAGGGAACGGGCTGTTGTTAAACAATAATCGATAACGCTCCTCACTGGTACGGGCTTCTTCTGCACGTGCAGCAGTTTCATAATTTAATACGACATTTCCAATAACGTTTTTATTTATATTCCGGGAGGAAATCACGGTGAAAACGAGATACGCAAGAATTGCGAAACCCATCGTTATCGATAAAGAATTATCAGTGGCAAGTAAACGTATCGAGATGGGGGCCAGCGTTGTTATGGAATAAAAAACTGAACTTACAAAATCGGCTGAATATGAAATTACAGCGCCGGAAGTCAATCCGGCAAATATGAACATTAAAAACATCTGGTGTCGGGGATCGTTCTCGGGAAAAAGCCAAATACCCGCCGAGCCCCAGACGATTCCTGTTATTAAAACACCAGTACGAAACTTTACCAACCTTGCACGAAGGTCAGCGTAGTCAATCATTGGAGACGATTTATAAGTATAAGCCAATGCAATTCTGGCAATAGCCAACAGGGCAATGAAACTAAGCCAAGAAACAAGTATGTTCGTGTCGATTACCCCGCGTTGCATATACGCAAGAACCAACGCGAGTAATGTACCGGCAATAACTGATGCATTATTCGTACTAAGCAATAGCTTCAGACGTGCGGATAATATTACTTCTGCCTGGTTCATTAAGCGTAACCGCTAAAATATGTAATTGTCACGATTGATCTGCGGGAAGCCGTTATTCAACGGATGCCGCAGCAACAGGAATTGCATTATCATAGAGATTCTTAAGACGCTCCTCGTTTATTTCGAGCAGTTGCAAACAGGCAGCGCCCAACTTGGGCCACTCTTGAGTAAAACTCATTCTTAGTTGACGTTGCACAATATGTTCGGAAAATTGCGAAATTGCGATAAGACGTGCACTCAATAAAATATGGGGTAATCGTGTATCCTCAAATTCCAGCATATCGAGTTCATGGTGCCGGCGAATGGCCAAATAAATTTCAGCGGGTAATCGCCAATCTTGAGCAAGTCTGCTACCGATAATGGCATGATTTGTTTGCAGGGAAGCATCTTCAATTGTCGTGAAACTTTGTATTAATTCATTATTTGCTTTGAAAAGAATGTCTGGATAAACAGGAGAATAGTTTAATAAAATTGGAATTCCGCAATCACGAAATAATCCATAGGTGTAAGCGTCTTCTGCCGTGAGTTCGGGAAAGTTTAATTGTTGGGCCAGCCAGCCGGAAAGGCGCGCTACACGGGCAGAGGAATCCCAGAATCGTTCCAATACCTGAGTGCGTGGAAATATGTTACGCAAAGCAATATTGGCGATGGCTCGGCTTGAAGCTCGGAATCCCATTACCGTCAATGCTTCGCGTACCGAGCGAACTCGCTGCCCCGGGCCAAAATAGGCGGAATTGGCCATTTTGATTAATCCGGCAGAGAGTGCCACGTCGGCATTGATTATCGCGGCCAGGTGGTTGTAGTCAGGTTCGTCTTTTTTGGTTTCGTCGATGACAAGCATCAAAATTGCAGGGCAAGGAGGGATGCCGATGTTCTTAATGGAGTGTTCAAAAGCTTCATCCAAGTTTGGAGACGGTGATTCGTTTCGGGAAACGTGTGTGCTATCCATGTTAGTCCAATGTACCGATTACTTCTCTTCTTTAGAGTGAAAAGAAGGTTGCTAGTTATAAAATCACACCGACATAAAATATCGATAATTTATCTCAGTCAATTTAGAACGCCAGCGATTCTCCAGTGTTTGGTGATGGCGTGCAAGGGGGTGACAATCTTTTTTCTGATGATCTTTGTTGAACTACGGGTATTCGATCATCTGCCAATTAAGTTATCGACGGTGAAATGTGCGTATGCTGCCAAGCGCATTGTTCGCAGATAAAGTTTTATAGTGAAGATAACAGCAACTTTGTACCGATAATGTAAAGAAATACTGCGAATATTCTTTTTAGGATGATTACCGGGAGTTTGTGGGCAGCCTTGGCTCCTAAGGGTGCGATTATCACGCTGGCCAACACCAAGCCGGCAAGTGAGGGGAGATGGATAAAGCCAAGGCTCCAGTCGGGAAGATTGTTAATCTCCAATCCATTAATCAAATAACCAATAGTTCCCGCCACGGCGATGGGAAATCCAATTGCCGCCGAAGTACCGATTGCTTCATGCATTTTGACGTTGCTCCAAGTCATGAAAGGAACGGACAATGCTCCCCCTCCTATGCCGACAAAACTTGAAACCATACCGATGAGGCTCCCTGCCGCAAACATGCCTTTAGCCCCGGGAAGCTGACGCGCAGGTTTGGGTCTGATATTCAGCAACATCTGCGTTGCCACGTAGAAGACGAAAAAAATAAAAAAACCCTTGAGTAAACTGACGGGAAGTCTTGCCACCAGAAAGGTTCCCGCCAGCGTACCGATCAGAATTCCCGGCGTGATGCGTTTGACGATGATCCAGTTAACTGCTCCATGACTATGGTGAGCGCGGAGGCTGGACAGCGAGGTAAACATGATACTTGCAAGCGATGTACCAATGGCGATATGGATCATATGGTCAACCGGAAAATGCTGGGCAGTGAAGATGAACATCAGCATAGGCACGATCACTACACCGCCTCCCACACCCAGCAAACCGGCCAGAAGTCCGGCGACGCTGCCAGCCGCAAGATAAAGCAGAATGAATTCCCAACTGATCATCAACTAATTCAATTTCGAGTATGATTTTGATATGACATATGGTAGTTCAAACTGTCAGAATAGTCGAACCGGTCGTCTTGCGTGCCTCCAGATCTCGGTGCGCTTGTGCTGCATCGCGCAAAGGGTAAGTCTGGTTAATGCGAATTTTTACTTTGCCAGAGGCAACCGCATCGAACAAATCGGCTGAACTTTCTTCAAGTAGTTGTCTGGTTGCAACGAAGGTGGCGAGTGTAGGTCTTGTGATTAACAACGAACCCTTTTGTGCCAACACTGATAAATCAAGCGGCGGAACCGCACCCGATGATGCACCGAACAGCACCATGATGCCGCGTGGACGCAGGCAGTCGAGAGATTTCATAAAAGTGTCTTTGCCTACCGAGTCGTAAACAACCGGTAGCTTTTGCCCGCCTGTAATTTCGAGCACGCGCTTTGAAAAATCTTCGCGGGTATAGATGATCGGATAGTGGCAGCCGTTCGCCTTGGCCAAGGCAGCTTTTTCGTCGCTCGAAACGGTGCCGATTACTGTTGCACCCAAAGCGGCGGCCCACTGGCAGACGATCAACCCGACGCCGCCAGCAGCGGCGTGTATAAGAATCGTATCTCCCGGCCCGACTTTGTAAATGTCGCGAATGAGATAGCGCGCGGTCAAGCCTTGCAGCATCATTGCTGCCGCGGTTTGGAAATCAATGCCATCAGGTAATTTGACCAGGTGATCAGCCGCGATCAGCCTTGATTCGGCATAAGCTCCGATCACAGATGCGTAGGCGATTCGGTCCCCGGATTTAAGATGAGTGACGCCATCGCCAACAGATTCGACAATTCCGGCGCCTTCCATTCCGGGTATGAAAGGAAGTGGAAGCGGGTAAAGACCTGCGCGGTGGTAGACATCAATGTAATTTAGTCCGACTGCGATCTGCTTGATCAAGACTTGTTCCGGGCCGGGAACGCCGATCTTAACTTCCTCCCATAGCAATTTATCGGGACCGCCAGTCTGATGAATTTGAATCGCGTGGGTCATAATATAATTCTCTATGGGAAAGAAGGCACTGCAAATACTACCATCGAACAGGCGATGGAGGAGAAAATTATCGAGTCTGAAATTTAAGCACGAATTTCGTTATTCTGTGTACTATAATTCATGCTGAAAATGGTTTTGCGTACTGACCATGGCAAGCAATAATTTTGAATACGTTCTTGATATTTTTCTATATTAAGGAAACTCCCAGGAAAGTCATTATGGCGTCCCCAAAAATTTATATCTCCAGTTTGTTGGCAAAACTCACCGCATTATTCGGGCGGGGTCTGGTTGTGACCATGAGTATTATTCTTTTAATTGCACTACTCGGGTCGATAGTAATTTTATTTTTTATTGATTCCGACACGCCCAATACCATCACGATCGCAAGCGGGCCAAAGGGGAGCACTTTTGAAACGACTGCTGAAAAATACAAGAAAATATTAGCCAAAGAAGGCGTAACCCTGAAAATTATTCCTTCCGAAGGTTCGATAGATAATTTACAGAAATTGTCCAATCCCAAAGAGAAAGTGGATGTCGGTTTTGTGTTGGGGGGAGAAGCCAACGGGATTAACATTGATCATTTGGTTTCGCTGGGAAGTATTAATTACCAGCCGCTCATGATTTTTTACCGTGGTAAAACAAAAGCACTGCTTTCTGAATTTAAAGGCTTGCGTCTGGATATTGGCGAAGAGGGTAGTGGCACGCATACACTTGCAAAGTCTCTTTTGAAACTCAATGACATTACACCGAATGACGGTACCGTTTTGGTTGATCACATTCAGGGAGATTACGTTAAAGATTTGCTCGAGAATCGTATTGATGCCATTTTTGTTATGGGAGACTCCACATCAAGTGAAATGATGAGCGAACTGTTGCATTCGACTAACATTCACCTCTTTAACTTTACACAAGCAGAGGCCTATGTTCGGCGCAACAATAATTTAAGCAAGCTTGATATACCCAAAGGAGCTATGGACTTCGGGAAAGATATACCAGCAGAGGACACCTATCTGATAGGTCCGACGGTGGAACTTATTGCCAGAGACAGCCTGCATCCGGCACTGATTGACATTTTGCTTGAAGCCGCGCGGGAAGTGCATGGCGCTCCCGGATTATTCAAAAAGCGAGGTGAATTTCCTGTTGCGCAGGAACACGAATTTCCCGTTAGTCCGGATGCAACCCGTTACTATACGACCGGAAAAAGTTTTCTCTACCGTACTTTCCCGTTTGGAATTGCGAGCATTATTGCACGCGTATTGGCGGTCATTGTTCCAATTGGATTGCTGTTGATACCTGCTATAAAACTAGCTCCTGCAATTTACCGCTGGCGCATGGAGTCGCGTATTAACAAATGGTACCGCGCGTTGTTGAATCTTGAGCGTGACGCTTTTACCCAACCTATTGAGCACCGTAAGCGTGAAGAACTATTGCACCACTTGAACCACATTGAACACTCGGTAAGCAAACTGATGGTTCCGGCAAGATTCGGTAATCTTTTGTACGGCCTGCGCGAACATATAGATTTTGTGCGGAGCAGATTAATTTCCGATCATTCAGTGATTTAATCCACGGGAGCATAAGCGCTTCCGTTTATGCGGATTGCGAATTTTGGAGCTATCTAAAAACCGAGTGAAGACAGCAGGTCATCTACCTCGTCCTGTCCGTTGACGCTGTTATTAGGCTGATGCGCAGGACCGGTGGTCAAGCCTTCTGTACTGATCAAAGAGTCTTTAACATCCGGTGCATATTCTTTGAGAATGTCCAGAAGGATATTCTCAATCTCGACGGCGGCATTAACAATCTTGTTGACCATTTGCCCCGCAACATCTCTAAACTCCTGGGCTTCCATGATTTGCAGCAGATTGTAATGCACGCTTTCTTCCGCCATGGCGATTTCACCCAGCTTTGAGATGGTCTCCATCACGAGTTGCTGGTGTTCGCTGAAACTTGTGTCTGCAAGACGGATAGACAGGTCACTGCAGGTTGTTCGGCTGCGCGCAGTCAAGGGCAAAGATGTTTCCACTGCGCTGATGGTTCTCTCGGATGCTTCATGCATTGATTTATCGATAAAGGCAAGCCGTTCACGCGCATCCGGCATGGTAGCTGCGGACTTTTCCAAGTTCCGAGTGTACCCGAGTTCTTTGAGAATACGGTGCAGTCTGGCTGTGGCGATACCTATTTTTTCAACACGTTCATCGGGTAAAGCCGGGCGTTTTTTGCGCGGAGTAGTTGCTGTCATTGCATTCTCACTTTCCCGTAGTCTGAAAAACTTTCTTTAATTTTTCATCCAGAGTCGCCGCTGTAAACGGTTTGATAACATAGCCACTTGCTCCTGCCTGTGCGGCTTCGATGATGTTCTCGCGTTTTGCCTCGGCGGTGACCATTAATACAGGCAAATTTTTCAGGGCTGCATCGGCACGAATAACCCGCAGTAACTCGATACCGGTCATGTTGGGCATATTCCAATCCGAAACCACAAATTCGTAATCGTTTTCAGTGCGTAACTTTTTCAGTGCATCAACGCCGTCTTCAGCTTCATGTACATTTGTGAATCCAAGTTCTTTGAGCAAGTTGCGCACAATTCGACGCATTGTCGAAAAATCATCCACAACCAAAAATTTCATATTTGAATCTGCCATACTTTCTCCAATTATTTCTTGTTTATTGTAAACCAAGCGGATTAATTAAGGCATGCTTACTTGTTGATAATTGATTACGGGCTTATGTGCATGGTTTTTTCCACTATATTACGTGTCAAATGCGGGGAAAATAGCTCAATGAAGTCATAAGTGTAACCTCGCAGGTATTCGTTTTTGCGAATGGCTAGTCGCGTTGTATTGGCTTTGAACAAGTGAGAAGATTCGATCTTGCGCAAGTGCCTGTCTCGCTCGGGTATAAAAGCCAACTCGGCAAGAATTCCCACGCCTAACCCCAGTTCAACATAGGTCTTAATTACGTCTGCATCAATAGCGGTGAGTGCGAAGTTGGGTTCAATGTTTGCCGCGGCGAATGCTTCATCGATTTTACTTCGGCCACTAAACGCAAAATCGTAGGTGATTATTGGGTATTCGGACAGCTTTGCAAGCGTCAGTTTTTTGATTTCCAGCAACGGATGTTTTGGCGGCACAACAACACAGTGATACCAATCGTAGCAGGGCAGGGTGATCAGTCCATCGTAGAGCATGATGCTTTCCGTCGCGATGGCGATATCTGCTTCTCTGTTGAGTACTTGTTCGGCGATCTGTGTCGGATTGCCCTGATGCAGGCCGAGTTTTACTTTAGGGTAACGTTTGATGAATTGTTTTACCACGGGCGGCAAAACATAACGCGCCTGGGTATGCGTGGCGGCTAAAACCAGTTGGCCGCTATCTTGAGCCTGAAATTCTTGCCCGACCTGTTTCAGATTGTCGGATTCGTGCAGGATGCGCTGGGCGATATCAAGTATGGTCTTGCCGGGCTCGGTGAGTGCAACAATGCGTTTTCCATTACGCACGAAAATTTCGATTCCCAGTTCTTCTTCCAGCAGCTTTACTTGCTTGCTGATACCGGGTTGCGAAGTGTACAGCGCAGCGGCCGCATCGGAAATATTCAGGCCGCGGCGCACGATCTCATTCAGGTAACGAAGTTGTTGCAGGTTCATATTTGTCTCTTTATGCTGATAAGTTATAAAACTCTAACAAAAAAGTATTTTAAAGTATATCTAAGATCAACTAGAATGCATACCTGAATTCAGGAAGTTGGCGCATAAATGGATTGGTCTCAGGATTGAGTTTTATAATTGAGGTGAATTGAAAAAAATGAGTGCAAACAAACCAAACAAACCCAAACAAGTAAGCTGGTTTAACGGCTGCGGCGGACGCATCGGTGTGGTGGTCGGGCAGTCCGGCGACTACGCGTATATCGGCGCAGCGTTGCGTCACGATGAAGATGCGGATGTAGAACATATTCTCGCGTATGGAGCAAAATTCCCTCTGGAGGCGGCGTTGTTGTTGCCGGTTTCCAAGAGCTATGCGGCAGAGACTCAGTCTGGGAAAATCTAAATGTATCAGTACGATCAATTCGATCAAAAGATTGCAGCGGAACGGGTTGCGCAATTCCGCGATCAAGTGCGTCGCCGGTTGTCGGGTGAACTTTCGGAAGACGAGATTCGCGTGCTGCGTTTGCAAAATGGCCTGTACATGCAGATTCATGCCTACATGATGCGCATTGCGGTGCCCTACGGCATGGTGAGCGCAAAACAGATGCGAATGTTTGCGCACATCGCGCGCAAGTATGATCGTGGCTATGGACATTTCACCACGCGCCAGAATATCCAGTTTAATTGGCTAAAACTGCAAGATGCGCCGGATATTCTGGCTGACTTGGCTTCAGTCGAGATGCACGCCAATCAGACTTCGGGTAACTGCATACGCAATATCACCAGCGATGAATTTGCAGGGGTGGCACGCGACGAAATCATCGATCCGCGACCCTATGCCGAGATTCTGCGTCAATGGAGCACGTTCCATCCCGAGTTCGCCTACTTGCCGCGCAAGTTTAAATTTTCCATCACCGGGGCAACCCAAGATCGTGCCGCAATCGCCATCAATGATGTCGGTCTGCAAGTGGTAAAAAATGCGCAGGGCGAAGTTGGTTTCCGCGTGCTGGTGGGTGGCGGTCTGGGGCGTACACCGGTGATTGGTACTGAAATTGCCGCTTTCATTCCTTGGCAGCACATTATTAGCTATTCTGAGTCTATTGTTCGTGTCTTCAACGAATACGGCCGACGCGACAATATTTACAAGGCGCGTATCAAGATCCTGGTTAAGGCTATCGGCATTGACGAGTTTCGTCGTCAGGTGGAAGAGGACTGGAAGTTTACCAAAGATGGTCCTACCACAATTACACCGGCAGAACTGGATCGGGTCGCCGCTTGCTTCACTTCGCCCGCATATGAATCTTTGCCTGAAGAAGATGCTGACTTGGTTGAGTTGCAGCATAACAATAAAGCGTTTGCAAATTGGCTAAAGCGCAACGTCTATCCACATAAACATGCTGGTTATGCCGCAGTGGTGCTTTCCTTGAAGAATTCCGGTATTGCCCCCGGAGATGCGACAGCAGAGCAGATGGACACTGCGGCTGAGTTGGCAGATAAATTCAGCTTCGGTGAATTGCGCATCACACACATGCAAAATCTGGTATTGGCCGATGTAAAACAATCCGATCTCTTTGCGCTTTGGGAATCTGCCAAGGCACAAGGTTTGGCGACCCCTAATGTCGGGCTGCTAACCGATATCATTTGCTGCCCCGGCGGCGATTTTTGCACCTTGGCCAACGCCCGCTCCATTACACTTGCCAAGGCGATAGATGAGCGTTTCGATAATATCGATTTCCTGCATGATATTGGCGATGTCGATCTGAATATATCGGGTTGCGTGAATGCCTGCGGACACCACCACGTCGGTCACATTGGTATTCTGGGTGTGGATAAGCAAGGTGATGAATGGTATCAAGTCTCTATTGGCGGATCGAAAGGAAGTCCCGCCAATATTGGCAAGATCATCGGGAGATCATTTTCTTTTGCACAGATACCCACTGTGATAGAGCGCCTATTGCAGGTGTATGTGCGCGAACGTCATGAAGGTGAGCGTTTTATCGATACAATTCGCCGCGTTGGCAACGATCCTTTCATCGAGTTTGTATATGCGACACCCGTGGCAGAAGATGAAAAGCTGCTGATCCCTGATTATGACTTGATCAAAAAAGGCACACCGTATGACACACCCTATTATTCGCCGAGGTTCTAAATGGGTACGCATTTGATCATTAAAAATAAAACCGTTGTCGAGGATGACTGGAGCGTGCTGCGCCTGAGTGAAGGTGATAATCCGGAAAATGTTGCTGTGCCAGCAGGAAAAGTCATCGTGCCGCTGAAGGTTTGGCTGGCGCAACGTAATGTTCTCAGTTTACGTAAAGATATTGGCGTGTGGCTTGCCAGCAATGAGCGTGTGGAGGATTTGAAAAACGATGTGGCTAACTTCCCGGTAATTGCCGTCGACTTCCCCAAGTTCGGCGATGGGCGCGGTTACTCCATTGCTTACCGTTTGCGTGCGCGTTTGGCTTATAAGGGTGAACTGCGCGCTATCGGTGATGTGCTGCGCGACCAATTGTTTTATATGCAGCGAGCAGGCTTTAATGCATTTGCGACGCGGGCGGATAAAGATGTCAACGAAGCCCTGAAAAGCCTGAACGATTTTTCGCTTACTTATCAGGCGTCGGTGGATGAGCCGCAGCCATTGTATCGTCGCGTGCAACGCGGAGTGGCTGGATGAGTACATTACAAGAGAAGGTAGACCAGACCGTTGCTGTACTAAAACAAGCTGCGCGCGAATTCTCTCCGGCGACGTTCGCCAATAGTTTGGGGGCTGAAGATGTGGTATTGACTGATCTTATCGCCAAACACCAACCTGATATTGTCATTTTTAGTTTAGATACCGGACGCCTGCCGCAAGAAACTTACGATCTAATGCAGAAAGTTCGTGCGCGTTACAGCGTGCCACTGCATGTTTATTTTCCGGCGAGCAGGCTGGTTGAAGATTTTGTGGGCAAGCATGGCGTAAACGGTTTTTATGACAGTGTGGATAACCGTAAAGCCTGCTGCCATGTGCGCAAGGTCGAACCCTTAAAGCGTGCCTTGGCTGGAAAAAAAGCGTGGATTACCGGTATGCGCCGCGAGCAGGCAGTCACACGCGGCAGTCTGGAAGTTTCCTCTTTCGACGCGGATCACGGCTTGCATAAATTCAACCCGCTATTGGAATGGACAAATGCCGAGGTGTGGGAATACATCAAAGCCTATGATGTTCCATATAATGCGCTACACGACCAGTTTTTCCCGAGTATCGGTTGTGCACCTTGCACACGGGCAATTACCCCCGGCGAGGATATCAGGGCGGGGCGGTGGTGGTGGGAAGACCCGCAAAATAAAGAGTGCGGCTTGCATGTTGGCAAGGCTACACCATTGAGAAAAATATAATACGTAGGGTGCAATAAGTGAAGCGCATTGCACCGGATATATATTTGGCTGAATGCCGATTGGGTATTACGCACATTAACTGATGCAAACATAAATGAGTAGAAAATGAGTAATCACACCCTGTCACACTTGGACTCTTTAGAAAGTGAATCGATTCACATCATGCGCGAGGTCGCGGCAGAATGTAAAAATCCTGCGCTACTTTTTTCCGGAGGTAAAGATTCTATCGTCATGCTGCGCTTGGCCGAGAAAGCTTTTCGTCCGGCTAAATTTCCGTTTCCATTGGTGCATATAGACACTGAACATAATTTCCCCGAAGTGATTGCCTGCCGCGACAAACTGGCAGCTGATTTGGGAGAGCGTCTTATTGTGCGTTCGCTGGAAGATTCCATCAAGCGCGGCACTATCGTGATTAAAGATCCGGATAAGCCTCGAAACCCGTTTCAATCGGTAACATTGCTGGAGACCATCGCCGAGTTTGGATTTGATGCGTGCATGGGCGGTGCACGGCGCGATGAAGAAAAGGCGCGAGCCAAGGAACGTATTTTTTCCTTCCGCGATGAATTCGGCCAGTGGGACCCAAAAAATCAGCGCCCCGAGTTATGGGACACCTACAATACGCGTGTTCATAATGGTGAAAATATCCGCGTGTTTCCGATCAGCAATTGGACCGAGATGGACATATGGGAATACATCGGACGTGAGAAACTTTTTATTCCAAACATTTACTACGCGCATGAACGTGAAGTGGTACGTCGCGGGGGGGCAGTTATTCCGGTCTCTCATTTGGTGCAGCCGAAAGCCGGGGAAAAAGTCGAAGTTGTCTCGGTGAGGTTTCGCACAGTGGGTGACATGACCTGTACCGCGCCAGTTGAATCAACTGCGCGTACGGTGGACGAAATTATTGCTGAAACTGCGACTACGCGTATAACTGAGCGCGGAGCTACACGCATGGATGATCAGACTTCGGATGCGTCGATGGAGTTGCGCAAGAAGGAAGGCTACTTCTAGGTATCTTGCACTTTTTGCAGCCCCTCATCCCAACCTTCTCCCTCCTGCGGGAGAAGGAGTAAAAGCCCCCTCTCCCGCAAGCGGGAGAGGGCTGAGGTGAGGGTTCGGGAATGATATACCAGATTAATTTTGAGGCACACATCATGAGCAATACCAAACAACTACTTCGTTTTATCACCGCCGGTAGTGTGGACGACGGCAAGAGCACACTGATCGGGCGTTTGTTACACGACTCGAAATCCATTTTCGAAGACCAGTTTTCGGCAATCTCCAAGACCAGCGAGAAGCGCGGCATGACTGCTGTAGATTTGTCACTGCTTACCGACGGTTTGCAAGCCGAGCGCGAGCAAGGCATCACCATAGATGTGGCTTATCGATACTTTGCCACGCCAAAGCGTAAGTTCATTATCGGCGATACCCCGGGTCATGAACAATACACCCGCAACATGGTTACCGCTGCAAGTACGGCAAATCTGGTTGTTATTCTGATCGATGCACGTAAAGGCGTACTGGTGCAATCGCGTCGCCACACGTACCTCGCCAGTCTGGTTGGTGTGCCTCACATTGTCTTGGCCGTAAATAAAATGGACATGGTGGATTATTCGCAAGCACGCTTTGACGAGATAGTCACAGAGTATCGCAAGTTTGCCGCACAGCTGAATTTGAACGACATCACCTGCATTCCGATGTCCGCACTGAATGGCGACATGGTGGTAGATCGCGGCGACAATCTGAATTGGTATAAAGGCCCGGCTTTGTTGGAGCTACTGGAAAAAGTTGAGATTGAGCACGACGTAAACACCAGCGATTTCCGCTTTCCGGTGCAGTGGGTATGCCGTCCGCAAACAGAGGAATATCACGATTTTCGCGGTTTTATGGGGCGCATCGAAGCAGGCGAGGTTTCAGTCGGAGATGAAGTGACTATTTTGCCATCGGGGCGTTCGACCAAAGTTAAAGAAATCGTTACTTACGATGGCAAACTGCAAACTGCTTTTGCACCCCAGTCAGTGACGATTACGCTGACTGATGAAATCGATATTTCGCGCGGTGATATGTTTGTAAAGAGTAGCGCTCATCAACCCAAGGTGGAAAAAGAATTCGAAGCAATGCTGTGCTGGTTGTCCGAGTCGTCACTGGACAAGAATCGCAAGTACCTCGTCAAGCACACTACACGTATGGCAAAGTGCCTGTTTTCCCGGCTCGACTATCGCGTTGATGTAAATACGCTGGAACAACACTCGGCAGAACAACTCAACATGAACGAAATTGCACGCGTGGCGCTTAAAATCCAACAGCCTTTGGTGTTTGATAGTTATGCCACAGACAGAGCAACAGGCAGCTTTATCGTGATTGACGAAGCAACCAATAACACTGTTGCTGCGGGAATGATCGTCTAACCTGAAGGTGGCTTACCGGCCAAGTCTTGAACCGGGTTTTATGTAGAGCAGATTGATTTGAAATATCTCCTGCCATGCTCTTTCAGGGAATCCATCCCGATCTATTCTACCGCCGCCACGGCCATTGGGCTGCAATAGATCGGACAAATACGGCCCGCAGTCAGGCGAGTTCCAAAGGCTGATGATTTTACTCAAAACATGAGGAAACTTTTCTTCAAGTACTTGTGGATACTGGTTGGGGTTGCATTTTATTGTTTGCTGGACAGTTTCTCTCGTTGTCATGATCCCTCCTCATTATTAAGCTACTTCGTTATTTGAATACTTAAAAGTATTGCATTAGCCTGCTTCCCTGAAATCCGGCTTCCAGATTACTTGGATTAATTATACGGCGCTGTTGGGTTGAATTAATATATGCCAAAAGGACTAGATATTTCGGGTTTAGACTTCAAGGGATATAGGCATAATTTTAGCAATGCAAATTTTGTGGACTGCGTTTTGATTTAAATCATCCTGAATGTTGAATATACCCAATAAAACTCCAAATATTGAATGATGGAACGTGCTTTGCGGTTCACCTTCAATCGTCCCTGTGGTATTGTGTAAACCAGTTTCTGCTTTATTACATACTTATAGCCATGAGCCTGCTTTCGTTGATTGCTGCTTTACTGTTGGAACAAGTACACCCACTCGCCACACGCAAATATCTGTTTACCTGGATGGACAGTTATGCGGATTTTTTTGAACATTATCTAAATGCGGGCGAACGCAAGCACGGCAAGATCGCGTGGTTCGCCGCGATGTTATTGCCTTTGTTGCTGGTATCTTCGGTTTATTGGCTATTGATGAGTATTCAGCCTGCACTGGCTTGGCTCGGAAGTGTGCTGGTGCTGTATTTCACTATGGGCTTCCGTCGCTCAAGCCACTACTTCACCGACATTCATAAAGCGCTGAGAAAACGTGATCTCGGCACAGCGCAGACATTGCTTTCCCAGTGGTGTGGCAAGTCTTGCCATGAGATGAGCGAGGAAGAGGTAGCGCGCGTGACCATCGAACAGGCTATTTTGGCTTCTCATCGAAATGTCTTTGGCGTGGTGGTATGGTTTATCTTTTTTATGGTAATCGGGTTAGGGCCGGTAGGCGCGATTTTGTACAGGCTTGGCCTATTTCTGAATACGCGTTGGGGGGCATTGAACAAAGATGAGTCGGGTAATTTTGGAGATTTCGCCAGACAAGCTTATCGACTGATGGAATGGATGCCGTTACGACTCACCGCCATGACTTTTGCGATCGTGGGAGATTTCGAAGACACCGCTTATTGTTGGCGTATACAGGCATCAACCTGGCCTGATCCGGAAGAGGGCATCTTGCTGGCTAGTGGTGCGGGTGCGTTGGGCGTGAGACTGGGCAAGACTATCGTGCAAGATTCATCTCCGGTATTCCGTCCGGAAATCGGAATCGACGAAGAAGCAGATGTCGATTTCATGCAAAGCACAGTTGGACTCGTTTGGCGGGCGCTGGTGTTCTGGATGATATTGCTGTTGTTGCTAACCTTGTCCCGCTTGGTCGGGTAGTTATGCAGCCTGCAAAAGGCGAGGCTAAACAGCTTTTCTCTCCTGCTCTGGCGGATAGGCATTTTCCATCGGGGCTGAATAGCCGCTTTGATACTACGCCAACTACTTTTGCCGGATACATTGAACATTCGCGCAAGATAATCGCCAAAGCTCGGGCCAGTACCGAGATTGCCCACTTGGATAAAATTGTCGACGGCAATGCTCCGTTTGAACTCAAACCCGCTGCCGGATTCCCCAAGGGAAAAGTCAAAACTTATCGTCGGGGTATACTGCTAACGCACGGTTTGAGCGACTCCCCGTATTCTATGCGCCATCTAGCGTCTTTTTTCCAGGAGCAGGGCTTCCGCGTGATGGTTTTATTGTTGCCGGGGCACGGAACGCGACCAGGTGATTTACTGGAAGTAAGTTGGAAAGAGTGGGTAAGGACGCTTGAGTATGGCATTGGGCAACTTGCAGCGGAAGTCGAGGAGTTATATCTGGGCGGCTATTCTGCCGGGGGAGCGCTCAGTGTTTACCAAAGCTTGCGTGATCAACGCGTGCGAGGACTGTTCTTGTTTGCGCCTGCTCTGAAGATTTCGCCAAAAGCGGTTTTTGCCAATTTTCACAAGGCTTATAGCTGGCTGGCAGCATCGGCAAAATGGTTGAATATCAAACCTGATACGGATATTTATAAGTACGAATCCTTTCCAAAAAATGCGGCCGCGCAGATGCATGCGTTGACTCGGGTTGTCAACAGACAACTGGGTAAAAACAAATTGCAGATTCCGATCTTCGCGGTGGCGAGTCAGGACGACGCGACAGTTGATACGGCATCTACAATAAAATTCATGGCCGGATCGGTTCATCCTGCCAGCAAGCTGGTGTATTACTTTTCCGATCCGGAAAAAATTCCTGCCGGGATTGAGAAAGACAAGATTGAATGCGTGAATAGTGAGCTGTCGGAGCTAAAAATCACCAGCTCGGCACATACTGCAATCGTTATGCCTCGCGAGGATGAGTACTACGGAGAGCGGGGAGTGTATTGTAACTGTCTACACTATTATCCCAGGGAGATGGCGAAATACCAGTCATGCATAGACCATGCCGTATCTGTCATACAGGGTGAAATTACAGAAAAAAATCTCAAACAGGGAACGCTGCGTCGTTTGATGTACAACCCTCATTTCGCTACCCTGAAGATTTCAATGCAGCAGTTTATTGAGAAGTTACCAAACGGGGAAACTTGAAAGTTAGTAATAAAAACTAACTTGAGTGCAGATGGCCAGCTTGATACTTGCCGGTGGTAATCGGCAGAAATTAACCCCGAACTGGCATTGACCTACGCGAAATCATCGCGTGAAAGAGCCATTCTTCCCATCTATGCGAAGTTAGAATATCCGAGTTTAATTTTCTCGATCCAGACTTTTCAAGCGATTCGAAAAAACTTCTCTTTCCCCTGTTATTGATTGGGAATTAGCTATCAATCACAGTTAATGAGATAACAAACTATTATCTCCTTCGGCCGCAACAGCTATTCGTTCAAGGCTAGACAATACTTCCATACTCTCAGCTTCCATCATTGACACTAGTTCCATTCCTCTTATTGCGTTGCCTGAACGAAATTCACTGACAGCTTCGCGTCCGTGCTGATGGAAAGTCTGATGAGGGTTGGCGACTGAGGCGTAGCCATCCAACTGAGAAAAGCCTTGTTTACCTTCGCCTTCGTAATACCATTTACCTAATCGGCAGGCGGTGTGTGAAGCGAAACTGTCTGCTTGCCGCTCGGAAATTCCCATAAACACTTTGTAAATTTCAAATTTATATAGAATGTGGTCAATTTTCGCAACTTCCACAAAACTTCGTAATGCCGCTGCCGAAATTGTTCCCTCCATCTGAGTCGACAAGCTAAGCAAGTGCTTCATGCTATCCATTACGCCGCTTACATTGACACTAAATTCTTTTGACTTGCCCGCGAGGTTTGCCATCTGTACTTTTGTCTGATCTGTCTCTCCCTGAATTGCGGTGACAATGGTCGAAATCTCTGTTGTAGCTTTACCTGTGCGTTCGGCCAATTTTCTAACCTCATCGGCAACTACAGCAAAGCCACGACCTTGTTCGCCTGCACGTGCCGCTTCAATAGCGGCATTAAGCGCCAAGAGGTTTGTTTGATCTGCAATTTCTTTAATAAGCTGAACAATGTTTCCAATCTGTTCTGCACGGTGTGTCAAGTTGTCCACATTGGATGATGACTGCATCGTGTCGGAAGATAAGGCAGCAAGGCTACTGGCAATTTCCTCCACGGCTTCGCGATTACCGGCTGAAACACTTGATGCTTCAATGGCGTGTTGCTTTTCCACCTTGAGGGATTGAGCTGCCGAAACTTGAGATTTCTGAATTTCCACAAACGAATCCCCAAAAGTCTGCATATTCTGGTAAATCAATCTTGCAACCTCACAATTCTCAACCGCTTGTTGGCTTTCCTGGCGAGCTATTTTTAGGTCGCTTTCTGCATTGTTCAGTTCCGTTCGCAGATTGGTTATTTCGCTTTCAGCCGCAGATAATTTGATCAACGCTTGTTGTAATTCTTGTTTCGCTTTGCTTCCAAACATGCCATTCTCCTAAGTTATGCTCTCTTCTATATGGGGGGCGATTATTATTAAAACCTCATCAACTACTACTTATATGCTGCTCAAATCTTATGTTGCAACTCATCAAGCAATTCTTTAATGTCAAGGATCAACACAATTTCGCCCTCGCTGGACATCGTTATCCCGGTAACACCTTTTGGTCTGAATGTATCCAGCGGTTTGATCACTACATCATCATGTCCAGCAAATCCATCGGCAGACAAAATAAAGTTGTTATTTCCAATTTGCATCAAAACACCAACATCTGATTTCTCGCTTGAGTTCCATCCAATCAGCTTACTTAACGACAGCACCGGTAAAACCTCACCTCGCACAACCATAGTTGAACGTCCAGAAATATTCTGTAATTGCTCCTGGGCTATATTGATAATTTCTCGAACCATTGAGAGAGGCACTGCAAAGGACTGATCTGCAATTTTCAGAATTAGAACCGGCAATATCGCTAAAGTCATTGGTAGCGATAGCGTGAATTTTGTTCCGCTTCCAGGCTCAGTGCAAATACCAATTGTGCCATTCAATTTTTGAATATTTGTTTTTACTACATCCATGCCAACACCCCGGCCTGAGATACTGGAAACGTCCTCTTTGGTCGAGAAACCGGGTAAATAAATAAGTTCCAGGCATTGTTGCTCGTCAAGCTTGCCCGCATTTTCGCGTGAAATTAAACCTTTCTCGATCGCTCGATTCTTGATCAAATCCGCGCGCATACCTCGACCATCATCTGAAACCGAAATGACGATATGATCGCCTTCCTGATGAGCCTCAATCTGGATTATGCTTTTCTCCTGCTTATCCGATACCCGGCGCTCCTCAATTGTCTCAACACCATGATCTATTGCATTTCGCACTAAATGAACCAAAGGCGCATTCAAGTCCTCTATCATGGTCTTATCCAGTTCGGTGGATTCTCCAATAATTGAGAATTCAACATCTTTACCCAAAGACTCTGCCAACTCCTTTACCATTCTGGGATACTTTTTTAGCAGGGTTCCGATGGGTTGCATACGGGTCTTCATTACCGCATTCTGTAAGTTCATTACCAGCAAATCCAACTGTGTCGCAATATTGTCGAGCGTTTTAAACGTGTCGGATTCTATTCGTCCTTGTAATATCTCAGTTCGAATATGATTCAACCGATTCTTCGCCAGACCAATCTCACCGGACAAGGTCAACACTTCATCCAGTCTTGCTGCATCAACTCTGAAGGAGGAGTCTTGAACTTCACCTGTAACAACTGCATCACCATCCCGACGACCAACAGTGTCTCCTGGTACATCTGTCGTGCGTCGTCCAAATATTTTTCGGGCAGACTCTTCCTCGGCGACTGCTGCTGCAATTTTTTCAGGATCGCGCTTAATTCCAACTTGTGCAGCGACATCATTACCAGTAGTTAGTTTTTCCTGAAACTGATTCCATACCGCATTAATGACTTGAGGTGAGACTTCTTGATGAACAGTATTGCTGTCGGATGATTGATTTATAGATAGATCAGGCATATTTTCTCTCCACGTCTATTTAGATAACAAGGGTCGTAGCGTTTCGGATAACATCAAGCCATCGAATTTTGCCACGTAATAATCCACGCCCACGCGTTTTCCCATCGACCGGTTCGCATCCGAAGACAAAGACGAATGCATGACTACCGGAATATTGTCGAAACGACGATCGGATTTGATATGCTGGGTTAAGACATACCCGTCCATCTCCGGCATTTCCGCATCCACCAGAATCACCTGAATCTGATCATGCAAGTCTTTCTTCGCGCTATAGGCCGCATCGGCCAGTAACTTCAGCCGATTCCATCCTTCAAGTCCGTTATGACACTGGATATGCTTCACACCCATCTTATCCAACACTTCGGTTATTTTCTTACGGGCTACGGCAGAGTCATCCACGAAAAAGACCGATTTTTCATGTCCGCCTTCAATTCTCTCCACTGCACCAACCACAGCTTCGCCAAACGCACTGGCCATGATCTGCTCAACATCAAGAATTGAAACCAGCGTGCCATTATCCAGCTCGGTAATTGCGGTAATCAAATGCGAATTTCCGCTCATCATGCCGTCGGCTTCTCGCACTTTGTCCCAGTCCACCCGGATAATCCGATCCACATCCTTGACTAAAAAGCCCAGCACATGACGACTATATTCTGCCACCATCATCACGTGCTGCTCATCTGGCTTGCCCAGTCCCATAAAGCGTGACAAGTTGAGCACCGGCATCACATGACCACGCAAACTCACAATGCCATCAACCCCTTGTGGCATATTTGGCGTCTTGGTAATGTGTACGTTACGGGTGACTTCTTTTACTTTGAACACGTTAATGCCGAAGATTTCATTTGAACCAATGGAAAAGAGCAGGATTTCCATTTTGTTGGAACCCGCCAGATTGGTGCGTGCGTCCACTGTATCGAGTACACCGCCACTTTCATTTTCCGTACGTTCTGTAATAGGCATGTTTAAACTCCTCCTATTTTGTCAGCAGGCGAGTGAGTGTCTGCGCCAATTTTTGGGGATCAAATTTCGGCACATATTCATCTACGCCTACCGCTTTGCCTAGTTGCTGGTTAGAGTCGCTGGATAAGGACGAGTGCATTAACACGGGTATGTTGACAAAGCGCTTGTCACTCTTGATCTTGCGCGTTAGCATGTAGCCATCCATTTCGGGCATTTCCACATCGGTCAGGATGACCTGAATCATGTCGCTCACCGGAATGTGCGAGGCATCGGCATAGTCGGCAATCTTCTTTAACTCAATCCAAGCCCGATTTCCATTGATGGCTGATATATATTTAACCTGTAGCGCATCCAGCGTCTTCTCGATTTGCTTGCGCGCAACAGAGGAATCATCGGCAAAAAAAACTGTGCGATTACCCTCGACGGCTTTTGGCATATCCGGCGATTGGGTTATCTCTGGCACGCGCATCACTTCGCGTACCTTGAAGACATTAATGCCGTATGTTTCGCGCCGTCCGCTGCGGTTATCCACGCCCAGCGTGAACATCAATATCTCAAGCTTATTGTTCCCAGCCAGCTTTGTGCGCGCATCTATATCCTTTAACAAATCCGCCATCGTATTCTCCCAAAGGTCATGCCTGAACGTAACTCAATATTTTCTCGTTTCGCATAGCTGACGTTGGCAAAGGGCATCTAATTAGCATAGCAGAAGTACTGAAACAGTTTTTCCTAAGTGATACCTCAAACTCTTCAATAGACATTGGTTTGCCAAATAAATACCTAAACAAAGTACACCAAGGGAACTTGATTTCAAAATAATTCCAAGTCACTCCCTTTGGAAGATGATGATGTTTTAAATTGGTTAATTACATTTTGTAGTGACCCTGCCAAAGCCAAAAGATGTTCGGATGTTACAACGATTTCTTTGACTGATGAGCAATTTTCAGTTGCCATTTGAGCCACTTTTTCCACCCCTTCGGCAACGTGCCGTCCTGATATCTCCTGTTCTGCCAATGCATTTGAAATCTCGCTAACTGAGATGATCACCTCTTGGGCACCATCTCGAATATTGGTCATCGATTTTCCTGCTTTATGTGCCATATTGACGCCTTCGGTCACACGTTGAGCCCCCTCCTGCATACTGGTAACCGCCTGGCCTGTCTCTGCAAGAATCTTCTCTATCATCGTTGCAATCTCAAGCGTAGATTTACTGGTTCGCTCTGCCAGTTTTCTGACCTCATCTGCCACTACCGCAAACCCTCTCCCTTGCTCTCCTGCTCTAGCGGCTTCGATTGCTGCATTCAATGCCAAAAGGTTGGTCTGATCTGCGATTTCCCGTATCGCTTTCACAATTGCTGATATTTGTTGCGATTCGAATCCCAACTGGTTGATCGAGACGGAAGAGATTTTGACTGATTCAGCAATCTTGGTCATTTCCTCCGCTGCCAGATTAACCGCATTTTCCCCTTCTGACGAGAGTTCATCAGAACGAACAGCTATTGCATGTGTTTGCTTCGCATTACTAGCAATACTTTCGATGCCGCTAAGCATTTGCTCGGATTCGGCTGCCATCGATAATGCTGCATCACTTTGCTTAGTGGAACTAACCTCGACATTGTTTGAGGCGATACGCAGGTTCTCTGCACTTTGTTTTAGTTGAAATACGCTTATTACAACCGACTGAATAATATCCTGAAATCCATTCAGCATTATGTTGAAGGCATCTGCGATCTCACCGATCTCATTCTTTTGCTTAAGTTCAATACG
Organism: uncultured beta proteobacterium; assembly: GCA_963733265.1. Classification (GTDB taxonomy): domain Bacteria; phylum Pseudomonadota; class Gammaproteobacteria; order Burkholderiales; family Gallionellaceae; genus PALSA-1006. The sequence goes on from CAVTCF010000001.1 coordinate 1,779,843, forward strand.
TTTGGTCAGGTCCTTAGTCAATTGTATATCGTTAATTGCCCCTTGCAATTCAGACAAAGGACGAGTAATGCTAAGTGCCATCAATTGAATGACGACGAATATCAATAGTGTTATTACCAGAATGATCCCGATCATCCATTTTGTGGAATACCAGAAAATACTATCTATGTCATCGATATAAATACCTGATCCAATAACCCACCCCCAGGGGGTAAATCCCTTGACATAGGATATTTTGGGAGCCGGCTCCGATTGACCGGGTTTCGGCCACAAATAGGATACAAAGCCAGCCCCATCCTTCCTGACTATATCAACGAATTCAACGAATAAGTGATTCCCATTGGAATCCTTCAGGTCGGAAACATCCTTACCGTCAAGTTCCGGCTTCATGGGATGCATTAACACTCTGGGTATCATATCGTTAACCCAGAAATATTCCTTCTCGTCGTAGCGAAGTTGCTTGATAAGGGATAACGCTGCGGTCTTTGCCTGATCTTCGGTTAAGATGCCTTTGCTTTGAAGTCCATACTGATATTCAAGGACACCGTAGACAGCTTCAACAAGATTTTTTGTTTTAGCCTGTCGATCTAGTAAAAGAGACAATTTTTCGTTGTATATAGAAAAACCTGAGATACTTGCCAAACCCAACATTACAACAACGATGATAATGGACAGTCTGGCCTTGATACTGACCGATTTGGTGCTCTTAAACATACACTCACTCCCAGTGCAACTATAATATTTTTTTATATTTTACTGGCATGATAGTGCAACATTCACGGAGACAATTCAAGAATAATGTAGTGAAGATGCTTCTTCTCGTTTGATTGCCATAAGCTATCAGAAGGGACTCCTCACGCAATTGATCTTCTGTTTCAATATCCGAACAAATCAATCCGTTGGCCCAAATTGGAAATTTAGTTCTGACAGTGTCTTTCAGATTGAGCCCCAACCACTAAATATAAATACAGCAATTCAAATATCCACAGTATCAGGGCTGTTGTATGTGGCAAACTAATAATGCTTCGCGCTTACCTTTAACGGTAAGCGGAAAAGTCTTATCGAATTTGATCTCGGGGTGATTTAAAGCGACTACTGCATCCCGCATTGTTTTGCTGATTAGTATTGAACCGGGAGCGCAGTTTTTTTCAATCCGGGAAGCTGTGTTAACGACATCGCCTATCGCTGTCCAGTCAAGTCTTTCCGCTGTGCCAACATTTCCGATGACGACTTCTCCCCAGTGTATGCCAATACGCAATTGCAGTGTGTCCTGTCCGGCGCGTGAGCGTAGCCCGTTTATATCTGCTGAATGATTTTGCATATCGAGAGCCGCAAATATGGCTTCAGCCGGATTTCTGAAAATGGCCATGACGCTATCGCCCATGAATTTATCGATAGCACCGTTATGTCGTTTTATGGAACCCGATACCCGGCGCAGAATTGTATTGAGCGTATTAATGATGGATTCGCTGCTTGCGTTACTTTCCACATAGGAGGTGAAGCCGACGATGTCACAGAACAACACTGCAACAAAACATTCTTCATTGGTGAGTTTGTCTTCACCGAGTCTGACTGCCTCTCTGGCCTTTTTTTCAACCAACTGAGGCACATAACTTCGGGTAATTTTGTGGACCCGCACTTCGCTTAGCATTGAGCCTTCTGTCAGGCTTGCGCCTTTATCTGCCAAAGAAACGACCTGCCACAGAGAGTGGATAATCGACTGATCGTCGCGGAATCCGCTAACATTGAAAAGAATCGAGAGTTTTTCTTCACCGGGAAGATGTAGTCGAACCCGATAATTTTCAAATGCGCCATTCTGACCGGTGAGCGCCAATCCCCAAATAATGTCGTTATAAAAATTAAACGGAATTGCAGCGCACAGACTGGTGATCGAGTCAGGTTTGTCATCCAATTGCACACTTGCAAGCATGGCTTGGGATGCCGCAATTAGTTCGCCCGCACTGGAAAATAAAATTACGCCATAACCCAATTTTTTATTAATTGACCGGATACTTTCCAAGCTGGCTGCTTCGTCAAGCAATCCGCCCAGTCGCACCGAAGTTCCTTTGTCCGCTTGTTTGTTAAGCGTAACTACATAACTTTCGGATGAGTCATTTGGAGAATATTCTTCCAACTGGTAGCAAAGCGCCTCGACCAGCTTGGTAGTTTTGCATGCCGAAATATCCCATTTCACCCGGCTCTTGATTGCAACGATGCTGTGAGTTGAAGCGGGGAAGCTGACCTCTACGTGCCACCCGTTATCCATACAATATAGCGCTATATTCTGTGAGCCGTGTTCGACTACTTCTGCTTTATATAGGCTATCAAGACTTGTCTCTGTGTTCCCGCCTGGAGTGATGCCGAAATCATCTTCGATTTGTTGCAAAAATACAGAGCGATGCAATTCCTTGACGGCACAATCAAGCAAGTCATGCAGTATTAGCATAGTCGGTTCTGCAAAACGGGAGATATCCAGCCTTTTTAGCGATGTTTCAAGATTTGAGTGTAGGCCGATCCAGATACTGTGCTCAAGTGAGGTGACTAATATCGGCTGAGGTTCGCTGGAAATTATTGGCGGCAACATCTTAAATAGTGGCACATAGTTGGTAAGTTTCGTTCTTCTTCAAGTCTGCAATAAATTGATCATGCAGCAAATAGTCACTTAGCTCTGGCTTGAGTCCCAAGGAGATGAGTGTATTTCTTTTCGTTTCCAAATCGTTGATCGGGTTTGCTCCTATACCGGCTGACTTAATCAGATAATGGCCCGCAATCAGGCTCTGTAATACTACGTCAGTGAGTTGGTGTGGTTGTGGTGTCGTGAGATCGGCCCCCATATAGTCATTGAACCGTGCGGGAAGTTTCCATTCTCTGGTTGCTTCCAGTCCAACCTGACAGTGATCAAACCCAAAATATTTTGTTTCGGACTCAATGCTTTTGCAATTATGTTCAAATATATACTTAAATACATTTTCATATGCCGACGGACTGTGGGTAAACATCAACACCTTTCCGGTGTCATGCATCAGTCCGGCAATAAATGCCTCGTCATCCAATTTGTCCAAGCCAAGTTTATGACAGATTGTTTGGCTTGCAATTGCAGTCAGCAAGGAATGCTGCCAAATATGCAAGCGGAATATTGTATTCTTGGTTTGAGAGAAAAGTGAGCGGCTGAAAGCCAGTAAAGCCAGTGATCGTACCACGCTATATCCGAGCAAACTAATAGCCAACGGAATAGTGGCGACTTTGTTTCCCCGACTATATATCGGGGAATTGACAACCCTAAGAACAAGTGATGCAACGCCCTGATCGGAACTGATCAGATTGTCCAGCTCAAAAAAACATTTATACGAGTCAATATCAATATTGATGATGTTTGAGATAATCCTCGCTTGAACAGGTATGTTTTTGAAATTGATTTTTGTTGGACTCATTTTTTCATGCATTCATACCAAGGAGTCAGACAAAATATCTGTTGCTATCCCAAAGAACAATACAATTAATCGTGTACTTCAGAAAGCCATTTTCCGGCAAAATCCTCAAGGGATTCCAATTCTTTTTTCGTCTCGCCGCCCAGAGGGCGATCATCAACCCGCTTGCCATCGAAGGACACCATACGATCCGTGGCAAGAGAGAACTCATGCTTGTATTCAACAAACTCATGTTGGGTATCATTTTTAAATTTTTCGAACTTGTTTTTTTCGTCTTCGATTGCAGCTTGAGATTCGCGCTTCATTGCCTCGAATTCATCCTGATCTGATTTCTTGTGAATTTCAAAATCTCCGGTCGGACTTTCCACACTTAGCGTTCCTTTGCGCATTCCAACTTCGCTGCGATCCGGCGTATCGGTCACTAGAAAACGCGTGCCGCGAATACCCATTGTGGCTGTTTTAATTCGTACCTCCAGGGTGCGATCATTTTTCTTGATGGAATTCACCGCGTAGTAGATCATTCCGGATATTTGACGAAAGAAACCGGCACGGTCATTTGAGGTGTTGATTTCAACCTGGCTATTTTTTTCCAGGACAACATAGCCGGTATTGCCCACGCGAATAACCGCACGACCATCGGGTCCAGTGGACAATATGTTTGCAGCGGGAAGAGTGTCTTTAATTTTGACTGCTTTTTTATTCGCCCCCGCCGGGTCGCTGACTGTGAGATTACCCTCGGCTTTTACAACTTCTATTTGTTCAGCGGCGACACTGACATTGCTGAATACAATGCCCAAAAAGATAAGCATTAAGCCTAAACCCGATTTGATGTAACGCATATGCGCCTCCATTCTGCGCACGGGCTGGTTTACCGTGCTAGTTAAAATATTGCGATGAACGATTGTTATCGTTAATAAAAATAGAAGACTATTTTTTTAAATCTGATGACAACTCGCCTTGTCCTTTTTCGGCATGCGCCCTTTGCTGATCCGGTGAATTATAGGGTGAGCGGGAATTATCTGCGCAGCCAGTTGCTACAAATGCGATATAGAGAGTTAACAGAATGGCCATGAAATTGTTCATTTTGTTCTCCTTGGTAAACGAGAGTTTGCATTCAAAAACACAAAAACCTATGTCCGGTTAAGGACATAGGTTTGATTTCAGCTTGTAGAGCTTATTTCTGACCTGCAGCCTCTAGTTTTTGCTTTGCAATGTCGGCAGCCAACTCATCTTGAGCTTTACCAGCCTGGAATTTTTGCCACAACGCTTTGTCATTGTTCATGCTGGTTTTTACTGCCGCTTCTGTAATTTTTTGTACCGAAGCTGTATCCAATCCTACGAGTACATAATATCTTCCATTTGTACCAGATTGAGTTCTGAATATTCTGGTTCCAATCAAAGTCTGATCAGTAATTTGTTTGGTAACCGAAGTGTTTACTTTGTCTACAGTTTCATCTTTTCCTGCGCCTGTAGTTTCAGCATATTGCTTGATCATGTTAGCTACTTGAACCTTCATGCTTTGGGCAAGTTGTACGCGAGCATCAGTTGCGGCCATTTGTTTCATGAATGCTTCACCGGCCCCTGATTGTTCAGCCGAACCCACTGCACTAACTTCAACTCCTTCTACAGGTGCACCGCATACCCACAGTGGTGCAGCATCTTGTGTGCCGAAGTAAGTGCAATCTGCCACCTTGGGTTTTGCCGGAGTTGAGCCACAGGCCGCCAAGCCAAATGTGACAACTGAACATAACAACAGATTTGATAGTTTAGACATTTGATACTCCCGATTCGAGTTAATAAGGATTACATAATTACAGATTGAACATCATACCCGCTTCGCCATGCTCAAAAACCAGCGAATGCATAGTGTCAATCTACCTCACACCGAAAAAAACCACAAGTCTAGTAACCATTTTTTACACAGTTATTTTATTAATTATTTTTGGAATACCGATTCATCTTAAAATCATTACTATCCGGAAAACCCGCCCAAAACCCCCGTTATTCGACGCATTGGAATAGTGCCGAATCAGGATAATAGCGGTACGACTCCCCCAAAGTCATAGGACTTTTTCCTACAAGACTTCCCAAACAACTTCCTACACAAGAATTAGATATCCTCTGATTCTTCCGACACGCATCTTTGCGCACAATGCAGCCATCGAATCAAACAACGCATTTTGCCAAGGAGACTCAAATGAACGCCCATCAACTGCACGAAGAAATCAAGGAAGCCAACCTGTCCTACATGATGTTGGCCAAACAAATGATCAACGATGACAAAGCCAGCGCCGTCTTCCGTCTGGGTATCAGCGAAGAAATGGCCGACCTGCTTGCAGGCTTAACGCCCGCCCAACTGCTCAAAATGGCAGGCTCCAATATGCTGCTGTGCGCTTTCCGCTTTGACGAACGCCTGTTGCTCAACATGGTCACCGACTACAACAAAGATCGCATGATGTCCCAGTCCCATGCCACGATTCTGATGGCGGCACGTCCGGTAGAACAGCTCGCTGCCTGAACATAGCCAAGCGAACCAGCCTAATAAGGGAGAACATCATGCGCAATACCAGCGTCGTTACCGAAGCCAACGAAATCCACATTGCGGTTGAACTCATCAATCTGGGTGCGCGTCTGCAAGTGTTGCAGGAAGAAACCAAGTTGAGCCGAGAACGTCTGCTCAAGCTTTACAAAGAAGTGAAGGGCGAATCCCCCTCCAAAGGCATGCTACCGTATTCGACCGACTGGTTCATGAGCTGGTTGCCCAATATCCACTCCTCTTTATTCATGGGGATATACCAATACCTGATCAAGAACACCAAGGTGACGGGAGTAGAGGCGCTGATCAAAAGCTACCGCCTGTATCTGGAGCAAATCCAAATCTCGCAAGGCGAACCCGAACTGAGTATCACCCGAGCCTGGTTTCTGATTCGCTTCTTTGACGCGGACATGCTGCAACTGACGGTGTGTACCGAATGCGGCGGACATTTTGTCGCCCATACCGACGAATTGACCAAAGACTATGTGTGCGGCATCTGCCGTCCACCTTCACGCGCAGGCAAGACCAAAAAGGCCGCTTTGATGGACGCGATTGCGGCTTAAAACTGAAATCAATGTTGTAAGAGCACGATAAGGAGGATGTTATGCAAATCCATCAACACATACCCCACGGTTTGCTGTATTCGATAGAACCGCAAAAATTTGCCAAATTTCATTTGAGCGAGCAGGCCAATCATGATGATTTTGAATGGGAAGAATATGCGTCTGAATATGCTGAAGAGTCACTTGCCGGCAATGTGTTTACTTTTCTTAAAGAGATAACCGGAAGCTAACTCAAGCGCTTAAAAGGGATGTTGCCAGGCAAGATAGACAGCGCCTCCCGCGCAAGTAAAAGTAAGCAACGACAGCACCAGTATTTGTAACCAAATGGCCCATTTTTCAGAAACGGGAATGTGGACAGCAAGCGGGATTAATCCAAGTGCAGGCAAGGTATACCAGGGTTGTTGCGTGCCAATAACCGCGATGCAAGCGATTAAGCCGGCAACTAGTGAGAGTGGTAGTGTAAAGCAGTAACCACAGGAAAGGCGGCTGTTGGAGATGGCCTGGATTATCAAGTAAGCCGCCGAAGCTGCGCCCAGCGCAAGTCCGAACTTGCCCGGTAACGCAGATGAACTCAGTAGTGCCGCCATGCCCGTACCCACGCCCAAAGCCAAGCCTGCATTACCTGCGGCCACGGAATTATTTCGTAATCCGTCGAACCAGAACACCAGCCAACCCAAATAGAATGAGCATCCCGCAGTCCAAAGCAATTCGTCGGGGATAGCCTGCCGTTGCAATAGATTCCAGCTTGTCCATACCGCGGATATTGCGGCAGCAATTGCAAGTAACGGGCGCCAGTATGACCAGGTTAACAGCATGAGCGGAATTGAGAGCGCACTCGCTGCGATACCAAGCCAGATTATTTTGCGCGTGGAAGTTAGTGGGGTAAAACCGAAGTCGGCGGCAAAATATACCGTGGCGGCAAGTCCGGCAAGGATGGCAAGGCCACTCAAGCGTATGCGTTGGAATAGCTCCGCAGTTATGAGTGCTGTGATGAAGGGTATCAGACCTGCTTGAATGGCTGGATGGATGAACAGTTCGTGCAACTTTTTCTCCTGTTGAATATGTTAAAGCGGCGCGAGTGTAGCACCGCAGGCGGGGGCTTGAAACAGGCACTTCCCGAAAGTGCAGCAGAGAGCAGCATTGCTTTGCCTGTTCAGTCCCGAGCCAAGGCTGACAAAGCATAAAACAGTTGATGGTTCGACGATTTAACTATTTATTCAAAATGGGACAAAAGTACCAGATTATTCAGTATGAATGTACGTAGTCAAAGCGAATAGCGAAGCGTAACCTGATATCAACTGTAGATGCAGCGTTCACAGTGTTTTGCATGTTTAACTCCTATTCCAAAGCGCACTTCTGTAAAAAGTTGTGCGCTTTTTTTTGAGTTAATTTTTTGATGTCTATACTGCGTTACGCCTCAATAGTTCCGCCTTTGCTGACACTCTCACCATCTTCAGCGCGCAATGTCCAGAACGTCAATGATGAAATCAAAGTCATCGCACCCAAGGTCAGAAACGCATAGTGCAGGGCGTGAGTGACGGCGACTCGATCTGTTTGGGGTAGATCACCGAGAAACCAGGCTGCCACTAACGATCCGCACGCCAGTCCAAAGCTCATCGACAACTGTTGGAAGGAGCTGGCGAGTGTGCTGGCCATACTTGATTCGGTTTCGTTGACATCTGCATAGGCCATGGAATTCATACTTGAAAATTGTAGCGAATTGAAAAATCCCTGTGTCAGTCCGAGAAAGACAATCAATGCAATTGGGGTAGTAGAGCTCACGAAAGCGAACAAACTGATTGTTAGACCAATGAGCAAGGTATTTACGATGAGAACTTTACGGAATCCAAAACTGCGCAGGATGCGTACCGAAAATATTTTCATGCCCATCGCTGCTGCTGCGGCCGGCATCATGAGTAGTCCTGATTGCCAGGCGGGCAAGCCCAGTCCCAGTTGGTAAAGTAAAGGCAACAGAAAAGGGAGTCCGCCCAACCCCAGCCGGGTGATAAAGCCGCCAACAACCGAAACGCGGAAGGTTCTGATTCGAAACAATGACAGGCGAAGTAAAGGATAAGTTGTTTGCTGCGAATGCAACCCGTATGCCGCCAGTAAACCGCATGAAACCATTAATAGAATCGTAGCCGGCAATAAGCCGATATTATGTTCGCCAAATATTTCCAAAAGCCAGGAGAGTAGGGCGGTGCCTGTCCCAAACAATAGCAGGCCGATTGCATCAAGCGGGCGTCTCTCGTCGCCATGATAGTCCGGCATATGCAAGTGGATTAGAAACAGCGCAATGAGACCCACCGGAATATTGATAAAGAAAATTACACGCCAGGTGACCCAATGAACGATCAATCCACCGATTGTCGGGCCAAGCAGCGGGCCGATCAAGGCCGGAATTATCACGAAGTTCATTGCCATCAGCAATTCCGTCTTGGGAAAAGTTCGTATGATTGCGAGTCTCCCGACCGGCATCATCATTGCCGCGCCAATACCCTGCAAAATCCGCGCGGCAACCAGCATCGGCACATTTAACGACAGCCCGCAGAGCAACGAAGATAAAGTGAAAACGATGACGGCAGAACCGAAAACGCGGCGGGTACCAAAGCGGTCTGCCATCCACCCGCTGATAGGGATGCATACAGCCAGACTCAAGATGTAACTGGCTACAACTGCTTTTAAACTAAGCGGTGCAACATTGAAACTCGCGGCCATGGCCGGTACCGCAGTGTTGATGATGGTCGAATCAAGTTGTTCCATGAATAATGCTGTCGCAACTACCCAGGGCAGATATTTTTTGACAGTCGCGCTTTCCATCAAACCACTTTATTCTTCATCATCGATATGTTTTTCTCTGGGGGGATTGCCATCGTAAACCAGACTTTGCCGGCGCGCGAGGTAGAAGTCACGGATGAAGGCATAGCGGTCGGGTACATCGTCAAGCACACTTTCGTTTTCCAACAAACTTGCGCGCAAGTTTATTTTGCCGACGACATAACCAATATCACGGGTTGGAATGTCGCGGGTATTGATAATCACGTCGGTTAAACCGTCACCATATAATCCGGCGGCATCACGCACCGAGCTCGGGCCGAAAAAAGGCAGCATGAGGTAAGGGCCGCTACCGATGCCCCAGTAGCCCAGGGTTTGACCAAAGTCTTCATTGTGTTTATCCAGTCGGTCTGTGACATTAATAAGGCCGCCAATGCCGAAGGTGGTATTAAACAAAACCCGGATGCCATCGGATGCGGCTTGCCTGAGTTTTAACTGCAGTATGTCATTGACAGTAACGCCGACATCATCCAGATTGGAAAAAAAGTTATTGAGAGCAATCCTGACTATCTTGGGCAGAATAGTGTTGTAGCCTTGTGCCACAGGTTTGATAACTGCTTTATCGAGGGCGTCATTAAACTTGTAAATGCCCCGGTTCAATGGCTCAAAAGGGTCTTTGGGATTGCTGTTTTGCGTAGACGCGCATCCGGAGAATAACAGGGCGGCAAATAAAATACAGACGAGTTTCATTTAGTGTCGATATAGTATGGCGTGAGCGCATTCATGCGTGGTTATCGGGTTTGTGTACAGGGGGCTTCAAGTCCAAATTAAAGAAATGAAAGCTGCCATTTTTACGATCTTCAAAATAATGTTCCAGGGTAAACTTGACCGGACGAAAGGCGAGAGTATCCCAGGGAATTTCGTTTTCCGTAAACAGTACGACCTCAAGACTTTCTACACCCGGCGAGAAATCAAGGTCAAGTAATTTGGCGCGGAATAGCAAATGCACTTGATCAATGTATGGCAGATTGTGCATCGAGTATAAATCGCCGATGGCGACACGCGCATTGGCTTCTTCCAGCGTTTCTCTTGCGGCAGCTTCGGCAGTGGTCTCGCCGTTTTCCATAAATCCGGCTGGTAGTGTCCATAGGCCGTGGCGAGGCTCAATAGCGCGTCGGCATAACAGAATTCGTCCATCTTCCCATTCCGGAATGGCGCCGACGATGAGCTTTGGATTGTGGTAGTGGATGGTGGCGCAGACTGTGCAAACGTGACGTTCGCGATGATCATCCTGCGGTAATCGCACCTCAACAGGTGCGCCGCACTCAGGGCAAAATTTCAAGATAGGCCTCCTGTGTTATTCCCAAAATCTCCACCATGACGGGTTGCGTTTGGAAGCCTCTATCGGCTCAGGCAGATGCCCGTCTTTTGCAATGTTAATGTCCAACGTGCGCTTGGCGTCATCTCGCAGATCTTTCATTCCCATCGCATCATAGGCTTGCGTCATAATTTGCAAAGCGTTACGTGTGTAGGGCGATTGGGGATAATTGATTAATATGGTTTTGGATCTATTTACCGCCGCAACGTAAGCTCCGCGGCGCAGATAATAACTGGCTACGTGGATGTCTGAACCTGCCAACGTGTTAACAAGATATTTCATGCGCACTCTGGCATCTGAAACGTAATCACTATCCGGGAAGCGGGTTATCAACTCTTTAAAGGTGTCGAACGATTCATGCAGCGACTTGGGGTCGCGTTCCGCCGGATCTTGATTCGAGATAGTGATTATTGCGCCGCTCAGATTTTCATCGAAATTAATCAGGCCCTTCAGGTAAAGAATGTAATCGAGATGGGTATTGTTGGGATATTGCTTGATAAAACGGTCGGCAGCACTGAGCGCCGGGGCCGGTTCACCGAGTTTGTAGTTGGCGTATGCAGTTTCCATCAGGGCCTGCTGGGCAAAACGACCATAGGGATAATTTGCCTGCAGCTTCTCAAATTTCTTGATGGCCTGCTCGAATAAGTGGTCATCCATAGCGTCCATTGCCTGGGAATATAATTCATCGGCAGTGAGTTTATTGTCTTCCAAAGCGGGGTCGGAACTACAAGCAACTAACGTGAGCAGGATGAAAGCGTATAAACTATGGCGCATGACCGAATCCAATAAAAATTTGCGCGATTATACCAAAGATATAATCGCAACCCAGCCCAGTGTTATCTTATGCGAAGCGGATATTGACACTGATCTTGAAACTAACCTTCCAATAGATACTCCTTCAGCATTGAGTTTTAAAGTGCCTACAGAATATGGGGGATTACGTCTGGATCAGGCGTTGGTGAAGTTATTGCCCGAATATTCGCGCAGCCGCCTGCAAGATTGGGTGGTGCAGGGGCAAATTACCCTGAATGGCGCAGCGGCTACTTCCAAGCAAAAAGTGTGGGGCGGCGAAATGCTGAGTGTCAACCCGCTAAGCAACCCTGCCGAGCAGCCTTACATTGCCGAAGATATACCGCTAGACATTGTTTATGAAGATGACAATATCATTGTGATCAACAAACCTGTCGGATTAGTGGTTCATCCGGGGAGCGGAAATTGGCAGGGAACATTGCTTAATGCCCTGTTGCACCATGATCCGGCATTGGGCGAAGTTCCTCGCGCTGGCATCGTACACAGGCTGGATAAGGATACCAGTGGGCTGTTGGTAGTTGCGCGAACAATCGTTGCGCAAACCGCGTTAGTGCGCCAATTGCAGGAACGCAGCGTGAGTCGCGAGTATTTGGCGTTGGCGCACGGTGAAATTGAACGCGGGGGCAGGGTAGACCAGCCTATAGACCGCCATCCTTCGCAACGCACCAAAATGGCCGTAGTAGAAGGGGGCAAACCGGCTATTACGCATTACGCTTTGGTTGAATCTTTTCCCGGTTGCACCTTGTTGCGCTGCAAGCTGGAAACCGGACGCACCCACCAGATACGTGTTCACATGGCGTATTTACATCACCCCTTGGTGGGCGATCATATTTACATCAAAGGGGCACAAAAATGCCCGCTGCCAATGCGCGCCGTATTGATGGACTTTCCACGCCAGGCCCTGCATGCCGAGCGTTTGGGCCTGGAACATCCCGAGACCGGCGAATGGATGGAATGGCAAGTCGATATGCCGGATGATATGCAGCAATTATTAAAGCAAGTCAGGATAATCGCACATGAGTGTACATGAAAACTTCATCGTTCCCGATTGGCCGGCACCCAAAAATGTGCGGTCTTTACAGACTACTCGTAGCGGAGGGGTAAGTGTTGCCCCGTACAATTCCTTCAACCTTGGGGACCATGTGGGTGATGCGCCTCAAGCTGTTGCACACAACCGTCAACTACTTGCGCAACTTATGCCGAGTGAACCTGTCTGGTTACAACAAGTTCATGGCACGGTGGTTGTCGATGCGGGGGCTACAGAATGCTTACCACAGGCTGATGCAGCGGTAACCCGTCATCGTGGCGCAGTTTGTGTGGTGATGACAGCGGATTGTCTGCCAGTGCTCTTGTGTGATGAGTCGGGTACTGTTGTCGGAGTAGCCCATGCGGGATGGAAAGGTTTGGCAGCAGGGGTGATCGAGTCGACAGTGCAGACAATGGACATCGCACCGCAAAAATTACTGGCTTGGCTCGGCCCTGCTATCAGTCAGCGCGCATTTGAAGTGGGCGAAGAAGTACGAAAGGTATTTGTTGCGCAACACGCGCAGGCAATCGAAGCATTTTTGCCCGGGGAAAACGGCAAGTGGATGGCAGATATCTACTTGCTGGCGCACCAACGTTTGCACGCACTGGGTGTTACACGGGTTTACGGTGGGGAACATTGCACCCATGGTGATTCGGCACGATTCTTTTCGTATCGGCGCGATGGCGCTACCGGGCGCATGGGCACCTTTATCTGGCTGGAATACTGACTTAAAACAATTCCATCTTGGGTAGGCCTTCCTTCTGCCCAGCCTGCGCGGCATTTCCCTGAGCAGGTCGTTGCGCCGCACCATCGCAGATGTGACTCGCTTTGATACGTTGGCGCACAACATCCTGATACTGGATATGACCGAGCATTCCGGAAATCTCCGTTGTTTAATCCGCGTCTCCTTAACATATTTTGTGTTGCCTGACTTGCTTCATTGGCTACCTTGATCACATCCTTGGACGCCCCAACAACTTCCTTGGATGCGACCATGACACGATTCAGCAGTTCAATTACGGCTTCGCTCTTATCCGCTTCAGTCTGCACCGTGCGCGTAGATTCGTTGATACCGCTGGCAACGATATTGACATCTTTTTGAACCTGCGCGATTAGATCGGAGATTAGTTTTACACTTTTTTCCGATGTCTCGGCCAGCGTCCTGACTTCATCGGCAACGACAGCAAACCCCTTGCCGTGTTTCCCGGTTTGGGCCGCCTCAATGGCGGCATTCAGAGCGTGCAGATTGGTCTGATCGTCATTACGTGCAACGGCCTTAACGATGTCGCCAATCTCAGTAGCCTGTTTTTCCAGCCCGGAAACCATTTTGGCCGACTCAGTCTGACGGTTGGCTGCCTGAACAACATTGCGGACCATTTGCGCACTTCATCGGACACGCGTTTTGCCGCAAGAACCAAAGTCTCGCCTTTTTGTAATGTGACGTTGGCGTTTCTGTTCACTCCCACTGCGCTCAAAGATTCCTGTGCTGCACCGGAGGCTTCCTCTGCACCCGATGCAATCTGATCCGAGGCACGCTTCAACTCCTCGGCGGCTGAAGCCGCTTCGTTGATACCCGAGGACAACTGTCCCGTGGCGGCTGCGATGCGCTCAGCCGCCTGTTGCTGTTTGGCGAGGGTGCGCGCTTTTTGTGCTGGTCTTCCGCCTCGCGAGCGGCTGCAGCAGAGGTTTTGCCTTCGGATGACGGAGGAGAGGTAATAGATGACGGAGGAGAGGTAATATTGGTTGGTGATTTATTGACGAGTGACATGGTATTTTTCCTTTGCGAGCGGATGCGTTGTGGGCGAACTAAACTGATAAAGCAGTTGGCGGTGTGATAGACCAAGATGTGAGTATATTTTTTTCACAGAATGTTCTGTGCGTTGAAACTTTTAGGGAATTGTCTTAACCCCGGGAGTTATTGCTACATCAGTTTAGAAATAAATCTGTAGGGAAAATTTAAACGTGTCCGGCAGTTATACGCCCCTAATATACTGAGGTATCTCTGCCTCTGCTGATTGAGTTTTAAGCAGTAGGTCATGATACATCCTGCTAATTTCATGATAATTTTTACTCAGGCTTGAATTGCATGATTCAACTATGGCAAGTCGGCGATCCAGCATTTCGGTTCTTTGCAGAACGAGTTTATCGACCCTGGTGTGGTAAGCCCTGATTTCCGATTCCATCACTTTAAATCCGGTAATATCCATCATTACCCCGCGCATAAACAAAGGGCTTCCGTCCTTGTCCATGATGATCTTGGCTTTATCGCTGAACCAATGTGTTGTGTTGCTTGGCGTTTTGACCCGGTATTCACACTGAAACGGAGTACCGGATTTGTAGCAAGACTCAAATTTCTTTTTTACAATCGGGCGGTCTTCCTCATGGCACATTTGGTGATGGCATTCCGCATCGTTTCCCCATTTGTCCGGAGAAAATCCCAATTCCAAGAGTTGCGGACTTATACGCACTTGGTGGTGACCACCCCGTAGCGATAACTGGTAAATTATGCCGAGAATATTATCGGCAATATCTTGAATAACTATATCCAATTGGCGATGCAAGATATGATCCCGAGTTAAGTTTCCTGACGACAATATATTTTCGCGCTGCATGGGTAAAGAAAACAGTAATTATGGGAGTGTCACGGTGGCAATAAACCATGCTGCTTTGAAACTGTAACCCTCGTTGCGGTAATGGCGATAATTGCCAATAAACTGTAATAGCTCAGCCAATTTGTGTGACATGATTGCTCCCTTTTGATTTAACATCTTTCAGTCTTGAAAAAATAACCCAAGCCGATGCTTCAAGAATGGTCGAGCGGCAATCCATCAACCTCAACCTCGGAAATTAGCCAATCTTGCAATGGATCGCCGCCATCGAAGCCTCGGCCTAATGCACGGTAGTATGCGGCTTCAGAAACCATTTTGAACCGTGCATCTTCATTTTCTATGGACTCCAAAGACAGGGCAGGAGACTTCTTGTTGATCAGGCTTGGTTTGGTTGCAATTTTTTTATTCGATACTGGTGACTGGTATAGCACGATTACTTTCTCCCGTTGTTAATTTAAGTACCTAAAATTGCCTGTTGTGATTTTCAATTCTCAGTTGATAAAGATATCGATTGCATTAAGGTTGCCGCTGATTAAATTATTCCTCGCTACTCATTATTGTTCTGTGCGACTTCGTACAAACAAGTCCTGCCTTTTGTTCAGACAATTACACAACTAATCGCTTATCGTATCCCTCATTTTCCGGAATTTTTCGGCCATTTAAAGTGCAATCAGCAAGTATTATTTTTCCGCAAAGCAAGGAGATTGGATAGACAATGATCTGGTTAGATTTGACCCAACTCACCGGCGCAATTTTCCTAATTGTGGGCGCAGTACTGCCCGTGGTTAACCCTCTGGGCGATGCGCCCATTTTCTTAAGAATGACTCCCGGCTGCGACGAGTCGACCCGCGCTTTACTGGCGAAGAGTATAGCGTTCTATTCTTTTTTCTTTCTGCTCGGATCGCTGTTGTTTGGCTCTTTCGTCCTTGTTGTATTCGGTCTTTCGATTCCTGTGGTGCAGGTGGCCGGGGGAGCCGTGGTATGCGCTTTCGGCTGGAACCTTCTGGCCGACAATCCCAAAGCTGTCGAAGTGACCCTGGACCCGAGTCACGCCAAGCTCATCGCACTGGGACGGGCAATCACTCCGCTGACTTTGCCGATGACGATAGATGCTGGCGTCATTGCAGTTGCAATCACCGTTGGTGCGTTTCACGCGCATTCGTTCAAACACGCCATGATCCAGATTGTTGCCGACGTCATCGGTGCCGCCATCATTGCACTATCCATACTGTTAACGTATCGCTACGCTCATCGTGTCAGTGGCAAGATCGGACACACCGGCATGATGGTTGTGGTACGGCTAAGCGCTTTTGCGGATACCGGGTTGGCAGAAGCAATCCGGCTTACCAATAGGAAGAATCTGATCATCGTGGGCTTCATGACACATAACTGTGTCAGTTCAACGGCTCGTGTTGCCAGTGATATGGGCTATAACGTCACTATCGTCGCCAAAGCTACAGCAACACGCGACTTACCCGATGGCAATGGCGGGGCAATTCCAGCATCATCAATACAAGCGAGCAGCCTGGCAGAACTGGCTGACAGAAATGCACGGGTAGTGCAAACTGAACGCGATATTCTGGAATAAAACGACACTGCGATTTATTCAGTATAATCCGCGCCTCTTTCAAATCTGGTTTTATACATGAGCATTTTGGCCTGGATTTTTGCGTCGAGCTTTGTCGGTGGCGCATTAAGCATGCTGTTTGTAGCAGTGTTTGCGCTCAATGTGCGGGCGCACTGGATCAGCGCACTGGTCAGTTACGCCATTGGCGCTTTGCTGGGGGCAGTATTTTTAGACATCCTGCCCGAAGCCATCAAGTTGAGCCCCAATACTACGACAGTGAGCGGCACAGTGCTGTTTGGTATCTTGCTGTTTTTCACGTTGGAAAAAGTACTAATCTGGCGCCACTGTCACCATGATCAGTGTGAGGTGCATGAACCGCATGATCACTCCCTGCACGACCACGGGCGTAGCGGCGCGATGGTTATAGTCGGTGATACGTTCCACAATTTCATTGACGGGATTATTATCGCGGCGGCATTTTTAACCGATATTCATCTCGGCGTTGTTACCTCACTTGCAATCATTGCGCACGAAATACCGCAGGAAGTGGGCGACTTTGCTATTTTGCTCCACTCTGGATATTCCAAGCTGCGCGCTTTTAAAATGAACCTGATTTCCAGTTTTGCCACTGTCGTGGGCGGTGTGCTGGGCTACCTGACGTTACAGACTATGCAGCAGTGGACACCGTCGTTACTGGCATTGGCAGCGGCAAGTTTGATCTACGTGGCGGTAGCGGATTTGATTCCCGGTTTGCACAAACGCACAAAATTGAGCGATACCCTCCAACAGGTGATACTGATTGTGTTGGGGGTCGGCACGGTTGCCTTGATGAATTCGTTGATCGCGGAGTAAAACCGAAGCACTGAAACCCAAAAACCTTAATTCAAGCCACAGAGTTCACAGAGAACTCAGAGAGAGCAAAGGAATATCCCTCTTCCGAGGTATAAACCAACAGGTTAATTGTGCTCTTGTTACAACCATTTGGTTTTCTCTGTGGCAAACTGTTTTTCTAGGATGAATGAGTTCCCACAAAATCAGAATTTGGAAACAATATGAAAAAAATACACACGCCTCAAATCGGATTCGTTTCACTCGGTTGCCCGAAAGCAACATCCGACTCGGAACTCATCCTCACGCGCATGCGTGCCGAAGGTTATATCATCTCCAGCAGCTACAAAGAGGCTGATCTGGTGGTGGTGAACACCTGCGGATTTATCGACAGTGCCGTAGCGGAATCGTTAGAGGCAATTGGTGAGGCATTGCAAGAGAATGGTAAGGTTATAGTTACCGGCTGTCTTGGCGCAAAGGGGGATATTGTTAAGCAAGCTCATCCCAAAGTGCTGGCAGTGACCGGCCCGCATGCCACTGATGAAGTGATGGAAGCGGTACATCAATACTTGCCCAAGCTGCATGATCCCTATAGCGATCTGGTGCCGGCGCAAGGCATACGCCTCACTCCCAGTCATTTTGCCTATGTGAAAATTTCTGAGGGCTGTAATCATAGCTGTACTTTCTGCATCATTCCCAGTTTGCGCGGCGACTTGGTGAGTCGTGCGGTGGGCGACGTGATGCAAGAGGCACAAAACCTTGTGGATGCCGGAGTTAAAGAGTTGCTGGTGATTTCGCAAGATACCAGCGCCTATGGCGTGGACGTGAAATACCGCACCGGATTTTGGGGTGGGCGCCCGTTGAAAACGCGCATGACCGACCTCGCCGCAGCGATGGGTGAGCTTGGTGCATGGGTGCGTTTACATTATGTCTATCCCTATCCCAGCGTGGATGAGGTGATTCCATTAATGGCGCAAGGAAAAATACTGCCTTATCTCGATATACCGTTTCAGCATGCCAACGAACGCATACTAAAATTAATGAAGCGTCCGGCCAGCAGCGAAAATGTGCTCAAGCGCATTCAGCAATGGCGCAGTGTTTGTCCTGACATTACCTTGCGCAGTACTTTTATTGTCGGTTTCCCCGGTGAGACGGAAGAAGAGTTTGAGGAGTTATTGGACTTCATCGAAGAGGCGCAATTGGATCGTGTCGGTGCGTTTAAATATTCCCCGGTGGATGGCGCTGCCGCAAATGCGCTACCCGATCATATTGATCCCGATGTACAGGAAGATCGCCTCGCACAGTTGATGTATCTGCAGGAAGAAATCAGCGCGGCAAAACTGGCCAAAAAAGTCGGCAAGACCATACAGGTGCTGGTCGATGATGTGGATGAAGAAGGCTCGGTTGCGCGCAGTGCTGCCGATGCACCGGAGATCGACGGTTTGGTCTATATCAATGGCGAAGAGTTGGAAGTGGGCGAGTTTGTTACGGTGCGCATCACTGACTCGGATGAGCATGATTTGTGGGCTGAGGTGGCTTAAACCAAATACCGAAGTTTCCCAATACGTAGGGTGGGCACGCATTTGTGCCCACCCTACGGCAATGTCATGTTGATTGAGATTTGGAATAAACGGTCTACCTATGAGCGAAGATAATCCCTGTTTAACCTGTGGTGCCTGTTGCGCCTATTTTCGCGTGTCGTTCTATTGGGGCGAGTCCAACGAAGCCCCTGGAGGTATTGTCCCGGTCGAATATACCGAGCAAATTCACCAACATTTGCTTTGCATGAAAGGCACCAATAATCATCCACCCCGTTGTATCGCACTGCGTGGAGAAATTGGCAAGCAGGTTTCTTGTTCAATTTACGAGCAGCGCCCCTCGCCATGTCGTGAGTTTAACGTGTATGAATTGGACGGTTCGCCCAACGGGCGTTGTTTCAAACTGCGCGGTTTGGTTCCACCTGCTACAATCTAAGTACTTCGTTCAATCTGACATTCAGGCACTATGTTTAATGCTTTTATCGCTATTGGTGTAGGTGCGGCCATCGGCGCATGGCTGAGATGGGGGTTGGGGCTTTGGTTTAACCCGGTATTATCTGATCTGCCACTGGGGACGCTAGCCGCCAATCTCATTGGCGGTTATCTGGTTGGCTTTGCTGTAGCTTACTTTATGCAGCATCCCGGGCTGGCACCGGAATGGCGCTTACTTATCATCACCGGATTTTTGGGCGGACTTACCACCTTTTCCACTTTCTCAGCCGAAACCGTCACGTTGCTCATACGCGGACAATATGTTTGGGGCGTGGCGATTATCATTGCTCATTTGGGCGGCTCTTTATTTATGACTGTGTTGGGCATTCAAACAGTCAAGTTGATCCAGCAATAGGAGGTTTTATGCAATCTACTTACCTCAAATTCTATCTCACCGAAAAGCAAAAGCATGGCAACCAACTGCTGTACGAATGGTTGTTTGATCAGGCGAAACATATCGGCGTTTCGGGTGGCTCCGTATTCAGATCTATCGCCGGATTCGGTCGGCACGGCAGCTTGCGTTCAGAGACCTTTATCGAACTAGGCGGAGAGTTGCCGATACAAGTTGAGTTTATTTTGGAACAGCGTCAGGCGGAAGAGCTTATAGCAACGTTGAGCGCACATGAACTGAATATTCGTTATGTGAGTTATCCCGTTACTGCGGGCGTGGCTTGATATACCCGGGTGATTAAGTTCAATAGTCTCCAAGCATTCAGAATGATAAACCTAAAAACCGAAGTTCGAGCCACAGAGTTCACAGAGAGAGTAAAGGGATATCACACTTTTGAAACCTACCCAAAAGGTTAATTACGTTCTTGTTGCAACCGTTTGTTTTTCCTCTGTGTTTTCTGTGGCTAACTGCTTTTTTTAGGATAAATCCGCTTTCAAACTTAAAGCACTAACATCCCGCCCATACACGTTTGTGCCTGTTCAAGGCGGGTCAAAGTAGGCAATAGATTTAGTCCGGTCTTTTCTTTCAGTTCGAGTGCCTGATCTTTGAGGTCGTCCAACGCGACATTAATGGCATCGCCAGCCGCTGCGAAGCAAATGGTGTTGCCGCTATCGCAGGATGGGAAAGCAATAGCGCGATTGTCGAATGCTTTGCTGATGCGCTCAACGCTGGCTCCAAAACCTTTGCTGCGTCCCAACAGATTGGCAGACATTATGCCGCTGTCGTTAAGATGTGCCCGCACGGCTTGATAAAAAGGCGTGGTGTCCAATGCGCCTGCGCGCGCATCGGCATCAAAACCATCGACCAGAATCAAGTCGTAAGTTTGTTTGCTGTTAAGAACGAATTCTGCACCATCCCCGATGACCATTTTCAAACGCAGAGGATCTTCCGGCAGCTTAAAAAATTGCCGGGCTGCGGCCACCACTCCCGGTTCAATTTCTACCACCGTAAGTTTTGCCAGCGGGTAATTGCGGTACAAAAACTTTGTGAGGGAGGCAGCGCCCAGGCCGATGAGCAAAACTTTGCGTGGAAAATGCGAGTCTTCGCGCAACAACAGGCTCGCCATCATTTCCTTGGTATATTCAAGTTCCAAATTCCACGGGCGCGCGATACGCATCGCACCTTGTATCCAGGTGGAGCCGAAGTGCAGATAGCGTACGCCGGATGCTTCGCTGATATCGATGGAACAACTCATTGGGCTTGAAGGGGAATGTCTGAGCGGAAAAATCTTTTGTAGGCTGAGCGTAGCAGAGCTAATAATAACTCTAAAAGAAAAAGGAAAACAAGAGCGACAACTGCACCAAATACAAGTGCATCCTGATTTAAGGGAACGGCATAGCTATATTGATCAAGTGCTTCTTTTAGCAACTCGCGGTCTCCGTGGAATAGAACATGCAGTGATTTCAGCGGCAGGCTGGTATTCAAAGCGGCCATTTCATTTTCAAAGCGTAATTTACGCGCCACCATTTGTTCTATTGCAGCACCTTCATCCTGAAGTGGTTTTTCAGTACTGGTTTTGTGCAGCTCGATCAGCTTGCCTATGTCGCCACCGAAATATTTGTTGGCTATCTCCTGAAATGGCTGGAGATTGATGGTCACCTCGCGCAGGTGCGCATCTATGCGTTTTTGATATTGATCGACGAAGTTGGGTATCTGCAACCCGAACAATAGCGAAATACAGGCGACGATTACAATGAAATAACGGTAGAGAATGCTGGTCATGTTATTAAATCCGTTAACAACGATAATTGTTTCTCTGATGCAGGAGCCCGATTTATCGGGCGATAGCGATTTTTTGAAATCGCCCGATGAATCGGGCTCCTATGCTTAATTAAGAAATATGATTATTTGCCTGGTGCGATGCGGTTGAGCAACCAACGCGCCCATTCGGTCACTTCCGTCGCGCTCATGCCGAGGGTTGCCTGTTGTTGTGCCAAAGCATCGCCCGCTGCTCCGTGCAGATATACTGCCAGTAACAACGCCTCATCGGCGTTTAATCCTTGAGCGATGAAAGCGGCAATAATGCCACTCAAAACATCACCCATGCCGGCGCTGCTCATGCCCGGATTGCCGGTTTTGTTGATATATAACTTGCCATCACTGGTAGCACACAAACTGCCGGAACCCTTCAATACCACACTACCGTTTAGTTTTTTGGCGAGTTTAGTGACAGCCCCCACGCGATCAGCCTGAATCTTCGCTGTGCTGCAAGCCAATAGATGCGCAGCTTCCCCGGGGTGGGGCGTGAATACCGCAGGAGACTTGCGTGTATGCAGGGCTGAGCGCAAATCGGGGCGCAGGGCGATAATATGCAAAGCATCGGCATCCAATATTGTTGGCACGTCAAGCACAAGCGCGTCATACAGCAGTTTTTGAGCTATTAGACTATGTCCCAAACCGCAGCCCATTACCAGTACATCCGGTTTGGATGATTGTAATGTTTCTCTTGCACTATTCAGCATCAGTTCCGGCATATGCACATCTACGGCAGGGGCGTTATCTGCCAATAGGCCCACATGCACGCAACCTGCGCCCAGTTTGAGTGCCGCGCGCCCGGCCAGAAGCGCAGCCCCGACCATACCATTCGTGCCTCCAATCACCGTGATCGTACCGAACATGCCTTTGTGGCTGTCTTTGGGGCGCGGCTTGAGGTAGCCGGAAACTTGCTTTTCAGTGATCGTAACGGGACGCGCAGTGGACATGTCGTTTTCCTGAGTTTGTGGTGTTGGGTGCATTATAATTGCAATCCTAACCCAAACGCTTTAATGAGATCGAACTATGTCCCGCGCTACAAGCAGCAAAATCTCCGTCGGCAATCCTGCACTTTCTGCCTTTCGTCTGGAAAAACTTCGCAATGCGCTCAAAGCTGTTGCACCGAATGTTACGCTGGAAGATACCCGTCATTGGTATTTTACCGAACTTGGCGCACCATTGAATGACGCAGATGAAAAGTTGCTTGAACGCTTGCTGAATCTGGATTCTGGCCTCAGTCTGCCAGCTCCCTCATTGCAAAAATTACTGATCGTCCCTCGCCTTGGCACAATCTCGCCGTGGTCGTCAAAAGCGACTGACATCGCGCAACATTGCGCGTTGCCTAGCGTTGCACGTATCGAACGAGGTGTGGTGTATTACCTGAAGAGCAAGGGCGGAAGTTCGCTATCTGTGGCGGAAAAAAAAGCGGTGCTGCCGTTTCTGCATGACCGCATGACAGAATCAGTGATTGAACAAATCGCCGGAATCGAAGACCGAATTTTTCAACATGGTTCTCCTCGGCCACTTTCCACTGTGGATATACTCGATGGTGGAAAAGCGGCTCTTGAGTCGGCGAATCGGGACATGGGCTTGGCGCTTTCGGCTGACGAGATTGAATACCTTGTCGAAAACTTCGTTAAATTGAATCGCAATCCAACCGATGTCGAACTGATGATGTTCGCGCAGGCCAACTCTGAGCATTGTCGTCACAAGATTTTCAATGCCGACTGGATTATTGACGACGAACAGCAAGCCATTTCGTTATTCGGCATGATTCGTAATACCCACAAGCTGCATCCCCAAGGGACCGTAGTGGCCTATTCCGATAACTCCTCGGTGATCGAAGGCTCGGAAATCGAACGCTTCTATCCACGCGCGGACGGTAGTTACGAATTCAGCAAAGAACTTACCCATACCCTGATGAAGGTGGAGACGCATAACCATCCTACTGCGATTGCGCCGTTTGAGGGCGCAGCAACAGGCTCGGGCGGCGAGATACGCGATGAAGGTGCTACCGGTTCCGGTTCTAAACCTAAAGCCGGGCTGACCGGGTTCTCGGTGTCAAATTTGAATATTCCGGGGTTTGAACAACCGTGGGAACAATATGAACCCTCTCCCGCAAGCGGGAGAGGGCAGGGTGAGGGTAAAAACTATGGAAAACCAACCCGTATCGCCTCCGCCCTGCAAATCATGATCGACGGCCCTCTCGGTGGCGCTGCCTTCAACAATGAATTTGGTCGTCCAAATCTCACCGGCTATTTCCGCACTTTCGAAGAGCAGGTAAATGGCGAGATGCGCGGTTATCACAAGCCTATCATGTTGGCCGGAGGCGTCGGTAGTATTGCCGCAAAACATACGCACAAGCACGAACTTCCGGCGGGTGCGCTGCTCATTCAGCTTGGTGGCCCCGGTATGTTGATCGGCCTTGGTGGTGGTGCCGCATCCAGCATGGATACGGGATCAAACGCAGAGAATCTCGATTTTGATTCGGTGCAACGCGGCAATCCTGAGATGCAACGCCGCGCACAGGAGGTTATCGACCGCTGCTGGCAGCTCGGCGACAATAATCCTATCCTGTCTATTCACGATGTCGGAGCCGGTGGTATTTCAAATGCGCTGCCGGAACTGGTACACGGCGGAGGCAAAGGCGCGAAATTTGAATTGCGCGAGGTGCCCAGCGAAGAACGCGGTATGTCTCCCATGCAGATATGGAGCAACGAAGCACAAGAGCGTTATGTGCTGGCGATTCCGCCGGAGCGTCTGGATGAATTCAAAGCGATGTGTGAACGCGAACGCTGTCCGTTTGCAGTATTGGGCAAGGCGATAGTCGGTGATCAGTTGACGGTGCATGATACTGAATTTAACAATGATCCGGTGAACATGCCTCTTTCTGTTCTTCTGGGCAAGCCTCCCAAGATGACGCGCAAAGTGCAACGCGAGAAAGTGAAACTGCCGAAGTTTGATACAAGCAAAATTGAGCTGAGTGATGCCATTACCCGCGTGCTGAGTTTGCCTTCCGTGGCAGATAAAACTTTTCTCATCAGCATTGGTGACCGCACCGTGGGTGGTATGACAGCACGCGACCAGATGGTCGGTCCGTGGCAGGTTCCCGTGGCGGATGTGGCGGTAACACTGATGGGATTCAATACTGATCTGGGCGAAGCTTTTGCACTGGGCGAGCGTACCCCGCTTGCACTGCTGAATGCGCCTGCTTCAGGCCGTATGGCCATTGGCGAAGCAATTACAAACATAGCCGCTGCACGCATTGCAAGAATCGGCGACATTAAGCTTTCCGCCAACTGGATGGCGGCTGCCGGTCATCACGGCGAAGATGCCGCATTATTTGATACGGTCGAGGCCGTGGGAATGGAGCTGTGTCCACAACTCGGCATCAGCATTCCTGTGGGCAAAGATTCGATGAGTATGAAAACGACATGGAAAGACGGCGAGCAGAACAAAGCCGTTACTGCTCCTTTGTCGCTTATTGTTACCGCCTTCGCACCATGCAGTGATGCGCGTAAAACACTCACGCCGCAACTTGTTGCGGATACTGATACTGTGGTGCTGCTATTTGATTTGGGTGCCGAAAAAAATCGTTTGGGTGGCTCTGCACTGGCTCAGGTCTATAAACAAATTGGCGATATCACACCGGATGTGGATGACGCGAACAAATTGAAAGCATTCTTCAATCTGATTCAGCATTTGAACAATGAAGGAAAATTGCTTGCCTATCATGACCGTTCCGATGGCGGTATGCTGGCAGCACTGTGCGAGATGTCTTTTGCCTCACACATCGGCCTGGATATACGTTTGGATGAAAGCAAAGGTGATGACCTTGGCGCGTTGTTTAACGAAGAGTTAGGCGCATTGGTGCAAGTGCGCCGCGCAGATTTGGCCGGTATTTTTGTGCAATGTGACGATGCGGGTTTGAGCAGCGTGCATGAAGTGGCACAACTCAATACGAGTGGCCTAATCGAGATATCTCGCGCTGGCAAGAAGCTGTTTAGTGAAAATGCGATTACGTTACGTCGCATCTGGTCGGAGACAACATGGCAGATACAAAAGCTGCGGGACAACCCCGCGTGCGCGCAACAGGAATTTGACAGTATACTTGATGCGAAGGATGCCGGATTGCACGTGACGCTGACCTATGATCCAAGCGAGAGTATTGCTCCGGCATTGCTCAAGTCACGTCCCAGAATGGCCATTCTGCGCGAGCAAGGTGTCAACGGACAAGTCGAAATGGCCGCTGCTTTTGACCGAGCCGGATTTGCCGCAGTTGATGTTCACATGAGCGACATTATCAGCGGTCGTGTAAAGCTGGCCGATTTCAAAGGCGTGGCAGCATGCGGTGGATTTTCTTATGGTGATGTGCTGGGCGCAGGCGAGGGTTGGGCGAAATCCATTTTGTTTAATCCCAGAGCGCGAGATGAATTTGAGGCATTTTTCAAACGCAGCGATATCTTTGCACTCGGTGTATGCAACGGCTGTCAGATGATGAGCAACCTGCATGAGATTATTCCCGGCGCGGAACATTGGGCACATTTTGCGCGCAACCAGTCTGAGCAATTTGAAGCACGTTTTGTCATGGTTGAAGTGCAAAAATCACCGTCAATCCTGTTTGAGGGTATGGCGGGTAGCCGTATGCCCATCGTTGTTTCGCACGGTGAAGGCTATGCCGACTTTGGTAATTCAGCAAAACTGAAAGCAGTTCAGCCTTTAGTCTCGTTACGCTATGTCGATAACAACGGCAAGCCAACCGAAACTTATCCGCTCAATCCAAACGGTTCACCCCAAGGCATTACCGGACTCACCACACCGGACGGGCGTTTCAGCATCATGATGCCGCATCCGGAGCGGGTGTTTCGAGCCGTGCAAAACTCATGGTATCCGCGCGATTGGCAAGAAAACGGAGCATGGTTGCGCATGTTCCAGAATGCAAGAAAGTGGGTGGGGTAGAAGTGAATTTGCTTAATTTCATGAGCACAGGCAGTCATTACAGAGCAGCCAGGTGAGATACTGCGAGCCGGGCTGTATAATTGCGGGCTGCCAGAGCAAAGAGAAACTCCCATTATGAGTAATACGCTTCCTATCCTTTCACTGCTTGAAACTCGCGTGCTCGGTGTTCTTGCCGAGAAGCAACGCACGGTGCCGGACAGCTATCCGTTAACGCTGAATTCGCTGGTTTCCGGCTGCAATCAGAAGAGCAGTCGTGATCCTGTTATCGAGGCCACTGAATCCGAAGTTCAGGCAACACTGGATAGTTTGAGATCGCTGTCGCTGATTGTGGAAACCAGCGGCGGCAGGGCTTCGCGTTTTGGGCATAATATTGAACGCGTGTTACACATTCCAACGCAATCCACCGCTATACTGACATTGCTGATGCTACGAGGCCCGCAGACGGCGGGGGAGTTACGTATCAATTGCGAGCGTTTGCACAAGTTTGCAGACATCGCTTCGGTAGAAAGTTTTTTGGTCGAATTGTCTGAACGCGAGGAAGGCGGTTTGGTGGTGGAATTGCCACGCCAGCCCGGATCACGTGAAAATCGCTGGATGCATCTGCTCTCCGGTGCACCCGTTGTCGAAGAGCGTCTATCAGTTAGCCCTGTATCCGCCTCGGGCGACATTTCGGTAGGAGAGATTGCCGCGCTCAAGGCAAATGTTGCCAAACTTGAAACTGAAGTAGGCGAGCTGCGGGCACTGGTTGCCAAATTATGCAAAGAACTTGGCGTATCGGCAGTATAAATTATCCAATAGGCTCGTTTCGAGTAATGCTGAATTTATGACGCTGCCCTGTTAAAATTATACGTTCATCACGAAGGAGATTATTGAAATGAAAACCCTGTTGGTAATTTGTATAATTCTTGTAACGACATTCGCCTGGGCTGATGAAAATTCAGCCGCAAGTCATCCGAAAAGTGCAGTTAAAGGCGAAGTGCTGGAAGTTATCAATGTCGCAAACTTTACTTACCTCCGGCTCAAGACTACCAATGGAGAAATATGGGCGGCGGTCGTTCAGTCAAAAGTAGAGCAAGGTAGTACCGTGACCATTGAAAATGCACTTGTCATGAACAACTTTGAAAGTAAATCCCTGAAGAAAACTTTCCCCTCAATCATTTTTGGCTCTTTGGCGGGCGCGGGCTCATCATCAGCGGCAGTTTCATCAATGCCTCCGGCAGCCAATCCGCCCGCAAGCGCGTCAAGCAGCCATCTCGGGGGAATGGCATCGTCCCTGATGCCAAAGAAAATCGAAGCGCCAAGCACCGATATTCATGTTAAGAAAGCCAGTGGGCCTAATGCTAAGACCGTTGCCGAAATTATGGGCAAAGGTGCCGAGCTAAAAGACAAAACTGTACTTGTGCGTGGAAAAGTTGTGAAATACAACGAAGGAATCATGGGGAAGAATTGGATTCATTTGCGCGACGGTACCGGCTCGGTTGAAAAAGAAACTAACGATGTGCTGGTGACGAGTTCAAGTCCGGCGAAGGTTGGCGATATTATCACTGCCAAGGGCGTTGTTCATACCAATAAGGATTTTGGTGCAGGCTATTCTTATAAAGTACTGGTCGAAGATGCCACGTTGCAGTGAATGATGAGTAGCAGTTTGTGGCTGGATGCCGCGCAATTTTTGGTTTGGAGTAGTCTTGTTTAAATTCATCGGTATTGTAATCGGGTTTGTTTTTCACGACTTTTGGCTCGGTCTCTTGGGGTTTTTTATAGGCTCCTTCTTTGACCGGATGAGAGTCTACGGTTCTGGCGGAATGAACCCCCTGCAGAATACCTTGCGCCAGGCTGTGTTTCTGGAAACACTTTTCATTTCGATGGGAAAATTGGCCAAAGCCGATGGACATGTATCCCAGGATGAGATCGATCATGTCGAAATGTTCATGCAGAAATTAGGCATGACGCCGGATCACCGCTTGCAGGCGATTGCATTATTCAAGCAAGGCACGGATCAGTCTTTCGATATCAGACCGACGTACAGCAAATTCATGACTGTGTGCGGCAATACCAGGGATTTGAAGCAGTTTCTGTTGGTGTCACTGATTGTTATGGCCCTGGCAGACGGACAATTCCATCCTGCTGAAAAAGCCTTGCTCAGCGACATTGCGGGCTACCTTGGCTACGATCAGGCTACCTATAATCGTCTCATCGAAATGGTGCTTAACCAGACGAATTTTGGAGGCGGGCAGGCCAATTCTGCGGATGCGTTGGAAGCAGCCTACAAAGCATTGGGCGTGACCAAAGATAGCACCGACGCAGAAATTAAACGTGCCCATCGCAAATTGATGAGCCAATACCATCCGGACAAATTGATGGGGCAGGGCGTTCCGGAAGATATGATCGCGATGGCGACAGAGCAGGCGAAAGAAATCCAACTGGCTTACGACTTGATCAAAAAGAACCGAAGTACCTGACATGCTGTTCTCGTCCAAGCATTCACGTCCGCGTTATACCGGGCTGCATGGCTCATCCGATGCGTTGGCAATTGGACAGTTAGCTGCCGAGAGATCGCCGCTCGTCGTAATTGCCGCGAATGCACTGGAAGCACAACGGCTGAAAGATGAAATTCCTTTCTTCGCGCCAAATTTGCGCGTGCATCTTTTGCCGGACTGGGAAACGCTGCCTTACGATCAATTCTCACCGCATCAGGATCTGGTCTCGGAGCGACTCGCAACCTTGCACCATATCCGCAGCAATGCCTGCGATGTCGTTATAGTGCCGATTACCACCGCGCTGTATCCCTTACCTCCAGTGGAGCATCTTGCAGCTTACACATTTTTTCTCAAACGCAATGAAAAGCTGAATGTAGCGCAACTGCGGGAACAGCTAACTTTCGCCGGTTACAACCATGTGCAACAAGTGTTGACCCCCGGAGAATATTGCGTGCGCGGCGGCATCATTGACTTGTTCGCGATGGGCAGTTTGTTACCCTATCGCATCGATTTATTCGATGACGAAATAGAAACCATCTCCACCTTTGACGTGGACACGCAGCGCACCCTGTATCCCGTACCGGAAATTCGCCTGCTTCCCGCACGCGAGTTTCCGATGGATGAAAAAGGGCAGGCGACCTTCCGCCAGAACTTTCGCGACCGCTTCGAAGGCGACCCGTCCAAATCGCGCATCTACAAAGATGTCAGCAAGGGCATTGCGCCGGCGGGGATTGAATATTACCTGCCGCTGTTTTTTGCCAAGACTGCCACGATTTTCGATTATCTGCCGAAAACAGCCACGCTTTGCTTACACCACGATGTAGATGACGCCATCGCCATTTTTGCCAAAGATACTGCCTCACGTTATAACCTGCTGCGTGGCGATCCGCAGCATCCGTTACTGGAAACGAAGGAATTGTTTTTGGATGGCGAGCAGTTTTTTATTCGCGCAAAAGAGTTTGCGCGGGTGGATATATTGCTCTCTCCCGCAGATGGTGACAAAGCGGAGGGTGAGGGCAGTAGCACATCTAAAAATCTGATTGTCTGCCCCACAACTCCCATCCCCAATATCGCGGTAGACCGCCGCGCCGAAACCCCTACCCATACCTTTCAAAGCTTCCTGCAGGGTTTCGCCGGGCGCACGCTACTCCTTGCCGACAGTTTGGGGCGCCGCGAAATTATTTCCGGCTACCTGAAAGAATACGGTCTTATTCCAACCGTGTGCGAAGACTACGCCTCCTTCCTCGCCAGCAAAGATAAATTCATGCTTGCCACGGCGCTGGTGCAAAGCGGCTTCATTCTTGCCGATGACAAACTTGCTGTCGTTACCGAAACCGAGTTGTATGCCGCGCAGCCCAGAAGTCGAGTCGCACGTGCTGCGAAGAAAAGCAGCGTCGAAGGCATGTTGCGCGACTTGTCCGAACTCAAGACGGGTGACCCGGTAGTACACGAACAGCATGGTATCGCGCGTTATCAGGGCTTGGTGAATCTTGACCTCGGCGAAGGTGAAAATGAATTTTTGTTGCTGGTGTATGCGGGCGAAGACAAATTGTACGTGCCCGTGTCGCAACTGCACGTCATCAGCCGTTACAGCGGCGGAGCGCCGGAAGCCGCGCCATTGCACAAGCTGGGCAGTGGCACCTGGGACAAAGCCAAGCGCCGCGCCATGCAGCAAGTGCGCGATACTGCGGCCGAGTTGCTGAACATTTATGCGCAGCGTGCCACGCGCAAAGGCCATGCCTTTAAGTTCACTTATCACGATTACGAAGCCTTTTCCGAAGGGTTCGGTTTTGAAGAAACCGCCGACCAAGCCGCTGCCATTGAAGCGGTGCTGCTTGATCTGCAATCGGGCAAGCCGATGGATAGACTCATTTGCGGTGACGTGGGCTTCGGCAAAACCGAAGTGGCCTTGCGCGCCGCATTTGTCGCGGTGATGGATGGCAAACAAGTGGCGGTATTGGTGCCGACCACGCTGCTTGCCGAACAACATTTTCAAAACTTCTCCAACCGCTTCGCCGATTGGCCGGTAAAAATCGCTGAACTGTCGCGTTTCCGCTCGACCAAAGAGGTGACGCAATCGCTGAAGGACTTGGCGGATGGAAAGCTGGATATCGTTATCGGCACGCACAAGCTGATTCAGAAAGATGTAAAGTTTCACAACTTGGGTTTGGTCATTCTCGATGAAGAGCACCGCTTCGGTGTGCAGCAAAAAGAACGATTGAAAGCATTGCGCGCCGAAGTTGATGTGCTCACGCTCACCGCCACACCGATTCCGCGCACGCTGGCAATGTCGCTGGAAGGGCTGCGCGATTTCTCGGTGATCGCCACCGCGCCACAACGCCGTCTTTCCATCAAAACATTTGTCAGCAGCTTCAGTCAAGGCATTATCCGCGAAGCCGTGCTGCGCGAACTCAAGCGCGGCGGACAGGTATATTTCCTGCACAACGAGGTTGATACCATCAACAACATGCTGGAAAAATTGGAAACGCTGCTGCCGGAAGCGCGCATTCGTGTGGCACACGGCCAGATGGGCGAGCGCGATCTGGAAGCGGTGATGCGCGATTTCCACCACCAGCGCTTTAACGTGTTGCTGTGCACCACCATTATCGAGACCGGCATCGACGTACCTACCGCCAACACCATCATCATGAACCGTGCCGACCGCTTCGGTCTGGCGCAGTTGCACCAGTTGCGCGGACGTGTCGGACGTTCGCACCATCAAGCTTATGCTTACCTGCTGGTGGACAACATGGAAGGACTTACCTCACAGGCAAAAAAACGCCTCGAAGCGATACAGTCGATGGAGCAATTAGGCAGCGGTTTCTTTCTCGCCATGCATGATCTGGAAATACGCGGGGCGGGCGAAGTGCTGGGAGAGTCGCAAAGCGGCGAAATGCAAGAGATTGGTTTTAGTCTCTACAACGACATGCTCGCAGCCGCAATTGCTTCACTTAAACAAG
The DNA here is from genome assembly GCA_963733265.1 of uncultured beta proteobacterium. Lineage (GTDB taxonomy): Bacteria > Pseudomonadota > Gammaproteobacteria > Burkholderiales > Gallionellaceae > PALSA-1006. The sequence continues at coordinate 1,811,993 of CAVTCF010000001.1, forward strand.
GTCACGAGCCGGATATGGCGCACCCGCTGGGAGTCACCACCGAGATCAACTTGCATACGCCAGCGTTGTTGCCGAACGAATATTGCGGCGATATCCATCAGCGCCTCGTCATCTACAAACGCCTCGCGAACTGCAATACGCAAGAAGATCTGGATGACATGCATCAGGAACTCATTGATCGCTTCGGCTTGCTACCTGAACCCGCACAAACTCTGCTCGACAGCCACCGCTTGCGCATCCTCGCCAAACCGCTCGGCATTAGCAAACTGGATGCTTCTAGCGAAGCCATCGTTATCCAGTTCGTCCCCAATCCGCCCATCGACCCGATGAAGATCATCACCATGATCCAAAGTCGGCGCTACATCAAAATGAACGGGCCGGATAAGTTAAGGATTGAGATCAAGCACGAGGATTTGGGGCAGAGAGTGTTGGCGGTTAAGAAATTCTTTGGGGAATTGAAGTAGTACGCAGTCAAAGGTTTAGTCTCCAAGGCAGCCGGTAGCGACCGGCAAAAACTCACCCACAACGGACATAGCCACTCTTAATTTGATTATTTAGCACTAGTAACTTGGCTTTAGTCCCTTACGCAAATTTTGCTCTAAGGCAGCAACAATTAAAGCGCGGGTTCAAATATGAAGCGCAACGCCTGACTTAAAGAATACTTGATTCGGTGTCTGAAATCCAAGTCTCTTTCTAGGTCGGTTGTTTAATCTTTCCATCGCGGTGTTGATCTCCTGTCGTGTAATTGTTGTAAAGTCTCTGTTCTTGGGGAAGTATTGTCGTATTAATCCGTTTGTGTTTTCGTTCGTTCCTCGCTCCCATGATGAGTATGGGTGTGCGAAATAAAAGCCAGCTTTCAACTTCTTGGCAATTTCTTCGTGCCCGGCGAATTCCTTTCCGTTGTCAGAAGTAATCGTCCTTACCTTTTTTCGGTAAGGCTTCAGCAGAGCTATCATGGCCTGGCTGACTGCTTGTGCAGTCTTGCGTTCTACCTTCTGGATCAGTGTGAATCCGGTCTTACGTTCTACGATACTCACAATCGCTTGGCGGTGGTTCTTGCCTATCACTGTGTCCGCTTCCCAGTCACCGATACGGCTACGCGTCTCAACGATGGCAGGACGATCTTCAATGGATAGCCTATTGGGTATCGTTCCGCGTCGTTCAGCCTTGCCGTATCTCTTCCTTCGTTGCTTCTGGCAACGCAGGTTCTTCCATAGCATTCCGCCCGCTCGTTTATTTGCATAGACTCGCTGGTAAACCGTTTCTGGGCTGATGGCTGCATGCCCGCTGATCTGCTCTGGGCTCCATTGGAGCATCAGCATATCTTGAGCGAATTCCCATGTCGCAGCATCAATCGTTCGTGCATTCAGCGCCTGCCTATCAACCGACTTGCTGTGCGCTTGTTTGGGACGGTAGCCACGTCGCCCACCGTTCCGAGTTAATTCTCTGCTGATGGTAGACTGACTTCGCTTCAGTACCTCGGCTATCTCTTTTTGCCTATGTCCCGCCTTCTTCAAGGCGTAAATCTGGTATCGTTCTTCTCGGGTGATATGTGTATAGTTCATTTGTGCAATTTCGACTGGCTGGTCAAAGGGCATTGATGCTACCGCATCTCACCCACCTGACCTGCATTATTCAAAATTGCGCTTCATACTAGAATCCGCCAAGTATAAAAGACTAGCAAAATAAAGATAAGCCACGGCGCTGACTTAGCTACACGTTTTGTTATTTGTACCGTATTGTCGTAGTTCTGTTTTTCCTTGCCATCTACAACCAATTTGACCACTTTGTTCTGTTTAGTAAACAGATGGATCGGTTGGTCATACCACCATACTTCGGCTACTTTTCCTGAAAGTCTGTCATATTCCGAGGCAGGGGAAATACAGTCTGGGTGGCCAAACATACCCGCTCCGCAAGAAAACTCTAACTCGCCAGAATTTGTTCGTATCACTGTTATCCTATCCTCACCATGTTTTCCTGATACTTTATAAGACAATTCTCCAACTGAAAGATGCAACTTCTCAAAGGAAGGTATTTCAGCAAGCCAATCGTAAATATTTGGTATAAGACCAACGCCAACATAACCGAGTAATAAAACTATATATCCTAAACGATAATTGCGTGCGTGCTTCGCTGTGTACTTTGGTGGTTTTAACGGCAACGAAAGATTTAATTTTTTATCAGCTAAGCTATTTCGATGCTTATATCCCCCAGCCAATAACAGAACCAACATAACAATACACAATGGCGTGATTAGATAAAAAACGGATATGGAATCTGAAAATATCTTTAGCATCTAGTTCAATATGAATTCAAAGGGTCAGTATCGCATTAGTTTTATTCATGAATCACCAGCGAATCGCGGGTGATTTCGACAAAGCGGCTAGATGCAAAAGCCGCTTCAATGCCGGATAAGTTTGCGTGCAGCAACTTTTCCAATTCCGCGTTGTTGATGTTGCCAGTGGAAATTAATAATAGCTGAGGCTCGCCGGTAAGCAAAAAGGTCTGCACGAAATCCGCATCTTTGCTGACCACAATGCGACCATCTCGCTTGGCGCGGGCGATGATTTCGCTATCTGTTGTAAGATTCCTGCGGGGAAGGTCAAAGGTGTGCAGGGTATCGTGTCCCGCTTCGTTCAGCCAGTTGGCGAAGCGCCGAGGGAGTTGCGCATCGACCAAAAACTTCATGCTGCCAAACGATCCAGTCGTTTTACGTGCGTCAGACGTGCTGCGTAAGCAAGTGCCGCCAGAATGTCTTCGCGTTCGAGGTCTTCGTAATCAGCCAGAATCTCTTCAGTGGTCATGCCGCTAGCTAGCCATTCCAGTACATTTTCCACGGGATAGCGCAAGCCGCGAATGCAAGGCTTGCCATGGCATACCAATGGGTCAACTGTGATGCGCTCACTCATTATCTTAATCCCCTAAGAAATTCCTGCGGTGTTATCTTACACCAGCCTTGGGCATTTTAGCTTCTTTCCAGCGTCCACCAATCCCGTTGCTGTTGCTTATCCATAAACGTCCAAGCCAGAATACGGCTTTTTTTCTGGCCTTGGGACATTTCTATGGTGCGGTTGTCTGTCGCACCGGCGTATTTCAAAGCACGATACACGTGCGGCAGGCTGGATGATTTGGAGATCATGCTGGTGAACCACAGGCAGTTATCTCGGCCCGATACGCTCTCTTCGATCATGCGGGTAACGAAGGCTTCTTCGCCGCCTTCGCAGCACAGCTCCAAGCTTTGACCGCCGAAGTTCAGCACGGGGTTTTTGTGTTTATTGGTTTCTTTGCCGAGATTTTTCCATTTGCGCTGCGAGCCTTGTCTGGCTTCGGCTAAGGATGCATGAAACGGAGGGTTACACAGAGTGAGGTCGAAAAATTCATCGGCATAGGTTACATCTGCAAAAATCGCGGTGGGGGAGGGTTGCAAACGCAATTCAATTGCATCGCTCAGTTGATTTGCATGCAAAACACACTGTGCATTTTGTAGTGCCACTGCATCGACATCTGTTCCGACAAATTGCCAGCCATATGTGGCATGACCGATAAGTGGATAGATGCAATTCGCCCCCACGCCGATATCGAGTACACGCACTGATTTTCCGCGTGGAATATTGCCGCCATTGCTCTCGCTCAATAGATCGGCGAGATAGTGCAAATAGTCGGCGCGGCCCGGAATCGGTGGGCACAGATACTGTGCGGGGACATCCCAGTCTTTGATGCCGTAATCGTGCAGTAACAGCGCGCGATTGAGTGCTTTAACGGCTGCGGGGTCAACAAAATTGATGGATTCGTGGCCGTACTCATTCAGCGCTACAAAGGCAGCCAACTCCGGGCTGCTCGCGATAAGTTGCGCAAAGTCGTAGCGGCCACGATGCAGATTGCGCGGATGCAGATTTGTTTTGGTTACAACTTGGTTCATGGCAAGTTTATTGGCTTATGGATTGAGGAAGGAGCTGATTAAGTTCGCATGCGCTATGTTTCATCCTTCAGCCACGCGACCACAGTTCCGGCTGAAAGGGAGGAGGAGCGTAACAACTATGGTTCGACATGGCAAACCGTTTATCGATTAGTTTAACGCTTGCTTGATTCTATCTAACGCATCAGCTATCACATGCCTTGGCGAAGCAATGTTCAGCCGCATAAAACCGCTGCCACTTTTACCGAAAACCGTGCCGGGATTCATTCCGACTTTGGCCTTGCGCACAAAGAACTCCCGCAACTTAACATCGCTCAGATTCAATTTGCGACAATCAAGCCAGAGCAGGTAGGTGCCTTGCGATGGAAGGACTTTAATTGCAGGTAATTGCTGTGCCACAAAATTGTAGACGAAGTCTCTGTTTCCTTGCAGATAGATCAGCAGGCTATCCAACCATGCTTCACCGCCGCGATAGGCGGCTTCAAAGGCGGCAATGCTGAACGGATTGGTATTGCTAACGTGAAGAGTTTCAAAGGCCTGCTTGATGGCTTGGCGGTGGGCTGTATTTGACGTAATGATGCAGGACAGGCCAAGGCCTGGGATGTTGAAGGTTTTGCTCGGTGCGACGGTAGTGATGACTTTATCTGATGGTTCAGCCAGTGTAGCCAGGGCGATGTGAAGTTCTCCGGGATAAACCAGATCGGCGTGAATTTCGTCCGAAATAATGGTGATATCGTAGCGTCGCGCGATACGCAGCAGTTCGGTGAGTTCTTCCTTGCTCCAAACCCGCCCCACCGGGTTGTGCGGCGAGCAGAAAAGCATCAGTCGCGCGCCATCGGCAGCACATTTTTCCAAATGTTCGAAATCGATCTCATATTGCGTGCCCGTCTGCCGCAGCGGATTTTCGATTAGTCGCCGACGGTTGGTGGTGACAGCCGAGAAGAAAGGAAAATAGACCGGGGGTTGGACGATGACGCCTTCTCCCTCTTTGGCAAAAGCCAGAACACTGGCGAATAACGAGGGTACCACGCCGGGGGCCATGAATATCCACTCGCGCTGTACTTCCCAGTGATGGCGCTTTTTTAGCCAGGCTATTAGTGATTCGTAAGCACTTTCCGGATAGAAAGTGTAGCCATAAAGCGGGTGCGCTGCACGATCGGCAAGGGCGCGCGTCACCGCTTGCGGTGATGCGAAGTCCATATCCGCCACCCACAACGGTAGCAAGTCGGCAGTGCCGAAATAGGCGGCAGATCCGTCATGTTTGACGGAGTTACTACCGCGACGGGGGATTTCATTATCAAAGTCTATGTCCAAGGAACGCTCCTGATGATTAATCCGAATTATCCTTTACAAATCGTCCTTCGTGGCATGCAAGTTTATTCTTGTGCAGATTTTAAGAATTCGTACTCTTCTTGAATTAAAATGCACGGCTTTCGACTTTGATTGAATTACGCGCGCGGAAACAAATTTTAATATGAATCTTATTATCCAAGCACTACACGATATTCCGGCTGCCCATTTGGATCGACTTGTCAGCTTGTCTCTGGCTTCGGGTATCGAGCAGGTGGGCACACATGCTTTTCGCTTGCGAGATGCCAAGCCGCATGACGGCGTTGCGATGTATTGCTACGAGCATCAGCTTGATTACGGTTTTGTACGCCCCAGTTTGCATCTTTCTGATTTCGGCTTGGTGGTGATGGATATGGATTCGACGCTCATCAGCATCGAGTGTATCGACGAAATCGCGGACATGCAGGGATTGAAGCCCAAAGTTTCGGCCATCACCGAAGCGGCAATGCGGGGCGAGATAGATTTTTCCGAGAGTTTGCGTCGCCGCGTGTCGTTACTGGAAGGTTTGGAAGATGGCGCCTTGCAACGGGTATATGACGAGCGTCTGCAATTGAATCCGGGTGCTGAAATCATGCTGGCAGAGTTGAAAAAACATGGTATCAAGACGCTGCTGGTGTCTGGCGGCTTCACTTTTTTTACCGAGCGCCTGAAGGCCAGGGTTGGGCTTGACTTTACCCACGCCAATACGCTGGAAATTATCAACGGCAAACTTACCGGGCAAGTTCTTGGCGATATTGTGGATGCACAAGCCAAGGCGGATTGGTTGAACCACACGCGCGAACAATTTGATTTGCACCCGGAACAGGTCATTGCCATCGGTGACGGCGCGAACGATCTCAAGATGATGGGGCAAGCAGGGACGAGTATCGCTTATCACGCCAAGCCTATTGTGCGCACACAGGCGAGTTTTGCATTCAATTTTGTCGGTCTGAACGGGCTGGTGAATTTGTTCGCGTAGTTATTAACGAGCAATTGCTCCAATGCGAAATATATCCGTCAACATGTCAAAAATAAATTATTAATCTTAAAAAACGCGCATACTCAACACTTTCCAGCTTCACAAAACTGCCGTTTTTTAATATCCTTACGCTGAGAAAGCGCAATAATATACGTCTGGAAACCTTTTGTGAGAGCCGAACGTACCAATAGTTTCTACCGGTCATTTTTTGAATACAGTATGGAGGCAGTTTTCCTAACTGCGCCAGACGGGACAATTTTTTCGGCAAACCCCGCAGCCTGTAAATTATTCGGCCGCACTGAGGAGGAAATATGTCTCCTTGGCAGATCAGGGTTGGTTGACAGTTCCTCCCCCCAATTCGATCGGATACTTGCAGAGCGATTAAGCGCGGGTCAAGTTCGCGGCGAACTTGTTTATATACGCAGCGAAGGTACTCGTTTTCCGGGCGAAAGCAGTTCTAATCAATTTACGGATGAATTCGGCAATATCAGGACTATTCTGATCGTTCGCGATTTAACAGAGCAAAAACAGGCGGAACTCAAGCTATCGGAAAGAGAGGAGCGTTTCAGGGGAGCATTTGAAACGGCTGCACTTGGCATGGCTCTATTATCTTTGGATGGGAAGTTCGTCAAGGTAAATAATGCGTTGTGCGCCATGCTCGGATATGACAATTCCGAACTGCTGGCTACATACTTTCATACCATCACCCATCCGGAAGATTTACCGGCTGATCTTAATTACCTGCACCAAATGTTGGAGGGGGAAATTGGGAGCTTCCATATGGAGAAACGGTACTTCCACAAAAATGGGAGTATTGTCTGGATATTGCTGAGTGTATCGATTGTTCGCACAAGCGAAGGTATCCCAATTCACTTCGTTGCACTGATTCAGAATATTACAGAGCGCAAACTGGCAGAGGAGACGCTGCAAAAAAGTGAAGCAAACCTTCACGCCATTCTTGATAATTCCCCCTATCTGACCTGGCTGAAAGACACCGAGAGCCGTTACATCATGGTCAACAGGGTGTTTGCCGACTTTCTCGGTCTGGATGATGCCAATCAGGCGATAGGAAAGACAGATATTGATTTGCAACCAAGGGAACTGGCTGAAAAATACCGTAGCGACGATGCCGCGGTAATGGCAGCACGCAAGAGAAAACATGTCGAAGAATCGGCTTTCGACGGCAATGAAGTTTTTTGGGTGGAAACTTTTAAGACACCTGTTATTGACGCTCAAGGCAAAGTGCTGGGCACTGTCGGCTTCGCACACAATATTACCGAGCGCAAGCAGATTGAAGCCGAGCTCCGTATTTCTGCCGTTGCCTTTGAGTCCCAGGAATCCATGATGATTACTGATCCCAACGGGGTAATCCTGCGGGTCAACAAGGCATTTACGGAGTCAACCGGCTATTCGGCCGAAGAGTCGTTTGGTCAAAAACCGAGCATGCTCAAATCAGGCCACCATGACGCGGATTTTTACCGTTCAATGTGGGAGATCATCCTGCGCACCGGGACATGGCAGGGAGAAATCTGGGATAGGCGTAAAAATGGGGAGGTTTATCCAAAATGGCTCACTATTTCTGCTGTTAAGGATACTGACGGCACCGTTACACATTATGTAGGCTCGCATTTTGATATTACAGAACGCAAGCGCGCGGAAGAACAGATCCAGTATCTGGCATTTTACGATCACCTTACTCACCTCCCTAACCGGCGACTTCTGCTAGACCGACTGCACCAGGCGCTGACATCCAGCGGACGTAGCGGCAGGAACGGCGCGTTGCTGTTCATTGATCTGGACAATTTCAAATCCCTTAACGACACTCTGGGCCACAACATTGGAGACTTGCTGCTGCAGCAGGTCGCCCAACGTCTGGAGACATGCGTGCGTGAAGGGGATACCGTAGCACGTCTTGGCGGTGACGAATTTGTTGTTTTGCTTGAAGACTTGAGCAAAGAAACTTTGGATGCTGCGGCGCAAGCGGAAGGAATCGGCGAAAAAATTCTCTTCACGCTCAATCAACTTTACTACCTCGGCACTTTTGAATATCGCAATACGCCCAGTATCGGGGTTACCTTGTTCAACAATCAGCAACAAGCTTGTGAAGAACTGTTCAAGCAAGCTGATCTGGCGATGTATCAGGCCAAAAAGGCAGGACGCAACTCGCTTAGTTTCTTCGATCCGCAGATGCAGGAATCCATCAACGCCCGTTCCTCACTAGAAGCTGAATTGCACAAAGCGATCAAGAAGCAGGAATTCCATCTGTACTACCAGGTTCAGGTCGATAGCGCAGGCCGACCATTTGGAGCAGAGGCTTTAATTCGCTGGATACACCCCGAGCGTGGTCTTGTGCCCCCTGTCCAGTTTATTCCGTTGGCTGAAGAAAGCGGACTCATTTTGCCCATCGGACAATGGGTGCTTGAAACTGCTTGCGAACAGATTAAGGTATGGCAGCGGCATGAAGCCACTCGCAATTTAGTTCTGTCAATCAACGTCAGTGCAAGACAATTCCATCAGACGAATTTTGTCACCGAAGTGCAAGTAGCCATGCAACGCCATGATATTAATCCCCAGCTACTTAAACTGGAACTTACCGAAAGCATGTTGCTGGAAAAAGTTGAAGAAACCATTGCGACTATGAATGCATTGAAAGCAATTGGTGTGCGTATATCCCTGGATGATTTCGGCACCGGATATTCATCCCTGCAGTACCTCAAACGGCTACCACTTACCCAGCTCAAGATTGATCAGTCATTTGTGCGTGAAGTAGTTCTTGATGAAAGTGATAAGGCTATCGTGCGTACCATCATTGCTTTGGCGCATGGCTTGAAGTTAAACGTTATTGCCGAAGGTGTGGAGACCGATGCACAACGGCAATTCCTCGATAGTGCGGGTTGCCATCACTATCAAGGCTATTTGTTCGGCAAGCCTGTTTCAATAGAGCAATTTGAATTGTTTTTAAAGCAAAGCTGAATTTCGGTTCTTGCTTGTGAGCTAATGTTTGAAAAAGGCCCTGCAAGTTTCCCGGCAGGGCCTAATTATTTCAACTCTTATTAAAAGCCGCTTGCCCGAAGGCTCGCTTTTATTACACGTTTAAAATTCGATTACTTGATGTCGGCGTTTGCACGCAACTTCTTGATTTCATCTTGAATTGACTGTTGTTGCAGACGACGTTCAAGATTGGCTTTTACTTCATCAAATGCCGGGGCTTTCAAGTCGCGAATGTCTTCAAGCTTAATGATATGCCAGCCAAATTGAGTTTGTACCGGGGCGCTGGTTTCGCCTTTTGCAAGTTTAAGAATTGCATCGCCGAAAGGTTGCACGAAGTTGGAAGGAACTGTCCAGCCCAGATCACCACCCTTATCTTTGGAGCCGGGATCTTTGGAAGATTTTTGGGCGATCTTGTCAAATTTGCTGCCTTTCTTTTTCAACTCGGCAATGATGGCCTGAGCTTCTTTTTCGCTATCGACCAGAATATGTTCAACCTTATATTCTTTGCTGCCAAGATGAGCTTTCAGATTGTCGTACTCTTTCTTGATTGCTTCTTCTGCAATTGGGTGGGTCTTTACAAAGTCTTGTACATAGGCACCAGCCAGGGTACTTTGTCTTGCCAACTCAATTTGCTGAACGAATTCCGGCTGAGAACCCAAGCCCTTTTTCGTTGCTTCTTGCGAGATAACTTCAAGGTTAATCAGGTCGTCACGAACTGCCTTGCGCAGATCAGGGCTGTCTTGTTGGCCTTGTTGAGCTGCTGCTTTGACGCGCAATTCAATACGAGCCTGGGGAATAGGCGTTTTGTTAACTGTGGTTACGGCGTTGTCGTCTGTAGCCGGAACTTTTGATGCGGCGGTATTTTCCACAGCATTGACTGTGTTGGCAGTGATTGCCGCTAATATGGCAAGTGCTGCAATGTTAGATGGTTTAAGCATCGTTTTGTCCTTGTAAAAATTAAAATTAAAATCATTATCAGCATCAAAGCATGTTGTTCTGCGCATGAACCTCAGTGCGACTGCATAGTCTGCCAGAATCCGAAATATATCACACGTTGCGCAATTGAGTTGTGAACGCCGAGTTGAGCCGATGTTAAACCATGTAAACAACGTTACTAAATTATGAAGGGAAGGTTTTTCTAAAGGGTTTTACGGTGACGTGCTGATAAACTCCGGCTTGCACATAGGGATCGTCAGTTGCCCAAGTTTGTGCCTGGTCCAGAGTGGGAAATTCAGCCACGATCAAGCTGCCTGTAAAGCCGGCCTTTCCCGGGTCATTTGCATCCTCGGCGGGAAAAGGGCCTGCCAATAGCAAGCGACCTTCACTTTGCAATGCTTGCAGGCGTGCCACGTGCGCAGGGCGCGAGGCTAGTCGTAATTCCAGACTTTCCGGTGCATCTTGTCCGATGATGGCGTACAGCAAGTTGACTTTACCCTTGGAAGTATATTTAAATTAATCAGGCTTGTCCTGATGATCTGCTTTGATGTGTTTCGATAGGTACACGGCTTGCAATAAAATAAAAAGCAGCATCAGTCCTGTCGTGCCAAATAGTTTGAAATCTACCCATGTATCCATACTGAAGTTGAATGCCACGTAAAGATTAAGGCATCCCAGCATGGTGAAGAATCCGCTCCATGTATAGTTGAGGTAATGCCATATTTTGTCCGGCAGTTCGATTTTTCCGGTCAATAACATGCGCATTACATTTTTGTCCAAAAAAGCGCGGGAAAACAATATCGCGATAGCAAAAAACCAATACAGGGCGGTGGGCTTCCATTTAATGAAATTCTCGTTGTGCAGTAGCAAGGTGGCGCCACCGAAGACTACGATAATGCCAAGGCTTACCCACAGGGTAGTATCTACTTTTCCGTGTTTCCACTTAACCCAGACGACCTGAATAATTGTTGCGGCAATAGCGGCAGCCGTAGCAGGATAAACACCGAACAGCTTGAACACAACGAAGAACAAGATGACGGGAAAGATATCAAATAATATTTTCATGGGGGGCTATTATCCATATTGGTTTATGGATGTCTAATTTCTGTCGAGTGCCAACGAGGCAGAGTTGATACAATAACGCAATCCGGTTGGCTCCGGGCCATCCTCAAATACATGTCCCAGATGTGCATCGCAAGCAGTGCAACAAACTTCGACCCGATCCATCCCTAGCGGATCATCCTCTTTATAGGTGATAGCTTCTTCGGCAACGGGTTGCCAAAAACTCGGCCAGCCGGTACCGGATTCGTACTTGGTTTCGGAATTGAACAGGGGCGTGCCACAACACACACAACGATAGATGCCGATATCGTGGCAGTCCCAGTATTCACCGGAAAAGGCCGGCTCAGTGCCGCATGCGCGGCAAATTTCATACTGATCCGGTGTCAGTTCTTCGCGCCACTGATCGTTCGTTTTGTCGAGTGGGTCGGTCATAAAACCTCGGCTGCGTGGTCGGCGAGGCGTGAACGTTCGCCGCGTTGCAGGGTAACGTGACCGCTATGTGCCCAGCCTTTGAAGCGATCCACCACATAAGTCAGACCGGAACTGCCCTCGGTGAGGTAAGGCGTATCGATTTGCGCGATGTTGCCCATGCAGACTACCTTGGTGCCGGGACCGGCGCGGGTGATCAGCGTTTTCATCTGCTTCGGCGTAAGGTTCTGCGCTTCGTCGATAATGAGATATTTATTCAGGAAAGTGCGGCCGCGCATAAAATTGAGCGACTTGATCTTGATGCGCGAACGAATCAGGTCGCGTGTTGCAGCACGTCCCCAGTCGCCGCCTTCTTCATCGGCTTTGTTAAGCACATCCAGATTGTCGTCAAGCGCGCCCATCCAGGGTGACATTTTTTCTTCTTCCGTGCCGGGAAGGAAACCAATGTCTTCACCCACGGGGACGGTTACGCGCGTCATGATGATCTCTGAATAGAGTTTGCTTTCCAGAGTCTGCATCAAGCCGGCAGCCAGCGTGAGCAGGGTCTTGCCGGTACCTGCTTGTCCGAGCAGGGTGACGAAATCGATCTCGGGATTCATCAGCAAATTGAGCACGAAATTTTGTTCACGGTTACGCGCGGTAATTCCCCAGATGGCATTTTTTGTATGAGTATAGTCGGTGAGCGTGCGCAAGGTGGCGGCATTATTTTCCTGCGCGGCAACCACGGCATAAAAAGGAGAATCACCATTTTCCTGGTACACAAATTCGTTCACCAGCAAATCGCGGCATAGAGGGCCGCTTAGGTGATAAAACGTGTGCCCGCCTTGCAGTCCGGACTGCATGTCTTTGCCGTGCTTGTCCCAAAAATCAGCGGGTAGTGCTTTCATGCCGGTGTAGAGCAGATCGGTGTCTTCCAGCACCTTGTCATTGAAATAGTCTTGCGCGTTCAGACCGAGCGCTCGCGCTTTGATGCGCATGTTGATGTCTTTGCTGACCAGCGTTACTTCGCGCTTGGGCTGCTGCTTGTGCAGGAACATCACCACGCCCAGAATGGCATTATCTGCTTTGCCGTTGGCAAGATTTTCCGGTAATTGATGGTCGATGAATTGCGTTTGCAGGAATAACCGGCCTGTCGCGTTCTTGTTGCCCAGAGATTGCAGCGATACACCCTCCTCGATGCTGACCCCTTCAGCGATCAGACCGTCCATATAACGGCTGGCCTGGCGCGCGTTTCTGGCAACCTCGGTCATGCCTTTTTTATTGTTGTCCAATTCCTCGAGGACGAACATGGGCAAGTAGACATCATGTTCTTCAAAACGAAACAGACTGGTCGGGTCGTGCATCAATACGTTGGTATCCAACACGAATAATTTTGTGTCAATTTTATTTTTGCCAGTGACTGCTTTACGAGTTGCCATGTTGCTCCTTAAAGGGTTTGTACATATGAGAGAACTTCCTGGGCGTGTCCATCGGCTTTTAGTCCGCGCCATTCTTTGCTTATGATGCCTTTTGAGTTAATGACGAAAGTGCTGCGTTCTATCCCGCGCACTTGCTTTCCGTACAGGTTTTTTTGTTTTATCACGCCGAAAATATTACATACTGTCTCCTCGGCATCCGACAGCAATGCAAATGGCAGCGTGAACTTGGCTTTGAAATTTTCATGAGACTTGATACTGTCGCGCGAAATGCCTACAACCTCGCAACCCGATTTTTGGAAATCGGAATAAAGATCCCGGAACTGCTGTACTTCGGTAGTGCATCCCGGTGTATTGTCTTTTGGATAGAAAAAGATCACTAACGGTTTGCCGAGTACAGAAGAAAGCTTAAAAGACTGATTGCCGGTGGCAGGTAAGTTGAAATTTGGTACAGCCTGAGTCGACATCAAATGAACTCCATTTAATATAAATGTCATGAAACACGGGTAAACGTCATCTTGTAATTTTTTGGTCACAACAACCAAGGTATCGCCATTGTTGACAAAATAACCGGCTATGGCAAGCAATTCCTTGTCTCGCCAAAATATGCCACTTGTGCTACGGTTGACTTCTTTTTGCAGTCAGAACATATTTTTGCAATATGACCGAAATACAGCACGGCTTGAATGACGAATATTACATGCGCGAGGCACTGTTGTTGGCGGAGCAGGCTGCCCGGACAGGCGAGGTTCCTGTTGGTGCCGTGGTGGTCAAGGAGGGCGAGATAGTTGGGCGGGGAAGTAATGCGCCCATTTCCCGACATGACCCGACTGCCCATGCGGAAATAGTTGCCTTGCGTGATGCTGCGCTACGGATCGGTAATTACCGCTTGGTCGGCTGCGAGCTTTTTGTAACATTGGAGCCTTGCGTGATGTGTGTCGGTGCGATGTTTCATGCCCGCATTGCCAGAGTGGTGTTTGGTGCGAGCGATCCGAAAACGGGGGCAGCAGGAAGCGTGATCAATCTTTTTGACGAGTTGCCTTCCACGGGCACAGACGGTGCAATATTTAGATTGAATCATCACGCGCGTATTGAAGGCGGTGTTTTGTCGGGCGAGTGTGGCAAAATGCTGAGTAATTTTTTTGCGGCAAGGAGAGCACAACTGCGCAATGAACAGCAACTTCATTCGGGGGCTGAATGATGAAAATCATCATCCGTATCCCGGAACAGGAACTGGCGCTGCTCGACGATAATGAAAGGTTGCTGCACCGCTATGATGTTTCAACAGGTGCTAACGGAGTTGGCGAAGAGAACGGCAGCTTTTGCACGCCGCGCGGCAAACATTATGTCCGCGCTAAAATCGGGGCAGGGCAGCCGGAGAATTCTGTATTTGTAAAACGTCGTCCGACCGGTGAAATTTATTCTCCGGAATTGGGGGCGTCATATTTGCAGAGAGATTGGATTTTGACGCGCATTTTGTGGTTGTGCGGAAAAGAGCCCGGCTATAACCGCTTGGGTTCGTGCGATACGATGCGCCGCTATGTTTATATTCACGGCACGCCGGACAGTACAGTATTAGGCAAGCCCGGCTCTCATGGGTGTGTTCGGATGCGCAACGCCGAGTTGCTGCAATTGTTCGATCTGGTGGCGGCGGGAACAGAAGTTGATATCCGACCCTGAATGACAAAGTATAGTTGGTATTTAAGGTAGTCAGTGCGGAGTAGCGTAATTAAACTTGGGAGATTGCATGGAGTTCACGATACATACAGTAACTTGGCATGATGCAGAACCCTTGCTGCGTGCGGTAAGAGAAGCAGTTTTTATACGCGAACAAGGGGTGTCAGCCGAGTTGGAATGGGATGGGCTGGATGAGGACAGTCATCATGTTTTGGCTTTGAGTAATGCGGGACAAGCGATCGGCTGCGGTCGTATTTTACCCAATGCGCATATCGGGCGAATTGCTGTTGTGCATGACTGGCGCGGAAAAAAAGTCGGGACGGCAATAATTGAAGCTCTGTTGGCCTATGCCAGTAGCCGTGGTTACCCGGAGGTCGAACTCAATGCCCAAGTGCAGGTGCTGCCTTTTTATCAGCGTTTTGGATTTGTGGCAGAAGGAGATGAGTTCCTGGATGCCAATATTCCGCACCGCAAATTACGCTTGAAACTTTAATTCGCGTTTATCGGTTGGGGCGTTGAAAGTTAATCGCCGGGGTTTATGCTGCTTTCTCAAGCGGGAAGGTATAGGGCAAATCATGAAAACCAAGCACTGCGCCTTCCGGTGTTTTCCAATGAACAAGTTGCGCGTCAGTTACGCTACTGATATGTAACGTTGCCAGTACATCGTAGCCACCCTGTGGCGAGGGGGCTGCATTGAGAATGTTGCCACTGGTTTGCCCGGCAAAGTCTTTGCTATAAAGCGGATCATTGGGCAGCGGAGCAAACTCACTCACCAAATGCGCAAGGAAAGTGCGCTGTTTCACTTTTCCCAGATAGCGAATTCGAGCGACGATTTCTTGTCCGGGATAGCAGCCTTTTTTGAAGCTCACGCCATCGAGCAAATCAAGATTTAGCATTTGTAAAACGAACTGCTCTTGTATCGGCGGCAAGATGACCGGAATTCCTGCGATAATATTGAGCCAATCCCAGCAAGGTGAACCGACCGGCTTCGCGTGGGTGACTAGTTGTTGCCACAATACGGCAGCATGCTCGGGAGTGGTAATTATGGTGAAGCGCTCATTTTCGATACGAATGATGCTGCTTGTTGCATTACTTTCAACGGCAAGTGCAGTTTGGGGAAGAGTACCCAAGCTTGATTTTAACAATGCCCCGGCCTCTTTTCCGGACAGCCCGAGGCAAACATGTTGCGAACTCACATCTTCGATTTTAACTTTTGCCCGTAGTATGAACATTGACAATTTTTTCTGGGTCGGTACGAGTATCGAGAGGGGTAGATACAGAAAATAATCCGTGCCACTTTTCCAAACTAGGAAGCTTGCCAACACTCGTCCTTTGGCGGTGTTTAGCGTGTTGAGTTGAGCGATGGCGGGGGTGATTGCTTTAATGTCGTTACTGCACAAACTGTGCAAGAAAGTCAGCGCATCTTCCCCGCTGACTTTCAAGATGCCGAACTGACTTAAGTCGCAGAGTACTGTGCTATCTCTTGTGGCGATAAGTTCAGTCGGTGCAGAACCAAAATTTTGGACTATTTCGTTCTCGATTTGAGCACCCTGATTTTCGAGGAACGCTTGCCAGTTTGAATTTAACATTGACATTGATACCTATTCCTAAATGGTTTACAGCTTCTCCGCGAGTGTTTTTTCCAGCTTGATTTGATCCACGGTGAAACCGCGAATTCCCTCGGCCAGCTTTTCTGTTGCCATGGCATCCTGATTCATCTCCCAGCGGAATTCTGCCTCAGTCAATGATGCCGGGCGTGATTTGATAACGCCTGAATAACTCAGGCGACGTTGCAAGACCCCGTTGGTATTTTGCAGTTCCTGAAGTAATGCCGGGCTGATGGTGAGACGATCGCAGCCGGCCAGGGCCAGAATCTCTCCGCTGTTACGGAATGAAGCTCCCATTACGGTAGTGCGGTAGCCATGTTCTTTGTAATACTGGTAGATTTTTCGTACGGACAATACGCCCATATCTTCTTCAACCGGAATATCGGTGCGGCCTTCCTTGGCTTTTTGCCAATCAAATATGCGCCCGACAAAAGGTGAGATGAGCGTGACACCCGCCTCGGCGCATCCGCGCGCTTGCGCAAAACCGAACATCAGGGTGAGATTGCAGTGGATTCCTTCGTGCTCGAGAATTTCACCGGCACGAATACCTTCCCAAGTGGAAGCAATCTTGATTAATACGCGCTCATTGGGTATGCCTGCTTCATTGTACAGACGTATCAGCTTGCGGGCTTTTGCGAGCGTGGCCAGGGTGTCGAATGACAGGCGAGCATCGACTTCGGTTGAAACTCGACCGGGAACAATCTTCAAAATTTCCAGACCCGCATTGACAGCGAGCTTATCCATCGCATCAAGTGCTTGCTTTTCACGATCACTACTTTGCAATTTAGCCCACGCGATAGAGTCGGCGATCAACGGCGCGTACTGGGGTAAAGCGGCAGCTTTTAAAAGCAGAGAAGGATTGGTAGTCGCATCTTCGGGAAGATGGCTGCGTATCGCCTCAATATCGCCGGTATCGGCAACGATGGCGGTCATCGATTTTAATTGTTCAAGCAGATTCGTCATATCGTCAGTTCCTAAATTAAGTTGTGGCTACCGCAATTATGAAATCTTTCCAAGTTTATTGGAACAAATAAATTATTCCGGCATTATGTCCAAGACTAACCTTGTTGTGCAATATTTTTTGATTAACTAAAGGGGGGGCTTTCAGAGCGGCGTTGCAGGCGTTCGATTTCGGCCAGTACGTCTTCGAGTCTGGTTTCTTTTTCGAGGTCGGCATCGGCAAGGTCGCTATCTTCATCGTTGGTAATACCAATTTTGTTCTGAATGACACGGAGCATTTGCAACACACGGGTACCCGTCCATATCCGGCATCATGATGTCGAGCAGGATCAGATCTGGCGGAGACTCCGATGACGCGATTCGCAACGCCTTTTCTCCCCCGTTGGCTATTTTTACCTTGTAGTCATTTTTAAGCAGGCTACTCATCAGGATAAGGTTATCCGGGGTGTCTACCCGGGGCGATTGTACTTGGAGCCTCGGTAATTGGAACTGGCGGCAGCGCCGGTGCGTGTGTAGGTTGCGCGGGGAATGCCACCCTGCCTCCCGGGGTCTATATATCCAATACGGGTTCCAGTATCGGGATAACAGGTAATTTAACTCTTGATGGGCAAGGCGATGTGAATGCCAAGTTTGTCTTCCAAATGCCATCATCAACACTGACTACTGCCGCTGGCGCACTTGGTGTGCCGGGTAGCCAAATCATACTTATCAATGGTACCAAGGCATCCAATGTCTGGTGGCAAGTCGGTAGCTCAGCCACGCTTGGAACGTACTCTGTATTTCAGGGGAATATTTTGGCAGATACCTCGATAACGATGGGTACTAACGCAACGTCCTGCGGCAGGCTACTAGCTGGAGCAGTAACGGCGACAGGAGCATTTACCTTTGACTCTAATGTTGTTTCTGTTCCGGGAAATGCATTTGCTCCTGCATGCAAGTAACTATCTATCTGAAACGCAATCAGAACAAGTAGCATCAAAACATTTTGGAGAACAACATGAAAATAGTAGCGAAATCAATTGGGGCGATTGGCCTTGTCGGGTGGGCAATATTAAATAGCCAGTTTGCATTGGCAGATGATTCAGGATGGATTGGTGGTCTGAGTGTCGGGCAATCAAAAGCTAAAATCGATGATCCGACAATAATCGGCCAACTTCAAGCTGCCGGGGAAGCAACGACATCTTTAAATGATATTAACCGTAATATGGGAATGAAGGCTTTTGGCGGGTATCAATTCAACAAAAACTTTGCACTTGAGGGCGGATATTTCGATCTGGGAAAGTTTGGATATGCAGCATCAACTGTTCCGGCAGGCGGATTAAATGGAAGTATTCAAATCAAAGGACTTAATCTTGATGCTGTTGGAATATTACCCATTGTGGACAAGCTGTCTGTTTTCGGTAGGCTGGGATTAGATTACGCACAATCCAGAGATAGTTTTAATAGTTATGGCAGTATTGTTGCTACGGTTCCAAGTGCAAGTGCAAATTCTTTCAATTTAAAAGGCGGTGTAGGGCTTCAATATAATTTTATCGAATCAGTTGCGTTACGCGGTGAGTGGGAACGGTACCGAATTAATGATGCAGTCGGAGCTCGTGGCGATATCGACTTTCTGTCTGTGGGTTTGGTGGTTTTGTTTGGCAAGGAAAAGCCGGCTCCCGCACCCGTTATAGTAATCAAAGAAGTGCCTCAAGTTGCTAAAGCTCCACCAGTGCTTGTTATCGTGCCAGTAAAAGTTAAGACTCAGCAATATTGCAGCATTTTGGATCTTCAGTTTGAAATCAAGCAAGATGACATACAGCGTGAAATGAAGGAAAAACTTTCTGTATTGGGCACCTTCATGAAGAAGTACCCCCAAACTACTGCAGTGATTGAAGGACATACAGATGATGTCGGGACAGAAGAGTTCAACCTGAAACTATCCGAGCAACGAGCACAGAGTGTAGTAAATTATCTCATGGATAGCTTTCACATTGATGCATCCAGACTCTCTGCCGTGGGATATGGATTGTATCGTCCCATCGCAGACAATGGTACCAGTGAAGGCAGGCGAGCTAACCGCCGTATAGATGCGATAATTGCATGTGCGACAGATATCGAAGGGCTTAAAGTGGCACCGGCCAGACTCACTATGGCTATGGAAATGGAATTCGATGAATTGAAAGACAATATTGAGCCAATGTATTTTGGCGAACTTGGCAAGGTTGCAGAATTAATGAAGGCGAATCCTACAATCACAGCAACGGTGGAAGGACATTCTGGAACAAGAGATGGTAAGAAACATATTTCAACTGAGTTGGCACTGGACATTTCTCAGCGCCGTGCCCAGAACGTGGTGAATTATCTGGTCGATAATCTGGGCGTACCTCGTTCTCGTCTTTCAACGGCTCAGTTTGGTCAAGTTCGACGTGTAGCCTATGGTACTAGTTTAGAAGAGCAACAAGAAAATCGCAGAGTCAATATTATCTTCGACTACAACTCGAAATAACGCATCAAATGGGTCCCGGTCAAAATGCCGGGACTTTTTCTGGTGTAACTAATTTTCCAAAAAAATATATTTTAGAAAGGTTTCCAAATGAACGCTTCAGAAAATATTAAATTTATCAGCATTTCGATGCTGTTTGTACTCGCGCTCTCTGCATGTGAAAAGCCTGGCCCAGCCGAAACGGCAGGTAAGAAAATAGATCAGACAGTAGATGATGCCGGCAAAAAAATAATTGATTCTGCCGATAAAGTGACAGAAAAAGTTGGCGAACAAAGTGATAAGGCCGGTGTGGCCGTTGATGATGTTGAGATCACGGCCAAAATTAAGGCGGCATTCTTTGCTGAGTCCGGACTTAAAACATTGCAGATCAGTGTTGAGACAATAAAGGGTGTGGTGACATTAAGTGGCTCTGTCGATTCCCTGTCAAATAGTGATATAGCCCAAAGAATGGCAGGTGCTGTCACTGGTGTGTCTAAAGTTAATAACCGATTGGTATTGAAGTCAATCAAATAAATTATAGTTTCAATTACTTATTTCAAGGAGATGGGCATGGAAATCCAAAATGCATACAAACAAAAAATGGCAGCCCAACTGAAGGAGTGGGGCGCCCAAATTGACCTAATGGAAGCAAAGATCGCAAACGTGAGCGCAGACGTGGAAGTGAAGCGCGCAAATGAACTTTATGAGTTGCGTGAAAAGCTCGACTCGGCATCAAAAAAAATGAGTGAATACGAAAAAACAACCGGAGAGGCATGGGATGAGATCAAAGTAACCGCTGACGTAATATGGGACGACATCAAGGCTGGTTTGGCTGCTGCCCATTTGAAATTCAAATAAACTCCCGAGATGTTTTGTTTGCGCGATCAACACAAGCTTTATGATGTAGTCAACTGTTGAATTAGGCTGTTAGCATAACGAATGACAGGGTAATTTTGCTGAGTGCATTTTGCCGTTCGCAATCTGTCGGTTATGCGCGTATTATTGGCATGCTGGGACTGTTAACTTGTTATGGAATTGAAGTTGTGCGACTAACTTTATATACCGATTATTCATTGCGCGTACTTTTGTATTTGGCCGACAAGCCGGACTCTATTGCAACAATTAGCGATATAACAGATTTCTACAAGATTTCAAGAAATCACTTGGTTAAGGTTGTTCATAATTTGGGTCTCAATGGTTTTATTACAACAATAAGAGGAAAAAATGGCGGGATTAAACTGTCTCGTCCGGCGGATCAAATTTTACTGAGCGATGTTGTTTTGAAAACCGAGCCGGATATGGAACTTCTTGAGTGCTTTAGCACGCAGAGAGATCAATGTGTAATTAGCCCGACTTGTCGTCTGAGATCCGTGTTATATGAAGGGCGTGCGGCTTTTATGTCAGTGCTGGAGAAAAAAACGCTTGCCGACGCAAGTAAACCTTTGTCTGGTTCTCCAATAAACCAAGTTGTGCAAATTTCAAATTTAAGCGGTTCAGAATAGACTAATTCCGATTATAAGTTTAATAAATGCCGGGGGCTTTTTGTGGGGGGATTCCACAATTATATTGTATGGCTATTTGAGTTGGGTTTTCAATTCTAAACACAAGTTTTCAACACTATGAGCTGAAGCAAGGTTTTTCGCACTAATCCAGAACGTGTCTTCTGCGCGTGAACCAAGAGTATTGACTTTTGCCCGATGTAGTTCAATTTGATGTTGAGCCAAGAAATAGGCTATTCGAGCCAGCAAGCCCGGGCGGTCACCTGCAATGAGTGAAAGCACGTGGTTGCCTTTTTCGTCTGTTGAGATGGTTACTTCGGGCGGGATAGGGAAATGTTTTAGTTGGCGGCTGATCCTGCCAATTTGTGGCGGCGGCGGAATATCCGTATTTTTGAGTACGATGGCCAACTCAAACTCAATGTAGTTCATTATGTCGCGGTAGGCTGTTTTGTTGTTGCTCGAATCCATCACCAGAAAAGTATCAAGTACATAATCGTGCTGAGTTGTGTGGATTTTCGCTTCCATAATGTTGTAATTCATGCGTGCAAAAAAACTGCATATATGAGCGAATAAATAAGGGCGATTCTTGCTGTAGACCATAACCTGCATCCCCTCTCCCATTCGGCTTAAGCGGGCTTTAACTATCGGGATATCGGCATTTACCCGATGCGCCAGTTGCCGTGTATGCCATGCTATTTCATGAGCTTCGTGACGCAAAAAATATTCTGAATCAAGTTGTGCCCAAAGCAATTCATAAACTTTTGGGGCTACAGCATAAAGGCTGAGCAGTTGTTGGCTACGTTGCCGTATCTCGCCAATTTGATCGGCGATCTTTCCGTTTGCAATATATCGAAGTGTAGAATGAAACAGATCCTCAAGAAGCTTGCCTTTCCATGCGTTCCAAACTTTCGCACTGGTACCGCGAATATCGGCCACTGTAAACAAATACAGTGCGGTGAGATAGCGGTCATTCTTGACAGTAGATGAAAAAGACGCAATGACGTCCTGATCCGAAATATCTTTTTTCTGGGCCGTGGAAGACATTAACAAATGATTTTCAACCAGCCAAACTATGAGACTTGCATCTTCGCCGGATATTCCGTGCTGTTTGCAAAACCGTTCAGCATCACCTTTTCCCAACTTGGAATGGTCTCCGCCCCGACCTTTTGCAATATCATGAAATAATCCCGCAATATAAAGCACTTCCGGGCGGGAAAAGTCTGTTATGAGTTTACTGCACAATGGATTTTCATGATCGAACTTGGCTAGTGTAAATCGTCGCAAGTTGCGAATGACCATGAGGATATGAACATCCACGGTATAGACATGAAATAGGTCATGCTGCATCTGCCCGACAACTTTTCCGAAAGCCGGCAGATACCTTTCCAAAATACCATTTTGATTCATGCGGCGTAATTCATGAGTCAATCCTTGAGGCTGCCTGAATAATTGAATAAACAGTTCGCGATTGTGAGGGTCTTTGCGAAATGCAGAGTTAATTAGTTTGCGGCCACGCCACAAGGCGCGCAGGGTGCTGGCAGAAAATCCAATAAGCTCCGGATGTTGAGCCATCAGCAAATAGCTTTCAAGAATAGCCGAAGGTTGGTGAATGAATAAATCCTCTTCGCGCGCTTCCAGAAAATGGTCTCGATCGATAAAACGTTCATTGATGGGATGCGTTTCACCCGCTTCGGGAAAAATGCGTGCCCGCATGTTTTGCAGCAGTACACTATTGAGCTGAAGCACAGCTTGTTTGGTACGATAATAATGCTGCATGAGAATCTCGCTGGAACGCCGTGCAGCATTCGCTTGGATGTGCATCTGCTCTGCAAGTGCTGTCTGGTAGTCAAAGATGAGCCTGTCTTCGCGGCGTCGGGAAATATAGTGCAATCGGATGCGCAATGTTTGCAGCAATTTCTCATGCCGTGCAATAGCGCGAGCTTCTGTTTCGGTAATAAGACCGGTTTGTGCGAGTTCTCTCCATGTCGAGCCAAAACCGCAAGCACGACTGATCCATAAAACGTTTTGCAGATCTCTAAGTCCGCCTGGGCTTTCTTTTATATTAGGCTCAAGATTAAAATCAGTATCGGCAAAACGCATGTGGCGATTTTGCTGCTCTTGCGTTTTTGCCAGAAAAAAATCACGGCTACTCATATGCTCTGTGACTGCTTCGCGCATGTTCGTGAAAAGTTTTCGATTCCCAATAATGTAACGGGCTTCAAGCAGATTGGTTTGTACTGTAATGTCCGTTGATTCGGCAATGCACTCGTCCACGGTGCGAATACTATGGCCGATTTCCAAGCCGATGTCCCACAGCACGCCGATAAATGTTTGCAAACGTTGCTGCAAGTCAACATCAGGCTGTTGCGGCAGCAGAATCAGCAGATCGATATCAGACTTGGGGAAAAGTTCCAAACGCCCATATCCGCCAACAGCAACGAATGCGGCATTCGCGGGCATGGCAGCTTGCTTCCATACTAGTTGCAGATACCGATCAATAAGTTTCGTATGGGCTCGCAACAACCGTTGCGGGTGTGGGCTGGCTTCGTAGTCATGCTGCAACTCAATGCGCGCAGTACGCAAAGCATCGCGAATTTGGGCCGTAGTTTGCACAATCAGGTTTATAGCGTAGGTGGTGGTGGAGCATCCGCCGAAAGTGTTAGCACTTCGAAACCGGTTTCAGTCACCAGTATCGTGTGCTCCCACTGGGCCGACAAGCTGTGATCTTTAGTGACGACTGTCCATCCATCGCCCAATTGCTTGATTCCGGCCTTTCCTGCATTCACCATAGGCTCAATCGTGAAAATCATTCCCGCTTCCAGTCGAACACCGGAGTTCGGTTTACCGTAGTGTAGGACTTGCGGCTCCTCATGGAACTTCTTGCCAATACCGTGCCCGCAGAATTCACGCACAACGCTGTATCCCAACTCTTCGACAAAACTTTGAATAGCGTAACCGATATCGCCTAAAGTAGTGCCTTCCTTCACTGTGCGAATGCCAAGCCACATTGCTTCGTGCGTGGATTCGCATAAACGGCGGGCTTGGATAGAAGGTTCGCCAACGAAGAACATACGACTGGTATCCCCATGGTAACCGTCTTTGATAGTGGTAATGTCGAGATTAACAATATCGCCATTTTTTAATTTTTTATCGCTCGGCACGCCGTGGCAGACCTGATGATTGATGGAAGTGCAAATGGATTTGGGATAGGGCGCATGTCCATGGGGAGCATAATTCAATGGTGCGGGAATACAGCCCTGAACATTTACCATATAGTCGTGGCAGAGTTTATCAAGCTCGTCAGTGCTGACACCAACTTTAACAAATGGAGTAATGTAATCCAGCACTTCTCCAGCCAGACGACCGGCGATACGCATTTTTGCAATTTCTTCGGGAGTTTTAATACTGATGGTCATAATGTCTTGTACTTTGGTAACAGTAGCAAGCATAGTTCATAGAGGCGTTCAGCACAATAAGGATGCTTGGTGTAAAGTGGACCCCTCGGTCAAGACAATAATGTATCGAGTTTAAGAGGGTAACCTTCTTCCTGCAGCGGAACGGCGCTGCCCCGGTTTTCTGTTTCTTTTTTTGTTTCTATTTCTGAGTGAGTTTTTTCTTTCTCACTGTATTTGTCCACAATCCTTGCACCGCCTCCGCTCGCTGTTCGATAGACCTGATCAGGCGTTTCGTAGCTCAGTGACTGGTGCGGTCTTTCCGTGTTGTAAAGCACGAAGTATTCTGTCAATCCTATCAGTAATTCAGACATCGTGGCGTAACTTTTCAAATACACGTCTTCGTGTTTGACGCTACGCCAGAGCCGTTCCACAAAGATATTATCTAGTGCCCGACCTCGTCCATCCATGCTGATGGCAATTCCTTTTTTCAACAGCACGCCGGTAAAAACTTCACTGGTGAACTGGCAACCCTGGTCGGTGTTGAATATCTCCGGCGTTCCATACGCCTGCAATGCCTGCTCCAGACAGTCCACGCAGAACCCACTATCCAGCGTATTCGACAGCCGCCATGACAACACTTTTCGCGAGTACCAGTCGATCACGGCCACCAGATACACAAACCCACGCGGCAGCCGGATGTAGGTGATGTCCGTACTCCACACCTGATTGGGGCGGATCACATTCACGCCCCTGAGCAAGTACGGATAAACCTTGTGCTGCGGGTGCGGACGGCTGGTATTCGGCCCCGGTGCCATACCAGCAAGGCCCAGTATGCCCATCAATCTCTGCACACGCTTGCGGTTGATCTTGTGCCCCAAGCCACGCAGGTAACGCTTGATCTTGCGGCTGCCGTAAAACGGATGCCGTGTGTATTCAGCGTCAATCAGTCCCAGCAACGTCAATTCCTGCTCGTCCGGTTTGGCAGCCATTTGCGGCGCATACACCGAGGAGCGGTTGACTCCCGCCAGTTCGCATTGACGGGTCAGCGCCAGTGGTTCGATGATGCTGACCCATTGTTTGCGATCTGCTACTGGCTGATCCCAGACTTTTTTTTGAGCCAGTCCAACTCCATCTTCAGCCGCCCGATCTCGGAATACAGTCGCTCCGAGCTGGCAGAGGGATCGACGGGTTTGGGGCCACGTTTGGCATCAAACAAGCTCGATGCCTCATCTTGCAGCAACTTCTTCCACATACCAACTTGCGTCGGATGCACTCCAAATTCCTGACCAATTTGGTTCACCGTCTTGACACCACGGATCGCCTCAAGTGCTACCTTGGCCTTGAATTCATCTGTAAAATTCTTGCGCTTCGTTTCGCTCATCACCTGCTCCTCAATTACAGCAGGTTACCACCTTAATCTATTGTCTGAAAATCAGGGTCCACTATAGTGTGAGTAGCGGATAATTCCATCATGTGAGCAGGGGAGTCCATATTTTGCACCCCCTGAATATCAGGCGAGTTTCGCGAATAAATACTGAGTTATCCGAGAAAAGTGAGATTTGGTGTTATGAAATTTGTCTAAACAATATCCGGAGAATTTAACGATAAGAATCGATAATATTACCCGCAGCATCAACAACTTTCCAAGATTCAATTCCCTCTTTATCGGGAATTTCAGATGTGCTTCCCAGTTTGATTGCAGGGACTCCTTCTACATATAGCGTGTACATAAATTTCTCCGTCTGGCTAAGAGTGTATTGAAAGTTTATTGATTTATTAAAATAGCCAGGGTTTGAGAAGGTGTCTAAAACCGGCCCTGTTTGTTTATTTGAATGCGTTGCACATAAATAAATTTGTAATATTGAAGCGGTATGCTAAGAAACAGACTAATTTGGCCTAGGCATCCCTATCAGATGAAATATCCTGAGCATACTTCTACACAATATGATGTTGAATTAAAAACAGTGTGCGCTAGCGTTTTACGAATGGGTGAAGCTGTTGAAAGCCAGCTTCGTGATGCACTGGAAGCGCTTGCAACGGGCGACTTGATAACGATAGACCGCGTCATCAAAGACGGCATTGTCGTCAACGCAATGGAAATCGAAATTGACGAAAGTTGTACCAATATCCTGGTTCGCCGACAACCCACGGCCAATGACTTGCGCCTGGTAAAGACAATTATAAAAACTATCAATGACTTGGAGCGTATCGGCGATGAGGCCGAGAGCATTGCTCTCATGGCGAAGTTGATGATACGTAAGAACTCAAGTTTGCTGCCTCGTTATCGGCAAATTATCTATACTGCCGATATAGCATTGGAGATGCTGGGGGCAGCTTTGGACGCTTTTGAAAATTTGGATACAGATGCCGCAAGAAAAGTTGGACGCAAAGACGACTTGATTGATGAGGAATTCCGTTCCATTCTTAGACACTTGGCGGCCTACATGATGGAAGATACGGGTGAACTTACAATGGCACTTAATGCCGCACTGGTGGCGAGGTCAATCGAGCGTATTGGCGACCATGCTAAAAGTATTTCCGGGTATGTGATCTATGTGATGGAAGGTCGTGAGGGTCGCAACGTCTAAACTGTTTTGCTTACAGCGGTGCGTAAACGGCAAGACGGTCTTTCCCTCTTTTTTTTGCAGCATACATTGCGTTGTCCGCTGCTGTGATTAACGAATCTATATCATCGGCATGGTTCGGATATTCTGCAATTCCTATGCTCGCCGAAATAGAGGAAATATTTTTTTTGCCAAACTCATATGGAACTCTGATTGTTCCGAGTATGCGGTTAGCAACTGTGATGGCTCTGTCCAAGTCAGATTCGAGCAGAATAACTATAAATTCGTCCCCCCCGATACGGGCAGCCGTATCACCCTCTCTGAGGCATGAAAGCAATCGTTCCGCAACCTCCTTTAGTAATTTATCACCAATGCTGTGACCATAAGTGTCGTTTACAGGTTTGAAACCGTCCAGGTCAATAAACAGCAATGAGATCGCGCGCGAAGAGCGATTTGAAACGGAAATTGCCTGATTTAAGCGATCCAATAACAAAGTTCGATTTGGCAGCCCGGTTAGTTGATCAAAATGGGCCAAACCAAAAAGATGCTTTTGTTTGCGAGATGTCATTTCGTTGAGCAAGTCAAAGCCATTGGCCATACCCAAATATTTTTTTTCTTTGGTGATAATGAAGCCGCTCACCATATGTTCTATTCCGGCATCCAGAAGTATGCGCGCGACATCCTCAATACTGCTGCTGCGGTCGACGATGATGGGGGTGTTATCCATAATCGTGGAAATTGGTTTCTTGCCCTTAATTTCTTTTACATATTGCTTGCTGAAGAATTCGGTTAGCTCATGACGTACAATGATTCCGACCGGCCTGTCTTTATCGTTAACGATAGGTAATGCATAGAGTTTTTTTTCCGAATGGAATAGCTCCAGAACTTTAAGGCAAGTTGTTGATTCGTGTACCGACGGTGCATGGCGGATAAGATGATCGAGAGACGCAGTCTCAATATCAGATGGATTGTCAGTCATGAATAAATCGCCAGCATATAATTTATGGATTATTTTTGTATAATGCGCCAAGATTTCCGTTGAAAAATACCCTGCCTTGTCTGGCGAAAGCAAGCCGACCTTAATTAACTACGGTACAACAGAGTTATCTAACTTTAGGATTTAGTATTGTTTCCTTTTAACAAGCTTACCGAGTTGATGTTGCACTTTCATGATGTTTATATGACATATTTTTAGGCATAACTGGCATAATCATGAGGTTATATTAGATTTGCTATAGCGATATCGTATGTGGATTTAGAGGAGTGGCGTATGCAAGAAGGGCAAACTGCTACATTGGCTGGGGGATGTTTTTGGTGTCTGGAAGCGGTTTTTGAACAGATGCCCGGTGTTACAAGTGTGGTTTCGGGTTATGCCGGGGCTGAACTCGTTAATCCAAGCTACGAAGCCGTCTGTACAGGAAAAACCGGACACGCCGAAGTAGTGCAAATCAGTTTTAATCCGGATTTAATTTCGTTTTCCAAGTTGCTGCGTGTATTTTTCACTATCCACGATCCTACTACACTCAATCGTCAGGGTAATGATATAGGCACGCAATATCGGTCAGCGATTTTTTACCATAATGAAGTGCAGTGCAAAGAAGCACAAACGATAATCAGTGAAATCAACCAAAATAAAATTTGGTCAACGCCACTGGTGACTGAAGTTGTTGCCGCCACAGACTTTTATCCGGCAGAAGCATATCATCGGCACTATTTTGCAAATCATCCGGAACGGGGATATTGCCAGTTTGTGATCGCACCGAAAGTCGAGAAGTTCAGAAAAATATTTTTACAAACTTAAGATCGGAGTCGTCGCACGGTCGTGGCAACTTCGATATCAACTGGCAACACCGAAAAATCACATCTTGTTAACTTGTGCTGTTGGAATAAATCACACAATCTTTATTGGTTTGAATTTGGCCGGTAAATTTTTTCCGCCGCGAGCGCGTTTACCAAAATAGCTTTGAAGTCCCTCACCGGATAATTTGATGGTGTGCTCGCGTGAGCCCGTTGTACCGCTTACTTCGAGTCTGGCCTGATTGATAACGTTGGCAGCAACCACTTCCGCGCCTTCTGCCAATCCCATGATAATCACACCCTTGCCGCCGCCTTGCAGGTGTTTCATTTCGTTCAGCAGAAATAGTAATAACCTGCCGTCGCTGGATGCAGAAGCTACAAGTGATTGTTCGGTTGGCGTAAATGGCACGGGAACAAGAATGCTTTCTTTATTCACGCTGATGAATTGTTTTCCCGCTTTGTTGCGTCCAACCATGTCACCAATTGTAGCGGTGAAGCCATAGCCGGCAGCAGTAGCGATCAGGACATGTTGCTCTGCTTTGCCGCAAAGTACATGCGCAATTTTTGCACCGCTGGCAAGATCAATCAGGGTTGCCAAGGGTACGCCGTCACCGCGACCAGAGGGAAGCTGACTGACTGGAACGCTGCAAACACGGCCATTGTCACAGATGACGATGCAATGATCGGTAGTGCGGCACTCGAATTTTTCCAGCAAACCGTCGCCGTCTTTAAATGGTACGGCTGACAAGTCCAGCTCGTGTCCTTGCCGTGCGCGGACCCAATATTTTTTTGAAATAATGACTGTGACAGGCTCATCAACGACAGCAATGACAGGCACGGCACGTTGTGATTCCTGAATCAGCGTGCGGCGGTCATCACCATAGGTTTGTGCGTCCTCATCAATTTCGCTGGCAACAAGTTCGCGCAAGGCAGTCTCTTTAGAGAGCAAGCGCGTGAGTTCTTTGCGTTCTTTTTCGAGCTGCTTAATTTCCTTCTCAATGCGTATACCTTCAAGTCGCGCCAGTTGGCGCAAGCGGATTTCCAGGATGTCTTCAGCTTGGCGATCAGAGAGTTCAAAACGCGCGATTAATGCCGCTTTGGGTTCGTCAGATTCTCGGATAATTCTAATGACTTCATCGATATTCAAAAATACGATCATGCGTCCTGCGAGGATATGCAGACGGTCATTGACTTGTCCCAAACGATGCTCACTGCGGCGGCGCACGGTAGCAAGGCGGAAATCCACCCATTCGCGCAGGATGTGCGCCAGCGATTTTTGTTGCGGGCGACCATCCGCCCCGATCATGGTCAAATTAAGAGGCGTGGATGATTCCAGGCTGGTATGTGCCAACAGAACATTCATCAGCTCATCTTGCGTTTGACGTGAAGACTTGGGTTGGAATACCAGTCGTACCGCCTGTGACTTATCGGATTCATCCGCTACCGCATCCAATACCGAAAGCAGCAGTTGTTTGTTTTGTACTTGCTCGGGTGACAAACTCTTTTTATTTGCCCGGACTTTCGGGTTACTCAGTTCGTCTATTTCTTCCAATACTTTTTTGGTCGAGACCCCGTGTGGCAATTCGTAAACTACAATTTGCCATTGACCGCGAGCTAGTTCTTCCACTGTCCAGCGCGCGCGCATCTTGATGGAACCGCGCCCGCTCAAGTAGCTTTCGCGGAGCTCGCGGGGTGATGAAATAATCTGTCCCCCGGCTGGGAAATCCGGGCCTTGGATGCAAGAGAGCAGGGCGTCATCGGTTATTTTTTCGTCACGCACCAACTGCACCGCAGCACTGGCGACTTCGCGCAAATTGTGCGAAGGAATTTCTGTTGCCATACCCACGGCAATACCGGATGCGCCGTTGAGCAACACCATCGGCAAGCGGGCAGGCAACATGGCCGGTTCTTGAAATGCGCCATCGTAGTTGGGCACAAAATCCACGGTACCCATGTCCAACTCGGACAACAACAGGTCAGCCAGCGGCGTAAGGCGTGCTTCGGTGTAACGCATCGCGGCGGCATTGTCGCCATCGCGTGTGCCAAAGTTTCCCTGACCATCGACCAGAGGATAGCGCATGGAAAAATCCTGCGCCAGACGCACCATTGCTTCATATGCGGACGAGTCGCCATGCGGGTGATATTTACCCAGCACATCACCGACTACACGCGCGGATTTGACATGCTTGTTACCGTGACTGAGTCCCATCTGACGCATGGCATAAAGAATGCGGCGCTGCACCGGCTTTTGCCCGTCGCACACATCCGGCAACGCACGGCCTTTGACGACCGAGATGGCATATTCCAGATACGCGCGTTCGGCGTACAACGCGATGGGGACTTCATCCCCGTCCGGTAATGCTGTGAGGGGGGAGAATTGCTTAACATTGCCGGAGCCACCATCTGTGCCGGGTTCTTGCTCCGTCGTTTCGTTCTCGACCAACTTGGCTTCGTCCTCAGGAAAGAGGGTAGGTTGATCTTTGTTCTCGGTACTCATCAAATATCTCCCTCAACTTCATTGCCGTGATACTCCAGCCACGCGCGGCGTGTTGAGGCTTCGTGTTTCCCCATCAGCATGTTGAACATTTCCAAATTTTCATTGAACGGTAGCGCGGCGGCGTTGACGCGCAAAGAGCGGCGCGTGTCGGGGTTAAGTGTCGTATCCCAAAGCTGTTCGGCATTCATTTCCCCCAAGCCTTTGAAACGCGAGATTGACCAACTGCCTTCACGCACTTTTTCCTGACGCAGTCTGTCTTCGATGCCCGAAAGTTCGCCTTCGTTGAGTGCATAGAGCTTGCGAATCGGTTTCTTGCCATGAGCCGGAACGTCGATACGGAACAACGGGGGTTGTGCCAGATAAATTTTTCCAGCCAGCACAACCTGATAGAAATGACGAAAGAATAATGTCAGCAACAGGGTGGAAATATGTGCGCCATCTACATCGGCATCGGCCATAATGTAGATGCCGTTGTAACGCATACCGGACAAATCCACCGTGTCGTTCGGTCCGTGCGGATCGACGCCGATGGCAACCGAAATGTCATGGATTTCGTTATTGGCGAACAAGCGATCTTTGTCAACTTCGAAGGTATTAAGTACTTTGCCGCGCAAGGGCAGCACGGCCTGAAATTCTTTATTGCGGCCCTGCTTGGCAGAGCCTCCGGCGGAGTCACCTTCGACCAGAAACAACTCGGTGCGGGTCGGATCGCTGGAGCTGCAATCGGTTAATTTTCCCGGTAACACCGCGACCGAGGAGCCTTTTTTCTTTTCCACTTTTTGCGCCGAGCGCAAACGGCTTTGCGCTTGCTGAATGGCGAGTTCGGTGATGCGCTTGCCGAAATCGATATGTTCGTTTAGCCACAAATCAAGCGGGTCTTTCACCATCAGCGAGACCAGGCGCAGAGCATCGCGCGAGACAAGTCTGTCCTTGGTTTGTCCTTGGAATTGCGGATCAAGCACCTTGGCCGATAAAACGAAACTGGCACGCGAAAATACATCTTCCGGCACCAGCTTTACGCCCTTGGGCAACAAGCCGTGCAATTCGGAAAAGTTTTTCACCGCATTGAACACGCCGTCGCGCAGACCGGAATCATGCGTACCGCCCGACCAAGTTGGAATCAAATTGACGTAGGACTCACGCACCACTGAGCCTTCGGCAGACCACACGATTGCCCATGCCGCGCCTTCGCCTTCGGCGTAACCGCTGTCGCCACCTTTGGGAATAAATTTTTCCATGGCGAAGATCGGAACGGCCATTTCCTGTTCTGCCATTGCTTCGTTCAAGTAACCACGCAAGCCATCGGGGTAAGACCAGGCACGAGTCTCACCGGTTTTTTCTGTGAACAGGGTGATGTTGACCCCGGGAAGCAAAACAGCTTTGGAACGCAATGAGCGCTCCAGTTGTGGCAAGATTACGTTGGGCACATCAAAATATTTTGGGTCTGGCCATGCACGCACCATTGTGCCAGTCTGTTTTTTCGGGCAATCGCCTATTCTTGCCACGGGAGCCGCCGCAACACCCTTTAGAAAGCGTATAAAGTGTACGCCCCCATCACGGTACACGGTTACTTCAACCTTGTTGGAAAGGGCATTGGTGACGGCCACGCCAACTCCATGCAATCCACCTGCAAATTTGTAAGCTCCACCGGAGTCTTTATCGAACTTACCACCGGAATGCAGAACCGTGAAGGCTACCTCAACTACCGAAACACCTTCCTCTGCATGTATGCCAACCGGGATGCCACGACCGTCATCCTGCACCGACACCGAGCCATCTGCATGCGCGATTACGCTGATGTTCTTGGCGAAATTGGCCAGCGCCTCATCGCAGGCGTTATCCACCACTTCGGCGATGAGGTGGTTGGGTGACTCCAGATTGGTGTACATCCCCGGCCGTTGCCGCACCGGTTCGAGACCGCGTAGGACTTTGAAACTTGATTCATCGTATTTATTGTTTGCCATATTTTTTTGATTCATTTATTCAATAACTCGCCAGCCTTAATTTCCCTCCCCCATGCAGGAGGAGGGCTAGGGAGTGGGTAAACTCGATGCATTCCTTAAAGTTTCAACCCCCATCCCATCCTTCCCTTAGGAGGGGAAGGAACGGTTCGTTGCAAATAATCTCTTCATTTTAGTCCATCAATATTTGGATAATTTGCTTATTGACAACTGAACGTTCGTTCTATATCTTACCGATCCATGAGCAATGACGCAACCTATCTCGCCAAGCTTCAAGACTACTACGCCGACAACAACGTGTTGCCGCCGTACTCTACCATTATGTCTTTATTGGGCTTAAGGTCCAAATCACCGGTGGCGGCATTAATCGCGCGGCTCAAATTACAAGGCTTTCTTGAATCCACCCCGGAAAAGCGCCTCAAACCGGGTAGACGTTTCTTCGAACGCCCCATTTTCGATAGTGTGCAAGCGGGGGCTCCCAGGCAAGCAGATAGTTCACGTTACGATACGATTACCATCGACGAATATCTGGTCGAAAGTCCCTCCAATACAGTCTTGATCAACGTCAAAGGCGATTCCATGATCGATGCCGGTATTATGCCCGGAGATACGGTTGTGGTCGAAAAACGCGGGCCCGCCAGTGCCGGTGATATGGTCATCGCCATCGTTGACAATGAATTCACTCTCAAGACGCTCGGCAACGAAAAAGGCAAATTTGTGCTGATTCCTGCCAATCCAGCCTATCCGGTGATTCGACCCAAAAACGATCTGGAAATTTTCGGCGTCGTGGTTGGGCAGTTCCGCAAGTACAAATAATCCGCAAATACCCTATTAACGTTTGCAATGACGCTTCTGCCAGTAGCCAAACTCATCTTCATAAACCTCGGCATCAAGTTCAATAATTCTGCTTTGCAGCCTTGCTTGCACATCTGACACCGCCTTGTTGTAAATGCTCGGCCCAACTTCCTCAATAAAAAATTGCAGCAATCCATCGGCAGTCACGTTGCCGATTTGTTCTTCCATGTTTTCTTTGAAATAGCGTTCGATGGATGAGGTTGCAGCCTTGCGTGATTCTTTGGTGAGTTCGATGGTCATGTGATGAAAGTGCGATGTCGAATCGGCAAATTGGGGCGCGTATTTTGAATGGTGATTTGTAGATTGGCAATCTGAGTTTTGTCCAAAACATTTGGATGGGCCCCATGTTACCCGTCATCGTGCGATGCATTTGCCTAAAATCAAGACTCAGTTGTTGACATTGGCAAGCCATATCGCCTGATGTATGATGCGTGATGTTTGATGCAAATTCAGGAGGCAAGATGAGAACGACCTTATCCATTGATGATGATGTACTTGCGGCAGCCAAAAGTTTGGCCTCCTTGCAGCGCAAGAGCGTTGGCGAGATTATTTCCGAACTCACACGGCAGGCACTGCGGCCCAATACGCCGAGCGTGAAGGCCCGTAACGGTGTCCCTTTGTTGCCAGCGCGTGTTGGGGCGGCAGCGGTGACACCGGAACTGGTAAATCAGTTGCGCGACGAGTTACCCGGATGACTTTCTTGCTGGATGCAAATGTGCTGATCGCGCTGGTCGATCCTATGCACGTTCAGCACGATGCGGCGCATGAATGGTTCGCAAAACAAGGGAAGAAATCGTGGGCTACCTGCCCGTTAACCGAGAATGGCGTGATACGCATCATCGGACATGTGCGCTATCCCAATTCACCGGGCACACCGGCTGCGGTTGCGCAATTGATGACAGGCTTGTGTTCTTTGCCGGGCCACGTATTTTGGCCGGACGACATTAGTCTGATGGATGCAACTAAAATTGACTCATCGCGCATGCTAAGTTCCGCTCAAGTGACAGACAGCTACCTGCTGGCCTTGGCTTGCGCCCATAGCGGAAAACTGGCGACCTTTGATCGACGCTTGGTTGTGGATGCAGTGCGTGGCGGAGCAAAGGCTTTGCACTTGATTGTAAGCGATCATTTATCGACGCCACTTGTGCGTGCGCATAATTTCTGTAGTTGATAGAAACTAGTTCAAGCAGATGGAAGAGAGATTCGCCAAGGCAGCAGGGCTTCGTAATCGTCGACTGTTTCGGCAAGTGGTAGTGCCTTGAACAAGGCAATGAGATATTGATATGTGTCGATGGAATTCGCTTTGCACGTTTCGATGAGCGAATACAAATTCGCACTTGCATGAGCACCACCAACCGTATCGGCAAATAACCAGTTACGTCGTCCGACCACAAAGGGGCGAATCGCATTCTCGCAAAGATAATGCCGACTCCCGGATTATGCCGCGTCATTAGCATTGGTTCTTCTCTGCAGTGCCTATTATGATTGCTGAGTCGGCATAATCCGTATGATTTCTCCAAGCTGGCAATCACGCCGGCCAAGGAGAAATCACATGATCACGACAGACACAATCAAAGATGGTGTAGCTGAAGCACTGCTACTCCGTCACATTGAAGCATTTCTCGAACAACTGCGGACAGCGAGATACGCTGAAGAAACGCTTCGCAAAAAACGATGGGTGTTGACGGCCTTCGCGCGATGGATGAAGGACCAGAACATAACCTTGCCTAACCTTGATGAATCCGTTATTGCCGAGTTCGTGAAGCGCTTAATTGGCTCACCAGCGGCCCGTGTTCAGTTCGAACTTGCGGTATTGCGGCAGTTACTTGCATATCTGCGCTGTCAGGCCGAAGTTCCGTTGGAGGCACCGAGCGACGAGTCTGCGATTCACCTCATCAACTGCCGTTACGTGGATTACCTGAGGCAAGATCGTGGCCTTGCGGAGAATTCGGTGCTCGTTTACGCACCTTTCATTCGTGATTTCCTTAATAGCAGGAATGCTGGTGACGGTCATGTATTGCCTGGCACCTTCGACGTCATGACGATTCGAAACCATCTCCTTGCCCGCAGCAATGGTCGGTCAGGCGAGTACATGCGGCTTATGGCGGTGGCACTCAGATCGTTTTGCCATTTCCTCTTTCTACGCGGAGATACGCCTCGCGATCTATCGAATTCGATACCCACGGTCATCAAGTGGCGGCAGTCATCCGTACCAAAATTCCTCACGCCAGAGCAAGAAGAATGTGTTCTCGCATCTACAGACCGATCGACGCCGCGCGGGCGTCGTGACTACGCAATCTTGCTGCTGTTAGCGCGACTCGGCTTGCGCGCGAGCGAAATCGTTTCACTCGAACTTGGTGACATCCGCTGGCGTTCAGGGGAGCTCGTTATCCACGGCAAGGGTCAAATGGTTGAGCATGTGCCACTGCTAACCAAACAATCTTACCGGTGGCCCCGTGCCATTCATCTGCGCCCACAAATAGCTTTTAGTCTGCGCCGCGCGTCCCGACTCTTTCAATACCTGGATCACCGTTTCATCGCCATACACCAAGTCCGATTCGAGCAAATGATCCCGCATCAAATTGATGATCGGTTGCACGGCTTCACCTACACGCACCACGCTTGCAGCCAACGTGTTGCGCGACAGATCGCCACCGAATCTTCCCAGTAGAGCTGCCTGCCGGTACAGCGGCAGTGCATCCTGATATTTCGATGTCACCACCCACGCCAGAGCAGATTCAGTGAGCAAACCTTTGGGAATAATGCGCGGTTGTGCCGGTGTCACCTTGATGCCTTGATCGCAGCAGGGGCAGGCGTATTTCACACGCTGATGCTGGATCACCCGGATCTTCTGCGGAATGATGTCCAGTTGTTCGCTTGTCTCTACGCCGATCTCCACCAGCGCTTCGCCGTCATGCGGGCAGATGCGCTCGGATTCAGGCAGTTCGTGACGAACGACTTCGCGGGGCAACGCTGGATCCAGCGGTTTGCGACCACGGCGCTTGCGTTCATGTCCTTCGACTTTGATGGAATCATTTGGAACGGCTTCTTGTGCAGCAGGGGTATCTGCAGTAGGTGCCAACGCTTCCGCTTCATTGATGAACAGATCTTTTTGGTGAGTGCCGCGTGCTTCGCTCTTGGCGGCAAAGGTCTGGCGCAGAAGTGCATTGACTCGCTCTTGCAGTAAATCGCGCTCGACCGTCATAACGCGCAGTTCACTGCGTAAAGTTTCGCGTTCGACTTGAAGTATATTTCGCTCTTGATGGAGGGTGTTGTGTTGCTGTTGATACGTGTCGCGCTGTGCGATCAGCACATTGAATTCATCAGTGGTGAGTGTGATTGTTTCCATTGATTTCTTGGACAATCATCACATAAAATTGTTCACCCAAATCGCAAATAATTTCGCTCGCGATGCGGGCGTACTGCCGCCAGATCGATGCCCTCCAACAACCAGTGCAATTGCTCTACAGTCAGCTCCGCAACAGGCACCTCTTTAGGCCAGATGAATCGATCCTCCTCCAATCGTTTCATCAACAACCAGAATCCGGTGCGATCCCACAGCAGCAATTTCACGCGATTCCGGCGATGGTTGCTGAAGACATACACAGCCGCCGCAAACGGATCACCTCCCGGAAGAATGGCATCACAACTGGTGAAGCAGCTTGAGGGCACTTGGGGTGTTTCATTGCTTGCGCACAAAGGCGTGATCAATCTCATGAGCGAGCTTGAAAATGAGGGAGGAATGTCTCGGCAAGCTGTGATGGGACGGATCAAGCAGGTGATTACTTCGGAGGGGCTCCATTTTAAAAGCGAAGGTTTTCTGGAAAGACTCATCGACGTTGAGGCATTGAGGCTTGGATTAAAAATTCAGTGCCCTGTTTGTACACGACATAACTGGTACGAAC
The DNA here is from genome assembly GCA_963733265.1 of uncultured beta proteobacterium. Classification (GTDB taxonomy): domain Bacteria; phylum Pseudomonadota; class Gammaproteobacteria; order Burkholderiales; family Gallionellaceae; genus PALSA-1006. The sequence continues at coordinate 1,850,231 of CAVTCF010000001.1, forward strand.
TGGATGAGCTGAAGTACCAGATGCGCTGTCGGTTTTGCTTATCAGATTTTGATGTCCCTGCTCATTCGCCTAAAGATATTGAATGGACCTATCGTGCTCATGGTCCATTTGCCAGTTCCGTTTCGCAGGGGGCATTTAGCGTTTTGCTAGTACTTAAATTTCTGTCTGGTCGGGGATCACACGATCATGGAGTTACTCCTCTTTTTAGCTATACCGCTAAGAAAGATGATCAGGAATTAGAGGCTGATCTCACTTGCCTGTATAACCCGTCAACATGGCGAGTGAGTAGAACCCAAGTTGTTCATGCAGAATGTAAGAGCTTCAATGGTTTTGAACGAGTTGATTTTGAAAGAATGAAAGTGCTGGCGCGCGAATTTCCAGGTTCCACGTTGATCTTCGCGATGCTCAAGGAAAAACTTTCACCCCAAGAAATTGTTTCAATCAAGGCAATGGCTCAGTCGCAACGAAACAAGCGCCTTCGCCGTCTACCAAACAGCCCTGTAATCGTGCTTACTGGAACAGAACTATTTTCGTCGGATGGAGCACCTAATTGCTGGCGCAAAAAAGGTGGAGCCTACGACAAATTCAGTGAAATTCGAGGAGATTTGTCAGACTTATTTGCTATTGCGGATGCCACACAGCAGCTATATCTAGGGCTTCCAAGTTGGTACGAATGGTCAGAGGATGAGTGGAAAAAGAAGCATGAGCGCAAAACATGACTACGTAGGATGTATTGTCATATCGTAGCTTAGCAAGCCCCTTTCCCCGTACAATACGGGGCTAACTATGAACATCCAAACTTTTCCCAACAGCCCTTACCGCCTACACCTGCCATTTGAACCGGCGGGGGATCAGCCTACGGCTATTGCACAGCTTGTCGAGGGCATCGAAGACGGTCTTTCCTATCAGACGTTGCTTGGCGTGACCGGTTCCGGTAAAACTTTCACCATGGCGAACGTGATAGCGCGCATCGGGCGGCCTGCTATCATCATGGCGCCGAATAAGACGTTGGCGGCACAGTTGTATTCCGAGATGCGCGAGTTTTTTCCCGAGAACGCGGTGGAGTATTTCGTTTCCTATTACGATTATTATCAACCGGAGGCGTATGTGCCTTCGCGGGATGTGTACATCGAGAAGGATTCCAGTATCAACGAGCAGATTGAGCAGATGCGTTTGTCTGCCACCAAGTCAATGCTGGAACGGGAGGACTGCGTGATTGTGGCGACCGTTTCGGCTATTTACGGTATCGGCGATCCGGTTGATTATCACGGCATGATTTTGCATCTGCGCGAGCATGAAAAGATGTCGCAGCGTGACGCCATCAAACGTCTTATCTCAATGCAGTACGAACGCAACGAGTTGGATTTTCAGCGCGGTACATTTCGCGTGCGCGGAGATGTGATCGACATCTTTCCGGCAGAAAGTAGTGACAATGCGGTTCGCGTTACATTGTTTGACGACGAGGTGGAATCGCTCGCATTATTTGATCCGCTCACCGGACATATCCAGACGCGGTTGCCGCGCTATACTGTTTATCCCTCCAGTCATTACGTTACGCCGCGCGAAACGACTTTGCGCGCCATCGAGACAATCAAAGTGGAACTGGCTTCGCGCATCGAGTTTTTCCAGAAAGAAAATAAACTGGTGGAGGCGCAGCGCATCGAGCAGCGTACACGCCACGATCTTGAGATGCTGGCCGAGATTGGATTTTGCAAAGGGATTGAAAATTATTCGCGGCATTTGTCCGGTAGGCCGGATGGTGCGCCGCCGCCGACTTTGCTTGATTATCTGCCACCCAATGCGCTGATGTTTCTGGACGAAAGCCATGTGATGGTGCCGCAAGTGGGCGGCATGTACAAGGGAGACCGTGCGCGCAAAGAAAATCTGGTGAATTATGGATTCCGTCTGCCCTCGGCGATGGACAACCGCCCGCTTCGCTTTGACGAATTTGAAAAATCAATGCGCCAAAGTATTTTTGTATCAGCCACGCCCTCAACTTATGAAGCGGAACACGCCGGACAAGTGGTTGAGCAATTGGTGCGACCGACCGGATTGATTGATCCGATGATAGAAGTGCGTCCGGCGACACATCAGGTGGATAATCTGATGAGCGAGGCAAATGCACGCATCGCGGTGGGCGAGCGGGTGTTGGTGACCACGCTAACCAAGCGCATGGCCGAAGACCTGACCGATTATTTTTCCGAGCACGGTATCAAAGTGCGCTATCTGCATTCCGACATTGAAACGGTTGAGCGTGTGGAGATCATCCGCGACTTGCGCCTCGGCATGTTTGACGTGCTGGTTGGTATTAATTTGTTGCGCGAAGGTTTGGATATTCCGGAAGTTTCACTTGTTGCGATTCTTGATGCCGACAAAGAGGGTTTCCTGCGTTCGGAACGTTCACTGATTCAAACCATAGGTCGCGCTGCCCGCCACTTGCATGGCACTGCGATTTTGTACGCGGACCGCATCACCGAATCCATGCGCAAAGCCATTGACGAGACGGATCGGCGTCGCGCGAAACAGGTAACGTATAACGAGGAGCATGGCATCGTTCCGCACTCTATCGTCAAGCGCATTAAGGATATTATAGACAGCGAGTATGACGTGGATGATGAACGCAAGTCGCTCAAAGCAGCGCAAACACAGGCGAAGTATTTGGCGATGAGCGAGAAAGAAGTTTCCAAAGAAATTGCACGTTTGGAAAAAGAAATGTTACAGGCAGCCAAGAACTTGGAGTTTGAAAAAGCAGCCCAACTACGTGATCAATTAAAGAAGTTGCGCGAGAGTGTGTTTCTGTCACCTTTGTAAATTGCGAGAATTTCATATAAAAATACCCGTCTTTGGGAAAAATTCAACTAAGCGATATCAAAGAAATGGTTAAGAAAGAAAAGATCAGCATTTTATTTTGCTGCATGGGCAGCATTCAAATAAAATTGTAAGCAATTGAATAAAAACACTTAAATATTATTCCCCAAAACTCCCCCAAAACTACGCCAAAACTATCCAACTTTTACCTGAATCCATTCCGACCCACGAACATCGCGATACAAGTCTGTAGTAGATGCATCTTTGTGACCAGCTATAGCCTGCGCTATGGCGGGATTGGCTGAGTACAATTTTGTGTAAAGTCGAATTGCAAGTGAGCGTATTTCATGGAATGAGGGCGGTTCTTTTCCTTCTTCAACAACAACACCAACCTTATCTCGCATTTCTGCAAACCCTTTTGAGATTGTATCTACAAACACCTGATTGCCGCGCTTGCTATTACCATGCTCTCTTTGATGGTGGACTACCCCATCTTCACCAGCTACGCCAGCCTCGTACAACTATTGAATTTAATACTCAGAAAAAAATAAGACGAAAATCGCCTTCGCAGCCAGTTTTACGCGGATTTGGATCGCCGTTCACACTACGGTCATATTCACTCCTTTCAAAGTTATGGCAGTTTCCTGCCAAATGACCGTTTACACAAAATTTCTTACACCCTCAATTTACCTAGTTGAATAATTTTCGTTCGGAATATTGCAGGGATTCGCGGAGATTTACTTTCTTGATTTAACAATGTGCGTTTTGAGTAGATGCGGGGTAGTCAGCTATTCCTGTTTACTTAGTGAAAATGTAATTGCATCCATTGCTCCGAGAAGCATAGGAACAGGGCAGAACGAACCAGGGAGCATTTAATTTCGCGACAAGCTTTGGGATTATGATGTGCTTACAAATGTTCGAATAACGGTCAAAAAAGCTTCAGATATAGCTGTTTGCCCATCTTTAAGATAGATACAACTTAAGTCCACGTTGGCAGCGGGCGCATCAAAAAAAGGACGATATACTACCCCGGGTAGACTGAGGGTTGCTGCTGATTCTGGAACTATTGTGATTCCGAATCCACCAGAAACCAAAGCTACACCAGTAACTACATCGCCTACCAATTGTGATATCTCTGGAACGAATCCAGCGTCCCTGCAAAGTGCAAATACCCTATCAACAAAGTTTGGTCGAGCTTCAGTTGGGAAAAGAACGATAGGTTGCTTTGCCAATTCCATGAAAGAAACGGACTCCTGTTTACTTAAAGGGTGATCTTCATTGATTGCCAACAAAAGCTGCTCGTTAATGATCAATAGATTATCAATATCAGGAAGGAGAAGGGGCATGCGATGGAATCCGAAACTAATTCGCTTCTGTCGCAGTGCCTCGACTTGTTCTGCTTTGGACATAGTATGCAAAACCACCTTGACATCTGGATGAGAGTCCCGGAATTTACGCATTATCTGCGGAATCGCTTGAAGAATTCCTGTGCCCAAGATGCCAATATCCAGTCTCCCCATTTTTCCTTGGCTTGCACGCTTTGTGCGTTCAACTCCTTGTTCCATCAAGGCCCGAATGTTTCGTGCTTCTTCAAGAAACATTTTTCCAGCAGGAGCTAGTTCAACTCCCTTTGGCGTTCTAAGGAATAACTGGACATCAAGTTCCTCTTCCAACTGCTGAATTTGGCGCGTTAGATGAGGCTGAGAAATATACAAGCGTTGAGCTGCGCGTCCAAGATTCAACTCTTCAGCGGCTGCGATGAAATACTTAAGATGTCTAATATCCAAAATTCGCCCCCATTCAGCGGTGGTGCTTAACTGATCATTGTAAACTAATGCTCATATTAATTAATCTCGTTTTGTAATTTAATTAATGAGGTAAACCCCCGGTTCTGTCGATGGTCTTCCCAAGGTTTGACCTTTACTATGTTAGTAGTGAATCTCCGAGTCTTCACCAAAAAGACAAAGGAGATTCACAAATGAAAAAGTACTAGTGCACCACGCATACTACTTTGGATTGTAAATATCATGTGGTTTTTATTCCGAGGAATTGGAAGATGAAAATATTCGGGGTATCACGCAAGCACCTTGGAGGGATATTCCAAGAATTAGCAAAGCATCAAGAATTAGCAAAGCATAAAGAGGCAGAGGTATTGGAAGGGTGTTTGATGCCGGATCAAAGAAAGATCATGCATAAATTTCGCTCTAAATGTATTAGAAGGTCTTAAGCAAAGCCAATATTGTAATACGCCAACCAGCAACTACTTTTGCTTGAAAAACTACCAGCATTTCCTAGATCTAAGATCAAAAAATATTTTTCCTCAGATGAATTCTGTGTAATGGAACAGCCCTGCGTTTCTTAGTGAGCGTGATAGGACTATGAAATCTGCACGTCTTGTTTTGGGAATATCAAACCTATGTATTTAAAATACATGATGTTATTCAAATAATTAAGAGTTGCTTGCCCCCATGCTTTTTAGGTATGGGCATCAGGCACGTAAGGTATTGGAATGTATTTTACTAGCGGCGTAAATTACGAATAGAGCAACCAATTGCTTAATGTGCATAATAAAAAACTAGCGGGAAATGCCGACAATCCGCAAAGCGGGTGCTCGCAACATAGGATTTTTAGAGGTATCCATAAGGAGGATGAGTGAGCATTAAAAATAAAACGAAATGGTCAAGCGGTAATTGGTTGCCGGCAAAAATCACACTTTGTGCTGTCCAGCTGAGTGTAGTGACTGCCTGCACGCAGGCGCCAGACATGAGTGGAATTGCGGCTGAACGTCAGCGTTCGGTACAGCGCTACGACATCAATCAAGCAATCGCCAGCAATGGGAAAGCGGTCGTCGCCGGGACGCAGAGCGGGGTAGTTTTGGTTTCTGCGGATCAGGGAAAAACTTGGGTCAGAAAACCATTGGGGAACACTTCGCTGGTGGACATGAGCGTCTGCGGAGACAAGGGTTTTGTTGCAGTCGATCATTATCACAAGGTGTGGTCAGCGGACGGGGAGGGAAATAATTGGAAATCGGTGCCGTTGGAGATGCCACACACCCCCTTGGCCGTGACTTGTGACAAACAGGGTAACTGGTGGGTAGTTGGCACCAACGCCGTCATTTCCGTCAGCACCGACGCGGGTAAAACCTGGAAGACGACCGATTTGGCGGCGGACAAGCAGATCACGACGATACAGTTTGTAGATGAAAAACACGGCATAGCGCTGGGCGAGTTTGGCCTGACTGTATTTACTGAGGACGGCGGCGCGACTTGGAAAAAGGGCACAAAAATTCCCGGTGATTTCTATCCTCTTGCCGCGTTGTTTGCCAACAACAAAGAAGGCTGGGTAAGCGGCCTTGCTGGCCAAGTATTACATACCGCAGACGGCGGCAAGACATGGCACACGCAGGAAAACACCACGCACGCTACGTTGAACCGTTTGTTCATGAATGGAGGCATTCCGTTCGGGGTGGGAGCGGGCGGGGTGATTGCCCAATTGAAAGGTAATAGCTGGTACGACGTCCCCTATACGGATGCCGTTCCAGTCTTTCTGGGTGGAGGGGCTTCCCTGCCGGGGCAGTCAGCCATTGTGATCGGCGGCCCCGGGGGGCTATTACGCACAGTCCCCACACTGGCAGTAACTACAAACATATCTGAGAGACATTGACACCATGGTCAATAAAGTTCGACACACTATTACCCACGCCCTGCATAAGGGAGAGGAATGGATATTCCGTAATCCAAAGTACGTTCTATCAGCGGTCATGCTGGTGACTTTGATGTTCGCCGCAGCAGTTCCAAGACTGCGGATTTTTACCGACTTCGCGGATTTGCTGCCGCAGAATCATGCCTACATCAAAGTCTACAACCATCTGAAAGAAAACTTTGGTGGTGCCAACATGATAGTCATGTCGGTCGAAGTGGAGAAAGGGACGATTTTTAACGACGAAACGCTGGCGCTGATTAACGATGCCACGATGGGAATTGATAACTTGCCGGGCGTTAACCACAACCTGGTGAGCAGCCTGACGCACCGTACGGCACGGAAAGTCTTTCTGGATAGTCAAGGCGGCTTTGCATCGGAACCGTATTACGATCCCATGAAACCGACTCGTACCGTGGCTGAGTTGGAGCAACTCAGGAAAGATGTGATTGCGAATCCGACGATTTATGGCCTGCTGGTGTCGCCGGATATGAAAGCGGCCTTGATCAAAGCGCAACTTAACGAAGGCGACATTGACTATTCGGCCACCTTCGCTGCCTTGCAGAAAGTAAGACTAAGCCTGAATAAACCCGGTCATCAAATTTATGTGACCGGCAATCCGGTGCTGATCGGCTGGGTGTATACCTACCTTAATCAGATCGTGGAAATTCTGGCATGGACACTGGCCCTGCTGGCGACACTGCTGATTGTCTATTTCCGCCGCCTTTACGGCATTGCTTTGCCGCTATTGGGGATTGCGTTGTCTTCAATCTGGGGTCTCGGCTTCATGGGTGCCATCGGCATCAATCTGGAACCGTTATCCTTGCCTATCCCCTTCCTGATTGCCGCCCGCGCCACTTCGCACGGGGTGCAACTGGTAGCTCGCTATTACGAAGAATTGGCGATTGTGCATGACGGCAAGAAAGCCGCCCGAAACGCACTTGAAGCGCTGTTTCGTCCCGGCTCACTGGCCATTATTGTGGACGCGCTGGGTATCGCCGTTCTAATGCTGGGTTCAGCGCCGTTTAATCACAAGCTGGGTCTTGCTGCGGGTTTCTGGGGTTTCTCGGTCATCTTTACCGTTCACTTCATGATTCCACTCGCCTTAACTATCCTGCCGACGCCAAAGGAGCATGTGAACGGCAATCAAGGCGTACGCGACTTTTTGGGTAAAGCCATGTCGCTGACCGGCGGCACCGAAGGTGGGGCGCGCTCTATTCTACTCCTGACGTTGATCGGTGCTATAGGCGGCAGCTATCTGGTGGCAAAAGTACAGATCGGCGAATCTGAGCCGGGATCGCCGCTGCTGCACCGCGATCATGACTACAACATTTCGACCAAAGCCATCAATACCCGATTCCCGGGCTCCGAGGAATTGCACGTTATCGCACGTACCGAGGACAAGGGCGGCATCAAACGTCCCGAGGTGATGGCGGCCATTGAGCGATTCCAGGCCTACATGCTGGCCGACCCGACCCTGGGCGGAACCAAGGCGATTCCGGGGGTGGTGCGCGTGGTGAACAAGCTGACGCACAACGACGACCCTCGCTGGATGCAGTTACCGGATTCTGCGGGTGATATTGGCGGCCTGATGTTTGCCTACATGGCATCCAGTCCGATTCCCGGCGCTTTGAAGGAATTTGTCAGCCCGGACGAAGATGAAGCCGACATGGTGTTCTACTACAAGGATCACAAGGCAGAAACCATAGAGCGCATCGTCGCCTTGGCCGAAGAAGGCATCAAGAAGATTGATGCTGAAGTTCCGGGGTTACACATTGAACTTGGCGGCGGCATTATCGGTGTGACGGCAGCGGGCAACCAGGCTTTGCACAAAGACCACATGATCATCATTCCTTCAGTGATGGCCTTGGCCTTCTTGACCGTGACGATCTATTACAGCTCGCTGCACGCCGGCTGGCTGATGATCTTGCCGATGCTGTTTTCGACACTGATGACCTACGCCTACATGGGAGCGCTCAATATCGGTATCAGCGTTAACACCGTGCCGGTGATCGCGGTAGGTGTCGGGGTGGGAATCGACTATGCAGTTTATTTCATGGATCGCATTCGGGAAGAGTTTTCGCATTTGCGCGACATGAAGCAGGCGGTGATCAATGCGGTGGCGACCACAGGTTACGCCGTCAGCTTTACAGCCGTGACGCTGATTGCCGGGGTGGTGATGTGGATATTCATGTCCGATCTGCGCTTTCAGTCTGATGCGGCGATTCTTCTGTCTTTTATGCTTATCGTCAATGCGATTGCCGCTGTGTTGATCGTGCCGTCCTGGTGCGTCGTATTCAAACCGAAATTTGTGACGAACGTTCATGTGGACGCTGACGGCGTTCTGGAAAATGATTAATAACAACCTTGGATCACAGGGGTGCGGTAGGGGGGTCTTTCAAAATGAAGTTAAATAAAACAGGGAGTGTAGACATGGAAAACAGGGTAAGAGTTGGAGGGCTGCTGAAGCTATGTGCTTTGGCAATCCTCATGACGACAGCGAGTTCACTATGGGCGGCAGATGATCACCTGCCAGCCTTGGGGGATGATGATTCACATTGGAAAACCGATGTGACATACGAAAATCACACGGCCGTTCGGCAAAGTCAGGGATTGTCGAAGTTTGCCAATACGTTACAAGCCGGTTCCGAAAAACAACTCGGCGACGGCTGGTCGGTACACAGCATTCTCAGAGGATCTTGGAATGGGGTGTATGATTTGAACGGCAGCAAATACGGTAAAGACGCCGGCGGCTCGATCGAGCTTGGCAGTACCGGTACAGGGGGGTCAGTTCCTTGGGGTCAGGGCATCGGTTATACAACCGTTAAAAATGCATTTGGCCTACCCAACAACGCATTTGTGGACTCTTACTCCAACAACCCGAATTCCGGTTTGGCTGTGTATGGTCAGGGGATTTACGGAGCGCCGGCATATGGTGCAGTGGATTGGGGTGTGCCGGTTCGACCCTGTGATGTAGACAGTCGCGGCTGTCGCGATTTTGGAGGATACGGAAACCAATCGCAAGAACAGTTAGCCTCACCAGAATTCAATAGTCACCTCGACTTCATTCGCGAGCTTTATGTGAAGAATACGATTGCTCTCGCAGATGGGAAGGATCTGTTTGTGAAAGTGGGCAAACAGCAAGTTGTTTGGGGACGCACCGACTTGTTCCGTGTGCTGGATGTGTTGAACCCGGTCGATTATTCGCGCAATAATATTTACGACGAATTGTCCGATATACGGATCCCAATGTGGATGTTGCAGACTGAATACCGCATGGGTCCAAGTGATTCCATGCAGGATCGGAATATCCAACTAGTCTGGAATTTCGACCAATTCCGTCCCAATAATCTGGGTCAGTGCGGATCGCCAAACGACATTCTCGATGCAGGCTGTACTTTCCGTGGGTTGGCAAACCTATGGGATAACGGTGGCACGGTCGCCAACTTTGCGGGAAATGGAACCTTGGCTACCAATTTCGGGCCGCATCAGATTGGTATCAGGAATATCGACCTGCCTAGCTGGAGCATAGAGAATACGCAGCTTGGCGCCAAGTATGAAGGGGTGACTTCCGGTGGCTTTTCGTTCTCTTTGAACGCATTGACTTATCGTTCGCAACTACCCTCATTGCATTCGATTAATGGCGCTGCCGTCAATCCGTTTACAGGTGGAAACGGCAATCTGAATCCGGCTGTTCCTGTCAGTAACCTGATCGCCTTTGACATGGTTTACCCACGCGTAAAGCTTCTTGGCGGTTCGATGGACTTCCAGCTTCCTAGTGTTCAGGCAGCAGTCCGTATGGAAGGTGCATTTACCGACGGTGAAGAATTCACCAATACGGCACGTAGCGAGCTGTACTCAGCGAATAAAGTGTTCAGATCAGTAATTGGTGTTGATCGTCCAACCTTTATTCCTTTCATCAGCGAAACTTCGGCTACGCTGATTTCGGGTCAGGTGTTCTATCAGCATATTTATGATCATGAGCTTTACCAAGGTCCATTGGGTCAGGTCGGTATGCCGGATTGGCAGAACAACTACATGATGACATTGCTGGTGCGCGGTACGTTGAAGAATGGCGTATTTAACCCGCAAGTGATCTTTGCCAGAGACTTCATGGCTACTGCCAACGTGATTGCCCCACAACTGGAGTGGAATGTCAGCAACGTGATGAAACTCACTTTTGGTCTGAATTACAAGTTCGGCAGCAGCGGCAATTACAGCTTTGACGATTGCCGTTCATGCAATCCTTACCCGCCATTTACAGGGACTGCAGCCACCGTCGGTCAGTCAGCAGGTATGTCCAGTATCGAGCCACTGGGCGGATTCCGCGCAGGCCCGATTGGCGCCGCGTTTAATCAAAACGATCTGTATTTCAAGTTGAATTACCAGTTATAACTTCAAGGAGATATCGCATGAAAATGAAACTGCTTAAATTACTGCCGGCGCTGCTGGCGGGCATCACCAGCGTAGCGCTGGCCGCCACCGAGGCTGATGTTGAAAATACGTTCAACCCTTATAAGAGCGGGTATCCGACCTATCCGGGGTTGACTCCCGGCATGACGATCAACAAGGCTAACGTCGACCAATTCAAGGATGCACTGGCTGTCGGAACCTATAAGATTATCAAAGCAGGCTATTTCGAAATGAAGGTAGGTGCCACTACCAATTTCGCATTGCCGCAAGCCTATATTGATGCTACCCGCAAAAACCTGAATAAGACCAAGCTGGGGGCAAAGCTGGGGGATATCGAAGGATTTGCCGCAGGACGTCCTTTTCCAGAGCCTCCTGATCTCAATGATCCTCATGCTGGCGAAAAGCTGGCTTGGAATTTCAAGTATGGTTTGAATTGGGGAGACAACGCAGCGATTAGCCCAATTTATTTGAAGTATCGGAACATGGCTACGGGACAAGTTGAAAAAGTCATCAAGGCCGATTTTCATTTTCTGAATTTTAAACATCGGATCAAGGATGCACCTATACCTGAAATTACCCCGAATCCATCCAACCTTTTCCGGGGAACCTACGTACATATTGCGGAACCCCAAGACCTAAAAAATACGCAGTTGCTAATACAGCGTTACGAGGATGACAACAAGCTCGACGATGCCAATTTATACCTTGGGTTCCAGCGTCGCGTGCGGCGTTTGGCAACAGGACAGACCACTGATTCATTTCTGGGATCTGATCTCATGATTGAAGACTTCGAAGGCTACAACGGCCGTGTTTCGGACATGCACTGGACCTACAAGGGAACCAAGAACGTGCTGTTGCCGATGTGGAACCACAATGAACTGAACTTGATGGAGGAGTTCAAGGAGCCGGATGGTTACAAGTATGTGAACTTCAGTGGACAGGGTTCCTGCTTCCTAGACGGAACATGGCAACTGCGAAAGGTGTATGTGCTCGAAGCCGTTCCGGTCAACCCGAACCATCCAATCAGCAAGCGCGTATTCTACATGGACGCGCAACTGGGTAATTTGAATGGTGCCATCGAGATTTACGATCGCAAAGGGGAGCTGTGGAAGGTGTGGTCAGTTGGCAAGTCGCATCCTGACCATCACCTGCCTATCAACAAAGGATCTGGTATTGGTATTGACGATTCCTTCCAAATGGTCGACCTGGAGTCAAAGCATTGCACTACCGGCCATTTCAAAGGACAAGTCGATT
>CAVTCF010000002.1:0-779183 GCA_963733265.1 uncultured beta proteobacterium
GTTGAATCCCCCTGCCATGTTTCAGGTGCAATATATGCGCGGCGGTGAATGATTTAACTTTCTGCACCAAAAAGTGTCGGTCGATGAGTGGCGAATAATTTACAAGGTCTCGCTCTCATCGAATTGGCAGCCAGGTTAAGCTCATAATCGGCGCTGAAAATGTGATGAAAAGTTAGCCGGCGTAGCTTAGTGAAAAGTTGGTATTACGATATGGACAATACCTAATAAGTATTGATTGATGCAAATATAGTATTGAAAAGTATTCAGGTCGAAACTTTAATAAAGTATGCGATTTAAAGCATGGTCGAAGTTGAATTAATGATATGACTTATTACACCGTTACCATCGATGATACAGGGGAATCCTTTCGCAGTTCGGATACGAGGACTGTGCTTGATGGTATGGCGATGCTGGGAAAAAAGGGAATACCTGTTGGATGCTGCGGAGGCGGTTGTGGCATCTGCAAGGTTGAGATCGTATCCGGTAGTTTCACGAAAAAAGCGATGAGCCGTGAACACGTTAGTGTAGAGGATGAGGCAAAAAACCGCGTCCTTGCATGTAGGGTGTGTCCCTCAAGCGACCTTCGGCTCAAGGTGCTGGGTAAGATGAGTAAGAATCTTTGTCGCGTTGATGCGGCAGTGATTGAAGAAAGTTGATTAAAACGAAAGCAATTCTTGGGAAGTGTTGGAAAACAACTCAGTGATACTTAAAAGTTGTTTCTTTAGTAGCTAAATTTTAAAGGAGAAAAAAATGGCAATGACAGGTGTTTTGCGTCCAGGACATGGGCAAATTCGGGTGATGGATCTCGAGGAGGGGGTTCGCCACTACCGCGACGTACTCGGACTGGTAGAAACTGCCCGCGATGCGCAGGGCCGCGTATATTTAAAATGTTGGGATGAGCGTGATCATCACAGCGTAGTTTTGCGACAAGCCGACCGAGCTGGTATCGATTTCTTCGGCTTTAAAGTGCTTGACAAAGCGACTCTGGAAAAGCTTAATTCAGACTTGCGCGCCTACGGTGTAAAAACTGAACGTATTCCCGCCGGGGAAATGTTGGAAACCGGCGAGCGCGTGCGCTTTGAGATTCCAAGCGGCCACCAGATTGAGTTGTATGCCGAGAAGAAGGCAGTTGGGAACGGTTTGCAAGTATTAAATCCAGCCCCCTGGACAAAAGCGTCGGAAAATGGCATCGCTCCGGTTCGTCTAGACCACTGTCTGCTGTACGGCCCGAATATCGCTGCCGTTCAGAAGCTCTTCACGGAGGTATTGGGCTTTTATCTGGTGGAGAGCGTTTTGACGCCGGATGGTGGTGGTAATGCAGCTATCTGGTTGTCTTGTTCCCATAAAGTCCACGATATAGCTTTTGTGGAACATCCTGAACCTGGCAAATTGCACCATCTTTCTTTCCTGTTGGAAAGCTGGGAAGAGGTATTACGTGCAGCCGACATTATCGCAATGAACAATGTCCGCCTTGATATTGGTCCAACCCGTCATGGCATTACGCGCGGCTGTACCATCTATGCGTTCGATCCCTCGGGAAACCGGTTTGAGACGTTTATGGGGGGTTACCAGCCTTATCCCGATTACGAGGCCACGACTTGGACCTTTGACGGTCTGGGGGCTGGAGGGGGGCTTGATTATGCGCAACGTAAGTTACACGAAAGCTTCCTGTCGGTCGTGAGTTGAGATTCTGAATCATGGCACCCGAAGATATTTTAGAGGATTACAGACCCCCCATGGATGCCACGCGGCGTTTTGTGCGCCTGCGTGGCGAACGCGGCAACGGCTTTGTAGAATTTGAATTCGCCATCGGAGAACCAGAGCTCTTCGTCGAACTGATACTCAACCGCGAATCATTCGAAGAGTTCTGTGCCACCAACAAGGTTGAAGTGCTTTCGCCTTTGGCAGCGCATTCGTCAGAGGATGGCGAGCGAAGCGAATGGGACTGGCGGCTAGCCGATGCCACCAAAACCCGCTTCAAGTAATTCTAACTATCTGTTCAGTCCTAACTGAACAGATAAAAAAGGAGATTTATATGCATATCGATTTACGCACAGTTGCCATTGAGCCTCAAAGGAATACCTTTGACCACTTGGTTCGGCGTTTTGGCGACAAACCCGCTTCCCGGTATCAGGAAGGTAGTTACGACATTCAGGCTGCCGAAAACCTGCACTACAAGCCGACATGGGATCCCGAACAAACACTCTATGACACCTCAATCACCAAAATTGTGCTGAAGGATTGGTATGTGTTGAAAGACCCGCGCCAGTTTTATTACAACACGTATACATTGGCACGAGCACGCCAGCAGGATACAACTGAAGCAAACTTCAACTTTGTTGAATCACGGGGCTTGGATGTGATGCTGCCGGAGGAGTTGAAAAGCATTGCACTCAATGTGCTGATTCCTTTGCGTCATGCGGCTTGGGGATCGAATATGAACAATACCTTCATGTGCGGATATGGCTACGGCACCGTATTCACTCAGGCCTGTATGTATCAGGCGATGGATCAGCTGGGCATTGCTCAATATATTTCCCGCCTCGGTTTGCTACTTGGTGATACCGAAGCTCTGACCGCAGGCAAGGAAGCCTGGCTGACAGCACCCGCCTGGCAACCGTTGCGCCACTACGTTGAAGACTGTCTGGTGGTACGCGATCCCTTCGAATTATACGTCGCGCAAAACGTGGCTCTGGATGGACTCCTGTACCCGCTGGTTTACGAGCGGATAGTCGATGGGTTTCTCTCCTCCCAGGGTGCTTCCGCGGTGGCCATGTTGACACAGTTCATGAACGACTGGTTTGACGAAACACGCAAATGGGTCGATGCCGTGATCAAAACTGCTGCGGCAGAATCAGATCACAACCGCGAAGTATTGCAGGAATGGACGAAAAAATGGAGTACCCGTGCGGCGACGTCCATGTTCCCTATCGTCAAACTGGCGCTGGGCGATCAGTCAGAAGAGACCGTCGCCGAAGAGGTAGCGGCTTTCAATGCGCGCATGAAGAAAATCGGAATTGATATCTGAGAGGCAACTATGTCTAATGTATTTATTGCACTGCAAGCCAACGAAGAAACCCGGCCAATCATCGAAGCAATCCTGATAGATAACCCTCACGCGGTGGCTAAACGTGAACCGGCCATGATCAAAATCGATGCTCCCGGACATATGGTCATTCATAAGGAAACGATTGAAGGCCTGGTTGGTCGAACTTTTGATTTACAGGAAATGCACATCCATTTGATCACCATCAGCGGCAACGTGGACGAAACGGATGATTCACTGACCCTCACCTGGAACAATTAAGCAAGGAGAACCAAATGGATACGAAAGTTACCAAAAAGAAACTCGGGCTCAAAGAGCGCTATAAGTTACTCACCCGCGACTTGGGCTGGGAAACGAGCTATCGCACGAAGGACGAGGTTTACCCTTATGTCAAATACGAAGGCATCAAAGTTCATGACTGGGATAAATGGGAAGACCCTTTTCGCCTGACTATGGATGCCTACTGGAAATATCAGGCTGAGAAGGAACGGAAATTTTACGCCATCATTGATGCCCACGCCCAGAATAACGGGCATCTCAACCTCACTGATGCACGCTATCTGACAGCGATAAAGATGTTCCTGCAGGCCATCAGCCCTGGAGAATATTCTGCCAGCAAGGGATTTGCCCGCGTGGGTCGCGAGTTCGCAGGAGTCGGCACTCAGGTAGCTTGCCAGATGCAGACGCTGGACGAAATTCGCCACGCACAAACCCAGATTCATGCGATTTCGAATTACAACAAGTACTATAACGGTTTCCACGCCTTTTCTGACTCACGCGACCGTATTTGGTACACCTCTGTAGCTCGCTCATTCTTTGATGATGCAATGTCAGCAGGGCCGTTCGAATACATGATCGCGATAGGCTTTTCGTTCGAATATGTGCTGACCAATTTGCTCTTTGTTCCGTTTATGTCCGGTGCGGCCTACAACGGCGATATGGCGACCGTGACTTTCGGTTTCTCTGCCCAGTCAGACGAAGCTCGTCACATGACTTTGGGTCTTGAGTGCATCAAGTTCATGCTGGAACAAGACCCCGACAATCTGCCCATCGTTCAGCGCTGGATTGATAAATGGTTCTGGCGTGGTATGCGCGTGCTGTCTCTGGTTGGCGCGATGATGGATTACATGTTGCCCAAGCGTGTCATGTCCTGGAAAGAGGCATTTGAGATTTATGGTGTAGAGAATGGCGGTGCGCTATTCAACGATCTCGCGCGTTACGGTATTCGTGCGCCCAAGGGCTGGGGTGTCGCGGCAGAGGCAATCGATCACATGTCGCACCAACTGTTTCTGGGGTTGTACCAATGGAGTTTCGGTACTGCGTTTCACGGTTGGATTCCGTCCGATGATGATATGGACTGGTTATCCGCAAAGTATCCGACCACTTTTGATAAATACTACCGTCCGCGCTGGGAGCACATCAAGAAACTTGAAGCGGAGGGCACTCCGTACAAGAACTTCGGTTTGGCAAAACTATGCCAGACCTGCCAGTTGCCTACCGTATTTACAGAACCTGGTGACCCAACTATGACCTGCCATCGTGAAATCGATTACAAAGGCGAGAAATATCACTTCTGCTCGGATGGCTGCAAGGAAATCTTTGAAGACGAGCCTGAGAAGTACATTCAGGCATGGTTGCCGATGCCGGCCTTGTTCAGCGAGCTGAACGGAGATATTGGCGCATGGATGGACTGGGTGGGACTTAAAAATGGCGTAGACAACGGTGATTATGTGGGTTCGCAAGACCAGATCAATTTCGATAAGTGGCGCGGCATGGCCACCTCGAACAAACAAGTCTAATTAAAACGAACACAAGAATGAGGTCTTCAATCGAAAGTCGGCAGGTCGTTCCTTCACGTGCGGGGATGACTTGTCGTGCTGCAGATTGGTGTGGCTTCGTCTAATTTATACTCATTTCAGGAGAATCAAGATGGCTGTAACATCATTGAAAGAATACATCGGCGTGCCGCGCGACACCGTGGCCAATTTCAACGGCAAGCAACTCGTTTATGCGAGCTGGGATCAGCATTTACTTTTTGCCGCACCTTTTCTGACCTGCGTTCCACCCGGGATGAAGTTCAAGGAATGGGTTGAAGGTCCGCTGACGGCATTAATACAACCGGATCCCGATGCAAAGAGAGTCGATTTTTCCAAGGTCGAATGGCTGAAGTCGAATAAGGCCTGGTCGCCAAAATTTGAGGCAAGTCTTGCAGACAATGGTGTAGTACATAAAGAACAGATCCGTTTTCGTACGCCGAATCTGAACACGTTACGTGATGCGGGTTAAGGGAATGCAATGAGCTATCAACTGACCATCGAACCACTCGGTCAAACTATCGAGGTCGAGGAGGGACAAACTCTCCTCGATGCCGCATTGCGGGCCGGAATATATTTGCCCCATGCCTGCTGTCACGGGCTATGTGCCACCTGCAAGGTGCGGTTGCTTGATGGTGAGATCGATCACGGAAAGGCATCGACTTTCGCGCTCATGGATTTTGAGCGCGAAGAACAGAAATGTTTGGCCTGTTGCGCAATCCCCCAGAGCGATGTGGTGATCGAAGCAGAAATCGATGAAGACTTGGACGCGAAAAACCTGCCGGTACGCGATTATGAGGGAACGGTGAGCGGCATTGAAAATTTGACGCCCACAATAAAAGGTCTCCGGATCAAACTGGATGCCGCTGAGGGCATCGTATTTCAGGCAGGTCAATACGTGGATCTGCATTTTCCCGACGGAATCGGTAGCCGTGCATTTTCGTTGGCCAATCCGCCAAGCAAAGACAACGAGATAGAACTGAATATTCGCATCGTTCCCGGTGGGCAGGCGACCGGCTACGTGCATGAACGACTTACGATAGGTGAACGCTTGCGTGTTTCCGGCCCCTATGGTCGTTTCTTCGTGAAAAAGTCAGCAGCGTTGCCGATGATATTTATGGCCGGAGGTTCGGGTTTGTCGAGCCCACGTTCCATGATCCTCGACTTGTTGGCCGAGGGTTGCACGCTGCCGATCAGTTTGATCTATGGGCAGCGAACGAGAGCCGAGCTCTATTATCACGAAGATTTCCTTGAGCTTGCCAAGCGCAATAGCAATTTTAGTTACGTTCCGGTACTTTCGGAAGAACCGGAAAACACGGACTGGCAGGGATTTCGCGGCTTCGTGCATGAGGCGGCAATAGCTAAATTCAATAATGACTTTCGGGGCAACAAAGCCTACATCTGTGGTCCTCCGCGGATGGTCGAAGCTTGCATCGGCAGTCTTATGAAAGGTAGGCTTTTCGAACGTGACATCTATACCGAAAAGTTCATTTCGGCGGCCGATGCGCAACAAGTGCGAAGTCCTTTGTTCCGGGCTCTCTGAATTGTTGTGTGCAATGTTACGAAGCAGTTTGGCAATGCCTATTTAACATTGAGATTGTTGCAATTAAGTATTAGACAGTATTGGATTTCAGCGCATAGACTGAACATCAGCGGCAACACCAAACAAAAAAATAGTATCCATCTGCCCGCCATGGCGGGCTAAACAAGGAGTTGCCATGCAACAAATCAAGAATTTTATCAACGGCGAATTTGTCGATGGTACCGAAGGAAAGTTTTTCGACAAGCGTTCGCCGATCGACAACCGTGTTATTGCACGGGTTGCCGAGGCAGATAAAGCTGACGTTGATGCCGCAGTACGTGCTGCGGCCGCAGCATGTCGGGGGACGTGGGGTAGTCTAACTACCGACCAGCGCGTCGACCTGCTTTATGGCGTGGCGAATGAGATTACTCGCCGTTTTGAAGATTTCGTGGCAGCGGAAATGGCCGATACAGGCCAGCCCCGCCATGTAATGACCCACGCTTTTATTCCTCGGGGCGCAGCCAACTTCAAGGTTTTTGCCGACATTGTTAAAAACGTGCCTTCTGAATCATTCCAGATGCCTACGCCGGATGGGAGGGGTGCCCTGAATTATGCAATACGTGTGCCTAAAGGCGTGATCGGTGTCATTTCACCGTGGAATGCCCCCTTTCTGTTGATGACTTGGAAGGTTGGTCCGGCGCTGGCTTGCGGTAACACCGTGGTGGTCAAACCATCGGAAGAGACGCCGCTTACTACTACATTGCTTGGTGAAGTGATGAACGCCGTGGGAATCCCGAAGGGGGTCTTCAACGTTATCCATGGCTTTGGCCCAAATTCCGCTGGCGAATTTCTGACTCAGCACCCCTTGGTCGATGCCATTACCTTTACCGGCGAAACGCGAACTGGGACAGCCATCATGAAAGCGGCTGCAGAGGGAATGCGTGATGTTTCGTTTGAGCTGGGTGGTAAAAACGCGGGTATTGTTTTTGCTGATGCCGATTTTGATGAAGCAATAGAAGGCATTTTCCGTTCGTCCTTCTTGAATTCCGGCCAAGTCTGTTTAGGTACGGAAAGAGTGTATGTTGAGCGACCAATATTCGAACGCTTTGTTCAAGCTCTCAAGGCCAAGGCAGAAGCCGTAAAGTTTGGTCGTCCGGACGATCCCAATGCCAACTATGGCCCTCTGATTAGTAATGAACATCGGCAGAAGGTACTTTCCTACTACGCTAAGGCGGTTGCTGAAGGCGCAACGGTGGTTACAGGCGGCGGGATGCCGAACATGCCGGCTGATTTGGCTAACGGTCATTGGGTACAACCGACCATTTGGACCGGTTTACCAGAAACGGCATCTGTTGTTCGTGAGGAAGTCTTCGGTCCATGCTGCCACATTCGTCCCTTTGACACCGAGGATGAAGTGATCAGTCTGGCCAATGACAACGATTACGGTTTATCGACAACAATCTGGACGACTAACCTGGCTCGCGCTCATCGGGTGGCGGCGCGTGTCGAAGTCGGTATTACTTGGATCAATAGCTGGTTTCTGCGTGATTTGCGCACCGCTTTTGGTGGCTCCAAACAATCCGGGATTGGACGTGAAGGCGGCGTGCACTCGCTGGAGTTTTACACTGAAACACGCAACATCTGCGTGAAACTCTGAGGAAAATATGGACGATAACAAAATCAGGCAATACGGTGATGAGCTTTATGCAGCTTGGCTGGCTCGCAATACAGTGCAACCTCTTTTGCTGCGGGAGCCGGAAATTACGATAGACGATGCTTACAAGATTCAATTACGTATGGTTGAGCGTCGTGTGCAAGCAGGCGAAAAAATTGTCGGCAAGAAAATTGGCGTTACCAGCAAACCAGTGCAGGACTTTCTTGGCGTGTATCAGCCGGATTTTGGGCAACTCACGTCGGGCATGGTTTATCAAGAAGGCGAGGTCATTGACCTGAGTAAATTGATCCAACCCAAAGCCGAAGCTGAACTAGCCTTCGTGCTAAAGGAAGACTTGATCGGACCAGGCATCACGGCCATGGATGTAATCCGAGCCACCGACTATGTTTCGCCCTGTTTTGAAATTGTCGATTCACGAATTACGGATTGGAAGATCAAAATACAGGATACGGTAGCTGATAACGCTTCCTGTGGGGTCTATGTAATCGGAAAAACTCGTGGTGATCCGCGCAAGCTTGATATCACTTTGGCAGGCATGGTATTGGAAAAGAACGGAGAGTTGTTCTCGACCAGCGTTGGCGCTGCAGTGCAAGGTTCTCCTGCCAATGCGGTGGCCTGGCTTGCAAATACCCTCGGTAGTTTGGGGATTCCTTTTCGTGCAGGCGAGGTTATTTTATCCGGTTCCCAGTCTGCCCTGATTCCGGTTGTTGATGGCGACGAACTGGTCTGTACGGTCGGTGGTCTCGGCAGTTGCCGCGTCAAATTTTCCGGAAGGAGTGCTGTATGAGCCTTGATCTTACATTGTCCCGCGAGGACATTGTGCTTCTGTGTGAGCGGGTGGAAGGTGCGCAGCGCCGTGCTTATGCAATCCCCAAACTGACCGATGAATATCCGGCGATGACCATCGCCGATGGGTATGCGGTGCAAGCCGAACTGCGTCGCCGCTATCTTGCCGGCGGCAGCCGTTTGGTAGGCTGGAAGGCCGGACTGACTTCCAAGGCCAAGATGCAGCAAATGGGTGTGCATGTGCCTTCGATCGGGTTCCTCATGGACGATATGTGGCGCCCCGAGAACTCGGCTATCAAAACCTCAGACATGGTTCATCCGCGCGCTGAGTGCGAGGTGGCCTTCGTCACTAACAAGACACTCAAAGGCCCGAATTGCACGCGTCAGGATGTGCTCAATGCGACCGATTATGTTCTGCCTGCTGTGGAAATCATAGACTCACGCTTTTCGGGGTTCAAGTTTGACCTGCCGAGTGTGATTGCGGACAACGGCTCCTCGGCTCGTTACGTGGCTGGTGGACGTGCCCGCTATCCGGCTGAAATTGATCTGCGTACGCTTGGCGTCGTGATGGAAAAAAATGGTGAAATTGTTGCAATGGGCGCATCGGCTGCGGTACTCGGACATCCCGCCGAGGCTATTGCAATGCTGGTGAATATTCTTGCGGAGCAGGGTGAAGAACTGGTTGCGGGAAGTTTTGTCATGAGTGGAGGTATCACCGAAGCCATTCCGGTTAAACCCGGCGACTGTATCGTGGCGCGTTTTCAGGAATTGGGCAGTGTATCCATGCGGTTCATCGAATAAATTTAGAAGTTCCCTAAATAACTTACTTATATAACGGAGGAAGCACGATGCCTATTTTGGAGATGCATTTGCTTGAAGGACGCAGTGTTGAATTGAAACGCAAAGCGGTTGCAGCCGTCACAACAGCTTTGGTTGAATCGCTGGGTGTACGCGCGGAGCAGGTTCGAATTCTGATTACTGAACACAACGATGAGAATTTTTCGGTTGGAGGGCAAACTATCGGTCAACGTAATCAGAGCACTAAAACTGCTGGCGACTAAACTATCAAAACAGTCAGGAAAACAATGAAAAAAATAAGATGTGCACTAATCGGATCGGGCAATATCGGCACTGATCTAATCTACAAGATCAAACGAAGCGAGGTGCTGGAACCGGTGTGGATGGTCGGTATCGATCCTGCGTCGGAAGGCTTGGCGCGTGCGCGCAGTATGGGATTGAAAACCACAGCAGAGGGCGTTGACGGTTTGCTGCCCCACGTCTTGGCAGACAATATCCAGATTGCTTTCGATGCTACGTCGGCTTATGTTCACGCCGAGAATTCGCGCAAACTGAATGAGTTGGGTGTGCTGATGATCGACCTGACTCCGGCTGCGATCGGCCCCCTTTGTGTGCCACCGGTCAATCTGCTGGAGCATGCCAACAAGCTCGAAATGAACGTCAACATGATCTCGTGTGCGGGGCAGGCCACGATCCCGATCGTGTATGCCGTGTCGAGAATACAAGGCGTCGAGTACGGGGAAATTATTGCCAGTTTGTCTTCCAAGTCGATCGGTCCGGGAACTCGCGCCAATCTGGACGAGTTCACCTATACCACGTCCAACGCCATCGAGGTCGTTGGCCGGGCGCGTAAAGGCAAGGCGCTTGCCATCATCAATCCGGCAGAACCGCCGATGCTGATGCGCAACACCATTTATTGCCAAACCGAGGGTGAGCCGGACCAGGCACGGATTACCGAGTCCATACTGCAGATGATAGGCGAGGTACAAAAATACGTACCGGGCTACAGGTTGGTCAATGGCCCGATTTTCGATGGTAAGTGGGTATCTGTATTTATGGAAGTTGCCGGTCTCGGCGATTACTTGCCCCGCTATGCGGGCAATCTCGACATTATGACTGCTGCCGCCACGCGCACGGCCGAAATGTTTGCCGCAGAAATTCTCGCTGGAAAAATTCAGCTCAAGCCACTGGAGATCGCATAATGAGTCAGCATCATGACCTGAAGGGCCGCAAGATTATTATCCATGATATGTGTCTTCGTGACGGCATGCACGCCAAGCGCGAACAGATGAGCATTGAGCAGATGGTTAACGTTGCCACCGCGCTGGATGATGCGGGTGTGCCCTTGATTCAAGTCACCCACGGGGCCGGGTTGGGTGGAAATTCACGCCAGCATGGATTCGCGCCGCACAGTAACGAGGAATATCTGCGGGCTGTCGTTCCCAAACTAAAGCAGGCGAAGGTGTCGGTACTCTTGCTGCCCGGTTTAGGTACGATGAAGGAACTTCAGTCGGCTTATGATTGTGGTGCCCGTAGCGTGCATGTGGCCACGCATTGCACCGAAGCGGATACGTCGCCCCAGCATATTGCCTTTGCCCGCAATCTGGGCATGGATACGACAGGCTTCTTGATGATGGCCCACCTGAATACACCGGAAGGGCTGGCGCAGCAGGGGAAGTTGATGGAATCCTATGGCGCACAGACAGTTTATATCACGGATTCGGCCGGTTACATGCTGCCCGCAGATGTGAAGGCGCGCGTTGCGGCATTGCGTGCGGCGCTCAAGTCGGAAACCGAAATCGGGTTTCACGGTCACCACAACATGGGTATGGGCATCTCCAATTCGATCGCCGCCATTGAGGAGGGCGCTAGCCGCATCGACGCTTCCGTCGCGGGACTTGGTGCCGGAGCCGGTAACACGCCGCTTGAGGTATTTGTGGCTGTGTGTGAACGTA
Organism: uncultured beta proteobacterium; assembly: GCA_963733265.1. GTDB lineage: Bacteria > Pseudomonadota > Gammaproteobacteria > Burkholderiales > Gallionellaceae > PALSA-1006. The sequence continues at coordinate 11,597 of CAVTCF010000002.1, forward strand.
TGGGGATCGTGACCGGTTGCGACTTGTTCAAATTGATGGATATGGCAGAGGATGTCATCCTGCCGATGATGGAGCACATGGTGCGTGTCGATCGCGCTTCTCTGACCTTGGGCTATGCCGGCGTTTATTCAACGTTCCTGCTGCATGCCAAGCGTGCCTCCGACCGCTTTGGTGTACCGACGCGCGACATTCTTATTGAGTTGGGACGCAAGAAAATGATAGGCGGACAAGAGGATATGATTGTGGATACCGCCATGACGATGGCCAAGGAGCGTGGTCTGCTGAAAGAGGTAACGGCCTGAAATCCATTTAAGCTAATCATGGAATCTTCAAAATTTTGTCCAGCGTTTTTTTATCCCCTGAATCTTGGGCACTTTGAAGTTATGCAAAATAGTGAATTGTTCGTGAGAGCAGATATGAGGAAAATGCGATGACGAGCACCCGTTTGTTCAACGAAGTGGCCGTGGTGGTCGGGGCTACCGGCGCATTTGGCAAATCGATTGTTGCCCGGCTTACGGCCTCCGGTCTCGGTGTCGTTGCCGTGGCGCGTTCCGCCGAGACGTTGAACGCACTGGTAGCCGATTTTCCAGGCGTGGTGCCGTGCGTGGCCGATATTTCCTCCGATACCTCGATCGGGCATATCGGTGCTGCCCTTGATCGCCCTGTGCGTATGGTGGTTCACGGGCCGGGGGTGGCGGTGGCTGGCGGTATCCTGACGGCACCGACTTCCGCGATGGTTGACGCAGTCAACATCAAGGTGGGCGGCATGCTCCGTCTGGCGCGTGCGGTTGACTCCCGTTTGTCGAAAGGCTCGCGGCTGGTCGCAATCGGCGGGCACTACGGCTTTGAACCCACCGCCTATGCTGCCGCTGCGGGGGTTGCCAACTCGGCACTGGTTAATGTCATGCGTCAGCTAAGTCTGGCGTACGGCCCACGTGGAATCACAGCGCACCTGATTGCACCTGGCCCGGCCGATACCGAACGCCTGCGTCGCGTGGCTGTAGACCGGGCGGCGATGCGAGGCATTACCCCCGAGGCCGTGCTGGAAGAAATGAGAAGCGAATCGTCCACCGGTACCTTTACCACCCCTGAACAAGTGGCGTGGGCAGTATCGCTTTTGCTTGCACCCGAAGCGGATGCAATGACAGGCTCGACCTTAATGCTTGATTCGGGCCGCCGCCGCGGGTTGCCCTGAGTAAAATTAATTTGGAGATTATGATGCCTGTAGTGAACTTTCATCTTGTCAGTTTACTGACTACTCCCGAGCAGGACGAACGCTTGTTGACGGAGGCCTCAAAGCTATATGGCGACGTGCTGGCAGTCACCCATTGAGCGGGTACGCGCCTTCATTACAACACACCCATCCGCGCAGTTCGCGGTTGCGGGTGAACTGGTCAGTCATAATGGTCTGCACGCACCGTATTTCGATTTCATTGTGATGGAGGGGCGTCCGGTTGAAGAACGGCATCGGCTGATGGCCGGATTTACGGATCTGCTGGTAGATATTTTGGGCGTCAGACGCGATCTCGTGCGCGGGAGCTGTCGCCGGATAGAGCCTCAATACTGGTCGATAGGCGGCGTACCGGCAAACGTATTGCGGGCGGAGGAAATCGCGGCGCGCGAAAAGGCTTCCGAATTATTGAAGACTTAACCAATCAACTGACAATCGAATATTTTTGAATAGGCGGACGAGAAAAACTGGTCCGGGATTATGTAAAGGGAGAGTGGAATTGAGTGCATTGATTGTACGTAAGGCTGCGGTATTAGGTGCCGGGGTAATGGGGGCGCAGATTGCGGCACATTTGGGGAATGCGGATGTCCCTGTAGTGCTGTTCGATCTTGCCTCTTCACAGGGCGAGCCCAATGCGCTTGCGAATAAAGCAATTGAAGGGCTGAAAAAATTGAGCCCCGCCCCTTTGATGAGCAATCAACGGATTCAGTATATTGACGCAGCCAACTTCGACCAGCATTTGGCGCTGCTTGAAGAGTGCGATCTGGTGATCGAGGCGATTGCCGAAAAAATGGAGTGGAAAGAAGATCTTTATCGCAAAATTGTCCCCCACCTCAAACGCGGCTGCGTGGTGGCATCCAATACCTCGGGGCTATCAATCAACCGCTTGGCCGAGAATTTGCCGGAGGAGCTACGGCCGCAGTTCTGTGGTATTCACTTTTTTAATCCGCCGCGTTACATGCGGTTGGTGGAAATTATCGCGACGCGGAGCAGCGCGCCGGCGATGCTGAATCATTTGGAAAGCTGGCTCACCGTGCGCCTCGGCAAGGGCGTGGTGCGGGCCAAGGATACGCCAAACTTTGTCGCTAACCGCGTCGGGGTGTTTTCCATCCTCGCCGTGATGCACCATACCGCCAGACTGGGTTTGGGATACGACGAGGTCGACGCGCTGACCGGTCCCAAAATCGGACGTCCCAAAAGCGCGACATTCCGCACTGCGGACGTGATCGGTCTGGACACGCTCAACCACGTGATCAAAACGATGCGCGACACGCTGCCTAGCGATCCCTGGTACGGCCATTTCAATGCGCCCCAGTGGCTGCTCGGATTGATCGACAAGGGCGCACTGGGACAAAAGACCAAGGCGGGAATTTTCACCAAGGTCGGCCAGGACATCCATGTGTTCGATCACGCTCAGGGGCAATACCGGCCTGCCACGGGTGCCATCGCCCCCGAAGTGGCAAGTCTGCTTAAAATCGCCGATCAGGCCCAACGCCTGACGGCTCTGCGCCTTGATGCCCATCCCCAAGCGCAGTTACTGTGGAGCATTTTCCGCGATGTGTTCCATTACAGCGCCTACCACTTGGCGGATATTGCCGACAACGCGCGGGATGTCGATTTCGCCATGCGCTGGGGCTTCGGCTGGACGCACGGCCCGTTCGAAACCTGGCAAGCCGCTGGCTGGAAAGCGGTGGCAGAAGCCATTCAAGATGATATTGCGGACGGCAAAACCATGAGTGATGCGCCGCTGCCCGCGTGGGTGTTCAGCCGGGCAGACGTGCATGAGGCGAACGGTTCGTGGTCGGCTGCAGAGCAGATTCTCAAGTCTCGTTCCAGTCTGCCGGTATACCAGCGCCAGCTGTATCCCGAGCGGGTACTCGGCGAAGCTCCGGACGCGACCGGCAACACCATTTGGGAAAGCGGGAACGTGCGCCTGTGGACCCATCCGTTGGATACCGGGATCGCCATCCTTTCCCTCCTTACCAAAATGCACACCATCGGCTCCCTGGTGCTGGACGATATGCTGACCGCAGTCGGTATTGCGGAAGCGGAATACGATGGGCTTGTGCTGTGGCACTCGGCCCCTTTTTCGGTGGGCGCGAATTTGCGGGAATTTCTGGAAGAGAGTCAGGCCGGTCGCTTCGACGAACTGGATAACATGTTGGGCAAGTTTCAGCGGGCGTCGATGGCGCTCAAATATGCCCAAGTGCCCACTGTCGCCGCAGTAGAAGGGATGGCACTGGGTGGTGGCTGCGAATTCGCGATGCATGCGAGCCATCGCGTCGTGGCGTTGGAAAGCAGCATCGGCTTGGTCGAATCCGCTGTCGGTCTGATTCCTGCGGGCGGAGGATGCAAAGAATTTGTTTTGAAGGCCGCAGAACTGGTGAAATTTCAGACAGGCGTCGACATGTTCCCCGCGATTCAATCCGCCTTTCAGACCATTTTCTACGCAAAGAAGTCGGGTAGCGGACAGGAAGCCAAGGAAATGGGGTTTGCCAAAGCCTCGGATGATCTGGTGTTCCATCCGAGGGAACTGCTTTATGTCGCCTTGCGCCGGGCGCGTGCGATGGCGGAAGCCAACTACCGCCCGCCACTGCGGGCACGGAACGTGGCGGTGGCGGGCCGCCAGGGGATTGCCGCGCTGGAATTGACCTTGGCGAACTTGAAAGAAGCCGGCACCCTTTCTGCCCACGACTATCGAGTGGGGCGAGCCGCTGCCGTGGCCCTGTGCGGAGGAGAGGTGGAAGCGGGTACGCGGGTGAATGAAGAATGGCTGCTGGAGGTGGAGCGCCGCGAATTCATCGCGCTGCTTAAAACACCGGAAACCCAAGCCCGTATCCAGCATATGCTGGAAAAAGGCAAGCCGTTGCGCAACTGAACAGCTGCAATTTTGGCGGGACGATCATATAACTATAAAGCGGAGATATAACGGGTGAGTATAAAAATTCTTGTGCCGATAAAACGGGTGGTGGACTTTAACGTTAAGATTCGCGTCAAAGCGGACAATTCAGCGGTGGAGTTGGACAACGTCAAGATGTCGATGAATCCCTTCGATGAAATTGCCGTGGAAGAGGCGGTGCGCCTGAAAGAGGCCGGCGTGGCGGTGGAAGTGGTGGCCGTAACCTGCGGTACGGCAGCGGCGCAGGACATCTTGCGTTCGGCCTTGGCGTTGGGGGTCGACCGGGCCATTCTGGTGGAAATTGAGGCCGCGCAGCTGGCATCCCTGCAACCACTGGCGGTGGCCAAGCTGCTCAAGGCCGTGGCGGAACAGGAACAGCCCGGTCTGGTCATTTGCGGCAAGCAGGCCATCGACGACGATGCCAATCAGACCGGACAGATGCTGGCAGCTCTGCAGGGTTGGCCGCAGGCGACGTTTGCGTCCAAAGTGGTGATCGCCGATGGCAAAGCCACCGTGACCCGCGAGGTGGATGGCGGGCTGGAAACGATCTCCGTCACGCTGCCCGCGGTGATCAGTACCGACTTGCGCCTCAACGAACCCCGTTACGCCTCCTTGCCCAACATCATGAAGGCCAAGAAAAAGCCGCTTGCTGTGCTGACAGCGGTTTCTCTGGGCGTGGACATTGCCCCGCGCCTGCAAATCCGTTGCATCAACGAGCCGCCCAAGCGAACCGCCGGCATCCGTGTGGGGGATGTCGCCCAGCTGGTGGATAAACTGAAAAACGAAGCCAAGGTCATTTGAGGGGAACAAGTATGAGTATTCTGGTTATAGCCGAACACGACAACACCGCGCTGAAAGCCTGCACCCGCAACACGCTGACCGTAGCGCTCAAGCTGGGTGCCCCTGTGGAGATATTGGTGGCGGGTTACCACTGCCAGTCCGCGGCCCGGGCCGCTGCCTCTCTGGCCGGAGTGAGCAAGGTGAAGGTGGCCGATGCTGCTCATCTGGCCGATGGCCTTGCCGAGAATCTGGCCGCGCTGGTGGTGTCTATTGCGGCTGGTTACAGTCATATTCTGGCACCGGCCTCCACCTACGGCAAGAATTTCCTGCCCCGGGTCGCGGCTTTGCTGGATGTCGCCCAGATTTCAGAAATAAGCGCCGTGCTGGACAGCAGCACTTTCGTTCGCCCCATCTATGCGGGCAACGCCCTTGCCACGGTCGAAAGCAGCGATGCGATAAAAGTGATCACCGTGCGGCCAACGTCTTTCGATGCCGCCGTCGATGGCGGCTCGGCTGCCATTGAATCCGTTTCCGCACCCGCTGATCTGGGTTGCTCGACTTTGGTCGGGCGCGACTTAAGCGTGTCGGAACGTCCCGAGCTGGGCGCTGCCAAGATCATTATCTCCGGTGGGCGCGGCTTGGGTAATGGAGAGAATTACCAGAAAGTATTGGCGCCGCTGGCAGACAAGCTCGGGGCGGCCCTCGGCGCCTCCCGCGCGGCGGTGGACGCGGGCTTTGTGCCCAATGATTATCAGGTGGGGCAGACCGGCAAGGTTGTCGCGCCAGAGCTGTATATCGCCGTGGGAATTTCGGGCGCGATTCAACATCTGGCCGGCATGAAGGAATCCAAGGTGATCGTCGCCATCAACAAAGATCCCGACGCGCCCATTTTTCAAGTGGCCGACTACGGGTTGGTGGGCGATCTGTTCGAACTGGTGCCGCAATTGACGGCTGCCCTCTGAAAACTGTATTGAGGAGATTGCAATGACTGTGTATGTTGCCCCGGTAAAAGATTTGATGTTCGTTCTGGAAGAAGTGGCCGGTCTCGACGAGATTGCCGCGCTTCCCGGTTGTGAAGAGGTCGGTATCGAACTGGTGTCCGCCGTGCTGGAAGAAGCAAGCCGCCTAGCAGAAGAAGTGATTGCGCCACTCAATAAGAGCAGCGACCAGAATGGCGCCACCTACGCTAATTACGCGGTCAAGACCTCTCCCGGCTTCAGGGATGCCTACCAACAGTTTGCCGAAGGCGGCTGGGTTGGGCTGACCTGCGACCCCGAGTTCGGGGGGCAGGGACTCCCTCATTTGCTGGGCATTGCCGTGGGAGAAATCTGGAATTCTGCCAGTGTTGCGTTTACCCTTTGTCCTATGCTGACGAGCGGTGCCATCGAGGCGCTGACGCATCATGCCTCCGACGAATTGAAAGCACTCTATCTGCCCAAGATGATTTCCGGCGAATGGACCGGCACCATGAATCTGACTGAACCCGGCGCGGGTTCGGATCTGGCCGCGATACGAACCAAGGCGGTGCCCGCAGCTGACGGAAGCAATGCGTACCTGATTAGCGGTACCAAGATATTTATCACCTACGGTGAGCACGATTACACCGACAACATCATTCATCTGATTCTGGCTCGCCTGCCCGACGCACCGGCCGGGGTAAAGGGGATTTCCCTTTTTGTGGTGCCCAAATTTCTGGTGAATAGCGATGGTTCGTTGGGTGCACGCAACGATGCAAAGTGCGTATCAATCGAACACAAGATGGGAATTCACGGCAGTCCTACCGCTGTGATGGCCTTTGGTGAAGGCGCAGGTGCCGTCGGTCATTTGGTGGGTGAAGCCAATCGCGGCTTGGAATACATGTTCACCATGATGAACAACGCTCGTCTGTCCGTTGGGCTGGAAGGTGTGGGGATTGCGGAGCGGGCTTATCAGCAGGCGCTCGGGTATGCGATAGAGCGGGTTCAGGGAAAAGTGGTGGGTAGAGAGGGTGCGCTACCGATTGCCTATCACCCGGATGTACGGCGCATGTTAATGTCCATGCGCTCGCAAACGGAAGCCATGCGCGCGCTGGTATTGGTTGCTGCAGCCAGCTTGGACAAGGCTGCGCGTTGTGCTGACGCAGCGGAGCGCAAGCGCCATCAGGCCAGAATTGATTTATTGATTCCGGTGGCGAAAGCATGGTGCACCGAGCAGGCCAATGAAATTGCCTATGCTGCAGTGCAAGTGCATGGTGGTATGGGTTTTATCGAGGAAACCGGTGCCGCCCAACACCAGCGTGATGCCCGCATTACCACCATTTATGAAGGCACAACCGGGATTCAGGCGAATGACCTGATGGGTCGCAAGGTGGCTCGCGATGGAGGCGTTGCTGCCCATGCCTTAATACTGGAAATGGTTGCGACGGCGGCACAAGCGCAAGCGGTTGCCGAGTTGGTTGGATTCGGCGAGGCACTGTCGGGCGGTGTGGCTGACCTCAAAGCGGCTACGGATTGGATCGTGGAAAACTATGCAAGTCACACCGCGTCGACCCTGATAGGCGCCGTTCATTACCTCAAGCTGTTTGGCACTGTGGTAGGGGGGTGGCTACTGCTGCGTTCCGCTATTGCCGCGCAGGACAAACTCGCATCCGGGAGTGGCGATGCCTTGTTCTATAAGCAGAAGATCGGAACGGCCCGTTTTTATCTGGACCAAGTGCTGCCGTTGACCGCCTCCCTGTTGCTGATGCTCAAGCGTGGTCCTTCCAGTCTGGATGCGGCAGATTTGGCACTTTCCTGAGTTGAGCAGAACTACCAAAAACTTTATTCGATGAATATCCTTATTGTCCATGCGCACCCGGAACCCAAGTCTTTTTGCGGGGCCCTTAAAGATGCGGCGGTTGAAACACTTAGCGGGCAGGGGCATGAGGTCTGTGTTTCAGATCTCTATGCGATGAATTTTAATCCGGTCGCGTCAGCAGAAGACTTTTTGGCGCGAGAAAATTCGGATTACTTGTTTTATGCATTGGAACAGCGATCGAACCTTGCTTCAGGGAATCTTAAGGCAGACATTCGGGACGAAATTACGAAGGTCCAAAATGCCGGGTTGATTATTTTTTCTTTCCCCCTGTTCTGGATGTCTGTACCCGCCATGATGAAGGGGTGGATAGACCGGGTGTTTGTTTCCGGAATGTTCTATGGTGGTAAAAGAATTTATGGCAGCGGGGGAATGCAGGGGAAGCGGGCATTGGTTTGTACCACGCTGGGCGGCAGGGAATACATGTTCGGCGCTAAGGGAATTCATGGGCAGCTTTGCGGGCCTTCCGGGATGCTGCGCTCAGTATTGCAAGGCTCTCTGGGCTACGTGGGTATGAATGTGCTGGAGCCGTTCGTGGCATACCATGTGCCTTATATCTCCGACGAAAATAGAAAGCAGATCCTGCTGGATTGGAAGCAAGAACTCCTGGGCTTGGATACGCGGGCGGTGATACCGATGCCGAGTTTTGATGGCTATGATGAAGCTTTCCGCCCGCTCGGTTGATCCAGGCACATTCTTAGTTCGTTATAACCTGTCCGGCTTAAACTACTCAGTTAAGTTATCAATGGAAACTCATATGCGTGAATCAATGGAATTCGATGTAGTGATTGTCGGTGGCGGTCCGGCGGGATTATCGGCTGCGATTCGCCTCAAGCAACTTGATGCCGAGATCATTGTGTGCCTGATCGACAAAGGGGCTGAAATTGGTGCCCATATTCTTTCCGGGGCTGTTATGGATCCGCGCGCCTTGAACGAATTAATTCCCGACTGGAAAGACAAGGGCGCACCGCTCGATACGGAGGTCACCGAAGACCGCTTCTATATGTTGTCGGAAACCGGCAGCAGTAAATTTCCCAACATTCTGTTGCCGGACTGTTTTCTGAATCACGGCAATTACATTGTCAGTCTGGGGCAGGTTGCTGGCTGGCTGGGCAGACAAGCCGAAGCGCTGGGCGTGGAAATTTATCCCGGCTTTGCCGGTGCCGAAGTGCTATATGACGATAACGGCGCGGTCAAAGGGGTGGCCACCGGCGACATGGGTGTCGGTCATGATGGTCAACCCACGGCAGGCTTCCAACCGGGCATGGAGCTTTACGGCAAATACACCTTGTTTGCCGAAGGCTGTCGCGGGCATTTAGGCAAACAGCTGGAAGCCAAATTCAATCTGCGCGATGGTATTGACCCGCAAACCTATGGCATCGGCATTAAGGAGTTGTGGGAAATCAAGCCAGAACAGTTCCAGTCCGGCTTGGTGGTGCACTGCGCCGGATGGCCGCTGGCCTCCGATACCTACGGCGGCGCTTTCCTTTACCACTACGGTGAGAACAAGGTTTCCGTTGGCTATGTGGTGGGGTTGGGCTATAGCAATCCCTACCTGTCTCCTTTCGAGGAGTTTCAACGCTTTAAAACGCACCCGGAAATACGCAAAGTTTTTGAAGGGGGCAAACGCATCGCTTACGGCGCGAGGGCTATTTCGTCAGGAGGCTTTCAGTCTCTGCCCAAGCTGGTGTTTCCCGGTGGTGCGCTCATTGGTGACGATGCCGGATTCCTCAACGCGTCACGTATCAAAGGCTCCCACGCGGCGATCCAAACCGGCGCATTAGCCGCCGAAGCGATTGCCGAAGCCTTGGCTGCCGGGCGGCAACAAGACGAATTAAGTGCCTATCCGGAAAAATTCCGTTCCTCCTGGCTGCATGAGGAGCTATACAAGGCACGTAACTTTAAACCCTATATGCGATATGGTACTCATGTGGGGTCGTTGCTGGCGGGAATTGATCAGGTGGTATTCAGGGGTAAAGCCCCCTGGACTTTACATCACCAGGCTGATCACACCAAACTTAAACCGGCAACAGAATGCAAACCGATCGACTATCCGAAACCGGATGGTGTGCTGACCTTTGACCGGCTGTCTTCGGTGTTTCTTTCCAACACCAACCATGAAGAAGATCAGCCCTGCCATCTGCAATTAAAAAATGCGGATATTCCAATTAGCCTCAATCTGGCCAAGTACGATGCGCCAGAGCAACGCTATTGTCCGGCCGGAGTCTACGAAATTGTTAAGGACGCAGCGGGCAATGATCCCCGTTTACAGATCAATAGCCAAAACTGTGTTCACTGCAAGACGTGCGACATTAAAGACCCCGGGCAGAATATCAACTGGGCCACCCCCCAAGGTGGCGAAGGTCCAATTTACCAAGAGATGTAACAGGCTGTATGAGCTAATGTCATGAACCCTATTTAGGGGTTTCATGCAAAATAACTAAGGAGTGTTGTAATGGGTGAAAAGAGAGATGTTGTTGTGTTAAGTGCTGTACGTTCTCCGATAGGAACGTTTGGCGGTTCGCTAGCCGGTATTGAACCGTCCGAACTGGCCGGTATCGTCATGAGGGAATCCATCGTACGTTCTGGAGTAGATCCCAAACAGATCAATTACGTGACGGTGGGGAACTGCATTCCGACGGATTCCCGTTACGCTTACATTTCTCGCGTGGCCTCGATTCAGGCGGGCTTGCCGATGGATTCCGTGGCGATGCAGGTGAGCCGCCTGTGTTCTTCGGGTTTGCAGGCCATCGTGACGACAGCGCAGAATATCATGCTGGGAGACTGCGATTACGGTATTGGCGGCGGTGTTGAAGTCATGTCGCGCGGTAGCTACATGGCTCCCGCCATGCGTTCGGGTGCTCGAATGGGAGATACCCAGATGATCGATATGATGGTGGCAGTATTGACCGATCCGTTCGGTGTCGGGCATATGGGCATCACCGCTGAAAATCTGGCGATCAAATGGAATATCTCCCGCGATGAGCAGGATGCCTTTGCGGTCGAATCGCAACGGCGTGCCGCAGTCGCTATTGCCGAAGGCCGCTTTACCTCACAAATTGTTCCCATCACACTGAAGAGCCGCAAGGGCGAAGTGGTGTTCGATACCGACGAACACGGCAAGCCCAGCGCGACGCTGGAACTGCTGGCCAAGATGAACCCGGCTTTCAAAAAGGACGGTACTGTTACCGCCGGCAATGCGTCGGGGATCAATGATGGTGCCGCCTTTCTGGTTCTGGCTGCGGCAGACCTTGCCGTGCAGGCGGGGTATAAGCCGATTGCGAGGCTGGTCTCGTATGCGGTTGCCGGTGTGCCGAACGACATCATGGGCGAAGGCCCGATTCCGGCCACCAAATTGGCGTTGAAGAAGGCCGGATTGACGCTCGACCAAATGGACGTGATCGAAGCCAACGAAGCTTTTGCCGCTCAGGCAATTGCCGTGAGCCGTGGTCTCGGCCTTGATCCGGTGAAAACCAATCCCAATGGCGGTGCCATTGCGCTGGGTCATCCAGTCGGATGTTCCGGAGCCTTCATCGCCACCAAGGCACTGTATGAACTGCAACGGATCAACGGAAAATACGCTTTGGTGACCATGTGCATCGGCGGTGGGCAGGGCATCGCTGCTATTTTTGAACGAATCTGATTATGACAGAAACTATATCAACTGACTCATAAACAATTAGCCCTGTTCGACCTTGTAGGAGATTTCTGCGGCGCAGTTTCTCGACAATGATTTACGAGGTATCGCAGTCTAGTATGTGACGGGTAATGCGTTGGCACTTGCGCGACTTACCCTTGGATATGGCGATTCATAAAGTGAAAGATAATTTTGAAATAAATAGGAACGCGACAGGTAAATATCATGGATGGTATAGTTGACAATACGGGATTCCAACCGCTTTTGGAAAACGCGATTAATCAGCTATTACACTTTAATATCGGGAAAAACATAATGACAAATGAAGACATCGAAGGTAATGGACAAGAGGAATCGAACGATAAAGCCGAATATCTTGCTCAAATAAAAAGACTGGAATTAATTGGCCAACCAGATTCAACTATTGAAGTTACCCCTGAAGATTTATTCGCTATCCAAAAAGAAATGTTAAAGCTTAAATCCAGCGTACCTAATTTCGTCTTTAAGCAAGTATTGGACGGTAAAGACTACTACAAGGATATAACAGATGAAATGGAAGATAATGAGGTTAATCGTCGTTTGATGGCTAATATTGGTATCCAAATTCTCAAAGACACGCATACAGAAGTAGAAGTATTCGTAAAAACATGCGAAATAATTCTATCGCAATTAGCGACTCATCCTTGTCGAGAAGCTTTTGAAGCACAATTCAAATCAAGATCCGATCTCGATAGTGCGTTGCGTAGCCGGGTTGAAATTGTCGCAGGATACATGTACGAACACGGAGGCATTATTCCTGACGCAATCGAAGCGGTTATAAAACTGGAAAACATCCAATGAAGCAAAGAATTTCGTGTAGCTCACGGTTTATACCATTCGCGAATGGCGGCTTTCGGGCAACGAATTCGCACAAGTCAACGGCAGAAACGGGTTACTAGCCGTCATTGAAAAAAATAATTTCAGCCGTATTTCAACGTCTCCTATAGATTGCATAGCAGTCATTCATTTTTGATAAAAATAATCTATTTCAATGACGGCTAGTAACCGATTGTGTTGAAAAACTATTTTTTGAACCACTTTAAAAATATTCTAGCCTCATAAAGCGATTATTAGTTTTTCGATATGGGCGGGTACCTTTGGTATTGATAAACTCGCATGTAAGTCAATATACCCAGCCACATTCGACAATCAAGTGCGATTTGTGGGCGTACTTTTAAATCGTGAAATTTTTCCGGGGGTGCGAAAAATAGTTTTTCAACACAATCAACCCACAACCGCCATTCCATCTATCAAATTCGACGCCCCAAACCGGTCATTGGCTGTGAGACTGTTTTACTTAAGTAGTATCGCCTTAAACTGCTCAATCGGCATTGGCTTTCCAAACAAATATCCCTGGTAAAGCATGCAACCCATTTTTTCAAGGAAGTCGCGCTGTGCTTCGGTTTCCACACCTTCGGCGATGACTTCCATGCCCAGATTGTTAGCCATCCCGATGATGGTTTGGATGATGGTTGCATCGGTGGATTTTGTTCCTATATTGCGCACGAACGACTGGTCGATTTTAAGTTGGTTGAGCGGAAGTTGGGTGAGATAAGCCAGCGAAGAATAGCCGGTGCCAAAATCATCCATAGAAAAACTAACGCCAATTTGTCTGAGTGCCTGCATTTTGTCGATGGTGTCTGCAACATCATCGAGCACGATGCTTTCGGTTAACTCAAGTTTAAGAAGTGCTGGATTAATATCGGTTTGAGTGAGTATCTCAAGCACTTGCTCAACGAAATCTGTCTGACGGAATTGTCGTACGCTGACGTTGACCGCAAGCTTCAGACCACTGGTTTGTGGGTCTGATTCCCAAACTTTGATTTGCTGGCAGGCACTTACCAATACCCATGTTCCAATCGGAATGATCAGGCCGGTTTCTTCCGCCAGCGGAATAAATTGTATAGGCGAGATTATGCCTTGCTCGGGATGTATCCAGCGCAACAATACTTCGGCGCCCAGAATTTTACCGGACTGGTTGACTTGCATCTGGTAGTAAAGCTGAAATTCCTGTTTGCGCAAAGCTTCCCGCACCCCGACTTCAAGCTGGGCTCGCAATTCCAATTCCACCAGCATCTTGGGATCGAAAAAGCGCAAGGCATTGCGACCAGACTTTTTTGCTTCGTACATGGCTGTATCGGCCTGCTTAAGCAACTCGTCAAGCTTGTGCTGATAATTGTAAAAGAGAGTGATACCCATGCTCGAAGAGCTATGATACTCGTTTCCTTCAAGAATATACGGCTGACTCAGCACATCAAGCACTTTCTCTCCAACACCCTGTGCCTGCACAGCGGCTTGGGCCATTTCAGCACTGAGCCCTTCCAGTAACAGCACAAATTCATCGCCGCCGAAACGCGAAAGGGTATCACCCTCACGCACACAACCTTGCAAACGTTTGGCAACCTCAATCAACAGCAAGTCACCGACACCGTGTCCCTTGGTATCATTTAGCGTTTTAAAATTATCCAGATCAATAAACAAAAGCGCACAGCTGGTCTGATTGCGGGCGCTGGTTGATACAGCCTGTCGAAGACGGTCAAGCAGCAATCTCCGGTTGGGCAATAGGCTTAGCGGATCATAAAAGGCGAGATGGTGGATCTCGTTTTCGGCTTGTTTGCGCTCGGTGAAATCAACAAAAGAACTCACATAATTGGTAACCTTGCCAGCCTTGTCGACTACAGCACTGATGTTTAGCCATTCAGGATAAACTTCTCCATTCTTGCGCTTATTCCAGATTTCTCCTTGCCAACTTTTATCGACAAGCAAGTTTGTCCACATGCGATCGTAAAACTCTGAACTTTGACGACCTGATTTAAGTATGGATGGATTTTTACCGATCGCTTCTTCTGCGCTATAGCCGGTTAGTCGGGTAAATGCCTGATTAACCAGGATGATCCAAGCATTTTCATCGGTTACCATCATGCCTTCATCTGTCTCAAAAGCAATCGCGGCGATACTCAAATCAGCTTCGCGTGCTTCCAGCACCGACATCATGCTGTTAAAGGCATGAGCCATCTTGGCGATATCCTTCGGACCACCAGGTTCGGCTCGTACGAGTGATTCACCCCTTTGGGCACGCTCCATACTGTCAGACAAGCGGTCGAGCGGTCGCGCCACGTTACGGGTAAGAACACGAATCATAAAAAGAAAAAGTAGCGCGAAAGAAACCGAAGTGATCAAATTAGTGATGAAAATATCGGCAGTCATTTTGTCCATCGCCGCCTTGCTCATCACTACTGACACATTACCAAGAAACTCGGGCGGGGTTGCATCACTAAACGGTGATTCTGCACTTGCCTGCGCATATACCGGCGCGCCAAAGTGCCAGGCTTTTTTGCTTTCTGCGTTCAAAATGGCAGCAGCTTGCAAACCCTCGGTGCTGCTGGTTTGGTTGATAAATTCGGCAAGGTCGGCGTTACCCCGTTTCAATAATATGGTGCCTTTCGCATTGCGTATTTCCAAGCCGACTACCCCGGGAAAAGCCATGGTGGCGTTCACTGCTTCGGTTGCGTTGTCTGCAGATGCGTAGATCAGTGCCAGCGAACTTTGGCGCGCCAGATTCTCGGTGATACGTTGCCCTTGTTCGATCAGATCGTCGCGCACCCGCTTATTACTTTGCCAAGATCCTGCAATGGAAGAAAGCACTGCCAAAAAGAGAATACCAAGTGTTACCGTAATGCTGAGCTGACGCCGGAATGTAAACTGCTGGAAAAAAGATTTGAGTTTTTTAGTCATCGCCGTTGCGCCTATTGCTCGGGGAACGCCATATCAAAACTCTGTTGCCGGCTGGTATTCACGCCCAGGTGTTTGGCTGTGCGGAGGTTGATTGCCATCAGCACTTCACGCAGAGGAATCATTCCGGTGGACTCATTTTCGCCGGTGACTAAATAGCCTAGTGCCGAGCCTGCAAGATGGCGCCCCAATTCTTCGTTGTTGGGGTACAAAGAAAACAATACTCCACGACGGACATGACCAAAACTACTGGAAAATACAGCCAGATTGTGTGACCACGATTCCTGCAACACCATTGGTAGCACGGTGCTTTCTTCTACGGTGGTGGAATCCTGCGGCAGCCAAATCGCATCCCGGCTACTGTCTGCGGTGGCGAGAATCTCCTGATACGCATTCATCGCACTGCGTAAATCCTGAGCTTCGTAAGCGACGAGTTCCAGCCCCTGAGCGCGTGCAGCTTCTTTTGCCAAACGCATCAACCAGGCATTCTGGCGCGGATCGTACACGGTGAATATGCGCCGCACTTTAGGCATCATTCCCTGCAAACGAGTGAACAGCAACGCGGGGTCAGGCGACAGGCAATTAACTTCGTGTTCGTGCAATTCACTTTCTGTTGCCGTCAACACACCGCCCATCACCACGCCAATGTTACTATCCAGCGCAGAGGCCACCTTCACACCTTGCCGCCCCAGCGCGATCACCACTTTGGTATTTTGATTGCGCAATGAACTATTCAACTCGCCGACATTTACGTTGGGCCCCACCGCAAAATTGGCAACGTGGCGCTTGGTCTTGGCTTCAATACCGCCAATGATCTGGGCGAAAACACTACGATAAGGCTCGCCGATGTCAGGGTAAATAACTGCAATAGTACCTTCGCTCGATGCCTGTGCAATTTTATTAGAGAGCTTTTTGTTATTGGCAGCGATCACAACATTGCTGGCGACCTGAATAGGAAACACCACGACATCAGGATACGCCTCAATAGTGCGCATCACTTCGGCGGGATATTCGGGAGCAAGTTGTCTGGAATCGGGAGAAGAAAGGTAAGGCGCAATGGCACGTGTAACGCCGGAGTAGTCTATCGGCCGGGTTCCCAATTCAACCGACTCTTTGGGCGTTGCCCACGCCGAACCCGCCGTGATCAACAGTAAGGTAACCGCCTGCAAACAAGCTGACAGTTCAGCTCGCCGAATCGAAAAAAAAACTATACCGGATGCAGAAGGTGTGGTGAACCTGTCCATCATTGTTTAATCAATTCTATGGGCTTTACTAGAGTCTCACAATTACCACATCACTTGTTCAGTATAGTATCAGGCTTTACAATACCCATACAATCTTCATGGTAAAAGATACCATGATTTATAAATATAAATAACCGGCATTAGACCGACCCACCGAATTTTGGTGACTAATAATTTAGATGTTGCCAAACATCAATAGGAGGAGCTTCACTATGGGGGCAAAGTTTTCGCTTGTCCATGACATTCCGGCCAAAACATTAGAAGTGGCGGATTTGCTCGTGGCCTATTTGGAGCAGATCGGTGTCGAATACGTTTTCGGCGTACCGGGCGGTGCAATTGAACCCCTGTTTAATGCGATGGCACGTAGTCAACGGCGTGGCGGTTTAAGACCAATAGTGGCACGTCACGAAGCTGGGGCAGCGTACATGGCTGATGGTTATGCCCGTGAAACTGGGCGCTTGGGCGTATGCTGCTCCACTTCGGGACCCGGCTCGACTAATATGATCACCGGTGTGGCATGTGCCCACGACAACAACGTTCCAATGCTGGCGATCAGCGGTCTCCCGGTGTTAACCTCATTTGGCAAAGGCGCGTTGCAGGAATCATCCAGCACCGGAGTGAACTCCTTTGCGATGTTTCAGCACTGCACCCGTTACAATGCCATGGTGTCCCATCCCAGCCAGTTTGAACGCAAACTGGCGAATGCCTTGATGACTGCACACCAAGCCCCTGGTGGGCCTGCTCATTTGGCGATTCCGCTAGATATTCTGAGAGGCCATGCACCTAGCGCTACCCCATCATTCGATTTGGCTGCCTTATTTACTCACAAGCCCGTTTTGATTGACGAACGCGCGGTACAACGACTCAAGGGCGAACTTCTGCACTCCCGGCGAGTCGTATTCCTGATCGGCGCTTCTTGCGGTGAGGCTATTGAAGCGATTATGCAACTGGCCGAATTGACCAAGGCATTATTTGTTACAACACCCGATGCCAAAGGCTTCATCAATCCTCTACATCCTGCCTATTGCGGTGTATTCGGCTTCGGTGGACACATTAGCGCAAATACTTTATTCGCCAGTGCGCCCGATATCGTGCTGGCATTTGGCACCGGCTTCAGCGAGTTTGTCAGCGGTGGCTGGTGCGACACCGTGCTCAACAATCGCTTGGTGCATATCGATAATTCCGACGAAAACCTGATGCGCTCACCGATGGCTATGCTTCATGTGCGCGGGAATATCTATTCAGTGTGCGAACGTTTGATCGAACTGGTTCAAGCCGATATTCCGCCGAACATCGAGAATCCATGGAAGGGTTCGAACGGTATAGGCCAGTACCAAGCCGGGATAACTTTGCAATCACTCGAAAACTATAATTCCGATGCCACGCCGATTAAGCCTCAACGGCTAATGAAAGTGTTATCCGAACGCTGCCCGCCTGATACCCGCTTTCTGGCAGACTCCGGCAACAGCATGGTGTGGACAGCGCACTATTTGCAACCTCGTAATCGGCGAATAGTGCGATCACGCCCACACATCGATGGGCAGTTACCCGAGCAACGCTCGGGAAATGCAAGCTGGTTGCGCGTGATGATGGATTTTTGTCCGATGGGTTGGGCCATTGGTGCGGCAGTCGGCATTGCCCGTGGCAATCCGCAATCTCCGGTAGTTTGTATTACCGGAGACGGCGCTTTTTTGATGAGCGGTCAGGAAATTACCGTGGCTGCAACAGAAGGTCTCACCGTTGTTTTCGTCGTCCTCAATGATGGTGCTTTGGGCATGGTCAAGCACGGGCAAAGGCTCGCACAAGCCGAACCCATTGGCTATGAATTACCTGAGGTAGACTACGCTAAACTCGCTGAAGCGATGGGAATACCCGGCCATGTAATTAACTCACCACAGGAATTGGACAATCTCGATTTTGAAGCGATCCTACAACGCAAAGGCCCGACGATGATAGACGTGCGCGTTGACCCCGAGGAAGTGCCACCGATGATGTTGCGTATGAAAACATTGGGGAGCATGAAATAAGCGCAGAAAAAAATTCCCTCATTCCAACGCTACTCAACATGCGCTTTTCGAAAAGAAATTTACCCCTTCCCAACCATAGCGTCAGAGAGAACGAGAATTTTATTCCGCTGACCGTAAAACTAGGGCAGAATTACTAATACAAATGCGAAGCAACTTCTAACACCACGCTGATTTTGATAAAAGATAAAGAGGAGGAATTTGTTATGAATAGTAATAAGCTCATAATGATTATCATGACTGGGATGCTCTTTTCAGTTTCAACAGCTCATGGTTCGGTCAGCGAGGAAGAAGACTTAGCGAATATATACGGTGGTGAAGCACTGACCAGCATCGCTACCGGCACCCAGAAGCCGCTTCATTTGGCTCCCGCTGTTGCCAACGTTATCACTGCCGACGATATTAAGAATATGGGGGCCACCACCCTTGATGAAGCTCTCGCAATGGTTCCCGGGGTGCATGTTTCAGTTTCTCCCATGAAAGACCTAAATTCATTTTATTCCATTCGTGGTATAGGCACTGGATTTGACCCCCAGGTTTTGGTGACGATTAATGGCATTCCGGTGCGAGACCCTTACACTGGTGCGCGCCTAAATACCTATCGCCTGCCGGTTGCCAATATCTCCCGCATCGAGGTAATTCGCGGTCCAGGTTCGGCTATGTACGGCTCGGATGCTTTTGCCGGTGTGATCAATGTCGTTACCAAGAGCGCAGATGAAATAGACGGCCTGCGCGCAGGCGCGCGTGCGGGTTCGTTCAACTCAGAAGACGGCTGGCTGCAGTACGGTGGTCATCTTACTGATTGGCAGGTTGCCTTTAGTACGGAATGGACCAAAAGCAACGGCGACCAGAACAGGAAAGTCGGCAGTGATCTTGCTACAACCTTAGGCGCGCCTTCTTACTCAACCGCTTACCCGATGCAAACACAATACAACGTACTCAATAGCCGTCTGGGCCTAACCAACAATCACTGGGATATCAACTTGTCGAGTTGGTCACAACGCAATGGTGGGCTTGGCCCGGGCGCAGCTCAGGCTATTGACCCTGTTGGATACAATAATATTGAGTCTTATCAATTCGACACAGGTTACCGATTTCCGGAAAAGCTGCAGGGTTGGGAGGTTAACTCACGTTTGTCTCTCCAGCATATAAACGATATAAACATATTCGAGCTATTTCCGCCGGGAACTGTATTGCCGATAGGCAGCGATGGCAATATCAATACTGCCCCCAACGCCAATTGCCCCGTCTATCCTTTTGGCAAAGCCTGCTTGGTCAGCTTCCCCAATGGAGTTTGGGGAAATCCAAGTGCAAAATATGATATTGATAGTTTGGAATTAAATTCTATATATTCAGAAACTGTCGGGCACCTGATCCGCGCCAATATAGGCGCTAGCCAGCAGAGCATGGCGGCTAGCGAAACCAAAAATTTCGGTCCGGGCACACCGGCGGCACAGGTAACAACCTCTGGCACGTCGCTTTCCAGCGCTTTAACCAGTGTCACCGGAACACCTTATGTCTATATGCCAGACACTAAACGCACTGTCTGGTATCTCGCCCTGCAAGATGAGTGGCAATTTTCGCGTGACTGGACGCTGACCGGCGGGGTGCGCGATGATAATTATTCTGACTTTGGCAATACGTTCAACCCGCGCGTGGCGCTTGTTTGGGCAACGAATTACAACCTCACCAGTAAATTGCTATACGGTACGGCTTTTCGCGCGCCCTCTTTTTCCGAACTTTATGTGCGAAACAATCCTGCTGCTCTGGGGAATCCGCAGCTTAAGCCGGAAAAAATCCAAACAACTGAATTGGCTTTTGATTATCGCCCTACCTTTACCTGGCAGCATCAATTCAATACCTTCTATTACAAGGCCCAAGACCTGATCGGTTATGCACCCAGTGCAGCGGGTCTGGTGGCAGAAAACCTTAACGCGCAAAATGGCTACGGTTTTGAGTATGAAGCCAAGTGGAAGCCCACTGATGCCTGGCAGCTTAGCGCAGCTTATTCGTGGCAACAATCAACAATCCAAAACACCGACGCCACGGTTCCCGATGCCCCGGGTCGACTCTTTACTACCTCGGTCTTATGGAAAGCGCCAAACGACTGGTCTGTTTATGCCAACACCAACTCGGTATTGGACAGGGTGCGGGCAGCGAGTGATACACGTGGCAACATCGCTGACTATACTTTGGTCAACCTGACGGTGCGCAAACAGTTGACCCGATCTGTCGAGTTTGCAGCCTCGGCGAAAAACTTGTTTAATGTGATTGGCCTTGAGCCGAGCAACGGCTCAATTCCCAGTGACTACCCATTAGCAGGGCGCAGTTTCTTCGCTGAATTAAGTTATCACATGGGCAAGTGACAGGTAGCAGTATAAATAACTAAAGGGTTCGTTAATGGTTGCAGAGCGAAGGAAGGTCGAAAGTCGAAATGATATTTTTGTTACGCGTACTGTCACAAAAATATGGCAAGAAATCGAGAGCCCGACCAATCCGTATCTCGCCGATTCCTGCCTCTGCCACGGATATGATCTGCTTGAGCTGACGCAAAAACGTAGCTTTGTTGAAGTATTCTATTTGTTGTTCCGCGGAGAATTGCCAGACACCGACGAGGCGAGATTGTTGGAGCAGCTCATGATCGCGCTGATCAATCCCGGCCCGCGCCATCCAGCTACGCGAGCTGCGATGAACGCCGGGGTTGGAAGTACATCTCGGGAACATATTCTTCCCATCGCGTTGTCCATATTTGGTGGCAACCACTTAGGTGCAGGCGAGATTGAGCCAGCCATGGATTTTCTTCGCAAACAACGTAAACACAATCCGCAGCAAATCGCTCTTGAATTGATTTCAAAAGGCACACCACCCAAAGAAGGAGATTGGCACATCACCCCCGGTTTTGGTAGCCGCTTTGGCGGAGTTGATCCATTGGCTACAAAAATTGCCAAGCAGCTGTCCGGGCTGCCGGGTAAACATGAAACACTGTTATGGGGTTGCGCTTTCGCCGATGCACTGAATGAACATTCGCTTGGCTGGTTGTCCACTGCCGTCGCTGCCGCAGTGTTTACCGACCTTGGTTTCAGTCCACGAGCGGGAACGGGTTTATTTCAAATGTTAGGCGCCCCTGGTCTCTTGGCTCATGGTGTTGAATTGAGTAATCAACCCGTGACGGCGATGCCCTTTGTTAAAGATGAAAATTATGTCATCAAGTATGAATAACTGTTTATACCAGTTTTGGGACGAACGCCGTGGCAAGATCCAAAGCAAAAAAGGGGGATGGTTAATCGGCAAAGGGGTATTTAATCATGGTTACTCCATGATGGATGACTTCGTTGGCAAGGCTTCCTATATGCAGGTTGTGGTACTCAACGCCACGGGGCGTTTGCCGGAACGATCCGTTGCTGATTGGTTTGATGCGATCCATATTTGTTTAAGCTGGCCTGACCCGCGTATTTGGTGCAACCAGATTGGAGCGCTTGGTGGTTCGACGCGGGCATCAGTGGTGGCATCGATTACGGCAGGTATACTTGCGGCTGATGCGAAATCATATGGTATTAAACCGTTGATCCAAGGCGTCCGATTTATCCGGGCAGCGCTGCTGGATTTTAAACGTGGATTGAGTGTCGATGAAATCATTCATAATGAGTGCGCCAAGCATCGTGGCAAGCCTAATATCATGGGTTATGCGCGCCCCTTAGCCAAGGGAGATGAGCGCATAGTCGCGATGGAACGTACCCAGCAAGCGCTTGGCTTGCCAAGCGGAGAGCATCTTCAACTGGCCAAGCAAATTGAACTGTATTTGCTAAAAACCTTCGATGAGAGCATGAATATAAATGGTTATATGTCCGCTTTCCTTTCCGACATGGGTTATACCGATGAAGAGGCATACCGAATTTTTGCGGTGTTGGTAAACAGCGGTGTCACCGCCTGCTATGTAGATACGCGCGACAAGGCACCTGATGCATTTCTACCCCTGCGTTGCGCTGATATTGAATACTCGGGAAAATTGGCGCGCCCTGTGCCTTAACCAAATTGAACTGCTAGCTAATAAACTGGACGTGAACTGGAATTGGAAGATACATATGATGCGAGCAGCAATCTGCGCCTGACCGGCAATTATTCCTTGCAACATTCCATTGATAGCGCCAGCGGACAAGATGCCGGTCTGGCATCGCATCGACATGTATTTGCCCGCTCTGATTGGCGTTTTGCACCTCGCTGGCAGTTCGGCACCACGGTCAACTATGTGGCAGAACGGATGCGCGAGGCGGGTGATACACGTCCCCCGATTCCCGACTACACCACGGTGGATATGAATCTGCGCTGTGATAAATTTGTTGGCGGTTGGAGCGCAGCCGCCATGGTGACGAATTTGTTTAATGCCAACACACTGGAACCGACATTTTTGTCATCGGGTATTCCTTCCGATCTTCCGCTTCCCGGTCGCGCCTTTTATGTCCAGTTACAGTATAAACTTTGAGCGACTTGTATCAGTAAACTATTGACTGTTAATAGTGAGGTGGTACTTCAACTTGCCATATCTTCTAGGACAGTAAAACGCATCAGGTGGAAAATTATCACGCATTGCGGTTCGTCATAATTGAAAAATTGCCTTCCACATTGCTGCCATTCGTGACTGGCCGGTTATGGCCGAACAGGGACGAATTGTACCCATTAACATATCCGTCCGTTCCTCATTCGTTAGCTGCCATTTGTTTTTCACCACCGGACCTTCATGCGACTCAAAGAATGCTTCCTGCAAAAATTATATTGCCGTTTTCTTGATCTCCACCACTGGTGTTGCGAATTCTCCAATGCGAAAAACGAAGCACGATTATATCTGCGTCACATCGAGCGGGAAATTTTGTCTCTGGCTATGAAATAACCCGAAGACCCAGTTGGTTGCGACGCTTGATAGCATTATGCAATCGGCTGGACTCTTCAATGTTTCCATTGATAATCGCAAGCAAAGCATTTCGTTCCAGCGTGTCCTTTACGTTTATCTGAATACGTTTGGAAATAAGCTCCTCAATATCGTCGAAAGAAAGGCGAGAGCGAAAGGTAATATCGACAAGATTTTCGAACTCTTTTTGTTCGAAGGTGTGTGGTTCACTCAAAAGTCGCTGAAAAAGCTTTTCTTGCTGATTCCCGCCCTGAATGATCAGAAATTGAGATTTTTCCATATTGCGTTCCTAGTGAGTGAAGTATAGCACTGCCACATAAGCTGTTGAGCTTGGACATAGCTATATTCCGCCGATATTGTTATCAGTAACTACGTCACTTAATTCATGCAATGAATAACTGCAAATAGTTCTTTGTAAATTTGTCGACTTAGGTAAATTGTGAATACGGCTTTGAGTGGAGGGGTTAAAACTTTCCATATAAGAGCCCTTTTACGGAGAGTTGACACAATGACACCACGTAGCAATGCGGTTTTGCAGTTCCCGATTTCAAAGACACCAATAACTGTAAATCGGAAAGTTCCAATCAGACTAAAAAATGTTGACTATCGCAGCCGGGAATATCTGACAGAAGATGAGGTTGAAAAACTTATCACTGCAGCTGGCAGAGTAGGGCGGCACGGTCATCGCGACGAGACATTGATTCTTCTGTCCTATCGTCACGGTCTTCGTGTGACGGAGTTGGTCAGTTTGCGCTGGGAACAAGTCGATCTCAAACAAGGACTGATGCATGTCAACCGATTAAAACATGGCAATGCGAGTGTGCATCCTTTACGCGGACCGGAATTGCGTGCGCTCCGACGATTGCAGCGGGAATATTCAACTTTGCCCTATGTGTTTTGTAGTGAACGCAAAGCCCCACTGACATCCGATGCAATTCGCAAAATTATTTACAGGGCAGGGAAGGAGGCCGGACTACCATTTACTGTTCATCCGCACATGTTGCGTCATGCCTGTGGTTATAAACTTGCTCAGGCAGGGCAGGACACCCGGTCGATCCAGCATTATCTTGGCCACAAGAACATCCAGCACACTGTACGCTATACCCAATTATCGCCAGAAAGATTTAAAGATTTTTGGAAGGATTAATATGGAATTCGAAGTCAGAAAAGTGTGTGTCTCGTCCATTACGAATAGCAAAGAACTTTGCTATGACAACCAAAAGTTTATCAAGACGTTATTGAGCATAAATATCCTGACAAGACATTAATAATGCACTGCGTCCATTAAAGACATTGAGCGTTTCACCTCATACAATAAAGATATGGCAAGATACATTACAAAATCAAAAATTCTTTCTGGACTTAAGTGTCCCAAAAAACTCTGGCTACAAACCAATAAACCTGAACTGGCAATCCATTCTGCTACTTCTGAGCTTAATATTTCCAAAGGAATTGAAATAGGCAACCTGGCCAGAGGCAACTATCCGGAAGGCACTCTTGTCGAGAATGTTGATCGGCCTGACCTTGCAATTGCCGAAACTAAAGCTCTGATGAAATCCAATGATGCGCCGATACTTGAGGCGGCCTATCACTTTGAAGATTGCTTCATCCGTGCCGACATCATGGCTCCTACTGAAGCAGGCTGGCGAATGATTGAGGTCAAATCATCGGGAGGCGTCAAAGAACATTACCTGAGTGACTGCGCGATTCAGGTATGGGTAGCTCAGAAGGCTGGAGTGAAAATTCAACAGATTGTTGTGGCACACGTTGATACTAGCTTTGTGTATGTCGGCGATGAAAACTATGACGGGTTACTTGTTGAAGCGGATGTGACTGAAGCTGTAAACGAGTTACTGCCGGAAGTGCCGGCTTGGCTAGCAAATCATCGGGATATTCTGAAGAATCCAATACCGCAAACCAGGATGCGATCACATTGCAAGGAATGTGATTTTAAAGAACACTGTGAATCAGAGCAAACCGAATATCCGTTGTCCATACTACCGAATGGCCGGAAGGTGATAGCTGAATTGCAGGATGCGGGTTTCGAGGATGTGCGAAACATTCCTGTTGGACTGCTTACAAATGATCGACATATAAAAGTCTGGCAGTCGACCTGTACAAATCTGCCGATTATTTCGCCAATCCTGAAAACCGAATTTGAAAAGTTACCTTATCCACAATTCTACCTAGACTTCGAAACGATCAACTTCGCCATTCCGCGCTGGGCTGGCACACGTCCTCATCAGCAGCTTCCATTCCAATGGTCATGTCATATTGATAGGCAAAGTGGGGAATTGGAGCATCGTGAGTTTTTAGATACGAGAGGCAATGCTCCTATGCGCGCTTTTGCAGCAAATTTGATTGCGGCTGTTGAGATTGATGGTCCAATTATCGTTTATGGAACATTTGAAAGTACAGTACTAAAGACCTTAATTGAATTTTGCCCTGATCTTGAAATTCCCATAGACAACATTATTGATAGATTGGTGAATTTGTTGCCATGGCTACAGAATCATTACTACCATCCGGCGATGAAGGGATCTTGGTCAATCAAAGCGGTTCTGCCAACTGTGGCACCTCATCTGAATTACTCGCAACTTGATGATGTTAAAAACGGCACTCTGGCACAACTTGCCTACTTGGACATCATCAATCCCGGGACTGGGCAAGCTGTGCGCGAACAAAAGATTTTCAATCTGTTGAAATACTGTGAATTGGATACCAAGGCAATGGTGGAGGTGGTGAGGTTTTTCATCTATTGAATACTAATATTGAGATGAGGAAAAAAATGAAATTATAAAATGGAAATATAGTATCGAGTGGCGATGAGATCGAATTTATGTCCGAACACACTTTGCGTACATTTATCCATCATCACGATATATTTATCCTCACCTTTTCGATTAACAATATAACACCAGCCTCAAAAGATGTAGATGGTTGACTTACTGTTCTTAGAACTATCATGTCATCGCGCAATACACCCCATAAGCTTGATTAGCCCATTCGCTACTTTCACCGGCAAGAAGTGATGAAAATTGATGCTTTTTGGGAACATGTTCAGATGGAGTTTGTGCAATGATATGGTCTCTACAATTGCTTTGAGTAAATGAATATGAAAAATATAATTAACCCAGATGATAATTTTAATTTTTTGATGTTGTTAGAAGACTCAACCAAAACCACTGATGGAATTGAATCGCTAATGGATGAAGCGGAAAAATATTTTGATGGAAAGTCGAATGGTAAAGTTATTAAAAAAATAAGCAGACAATGGCTAATTCAGAGTAAAGAGTCACCATTTTTGGAATTGCTAAATGAGTGTGAATTGAATTGGAATGAATTTAATGCAGATATTCCGAAATTCATAATCAAGAAAATACAAGAAACACTTAGGAAATCTGAAAAAGGCAATGTTGATCTCGCCGAACTATTTGCACTGTCGAATCAATTGACTTCAATTTTAAAGAATGTCGACTGGTATTCGAAAGTTAATACTAGAGATTTAGCTCGAAGTTTGATTACTAATTTGGGCAATAGGTATTTTGTTACTGCGATAAATGTTGTTTACGAGTTTGCAAAAGTAAACTTGCCTAGCGATGAACCTGTCCCCAAGCAACTTTTAGCAAAATATAAGAAAATAAAAGCGATGGCATATTTTCTAGCATATGCGGGATCTCTTTTAATAATATATAAAATACCTGAAAATAATTTCTGGGAGAAAAGTTTGTGTAGAGTCTGCTTTAGAAGAACAGAACTTGGCAGTGCTTCTTGCAAATTTCACCGTTCTGATAATGCTAATCATGACAAATACCTATTGGGTAGAAAGATTCTAAAAGCTTTAAAAGTAACTGAGCCAGAGAAATATCGATACTGGGAAGATTTAAAGAAGGACACTAATAAATTCAAGTTAGAGGAGTTTGAACTTAATTTGTCTTATGATAAACCTGTATATGACTTGAAGGAATGGACGAAAACCTTAATTTCTTTTATTAAAAGCAAACCTGTTCTTGGTACTCGGTTATCCATTGAGAAAATTGAACAATTCCAAAATTGGGTTGAAGTTGTCGATTATCTGCGTAATCAACTGGAAAATCCTGAGGAGAAGTCAAATCATCCTCTTGCTGTTACGACATGGTTGGCGCTGGCAGCTGATTGGTTTGAATTTGAAAATATGTTTGTATCAAAAGAAGGCAATATATATAAAAAAGCTAAAGGATTCGATTTGCCACCTCGTCAGCTATTTTTAAATGAGTTTCTGAAAGAACGAAATTTTGATATTGATAAAATTACGCTAAAATTTGGATATAATAAAACTTGGATTAAAAAGCTCATTTATGGTGATAAAGAATTACTTGAAATTTACTTAGAGAATCAAATTTCCTAAATGCAAAATTGATACAAGATAGTGATAGATATTTTGCATCATATAATTGCATTGATAAATCCATACAACACAGTTTGTTGGGCCATTCAAAATGGAAATGGTTTTCTGAAAAGACACGAATTCAGAACTGAAAGAAGATTGGCTTGAACATTTTCAAATAGTATATTTTGAAAAATTGAATTGCCTGTAACCGGTCAAAGATCGGCGGAAAGTTAACAGTTGTGTGATGCAAACTTATATTGCAAACCCAGCAAGTGATCGTTCAATGTAATTTGAATTCGAATGCCAGCACTTATTTGGTATCTTTCAGAACAGGATTACAATTAGTGCATTTCGCCCTTCACTAATCGTGTTAGCTCCGCTGCTCTATTCATGTTGCAAGATAAATGTTTGCGTACCGCTCTAGCCGTTGTACGGCAATTACCTTCGCGAATGTCTTGTATCAGCTTAAGTAATTGCGGATCTCGGTCGGATATTCCTGACATTTCCAAATTTCCGTCCTGTTTAACGTTATCAATAACGGGTGTTTCTCCTTTAACTTGCGCAATCTCGGGCGCATTCCTGTTGTCTGGTTTGACTTGCATCAAAAGACTCTTAACTGAAAAATATTCTTTTACATTGGATTCCGAATTAGTCTCAACAACATTATCATTGGCCATTAGACCACCTTTTTTCATGTTGTCTCTTTTTTGCAATAAGTCGCTCCAAAGGAAAGCTGCACTTAACTCAGTCAGCACAAAAAAAGCGAATGAATTTATGAGTGTTACTGTTGAGGCAGTAACGCTAAAAACATCAGTAACTAAACTTGCTAAGGGGCTAGAGGTATTGGTAACAGTTGTAGTAACCAAGTCACCCTTTAATGAATCAATCAGTTCCGAAAGCTTTATCTTGCGTCTGGCTTCGGAAATCTCAATTTTAAGTGCTGCTATTTTTCTGGAATCATGCTCAAGAGAAAGCTCCGCCGTTACCAATGTTATTGGCCTCGCTACGATTGCGTTGCGCTCTGAAGTAAGAGCAGTAACACGCTGGGTAACACGGGTTACAGCTTCAGAATTGGCCGACCTTACATCGCCAGTCGTCTTTGTCGCTGAGGCAAAGTATGACATATTTAATAACATCGTAACAAAAGCCGCAATCGAAACTATTACCCATTTCTTCACCCCTCCTTTTCGTGCTGGTAAGAATTGAGTGATTAATGACGCGCTAACCGCTATGCCGATATAAATACATCTATCGATAAAGCCAGTTCCTAGATTCATGCCTGACATCACCGCAATAGTGATTCCAGTGATTGTCAAAATTGATGCAGTTATCGTTAAAATGATTCTTGGCAACATGGCGTGCTCCGTTAATTCATTTCTCATTTATAAGAAATCACCAGCGATAACGTTCGTCAGAATCTCGTTAATCATTCTCATTAAGATTGCTTCCTTGTGGGAATTCTTCCCCAAAACTATAGTGCAAGTATCTGATTTATAATGATGCTAAATGCACGAATTTTTTATAATATTGTTAAGCAAAAAATACATAACGTAATGATTAAAAATAAAAAAATAGGAGTTCTATTTATTTGCATGGGCAATATTTGCCGATCTCCCACTGCCGAGGCAGTTTTCCGCAACTATGTCGAGAAAGCCGGGCTAAGTCAGCAAATCATGATTGACTCCGCTGGTACCCACGATTACCACATTGGTGATCTTCCTGACAGCCGTACACAAAAAGCTGCAACCCTACGCGGTTATGACATGAGCAAGCTGAGAGGACGTCAAGTGGAAGAGGCCGATTTTGAGCGATTTGATTATGTGCTTGCAATGGATGAGGCGAATTTGACTATATTGCAACTTTTGCGTCCCGCTAACGCGCGCAGCCATCTGGGATTGCTTTTGGCGTTTGCCGAGCGTCATAGTGAAAGTGAAGTCCCGGATCCATACTATGGTGGGGCAGAAGGTTTTGAACGCGTTCTGGATATGGTCGAAGACGGTGCAGAAGGATTGCTAAAGCATATCTGCAAAGAGCATTTAGGCTATTGATGCTCAAATATTGGGGAATAAAAAAACCGCACGATGATCGTGCGGTTTTTTTATAGCAACGTTGCTTACTGACGCTGCTGTGTTTCGATCAATACTAGCGGTTCATTATTTTCAGCCGTGTAAATTTCACGTGGGCGTTGACGGCGACGCGGAGCGTGATTGCGAACTTCCTGTGTAGGTACCACTGTAGCAGCCTTGTTTGGATCCGTTTCGATCATGACAAGCCCAACCTCGCTGAGCGACGAAATAATACTTGTCGATGCAGGAGGGGTACTATCATTCGCCTGAACAATTTCGGCTACAGGTGTAGTTACAGCCGGGGCAGGGATAGGTTCGCTTATGACGGGTTCTACAAAGCTGGAAACAGGGGGAGCGATGAACTTGCTTTCTGCTTCAACGTCGGTTACAGCTACGGCTTCAACCTCGGCTTTAGTTTCTGCCACGGTTTTAATCGGGTCAACTGGTGTTGGTGCCGCAACGTGATGTCGCAATTCGACTTCAGTCACAACCGCTGGGCTGGTGTCGGGTACATGTTCTACATTATGGGCTGAGGTTTCGTGCGTGATGGGTTCAGTCACGGCGGTCTCATTGCTCTCGGGTTGAACGCTGGCTAGCTGATCACGACGCTCGCGTTCCCGGCGACCACCACGACGACCGCGTTTGCGACCTTGATTGCCACCTTCTTCCGAATTTTGCTCATTCGGTACAGCCGGTTTGGCTGCTTCCAAAACAGGTTTTTCAACATTGTTAGGAACCGGGCGCGGTGGGCGTGGTGGACGCTCTGCACGGACTTCTTGCTGTTGTGGTTTGGGTTGCTGATTGTTTTCGGTACGCTGGGCAGTGACGTCTTCACGATCCCGACGCGGTTTGTTGCGTTGACGGTTGCCTTGTTGCTGTCCCCCTTCCTGACGATCACCCCGATTATTGTCGCGTTCACGGCGCGGATTTTGCGGGCGTGCTTTTGCGGGTGACTCGGCCGGTTTGGTTTTTTCCTTCGAACCAAATAACCAACCAAACAATTTGCCAAAAAATGAAGTTGTCTCAACTTTTTTTGCCTCATGTTTCGGTGCCGGTTGAGCAGGGGTAATACCTTTGACTGCCGCCTGTGGTCGCTGGGCTTTTACTTCTTGTGCGGTAGCCGCAGTGGTAATCACTTTGTTCTCTTCGGGTCTTTCTACCAGCTTGTAACTTGCTTGCAGATGTTCCGCAGTGATGTCGTCTTGGCGCAAACGGTTCACGGTGTAATGCGGGGTTTCCATGTGCGGATTTGGAATCAGCGTAATGCTGACTTTTAAACGCGACTCGATAAGGTGAATGTCGGAACGCTTTTCATTCAGCAGAAAAGTGGCGACATCAACCGGCACTTGTGCGTGAATAGCGGCACTGCTGTCCTTCATCGCTTCTTCCTGAATGATGCGCAGGATGTTGAGTGCGGAAGATTCAATGCCGCGAATATGACCAATGCCGTTACAGCGGGGACAGGGCGCATAGCTGGATTCTTCCAGACTCGGTGCCAGACGTTGACGCGACAATTCCAATAATCCAAAGCGCGAAATCTTCGAAGTTTGCACACGGGCTCGGTCGTAACGCAGCGCATCGCGCAAACGATTTTCCACTTCGCGCTGGTTCTTGCTTGATTCCATGTCGATGAAGTCGATAACAATCAGCCCACCCAAGTCGCGCAAGCGCACTTGACGCGCGATTTCATCGGCGGCTTCCAGATTTGTATTCAACGCAGTCGTCTCGATGTCGGAGCCGCGTGTGGAACGTGCCGAGTTGATGTCGATTGCGGTAAGTGCTTCGGTATGGTCAATAACGATGGCGCCGCCGGAAGGCAGATTGACCTGACGGGCATGGGCTGATTCGATCTGATGCTCTATCTGAAAGCGTGAGAACAAAGGTACATCGTCATGATAACGCTTGATGCGGTTTACATTGTCCGGCATTACCGTACCCATGAAGGCACGTGCTTGTTCGAATATGTCGTCGGTGTCGATCAGAATTTCACCGATTTCCGGATTAAAGTAATCGCGGATGGCACGAACTACCAAGCTGCTTTCCAGATAAATCAGGGAAGGCGCTTTTTCGGTTTGGGCCGCACCTTCGATAGCATCCCATAATTGCTTGAGGTAATTCAGATCCCATTGCAATTCTTCAAGGTTGCGACCGATACCGGCAGTGCGGGCGATAATGCTCATGCCCTGTGGGACTTCAAGTTGCGCCAGCACATCGCGCAACTCGTTGCGGTCTTCACCCTCGATACGGCGTGATACGCCACCGCCGTTGGGGTTGTTGGGCATCAGCACGATATAACGACCAGCCAGGCTGATAAAGGTCGTAAGCGCAGCCCCTTTGTTGCCGCGTTCGTCTTTTTCGACCTGAACCAACAGCGATTGCCCTTCTTTTAGCGCTTCCTTGATTGACGGGCGGTTTCCTGCACCTACTTGATAATATTGGGAAGAGACTTCTTTAAAGGGTAGAAAACCGTGACGTGTGCCGCCGTACTCGACGAAACAGGCTTCGAGACTAGGCTCGATGCGGGTGATAATTGCTTTGTAGATGTTGCTCTTGCGTTGTTCTTTACCGGCTGTCTCAATGTCCAGATCAATTAGTTTTTGACCATCAACAATGGCGACGCGAAGTTCTTCCGGTTGCGTCGCATTAAATAACATGCGTTTCATTTTTTTCTCTCCCGCGCTCTAACACGGGCAGAACAAAGCTACGCGCTAATTAGCACGAAAGAATGAGGGTATTGCAAACTTGTTGTAAGTTGTTATAACGACGATATTTCAAGTTTTTATTCTCGTTTTAGCTTGTCTGTTTTAATTATTCGAGTGTTGCCAAAATAGTTGGCAGCACACTAAAAATCTATCTGCTGATGCTTTGAGCGCGCAAATCAATTACCATCACTGCTTGTCTCCGGTGAGTGAGTTAACCGGGCGGGGCTGCTTCGTAGGCGGCTTGATTGCCTGCCACAGGTTGGACGGGGAAAATGAACATCCCGTTTCACGAAGGCGCACACACTAGGTGCTAAGTATATTTCAAAATGAATAGTTTAAGCAAAGAATCTGTCACTTGGCTGGAAATAGATGAAAACAGTACGGGGCAGCGTATTGATAACTTCCTGTTTCGTCACCTTAAAGGTGTGCCAAAAAGCCATGTTTATCGCATCCTGCGGGGTGAGATAAGAGTTAACAAGAAGCGCGTAGATCAGACCTATAGACTACAGTTAGGCGATTTACTGCGCATTCCGCCGATACGCGTCGCTGAAAAACCGGAAAGCGAATTTGTTCCAGCGACTGAATTTCCTATCCTTTTTGAGGACGAAGCCTTACTTGCGATCAATAAACCGGCGGGTACGGCAGTGCATGGCGGCAGCGGGGTAAGCTTCGGCGTGATCGAACAATTACGCAGTGCGCGTCCGCAAGCCAAGTTTTTGGAACTGGTACACCGGCTTGACCGCGAGACTTCCGGTGTGTTGTTGGTCGCAAAGAAACGTTCTGCGCTGACCGGCTTGCACGAGATCATGCGCGAGGGTAACAGCGACAAACGTTATTTCACTTTGGTGCTGGGGCAATGGAAAAATGCCAAGCAGCACGTGAAATTGCCACTGCACAAGTTTGATACCCCGCAAGGAGAAAAGCGCGTGATGGTGCGCGAAGACGGCAAGGAATCGCATACCATTTTTACTTTGCAAAAAAGCTGGACGGAATTTACCTTGCTGGAAGCTCAACTAAAAACAGGACGTACTCACCAGATACGCGTGCATCTATCGCATCTGGGGTTCCCTATTGCTGGCGACGATAAATACGGTGACTTCGCACAAAATAAAGAACTGGCAAAGCGCGGATTGAAGCGCATGTTTTTGCATGCACACTGCATCGCGTTTAACCATCCTCTGACCGGCGAACTGCTAAGCATCAGTGCTCCGTTACCGCCTGAATTGCAAAAGTTTTTGGATAAACTAGACCCTAAGTGACAGCCTGTTAACCTTGTTCGGGTTGCTACGAATTGGACTAACAAATAGAATGTTAAATAAGCCTGATTCTGCTAATCTTTCTCTGGATGTTGCCGATAACAGGGTTATAGACCACTTGGGTGTGGTCGATAGGAGATGCCATGCGCTATGTGTCCAGTATCCCACCCGTCACCACGAGTCCGCGTGCTAGGCAAGTGAGTGCTTTGTCTGCCGTTCAGGCGGTGAAGCCGGTTCACGCACCCTTGCAGACTGTACCCTACGTTGCTCTCAATACAGAACATCAAGCATCCATTCCTGTTGTTGAACAGCAACAGCATCGTGATATTCCGGTTATAGATCGTCGAAATTATTGCCGTCGTGTTAATCACCTTGCCGTTTTGGTAGAACTCCGTTCCGGGATTGATCGTCGTCGCCGCAATTTACGCGAAGGCGATGTTGCCGAACACATTGACGAAGTTGTTTGAATCTCTCCGGGTTCAATTCCCCGCCCCTTGGGGCGATGGCAGGCGACAGCCTGCGGGTTTGACTGGGGGGCGATACCCCGGAGCTTGCTGTGGGGTTCTTCATTTGCGGACAAGGGTACCTGTCAAATTATGTTAACTATATCAGGGCAATTAACAACAAATTATTTATCGGAAAGAGTGTAAGTTGTCTTTCCATTGTTGTTATTTGGGTAACGCTTTGCCTAGTTGGACACAAGTAATTCAACAATTCCATTAAATCCTTTGCTTGTTGCTATTTGTAAAGCTGACAAACCGTCACTATTTGTCAATTCCAATTTTGCACCAGCCCCTACCAGAATTGAGCAAACAGCTAAATGTCCTCGCGTACATGCCTGCATTAAAGGCGTCCATTTATATTTGCTTTGAGAATCTATATCAACTTCTTTGGATAAAAGCAATTTCACGATATTAGACATGCCTTGGTATGCAGCCCAATGCAGAGGAGTAAAGCCATTGACATCGCGCGCAGTTAAGCGAGCACCATGATTTATCAAAAGTTGCGTTAATTTTTCTTTTCCATTGGCGGCTGCAATCATCAACGGAGTCCAACCTCTTTCATCTTTTACCTCAAGATTAATGCCGCTGGACAGAAACACATGAACGGCTTCGCTGTTGTCATTTTCTACCGCTTTCAAAAATCCCTCCGGCGTAAATGAATAGCCTAATCGTTCAGTTTCAAGACGCTTCAATTCGGGAACATTATTCCATACATCCAATTTGTTTCTCCTGGCCTCTAGAGAACCAAAATATTTGCTGAGAATTACAATTTCATTTGCAGCTTCAGGTGGAAAACCTTGGCGTACTGCTCCGCTCTTATCCACCATAAGATCTAGCAAGTAAGCCTCAATAAATTTTGTTTCACATAATTCCAAAATTTTATTGAATACACGGGGAAATCTTTCCTCTATGACATGAGGATAAAATTCAATTGTGCCTTCTAGTACTTTCAAAAGTCGTTCGTTCATTGTTAAGTCTATAAAAGTTTATGTGATGTATTTGTAACAATGTAATACTTCAACTTGTGATGGAACATGTAAACAAAGATACGATTCCACATTGGTACGGACGCCCTGAAATAAAAGGAGCTAACGCTTGCTTTTTCTGGCTAAAAATACTGTTACTTCTTCTCTATCATGGTAAAGCTGTTTGGCCTCAAGTTGATAACGAATACCTTTTGCATTAAGCGCAGTACGGATACGCTCAAGTGCATCATGCAATGCGACGACACGTTTTTTCATCGGTAATTTTAGGTTGAAGATGGCTCGTTGCGTGAATCCGCCAACAAACCATTCCGTCATTAAGTCGGCTACCCGTTGTGGTTGCTCAACCATATCGCAGACAAGCCAGTCCACGGGACGTTGCGGCCTAAAACGGAAGCCGTCTTGTCGCAGATGTTTGATGGATGGGTGTGCTGCCGCAGCACCTTTGAGCGGCCCGTTATCGACTGCTGTTACTTTAAAACCGCGTTGTGCCAACTGCCATGTCCAGCCACCGGGCGCCGCCCCCAAGTCTACCGCTGTCATGCCGGGCTTTAGCCATTGTGCTTGTTCCTCTTTATCGAGAAAGACTTCTAAAGCTTCAGCCAGCTTGAGATAAGAACGGCTCGGCGCATCATGCGCCATACTGACACGATGTATACCATTTAACGACGAAGAGCTGTTGTCGGGATCACTGGTGGCAATCAGGGCATGAAGATTGTCGCGGAAAAAAATATGTAATCGGGGCAGAGTAGGATCATCAGTCAAGCGTGATGTTATTTGCAGTTCCTCTGCCAGTAATGGGTGAAAACGTTTGGTGAAACCGGAGAGTGTTTTTCCTTCGTTCGTATCGGGTACCTCCAGAAACAAGGCTCCGAATTGTTCTGGCGTATTTGGAACCGCCGCCAGCAGGGGTGTAAGGCGATCACGTTCAGGTAATTCAGCCACTTCAGCATGTAGCCGAAGTAATTGGCGGGCGAAAGTAAGTTGTCTGAAATTAAGGCGCGGCTTGCCTTGCAGGGTAACATATCCGGTGTTTTCGACAGCTTGGACAGGCTTTGCCTGTGTTTCTTCAACGCAGTCGCGTTCAAAGCCCGGGCGGCAGTAAATCAGCCAGTGTTGTGGAAGTGTCGAATGCATGGCGCAACATGCTAGACGTTGGCGTGCTATTTAGCAATGCAAGTTTAATATGCACCTTATTCTGATCCATGTTTGGTTTCTACCAGAATGCCGAGTTCTTTCAAGAATGGAGTCGGCAAGATACCGCCGGCACAGACAATGATTGCATCGTTCGGTATTTCAACAACTTGACCGTTGTAATCAATCTTGACTTTATCTGGGGTAATTTGTTTTACGGTCGATTTCAGCATGACCTTTAATTTCCCTTGTTTTTCCAACTCGTTTAATTGTTCACGATTCTTTGCTTTGCCGCGCCCGAAAGCATCACTGCGGTAGGAGATCGAAACCGTTGTGCCGGGCTCTCTGGCGATCGTGTTGGCGGCTTCAAGTGCACTATCGCCCCCTCCTACGACTAGAACATGCATATTGCGGTATTGCTCCGGGTCGATCAAACGGTATACGACTTTTGGCAAGTCTTCCCCCGGCGCTCCCAATTTGCGTGGCGTCCCCCGGCGCCCTAGTGCCAGCAAGACTGCTCGTGTTTCATAAGTGTTTTTCGTGGTTTTCACGATGAAGCCCTTGTCGGTCTTGGTGATGGCATCCAAGCGCTCATGGAAATTGATTTTCATACCGGTCTTTTTGATGATGCCATGCCAGAATTCCAGTAGTTCTTCTTTGCTGACTACAGACATTTTGATTTCACCGACGATTGGAAGCTTGATCGGTGCCGTCATGACAATCTTGTTACGGGGATACTGAAATATTGCACCCCCAAGCGCTTCTTCCTGTTCGACAACCGCGTAGCGCATTTTGTTTTCAATCGCGCCCAGACAGGCCCCGAGTCCCGCGGGACCCGAGCCAACGATCACTACGTCATAAGCATTATTGCTACCCTTGAGTTTGCTGATAGATTCCATCGCTTGGGCTCCTTGTGTGGCAGCCTTGCGAATAAGTCCCATCCCTCCCAATTCGCCAGCAATGAATATGCCCGGAATATTTGTTTCGAAGTTCGGGTTGACCTTGGGAATATCCATGCCGCGCTTTGATGTGCCAAAAACAAGCGTGATGGCACCATGAGGACAAGAGGTCATGCAAGCACCATGGCCGATGCATACAGTCGGGTCGATAAATACAGCCTTGCCCTTAATCATGCCGATCGCATCTTCAGGGCAGACAGGAATGCAGCTACCGGCCCCCATGCATTTATTCGGGTCGATTAGCGGGTGCAGAGTTGCCGGCTCGGTCAGTCCGGCCTCAATGTTTTCCTTGAGCTGCGTTAAAGCGACGGTTTCATTTTTCCTTTTGTTATACATATAAAAAAAGAATACGAAAGCCAGTGGGATGCCGTAGATTTCAAGACCGTAAGTTTCCATGTCGAATAAACCAGTGTATTGTTAAAATGACGCTCTACAAGAATTTTATTTAATTCTCATACCGCAGTGAGAACCGGATTTACAATTATTAAAAGAAATTAAAACTGTAGTTGAAAATATTGAATATGAATTTGTAACCTCTATTTAAGGCATTTTATGCTTGCTATGCTAGGCTGGCAATATGGCAGCAATATAAAATTGAATTAATTATACATTTGGTGAAAATATGAGTTTATTAACCCAAACAGGTGTCACGCTTGATCGACGCAAGCCTGTAACGGGGCCTGCCCCAAAAGATCGCGTGTGGGTGGTCTTCTTGCTAGCCATTGTTGCGATATTGATCATAGGGTATTTCATTGTTTCATCAAGGAAATATTATGATCCGGGAGACCGTGTTGGCTATAACCTCGGATTGCTGGGGGGGGTGATGTTGCTAACCCTGTTGCTTTATCCTTTGCGCAAACGCATTTATTCGTTTCGTACGCTAGGGCTATTACCCGGGTGGTTTAAATGGCACATGGTGCTGGGAATTCTGGCTCCCGTGTTAATTCTATTTCATGCTACTTTTCATATCGAAT
Organism: uncultured beta proteobacterium; assembly: GCA_963733265.1. Taxonomy (GTDB): domain Bacteria; phylum Pseudomonadota; class Gammaproteobacteria; order Burkholderiales; family Gallionellaceae; genus PALSA-1006. The sequence continues at coordinate 49,864 of CAVTCF010000002.1, forward strand.
CGGTAAATGCAGGCGTGGCGCTGGTTTGTATGTTGCTGGTTTCCGGTAGCGGTACATTTGGACGATTTTTCTACACAAAAATTCACCATGGTCTTTATGGGCGCCAAGCCACAGTAAATGAGATGAGGGCGCAACTCGATAATTCAGGCGATGTCAAATCAACTTTCAATTTTGCTCCCGAGATCGAGAGAAAATTGGAAGAGTTTCGCGTACGGGCCGAGTTAAATGCAGAAGCGGGCGAGTTGGGGCTGTTTAAATTTATCCTGATTGGAATTGAAACGGAGAGATTATCCAGAACGATTGGTAAAGAGTTGCATACCATTATGCGTACACAAATGCGTGAAAAAAACCTTTCGGGGTATGAAATTGAAAATATAGAAAAAAAGTTTGCCGACTATGCAAGTTTGATTTCCTCATATTTGGGGGCGATGCGTGATGCGTCCCAATTTTATACTTATGAGCGCCTATTTTCGTACTGGCATATTTTTCATATTCCGTTAGTGTATATGATGGTATTTAGCGGTTTTTATCATGTTTATGCTGTACACGCATACTGATTTAGTTGATTAGTATCCATATTGAATGCTAATAAATACTTAATTCCAGCCATGAGGCTCCGCGCAAAAATTTATTTTTTGCTTGTGACAATATTTTTTGTCCTAGGGGGGCTTGAATTCGCTATCGCCTTTCAAAATTTTGAGAAAATAAAATTAGATAAACAGTCCCTGTTTCAATGGGCTGCGAGGTGGATCGAGAGTGAGCAGCATCGCAATATTTCACAGGCTCGCCAAGTATATTTTCTGATACAAAACAAAATTTCATCTGGCTTAAATGACGAAGTCTGTCGTAAAGGTATAGTAAGCGAACTCGGGCTTGAAAATGAATTCGGGCAATTCGCAGTTGCCAACCCGGATGGTAAAGTTATTTGTAATTCCATACCATGGTTGAAGATAGACAATATAGCAAGTCAGGGCTATTTCAAAGAAGCAACAAGACTGTTTGATTCGGGTTATATCGAAGCAGCCGACAATATGAATCCCAACCTTTATGCCGCAGTTATGGCTCGAGCATTGCGGGATAAAAATGGCAAGGTGCTCAAAGTGATCCTTGTGGCGATGGACTTCTCGTGGGTTAAGGACGAAGTTGAGATTGCAAACCTGCCAGCGAGCGGGCATTTATTGATAGTTGATGCTAAAGGTACGCTCATTGCGGGTTCTCGGAATATAGCCAAATGGGTGGATAAAAACCTTGCCGACATGCCTTTCTATAAACAGACGGTGGCGGGTAGCGGCCGGGTTGTCGAAGGGGCAGGATTTTCCGGGGAGGACAGCATGATATCCATTCACCAATTTGCTACGGACTCCGGAAACTTTTCGGTGATCATCGATGCCCCCAAGGAGGCACTCATGGCTTTAGCTTACCGCAACCTTGAAATTACTTCATTGATTACTTTGTCCGTATTTATTCTGTTAATCTTCTTCACTCGCTACTGGACTAACAGATTTTTCCTGCGCAGGCTGAATAACATAGAAAGTGTAACCCAAAGACTTGCTGACAATGACTTAACAGCGAGAATCAATTCAAATGAAAGCGATGAACTTGGTCAATTGGCTCATTCCTTTGATGCAATGGCAGAAGTGCTTGAAAAGAGTATCAACACAAGAAATCAATTGGAGGAATCGGTACGTGAAAACGATCATCTCCGGCATCCGCGTGAACAACAAGAAATCGTACAGACCTCTCTGGATGGCTTTTTGGTTGCGAATGTTGAAAATGGTCAAATACTTGAAGTCAACGATATATATTGCCGCTTAACTGGTTTTTCGAGAGATGAAATTTTAAGCAAGAACATTCATGATCTTGGTGCACAGGAATCGGTTGCAGAAACAAAAGCCAGACTCAAAAGTAATCAAGAAATAGGTTATTACCGTTTTGAAACACGTCATCACCACAAACAGGGGAAGATGATCGATTTTGAGGTAAGCGTCACCTATTCGGAATTCAATAAGGACAAAATTTTTGTATTTCTTCGGGATATTACGGAGCGCAAACAGATCGAAATTGTTCTTGAAAGATCCCGTGCCCGATTAGTTACATTCATTCGACAGGCCCCTGTTAGCATTGCGATGTTCGACCGGGATATGAACTACCTGGCGGTAAGCGGACATTGGATTGCAAAATTCGGGCTGGGTTATGTCGACTTGATTGGTCTCAATCATTATGCGATATTTCCGGTGACAATGACACAATGGGAAACAGCCCACCAGCAGGCTTTGTCCGGTGCTACTTTTGAAAAGAAAGAAGACTTATGTATCGTCGACGGCAGTAAACTTTGGCTACGCTGGACCGCGCTTCCCTGGTTTGATAGTGATGAAATAATTGGCGGAACTATCTTTTTCGTTGAGGATATTACCAATACCAAAAAGCTGGAAACTGAAATTAAAGAGCGCCGGATGGAAATGGAACAGTTGCAACAAATGCATGTTGCCGCGCAAACTGCTTCTGCTTTTGCTCATGAAATGAATCAGCCGTTACTTGCTATTGCTTCATTTAGTCGGGCGGCGCTCAGGATGATGAAGATCGAGAATCCGGACTACGCTGAAATCGCAGAGGCGATTGAGGGATGTGAACAGCAAGCCTTGAGGGCAGGGCAGTCGATACGAGATATTATTAATTTTCTTAACAGCAAAAAATTGCCGACAGAGGTTTTTGACCTTAATCAGGAAATTATCAATGTCATCAGTACGATAAAGTTTGAAAATAATTTGGTGTTTAATACTATTCTTGATTTGGAAACTGGTCTTCCACAGATCAGAGCTAATCGAATTCACGTACAAAAAGTATTGCTGAATTTGTTGAACAATGGTATCGAAGCGATGCAGGCGGTCAGTGTACCTTTGCCTTCACTTGAACTACTCATTGTTACTGTGAATAGAGGAGGTTTTGCGCAGATGACAATACAGGACAATGGACCAGGCATAAAAAAAGAAAATATAAATCGGCTGTTTGAGCCATTTTTCACCACCAAGAGCGATGGCATTGGAATGGGACTTGCCATTAGTCGCTCACTAATAGAAGAGAATGGCGGCCAATTATGGTTTGATCATCAAGAAGGACGTGGAGCCACTTTCCATCTTACTTTGCCTGTTGCGATATGATTAAGATAAACAATGTATTCGTGGTCGACGACGATGAAGCAGTTAGAAAATCACTGCGCATGTTGCTAAAGACCGAGGGATATACCGTGACCACCTTTCCCAGTGCAGAGGAATTTCTGACTATTTGTAATCATGACATGGTCGGATGCATTATTCTGGATGTAAACATGCCCGATATGGATGGCCCCGCGTTGCAGGAAGAACTCAATCGTCGCGGATTACTTCTGCCAATTGTTTTTCTGACTGGTCAGGGTTCTATACCGCTCACGGTTCGGGCACTCAAGGCTGGTGCGATGGATTTTTTAACCAAACCGGTTGATGGTACAGCGTTGCTGGTGAGTGTAAAACAAGCACTGGACAAGTGTTCTGAGCTGCATATGCAGGCGGCAGATTCGCAATCAAAAGCCATCCGTTTGGCGACACTTACAGACCGGGAAAGAGAGATATTGTTGTTGATTGTTGCAGGTCACTCCAACAAAGAAATAGCCGAGCGTCTGGGTATAAGCTTTCGGACGGTGGAGAATCATCGCGCTCACATCATGGAAAAAACCGGTGCCTCAAATTTGTTGGAACTATTAAACCTGGCAAGCGCATAATTTATTTCCGTATATCTTTCGCGTCTCTATGTAATTCAAATAATTTCCATCATTCTGAGTATTAATACTCAGGTGGAGATAGGGATTTGACCGGATTTACGCTCAAGGATTGACTGGATACTATTTAACTGTAAGCTAGTTGGGGATTTTCCAAAACTTGAAAATAATAATATTATTGGCAATTTGGTAGGTTTGCTTTTTTAAACATATCAATGCATCTATACTTATATCCGTGAATGAATATTTAGATTAATTAATGCCGAACTTTCTGAGAGCTTTTTTGTTTTTTTGCTTGGTTATGCCTGTCTCCCAGTCGGTATTTGCCAGCCTGGTGTCACCAGGCGACGTGGTTAAAGCGCATGCCAAGGAAGAGGAAAACTGCGACAAGTGCCACAAGAAATTCAATAAAGCCGCACAGTCGGGCTTGTGTAAAGAGTGTCACAAGGATGTCGCCAAAGACATAAACGAAAAACGCGGTTTTCATGGACGAATTCAAGAGCAAAAAGAATGCAAGGAATGTCACACTGATCATAAAGGGCGTGATGCCAAGATCGTTATTTTTGAATCGACCAAATTTGATCACACTCAGACCGATTTCCAGTTAAAAGGCGGCCATCTTAATCAAAAAGTTAAATGTAAGGATTGCCACGCCGAAGGCAAGAAATACAGCGAAGCTCCTTCAGCCTGCAATAGCTGTCACAAGAAAGATGACAAACATAAGGGGGCACTCGGGCCCGATTGCGCGAAATGCCATAGTGAGAAAGATTGGAAAGCAATTTTCTTCGATCATAGCAAAACTCACTTTCAATTATTGGGTAAGCACATTGAAATCAAGTGTGAAAAATGTCACTTCAATGACAAGTTTAAAGATACGCCTAAAACATGTGTAGGCTGCCACAAGAAAGATGATGACAAGGCCCATCGTGGAAAACTGGGCACAGACTGCGCGAAGTGCCACAATGAGAAAGATTGGAAAACGACCAAATTTGACCATGACAAAACCAAATTTCCATTGTTGGGCAAACATGATGAAGTAAAGTGTGATGCTTGCCACATAGAGAAAAAATATAAAGGCACTCCTACACTTTGCAATTCATGTCATAAGAAAGACGATGACAAAGTTCACAAGGGAAAATTCGGTACAAAATGCGAAACTTGCCACGTTGAACGAAATTGGAAAGAGATCGTTTTCGACCATGACAAAAAAACAAAATATCCTCTGCTTGGCAAGCATAAAGTAGCCAAGTGTGTGAGTTGCCACAAGGGTGACTTGTACAAGGACAAGTTGCCACTGACCTGCGTAGCCTGCCACAAAGCCGCGGACGACAAAGTTCACAAGGGCAATTTCGGACCGAAATGCGAAAGTTGCCATGTTGAGCGTGATTGGAAGGAAATCCTGTTTGATCACAGCAAACAAACCAAGTACCCCTTGCTGGGTAAACACACATCGATCAAGTGTGTGAGTTGCCACAAAGGGGATTTGTATAAAGACAAACTTGAATCGACTTGCGTCTCATGCCACAAAAAAGAAGATGACAAAGCGCACAAAGGTAACTTTGGACCGAAATGCGAAAGTTGCCATGTTGAGCGTGATTGGAAAGAAGTCGCGTTCGATCATGACAAGAAAACAAAATTCCCTCTACTGGGCAAACATCGGCCACCCTTGAAGTGCTCGAGTTGTCACAAAGGCGATCTGTATAAAGACAAGTTGGAAACGACCTGTATTTCGTGTCATGAAAAAGATGACAAGCACAAAGGCCAAGAGGGCAAGAAATGCGAAAGTTGCCATAATGAGCAGGATTGGAAGACGACCACGTTCAAGCACAACACCATGTCCAAGTTCTTGTTGCTGGGGAACCACGCTTTGGTTGAATGCAAGAAATGCCATGCGGCGGTGACCTTTAAGGATGCCAGATCGGATTGTTTCTCGTGCCACGAGAAAGATGATGCGATAGTCCATAAGCGCCGTTTGGGTACCGAGTGCCAAGAGTGCCACAACGTGCGCAGTTGGAAATCATGGGACTTTGATCACAACAAGACCGGCTTTAAGCTGGACGGACCGCATAAAGATATTTCTGATTGCTACAAGTGCCATAATCGTCCGATGACAGGCAAGGTCAAAACAAATACTTCTTGCGGAAATTGTCATGATAGAGATGACGTTCATAATGGGGAGTTCGGCCCGCAATGCGATCGTTGCCATGATGGAAACAAGTGGCGCGATTTGAGATCGGGTATGGGTAAGAGAGAATAAATCGAGAGTACCAGCCGGTTAGAATTTTAAGTTGAGTTGTCGGTATTATTTTGAGGAGATGGACATGAAATACATCGCATTGGACATAACAGGTTCAAAGCTCAAGTTGCTCATATCAATGTTGGTGATGCTGACGTTGGTGATGTTTTCATTCCACTCAACAGCAGCACAAACGGATGCGGCCGATACCGGAGACAAAACTTCAGCACAGCGCTTTGACCATACAGCGACAGGATATACATTGACCGGGTCGCATTCTACTATTGCTGATTGTGGCAGTTGTCATGTGGGCGGTGTTTTCAAAGGTACTCCGCATAATTGCATCGGCTGCCATACCAAAGGCCAGCGAGTCGTTGCGTTAACCATGTCTTCCAATCATTTGGCTACCACTCAGCCTTGCGATATCTGCCATACCAGCACCGTTACATTTTTAGGTGCGCGCTATAACCACGGTATGGCTATTCCTGGGCAATGCGGAAGTTGCCACAATGGCTCTATCGCACCGGGAAGACCCGCCAGCCATGCTATTAATCAATTTAAAGCGACCTATTCTTGTGATAATTGCCATCGACCTACCATTTGGTTGCCATCATTCTGGAACCACACCGGTGTAACAGCAAACTGTGTGAGTTGCCACGGAAATGCAGCAATGGTGGGCGATATAAATACGAGACATGCAGTTGGTGGAACTTCTCCAGAGGGCTATGCACACAATCCAGCGAACAATAGCATCGGTTGTGAATCATGCCACCATACGTTTACAAATTGGTATGGGGCAGCGTTCGACCACGTAGGGGCAACTGGAACTTGTTTTGCTTGCCATAACGGTGTCCGTGCAACTCCGGCTACCCAAGTTGCCGGAACCACATCAGAAGCCTTTGCACATAATTCTTCAAATGGTGGTACTGGCGCAATTGATTGCGGTTCATGCCACTCAGGCTACTCAAGTTGGTTAGGCGCACTTTATAACCACGCAGGAGCGGCAGGTACATGTTTGAGTTGTCACAATAGTACTAGAGCAACAGGAACCGCACAATTTTCAGGTCATGTATCAATTGGCACGAGTGATTGCAGTACTTGCCACACAGGGACAACGACGTGGTTGGGGGCATCAGGTGGTATGCCAAGTAACCATATGCTATTTACTTCGGGCACTGCGTGCGCTATTTGCCATTCAACTACAGTTGCTACGGGCGCTGCTTTGCATAGCTACTTATCTTCAAGCTGCAAAACATGCCACGATAGTAGCTCCCCGGTATATGCATGGACCAACAACCCACCCCAAAGAGTATCTTTGGGTAGCCACCATGGTTCAAGCGCTACTCAGGACTGTACTTCCTGCCATTCGACTTCTTACACACAATGGAATCATCCCTAGAAAAATAAGTTTACTGCGCAGGGTATATTTTTGCGTAATAAATAATTTATCTACAAAATTAATATGGTTTTGATGTGGTTTAAAAACTGATTGGATCAGATATGTATACGCAACCATTAATTAAACATTTATTCTTAATCTGTTTTCTAGTATGTATTTCTTTTGAGGGCTCTGCTCTGGCAGCCCCGCTAGAAGATCTCAGTTTGCAACAGAAGGGTGATGATGTACAAGCAACCATCACACTCACCACACCGGTGCATTTTCTGCGTTTTGTGCCGAATATAAAGTCTCGGGTAATTGAAATCTATTATGAGCGCGTGCCGAGCTCTGATCCTGCTGAAACATGGGTTGATCAGGAAGTGCGAAATTCTCCCGCAACATCGTTAACCCCCGCTTTTACAGTGACCACGCGTGATCAGGCGACACAACCAAAATTGGTGGTCGAGTTCGCGAAAGAAGTGAGATTTTCTGTTAACGCGGGTGGTGATAGTCGCAGTTTTGTAATAACCCTCAAGCCTGAGAAAACGGTGTTGCCTGCGGTGAACGATATGCGTTTGCCGCTATTGCCCAAAGTGACTCCTCCCCCGACCATACAACCCCCTCCGGCGGCTGGCAGCGCAGAAGCAATTCAAGCCGATACAAATCAGCAGGCATACAAACTGATGCAGGCCGGACATGATGCACTCGCAGATAAAAACAATCCGGCTGCAACGGAAGCTTTTAACAATTTGTTGTTGTTGCCACCAAACTTGTATTCGCAAGAGGCGCAGGAATGGGTGGGGGTGGCGCGTGAGCGGGGCGGACAGAATGCAAAGGCCAAAGCGGAGTATGAGTTGTACTTAAAACTGTATACATCCGGTGAAGGATTTGAACGCGTGCAACAGCGGTTGGCCAGGTTGGGATCAACTGATGTGACAAATAAAACGGAAGCAACAGCACGGAAAATTGAGCCTCGCACTTTCGTTCAGGGAGGCATTTCCTCCCGCTATTACTATGGGCAAAGTAATTTTAATACATCTTATCCCTATAACAATACGATCCAGACTGATACTTACTCGATGAAAGATCAGTCGTCTTTAATTACCAATGTTGATGCGATCGGGAGATATGTCAGCGATCAATATGACAATCGTTTGGTTTATCGTGATGCCGAGACACAAAACTATTTGCCTGGGCAGTCCAATACCAACTATGTCTATGCTGCTTATCTGGAACTAAAAAATAAACAATCAGACTACTCGGCTCGTTTGGGACGCCAGACGACTGGTGGTGGAGGTGTGATGGGGCGTTTTGATGGCATCTATGCAGGATATGGTTCGCAGCAGGATTTACGGGTGAATGGTGTTGCAGGACAATTGGTGGACTTTACGACAAACATTCAGCCGATTTTTTACGGTACCAGCGTCGATAGAGGCCCAGTCTCTGCTTATTTTATTGATCAAACCATTCAGGGCGTTACCGACCGTCGTGCGGTGGGTGCTGAGTACAAATATTTCGAAGGTAAAAAATCTGCTTACGCCCTGGTAGATTACGATATCTATTTTAATAAACCGAACACGATGATGCTAACAAGTTCTTATGGGCTTGAAACGGGAACCACCCTTAATTTTATCGTGGACTACCGAAGAAATTTGAGTACTCGAAATGCGTTGAATGGATCATTGACAACGTCAGTGCTGGATTTGCTGACAGTTATGGATGAAGCCCAATTGAAGCAATTGGCTTTAGATCGCTCTGTTTCTTCAACCTATGCACAATTGGGGGCGACACAAAGATTGAACGCTACCTGGCAAGTGGGAGGTGATGTTAGACTTGCCAAGACATCGGGCATGCCGGTAAGCGGAAGCTTGAACACGAATGGCATTCCTCTGACGATCGTTGGTTATGTGACTTCGACTCCTGAAACAGGGTTGGAAAAGACGCTATCTGCTCAATTGATTGGTACTAACTTGTTTACCAATTCTGATTTGTCGACATTAGGCGCGAGCATTGTAAGCAGCGACTATGTAAAAAACGGGGAAACGATCTTTCTCAGCAACCGGATCGTATTAAACCCCCAATTCTCGCTGGATTCATCCTGGAATTACTACCAGCAAGCCGATAATTATGGTGGTAACCTGTCTCGTCATATGCCGACGGTGCATGGCGCTTATCAAATGCGGCAAAATTTTAGTTTGGATGCAGACTTGGGTTTTGAATTAAGTACGACAACCGGACCTAACCAGACGTCAACGAACAAACGCCTATTCACTTCTTTTGGCTTCCGCTGGAATTTCTGATTTGATTTTTTCGACTGCCGCCGGTTAAGTTCTGCCTGAATTTTCAATCTGTTATACACCCATTATTTTGGGCGTGGATGTCTTATAATTATCCAGGAAAGATTTTCCAATAACATCGCGGAATAATAATGACTAAACGCTACGACTTAATCGTCTTCGACTGGGACGGCACAGTGATGGATTCGACTGCCATCATTGCCAAATCCATTCAGGCCGCATGTGCCGATTTGAACTTGCCGATACCCAGCGATGAAGCCGCCAGCTATGTGATAGGCATGGGTTTGATCGAAGCTTTGCAGCATGCCGTGCCTGAAGCGCCCGACTCCGCGTATGAGCCGCTAGCCGCCCGCTACCGCTACCATTATCTTTCCCGGGATGGATTGATTCCACTGTTCGCAGGGGCGCGTGAAACGATTGCGGAATTGCATGAGCAAGGCTATTGGCTGGCCGTGGCGACGGGCAAAAACAGGAATGGATTGAACCGGGTATTGGCATCGACCGAGATGGGACAATATTTTCATGCAACACGCACGGCCGACCAGACTTTTTCCAAGCCGCATCCGGGAATGTTGCTGGAAATAATGGATGAACTGGGCTTGTCCGCAGATCGCGTATTGATGGTGGGCGATACTACGCACGATTTGCAAATGGCGATTAATGCCGGAGTGGATGCGGTGGGTATGACGCACGGCGCCCATCCCGCACAGCAACTGCGTGAACTGAATCCGGTGGCGCTGGTTGGGGATTTTTCAGAATTGCGCGCTTGGTTTAAAGCGTATGCCTGATATACTGGGCAAATTACTTTAGGAGTGAATACAAATATGTCAGAGCAAAATAACTGGGAACGCAGCGTGTTGGAAAAACTGGCGTTGTCGGCAATTCAAGAACAGCGTCGTGCGCGGCACTGGGGAATATTTTTTAAGGTACTTACTTTCGGTTATCTGTTCATCGTATTGTTCCTGTTTCTGGGCTGGTTCAATAAGGCTGATGGCGGGCTGGCGGGTGGGAAACATACCGCATTGATTGACTTGCGCGGCGTCATCTCTGCGGATAGCGCAGCTAATGCCGACAACCTGATTGATAGCTTGCAGGAAGCCTTTAAAGATAAAAATACACAGGGTGTCATCTTGCGCATCAACAGCCCCGGTGGCAGCCCGGTACAGGCTGGTTATGTCAATGACGAGATTCGTCGCCTGCGCGCATTGCATCCCAATATTCCGTTGTATGTAGTGGTTGAAGATATGTGCGCCTCCGGCGGCTATTACATTGCGGCTGCCGCAGACAAGATATACGTCAATAAGGCCAGTATTGTCGGCTCTATCGGCGTGCTGATGGACGGTTTCGGTTTTACCGGTACGATGGAAAAGTTGGGGGTGGAACGCCGCCTGATGACAGCAGGAGAGAACAAAGGATTTATGGATCCATTTTCACCGCGCAATCCCAAGCATGAAGAATTTACGCGCAAAATGTTGGCCGAGATTCACCAGCAGTTTATTGATGTCGTGAGACAAGGACGCGGCAAGCGTCTGAAAGAAACGCCTGAAATTTTCAGCGGATTATTTTGGACGGGTGACCAGAGCATCAAGATGGGCTTGGCGGACGAGATCGGTACGGTCGATTCCGTGGCGCGTGACGTGATTAAAGCCGAAGACATTGTTGATTACACCACGCATGAAGGAATAGCCGATCGCTTGGCTAAAAAATTCGGCGCGGGAGTGGCAAGTGCTTTCCCCGGATTTGGGGCGCAGATAAATGGAATTTCTTTGCGATAAATTCAGCTCCGGTTTGAATTACAGCATCGGCATTAACACCCGCGCAACATTTCGCAATATCTGCGTTTGGGCTTGTGCGTCAGGGTGTAAATTGTCGGCTTGAAACTGCTCCGGCGGAATACCTGCCAGCATAAAGGGAACCAAAGCCACTTTGTAGCGCTTGGATAGCAGGGGGTAAAGTGTGCGAAATTGTTTTGCGTAATCCAAACCGTAGTTGGGTGGAATCTGGATGCCAAGCAACAGAACTTTAGCATTGGCTTTGCGCGATTGTTCAATGATTGCACTGAGGTTTTTCTCCGTGTCACTGATACTGGAACCGCGCAGCCCGTCGTTTGCTCCAAGTTCTACGATGACGATTTTTGGATGATGTTCCTGCAATGCTTTGCCAATACGCCTGAGTCCTCCTGAAGAAGTTTCACCGCTGATACTGGCGTTGACCACCTCAAATTGCGGATGATTTAGCTTTAATTCGTTTTGCAACAAGTTTGCCCATGAAGCATCATGTGCCACTCCATAGCCTGCCGATAAACTATCGCCGAAGATTAAAATGTGTTCTGCCGCTTGTGCAGTACCGAGAACAGCGAGTGAAATGAATAGCGTAATGACAGTTAGCAAGAGTCTCATAGTTCGGATTGTGCAGCCAGTTTTAAATCGAGGCAATAGACAAAATCAAATGCGAGTATTGGTGTTGCGAAAATTAAAGGCAAAATTAGAGTGGTATAGGATAAAATATTTCCCCCAATATGTATTGCTGTCATATCCAGATAAGGGAAATTTGTGAAAAATGAATCAACTGCTGAGCGAAGTATTGTAGCCAAAGCAAAAATGGGCGACCCGATACTCGCTACTGTCGTGAGTGTCATCATCCGTGATTTTATCCTGCTGACTGAAAGGTTGCCCCCGACTAAATTAGCCAGCTTGATGAGTGATTATTATGCCAGAGTTTGCACTCAGGTTACCCAACAGCAAGGTATCTTAACTTCGATCAGCAATTTCAGTATGGTGGTGACATTCTCGGAGGTGGAGAATGGCGAAGTTGCAGCGCGTCGGGCGCTGCGTTGTGCATTAGCGATTGCAATGATTGCTCATCAAACCCGTTATTCAATCAGGCAGGCTTTTCCGGATCAGGGTTTGGATAAATTTGGAGTGGGTATCGGGATTCATAGTGGAGAATTGATCTTTGCCGAATTTGGCTTGCCTCCTTATGTTCAACAAGTCGCCAGTGGTCACGCGGTTTCCGTTGCTTCACTTCTGGCGGCCAAATCAAAAGAATTGGACTGGAGCGTGGCGTGTAGCGATCAGACACTGGAATTCGCCGGTCAAGGTGTAAAAACCAATCAACGTACTTTGATTGGTGCCGAGTGGCTGAAACAACCCGTGACTGTATCTGAAGTAATTGTTGTAAAAGACGAAAAAGAGAATTCACGGGGCGTAAAAAATATAAACCAGGACTCCACGCTGGTTCTAAAACGCGGTAGCCGAACAGGAAGTCACGCGGCGTTTGATCAGCAAGCCTATACCGAGACGGCAATAAATCAATCCGCACAATTCCCGGCAATTTCCGGCTATCGTTTTTTACAACCGATAGGTCAGGGTGGTATGTCGAGTGTCTTTTTGGTCGAGAGGCAACTGGACGCAGCAAAAATGGCGTTGAAATTTGCCGATGGCAGTGTTTCAGAAGACAGTGACATGCTTTATAACTTTGTAGAAGAATATGGTTTGCTGGAACAGATAAATCATCCCCATGTCATGAAAATTTATGATCAAGGCGTTACTGACGATGCCTTATTCATTTTGATGGAATATTTGCCCGGCGGAACTCTTAAACAACGCATTGGTACCAAGGGCATGACTTCCGCACAAGCCTGGAAAGTGCTGCACGAGATGGCTCAGGCGCTTGTTGAGATACACCGGGTCGGCATTATTCATCGTGATATAAAACCCGAAAATATTTTGTTGCGTAACGATGGCACGACTGTATTGGGCGATTTCGGCGTCGCGCGGCGGATCATCAAAGCCCGCAATAAGGAATTGATGGATTGCGTTTCGGGCACACCGTATTTCATGAGTCCGGAACAAATCCGCGGAGATAATGAGGACGAGCACACCGATATTTATAGTATGGGGGCCGTTTTTTTCAACATGCTCACAGGGGAGAAACCCTATGTGGGCAAAACACTGGAGGAAGTTTTGCAGCAACATCAACAAGCTCCCGTACCGAAATTACCGCAGCAACACAATCATTTGCAAGCGATTTTGGAGCGGATGATGGCGAAGGAGAAAAATGAGCGATACTTGGCTATTGATTTGTTGAACAGTATTGATGAGTTGCAAAGCAGGCTGTAAAAAAATTACCGGAGTCGCTTCATATGGTTTCAATTGTTCAGGCAATATCACTCACCAAGCAGGTACTAAGCGGAGATCTTCCGTTGGTTATTCTGCACGATGTATCTTTCGAGGTTAAAACTGGTGAAAGCCTTGCTATTGTAGGTGCGTCGGGTTCAGGCAAATCCACACTGCTTGGCTTGTTGGCCGGACTCGACGTGCCAAGCAGCGGCAACGTACTGTTGAACGGCACAAGTTTATTCGACTTGGATGAAGATGGACGGGCGCGGTTGCGTGGTGAACTGGCGGGCTTCGTGTTCCAGTCATTTCAATTGCTACCGGCATTGAATGCACTTGAAAACGTTATGTTACCGTTGGAATTGCGAGGCGATGCCGATGCACGCCAACGTGCTGCAGAAGCGTTGCAACTTGTGGGGCTGAGCCCGCGCGCCCACCACCTGCCCAAGCACCTTTCCGGCGGTGAACAACAGCGCGTGGCACTCGCCCGTGCCTTCGTCACCCGCCCCAAGGTCCTCTTTGCAGACGAACCCACCGGCAATCTTGATGCTGCAACCGGCAGCCAAGTGATCGAATTAATGTTGGAACTTAACCGATCACAGGGTACGACGTTGATATTGGTGACGCACGACGAAGCGCTTGCTCGCAGATGTGCCAAACAGTTAAGACTGTCGGCAGGGCAGGTAGTTGAGAAGATCTGATCAAGATGCAGTTGAGTCCATCCTGTGCAAGAACAAAGCCACATCAACTGTTGCAAGACTATCCGGCATGACGGTGCGTTTTGGTGCTGAGTCGTATTGTTGCTGGCTCAACGTGATTAACGAATGATTCCAGCTTTCATATAATGTATCCTTTGCAGCCTTGCCGAATTCGATTTCTGCTGGACTGCTTTCAATTTCGTAGTTGCTCATGTTCATTATGATAGTCATGATACATCTCCTTAGTTTTTCGTCAGGTTGCAGCTACTGAAAGTGGGGGCGGAGTGTCGCCCTTGATTTATTATCAGCATATTACATGCCAGAATAAATTATTTGTGTTAATACTATGTTTGTATTTGAATATTTTTTATTTTTGATGAGTGCAGAAAGTTGAATTGTGTTGAGGCGCACAAAATAATGTCACTATTTGGGGCGTGATTCACAAAAGTGGCAAGCTATCGGCACCCTCATGGTTGATTGAGTATTATTTTTATATCCGGGGGAAAATGAATATTTTTAAACTGTCTCTCAATCTTTTGCGTCGCGACTGGCGCGCGGGAGAATGGCGTGTGCTATTGCTGGCATTGGTGTTGGCGGTTGGCAGTCTTGCCACTGTCGGACTGTTTGCCGACCGCGTGCGCCAGGCTTTGCAGCAACAAGCGCAAAGCCTGATAGGTGCCGATCTGCGCATTACTTCCACGCGAAAATTTTCTCCCGATTACCGTTCGATGGCTGAAGAGCGCGGTTTGCTCGTTGTTGAGAGTCGCAGTTTTCCCAGCATGGTCTCGTATCGGGAGCGGGTATTGTTGAGCGAGATTCAGGCGGTAGAGAAGGGGTATCCGTTGCGGGGCAAGATAGAGATTGATACTGGATTGGAGACAACCTTATCACCCGAAACAAAGTCAGCGCCGACCAGAGAAGGCGAAATTCCCGCGCACGGAACGGTGTGGGTAGACGAACGTTTGTTGCGCCGTTTTAATTTGAGCGTTGGGGAAGAAGTTGCTATCGGTGCGCAGCACTTTATTGTGGCAGCGCGCATTGTTAAAGACATCGACCAGTCTATCGGCTTTGCCCGTTTTGCTCCGCGCGTATTAATGAATGCAGCAGATTTGGCAAGTACCGGTCTGCTACAAGAGGGTAGCCGCATATCCTATCGTTTGATGGTCGCGGGTGATACGGCGCAAGTTGTTGACCTGAGAAAGTCGCTGCAAGCAAAACTGTCCGGCAACGAAAGAATGGAAGACGTGCGCGATGCGCGTCCGGAAATTCGCACGGCGCTGGAACGTGCAGAACATTTTCTGGGTCTTGCGGCACTGACCGCAGCCATTCTTGCCGGTGCGGCGCTGGCACTGGCAGCACGGCGTTTTGTGTTGCGCCATCTGGATGGCTGCGCGGTGATGCGTTGTCTTGGTGCGCAGCAAGTGCAAGTACTGCACTTATTTCTGTATCAATTCATTCTGCTCGGTGTGGTGGCGGTGCTGCTGGGGGATTTGTTGGGCTATGCAACCCAGGCCGTATTGGTGGAAAGCATTACTTCGATGCGTGAGGCGAATTTGCCGCAGCCCAGTATCGTACCTTTGCTAAAAGCTGCGGTAAGCGGCTTCGCTCTGCTGCTTGGTTTTGCATTCCTGCCTTTACTGCAATTGCGCAAAGTTTCTCCGTTACGTGTTTTACGCCGTGAACTGGGATTGCCGGAAATCAGCGGCTGGCTGATTTATAGTCTGGCGCTGGGTGTTTTGGCGGGTCTATTTTTGTGGCATGCGGGATCGTTTAAATTGGGGTTGTCCGTTTTGGCCGGATTGTTGGCGGGACTGTTCGTCTTCGGCGGCTTGGCATGGTGGCTGTTGCGCGGTTTGGCGAGAAATGCGCTGTTGTTTCATTCGCATTGGAGACATGCGGTTAATAACCTTGCGCGTCAGGGAAGCAGCGCTGCTGTTCAGATTGTTGCGCTGAGTTTGGGCGGGATGGCTTTGCTGGTGCTGACACTGGTACGCGCCGATCTGATGGAAAGTTGGCAAGGAAAGTTGCCGCCAGACACCCCAAACCGATTTGTCGTGAATATTCAGCCCGATCAAACTCAGCCGCTAAAAGACTTTTTTGCCCTTAACGCCTTGCCTGCGCCACAGTTGCAACCCATGATACGCGGCAGATTGCTGGCCATCAACAATCGGGCCATCAATGGCAACAGTTATTCCGATCCGCACTCTCGTGCGCTGGTAGAGCGTGAATTCAACCTTTCATATATGGAACAAATGCCCGTGTGGAATTCGTTAGTGAGCGGACAATGGTGGAACAAGGGTGAAACAGGAGAGCTGTCGGTTGAAGAAGGCATTGCAAAAACCTTAGACATCCATCTCGGCGACGCGCTCACCTACGATGTGGCAGGCAGCAGTTTTACAGCGCGGGTTACCAGTTTACGCAAGGTACAATGGGATTCGATGAAGGTGAATTTCTTTGTTATTGCCACACCGGAACAACTCAAGGACTTTCCGACCAGTTATGTATCCAGTTTTTATTTACCGGGGGACAAGGTGCGGGCCGGCGACGAATTGTCGCGCCAATTTCCCAACCTGCTGGTAATCGATACGGGTGCGGTGATCGTCCAAGTGCGCAGTATCATGGATCAGATTGCACAAACAGTCAGTGCGGTTTTTTTGTTCACCCTATTGAGCGGACTTGCGGTGTTGTATGCCGCTCTACTTTCAACCCAGGATGAACGCAGTCATGAGGCGGCAATTCTGCGAACGCTGGGGGCAGATAGCCGTTACCTGCGACGTTTGCATTTGTTTGAGTTTGCAGTGCTGGGCGGATTGAGCGGCCTCTTTGCAGCAGCCGGAGCCGAGTTGCTCGGCTGGGTATTGGCTTATTATATTTTGGAGATACCTTATCAAATCAGTATTGCGATTTGGTTCATGGGTGTATTCGGCGGCATTGTTATCGTAACCCTTGCGGGTTGGTTGGCGACGCGGAAATTTATTGCCTTGTCACCTTTGCGTATTTTGGCAGCAGATTAATCTTTTAAATACGTCGCCATGAAACATGCCCGAGTTGTTATTCAGGATTTATTCTTGGCACAGTCCATTGCGGCGAATGTCTGTGCCGGTTTGCAATTGCCAGCACTCGAAAAAATCCTGGGACGAAGCACAGCGCTTGGAATGCAAACACATTCACTTGATGTCTGGTTGTGCCGGGAATTTGCAATTCCGGAATTGGCGATTGCACCTGTGACATTAATGGCTGACGGTGTTTCTCCGGAGGAAGCCTATTGGATGCGTGCTGATCCTGTTCATCTGCGTCTGGATAATGCCAAAATGATCCTGCAAACAAATGTTTCACCCAGTCTGGAAGAAGCGCAGCAATTATGCAAATCCCTTAATCTATATTTTGCAGAATTGGGAATGATTTTTTTTGCCCCCCATCCTCAGCGCTGGTATGTGCGTTTGGAGGAAGATCCGCAACTCACAACACATTCGGTTCAACAAGTGGAAGGCAGAGATTCACGCTTATATTTTCCCCAAGGTTCAGCGGCGTTGAAATGGCATGGCAAAATAAATGAAATTCAAATGTCGTTGTATGTACATTCAATCAATCAGGGTATTGAAACTCGCGGGGGCTTGCCTATAAACAGCGTGTGGCTGTGGGGGGGCGGTAGGGCAGCTACTTTGGCGCAACCTTTTACTGAAATAGTTAGCGATAGTGAGTTGGTGTATGCATTTGCCCAAGCGTCCCGAATATCACATTCGTATTTCCCTGGCCAGCCTGCAATGATGGAAAATGCACTTTATGTTTGGGAAGGGACGAGTGTTGCGATGCGTCGGGGAGATTTCGATGCCTGGCGACAATCCGTAATTAATTTCGAGCAATATTGTTTGCAACCTTTACTGGCATCATTGTCTTCGGGAGCATTGGATAAACTAACCTTGGATGTTATACAAGACGAGAGCTCAACACGCTTTGAGTTGACCAGAGCAAAGTTGTGGAAATTTTGGGCGAAGCCAAAAGCATTGGCGAGTTACGCCTTGGTGTAAAATGGGGCGTTCTTAAAGCGGTGTTAATAACGATATGAGTTTTATCAATAATGCAGTCGGGTACTTCTGGGGGGAAGAATCATTTCCAATGTTGATCCTGATGCTTGGCATTGCGGTACTCATCTTCCATTTTCGTCGTGAAGAGAAAGCCAGCCTGATTAATACACTCGCTTTGTTTTTTGTCTGTCAGGCCGGCTTATTTATCAGTGGTGTTACTCACACCCTTGAATTCACACGCGCCGCCATTGTGATACGCGAAGTATTTATTATAGGCTCGGGAATCGCGTTTATTCGCCTTTTCGGGTTGATGGCATTCCGCATCATATTGCCCGCTTTTAAACTATCCACCCCCAGAATTACCGAAGACATCATTGTGATCATTGCGTACTTTGCCTGGTTTATGGCGAGGTTGCACTACGCCGGCCTCGATTTGAGCAGTATTGTGGCGACTTCGGCGATGATTACTGCCGTGGTGGCTTTTGCAATGCAAGACACTCTGGGGAATATTCTCGGCGGTCTTGCTTTGCAATTGGATAATTCGGTACAAATCGGCGATTGGATAAAAGTGGATGATATTTCGGGCAGGGTTGTCGATATTCGCTGGCGCTCGACTTTGGTTGAAACGCGGAACTGGGAAACGGTCGTCTTTCCGAACAGCCAGTTAATGAAAAATAAATTTATAGTGTTGGGGCGCCGCAGTGACCAGCCTGTGCAATTGCGACGTTGGGTTTGGTTCAATGTGGGCTTGATGCATCCTCCTTCTCAAGTAATCAAGCTGGTTGAAGAAGTTATTCAGCAGACAGACCTGGAAAATGTGGCGAAAACTCCGATGCCCAATTGCTTGTTGATGGAGATGGAAGCCAAAGGTTATCTTCGTTATGCGGTGCGTTATTGGCTGACCGATCTCGCGCGCGACGATCCGACTGATTCAGTGATACGCAGGCACATCATGACTGCGCTGCAGCGCGCGAACATCAGGCTGGCGATCGAAGAACGCAATGTCATGAATACCAAAGAAAATGAAAAACATGATGAGGCGATGCATCAACGCGAAGTTTTGTTACGTATTAAAACGTTGCGAAAAGTGGAACTATTTTCTTCTTTAACCGATACGGAATTAAAAGCCTTGGCGGAACGCTTGAGATATTCACCCTTTTCCAAGGGGAATATCATTACAAGGCAGGGGGATGAACGCTCACATTGGTTGTATATTGTCATTCAAGGCGAGGCGGAGGTTTATCTGGAATTACCAAACGGTGGAAGGCGCACAGTCAGAGAGCTGGGCAAGGGAAGTTTTTTTGGTGAGATGGGATTGATGACCGGAGCGCCCCGCTCAGCGTCGGTTATTGCCAAGTCTGATGTTGAGTGTTATCGCCTGGACAAAGAGGTGTTTGAAGAGATATTACAAGCACGCCCGGGTATAGTCGAAGAGATTACTCATATACTGTTATCGAGAAAGGCGGAACTGGACTCGGCCTTGCATGATATAGATTTGCAGGCGGTTCAAAAAGATATGTCAGAGCAGCATAGTGAAATACTTTCAACTATCAAGCGTTTTTTCTCTCTAAACATATAAGGGCACCCCTAAATATCCAATTTGCGTCGCTATGCCGTGTTGCTCACAAAAAATTACTTCTTGCATATGCGCCATCAACACGTTACTGCGTTGCAGCCGTTTGCGGGAGATGGCGCTCGCGGTCATTCCCGCACCAGACGGCTCCGCCGCACCGTGTCTTGACCGCATATGCGGCGGCGTAATTTTTTGCTCGCGCCTTGCCTGGCTCAGCAAATTGAATTTTTAGAGGCACCATTAAGGGCACTTGCTGTATCATTACGTCCGAATTATTAATAGCATAGGCGATAGAACATTACCCATGAAAGTTACATTCCTAGATTTTGAGCAGTCTGTATCCGAGTTGGAAAACAAGATCGAACAATTGCGTTTTGTTCAGGATGATTCGGCACTGGATATTTCCGACGAAATTTCGCGCTTGCAAAAAAAGAGTCAGACACTGACCAAAGACATTTATGCCAAGCTCACTCCCTGGCAGATATCGCAAGTCTCCCGTCATCCCCAGCGTCCCTATACGCTGGATTATATCGAGCATCTGTTTACCGATTTCGAGGAACTGCACGGTGACCGCAATTATGCCGACGATGCCGCCATTGTGGGCGGATTGGCCCGGTTTAACGGCAAGAGCGTCATGGTTATCGGCCATCAAAAGGGGCGTGACACGAAAGAACGCCAGTACCGTAATTTCGGTATGCCGCGTCCGGAAGGTTATCGCAAGGCAATGCGGCTGATGCGTCTGGCGGAAAAATTTGGTATTCCGATTGTGACTTTCATTGACACACCGGGAGCGTATCCGGGAGTAGGTGCCGAAGAGCGCGGACAGTCGGAAGCAATCGGCAAAAACTTGTATGTGATGGCCGAATTGCGCGTGCCTATCATCTGTACCGTTATTGGTGAAGGCGGTTCTGGCGGTGCTTTGGCGATTGCAGTTGGCGATAATTTGCTGATGTTGCAATACGCGACTTATGCCGTCATCTCACCCGAAGGTTGCGCTTCTATTTTGTGGAAGAGTGCGGACAAGGCAGCGGAAGCTGCGGAGACTATGGGCATTACCGCCACACGGTTAAAGGCACTGGGATTGATTGACAAGATTGTTAGCGAGCCATTGGGCGGCGCGCATCGGGACTACCCCGCGATGATGCAGTCAATGAGAAAGTGCTTGCAAGAATCTCTCAAGCAAGTGACCGCGTTATCGCAGGATGAAATGCTGCAAGCGCGTTTTACTCGCCTGATGGGCTATGGAAAATTCAAGGAAGTCGAAGTCTAGTTTACCGGAGCGAGTCGCGGATTCGCTCTGTCAGCTTGTTCCCGCTCAGTGCTCTGTCAAACTGGGGCTTAGTGGCGGCGTCGATTCAGTTGTGTTGCTGCATTTACTTTGTTCCCTGGCACCGCGTTACTCATGGCAGATTTCGGCTTTGCATGTTCATCATGGTATCAGCCCGAACGCGGATGCCTGGGCTGAATTCTGCGCCGGGCTTTGTGCAAACTACAAGGTTCCATTGTTGATTGAGTATGTGGACATTTCCCAGCTACGAAATGAACACGGTATTGAGGCTGCCGCGAGAAAATTGCGGCATGCGGCATTTGCCCAACAGGATTGTGATTTTATTGCGCTGGCCCATCACGCTGACGATCAGGTAGAAACCCTGTTATTGCAATTGCTGCGCGGTGCCGGTATCAAAGGGGTTGCGGCGATGCCTTTACTCAAGCCTGGCACTTCACAAACTGCGGCAACCTTGCGGCCTTTGCTCGATGTGCATCGCAGTGAGTTGCTCAAATACGCGCAACAACATCATTTGAAATGGGTCGAAGACGAAAGTAATGCGGATGATTATTATCCGCGTAACTTTTTACGCAATCAGCTTTTGCCCATGCTGGAAGAAAAATTCCCGGCGTACCGGGACACGTTATCCCGCAGCGCCCGACACTTCGCGGAAGCGGGCGAACTTCTTGACGAATTGGCGCAACAAGACACCAATGATTGGACAAGCGGCGCGCCGCTTGAAATCGCAAGCCTTCGGGCCCTTTCACTAACCCGGGCGAAGAACCTGCTGCGGTATTTTTTGCATGTTAGCGGCGCGCCCATGCCGCAAACTTTACAACTGGACGATATGCTGCACCAGTTGCTCACGGTGCGCGAAGACTCGGCAGTTTGCGTTGAATTCGGAGGCTGGCAAGTCCGGTATTATCAAAACAAAGTGTATGTTCTGCGCGAACCCGGTGATTTTGACCCAACCCTGAAACTAGACTGGCTGGGAGAAGCTGAGCTGTTATGGCCGGCATCAAATACAAATTTGATTTTTTTGCAAACATTGGGGCAGGGCGTCAGCTTGAAAAAATTGCAGCAAGCGCGGGTGACCCTGCGCTTGCGTAGCGGAGGGGAAAGCCTGCGTCCACATGCAGAAGCTGCAACGCGTAGTTTGAAAAATCTGTTACAAGAGTACCGTATCCCGCCCTGGTTGCGTGAACGCCTGCCACTGCTATATTGCGGGGAAGAATTGGTAAGCGTGATAGGGGTGGCAATTGCGGCAGAATACCAGGCTGAGTTTGGCGAGGCGAGTTTGGTGGTAGCCGACAAACATTTGGTTTATGATGACGCCCATAATAAATTATAGTCATCATGCTGCATATTACTAGGGGGAATCATGAAGAGTGTGGTTGCGTTATGTGGTTTTTTGTTGTTCGCACTGTCCGGTGTCGCTTCAGCCGATCCGATAATTATCAAATTTAGTCACGTGGTTGCAGTGGATACCCCCAAAGGTCAGGCTGCAGAACGTTTCAAAAAACTGGTCGAAGAACGTACCAAGGGCAAAGTCAAAGTCGAGGTTTATCCCAATAGCCAGCTTTACAAAGACAAAGAAGAAATGGAAGCTTTGCAGTTGGGGGCCGTGCAAATGTTGGCACCTTCGTTGGCGAAGTTTGGTCCTTTGGGTGCGCGCGAGTTTGAAGTATTTGACTTACCCTTTATTTTTGACAACTACGATGACTTGCATAAAGTCACCCAGGGTCCTATTGGCAAAAGTTTATTAAAGAAGCTGGATAACAAGGGTATTGTCGGACTGGCATATTGGGACAACGGGTTTAAAGTGATGAGCGCGAATAAGCCATTGCGGACTCCGGAAGACTTTCGCGGTCAGAAGATGCGTATTCAATCTTCAAAAGTGTTGGATTCTCAAATGCGCGCACTGGGTGCAAGCCCGCAGGTGATGGCGTTCTCCGAGGTGTATCAGGCATTGCAAACCGGCGTGGTAGATGGCACAGAAAATCCGCCCTCTAATCTTTATACCCAAAAAATGCACGAAGTGCAGAAATATGTGACCGTCTCAAACCATGGTTACCTGGGTTACGCCGTCATTGTTAACAAGAAATTCTGGGACGAACTACCGGCAGATATCCGCAAGACAATTGAGGGCGCGTTGCAGGATGCGACAAAAGTAGCCAATGAACTCGCCAAGAAAGATAACGAAGATGCGCTTGAAGCGGTGCGTAAATCAGGCAAAACTGAAATTATAAAATTGACCCCGGAAGAACGCAAAGCATGGAAAAAGGTACTCATCAAAGTACATCAGGAACATGCGGCTAAGATTGGAAATGACTTGATCCAGTCTATCTATAAAGAAACCGGATTTAATCCCAATTCTCTGTAAAGACAAGGTAAATTTCGGAAGGAATTTTGCCTGCCAAGCGAAGGGGAAATCATATGTTTCTTAAAGTATTGGATAGTCTGGAAGAGTGGCTGATCGCGTTCTTGATGGGGGGCGCGACGCTGGTCATTTTCGCCGCTGTGACACATCGCTACGCACTAGACCTGAGTGCGAAATTCCACCTTACCGTCATCTACGACACCCTGTTCACCATCAACATGAGCTGGGCGCAGGAGTTGTGCATCTACATGTTCGTGTGGATGGCAAAATTCGGTGCGGCTTATGGTGTGCGCACCGGCATTCACGTTGGCGTGGATGTAATGGTGAATCGTTTTAAACCGGAAGTGCGGGGTCGTTTTATTATTTTTGGCCTACTCGCAGGCGCCTTGTTTACCGGCACGATTGCCACATTGGGCGCGCACTTCGTTTGGGACAACGGCATGCATTATGCCGTTTATCATGTTTTAGGATGGGATACCGGGGAACTACCCGAAGGGCCGATCACGCCCGATTTGGAATGGCCAACCTGGGCTGTTTATAGTGCGATACCGCTGGGCTCGTCTTTGATGTGCTTCCGCTTTTTGCAGGTATTTTGGCAGTTCCATAAAACAGGTGAATTACCCCAGCACGATCATGCCCATGTGGAAGGGATTGCGGATGCGAAAGCAGTCCCGCTCGATGCCAACCCTTACGGGATGGACGACAACCTGCATCCGCATGATATAAAGCAGCGCGAGCTTGGGCAGAAAGAGCAGGGCAAACCATGAACTCCGCCATCATCTTCGGCTTGCTCATTGCCCTGATGCTGACGGGGATGCCGATCTCCATTTCGCTCGGACTCACTGTTTTGACCTTCATCTTTACGATGACACATGTGCCGGTAGAAGCGGTGGCACTCAAACTATTTACCGGCATCGAGAAATTCGAGATTATGTCATTGCCGTTTTTCGTGCTGGCAGGTAATTTCCTGACCCACGGCGGTGTAGCGCGGCGCATGATCGATTTTGCCACCAGTCTAGTCGGACATTTTCACGGCGGACTGGCGCTTGCCGGCGTCATGGCATGTGCCATGTTTGCGCTGGTGTGCGGTTCGAGTGTTGCGACGGTAGTTGCGATTGGTTCTATTGTTTTGCCGGCAATGGTTGAACGCGGCTATCCGATGCGCTTCGGGGCGGGTGTGATCACCGTCGCAGGCTCGCTGGGCATTTTGATGATGCCGTCCATTCCCAAAGTCATTTACGCGATCTCCACGGGTACGTCGATGGGCGCGCTGTTCGTTGCCGGATTGATTCCCGGAATTTTGCTCACCTTTATGCTGTGTGTTGTCACGTGGTATCTGGCCAAGAAAAACAATTATCCGCGTATGCCCAAAGCGACTTGGGGGCAACGCTGGAAAGCATTCCGCGAAAGCCTATGGGGAATGATGCTGGTGGTAATCATTATTGGCGGCATTTACTCCGGGATATTTACCGCGACAGAAGCGGCAGCCATGAGCGCGGTCTATGCGTTTTTTATTTCAATGTTTGTATACAAGGCGATCCGTCTGCGTGATATCAAAAAAGTATTGCTCAACTCGGCCAATATGTCGGCCATGCTGCTATACATCATTACCAACGCGGTACTGTTTTCATTCATCATGACGAACGAACATATCCCGCAACTTTTAGCTGACTGGATCTTGGGCAAGGATTTGGGTGTAGTTCAGTTTTTGCTGATCGTGAACGTATTACTGCTGCTTGCCGGAAATTTTATGGAACCGTCTTCCATCATCCTGATCATGGCGCCCATCATTTATCCGGCGGCGATGGTGCTGGGTATCAACCCGGTTCACCTGGGCATATTGATCGACGTAAATATGGAAGTCGGGCTGTGCCACCCACCGGTCGGCTTGAATTTGTATGTTGCCTCGGGCATTTCCAAGCTGGGTATCACTGAGCTTACCAAAGCCGTGTGGCCGTGGTTGGTGACCATGCTGGTATTCCTCATCATCGTAACCTATTGGCCTGAACTCTCACTGTTCCTGCCGCGACTGATGGGAATGATGTAGCGGTAATACATTCATTCCGGCTGAACAATTTAAAAACGGCGCGGGCATCATGTGCCCGCGCCGTTTAACTAAGATATTGATGCACTACACACCATCAACAATCTCAGCAGCCAGTACAAGAAGACACGCATCCTTTCGTGTAACATCCCATGACGCCGGAACAAGTCTGTTTCATACACGAGGAGGCGGTGGCAGGAGACGTACTTTCTTCAGCCTTTTTTTCTGTTTTCTTTTCAGCTTTCTTGTGCTTTTTTGCTTTGTGTTTCGGGGCTGGCTGTGCTGCCGGTGCGGGCGCAGCACTGGCGGCGGGCGCGCTGGCGGCGGGTGCGGCATCGGCTGCCCAGGCAGGTACTACGATCAAAGCTAACAACAGCAACAAGTATTTCATGATTACTCTCCTTTGGTGGTTAAAAAATAGTTATGGTTTGAAACGCCTACGGTGCTACGTAGGGTGCATTCCATGCACCCTACAATACTGCTTAATACCTCTTCAAAAGCTCAGTTTGAGTTTCGTATACACCAGCCGCCCCTGACTAAAGCGCGGGATAAGCGGGTCTAGCTCTGTGTACAAAATGCCGGTATTGCTGGCGTTACGTACTCCGGCATCCAGCGAGCCGTGCTGATTAAATTTCCAGTTTACGCTGGCATCCGCATTATTGAAGCTCTGCGCGACATTCGGGTTGAAGTTGATATCAGACGATTGCTGGATAACGTCGAGCTGGTTGTGGCTCCATTCCAGATTCGCCGTGAACTGCGCGCTGGCAAACCAGCGCAAGCCCAATTGCGCCGAGCGCAAATGCTGCTCTTGGACAGAATTCGGCAATAAATTGGTGGGGTCGTCATTCGAGAAGAGTTCATCGTCATAAGCCAGCGTTACATTCAAGGCATAATTGTCGGGCTGCCAGTGCAAAGTCAAGCGGGACTCGTCAGTATGCGTTGGTTCCAAATACTGTGGAACAGTACCATTGTTAACTGGTTGATCGACCCAGCGCCGCTGCGCGTGGCCTTCCAGCAGCCAGGCGGCATTCAGTTGTTTGTCCGCGCCCAGTGCAACGCCTCGCACCAGATCGTAGGTATCGCTTGGGCGGCTTAGCATAAAGCCTGCCAACTGGGCTGACGCCAATGATGCGTCGCCAACTGCTGCGCTGTCCATGCCTTTCCACCCGGCAAGGCGCACATGGGTCGAGTTGTCCGGCGAGTAGACCAGACCCAGCTTGGGTAGCCAGTCATGCTCATAAGTACTTATATCGCCGCCGCTGTTAATTAAAAGCTTATCGTTCTCGCCCCAAGCCAATCCCGCTTGCAGTTGCCAAGAGGAATTCAGCGTTTGTTGCCAGTCCGCATAGACTTGATGCGCGATATTGGTAAGAGGTGCCGCCCATAATGACGGCACTGCAAACAGCGTGCGCGCCGAACTTACGCCCCATTGCGTGGTATAGCCTGCACCGTTGCGGCGATATTGCAGTTCACCGCTGCTGGAAGCGCTGCTGTTATTGTTGAAAAAAGTATAGCTGCCCGCAGGCCCGGTATAGCCTGCATTTGATGGTGGCAAAAAGTCGCTCACATATTCCGCATTGTCTAGCTGTCCGGTCTGCTGGTGGCTATAGATGGCGCGCAACTCGCTGCTGTCGTCCAAGCTTAGGCGCAGCCCCACACGGGCGATGCCGCTGGTATCTTGATATTGGTAATATGTCCCGTTAACTATCGGGTCGGCTGGATTTTGAATTTCAGCGTGGTTGGATATGAACGTCTGGTAGGACACAAACGCTTGTGTGGCTTGGTTCGGACGCCATTGCACGATGCCTTGCGCAACGCTGTTGTCGAGATTTTGATGCAACAAGCCTTGCGGGATACCGTAATTGAGATTCTGATAGTCGAAACCGTCGGTTTTGAATTGCAAGCCGGCCAGACTCACCCCCAGCGTGTCGTTGCCTACACCCAAGCGAATTTGTTCCCCATTGGTATTTTGGCTGCCGGTGATGGCGTCGGCGGCCAGTGTGGCACGCTGACTGAACAACGAGTCATAATTGTTGTAGCTGGCCTGCGAGGCATTGAGTGCGCTGACCACGCCATGTTGCGGCACTGTTGCGCCGGTTTGCCCCGCGCCGTCGCCAAAAATATCCAGTTCCGAGGGCAGGCTGCCCGGCTTTTCGTTGAACAGGCTTTGCAACAGCAGGCTGCGCCGTGCCGATTCGCCGAAGCGTTGACCTTGCAATATATCTGCCTGATTTCTTAAATTAGCCGAACTTTTTTCGCCGGGCGCGTCGGACAACGTTTGCAATGCGATGCTCTCCAAACCCAGTTGCCGTTGTGCCTCGGCAAGATTGGCCTGCAAAATTTCATTGTCTTCTTTAAGCAAACTGTCGCCGCGATATACCGCGCGATTCGCGCTGCGCGCTTGTGCTTCGCGCAAATTTTCGCGCGCCTCCAATGGCTGGTTGGCCCGCAATGCCGCCTGTGCCTGATACAAATACGGCACAGGGTCTTTGGGGTCGGCCTGCTGGGCGCTGAGCCAGCTTTCTTTGGCTGCGTCGGTTTGGCCGAGTTGCTGTTGCACGCGCCCCAGATAAGTGAGGATCAATGCGCTACTTGGATCGGATTCAATTGCTGCCTGTAAACTA
This sequence comes from uncultured beta proteobacterium, assembly GCA_963733265.1. Classification (GTDB taxonomy): domain Bacteria; phylum Pseudomonadota; class Gammaproteobacteria; order Burkholderiales; family Gallionellaceae; genus PALSA-1006. Next base: position 78,255 of record CAVTCF010000002.1, read on the forward strand.
TTCAGTCCCGCTTGCAAATCACCCAATTTGATTTTAGCCAAACCCAAACCGAATAGTGCCTTGGCGTCTTTGGGGTCGCGCTTCAGGGCAGTCTCAAATGCACTCTTGGCTTGTTGTGCCTTTCCGTCGATCAAATAGGTGAGGCCGCTCACGGCGATCACATAGGGGTGCGTACTGTCCATTTGATTAACCTGAGCCATCAAAGTGTTTGCCGCAGCAGTCTGGTTGAGCGTCAGTGCGAGTTCGGCTTCACGCGCCAAGGCAATCGCGGAGGTGGTGGGGCGGGTATTAAAGTCGTGCATTACTTTGCGCGCTTCCGCCAAACGGCCCATACCTTGCAAAGTATAAGAAAACGCCAAAGTAGGCAATAATTCAGGCTCAATTTCATAGGCGTGTTGCGCCGCGTCAAATGCTTGCTGCATTTTCCCCTGTTGCAGGTAGGCCATGGCGGTCAGCGCGTGGGCAGCCGCAGCATAGCGGGTATTGGCAAGCAGTGGAGCCAGTTTATTCTCAGTCTGCCGTGACTGATAGCCTTGCAGCAAAAAGCTGGCATGCACTAAATTTAATTCGGCCTCGGCATTTGTGCCAGCTTGCACATTTTTGGCTGCATTATCGAGTACGATCAGCGCATCAAGAAAGCGGCCTTCCTGCTGTGCCTGCAAGGCAGTTTGTAATGAGGTATCGGGCTGCGCGGGTTGGTATTGGGTGGCGACCAGTGGCATTGTCCAGATTGCACTGCGGCCTTGCCCAAGGGTTTGTTCAGTCGGCTGCCGAATTTGTCCCAGAAAAGCATCTTCACCTGCTGCTTGCGCTGCGCCTACCCAAAAACTTATTCCGATAAGCGAAAAGCAAAATAAACGTATATGTTGCATGATAGTTATTGGGTAAAGGTGAATAAAGGTAATATTAAATGAATTTATGAAATCAAGGCGTTTTTCTCAATGACTATGGATGCGGATTTTAGATTAATATCTAGTTAGTTTATAAAAAGGCCTAGGCCATATGGTCTATGTTACTTTTCAAGAGTTTATAGTAGCCTTCACGTTTTACAATAATGATAACCCGCAAAGAAATGGTGGTTATTTTACTTTAGCCGAAAGTATTCTTTGGAAAAATCTGCTCGGATAAATGTATTGTTGACGGCGGTATTTTTTTTTGGCGTTAAAATTTGCCAAGGTACCGGGTGTGGATTATTGTTGCTGCTGTGCGCCTCAAATCATGTTTATGCGCTGTCTCCAGTGCGTTCCGAACAAGCAAATGTCACCATTGTATTAAGCGAGAAAAACGGCTTTTATGAAGAATTCAGCGATGCGTTGGATACGCAGCTTTCCGCCAGCGGGGTGTCTCATCGGGTGATTGATTCTTCCGGGTCTATTCCCGATTCGGGGCTGGTTATCGGAGTAGGAATGAAAGCTGCTGTTGTGGTTGCGGCAAGTAATGCCGCCTCCGTAATCAATGTACTAATCACGAATGCCAGCCACAACAAATTGTTGCATGATTTTCCGGATCGGGCGACTTCGCGGAATATTTCAGCTATTTATCTGAATCAACCGGTTTATCGCCAGCTTGGTTTGGTTACTGCCATTTTGCCGGGCAAACACAACGTCGGAATTTTATATTCAAACCAGTCAACTGAGCTTGAAGACGTGCGGCAAGTATTGAACGAGCATCACTTGAAGGTGCAGGAACAGAAGGTTGACCAAACTCATTCTCTGGCGGATTCGTTGCAAGAAATTCTGCTGGGGCGCAGCGAGATGTTGCTCGCAATACCGGATGCCGCTGTCTATAACGATTCATCCATTCGTAATATCCTGCTGGCGACTTACCGCAGGGGCATTCCCCTGATCGGATATTCTTCGGGCTATGTCAAAGCCGGTGCCCTGTGCGCGGTGTACAGTACCCCGGCACAAATTGCCGCGCAGGCTGCCAGACTGATTATTAAATTCAATGAGACTCATAAATTACCAGCTCCGCAGTATCCGCGGGAGTTTAAAGTGATGGTTAACGCGCAGGTTGCCGATTCGCTGGGTTTACAAGTCAAAAGTGCGTCTGTACTGCATGACGAAATCGATAGCGATACCAAGGATGCGCAATGAAGCCTATCGGTATTGAAAAACAGGTTTTACTGGTGGCTTTGACACCCGTGCTGATGATGACAATGTTGCTGTCGAGCTATTTTATTTTCTCGCGTTTTGACGATTTGGATGAAGCGCTGATTGAACGCTCGCAAATGTTGGTAAGTCAAATTGCTTCATCCAGCGAGTATGCGGTTTTCTCTGATAATAGGGATTTATTGCAGCAAGGTGTCGATGCCGTGCTAATTCAGAGGGATGTTAGCAAGGTGGAAGTGTTGGATGCATCGCTTAAACCGTTTGTGATAAGAACGCGTGACGGGCTCGGGCAATTTGAAACGCTGTTGGCAAAAGTCAATGCGTCTTCCCCTTTGTATCAGGATGCCGATGTCTTGATTTTGTATGCGCCTATCACCACCACACAAATCAGGCTGAATGATTTTGATTTTGACAATGGGGTAAAAGCGGAGCAGCTCAAATTACTGGGTGCAGTCATTATCGAAATCAGCAAACATCGCCTTATTACGAAGAGGCACCAAATTATTTCTCTGAGTTTGATGCTAACGCTGTTGATTTTTACGGTATCGATAATACTGGCGTTATGGGCCGCCCGCAGGATTTCATATCCTATCACTGCAATGAGCCAGGTGCTGCACAGTTTTGGGGAAGGGAATCTGGATAGCCGGGTTCAGGTGCATCCAAAGGTGCCAGAGTTGTCTATGCTCTCCAACGGTTTCAACGAGATGGCGCAAAAGTTACAACATCATCAGGAAATTTTGGAAAAAACGGTTGCGGAGAGAACGTCTGCCTTGGTTGCCAGCGAACAGGAATACCGCACGCTGATTGAAAATACGCCCGACACAATTGCCCGATATGATCGCGAGTGCCGCCGTATCTATGTTAATCCGGCATTTATTGCTTTGGCCGGGAGCAGAGTTGCAAGTCTGTTGGGCAAAAGGCCTTCCGAGAGTATTGGCGGCCCCAACACCGAAATTTACGAGTCCAAAATTAAAGAGGTTTTCGCTACCGGCAAGAATATCCTGTTTGAACTTCATTGGCTTGGTGCAGAAGGCAAACAGATAAGCAGCCATATAGGACTAAGTGCAGAGCGGGATTTGTCGGGGAATATTGTCTCTGTGCTGGGGGTGGGCCATGATATTACCGAACTGAATGAAACCAGAACCGAACTCCAGCGCAAAGAGTTGGCCAAATCGCGCTTTCTTGCGGCTGCGGGGCACGACTTGAGGCAACCGCTGGCGGCAGCCAATTTGTACATTGATGCGCTTAAATTTACCAACCCGACGGAAAAACAAAATGTGATCATTGGCCGGTTGGATCAGGCAATGTCCAATTTTAACGGTTTGCTCGATGCTTTGCTGAATGTATCCAAACTGGATGGCGGCATGATCAAACCTGAATACACAGATGTTCCTGTTGCCGAAATATTCGAGTGGATTGAACAGAGTTTTGCTCCTGCCGCCAACAAAAAACAAATTCGCTTCATTTTGCATTTTCCGATGAAGCAGGCGATTTCCGTTCGCACTGATATCGGCTTGCTCAAATCAGTGTTGATGAATCTGATTTCCAATGCCATCAAATTTACTTCAAAGGGCGGCGTTCTGGTGTGCGCCAGACACCGGGGACACCGACTTCTGTTTCAAGTATGGGATACCGGTATAGGAATATCTGATGAACATATAAAACATATCTTCGATGAGTTTTATCAAGTTGATAATCCGCAACGGGACAGAACGCAGGGACTGGGTTTGGGGCTATACATCGTCAAACGCTCTTTAGGGCTTTTTGACGGGGATATCGCTTGCTATTCCAGGGTGGGAAAGGGAGCAGTGTTTGAGTTCCTCTTGCCTTTGACCGACAATTTATCCGATGAGCTTCCACGAACCGGCTCTGAAGCGTTGCTTGACGAAGCTGTACAAATTGAATTTGTCCGCGGCAAGCGTTTTGTGGTGGTGGAAGATGATAATTTAGTTGCGGATGCTTTGGGCGGGGTGCTGAAATCGATGGGCGGTACTGTGGGAATCTTCTCCACAGCGGAAGAGGCTGTGCGCTATACCCATGCAGCACCTGTCGACATCTTCATCGTTGATTACATGCTGGGGGGGACTCTCAACGGAATACAGTTGTTAAATGAGATTCGTCAAAATTCGGACAAACCTGTCAAAGCCGTCATTGTCTCGGGCGACACATCGACTGCATTTGCCCGCGAAATCGAAAAGTGTGAATGGCCCGTTTTACATAAACCCGTCAACGTATCCAAATTAATCAGTATTCTTGCGCGGGCGTAAAGAAACTGCCGGCAATTTAACCGGCAAGAAAGTTGGGCTGGTTTATGCTAACGGCACAATTGGACTATTGGGGGTGTGTTGCCAATTCTATATAGTCTGTTTAGCCTATGGTGTAATGCAGGAAAGTCAGGTAGTCTGAACCAACACAGAGTTAAAGTGTGGTGCTGCACTGCCAAAGTTGACTTGTTTTTGATCGTAAATATTCAAAGGAAAGAACTGCGTGGATTCAATTGATATAGATACTTGCCGACTGTTTGCTCAAGGCAAACAATTTGTTGTGGTGGAAGATGACGAATTAGTTTCTCAATCCTTGCAGGACTTGCTTGAAAACATGGGGGGGAGGGTTAAATGCTTTGATAATGCGGAATACGCTTTGCATCATCCCAATATTGAAAAAGCCGATTGCTACATAGTTGATTACATGCTTCCGGGCGATGTTGATGGCACCAATTTTTTACTTAACCTGCGCCAAAAACTGCACAAACCGGTTTGTGCAGTCATGATGTCCGGCTACACGTCATCATATTTTATGCGCAAGGCGGCTCTCTTTGAATGGCCTGTGTTGCTTAAACCTGTCAATACTTTTGAATTGATTTCCAAGCTCAGTGAGCAATACCGTAATTTAATGTTAAACAAGGAAACTCATTGAGAGGAAATTGCTTAATTATTGAACAGAGAAAAATACTGTATATCCTGATTAATGGTTTCGATGCAACGGGAAAGTTATCCATATAGTTATCCACAGAATTTGTGAATAACTTTAATGTCAGGGAATGTAGTAACTTTTCAAGTTGAAATTGTGCAGGGGCGATTTAATCGCCCCTTTGAATGGAAATGCAAAAAGAAAGGGCATTCTTAAAGAATGCCCCAAATAGGAGGAGATACAAAGATGCATAAAAGAACAAAGCGGTACTGAATTCTTTTATACAATACTGATCATGCAATTGTTATGCCAGAATAGAAAAAAGAGTACGTATTAAAATTGTGCTTGAATTATAAGAAAAAAATATTGTTAATAAGCATTCAGCCATTGCTTGTCGCCCATGATTGTTAGTTTTATGCACCAAAATTGTCAATTACATCAGGCTATGACCAAAGCATTAAGTTGAAAATATACTTCTGGCTTCTTGGCCTCTGAAAGGCTTGAAAACTGGACAGGTTCGTTCGGAATGTTATGAGATACCGAGATTAAGCAAGCAAAATCGGTTGTTGGTCTGAAATGCCGGAGATGTTAGAATGCGTGCCGCTTTTGTAGCATCCCATAAAATAGTTGAGCATCGCAGTTCAGCTTCAAATTTGGATTTTGGGAACCTATTAATTACACAGTTTGGAGAGAAGCATGGCCGTAGAACGTACCCTTTCAATTATTAAACCCGATGCAGTAGCAAAAAATGTTATCGGTCAAATCTATTCCCGTTTTGAAAATGCGGGTCTTAAAATTGTTGCCGCACGTATGGTGCAACTGTCGCGCGCCGAAGCGGAAGGCTTTTATGCAGTGCATCGTGCGCGTCCCTTTTTTAATGACCTGGTTACTTTCATGATTTCTGGTCCGGTAATCATTCAGGCACTTGAAGGTGAAGGCGCAATTCTGAAAAATCGTGATCTGATGGGCGCAACTGATCCAAAAAAGGCCGAAAAAGGTACCATCCGTGCAGACTTTGCTGACAGTATTGATGCCAATGCCGTTCACGGTTCGGATGCGGCTGAAACAGCTGCTGTTGAGATCGCTTACTTTTTCCCCTCGCTGAACATCTATTCACGTTAATGACGGAAAATCTCCTTAACTTTGATGCAGTTCAGATGGCCGATTGGTTTGCGGAACAAGGTGAAAAGCCGTTCCGCGCCAAGCAAGTGTTGCGCTGGCTGCATAAGGCAGGAGAGTCCGATTTCGATGCAATGAGCGACTTGGCGCAATCGCTACGCGCCAAACTAAAGCTAACCGCGCGCGTGCAATCGCCCCAAGTGATGCGCGAAGAAACTGCATCAGACGGAACGCACAAGTGGTTGTTGGATGTCGGCACCGGCAATGCGGTGGAGACAGTGTTTATTCCGGAAACGGATCGGGGTACGCTGTGCATTTCCACACAAGCCGGATGCGCGCTTGATTGCGCGTTTTGCTCAACCGGCAAGCAAGGTTTTAACCGCAATCTGTCAGTGGCAGAAATTATCGGCCAGTTGTGGTGGGCGAATCGCGAGCTTGGCAAAACCCCCGAGGGAAACTGGCCCATCACCAATGTAGTGATGATGGGTATGGGCGAGCCGTTGCTGAATTTTGACAATACGGTAAGTGCCTTGCGTTTGATGCTGGATGACAACGCCTACGGTTTGTCACGCCGGCGTGTGACGGTTTCCACTTCCGGTATTGTGCCGGCAATGGACAGGCTGCGGGACGAATGCCCCGTGGCTTTGGCGGTGTCTCTGCACGCGCCAAATGATGCGCTGCGTAATGTGCTGGTTCCGGTGAACCAAAAATACCCGTTGCGTGAACTTATGGCGGCCTGTCAGCGTTATTTGGAAAAAGCGCCGCGCGATTTCGTTACTTTTGAATATGTGATGTTGGCAGGCGTGAATGATAGTGAGCAACAGGCACGCGAACTCATTGCGCTGGTGCGCGATGTGCCGTGCAAATTTAACCTCATTCCATTTAATCCGTTTCCGCAAGCGCCGTATCAGCGTTCTGACATGCCATCGGTTTTGCGTTTTCGCGATGTGTTGATGCAGGCCAATATTGTGACAACCATCCGTAAAGTCCGCGGTGATGACATTGCGGCAGCATGCGGGCAACTGGCAGGCAAGGTTCAGGATAAAACAAAGAGAACGCATCGTTTGACGGAGGTAACTCAGTGAGGATTTTGGGAATTGCGTTGATTGTTTTTTGCTTGGCCGGATGTGCCTCCAGAGGCAGCGGGTTACCACCCGAACGGGCTTTGGCCAGCGCCAAAATACATACCGAGCTGGCGGCGGCTTATTTCGAGCGCAAACAATACTCGATTGCCTTGCAAGAAGTCGAAACTGCATTGAAAGCGAATTCCGATTATGCTCCCGCCTTCAATGTGCGGGGACTGATTCATTTGACACTGCGCGAGGATCAACTGGCTGAGGAAGATTTTCGACATGGTTTGAAGTTGGATAGTACCGACTCCATCACACACAATAACTACGGTTGGTTTTTGTGCCAGAGGGGAAGGGAAATTGAGGCGATCCCCCAATTTCTTGAAGCAGTAAAAAATCCGCTGTATGCCACGCCTGAACAAGCCCTTGTAAATGCGGGTGTGTGCTCGACAAAAATAGGAAAATTAGCCGATGCGGAAGAATATTATCAACGCGCTTTGGTGAGGGCTCCAAATTTGCCCGATGCCTTATATGGAATGGCCGATGTGAATTTTGTCAAACATGATTTTGCGGGTGCAAAATCATATTTTCTGAAATTTTCCCAATTGGTAACAGAGTTGACCCCTGTTCAACTTTGGCTGGCTGTTCGTATAGAAAGAAAAATAGGTGATCGAAATTCGGAACAGAGTTATGCTTTACAATTGCAGAAACGCTTTCCCGATTCGCGCGAAACACAATTATTACTTCATGGTGAATGATGGATACACTACCAAACGATGATATAGCTGTTTCCGTCACCGACACTGCTTTGCCGGTTAGCGCCGGGAAAATGTTAAGAGAGGCTCGTATCCTTCAAGGATTGAGCGTTACTGATGTTGCCGGACGAATAAAATTTGCACCTCGCCAAGTTGAAGCGCTTGAGGCAGATGATTTTGAAAAGCTTCCGGAGCTGACATTTGTGCGGGGGTTTGTGCGCAGTTATGCGAGATTGTTGCACCTTGATGAAACAGTTTTGCTTAACGCTTTACCATCAACAACCAAGCAGCCCGTTCCTTTAAAAAGCACGGCCGAAGTGCCGTTTCCGACGCCACAATCAGCCCGCAGCATAAATGTTGTATGGCTTTCAGCAGCATTGGGTTTGGCTGTAATATTAGGACTCGGGGTCTTGTTCTTCCATGATAGGCCGGCAAAAAAACCGGACGAATCCAAACCGGTTGTTGCTGTGCCGTTAGCGGTGCAGGATTCTGCTGTATCGGCTGTCCAGATTGCCAGTTCTGTAGCTGCGGCTTCTGAAGTTGCTGAAGAAGTCATTGTCAATGAGGCACCCTCTGTTGTCATCGCTCCCAAAGTAAAAGTTGCATCAAAAGGTTCGAACAAATCGCCGATTCATCTGGTGTTCAATACTGAATCGTGGGTCGAGTTAAAAGACAAATACGGTAAGACGTTGCTCAAACAAGTAAATGCACCGGGTACCGAGCAATGGATCGATGGACAAGCGCCTTTTTCTTTGGTGATTGGAAATGCCAGCGGTGTGCGTCTGTATTACGAGGGCGATGAAGTTGAACTCAAGGAGTTTACCGAAGTTGAAGTTGCCCGTTTGATTTTGGAATAAAGCATGAGTCATGCTCCCATTCGGCGCTGCAAAACGCAGCAGGTGATTGTCGGCGGTATCGCCATCGGCGGCGGTTCCCCTGTCGTTGTTCAATCCATGACCAATACCGACACCGTCGATGCGGAAGGTACTGCGCGACAGGTTTTCGAGTTGGCGCATGCCGGTTCTGAACTGGTTCGTATCACTGTTAATACTTCCGAAGCCGCTGTGCAAGTGCCACGCATCCGCAAGATGCTGGATGATATGGGATGTGATGTTCCCTTAATCGGCGATTTTCACTACAACGGTCATCGTTTGCTTACGGAATACCCGGAATGCGCTCAGGCTTTGGCAAAGTATCGGATCAATCCCGGTAATGTGGGCAAAAATCGCAAGGGCGAAGACCAGTTTGCCACGATGATTGCAGTGGCGAAAGAATATGACAAACCCGTGCGCATTGGTGTCAACTGGGGAAGTCTGGATCAAGACCTTGTTGTGCGTTTGATGGATGAGAACGCCAAGCTGGCGCAGCCCAAAGAGGTGGCAGAGGTGACGCGTGAGGCATTGATCGTGTCGGCACTTGATTCCGCCAGACGCGCAGAAGAGATCGGCTTGCCGCATAACCGCATTGTCCTATCCTGCAAAGTAAGCGAAGTGCAAGACTTAATCGCGGTGTACCGCGAGCTGTCCACACGTAGCGACTACCCGTTGCATTTAGGTTTGACCGAAGCGGGCATGGGCTCAAAGGGAATCGTTGCTTCTACTGCCGCACTGGCTGTGCTATTGCAGCAAGGTATCGGCGACACTATCCGTATTTCTCTCACACCGGAGCCGGGTGGTGCCCGCACGCAGGAGGTGGTGGTGGCACAAGAGATATTGCAGACCATGGGTTTGCGGTCTTTCGCGCCTATGGTTACCGCTTGCCCCGGTTGCGGTCGTACTACCAGCACGGTATTTCAGGAACTGGCACAAAGCATTCAGCTTTATTTGCGTCAGTCAATGCCACTGTGGCGCGAACAATATACCGGCGTGGAAGAAATGATCGTTGCCGTGATGGGGTGCATTGTCAATGGTCCCGGCGAAAGCAAACTCGCCAACATTGGTATCAGCTTGCCCGGCACAGGAGAAAATCCGGCAGCGCCCGTGTATGTGGATGGCGAGAAAACTGTCACCCTGCGTGGTGACAACATCGCCGCCGAGTTTACGCAGATTGTGGATGATTACGTGGCGAAAAAATATGCCAAGCGTGAAGCGGGCGATAAGCCCTCCAAGCGGATAGAGATCAAGGCAATTTAACTCGGTACTCGTTAGAGCGGTATTTTTGTGCCCACTCCAACATAGTGGTCAACCATTTATCACTACGACTCACGGCCCGCAAAACTACACCGATCCACAATTAATTCAAATTTAGCCTATTCGATTTTATGCCTTCACGAATTAACAAATCAGCTTTGACCGATAGCCAACGCAATTTTAAAAAAAGGCAAAAGGCTAAGGCTATTCAGTTGTTTAAATCAGGTGATACGGCTGGTGCGCTTGAAATAATTGAACAAATTAACAAAGATTTTGGTGTGTCACCTGATATAGCTAATTTATTGGCTGATATTAAAGCCGGTAAGGTGATTAATTCAAAAAGATCAAATGTTGATGCTGAAATAATTTATTCGACCATTGAGGATTTATATATATTTTTGGAAAAGTTTAGGCACGGTATTGAAGTGGCAAATGCAAAGCCTGATATTTCGCTTGAAAAGAAACTTCAAACCATAAATGAGTTGACCGATAATTCAATTAATACTGTTTATCATTTTGGCGATACGATTCAACAAATCCTGGCGAATAAAATAGCTGAAAAACCAATAGTATTTTCACAAGCCGAAGCTGATAAAGCTTTTGCAAATTTAAAAGCTTCATTTTTAGAATTCGAAAACGAAAAGGTAATAAGAAATCCCGACAAATAATCCTAGGGCTTTTCAATCGGTCCTTTTTGCAATATCGCATTTCTACACAGCATTTTTTATCAGCACATCTTTAAATCCTGACGAATATCTTCGCCAAGTTCTATATATATCTAGTACGTTTGGCATATTGACTGCGCAATATATGTGCGTTTATTGTTACGTCAATTCATGGTTTTACCATCCATTTTGCTGATGTAAGAACAACTAAACCTAGATTAAGTGCATTACAAATTGGTACCTCTAAAGGAACACTATGAATAAATATAATAAACAAATCTCATATTTTTCAGCTAATTGGACGTTGAAGAGGCGTTTTGCACTTGCAATTGGAACCGTCGTTGTTGTCATGCTCATATCAATGTACGGCGTCCGCCTTCTGGGAAAAGCAGCGACGTTTCATTTCCTTGAGCGAAATCACATGGAGTTGGCACTGCGCATGGACGCGGCACTTGCCAGTGTGGAACATGAAGCGAACAACGCAAGTACAACCCGCATTGAAACCATTACTGAACAGTTAAACGAGGCGCGCAAACTGGCCATTCAGGCCGACAATGAAATATTCTGGTTTGAACAGCAACTTTTTCGGGCCTTGGGTTTCGGTCCACTGATTGATTTGCCTGAAAAAGACATTGTGGATGTGGATCGCATGCTCTCCACTATAGGCGCATTCCCGTTGCACACGGGGCCTTTGCCAAAAGAGTTGTCTATCAAGTTGCGTCCTGATATGGACGCCGTGATGTCGAATTCAAAACTTTTTGCACCCCTGACCGCAAATGCGGCATCGTTCATCAAAGTCGTTGTTTCAGAGCTTTCCTTGATCTGTTCCGTAGTCCTAATCATCACTGTTATCAGCTTGAGGCAACGCACCTTGCAGCCTCTCGCAATGGCGATTTCTGCGTCAGAGCGAGTGGCAGGTGGAGACTTGAGGGAAACAATCACAGTTTCAGGAAAAGATGAAGTTTCTCAACTGCTGGGATCTTTGGCAACCATGCAAGGAAAGTTGAGAGATGTAGCGGGTCGGATTAATAACACGGCAGAAAATCTAGTAAGTGCAGCAAATCTACTTTCAGCGAATGCCCAGCAGGTATCAAGCAGCACGGACGAACAGAGCAATGCGGCATCTTCCATGTCTGCTGCTGTTGAACAGATGGCTGTAAGCATCAGCCATGTAAGTAACAATGCGGCAAACGCCGAGCGTGTAACCAATGATTCCCATGAGTATTCAACTAAAGGGGCTGAAATTATCAGCAAAGCAGTGACTGAAATTGGAAATATTGCAACTGCAGTCACAAACTCATCCTCCATGATTGCCGATTTGGAGCGCCGTTCTGTAGAAATACAAGGAATCGCAAGAGTGATCAATGAAATCGCAGATCAGACAAATCTATTGGCACTTAATGCGGCAATTGAAGCTGCAAGAGCGGGTGAGCAAGGGAGAGGTTTTGCTGTGGTCGCAGATGAAGTTCGTAAATTGGCAGAGCGCACAGCTAGCTCTACACGAGAAATATCGGCTATGTTGGCAAGCATACAAGAGTGCACACGTGCAGCAGTTTCCAGTATGGCTCAAGGTGTCTCAATGGTAAGCACCGGATCGGATTTGGCAAATCAGGCTGGGGAGTCAATAGTACAGATAAGAGAAAATGCTATTCGCGTTGTCACCGAAGTTAACGATATTAGTGTCGCAATTCGTGAGCAGCGGGCGGCTAGTGAAGATATTGCCAGAAGTGTAGAACATATCGCCCAGATGGCAGAAGGAAATAGTGCCGCCTCTCATGAAACAGCATCTGCTGCCCGTGGCTTAAATGATTTGGCGATCGTCTTAAAGAGTGACGCAAGTTGGTTTCGGGTTTAGGAGTGGCTAAGAAACCGGAAGCATATTGAACATAAGTTCGAATTTCTTGTGGGGTGGTGCAATTTATAGACTCTGTAATCACGGGATCCGATAGTAAATTATAAGGTAGCGATATATGGGAATATATGCTCAGACATTAAAAAATATTGCCTCAGAGGATTTCGTGCGACTTAAAGATGAACACCTACGATTACGCAATTCCATCGATATCATTCGCAGTACCTGTATCAATTTGGAAAATCAGCTCTGTTGCCAAAATTGTAACCGTGAGCAAATCGCCACATGCAAAGGTCGACTAACATCTTTCAGCTATAACCTCATTAGTATTTCCGAAAGTCATTTTGATTTCGAAGAATCCATTATGTTACCCAGGGCCGGTATCTCAAACAAAAAGGAAGCGTTTCATAATCATCAGCAATCACATCAAAATATCCTGAAGGAGATGAGAGAGACGCTTAAAGAGTGTGCTTTACTCGATTCTCACGGTCGTACAGATGAATGTTACAGGCTACTCTACAAAAGAGCATCAAAACTATATGAAGAGCATGGCCGATTATTTGACTTATCGTGAAAATTTAATCGAGAAAATATCGCTAATATTTTATTGGTTGAAGGTGAGCAAAACGTGCCAAATGCGCTAAGATGCTAGCTGAAGGGACGCTACGAGTTGATGTTCGGCTTACTGGCGGTAGTATGAAGTTACACTAGGCTGATTGAGACAAGCTGTTTTCTGTATAATACCAATTATGGAAATATCAGATGCTTGGGATAATGCCCCGAGTTCGCAAAGAAAATACACTCGATACCTTGCACGCTGGAAAGTGATGCTCGTGTTTGATAACGCGGATAATAAACCAAACTTCAAAACCCTGGTTCACGACCTGTCCTTGACTGGGTTATCAGTACAGTACCATTCAGAAGTTAAGGCGCATACCATCCTGACTTTGCTATTGTCACTCCCGCCACTAGCATTAGCAGGTATTCCTAGAAAGCTCATCAAGCTGAAGGCGGAGGTAACATCATCAATACCATTCCGGGGTGGTTTCCGCCTCGGAATGAGTTTCATCCAAGATGCCGAACTGGACACATTGCGGCAACGTCTTGAAATGTATATTGTTTCAGAAGATAACCTCTATTCTGACCCGGAGGCTGATGAGTTTCCGAAATTGAATCTATGAGTGTACTAATAACTATCCTTGAGTAGAACGGTAACCAATATTCTTTAGCGAATTAATTGTATCGACCCGTCCGCAGTAAAAATAAAGCACTGTATTACCCTATTGTCGAAGAGCTGCAAACGGGCAAATCGGCTTCTGCATTAGCCTCTTTCCTGTTAAAATCGTGCCTTTGTTAATCCAAAGGTGTTGGCTAGCGACGGTTGCTACGCTTGCACCAGCCACATTCAGCATTCAATGAGTAATACAACTTTACAAGCCGTGCGCGGCATGAACGATATTTTGCCGGATGAGGCGCAGTTGTGGCTGTGGTTTGAGGACACAGTACGCGATTGGCTTGAGGCTTACGGCTACCGCAACATCCGCATGCCTTTAGTGGAGCCGACGGCGCTGTTTAAACGCGCCATCGGAGAAGTTACCGATATCGTCGAAAAAGAAATGTACAGTTTCGCGGATAGTCTTAATGGCGATGAGCTAACGCTGCGCCCGGAAGGAACAGCTTCGTGCGTGCGCGCGGTATTGCAGCACAATTTGCTGTATAACGCGCCGCAGCGGCTTTACTACACCGGACAAATGTTTCGCCACGAGCGCCCGCAAAAGGGGCGCTATCGTCAGTTTCACCAGATCGGTGTTGAATCATTGGGTTTCGCTGGACCGGATATTGATGCCGAACAGATTGTGATGTGCGCGAGGCTGTGGAAAAAATTGGGTATTCGCGATGTGGCCTTGCAGATTAATTCGCTGGGTGATGTGGCTTCGCGCCAACGCCATCGCGACAAGCTGATCGCGTATTTTGAGCTGCACAAAGAGGTACTGGATGCCGATGCACAGCGGCGCTTGTATAGCAACCCTCTGCGCATACTCGATACCAAAAATCCGGCGATGCAGGCAGTGGTGAGTGCAGCACCGCAACTGATGCATGAGTTGGACGAGGAAGCAATCAAACATTTTGAAGGCGTGCAGGCGATTTTGAAACTGCATGGTATTGCGTATGAAATCAATCCCCGTTTGGTGCGGGGATTGGATTATTATAACCGTACCGTGTTTGAGTGGGTCACTACGCGTCTTGGTGCTCAGGGCACGATCTGCGCCGGAGGCCGCTACGACGGCCTGATCGAACAAATTGGAGGCAAACCTGCCCCTGCCTGTGGTTTTGCGATGGGTGTGGAGCGCCTGCTGGCCTTGTTGCAGGAAGATGGTATGCAGAATCCTTCCGCGCCGTTGGATGTGTACGTGGTGCATCAGGGGGAACAGGCACAAAATATGGCTTGGCGCGTTGCTGAAGATTTGCGTGATGGCGGATTGCGCGTGCTTTTGCACTGTGGTGGCGGCAGTTTTAAATCGCAAATGAAAAAAGCCGATGGCAGCGCGGCGATATACGCGGTTGTCATTGGTGATGATGAAGTGGCGGCGAATGCCGTCATGCTTAAACCATTGCGAGGAGGAGAGCAGCAACGTATCCCTCTGAATGATTTGCAGCAAAAGATTCGTGAACTTAACTTGTCTAAATAGGAAAGAAAATGTCAACACTTGATTTGCAGGAACAAGAGCAGGTAGATGCGCTAAAAAGTTGGTGGGGTGAAAACGGTAAGTGGGTGATCGGGGCTGTTGTGGTCGCCCTGCTTGGTTTTTCCGGAGTGCAGTTCTGGAAAAATCACCAGGCGCAGCAAGCAGGTGAAGCGGCCAAATTATTTTCCGAAGTGATAAGGCAAACACAGAGTAATGATGCCAAGCGTGTAAATGATGCTGTCGCTGCTTTGGTTGACAAGTTTGGCAGCAGTGCTTACGCGCCGCGCGCGCAATTCGTTGCTGTGCAAGCCAATTTGCAAGTTAAAGATGTAGCGCGAGCCAAGACACAATTGCAATGGATTATTGAACATGCAGCCGAAACAAATTTGCAGGATACAGCACGTTTGAAATTAGCCAGTATTTTGCTCGACGAGAAGAAACTTGATGAGGCGATAACGCTGCTTAATGCAACACATCCGGACGCATTCTCCGGCTTGTATGCCGATCTGAAAGGGGATGTGTTGAGCGCACAAGGCAAGACCGAAGAAGCCAAAGCCGCTTATACACAGGCACTCGCAAAAATTGAACCCAAAAGCATGTACCGTAATCTAGTGCAGTTAAAACTGGACGGTCTCGGGGATTCTAAATGAAGTTTAGACGTTACATTGTCGCGCTGTTCATGCTCGTCATTGTGACGGGATGTGCATCCGACAAGACTGGACTAAAACCGGCGCTGTTGGTAAATTTTAACCCGACGGCCAAGTTTGATATTCGCTGGCAGCACACTGTCGGTTTTTTAAGACCCAGGTGTCTTTATCATGATCAAAGCATATGTGTGCACCAGAAAGTAAGGACGGTAAATATCAACATCCTGCAACCGGCCGTTACAGCAGAATCGGTTATAGCCGCGAATGTGATAGGCGAAATTCAGTGTTTTGATTTGGGCACGGGAAAGTCTCGCTGGGATATCAATAACGGTTTTACGATTTCAGGTGGAGTTGGCGCGGGTAGTGGAGTGGTTGTAGTGGGCGGAGATAAAGGCGAAGTTGCTGTCTATGAAGAAGCTACCGGCAAACTCCGTTGGCAAAGCAAAGTCTCCAGTGAGGTGCTCAGTTCCCCCAGGATTTCAGATGGGGTTGTGGTCGTACGTACCGAAGATGGGCGCATCGTCGGATTGGATTTGAAAGATGGCAAGCGGCTATGGTTATACGAACGGGCAACACCTGCATTGGTTGCACGGGGTAACGCGGAGGTGACAATTCGGAACGGAATTGTATATGCCGGTTTCGCAGCGGGGAAACTTTCCGCGATCGGCTTGCATAACGGAGTCATCGTTTGGGAGTCATCAGTATCACAACCCCATGGCAATACTGAATTGGAGCGTATTAGCGATATCATCAGTCCACCGGTTGTGGCTGATAGCCAAGTGTGTGCCGTCGCATTTCAGGGGCGTCTGGGCTGTTTTGATCCGGATCAGGGGGGGGCGTTGTGGAGTCGCGATGTTTCCAGTGATAAAGGTCTGAGTATCTCGCGGAAATATCTGTTCTTAAGCGACACTTCGGACACTATTCTGGGACTGGATAAGCTGAGCGGAAGTACCTACTGGAAAAATGATCAACTTGCCGTACGCAAAATTACCGCGCCTCTCGCATTGGAAAATTATTTGCTGGTGGCCGACTTTGAAGGATATGTACATGCCTTGAATCGTGATGACGGCAGTTTTGTCGCGCGCATAAGCACGGATGGCAGTGCAATCCGTTCCAGACCCGTGGTAGCGGGGGACGGCTTTGTAGTACAAACCAGCAATGGCAGTTTGTACTCAATCGTCATTCACTAATACGGACATATCATGTTACCCACACTGGTTTTGGTAGGTCGCCCCAATGTGGGAAAGTCCACTCTTTTCAATCGTCTCACGCGCACGCGTGATGCACTTGTTGCCGATATACCCGGCCTGACCCGGGATCGTCATTATGGTCGCGGTCGCGTGGGTGAGAGGCCGTTTTTGGTAGTTGATACCGGCGGTCTGGAGCCGGTCGCCAAAGACGGCATCATGCACGAAATGGCAAAGCAGACACGCCAGGCGATTGATGAAGCCGATCTGGTGTTATTTCTTGTGGATGGTCGCGATGGCCTTACCCCGCAAGACAGAATCATCGCCACGCAACTGCGTAAAACCGGACGTCCTTTGCTGCTGCTGGTCAACAAGGCTGAGGGAATGCAGCGCGCGCGTATCACCGCCGATTTTTTTGAACTGGGATTGGGTGAGCCTCTGCCAATTTCATCCGCACATGGTGACAATGTCAGCGAGATGATCGAGCTGGCTCTGGATGAATTACCCGCCCGGGAAGCCGAGCCGGAAGAGAAGGCCGATCATCCCAAGCTGGCTATTGTCGGGCGCCCTAACGTGGGCAAATCGACACTGGTAAATGCCATTCTGGGGGAAGAGCGCGTTATTGCGTTTGATCAACCCGGAACGACCCGTGACAGTATCTATATCGATTTTGAACGTGGCGGTAAATCCTACACAATTATTGACACGGCCGGAGTGCGTCGTCGCGGCAAGATCGATGAAGCGATTGAAAAATTCTCGGTGGTAAAAACGCTACAGGCCATTGAAGATGCCAATGTCGTCGTGTTGGTGGTAGATGCCAGTGACTCGATCACGGAACAAGATGCTCATTTGGCCGACTTCGTATTGCAAGCCGGGCGAGCACTCGTTTTGGCTGTCAATAAATGGGATGGATTGGATGAATACAAACGCGATACTGCAAAACGCGATATTGACCGCAAACTCCATTTCCTGGATTTCGCCAAACATCATTTTATTTCAGCCTTGAGCGGAAGCGGCGTGGATGCGGTGCTCAAATCGGTGAACGAAGCCTATGCGGCCGCAATGGCGAAACTTGCCACGCCGCAACTAACACGCGTGCTGCTTGCTGCGGTGGAAAAGCAACAACCGCCACGCGGCAGCATCTTCCGGCCCAAGATGCGTTATGCCCATCAGGGAGGTAGCAATCCGCCGCTCATTATTGTGCATGGCAGTGCCTTGGATAAAGTGCCGGAAAGTTATAGACGCTATCTGGAAAAATGCTTCTGCGATGCCTTTAAGCTGAAGGGGACTCCGCTGAGAATCGAATTTAAAGCGGGTAAAAATCCGTTTGCAGAAAAGAAACCACGGGCGCTCACTGAAAGTGAGCAGCGTGCAGCCCATCGCGCGCGTATTCGCGGGCGCAGGCTTTATGGTTAGTGTGAAAAGTTCCTCTGATAAACTATTACGGAATAATTTTGCAAAAATTTAAATATATATCTGAATACTTATTTATAATTCACTAACAAATTTCTAATCACAACGCACGCGAACTTAAGCAGCGATCAATTAATCAGACTTTAAAATGGAGAACTTTAAACATGAGCATTGAAATCGATATTGACGCAATGTGTAAATCTACAATAGGAAAAGAACTGACCCCCGCCGAGGGACGCATATTAGGTTCTATTATGGGAGTCAAGCGGCTTAAAGATAAAGAAATGCTTTGTAAGGAAGGCGATGCAGCGGGTACCCTGTTTATCCTGATCGAAGGAAAACTCGATTTGTTCAGTGATAAGGAAGGAAAAGAGTCAGTGATTTACACAATGCACAAAGGCGAATGTGCCGGAACTCGTGCGTTTATTGACCGCACTAGTCGCAAGGCAACACTGGTTGCAAATGGTGATGCCACCGTCTATACCTTGGAACCGGATGCTTTTGAAACGCTTATTGAGGGCAATCCACGTCTCATCTATAAAGTAATGAGCGCATTGTTCCGAAATACTCACACAAACCTGATCCGTATGAATAACGAAGCCAGGCAGTTGTCGAATTACATTAACAAGACGCAAGGAAGGTACTGAAATAAAATTTGGCACGCTGGCTTAGTTCATCGCGCTTTGTAGGCTTCCCAAGCGGGCCATTTATAAACGGAATGATCCGATTGAGTTGGTAAGCTCACCGGCAAGTACTTCCAATTTTTGGGCCGCATCAGCCGCTCTGCCGGTAGTCGTGTTGTTTTCTTCGACCATTATTGCAATCTTCTCGATGTTTCGTGCAACGTCATTGCTTGCACCAGTTTGTTCCTTGATTGAGTTTGAGATTTCGTTGACAACTTCCGTGACATGCTTTGCTTCTGATTCAATTTCGACTATGGATGTTCCAGCTTGTTGAGTGAGTATCAAGCCAAGTTTTACCTGCTCAACACTGGCAACCATGGTTTGCACTGCATTTGTTGTGTCTTCCTGAATTTTCTTGATGGTGACGGAAATTTCCTGCGTTGACATTGTCGTGCGTTCGGCCAGTTTGCGGACTTCATCGGCTACAACCGCGAACCCGCGTCCTTGTTCGCCTGCACGTGCAGCTTCAATCGCCGCATTAAGAGCCAGCAGATTAGTTTGTTCGGCAATTTCTTTGATGATGTTAACAACGGCTGAAATCTCGTTTGATCGATGTTCGAGATTGCTGATCGTCACTGACGAAGCCTCGACTGACGCGGCAATCTTTTCCATTTCTGAAGCTGCATTGTGAATGATGGCGCCCCCTTTTTGTGACAAATTTTCCGAGTGGATGGCAAATGAATGCGCATTGCCGATGTTGCCGGCGATATGACTGATGCTGAGCGTCATCTGTTCAATATCTGCCGCAGCATTAACAGTTGCGGTGTTCTGTTGAATTGACGAATCGGCAACACTTTGGGAAGCCTGAGCCAACTCGCGCGCAGAGACGCCGACCTGGAAAGAAATATTTTGAATGCTGGAAACCATTTTTCCCAATTGGTCACGCATTTTTTTCATGGCGGCCAAGAGGCTAGAGTTGTCACCCGGTGCGGTGTGAATTTCTACGCTGAGATTTCCAGCGGCAATTTGATGAACGATGTTGCTGGCATAGAACACTTCGCCCCCGAGAGAGTTGATTATGGCTTTTGTTACAACAATTGCAGTAATGGCAGAAACCAATAATACCAACAATGACAATCCGATATTTATTGATTTGAGACTTGAGGCAAGTGAGAAGGTTTCATCACCCAGAATATTCATTTTGGATGATTGGAAATCCATAAGTTTTCCAATGGCCGACACATACGCCTCGAGTTTGGATTGCAGTGTACCGGTAAGAAAATGATCCGCATCCGATTTGTTTCCGGCTTTGACCAGAGCCAGATATTGCTTTCGACTCTCGGTGTAATCGATACGCGCTTTCTTGAGGGCATCAAGGTTCTGCCTTCCTCCTTCTGAACTTATTGATTTATCCAGAAAATCGAGTTTATCGGAGATTATTTTGCTGTTGGACACCATCTCATCGGTGATGCGCTTGCTCTCGGTTGCATCTACAACCAACAAAAGGAGCAATGAGTTTGACCAGTTGCGCAGAACATATGTTCTTATGTCTGAAGCAGCGGAAACTTTGGGATAGGCATCTTCGGTGACTGCGGAAACATGTTCGCTTACACTGTTACTTCTTTGAAATGTGATCACCGTCATAACAGAGATCAATCCAATGATAATACTGAAACCGGATAACAGCAGGGTGCGGATTGTTGTTTTTGGAAACATACTGCTTCTCCTAACGGCTCATGTACAGGGTTCTCATGCTGATTAAAGGACAGATCAAATCGTTAGCAAATTATAATTTTACATCTTACAAATTGTTATCGGCTTGAAATTATATTTCTTGATAATATTACCATCTCTACCCGGCGTTAAACGGCCATTTGACGCAAGAGGGGCAACTCCGTTAAAGTAAGCCCGCTATCGTTGATTTTACATCAACGCCTGCAAGGGCAAACCCGTCGAAAGGCGGGGACGCAAAACTTCCGGGCTAAGGGACAAACTCCTAGTCGACAACAGTCGAGTGCCAGCGGGGTCGCCAGGTAATCTACTTGCCATCGTACTTGTCTTCCCGGCGCTTAAAGTTTGTTCGATATCTTTTGCCGTGCTGAGGCTATAACGATTAACAAAGGAATATTTGGGAACAGAATGTAATGCGGATTAAGTAAACTAACTCAACAATTATTTTGGAGGGTTTTATGATCAACTGGTTTTTGTCTTTAAGTATCCGCTGGAAGCTCCAGTTCGGCTTTTTTATAGTTACCATGGTGACTACCATATACAACCGGATACTCGCCTCGCATGAGCTGGGGAAAATGGTCGATATTGCCAGCTCAAATGTTGTCAATGCTCAAGTCATTAGCCAACTGGAAGCGAATCATAGCGCATATATCTTCAATTCATTCTGGGAGTCGGGATTAGAGTTCGCACTCCAGTTCTTTCTGATCGGATTGGTCGCCGGTGTGTTCGTCAGACCGATCCAATCTCTGTGCAGTTCGCTCAAAGCTGTCGTAAATGGCGATTTAACCAAAGAAGTGAAAATTAATTCCCAAGATGAGATCGGCATGTTAGAGGAGAGCTTCAACGAGGTGCTGAACAAACTCAACCACATTATGCGCGAGGTTGATGCCAGCGGTAAGGAGATGGAACAGTCCGCATTCCAGATTGCAAAAATTTCGCACGAGATTGCCGATGTTGGACGTAATGAGCAAAGTCGCTCGGATGATGTAAGTAGTGCCACCAATCAGTTGCAACAAGTTTCAGAGAGCGTTCAGACATTGGCAACCGGTGCCACGGAGCGGGCCAAGCAAACAGAGGAACGAGCGCGCGAAGGAATTCGCATGGTGCAAAAGAATATTTCCGAAATGCAGGGAACCGCCCTGGAGGTACATCAGGCAGTCCATAAAATTTCAGAACTTGAGCAATCAACCGAAAAAATTCGCGTGATCATCACAACGATTCAGACTATCGCAAAACAAACTAATTTGCTGGCGCTGAATGCCGCTATCGAAGCTGCAAGAGCTGGTGAGCAAGGAAAAGGTTTTGCTGTTGTAGCCGATGAGGTACGCAAGCTGGCTGATCGTACTACTCGTTCGGCCGAAGAGGTCACCGAAATAATCGGGCAATTGGGCGGGAAAGTTCAGCAGGTTACCGATTCCATGAATGCGGTAGTGATCAGAGTGAATGAAAACCAGCAAGTAGCAGGCGAAACCGCATCGGTGATTGAACATATGGCAGGCGAGGTCGCCGAGACAGCGAGTGCAAATGAAGGGATTTCCGCAGCAAGTGGTGAGCAAATAAGGAATGTAAATTTGCTGCAAGCGACATTGGCCGAGTTGTTTGCCACGCTGCGTGAAAGTTCTGCCAAAGTGGAAACCACTGCTGCAATTAGCGAGAGTCTTCACAAAGTAACCGGGAAACTTAACCAGTTAATGTCAGGGTTTGTTTTTGATAACGAGAATTACATTGTACAGAAGCAACATGAGAAACGCACTTACCCTCGCGCCGAAAACAGGTTACTGGTGCATGCAACTCAAAGTGGCAATTCTTTTGAATGCTCCAGTCTCGACTTCAGTCTGACCGGAATGCGTTTAGAGTCGGGCAAACCGTTGGATGATGCAGAATATGTGGAATTAAAAGTGTGCTTGCCGCAGAATGATCTGAATCAGTATGAGTCGCAAGAGCCGCTCAATTTGCGGGGCAGAATTAGTTGGCAGCGTTTGGTGAATGGCAGAAATCAGTGTGGCATAGCTTTTGAGGGCATGACGGAAGAGGCGATTCGTAAACTGCGTGATGGTTTCAAATATTTTAACAAGACTCCGGAATTCAGCCCGGTTGCAAGATGACTACGCATCCTGATTTTATTATGTTTTTTTCCTGTAATATCAAAAGGCTGATAGAATAACTGCACAGTCAATGCTTAAGCCTAATAACTTACTGCTGAAGGCATTATGTCATCGGATCACGAAATTCAGGTTGGCAACACGACTTCGCCAAATTCGTACCCTCCAACGGGCGCTACAAACTCAATTCAAAATCATCCTTCTTCTACAAACAACAATCTGATAATAGGGTTGGAGGAAGCAATCGATCAGACTGGATCCTATATTTATATAAAGGATATTGCAGGCCGATATGTCTATGTAAACAACAAAGTTAGAAAGTTCTTCAATGAATCATTAGACGGCATCGTTGGAAAAGACGACAGCCACTTTTTCAATTCTCATTATGCAAATAATTTGCGAAAAGATGATTTACGGGTTCTTGCTAACGGAGAAACAATCGAAAAAGAAGAAACCCTCGGACTCAAATTAACCGATGCAAAGCAAATATTTTGGGTTATTAAAAAACCAATAAAAAATAACGACGGGCAGGTCATTGGCTTATGCGGGGTTTCAACTGACATTACAGAACGCAAAAGAGCCGAGGAACTGTTTCGTTCAACAAGCGAAGAATTAAAGGAATCTCAGTCAATCGCCGGTTTGGGAACATATGTTTTATATATGGGCACAGGAGTATGGAAAAGTTCGCCAGTGCTGGATCGGCTATTCGGTATTGACGAGAGTTATCAGCGGACTATAAAGGGTTGGGAATCCATCATCTATATCGACGACAGAACAATGATGCATGACTATTTATTGTCTGAAGTTATCGGTAATCGAGTAAAGTTTGATAAGGAATACCGGATAGTGCGTGTCAACGATAACGCTATTCGCTGGATGCACGGCTTGGGCAAACTTGATTTTGATGAGAATGGAATGCCGGTAAAAATGCAGGGTACCATTCAAGATATTTCGGAACGAAAACTTGCCGATGAGGCGTTGCGGAAAAGTGAAGAACTTTACCGAAAAACGTTCCAGACCAGTCTTGATGCGATAAGCATTACTCGAATGACCGATGGTGCGTATATTAATGTCAATGAATCATTTTTGAAAACCATGGGTTTTGAACGGCATGAAGTTGTCGGCCATTCGTCTTTAGACTTAAATATATGGGTCGATAATTCTGATCGCAACCGTTTGATGGAGATGCTGCAACGAAATTCAGTTTGCCAGAATATTGAGTCTCGATTTAGATGTAAAAGTGGGAAAGTTATTTGGGGGTTAATGTCAGCATCCCAAATTCTTGTTGATAATGATCCTTGCCTTCTTGCACTAACCCGAGATATTTCTGAACGCAAGCAAGCCGAAGAAAGCCTTCGCATTACGGCCAGTGTATTTGGCATTAGTCAGGAAGCCGTAATAATCACCGATACTGACAACAACATAATTGACGTCAACCCTGCCTTCACCCGAATCACGGGATACAGTCGTGAAGATGTGATCGGCAAGAATCCGAAACTACTTGGTTCAGGTAAACACGATAAGGAATTTTACGAAGAGTTATGGAAGTCCGTGCAAGAAAATGGTTTATGGCGAGGTGAAATTTGGAACCGACGCAAGTCAGGCGAGATTTACCCGGAGATGCTTTCAATTTCTGTACTATGCGATAGTGGAGGGAAAGTATTGAGGTATGTTGCCGTGTTTTCAGACATCAGCAACCTTAAAAAACACGAGGCAGAGCTGGTTCGTGTAGCCCATTTTGACGCGCTGACAAGTATTCCAAATCGAGTCCTGCTTGCCGACCGCATGAAGCAAGCTATTTCTCAGACTTCGCGGGACCAAAACATAATGGCAGTCTGTTATCTTGATCTGGATGGATTTAAGCCCATCAACGACACTTTGGGGCATCAGGCAGGAGATGAAGTGTTAATTGAAATTGCCACGCGGATTAGTAAAACTATCCGTGGCGGCGATACAGTCGCGCGTCTGGGAGGAGACGAATTTGTTGTGCTGTTATTGGGGTTGTCCAGGGGGGAAGAATGCGTTGTTACTCTTGAGCGGCTGCTTG
Source organism: uncultured beta proteobacterium (assembly GCA_963733265.1). Classification (GTDB taxonomy): domain Bacteria; phylum Pseudomonadota; class Gammaproteobacteria; order Burkholderiales; family Gallionellaceae; genus PALSA-1006. The sequence continues at coordinate 103,303 of CAVTCF010000002.1, forward strand.
TGGCAATAGCTGAACCGTTTATAGTAAAAAATAAATCAGTCTCAGTCAGTGCAAGCATCGGGGTCAGCATCTATCCTTTGGATGAAGAGGATCCGGATACACTACTTCGTCATGCTGATCAGGCTATGTATGTAGCCAAGCAGTCGGGTAGAAACCGCTTCCATATTTATGATGTCGCCCTCGATAAACGGGCAAGGGATCAAAACGAGTTTCTCAAGAGTATCCGCCGGGCGCTTGAATTCAACCAGTTTGAGTTGCACTACCAACCCAAGGTCAATCTGCGAACCAAAGAATTGGTTGGAGTAGAAGCACTAATACGTTGGCGCCACCCTGAAAGAGGATTGCTCGCCCCGGCAGCATTTTTACGTCATGTCGAAAATACTGATCTTGACATACAAATAGGCGAATGGGTCACGGCAAATGCACTTGCACAGATGCATCGTTGGCGCAGCATTGGATTGGACATTGAGGTAAGTATCAATATCTCGGGCTATCACATGGAGTCCTCAGGCTTTGTGGAAAAGTTGCAGCAACAACTTGCGATTTATCCAGACTTGCCATTGAGCAAACTCCAAATAGAAGTATTGGAAACGGTCGCACTCAATGACATCGCCGTTGTTCAGAAAATTATTGAGTCTTGCCGCAAATTTGGAGTTGGATTTGCTCTGGATGATTTTGGCACTGGCTATTCCTCTCTTTCATACCTGAGTGCCTTGCCCGTTGATACGCTCAAGATAGATCAGTCTTTTGTGCGGGATATGCTGGATGACAAAGGCGATATGGCTATCGTTCACGGCATTATTGCATTAGCCAAGGCATTTGAGCGACAAACCGTAGCCGAGGGTATTGAGAACGAAAAGCACTACCAGGCTTTACTCGGGATGGGGTGCGACATTGGGCAGGGTTACGGCATCGCTCTACCAATGCCTGCGGACGATTTGGCTGCATGGCAAGATAGATTCAGTCAAGAAATTTGTGTAATTCAGACTCCATAACTTATGCGCACGTATAAGAGTTAATGATGTAACAACAGCACTTGGTAATTACACTTAACACACGGCAGTTTGCATTTCTTTTGATATGCCGGAAGCGATTTGAGTCTTTATATTTTTATTTTCGCGGGCTAGTTCGATCAGTTCTTCAAGCGTTTTGTGTGACCCAATATCGGAAACCAAGCCGTATGACAAAGTTAGCTCCCAGCCTTTTTGTTTAAACTTTCTCTCTGCTGCCCCGCAGATTCTACGGGCAACTCGGTGGCTTAATTGTTCATCCATATCCGGTAGCAGAACATAAAACTCATCACTGATAAAACGGGAAACTATATCGTTGATTTTTGTGGCCTCCTGCAAAACGACAGCCAACTGCTTTAGTACATCATCCCCGCTCTGGAGTCCAAATTTATGGTTAAAGACTTTGAAAAGTTCAATGTCGAAAAATAACAAAGTATAGGGGCTACCACTACTCTCACTTCGCAACTGCATTTCTTCTAGGCTTTTCGTTAACTCGAAACGATTAGTCAGTCCGGTCAGGGGGTCTTTTCTGGCCGATTCCCTGTCTTTCCATAATTTTACGATGACACGCGCAATAATAGTAAATGTTACAGCACGTGTAATAATATTCATCAATACCGCACCGATCGGGAAATTTGGCCAGGTTACTGCAGCTTCTGCGGTGCTCCAAGCGACTGCACAAACAATTGCCACAAAGGAAAGGGAGAATGTTTCAGCGGAAGATTGAGACTGAATCGCCGCGAAACGTGCTGTTTGAATTACAGGTAAGCAATAAAGCACATCCAGAGAGTAATAACTGGATGCCATATAATAATTCAATACGGTGATAAAAAGTACCTCTACTAGTATCAATAAAGATCGGAACAGCATTTCACATTTCCCCGTGTATCTTAGACGTTAATATTGCCTAGTTTCAAAGTTTGCAACTTTACCAGCTTCATTGTAGCCGGGAAGAATAAATTACTTGAATATTTGGACCAGGCAAAACAAGCATTAGCCATGTGGGGAACTTGTTAGTTTGGGGAACCTGCACCACAGAGACCGTCAGGTCGAATTCTTTTGATATAATGCACCCTTTGCAGAGGACGGTCTTCATGCGCATTATTCAAAAAGCACTCACCTTCGACGATGTCTTGCTGGTTCCGGCACATTCATCCATCTTGCCACGTGACGTAAGTTTGTCCACCAAGCTGACACGCAATATTACACTGAACATACCTTTGTTGTCGGCAGCGATGGACACCGTGACAGAGTCGCGTTTGGCGATTGCGCTGGCCCAAGAAGGTGGTATCGGTATTGTTCATAAGAATATGACAGCCCAGGCCCAGGCCGATAAAATTTCCAAGGTAAAACGTTTTGAAAGTGGCGTGGTAAAAGATCCTGTCACGGTTTCACCGGATATGACGGTGCGTGAAGTACTGAGTTTGACCAAAAAATTCAAAATTTCCGGCTTGCCCGTTGTTAAGGGACATCAATTGGTCGGTATCGTGACCAATCGTGATTTGCGTTTTGAAACTATGCTGGATCAACCTGTGGGCGACATTATGACCCCTCGTGATCGTCTCATTACCGTTAAAGAAAACGCGCATTTGGAAGAGGCCCGCAGTTTGATGCACAAGCATCGTATCGAACGTGTATTGGTAATTAATGATGCATTCGAGTTGCGCGGGTTGATGACTGTAAAAGACATTCTGAAATCCAACGAACATCCCAATGCCTGCAAGGACGATCAGGGGCGTTTGCGAGTAGGTGCGGCGGTAGGAGTAGGCGAGGGCACTGAAGAGCGCGTCACCCTATTGGCTGAGGCCGGCGTGGATGTAATTGTGGTTGACACAGCGCACGGTCATTCGCAAGGCGTATTGGATCGTGTGCAATGGGTTAAAAAGAATTTTCCCAAGATTGAAGTAATCGGTGGCAACATTGCTACCGGTGCTGCGGCACATGCCTTGGTCGATCATGGCGCGGACGGCGTTAAGGTCGGTATCGGTCCGGGCTCCATTTGCACCACTCGTATTGTTGCCGGTGTAGGTGTTCCACAAATTACAGCGATTCAAAATGTTGCTGACGCCTTGCGCGGTACGGGGGTTCCTCTGATCGCGGACGGTGGCGTACGTTTCTCAGGCGATATATCCAAAGCGATTGCCGCTGGTGCGCATGTTGTGATGTTGGGCGGACTTTTCGCTGGTACAGAAGAAGCGCCGGGCGAGATCGAATTGTTCCAGGGGCGTTCGTATAAGTCCTATCGAGGCATGGGGAGTTTGGGGGCAATGCAACAAGGCTCCAGCGACCGTTATTTCCAGGACAACGAAGGTAATCAGGACAAACTGGTGCCGGAAGGTGTTGAAGGCCGCGTGCCTTACAAGGGCAGCGTACTAGCGGTCATCCACCAATTGATGGGCGGTTTGCGCGCAAGCATGGGTTATCTGGGTTGCGAAACAATCGAAGCCATGCATGATCGTGCCGAATTCGTTCAGATTACCGCTGCCGGAATTCGTGAATCTCATGTTCATGATGTGCAGATCACTAAAGAAGCGCCTAATTATCACGTTGATTAGTCGTAGGGTGGGCACCTTTCAGTGCCCACGCTGAACATCGGCCACATGGGCACAGAAACGTGCCCACCCCACAAAATATTTTAATATTTACACTAAAAATGCATAAAAAAATCCTTATTCTCGATTTCGGTTCTCAATACTCGCAGTTAATCGCTCGTCGTGTACGTGAAGCTCACGTTTATTGCGAATTGCATCCATGGGATATGCCGGAAGCGGACATTAAGACATTTGCACCCTCCGGGATTATCCTTTCCGGCGGGCCGAATTCGGTTTACGAAGATGAAACACCGAAAGCACCTCAAGCAGTGTTTGAGTTGGGTGTACCAGTGCTGGGTATTTGCTACGGCATGCAGACGATGGCAGCGCAGCTCGGTGGCGCGGTCGAGAGCGGTAAGGTTCGTGAGTTCGGTTATGCCGAGATTCGCGCGCAAGGTCATTCCAAGTTGTTCAACGGAATTCAAGACAAAAGTAATGCACAAGGTCATGGCCTGCTGGATGTTTGGATGAGCCACGGGGATAAAGTTACCAAGTTGCCGCAAGGATTTTCGGTTATCGCATCTAACGAAGCTACACCTATTGCAGCGATGGCCGATGAATCACGCCGATTCTACGCGGTGCAGTTCCATCCCGAAGTCACCCACACGCATCAGGGCAAAGCCTTGCTGGGACGTTTTGTACATGATGTTTGCGGATGCGGACAAGATTGGAACATGCCGGATTACATTTGCGAAGCGGTGGAGAAAATCCGTGCACAAGTGGGCGCAGAGGAAGTTATTCTCGGACTTTCCGGAGGCGTTGATTCATCTGTGGCTGCGGCATTGCTGCATCGCGCTATCGGCGATCAACTGACTTGTGTTTTTGTGGATAACGGACTGTTGCGATTGAACGAAGCAGAACAGGTGATGGACACTTTTGCCAAGAATCTAGGGGTGAAGGTCATTCATGTCGATGCCAGCGCAGAGTTTATGAAACACCTTAAAGGCGTTTCCGATCCGGAACAAAAACGTAAAATTATTGGACGTGAATTCGTGGAAGTATTCCAACGTGAATCCGCCAAACTGAAACAAGCCAAGTGGTTGGCCCAAGGTACGATCTATCCCGATGTGATCGAATCTGCCGGCGCCAAAACCAAAAAAGCACACACCATCAAATCGCATCACAATGTTGGCGGTTTGCCCGACTCGATGCATCTTAAATTACTGGAGCCATTGCGCGAATTGTTCAAAGATGAAGTGCGCGAATTGGGCGTGGCACTTGGATTGCCAGCCGACATGGTATATCGTCATCCGTTCCCCGGCCCCGGTTTGGGCGTGCGCATTCTAGGTGAAGTAAAGCACGAATACGCCGAGTTGCTGCGCCGCGCCGATGCCATCTTCATCGAAGAATTGCGCAACACTCACGATGCTTCCGGCAAGAGCTGGTATGACCTGACTTCGCAAGCCTTCGCCGTATTCCTGCCGGTAAAGAGCGTTGGCGTAATGGGTGACGGTCGCACTTATGAATGGGTAGTAGCTTTACGTGCCGTGCAGACGCAGGATTTTATGACCGCACATTGGGCCGAATTGCCGCATGCGCTGCTGGGTAAAGTTTCCAACCGCATTATTAATGAAGTACGCGGCATCAACCGCGTGGTTTATGATATTTCAGGTAAACCGCCCGCGACCATTGAGTGGGAATAAATTAGGCTTGTATAAATCAAAGTTAATCAATATGATTAACTTTGATTTTGGGAGGCAAAATGAACACTAAAGTACTCACTGCACACATACCCATTCCGCTGGCCGAGAAGGTGGATCAGATTGCAGCCAGAATGGAGCGCTCACGCGGATGGATAGTGAAGCAAGCTCTGTCGGCATGGGTTGACCAAGAAGAAGAGCGTCGTCGCTTGACCATTGAAGCAATGGCAGAAGTTGAGGCAGGGCAAGTAATTAACCATCAATCTGTTCAAGCATGGGCAGCAAGTCTCGGCACCGATAAGCCTCTACCGACGCCTCGCTAATGGAGTTAACATGGACGACCAAAGCACTGTCCGACTTGGTCAGGTTGTATGGATTTCTTTCCCCGCTTAATTAAGCAGGCAGCTATATCAACGGTTCAATCCTTAACAGGTGCTCCAGAAAAGCTACTTGCTCAGCCTCGTATCGGAGAAAGACTGGAAGAGTTTGATCTGCGTGAGGTAAGACGAATTTTGGTGGGACACTACGAAATGCGCTATGAAATTCAACATTCCACAATCTACGTTCTGCGACTCTGGCACACGCGGGAAGAACGTTAGCCCCCTGTATTATTGCTGGCATCAAACGAGTCTGAAAATCATCTAGCCGACCTTATTGATTCAAGAGTGAATCCAGCATGTACAAACTTAATAAACTTTTTCCTAATGCTATTGAGCCCCTCGCAAACATCCTAGGTCGTGAGCAGCTCGCCCAAAATCTGCCTCGGCTTGAAGCGATATATGAATCTACCGAGCAAGCATGGGAGAGTAACTTAAAAAGGTTCAAAGGAAAACCAGTGAAGTATCTGTTGATCGCGGAGGCTGCACCTTGGTCTACTACTGAAACACCACAATATTTTTATAATAAGTTGAATGGAGCTTGGGCAGGCCGAATCCTTAAAACTTTTTTTGGTGATCACAGACCAGTGAACGATGAGGACGCGTGGGATCAACTGGCAGAAAAGGGCTTTCTCTTGATAGACAATCTACCTTTTGCACTGAAATACAATACGAATATACGTATGGAGCCGGACTATCTGGATTTGATGGAAGCAAGTAAAGCCCATTTCTTTCAAAAACTAAATCACCCCGATATTGTGTGGGGGGGCGTCACAAGAATCGCATTAGCGTTTAAGTGGAACGGTCGAAGGATGATTAATGTCTATGCCGATACTTACGCAGATGGTCAACCGATACTTTCTGATGACATAATCGCTGCTGATAAAAGTGGTTATACAAATTCACAACGCTTACGCGAAATTTGGAAGTTGTCTGATCCAAAATAATTAAGGATGTATGGCGATTGAAGTTAACTTGACGTCAAGATTATTAATGTCAACGTAAATTAATGGAGAGGCAGACTCGACTGAAATTAATTACCTCTATTACCTCTCAACCGCAATATATATTTCCACTCCACCCAATCCTGTCTCCGGATTAAAAGGCTCCTCGTAAAGTTCAAAATTAGGCTTCTCGACTACCTGAACGCCGGAACGGGGAATCCAATCGTGCAAAATGAGTTCCCAGGTTTTCTTGATGGTGGAGATGTGATCGCGGTGTAGGAAGACTGCATAGTATTGTTCTGAAATGCGCATTTTACCCATTGCTTCAGGCAGAGCAGAAAAACTATCTACTTCGACTCCGGTCAAGTATTCAAATCCGCTTGCAGTGGAGCCGCATCCCGCGCCGTAGACTACGTTGCCAATTTGACCGTTAATTTTTCCCAACGCACGAAACTGCTGCCACTGTTTGGGAATAGTCTCAAAGGCTGTAGCAAAGATATGGTGCTGCCGTAACCCTGCAAGCAGCATCGCGCGTCGTGTTGCGTAATGATCCGGTTCGATTTTGTTCATTCGACTATTTTCTTCTGACTTTGTGGTTTGACAGGTGTAGCAAGCAATTTCTTTCCCTGTGCGGTGAACTTCCACCAAGGGATGGATTCGCCGGTTTGCAAATAATGCTGTGCCGCCAAAAAAGTATAGAGGACGCAAGGGTCGTGGCGATGCCCCATGCTGCCGGACAAGGCCAGATAAGTTTGCAGCGGGTCACGCGTTGCTAATTGCTTTGCATTGAGAATGCCGATTGAGCGCAAATCGGATGCTATCGACTTACCAATATTCGGGATATCTTCCAGCTTGTCTGAAATTTCTGTGCCGATCATGCGCATTTTTCACTCTTCGTCGTATGCTCTTTGTAATCCTGCGATATCAATTTTCTTCATCTGTAGCATTGCCTGCATTACTCTACCGGCTTTCTGCGGATCAGGGTCGCTTAGTAACTTGCCAAGTGCTGTTGGTACGATCTGCCACGACACGCCGAACTTATCTGTCAACCAGGCACATTGGCTTTCCTGCCCGCCTGCGCAGAGCTTTGCCCAATACTCATCTACCTCTGCCTGCGTCTCGCAACTTACGACGAATGAGATAGCGGGATTGAATTTAAATACCGGCCCACCATTTAGCGCGATGAACTCTTGACCGTTGATCTGGAAACTCGCGGTCATTACCATACCGGCAGGTTGAGGGGCACCTTCAGCGTAACGATTGACGTTCAAGACTTTAGAATTTTTGAATATGGAAATGTAAAAATTCATAGCCTCTTCGGCTTGATGATCGAACCACAGAAATGGGGTAATCTTTTGCATGATGAGTCCTCCTGTTTTAGAAGAGATGGCTAACTCATGGAAACTTTTTTCAGCCCCTCCAAACCTTCCTCGAAATCCTTTCCGATCATTTTGTCCATGTCGACAAATATGCTGAATATTCGAGGGATGAAAGCTGTCGGGCCGTCCATCACCCAAACTACTTTTGTTCCTTCAGGAACGGCTTGCAGGGCAAAAGATGCTTTATTGTGACCTTCGAATGGTGTGATGAAATCCAGTTTTGTAACGACTAATGTTGGAAATATAGATTCGATAATCTCCATTCTGCCACTGCCCACATTTTTATTGCCATTCCATTCATAGATAGCTCCTTTGCCGCTGGGTGAGCCACCATAGGTTTTTTGCATATTCAAGTCTTTAATTTCCCAAGGTGACCAATTTTTCCAATTCCGGAAATCATTAAGGTGTGGGAATATTTTGTCTGGTGAGGCCGGGATAATCGCGGAGCGTACTACGCGAAAAGTCTTTGGCTTGAGCGCGGCTAAAATCAGAATGACTGCGACGACGGCCAAGATAAGGATGAGGATAAGTTTAAGCATGACTTTCTCCTTCACATGTTCTTAGGGTGTGACTATCTTAATCAAATTTTTCAGGAAGTAAATGAGCCGGCAAAAAATATTCAGTTCGTAGCACAAATGATATTTCCCCTGTACCAACAGGGGAAAGCCAAATCAATTTGACTACGCAGACTCTAGCCGCAAAGTCCACAAATCATCAGCAAGATTCGCATCGGTGAGATAGGCGTAAGGCATGGTGAAGTGTCCCTTTATTCCCCAGCCTTTTCCCCATGAGTTGCGCACGATAAATCGTTGCGTTTTGTCATTATAGCCGACAGCAACCACTGCGTGCCCGCCCAAAAGTCTTTCTTTTGAAGTTGGCATTTGGAGTTCCCCTGTCTCTGCCACGTCTTCATTTTCAAACCCGGAGTACACCGAAAAACCAAATACGAACGGATATCCCGCTGCGAGGCAACCTTTCATCTGGCTGAGAATTTGAGGTACGCGCTGATACTGCACCGCCTTGTATTTGACTGCATCTTGATAGCATTTTGCAGTTGGTTTGTCGGTGAACTTTTCAATTACATAAGGCCATTCCGTTTCCGGACAATCACCCTGGGTAGCTATGCTTTTGATGCCATCGCGAATTTGTGCGCCTGAATCAGAGGCTACGGAGTTTTCCATTACACGTTCATTGTAGTAAATGAATAGGCGTGAAGGAATGAAATCAGGTGTCAATTCTTGCTTGATACGCTCGGCCTGAATGGCAGCGCTTATTGCGTTGGCGGTGCAACTGCCTAATGTGCCCTGATCATATACAGGAGGGCATTGGGCACGCAGATCGATCTTGGTTGGCAGTTTGGAGAAACTAATCCGGGTGGCGAACAACTGATCTCGGTGATCAGGTACATCGGGTATCCAACCGTAGTGGCGTTGATTTTTGGATATTTTTGTCATGGACTTCTCCTTACGTATGTGCCATCAATATGGGCACTTTCTTAAACGCTGTGCTTATAGCATTGTTAGAAATGAATATAAGTTGTCTGGCACACGTATTTTTCGGGAGATAGCGCTTGAATTTAAGTAAATTGATTTATTCATTTAAGTATAGGCATAAAAAGCCGATAATGACTTGGCAAAGCTAGGTTGCGTTGAGAAAATATTGTTAGGAAAAAGGAGTGAATATGTCAGTTAAGATAAAATTACTTATTGCAGTTCTTTTGTCTCAGCTTGCTATCGCGGTCTCTGCTATCACGTTTGGTAACAGCATCATGGGATGGGGGACGTGTTTTGCAATCGCGGTATTTTCGCTTTCAGTTATTTATTTGCTTTCTGTGACCTTGTTGTTTAATCCTCTCATTGAGTTAAGCAATACTATTCTTGCTGTCAAAATTGAAGGCAATCTGTCTTTGCGTGCTGCCACTGATGGAGTTGCAAGTGGCAGCGCAAAGAATATTAATGAATTGTTGGAAAATTTTCAGAGCATTATTGGAAAAGTTATTTTCAATTCCAACCAAGTGGGCACTTCCGCCCAGTCTTTGGAAAGCATGGCAATCCAGGTAGACGCAGGGTCAAGCTCCCAACGGGAAGCTGCAGAGGCAGCCAGCCAGGCTATAGAGGAGATGACTGCCAATATTAAGAATATAGAAGAAAATGCTAATCTGGCGGCAAGTAATGCCGGTGAATCACGTGAGCTTTCAAGTGATGGTGCGCAGAAAGCCCAACTTGCAGCCAGCGAAATCGAGCGCATCGCGGATGCTTTCGAAGATTCCGCAGCTTCGATTAAACATCTAGGCGAACGTACACAGCTTATCAATGGTATTGCGAGTTCAATTAGTAAAATAGCCGATCAAACCAACCTGCTGGCACTCAATGCAGCTATCGAAGCAGCAAGAGCAGGGGAGGCAGGAAGAGGTTTTGCGGTGGTCGCAGACGAGGTGCGCAAGCTGGCAGAACATACTTCGTCTGCTACCAAGGAAATATCATCTGTGATATCGAGCATTCAAGAAGATACTCAATCTTCAATCAGCAAAGTGCAATCGGGTACTGCATTAGCTCATAAAGGTGCAGAATTGGCCAGCAAGGTTGCGGAAACGCTTAATCATATTAATCGAAGTTCACAAACGGTTTTGGATAACTCAGCGTCAATTGCCCACTCAATTTCAGAGGAAACCATCGCAAGTACTCTGGTTGGAAAAAAAGTGCAAAGTATTCTGGACTTGGTCGAGTCAAATTCTAGCGTTGTACAAAAAGTATTGGAACAGTCTACTCACCTCAGTCATTTAGCCGTTAACCTAAAGGAAATTGAGACTGTTTATAAATTAGGCGAGTCAGGCATTAAAGGCTTGGAAACTCATGGGTTGACTCCTGCAATAGTTCAAGCTGCGGCGCGTGATATAGAAAAAACGTTGGAAAATGCTATCTCCTCTAATCGCATCAGTGAAAGCGATTTATTCGATGACAAATATGAACCAATCCCCAATGTTGATCCTCCAAAATACCACACCCGCTTTGATAAGCTTACTGATGATATTTTTCCGGCGATACAGGAAGCTATCTTGGCCCGTCATCCGGAATTCGTATACGCGGGAGCGGTTGACCGGAATGGTTATTTTCCGACACATAATAAAAAGTTTTCAGCCCCCCTTACAGGAGACAAGAAAATTGATATCCTTAATTCACGCAGCAAAAGAATATTTAACGACCCCGTTGGTAAACGTTGTGGAAATCACAATTTGCCGTTCCTTCTCCAGACATACCGCCGCGATACAGGGGAAGTGATGCACGATGTATCAACACCTATCTATGTCAGGGGAAAGCAGTGGGGTGGATTCAGAATCGGTTATAAGGCTTAGAAGTTAATAGCTCAACCGCATCACACTTTGTAGTTGTTGAATAGCAGAGGCCGTCTACTACAAGAATATTGGAGGTTATCATGGGTGACTTGTTCAACAAACAATGCAAACCTTGCGATGGAGATACGCAACATCTGACTCAGGAAGAAATTAGTGTTCTGTTGAATCAACTCGATAGTTGGACGCAAAGTGATCAAATAATCTCAAAAGTTTTCGAGTTCAATAACCATTACCAGACTATTGCTTTTGTTAACGCGCTGGCTTGGATATCCCACCGTGAAGATCATCATCCGGATATGAAAGTAGGCTATAACAAGTGCTGCATTGAATACACTACTCATTCGGTTGGAGGTCTGTCGGAAAATGACTTCATTTGTGCTGCCAAAGTTGATAGTTTGCTCAAGATATGATTTTGTCCGAACAGATTTGGGTAGATTTCAAAATCTGTTGAACATAGGTTATGCTATGCTCTCTATGCTTTGACATGCATCCGTTGTTGGGTGAAATAAAAGTATCAGAACACATATAGGTTTGATTCGTCAGGGGAGTTTGAAATTTAACAGGGGAGGATTGGGAATGGCTGATGTGAAAGAAATAGAGCTGCAACATACAGAACTCGTTAGCATATTTAACAAATTAAACCAGGCTGTAAAAAACAACGAGTCACGTCAACAGATTTACAAAATTATTGATGACATCATCGCTTACACTCATGTGCATTTTTCTAAAGAAGAAGAGTTCATGGTTCAAACTGGTTTTCCCGAGATAGAGCAGCACAGGAAGATGCACCAAGAACTGCTGGATGAAGCGAAGCAGCTCAAAGGGAAGTTTGACTACGTCGATGATGAGCAATTTATGGATTGGCTCAACCACTGGCCGTTTAACAGGGTGCTGGCACATATTCAATATGCCGATAAGCAGTTTGAAAATCATATGAGTCAGAGCTTGGGCGAACCGATTATAGGTAATAATGTAGTGCCGATAAACAGTTCGAAAATTAAATGACTGAGGGGCAGACCAAAGTTTTAAGTGCTATTACTTGCTTTGCCACCACGGGATAAAGTTCTTGTTATGATTTAGTCATTGGGAGCAATCTTCAAGACGCTTGGGATTTATTCACATCGTTACGAAAGGATATGACGAGTTAATACTTGACAGTATTAGTGTGATAATGGTGGTGTTTGTTTGCACCTAACGCGCAGCTTCACCCTGTGTAATGTTGAGGTTTATAACCGCATTCTGCAGGGTAATTCTTTTAGACACCGCAATCATGAGTGCGCTGTAGAAAAACTCAAAATCGTGAAAATATACTCATGAAAACCAATATGTTACCATCCACTTTTCTTTGAAAAAAGGGTTATTCCTACAGCCTCGTTAGCCGATATTCTACCAATCTATCTAGAAAAACAGTTTCGTCTGGCGCTCGAGTCCTGCCTGATAACTCTATTATCCCAAGAAGCTGAAATACTGGTTGAGCATGATAGTGAGAGTCGATGGTGGCGATTTCTTGCCTCCCCGTTAATTCCGAATGCAGAACCAACGCATTCGTCTCTCCTGCCCAAACAAAACTTGTCCCAACAATGTTTTCAAGCTATTGATACACAAACAATAGCAATCACGCTTGTAACAAGGATTATTGCTATGAAAAGCTCAATACTTCTCATAACTTCAACAAATTTGTCATTGGTCAAGTGCGGAATTAAATGAGAGTTCATGATAGTTTCCTCCTTCACATTATTGATAAGGAACATCTATTGAAACATAAACTGTCATTAAAATTGTGTTGGAGTGACGTTGTTTCAATTTCACTTTTAGTATACATAACACAGTAAAAAAGTCAAGTATTATTAACGAATTTTGTGGTTATCCAATTGCATTACTCACCATTTAAATTAGTATTAAGGAATTCTGAAATAAATGGCGGATTCTAGTATGAAGCGCAATTTTGAATAATGCAGGTCAGGTGGGTGAGATGCGGTAGCATCAATGCCCTTTGACCAGCCAGTCGAAATTGCACAAATGAACTATACACATATCACCCGAGAAGAACGATACCAGATTTACGCCTTGAAGAAGGCGGGACATAGGCAAAAAGAGATAGCCGAGGTACTGAAGCGAAGTCAGTCTACCATCAGCAGAGAATTAACTCGGAACGGTGGGCGACGTGGCTACCGTCCCAAACAAGCGCACAGCAAGTCGGTTGATAGGCAGGCGCTGAATGCACGAACGATTGATGCTGCGACATGGGAATTCGCTCAAGATATGCTGATGCTCCAATGGAGCCCAGAGCAGATCAGCGGGCATGCAGCCATCAGCCCAGAAACGGTTTACCAGCGAGTCTATGCAAATAAACGAGCGGGCGGAATGCTATGGAAGAACCTGCGTTGCCAGAAGCAACGAAGGAAGAGATACGGCAAGGCTGAACGACGCGGAACGATACCCAATAGGCTATCCATTGAAGATCGTCCTGCCATCGTTGAGACGCGTAGCCGTATCGGTGACTGGGAAGCGGACACAGTGATAGGCAAGAACCACCGCCAAGCGATTGTGAGTATCGTAGAACGTAAGACCGGATTCACACTGATCCAGAAGGTAGAACGCAAGACTGCACAAGCAGTCAGCCAGGCCATGATAGCTCTGCTGAAGCCTTACCGAAAAAAGGTAAGGACGATTACTTCTGACAACGGAAAGGAATTCGCCGGGCACGAAGAAATTGCCAAGAAGTTGAAAGCTGGCTTTTATTTCGCACACCCATACTCATCATGGGAGCGAGGAACGAACGAAAACACAAACGGATTAATACGACAATACTTCCCCAAGAACAGAGACTTTACAACAATTACACGACAGGAGATCAACACCGCGATGGAAAGATTAAACAACCGACCTAGAAAGAGACTTGGATTTCAGACACCGAATCAAGTATTCTTTAAGTCAGGCGTTGCGCTTCATATTTGAACCCGCGAATCAATTTGAAACTGCCGGGTAAAATTATGTGTAAGTTGACTGCTTTGTTTATTTGCACTTTCAGCACAAACTCATGGATCACCAAGGAGAGGGGACGACACCGTGTATTACGGAGAGAAATTTAACGCCATTACGCATATCGTCGGGGCGACGTTGGCATTTGGCGGGGCCGTGGTTCTAGTAGTGCTATCAGCAATGTATGGTGACGCTTGGAAGGTTGTGAGCGTCTCGATATATGGTTCAACTTTAGTTTTGCTTTACTGTTGTTCCGCCCTATACCATAGCTTTCGTGGACGCGCCAAGAATATACTGCGGGAATTAGATCACCACAGCATATATTTGCTTATCGCGGGTAGCTATACGCCACTTTGCTTAGTGACGTTGCGAGGCCCTTGGGGATGGTCGTTATTCGGAGTTGTATGGGGTCTCGCGGTTTTCGGAATTTTGCAGGAAATAATTTTAAAAAGTGAAGCCAGAATACTTTCAGTAGTGATCTATGTTGTAATGGGATGGGCGGCCTTAGTGGCGCTTGTTCAACTTCAACATGCTATGGGCTCAGCCGGATTTGCCTGGCTTGTTGTCGGGGGTGTTTTCTATACCGTAGGGATTGTCTTTTATGTAATAGATACCCGTATTACACATTCGCACGGCATATGGCACCTGTTCGTAATTGCCGGCAGCGCGGCTCATTATGTAGCTATATTGCGATATGTTGTGATGCCGGTGAAGAGCTGAGCGTACGTTCAAATACAACAATCTATTACAAAGCAATTATTCCTCCAAATAGAAAAATTGGAAGATTTATACAACACTGAATCTCGCGATTTGTCCTTATTGGTTACTATGTGTGTATAGTTTGAGTGCGAGTGTACAAATATACTCGTTCTAGCTGGAATTTTTCCACCCCGAAATTAGCAGTGAAATACTTAGGGGAGTTGCGTAACTTAAAGGCTATGTTATGAAACGGTATGCGAAGTTTATTTTCTTTTCAATGCTATTGTTTCAGATGAGCGCATTTGCTCAGGACACGACGAGCCCGGAAAACAATCCGATGTTCTCACAACAAGAGCTGGATCAGGTGCTGGCTCCGATTGCGCTCTATCCCGATTCCCTATTGTCGCAGATACTCGTGGCAGCAACTTATCCTCTGGAGGTTGTGCAAGCGGCGCATTGGTCAAGTACCAATTCTGCGCTGAGCGGCAATGATGCAGTGCAGGCGGTTGATTCCCAAAAATGGGACATAAGCGTTAAATCATTAGTGGCGTTTCCCCAAGTTTTGCAAACGATGGAAAACAAAATCGATTGGACCGAGCGATTGGGAGATGCATTCCTCTCTCAGCAGTCGCAGGTAATGGATACAGTGCAACAGCTACGCCAAAAAGCGCAAGTGGCTGGCAATCTGAATTCCAACTCGCAAATTAATGTGTCTCAAACAGATGGGAGCTTGGTCGTAGCCACAGCCAATCCTGAAGTAATCTATGTGCCGTATTACGATCCAACCGTGGTCTACGGACCTTGGTGGTGGTCATATCCGCCTGTTTATTGGGCACCGTGGCCTGGCTACGCATGGGACAACGGTTTTGCCTGGGGAATCGGTATCGGGATTGGAGCTGCCTTTATTATCGGATCGTGGGATTGGCACAATCACCTTACTTACATACACGACCCGCATCATCCTGAATACGGTAGCCCATGGAGCCACGATCCGCGACATCGTCATGCGGTGCCCTATCGAAACGCAACGCTGAACCAACAATTCGGCCGTAACATTCCAGCAAATGCATCTCGTGCAGATTTTCGGGGACGTGAACCGTCGCAAACCGAGCCTAATAGAAATCAGCAAACAAGAGCGGAGCGAAACACCTCATCGGGTGAGCTCAGGGCACATGCGTTTGAAAATGTTGGTAACGGTGCTGAGGTTCGTAGCTATAGCAAGCGCGGTCATGCCAGCTTGCAGGGAGGGGCAAATGTACCTGCTCCTGTTTCTTCACCACGCGGGGCACCGCAGTCGGGGCATTCCAAGCGCCATTAATCTTGAGGTTGTTGGTAATGCATTCACCCAATGCTTAAGATAAATGGAATTATTAAAAGTAATAATTGTGTCGCTCATTATGTGGAGTACACTGGAGTAAACAGAGTGAATATTATTAAAAAAATATATGGGCCAATGGGTGTGTTCAAGCGCTTCGCTGGAGTTGTGATTTATGGGATTGGGTTGGCATTTATCTCTCCAACAATATCTTTTGCGGAGGAACAGCAATCTTTCGAGTCACCACAGGCGGCTGTCAACGCATTAATTTCCGCGATGAAGGCGAACGACAAACTTGCATTGCGTGCCATATTTGGCAGCGAGGGAAGCAAGCTGACGAGTTCAGGAGACGCGATTGATGATGAACAAGATCGCTCAAATTTCATCAAGGCTTACGGCGAAGCCAACAAAGTAGTTTTTGACAGCGATAAGCAGGCTACCATCCTGCTTGGAAAAGATGAATGGCCGATGCCTATCCCTTTGGTTAAGTATGCTGACGGTTGGCGCTTTGATCCCGAGAAGGGCAGGGATGAAATATTGCACAGGAGAATTGGACGCAATGAGCTTGCAGCAATCCAGGTAAGTTTAGCGATAGTCGATGCTGAACGTGAATATGCTTCAATCCACCTGGACAGTGACGGTGTTCCGGTCTATGCGGCCAAGTTAACCAGCACCCCGGGCAAACACGACGGTCTGTATTGGCCGACACAAGCAAATGCAGCGCTCAGTCCGCTTGGTGAACATCTGGCAGCCGCAGATGAGGGTTATAAACGTAAAAGCTTGTTGCTACACAAACCTTATCATGGCTACTTCTATCGCATTTTGACCCGAGGTGAAGATGCGCCGGACGGAACTCAGAATTACCTGATCAAAGGAAAAATGATTGGCGGATTTGCCGTTATTGCTTATCCGGCGAGATATGGAGAAACAGGTGTTAAAAGTTTGCTGATCAGTCATGCAGGCGTGGTTTACGAAAAGGATCTGGGGCAAAACACTAAAGCATTGGCAGCGGCCATCACTACTTTTAGTCCGGGAACAGATTGGGCAAAGCTTGATCAGATAAAGTAAGGTGTATTTGCTCGAACTGATATGACTCAAACTGTCAGACTGCTAAGGTCGCTTTTGCAGCCTCAGATTTACGCGATTGGAAATTGTAAGTCTAAAAAGCAGCCGGTTTCGAACAAGAAAATCTTTCATGTTGAGACTCTGACAATATTCACTACCCGCAAAAACCGGACCTTTAAATGTTTCCTTAAATTCGCCATTCTAATTAACCTAATAGAGATTTATTTATAAAGAGAGAATGGGAACAAAGATGATGAACTCTATGACCAACCTCTGGGCTATTGTATTTCATCCAGAATGCCATCGCCTTCTTTTCTTAGTAAATCGAACAACTCAGAATGATTTTATTCCTTGTTTATTTCATTGATAGATGAACTTCAATCAAAAACTCACAATTCTGCAACGCTATTCGAAACGTAGGGCAACGATTGGATCAAGAGCAGCAGCCTTTCGCGAGGGATAAAATCCAAAGAACACGCCGATCACAAAACTCACACCGAACGCGAGTAAAATCGATCCAATTGAGACGATTGTTTTAAAGTTCGCTAATGCTTCAACAAGCTTTGCTGCAGAAATTCCAAGAATGACTCCTAAGAATCCGCCCAATAAACTAAGGGTTACAGCTTCGATGAGAAATTGGAGTTTGATGTCAAACGGCTGTGCTCCTACTGCCATACGTATTCCGATTTCACGTGTTCGTTCTGTCACACTGACCAGCATGATATTCATAATGCCGATGCCACCAACCAAAAGTGAAAGACTCGCAATCGCACCAAGCAGGAGCTTGATGATTCCAGTAACTGAGCTGACAGTGTCGGCGATCTCTTTCTGATTAAAAATATTGAAATCGTCCTCCTGCCCAGTACTTAAACGATGACGTTGGCGAAGTAAGCTGGTGATTTGTTCTTGTGCTGATTCCATCCGTTCCGCACTCACCACCTGAACATTGACCGAACGAAGATATTTATCCCCCGTGATGCGTTTCATTGCAGTCGTGTAGGGAATAACAAATCGGTCATCCTGATTCTGCCCCCCCATGCCGGCTCCCTTGCTTTCAAGAAGACCAATAATAACGAACGGAATATTCACTATGCGCACGGTTTGACCGACAGGATCGAGCGGGCCAAAAAGTTCATGTGCGGTCTTTGATCCAATAATCGCCACTCTGGCCGCGCTATGAACTTCGCGTTCAGTAAACATCGAGCCTTTGCTAAGTTTCCAATCTCGAATCTTAAGATAATCCTGTGATTCTCCAGTTATGCTGGTAGACCAGTTACGCCCGTTTGCGATAGCTTGCGCTGTCGTGGAAACTTCTGGACTAATGGCAATTACTTCCGTGACTTCACGAGATATTGCTTCAGCATCAGCCAACGTAATGGTATTGGCGCTAGCCAAACCTGAACTCACGCCACCTGTACGTTTGCTGCCTGCAAATACAGTCAGTAAATTTTGTCCGAGAGCAGAAACCTTTTCAGTAATGCTAGCCTGGGCACCATTGCCAACGGCAACCATCGCTACAACAGCGGCAACGCCGATAATGATCCCGAGCGCGGTAAGGCTGGAACGAAGTTTATTTCGTTGCAAAGCCTTCAACGCAATAAAAACTGTTTGCCATGATTGAAACAGCAGTGCTTTGTAGAAATCAAACTTATTCATGAAATTTCCGCGTTTTGTTCAGCGTGATTAAGCAAGGCGAGCGCCTCACCCGCCAGACTGCGGTTGTTATTAACGTTATCGCTGATGATTTCTCCATCACGCATGACTAATATTCGTTTGCAGTAGGCTGCAATGTCGAGTTCGTGCGTAACCATAATGATCGTAATTCCAGCGTTATTGAGTTCTTGGAATATGCCCATTATGTCGATACTAGTGCGAGTATCCAGGTTGCCGGTAGGTTCGTCTGCCAGCAGAATTTCGGGTTGATTAACCAGTGCACGAGCGATAGCTATGCGTTGCTGCTGCCCACCGGAAAGCTGACTGGGGTGATGGTTGAGCCTCTCACCCAAGCCGACTTTTTCCAAAGCCTGAATTGCGCGACTGCGACGCTCGTGCTTTGATATTGCAGGAATAGTATAGAGCATGGGTAACTCAACATTTTCAATCGCACTGGTTCGTGCTAAAAGATTAAAACTTTGAAATACGAAGCCAAGTTTTTTGTTGCGCAGCATGGCCAATTGCTTGCGATCAAGTTCGGAAATATTGATTCCGTCTAGAAAATAGTCTCCGCTCGTTGCCTGATCGAGACATCCGAGCATGTTCATCAGAGTCGACTTGCCGGAACCGCTGCTTCCCATAATTGCAACGAATTCGCCGCGATTTATATCCCGCGTTACGTTGCGTACGGCAATTACTTCGACTTCGCCTGACTTGTAGGATCTGGCGATATTTTGAAGATGGATAAGAGGCGTCATGGTCGTTATACTCACGGATTCTGCGGTGGCGGGCCCGAGGAGGTAAGGCCGCCGGATTTTGCGGTATTTGTCAGGGTGGAAGAAATGACTGAAATGGCGTCGGCAAGCCCGCTGATTACTTCTGTGTCAATCCCATCTGTAATCCCGACTTTGATCACAATAGGATTTAATTTACCTCCTGTTCCTAACGTATAGACAAGACGCTGCCCTCGTTCAAGCTTAGCTGGCGGGGCATGTTCGAACACCGCGTTTTCAGGTGGCGTGTAGCGAAGAGCCGCATTGGGGATTTTCAATATATTTTTTCGTCCCGCCACCAGGATTGAGACATTCGCCGTCATGCCCGGAAACAGTTTTCGCTCCGGATTGTCAAGTGTGATAATGGTTTCGTAGGTGACCACGTTCTGTATCGTGGTCGGTGATTGACGGACTTGCGTAACGATTCCCTTAAATGTTTCCTCAGGGAACGCATCCACAGTGAATTCTACTGGTTGTCCATCTTTAACTTGTCCAATGTCAGCCTCAGATACCGAAGCGCTAATATTCATTTTAGTGATGTCTTGCGCAATAGTGAACAACACGGGGGTAGTCATTGCGGCTGCCAGTGTCTGACCAACAGTTACTTTTCGTGAGATCACAATTCCGTCCGAAGGTGAAGTAATTTTGCAATAACCAAGATTTGTTCTTGCGCTTTCGACTACTGCCTGTTTTACGAGCACGGAGGCTTCGGCTTGTGCTAAATCAGCATTTGCTTGATCAAGATCCAACTGAGATGCGGCTCGTTGGGGAGCCAGAATCTTCGTACGTTCCAAATTTTGCTTCTTTAACACCACGGTAGCTTTGGCACTTGCAAGATCTCCTTCCGCTTGCGCCAATGTGGCGATATAGGCTGAAGGATCAATTTGTGCAATAAGCTGCCCTTTTTTTACGGTTGAATTGAAGTCAACCTTCAGCGCTGAAATGAGCCCAGAGACTTGACTACCCACATCGACGCTGACCACGGCACTCAAAGTACCGCTGGCTGTAACATGCTGCTCAATACTTCCGCGAGCGGTCGGAACTGTTCCGTAAACTGGAGCGTCACTTCTTAAATTGCATCCAGAGCAAGCTATCAGGATAAGTATGGCGAGGACTGAATTAAGTATGTTGGCGTGTTTCATTGGGTTATCTTGAATAGTTGAGTTAGGGATAGTCATTTCCAACCGCCTCCAAGTGCTTTGTAAAGTGATATCTGGTTGGATAATTTGCTGAGTTGTGTCGTCAGTAAAGTTTGCTGGGCACTATATAAATCTTGTTGGGCTGTAAGCACATTTAAATATGAATCACTTCCAGCACGATAGCGAAGGTTGGCAATCTCCAGCCTTCTGCGCAAGGATTGAATTGCATCAGTTTCCACACTGATCTGATCCGAGTAATTTTTGCTGGCAACCAAAGCATCAGCCACTTCGTGGAAAGCCGTCTGAATTGTTTTTTCGTAGTTTGCCACAGCTATCTTTTGCCCGACCTTCGCCGATTCCAAGTTGGCGGTATTTTTTCCACCGGTGAAAATTGGTAACGAAATTTGCGGCGAGAAACTCCAGGTCCCCGCCCCCGCGCTGAACAGCTGGGATAGTTGAGTGCTGGCTGTACCAACTGAAGCGGTCAGACTGATCGAGGGAAAGAAAGCAGCCCTGGCCGCACCGATGTTCGCGTTCGCAGCTATCAACGTATGTTCGGCTTGTAGTATGTCCGGGCGACGCTCTACGAGATCCGAAGGCAAACCAGCAGGTATCTCGCTTACAATACAATCCGCTATAGAAATATTTGACGGTGGTAATTTCTCCGGCAGAGACTGGCCTACCAGCAAAACCAGAGCATTTTCGGCTTGCGCGAGTTGACGTTCATAAGTCAGCGTATTGAATTTGGCGGTTTTCATTTGGCTTTCAGCCGCTCGCAAATCCAACTCGTTGCTTGACCCGGCATCGAAAGTTACTTTATTGAGCCGGTAGGATTCCTGCAACGCAGTCGCTGTTTGTCGCGAAACTTCTAACTGCTGCTCCAATGTGCGCAGAGTTAAATACTGATTGGCAATTTCCGCAACTAACGTTATCCGGGCACTACGTTGCGCCTCTTCCGTAGCAAAGTAGGATTCCAAGGCTTGGGTATTCAGGCTGCGCACCCTGCCAAAGAAGTCCAGCTCGTAAGATGTAATTCCCAGACTGGTTGTCCATTGATTTGTCGTTGCACTAGAGTTGCTTATCGTTGCACCAATGCTACTAGTCGTTATTCCTGTGCCACCTGATTTTGTATAACTTGCCCCGGCACTGATGCTTGGAAATGATGCCGATCGAGTGATTTGATACTGTGCACGACTTTGTTCAACATTAAGCATTGCAACCCGAAGATCTCGATTATTGACCAAGGCCAGTTCGATTATTTTTTTTAGGCGGTCATCGACAAAGAAATCTTGCCACGCTATGTTAGCTGCAACGTCCTTTGACTCTGATTGATTTTTCACCGGATAATGTGAATCAACCGGTGCTTTAGGTCGTTCATATTGGGGAATCATTGTGCAGCCCGATAGGGCTGTGAACACAACGAATAATTTTATGGTCATTCTGAACATATGGGCATTTCTTTGGCAAAGCCTTCTGCATGAGTCAAATACGAGGGCGGCGGAACAAATAGAAGCCCAAGTATCAGCCTAGGTGAACGAGTTTGTTGATCATCTTGTAAATTGTGTTTTTCAAGCCAATTGGACAAATGTGTAAATATTTCAGCTACCCCTCGGCGGCTCTGCATTAGAAAAGTTGAAATCTGGGTGACTAGAGATTTCAAATTCCTTAGTGTCAGCGTAGATTTCATTGGCTCTCGTACCGGCTATCTCATGCGCTATCCGGTGCATTTGATCTACGCATTCAAGTGCTTTAGCACGGAGTGATACAGGATAATCTGCTTTGGAATCATCCAAAATAGTAGCCCAATGCGCCAGGTGTGCAGCAATAATGAATCTGTTTTCATTCATGCTACTTTTCCTTCCAACAATAATTTGGCAATATGAATTGGTTGCAAATTTTTCTCTGAAAAATAATCTGTCATCAGGCGATATTTCATTTAACTTCGAAAAGCTATTACTTTTAAAGTAGCTGCGATTTGGATTTATGGCTTAAGATTTCGCGGTTTAATTATTTCAATTAGACGGTTACGCTGAGCATCAGTTAGTATTTCCCATATCTTAGCTTGTATTTCGGTATGGATGAAGATCAAGTCGGCAAGCGCTTTAGCATGTTCTTCTGATATTAGCTTGGCTTTCGATACATCAAATTTGTCGGCAGTTGCCACTTGATGGAGTGATTCCATCGTTTTTCGGATTACTTTCTGTTTTTCGTGTAAATCAAGTGCTGCAGAGTGCAGAATTTGAAAAACTTTATCACTTTGTGTTTCTGTCAGATCAAGCGCCTCAAAAGGAAATGATGGGAAGTCAGCCCCCATTTCATCCGGCGATACGGGGCGAGGCATCCAGCCAGGGGGTTCTTTAAAGTCACGGAATCCAGTTGGGTGAGTTGGGCACTCCTCGTGGGCTACTGCGATATTGGTAAATGAATAAAAAACAACGAGCATCATTGTAAGGGTCAATATTGAAGACAAAACACCTGTTGGTTCGGTATTCTTTGAATGCAGCGAAGAAATTTTCATATTTAAGTGCCTCCTTGAAATATTGAAATGCAATGAAATATTTTCAGAATCTGATGTTAAACATTATGGAAGATGTCCATGTAGTTCGGCTTGAATCGATGCAAATCCGTGTAAATAATTGTTGTTTTTGTTTGATGGCCGCTTGCACTTGTATAACGTCAACACATTAATAGAATTTGAATGGAAATCGAAATGGGCGAACAAGTATTGTTAATTGATGGCGATGTAGCTCTTGTCGAGATGATTCGAGACTATTTAACTCAGGATGGTTTTGAGGTTCAAATTGCTCACGATGGAGAAGCTGGTGTCAGAGAAGCGTTAAGCGGACACCCATTAGTCGGCCGGTAGTCAAGTGCAAAATATAACCATCGCAATCTAGTTGCGCTACTACGAAGCATAAAGCCATGCCACCTTGCTTTTTGCAAACTTAACCGCACCCGTTTTCTCATTCAATTGGTTGCGAAGAGAATCGCACCAGACACCCATCGAGATCAAGCTTATCGTAATGCTTTACGAAAGCCCTGACGGCTTTTGCCGTCCCAGAGAAACTTTGGTGCCAAGACGTGTCCAATTGGTTGTTACATTCAACGTGGCTGTCATTATTTCGACTCCAGTCCTTAAGTGGCTCACGGCTTGGGCGATTCAGTGTTGCACAAAACAGATGGCACAAAGGCGTTGTCCAATCATTCGAAGTGGTTTGACTCCAGTCCGTTAACCTGGCTCAACGCCTTTGGCCAAACTCTAAACAAAACATCTTTTTACGTCGAACGGTTGTTGGTCTCGCAAGATGTAATAACTTGCGCGAGCCAACTTGTGCGCAACTGACTTGAGCGCCACGATCCGATTGGTCCGATTCTTCTTGCGCTCATAAAAGCGCTTGGCCTCCGGGCAATAGCGTAACGCAAAGTTCGCCGCTTCCATGAATGCCCAGGCTAGATATCTATTACCGTTCTTGGTATTGCCTGATCCTTTCTTTTTGCCATTACTTTCGCGTAGACTGTCAACACAGCGGCAGTAAGAACTGAAGTTTCCGACATCCGCAAACCGTGACACGGGGCCAGCTTCAAGCATGATCGTCGTGGCCAGTACTTGACCTATTCCGGGAATCGTTTTGATGAGTCGGTATCCCGGTTGCAGTTTCACCTCCGATTCCAATCGTTCCTCCAGTATCTTGATCTGCTGCTGCAGTGCCTGGCAGATTATTCGGTTGGACTCCATCGCCAAAGTTACATCGGGCACAAAACCAAATGCTGCAACTGTTTCGGTTGTCATCGTCTTGACCTTCTCGCCGCTCATTCGACCACCGGTTTCCCGTACCAGAATGCCCTCGATAGATAAAATCTGTGCCGTCCGGCAGCGCACCAGTTGCATCCTCTTTCGTGCAAGATCTCGTACTGCACGTAGCTCCCGTGGAAAAATATAGCCCTCAGGCAATAAGCCAAGGCGCAGCAGATGTGCAAGGTAGGCTGCGTCTGCGAAGTCTCCGCTAAACTTCAGCCCTTCGTATTTCTTGATCGCCGAAGGGTTCGCCAGATGCACCTGATACCCCGCATCCTGCAAGCCATCCACCAGCCAATACCAGTTGTAGGTCGATTCAATCACCACACCAACGGTTTCCTCCTGGTATGGCGCAAGCGACGCCAGTATTTCATTCAGCTTGTTTGCCAGACGCTTTTGAAAAATGATGCGGTCTTCTTCGTCTGTTACAACCACCACGCTGTTGTTCGAATGCAGATCAATTCCGATATACTTCTTCATGTCGGTCTCCTTGGGTTAGGTTTGGTTCGCACCTTAAACTTTACCCTTGCTGCAACTACGCAGCTAGGAGGCCGGCTACATGATTATCATTATGAACAGATGAAGCCCTTTTATCCTACCGATCTTCAGGCTCGCATAGCGAGCTTGTTTTATTTCAGGGTCTGAAATTGAGATTGCGGCTGATAAGATCGGAAGCAAACAGGGAGTGGCAAAAATGCAAACTGAGAATGCGCTCATAGAAACAAGCATGAATTCAAGAATGTTGAAAACAGAGAAAGGATGCTATGCCGTGAAGCCCGCCACGGGTGGGGAAAAGTGTAAAGTTCTATTTATACTCAACAAGCTACAGTCTTGCTGGCGGAGAAGGCGGGATTCGAACCCGCGGTGGGGTATTACCCCACACACGCTTTCCAGACGAGCTATCTAAATAACTCAATAATCCTTATTTGACAAGGCGTGCATGCCATCATAGTATTCCAAAATTGAATTTCGGGGACAAAACGGGGACAGTCATGGCGACATTTGAACAAAGAAAGTCCGGCTGGTGGCAAGCAAAAATTCGACGGAAAGGCCATCCCACTCAGTCAAAAACATTCGAGGCAAAAAAAGACGCGGAAAATTGGGCGACCATTAAAGAATCAGAAATGGCTCGCGGTGTATTTGCCAGCAGCAGCGAAGCCGAGCGCACAACACTGTCCGATTTAATCAAGCGATTCAAAACAGAGTTTGCCCCAAACCATTACCGCAAACGTGAGGACGAAAAAGAAGCGTGGCGTTACCAATGCGCCCATCTCGATGAGGATTTGGGTGAGTATGCGCTGGTCGCTCTCGACCAGAAGCTGGTCGCGAAGTATCGCGAAGACCGACTCAAGCTGGTGGGGGAAAGCACGGTGCGCAAAGAACTTTTCATGCTTTCCAAAATCCTTGGGTTTTGTGAAACTGAATGCGGCATTACCCTGCCGAGGGGGAACCCAGTCGATAAGATACGCAAGCCAAGCGAAGGAAAATCTCGGGATCGAAGGCTAAGCAAAAAAGAGTGGGACAGGTTCGAGGCTGAGTGCAAAGCTAGCCGGAATCACTACCTATGGCCTGCCGTCGAATTGGCTGTAGAGACTGCGATGCGCCAGGGAGAACTATTAGGCTTGCACTGGGAGAAGGTGGATAAAAAACGCAAACTGGCTTTTCTTGTTGAGACGAAGAACGATGAGGCAAGGACGGTGCCGTTGTCACCTCGCGCGATAACCATTCTTGAAAGCCTGCCGAGTGCGACCAAGGGGCAAGTGATACCATTACAGCGCATGACGCTCTATCACGTGTTTCATGCTGCAGTGGTACGCGCCGAGGTAAAGGACTTTACTTTCCACGATCTAAGGCATGAAGCCATGTCGCGACTGGCTGAAAGAGGGGATTTCTCGATGCTGGAATTGGCTGCGGTCTCCGGACACAAAACCTTGCAGATGCTCAAGCGATATACGCATTTGCAGGCCGAGAATATCGCGGCGAAAATGGCAAGGTAGCGCTGCTGAACTATACCAGCGCATGATTATTTGCGAACATTATGCATGGCATGGTTGGTCAAAAACAAAATATTTCTGAAAAACTCTAGGTTCTGTCTTGACACTTTGAAATAGATCAAGATAGTATCGCTGCCGTGGAGTCGGAAGTCGGCTTCACCGTATGCGCCGCGTGTACGTAAAAGTTAACGGTCTCAACTCGAAACGAAGAACAGGGGTTGGGGGAATAATTCGGCCTGCTTCAACCTAGGGACAAGAATGTCCTGTTCCTAGACTCAAACATCGTTCAATCTTTTTTCGAACGGTTCCACAATCGGAATTTACGTACGGGTCAGCATGACGCGCCAGAAGCGCGTGAGGTCATTTCTATCGACCTTGGATTGGTTAATTTTTTCGCTCATCGGCGAACGAATAGCGGCCTTTCCCCACCCAACAATCATCTTGTGACATTCCTTCGTTTGTCAGGCTGAAAACTCGCTCTTCGTTTGCTTGAGAAGGAGACGAGGATGAAAATCCAAGACTTTGTATCACCAGTTTTACCCGCTGCACTTGCCGCACGCATCGAAACTTTGCCACCTGTCCTTTCGGTTGCCCAACTGGCTTGTTTCTTCGAAAAGAAGCTTGGCACAGTTCGAAAACAGATTGAACGTCAGGTTTTTCCTGTTCGTATTCGCCAGATCGAAGGAGGCGAACAATTTGCCACATTGACCGACGTTATTTTGTTTTTGTCCAATGGTGAACCACAGCTACAACCACCATTGGTTAAACGTTTAGCGCGCAATCCATCTGGTAAAAATGGAAGAGTTGGCAGAAAGACAAATGCACAAAAAGCGGCAGAAGCGTTTAACGCCCAGAAAAGCGGGGTGCCAAAATGAGCCGCGATCTGCATACTGGAAAAACTTCCGATGAGCAAAATGAACGTGAAGAAGTGGATGAGTTTTTGAAGGCAATTCGAAAACACGGTAAACGTGCTGAGGCAGCCGCAACATTTGCATTAATCGAGCTTCGCGAATTAGGGGAGGACTTTGAAATAGCGGCTGGCTTAGATGTTGCAAGCGCTATCGAAGAAGAACTTATCCAAAAAAAGCGTTTCATGAGATACGTTACTACAGCAGCGAGAGTAACCGCTGAGCTTGAAGAGTTAGGCGACGATATCGTCGTTGCTGCACTCGAGGTGCAAGGCAAGAATGCAAGTGTTTTACGCAATCTTATCGAGCACAAGCTTGAAGTAAATGGAACGGTTCGCGATCCATCGCATTTTTCGCATCCTGGAAAAAGAAGGTTTGCGCCGCGACCCAATCGGCAGAAATAAAGCGATTTGCTTAGCCCCGCTTACGCGGGGCTTTTTTTATTGGTGCTGCCCTGCATACCGCACCGGCTTGAAAGTTAATGCATTGTTGGTAGCGCAGCATAATGTTTTTTAATTGCTGTCATGCACCATCAACTAACTGTCTACAGTATGCCTAAATCGAATTTTAAATATAAATGATTCACTACTCTCCTGAACCTAGTTAAGGAGTACCAATTGAATCAACTTCCAAAAATGACATATGCTGAAAAGCAGGCGAGGGCACAAGCAAAGCGACAGGTCGCGTTGAGTTTTCTAGCCTCTGGCGAGGTGTACACAGTTCCAGCAATTGCCGCCCAGTTGATGGCGGTAAGTCAGAGCAGCGCAGAACGCACGCTGGCATCACTTGTCTTAGATGGCTCGCTGAAATTCGAGTCTCACATCATAGGCTCTCGAAAAACACATATCTATGGCATCACCAGCCACGGCTTGGCCTTAATGGATGAGTTCGATAAACCATTTTTTCAATTAGGCAAGACGAACAGCGCATACATTCCACACCATCTTCAAACCCAGAAAGCTCGGATCGCAGCTGAGTCTGCGGGCTGGACAGATTGGATACCGGGCAAACTTCTAGTTGGTAAAGGTTTGTTGAAAATTCCAGACGCAATTGCTACTTCGCCTTCTGGGAAGTGTGTTGCGCTTGAAATCGAAAATCACGTGAAGTCCCTAAAACGTACGGAGGAGGTGATTAGTGCACACCTGCAAAGCATAACAAAAAAGCTATGGAGCGAAATTCACTATCTCACACCAAACGGACTTTCGGGACGGGTAGAAAAAGCGTTCCATCACATCAAGAGCGTACCGGTAAATGGTGAGCGTGTCACCCTTGAACCACGACATCGTGCAGTGTTCAAATTTTTTGATTTACAAAACTGGCCAAGTGAAAGGTGAAATTGCCGATGACGAAATGGAAAGAGTTTAAGTACAAGGGGTATACCGGCGTCGCAGTATGGTTTCATGCGGATGAAGAACAATCCGGAGAGTGGGTTGGTGAATTTAATTATCCGATTCGCCGTGTTGAACACGCGTTTTTTGGTGAAATGCGTATTCCACGGTCATTCGGCCACCCAGTCCACGCACATTCGGCCCCCGATTCCATTAGCATTCGGCCACTGATTCCGCTGTGATTCGGCCACCGATTCCGGTGTGATTCGGCCACCCCTGGTCAGGGATCGACGCAAGATAATATTCACCTACCATTCGCCCTTTTTTCGGAAAGAGGGACGGATATGGAGAAGTTGTCGATGCGTAAAACAAGAGAAATACTACGCCTGAAGTTTGACCTCGATCTGTCGGACCGGCAGATATCAAAAAGCACCCAGGTAGCCAGAAGCACAATCAGTGACTACATACGCCGTTTTGCGGTAGCCGGTTTGTCCTGGCCGCTGCCAGTCGACATGACCGAAGTTGATATTAATGCGCGGCTGTTTCCTCCCAAATTATTGTCGGTTGATGTCTTGCGAGCATCGCCGAATTGGGATGAGGTGAACCGGGAGATGCGTCGCAAAGGAGTCACCCTTTTCCTGTTGTGGCAAGAGTACAAAGCAAACCAGCCTGAAGGGTTCAACTACAGCTGGTTCTGCGAAAGCTATCGGAAATGGGCAGGCAAGCTCGATGCCGTGATGCGTCAGGAACATCCTGCGGGCGAAAAGTGCTTCGTGGACTATTGCGGTAAAACGATGCCGGTTACGGATCGGTACACCGGTGAGATTCTTCAGGTGCAAATCTTCGTCGGCGTGATGGGGGCGTCCAACTACACCTATGCCGAAGCGACTTTTAGCCAAACCCTGCCGGACTGGATCGGCAGTCACATCCGCATGCTCGACTACTTCGGCGCAGCCCCGGAAATTCTGGTGCCGGACAACCTCAAGAGCGGTGTCAGCAAAACGTGCCGCTATGAACCGGACACCAATCCGAGCTATCACGACTTTGCCAATCATTACTGTATCGCCGTGATTCCTGCGCGCAGCAGAAAGCCGAGGGATAAAGCCAAAGTGGAATGCGGTGTATTGGTGGTGACGCGCTGGATACTGGCCTGCCTGCGCAATCGCGCGTTCTTTAGCCTGGCGGAACTGAATGAGGCAATTGGAGAGTTGCTTGTGCGTCTTAATCAGCGTCCATTCAAAAAGCTTGCCGAATGCAGAGAATCGTTGTTTCGCACCATCGACTATCCGGCAATGCGTTCCCTGCCCGCACAGCGTCATATCTTCAGTGAATGGAAAAAGGTTCGCATGGGGCTGGACTACCACGTTGATCTGGGTGATGGATATTATTACTCGGCACCCTATAAGCTGATTGGAAAAGAGCTTGACGTTAACTTCAGCGAGTATGTCGTAGAGATATTCTATCGAGGGCAGCGTGTCGCCAGCCACGCCAGATTGCACTTCGGCAATAAAAAACATTCGACAGAAAAAGCGCACATGCCCGAGGCGCATAGCAAAA
This sequence comes from uncultured beta proteobacterium, assembly GCA_963733265.1. Classification (GTDB taxonomy): domain Bacteria; phylum Pseudomonadota; class Gammaproteobacteria; order Burkholderiales; family Gallionellaceae; genus PALSA-1006. The sequence continues at coordinate 133,805 of CAVTCF010000002.1, forward strand.
TGGCCGAATGGACACCGGAACGCATCGTGAATTGGGGCGCTTCAGTCGGTGTGCACACGAGCAAACTGATCGAAGCGCTGATCAAACGCAAGCCACATCCCCAGCAGGCATTCCGCGCGGCTGCGGGCATTATCCGTCTGGGCAAACACTACGGGAACGAGCGGGTCGAAGCCGCTTGCCGCAGAGCTTGCGCCACCAACGCCATCAGCTACACCTCCGTTGATTCCATCCTGAAACACCAGTTGGACAAACAACCGCTGCCGCAAGATATCCCGCAAAGCAGCCTCCCCCTGTTCCACGACAACATTCGTGGTCCGGGCTATTTCCATTAATCGTAGCAATCTATTACAACCACTGACAGGAGCATAAACCATGATGCATCACCCCACGCTGGACAAATTAAAACAACTGAAACTGACCGGTATGCTGCACGCCTTGCAAGAGCAGGAAGGCATTCCGGATATTCGCACGATGCCATTCGAAGAACGGTTAGGCTTGATTGTGGATAGAGAAATGACAGAGAGGGACAATCGCCGTATGCAGACCCGTTTGCGCTTGGCAAAACTGAAACAGAATGCGGCGCTGGAAGATATCGATTTCAAAACCGCGCGAGGCTTGGACCGTTCGCTGATCATCAAGCTGGCAGATTGCGGATGGGTGAAAGAACACCTGAACGTGCTGATTACCGGTGCGACAGGTTTAGGTAAAACCTATCTGGCTTGCGCGCTGGCACAGAAAGCCTGCCGTGAAGGATACAGCTCGCATTACATCCGATTGACGCGCCTGTTTCAGGAGTTGGACACGGGACGCGCCGATGGTCGCTACGCCAGGATGATGCGGCAATTTGCCAAGGCGGATGTTCTCATCCTGGATGAATGGGGACTTGCCGTGCTCACCGATCAACACAGGCGCGACCTGCTGGAAATACTGGACGATCGCTACAACCTGCGTGCGACGATCATCACCAGCCAGTTACCCATTGCGCATTGGCATGAAGCGATAGGGGATCCAACGCTGGCCGATGCCATTCTGGATCGCGTGGTTCACAACGCCTACAAAATCAACCTGAGTGGCAAAACCATGCGCGACAGGCAATAAGTTAAATATCGTGACAAGTCACTTTATAGGCGACAGGAAAAAGCGTGACTAGTCACGTTTAATTAAACGGAGACAATATGAAAAAAGATACAGCCAAAGACACATCCATTGAACACGATAAAAAACCGACAACCACGCGCGGAAGACCCGCTACAGGCAAAGCGATGACACCGGCACAGAGGCAACAAGCAAGCAGAGCAAAACGTCTATCAGAGAAGTTCGAGAGCTTCCCGGCAAAGCAAATAAATATCCTGTTATCGCCACAGGCAACAAAAGCCTTGGACATGCTGACCAGTTATCGTGACAAGTCACAAAAAGTACTCATCGAAGAATTACTGATCCATGCGTATGCAAAGCAAAGCAAAGAGATAGAGTGACAAGTCACGATAATGAAAAGTTGATGCCGGTTTCTGAAAACGCTCAGTTGAGAAAATTGACAAAAGACAGGACTAAACTATAAGCTCAAATTCTTGCGTCGCTTCGCTCCGACTGACCCGGCTGAATGCCGTGGAGTGGGTGGCCGAATCATGAGCGGAATCGGTGGCCGAACCGCGTGGAATGCGCAGTGAAACGCTTGATGAGGCATTTAACCAGTTTCATAAAGGAGTCGAATCATATTTCCGCCACGTCGCGCAAGTACCGATGATGCGGCCTGAACCGGAAGGCTTAGAAGGAATCGTGGAATTGATTGAAATGGAACGTCGCGGGCGGGAATACGAACTTTCGATTTTGCACTGGCCTCCATCAATACCACCCAACTTTGTATTAGTCGTGAAAGATTTGGTTTCGATCAGTCGCACAACAATTTCATATAACCAAGCAGCTCTTGATGAACTACAGGCATTGCTTAAAGCAAAACCATCGATGGCTATTTTTGAATTCCGGTTGTGGGCAGAGCGTGTTTGGCGTAACGGCGAGCTGGAGCGTTCTTCGTCTGGAATGGCTATTTCTAATGCAAGGAATTCTGGCACGTAAATCGAGTTTAAAATGTTCATGTAATTTTGTAATAACGGTATGTGCCGTTTAATTAGGATTACTAATATGCCTCAACCTAGCCAAACAGCGATCACCAAAATTCGCGAGATCGCCGCAACACAACTGCAAGATGCTACCGTTTTTTCAGACTTCGAAGCCAAGTTCATTTTAGAGCAAATTGCGCGCATTGAGCAATACGGCGATGACACGCACTTTTCTGAAAAGCAGATCGTACTGATCGATAAAATCAATGCGGAGAAGGTGCGAGGAGAAGTCGCTGAAGTTATCGAAAAGCTTCCGAATCCAGTATCTATCACGCAACTGAAAGATATAGAAAAGGAGTTGTTGGTAGATGTCGATTCTTTGTTTTCGGACTACGAGACTGGTTTCATCGCAAATCAACTTGCTCGTATCAAGGAGAGGGGCGATACCACTGCTTTTTCTACTAAGCAGAGCGCATTGATTGAACGCATCCATGCCGAGAAGGTGCGAGGCGAAAAAGTAGAAAAAACGAAATTCAAAGCTTAGGCTAAATCCAGTACGTAATTATTTTCAATCGGGCGGCATTGTTTGCCCATCATTTAAAGGTGAATGTCATGGCTACAAATCTAAACAAGTTACTCCAGAAACGCCAGCAGTTAGAGCAACAAATTCTGGCTGCGCAACAGAACGAAAAGCGTAAAGCGCGAGTCAAACAAATTGTCATTACTGTACTCGAAAAGCATGATCGGCTGTTGCTTGCGACCGATGAAATTTTGCTTGAAAAGCTGGAGGCCGCTTTCTCTGAAATCGAGCAAAGTTTCCTATCCGCATAATGCAGACAGTTGCAGATTATCTGCATGAGAAGCGGGGAGGGAAAGCGGGACTAGAAGCGAAAAGCCATCCCCGCTACACATCCCCGCTACTCAACATCACATGACAATCAAAAGTCACATCAAATGCAAGACAAACGTCAAAGTAAAAAAGCAAAGTCAAAGGCAATCACATCCAGTCAGGACGTACCTTTCGCGGCGATGCCGCGCCAACTAGGGTTGGGCATGGTACTCGTGCCTAGTGGCTCGCTACTGACCTTCTGCTCATGGCAGTCCCCGTCGTGCTTCGCGCTCGGGCAACCCCTTCCGCCCTGCGGGCGGACTGCGCGTGCCATGCACGCTTGCCCTCGCTGCCGCCGAGGGTTGTCGCTGGACGCGACAATCGAAACCATCCTCATATCGCTCTGCGATATGAGTCCGTTTTCCAGTCGCTTACGCGACTGCTTCGGAAGGGGTTGCCCGAGCGTAAATCACTCGGGGACTGCGGGGCTTCGCCCCCCACTAACCGACCGTCGCCTTGGGGCGACTGAATCCGCTGGGGCGGATTCTCGCTAAGTGGCTCCCCCCATCATTTGTATTCAGCCATTGGTGGCTGAATACAAATGATGCGTCGGCAAGTCGGCTTTGCCTTTGCCTTGCACTCTAGCTTCTGTGGCACAAGCGCCGCATAGGAATATTTTGATGTCTCAAATTATTTGTGTAGCGCCCCTCAAAGATGTATGCGGAATTACAACCGCTAATTCGAGTTTTATATACATATGCAATTCTACTTGCGAGTTCGGCATGAACTTTATATTGGAGTTGATAATGAAAAATGAAATTTTGGTGTTGATGCAAAAGTCGAAAGAGCTGGTGAGTAATGTCCAGCATCGTATAGATGAATTCTGGAAAAAGGAAGACCAATTATATTGGCTTGACCCAGTTGCTTATTGCCGCCGGACAGATTGGTTTTGGGCAAGAATCTCAATGGTAATTTGCCTTGTAATGATGTTGTCTTTATTTTTATTTGGAGGCTAAGCTATGAACGTTTTTGACGATCCAAATATTGTTGCAGGGCTGTATTGGTTGTACTTGCACGGTTTCATTTACATGATGAATTTAGGTTGGTTGTCTGCGTTTGGTGTTATGTATTTCAGCCTTGAGCCTGAAAATAAGAATCTTCGTTTCTGGTTCTCAATGCTTGGGATTACATCGATCAGTGCTCCGATACTATTCTGTGCAACTTATTTTTCCATTCAACACATTGGCAATGAGGCATTGCCAGTGCCAGTGCCATATTTAGAGAATTGGGCGGGTTTGTTTGCTGTCGGAATTATTTCGATGCTGGTATGGTACCGATTAATCCATCCTCGTATTAATGTGATCCTTTCTAAATTTAAGCGTGACACTAATCTTGAGCGTAATCAGAAAACAGATGTGCGTGACATTTGGAAAGTTTTACCCAAAGCACTAAAGTTTGATCCACTAAAATTTGTAAATATAAAGAAGGGATTTTTCGTTGGATTGGAAGAATCACGGAAGCCTTTATATTTAACTTGTCCTAGTGGTAGCTCGATACCACACACTCAGGTGGTCTCGACTAGCGGGTCGGGGAAGGGTGTATTTATGGGGTTGATGGCAAGCCAATGCTTGGAGAGAGGAGAAGCAGTTTTCTACTTCGATCCCAAAGGCCCCAAGGGTGATGAGTGGGGGCCGCACGTGTTGTTTGATACAGCAAAGCGAACTGGAAAACCATTCCACTATATTAATATCAATCGGCCAAATGGTGCGCAACTGAATCCATGTTTCGGCGCAACTGAAGACGAGATATTTGAGGCGCTTGAGGGCAGCATGTCCTTAATAGAAACTGGCGGACCGAGTGATTTTTACACAATCGCAGATCGTCACGAGGCACGGATCACGGCTAAGTTGATGTCAACGAAAGGACTCAATTTTGCGCAAGCCTACGCTGAACGAAAAGGAAAAATGGATGGCGCAGAAAAATTCGAAGGGAAACTTCGTGAGCTGTCTGAGATGCCATCTATCAATTCTGTAAATGGTCAGGGTGTCGATTTGGCTAAGGTAATCAACGAAGGGGGTTGCGTATATATTGTTGGAAGCATGCGCAACTCAATTGTGAAAACAGTGCAGCGCCTCATGTTGATTCGATTGGTTCAACTGGCAGAGCGACGCGACCGCATCAAGGGCGGATTACGCCCAGTAAGTATCACTCTGGACGAGGCGAAGAGCTTGATTTCTCGTCCTGTATTGGAAAGTATGGCAGCTGCGCGCGACAAAAACATTCACTTAACCATTGCACATCAAAGCCTTGGTGACTTGCGAGATTGCACGCGTGACCTGAACCCAGATGGTGTTGTGGATGCGATTGTTGAAAACTGTAAATTGAAAGTTTCATACCGTGTGATGAGTCCAGATACTGCAGAATGGATGGCATCAATGTCAGGAACTGTTCAGGTTGATGACGAGTCACGTAAAGTTACTCGCAACATCGCACAGGCAGAAATTGTATCTCCAGAGCGCAACATCAAACAAGCTGAGCGATATTATATTGACCAAAATATGCTGTTGAATCTTCCCGCCGGTGTTGCCGTTTTATATGGCGACGGACTGCCAAAATTCGTATCTATCTGTCCACTCAAAGTGGTTAAGACTGAGCAAGCAGTGAGCGTTGTTACGGTGGATGGCAGTGCAGCTCCATGTGCCGCTGATGATATAAATATTGATGATTCCCGCGATCTAATATAAGCACATTGCAAACGTGCATGACCGATCATTCTTAATGAAGGTCAATCTGCAAAATGGGGTAGCGGTTATTATCGCTACCTCATTTTTTTCTTGTAACGTCTTTACTCCAAGCTACTCCTTATATATAGGCAACGCATTCAAGGCATAAACAAATGAATTCCTTCAAACTTGATTAAACTTGATTTTTCTAAAACAATCGTTATAATCTTCGACCTATGGAAAAACTACTGAATTACGGGGCGATTCAGGGTGCTCTCGCAGAACGCGGGATCACGCAAAAACAGTTGGCTAGCACGGTTGGGACTTCGTCCCAAGCGGTCACCAACTGGTTAAAGGGGAAAGACTTCCCCCGTCCGGCATCACTTCTAAAGCTTGCCACTACTCTGGGACTAACATTCGACCAGCTTGTGCAAACCAGCGATGTGGGACGTCCAGTTATTGCATACCGCAAGAAGGCCAACACAAAAACAACTGATGAACACATTGCCAAAGCCGAAGGCATTGGCATGTTGCTTAAACCATTGGTTTCGCATCTGCCGGAGTTGCAGGCATTGCGCACGTTGATCACATCGCCCTCGACTGATTACGACAAACTTCAAATTGTTGCATCGCAAACGCGTAGCCGATTAGGCATTGGTGAACAAGCCGTGCTGAGCTATGAAAATCTGATTGGCGAATTCAAGGAATGCGGTGCCATTCTGGTTCCGGTACTCTGGGGAACAAAGGGCAATCATGAAAATGCTTTGCATATTCGCCTGCCTCAGGAAGACGTTACCTTCATTTTCCTTAACCTCGACACCAGACTGGAAGATTTCAAATTCTGGATGGCACACGAGCTGGCTCATGTGCTTACACCCGAACTTTCTGGAAAAAATGAGGGCGAGGATTTCGCCGATGCTTTCGCTGGCGCGCTGCTTTATCCCAAGGCTTGTGCAGAACAGGCCTATCGCGCTGCCTCTCAGCAAACGACCCGTGAGCGAGCAATCGAGGTTCTACTAAAACAGGCGAACGCACACATGATTTCGCTGAATACGGTATTCCAACAAGTTCAGCAGTATGCCAAGTCGGTCAATTTGAAGTTGTTACCAATTGAAGACAGAAGTATCCATACCTTGCGAAACACGCTTCGCGGACCGCTGGTCAGCGAAACCATGTTCGACCCGATGCCACCATCGCCGCAACGTTATATTGCCGCCTGTGAAAAAACCTTCCAGACCGGTTTTTTCATTGCGTTGAAACGCATGATTCACGCTAGTGGTACTGGCGCGTCTTATGTACAGCAAATCTTGGATACATCATTACAAGATGCCTCGGCACTGTATGAGGAGCTTCGCCGTTGACTCTGGTGTTGCTTGATACCAACGCCTATTTACGGTTGGCCAAGCGTATCCGCCCCCTCCTAGGGGTTGAGTTCGGACAAAAGCAATACATTCTCACCGTATTGAAACAAGTCGAAGATGAAGTCTATAAAAGTTCTCGACTCCAATACCTCTACCCTTGGTTTACAGACACAGACCTGAACGAGGAGCGGATTGCCAAGGTCATTCGTCTCAGCAAAGAAGAGCGAGTACAAATTGAAGCCGCAGCCAGTGTGTTACGCGCCTACGTACTGGCTGATCCTTTGTCCTACACAACTCAAGGCCGTTCACCACCTTCGCCGACGGATTGTTTCATTCTTGCATTTGGGCAGGTTCGTCCAGCCATTGTCGTGACTGACGACCTCGGCATGCACAAGCTTGCAGATGATTTCGACATCAACATTTGGCACGGACATGACTTGCTTAAGAAAATGCTTACAGCAAAGCTCATTACTAATGAGCTCGTGAAAGAAATATTTATGGCGCTCGAAAACAATGATGACCTGCCTCGAACTTGGCAAGAGGTCAAACACACCGAGTTCAAAAAGTTATTCGGGGCAAAGCCTTAGTTACTCCGCTCGAAAGATATAGACCATCCTGCATATGGACATATCGCTAATTCAGTGCAACACTTCGTTAGATTTAATAACGCACTAATTAAGCGGTAAATAATGACAACTAAGAATCACTACAGTCCGCATCAATTAGCCTATTTTGCACACCAGCTAACTCTGCGCGCCGCATCCGATTCAATGGATAGCATGGCAGGGGCTTTGCTGGATGCTCAGGTTGACCTGAATCCGCATCAGATTGATGCGGCTCTGTTTGCTACAAGTAATCCACTATCCAAGGGCGTAATCCTGGCGGACGAAGTCGGCCTGGGAAAGACAATCGAAGCTGGGCTGCTCATCGCGCAGCGTTGGGCTGAGCGTATCCGTATGCGAGTGCTAAAGCTATCGCCTGAAACTGGTAATGGGACTGGTTTGAAAAGTATCTCCGTGCAGCCCACGGCAAATGTGGTGACAGGAACCGTGACGGCAGGCACACCGCAGTTGGGGGCGCAGCACGACTCGGCACAATATGGAACGGCGGCTCCGGCTCTCGTTTTTCGTAGCGAAGAAAGACAAATCGCTCAAGTGGCCATGGATGTAATCGCTGAGATAAGCCGTGAAAAGTTGGATGGACAATCTCTCGTCCCCAGCAGCGCGTCTTTGTCTCAAGCAGCAATTCAACAGCAAATTACCAAGCGAGTGCAAGAACGCATGCTGCCCAAGCAAGGTGAATTGTTGGCTACCGAGCCGTTGCCGGTAGATGAGATCGTCAAAAAGACCTTAGCGGTATTCGTGGAACATGCCATCGACATTCCACGTATATCTGTTGTACCTAAAGGTCCGGTAAAGAGCGGATACAAGTCTTTCAAGCTCGATGTATCGAAGATGAACTTCCAGCCACAAGATATGGCGTTAATTGGTCAGGGGCTAAAAACCGGCAAACAAGTTCTGTATGGTCAATCTTCATCTGTACTGGAAGACAAGCTTGAGAATTATATTGTTCGCGAGCTGATTAATTACGATGATATTGATTACGACGAACACGCAGACCTGATCTACGAGTTATCAGGTCAGGCGGTGGCGCACTTCAAGAACTATCTAAAAACTGAAGATGAGTTGCACAATATTCTTGGCAATCATGGCAAGACCATTGCTGAAAATATTTATCATCAAATGAGCCAACATTACTTCGAGGATATATCGGAATCTAATGTCGTAATAGGCGCAGGATTTACGCCGCTAAAACCGTGTGCGTTTACGGCAGAAGGTGAAGTGCTGCCACTGCATCAAGCGCCCGCCGAGAAAGGCAAGATTGCGCAGTATGTTTACGGTGGCTTTAGCAAATGCGCCTACCCAGTGCAGAAGTTTCATTCTGATACTGAGCGCGTTTTGGCATCGATCCTGGAACGTGATGCGCGACGTTGGTTCAGGCCGGTTGCGGGTCAGTTTAATATCTATTATCGCGCAGGGGTGAGCCAGCCAGAGTACATTCCAGACTTTGTAGCGGCAACGGCTGAATACAACCTGCTTATCGAAACCAAGGCCGTGAAGGATATGGAAGCCACAGATGTAAAGGCCAAGGCCGATGCGGCAGTTATATGGTGCAAGAACGCCAGCGACAATTCCATAAAGTACGGCGGCAAGCCATGGCGGTATTTACTTATACCGCACGACATTGTGGCTAGTAACGTAACCCTTGTTGCTTTGGTAGACCGCTACACTCAGAAGTAAGATTTTGCCAAACTGGTAGATCATAAAAATGCGCGGTGAGAACCGCGCATTTTTTCGCCTCTTCGATCAGTACGTGCCTTAGTGCCGACTGCGTCGGTCTTCAATCTTGTTCGGCTTGGCTAGTTGAAAGCCGTTCGTGCGCCATCCCTTCGCGTCTGTTTGCTGCCTGCAGGTCCGTGTTGAAACAAACTCTCTAAAGCGTTCGTCACTTCAAGCCAACCCTTCTGGCTACGGCAAAAAACCGTGGCTGTGCTCAGGCTTTGCCTTCCGCGCAGGCCGCACCACTTTTTCGCCTTCGGGCTTTCCGTTCCTCTCCTTGCTTTCGACATTTGCGCTGCGCGACACGGCTCCAAAACGCAAGCAGCAAACCGACAAACAAACGAAGGAGAAGAACCATGGACGCAGCGAACACAACTAACCAAGCCGAACAAATCAAAACCGACACTCACCAAACCGCATGCGTGAAAAACGAAATCTCTCCACCCTATGAAGTCAAAATCCGGAGCGAGGAAGAAAACATCATTGCACAAGCACTCGAAATTCTTTCACGGCGGATGCGCAAGGCAGAATCGTACTTTAGTTCCCCTTCGGCGGTGCGTGACTTCCTGCGCCTGAAGATGGCAGAGCTGGAGTTTGAAGTCTTTAGCGTAATTTTCCTTGATGCACAACATGGGGTCATTGCTTCGGAAGAAATGTTTCGCGGAACGTTAACACAAACCAGCGTCTATCCGCGTGAAGTCGTGAAGCGCGCGCTGTATCACAATGCCGCTGCCGTCATATTCGCCCACAATTTATGTAATCCTAAAAACTGTTGCGTATTGATGTAGACATTACCGAGTATCGCTTTTATCAATAGACCACATATTATGTGTTGCGTATTGATCTCCAAAGAGCGTTTGATTCCTTCAATTTTCTCGGTTTTATGAATGGCCGTTCCATATTGCATAGCAGTCATTGGTCTTGAGGTAATGTGACCGTCCGTTGATAACCCAAAGCCGCCGTAGCCATACACGAATTCATAGCCGCAAAAGAGTCATTCAATTCGCTCAGCAAGAAAGCAATCCGACCCAAAAAATCGCCTCTAATTCACTATTGCATTGAAGCGGATGGCCCGCCACCTCAGCGCCGGCTTGCATTTTGAAAGATCCACTCAATGATCCGATGCTTAATACAGAGCAAGGTCAGCGTGCTTAAAGGTTATGCTGCTTTATCGTATAGAGTACTATAAGAATGAGCTCCTGTTCCTGCCAAATGACCACCATCAACAATCAGGTACTCATCGCGGATGGGGCGGCCCTCAAACCAGCATTCTAGAATTTCGCGCGTGCCGGAAGCATAACGTGTCTGTGCGCTAAGACTGGTACCAGCTATATGTGGAGTCATTCCATGGTGTGGCATAGTGCGCCAGGGATGATTCGCCGGAGCAGGTTGAGGGAACCATACATCACCCGCATAACCTGCGAGTTGGCCACTCTTTAATGCCTGAGCGATTGCATCTTTATCACATATTTTAGCCCTCGCAGTATTCACTATGTAGGTTCCTCGTTTCATTTTAGAAATGAGCTTCTCATTGAACATATGCTCTGTTTGTGGGTGTAGCGGACAATTGATAGTAACTACATCGCATACTTTAACCATCGATTCCACGTTGGGATGAAACGTGAGACTGAGTTCCTTTTCAATAGCCGGAGATAAGCGGTAACGGTCGGTGTAGTGAAGTTTTACATCGAATGCTTTCAGCCGTTTTAGGACAGCTAATCCGATTCGTCCTGCAGCAACGGTACCCACGTTCATACCTTCCAGATCGTATGATCTTTCAGCGCAATCAGCGATATTCCAGCCCCCATTCATTACCCACTGATATGATGGTATGTAATTTCGTACCAAACTCAGGATCATCATGACTACATGTTCGGATACACTAATACTATTGCTGTAACTGACTTCGGCAACCGTGACTCCATGCTTCATCGCCGCTTCAAGGTCTACATGATCTGATCCAATTCCTGCAGTAATAGCCAACTTTAATTTTGGCGCTTTTGATAAGCGCTCCGCTGTTAGATACGCAGGCCAAAATGGTTGTGAAATTAGGATATCGGTATCAGGGAGCTCCTGATCAAACTTAGAATCGGCACTTTCTTTATCGGAAGTGACCACAAGTTTGTGGCCAAGTGATTCGATGAATTTACGCAATCCCAATTCGCCTGAAACGCTGCCAAGTAATTGTCCTGGTTTGAAATCAATGGAACGCGGACTCGGTAAGGATTGACCACCTGGGTACTGATTGATGTTGGGGATGCTATCGCGGGCGTAGGACTTCGGGTAACCAGTTACGGGATCGTCGTATAGTACACAGAGAACTTTAAACATGATGGTCTCCTTTCCCTTACTTTTAAATCTAATTTTGCAACGCCTATATTCTACATAACCAACCAAAACTGTCAAGTTTGTCTATGCAAACTTTATCAAAAGAAATTGAAATTCAGTATTGCCCAAATGTAAATAATTAATTTTTTTCTCGACCACCTACTAAAGTACGAGGGTTACGGCTTTACAACTAAAGTATAGAAAAAGCATATTCGCTCCAAAGGGGATTGAAACTGGTCCAAACATGGCATCCTCCGTTATAGATTTAAAAGATTGCTTCCTGACTGAACGTCCCTAGCTCAAACCTTTACCAGTTCCGCCTCAATGGCTTCGATCAGCCTTGGCGCATCAGGTGTCGTGTCTGGAGCAAAACGGCGTACCACTCTGCCTTGGCGATTAATTAGAAACTTCTCGAAGTTCCATACCACCTCCGGCTTGGGTGTCGGCTCGATCTTGTGTCCGCGCAGATTTGTTTCCATACCTTGACGATTCTCGGTATCCGGTTTTTCCGTCGTCAAATGTTTGTATAAAGGGTGCTTGTTTGGTCCGGTGACAGCAATCTTGCTGTAGAGGGGAAATTGCACTCCAAAATTGGTTGCGCAGAAGTCCTGAATTTCGTCGTTGCTACCGGGCTCTTGGGCAGCAAAGTCATTGGCCGGAAAACCTAGCACGGAAAATTTCTTGCCGACGTATTTCTCGTGTAATTTTTCGAGGCCTTCGTATTGAGGTGTTAGTCCGCATTTGGACGCCACATTGACCACCAGCAGGACTTCACCTTTGTGTTCGTTCAATGTTGCGTCGCTGCCGTCGATCTTTTTGACCGGGATGTCATAGAAGGATGTACTCATGGTGATGTTCTCCTTTGGGGTGTTTGGTTATCACTGCCGTGAAATGCAATATCGTTTGATGGTTATGTTTTTAGACGAAGTTGGTGGGTAGAGTTATACCAAATGCAATGAATAACTCGGCGATCCTTAGTCAGATTTCGGTTGGATGAAATCACATACCGCTGCTTAGCGGCAAAAAGAGTTTCCATAGTCTTTTGAACGAGAGGAATATCATCCTGATAGATCATATTAAGATCCATGATGGGTTTGCCAACCGTTTCCACCTCAGTCCAACCAAACATATCTTCCGCTTCGCCGGCCCACTGTGTAACGTTAAAGTCTTTGTCCCAAGACACGACCGCCATGGGGGAGTTTTCTATGTGCGCTTTAAGTCGCTGCGCGCTCTCGCGAATATTCCCGTCATTAAAATTAGGCTGCTTCTTTTTGCGTCAGGTAACCCTATGCAGAATTTCGAAGGAACAATTTGTTTTCCTGATTTCAATCTTTGATGCAATGCAAATCCCGCGACACTACTGTCATATTTTCGCTTAACGACAATTGATAATTGTTGACTAAATTGGTCTGTTTTTGTACAATTATTTAGCGATGAATTGTATTTACCACAATCGCGTTAAGTCAACACATCAAGCAATTTGTCAATTTATCCATAGGAGGATTTAGCCATGGAAAACATTGTTCAACATTTGTCACTTTTCGGCGTTAAGGCGCCACTGATTTTCGCCGTAATGGCGCCACTTTGAAGTGTCATTTCAGGGGCTCAAACTGGGTGTAAAGAATGCGTGATTTTTGCTGTTTTTGCAATCGCATTATTTACTCTATTTGTTGCTGACGGCCCTGTCTCAAGTCTGAGTAGGTTTACCTCCTTTCTTTGCCGGCGTTTTTGGCATTTCCGGCATTGGCTGCGGGTCGCGGTAACTCGGCCCATCCAAAACCACGCGATACGCGCCGTGGCGTAATCGATCCAGTGTTGCTGCGCCGATCATTTTATTTGCGGCGAATGCTTCACCCCATTCATCAAAGTCGAGATTGCTGGTCAGAATGGTTGCGGCGCGCTCGTAGCGTTCGGCGATCAAGTCATGGAAGTCTTCATCTTCCGGTGAACGCAAGGGTTTGAGTCCGAAATCATCAATGATCAGCAGATGCACTTTGACCAGTGATTTAAATCGCCGCGCGTAATTGCCGGTGGCCTGAGCTGCGCGCAAACTGCTCAGGAGTTGGGTCTGCGTAATGAACAACACGTCATAACCCTGACGGGCAGCCGCATGACCAAGCGACTGCGCCAGATGGCTTTTGCCGGTTCCGCACGGCCCCACAACCAATACGGCGACTTTCTCTTCAATGAAACGGCAGGTCGCCAGATCATGAACTGCCGTGCGGTTCAGATTGGGCAGTCGGTCGAAGTCGAATCCCTCCAGTGTTTTTTGGTTGCGGAAGCTTGCGCGACGCAGTCGCATATCCAGCTTCTTTTGTTCCCGCCTGGCGACTTCGTCATGAATCAACAGGCTGAGGAAGTCGGTGTAGGCCAGCTTGCGGTCGATGGCTTCGCGGTTGCGGGCTTCGAGTGAATCAAGAATGCCGGACAGGTGCAGTTGTTTGAGCAGGGATGTCAGTTCTGGAATTGTATGCATGGTAGTCCTCATTGAAGAATGGTTTGGGTGTTGCGGCAGAAACGTCCGCCTTCGGTGTACGTGGTAGCAAGGGCATCAAAGGCCAGTAGAGGTGTGAGCTGATCCAGCCCTTTGGCCAGAATCGACTTGACCACTTGGTAACCCGGCGTGCCGAAATGGTTGGCGCGCGAGCACGCGGCTTCCAATCTGATCGCGCCGTATTTCTGCTTGAGCCGCAGCACGCCTTGAACTGCGCGCATTTTTATCAAGACATGGTCGCTGAACATGGCGTGCACCATGGCATGACAGGCGGGGCCAATCTGCAAGGCGGTGTTCAAACACCACTGCGTATCCTGCATTTGCCACGCCTGTGCTTCGGGTGGCATGTGGTCGGTTACCGTGTGGCGCAGTCCTTTCCCCATCAGTCGCACGTGACTGGCAACCGCCTCGTGCTCGCGGTACACAGTCACCATCGTGTCAGTCGCCCTCAGCCACAAGTTGCAACCGATCAGCCGGAACGGCACCGAATAGTAGTTGGTCTCGTATTGGACATGCGCGTCGCGGTGAACCAACACCTTGGCCCAGCTTGCCAATTCAGGCGGGACGCTGGGCAATGCAATGAGCAGACCTTTCTCAACTTCTACAAAACGCTTGAGGGGGGCTTCGCGGGTCGTGCCGTGAATGCGGTTGCCAGCCTCGTTCATCACCCAGGCCTGCAACTGGCGGTTGGCGTCATCCAGATCGCGGAACTCGCGCAGTGGCAGGAAACTGCCTTTGATGTATTTGACGCCTGCCTCAACGATCCCTTTCTTTTGCGGATCGCGTGGCGGACAGGGATCGATCTTGAACCCGTAGCCTTCGGCACATTCTGCATAGGCCCGTTGCACATCAGGTTCGTAGACGCAGGCTTTGGTGATCGCGCATTTGGCGTTGTCGATGATAGCGCGTGACGGCACACCGGAGAACGATTCGAACGCGCGTCGATGGCAACCCAGCCAAGTTGCCACGGTCTGATCGCGCACAAACTCGGCATACTGGTGGCGCGACCAGCACAAGGTCATCACGAAGAACCAGGTCTTGAATATCTCGCCGGTGTACACATCGGTGATAAGCGGGCCGGAACCGAAATCGACCTGAACTGCATCTGCTGGCTTGAACGCCAGGCGCAACGGGACATCCGGCAGTTGCGTGGAAACAAGCTGGCACAGAAAGCGATGCATCGCGGAATAACTGCCGGTGTAGCCGTGGTTGCGCACCAGCGTGGCGTGGATGGTGGTGCCACGGATGCCGGCTATGTGCCATTTGGTTATTTGCTCGCGCCAAGGTTCCAGCGTTGAAACACAACTGACAGGCAAACCTCCCTTGTGCGCAAACAGCGCGGACAACACGCCGTCATCGGGTAATGGGAACTCGGGACCCAGCCAGCCGCGTGCACTGGCAACCTCTCGCACTTGCGCGATCTTCTTGCGCCCCATCGTTTTAGACCGGGCAATATCCCGATCTGAATCGCCCCGGCGCATGCGCACCAAAACATTTCGGTACTGATACATCTCGAACCTCCTTTTACTCACAACCTCTCCCGGCAAAATGCCGGAAGTCTAGTTGTTCGATGAAAGTTCGAGCCCCAAATCAGGTTTCAAAGTGGCGCCTTAACGCCGGAAATCTACTGGCTCCATTACGCCGGAAATAAAGTGGCGCCATTACGCCGAACATTTACTGGCGCCATTACGCCGGAAACGAAATGGCTCCATAACGCCGAAAGTTCACAACATTCCGACAACAGTGACATTGATCCACGTGACCGAGACTTCTACGCTCAAATGGGCGTTTGTGCAGTTGTTTCTCTCGCCCTGGTATATATGTATTTATTTAGACAATCGCATCAAGCACTTTCTTAATAAATTGCAGTGAGGATAATTAAATAGCTTCACAAAGTGGAATTATCTGCTAGAAATATTATTCAATATTTCTATAACGTTTTTTGAAGTTTTACCCTTTCTGGTAATTTAAATTAGTTTGTTAATTCAAAAATATTATTGGCCTATTATTTATTTTAATCCGGAGAATATTATGAAAATACAAGTTGGATTCATTCACACGAAATTTGTAATTTTGATTCTAGGAATTGCTGTTTTATTTTTGATGACTATCTTCACAACTTATTGGTCACTTGTACACTGGGGAGTAGCCTAAAGATCAATGTGAAATGTTGTTTTTAATACTATAGGGGGACAATTTGACTACGCAAAATATCCAAAAATAAACCCGTGAAAGGTTTGTTAAGTTTTGTCTAAACTACCGTAGTTATCAAATGGAGGTGGCAATGATTAACCGTGAAAAGTTTAATGACCGGAGACGGTCTGCACCTAGTACTGAAATTGACCAAATAGATTTAGTAAATCGACACAAATTAATTTCGATTGCGGCCTATTTGAAAGCAGAGAAAAGAGGATTCTCCCCAAACAAAGAAGTCGATGATTGGCTAGAAGCAGAGCGCGAAATTAAAATTCACCTCGAAACTTTTTCATCGTAGACTATACATCTGCAATCGTGAATTGGTGGCAACACAGATCTCCCAATTCAATGCACAAATCTGTAACAAAATAAATTCAATAATTTATACCATCAACTTTTTTGTTTTCAAACAATTCATGAACAACCTCAAGCGATTTAGTTACGTTAGCTTCAGGCGTTAAATCAGTTAGTGTGGCGGAAATTTTACCATTTGAATTTATTATGAACGTTGTTCGCTCTATAAAGCCGTGATTAATTTCCACACCGCCAGTATCCATTTTCCCGGGAATTGCTTCTCGAACTTTTAAATCGTATGCATTGGCAGTTTTGCCTAGTACATCAGAAGCCACAGCTATGTTACCAGCACAGTACTTGGGATCTGAAGAAAAAGAATTTAATCGGTCTATATTGTCTAGAGATACACCAATAATAGTCGCACCTACAGCAGTAAATTTTAGGTGATTAATCGAAAATTCGTGCGCTTCAGCATTACACCCATTCGTAAACGCTGCGGGAAAGAAATAGACAACCACTGGTCCTCTAACTAATGCGTTTTTAAGTGAGAATCTGAATTCCTTACCAGCAAGAGATGCTTGTAAACTGAAATCTGGCGCAGAGTCACCCTCCTGCAATGCTGCGAAAATATTCTGAGTAAATAAAGAAAAACAAATTACACTCGATAGAATAATTTTCATGATACTCCTCAATACTCAAGAATTATTACAATCATTAATGCATTTCAATGGCATCGTATAAATAATGCACCTTTGCTTTTTGAACTGAAATCACCTTCTAATGGGTGTGCGAAAAGGAGTATTACTTAACAACTTTCAATGAGGAGAGAAAGTTGTCATGCAATTGCAAAACATGGGGAGATACAACTGCATCTACATAATAATCCTCTAATGTTACAGAGATGTGATTTTCACAATTCAAAGCTACTACGTACTAGTTTCCCGCTTCGTAGCGCAAGTACTCATGCCAAATGGCATATAGGCAGGACATATGCGAACAATCCCCGTTGCCAAAGGCACGATGCCTATCCAGCCCCAAACCCCGATAGTTCCAGCAAGCGTTAATCCAATCAATGCCAATCCAGCGATAATCCTTATTACACGGTCAATTGTGCCAACATTCGGTTTCATAATATTCTCCTTCATTCTCTATTGGAACTTTCTAATGAATGATCAGACTATGCGCATTTTAAAAATGCGTCAACACTTTCAACAATAATGTTAATTGCAAAGATAAAGACTGATTACTCTTATTTGGCTTAGACAAATCGAAGCGGGGTTTAAAGTATTTCTCGACACATTCCAATAAACTGCCTGCCGTAAAGCGGACTATTGTGAAGGACTCAATTTGGCCGACTGGAGTCAGTCAAACCCCTATTTAAATCATACCGCGAGTGACCGGAATGGTACGTACAACGGACATTTACCACCAACCAATCTTCCCATGATCGCTTTCATCATATAACTAATCGAGACATTATAGAAATGCTAGGTCGTCGACTGGCAATTAAAAAACTTTGTCACAAAGGTGACGATCAATGTCGCCATCATCCGCAGTTATGATCGATGCAGCATCAGTGCAACTGAGTCTATTTCTGGTCACGGATAGTCGAAACTTTCGACTTAGGGTTACGCTCGTTCAATTGTTTCTGGAACTCCGTAATTCGTTCGTCACGGATTCGAATCAGCCCTTCTAGCTCCGAAATTCTGGCATCCAATCGATAGTTAATCCGGGCAAGCGTCGCGACCTCTTCTTGTGCCTCCTCAACCAATTGTCGATACTCCTTCATCTTGGTGTTTGTCTGAGCAAGCTCGGAACGGCTTTCCTTCAATTGTGTCTTGGGTGTCGTATCGTTGATCTTGCGAATCTCAGTCAGCACAGGCTCATGAAAGCGGTAGAGGGTGGCACGGTCTACTCCAGCCTCTTCTGCCACAGAGGAAGCTGTAATTCTCGTTCCATTTTTGACCACTTGGGGATTACCATGAGCCAAACGTCGCAAGGCCAGTTCCAGTTTTTGGCGGGTTTCCTTGACCGACTGTCGTTTCTGCGCAGCCAAAGCCTCCTGTGTCGCTTCTGGAATTGCACTCATACGACTACCTCCTGACCATCAAGGCGATGCAATACCTTTTCGGCATAGTTAAGAATTACCTGCGCCCGTGCTACGCCGCCAAGCCCCATATCATTCAGTGCCAAAGCTTCCCTCTGCTGGTCACGTATGCCCTCCCATACTGGCCTGTGTTCCTGACCAATAATGCCGTAATTGCAGTCGACGCACATCTGGGCCTCAAACACACACAGGCCGCCACAGCCAGTGCCCTTGGCATTGCCAACACACCAAGAATGGCCCGTGCCGTTCAGCGTGATTGACCCAGCGTATTCGGCGATCAGTGCTTCCTTGTTGGGAGCT
The DNA here is from genome assembly GCA_963733265.1 of uncultured beta proteobacterium. Lineage (GTDB taxonomy): Bacteria > Pseudomonadota > Gammaproteobacteria > Burkholderiales > Gallionellaceae > PALSA-1006. The sequence goes on from CAVTCF010000002.1 coordinate 152,833, forward strand.
GTGCGAACCGACGAGCGCCACTGTTTGAGCCAATGGCTGCCATTAGCCAGCGGAGCGTCGGAGTCGAGATATCCTCCCATGACTTCGTTTTGCCGTGCCATTTTTTCCTCGGTGATCATTTCCAGGAGTTCGGTGTCGGCTTCATAATCGTCAGCTCCGCCGTCTGCATAAAAGACTGTCATGTCGAGGCTCCAATGGCCGAAATGGTCTCGCAGTGTCAAGAGATCGCCCAATTCAGCGCGGGCCATGAAACGGGCGTAGGTCCGCCGAAACTGGTGACTGTGAAGCAGGTAGGGTTGCCCATCCTCGCCCACAATACCAAAGTCGGCACAGAAGCGCTTGAGGTGTAAACGCATCGTTGTCCCCGAGAGCACAAAGATCGATAAATTCTTTGTCGAAAGAAAAAGCTTGTCCTTGTGTTTGCTCACCGTGTTGAGACGCTTCACCAAGCGCCCCTTTTCCTTGGCGATGGCAATCCCAATGTTTGCCTCAAGCTCTTGTTCCTCCATTTGCAGTTTCTGGCGGAGTGGCGCTGTTAGTCGCGTCAGAACCTCGACTGCTTCTGCGACAACGGGCGGTACTAGCCATTTTTTCGGGCGAATTCCAGTTTTGTAAATCGTTCCGTGTAACCAGAACACGTCGGTGCTGCCATCCCTGCTTTTTCCACGAGCGATGCAGTTTTCCCCGATCGACATCATCTCAGAATCGCGGATACCCGAGAACATATCGATCACGATATAGCAGGCTGTACGCAGGTTAACGCCCTCTATTCTCAAATCCTCGATACCGATAAATCCCGCTTCGCGTATGACTGAAAGACGTGCTATATCCGCTTTCCATTTTAATAAACCTGCATTACGTTTTTCCAATGCGGCCGAATCTGCGGCCTCCAGCGCCGCTAAAATCCTCGTTGCTCGGTTCTGAACGTAGTCAAGCGCAATTTCGCCCAAACGACCGGCAACTGCATCTGGAATTGGGTTTGTCTTGGGTTTGTGGTGTAGGCCTCCTTGATTTAGCCCAGCCAACGAAGCAGCCGACTCGTGAGGCCAAGGATGTACCTGAATGGCATCGTTGAGCTTGTCGCGTTGATGGAATATGTCTTCAACGACACAAAGGCGGCTATTGACCTTTTTTTCCGCCGCATTGCCTCCGCCCCTCTTGAGCTTTGCCATTGGTACATAATCGAGCGCATGAGCGGCGATGTTGTCGAAGCGATGCAAACCCGTCGATACCATCCAGCGCAGAAGTGGGACAAGGTCTTTCACCTTCCAAACCAAGGTCACCATCGTTGACCGCTGGCGTCCTTCGACTGGCTGAATAAACAGCGACCAGATGAATGTCTTGGCCGAGTCCAGCAGCGTGACATGCTCAGGATCAGTGAGTCGGCGACCGTCCGGCAGTTGGACGCGCCAGTCGACACGCTTGTGTGATGGCTGAAGGTTTTCCTGAGGGATGTAAGGATAGAAGTCCCAGATATAGTCGCCGAAGCGGCTTACCACCAACTGCGTGCCATCAGGCTGAATCATGATTGACACTGGCAAATCAGCTTTTTCCGAGGGCGCGATGTTTTTGATCGGTCGAAGGTCCAGCAGGTGAAGGCTCATAGCAACGGCCCTCTCCATGTCGGGTGTGGAATTTTCTGGGCCTTGATCCTTGCCGCTTTCACCTTGTCCAAAGGAAACTGCGAAGCGATGTCAGTATCGATGCGGCGGATTATTGGGCCATAAGTCTTCAGCCAATGGGCCGGATTGATCTTGTCCCGCTCCGCAAGGAGTCGATAGTAAAAGCTGAAGAGCCGCCACAGGTCGTCCTCGAACACACACATGCTCGGGCACTTGAAGCAGGCAAAGAATTTCTTGCAGACGGACTCGTTTTCCCGAAAAGGATTGCGGCAACGGGCGATACCAGTGTTGTAACCGCCTGCGAGGATATCTTTCATTTCACGCAAAGGAATCATCCCGTCGGCAGCAAGCAGCACCTTGCCTTCGATCTCCATTCGTGTGAATTGGCTTACCATACCATCAAGCACGATGGCATGGTCACGCTCGGCTTCCAAAGGCTTGTCGGCGTAATGACGGGCCGTGGTTTCAACTCTAGCATGGCCTAGAGCCTGCTGAACACGCCGGATATCGCCAGTTCGTCGATATAGCTCCGTTGCAAAAGTTGGGCGAAGTCGAGAAAAATTGAGTGCCAAGGGTCGTCCCCGATCATCCGTTAGATCATGGCGATATGCGAAATCCCTAATTGCTTGGAAAACGTTGGTGGAATCCAGCCGCACGATCTGCCCCTTGCGCTCACCCTTGGAAATCCGCCACAGCATCACGAATTCGCAATCCGCCGCCACGGTCTCAACGGCGAGTGGGGCGGTAAATTCACAAAGAAAGCGGAAGTGTCCCGCTACGTCCGCAGGAATCGACTGGAGAATTTGATGATCCTTCGGTGCCGCTTCCTTACGCATTGATGTCGCATGCGTCGACCAGCCGCGACGCTTGTGGGTAACTAGAAGTGCGCGATCCGGCAGCGGGTGATCTTGCAGGCTGTCGCGTTGCAGATCCAGCAGTGATTGCAGATTTCTACCTGTCGTTAGTCCGAGAATTAGCAAATGTACCACCAGCACTTGCATATCTGTCAGCGGCTCGCCTTCGCCCTCGTGAATCGTACGGAGATCTCGGTTAAGTGCCTCAAGAATCTGTTTATGCTCCGACGCAGAATACCCATCACGCTTTGGGGTACGCTTATTGGAATTGGGAAATGGATTGCGAGGAAATGCCAGTTCTGGATTGACGGCCATAGGTAGGCGCTTCTGGCGATTTTCTACGAGTGCCTTGATGTTATCGAACACTCTCTTTTTTGTACTTAGTGTCCACTTCTGGTTCTTGTTCTTGCCATATGTAACGACTTGCAACTCCATCCAGGCAAGATAGCGGTCAAGCAACTTGCGGTCGATTTGGTCGAGGCATGTTATGGATTCGCCCGCCACGTTGAGATCATCCAGGAACCGCCAGAACCGGCGCATCCCCACCTGCTCATATCCTTTTAACGTCTTCCCCACAACCTCGTGGCGCTGGCTCCAGATTGCATCGCGCATGTGTCCAGCCAAGTCGTCTCGCCCGTTCTCGCGGTAGGGGTTGAAGTCGAAGGTAATCTTGCCATGGTGCTGGCAGTCGATGGAGAAAGCCCATCCGGGCGGCATATCAACAACATTGTCGCCATCAAGCGTCAGAATGGCCTTGCGGTCGAGTTTCTGACGTTTAATTGCCACGACGAAGTGCCTCGCAAATTTCAGCTTGATAGCCATCTACATCATCGTGTTGAATCAGATCGACAGCATGAATGTATTTTTCGGTGGTGGTGATTGAGCTATGACCCATGCGATCCATAACCCACATCAGCGCGAGCATTTCTCCCTTTTTGTGCATCATGCGTAACAATTCGTAGGTGCCGAAGGTATGGCGCAGCATGTGAGGGTGGCAGTTGATGCCAGTCTTGGTGCTGACTTTAGCAAACGCATTGTTTAGATACCTGATCGACAGTTCTTCTCCCTCCATCGAAAGAAAAAAACGTGTGGTCTCCTTGCCGTGTTTGCGTTTGTAAAGGGCGTTAAGCTTAATCCAGTCATGCGAGAAATAGTCCCAGAGTGCCACGGCCAGATCGTATGGAAGCATCACCGTGCGAGTCTTGTTGCCCTTTGTCGGGGTTTTAGTGGCATCGAGAACCATCGGCAATTGCTTGTCCGAGTCATACCCCGAAGGATTGGGCACAACCCGATAATCGAGACCCACCACCTCTTCGCGCCGCATACCTGTCAGCAGCGCCAAGTATCCCATCAGCTTCAGCCGGTGAGGGGTCATTGCCTCCAAAAAGCGGATTGCCTTGTCCATGTGGAGAAACTGTGGCAGCGGTTTGTGAGTTTGAATGGTCAGTTCATTGGCCTCGAATCGACCACCTGAAGCATCCACATGGGCCAGAAATCCTCTTGGTTTAGACACCCAAATATCTTCTTTAGAGAATGGTACGGCATGCGTGATACCGTATTTCATGGTCCATTCGTAAAACGCATGTACGCAGCGAAGTCGCTGATTGGTCGTACTTCTCGCACAGTTGCGCTCAAGCATCGCATCTCGCCAAGCGGCAATCTGGGATTTGCTGACGGAATCCCACTTTAAATCGTTGACCTCCAAGAAAGCGAAGAACTCGTACAAGTGATTTCCGTAGGTCTCCCAGGTCTTCTTCGAACGCGTACGCCCCTTGACCGTGGCGATATAGCGCAGGTATTGGTTAGGAGCAGAGACCAGTTCCATTTCATCGTCGACCAAAAATGGAATCTCCGGGCGTGATGCCCCATTTAAGACGAATTCTGGCCCAGTGAAAAAAAGTTTCACTAGAAGCCCCTCATTCTAAGTATGCCAGTAGCAGTCTTAAAGTCGGCACGGAATAAATGCATTGCCAAATCAATAGCGCCACCTCCACCCTTTTCGGCGCGGGTATCAAAGAATTTTGGTCCCGTCAGCAATAGCTCAAAGTCACAACCTTGAACTCTTGCATGCCACCGCGTCGTGGATGGATTTTTAATAGGTTCAAAAGTGGAGTCTAGCTTTGAATAGTCAGCGAGTACGGCGAGAGTCGCCGCCGCATCCTTAGTGCGCCACCTATTTAACTTCGAAGGATCAACTCTTGGCACTTCGCTTCAACCTCCCCAGCTACTCGGCTTTTAAAGAAAGCCGGCTACTCAACAACATGATTGTATCATAATAATATTGTAGCGCAACAGTAATAGGGAGACTTATCACAATCACCCGAGCGGAGTATGCGAACCAAGCAGAGCTGATGAAATGCTGACCGATGCCTTGAAGAAGTCGCTGGCACTGGTGGATATTAAAGCCCTCGATCACTTCATCGTGGCAGGTACGAACTGCCTAAGCTTTGCGGAACGTGGATTGATTTAGTGTTTAAACTGTAAAACAGAGGCGCACCGGCTAGTCTTTTAAACGGATTAGTTGTCGCCTCTGGTCGACACTTTGAAATATTGGCTTTGTGCCTATTCAAACGGGGACAAAACGGGGACAGTTAGCGTGTCGTTTCTGGTATTTTCGGGTTATCTGCATTAGTTTCAATTAGCAATAACCCATTGATTTGGCGGAGGGGGGGGGATTCGAACCCCCGTTAGGCTATAAACCTAAACACGCTTTCCAGGCGTGCGACTTAAACCACTCATCCACCTCTCCGAAAGGGCGCGCAGAATAAACTAGAACGGCCTTCCCTGCAACAAAAACTAGGTGTTAATGTTGTTCTAGCTATTGTCCAGCAAAATTTGGAGTGCGCTGAAAACAACTACCTCGTTTTTCGGGGGCGTAGTTAAACTCAAACGGCTAATGACACTGGCAATGATTTCTGGCTCCGTACATCTCAAGAAAGGGTTGGTCGCTTTTTCCAGCCCAATCGTTGAGGGAATAGTTGCCTGATTTTGAGACCTTAATGCGCGGGTATCAAGTTGCCGCTGTTGGAGTTGAGGATTATTGGGTTCGCATTGTAAAGCGAATTGAATACCAAATTCGGTGTACTCATGGGCACAATAAACTTTTGTTTCAGGAGGCAGAACAGTCAATCGTTGCAATGAATGATAAAATTGTTCAGGGGTTCCTATAAACATTTTTCCGCAGCAACATCCAAATAAAACATCTCCGCAAAAAAGCATTCCATTCCCAATGTAAGCGATATGTTCAGGAACGTGGCCGGGAACACTTATAATTTCAAAGTGAAGACTAAGCTCTTCAATATCAAGATGATCGCCTTCACCCAGATGATGCGTAATCAGTGGAATCAATTCTGAGCGTGGACCATAGACGCGAGTGTTATATACTTCGCGCAATTCAGGAATGCCACCGATATGGTCGTTATGTCGGTGGGTGATGAGGATGGCGATTAGATTAAGATTATGAGTTTGCAAATATGCAATAACGGGTTTGGCATCACCGGGATCGACAACAATGGCATTTTTTTTGTCGCGAATCAGCCAAATATAATTATCCTTAAAAGCTGGAATGGTAACGATTTCAATCATGATTAATTTGGCGGTAGTTAATAGGGAATTATAGTATGCCGACTGCAAATTCACTTGCTGAATGGCTCAATACCCCTCAGGGGCAATATCTGTTGGCGCGTGAGCAAGAATATTTTGACCGTAGTGTAACGGATATTTTTGGTTTTAACGCGATGCAATTGGGTTTGCCGCAACATGATTTTTTGCGTGCCAGTCGCATGCCTTTGCGTTTTAGTGCAGCCAGGGATACTGGAGCGCAAGTGCTAGTGGAACAGGAAGAACTCCCTTTTGAAACAGGAACCATTGATTTGGCGTTGCTTCCTCATGTGCTGGAATTCAGTAAATTTCCGCACCAGATTTTGCGTGAAATTGAGCGTATGTTACGCCCGGAAGGTAATCTTATTATCAGCGGGTTTAATCCGCGCAGCTTATGGGGAATGCGCCGTGCATTACGTCCCAAGCATGGTTATCCGTGGTGTGGTGATTTCATCGCTTTGTCGCGCCTGAAAGATTGGCTAGCTCTATTGGGTTTTGAAATCGTCGGCGGGCGTTTTGCTTGTTATGCGCCCCCCATGCTCAGCCCGAAATGGTTGCAACGTTTTCATTTCATGGAGCCGGCGGGTGATCGCTGGTGGGCAGTTTGCGGTGGAGTGTATTACTTGCACGCGGTAAAACGTGTGGCCGGCATGCGGCTTATCAAGCCGCAATGGAACAAGCGGCTGGTCAGCAAACTGATACCGTCCGCGCCAAAGTTAAATAGAGAAGTCTCACAACTGACAAACAATGACTAACGAAATTGTTGAAATTTTCACTGATGGTGCTTGTAAAGGAAATCCCGGGGTAGGGGGGTGGGGGGCCTTGTTACGTACCAAGGGCAAAGAGCGCGAGATGTATGGCGGCGAAGCACATACAACCAATAACCGCATGGAGTTGATGGGGGCGATTGCCGCCTTGGAGGTGTTGAGCCGTCCTTGCCATATCCGACTGCATACCGATTCCAAATATGTTCAGCAGGGAATCAGTGAATGGGTGCATGCCTGGAAACAACGCGGTTGGAAAACCTCATCCAAACAACCGGTAAAGAACGAAGATTTGTGGCGCAGACTGGATGAGGCAGTTGGCCGCCACAAAATCGAATGGATTTGGCTCAAAGGACACGCCGGCCACACTGAAAACGAACGAGCCGATCAATTGGCTAATCGCGGTGTTGAAGAAATATTGAATGGAAAGAACTGATGAAGCAAATCGTATTGGATACCGAGACTACGGGTCTTGACCACAAACAGGGTCACCGCATTATTGAGGTTGCGGCGATTGAATTGAATGGGCGCAAGGTTTCTGAGCGCAATTTTCATCGTTATCTTAATCCCGAACGTGAAATCGACGAAGGGGCAGCGGCTGTCCACGGCTTAACGCTTGATCGTTTACAGAATGAACCCAAATTTGCCGAGATTGTCCCCGCTTTACTGGAATTCATAGGTGATGCGGAACTCATTATTCATAATGCCCCATTCGATATCGGATTTTTGAACGCTGAGCTGGCTAGACTCAGTTTGCCTCCATTGGAAAATAAGGTTATTGATACCCTCAAGGTGGCCAAAGAACTTCATCCAGGCAAGAAAAATAACTTGAATGCGCTGTGTGATCGATACTTTATTGACAATTCCCATCGAACGCTGCATGGTGCTTTGCTCGATACCGAGTTGCTTGCCGAGGTCTATCTGGGCATGACGCGCGGACAAGAAAGCTTGCTAGGCAGTGAAGAAGCCGAAGTCGAGGCTGCACCACTGTCAACTTCAGGCGAGGTTATCCGCATGAACGTGCGGGTGTTGCCCGCCTCTGAGGAGGAATTGGCTTTGCATGTTGCGCAAATCGCGGATATTGATAAAGCCAGCAAAGGCGCTTGTGTATGGAAACATCTGGAAGAACACGCGTGAGGGTAGCTTCACCGCATAGTTCAAGCACTGTTACAGTTGATGTTTTGATCGTAGGCGCCGGGGCCTCCGGCCTGATGTGCGCTATCGAAGCTGGCAAGCGTGGTCTTTCTGTGGTGTTAGTTGATCATGCGCATAAATTGGCTGAGAAGATACGCATCTCCGGGGGCGGGCGTTGCAATTTTACCAATATTAATACTAAAGCTGACTTCTACCTATCCCAGAATCCGCATTTTTGCCGCTCGGCCCTTGCACGCTATACCCCCCAGCATTTTATTGCCCTGTTAGAAAAACATGGACTTCACTACAGCGAAAAAACTTTGGGCCAGTTATTTTGCGATGATGGATCGGAAGCGATTATTCAAATGCTAAAGGAGGAGTGCGATTCGGCAGGTGTGAAACTCCGTTTGTCGTGTGAAGTTACCGATATCCAACCCTTAGCTCAAGCCAAAGACGAAAAGAAATTCAAGGTAAGCACCTCTTGTGGCAATTTACTAGCCCGCTCTCTTGTCATCGCGACAGGAGGGCTTTCCATTCCCAAAATTGGGGCCTCGTCTTTTGGCTACAAGGTTGCCGAACAATTCGGTATTTCCATGACTAAGCTTCACCCTGGGCTTGTGTCGCTGAGTTTTCACCCCGAAGTGTGGGCACCTTATGCTGAATTGGCGGGGATTTCTATCGATGCTGAGGTAAGTTACGGTAAACAGGCTTTTCGGGAAAGTGTGCTATTCACTCACCGCGGACTGAGCGGTCCGGCCATTTTACAAATTTCATCTTATTGGGAATCTGGTCAGCCGCTGCACATCGATTTGCTCCCGGATATTGATTTGGAAAAAGTCTTCATCGAGCATCGAAGCAGCAAAATGAGGCTGGATAATTTCCTCACTCAATTCATCCCCAAACGATTCGCCGAAGTTTGGAGCGGGCAGTTTGCTGAAAATATACCGCTAAATCAACATGCAGAAAAGGCTTTAACAGAACTTGCTAACCATTTGCACAATTGGATAATTACCCCCAACGGAACTTTGGGTTACAACAAGGCTGAAGTAACCTGTGGAGGTGTCGATACCCAAGCACTTTCATCCAAAACCATGGAAGCGACAGCCGTTCCCGGATTATATTTTATCGGCGAGGTGGTCGATGTCACCGGACAACTTGGTGGTTACAATTTCCAATGGGCTTGGGCTTCGGGCTATGCCGCTGGACAGGCCGTTTAGTGTTATAGTTTTTCTGCTGTCCGATTTTTTTAGTCACTAATTGGGGTTGATTCATATGGCCATTGAAACCGAACTCAAACTCCGCATTGCGCCAGAGAACATGGCGCGTCTTAAGCGCCATCCCTTTTTGCGCTCGCTTTCAAGTGGGCGCGCAACCACGCGCAAGATTTACAGCGTATATTTAGATACTACAGATTTACAGTTGCATCATCAAAGGATGGCATTGCGCCTGCGCCGGATTGGATCTCAATGGTTCCAAACATTAAAAGGGGGAGGCGGAGTGCAGGCGGGTTTGCATCAACGCAATGAATGGGAGACTCCGGTCGAAAGTGAATGTCTCAATTTTGCTTTACTCGATGAGATAGGAGCAACTCCGCTACCCGAACACTTGCCCCAAAATATACAGCCGATATTTGTTACTGACTTTAACCGCAGCATACGGCTGCTGAAGTTTGAAGGTGCTTTGATAGAAATGGGTTTGGATAGCGGTGAAATTCGTGCGGGCAATTCAAAGCATCCCATCTCCGAAGTTGAGCTTGAACTCAAATCCGGAGAGCCATTGCGGCTTTTTCGATTGGCTTTGAACTTGCTGGATATTGTTCCCCTGGAAATAGAAATAACGAGCAAGGCGGAGTATGGTTATCGGCTGCATTCCCCTTTTTCTCCCATTTTAACCAAAGTACAAATACCAAAATTTAAACGGCATACCCCGGTTAAGGTTGCACTTCAAAATACGATATGGGCATGCTTGTCCCACTTGCAAGCCAACGTTCCCGGGGCGATAAATAAAACGAGGGCGGAATATTTGCACCAGATCCGAATTTCTTTGCGTCGACTTCGTGTTGTTTTGAATTTGGCGAAAATTCTTTGTGCAGATGAAGAGCTTGATTCACTTCACGACCATGTACGAAAACTTGGTAATGAATTGGGACGGTCTCGGGAGTGGGATGTTTTTGCCACTGAAATATTGCCCGCTATTTACCGTGATAAGAATAATGACGCATATTCCGGGCAGCAGGCGCTGGCACGCGAGAGCGAAAAACATCGTCAATTGAGTCATCAACAAGTTTCTACTACTTTACAGTCCATTGATTTCCAGCGTTTGTTATTGCGTTTTGGCGCTTGGCTAAATGGCGATTATTGGAAGGAGTTTACTTACTCGGGAAATTTGCAGGATTATTCTGAAAAAATACTGCGCAAGTACACCCAAAAAGCAATTGAGCGAGGCAACCGTATCAATGAAGTTGAAACTCGTGAGCATCTTCATAAATTACGCATCGCCTGTAAAAATCTTCGCTATTGCGCTGAGCTGTTTATTATTAATCCCCGCAAAAATCAAATTAAACTGCTGGTAAAACTTCAGGATATTCTGGGTGCCCTTAACGATAATGCTGTCGCATTGCAATTGCTGGACGAGCTGAGGAAAAACACAACAACAGATAACATCTCACTGATTAAAAAACATATTCTTAGCAATCATACATTTCATTTAAAGGCATTTCACATAAAATGGGAACATTTTATAAAACTGACCGATGATTCGAATTTGACCAATTCTTAGGCATTTCCCAACATTGCTTTCAGTCTAGCCAGTTTTGCCTTACCTTCTTCTTTACTTACTTCCGGCGCATTTCCTGCTGAAGCTGCGCCTGCAAAAATTATATCCCCTTCGGGTAATTCTTTTATAAAGCGACTAGCTTCGCAGGTTGCCCATTCTTTGCCTCTTTTTCGCTTGATACAATAACTGATATGCAAAGATCGTTGGGCGCGGGTGATTCCTACATACATAAGCCTACGCTCTTCTTCAATCTGCTCGGGCGATTCGCTACGTTCGTGCGGTAACACGCCTTCTTCCACGCCCACCATATAGACGTGTCCGAATTCCAGTCCTTTGGCAGCATGCAATGTAGATAAGGATACTGCATCGATTGCCTCTTCGCGTGATTCGAGCAGGTTCATCAGGGCAATAGTTTGGGTCATTTCCAGCAGCGTTTTACCATCGGCCTCCGATTTGCGGTTAAGCCAGCCGACGAAATCAGTCACATTTGACCATTTGGATTCTGCTTGACGCGGCTCATGGCTATCAAATAGCCAGGCTTCATAATCGATTGCGTTCATCAAATCTGCCAGCACGGGTGTGCATTCTTCTTTTGCAGCACGAGCTTCCATCCGATTGATAAAATTGCAAAAGGTGATGAGCTCTTCATGTTGGCGTGCGGGTAGCTGCTCTTCCATCGGACTTTCAAAGGAGGCTTCAAAAAGACTAATATTGCGTGTACCCGCGTAACTCGCCAATTTTTCCAGCGTGCTATTGCCTATTCCCCTTTTGGGGGTTGTTACGGCACGAATGAAAGCAGGGTCATCGTCCGGATTAGCGATGAGACGCAGGTAGGCGACCAAATCTTTAATTTCTGCACGCTCGAAAAATGAGGTTCCTCCACTGACCGTGTAAGGGATATTTTGAGCACGAAGCTGTTCCTCAAATACACGCGACAAGTGATTACTACGATAGAGAATTGCGTAATCTGTGAAGCGCGTCTTGTGTTCAAATTTGTGGGCGATTAGGCGTAACACGACTGATTCAGCTTCGCTGTCATCATCCTTTGCTGCGAATATACGAATTTGTTCACCCAGACCATGATCACTCCATAGTTTCTTTTCAAAGAGCTTAGTGTTGTTTTTGATTAGTAGATTGGCACTTTGCAAAATACGCTGCGATGAACGGTAGTTCTGTTCCAGTTTGACCACCCGCAAATTTGGATAGTCTCTTTGCATGTTTTGGAGATTTGCTGTGCTAGCACCGCGCCATGCGTAAATTGCCTGATCATCGTCTCCAACAGCAGTGAACGCTGCACGACTCCCCGCCAGCAGACGTAATAACTGATATTGGCAATCGTTAGTATCTTGGTACTCATCTACCAGCAAATATCGTAGCCGTTGCTGCCAGCGTAGCAATGCTTCCGGATGCGCTTGAAACAAATCAACCGGCAGGCGGATCAGGTCGTCAAAGTCGACAGCTTGATACGCACGCAGCGTTTCCTGGTAGCGTGAATAGAGCAGGGCGATGCGCTGTTCTGCCTCACTCTCAACCAAGCTCTGAGCATTTTCAGGGGATACAAAATTGGCTTTCCAATTTGACATCATGCTTTGGGCCAGACGAATATCCTGTTTGTCCGGCGACCCAAGCAACTCACTAATTATTTTTCCCGTATCGGCGGAATCCATGATCGAGAACTGTTTTTTGTAGCCTATCAGCGCGGCTTCCTCGCGTAAAACATTCATCCCCAACGCATGGAATGTGCTAATGGTCATACCTTTGGAATTTCCACCCGGTAGCAGTTTGCTCACGCGTTCGCGCATTTCATTCGCGGCTTTATTGGTAAAAGTGATCGCTGCCAAATTGCGTGGCGAGTATCCGCATTGCTCAACAAGATACGCAAGCTTATGCACGATCACCCGTGTTTTTCCGCTACCAGCTCCAGCGAGTACAAGTAGTGGTCCGTCGAGATACGTAATAGCTTCGCGTTGGGCGGGATTTAGCTTGCTCAGCATTGGGATTTGGGATGCGATATTCAATTTGACATAATATACATTATGCGTAATTTAAAGATTTCCAAAATCACTTTACCTCCAAAAATAGCTTACGGAAGTTCGTGCTTGTAGCAATCCCTATTTCATCGACTGAGACATTTCGCAATCTGGCAATTTCTTCTGCCACGTGCTTTACATAGGCTGGTTGATTCAATTTGCTGCGGTATGGCACCGGAGCCAAATATGGTGAGTCTGTCTCAATCAAAATTCTTTCAATGGGAATGGTTGCAGCAACTTTTTTAATTTCAAGCGCATTTTTGAAAGTTACAATTCCGGAGAATGAAATATAGAAACCCATCTCAATGGCGGCTTGCGCTACCTCCTCAGTTTCAGTAAAGCAATGCAAAACCCCACCAATTTGTCCGGCGTCTTCTTCCTGCATCAGTCGTAGTGTATCAGCCGCCGCTGACCGAGTATGAATAATAAGCGGCTTGCGACATTTACGTGCAGCACGAATATGGACGCGGAAACGTTCACGCTGCCATTCCAGGTCACCCTGTAAACGATAATAGTCCAAGCCAGTTTCGCCAATGGCGATGACTTTGGGATGTTGGGCAAGGCGCACCAGTTCGGACTGCGTCGGCTCAACAGCCAGTTCATAATCTGGATGCACGCCAACGGAAGCGTAAATATTTGAATGGTGTTCGGCTAATTGCAGAATTTGGGGAAATTTGTTGAGGTCGACCGAAACGCAAAGCGCATGAGTTACCTCATTAAGCTTCATTTTGGCTAGGACATCTGCAAGATTGTCAGCCAGTTCAGGAAAGTTCAGGTGGCAGTGCGAGTCAATAAACATGAATATTAAACACTGGACGAGGAAAACATTTGCCGATAAGACAATAAGATAGACTCAAATTGCAGCTTTGGATTCAACGGATGGAAGGCTTCGCGCTTTGCCGTAGACAGTTCTCGCTGATAACCCAGCAGGCGCATGCACGAAATATTAGCAGAAAGCTTCTTCAATTCATCTAGTTTCTCTGGAAAGTAACGGGCTTGTCCAGTTAGCTTGGTGCTTGCCAAGTCATAGCACCACTGTTGCAAGCAATGAATTATCAGGACGGGTTGTGAGCGCTGCAATTTGTCGGCTAGAGATAGGGCATCGAGTTGAGTTGGCCTCGTAATAGCGGATAACAAAATATTCCGCTCTTCAGTTCCCTCCCCGTCTTCAGCTAAATGCAGCGCTTGCAAAGGTGCGAACCCGGATTGAGACAATGCATTTTCAGGGTTAGATACGCCCTGTTGTTTCAGCCATTCAGCACCGGTATCTATACTTGGAGTTTTTACAGTCAAACTCAAGCAGCGGCTTAAAATAGTCGGCAACAGTTGCTGGGGTTTATGGGTAACGAGAACAAACAGCAATTTATCTGTCGGCTCTTCCAGCGTTTTAAGTACCGCATTGGCAGAATTAGAATTCATTGCCTCGGCAGGGTGAATCAATATGATACGATAACCGCCGCGATGCGCAGTCAGATTGGCAAAGTTCGCCAAGGCTCGAATTTGATCAACACTGATCTCTCGTGAAGGTTTTTTGCCGCCCTCCTTCTCACTGCTATCTTCGGTAATATTAAGAATATCAGGCTGAACTAAGCGGAAATCCGGATGAACCCCCTGCTCAAACCAGCGGCAGGAATCACACTCGCAACAAGGCAAGCCTTGTTCATTTGGGGTCTCACACAATAATGATTGGGCGAAATTTATAGCCATATCCAACTTGCCGATACCGGCAGCGCCCTTAATCAACAGCGCATTTGGAAGGTGGGTACGTAGCCCGTTTAGGCTATTCCATGCCTCCAGGTTCCAAGGATAGACTTCTTTCATATCATAGAGATGAAACTATTCTTTGCAAACTTGCTTGAACTTCTTCACGTGTTTTTTCCGCATGAATGACAGCAAATCTAAGCGGTGTTTTTTGACTACGAGCCAAATATGCTTGACGCACTTTTTCAAAAAAGCTGCCTTGTTCCTGTTCAAAGCGATCCAGAGAAATGTTGTTGGCTAGGCGTTGACGGGCAATTTCAATTGGAATATCAAATAATAAAGTAAGGTCGGGCTGAAGATCAGCGTGGACCCATTGTTCGAGTTGTTCAAGTTTAGCAATGGGAACCCCACGCCCACCTCCCTGATAGGCAAAGCTGGCATCGCTAAAACGATCCGAAATTACCCATGTTCCCTTTTGCAATGCTGGGCGAATGACCTGCTCAATATGTTCACGACGTGCGGCGAACATAAGTAGAGCTTCAGTTTCTGCATGCATGGGATGGTTCAACAATATCTCGCGCAATTTTTCCCCCAGAGGGGTGCCACCTGGTTCGCGCGTTACTAATAAATCAATTCCACGCTGCTTCAAGGCATTGGCGAACCAATCCAAATGAGTGCTCTTCCCTGCCCCGTCTACACCTTCAAAGGTAATAAATTTCGCTTTGCTCATTTTATTTGATATTTGTTTACGGCGTTATTGTGTTCAGCTAGTGTACTTGAGAAATAAGAACTGCCGTCGCCACGTGCAACGAAATAAAGTGCGTTGGTTTTTGCAGGATGAAGCGCGGCTTGGATAGACGCCAATCCTGGCAAGGCGATCGGGGTTGGAGTCAACCCGCTGCGGGTATAGGTATTGTAGGGGGTGTCAGTGAGCAGGTCGCGTTTGCGCAGGTTACCGTCAAACTTTTCACCCATACCATAAATAACCGTAGGATCAGTTTGTAACAACATTTTCTTATTCAAACGATTAATAAATACACCTGCAATCATGGGGCGGTCAACGGCCTGCCCTGTCTCTTTTTCCACAATTGACGCCAAAATCAAAGCTTCATAAGGGGTGCTGAAAGGAAGGTTGGGATCTCGCTTGGCCCAGTTTTCTTGCAAGTGGCGTTGCATTAACTGATAAGCACGTTTTAGCACTGACAAGTCACTACTACCCGAGGCGAAGTTATAGGTATCTGGAAAAAACAATCCTTCAGCCTGCTTTTCAGATGCACCGATGCGTTGCAATATTTGATCGTCGGCTAAAGCGACTGTGTCGTGGCGTAGCGTTGATGTAGAGTTTAAATTTTGTCTCAATTGACCAAAAGTAAAGCCCTCTACTATGGTTATCTCGCTTTGTTCGACTCGCCCTTTGCTAATCATATCCAGTAATTGCAATGGATTGGTCGACTCTTCAATTTGATAATTTCCCGGTTTAATCTGCGTAGCCTTACCCAAGCCACGCGCCAACAAAACGAATAGCCAATCGTTGGGCAATACATCAGCTTGCTTCATTTGACGCGCGGCACTTTTCAGGCTGCTGCCTTGTTTCAGGGAAAACTCAAACGGTAATTGAGCAATGGGCAGCGGCCGCAATGCATAAAATCCTGTCAGGGCGGCAATAACCACCAGGATAAAAATCAGCCAAAGAGTGAATTCTTTAATCAGTTTCATGATGATTACAGTTTTATACCTTTGGCGACCAGGCGTATAGACTATACGACAGAATTAAAGAAGTGATTTAAGGGGGCAAGGCGAATAAACCGAAGCACAATCTTATGCTACTTGGCGAAGTGTCTTCGCCATTGTAGTAACTTGCCGTCACGAAATAACATAGTGCAAAAAACACTATCCCCGCAATCAATAACACTAATCGTTTCTCACCGCACCCCGTTGATTAGCGTATGCCGAAACAACTAAATTAGATTTTGCGGAAAACCAGCGAGCCGTTCGTTCCGCCGAAGCCAAAATTATTGTTTACTGCCACATCAATCTTAATATTACGGGCAGTGTTGGCACAGTAGTCCAAGTCACATTCCGGATCTTGCTCGAAAATATTAATAGTCGGAGGTGAAATCTGGTGATGCAATGCCAGCACACAGAACAATGACTCGATGCCGCCTGCACCGCCCAACAAGTGACCTGTCATTGACTTGGTGGAATTTACCACCAGTTTTTTTGCGTGGTCACCGAAAGCCAGTTTGATCGCATCGGTTTCATTCTTATCACCCAATGGAGTGGAAGTGCCGTGCGCATTAACGTATTGCACTTGATCCGGATTTAGCCCTGCATTGCGCAACGCATTGACCATGCTACGCTTTGGACCATCTGTACTAGGTGCTGTCATGTGGTAGGCATCAGCACTCATACCATAGCCGGTAAGCTCGGCATATATTCTGGCACCACGAGCCTTGGCATGCTCATACTCTTCCAACACCAGCACTCCCGAGCCTTCACCCATCACAAAACCATCACGATCTTTGTCCCATGGACGACTGGCGGTTGCCGGATCATCATTGCGGGTAGACAGTGCCTTGGCAGATGAGAATCCGCCAACTGCCAAATGACAAATTGTCGACTCAGCTCCACCGGCGATCATCACATCAGCATCGCCATATTCGATTTTGCGAAACGATTCGCCAATACTATGTGTTCCAGTTGTACAAGCTGTGACAACGGAGAAATTCGGCCCCTTCAGTCCAAACATAATGGACAAGTTGCCGGAAATCATATTGATGATCGTGGCAGGAATAAAAAAAGGCGATATCTTGCGAGGACCACCCCTCACATAATCACCATGCGTCTCTTCAATCATCGGCAGGCCGCCGATGCCGGAACTAATGCAGACGCCGATGCGTTCAGCATTTTGTTCCGTTATCTCCAAGCCTGAGTCTTTTAGTGCTTCGATCCCGGCAGCAAGTCCAAAATGGACAAAGCGATCCATGCGCCGGGCTTCCTTGGCAGGAAGATATTGAGCGACATCGAAACCATTTACTTCCCCGGCAACTTGACAGGCAAAGGCGGAGGCATCAAACCGGGTTATTTTTGTTATACCCGACTTGCCGGCCACAATATTCTGCCAAGCTTGGGCGACACCAATACCAACTGGTGATACGATACCCAAGCCAGTTACAACAACTCTGCGTTTAGTCAAACCGCACTCCAATAGCGAAGGAAAAAGGAATCAATAACGACCAATTACTTTGGATGCGCGTTGACGTAGTCAATTGCTTGTTGCACGGTGGTGATTTTTTCAGCGTCTTCATCCGGGATTTCCACGCCGAATTCTTCTTCCAATGCCATCACCAATTCAACCGTATCCAATGAGTCTGCGCCCAAATCGTTGACGAATGAAGATTCGTTCTTAACTTCAGTTTCATTAACGCCGAGCTGTTCGGCTACGATTTTTTTGACGCGTTGTTCGATGTTAGACATTCCAATACTCCCTATAATTAAATTTCAAAAAGCCCGTGCATTCTACCAAACTCGAGCCGATTTCCAAACTGCTTCATTACTCCATGTACATACCGCCGTTCACATGCAAAGTGACTCCTGTAATATAAGCTGCGCCCGGGCCAGCCAGAAAAGATACAGCAGCCGCAATATCATCAGGCTTTCCAAGGCGTTTTAGCGGTACATGCTCGACCAGCTTTGTACGTTGCTCTTCACCCAAAGCATGTGTCATGTCGGTGTCAATGAAACCGGGTGCCACGCAATTCACAGTAATATTCCGGCTGCCAATTTCCTGCGCCAGTGATTTAGTAAATCCAACCATCCCCGCTTTGGATGCGGCATAGTTAGCTTGCCCCGGGTTACCCATACTGCCAACTACAGAGGAAATGCTAATAATGCGCCCGCCTCTGGCTTTCATCATCGCACGCAATACAGCCCGGCTCAAACGGAACACGGATTTGAGATTGGTCGTAATAACATCATCCCAATCCTCGTCGGTCATTCGTGCCAACAAGTTATCTTTGGTGATACCGGCGTTATTCACCAGAATCGTGATTTCCCCAAATTTCTCTCTCAGTGCAGCGAGAACTTGATCTGTTTGCGCAGCATCGTTGACGTTCAGCGCAAAGCCTTTACCCTTGATACCGGCTTCTTGCAAATAGGCGGTAATTGCCAAAGCACCGCTTTCACTTGTAGCCGTGCCGATTACCGTAGCTCTTTGCCTGCCAAGCTCCAATGCGATTGCTTGACCTATACCTCTCGAAGCACCTGTAACCAGTGCGATTTGTCCTTGAAGCGCCATATCTCTTCCTTATGCGAGTGCAACTAATGCAGATTTCAGCGCCTCACCATCATGGATGGCAAGCGCTTGTTGATTTGTATCTATGCGTTTGTTTAGTCCTGCCAACACCTTACCCGGTGCACACTCTGCGTTATATGCAATGCCTTGTTTGCCAAATGCCTGTATCGTTTCAACCCAGCGCACGGGAGAATACAGTTGACGTACTAATGCATCTTTAATAGAAGCTCCATCGGTGTAGGACAAAACATCAGCGTTGTGCAGCACCGGAATTGACGCAGGTTGAACTGCAACATTTTTCAGGTATTCACGTAGCTGCTCGGCCGCGCCTTTTAACAGGCTGCAATGCGACGGGACACTCATCGGCAACAGGATCGCGCGTTTGGCGCCTTTAGCTTTGGCTAATTCCATACCCCGCTCTACTGCTGCGCGATTTCCGGCAATAACCACCTGTCCGGGGGAATTAAAGTTAACAGCTTCCAATACTTCGCCTTGAGCTGCTTCGAGGCATACGGCACGGATAGCATCTTCGTCCAAGCCTAGAATAGCGGCAATACCACCCACGCCTTCCGGTACCGCTTGTTGCATACATTGCGCTCGATAGCGCACCAATGGTAGCGCGTCGGCAAAAGCAAGCGCATCAGCCGCAACCAATGCCGTATATTCACCCAAACTGTGCCCTGCCAGAATTGCCGGTTTCGCCCCTTTTTGTGATTGCCAGGCGCGGTAAACTGCCACGCCTGCGGTCAACATAATTGGCTGTGTATTTACGGTAGCATTAAGTTCAGCGTCTGTACCCTCACTCACCAATTGCCACAGGTCTTGTTTCAGTACGTCCGAAGCTTCAGAGAAAGTGTCGCGCACAGAGGCAAAATCGGCAAAGCCGTTCATCATGCCGCGCGATTGGGAACCTTGTCCGGGAAAAACGAAAGCAAATTTTGTCATAGGAGAATCAGTCGTTTGTTAGTAGTCGTTAGTTTGTAGGGTGGGCGCGCTTTTGAGCCCACGCGGTATTTAATTCAGCGTGGGCTCAAAAGCGTGCCCACCCTACATTTATCTACCATTTAATCAATGTTGCGCCCCAAGTAAAACCACCACCTACAGCTTCAATCAGGATATTTTGCCCTGCTTTTATGCGACCATCTCGCACCGCCGTATCCAATGCCAAGGGAATCGACGCGGCAGAAGTATTTCCTTGAGAGGCAACAGTGACAACCACTTTGCTCATGTCCAAACCCAGTTTTTTCGCTGTCGCTTCAATAATACGGATATTGGCTTGGTGCGGCACAAGCCAGTCAATATCAGAACCGCTTATTTTTTGATCCTCAAGCAATTCTTCAACTACATCGCTTAACACCTTGACCGCAAATTTAAATACAGCCTTCCCGTCCATGGAAATTAAAGGGGCGGCTTTCAACATATCGTGATGGCTACCATCCGCATGCAACTTGCTGACCAGAATACCGGGCTCAGCAGATGCGCGCAAAATCAGTGCGCCGGCACCATCTCCAAATAGTACGCAGGTAGCGCGATCATTCCAATCCAGCAAACGAGTCATTATATCTGCGCCAACAACTAACACAGTTTTGGCTTGGCCGCTGCGTATGTACATATCCGCAGTGTTAATGGCATAAACAAAACCACTGCAAACCGCTTGTATATCAAAAGCCGGGGCACCATTTTTGATACCCAGTTTATGTTGCAGGATACTGGCTGAACCGGGAAAGTGCTGATCAGGCGTGGTGGTTGCCACGATGATCAAGTCGATTTCATTGGCGTCAATACCGGCAGCCTCAATGGCTTTGCGGCTGGCATGCAAAGCCAGATCACTGGTTAATTCGTTTTCAGCCGCGACATGTCTTTCAACAATGCCGCTTCGGGAAAAAATCCAGTCATGCGAAGTATCGATAGTTTTTTCAAGATCGAAATTGGTTACTACTTTGGCGGGTAAATAACTGCCTGTACCGATGACTTTGGAATAAATCATACTGCTGTCCCCGCAATTTGTTGGCGCGCCTGATGCCATTTTTCAACATGGGTACTAATCTGATGCAACATGCCGCCGCGAGCTTCTTCTGCTGCACGTTCAATTGCGCACAAGAAAGCAAAAGTATCTGCTGAACCGTGACTTTTTACGACGATACCTTTTAATCCGAGGAAACTTGCACCATTGTAGCGGCGATGATCGAGCCTGTGCTTGAAAGCTTTAAGTACAGATATAGAAATTAAAGCACCAAACTTGGTAAACAAGTTTTTGCTGTAACCCTCGCGCAAAAAGCCGCTCATCATTTTGGCCACACCTTCGGCGGTTTTCAAAGCGACATTCCCGACAAATCCATCACACACTACCACATCGGTAACACCTTGAAAAATATCGTTTCCCTCTACATTTCCATAGAAATTAAGGTCGCTGGCTTGCAATAGCTCTGACGCTTGCTTCACCACTTCGTTGCCCTTAATATCTTCACTGCCAATATTTAAAAGTCCAATCGTAGGACTTTCTTTATGTTCCAACGCGGCCACTAATGTGCTACCCATCAAGGCAAACTGCAGCAAATGTTCGGCGGAACAATCGACGTTCGCGCCCAGATCAAGCATACAGACTTGCCCCTTTACCGTCGGCCAAAAAGAGGCAATAGCAGGACGATCTATACCCGGCATAGTTTTGAGTACATATCGGGCTGTCGCCATCAACGCACCGGTATTGCCGGCGCTCACGCAAGCTGCTGCTTCGCCATTTTTCACTAAATTGATTGACACGCGCATGGACGAGTCTTTTTTGCCACGCAACACAATTTGTGGCGACTCATCCATTCCCACTACTTCACTGGCACCATGAATACGCAGACGAGACCGGTCAGAGAAGTGTAGCTTCTTCAACTCTGCTTCAATGGCATCAGTCAACCCGACCAAAACCACGATATCCTCAGGGTGTTCCTTCAGAAATGCAACTGCCGCAGGTACAGTCACCCGCGTCCCGTGGTCTCCGCCCATGGCATCAATGGCTACTGTAATACCCACTGGGCTATCCTCTAGAACAAAAATAGACAAACATTCGGCGCCCCGATAAAACGGGACTCCTGCTTAATGCGCTCAAAAAGCTTATTCGCCTTTGGTCTTAACTACTTTTTTGCCACGGTAAAAACCGCTCGGGCTGATATGATGACGTAAATGCGGCTCACCAGTAGAAGGCTCAATCGCTAAAGCGGGATTCGTCAAAAAGTCGTGCGCGCGGTGCATGCCACGCTTGGACGGGGATTTTTTATTCTGCTGAACTGCCATGATAACTCCTCAAAAAAACTAAATTACTACTTTTTTAATACCGCCAATACAGCAAACGGATTGGCTGACTGTTGTAAATTTTGCAATGATGCGCTGCATGATTCGTCAGAATGTTTGGGGGCGAAGGGCAACCCAAGCAACACTTCATCTTCAATCAACGCCAGCACATCCAACTGCTGTGTAGCTTCGATGGCATCCTCGTCATCATCTGTTTCATCCAGCTTTTCCGCCGGAAGCAACTGCAATTGCGTTGTAATATCTATGGGATAAGTAAACTCACCCAAACAACGCTGACAACGCAACTGACACGAACCTTTAAGTACGATCTCAAGTTTACGGCTATCACCTTGTTGCGAACCGATCACTTTATAACCGAGAGTGCCCTCCGAACTCGCCAACAAATCGCTTAGCCGGGACAAGGTAACTATCGGAATTTCATCGCATAATTCCCTGCCATTTCTGGCAAATTCTATGCTATCAATGAAAGGCCGTGCAAACATGAGGCGCGCATGATATATATTCTGCCCCTCTCTGTCAAAGTCGCAATAAGGATTTATCTTGATTTCTCAGCCGCTTGTTCTTGCTTCGACCTCTATATATAGGAGTCACTTGCTTTCTATCCTGCAAATTCCATTCAAAACTGCGGCCCCAAATGTCGATGAAACGCCGCTTCCCGGAGAGAATGCCCAGCAAACCTCGGCTCGGCTTTCGATACTTAAAGCGCATGCAGTAACCAAAGACTACCCCAACGCGTTAATTATCGGCTCAGATCAAGTGGCCCTGCTGGACGGTCAACAATTGGGGAAACCGTATACCCATGACAATGCAGTTCGCCAACTCCGTGCGATGCGTGATAAAACCGTCGTTTTTTATACAGCCTTGACGTTATTGAACTCAGCCGATAACTCCATACAAACAGAAATTGATGAAACAAAAGTCACTTTTCGAAACTCCAGCGACGAAGAGATTGAACGCTATCTCCTCAAAGAACAACCCTATCATTGCGCAGGCAGCGCAAAATCGGAAGGATTGGGAATTGCTTTGATCAGTCGCATCGAAGGCAAAGACCCCAATGCGCTTATCGGATTGCCGTTAATCACGCTTGTCTCCATGCTTAAAAAACAAGGAGTTGAGGTTATATAATTACACTCAAGTATGGTTGGAGCAACAAAAAGAGTGCTCAGACTGCTTTTCGACCGTAAGGCTCGGACATTTTACGCGCACTCGCTTCCCACAGGTTTCTTGCATTTAGCCCTCATCGCAGTGGGAGGTATACGTCCGTAATCATTTCGCGCTCCTGTACTTGTGGGCCGACATTTTCGTAGTGGAAAAAGATCGGAAAATCTTGCAGAGTTTCACCGCTATTGGGGAACCAGACCTCGTAAAGATATACTGCTGCCGATACGTTCTCGCGCGACCCAAGATGCCGTACAACAGCGCAGCGGCCTGCGGGAATGAACTTGTTTACGACTCCTTGTGGGTTGGGCAAAACGTCATATTCAACGGAAATGCAAAAGTCCACTCGATATTCTTCCGCTGGTGTTGTACGCGGGTCGTTGTAATGAATCCCATAACTGCGATGCCTGTCAGTCGGCAGACGATTTTCAAGACGCCATGAAATGAGTTTGCGGACAGATTCATGTTCCAGTGCTGGGGAGCCATGGTGTTCTAAGACTGCAACCTTGGTTTCTGGAAAATCAACGATTTGAACATCCATTTTAATAAAAACTTCATTTTTGAATTATGGACAAATTTTTCATTTAACCGAGAATTCCTGATTATTATAGGTTAAAACACTGGGTTGTTTGATCACAATGAATCCTTGGCTTGCTGCTTGATGGCAAGCATTGCACACATGGGTAAGACTGTTGAAGGACTTCTTAAATTTGACGATATTTTTTGCCTCGATAGCCAATCTAAGATTATGAAGCGGTTGAGTAGTGAACTTTTCCAGGATGGTTGAAATGGGAGCATCTTTCTTGAAGACTGGGTGATACTTCACTGCGTCTTCGAAACCTTCTTGGATTTCATCCAATTCGTAGTTCGCCAACTCCCAATTTTTTGCAATACCGGCATACCAGAGTTTTGCGTGGCGCATTTGTGTTGCACGCCCATGCCGGGTACATAGCTATTGTTATTCGCGACTTCCGGTTTTTCTGGTGCTGCGGACTGGGTTTCATTCGCATAAATGGGAAAAGATATGCCGATGGCCGAAATAAATATTGTTAATGCAATGTAGTTCATAATTGCTCTCCGTTATAAAATACAGGTTTGTTTCTAATCTTAACCTAACTTCAAGGAAATAATTATGTCAGAAGGATTTCACGTCCATGGGGCGCACGATCATGCAGTGGAACACTCAGCTCACGGCGGGGATAGCCTCGGAAGTCAGATAGCCATTTTTACAGCAATCTTGGCTTCAGCAGGCGCGATTGTAAGCTATCAAGGTGGCGATACACAAAATAAAGCCATGTTGTTCAAGAACGAAGCCGTTTTGAAAAAGACGCAGGCTTCCGACCAGTGGAATTTTTATGAGGCAAAAAGTAATAAAGGTCATTTGATGGAACTTGCTCTCGATGTTGCACCGGCGAAAAAGCAGGAATATTACAAGGCTCAGATCGAAAGATACGAAAAAGATAAAGTAGAGATCAAAAAGAAAGCTGAGGAACTGGAGGCTGAATCAGAAAAAGCCAATAAGGAAAGTGAAGAAGCAATGCATCCACACCACTTACTGGCACAATCAATGACACTGATCCAAATTGCGATCTCTCTGGCATCGATTACCGTTTTGACGCGCAAGAAATGGCTATTCGCAGTTGCAGGTGTGTCTGCCGTTGGCGGGCTCATTATGTGGGGAGTTGCGCTTAGCTTCTAGCTTTGTTTGTGATGTTTAGTATTGATTCTGGTTGTAGAAACCAGTCAACATTTCTCTATTTGTGACGAATTTTGGATATGTTTTCTGAAAACACGTGCTCAAAATTGTCACTTTCGATTCAAGCGTAATCCTGTCTTATTGATTAATAATTAATAAAGTGGCTGGCATGGCGATTGCTTAAGTCACCATGCGTAAAGTCACTTTGTTAATTCACAAAGACTCGATTGTTAAAAATTGTCTCTGTTTCGGACTGCTGTGTTTTTCCAGCGTCCTACGCAGGCATTCTGTCTGAATAAACCATCCGCTCGTCCCCTTTTTTTGACCACTCGTCTCCCCATTTTTTTCATTCCTCGGTGGGCTTGCCGGGAAAAAACAATTTTTGCTAATGTTGTCTCACACCCGTAAATATTGCGGAAAATCAAAAGTGGAAGGATAAATAATGCTGATTCCAGTTCAATTAGTAAAGGCACAAAAAAGGGGGCGTCATGAGCGAAATTGACAATTCAAAACATGAATGGGAACAACTGTTCACACAATTTAAAAATCCATCGGGTGATACAGTAATCTGTATGATGCACAAAAGTACCAAAAAAAGAGTGTATTTTGATGCTCAGTTAAACAGGCTTCTTTCTCAAAAAGAATCAAAGATTTACAGCTTGGATATGACAGGAAAGTATTCGGTGGTTTTAGAAGCTCAGAGATGAAGTTAAACACTGGCTTCTGGAAATTTTATTGGTGCAGTCGGCCATTCTGATCAAAATGCTAAGGAAATTTTCGCGCTATACGAAAACCATAGGTGACATCTCTGTTTGAAGGGCCATCGTAGTCACGATAGGTAGCGCGAATCTGATCTACATTACTTTCCCAGGAACCACCGCGAAGGACATAACCTTGTCCATCTCCCCGCCACGCAGATCCATCGGCCGGAGCACCGATAAGATTTTCATGAAACCCGTCTTCCGTCCATTCAGCGACATTGCCACTCATGTCAAACAGCCCCCAGGCATTTGCTTTTTTATTGGCTACCGGCTTGCTGTATCTATCTGATCTTTTAGACGTGGTCGAATAAGCTGCAAACCAGGCGATACTATCGACTGCGCCACTACCACAATATTTTTGGTGTAATCCACCTGAGCGACATGAATACTCCCATTCTGCCTCACTAGGCAAACGGTATTCTTTTCCAGTTCGGATGTTGAGTCTGCGTATAAATTCTTTAGCGTCATTCCAGCTCACATTGTCCACAGGACAATTTCCGATACAGTCCTTAAATTTACTGGGATTCGTGCCCATAACAGCCATCCATTCCTTTTGGGTAACTTCCTTTTTTCCAATGGCAAAGGGCTCTTTAAATGTGACCAAGTGGGCATTAGTCCCCTCGCCCATCGTGAAACTGCCTGCCGGCACAATGACCATTTCCGGACATGTGGCGCACCCTTTAAATGCTTGTCCGGATTTATATTCTGTTGCTATCCTACGGATAGACGCGAGTTTAAGTTTCACCGCAAGAATATTTACCCCCTTTGGATACTTGTCCAGAAATTTTTGAACAGTTGCCTCATCTTCAGAGTCTTGTAAAACCTTCCATTCCGAGTTTTCGGCCTGAACGAGTTTGGCAGTATTAATTTTGTTGATTGACGTTTTTGCCAATGAAGCAAATTTCCCGTCTGCATATTGAGCAAGATAGGTTTCATATCCCTCTGTGGTATTTAATTTCTGGGTTGTCAACCAGAGCGCGGCTTCCGGATCGGCAGTCACGCTGTCCGCTGCGCTCACTTGAGTGGTTATTCCTAAAACAATAATAGTTGAAATTGAAATAATGGCTAATGTATTCAGTGAAGATTTTTTCATGCTGGCAAATGCATTTTTTGGAAGATTATTCATTAGAGATCGCGATATTTATTGTAATTCTAGCCGAATCAGCTTAAACGACACATTCTTTTTGTAGGCAAGCATCAGAGCTACGCCTCACGCGAGCATTGCATTACAATGCTACATCCTATTTATGGCAACATCATAAACTACTTGGAGTGGAATCTTGTGAACGACATCAGAGAGCTTACCGATGCTTTGCTCAAATTCCGTGATGAACGGGATTGGGCGCAGTTCCATAATGCCAAAGACCTTGCTTTGGCGCTGAGTATTGAAGCAAGTGAACTACTAGAATCTTTTTTGTGGAAACCTTCCGAGCAGGCCGACATCGGACAGGTGGAGGAAGAACTTGCCGATGTATTTGCATTTTCTTTTTTGCTGGCTGAACAATACGGTTTTGATGTTAAACAAATCGTATTGGAAAAGATCAAGAAGAATGCGCTAAAGTATCCAGTTGAAAAATCAAAAGGCATTGCAAAAAAATATACTGAGCTTTAAATAGAATATTTCATTTTCTATTTAACCACTAATTTCCATAGGGATGTGAGTTCTGCCGCACGAGCAGCGTGAAGCGGATCGCTTGTGTCGGAGACACGCGGATGGTGTGGTTTCACATCTATTTTTCCGCTGAATCGTAAACCTGTTGAGTCTATAGCCGCCAATAATTCATCGCGAGTGCGCAAGCCGAGATGCTCGGCAAGATCGGAGAGAATCAGCCAACCCTCGCCTTCAGCCTCAAGGTGCTCCGCCAGCCCCTTGAGGAACCCTAACAACATACGGCTCTCGGGATCGAATACAGCATGCTCAAGTGCAGAGCTGGGGCGGGCCGGAACCCAAGGCGGATTGCATACAATCAGAGTGGCACGCCCTTCGGGAAAGAGATCGGCCTGCACAACTTCGACTTGTTTCGAAAGATTGAGTCGGTCCAGATTTTCACGGGCACAATTAAGCGCACGCTGATCCTGATCTGTTGCAACAATACGTTGAATGCCGCGTTTGGCCAGCACCGCAGATAACACGCCAGTGCCAGTGCCGATATCAAACGCGACCGATTGAGTTGTGATAGTTTTGGGCAGAGGTGCATTATTCACCAGTCCGACATATTCGCCGCGTATCGGTGCAAATACGCCGTAATGAGGATAAATGCGGGCACCCAATTCGGGAATCTCCACACCATTCTTTCGCCACTCATGAGCACCGATCAATCCTAACAAGCTGCGTAGCGAGGCAACGTAGGGTTCAGTAACCGCACCATAAACTTCCCCGCAAGCTATGGATACATCTGGCGCACGGCGCAATGGCACACTGTGATCCGCATTGGATGGGAGTAGCAACATGCCCAAGGTACGCGCGCGCTGAGATTGCGCTTGGCGATTTAAGTGAAAAGACTCGGCAGTGGTAGCAATTTTTTTTGACTTATTTTTTTTGGGTTTTTCATCGGCGCGGCGCGCCATCGCTTGCAGCAATTGACGCGCATTTTGGAAATCACCACGCCACAGCAAAGCAGTTCCTTCGCACGCCAAGCGGTAAGCGTCATCGGCCTTCATACGATCATCGGCAATCAGCACACGCTTGGGGGGCGGTGATCCATTTTCAGAACGCCAACGGGCAGATTTTTCTTCTCCGGCTTCGTTCCAATTGATGGTGGGATAGTCTGACATTTTTGGTAGGGGCTGCGCCCTACCGCCCTTCTTCGCGCTTGAGTTGCTGATAACGCAGCTTGGCTGCGTTATCATCGCGTGCAGCATCTATTTCACGCATGACGGAACGCACGTCAGCATTCTTTTCGATTTGATGGTAGTACCCTGTGAGCGGAGTATCAGGTAACAATTCACCTTTCTGATAGATCGACCATATTTCTTTGCCGTATTGAGTCGCAAGTAATTCCGGTGCGAACTGCCCGAAGTAGACAGCCAGATTGTCCACATCACGCTCCAACATGCGGCTGGCATTGTTATTGGCGGCGGCATCAACAGCCTGCGGCAAATCTATAATGACCGGTCCCCGGCTATCGACAAGCACATTGAATTCGGAAAGATCACCATGAACAATGCCGGCGCATAACATCAACACAACTTGCCGGATCAGGAAAGCATGAAATTCTCGTGCTTGCTCCTGCGTCAGTTCAAGATCGTTAAGTCTGGGTGCCGGTTGGCCATTTTCGTCAGCCACTAATTCCATCAGCAACACACCCTCGTAAAATCCAAAAGGAAGGGGAACCCGCACGCCTGCCGCAGCGAGTTTATACAAGGCATCCACTTCGGCATGCTGCCAAGCTGCTTCCTGCTCCTGGCGGCCATAGCGTGAACCTTTTTCCATGGCACGCGCTTGACGGCTATTTTTTACCCGACGACCTTCGGTATAATGAACCGCCTGATGAAAACCGCGCTGATTTGCCTCTTTGTAAATCTTGGCACATCGAATCTCATCCCCGCACTGAACAACGTAGACGGTTGCTTCTTTTCCGCTCTTGAGTTGACGAATCACGTCGTCAACCAGGCCGTCCTCAATAAGTGGTTCGATTCGTTTCGGGGTTTTCATCGTCTCGATTAAAGAATTTCAATACCTTTATATTTAGCGACTCAGCTCGACAATTATGAAGGTCAGTATGCCCAGTAACAGATTCGTTACCACAAATTTTCGAATAGTAGCCAGTATCTTACCGGCTTGTGGCCATTCTGTTTCACTTATAGCGTGCTTGAAGTTGGCATAGGGTACAAAAAATACATACGCGAAAATTGCCGTCATGACAGTACCCAACAATAACATTTCATGAATATATTTGGGTACAAGTTGCATACCGCCGAATTGAAGGATCAGCGAAAAGCCACTGGCCAGAATTAACAAGATTGCAACCCACACCCATTTAAAAAAGACGCTGAATACTTTGTTCCATAGTTGCAATCTTTCCGGCGGTTGCAATATTTCTGCGGCACTTGGACGCAATACCATGTGGGCAAAGAACATACCGCCAACCCAGACCACAGTCGCAAGCAAGTGTAAGAGTTTCAATAATGACATACTAATTGCTCCCTTGTATTAGTCTTCGAACTGGACCGAAACTTTTGCGATGTTCAGACGAAATACCATGCAGATTGAGTGCCGCAATATGAGCAGCCGTCGGATACCCTTTGTGAACAGCAAAGCCATATTGGGGAAGGCGTTCATGCATCTCTATCATTGCTGCATCGCGTGCGGTTTTGGCTAGAATGGATGCCGCGGATATTTCCGGTACAGTGCTGTCTCCCTTAACTATCGCTCGGCTGGGGAGACCGGTTTCAGGACAATACAGGCCATCCACCAACACTTCGTGTGGCTGCACAGACAAGGCGGCAACTGCGCGGCGCATCGCCAGCAGGCTGGCACGCAAAATATTGATTTGATCTATTTCTTCTACCGAAGCTGTGGCGATAGCCCAAGCGGTGGCGTGCTGCCGAATTTCCAGCGCAAGTTGTTCACGTTTTTTTTCGCTTATTTTTTTTGAGTCGGCCAGACCGATGATAGGATGTTGCGGGTTAAGGATGACTGCTGCAGCATAAACAGGCCCGGCTAGAGGGCCGCGTCCCGCTTCATCAACACCACAGATCAACTGTATGTGGCTCATTTACGCGGGAGCCGTAATATCCGTCAAATAAGGCAAGATCGCTTGCGCAGCTTTGTGTGCAGTATCTTGCTTGAGCTGGGTATGCATATGCCCGAACAGAATCTCCAATTCTGCCACCGCATTTTTATCCCCCACCAAATTCAGCAAGGCTTGTGCGAGGTTTTCCGGTGTTGCATCATCTTGCAAAATCTCCGGCACCACAAATTTCCCTGCCAATACATTTGGGAGTCCGACGTAAGGCAAATAGGCTTTGCGTTTGCTCAGCCAATACGTAAGTGGCAGCATTTTGTAAGTAATAACCATGGGGCGTTTCAGCAGCGCGGCTTCCAGGGTTGCTGTGCCAGAGGCGACCAACACGCCATCGGCAGCAATCATGGCATCATGTGCATGACCGAACAGCATGGTAATGGGTAATTCCTGTGCTTCCAGTTTCCACAGAGTGTCTTCGAAAATCGTGCGAGTTTCCCGACTGGCCAGCGGAACCAAAAATTGGGCATCGGGCAGTTTCTTCAAAATTTGTCTGGCTGTTTCAATATAGGTAGCGGCCAAATAGCGAACTTCGCTGCGCCTGCTGCCGGGCAATAATGCAAACACTTTGGTTTGCTTTTGAATACGCATTTGCTCGCGCATCAAGTCGCGTTTGGGTATTTCCGGCAACATGTCAGCCAGTGGATGTCCGACGTAAGTCACAGGTATCCCGGCTTTTTCATAAATGGCAGCCTCAAAGGGAAATAGCGTCAGGATGTGTGAGACTGCATTCTTGATTTTATGGATACGTTCACCGCGCCACGCCCAGATTGAAGGGCTAACGTAATGCACCGTAGGAATGCCGCGTTGTTTCAATACAATTTCCAGATCAAGATTAAAGTCAGGTGCATCGATACCAATGAACAAATCCGGTGGCGTCGCGATAAGCGAGGCCTTGAGCTTATTACGGATTCCAAGAAGCTCGCGATAGTGGATAAGGGCGTCGATAACACCGAACACCGCCAACTTATCCATGGGGAACATGATCTCCATGCCTGCTGCCTGCATCTTGGGGCCGCCGATGCCAATGAAGCGTGCATTGGGCAACGATTGTTTGAGCGCTTCGATCAGGTGACTCCCAAGTAAATCACCCGAGGCTTCACCCGCCACGAGGGCGATCATTTTTACTTGCTTATTCATGGTTGTTTAGCGAACTATACCGCGACTGGCATTATTCAAAAATGCCAGCATATTATCTATATCAGCATCAGCCTCCGGCACTTGACCGCGTAATTCTTCGATCTCTTTTTTAGAGTTCTCAAAGCTGCTACCCGTGCGATACAAAGCTTTATAAATTTGTTTCAGCATATCAACTCTGGCCGGGGAGTACCCCGCCCGACGCGGCCCTTCCTGATGCGGTCCTTTGGCTTCTGCCGGGTTGCCCACAGCCAACACGAAGGGCGGCAGATCTTGCGACAGGCGGGTCATGAAACCCGTCATGGCATAATCGCCGATGCGCACGAACTGGTGCACGCCGCACATGCCGCCGATGTTGGTGTTGTTACCAATAGTCACGTGTCCGGCAAGCTGCACTGAATTGGCTATGGTGTTGTTGTCACCCAGTTCACACTCGTGCGCCACATGCACATAGGCCATGATCCAATTGTCACTGCCGACCTTAGTGATGCCACCCTTATGAGCCACTCCCAGATTGAAGGTGCAGCTTTCGCGTATCGTATTGTTGTCGCCGATGATTAACTGCGTCGGCTCGCCTTTGTAGGACTTATCCTGCGGAATTTCGCCAATGGAACAAAACTGGAAGAAACGGTTGCTCTTGCCGATGGTGGTGTGTCCGTCGATAACAACGTGCGGTCCAACGACCGACCCAGCCCCGATCTCAACGTGTTCGCCGATGATGGAATACGGGCCGACCTTAACATCGTCGGCTAGTTTTGCGTTAGGATGAATGATCGCGGTGGGATGGCGCATTATTTATCTCGCATCGTACACATGATCTCGGCTTCTGCCGCAACTTGATCGCCGACACTTGCCACTGCCTTGAATTTGCCCAAGCCGCGCTTGTTAAAAATGGGCGTGATAGTCAGAATTAATTGATCCCCCGGTACGACCGGACGTTTGAAGCGTGCATTATCGATGCCGACGAAATAATAAACTTTTGTCTCATCGGCTTTACCCGTTTCTCCGGTAAAGGAAAGAATAGCAGCAGCTTGTGCCATCGCTTCAATAACCAGCACGCCAGGCATCACTGGGTGGTGAGGATAATGTCCCGGGAAAAAGGGTTCGTTCATCGTCACGTTCTTTAATGCGACGATCTCCTTGCCTGGTTCATAGGACAAAACACGATCTATCAATAAAAAAGGATAGCGGTGTGGTAGCAGTTTCAAAATCTCGTTGATGTCCATTTGTGAACTCATCATTCTCTCCTGTTCAAAGCTTCTAATTCTTTTTCCAAATTTTTGATACGAGTCGCCATTTCGTCTAAATGACGCAAGTGCGCAGTATTTTTCATCCATTTATCTTTTTCGCTAAATGGATTCATACCACTGTAAGTGCCTTTTTCACGTAAAGATTTGCTGATCATGGTGAATGGGGAAATTACCACACCGTCTGCGATGTTCACATGCCCCACAATACCTGCACTGCCACCAATTTGACAGTAGCTGCCAACAGTTGTACTTCCTGCAATACCTGCGCATCCGGCAATGACAGTATGTGAACCAATACGCACGTTGTGCGCGATCTGAATCAGGTTATCAAGCTTAACCCCATCCTCGATCACTGTGTTATCTAATGCACCGCGATCAATGGTAGTGTTTGCACCAATTTCGACATCATTCCCAATGATTGCGCGACCGATTTGGGGAATTTTAAGCCAAGCATTATTTTCCATGGCAAAGCCAAAGCCATCCGCACCGATTACTACGCCGGAGTGAATGATGACGTTATTTCCAACCAAGCAATTGTGATATACCACTACACGAGGATAAAGCCGGGTATTCTCACCTATGGCTGTATTCGCACCAATAGAACACCCCGCCATAATGACACTACCGCTACCAATTATTGCGCCCTCTCCTATCGATACAAATTCATCAATTTGCGCACCGGGAGAAATCTTTGCGCCATTCCCGACTACTGCACTGGAATGAATACCTGCTTTCACTGCGGGAAGTGGATTGAGGAAAGTAGACAGTTTGGCAAAATACGAATATGGATTTTCACAAACAATACGGGGCAGCGTAGTCGCATCTACATCAGACTCTGCAACGATTACGGCCGAGGCATGAGTCGATTCAAGTTGCTTGCGATACTTCGAGTTTGTCAGAAAGGCAATTTGGCCGCTTGTTGCGTGGTCAAGTGTCGCGACCTGATTAACCGCTACAGAATCATCTCCTTCAACATGTCCGCCAAAACGCGACACGATTTCCGACAAATGATAAGAAACTAAACTCATCAAAAACCTTTCTCTATTTGTCGTTCTTCTCGTTGGCCAAGTACTGTAAAACCTTTTCCGTGATATCAATTTGAGGATTACGATATACGGCTTCCTGCAAAATCAAATCGAATTTTTCTTTTTCCGCGATTGCCTGAATTGCCTTGTCTGCACGAGCCAATACTTGAGCCAGTTCTTCGTTTTTGCGCAGGTTCAAATCTTCACGGAACTCGCGTTGCAAGCGCTGAAGATTGACATTCAGGTTAGCCAATTCACGTTCTTTGCTACGTTGTTCAGCATCTGCTGCCTTACTACTATCTTTTTCCAATGCAGCCTGAATATCTTTAGCCTGCTTCACCATTTGCTTGATTTCTTCGTCGCGGGCAGCAAATTCTTTTTCAATCTTTTTTTCGGCTTTAACCGCCGGTACCGACTCCCGCAAAATACGTTCGGTATTAACCACGCCCACACGGAAATCCGCTGCATAAGCAACTGAAAAAGAAACTATCAACAAAAAACCCGCACTCAGGATACTTTTCATAGCGCCTCCTCGTATAGCCATCTTTCCATATTGTGCCATTTAGAACAATGTACCTAAAGTAAACTGGAAACGTTGCAATTTATCTTGTATTTGCGGAGCCAGGGCGACACCATAACTTAATTTTAGCGGACCGACTGGCGAAACCCAAGTTATTGCCACACCGGTAGAATAACGCATACCGGTCGAAGCGGGTACTGCCGATACTTCATCTTTGTCATATATAGCACCGCCATCAAGAAACGCGCTTAATCTGACAGAGGTATCTTTGTCCAAGCCGGGCATCGGGAATAGCAGTTCTGCATTAGTTATTATTCTCTCATTGCCACCGAGAGAGTTGTCGTTGATATCGCGCGGCCCCAAAGAGCTGGGTTGATAACCCCGCACCGTCCCCACACCACCGGCATAGTAATTCTTGAAGAACGGCAATATCTGTCCACCATAACCATCCGCATAATCAAGTTCGCCATTCAACATCAGCGTAACTCCCCTGCTGACCGGATGAAACCATTGGTGTTGATAGGTAAATTTGTAATATTGCTGACTGGAAACATCCGGTATAGTTATCTCAGTTGAAGCCCGCTGCACGGTTCCTTCAGTGGTATAAATCGCGCTATCCCGAGTATCACGGCTCCACCCTACAGTACCAATAAGATTGTCGGTGGTATATCCATAAGTATTTATGTATGTGATAAAGCGTGTCGGACTCAACGGCGTTAGACCAATACCTGTCTGATCAACACTGGCTCCATAATGAATATATTGTTCTTCTTGTATTGGAACGGCAAAGCGTACCCCGGCCCCAATACTGTCAGACGTGTATTGGCTTACAGCAATCAGAGTTGCATTTGTTCGGCGCTTGTAAACATCAAAACCTCGACTGATACCGTCGTCCGTATAGTATGGATTAGTATAAGAAACGGAAAGAGTCTGATTGGTCTGGCTGGTGTTGATTTGCGTGGAAAGTGTATTCCCGGTACCAAAAAAGTTGCTTTGAGAAACCCCTGCCATCAATACCAAACCTTCACTACTGCTTATACCTGCCCCCAGCGAAAGATTACCTGTCGATTTTTCCTCAACGACAACGTTCAGATCCATTTGATCTTTGGTTCCCGGAACGGGCACACTATCCACATTCACCGAGCCAAAGAAGCCTAAACGATCAACACGTTTTTTTGAAGTCTTTATTTTTTCCGTCGCATACCAGCCCCCCTCCATTTGCCTGAACTCTCGGCGGATAACTTCATCCCGGGTTTTGGTATTGCCGGATATATTGATTCGTCTTATGTACACACGTTGAAGCGGATCGACGATAAAAGTAAATCCGACTTCATGTTTTTCTTTATTGATTTCAGGCGCTGCATTGACATTTGCGAAAGCGTAACCTTCATCGCCGAAGCGCTCGGTAATTTTTTGGGTAGAAGCGGTAACCGCTTTGCGGGAAAAAATATCACCTTTTTTAATGCTGATAAGCTTACGAATCTGATCATGCGTAAAAACTGTTTGCGGCCCTGTGACCTGTATTCCTGAAATGGTGTATCTCGGCCCTTCGGAAATATTCAGCGTGATGAAGATATCTTTTTTATCGGGAGAAATAGAAACCTGTGTGGAGACAATCGAAAACTCCATATAGCCAGAATCAAGATAAAACGTGCGTATGGTTTCCATATCGCCGGATAATTTTTGTTTTGAGTATTGATCATTTTTGCTGATCCAACTCGCCCAGTCCGGCGTACTAAGCTTCATCATGTCGAGTAATTCTTTTTCACTGAAAGCCTCGTTACCCACGATGTTGATTTTTTGGATTTTGGATGTCTCGCCCTCAACCACATTGAAAGTCACCGACACACGGTTGCGTTCCAAATCTTTTACTGTAGTCTTCACCGAAACAGCGTATTTCCCGCGCGCGACATACTGGCGCTTTAATTCCTGCTCGGCTTTATCCAACGCGGACTTGTCAAAAATCCGCCCTTCGGCCAACCCGATTTGCTTTAAGTTATCGCGTAATTGATCTTTCGGAAAATCTTTTACCCCGTCTATGTCCACGCTGGCAATTGATGGACGTTCAATCACCGTCACAACCAGGACGCCTTTATCGGTTTTAAGACTGACATCCTTAAAGAAGCCTGTTGAGAACAAAGCATGAACGGCTGCCGATGCCTGATCGTCATTCAGTGTGTCTCCGACTTTTACCGGCAGATAGCTAAACACAGTACCCGGTTCGGTACGTTGGATGCCCTCAACGCGGATATCCTTGATGACGAAAGGTGTGATCGCCCATACAGACGTAACATACAGCAGTGGGATCAACCCCACCAGTTTCTTAAAATCCATTAATTTCTCAACCTAAAAACAGGCGGCTTATGTCGTTATACAACGCAAAAGCCATCATGGTAGCCAATAATGCAATGCCTATATTCTGCCCGGCCTCCCAAATCTTTTCGGATACCGGGCTGCCCTTAATTAATTCGACCGTATAATACAGCAAATGGCCACCATCCAATAAGGGGATGGGAAGTAAATTCAACACACCGAGACTAATGCTGATCAGGGCTAAAAAATCCAGATAGGGTCCTAGCCCCATTTGTGCGGATTGTCCGGCATAGTCCGCAATCGAAATCGGCCCGCTTAAGTTCTTGAGAGAGACTTCTCCTATCACCATTTTCCACATCATTTTTACGCTGACAGCCGAAGTTTCCCAAGTTTTGCGAACTGCCTCTTTTAAAGCTGCCAAGGGCGCGTAATGTACTTCCGTCAGCAGTTTATCAAAGGCGGCGCGATCAATGAGCGGAGCGGCGCCGATTCTGCCAATTTGCTTGCCCACCTCTGTGACTGAATCGGGCGTAATGTTCAATGTTTGCACATTTCCGGCGCGCTCAACTTCAATACTCAGCATGCTGCCCGGGTGCCCTCGTACCACGGACACAAAGTCTTCCCACAAAGGTATAGCTTGACCATTTACGCTCAAAATCTTGTCTTTGGATTGCAATCCGGCACGTTGTGCCGCCCCGCCAGCAGTAAGTTTATCAATGACTGGATAAATGGGCGGTTGATAAGGTTGCAGGCCCAGCTTTTGGATAAAATCACCATCTAAATCGGCTGCGGTCAAAGAGCTCGTTTCCAATACCCGGAAAACCGACGTTCCATCGGTGTTGCGCAATTCCAAATTTGCCGGTCGCTGTTGCAAGACAAGATCAAGCAATGTCCAACGCACGTCTTGCCAACTCGGCGTGACTTGCCCGTTAATACTGATAATTGTTTCCTGCGCATGGAGTTGTGCCGCGGCTGCCGGTGTTGCCGGAACAACCTCGCCAAGAATCGGCTTCGCTCCTGGAACACCATGAATAAACAAAGCGAAATACAATAGGATGGCCAGCACAAGATTGGCAATCGGGCCTGCAACCACAATGGCGATACGCTTCAAGACTGGCTGGCGGTTAAATGCCCTATCCAATTCATCGGGGGCCACTTCGCCTTCGCGTTCGTCCAGCATTTTGACATAGCCGCCCAAAGGAATCATCGAAACGACCCAATCGGTTTCTCCCTCGCCAAAGCGCTTTACATAAATCGCTTTACCGAATCCCAAAGAGAATTTAAGAACTTTTACGTTGCACAGGAGGGCAACCCAATAATGTCCCAGTTCGTGTATTAGAACCAACACGACGATAGCAACGAGAAATGCCAATACGGTCATAAGCGCGAAATCCATTTTTGTGCAGCAATACGTGCTTGCGTATCTGCCTGCAACACATCTTCCAAAGCGTTCACATTAACACAGCTTAGCTTATCCAATACATCTCCGATCAAACGTGGAATATCGAGAAATCTAATTCGCTTGCCAAGAAAGGCATCAACCGCAACTTCATTCGCGGCATTCATCAGCGCGGGAGCAGTACCCCCCGCACGCAATGCGCGGTATGCCAAAGAAAGACAGGGGAAGCGTTCAAAGTCCGGAGCGACGAAATCAAGTCTGGCGATTTTGAACAAGTCCAATGGAGCTACGCCGGCATCAATCCGCTTTGGATACGCTAATCCAAAAGCGATCGGCGTGCGCATATCCGGGTTACCCAGTTGCGCCAGAACTGAACCATCCACGTATTGCACCATCGAATGGATCACGCTTTGCGGGTGTATCACAACTTGAATAGCATCCGCATGTGCATTGAACAACCAATGCGCTTCAATAACTTCCAACCCTTTGTTCATCATCGTGGCAGAGTCGACCGATATTTTTCTCCCCATGCTCCAATTTGGATGAGCGCAGGCTTGATCAGGTGTCACATGCTGCAAATCGGCCAGTGCAGTATTGCGGAAAGGGCCACCCGATGCTGTAAGCAAAATTTTGCTCACACCGGAGACAGACATATTTCCCGCGTATTGATTGGGTAACGCCTGAAATATGGCGTTATGTTCACTGTCGATGGGCAGCAGAACGCTACCGCTTTGACGTACTGCATCCATAAAGATGCGCCCCGCCATCACCAGTGTTTCTTTGTTTGCCAACAAAATACGCTTACCCGCGTACGCGGCAGCCATAGTCGGTCGCAATCCGGCCGCACCGACGATTGCCGCCATGACAACATCCACGTCGGGGGCGCTTGCAACCTGCTCAAGCGCTTCAATGCCGAATAACACTTTCGTACTTAAACCGGATGCGGCAATCCGTTGAGCAAGTCGGCTGTGTGCCTGTTCATTCAATATGACCGCAAATTTAGGGTTGAAGATAGTGCATTGCTCATATAGCAATTCATCTTGTTGATTAGCCGTGAGCGCATAAATTTCATATTTGTCCGGATGACGTGCGACTACATCAAGCGTGCTCTTGCCTATACTGCCAGTGGAACCAAGTATAGTAAGGTGTTGTATCGTGTTCAAATTTGATTTCTGGTTCATGCAAGTTTCTGAAAGACTAACACAAGCGCGACAAATGGCAATGTCGAAGTCAGCGCATCAATTCGATCCAGCAACCCCCCGTGTCCCGGCAATAAAGTTCCGCTATCTTTTACGCCTGCCTGACGCTTGATCGCCGACTCGAATAAGTCCCCAGTGACTGACAGTGCAACCCAGAACCATGAAATGATGATGGCAGCAGCAAATACAAGATAAGTTTTGATCAACCCTGTCCCCCAACCTATTGCCGACACATAAATGGTGACAAACACCAACGCGCCGACAACACCTTCCCACGTTTTTCCCGGGCTGATCGACGGAGCTAGTTTATGTTTGCCAAATTTTCTGCCTGTAAAATAGGCCGCTGTGTCGGCTAGCCAAACCACAAACATAACACCCAGCAATAGCCACGGACTGACACTGCGTAAATCAAGCATCGCCAATCCTGTTGGAATTAACACTATCCAGCCAACCAAAGCCATAATCCAACGATTTCTAGGGTGCCAACCCAAAATCATCCAGGCTGGAACGAACACCACCCAAAATAATACTGAAGCGATATACCAAAACGCGTGTAACGATGGAATGTTTTGTGTTACTCCTCTGGCGTCGATCCAGAGCATTACTAGCGTTAAAAACAAAGTGATGGAACTGTAGATGATAACCGTAGAACCCGTTAAATTGGACAGGCGTGCCCATTCTGTAGCCCCTTGCCAAACGATCAGGGCAACCAGAATAGTCCATCCCAATGCCGGCAAAGTGAAGACTGCCGCAAGAAAACAAACAAACAAAATGATTGCAGTAATAATGCGTTGCTTAAGCATTGGATGGATCTTCGGTAAGTTGCTCGCTCGTGCGTCCGAAGCGCCGCTCGCGGTTTTGGTAAGATGTTATTGCGGCATCCAATGCGACACGATCAAATGCCGGCCATAGTGTGTCAGTAAAATACAACTCCGTATAAGCCAATTGCCAAAGCAAAAAATTACTAATACGCTGCTCGCCGCCGGTACGAATAAACAAATCCGGTTCCGGCGCATAGTGCATGGACAAATACGGCTCCAAATCTTCTTCCCGGAAGCTGCCCTGTATCTCGGGATGGGATTTCCACAAACCTTCCACCGCATGTATGATGTCCCAACGCCCGCCGTAGTTCGCTGCAATCGTGAGTGTCAGCCCGTCATTAGCCAATGTTAATTGTTCTGCATATGTTATGTATTGCCTGAGTTGCTCATCGAAGCGACTGAGATCGCCAATGATTTTCAGACGCACATTATTTTCATGCAATTTGCCCACTTCCCGTTCCAGCATTTTCAGAAATAACTGCATCAGGAAAGAAACCTCTTCCTGCGGGCGACGCCAATTTTCACTGCTGAAAGCAAACAGAGTTAAATACTCAACACCAAGATTGAGGCAGGCTTTTACCATTTCCCTGACCGTCTCGACACCGCGTTGATGACCCGCAATACGGGGAAGCAAGCGTTGCTTGGCCCAACGTCCATTGCCATCCATGATGATAGCAATATGGCGCGGAACATCGGGAGATGTAGGGATGGTGCGTGTCGAACTTCTAAATAGCGCCATTTGCCAGCACTTTCACCCTCAATATGAGAGGCACCTTGATGATTAAACAGCCAACAAGTCTGCTTCTTTGGCTTGCAGCGACTTGTCGATCTCGGTTACAAACCGATCAGTCAGTTTTTGCACGTCATCTTGCGCGCGACGCTCTTCGTCCTCGCCGACTTCTTTATCTTTAAGCAGTTTTTTCAATTGCTCATTGGCATCACGACGTATATTGCGCACGGCAATTTTGGCATTTTCAGTTTCTGTACGAACTACTTTAATCAGGTCACGGCGACGCTCTTCAGTCAGCATCGGCATCGGCACACGAATCAAATCCCCGTTCGTGGAAGGATTCAAACCCAAGTCGGCATCACGTATCGCTTTTTCCACCAGCGATACCATCTTTTTTTCCCAAGGCTGCACACCAATCGTGCGCGCATCGATCAGGGTCACATTGGCGACCTGTGAAATCAGCGTTGGACTGCCGTAATAATCCACGGTGACATGATCCAATATTCCCGTATGCGCACGGCCTGTACGAACTTTACCGAAGTCTGCTTTGAGCGCTTCCAGCGACTTGATCATTTTCTGCTCTACGTTTTTTTTGATGTCAGCAATCATCTTCAATCCTCATCAATCGCAATGAACCAAGGTACCTTCGTCTTCTCCGGTCACCACACGCTTTAATGCACCAGACTTGAAGATACTAAATACAATAATTGGAAGCTTCTGATCGCGACATAAAGTCAAGGCAGTCGCATCCATCACTTTTAAATCCTTACTTATCGCCTCATCTACGCTTACTTTTTGGTAACGAACCGCTTTAGGATCTTTCTTCGGATCCGCGGTATAGACACCATCCACCTTGGTTGCTTTGATGACAACATCAGCATCCATTTCCACACCGCGCAAAGCGGCTGCAGTATCGGTGGTAAAAAACGGGCTGCCGATCCCCGCCGCAAAGATCACTACTTTGCCTTCTTCCAAGTAACGCAAAGCCTTACCGCGAATAAATGGCTCGGCTACCTGCTCCAAATTAAGCGCCGACTGTACACGGCAAGACACCCCTGTGCGCGTCATGGCATCTTGCAGCGCCATCGCGTTCATCACCGTTGCCAGCATTCCCATGTAATCGGCAGTCGCGCGATCCATCCCGGCAGCGGCCGGAGCCACGCCGCGAAAGATATTGCCACCGCCGATAACAATCGCCACTTGTACGCCCAAACCCACTACTTCCGCAATCTCCGCCACTATTCGTTCGATAACGGTACGGTTGATACCGTAACTGTCATCACCCATCAATGCTTCGCCGGATAGTTTGAGCAGAATACGTTTGTAGGCAGGGGCGTTGGACATATGCTTAATCTTTCTTTAGTCTTTCTTGATGGCGGCAATGGTTGCAGCAACTTCAGCAGCGTAATCTTCAACCTTTTTCTCGATGCCTTCGCCCACGATGAACATCTGGAAAGCATTCACGACTGCGCCTTTGCTCTTCAAGAGTTGTTCCACAGTCTGTTTGCCATCTTCCGCCTTAACGAATACTTGGCCGAGCAGTGTCACATCTTTGAGGAATTTTTGTACAGAACCTTCGGCAATCTTTTCCAGCATGGCGTCCGGCTTACCGGCTTCGCGTGCTTTTTCGATTGCGATACGACGCTCTGTGGCGATATCTTCCGGATTCACGCCGGAAGCATCAATTGACTTGGGTTTGCTTGCCGCAATGTGCATAGACAGGTCACGTCCCAGTGTCTCATCTGCGCCGTTATAATGAATCAGCACGCCGATCTTGCTGCCATGCAGGTAACTGGAAAGCTTACCGGTTGAAGTCTCGTAGCGCTCAAAACGGCGGATGGTTACATTTTCGCCCAGCTTCATCACCAACGCCTTGCGTGTTTCTTCAACGGTACCCGCATCACCCGGCAGAGCCAGCAATGCGTCAATATCGGCGGGATTGTTTTTCGCAACAATCTCGGCAACTTTTTTGGAAAATGCCACGAAGTCATCGTTCTTTGCAACAAAATCTGTCTCACAGTTGATTTCCGCCACAGCACCGGCTTTGCCATCGGGCGTGATGAAAGCACTGACCACTCCTTCGGCAGTCACACGGGATGCCGCCTTGCTTGCCTTTGCGCCACTCTTGATTCTGAGCAGTTCTTCAGCCGCTTTAAAGTCGCCATTGGTTTCTGTTAGCGCCTTTTTACAATCCATCATGCCGAGGCCGGTAGCCTCACGCAATTCTTTAACCATTCCTGCGGTAATTTCCGCCATATTGCACTCCTAAACATTCATTATTTGTAAAAAAAGGGGCTTGCGCCCCTTAGTCGTAGAGAGGTTGCTTACGCAGCAGCCGCTTCGACTTGTTCCGTCAACTCGGTCAACGCTTGAGCTCGACCTTCCAGAATTGCATCTGCGACGCCACGTGCATACAAACGTATCGCCTGACTTGAATCGTCATTGCCCGGAATCACATAATCAACTCCCAGCGGGCTGTGATTTGTATCCACAATGCCGATTACAGGAATACCCAACTTTTGCGCTTCAGTTACAGTGCCCTTTTGGTAGCCCACGTCGATCACAAAAATCGCCGATGGCAAACCTTGCAGATCCTTGATGCCACCCAGGCTACGCTCAAGTTTTTCCAACTCACGGCGCAATATCAGCCCTTCTTTTTTCGATACTTTGTCGATGCTGCCATCGGCAACGATTGCTTCCAGTTCGCGCA
The DNA here is from genome assembly GCA_963733265.1 of uncultured beta proteobacterium. Lineage (GTDB taxonomy): Bacteria > Pseudomonadota > Gammaproteobacteria > Burkholderiales > Gallionellaceae > PALSA-1006. Next base: position 196,371 of record CAVTCF010000002.1, read on the forward strand.
GACGCTTGATGGATTGCTGCACGGTTTTGAAATTGGTCAGCATGCCGCCCAACCAACGATAATCAACATAGGGCGAACCCGAACGAATCGCTTCTTCACGGATGATTTCGCGTGCCTGACGCTTGGTCGCAACGAACAGGATTGTTCCCTTTTTTGCAGCCAGCTTGCTTATTTGCTTCAACGCATCGTTAAACATAACGACGGTTTTTTCCAAATTGATGATGTGGATCTTGTTACGATGACCGAAGATGTACGGAGCCATCTTGGGATTCCAGAAACGGGTTTGGTGTCCGAAATGGACGCCAGCTTCCAACATTTGACGCATAGTTACAGCCATGATTATTACTCCAATGTGTAAGGGTTAAAGTCAACCACCCGTCAGCCTGACCCTGTATTAACTCCGATCAGCCTCCGGCTGATACGGATTGGCTGACTTTGCTATACGGGCACCCCAACATGAACGGATGGGCAAATTACGTTTGCAGGCGACATGCCAAACAAACAGGGCGCGAATTATAACCGAAACGAATGACCAACTCAACCAGACGATATCTCATCAATTTGTTTGTTATGCGAAAATCGACTGCATAAAAAAAGCGGGGGCATTTATCCCCCCGCTTTCCCCTTCAAAATTTAAGATTAGTTCTTGGCGAGATTTTCTGGCGGCAATCCGGATGATTGTAAATTACTCAATTCTTTTGCCATTTGTAAACTTGCCAACACGACGGGTTCGACTGATTGGTTCTTGGCAACCACAGCATCTGCCACGATGGCGGGAGCGATATTTACTTTGGCCTCTGAGGCTCTAACGGCATTATCAGCAACAGTGCCCGAAGGCCCGGTTGTGAACATATAACTCAGGCTAAATGCCAACGAAGCAGCCAACCCGATTTGAGAAATTTTGCTCACTAAACTTGTTTTGCGCAATTTGGTCATCAGTTTTCCAGTCTCGATTTCAGTATTGATGCGTTGGAATTCTTCCCGCTCAACTTCTGTCAGATGACGATCAAGTTCTTCCCGTGCCAACATCGCATTGACAGTTAATTCGTGCGCATGAAGCTTTTCATTGGCGGCATTTTTTGCCCGCACCTCTGCCATTTCAAGCTGGCGGGCAGCCTCGGTTGCTTGTTGCTCTACCGCGATTCTTGCTTCTATTTCGGCAACAGAGCGACGTTCAAGTTCAAGTCTCTCGGATACGATTTCGTTTGCGCGCATTTCGATACGAGCTTTTTGCTGGGCCAACTCAAGTTGAAGTGATTCTTCAACTGCCCGTGATTCTGCCAATTTCTTTGCCTGATTTGCCGCTGCAATTTTTTTACGTGCAATCACCGTTGCACGGGAGTCCGCCTGCAACGCCTCCTCGGCCGCCTTCGCGGCCCTGGCCTCGTTCTCAACCCGCATCTTAGTCATATTGAATGAACGCAACTCATAACCTTCTTTTGATTTCGCTACCGCTATCGCAGCCTCTGCGGCCACCAGGCTTGCTGCTGCCGCTTCCTGCGCACGCACCTCTACAACAAGACGTTTGTTATCCGCATCAATCGCGCGCAACTCGGTGTCCATGCGCAAGGTAATTTCTGCAACGGTCTTGTTTTCGATCTCGATCTGATCAGCCGACACCTTCGCCGCCGCAATTTCCAACTCAAGCCGTTTTTGTGTTGCTTCAGTTGCTCTCTGATCCGCTTCGACACGCTGGCGGCTCGCATTGACAACAGCTTTATCCGCTTCTAACCGCTCTGCTTCCGCCATGTATTCCACAACCATTAAATGCGCGCGTTCATCAGCCAACTTTATACGTTCGTTAATTGCATCCAGTTTCTTTTTATAATCTTGATTAGCTTGAGCCTCTGCTTTTGCCGTCAATTCTTCAATCTTGAGCAATTGCGCATTCATCGCGGCATTCTCATCTGCCAGTTGCTTGGCGCACATCGCTACTTCCGCTCTTTTATTTGCCGTGTAGGTTGCTGCAACTTCAGCCTGAAGTTGCAATTCGATGGCACGGGCTGCGCGCATCTCTGCCTCGGCACGGGTGCGGGCCGTATCAGTCAAGTCACGCTCTGCTTGTATCTTGGCTTCGGCTGCCTGCTTTACTTGAATTTCAGCAGCCAGGTGATCGCGCGCTTCATTTTCAGCCTGTTTCAATAAGGCATTGCCTGCTTCACGTTCTTTCACTGCCGCCTGCTCAAGCTCAACACGCGCGTTTAACAGCTCAAGCATTTCTTGCTCGGCCTGCAATTTACGTTCGGCCGCAATACGGCTTTCCTGTTCCTTCTGAACAGAAACTTTCCCCATTTCAGCCAATTTCAATTCCGCGGCCACTCTGGCACTTGCCTCTGCTTGCGCTTGCTGCTCTACCCGTGCACGCAACTCGATCGTTTCAGTAATTTTCCGTTCTTCTTCTGCCCGAGCCAATTCGATTCGTTCGGCCTCCAGTGCTGCTGCGACACGAGCTTGTGTTTCGGACAAAGCGATTGTTTCTGCACGAGAGCGAACCTGATTCGCTTCCATTGCAGCCATTTCAGCCGTCAGTTTTGCATTAACCAGAGCCAATACTTCTTTTTCTGCTTTGAGTTTTTCTTCGGTAACTTTTGCGAGTTGCTCCTCGTTATGTGCATTCTGTTGTGCGCTCAGGGCAATTTCGCGATCCATTTTTGCGCGTTCTTCAATCGCCTTGGACAAACGATTCTCTTCAGCCAAACGTTGTGCAAGCTCGGCTTGTGCCTGCCGTTCTACTGCCTGCTTGGCTTCCACGGCTTCAGTGAGGAGTTGTTCTGCATGCAGTTTTTCATAGGCAGACTCGGTTAATTCGCGTTCCAATTGCAGGCGTGTTTTTACTTCTGCTACCAGTTGAGCCTCTGAACGGCTACGCAACTCGATTTGTTCAGCCAATTCGTTTTCTTGGCGCACTTTTCCATTTGCTATGGCTCGAGCATGCGCCTCGGCGCGGGTTCGTGCTTGCGTCGCAAGTTGGGCTTCAATCTCAGCCTCCATCCGACCCCGTGTTTCATGAATTGCTTCAGTTTCAGCACGATTTTCATCGGTCACTAAACGAATTTTCTTTTGAGCTGACATGATCTACCTCATTTGCGTTAAAACCAAGACGCTGGCTTATTACTAAGGTAGCAGTTTGAAATTTACGACAAGGTTTGAATAAAGGCATAAAACAGGTGTATTTCGCCAAACACAAGATCATCCGGAGTTAATGCCTGCGACTTCAATTTTTCGCCCGCAACTGCTAGACTCCGGTACCGTATTCGGAGGGGTTGCTTTGTCTTTTTTCAAATACTTTACTTTTGTTCTTTGCATTTCGACTTTAGGCTTAGCCTTCGCAGAAGACGCGCCAATCAAAAAAACTCCCGCCGAAATCATTCCCGTAACCGAATCCAATCTGCGTGGACAGCAATCGCTGTACCGCGAGGGCTGGTTCGTGATCAGTTCCACCGAAAAAGCCTTTAGTTATGCAAAGGAACATGCCGTCACCTCTTCCGGTCAAGCGGTGAGTCTCGCGATTGCGGATGCAAGCAGTCACAGCAAGGAGTTTCAAGGAAATCTTGTTGATGCGGGCAAAGGAGGAGTTCAAACAGGTGTAGACGTGTTCAAAGATGGAACAGAATTAAGTAAGCAATTGACGGATTTAACTACGTCTCTGGTGGCGAACGAATGGGATTACGGCTCCAGCAACCTAAACCAGGCTTGGAGTCGTTTTGTAAAAGGCAATATGACGCTGAAGCAACGCACGGCTGAAGACCGGCTGGCGCTAGCAGCTTTGCCTGGTGGTTGGTACAAGGATATCAAGAGTGATTTCGGCAACCTTCAAGAACTAACCGATAACGCCAAACAAGTAATGTCCACCAACATTGAAGGGCGATGGAATGAAGCATTCAGTGAGGCCAGAGCCGATTTCAACGAGTCATACCAGAAATCAGGGACACGAGGCAACTCTCTTTCTGGACTGGGTGACATCATAGTTGGTTACTTGAATGTGTTCTATTCAGGCTTGGTCAAACCGACTTCTCGCGCAGTAGTGCAAGGAACGGAGGGTGCAGCCAAGGGCGCCGCCGATGTTGTCTTTTTGCCTGTGGCTGGGTTCTTCGTCGTTAGCGGACGTACCATCGAATCGACCGGACTTAGTCTTTATTACGCCACTTCCATCGGTGTCGAACTGGTTTCGCCGACCGTCGAGGGAGGCTTGTTGACGGGGTTGTCCATGCTGTCCTATACCGCCATACCAGTTACAGCTACCGTAGGCTATTCTGCGGGAGTCCTCAATCAGGTCGCCGTCACGGCAGTGGCTCCTGTGGCGGGAACGGGCAAGGCTGTGGCTGTTGGTGCTGCCGATACTGGAATTTACGCCGCCCAAGTGAGTTACGACTTAATCAAAGGCGTCACTAAAGTGACGATGAATCAAGCGGAATCAGGAATCGTGCTCGGCTACAACGCGCTCACTGCGCTTCCAACCCAGTTGCTATTGGGAACAGTGAACAGCATCGTGTTTCTGGCATATGACGGCCCCCGCTTAGTACTGGCATCGGTAAAGGGGGAGGTGCAATGGACGAACAAAAATGGCGAAAAAATTAGAATACCGGTTCAGAGTCTGCCAGTGGGCAGCGTGGTCGATTTAAAAACGTTGGGCAAGGAGCCGGGCGTACAGGTGCAAGTCATCAGCGACGATCCGGATGTTGTGCAAAAAGTGTTGAGCAAATTGCCTGCCGATTTGCGTGAGGGAAATCAACCATGAAATTTGTCAAATTAGCATTGTTATGCGCCACACTAGTTGGCTGTGCCCAGCAACCCGCCAAACAGGATCTCCTGCAGAATACCAAAAAGCTGGTTTACGAGGGTCATGCCACGCTCTACAACAATGGCGCTTTCGAAGTGCCAATGACAACCATCCACATTATCCCACCCGGTCCTGGCGCACTTGATTTGGTTGCAGAATTGTCTGGGGCACGAGCAAGACAATCGTTTCAGGAATCTCTTCTACACGCCCGTGAATCAGTAGCCTTAACACGAGCCGGTATCGAAATATCTGTAGATGCAGCGCAAGCGGTACAACAAGGTACGACCGAGATAGCTGGGGGGGCTCGTAATATCACACGTTTCGGCGCACTGATGATCGGCAATTCGCAGGGAATGGTAAGTGATGTCGTTGGCGCTTCTGTTATGTATTCGGGCAAGGCGTACAACGAAACTGATCAAGCTGGTTCTAAATTGGCACAAGACTCACTTGCTGCGGGGGCGCAAATTAGCGCAAGCACAACGGATGTCTCTAAAGATTTATTGGCGGTCACGTTGGAGCTGGCGGGAGACACATCCAAAGCAAGCCAGTCGGCTGCAGGCAAACATGCTTCTTATGCTACAGATCGCTTCGTCAAAGGCTACGCAGCCTTGCCCAATAAATTGGAGCAACGTATTAATAATGTTGGCGAAAGCGCATCTCTCGGAAAATTTGTAGATGCCTATCAGCATTCAAACGAATGGCGCTCAGAACAGTTGGGCAATATGAGCGACATCGTGGTCGAGACTGCGGCCAATTACACGAAAGACATCGGAAAATCATTCAAATCAGCCGCAGGAGAACTTAGTGAAGGCGAAGAAACGGGCTACACACTGGCGATGCTCAAATCTTTGCGATGGGTCGTGCAAGGTATATTTTGGGATGCCACCATCAAACCGGTGGGCAAACTTGCGGGTGCTTCTCTTGGGTATGTTACCGTCAACGCGGTCGCCTTCCCTGCTCTAATTACATATAGAGAAGGTGTCGCGGTGGCGGACGTGGCCGTAGAAGTCACTTGGAACAGTGCTGCTTCTGCCTATGATGTGACTGCACCCAGCGCTACTGCCGCACTGGCAGGTATGTTTAGTGCGATGGAACTAGTAGGCGGAAAAGTGCTGGCCGGTGGAGAACTGGTTATCGGTACTACTGCTACTGCAGCTACTTACGGCGTAGGCAAGGCTGCGGCTGCAGCTACGGCAGGCGGCGGATTTTTGTCGGGAAAAACCGTGCAGTATGTTGGTGCACCACTTTCCGCTGCAGGTATCGCAGTAGGGGGCAGCACTTTTGGTGTGGTTGCCGGAGCAACTAAGGCCGTTGCTGGTGCTGGAGTGGCGACGGTAGGCGTTATCGGAGAGGGTGCTACCGACGTAGCGGGATACACTGCCGCTGGCACTGCGCTAGTGGGAGGGAGCACAGCTTCAGTAGTAACTGGTACTGCTTTGGGTACATATGAATTGTCCAAGGCGGTTGTAGTACCCACAGGTTACGAATTAGGTTCAGGGCTGGTGCTGGGTTACGGTACTCTGTCGCAACTAAGCGCTCAGGCTGTCTTAGCGGTTTCCGATGCATCCTATATGGTGCTTTCGCTGGAAGGGCCAAATTGGGTGTTATATGCGGTCAAAGGGGCTGTAGATAACGGTGAAAACCTCATATCCGGCGCGATGCTTGATCTCAAAGCCATGCAACGCTCAGGGGAGACGTTTACTGCCGTCCCCGTGAGTGACAAAGAAATGAAAAAAATAATCAGCACACTTCCCGGCCAATTACCAATCGATATTCCGCACGAGCATCTGTAGTGTGTTCGATATTTCGTCCAGTCATTAAACCAGTTGGAAGATACCATTGAACGGCTGGTTGATCGAACTCAAATAGCTACCGTTCAACTGTGAGGGCGACCCCCATTCCTCCGCCAATACACAGAGATGCCAAACCTTTTTTGGAATTTCTGCGTATCATTTCGTGAAGCAAGGTTACCAAAATACGGGCACCACTGGCACCGATAGGGTGGCCAATCGCAATGGCACCACCATTAACGTTAACCTTGGAGGTATCCCAACCCATTTCACGATTGATAGCAATGGCCTGTGCTGCAAACGCCTCATTGATTTCCATCAAATCCAAGTCGTTTACTCCCCAGCCTGCAATTTCCAAACTGCGTTTACTGGCTGTAATGGGACCAAGTCCCATCACGCTTGGATCAATTCCGGTTGATGCGTAAGACTTAATGGTTGCCAGTGGATTTAAGCCAAGTTCCTGCGCTTTGCTTTCCGACATCAGCAATACCATTGCGGCACCGTCGTTTAAACCGGACGCATTTCCGGCGGTCACCGTGCCGGCATTGTCGAATGCGGGACGCAGACCTGAAAGCATATCTACCGTCGTGCCATGCCGTGGAAACTCATCGACATTTATAACAGTATCGCCCTTTTTGCTTTTGATGGTGACAGGAGCAATTTCATCGGCAAATTTTGCCGATTTTTGCGCGGTTTCAGCCTTATTCTGCGAAGCACAGGCAAATTCATCCTGTTGCAAACGGGTGATGCCGTATTGATTGGCAACATTTTCAGCAGTAATGCCCATGTGGTAATCGTTAAACACATCCCACAGGCCATCAGTAATCATGCTATCAATCAATTTCCCATTCCCCATACGCAAGCCGTTACGGGAACCATTCAAAACATGCGGCGACATGCTCATATTTTCCTGGCCGCCAGCAATAACAATTTCCGCATCACCGCTCTTGATAGCCTGAGCGCCCAGCATGACCGCCTTAAGGCTTGAGCCACACACCATATTAACAGTCAATGCTGTTACACTCTGGGGCAATCCGGCTTTAATCACAGACTGTCGTGCCGGATTTTGTCCGAGACCAGCCGTTAAGACCTGCCCTAAAATTACCTCGTTGATTTGATCGCCGGAAACCCCGGTGCGTTCGAGCAAACTGCGGATAACAGTTGCGCCCAGTTCGACTGCGTGGACATTACTAAAAACACCGCCAAATTTGCCTACCGCTGTCCTCGCTGCGGCGACAATCACTACGTTTTCCATAATTCATCCCAATGATGAGTGAAAATAATTAGGAACCAAGCTGATTGGGATTTGTTTTAAGAAACAGCTTGCCAATAATAGTTATAACCTCAATCCCATCTTGATTTCGGGCAGACCATAAAAACTTAACCAGCCCTCTGTCCGGTTTGCTGATTGACTTGCGCGCTTCAATTATTGTTGTCTTGGCGGATAAAGTGTCATTGGGACGCACTGGATGCATCCATCTCACTTCTTCAACGCCAGGCGAGCCCAGACTGGCTGAATTAAGTAAATAAGCGTCGCAGTTCATTCGCATAATGACAGAGCAGGTATGCCAACCACTTGCTATAAGACTTTTGAAATGGGAACTCTTTGCCGCATCGGCATCAATATGAAACGACTGCGGATCAAATTTATTGGCAAATTCGACTATTTCTTTTTCGGTAAAAGTATATTGCCCCAAATCCCAGCTTTTACCGACAGGGAAATCTCCAAAGAACAATACTGAGGGTAACGAACTATTTTCCATAGAAGCTTTAATGAAGTTGCAATAAATCAACCTGCGAAAAAGTGAGGCCTAAGAAAAAGGATGCAAATGATCTTTAAGAAGTTCTCTCAATTTTAATTTGTACAATTTTCCGGTGGCAGTAAATGGCATTTCCGCAATGAGAACAACTTCATCCGGAATCCACCATTTGGCAATTTTACCATCGAAATACTCAATAATTTCTTTTTTCAGAGCAGCCTCATCTTTATCACATTCCGGCTTTTTAACGACAACCAACAAAGGACGCTCATCCCATTTGGGATGCGGGGTCGAAATACAAGCGGCCATCAAAATGTCCGGATGTGAAATTGCAATATTTTCAATGTCAATGGAAGAAATCCATTCTCCTCCTGATTTAATTACGTCCTTGCTTCGATCAGTAATTTGCATGTTACTGTCGCGGTCAATTGTGGCTACGTCACCGGTAGGAAACCAACCATCAAATAACGGGGAGTTGCTTTCCTGAAAGTAATTGTTAATTACCCATGCCCCCTTGACCAATAAATCTCCGGCTGTTTTGCCGTCATGCGGAAGCGGATTTCTATCACTGTCCACTATTTTCATATCAATCCCGTATATGGATCGGCCTTGCTTTTGCAAAATCAAATTTTGCTCAGCTTTGGATTTTTTCAAGTCCTTTGCTTTAAGTCCGGCAATCGTACCCAAAGGTGAAAGTTCCGTCATTCCCCAAGCGTGTATCACTCTTACGCCAAGGTTATGGAATGCATCCATCATTGCAGGCGGACACGACGATCCGCCAATCAAAGTTCGATTAAAGGTTGTGAAAGACAGTTTATTATCGGTTACATGTTTAAGCAGAGCTGCCCAAATAGTGGGCACACCCGCTGACATGGTGACACCTTCCTTTTCCAGTAATTCATAAACTGATGCGCCATCCAATTTTGCTCCGGGAAATACAATTTTTGCCCCTACTAAAGGACTGCTATACGGTATGCCCCAAGCATTTACGTGAAACATGGGTACAACCGGCATGATCGTATCCAAATTGGAAATGCTGATTGAATCAGGCATTGCAGAAGCGTAAGCATGCAAAACAGTTGAGCGGTGACTATACAGTGCGCCCTTTGAATTTCCTGTCGTGCCCGATGTGTAGCAAAGAACTGAAGCCGCATTCTCATCAAAAGTCGGCCATTCATAATTACCCTCTTCGGCATTGATGAGTGTTTCGTAGCAGACTAATTCCAGAGAATCGCTCCTTGGCATTTGATATTCATCAATCAAACAAATCCACTTACCAACATTCGGGCATGCAGATTTTATTTTTTCAACCAACGGCAAGAAAGAGATGTCAAAAAATATAACTTTGTCATCCGCGTGATTAATGATGTAAGAAATTTGCTCCTGGAATAATCTCGGATTGATGGTATGACAAACGGACCCGCTGCCAGAAATGCCGTAATACAGCTCAAAATGGCGGTATCCATTCCACGCCAGCGTTCCGACACGCTCGCCGGGAATAATACCCAGTCTCTCCAGCGCTTGCGCTACTTTTCTCGCACGTAATTCGCAATCCGCATAAGTGTATCGGTGAATATCTCCTTCTGTACGCCGGGAAACAATCTCCGTATCGCCATGATGTTTTTTTGCATGAACCAGAATGTCCGAGATCAACAAGGGGTGATCCATCATTTGACCCAATAATAGCTTTGATGTATCTATCTTTTTGCGTGACATGCAACCCCCGACCCTAAATAGTTAATGTTATTTACGGTGATCAAAAGCTATCAATATTCATGGCTGTCACAGACTCTCCGCCCTCTAGAATTGTGCCGGCAATGGCGGGAGCCTGACTCAGCAAATGTTCGGCATTAAAAACTGCGGTAGCAATTTTTGCCGAATAAAAATTGCTGTCTTCCGCCAATTTTTTCTCTGCCACCAACAGGGCTCTCGCCAGTTGCCAACCCGTAAGAACAAGTCCGGACAAGCGCAGAAAAGGAACGCTTCCTGCAAATACAGCTTGTGGATTCGTTTTGAAGTTTGCGACGACATAATCAACGACAGATTCAAACGCAACTCGGCCTGCCGATAGATGTTTTAATACGGACTTGGCAGCAGCAGATGGACTCTTGGCCAATTCAGCTTCAGTCTGTTGAATCAGTTTGGCTATAGATTTTGCCACCAAACCTTTATCCCGATAGGTTTTACGCCCAACCAAATCGTTTGCCTGGATGGCGGTAGTGCCCTCATAAATAGTCAAAATACGGGCATCACGATAATGCTGGGCTGCGCCAGTCTCCTCAATAAAACCCATACCGCCATGGACTTGAACACCCAGACTAGTTACTTCAATTGACAATTCTGTGGAGAAGCCCTTCACAATCGGAACCAGGAATTCAAAGAACGCCTGGTTTTGTTTGCGTATGTTTTCGTCCGGGTTATGGTGAGCTTGATCACTCGTCGCTGCCGCAACATAGGCCAACGCGCGGGAACCTTCAATATAAGCACGCGAGGTCATCAACAAGCGTTTAACATCCGGGTGATTGATGATGGCGACAGAAGCTTTTGACCCGATCAGGTCTTTTGATTGTATACGTTCTTTGGCATAAGCAACCGCTTGTTGATAGGCACGATCAGCAATGGCAATACCTTGCATGCCCACAGCAAAACGCGCGGCATTCATCATCACAAACATGTATTCCAGACCAAAGTTTTCTTGGCCCACCAGATATCCGATAGCACCGCCGTGATCGCCGAATTGGAGCACAGCCGTCGGACTGGCTTTGATGCCCAGTTTATGTTCGATCGATACGCACTCCACATCATTGCGTTCGCCCAGGCTACCATCTGCATTGACCAAAAACTTGGGCACTACAAACAAGGAAATTCCCTTCACGCCCTCGGGTGCGGTTGGGGTGCGGGCCAATACCAAATGCACGATGTTTTCTGTTATATCGTGATCGCCATAAGTAATAAATATTTTGGTACCGAAAACTTTGTAAGTGCCATCACCTTGCGATTCGGCGCGTGAACGAATCAGCGACAAATCTGATCCGGCTTGTGGCTCGGTCAAATTCATGGTTCCCGTCCATTTGCCGCTGGCCATATTGGGGATGAAGCGTTGTTTGAGTTCGTCACTGGCCGCAGTAAATAATGCCTCAATGGCGCCATCCGTCAACAAGGGACACAAGGAGAATGATAAATTAGCCGCGTTAAGCATTTCGGTACAGGCTGTTGCAATCAGCTTGGGGAAACCTTGGCCGCCATATTCAGCAGGAAGCGTTACGCCTTGCCACCCGCCCTCTGCAAATTGTTGGAACGCTTTTTTAAAGCCCGGTGTTACGGTGACTTTGCCATCATGCCAAGTACTCGGATTGATATCCCCTTCCCGATTCAAAGGTGCAATCACTTCGTTGCAAAATTTTGCCGACTCTTCCAGCACAGCGGCGGCAGTGTCATAACCAAAGTCTTCAAAGCCGGGAATTGCGGCAATTTTGTCGATGCCTGCAATTTCCTTTATAGCAAAAAGCATGTCTTTAACGGGGGCGGCATAACTCATATCAACTCCTTATTCAGCGGAAATTATTTATTCAGGGCTTGGGTTAATTCAGGAACGGCGACAAACAGGTCGGCAACCAATCCATAATCGGCGACGCTAAAAATAGGTGCATCTGGATCTTTGTTGATGGCAACAATCACTTTGGACTCTTTCATGCCGGCCAAATGCTGGATAGCCCCCGAGATGCCCACTGCAATGTAAAGTTGCGGCGCGACTATTTTTCCGGTTTGCCCCACTTGATAGTCATTGGGCACATATCCGGCGTCGACAGCCGCACGCGAAGCACCCATCGCAGCACCCAGCTTATCCGCCAGCGGTTCGATAATCTCTCGGTATTTCTCGGCAGAACCCAAACCACGTCCACCCGAAACAATGATCTTGGCAGCGGTTAATTCCGGGCGGTCTGATTTGGTTAATTCGCGACTTACAAACGCCGACTTTCCCGATCCAGAAACGGCATCTATCTTTTCAATCTGAGCTGAGCCGCCATTGGCTGCAACTGGATCAAAACCTGTGGTGCGTACCGTAATAACTTTCTTTGCGTCATTCGATTGCACTGTCGCTATTGCATTCCCCGCATAAATAGGGCGCTCAAAGGTATCTGCTGATATGACCTTGGTAATATCCGACAGTTGTGCCACATCCAGTTTTGCGGCTACCCGAGGTAATACATTTTTACCGCGTGCGGTAGAGGGGGCCAATATGTAATCGTATGCTCCGGCCAACGCCAAAACTTGATCTGCAAACGGCTCAGCCAATTGATCTGCCAGAATACTTGAACCCACCAGAATAACTTTACGCACGTCCGCGATTTGACTGGCTGCTTGCGCGACAGAATCCGCCCCGAAACCCGCAACCAGCAGGTCTACTTCAGAAGAACAAGCCAGCGCTGCAGTCACCGCATTGAGCGTTGCCGCTTTCAGTGTTTGATTATCATGTTCGACAATGACTAATGCGCTCATTTAGATCACCTTCGCTTCATTGGTTAATTTTTCCAGCAACGCAGCCACATCGGCCACGATCACACCTGCTGTGCGCTTGGCAGGCTCGACCACTTTGATGGTCTTTAAGCGAGGTTGAACATCTACTGATAAATCTTCAGGCTTGATAATTTCCAGCGGCTTTTTCTTGGCCTTCATGATGTTGGGTAAAGAGGCATAGCGCGGCTCGTTCAAGCGCAGATCGGTAGTAACAACCGCCGGTAATGCCAAAGAAATTGTTTCCAAACCACCGTCAACTTCTCTAGTAACTGTTGCTTTGCCATCTGCAACGGTCAGCTTGGAAGCAAAGGTAGCCTGCGGGAAATCCAGCAAGGCAGCCAACATTTGGCCGGTTTGATTGCTGTCATCGTCAATGGCTTGCTTACCCAAAATGATTAATTGGGGCTGCTCTTTGATTGACACTGCCTGCAAAATTTTAGCCACGGCCAAGGGCTGTAATTCAACCTCGGTTTCAACCATAATTGCGCGGTCTGCACCCAGAGCCAACGCGGTTCTCAAAGTCTCCTGGCAGTGCGCAACTCCTGCCGAAACCACCACCACCTCGGTAGCTATCCCCGCTTCTTTCAAGCGCACCGCTTCTTCTACGGCAATTTCGTCAAACGGGTTCATGCTCATTTTTACATTGGCAAGATCAACACCGGAACTGTCTGACTTCACCCTGATTTTTACGTTGTAATCAACAACGCGTTTTATAGCCACCAATACCTTCATTTCATCCTCCTGTTATTGCTGAACTTTCCCAAGCAAAATCCCACGTCCTGAATCTCATGCCCGTAACTCATTAGAGTATACCCAGCTTTTTACAAAAAAGCACGTTCGTGCTAAAACATAGTTGTTTGTGTTGCCAAATGAAAATATTCGTGTATAGTTTTAAAAAAGCACGACTGTGCTATTTATTACTTTGGGCTATTACTATATGCGCGCCGATCTAAAACTTGTCACCCAAAAAACGGATACATCCGTAAACAAACATAAATCAAAAGGTGATTTAACCAAATCTCTAATATTGGACGCGGCCCTGCATTTGGCAGGAAGAGATGGGCTGGAGGGCTTGACGATAGGTTTGCTCGCAGATCGTATGAATATGAGCAAGAGTGGTGTTTTTGCACACTTTGAGTCCAGGGAAAGTCTCCAGATAGAAGTCATTCAGGAATACAACAGAAGATTCAAACAATTTGTATTCGACCCTTCAATGAAACTGCCCAGAGGATTGCCCAGACTGGAAATGATGCTGGATTTGTGGATTAGCTTGTCAATCTCAGAATTAACAACCGGCTGCATATACATTTCCGGAGCAATTGAGTTGGATGATCGCCCAGGGCCAGTGCGGGATGAACTCGTGCAAATTGTCCAAAACTGGAGAAGTGCATTAATGAGAGCGATCCAACAATCAATAGAGGAAGGTCATTTAAGAAACAACTGCGATCCCAGATTAATGCTGTTCGCAATCTATTCCGCCATTCTGGGTTTGCAGCACGATGCAAGATTTTTACAAGTGGAAGACAGCATTGATGTTGCAAAAATATGCCTGAAAAAAATAATCGACGATAGGAAACCCAAGTAATCAATTTGGCCCACGGGGTATGCGAGGGCACAATATAAATATAAACGATAGAGGAGAAATGAATGAGTTAAATAATCTGACGACTTAAATTTGAATTTTGGAACTTGTTTGAGAATACTGATTTTGAACCCCAATAAAAAACAAAAGGGTGGTGCTCAAAACAAAATATTTTTTAAATGTTAATTAAGTAATTTCGGGGAGATATCATGAATTTAAGGAAAAGTATATTTTTGGGCGGATTCATATCCATGGCAAGTCTGGGGTCTCAGGTCGCAATGGCACTACAGGCTGGAGATAATGTTATCTATGGGGGTATTGCCTATATCGTGCCGAATTCGAGTTTGGGCGCAGTTACAGACTCAAATCCTATCTATAGTGCATATACCGCCGGAACTACGGCAGAAGTACAAACCGCTACAACTGTCATTGTTACAGGATGGCATATGTTTACCGACAACATTGCTGGCGAATTAACGATTGGCGTACCTCCCGCGATGAAATCGGATGTTACCGCCCCTAATGCCGGCGCCGCTGGTTTAACGAATACGAAAATGACTTCTGCTATTTCTCAAACGGCATCTTTCCCGTCATTTGTAGTTAAATATGTATTCAATGAACCTAAAGACGCTTTCAGACCCTATGTAGGTTTAGGGGTAACGTACAATTCTTTTTCAGGAGTATCGGCCAACACGCAATACAACACAGTACAAGCATTTGCAGGGTATGGCGCCAGTCTGTCTTCGTCATGGAATCCGGTTTATAACGTGGGTGGAATTTATAGCCTAGATGAGCATTGGTCAATAAATATAGGTCTTTCCTATGTTCCCTTAACTGGCACTGTGACACTTTACGGGAATCCGGGACTCGGTGCCAATACAGCAACCGCAAAATTGAATATCGACCCGACTGACTTAACAGTAAAAATTGGTTACAAGTTCTAAGAAATATTTTTTAACGCCGACGAGTACATCGTGCTATTACCACAAGAAAAATGTGTAATTTCAGTGTGTGCGTCGGCGACTTCCCCTACGAATTCGAGCAAGCTATAGCGGCTAAAATTACCGTCGCGGTTTGTTGACGCCTGACGATATCAAACAGTCAGAACAATCTTCGATAACGAAATATCAATAAGGAGTTAGCAGTGAAACGATTTAATGTGAGGAAAGCTGCTGTGCTGGGAGCCGGAGTCATGGGCGCGCAGATCGCGGCGCATCTGGCCAATGCCAACGTTCCGGTGATTCTTTTCGACTTGCCCACCAAGGAAGGCGACAAGAACGGGATCGTCAAAAAAGCACTGGATGGTCTCAAGAAACTTGAGCCGGCCCCCCTCGCCAGCAAGGATAAGCTGCAATACATCGACGCTGCCAACTACGAAGAGCACCTGTCTTTGCTCGGCGAATGTGATCTGGTCATCGAAGCCATTGCCGAACGCATAGACTGGAAAAATGATTTGTACGCAAAGATCGTACCCCATTTGGCTCCCAATGCGATTATCGCCTCAAATACTTCCGGGCTGTCAATCAATGCTCTCGCCAGCGTGCTGCCAAGCTCGCTGCAAAAACGTTTTTGCGGCATCCACTTTTTCAACCCGCCACGCTACATGCATCTGGTGGAAATAATTGCCACACGCAGTTCCGATGCCAAGACGCTAGACGCACTGGAAACATGGCTGACTTCGCGGCTTGGCAAGGGCGTTATACGCGCACTCGATACGCCGAACTTTGTCGCCAACCGTATTGGTGTTTTCTCAATGCTTGCTGTGTTGCATCACACCGAGCGCTTGGGACTTGGCTTTGATGAAGCCGATGCGCTTACCGGCCCCAGGATCGGACGTCCGAAGAGCGCCACCTACCGAACCGCAGACGTGGTTGGTCTGGACACCTTGTCGAACGTGGTAAAGACCATGCGTGACACCTTGCCCGATGACCCTTGGCACGCATATTTTAATTTGCCGGCATGGGTCTCTGCGCTGATCGAAAAAGGAGCGCTGGGTCAAAAAACAAAGGCGGGTATTTTCAAAAAGATTGGCAAGGAAATTCATGTGCTCGATCTTGCAAAACAAGACCATCGTCCGGTGACCGGCCAAGTTGCCGAAGAAGTTGACGCAATCCTGAAGATAAAAAATCCAACAGAAAAATTTGCCGCACTGCGCGCCTCTGCGCACCCGCAAGCGCAGTTGCTATGGTCCAGTTTTCGCGATGTGTTTCACTACTGTGCGACGCAACTTGAACACGTTGCCGACAATGCCCGTGATCTTGATCTCGCTATACGCTGGGGCTTCGGCTGGAAACAGGGGCCCTTTGAAACTTGGCAGGCTGCCGGTTGGGAAGCGATTGCCGTCGCTATTAAAGAAGATATCGCTGCCGGTCTTGCAATGAGCAAGACACCGGTACCCGACTGGGTGTTCGAGCGTGATGGAGTGCATACAGCGCAGGGATCATGGTCTGCCTCAGCCAAAACACTTCGTACCCGCACTACCCTTCCTGTCTACCAACGTCAATTGTTCCCGGAAAACGTACTCGGAGAAGCCAGCGCGGACACTGGTACAACTGTGTGGGAAAGCGATGGCGTGCGCTTATGGACACATTCAGCCGATCCCGGCATAGCAATCCTCTCCTTCAAAAGCAAGATGCATACAATCGGAGACGAAGTACTCGATGGTGTAATTGAGGCCATAGGTATCGCCGAGCAGAAGTTTGCCGGTGTGGTGGTGTGGCACGAGCCTCCATTCGCAGTTGGCGCCAATCTTAAACAGGTCTTGGAAGCCTGTACGGCAGGGGCGTTTGACAAACTTGAGGTGACCATCGAAAAATTCCAGCGTGCCTCGCAGAAACTTAAATATGCTCAAGTTCCGACAATCGCAGCGGTTCAAGGTATGGCCTTGGGTGGTGGCTGCGAGTTTGTCATGCATGCCTCGAAACGTGTTCTTGCATTGGAAAGTTATATAGGCTTGGTTGAGGCTGGCGTCGGTGTAATTCCTGCCGGTGGTGGTTGCAAGGAATTTGCAATTGCTGCCGCTGAACATGCGGCACGTACTGCAACTCCGGGCGAGGTGTTCAACTTCCTGCAGCCCGTATTCATGACCATTGCCTTGGCTAAAGTAGGCAAAAGCGCACATGAAGCAATTCAGGCCGGTTTCGCCAAGCCTACGGACACCATTCTTTTCAATGCCCACGAACTGCTCTATGTTGCGCTCAAAGAAGCGCGGGCACTGGCCGATGCGGGTTACGCACCACCATTGAAAGCGCGCGGCGTTACTGTCGCCGGACGCAACGGTATAGCCACTCTGGAAATGACGCTAGTCAACATGTTGAAAGGCGGCATGATTTCAAAGCATGACTACCGTGTTGCAAAGGCAGCGGCAACTGCACTGTGTGGCGGTGATATAGATACCGGCAGCAAAGTGGATGAGGAATGGCTTCTCACTATCGAGCGCCGCGAATTTGTTGAACTGCTAAAAACCCCGGAAACGCAGGCTCGCATCAAGCATATGCTGGAAAACGGAAAACCTTTACGCAACTGAGCTCAGCCAAACCGAGAGTTCAAGGAGAACATACATGAGTAATCAAATTCAGGACGCTTACATTGTTGCAGCCACCCGTCTGCCGGTAGCAAAACGCAACGGCTTTTATCAGACCACCCGCCCGGATGATTTGTTGGCCGGAGCATTACGTGCGGTTTTGACACAAGTTCCAACGCTCGATCCGGCGCTGATCGAGGATGTGATCGTTGGCTGTGCCATGCCGGAAGGGGAACAAGGTATGAACGTGGCGCGCATTGGCGTATTGCTGGCAGGTCTGCCAAATAATGTGCCGGGTATTACCATCAACCGCTTCTGCTCATCCGGCCTGCAAGCAGTAGCCGATGCTGCAGCAAGAATTCGTTTGGGCGAGGCTGATGTAATGATTGCTGCAGGTGTCGAATCGATGACTGTTATGCCGCAAATGATGGGCAACAAAGTATCAATCAACCCTGAGGTTTTTGCCCGTGAGGAAAACATAGGCATCGCTTACGGCATGGGACTGACGGCAGAAAATGTGGCCGAGCAATGGAAAGTTTCCCGCGAAGATCAG
Organism: uncultured beta proteobacterium; assembly: GCA_963733265.1. Classification (GTDB taxonomy): domain Bacteria; phylum Pseudomonadota; class Gammaproteobacteria; order Burkholderiales; family Gallionellaceae; genus PALSA-1006. Next base: position 214,877 of record CAVTCF010000002.1, read on the forward strand.
GACGCCTTCGCCTTGGCATCGCACCAAAAAGCCGTTGCGGCGGCAAATGCGGGGCATTTCAACGCCGAGATCACTCCTTTCACGGTGAAATCCCATGTGCCCGATTTTGCCAGCGGAGTCGAGCGTGTTGTTGAACGGATAGTGGACCGGGACGAAGGCCCGCGTCCGCAAACCACGCCGGAAAGTCTCGCCAAACTGCGCCCTGTATTCTCTACACGCGGCTCGGTAACAGCGGGTAACAGTTCGCAAATGTCCGACGGCGCCGCTGCCGTAGTACTGGTTTCGGAAAAAATCCTGAAGCAGTTAAACCTGACACCCTTGGCGAGATTCCTAAGCTTCGCTGTAGCCGGTGTGCCCGCAGATATCATGGGTATCGGCCCTATTGCCGCAATTCCAAAGGTCTTGAAGCGCGCAGGCATTACCAAAGAACAGCTTGACTGGATCGAACTTAACGAAGCCTTTGCCGCGCAAGCACTGGCAGTCACCCGCGATCTGCAACTCGACCCGTCCAAGATCAATCCGTTGGGTGGGGCAATCGCGCTGGGACATCCTCTCGGTGCAACCGGAACGATCCGTACAGCGACGCTGGTGCATGGCTTGAAACGCACCGGTGGCAAATATGGCATGATCAGTATGTGTATCGGCACCGGCATGGGGGCTGCCGGCGTATTTGAATTGGTGTAACTGAAAATGTAGTTAGAATAAAAAGGAGTCCGCAATGAGCCGGGAATCGATGCAATACGATGTGGTGATAGTTGGTGGTGGGCCATCGGGTCTAACTACCGCTATTCATCTTAAACAATTGGCGGCAGCAAAAGGTGCCGACATTTCCGTATGTGTGTTGGAAAAAGGATCAGAAATTGGCGCGCATATCCTTTCCGGTGCGGTACTTGAACCCCGCGCGCTGAAAGAACTCTTCCCGGACTGGAAGGAACGCGGCGCGCCTCTGTTGACGCCAGTTAAGCAAGACAAATTTCTGCTCCTGACTGAAAATAATGCTATTCGTTTGCTCACGCCGCCGCAGATGAATAATCATGGCAACTACATCATCAGTTTGGGCAACTTCTGTCGTTGGCTAGCTGAGCAAGCCGAATCGCTCGGTGTGGAAATTTATCCCGGCTTTGCTGCGGCCGAAATTCTTTACGACGCAAACGGTGCAGTGCGTGGCGTGGCCACTGGCGACATGGGGCTGGACAAGGCAGGTCAGCCTACGGCCCAGCATCAGCCGGGGATGGAGTTGCTGGGACGCCAGACTGTTTTCTCCGAAGGCTGTCGCGGCTCTCTCACCAAGCAGCTATTTGAGCACTTTTTCTTGCGTGAAGGTGTCGATCCGCAAACCTACGGTATCGGTATCAAGGAATTGTGGGAAATTGACCCGGCTAAACATCAATCCGGCTTGACTATGCATACGGTGGGCTGGCCTTTGGCTAGTGATACCTACGGCGGTTCCTTCCTTTATCATTTTGAGGATAATAAAGTCGCTGTTGGCTTCGTCATTGGACTGGACTACAGCAATCCGCATTTGTCGCCATTTGAAGAATTCCAACGCTTCAAACAACATCCTGAAATCCGCCAATATCTGGAAGGTGCGCGCCGCATCTCCTACGGTGCACGCGCGCTTTCCGAGGGTGGGTTGCAGTCACTGCCAAAACTGACTTTCCCGGGTGGCCTGCTGGTTGGAGACACTGCCGGTGTACTCAACGTACCCAAGATCAAAGGTACGCATACTTCAATGAAGTCGGCCATGCTGGCGGCAGAATCTCTAGTGGAAATTTTGCTGGCGGCGCAAGAAGTCAACGAAGCCAAGAGCTATACGGAGAAATTCAGAAAAAGTTGGCTGTGGCAGGAATTGCACACGGCACGCAACATACGTCCTTCATTCCGCTGGGGACTCTGGGGCGGCATTGCGTATTCAGCCGTCGACACCTACCTGTTTCGTGGCAAAGCACCGTGGACATTCAAACATCATGCAGACCATACTCAGCTAAAAAAAGCATCGGAATCAACTCCAATTTTTTATCCCAAACCGGATGGGAAAATCAGCTTCGACAGACTTTCCTCAGTGTTTCTATCCAACACGAACCATGCCGAGGATCAACCCTGCCATCTGCGTATAAAGGACGTGAATGTTCCGATCAGCGTGAATCTCGCCCTCTATGACGCACCGGAACAACGCTATTGCCCGGCGGGTGTGTATGAAATCCTGCGTGATGAAGACGGCAGCAATCCCCGCCTACAGATCAACGCCCAGAACTGCGTGCATTGCAAGACCTGCGATATTAAAGACCCAACCCAAAATATAAACTGGGTGACGCCTCAAGGTGGAGAGGGGCCGATTTACCAGCAGATGTAGTGTTAGACTTCAAAAAGCTTTTTGCCACCGAGAACACCGAGATCACAGAGGTAAAACAAACGGTTTTACCAAGAGACGGCTTAACTTTTTGGGTGAAACCTTGAAAGAGTTGTAGGGTGCAATAAGCGTAGCGCATTGCACCGAATGTGGCTCCATGCTACGCGGGCTTGGCTGCATTTTTGAGGTGCTCGTCAATTAACGGTGCAACTTCCGCTGCTAGATTATTAGCAAGATCATGCTCACCACCGAGAAACACATGCATACTGCTTGTGGGTAGTAATCCCTTCAACCGAACGCCTACCGCAACTGGGCTGATCGGATCAGCGTCTCCCCATAGCAGCAACGCTGGCGCTAGAACGGAACCTAATGCACTAGAAATATCGTCTTTGTACTCTGCAAACCAGCGAGGAAACGTCGGGTTCGCTTCTGTGAACGCGGGGCGCCAATCCTCCGCGTGTAGGTCAGACATATTCACTCCGCCTGACGTGACGGTGAGAACCAAATGAGTAACCAGTTCTGGTCGCTTGAGTGCTGCCTGAATGGCAATGATTCCGCCCATAGACTGGGCAATTAGCGCCGAGGGCTGATCGATCTCATCAACGACAAGTGCCACCAAGTCTTGAATACCTTGCACTTTTGGATTTATGGGTACCGACCCAAAACCAGGCCAACCAAGGAACACGCGGGGCGCAGGGTGAACTAGCCGATTGGCAACTGGTTGCCAGAAATGCGGACTTCCCCCGGCACCCGGCAGAAATATAAGCTTGGCTGGATTAACCATTTGAAGCTAAATTCTGTCTCATTTTACGACCACCAACAGGAACAAGGCCATTGTTCTGATAAAAGCTCAACGCACGTTCAAACTCAGGGAGCGGTGGTGTGCATAACTCGATGCACGACCAACCATGTTTTTGTCCATAATTTCTGACCTGCGCTATCAGCATTGCTCCGACACCTGTAGAGCGAAATTCAGGAATAACATAAAACTCTTGAATTACTCCTATCTTTCCACCTGCATATAAAGCGTAAGTTTCAGTGATTGTCGAAACAGCAACCGGGATGTTATTTGCCCAGCCAATAATTGCCGCGTAATGGCCTGCCGCTAACAACTCTTCACACCTCTGAATTGTGCCTTCCAAATCAATATCGAAATGTTGTGCATTAGTGCGCTCACAGATTTCCTGTGTAAGCTGGACGACCAGTGAGCCAATAATTTCTGCGTTGTCTGCTGTTGCTTGTATAAATTCTAATTTCATTCAGAAACTCACTTGAAATGTAGCCAGTCCATCTTAGGCAGTTTTTTCTAAAATCTCGATCTTGAGGTTTGAAAATTTTGGAGTACCAACCCCAACAGATAGCGGGTAATCCCGTATGGTTCCAGTTTTTTGATAACCGCGCCTTAAATAAAAGGCAATAAGTTCACTTCTTGATGACACTACAATCATAGTGAATTTTTCGGAGCCGAAGTTTTCATTTGCATATCTTTCTGCATGAGCGAGTAATTGTTTTCCAGCTCCCGCGCCTTGTAGTTTCGGATTAACGGCGAGCATTCCGATCTGGCTATAACTTCCGTCTTTTTCAACGTGGACACATGCCACAATTTCTGAGTGTTTGAGGCCAACAAGAATTACGGAATCTGGTTTTGACAAAATTTCCGCAACTTGAATGACACTTGTTCTGTTCCCATATACCAAATCAGATTCGTGAGTCCAGCCAGCCGTACCTGTTTCCGGACGATATGCTTTGTTGACTAGTTGCGCTATTGCCTCGGCATCAAAATTATTTGCTGTACGGAATGTATCCATGTTCATAGTCGGCAAACGGTAACCGCTAATGCACCATCTGGTTCATCTCAATAATAGGCATCAAGATCGCCAGCACGATAAGCAGCACTACCCCGCCCATAGACAGTATAAGAATCGGTTCAAGCAGTGCGGTCAAGATCGAGGTGTAGTTGCCGACCTCTTGTTCCTGCTGGGCTGCGGCTCGATCCAACATGGTATCTAGCTTACCGCTGGATTCTCCGCTGGCAATCAGATGAATTAAAATGGGGGGGAACAATCCCGATACTGCCAAGGCCCGACTCAACTCAACGCCTTCTCTGACTTTTTTGGACGCTTCTTCCAGCGCACGGCGCATGGGTAAGTTATTCACCACGCCGCATGCGGCTTGTAACGAAGTGAGCAACGGAACTCCGCTACCCGCAAGAATAGCCAGCGTGCTAGCCATACGCGCAGAATTAATTCCTCGTACAAGACGTCCAAAAACGGGCAGGCGCAACACGCGCAGGTGCCACTGGTAACGAATCTCTTCGCGTTGCAACACAACCCGAATTCCGAATACCAAAACAAAAATAAGCACCAGCAAATAGGGCCATGCGGCTTGTAGCCCGGAACTCAAACCAATCAACAGTCTGGTCAATAAAGGCAGGCTTTGATGCGATTGTTGAAATACACTGACTACTTGCGGCACGACATACATTAATAATCCGGTCACTACCAGTAAAGCGACTGCAGTCACGATGGCGGGATAGACAAAAGCCAGCCCCACTTTTTGCTGCAATGCTTGGCGCGACTCGGTGTAATCAGCCAGTCTTAGCATCACCTCCCCCAGCTCACCGGAGGCTTCGCCCGCTTTTACCAAAGCGCGATAAATATCAGGAAATACACGCTCGTATTTTGCCATTGCTTGAGCCAAAGTGTGTCCGGCTAATATTTCGGCACGCACTCCCGCAAGTACCTGACTTGCCGTTTCACTTTCGCTCTGCTCGATAAGCGCATTGAATGCCTGTTCCAATGTCAGCCCTGCGGCGAGCAATGTTGCCAGTTGTCGCGTGATCAGGCTGAGTTGCGCGCTGGAAATACCCGATCGAAAACGCTCACGCCAACTACCCGCCTCGCCTGTTTGCAAATTGTCTTGCGACACAGGGTGAACTGAAATGACGGTCAGGCCGGACTCGCGCAAATTCGCACGGGCGTGACGCAACGTGTCTGCCTCAATTACTCCGCGAGCTTCGCGCCCATTCGCATCTAAAGTTTCATAACGAAAGGCGGCCATAAGGTCTCATATAGAAGTAACGGTTCATATATTCAGGATAACACATAGCGTTGGTGGCATAATTTAGCTACATTTAGCGTCTCAGAATTCTTTCAAGTTGATTCCTGGTTTGTTGAAAGCCATCTTTTTGCCAAGTGTATTCCAATGTTTGGTTTGACCGCTCATTTGTCTTGCAATTCGATCTAACCTGATTAAATCGGACCCGAACAACATTGTTTTTTTCAGTAATAATTTCAACAGCAGGTTTTGACATTGTTACCACGTCACTATCTTTTGGATTGACACACCTGCCCGAACCTTCATTGCGATCTTCAGAGCCGGCTTCTGGAAAAAGAAATAAAACATACCCGCGGGAATTTACCTTTTTAGGAACCAGATAATACGCGTAATAGCTTTCTTTATAGTCTTCGCCTGCTTCCCTGCGTGCTCTAAAGAGCACAAACTGGGTTCCATTCGCTCCCGTAAATCTTTTTACCAAAGATAAGTCGGGGAAAAATACGCCTCTTTCATTGGGTTCACATTTTAAAGAAGCCCCGTTTCCTGCTTTGCAATAATAAAAATTATCGTTGCTTGTATAAAGGAATTCGTTCTCATCCAAGCGCTGACAAAGTTCATTTGATTCGTCTCTGGTTGAAATATATTTTTGCAGAGGGCGGTAATTAATATCGGCAGCGATGTCTTCGCAGTCTTTTAATATGGCTTCTGCTTTTAAAACTGATGAAAAGAACAAAAATACCAACGTGGCAACAACTAAACTAAATCTCATTCATCCTCCTCCCCGAATCGACCATAACACCAATTGAAAAAATTTATCTATGCGAGGTTTGCTTTTTCGAAAAAACAAAAGTTAAATATATCGACCAAACGTCAATATCTATAATATCTTAAATATGTGAATACGCCTGAAGACAATCAGGCAATTTAATGCCGCTTAGAAAAAAAGCCCCTCTCCAATATGAGGAGAGAGAGGAAACTGAGAGGGGCTGAAAAATTGCTTATGAATGAAGCTGCATCTCCGTTAGATATTGTTCATTAGCTTATGCGAGCATTCATGGTTTGGGGTTTCCGTGTTGCGACAACTTACGCCATGTTTCAACCACAGTGTCCGGATTAAGAGACATGGTTTGAATTCCGATTTCCATCAGCCATTCTGCGAAGTCGAAATGATCAGAAGGTCCTTGTCCGCAAATTCCGACGTATTTGTTCAGGCGGTTACAAGTTGTAATTGCCTGTTTTAGCAATACTTTAACCGCGGGATCACGTTCATCGAAACGGTCGGCTACCAGACTGGAGTCGCGATCCAAGCCTAATGTCAACTGTGTCAAATCGTTTGATCCGATCGAGAACCCGTCAAAGTATTGCAGGAAATCTTCGGCTAGCAGTGCGTTGGATGGAATTTCACACATCATAATGAGGCGCAAACCATTCTCTCCGCGTTTTAGACCATGCTTCTCTAAAGTCGCGACAACTTCTTTTGCTTCTTGCACCGTGCGAACAAATGGAATCATCAATTCAACATTGGTGTAACCCAGTTTTTCGCGCACACGTTTCATCGCACGGCATTCCAACTCAAAGCAGTCGCTAAAATTGGCCGCCACATATCGTCCCGCACCACGGAAACCAATCATCGGATTTTCTTCCATCGGCTCGTATATCTCGCCGCCCAACAGCTTGCGGTATTCGTTTGACTTGAAGTCGGACAAACGCACGATGACAGGTTTTGGCCAGAACGCCGCAGCTAGTGTTGATACACCCTCAACGATTTTTTCCACATAAAACTCTACCGGGTCAGGATAACCGGCTGAACGTTTTGCAACCGCTTCGTGTAGCTTGCCCGGCAGTTTGTTGAACTCCAGTACCGCTTTGGGATGAATGCCGATCAAATTATTGATGATAAATTCAAGGCGGGCCAAACCCACGCCGGAATTTGGCAGTTGCGCGAACTCAAAGGCCAGAGTGGGATTACCAACATTCAGCATCAACTTGACAGGGATAGGTGGCAATGCATCTTCACTGTTAACGACGACCTCAAAAGGCAAGCTACCGTGATAAACATAGCCGGTGTCGCCTTCGGCGCAGGATGCCGTAACAATTTCACCTTCCTGCAACGCAGTTGTTGCATGGCCACAACCAACAATGGCCGGAATTCCCAACTCGCGCGCAATAATCGCGGCATGACAGGTTCTTCCCCCACGATTGGTGATGATGGCAGCTGCACGTTTCATTACCGGTTCCCAATTCGGGTCGGTCATGTCTGTAACCAGAACATCACCCGCTTGTACTTTGTCCATTTCAGCAGTACTTTCGACGATACGTACTCTACCGGTACCGATCTTCTGCCCGATGGCACGACCTTCAACCAATACTGTGCCGCGTTGTTGCAAACGGAATTTTTCTGTCGCACCGTTGCCCGCATTCGATTTAACGGTTTCCGGACGCGCCTGCAAAATGTACAACTTTCCGTCGTTGCCATCTTTGCCCCATTCGATATCCATGGGACGGCCGTAATGCTTTTCGATTGATACCGCATAGCGGGCCAATTGCAAAACATCCGCATCGTTCAATGAAAAATTGGACTGATCGGTAGCCGGAACCGGTTCGATGCGTGTGGAACGCCCGGCGGAGCGTTGCACGTCAAACACCATGCGTTGTTGCTTGGAGCCCAGACTACGGCGAATAACCGCAGGAAAGCCAGCAGCAAGCTGAGGCTTGTGCACATAAAATTCATCAGGATTAACTGCGCCCTGCACCACCATCTCGCCCAAACCATAGGAGGAGGTAATAAATACCGCATCACGAAAACCCGATTCGGTATCCAGCGTAAACATCACACCGGAAGCCCCCAGATCGGAGCGAACCATGCGTTGAATGCCCGCCGATAGGGCTACATCCGCGTGGGTAAAATCTTTATGAACGCGGTAAGAAATAGCACGGTCATTATAGAGCGAGGCAAATACTTCGCGGATCGCGTGCAGGATATGATCAATGCCGTGGATATTTAAAAAAGTCTCTTGCTGCCCGGCAAACGAGGCGTCAGGCAAATCTTCCGCCGTTGCTGAAGAGCGCACGGCGAAACTTCCCTCTCCTTCTGCTGCCAATTTGGTGTAATGCTCGCGAATCTCGTTTTCCAAACGCTTGGGCAAGGGTGCGTCAACGATCCATCCGCGTATCTTGCGCCCGGCTTCGGCCAGTGCCACGACATCATCCACATTAAGTTTGGATAGCGCCTCCTCAATGCGTTTATCCAAACCGTCATTCGCCAGAAAATCACGATAGGCCTGTGCCGTCGTGGCAAATCCGCCAGGTACATTCACTCCCGATGAGCTTAGATTGGAAATCATCTCTCCTAACGAAGCATTTTTTCCCCCCACCTCGGGGATATCGGCAATGCCCAGAGCTTGGAATGGAATGACATAGGGTTGCATGGACTTCTCCTGTTAATTATCTTAAATTGAAACAAAAAGTTAGTGCTCTGTTTTACAATGGCCTTCGCAATGATTTCCACAGCCGCCGCAGCCTAGTTTTCTTGGCGGACCGAATTCCGGATGTCGATTAGCAAAGATATTTGCCAGTTGCTCCACGACAACCCAGCCCAATAACATTCCCAGTACCAGCCCGATAGTTATCAGATAAGTCATTCGCCACCTCCGATTCCGGCAAAGCCCATAAACGACAGCGACAACAACCCGCCCAATACTACACTGATCGCCGCACCTTGAACCAGTGTCGGCACATTGGATAGTTGCATGCGTTCACGCAAGCCAGCCATTAATATTAACGCAAGTGTAAAGCCAATGCCACCGCCAATGCTATAGGCCAAGGACTGAATAAAATTATATTGACGTGCTGTTTGAAACAATGCTACGCCCAATACCGCACAGTTGGTAGTAATCAGCGGCAGGTAAATGCCCAGTTGCCTGAACAACTCTGGAAATGTCTTTTTAACAAACATTTCAACCAATTGGACAGCACAAGCAATGACCGTAATAAAAGTGATCACGCTCAAGAATTCCAAATGATAATGCACCAAAAGCATGTTCAGGAAATAAGCCGATAAAGAGGCAACCAAAATGACAAAAGCAGTTGCGATGCCCATAGGTACGGCGGTGCTCAGTTTTTGCGACACGCCAAGAAAGGGGCACATCCCAAGGAACATCGCCAGAACGAAATTGCCCGGCAAAATGGTGGTCAGCAGAATATTGGCGACGGTGTCGTTATTCATGACTGTACACCTCCCAATTGAGCATTGCGTTTAATACTGATGTGACGGAAGGCCGCAAATACAATCAACCAGCCTGCCAAAACGAAAAATCCCCCCGGCGGTAACACCATCACAACCCATGGCTGGAAATGGGGGCCAAACAGCGACAGACCGAATAACTTACCCGCCCCCAGGATTTCACGCACGCTACCAATCGCAAGCAACCCCAGTGTAAACCCAAGCCCCATGCCAAAAGCGTTTAAAGTTGCCGGTAGCGGAGGATTCTTTGCGGCATGCGCTTCCGCTCTACCCAGCAAAATACAATTGGCCACGATCAGTTTGATATAAGCACCCAGCGCTTCATACAAATCAAGGCTGATCGCCTGGATCGCATAGTCCACCACGGTCACAAAAGTGGCGATGATGACAATATAACTGGCGATACGCACTTGTTTGGGAATGGCACTGCGCAACAAAGACACTAACAGGCAAGAAGCTGCCAAAACAAATGTTGTCGCCAATCCCATTGAAATCGAATTGATCGCCGACACAGTCACAGCCAGCGTCGGGCACATGCCCAGCACCATGACAAAAATCGGATTCTGTTTCCAGATTCCGTCCAAAAATTCATCGAAACTTGAAGGTGCGCTCATGATGGATTCCTTAGTTTGTCGATATGGGGTACCAGTCTCGGCATCAAAGTCTGGGCTGACTCGTTGATACCCCGACCAACCGCCTTGGAGGTAACCGTTGCTCCCGCAATGGCGTCGATCTGCCACGGATTCGTCTTGGTGCCATGTTTGACTGTCTTTACCGCATTGGCAAGACTCTGCATATCTGCCGACAAACTTACATCCAATGCCGTAAAGTTACGCAAAAAATCTTCATCAGTTAAAATCTTATCTCCGATTCCAGGTGTTTCGCGCATTGATACTACTCCAATTCCGGTGATTGCCTTTTTGTCCACATCGTATCCGTAAAGAACACGCACCTGATCTGCATATCCGGCGGAAGAAGCCTCAGCCGCGATCCCTGCCAGCTTGTTGCTCTCATCATACACGGCGTAAAAAGTCATCGCTTGCGCAGGGGGTTGATCTTGGCCTTCGGCAAGGACAATCCCGGTCGGAGTGGCAAAATATGTGACTACTTTTTTGGCACTCGGAATGACTTTGAAAACCTGACGCTCCAACGCAAGTTTCTTATTTGCATTGACTGACGGCAGCGTGAGTTGATAAACCCCCACTATGATAATGCCACAAATGACAGATACCAAGCCCAATGTGCGCACCATGGCAGAGCTTGGTGTAATAGTTACCGGCTTATCACTCATGACTTATTCCGATCATCGCCAAAAATGCGCGGCTGATTAAATTGATCCAATAGCGGACCTGCTGCATTGGCTATCAGGATCGCATACATCACCCCTTCAGTCAGCCCGCCGAAATAACGGATTATCACAGTCAGTATGCCGATCAGGGCACCATACAACCATATACCGCGCGGTGTAACAGGTGAGGTCGCCATATCTGTAGCCATAAACCATGCGCCCAGCATCAAGCCTCCGGAAAGCAATACAAATGCGGGTGTTGGATAGCGCGCCGGTTGGGCAAAATGAAACGCCCATGCCACCAAGGCGACACTTCCCAATACCGCAACCGGAATGCGCCAATCCAAAAACTTTCTTACTGCCAAATATAAACCGCAAAGCAGAATCAAAATTGCAGAAGTTTCACCGGCACTGGCCGTGACATGCCCGGTCAGAAAATCCATGGAAGTAGCCGAGACATTCTCAAACTTCCAGCGCGCCAAAGGTGTTGCGCCGGTAAAAGCATCCACGCCTTGCTGCTTGGCCCAAAGCACAATGTCGGGCGGCGACATAAAAGGTGCTGCCAGAGAAGAGGGAATAAATTCACCGAATCGATGCGGCGCGAAAGCGGGAGCCCAAGTACTGATCGCAGTCGGAAACGCTGCCTGCACAAATGCGCGTCCTACCAATGCGGGATTAAAAGGATTTTGGCCCAAGCCACCGAACAGAGATTTGCCCAGCCATATCGCCGAAAAACCCGCTACTGCGCCCATCCATAAAGGAAAGGCAGGCGGTAGTGTAAGCGCCAATATAATACCGGTGATAGCCGCGCTCCAATCCGAAAGTGAACTGGACGTACCTGAAAAGTGATTCGTAATACGCTCGGCAACAAGGCAGGATGCTGTAACGACCAGTATCAATGCAGCCGCTGAAAGCCCGTATTGCCAGACTGAAAATGCACAGATGGGCAGCATGGAATAAACAACATTCCGCATGATAGTCGGCACGTCCCGACCGATATGCTGGTGGGGTGCTGCACGTAATTCGATAGGTTGACTCACGTTGCGCGCTCCCTGTCTTTAAGAAAGGACTTGGCGATACGAAATTGTTGCACCAGGGGGATATGCGAGGGACACACATAGCTGCAACAGCCGCATTCAAAACATTCGCCAAGTGAAAAACGATCTGCCATCGCTTCAAACTCACGTTTGGCAGCAAGCAATCCCATTTGCGTGGGATTCAATTTCTTCGGGCACGCGCTCAAGCACTCGCCGCAATGAATGCAAGGATAGCTGCGTTGCGGTTCAACTTCGGTTTTTCCGAATGCCAACACTCCGCATACCCCTTTGGTAATTGGAACATCCAGTGATGAGATTGCGGCACCCATCATCGGGCCACCCAAAATGACTTCGCTGGCATTACTGCGTGCTCCCACCCATTCCAGCAGAAAACGTAAAGGCGTTCCCAGCGGCACTATGTAATTGCCGGGTCTTGCCACTGCCGGACCGGCAACCGTTACCACGCGCTCGGTCATGCCTTCGCCCGAGGGCAACAGCTTTCCAATATACGCCAGCGTCATCACGTTATTCATAATCACGCCGATAGATGAACTGCGCTTACCAACCGGTACTTCTCTCCCCAGAATGGCATAGGTCATGGTCTCTGCCGCACCTTGGGGGTACTTTGTCTCCAATACTTTTATTGACACCGTGCCGTCAGCAGGCAAAGCCGCTTCCAACGCGGCAATCGCATCCGGCTTGTTATCTTCCACGCCGATAATTGCGCGCGGTGCACCGCAAACTCTGCGTGCATATTTGATCCCTGTCATCACATCCTTGGCGCGTTCGAGCATGACGCGATGGTCACACGTCAAAAATGGCTCGCATTCCGCGCCATTCACCAGCAACGTGTCGATAGTTGTGCCGGGAGGAGGAATCAGTTTGGCGTGCGTGGGAAACACCGCCCCGCCCTTGCCCGCTACCCCGATCTCCTGCATGACAATGGCAAGCTCTGCTCCTCTCAAGTCCTCAAGATTATGGGGGTTGCGCACCTTCACTTCCTGACTATCGGCCTCATACACACGAATCGTGATCGCCATTTCCATTTCACCGCTGTCGGAAGCAATCGGTGAGATCGCTTCCACCACGCCCGTCGCCGGAGCATGTATCGGTAAGGAAAATAAGCCATCCGGCGTTGCAATAATTTCGCCGCGCAATACTTCCTGCCCAACTCGCACAGCCGCGATTGCCGGCTTCCCGATGTGTTGTGACAGCGGGACGAACAATTTGGGCGCGAATGGAAACCTGCGTATCGGCAAACTTCCGGTCTCTTTGTGATAAACCGGATGAATGCCGTGATCAAAAGTCGCCACTTGTTTTAGGAAAGGCAGTCTCATAATCAGTTGAACTTGGCTGCGCGCTGTTTAAGTTTATCCAGGTTCGGTTCGCTCAAATTCCATGGAGTTCCCGGATGAATAACCGCCGCAGTGCATTTTTCTGCTGCTTTAACGATATCCAAATAAGTGCCCGCTTTCGGATTTAGAACAATGACTTTTTTCAGGTCGTTGTACGCAAACATCTTGGGGTTGATGTTGATACATTCATCGCAAGCAGTGCATTCCGGAGTATCGACCCACACTTGTTCATAACCATCGGCAGACACTGGTAAAGCGGCAACAGACTGAGGAGGCTGAGGGGCGTCGCTGGAAGTAATACCAAAGCCGGTTGAAAGCTTCTGAATCAACTCTTGACGTACCCGATTGGCAATGGCTTCTTCATTGACTATCGGACGGCTGATACCTGTCACGTCCTTGAGTTGCTGCCAGAACTGCATACGTTCTTCGCATGAGCTTACCATTTCCGACGATACCAGCACTCGTATCAAACGGTTTTTCTTGTCCAGTGACCAGATGAACGGGAATTTACCTTCGCGGTCCGCTTCAGACAGGCCGAGGAAATCCGCCAACAACACCATGTCGTCGTTCCATGTTTCAGGCGGTGCTTTCTTGAATTGCTTGGCGAAACGACCTTCGCTCAAAGCAAAGTCCGCAAAAGTCATCGGCAAGGAAAGTGTCTTCTTTTCACCCTGCTCATCCAAATAATCCAGCGTATAACTTATCCAGTCCGCATCCAGATTCGGGTTGCCTTCAAGCGAGGAGCATTCGGAAAAAGTAACGCCCAAATCAGGGTTGTAACGGAACAATGGAAAAGCACGAGACTCCACTGCCATCTTGCTTTGCGCCACTGCGCTGTTGTCGCCCACGCCATGTTCCGGCGGGCAAACCGCGTACACATTGAACAATGCCGGACGACGGCTGTTTAATCCGTCAATAAAGCTTTCCAGCAGATGCGTAACGTTGGACAGCGAACCTTGCATCACATATGAAGTGCGGTGCGCCATACCAATAATGCTGATCTCTTTGCGCTTCTCGGTCTTGCCATGCTTGCTGGCACCATAGGGAGACATGTCTGCCACTTGACCGATGAAGCCGGAGGTGCAAGCTTGTCCGCCTGTATTTGAATAAACCTGCGTATCGACAATCATGATTTTGACCGGCTTGCCCGACATCAAAGCGCGCGACAAATTCTGGAATCCGATATCGAACATCGCGCCGTCGCCACCCATTGCCACCACAGGCGGGCACAAATGCCATTCTTCATCGCTGAGTTGCTCCCAGTTGAAGTAGGAGAAAAACTCCCCGTTTTCAACAGGATCATAACCACCTGCCAGTTCCATCTCCGCTTGACGCACGGTCTTGAAGCCTTCGACCATTTTTGCCATGTGCCCTTCGAATACGCCCATCGCAACTGAAGGCGAATCCTGGAACAGGTGCGAAGTCCAGGGGAAAGGGTACGGATTGAACGGGAATGTCGACGCCCACACCGAGGTACATCCGGTTGAGTTAATCACGCCCATTTCAGCACGACCATTTTTGCTTGGACCTTCCATATAACGCCAGCGTAAATCTTTCAATTTTTCCAGCAACTGGGTAGTACGCTTCAACCATTGCGGATCGATAGGCTCACCCGGTTGTTTTGCCAGAATACTTTCGGACAGATTAGCCAGTGTCAAATCACGACCGCTGTTGGTTTGAATAGCCTCCATCAAAGCTTTCGTATCAGTAAGATCAACCGAGCTGCTGAGTTTCAAGCGGATATGATTCTCCATATCACCGATCAAGCGATCCAGCTTGCCCAGGAATTTCTTTACTCGGGGTTGCAGCAAAGCTGTGACTGTACTGGTAAACAAGTGAATCGTGGATTTTTCGCCGCAGCCCAAACAAGCACCATCACCGCTGGCCAAAGAAGCATAGTTGTGCTTATCCAGCAACAGTGTTTCCAATGCACCTACTTTTTCATCCAGGTCGTCAATACGGCTGTATTGCGCTGGTGTGGTCGGCAGATCGAGCCAGAAATTCCAATCGTCGCGTAGAGTTTCAATGCTTTCTTTGGTCTGTGTAACCATGGTCAATGCGTTGTCGCTGCAAACTTCCACGCATATTGCACAGCCTTTGCAGGTATAGGGATTAATGGTGATCGAGAATAATCCGCCAGCACCTTTTTCCTTTTTCTCTTTCTGGTTCCAATACGGTTTTGTTGTTGCAAATTTGAATCCGCCAATGGTCTCGCGCAGCAAATTCAACTCTGCTTCCAAACGCACACGTTCTTCGCCCTGGCTTGGATCTTCTACGAAAGCTTCTGTGATGGCATTGGACAACAAGATAGCGACATTGAGGCCGTCTTTATCCAAAACATTGCGCAATTTCTTGTCGATGACCCGGCTGAATTTGCGCAAGAAACGCGTTGGACGACCACCTAATTCGATTTTTTGAATTGCCGTGTTGAGTATATCGCTGGTCGTCGAAACCAGACCCGGTATCGCACTGTCTGGACACTGGGTATAACATTCGCCGCAGGCAGTACAGTTTTCAGCATTCCACTCCGGATGCTCGAAACGCACACCGGTCATATCGCGGTACACGCCGGTTATTGCCGGAATGACCGACAGCCCCATGAACGGGTCGACCAGATTGTCCGAGCCTTGTCCTTTCATATAGAAACTGCCAGTCTGCTCCCAGAAACGGTGAATATCGGCGATACCACCATCTCCTTCAGGTAGACGGCTCAGCATGATAGGTAACGCAGGCGCTGTTTTGCCGGCAGCTTTAGCGCGTTGGCCGACTTTCAGTTGCGCAACATCTATCTCAAATATTTCTTCGTAACCGCGACGCACCACGCGCAGGTTGTCTTCAACAATGCGCTTTCCTTTTTTACCAAACTTGGATTCGAGCTGATTTTCGATTGCGGCAAAGAGCGTTTCTTCGCTTAATCCGGCGCGTTCCTTCACATCGGAAGCACGGAAAAAAGCCCCCTGGAAGGCATTGCCTTGCATACGTAACTGCAAATCCGTATTACTGGATTCTTCACGGGCAATCTTGAACGCATCCAGATAGAAAACTCGAATCTTGTTGTCTACAATAAATTGCTGTGTGCGCATCGGGAAAGTTTCCCAAACGGCTTCCGCATTGGGCAAATTGCTTTGTATGATGAACACACCGCCTGAACGCATACCTTCCAGCGCATTGGTGTGTAAAAACACCTGCGGATCCGGTGACAGCACAACATCCACGTTGGTGTATTCGCAATTGATGCGAATAGGTTCCGGTGCCGCCGACAGATAATAAGTTGTCGGCTGACCTTTTTTCTCTGATCCGTATTTTGGATTCGCTTTGATATCCCAGCCCAGCAATTCAAACAAAGTCATTGCCAGATTCTTGCCGGTGGTCACAGCACCCCAGCCGCCAATCGAGTGCATCCGGACTGCGATAGCATTCTTGGGAAGCAGGTTTGGATTCTCAGAACCGCGCAGTGCCATATTCTTGATGCCCGGATAGGCGGCTTGCAATTCTTGCTGACGAATCTCTTGCTTTGGATTAGCCGACTCGTCACGCACGAAATCCACCGACAAATAATAAAACTTGCGATGGGCGGCGCCGGGCAACATATTTTCTACTGCCGCAATCAACCCTTCCGGCTGTAAATCGCGCGATCCCAAGCCGTAGCAGCCGGAATAGAGCGAAGGCATTTCTTTGGCTGTTTCATAGGAAGCATAATCCGGATACGAATTTTCGCGGGCATTCTCAACGCATTTAGTAATCGTTGAACGTACTTCTCGCATCAATGGCAAATCTTCCGACAAAGGCTGATCTGTGCGTTCCAATACGGCAACACCTTTCTTGCCTTTGAGAACCTTACCCAGCAAGTCGCCGGGGAAAGGACGGAACATGGTGATGTTGACCACACCCACTTTGACTTTGCGGTTTTCGCGCAGCCAGTCGGCAACTGCTGCGGCTTGCACAGTCATGCTACCCTGCCCTAGGATAATGTAGTCTGCATCATCGCAACGGTAAGCATCAACGCGGTTGTAGCGACGCCCGGTCAGTTTTTGGAATTCATCGGCAGATTGATCGAAAAGCGCGGAAATATGATCGAAGAAATAAGGACGCTGCGCTGCCACGCCCTGCATATAAGCATCCTGGTTTGCGACACCGCCGGTCATCATCGGATTGTCTACATCCCAGCTTGAGGGCACGCGGCGACGTTTGGGGCCATAAAGCATTTGTTGGGCCGGTGTTGGCGTGTCGATGATGTCATCGGCATCGCCCAAAAACTCGGCGATCAATTCCCTTTCCGGTACCAGCATCGGTTCGATCAAATGCGTCGTCAGAAAACCGTCTTGCGCCACGATGGCTGGCGTCAGTGAAAGTTCGGCGGTCTTGCGTCCGATCATATTCAAATCGGCTGCTTCCTGCGCATTTTTCGCCATCACCTGAATAAAACCGGTGTCGTCGGCACAGTGGTAATCGTCATGGGCACAATGCACATTCAAAGCCGTTTTGGTAATCGCGCGACAGCCCAAGTTCAACACATAAGGCAAACGCTTTCCGACTGCGGCATAAAGCGATTCATGCATAAATGCCAAACCTTGCGACGAAGTAAAGTTAACCGCGCGCAAACCAGTCATGGACAGACCGGCTGTAACACCGGCAGCGGCATGTTCGGACTCAGGCTCGACAAATATAAGCGGCTTGCCTGCAGCATTGAGATGGCCTTTGGCGACTTCTTCAGCCCAGTATTCGCCCATTTGTGTCGAAGGTGTAATGGGATAAGCCCCCGCTCCTTGCGAGGCTTCGCGCTCCACCAATATAACGGCGGTATTGCCGTCAATGGCATCACGCACGCCGGGGTACTTGTACTTGGTTTGACTACCTTCAGTGCTGCTTGCAGCACCGATCAATTTAAATTGCTTCAGCTTGTTCAACATAGTTCCCCCTAGGCTTCAATAGTGGCAGGTAATGGTTCAATACGAATAATCTTTTTTGCGGACTTGCCTTTAATAACATGATCGCCTTCGAGCCACACTATGGCCCCCGTGGGACATCGCTCGATGGCTTGACGATTTGCACTTGCGTTTCTCTCGTAATCGATTACGGCCAGATTGCGCTCCAGATGGATCAGTCCATCCTCACCATCCATCACGCACCGGCCACAGGCTGTGCAGGCTACTTCGCACACTGCCTCGGCCGCGTCGGGGTCAGACTCGTTCTTGCACGCCAACCACAACTTACGCGTAACACCTTGGATCGAAAATAAGTTTTTTGGACAAATATCGACGCAATCTCCGCAGGCAGTACATTTAGCTGTGTCAACGACAGGTAATCCGTGACTGTCCATTTTGATGGCATCAAAATCACACACATCAGCGCAGTCGCCCAAACCCAAACAACCCCACGCACATCCTTTGCCACCGCCGCCCGATACTGCCGCAGCACGGCATGAAGAAAGACCAAAATAATGCGCACGCATCTTGGCTACATGCTTGCCACCGGCGCAGGCCAAGCGGGCAACCCGTTTTTCAACATTACCCATCGCCACACCCAAAAGCGCTGCGATGCTTTTGTTTTGCTCGGCGGTATTGACCGTACAGCAAGCAGGGTCTATTTTGCCTTCAACCGTTTGTTCGGCAAAATTACGGCATCCTGCTGTACCACAGGCGCCGCAATTTGAATGAGGTAATAATTCTTCGACCAGCTCGATGCGCGGGTCTTCATAGACATATAAACGCTTATTGGCAATAGCCAAAAATAGCGCTAACAGGCCTCCCAGACCGGCCATAAATACGCCTGTGACCAACACACTGTATATTGTTCCCATCTATATTTTCCCCCGCATTAATAAATTTGCTAAAAAACGATATAATTCGTTCTATTTGCAACAATTATCAACGTCCCCGATAGCACTGAAATATTTTGGACAAACTGCTACAACTTAATGTTTTTATTATTACATCAAGGTTAAACAAACTACCATTATTTCACTAATCAATTGTTTCAATCATAATTATTAATATTTACAATAATCCATCATAAATAACCCAAGGGAATCGTAATGGCTGAAGAGAAGCAGAGTTACTATAAAAACAATAGACTCAAGCAGATGCGTGCATTTTGCGAAGTCGTTCGCAGTGGCAGCATTACAGTAGCAGCACAAAAACTCTTTTTAAGCCAACCGTCGGTAACATTGCAAATACAGGCCATGGAACGCGAATTAGAAGTAACAGTCTTCGAACGTCGCGGCCCTGTTCTCAAATTAACTCCGGATGGGGAAGCGTTATACACGCTGGCCAAGCCTTTGGTTGATGGTATTGATAGCCTGCAAGAAAATTTTGCCGCCCATAGTGGAAAGCTGGACTCAGGTGAGTTAAATATCTGCGCGGGTGAATCGACTATCCTCTACATTCTTCCCGAAGCGGTGCGTCGTTTCGTCAGTGCCTATCCGCGTGTCCAACTCAAGATACATAATGAAACAGGACGAGATGGTTTAAAAATGCTGCGTGATGACGAGATTGACCTGGTTGTCGGTTCGATGTTGGATGTGCCTGAGGACATATCTTATCAACCGGTGGTGACATATGACCCTATGCTGATCGTCCCGCTTGGACATCCGTTAGCGAACAAAACAGATGTTTCATTAGAAGAGATAAGCCAATACGGGCTCATTCTGCCGCCGCGTCACTTATCGACATGGCGCATTGTCAAATATGTATATCAACAGCATAACCTGACTTTTACAGTGACATTGGAAGCGGGAGGATGGGAAGTTATCAAAAAATACGTTGAGCTGGGAATGGGGATATCAATCGTTACAGACATTTGCCTGACCGGAACAGAAAAATTAGCACGCATCCCGTTAAACCGGTACTTTCCGCAGCGGGGTTATGGCTTGGTACTACGTAAAGGACGTTTCCTTTCACCGCAGGCCAGACGGTTTGTTGAAATACTTTACGAAGTTTATGGTATAAAAAGCGTGCATTAATTTCTTAGTGTTCGAGATTTAGTTCCTGCATTAGTTGCACCGAGAGTTCTTCGATTGAGCGGGAAGTAGTATCAAACCACTTTATTTCTTCCCGCCGCATCATCCGCTCAGCCGCGGCTACCTCATAGCGGCAGTTTTCCAGCGAAGCATATTTGCTATTGGGCCGCCGCTCGCCGCGAATACGACTCAGTTGGTCGGGAGATATCGTCAAACCGAATAGCTTGTTTCGGAAAGGACGTAATCTGGAGGGTAATTCGCCACGCTCAAAATCTTCAGGTATCAGCGGATAATTGGCAGCTTTCAACGAAAACTGGAGTGAAAGATAAAGACTTGTAGGTGTCTTTCCGCTGCGGGAGACTCCCACCAAGATAATATCAGCACTCTTCAAATCAGTATCTGACACACCATCATCGTGAGCCAGCGCAAAATTCATGGCAGCGATACGGGAATTGTATTCGGGATTAGCATGTCCATGAGAGCGCCCCACCGCACGATTGTATTTGCTGCCAAGCTCCACCTCCAGCGGAGCAATGAATGTATCAAACAGGTCGATAAAAAAAGCGTCTGCCTGATGCAGAATTGCGCTTAAATCCAGATTCGTCTGCGTCATGATAACGATAGGTCTTACAGGTTCGGCCCGGCTTATTTCGTTGATGCGTGCGAGACAGTCTCTGACCTTTTCTTCATTATCGAGAAACGGGAAACGTATCGGTCGAAAATCCGTACCATCGAATTGAGCCAATAATCCATGCCCCAATGTTTCAGCAGTAATGCCTGTCCCGTCAGAAACGTAGATTATTGTGCGCTTTTGAGTTGTCATGATTACATCTCCGGGTGAGTTTGCAGGCTAGATGATCAATTGTAACAAATACGAAATAAAATTCAGCCTACTATAAAATTTAAGTTTGAGGGATAAGCATGATGTGGTTATTCAAAACTGCTGCCTCAGTACCTTTAAACACGTCACTGTTGCAATAGTTTAGTAGAATGGTTATGGCAGACTCGCTTTGAAATAAATTTTTTACCGGTGCTGTTTACCAATCTTGAGTCATGCAAATAAAGCAGGAGAACTGAAGTGAGTAAAAATAATTCAACGTCTCTGAACATGCCATTGCTTTCATTTGGCATGTCGTCTGTATTAGTGGCGCAATTTTTTTCCGCGCTGGCAGACAATGCAGTCTTGATTGCAGCCATTGCCATCGTAAAATCACAGGGGCTTCCCAACCTTGTGCCTCTGCTGCAAGAAAGCTTTGTCGTCCCCTTCATCCTTCTCGCGCCATTTGTCGGTCAACTTGCAGATGCCTTCCCCAAAGGGCGCGTGATGCTAGTCGCCAACTTGCTCAAACTTTCCGGTGCACTGGCCATGACCGCCGGAATTAATCCTCTGACTGCTTATGGTTTGATCGGCATTGGTGCGGCAACTTATTCCCCGGCCAAATACGGCATACTTTCACAGATGTTTGGAGCTGACTCACTGGTGCGCGCAAACGGCATGATGGAAGGTTCAACTATTGTCGCTATCCTGTTGGGAGTGATCATGGGAGGCTGGTTGGCCGATCATTCACTGGCCTGGGCATTTACAGGAATATTGGCCGCATACGGTATTGCCGCGCTAGCCAACCTGTTTATTCCGTCCTTACCGGCTGAAAAATCGGGCGCAAGTTTCCAGCCTTGGATGCTGATACTGAAATTTATCGCCTCGGTCACGTCGCTGATCAAACACCCTGACACCCGTTTTAGTCTGTTGGGAACCAGTCTGTTTTGGGGGAGTGGTACGACGCTGCGCCTGATATTGTTCGCCTGGGTGCCTGTCGCATTATTGATTACGGACAACCAGACACCCGCTAACCTGATGGGCGCAGTTTCAATCGGCATCGTCTTTGGTGCCTTGGCTGCCGGATTATGGATTTCGCTGGCGAATGTCAACCGTGCGATGATCGGCGGATTATTGCTTGGCCCCATCATCATCGCGCTTGCTTTCGTACATTCTTTAACCTTTGCGATGTTGACTATGGTAGCAATTGGGGTCTGCGGTGGCCTGTTCATCGTTCCGCTCAATGCCTTATTGCAGGAACGAGGCCATGAGACTGTCGGTGCGGGACATGCCTTGGCCGTACAAAACTTTGTAGAGAATATTGCCATGCTTGTGTTCGTCGGCGGCTATAGCTTGACTGCCTCGGCAGGCATTAGCGTGACGACTGCGATCCTGGGCTTCGGTTTAATTTTGCTGGTATTTTTAAGCGCTCTATTTTTTTACCGGATCAAAACTTGATACGCAATATTATGGCCGGAGTAGTCAATTGAGCTAATAAAATCGGGCATACGTAATCTGTGGATGAAGCTGTTGGTGTGGTTTTTGGTTAACCCTTGCCTTTGCCAACGATGTTATGGGTGATCATAGCTTGAGCGTTTTTATGAATTGATCAGCGCTAATGATGGGGCTGGCAAACTGACCGGCAAGGCTCAGCAAATCCCGATCTCCACTCACAAGATAGTCCGCTTTGCCCGCAACGGCGAGCTGCAGAAAAGGCAGGTCGAATTTGTCGCGGCAATCCGGCGTAGCAGGCAGTTTTTCAGGCATGCGTACCGTGGTGCAGTACGGCAAATAATCAGCAAGCAGCTCTTGTTGTGCATCGGCACTTAGTTTGAATTTCGGATAAGCAAGTACGCGTATAAGTTCTGCTGCGGTCACGCTCGATAGCAGCGGCTGACAGTACGCGCTCTGCCATGCAAGGCGCAACTGCGACAATCGCCCTTGCGCAAATACCAGCGAAGACAACACTAGGTTGGTGTCGATAACTACGCGGGGTAACTGTTTTGAACGCGGCATTACTTTGCAGACTTATTAGATGCAGGGCCGGATTTTTTGGTTGAGAGAGATTTTCTTGCCCATGCAACCGCATCGGTAATATCCCGCTCGCTCAAGTCGAGCTCGGCCAATTTGGCGCGCACTGCGTCGCCACGCTGAATGCGTACAGGAGTGAGTACAATTTGGCCATTGAGTGCTTCCACGTCGAAGTATTCCGCAGGACCGACTGCAGCGGTGATGTTCTTGGGCAAGGTAAGTTGATTTTTAGAGGTCATTTTGGCAAGCATGATAAATCTCCAATTGGAAAAAGTAAGGAATTCTTACTTTATTCTTATAGCCGCGAAAAATCAAGCAGCGGAACTCATATCATTTCCTAATTACTGTCACTCCCTTCTCCCGCTGGCGGGAGAAGGGCTGGGAATGAGGGATTATAAGATGAAAAAATAACTTTTAGCACGCGTCGGCCCTCACCCTAACCCTCTCCCTCCAGCGGGAGAGGAAACACCTGATTTGTGGGCAAACGGTATTATCGTTAGCCCACGGGGTAGCCTCAAAATGACGTTACCGCGTGGGCACAGAATCGTGTCCACCCTACCCGGCTCAAGCTTTGAGTGCAACAAAGCTAGACCTGTCCCCCGCATCAAAAACGGCAGTTCAACGCTTGAAAGATGGGTTGGCGGAATAACTGGCTGGATTTTCTTGATGCTTGCCCATATAGAAAACTAGAGCTAGTACCAATAACCAATAGTGTTACGGGTATTGAAAACCCAAGCCTCATGACCTTTCTGGAGCCTAGGTGCTTCATGAAAAGCCAATAGATGGGTGCCCAAAACACAAGCACTGAAGTGCCGAGAATAAATTGGCCTTGAGAAAGTTGATATACGGCCCAGATACCAATAAATGCAGATACGCAAATGATTGCTACAAAGATGGAAAAAGAATACTTGTTGTCATAGAAAATTGAGAACCATTGATTGCTTCGATAAAAAGCCTGAGCTTCGCTGAGCCGAACAGGTGGGGGTTTGTCTTCAGGTTTGTTTGATTCCGGGAGCATGTGTGTTTTTATCACTAAAAGTTATTCACCAGACCAATCGTGCTGCGGCACGTCAGTAACGGCAGCTTTCGGGCGGCCTATTTCAACATCGACTATCCCAAGTTGGTACAACTGAGACGCTCAAAATATTAGCGAATCTAAACGATTGCAGATATTTACTCCAAACCGTTGTTAACAATAGCAACCACAGCGAAACCTCAAATTCGCTCTGCTGCGAGAGCGAATTTACTATCCGACCACTACACTTTCATCGCGCATACGCAACGCTTCTTCAATGTCCACTGACACGACTTTTGATACACCGCGTTCTTGCATGGTGACTCCGACCAATTGCTGGGCGAGTTCCATGGTGATTTTGTTGTGGCTGATAAATATAAACTGGGTATGCACTGCCATTTTTTTGATCAGCTTGCACAGGCGTTCGGTGTTGGTGTCATCCAGCGGTGCATCCACCTCGTCAAGCAGACAGAACGGCGCGGGATTAAGTTGAAACAGTGAGAATACAAGCGCAATGGCGGTGAGCGCTTTTTCACCGCCGGACAACAGATGAATGGAAGCGTTCTTTTTGCCCGGAGGATGTGCCATCACTTGTACGCCGCTATCGAGTATTTCTTCTCCGGTCAATACTAATCGCGCGTCACCGCCACCGAACAAGATCGGGAACAATTCAGCCAGATGGCGATTCACTTCTTCATACGTCCCCATCAATAAATCGCGAGATTCTTTGTCGATTCTGCGTATCGCACCTTCTAGCGTTTCAATGGCCTCGTTCAAATCTTTCGCCTGCGCATCCAAATAAGCCTTGCGGTCTTCTGCCATTTTCAACTCATCCAGTGCAGCAAGATTTACCGCTCCAAGAGATGTGATGGTATCGTCCAAACGCGCCAACTCAGTCTGCAAGGCAGATGGTTTTGCCGGGTGATTTTCCAGTTCGGACAATAGCGGAGCTTCGTCCACGCCCTGCAACTGCTCTGCCCATTGTTCAAACTGCAAGCGGGCTTCCTGTTCTTTCAGGGTAATTTCTGTCACCTTCTCGCGCAACGGGTTGAGCTTTTGTTCGCACACCATGCGCTCTTGTTCCAACTTGTTCAAATTCAACGTTGCATGTTCCAGCACATTTCGCGCTTCAGCCAAGGCTTGTTCGCGCGTTTGGCGCAGCTCCAAGGCTGCCTGCAATTGTTGCTGATTGACTCCATCATTCATATTCGCCAATTCGTGACGGGTATGCACCAAAGCCAATTCCAATTGTGTCAGCGTGGATACGCTATGTTTTATGTTGTGATCCAGGTCACCGATCTTGTCCACGCAGGTCTTGGCAAAAAACCTTGCTTCCTGTAATTCATGCTGGGATTTTTGCGAACGCTCGCGTTGTTCACGCAATTGTGCATCCTGGGCAAACGATTGTTGTCGCGCCTGCTCGGCTTCTTCCTGATGCGTTGCCATGTCTTCACGCAATATCGCGGAACGTTCGGCGATCTCTTCCAACTGGCGTTGCTCTTCGTTGGAATTTTCCGCCAATTCTTGCAGCTCCTGCGCTATCTGCGTTCTGCGTTCATGGCTGCGCTCATTGGCTTGCGTTAATTTGAGTATCTGCATTTGCAACGCGTGCTGCTTTTGCTGCAAACCATTAACGGAAGCACGCAATGGGGCGATGCGGCCTTCAGTCGCGTGATACGCCTCCTCTGCCCTCACAACCAATTGTTTACCCTGCTCCAAAGATACAGTTTGCTGCTGCGCCTCGATTTGCAGACTTTCAATTTCGCGCTGGCGTGCCAGCACACCATGCAGTTGACTGTCCGGCGCATGAAACAACACACTATGCGCTCCGACCAAATGGCCTTGCGCTGTCACCAGCCACGCCCCTGCCGGCAACTGCGTGCGGTGGGACAAAGCCTGCGCCAGATCGGCAACAGCGTACACACCTGACAACCAATCCTGCACCGCCGCTGCCGCTTGTTGATCTTCGCAGCGCACGTAATTTGATAAAGGAGTCAGTCCGGAACGTGTTAATGCCAACGCAACGCTAGCGCCGTTGGCGGCGAATACAGCCAACTTGGCAGGTGGTACGTCATTCCAATTTGCCGTCTCCTCCAAACTCGACAAAGCCAGCGCGTTTAATCTCTCGCGCAATACGGCTTCCAGCGCATCTTCCCAGCCCTGCTCGATGTGCACCGATTGCCACAGGCGCGGCGCATTATCCAAGTTATGTTGCGTCAACCAACTCGTCAAATCCTTGTCGTTGTCGAGCCGGGTCTGCAATTGTTTGAGCGCACTCAGGCGCGCCTCAACCTGGCTTAATTTCCGCTCTAGCTCAAGCGCTTCCGTACGCTTGCCACGCCGCTCAGCATCAGCCAAGGGCAATTGCTCTTGCAGTTGTGCCAGTAGTTCCTGTTGCGCTTCATATTCGGCTTGTGCCTCAACAATCTGCTGTTGCGCTTGTTCCAGCGCTTCGTTGTTGGGTTGCGGTAAATTATCGAGTTCCAGCAACAAACGCGATTTTCTCCCGCCTAATTGTTGCAAGTTATTCTGGGTATGACCACGCTGAGTTTCAGCCAGTTGCAACTGTTGTTGCGCCAGCAACTGATTGCGCTGCACGGTGTTGTAACGCTCTTGCGCCGCACGCGCAGTCTCTTCGGCCTTGGGCAGGTGTTGCGCTTCATTCTCGGCATGGTTCTCGCAAATTTCCACGCGCACACTCGCCTCTTGACGCTGATGCTGCCAGTGTTCCAACAACGACTGCAAGCCTTGAAGCTGCGTACGTTGCTGTTCGATCTGGCGCTCGCCATTGACAATCTGTTGTGCCATTCGATTGCGCTGCTCGTTCAAAAAGGCGATCTGTTGTTCCAGACGTGACACTTCGGCATTGGTCGCGTACAAGTCGCCCTGCTTGGCATGCAGTGTATCTGCCAGTGCAAAATGTTCACTGCGTGCGCTTTCCAACGTGCTTTCCACCTCGCGCAGTTTGGCAATTTCAGCCTCAAGCTCGTTTTTGGTTTTTTCGACTTGTTGCAACAGTCGTCCGCGTCTTGATTCGGCTTCCTGCTTGTTCACCAGCCACAACAAACGCTGCGACAATTCACGCTTGGCTTCCAGTTCGCGATATTGTTTTGCCACCTCGGCCTGTTCGCCCAGATGTACCAGTTGTTTATCGAGTTCCTGAAGAATATCGCTGACGCGCAACATATTGTCGCGGGTATCGGCAAGGCGTAATTCGGTCTCGCGCCGACGATCCCGATATTTTGACACACCTGCCGCCTCCTCAAGAAATACGCGCAACTCTTCCGGCTTGGCCTCGATAATGCGCGAAATCATTCCCTGTTCGATGATCGCGTAGGCACGCGCGCCCAAACCCGTCCCGAGGAAAATATCGGTGATATCTTTGCGGCGCACATGCTGGTTGTTAATAAAATAACTGGATTCACCATCGCGCTGCAGCACGCGCTTGATGGCGATCTCGGCGTAAGTCGACCATTGCCCTGCGGCCTTGCCCAAGGTGTTGTCGAAGACCAGTTCGACACTGGCTCGCGCCACAGGCTTGCGGTTGCCCGAACCGTTGAAAATAACGTCCTGCATGGATTCGCCGCGCAAGGCAGAAGCCCGCGACTCACCCAAAACCCAGCGCAAGGCGTCAATCACATTGGATTTGCCGCAACCGTTCGGCCCGACGACGCCAACGAGTTGCCCCGGCAACGCAATGTGCGTGGGATCGACAAATGATTTAAATCCGGCAAGCTTGATATGGGATAAACGCAATTTGATTCAGGCTAACGATATAATATTAACATTCTAACCCAAGCTGGCACTGTAACAAAATGACAACCCAACCCGATAAAACATTAGAGACATTCCCCAACCCTCAACCTGCACGTGATTACCATATTCACATGGAGATTCCGGAATTTACCTGCCTATGCCCCAAAACCGGCCAGCCGGATTTCGCTACCCTGATTCTGGATTACATTGCCGACGCGCACTGTGTCGAGCTCAAAAGCCTCAAGCTATATATATGGTCGTATCGGAACGAAGGACATTTTCACGAAGATGTGACAAATCGTATTCTGGATGATCTGGTCGCAGCAATACAACCGCGCTTTATTCGGCTCACCGCCAAGTTCTACGTGCGCGGCGGCATTTTCACTAATGTTGTCGCAGAGCATCGCAAGACCGGCTGGGAACCGGCACCGCGGGTTGATCTGACTCAATTTGCCACCCAGTCGAATACTAGGGGATAAAAGCCAAACTAAGATGTACGCTTGGCTGAAGGAAACGTGACCTAACTGCTAATATTATGCATTGCCTTTGATAAGTCTATTTGCCGCGAATGCTGACAATGCTCCAAGTTGTACCAAGAAGATAATTTGCTTTCTCAGGAACTTGGAGCATCAACCAGCCTACTTAAGATCAAAAATCAAGCTTCAATGAAACAGTTGCGCTGCGTTGTGGCAAGATGGTCAGCAAGTCGCCTTGGCTAACAACGTAAGGCGCCGCAGCCGTACCAGCCGTTGCAGCCGTAATTCCAACAATGCTTTGATTGTTGAACAGATTATTAATACCGAGCTGTATCTTGGCTTTCTTTGAAGTACTGACCGGATTTTTGATCGTGTAGTTAACGAACAAGTTGCTGACCGTGAATGGATCAATTGTGATTGCTTGGTGGTAGGCACCGTTATCGTTGTACATCTTACCGATACGTTGAGTAAACCATCCAGCGCTCCAATCAGAGTCCTTGTAATTCAAACCGATTACTTCGGTGTCTGATGGTGCATTAGCAGCCCACTGTCCGGTAGCGTCATACTTAGTGCTACCAATTGTGCCATTGACGTACAGACTGAATTGACTGCTCAGAACAATATTGCTTTCAGCCTCGAAGCCCTGGCTTGTTGAAGTGCCATTGGCATACCAATAAGTATCTGTAACGCCATTGACTGTAGCTTGTACCGACGAGTAGGCATTATCTTTGGAGATGTGGTACACGTCGACATCCAATGTATAACTATCTGACTGCCAAACCGTACCAAGCTGAACGGTCTTGGAAAGAGTCATAGCCGGCAAGACGGTGACATTCGCGTTTGAGACATCAAACACATTGGTCGGTGGTATTTCACTACCCATTGCATATTGTGCGTATGCCGACCAGTTCTTCTCGATCATGTAATGCGCATCCAATGAAGGAAGTACCGCGGTGTAGGTATTTGCATGCGTAATGTACGGTGCACCTCCAAGGTTGCCAACCGTGCTGGCATCCGCATATTGGGTGAAACTTTCATTGTAGGATGCATACTTAACCCCCGGTGTGATACTCAAATCTGTCGTGGCTTTGTACTCATATTCAACAAACGGTTGCAACAAAGTTGTTATATAGCTTTCATTAAACTTTGGTTGTGCCGCGTCAACCCAGGTCAATGCATTGGAGGGAGTTTGATGACGGCTGGTTGATGCAACTTCCGACCATAAACCAGTGCGCAAGATACCGGTTGAGGTATCTTTACTGACGCGCAAGATATTACCGGTGGTGTTATATGAGTTTAGCTTGTCGATAGCAGCAGTATTAAATGCGGCGGTCCCCGGAGTAGCCGCCTTATTTTGATAGTTCTGTTTATTGTAATAAGCGTATTGGTAAACCTTGTCGTCCAACTTCCATCCATCATTCAGATTGGAAGTGATACCAGCATAGATAAAATCGGTAGTTACGTGGTAAAAGTTGTAGGCCTCAAAGTTTGTCTGAGTCGGATCAGTATTTTGCAATAGATAACTGTAGCCATACTGGGCGGCCTGAGCACGTGTTGGCTGTCCGGTGTTCGGTTGATTGGCATGCAAATCAATACCGGAAGCAAACAAGGTCAGCGCTGTATCGTTGGAAATCGCGTAAGTGTATTTTGCAGAGAGGGCATTTTGTTTCTCGGAATTCAGAGTTTGATAGCCATCTGATGTCAGCGCATGTGCAGTTACCAGCAAATTGGAACTGCCATCCGCACCGAACTGCCCGGTCTCATGTTCTACACCGAGATATTGTGTATTCCACGAACCATACGAACCTTCTTCAGTGGTGCGACTTTGTGGTTCAAGGTTGCGTGACAACAGGTTGATTGAGCCGCCGAAGTTGGCAGGGCCAAGGGTTGCTGCGGAGCCGGGGCTGCGGTCAATAACTGCACCACCCAAAAGCTGACTGGGGAAAAATACCCAAGTATGATGTGTCGGGCTATTGGTATCTTGGAACGGAATACCATCAAACGTAATACTGTAGTCGCCATCAGCGAAACCTCGGAAATAGGTTGTCGTCTGTCCAATGCCAGGGCCATTTGGACTTACGCTCCACATGCCGGGGGCTTTCTGAATAACCTGACTGAAATCCGCTGCCGGAGTCAGATCATTGCGGATGTAATCCTCGCTAATCACCGATTGAGCTGAACGAGCGGACAAAGAACTATGCGACGGAGCGCTTATAGCTGCTGCCGGTACGCTATTCGTCGTATCAGAAGCGCCAACTGCGCCCAGATCGGTAACTTCGGCAGCAAGGGCGCTATTTATTGCGCAGGCCAGTACCGAAAGCGCAATACCAGCCGGAAGTGATTTTACAAAAGCACCATGATTCAAATAATAACGCACGTAGATTCCCCTTGAAGTTAAATGATTAGTAATTACAGCGCGGACAAAACTATCCGGGCCACGACTAAAATTTTTTGCGAAACGCAAATTTACTTAGACAGGTACAAATTTACGAAGGTAGACTTAAACCAAGGTGAAAATAATGTGAATTTTTTATTACATAGAAATTAGACCAACTCACACAAACATGGTCTGCGCCGAGGTAATGCTATCGCCTGGTATATGAAAAATAGAGAACATGCATAAGCGCCACACCAATCCGACTCCTTAAAATAAGTTGCCGCTTAGAAACTCGCATTTGAAAACACGGCGCAATCTTGTGCCGCATCACAACGACAAACAAATATCATCTCATTGAATTATAATATTTTATAAAATTAACAGTACCTTCATTGTATGTAGGTCTAGATACTTTTGATTATGACAAAAATAGGGTTTTCGTGTAGTCTTCGCGGCGAAAAATTCAATAGTCGATATACATGCATGTTGCATCGGGGAATTACATGTCCAAAAATAATAAAGCATCGCTTGGGAGCGCCGTCACTTCAGTCATATTATTCATGTCAATTGTGCTGACAAACGCTTATGCGGAAGCCGAATTAAAATCCGGTGCCGTCATTAAAGACTGCCCCAAATGTCCTGAAATGATCGTTATCCCGCCGGGGAGTTTTGAGCGGGGATCAAGCAATGGTAATGACGACGAAAAGCCCGTGCAGCTAGTTACTATTGGAAAAAGTTTTGCCATGGGAAAAACCGAAGTTACGCAGGGGCAGTGGAAAGAGATTATGGGTAACAATCCCAGTGGGTTTAAAAAGTGTGGCGATAACTGTCCGGTCGAAAAAGTCAGTTGGGAGGACGCTCAACTATTTATTTCCAAACTCAACACCAAGACAGGCAAACATTATCGTTTACCCTCTGAAGCCGAATGGGAGTACGCTTGTCGTGCTGGCGAAAATTTTGAATATTGCGGTAGCAACGATCTGGACAGTGTTGCCTGGTACGGGGCATATTCGAGCCCTGCTGGCAACAGCAAGGTTACGACACATCCTGTTGCCGGCAAAAAACCCAATGCCTTCGGTTTATACGATATGTCAGGGAATGTATACGAGTGGGTAGAAGACAGTTACCATCCAAACTATAATAAATCACCGACTGATGGCAGTGTCTGGCTTGGTAACGGCTATGAGCGAGTCCTTCGAGGCAGTTCCTGGAACGGCACCCAGCAGGACGAAAGGGCCTCTGGCAGGGAAAGAAACCTGCCGGTTTATCGTGACGATGATGATGGTTTCAGACTAGCGAGAAATCTTCCGTAGATTTATTAGGTTGTACTTTTCATAGTGGATGTTTTCCACCTTGGAAGAGCTTTGAGGAAAGAATGAATAAAGTAGATCCAGCTGAGCTATTTACAAAGTATCCCCATATTGCAAAAAAAATTACGATGCTATGGGGGTCTTCGAATTGCCGCGAGTTGTTACTTTCACTTATTAACGACTCAAGGGACGGTGGCCGTGCCGGCTTCTCGCCTGAAATAGCCAGGATTATTTTTGCATTGCTGGATAAACATGATGAGATGTACCCGCAGTTTAATAAATCTGCGCACATTGAAGTGCCATTCGGATTTACTCAGAAAAAAGTTCCTGCCGCCAGAGCTGTTAAAGAAAATAATGACGGATGGGGCGTCATCCATTACGCAATAATTATTTTTATATTGATCTTGGGCGTGTCTGCCTATAAAGGGTATTTGTTTTATCTCGAATTTACGGCGTCCCAATAAGCCAGCAAATAATATGTATCAATCGAGTTTGACCCCATTGATACATGCTTGACTGCCTGCGCTCTGAATTCTTTATCATGACGGTTCCTAAACTTCCATAAACTCAAGTGCATTACCATCGGGATCGCGGCAAAATAAAGCGCTCCGACCAGACTGGCTTTGCGTATACGTAATACCCGCCGAATTTAACCGTTCTACAAATAAAGCCATATCCGACACGTTCAATGCTACATGACGGTCACGCCCGCCGTGGGCAGGGCGTTGTAAACCGGCTTCCGGATTCGGCAATAGCATTAAATGAATTTGCTGGGCGGGTGTAATGTCATACCACACACCTTCAAAACTCATGGGCGGACGTTTGTCCGAAAGAGATAAACCCAGTACGCCTTCGTAAAACTGACGCGATCTGGCTAGATCGCTCGTTATAAAGGTGGCGTGTTGAATTCCCAGAATCATCAAACTTTGACGGGGATAACTTTACTTGCGGCGAGCTTGGCGCGCACCCGTGCCTCATCGGTATCTTTCCCCCTCGCTAACGCGACACCCATACGACGTTTTTTGAATGACTCAGGTTTGCCGAACAAGCGTACATCCGATTCGGGAACGCGCAAGGCTTCTTCCAGCCCCTGAAAAGCAATGCCTTTTTCATCTAGCTGACCATAAATCACCGCACTCGCCCCCGCTTTGATTAACGTGGTATCCACAGGCAGGCCTAGGATTGCACGCGCATGCAACTCAAATTCGTTAATCCGCTGGGTACACATGGTCACCATACCTGTGTCGTGGGGACGCGGACTCACTTCGCTGAACCAAACTGTGTCGCCTTTCACAAACAGTTCGACACCAAAGATACCCAAGCCACCCAAATCATCAGTCACTTTTTTGGCAATGTCGCGGGATCTTTGCAGCGCCAGTGCTGTCATCGCCATGGGTTGCCAACTCTCGACATAATCGCCATGAATCTGCACATGACCAATTGGTTCGCAAAAATGAGTTTCAATATCCCCGTTCGAGCCAACGGCCCGCACGGTCAATTGCGTGATCTCATAATCAAAATCGATAAAACCTTCAACGATAACCCTACCCTGATTTACGCGCGAACCGCTCGCGGCATAATCCCACGCGGTCTGAATTTCATTGGCATTATCTATTTTTGATTGGCCTTTACCCGAAGATGACATCACCGGTTTGACAATGCACGGATAACCTATGCCACCGTCGATGGCAGCACGCAATTCTTCCAGGCTATTGGCGAACTTGTAGGGCGAAGTGGGCAACCAGAGTTTTTCAGCAGCAAGACGGCGAATGCCTTCGCGGTTCATGGTGAGTTGTGCGGCGCGAGCTGTGGGAATAACGCGCGCTATTCCTTCACTCTCGATTTGCACCAGCATATCGGTGGCGATGGCCTCAATCTCGGGCACAATAATATGCGGCTGCTCTTTTTCTATTAGCGCGCGCAAGGCCGCGCCATCCGCCATATTGATAACATGTGCGCGGTGTGCCACTTGGTGTCCGGGGGCATTCTCGTAACGATCTACTGCAATCACTTCAACACCAAAGCGTTGCAGTGCAATGATGACTTCTTTGCCGAGTTCTCCGCTACCAAGTAACATAACTTTAGTTGCGGACGGGCTGAGTGGTGTACCAAGCGTGATGGGGTTCATAAAATTGCGTTGAGATAATGTGATTTTGAAAGGGCATAATTATACACAGTAGAAAATACCCGTATGTGCAGTGCTGAAAATTCGCCTATCTTTTCTTCCGGTCAGGAATAACTTCAACCCAGCTTTTTCCCGAACGATCATATTCTTTGGCGTATTTTTTCCAATCCGACTCAATTTTTGCGGCGTAGTCCGAGGCATATTTCAATAATGGCGACTGCCAATCGCTTTGACTTCCAAACAATGTCCACTCATCCGCGATGGATGAACCGGAATGCCCCCCGCTGCGCAAATGACTCCAGGCAACGACTTCTCCCATACTGTGAATAACCTGCTCCAGCCGCTTTATTTTTCCGTTCCACTTTTCCAGTGCCAAACGATCTGAAGTTGGCTGCAACCCTTTAAGGACAAACGGCCGATTTTGGAAAGTGACCGCAGACAAAAATGCTGGAGAAATTGCTTGCGCGCGGCGTTGCACGGCAACAACACGGTGGGCTTCACTTTCCCATTTTGGTTGTTTGTGTTTGACATGGGGCTTGAGCGCGCCGGGTACGGCCTCTTTCAGATCGAGCAGATAATTTGCATCCGGGCTACTGTGTCCTTCGATCAGAATCGCATAACGTTTGACGCCTAAGCTGCCGGTTCCGGCGATACGACGCGATGCATCAAGCGGTTTATAAAAAGCCGGATTGGGTTGCAGTTTGGCAAACTCTTTAACAAATGCCATGACTTCTGCTTTTTCTTGCGGCTCCAATGCCAGCGCACGTTTTCCATCAATCCTGATCAGGCGTTTTCCGTTACGCAGTTTGGTACGGCTGTCCAAAAACGTTTTCCGGTTCCTCAATTTCAGCGGATTAAGCAGGTCTCGAATCATTCCTTTTGCGGTTTCTCTTTCCAGCCATCTGGCCTTTCCTGCCTTCAAAGCTGCGGAGTAACTGTCCAAACCGATTCTGCAAAGATGAGCCGCATCTTCTCTCGGAATCTGCAAAGATTTCGCCGCGACTAGAATACTGGTCAACCAGCGGCTTAGTTCCCAGGAGACTGGCGCAAGGATCGCCTCGTCAAAATCATTCAAGTCGAAATACACTTGACGATTATCCCCTTTGTAGCAACCCAAATTTTCCAAGTGCAAATCGCCACATATCCACCCGAGTGGCGTCGCGTTAAGTTGCTTGTCTGCGGCTGGCCAATCCTGATAATACAGGTGGCAGGTTCCCCGCATAAATGCGAAAGCATCCTGCCTCATGGCCAGATGCTTCAAAGCTAGTCGCTCCGGCTCACGCCCGGCGTTATAGTTCAGGATAGAATCAACCGCATTAGTCATGAAGGCACATCCTTATCTTAAAATTGTGAAACTACATGATCAAACGAGATTTCTCCGCAATACCGTTTCGCTTGAGCATCGTAAGATACGCCGCTTCATTCTGGGCAACAATCTTTTGTAAATAGCTCATGTTTTTTTCGATTGACTCAAGATAGTAATTGTTTCTTACGCCCAACCTGTCTTTGAAATGGAATTCCAGCTTCTGATAAATGCCACCCAGCGCTTCATCCATTTTTTTGCGGGTCAACCTATAAAAATGGCTAGTCTGGCGCAGCAATTCATACATGCTTTGATAACTGCCGAAACGTGCCTCTTTGAACTCTAAATAAAGAAACAATAGTTTTTCCAAATAAGCGCGATCCGCCATTTGTCCGGTGATATCGGCAGTTGCAACAATTCGGGCTAACATGCGAGCCCTTTCATCTTCAAACGCTATCCGGGTAAATGGCTTCGTGTGCTCGGTACCCATGATCATGCCTGTGATCGCGTCAGGAACCTTTGACGGCAAATTATGTTGACTAAAATAATGCCTCATAAACTCAATACCACGCTGAACATGGGTCTGTGTATACTGGGCACCGGTTCCGCTTTCTTCGCCTTCGCGTTGGGCATACCCGACATCGTGCAGCAACATGGCCGAAAACATTAGCGTAATTTCATCATCCGTTAAATGATCGCCCGACAGATGTACCCCATGCATGAGCCTAACTCCGCACATCAAAACTTCCAAAGTGTGTGAAGTATCGTGATATAGCGTTTTGATCGCACAATAACCCGGGTATTCTCCCCGAAACAGGCGCATCACATCAATGTAGAGAGTTTGAATCAGGGTGAAATCGTAATCGGGACTTATACGACGGATGATATCGCTAACTTTTCCCCAGACCATATCAGGATCATTATTGCCAAATATATTGGCGATTTCAGCAGATGTCTGGATACTTATCATGGCCAACTAAAATATTTAACGAACCCTATTTGAAAATTGACAGAAGCAGATCAAGTCGGAGTTTACCCCATGCTTTTGTCTAAACACAATTTTCCTGATAGTAAACTAGCGGCAATAATAGGTATTGCACCTGCCCATTCGTGCCAACCCATCGCTTCTCCTGCTAGAAAATACGAAGATACGGCGGCAACAATCAGCTCAAACAGAAATAACACGGCTGCCCTGTTAGCAGCAAGATGGGTTACACCATATTGCACGGCAAAACTGGTTGCCGTTAAGGCGATACCCATTACCCCCAATACCAACCATGAGTATTTATCGATAGCCAATATCTGATTCATCACGCCGCCTTGCCATGCCAGAAATGGCAAGGTCAGCAAAGCAGCGCCCAGCCATACGCTAAAAGACTTGGCTTCGACAGAGAGATGGGAAGTACGGCGTGATATCACATTGGCAAGCGCAAAACTCATCCCCGCTGAAAGCCCCAACCATTCAGACAAATTTTGTGGCAAGGGAAAGCCGAGGCTGGGCTTCCACAGCATCATGATTGCACCAGCCAACGAGAGTGCCACGACGAAATAGCCATAAAGATTGAGACGTTCTCCCAATAGCCAGAACGAAAACAAGATAGTCCATACCGGGGCCAAGTAGAACAACAATAGCACGCGCATGACTTCACCATGCAGCATCGCCAGCACATAACCGAAATTCGACCAACCCGAGCTCAATACCAGCAACAGCACCCAACCGTTGAAAGATGATCGTTCATGCCATACGCGCTTCAACATAAATGCGCCGACCAGCATTGCAAACAAATAGGTCAGCATGGTCGCCATCGCGCCGGACACGCCATTGCTTTGCAGTTCGCGGTAAGGAAACCAAACCAGCCCCCAGACAAGAGCGCCGGTTAGAACACAGGTTACCGGTTTTACGTTGTTATTGTTAATGGTCATGGTGGGTTAGACAGGCACCTGCATCCATCTTTTATAAATAATTTTGATAGCACTCGACCGACCTTTATAATGCTCGCTGATATACCGCACTTTGTGAAACCACAATGAATCCTGATCTAGACAAACTTCAACCCTACCCGTTCCAAAAACTTGCCCGTCTTTTCGGTGAAGTAACGCCTAATGCTGCTTTAAAACCGATCAGTCTGCATATCGGAGAACCCAAACACACCACGCCGTCCTTTATAAAAGAGGCATTGATCGCAGGTCTGGATGGTCTATCGAATTATCCCACAACAATAGGCAGCGATGCGTTGCGCAGCACTATTGCCAATTGGTTGGCACGTCGCTATGGTATTCCGGCACCGGATGCCAAGACGCAAGTATTGCCTATAAACGGCAGCCGTGAAGCGCTTTTTGCTTTCGCGCAAGCGGTTATCGACCGCAACAAGCACGACCCGGTGGTGGTTTGCCCCAACCCGTTTTATCAAATTTACGAAGGCGCGGCTTTTTTAGCGGGTGCGACGCCCCACTTTCTCAACACCTTGTCCGGGGATGATTTTGCTCTAAACTTTGCGCAGCTACCCGAGTCTATCTGGCAACGCACTCAACTGATCTATGTCTGTTCTCCGGGAAATCCAACCGGGCGCATAATGACGCTGGCAGAATGGAAGACTCTGTTCGAATTGAGTGACCGCTACGGCTTTGTCATTGCCTCGGACGAGTGTTATTCCGAAATATACTTTGGCGAAGACAAACCTCTGGGAGCCTTACAAGCAGCACAACAACTGGGACGGGGCGATTACAAAAACCTCGTGGTGTTTTCAAGCCTGTCCAAACGCTCCAATGTACCGGGTCTGCGATCAGGCTTCGTTGCCGGCGATGCCAAAGTACTGGAAAAGTTTTCGCTCTATCGCACTTATCATGGCTGCGCAATGAATCCGGCAGTTCAGGCAGCGACTATTGCCGCATGGAGCGATGAAAAACATGTTGCTGAGAATCGCCAACAATACACCGAAAAATTCAATGAAGTCATTAACATACTGAGCCCAGTATTGCAAGTATCTAAGCCGGAGGCCAGCTTCTATTTATGGCTAAAAACCCCAATAGCTGATACCAGCTTCGCGCAACAGCTTTTCCGCGACTATAATGTGTCCGTACTACCCGGCAGTTTCCTGGCCCGTGAAGTTCACGGCATCAATCCAGGTAGCAATTTTGTTCGCTTGGCACTGGTTGCCAATTTGGATGAGACGTTGGAAGCTGCCGAAAGAATAGTTAAATTCTGTCGCGAGACGTTTGCCGTTAGTTAAAACAATAAACTCATAGCGGGCATTTCTCAACTAACGACTAGAGACTAACGACTACAAACTTTATTAAAAAATAGGGAAAATTATGCCTCAACTGCAAGCAATTATTGAAGAAGCCTTTGAACGTCGTGCCGAGATTACTCCACGCAATGTGGATGCACAGTTAAAAGAAACCATTAATACAGTTATTGAATATCTCGACCATGGCAAGTTGCGCGTGGCCGAAAAGGTTGACGGTGCCTGGATCACCAATCAGTGGATCAAAAAAGCCGTGCTGCTGTCCTTTCGCATTGAAGACAATGCTTTTATCAAAGGCGGCTTTACCAACTATTTCGATAAAGTCCCTTCCAAATTTGCCGACTACAACTCCAAAGAATTTCGTGAAGGCGGCTTTCGCGTTGTTCCTCCGGCTACCGCACGCAGAGGTGCGTTCATTGCCAAAAACGTAGTCCTGATGCCATCGTACGTCAACATCGGAGCCTATGTGGATGAAGGCACAATGGTCGATACGTGGGCTACCGTCGGCTCTTGTGCCCAGATAGGCAAAAACGTTCATTTAAGCGGCGGTGTCGGCATTGGTGGCGTTCTTGAGCCGGTGCAGGCAAACCCAACCATTATTGAAGACAATTGTTTTATCGGCGCACGTTCGGAAGTTGTCGAGGGAGTGATCGTGGAAGAAGGCTCCGTGATTTCGATGGGCGTATTCATCGGTCAAAGCACAAAAATTTATGATCGCGAAACTGGCGAAATTCATTTCGGACGGGTACCCGCAGGCTCCGTTGTGGTAAGTGGTAGCCTGCCATCCAACGATGGCAAGTACAGTTTGAACTGCGCCATAATCGTCAAAAAGGTTGATGCCAAGACCTTGGGCAAGACGGGTATCAATGAGTTATTGAGAGGCATCTAAGTTAAACAGTCGTTAGACGCTGGTAGCTAGTCGTTAGTTGGTAAAGTCGCTGCGCGATTTTTGTTTTAACTGGTAACTGGAAACTAGCCACTAACGACTAGAAGCTGCTTTAAGGAAAAAACATGATCATTACTCCACTACTGCAACTTGCAGCAGACAAGCATGCCTCTGATTTGTTTTTCTCGGCTGATGCTCCGATCAATATCAAGATTGATGGCATTGCTATGCCGATCAATGCGCAAATCCTTGATGCGGTTACGATCAAGCGTATTGCCTACGAAATGATGACGGAACAGCAAATTACCGAATTCGAGCTACACATGGAAATGAATTTCTCCTTCCGTGTACCAAGCATCGGCAACTTCCGTATCAATGTCTTTCGCCAGCGGGGTGATGTGGCGATAGTCGTTCGCTACGTGCGTGGAGACATCCTGAATATTGAAGATCTTCATCTGCCAGTCGTCCTCAAAGAGCTTATTATGGAGAAGCGGGGATTGGTGCTGGTAGTCGGGGCAACAAGTTCGGGGAAGTCTTCAACATTGGCCGCGATGATCGAACACCGTAACGTTACCAAGAGCGGGCATATTCTAACCATCGAGGACCCGATCGAATATATTTTCAAACACAACAAATCCATCGTCAATCAGCGTGAAATAGGAACTGATACCGAGAACTATATCAATGCGCTGGTGAGTGCAATGCGTGAAGCCCCGGATGTGTTAATGATCGGTGAAATACGTGATCGTGACACACTAAAACACGGTCTTATTTTCGCGCAAACAGGTCACCTTTGCCTTTCGACACTGCATGCAAACAACAGCTATCATGCATTAAACCGTATCGTGAATTTTTTCCCCTATGATGCGCGCCAAAGCGTATTGTCAGATTTATCCATGTGTTTGCGTGCTGTAGTTTCGCAGCGTCTAATCCGCAATAAAGAAGGCAAGCTGGTTCCCGCTGTCGAAATTTTAGTGAACTCTTCGCTCGTTGCTGAACTCATAAAGAAAGACGAAATCGACAAGATTCGCGAAGCGATGGAACAAAGCGTTACACCGGGAACTCAAACTTTTGAGCAAGCACTCTACAAGCTTTTCAAAGCGGGTCAGATCACCAAAGAAGAAGCTCTGCGTAACGCCGATTCCGCCAGCAATCTTTCTTCGCTGATCGATTACTCGCAAACATCCAAAATGAAAGCTTTTAACCAGCCAACAAGTGAATCACCTTCGTCGGGAGAAGCCTCAACCGCGCCTTCAAGTCCTGCTCCCGCGCAACTAAATTCTATAAAATTAAACCTTGAGTAATTCTATAAAACTTTACGGCATTTCCAACTGCGGCACGGTGAAAAAAGCCCGCACATGGCTTGACGAGTCCGGTATCGGCTATGAATTTCACGACTTCAAAAAGCATGGTGTTACGCAAGAAATGCTTTCTGAATGGCTCAAGCAAGTCGGCTGGCAAAAATTGCTAAAGAAGACTGGGCCAACCTGGGGACAATTGCCGGATGCGGTGAAAACTTCAATCAAAGACGATGCATCGGCTTTGGCGCTCATGTTGGAAAAACCCAACGTTATCAAACGTCCGGTATTGGAGAAAAAAGGAAAAGTAGTGGCAACCGGATTCAATGACAATGATTATAAAAACTTGAAATTATGAGTGACACATTAGACCTTGCCAAACAGCTTATTGCGCGGCATTCCCTCACACCTGATGACAAAGGTTGCCTCGACATTATCGGCAGACGTCTAGCTCCTCTCGCCTTTGTCCTAGACAAAACGCGCAGCAATGAAGTCGATAACTTGTGGGCAAGGCGCGGCGAAACTTCGCCTGTAATCTGTTTTGCTGGGCACACGGATGTTGTACCAACCGGCCCCCTGGATAAATGGACGAGTGATCCGTTTACACCAACTGTACGTGATGGCATGCTATACGGACGTGGCGCAGCCGATATGAAAGGCTCGCTTGCTGCTTTTGTCACCGCCATAGAGAAATTCGTTGCAGAATATCCACAACACCAAGGCTCCATCGCCCTGCTGCTGACTTCAGACGAAGAAGGTGTAGCCCTTGACGGAACTGTGCGCGTGGTCGAAACCTTGCAGGCACGAGATGAAAAATTGGATTATTGCATTGTCGGTGAACCCACTTCGGTGAGTACAACAGGCGACACCATCAAAAACGGACGGCGCGGTTCACTCTCCGGCACACTCACCGTCAAAGGTGTGCAAGGCCACATTGCCTACCCGCATCTGGTGAAAAATCCCATTCATCTCGCCTCCCCTGCCATTGCCGAACTTGCAGCAACCGTATGGGACAAGGGTAACGAATATTTTCCGCCGACTTCGTGGCAAATATCCAATATTCACGGTGGCACAGGCGCGACCAATGTGGTGCCGGGCACAGTGGAAATATTATTCAATTTCCGCTTTTCCACTGCAAGTACGGTGGAAGAACTAAAAGCTAAAGTACATGCTATCCTCGACAAACATAAACTGGAGTACGACCTGTTGTGGGAGCTTTCCGGCAAGCCCTATCTCACACCACGCGGCAATCTGGTTGATGCTATAAGCGACGCCATTAAGCAAGTGCAGGGAATTGAGGCCGAACTCTCCACCAGTGGAGGTACTTCAGACGGACGTTTCATCGCTGATATTTGTCCTCAGGTAATTGAGGTTGGCCCGCTCAATGCAACGATCCATAAACTAAACGAATGCGTTGCTGTCGCCGATCTGAAAGCGCTTTCTGAAATTTACAGGCTAACGCTCATCAAACTATTGGTCAAAAGCGCATGAGTAC
Source organism: uncultured beta proteobacterium (assembly GCA_963733265.1). Taxonomy (GTDB): domain Bacteria; phylum Pseudomonadota; class Gammaproteobacteria; order Burkholderiales; family Gallionellaceae; genus PALSA-1006. Next base: position 257,299 of record CAVTCF010000002.1, read on the forward strand.
TCTTCACTCGTTTTCGGATACCTCCGAGCTGCATACCTTGCGTGACTGGATGCGCTTTTCCGTCAGTGCATTTAATGAAAACAAGCTCAGTTTTGGACACGGCTCCGCCAGTGCTTACGACGAAGCTGCCTACCTCATTTTGCATACGCTGCATTTGCCACTGGATACGCTTGAACCTTTCCTGGATGCTCGTTTAACGATTCACGAGAAAACAGCGCTCGGCAAATTACTTAAGCAGCGTGTCGAACAAAAAATTCCTGCCGCCTATCTCACGCACGAAGCCTGGTTAGGCGCACTGCGTTTTTATGTAGACGAACGCGTCATCGTGCCGCGTTCATTTATTGCCGAATTACTGCATGAGAGTCTGTTTCCCTGGGTCGAGGCCACAGAAAAAGTGCATAGCATATTGGATATGTGTACCGGCAGCGGGTGCCTTGCCATCTTGGCAGCGCACATATTCCCTGAAGCGACCGTCGATGCCGTCGATCTTTCCAACGATGCTCTTGCCGTGGCTGCGCGCAATGTAGATGACTACAAGCTTAATGAACGTGTTCGTCTGATCGAATCAAATCTTTTTGCCAAGCTCGACGACAAAAAATACGACCTCATCATCAGCAATCCCCCTTACGTGGATGCCGAATCCGTCGCCGCACTGCCCGCAGAATATCTGCACGAACCGTCACTGGCACTCGGCAGCGGCAAAGACGGTCTGGATGCCACGCGCGAAATTCTCAGACACGCCGCCATGCATCTAAATCCCGGCGGCATACTGGTTGTTGAAATCGGCCACAACCGCGACGTACTAGAAGCCGCATATCCGGAATTACCCTTCAACTGGCTTACTGTTTCTGCGGGTGACGAATTTGTGTTCTTGTTGCATCGCGAAGATTTAATCTAAACCCATGAGCCTTATTATTGACAAAGTCAGACGAGAAGCCAATAGCTTACTGGATTCTCAACGACGTTCTGAACTTGGTCAATTCATGACTTCGTCTCCCATCGCCACTTTTATGGCTTCACTTTTTTCATACAAAGAACACGCCAGATTGCTAGATGCAGGCGCGGGGGTCGGATCATTAACTTCAGCTTTCTTAGACAAAGCTCTTCAGGAAAATATAATTGTCGTTTCAGAAGTTTGGGAAATAGATGAGGTATTAGGTGCCTACCTCAAAAATACGCTCGACGATTATGTTCAACACGGGCAAGGAAAAATAATATCCCATATCCACATGTCTGACTTTATCGAGGATGCTACCTCTGCAATACAGTTTGATAGCAACCAGCGTTACACTCACGCAATTCTCAATCCTCCATACAAAAAAATATCCTCCAACTCCAAACACCGAAAACTGTTACGAATGGTAGGTATTGAGACTGTGAATTTATATACCGCGTTTCTTGCTTTGACTATTCTGCTTTTGAAAGATAAAGGTGAGGTTGTCGCGATCATTCCCCGTTCATTTTGCAACGGAAGCTATTACCGCCCGTTCCGGGATTTAATTTTGCGGACTTGCGCAATCCGGCAACTGCATCTTTTCGAGAGCCGAAGCCAAGCATTTCAAGAGGATGATGTATTGCAAGAAAATGTCATCATTCACTTGATCAAAGGTGAATTGCAAGGCACGGTTGTAATATCCACTTCGCATGATGCAAAATTTTCTGACTTCCGGCAAACCACATTCGATGCTGCCGTGATTGTGAAACCGAATGACGTAGAACAATTCATCCATATTCCGACAGCTATTGGGCAAACAGATACTCCTAAACATTGCACGCACACATTACCTGACATTGGACTAGAGGTTTGTACCGGCCCAGTAGTGGACTTTCGCCTAAAAGAATATTGGTGCAACGAACCAAGCCGCGATACAGCTCCTTTACTCTATCCGCACCATTTTGCGGATGGTATTTTATGTTGGCCTAAATTTCACAAAAAACCTAATGCATTGCGGATAGCATCTGACGGCAACAAATGCAATATAAGCAAGTGGCTGATGCCGCGTGGTCATTATGTACTGGTTAAACGTTTTACCTCGAAGGAAGAACGTCGACGCCTCGTAGCTTATCATTTAGCTAGCGATGCTTTAGATGCCGCACTTATAGGATTTGAAAATCATTGGAATGTATTTCATATCGGGAAGCACGGGATGGACGAGGATACTGCAAAAGGGCTAAGCGTCTTTCTTAACTCGACTATCCTTGACGAGCATTTTCGGGTGTTCTCTGGACATACACAGGTAAATGCTTCCGACCTGCGCAACATGCGCTACCCGAGCCGTGAACTGTTACAAAAACTCGGTCAGCGCGCAAAAGGTCTGCCTAACGACCAGGTTCTGATTGATAAATTGATTGAGGAACAGCAAATCTAATGGTTCTTCTTGGTTTTGATCCCGGCGGCATCAACAACTTTGGTTGGGCCACACTTCACGTTGACAAAGTTGGCGGGATTGTCAGCCTTGTAACCGGTGTTGTATCTAATGCACCCGAAGCAATTAGCAATGCGGCAAAGAACACGACTTTTGCGCCCGCAGGTGTCGGCATTGATGCTCCGTTGTTCTGGGTTCAAGAAGGTGATCGGCGTGTTGATTCATATTTGCGTCTGCGTGTGAGGGAAGCTGGTGGTCATAACGGCACAGTGAACAGTGTCAACTCGCTTCGAGGCGCGTGTCTCGTTCAAGGAATTATCGCCGCACGACTTATTGCTACTTCCTGGCCAACTACCCTTATTACGGAAGCTCACCCGAAGGCACTGTTGCGTCTGCACGCAGAGGCAGAGCAATTTATCACAAATCACCTTCCGACCATAAACACCGAACATGAACGCGACGCTGCACTTGCTGCATTTGCAGCTTGGGCAGCAGTTACACTCCAACAATCTTGGCGCAATCTGGTACTGGAAGAGGTTGATCCATTTTTTCCCAGTGGACGAGAAGTGTCCTATTGGTTTCCACAATGACCGTTGATCACTACGAAAACTTTCCCGTTGCATCCATTCTGTTGCCTAGGCGTTTACGCCGGGCGGTTGAAATCATTTATCACTTTGCACGTCAGGCTGATGATTTCGCCGACGAGGGTGATGTCGCAGACGCTGTACGACTATCCAGGCTGGATGCGTTTCGCGCCGAACTGAATCGCATCGCCGCACACGAAAAGCCGCTTACCCCCCTGTTTGCCAATATGGCAGAAATCGTCGAACTGCATCAGCTGCCGATTCAGTTATTTCACGATTTGCTCGATGCCTTCACACAGGATGTGATAATAAAACGCTATGCGAATTTTGATGAAGTGCTGGACTATTGCCGGCGTTCAGCCAACCCGGTGGGTCGATTGCTTCTGCACCTTTATGACGAGGCCACGCCGCAAAATCTGATTTATTCCGACGCTATCTGCACCAGCTTGCAACTCATCAACTTCTGGCAAGATGTAAAAAAAGATTACGCAATTAATCGTATTTATCTTCCTCTCGATGACATGACGCGTTTCGGCGTCACCGAGGCGAACATTGCCGAAGGACAGGTAGATGCTGCTTGGCAGGAATTAATGCAATTTCAAACGCGGCGCGCGCGTGAAATGATGAATAGCGGCAAACCGCTCGGCACAATTCTGACCGGGCGCATCGGGCTGGAAATGCGCCTCATCATTGCGGGTGGGCTGGGCATTCTCGCCAAGCTGGACGGGGTACGTTATGACGTATTCCAAAAACGCCCGACACTGCGCCCGTTTGACTGGGTTATCATGCTGTTCCGCAGTGCACCGTTCAATTTCTAATATGACGCCTGAAGAATATTGCCAAGACAAAGCGGCCCAAAGCGGCTCCAGCTTTTACTACAGCTTTATGTTCCTGCCGCAGGACAAACGCCGCGCCATTACCGCGCTATATGCTTTCTGTCGTGAGGTGGATGATGCAGTAGACGAATGTTCGGATACCAATGTGGCGCGCACGACGCTTATCTGGTGGCGTGGGCAAGTTGCAGAAATTTACGGCGGCAAACCGCAACATCCGGTGGCGCTAGCGCTTGTACCGGTTGTCAAACAGTTCAATATGGCGCAAGAGCATTTGCTGGAAATCATCGACGGCATGGAGATGGATTTGGAGCAGCATCAATATGCCGATTTCAAAGCCTTGCAATTGTATTGCTACCGGGTTGCCTCGGTGGTGGGATTGCTAGCCGCGGGGATATTCGGCTACACCGATCGCAAAACATTAAAATACGCGCAAGACCTTGGTATCGCATTGCAGCTTACCAATATTATCCGCGATGTCGGAGAAGATGCGCGACGCGGCCGCATCTATCTGCCGCAGGATGAACTCACCCAATTCGGGGTGCATACCCGTGACATTCTCAATGCTAACGAGACAGAAGAGTTTCAAAAACTGATGAAGTTTCAGATCGAACGCGCACAACATTTTTACCGGCTAGCATTTGAGCAACTGCCTGAGGCAGACCGCAAAAGCCAGCGCACTGGAATCATCATGGCAGCGATCTATCGCGCCACGCTCGATGAAGTTGTTGCCAGCGGTTGTCATGTACTCAAAGAACGTATCTCTCTTCCTCCGTTACGCAAACTTTGGCTGGCATATAAAACGTGGTGGAAGAACTAACTCAAATTCCTTCCCCCTCTCAGGGGGAAGGCTAGGATGGGGGCGCATTCTTTTATGCCTACCAGAAGAATTAGCATAGCGACCACCACCAAAGCAAGATCGCTTCGAAGTGGCATGACCATTGTTGAACAAATTTTATGGCGTGAATTACGTGGTAAACAGCTAAGTGGTCATCGCTTTCGCCGCCAACACCCAATTGGACGTTACATTGCCGATTTTGCATGCATAGAACAGCAACTAGTTATTGAACTTGATGGAGGACAACATCAGGATCATGTTACTTATGACGAACACAGGACAGCTTACTTACTTTCACATGAGTGGAGAGTGCTGCGTTTTTGGAATAATGATGTATTTGATAACTTGGAGGGAGTGTTATCAACTATTGTTGAGAATTTTATACTATACCCCCATCCTAACCTTCCCCCTGCGAGGGGGAAGGAATAAGCAATAAATTCTGTTCAGAATTTCTACATGACAACCGACAAACGATTTAATGTTGGCATCATTGGTGGCGGTTACGCTGGCATGGCCGCCGCTGTTACGTTTGCGGCACAAGGCATTCCCGTCACCGTTTTTGAAAGCGCAAAACAACTCGGCGGTCGCGCACGCGGCGTGTTGCTCAACGATACCCAACTTGATAACGGCCAGCATATTCTTCTCGGTTGCTACCGCCAAACACTCAAACTCATCGAACAAGTCGGCGGAAATATTGATCATGATTTTCTGCGCTTACCGCTGCAACTCACGCTGCATAACTGCTTCGAGCTGAAAGCACCGCATCTGCCCGCCCCGCTGCATTTGCTTGCCGCACTTCTTATGGCAAAAGGTTTGACGATAGGTGACCGAATTCAAGCATCTCGATTTATGCTCGCTATGCGTCGTATAAAATTTAAATTGCCGCACGACATCAGTACGCAGGAACTGTTGCGCACTGATGGCCAAAGTGAACATTTAATCCGCTTGATGTGGGAACCCATCTGCATCTCAGCACTAAATACACCAGTGCATAAAGCTTCCGCACAAGTCTTTTTGAATGTGTTGCGGGATAGTTTGAATGGCAGCTTTGCCGATAGCGAAATGCTGTTACCGCGCCTCGATTTTTCAACACTATTTCCAAATCGCGCAGTTGAATTTGTAACGCAGCGCGGTGGCACGGTACACACTTCATGCGGCGTTGAGTCCATCATTCCTCAAAGCAAAGGAGTCGAATTATCCACAGTGCAAGGTACGCATCAGTTCAGCCATATTGTTTGCGCCGCCTCACCCGCCGTTTCCTCGCGCTTGTTCCACGGCATCTCTGAATTTGCCAAAATTTCAGAACAAATCGACGCAATCAATTATCAACCTATCTATACCGTATATTTGCAATATCCAGCACAAATCGCTCTGCCACAGGAAATGCTGGGATTTGACCGCTGTTTTACCCAATGGCTATTCGACAAAGGTCAGATAGCAGGGCAGCATGGACTCATCGCTGCGGTTATCAGTGCCGAAGGATTGCATCAGGAACTTGATCACGATCAACTGGCAAAAAAAGTTGCACGGGAAATAAGCGCACAGCTTGGCATAAACGCGGAACCACTGTGGCATCAAGTCATTGCTGAAAAACGCGCCACCTTCGCTTGCGCGGTAAATCTCTCCCGCCCCGGCAATACCACGCCGATTCCCAATATAATGCTTGCGGGTGACTTTACCGCGGGCGATTATCCGGCGACATTGGAAGGTGCAGTAATGAGTGGAATCAAGGCTGCCCAAGAAATCATCTCAAACGGATAGCAGTTTTCATCAATCTTGTGGCAAACTAGCGCCTGTTAATTTTTACCCTCTTCACTTTGCGCCCTTACGAACTACTCATCGGTCTGCGTTACACCCGCGCACAGCGTCGCAACCATTTCATTTCTTTCATCTCGATGATCTCCATGCTGGGCATCGCGCTGGGCGTGGCCGCACTCATTATCGTGTTGTCTGTCATGAACGGTTTTCAGAAAGAAATTCGGGCGCGTATTCTGGGCATCACGCCGCATTTGCAAGTCACCAGCGAAAACGGTCTGGTAAATGCCTGGCAACCTATTCTGGACATCGTGAGCAAGCATCCTGAAGTTCAATCCGCGTCGCCCTACATTAACGGGCAAGGCATGCTGTCGCAAGACGAGAATGTTCAGGGAGTCATGGTGCGCGGTGTGCTTCCGGAAGGCGAAGACAAACTCACCGGACTTGGCGAAAAAATGAAGGCCGGAAAGCTCAGCGAACTCCGCGCCGGAGAGTTTGGCATCGTTTTGGGCAGCGATCTGGCACATGCTCTTGGTGTCCGGGTTGGGGGCAACATTTTGCTTATCACCCCGCAAGGCCAGATCACCCCGGCCGGTATGATTCCGCGTTTGAAGCAATTTCATGTGGTGGGTATCTTTGAAATCGGCATGTCTCCCTACGACAATGCGCTGGCGTTGATTCACCTGAGCGATGCGCAAAAACTCTATCGTATGGGTGAAGCCGTCAGCGGCATCAGCGCGCGTCTAAAAGACCTTGATCGTGCCCAGCACGTTTCAATGGAACTGGAAGGGCAATTACCCAACTACCTCTATGCCACGGACTGGACACGCCAGAATGCGAATTATTTCCGCGCCGTGCAAATGGAAAAGAAGATGATGTTCATCATTCTCTCGCTCATCGTTGCGGTCGCCGCGTTCAATATTGTTTCCACGCTGGTGATGGCGGTTACCGACAAGCAAGCTGACATCGCCATCTTGCGCACACTTGGCGCTTCGCCCTCCAGCATCATGAAAATTTTCATGGTGCAAGGCGTGCTCATCGGATTGGTTGGAGTTGTTATCGGGGTGATAAGCGGCGTGATCATCGCGCTTAATATCGACACTATTGTACCCTTTATTGAGCGCATATTTAGCGTACAACTTTTTTCCAAGGATGTGTACTTCATCTCTGAGCTTCCCTCTGATTTACAAAAGAGCGATGTCATAGTGATCTCTGCCTTCTCATTTACGACCAGCCTTGTTGCCACTTTGTATCCAAGCTGGCGCGCATCCAAAATTCAGCCGGCTGAGGCATTGCGCTATGAGTAAGCCAATTTTATCCTGCCGCGACTTGTGTAAAACCTTTACTCAAGGCGCGCTCAATGTCCCCGTCTTAAAGGGCGTAAATCTGGAAGTGGCGCGCGGTGAGCGACTCGCGATCATAGGCAGTTCCGGTTCCGGCAAGAGTACGCTGCTGCATCTTCTCGGGGGACTCGACAAAGCCACCAGCGGCACTGTCGAGATTCTGGGGCAGGATATTGTTGCCATGAACGAAACCCGGCGTGGTGAATTACGCAACCGCTCACTTGGATTCGTTTACCAATTTCACCATCTGTTAATGGAATTCACTGCTCTGGAAAACGTTGCCATGCCGCTCTTTATCCGCGGCATGAGCCGGAAAGAAGCCGAGCCGGTCGCGGCGCAAATGCTGGAATGGGTCGGACTGGCGCAACGGATTCAGCATCAACCCGCCGAACTTTCCGGCGGCGAACGCCAACGCGTCGCTGTAGCCCGCGCATTGGTCACTGAGCCAGCGTGCGTGCTGGCAGATGAACCGACAGGCAACCTTGACCGGGCCAGCGCCACCGCTTTATTTGAATTAATGCAGTCACTCAATGAACGCTTGCAAACCAGCTTCATTGTCGTCACCCACGACCTCGAACTTGCGGGCAAGATGCAGCACCAGTTGAAATTAGTAGATGGAACATTACATCCGATTTAATCCAAAAATTCATTAACGCAACATTCCCTTCTCCTTTTCAGTGGGAAGGCTAGGATGGGGGTTGGCTCGATAGCGCAGCCACGTTTTTACCCCCTCCCTAGCCCTCCCCCTGTATTGGGGAGGGAACTAAAACCTACCCCTTACAAAATCTATGCTGCCAACTATCGAACAACGTCTCGCTCTTGAACTCAATGCCAAAGCCGCGCAAGTCGCCGCCGCCGTTTCTCTCCTCGACGAAGGCGCGACGGTTCCTTTCATCGCGCGTTACCGTAAAGAAGTAACGGGCGGTCTCGACGACATTCAGTTGCGTTTGCTGGAAGAACGCTTGCGCTATTTGCGCGAACTGGAAGAGCGCCGCACTGCCATCATCGCCTCCATTCAGGAACAGAACAAAATGACGCCTGAATTGCTGGATGCAATCACTCATGCAGAAGATAAAACGCGTCTGGAAGATTTGTATCTGCCGTACAAACCCAAGCGCCGTACCAAGGCGCAGATTGCGCTGGAAGCTGGCTTGCTGCCGTTAGCCGAATCTTTGCTGGCTGACCCGATGCTAAATCCCGAAGTGGAAGCCGCGCAGTATTTAAAGCCCGCCTTCACGACAGAAAATGGCGACAACCCCGGCGTAGCCGATACCAAAGCCGCGCTGGATGGCGCACGCCAGATTCTGATGGAACGCTTTGCCGAAGATGCCGAATTGTTGAACGAGTTGCGTGTTTATGTACAGGCGCATGGCGTGCTTGAAACCAGGGTGCTCGAAGGCAAAGAAGAAGCCGCCGCGAAATATTCGGATTACTTCGACTACTCTGAAACAATTGGCACTATCCCGTCGCATCGTGCGCTCGCGGTATTTCGCGGTAACCGCGAAGAGATGCTCAGTGTCGGGCTGCGTCTCGACAGTGAAGTCGAAAAGCCGAAATGGGATGCCCCTTTTAACCCGTGCGAAGGACGCATTGCCGCACGCTTCGGCATCGTTAACAAAGAGCGCCCTGCCGATAAATGGCTGGCCGACACTGTGCGCTGGACCTGGCGGGTAAAAAGTTTTCTGCATCTGGAAACAGAGCAGCGCAACTCGTTGCGTGAACGCTCTGAGACTGAGGCGATCAATGTTTTTGCGCGCAACCTGAAAGACCTGCTTCTGGCTGCGCCGGCGGGTCCACGCGCCACCATGGGTCTCGACCCAGGTATGCGCACCGGCGTTAAAGTGGCTGTTGTCGATGCCACTGGTAAAGTAGTGGATACCGCTGTAATTTATCCGCACCAGCCCAAGAATGACTGGGACGGCTCGTTGCATACGCTAGCCAAACTCGCGGAAAAACACAAAGTATCTCTGATCTCAATAGGAAACGGTACTGCTTCGCGCGAGACAGACAAGCTGTCGCAAGACTTGATTAAATTGCACCCCGATTTAAACCTCAGCAAGATCGTTGTCTCGGAAGCCGGAGCCTCTGTCTACTCAGCCTCGGAATTTGCCTCGCGTGAGTTTCCCGATATGGATGTGGCACTGCGCGGTGCGGTCTCCATTGCCCGCCGCCTGCAAGACCCGCTCGCCGAGTTGGTCAAGATAGATCCGAAAGCTATCGGTGTCGGCCAATATCAGCACGATGTAAACCAATTCCAACTGGCGCGTTCTCTGGATGCCGTGGTGGAGGATTGCGTCAACAAAGTGGGCGTGGATGTGAATACCGCGTCGGCGCCTTTGCTCGCGCGCGTTTCCGGCTTGAGCAATACGGTGGCGCAAAACATCGTTGCTCATCGTGATGTCAAAGGCATCTTTACGTCACGCAAAGCGTTGCTTAAAGTACCGCGTCTGGGTGAAAAAGCCTTTGAACAGGCGGCGGGATTTTTGCGCATTATGGGCGGAGAAAATCCGCTGGATGCCTCCGGTGTTCATCCAGAGTCTTATCCGCTGGTTAAAAAAATCCTTGCCGACCTAAACAAGGATATCAAGGAAATCATCGGCGACAGCAAATTGTTGCAAGCGTTGAATCCCTCCAAATACGCTGACGAAAAATTCGGCGTACCGACCATCGCTGATATATTGAAAGAATTGGATAAACCGGGACGCGACCCGCGCCCCGAATTTACCACAGCCACGTTCAAAGAAGGCGTGGAAGAATTAAAAGACCTCAAGCCGGATATGATTCTGGAAGGGGTTGTTACCAACGTCGCCGCTTTCGGCGCTTTTGTGGACATCGGCGTGCATCAGGACGGACTTGTTCATATATCCGCCCTGTCCAACAGTTTTGTCAAAGACCCTCACACCATCGTTAAAGCCGGGCAGGTGGTAAAAGTTAAAGTATTGGAAGTCGATGAAAAACGTAAACGCATTGCACTCACCATGCGCCTGACAGACACAGCCGCCTCAAGCAACAAAGCCGTATCCGGCGCTGATAAACAAAATAATGCAAAACTCATGTCTCAAAACAAACGCCAGGAACAACGCCAACCAACGCCGACCAATGCGATGGCAGCAGCCTTTGCGAGGATCAAGGGATAGTCCCGACGGCAATACTAGTTCCGTTTAAATAGTGGGGGTATAATTTAACCTCCACGTAACCCCCCAAGGAAAAAACTTGACTCTCTCTACACGCGTACAAGCAATCAAACCCTCCCCCACTCTCGCCGTTACAGCACGTGCTGCAAAACTTAAAGCCGAAGGCAAAGATATTATCGGCCTGGGCGCAGGTGAGCCCGATTTTGATACCCCGCAACATATCAAAGACGCCGCCATCGGAGCAATCAACAAAGGATTTACCAAGTACACCCCTGTGGGTGGCACGCCTTCGCTGAAAGCTGCCATTATCGCCAAGTTCAAACGTGACAACGGGCTGGAATACACGCCCAAGCAAATTCTGGTTTCCTGTGGCGGCAAGCAAAGTTTCTTCAACCTCGCTCTGGCAGTTATCAATCCGGGCGATGAAGTGATTATCCCTGCGCCGTATTGGGTGTCGTACCCCGATATCGTGATCATCGCGGAAGGCAAGCCGGTGATTGTGCAAGCAGGTATTGAACAAGGTTTCCGCTTGACTCCCGCCCAACTGGAAGCGGCGATCACCCCGAAAACAAAAATGGTGGTTATCAACAGCCCGAGCAATCCATCAGGTGCGGTTTATTCTCTGGAAGATTTGAAGGCTCTCGGTGAAGTTTTGCGCAAACACCCGAATATTCTCATTGCCACCGACGATATGTATGAACACATTGCGCTGACTGATGCAAAGTTCGTCAACATTTTGGATGCCTGTCCGGACTTGTATCCGCGTACCATGGTACTGAATGGTGTGTCCAAAGCTTACGCAATGACCGGCTGGCGCATCGGATATGCAGCAGGGCCGGAAAACATCATTACCGCGATGGAGAACGTGCAATCGCAGAGTACATCCAACCCCACTTCCATTTCGCAAGTGGCAGCAGAAGCAGCGCTGAATGGAGACCAAAGCTGTATCACGCCAATGCTCAAGGCATTCCGTGAACGTCACTTATTCGTTGTGAATGAACTGAACAAAATTCCGGGACTGAGCTGTCTTCTGGCCGGGGGCGCTTTTTATGCTTTTCCTGATGCACGGGTCGCTATCGCAGCTTTGCACAAAAAAGGAATTCTTAAAGATTCAACCGACATCGCCTTCTCCGAATATTTACTCGTAGAAGCGGGTGTGGCTGTGGTGCCAGGCTCTGGCATTTGGCAGCGAAGGATATATTCGCCTATCATTCGCCACATCCCAGGAAAATCTGAGAAAAGCTCTGGAGCGCATTGCCAAAGCCCTGAAATAAAAATTCAAGCAGCAATTAATAAAATGCCACTTCTGTGTAACCGGAAGTGGCATTTTATCCGAGATTTTCCATTAGGCAATAATCAGGGCGAATAAACCGGAGTAAATTTGGCGGGCAAATCGAACGAATTCGATGCGTCCCACAAACCTTGCATCCACGTTCTCTGCTGCATTGCCAATGCCAGATTCAAGATTGTTTTTCGGCTCTCAGTGGTCAGGTAAGCCGGTTTTGCAAAGAGTTTGTAGCGCAATGTTTGCAGCGTGTGCTGCACAGTATTGGAGGAGTGTTTGACCGTACTGTTTTTGAGTAACACTTGGCGCATCAAACTCATGAGGTTGTAAGCCAACATCACCGTATTCAATGCGGCCTCGGTGGCCCAAAAGTCTTTCATATTAAAGCTGTCCGCAGCGAAGTCGTATTTGAGTTCCTTGATACGATTCTCGCAATCCGCCCGTCCTCGATAGGTGCGCCAGATTGTCACCGCAGGCAGATCCAAGTCGGTAACCAGTGCAGAGTAGCGATACTTTCCGATGACAGGATCGTCGGCGAATAGATTGAGTGTTTTTCCTTTGGCAGAGGTGCGTTGATCAATGTGTTGCCGGATACCAATTACCCAGCGCGCCTTTGACCACGCATTCGCCTGATACATAAAGCGGTTCAACTCAATGCCCGGCACTGGTTTACCCGCCTCATCATGCAACACCCACCAATCTTTGACATCCACCAAGGCACGCTGCAGTGGTTGATTCTGGCGTAGAGCGATGACGTAATGCATTTGCCGTTGCTCAAGATCATCGAGAAATGCACTGTCACTAAAGCCACTATCGGCGCGTAATAGGCAGACACGCTTATTGCCCAAGCGATGCAGCGTGTTCGACAGAAATCCTTGCACGTTATTGGCAGAACTGGTGTTGCCCGGGCGTAACCAGCAATTGGCAATCATACGGGTGTCGGCAACAAAAGCCATCAAGGGATGGTGACTGGCTCGGCCACGTTTGGCTGGGTTATAGCCACGCGCAGCACCTTGCTGCGTTCCGTAGCGCGTCATCACCGTTGAATCCAGATCGAGCGTGATCCCATTAATGGACAATTGTCCGAACATCCACTGGTACAGTGAATCCATCACCGACTCATTGGTATCCTGTGTGAATTTATTGAACAGCCGCATTACCGCTTTAAAGTTCGCCATGCGAGTAAAACCAAATACGCGCTTCAATACCGGATCGTGCCGAGTAACTTCGCCGTGCTCAAACCGATTGGCGCCGCACCATATTGAAAGCATAAACTGGGTAAGCAATTGTTCCGGCCGGTAACCTCGATTGCTCTTCGGTTGAGGTAGGCCAGCAGCCGAGAGTGCCACATCAAATTCCAAGTGATCGAGCATCCGTTTCATGATGGCCATGCCACCCCAAGCGGTGATCTCTTTATCGGTAAAACGCAGCTCAAAACCCATGATTTCCTCTGCACTGAAATCGCGATGCCTAAACTCTAACTCAAAATCAACCTAAACTTACGTTAAATCAATTAGCTGCTCTAATGGCTTCCATTGGAAATTACGGTCTATTGGGAAATCTCGGTTTATTTTAGTCAGTTATCGCCCCGTGCGTAATTCCGGATCAAACAAAGTTCCGGACAATGACAGCGAAGACGAGCCCTCGCGCGCTTTTAATTCAACCGAAAGACGCCCTGTTAATTGCGCGGACGAGGAAACATCAAACGAGCCGCTTCCGCTTAAAATTCCGGAAGAAATTTGCAATAGCTGGATGTGCTGACCACGACCGTTTGATTGAAAGTTTCCAGTCAATTCGTCAAAATGCGTGCGCCCTAATTGACGGTCGCCCTGGCGTACTGTTTCGACAATATCCATATTATTGACCATGCCTTTAATGATCGAGAAGGCGCCGTCAACTTGCTGAACATTGGTGATTGAACCGAGCTTACTACCCGAAAATAAAAAATTGCTGTCCGATTGGATTTCTCCCGAAATACCAAACTTGGGAAACAACTTGTCCAGATCAATACTTTTTGCCCCGATCCTACCTTGCAGTTGCCAGCCTTTACGCCAAGTCAACTTGGCATTTCCGTGCAAGAATCCTCCATAGGCCTGTGCATCAATGCCCGAGAAATTTGCCCCTTCCGCACTAATATCCCCGTTGGCGCTCAATTCATCCAACTTCAAATTCGGGAATATTGGCAGAGCAGCAGCTTTGGCATTCATTACCAACTGCCATCGGTCTTGAACAGACTGAATAGTTAAATCTAATTTGCCATCGTCACTCTTGAATATGACTTTACCAACACGGCCTTGCCCGGTAATTTCCAAGTCCCCACTAAAATCCGGCAATGTAATTTCTGCACTCGATATTTTAATATGTTGTGCCGAGATTTGAAACATCTTAAAATCGGTATTGGCACCAACTTCCTGCAGCCAAACTGCTTCGTTTTCGAGCGCAGCACCATCCAGGCTGACATCTTTTAATTCTACCGTGCGTATATTTTTTACCGGAGAAAAAAGTGAAAACAAATCAAAGGTAAGAATAACATTACTGATTTTTATTTCTTGCCCTGATCCAATTGAAAGCTTCTGCAATTGAAGTTTGGGCAAAGGCAACAGCTCGGCCCGCATAGCACCTATATGAACAGGCTGTTTAAATTGAACTGAAAGTTTCTTTTCCACCGGCGCAATATAGTCATCCAATGACATTAGTGAAGGTACCAGCCATACGGCAAGTAAAAGCACAATAACTAAACCGGCCATTATTTTTCCGACTGGAATAGCATTGCGCCTCACCCTCACAGATTTCTGCATATTGGCTTTGACTGGTTCTTTGGCCGTCTCCATGTGCCGCAAGGCTTCGGCTCTTGCCAGCACGTTAGCGCGTTGCTCGGCTGCGGCCCAAGCCTTGGCTTGCTCTTCAGCTAATTTTTGCGATTCCGCATTCGCCTTATGTATAGCCGCCTCTTGTTCTGCTATTTTATGTTCAAGCAAAATACGCTCGGCATCGAGACGTTCATCTTTTACTTTTTCATGAAACTCGATTGAATGCGCGTTTGGACTTGGATCCGGTTGACTCAATGCCCAATTGACTGATTCTGCCATCTTTCGTGCAGACTCATTCTCTGCATTGATTCGCACGATTTCCGCTTCTTGTCGGGCACGCGCTGCAGCCAGTGCTTTTGCCTGGGCTTCGGCTGACGCCCTTGCCTTCAAAATATCCTGCTCTATCTTAATACGTGCCGCGTCCTGCTCCGCCTTGATTCTCGCGGCCTCGGCTTCCTGTCTGGCGCGTTGTTCTGTCAATGCCCGCGCTTCAGCCTCGGCTCTGGCTTTAGCGACTTCCAACTCGGCTTTCAAACGTGCCGCGTCTCGTTCTGCCTCGACACGGGCTTTTTCCTGTTTTGTCCGCTCTTCAGCCAACGCTTTAGCTTCAGCATCTGCCTTGGCTTTCACGGCTTCCAATTCTAACTTCACACGGGCAGCTTCAGCTTCTTGAGCCGCACGCTTTTCAGCTAACTCTCTGGCCTCAACTTCAGCTTTAATCCTGGCCGCTTCTTGTTCTGCTTTAATTCTAGCTGCCTCAGCCTCCTGTTTGGCTCGCTCTTCTGCAAAGGCTTTAGCAACAGCTTCAGCCTTGATTCGTGCCGCATCCTGCTCTGCTTTTATTCTTGCAGCATCTTGTTCTGCTCTCTGCCGGGCAGCTTCGATCTCCTGCTTGGCGCGCTCTTGGGCTAATGCTTTGACCTCGGCTTCTGCTTTCGCTTTAGCTGTTTCCTGTTCCATTTTAATTTGAATGGCTAACTGCTCGGCTTTAATACGAGCCGCCTCAGCTTCTGCCCTAGCCTTGGCTGAGGCTTCTAATTCCGCCCTTGCTCTCGCAGCTTCTTGCGCAGCCTTCAATCGCACAGCCTCAATTTTTTGACGTGCCCGCTCCTTGGCTTCGTCCAAAGCTTTCGCAGTCGCCTCAAGTTGCAACTTAGCTTGAGCTGCAGCATGTTCTGCAAGCGCACGTGCTTCGGCCTCGACTTTTGCCTTGGCTTCAGCTTGAGCCCTCAATATTGCTTCCTGTTTAGCGCGGGCCTCAGCCTCAAGTTTATTTCTTGCTTCAGCTTCAGCGGCTTGTTTTGCGCTGGCTTGCAACTTGGCCTCTGCTTCGGCTTTTGCTTTAATCTTGGCAGCCTCGACAGCGGCCTCAACTTCGGCACGGGATCGTGCCACATCATTCTCATCAGCCTTTTCTCCATGAGCTCCCGGAAGAGAAGTGAAGTCAAGCTCACCACCGGATTCTTTCGATTCCAGAGCGGACGCTCTGGGAACAGCGAATTGAGCCTCAGCAAAAGGCTTTGCCTTGTCGCGGATATAACCGTCTGCAATTAATTCTGCAAAGATTTCTGGCAACAGACTACGCAAACTTGGTGCCGCACGTCTCGAAACCTCATCAAATGTTGATATCTCATCAACCAAAAGTAGAGCACGTTTAAGATCCCCGGACAGACTTCCGCTTTTGGTCTTTACCTCGTTATCACCTTTTGTGGTTTTAACGAAAACTGTTTTCTTATCCATAGATTATGATTAAGCGCGCCTAGCCTTATTCCTCAACTTGCTAATAATCTAATGCTACCAGTTTTTCACCTAAAGTTGCATCCACTTATACCGGATTCAAGTAATGATATATAACTCCAATACCATATGAACCTTGATATTTCTTTAACACATTAATTTATGAATATCAATAAAGACGACTTTCAGACCAAGAAAATATTGTCTACCATCCAAAAAACTATCCGGCACTTGTGTTTAATGGGTTGCCCTGTATAATGCGCGCCTGTTGAAAAGTTCAATTCCCTGATAGCTCAGTCGGTAGAGCGACGGACTGTTAATCCGCAGGTCCCTGGTTCGAGTCCAGGTCGGGGAGCCAAACAACAACTAGATTAGTTTCATGCAGTTAGTAAGCGATATGCGGACTATTAGGCCACCTGAAAGGGTGGTTTTTGCATTTCCGGGCGGTGAAAATACCGGAAGTCCGTGGGTCGGTATTGCTGATCCCGTTACGGGCTGGAAATAGTCCGATGCTCTTGGCGTGGAGGCAAACCGTCATGTACAGAAATTAGTTTCAGGTAGATAGCTTACGTCCAAGCTTCTGTTGTACAGATTCGATCTTACTTTTGAGTCTGCCGCTGATACCTGCGCGATAGTCAATTTTGATAGTAGTGGAAATACGATCGCAGTCTGTACTCATTGTGTTGTGGCAGGCAGTGACAACTGCCATCACCTGATCCCACTCACCTTCGATGATCGTTCCCATTGGCGTCAGTTGATATGGCAGGCCGCTCTTATCGATGATATCGAGTGATCGAGCAACAAATGCGCTGACACTTTCTCCTTTGGTTAGTGGTGACATTGCGAATTCAAGTAGTACCATAGCATTTCCCCTTGTTGATATTCTCAGCTCGACTCAACCACTCTCGCCACATCACTCTGACATATTGCACATTTGCCCACAAGTAACAAGTCACCTGCTTTGACAGTCCCTGAGAAATTAGTAATCGTTACCGCATCTTGACACTTACTGCACCAGACATTTGATAGTAATTGCTTTCTAGTATCAGCGGAGATTGCTGCCCATATCTTGGCGGCAGGGCCTGTCAATTTTGGGAGATATTCAGTAGTCATGCTCTATACTTTTAGAGACGAACCGTATGCTTACTTAGACGAGCTTTTAATTCATTAAAATTCTTGCGCCATTCGTTGCGACGATCATCCTCAATCTCTAGTTGTATAGCTAAAGCGTCTAAAGAGGAAATTTTATTATCGTCAACCCGGCGTCCTAATTTGCCATGAATACGCATTAGCAAATACTCAGCCTCTTTCCCTGTCAATTTCTCGGCCTTCTTGAGATATTCTTCTGATGGTAATTTTTTCATCGGCGCTCTCCTCCAACATGTAATCCGATTATCTATGTAATTTGGAAAAATATCTAGGCAGAACGGCCTAGGCTGAACGTACTATCGATAGTATGGTTATTGATGATATTTTTGTAACAAGCACAGTTCACAGTGAGGCTGTGAAACTCCATTGATTTCCAACCACTCAGGTACTTGATCATGCCTATCAATTTAAAAATATTCCTGCACTCCGTTATACCGTTGGTTATGGCTATCTTTCTTACTCCGGTTACAGCAAACGCCTATACATCAACCGGAGCTGATGGAGCTTTCCAACCTACTACTTCAGTAATACTCAACTCAAGCCAAACAGTTTACAACTTCACCAGTATTTTCATTCCGACTGGAGTAACTGTAAGTTTTAGCGGCGTGGCGTCACAACCGATTGAGTTCTTGGCAACTGGCAATATTGATATTGCAGGCAATATTGATCTGGGCGGAAATAGTCTTTTGATCGATACTGGTGGAAGCTTATCATTACCCAGCACAGGTTCTCTGATTGGGACTGCCGGTAGCTCAATATCACTAGCCCTTAATCTCCAACAGCCCAGATGCTTCAGTCCATTCTTGCAATCTCAAATTCAGAAAGTAATAACTTGCAACAATATGGAACGCCATTTTGCAAATCGGAATTTTACGGCGAGCTGAAAGTCCTCCCATTTTTCTATTTTTCTATTTTTCGGCTTAGATGTTTGCGATACAATATTCTTGACTCTGCTATGCTGATAATCTCAAATATTAAATCTCGTAACAATTTTATGAATTAGTACGCAGCCGGTAGCCTGAATATACAAAAAAAATGTAATTAATCCGGCCTGACCTTTAATAGCCCCGCTGATTAAACGTCGCGGGGTTTTGATTGACTATAATAACGATTTATTAGACCCAGTTTATCAGCAAATCAAAAGAGGTATTTACCATGAAGCATTTAGTTATAGCCGTGATTTTGGTTTGTTTTGCTGAAGTAGCAATCGCGGATGAGATTACAGAAGTAGATAAAAAAGTTATTGAAGCCTACTTACGGCCTGATAATAATGTGCCATTTACCGAGCTTTATACACAAATGACCGGAAAGAAATTTGCAGAGGTAAAAGAACATATAGAATATTTGCAAAATATTTCAGCCGTAAAAAATGTTTGGAATCAGGTTAACAAGGAAGACAGAGATATTGACAAGCGAGTAACAGAAGAATTCTTAAAGCCCAGAAACAAACTATTTTTAGTTGATCTCTATGTAAAAATGACCGGATATTCTTATGATGTAGCTGAACGCCGGTGCAAATGGATAGCGGATAATAATGATGAGGTGAAAGCCAAGTGGAATAAACAATATGAACAGAGCAAAAAACGGATTAGCTTAAAGGATAATAAAAGAAAGGAATGCGACGGATATTTAAAAGATGCAAAAGCTCTGCATCCTACAATTAACTATAAACAGCATAACAAATGCGTTGCTTATAACAATAGTGATAAATCTGACGAATACTCGGAACGAAAAGATTATAAGCAAACAATTGAAAAATGTTTGGATTCCGAAGTTGAATTTGCCAATCAGGTTAATGAATATGAGAGCTTGCTTGAAAAGCAAAAATCTTGTGAAAATGAATTACTGACCATGTAATTCAAGCAACTTGAAGTTAAATAAAGGGAAGGCTAAATGATTTCAAAAATTGGTTTAATTGTGCTTGCGCTAATATCGTGCGGATTATTTTACATGTTGGATTATTTCATCAATCAAGATAACAAAGAAAGTGCCGAGCAACTTCATGCTTTCGTACAACAATCGCAGCAAATGACTAAAGCCCAGTCATTGGCAAAGGAAAAGTTTGAAATGCAACTCATGTCCGACATTGCCCGTTGCCAGAAAGATGCCTTGCTAACGCATAATTTATACGTTGACCTTATTCACAAAGTCGCGTCCAATAAGGGGGAGCATCCTGATATTTCTCCTGAAGTTATTGGAGATGCTGCCAATATCCTTGAGCGCCAAATTTCCAAATGCAAGAAAATCTATGACACCAGGTTAATTGAAGGCAGTTAAGAGTTTTTGGTCTCAGCCCTATCCGTTTAAGTCGAGATAGGCAATAACTTCTGAGCCATTACCCTGAAATTCGACCTGTTCGCACACGCTTGAAATCAACTTTATTCCACGGCCGTAACGTTGACCTTCATTCTTTATTGATTTATTCATTGCTTTAAAATCGAAACCCTCGCCACTGTCCCGAAATTTTATTTTCAACCAGGATCCGTAATGAGACTCTAAACGCTCCAATTCGATCTCAATCTGCCCATTATCTAATTTTTGCAGTCTGGAATCTCGTTCTTCATAATAATCCTGCATCCCTCCATGATCTTTTAAGGTTGAGTCTAGTTTGAGCACCCCATGATCCAGTGCGTTATTGAACAATTCAGACAGTACCAGAAATATAGTTGAATCATCCTGCTTGACCTCCAATGATGAAGTGATGCCCATTAGAAATGGAACCACATCAAGGGTTTTTAACTGTGGTGCTGTTAAAACAAGACTCATCTTCCAAGTTACTCTATCTATTGTTGGTTCACTCACATCGATTGCATTAAGTGTATCTTCTGACAAAGAAAAGGGCGAACCAACCAAAGGTTGGTGATTTAAATCTTCAGCACAATCTACCATTAGTAATGCGATGTCATCCCGCGCGGGTTGTCCGCGTAATTCTTCCCCGAGAGTTTTAATAATATAGTTAAAACAATCCTTTTCTTGGTGGGCTCTCAAAAGCATTCCGCCCAAATCCAGATCTTGGTCTTGGTCGGCTCTTAGTTCGGTAACCCCATCCGAACACATAAAGACACTGCATGCGTTTCCTCTAAAAATATAATTCTCAGTGGTACTGTCAAAATCATTTTCGTTGATTACCCCCAATGGTAAATGTTTAGACTTGAACCTGTGAGTTATGTTTCCAACCCGATCTAAAACCAGAGTGTCAGGACACCCGCCGTTCCAGACCCTTAATGTTTGTTCACGCAGATCTAAAGAAATAATATTAGCCGCGACATATCGGGGTAGTTTTACAAATTTACGAACTCTTTTATTCATCTCCGCGGCGATTGCTGAAATTTCAAAGCCTTTGGCAGTCATTCTGTAAAAGGGTTCAACTATAGGCATAATGGTGTGAATTATCGGCGCATAGGAGCCATTTCACTTTCGGCGTTATCGCGCCACTAAATTGTCGGCGTAATGGCGCCACTTTATTTCCGGCGTAAAGGAGCCACCGGATTGTCGGCGTTAAGGCGCCACTTTGCCATTTCTGATCAGAGGCTCGAACTTTCACTGAACGGCTAGACTCCCGGCATTTTGCTAGGAGAGGCCGTGACAAAACGGAGGTTCGAGATGTATCAATACAGACAGATCCTGGTGCGTATGCGCCGGGGGGATTCCGACCGGGAAATTGCCCGATCAAAAACCATGGGGCGCAAAAAAATCGCCGATGTTCGTGAGATTGCGAACGGGCGCGGCTGGCTTGTCCCCGACAGCGTACTACCTGAAGATACCGTACTGGCATCAGTACTTACACGCAAAGAGGCATTGCCAACAACCTGCATATCGACACTGGAACCGTGGCGCAAGCAAATCACCGATTGGCACGCCGCCGGCATTCAGGGGACGACCATCCACGCCGCGCTGGTGCGCAATCACGGCTACACCGGCAGCACCTCCGCGATGTACCGTTTCATCCAGCAACTCGTCGTCGATGAAGTGCCGGAAGTGCCGATGCGGCTCACGTTCAAACCGGCGGAGGCTGCTCAGGTGGATTTCGGTGCTGGCCCGCTGATGACCGATGTGCATACTGGTGAGATTTTTAAGACGTGGTTCTTCGTGATGACCTTGTGCTGGTCGCGCCACCAGTATGCCGAGTTCGTCCGTGATCAGACCGTAGCCACCTGGCTGGGCTGTCACCGCCGCGCCTTCGAATGGTTCGGTGGAAGCGTCTCTCGCGTGATCATCGACAATGCCAAATGCGCGATCACGAGGGCTTGTATATACGAGCCGGAAGTGCAGCGTTCATATGGCGAATGTGCTGAAGGATACAACTTCAAAATCGAACCGTGTCCGCCCCGGGATCCGCAAAAAAAGGGCATCGTGGAATCGGGCGTGAAATATATCAAAGGCAGTTTTTTACCGCTACGCGACTTTCGTGATCTGGACGATGCCAACCGGCAGTTGCAGGATTGGGTAATGACGGAAGCGGGCAACCGCAATCACGGCACCACCCGCGAAGTTCCGTTGAGACAGTTCGCTGAAGTGGAAAAGAGCCTGCTCACCCCCTTGCCCGATGTGCCGCCACAGCTCGCCATCTGGACCAAGGTCAAGGTTTACCGCGACGCCTATGTTCATTACCAATACAACTATTATTCCGTGCCGTTCCGGCTGGTTGGACATGATCTCTGGCTGAAGGACAGCGACACCATGGTGACGTTGTATCAAGAGCATGAAGCCGTCGCCAGCCATGTGCGGTCAAAGTTGCGTGGTGAGCGCAAAACGGTGAATGACCATATGCCGCCGGAGGCGCAGGCATGGCAGCTTCAGGATACGAAATGGTGCCTGATCCAGGCAGAGCGCATTGGCCCTGCCTGTTTTGCC
The DNA here is from genome assembly GCA_963733265.1 of uncultured beta proteobacterium. Classification (GTDB taxonomy): domain Bacteria; phylum Pseudomonadota; class Gammaproteobacteria; order Burkholderiales; family Gallionellaceae; genus PALSA-1006. The sequence goes on from CAVTCF010000002.1 coordinate 279,987, forward strand.
ATGATCCATGCGATGTTCAGCGACGGGGTGCTGATACGCCTGCGAGCAGTTCAGGGAGTACTGCGGCTCAAGGATAAATACGGCGCAGTCAGGCTGGAGGCTGCCTGCTCGCGGGCCAACCACTATGGCACGCCAGGCTACAAGGTGGCCAAGAGCATTCTGGAAAAAGGACTCGATCAGCAAACCATGCTGGCAGCCTTTGATGCGCTGGCCAGCACCTATACAGAAGGCGGTCGTTTCTACCGCGATACCCACACCATTATTCAATAAGGAACATCATGAACCCTATACCAGAACTGAGCACACTGCTTAAACTACTGCGCCTGTCCGGCATCCTCGATTCCCTTGAGGCTCGCAACCGCGAAGCGATAGACCGCAAACTCTCGCACACCGAATTCCTCAGCCTACTGATCCATGATGAGGTTGCACGGCGCGATCAGAAAAAGTTCGATCAGCGCATGCGCCGCGCCAACTTCCGCAATCAGAAATCGCTGGATGGATTCGACTTCGACCGCCTGCCCGGCCTCAATCGCGCCGCAGTTCATGACCTCGCTACCTGCCGTTTCGTCGAAGAGAAAGTCGCCGTGCTCATTGCCGGACACTGCGGCACCGGCAAGAGCCATCTGGCGCAGGCTCTGGGACACGCGGCAGCCCGTCAGGGCTATGACGTGCTGTTCAACACGCAGACGCAACTGATGAACAGCTTGCGCACTGCCCAGGCGATGGGAACTTACGAACGACGTTTCCAGTATCTGGCCAAAGTCCATTTGTTGATCATCGACGATTTTGGTCTCAAACCTCTGCGCTCGCCCGAAGACGAATATTTCCATGACTTGATCTCAGAACGCTACGAGCGCACGGCAACAATTCTGACGTCAAACCTCGACTTCGACGAATGGGGGCAGCCTTCCCGTCGAACAAGATGATCGGCGCAGCCACGCTGGATCGCTTACGCCACGGCGCTTACAAGCTTGAATTGGACGGCGAGAGTTACCGTGGACTGAAGCCGATGTCAGAAAAAATCACGCCCCCCGCGAAAGGAGGCAAGCCAGGGGCAAAATGATGCAGCCCCATCCTACTGAATGACACAACGGCGGCGCACGCAATTGCAGAAACGCCGCCGTTGCAGCATGCGACAAACTTGAACTCGAAGGTACTCTGTAAGGATTGAAAATGTAAAACGGCAAGGCAAAACGAAGAAGCACCTATCAACTAGATCAGATCAGAACAAAGTTCTTTTACCCAGATTCAAAACCCTTCCCGCACTAAAAATCCGCGCCCCCAAAATACACACAACAACAGCAAAAATCGCTATTGCAAAAACAGCCAAAAACGCGCAATCTTGCACCCCAGTTTGAGCCACTGAAATGACCTGTCAAAGTGGAGCCATTACGCCGAAAGTCGGTGGCGTCTTAACGCCGCAAATTTACAAATGGTAAATGCCGATGCCAATCCATGACCTGCACTATCTGACAGTAAGACGTGTAAGCAGTTGTTCGGAGATCGGGCTGCTGCAATTAGATCACCGCCGAAATCTTCTGCTTGCGACAGATGAAATTTTATTGCTGAATCTGTAATTCGGTCCAGTGCAGACAAATTTTTCATAAATCTGACTGCAATGTTCCTGTCTTCTTCAATACGATCTTTGTATTGCTCAAGCTGTATATTTTGAAGTGATAGCTTTGACAAAAGTTTTAGTCGTTCATGAAGCGTGTTTATCTTCGCTTGCAGAAGTTCATAATGAATGGGTTTGTGCAGATAGTCGTCTCCACCGGCATGAAGTCCTTCAATAATGTCTTCGGGTCTATTGAGTCCTGTTAAAAAAACAATGGGTACTTGTCCCTCGGCAACGAGTCTCATTGCCCGTGCCGTATCGTAACCATTCATGTCCGGCATCATAACGTCCAACAAAACCATATCTGGACGCCACTCACTTAGCAAAACCAAAGCTTCTTTTCCACTTGATGCAGAAATAGACTCATGCCCCATCTTGCGTAGCATGGCTTGCAGCAATGTGCAATTTATTCGCTCGTCATCGACAATCAATATACGTAATGGAATATTGGTTGGCATAGTAGCCGTATCAACTATTTGATCATTCAATCTTAAAAAGTTTGCCCATATTGGCAATGTCCAGGATTTGTTGTGTTTTTTGATTGGGGTTACATAATGAAATAGCTTTTCCAGCCTCAACTGCGCGCTCTTTCAGTAACATCAATATCCCCAGAGCAGAACTATCCATATAACTTATATTTGCCAAATCAATTTGTAATGTTCGTATAGTCACATCTTGCAATAATGGTGTGTAAGCCACTCTGAATTCTTTCTGGGAATTGAAATCAAATTTTCCACTTAACGAGATGGTTGCAATACCATTAACCGACTTTACATTTATCAGATTACTCATCTTAGCCACCCTAAATTTAGTCTCCCATAGTGTTAATTTACCACTAATCTTGAAAATACTTTTATCCTATTACAACTTCCGCGTTCAGATCGCAACGCCATTCCGCTAAATAACTTATCAAAAATACATAAACTTGAAAATTATTCAACAATTCAAGGTAAACTTGTGGCTATATACTGAATTAGCCACGGAACAAATCCGGAACAAATCTACAGCTTGAGGCTTCTCCCAAGCAAACGATAATTTGAAAAACGGGGGAGAGTAAACACTCGTAAACCATGAATAATATATTTGAATTTCTAGCTCATTGCGGTATCACTGCAATTTCACTATGGATTGCGAGTTTAATTTTTCACGGAATAAAATTTACCGACAAAGCATCTTTATCTTATTCTGCCGTTTTGCTCGGCGTCGCCAATGCAATTATCAAACCGGTCGTTATTTTACTGACCATTCCTTTGACACTCATTTCATTTGGATTTTTTCTGTTGGTGATTAATGCACTAATGATGTTATTGGTCTCGTCGGTTGTTCCGGGATTCAAAATATCAGGATTCTGGACTGCATTTTTCGCCAGCATCTTTATCACGGCTCTGAGCTTTTTTGCTGGTGTATTTATCTTCCAGACAGGCGGACATCCAATTGAAATGCCAGCGCAACATAGATTGATCATTTAATAGCACTTTGGTTGTCAACATATTGACGCTTGAAAGTCGATACTTCATAATGACCTTTCAGATAATATGGCTTAATTAGGGGGAGTGATGGGAATTGAAGAAGATCGCACAGGCACATGGCTCGCCTACGGAAGGACTTTACCTAATCAAGCAGAATCCGGCTCCGTTGGTGGAAGTCCCCGTTTTTCGGACTATCTTGCTGCACATTTTCCAGAAGTGGTGTCGACCATTGACCAATCGGATTTGGGTGATTTGCAGATCGAGGTGGACGCGCTGAAGCTGGCCACTCGTGAAGCTATCCTGAGAAACGATTGGACAACCGTAAGTGCGCATTTCGCCATGATCGACAGTGTGCTTGAGTTTGCCGACACCAAGCTTCATGATGTGATCGGTACAAGCTATCTAATCAGCCTTTTTTACAACGAAAGTTCTCTCAATTACGCAAAGGCACGCATGCTGATGCCCAAACGTCTTGCCAACGCCCTTGAAATTATCGAACGCCATTACGAAGAATTGGCGAAGTAGGGTTCGCCATAGACAAGATTAAACGAACATCGTCAGAAGCACTTGCTGTCCAAACAAACAAAGTAGTTGACGCAAGGATATTTCAGATAACGCAATTTTACGAATTGCTGTTGTTTGTTCTGGTGGCATTGCTCCCCTTTTTTGCCGGTGCCTACATCTATGTATTTCAGAATCCATCTTTGCTTTTCATGGATCATGAGTTCCACGAAATTGCCATCGGCGTTGCAACGCTACAGGGAAGTTTTATCAGTTATGTAGCCTGGCGCTGCTATATGGCATCCGGTGAACAGGTGCTACGCTGGCTTACTCTGTCATTTATCGGTTTCACGCTGGTTTACGGACTGCACGGAATTTTTACCCCGCTCAGCAATTTGCATATGGCGCTTTTTTTACTGTATGGCCCTGCCGCACGAGTGGTGATGGCTTGCTGCTTGCTTGCGGGTCTTTTGACGTATGGTAAACCGCCTCATCAATTATCGGAACGAAATCAGAAAACATTTTGGTTCGGCTGGATCGTTTGTTTTCTGCTCCTGGATATAATAGTTGCCTGGGTTGCTCTGTCGGTACCTGCCTATTTGCAAGCGATTCGCATAACGATGGAGAGCGGTGCCTTGATGCTTATTCTTGCGGGTGCGGCTTATATTCTTTTGCGCAAGATTCAATCATGGATGATGGTGGTATTCATGTTTGCGCTAGTTTATCTGGCTCAAAGTTCACTGATATTTCTCGTTGCCAAGCCATGGAATCATTTGTGGTGGCTGGCCCATATTGCTTCGGCAGCCGGATTTACGATCCTCAGTTACGGGGTAATCAAGGCATTTCGTACTACACGCAGTTTATCTTCGGTATTTAATCAGGAAGAAATTTTTGAACAATTGGTGGTTGCAGAAGCCAAAGCGATTGAAAGTGCGCACAAATTTAAATCTATCCTAGATAACCTTTATTCCTACGTTGCCCTGCTAGATATCAACGGCATTATTCAGGAGGTCAATCAGGCGCTTCTGGATCGGTCAGGTTACTCTCGTGAAGATGTGGTTGGCCAATATTTTTATGATACTCCATTCTGGAATTATGACGATCAAGTACGGGAACAGCTATTAGTTGCAATTAATGCGGCCAAACAAGGTATGTCTAGTCGCTATGACGTGGTTGTCAAAATGGGTGATGAACTTGTACCGATTGATTTCCTGATTGCCCCTGTTCGCGATGACTCAGGGGAGATTGTAGGCCTGCTACCAACTGCGGTTGATATTACAGACCGTAAACATCTTGAGGAGGAGCTTCAAAGTCAGGCGCATCTTGATTATCTTACCGGACTTCCAAATCGCCGTAGTTTTATGGGGCGTGGTGAAGTTGAGTTGTCACGAGCACAACGTTACGACAACCCTCTTTCAATTCTAATGCTGGATATAGATCACTTTAAAAAAATCAATGACGCTTATGGGCATCAGGCTGGTGATATTGTACTAAAGTCATTAGCGATGACTTTTCAGGAAGTATTACGTAATGTAGATATTATTGGTCGCTTGGGCGGTGAAGAATTTGCTGCAATTTTGTCTGAAACGAGAATTGAAATAGCGACTGAAGTGGCCGAACGATTAAGGGAAGTCATTTCCGCTGGTGAGGTTAGATTATCTGATGGAACTAAAATCAACTATACAGTTTCCATTGGAATCGCTTCCATCATTGATAAGGTTTCAAACATCCATATATTGCTAAATGAAGCAGACAGAGCACTTTACCGGGCAAAGCAAGCTGGTAGAAACAAAGTCTGTATATAACAATTACCCCTGTTTCAACTCTTAACGGGGCACCGCCTTGAGTTCAACATATCCGCATTGAAGCTTTCCTCTCTAGTGACAAATACCTTATCAGCCAAGTGTGTATTTTGCATTTATTACTTGCACCCTCCTCATAAACTTATATATATTACGGTTATCATGGTTGCATAATATTTAATTATTGGAAACTTGCATTTCATTGAAGTCATCAAGGCCGAACGCAAACTTTTCCAATTGACTGATTTCTAACCACGAAACAATAAATTACTTATTGGCATGACTAGTGCTGTAGTCCGGCAACGGCAACACAACAGGCAGGCAATGAAAAATACTCAGCTTCTGATTTTAGGCATAGGCAACATTCTTTGGGCCGACGAAGGTTTTGGCGTGCGTTGCGTCGAGGCGCTGAATGCAGCCTATCAATTTGGCGAAGATGTCACTGTAATGGATGGTGGCACGCAGGGTTTATATTTGCTGCCCTATCTTGTAGATGCGCGTCGACTTATCGTGTTTGATGCTGTGGACTACGGTAAGCAGCCCGGTGAAATAGTCATCGCCAAAGATGATGAAGTACCACGCTTTATGGGCGTCAAAAAAATGAGCCTGCATCAAACCGGCTTTCAAGAGGTGATTGCGTGCGCCTCATTGGCAGAAAAGTTGCCCGAGGCTATGGTGCTGATCGGCGTGCAGCCTGAACAACTGGAAGATTTCGGCGGCAGCCTGCGCGATTCTGTCAAAGCACAAATTCCCAGCGCTATTAACATTGCACTGGAGTTAATCAAGAGTTGGGGTATTCCCTACGCTTCACGCACGACCCCCATTGCCACCCGCAGTATTAACGGTGATGTGCTGGATATGCAAAGTTATGAGGCCGGACGCCCCTCTGCGGAATTGGCGTGTCGCATCGGCGATGATCGATTTCTGGCTGGCTCGGTAGAGGGCTAAGCATATGTGTATAGGCATTCCGATGCAGGTGGTTGCGGTTGAGGATGAAATGTTTGTATGGTGCGATGGGCGCAATGGTCGCAAACGTATAAATACAATGTTAGTGAACACAGTTCAGCCCGGAGATTGGCTGCTGACATTTCTGGATAGCGCGCGAGAATCCATTGATGCAGAACGTGCGGCCATGATCAATTCGGCACTGGATGCGCTCGAACGAGTGGCCGCAGGCCAGAATGATGTCGATGACTGCTTTGCCGATCTAATCGGCAGAGAACCACAGTTGCCCGATTTTTTACGACCTGATTTTGTACAGAAGGGATAATGATGACTGCTGCTCTTGCCTGGAAACCACCTGTCTCTGCCATGAGCAAAAACTTTAGCGGCCTGCTGGATAAACTAGTCGCCAAACACGGCATTTCGGAAGTCGACCATGACGAATTTCAGGCGTTTATAGACGCCGCGGGAAATGGCGTAGCATTGTTGACAGAAGAACCCGACACCGCGGCAGAAAGCTGGGATATGGCGGTAATTTTCCCGGAATTACTTGCTGTAATCGGCAGCGACTTGCGTGCCGCCGTGGTGCGCCCGGAGAGTGCCCGATTATTGCAAACACGTTTTGGGCTTGGCCGCTTGCCTGCCTTATTATTTGTACGCGACGGTGGTTATGTTGGTGCCATCGAAGGAGTGCGTGACTGGTCCCAGTTTGTCGGCGAAGCTGCCGAGATGCTGCAAAAACCCATTAGCCGGGCACCGTCAGTCGGTATTGCAGTATCGGTAATTTCATCTTCCACTTGCCATTAACGAGGTAAACGTCATGAGAGAATTCCCTATCCCGGTCGTTGCCTTTGGCGTCGGTTCGCAACCCGAAGAGGAAAGTGTAGATTACCTGCCGCTTCCGCATGAAATGACCACTTTTGCCCTGCCCGTTTACAACCTTGAGGCCGACCCTGATGTTCTGGAAGCTGCCTGTAGAGTAATCGAAAACCTGCGCGCCGCAATGCAGGCAGGCAGTGATGCGAGATTCGAATTGTTGGGCTTGCCTGCAAAAGTAATTGAGTTGATCAACCAATCATTGGGACACGGAGAAGTTAGCGTGTTAGTCCGCGAGCCCGGCAATCTGCATATTCAGGAAACGGTCTTCGCCGGAGTTTGGCGCGTGCAAGAGATTTCCGGTGATGGCAGCCTGCTACGCGATACGCTGCACGCTTGTTTCATCCCCCCCGAAGTTCTGCAATCTGCCAAATCGGGCGTAAGCGAAGCAATCACTGCTCCTCCAATAAATCAGGGGATCATGAACGCCCCCGCCATTTTGAACGAGTTAATCGAGCGCTCAAGCAAATATCAAACGGGACAAAGCGCGCATGTGATCAATTTGTCACTGCTACCCATGTCACCCGAAGATCTGCAATATCTGTTCGATGCCTTCGGTACCGGAACCGTCAGTATTTTGTCGCGCGGTTATGGCAACTGTCGCATCACCAGTACGCGATTGGCCAATGTCTGGTGGGTGCAGTATTTCAACAGTATGGATCAAATTATTCTGAATACGATTGAAGTAGTCGAGGTTCCTGAAGTTGCGTTGGCCTCTAAAGAAGATTATGAGGAAAGTGCCGAACGACTCCAGGAATGGCTTGGCGTGATGCGCGAAAACTAAAATGTTTGAAGGTTCATATCTCGGCGACAACAGTAAAATTGATCCAACGACCCGCTTGGAATGCGGTATCTGTTGGTGGGTATATGATCCGCAGGAAGGCGACGTTATCGCCAATATAGCCAGCGGTACACCATTCTCGGATTTACCCCCACACTGGCACTGCCCGAATTGCGATGCGCCAAAAAACAAATTCATGGTGTTAAGTGAATGAACGCAATCGTCAATAAACTTGAGACGGTATTTGACGAAATCGCCAGAACACGCATGGCAGGCATCCCTATTATCAACCCGTCGTTGCGGGTCGAAGCCGTGGGCTTCCGTGAATGGGAAGACAGATGGATCGGCGTGTTGGTTACGCCCTGGACGATCAATCTGGTTTTGTTGCCCGGGCAAGATGCCCCGCTGACTCCCCTAGCCCTGGATAAAAAACAACTATGGAATTTTCCCTCCGGCGCGTATGAGTTCATGGGACTTAACGAACCCGCAATCGGGACTTGTCACATGTGCTCTCTGATCTCGCCCGTAACCGAATTCGCCAGTCATGAAGAAGCCGTGGCTGTCGCGCAAGAAGTCATTATCGGATTATTCGCCACGCAAGCGCGCAATGACGAACTGGCAACAAGAATTGATGATGCGCGCCTCAAAGGTGAAGCGATTAGTCAACAAACATTGTCACGGCGTGATTTTTTGCGCATGCCCTTTATGGGAGGTTGAGATGCCCGATATGGGCAAGTTACGTTTGCGCCTCATCTGGGATGGAAACACCGTACTCGGCGTGGAGGTGAAATCATCGCGCCCTCAGGCATACAAGCTACTGACGGGACGCTTACCGGAAAACGCCGTGCAGATGGTGTCCCTGATGTACAGCGTATGCAGCAAAGCACAGCAAGCGGCGGCCATTGCGGCAACGTCAGCTGCACAATGTATTGCTTTACCACAAGATAACGACCTTGAACGTCAGGTGGCGTGCGAGGCAATGCAAGAGCACTTGTGGAGACTGCTACTGGATTGGACGTTACTACTGGGTGTGCCGCAACAGCAAAAACAGTTTGTAAACTGGCACGGGGCACTTAAAGAATTTGCGGCTGGTCGCGGCAACGCAGGAAAATTGCTGACTGAATTTCATCAAGTTTTGCTGGGCATGTCGCAATCCGAATGGAAACAAATTAATTCGTACGCTAAGTTAAGTGAGTGGAAAAAAGCAGGGAATGGTTTATTGGCTCCGGTGGTTTCTGCTCTCGACATTAAAGAAAGCAAATTGGATTTCGTCAAACAATCTATCGCATGTGAATTAATGCCCAATTGGAGCGCCGCAGACGTACTCCAACAATATGCCGGCAAGCTAAACCATGAGTTTGCAGCCTTGCCGCATTATGCGGGCAAACCTGTAGAAACAGGATCGTTGGCGTACTGCCAACATTATCCGCTTGTGCAAGACTTATTTAGCAAACGTCCGGCAGGATTGCTGGCAAGATTAATTGCAAGACTCATTGATTTACTGGATAGTGCCGAAGCACTGGTACATGACAATTTTAGCGGTCGCATACAAAATGTTTCAGCCCCCAATGAGAGCGGCTTGTCCCAAGTGCGAACCGCTCGCGGTATGCTTTTACATTATGTGCGCATTGAATCGGAACGGGTCGCGGATTACCTTATTGTAGCGCCTACAGAATGGAATTTTCACCCGCAAGGTGCATTGGTAAGCGGTCTGACCGGCCTGAAAGAAAACGATGTGGAGCGATTGATGGACACAGTAAAAAATTACGTGCTATCACTCGACCCTTGTGTTGAATACGAGATCGAGATTACTCATGCATGAAATGTCGCTTGCGGAAGGTATAGTTCAATTAGTTGAAGATGCGGCTCGAGCCGATGGTTGTAGCAAAGTGACCGCCGTGTGGTTGGAAATTGGTCAATTGGCTGCCGTTGAAACAGAGTCTTTGCGTTTCTGTTTCGATGCGGTGACACACGGCAGCATCGCCGAAGGTGCTCGTCTGGAAATTATCGTCACGCCGGGACAGGGCTGGTGTATGAAGTGCGAAGGCAATGTTCCGGTCACCACACTGTATGATCCCTGCCCTGTCTGCGGCAGTCACCAGATACAAGTAACGGGCGGCAGCGAAATGCGCGTTAAAGAATTTGAAGTTGAATAGGAGTTTAAAATATGTGTACAACATGCGGATGTGGATCGGGTCAAACGCTAATTGGTGGGCATACGCTCAAGCAGCGCAGACAATCTGCCGGGAAAGTGCAATATCGTGCACAGGAAAATAATGCAACACATTCCCACGAACATACTCACGTTCACGATGCTATAGATTTCGGCACCGGCCCTGCCGGTGCGCATGCACCCGGCATTAGTCAGGCGCGCATGGTCAAAATCGAGCGCGATATTCTTTCCAAGAACGACAGCTACGCTTTGGAAAACCGTACTTATCTTTCCGAACACGGCATCTTCGCACTCAATCTGGTGTCCAGCCCCGGTTCGGGCAAAACCACCCTGCTGGTAAAAAGCATCAATGCGCTGAATGGTAGCTTGCCGCTTACCGTGATCGAAGGCGATCAACAGACCGATAACGATGCCGCCCGCATTCGCGCCACCGGCGCCCCTGCCCTGCAAATCAACACCGGCAAGGGCTGTCACCTTGATGCGTATATGGTGGGTCAGGCAATGCAGCAACTGAAATTGCAAGACAACAGCCTGTTGCTGATTGAAAACGTTGGCAATCTGGTCTGTCCCGCCAGTTTCGATCTGGGCGAAGCACACAAAGTCGCCATCCTTTCCGTGACTGAAGGTGAAGACAAACCGCTCAAATATCCCGATATGTTCCGTGCCTCTGATTTGATGCTGCTGAACAAATGCGATCTCCTGCCCTATCTGACTTTCGACGCGAACCTCGCAATTGAAAATGCGCGGCGAGTGAATCCGAATATACAAGTGATCCGTATTTCCGCCACCAGCGGCGAAGGCATGGATGAATGGCTGGAATGGATTAAAGCGGGTTGCCGGAAAGCGACTGCTAATAAAAATGATGCGACTCATTGAACCTATACTCCCTTCTCCCACAGGCGGGAGAAGGGCCGGGGATGAGGGGCTAGGTGATGAAACAAATTTGCTCAATCACAACGCCCCTCACCCTAACCCTCTGGATGGAACAACTAGCCATTCGACTAAGCCGCCAACAGCCGCAGCTAAGTCGCTGGTTATCCCGCTTGCGGGAGAGGGAACTTGTGTGATCCACGCCCAAATCAAAGTATCCGGCCAGGTCCAAGGCGTAGGCTTCCGTCCTTTTGTCTTTCGGCTTGCACATGAACTCGGTCTGGCCGGTTGGGTACGCAATGACAGCGAAGGAGTCGAAATTGCTGTCGAGGGTGCGCGTGCGCAAGTGCTGAGTTTGATCGAACGACTGCAAAGCGAACCGCCTGTCATGGCGCGAGTGGAAAAAGTGACGCACGACTTTGCGCAGCCCACCGGTGGTCTGCGGGGTTTCAATATCGCCGCAAGTAAAATGGGCAAAGTTAATACCGGCATTGCGCCCGATATGGCAACTTGTCCCGAATGTCTGGCGGAATTATTTGATCCCGCCGACCGGCGTTATCGCCATCCTTTTATCAACTGCATCCATTGCGGCCCGCGCTACACACTGACCGCGCGCATGCCTTATGACCGCGCCAATACCAGCATGGCGAAGTTTACCCAATGCCCCGAGTGTCAACATGAATACGACACCCCGGACTCGCGCCGCTTTCACGCGCAGCCCAATGCTTGTCCTGAATGCGGGCCAAGCTTGCAGCTTTACGACGAGCATTGGCAATCTGTTACGACAAGCGATCCTGTCGCCGCAACCGCTGCACGCATTCGCTCCGGTCAGATCATTGCCATAAAAGGTATCGGCGGTTTTCATTTGGTTTGTGATGCGCGCAATGCCGTCGCCGTTGTAAAATTGCGCAGTGGTAAACGCCGTCAAGAAAAACCGTTCGCCGTGATGGTGCTGAATAGACAATCAGCCAGTCACTATGCCCGCTTTCCCGAGCATGAGGCATCGTTGCTGGAAGTTAGTGAACGCCCGATTGTGTTAATGCAAAAATCTGCGCAATGCGATGCAGAACTACCCGGCGTTGCTCCCGGCGTATCAAGCATTGGCCTGATGTTACCCTACACGCCGCTACATTATCTTCTGTTCCATGAACTGCTGGGCACACCTGCTGGCTCGGAATGGCTACATCAAGCTGCCCCCTTGGCCTTGGTAATGACCAGCGCCAATCCCGGTGGCGAGCCATTGGTGAAAGATGATGCCGAAGCGCGTCAATCGCTTGCAGGATTATCCGATGCCTTCCTCACCCACAACCGGGACATACTACAACGCTGCGACGACAGCGTATTAAAATGGCAGCGAAATGCAGCCACCTTCATCCGCCGCGCGCGCGGCTACACACCGCGCCGTATCATGCTTCCGTTTACGGGGCCGTCAATACTGGCGTGCGGAGCATGGCTGAAAAATACGGTTTGCCTGACAAGAGGCAACGAAGCCTTTGTCGGACAACACATCGGCGATCTTGACCACGCAGGAGCGCGGCAGATGCTGGATGAAACCGTCGCGCATCTGTGTCATATCCTTGATGTACAGCCTGAAGCAGTTGCACACGATTTGCACCCGGATTTTTATAGTACCCAATTTGCGCAAGCGTATGCAACACACCACGGCTTGCCGATTTTCGGCGTACAGCACCACCATGCCCACATCGCCGCCATTTGTGCCGAACATCGTGTCACAGAACCCGCGCTCGGCTTGGCCCTTGACGGTGTCGGTTTGGGAACCGATGGCAGTGCCTGGGGTGGTGAGTTGTTGCGCGTGGACGGTGCCAATTTTCAACGTCTGGGACATCTGGCCTCGTTAGTAATGGCTGGCGGTGACCGTGCTGCACGCGAACCTTGGCGCATGGCAGCGGCAGCTTTGTACGATTTGGATCGCGCCGATGAAATCACCCAGCGCTTTCCCGCCCACGCAGGCGCAGATACATTACGTGGCATGTTGCAACGCCAACTTAATTGCGTTGCGACCACCAGCATGGGGCGCTGGTTCGATACCGCCGCCGCGCTGTTGGGCGTAAACGAAATACAAGCCTACGAAGGACAGGCCGCGATGCTGCTGGAAGGCTTGGCAGCCCAATACGGCAAAGTTGATACACTCGCAAACGGATACACAATGACGGACGAAGGCGTATTGGGTTTTCGTCCATTGCTAGCCACACTGTCCGACTGCAAAGACAAAGCATTCGGTGCCGCACTATTTCATGCGACGATTGCTGATGGGTTAATTGCCTGGGCGCTGCAGGCAGCAGCACAAAGCAAAATAAACGTAGTCGTTTTGGGTGGAGGGTGTTTCCTCAATAATATTCTGACGCAAACATTAATCGATGGCTTAACCGTAAAAGGCTTGCGCGTGCTGACCGCACAACAGTTACCGCCCAATGATGGCGGGATTTCACTGGGGCAGGCCAGTATTGCCCTGCAACGAATTAATAAAGGAGTTTGACCATCCGTCACGTTATTTCTTTTGTAGGGTGGGCACGTTTTTGTGCCCACGCGGATTCGGAGAAGATGAAGAATAGTACAGGAATATAATTCGTTGCTGTCCGCGTGGGCACAGAAACGTGCCCACCCTTGGCTGACGGCAGATCGTGTTTGGTTAAATGTGCCGGTACGGACGGAAGTGCGCGTTATACGCGGATAGGTGCAGAGGAGATAGTCATGTCAATGCAAAATGAAATGAAAGTCGAAAGTCAGGGTTCGGCCGATTGTGTTGAAAAACTATTTTTCGCACCCCCGGAAAAATTTCACGATTTAAAAGTACGCCCACAAATCGCACTTGATTGTCGAATGTGGCTGGGTATATTGACTTACATGCGAGTTTATCAATACCAAAGGTACCCGCCCATATCGAAAAACTAATAATCGCTTTATGAGGCTAGAATATTTTTAAAGTGGTTCAAAAAATAGTTTTTCAACACAATCGGCCACAAGCAGCCTTTCGCTGTCACCTTTCACTATTGAAAATTCGAGCTGGCTAATAGTAAGAAAATGAGGACGCTGTTATGGACAATTTGAAGCCGTTCGTCATAAGTTACCTGAAAAAATATCGAAAAACTATTTGGACAGCCATCTTTTTTTCATTTTTCTCTTATATAAGTTTCCCAATGGAACCAAAAGTTCCAACCGCAACTGGTTTGAATGAAGTCGTTGGAATGCCAGAATACGTAAATACTTCAAGCTCAACAATGTCCAGTTCTGCATTCAAGGTAAACGGCATTTTATTGAATTGCGATCTCGGAAGTATGAGTGGCTATGGCGGATGCGAGTTTTTTAGCAATAAAGTAAACATTAATAAATCAGTGCGAGCCAATTATTTCTGGCAGCCTACACGAATGTGGTATCACTACAAAGTTCTCCATTCCTTAGAGCAGGATGGAAAAATGATTGTAGCCCCAGAAATATTGCGTGCATGGTATCTAAAAAGCTACGAATCAAATCGAGATCGTCATTATTGGATTTGTTGGATATTTGTAGCATTTATTTTCATTTTCGGATTTAGAGAAGGTCGCGGCGTACTTAACTGAGGAATGATATCGATCATATTTCAACAGACCGTTTTTGGTTAGAAACCGACTTTCGATTCTAAATTTTGCGCTTCTTGTTAACGGCTTAAAAAATACAACATCGCTTCTAATGGATGACAAACAGAATTGAATAGCATTAGTAAAGGAAAAATATGTGTCTCGCCATACCCGCCCGCATCGAAGAGCTGACCACTCCGGGCAATGCCATCGTCAATCTCGGCGGTGTGCGCAAAGAGATTTCATTGGCCCTTGTGGATGATGCACAGGTGGGTGAATATGTGATCGTTCATGTCGGCTATGCCCTGCAAAAGCTGGATCAGGAAGAGGCCGAACTCACATTGAGGATGTTTGCCGAAATGGGTGTGCTGGATGAATTGCGTGCCGAACTGGACGGAAGCGTGGCATGAAATACATTGACGAATTCCGTGACGGCGAGCTGGCAAAAAATATTGCCGCTAATATCGGGCGTGAAGCCAATCCAAAACTCTCCTACCGTTTAATGGAGTTTTGCGGCGGGCATACCCACGCGATATCCCGCTACGGGCTGGTCGATCTGCTGCCCGCCAATGTGCGCATGATTCACGGCCCGGGTTGTCCGGTATGCGTGCTGCCCATTGGTCGCGTGGATCAGGCAATTCGTTTGGCGCGCGAGCATGGGGTGATCTTGTGTACCTATGCCGACACCCTGCGCGTACCGGCATCCGACAATCTTTCGCTGATGCGTGCCAAAGCAAACGGTGCTGACGTGCGCATGATTTATTCGACGCAGGATGCGTTGAAAGTAGCACGTGAAAATCCGCAACGCGAAGTCGTTTTTCTCGCGATTGGTTTCGAAACAACCACCCCGCCGACGGCTGTTTCAGTCAAACAAGCCGCAGCCGAAGGCATTATAAATTTCAGTA
Source organism: uncultured beta proteobacterium (assembly GCA_963733265.1). Taxonomy (GTDB): domain Bacteria; phylum Pseudomonadota; class Gammaproteobacteria; order Burkholderiales; family Gallionellaceae; genus PALSA-1006. The sequence goes on from CAVTCF010000002.1 coordinate 295,496, forward strand.
TTCTGTGCGACCACGTTTTGACCCCCGCCGCGATGCACGCCATTCTCACCGTGGAAGGCGGCGTGTCGCTGGATGGTTTCGTCGGTCCTGCACACGTTTCCACCGTGATCGGCAGCAAACCTTATGAGCCCTTTGCCGACGATTACAGCAAGCCGGTGGTCATCGCCGGTTTCGAACCGCTCGATGTCATGCAGGCGATCCTGATGCTGGTGCGCCAGATAAACGAGGGACGTGCCGAAGTCGAAAACGAATTCACCCGTGCCGTGACGCGCGAAGGTAATCTCAAAGCGCAGGCGTTGGTGGCGGAAGTGTTCGAGCTACGCAATGTATTCGAGTGGCGTGGCTTGGGCAGTGTTCCCAAAAGCGCACTTAAACTTCGTCCGGCGTTTGCCGCGTTTGATGCCGAGTTGAAATTCAAAATTGATTATGTTGCCGTGCCGGACAACAAAGCCTGCGAATGTGCCGCCATTCTGCGCGGGCAAAAGCGTCCCCAGGAATGCAAAATATTCGGCACAGTGTGTACACCGGAAAATCCGGTCGGCTCATGTATGGTTTCTTCAGAAGGTGCATGTGCGGCACATTACAGCTACGGAAGATTCAGGGAGACGGCATGACTAGTCCTGTTAAACCCAACTACACTCGACCGCTGGATCTCAAAAATGGCCGTGTTGATATGTCGCACGGCTCCGGAGGTCGCGCCATGGCACAACTCATCTCTGAGTTGTTTGCAGTCGCATTCAATAATGAATATCTGGCCCAAGGCAACGATGGTGCTTTGCTGCCTCCGGCGAATGGCCGCTTGGTAATGGCAACAGACAGTCACGTGGTTTCGCCCTTGTTTTTTGCCGGTGGCGACATCGGCTGTTTGTCTGTGCATGGCACAATCAATGATGTCGCGGTGATGGGTGCCAAACCGCTCTATCTGGCTGCTTCATTCATATTGGAAGAAGGCTTTCCTTTGGCCGATCTGAAACGCATCGTTGAGTCGATGGCGAAAGCGTCGCGCGAAGCGGGCGTTCCCGTCGTCACCGGAGATACCAAAGTGGTAGAACGCGGCAAAGGTGATGGGGTTTTCATTACGACTACCGGCGTGGGCGTTGTGCGTGAAGGTATCAATCTGTCCGGTGATCTTGCTCAACCGGGCGACAAGATTCTTCTATCCGGCACGATAGGCGACCACGGCATGGCGATACTTTCACAGCGCGAGGGGCTGACCTTTTCTGCCCCCATCGTGTCAGATACTGCCGCGCTGCATGGACTTATCGCCGCCATGCTTGATTCTGGCGCAAAGCTGCGCGTGTTGCGCGACCCTACACGCGGCGGCTTGGCTACAACGCTGAATGAAATCGCCAAACAATCCGGTGTGGGCATGATGCTTTACGAGTCGGAAATCGCGGTGAATCAGCCGGTCGAAGCGGCTTGTGAATTTCTGGGACTAGATCCTTTGTATGTCGCCAACGAGGGCAAGCTGATTGCCATTTGTGCAGCGGAAGATGCGCAACGCTTGCTGGCTGTAATGCGCGTGCATCCACTCGCCAGCGAGGCATCTGTCGTCGGTGAAGTTTTGGAAGACGCGCATGGCTTTGTACAGATGACAACAAAACTGGGAGGCCGCCGCGTTGTTGATTGGTTGGCGGGTGAACAATTACCGAGGATATGCTAATGGCGACATTGCCTACAATTTTAGTGATAGATGACGAAATCCGTTCGCAAGAATCTTTGCGCCGGACATTGGAAGAAGACTTCACCGTGCGCACAGCATCCAGCGCATCAGAAGGCCGCACGATCATGGAGCGCGAAACGATTCAAGTCATTTTATGCGACCAGCGGATGCCGGAAATAACCGGTGTCGAATTTCTGAAAGAAGTTCGCGAACGTTGGCCGGATACGGTGCGGATCATTATTTCCGGCTATACCGAAACGCAAGACATTATTGCCGGCGTTAATGAGGCGGGCATATACCAGTATGTGATGAAACCCTGGCATCCCGAGTCGTTAATTCTAACGGTTCGAGCTGCGGCGCAACTATACGACTTGCAACAGCAGACCCAGTACATGGATTTGGAATTGCGCACCACCGAACCGGTATTGCGTCGGCGCGTGGAAACAAAGCGTGAAAAATTGCGCGACTATTTTGAATTTTCACGCATCACCCGTGCGGCGGCGAGTCCTTTGAACGCCGTGATTGACATGGCTTCGCGCGTGGCAAGTTGTGACATCGCGGTACACATCTCGGGAGAATCCGGCACAGGCAAGGAGTTGCTCGGGCGCGCGATTCACTATTCCAGCCCCCGTTCCGGACGTGCATTTGTGATCGAGAATTGCGGCGCAATGTCAGATCAACTTTTGGAGTCTGAATTATTCGGCCACAAACGCGGCAGTTTCACCGGTGCGTTTGAAGACCGCATCGGTTTGTTTGAACAAGCGGATGGCGGCACTATTTTTCTGGATGAGATCGGCGATACGTCGCCCGCGTTTCAAGTCAAATTGTTGCGAGTATTACAGGAAGGCGAGATTCGTCCGGTAGGTAGTTCGCGTTCACGCAAAGTTGACGTGCGCGTTCTCTCCGCGACAAATCGGGATCTGGAAGAAGAAGTACAGAAGGGGCGCTTCCGCGCCGATCTTTATTATCGTTTGACCCAGTTTGTCTTGCCGGTGCCGCCGTTGCGGGAACGCAAGATGGATATTCCATTAATCGCTTTCGATTTGCTCAACTCCGCCGCACAGAGCATGGACAAAGATGTTGCGGGATTTTCTCCCGAGTCATTGGATTGCTTGACTCGTTATCATTGGCCGGGGAATGTGCGCGAATTGCACAACGAAATTTTGCGCGCGTTGATGTTGAGTGAAACGCCGCATATCGGCGCGCATTTATTTTCCGCCAGAGTGCTTCGTGCCGTGCCTGAAGATGAGGCTACCGATATGCAAGTTCTCTCCGGCATCAATGGCAGCCTCAAAGAGCGCATGGAAACATTGGAGGCACGCGTATTGCGTGAAACGTTAATACGTTTACGCTGGAACAAGACACGGGCTGCGGCTGAACTTGGGCTTTCGCGTGTCGGACTGCGCAGTAAATTAACGCGTTACGGATTGGAGAAGAAAACTGAATAACGTTACCGATCGCGAGCCTCTCAATTTACTCTGGCTACAATCCGGTGGTTGCGGCGGCTGCACACTGTCGTTGCTTAACGCAGATTGCAGCAATTTGTTCGATACGTTGGCGGGGTTTGGTATACGCTTACTTTGGCACCCTTCCCTTTCCGAAGAAAGTGCACAAGAGGCGCGACATATCATTGACGATTGTGTGAATGGCACAACGAGATTAGACATCTTGTGCCTGGAAGGTGCCGTATTGCGCGGTCCCCATGGAAGCGGCGGTTTTCATAAAACAACAGGTGGTGATCCGGTAATGACTCTAATCGAAAAGCTCGCCGGAGTTGCCAGCCATACTGTTGCGGTGGGCAGTTGTGCGGCATTTGGCGGAGTTACCTCCGCCGGAAGCAATCCGGCGGACGCATGCGGCTTGCAATTCGAAGGTGATTCTCCGGGAGGTTTGCTGGGACAAGAGTTCCGCGATAGCAGTGGTTTGCCCGTGATTAATATTGCCGGTTGTCCCACGCATCCAAACTGGGTCATTGAATCTCTCGCCGCCCTCGCCTCCGGTATGCTGAACACACAAAGTCTGGATACTTACCAACGCCCTCGCCTGTATGCGGATCATCTGGTACATCATGGCTGTACCCGCAACGAGTTTTACGAATTCAAGGCCAGTGCACATAAGTCTTCCGATCTTGGCTGCCTCATGGAAAATCTGGGTTGCAAGGGTACCCAAGCGCACGCCGATTGCAATATTCGCCTGTGGAATGGCGAAGGTTCTTGTGTCCGCGGCGGATATACCTGCATCGCATGCACTGAACCCGGTTTTGAAGATCCGGGACATCCGTTCGCAGAAACGCCAAAACTCGGTGGCATCCCGATTGGTCTGCCTATCGATATGCCCAAGGCGTGGTTTGTAGCGCTGGCCTCCCTTTCAAAATCCGCCACCCCCAAGCGGGTCAGGGAAAATGCCGTGGCAGATCATCAGGTCGTGATTCCCGCCACTAAAAGGGCGCGCAAAAAATGAAACGATTAATTGTCGGGCCATTCAATCGTGTGGAAGGTGATCTTGAGGTATCGCTGGATGTTGCCAATGGCCGAGTGCAATCTGCCTATGTCAATTCACCGATGTATCGCGGTTTCGAGCAGATACTCAAGGACAAATACCCTTTGGATGCACTCGTATACGTACCGCGAATTTGCGGCATCTGCTCGGTGGCCCAATCTGCTGCTTCGGCTCAGGCGCTGGCCCATGCCATGGGTTTGCAGTCACCTGAAAATGGTCGCCTGACAGCAAACCTGACACTTGGCGCAGAAAACATTGCCGATCACTTGAGCCATTTTTATCTGTTCTTCATGCCGGATTTCGCGCGCGATTTTTATCAGGGAAGATCGTGGTTTGCGAATGCACAGGCAAGATTCAAATCGGTTAGAGGTAGTGCTACCGCCGAGATATTGCCCGCACGTGCAAAGTTCATGCACTTGATGGGCTACCTTGCCGGAAAATGGCCGCATACTTTGTCTTTACAGCCGGGCGGTTCCTCTCGCCCCATTGAGGTTGCGGAACAAATCAGACTTTCAATAATACTAACCGAATTTCGCTCATTTCTGGAACGAAGCTTATTCGGAGACAAACTGGAAAATGTTGCCAGTCTCGATTCAGAAGCAGCTTTGTTGGCTTGGATGTCCTCGCGTAATTCTTCGGCTGATCTGCCGCATTTTCTCTCCATCGCTTACGCTCTGGAATTGCATAAATTGGGACGAGCCACTGATCGTTTCATGAGTTATGGCGCATATCATGTTGGCGAAGACAACCTGTTCGCTTCCGGTTTATGGGAAAACGACAAGTTGCAAGCACTTGATCTTTCTGCCATACGGGAAGATGTGTCGCATAGTTGGATGGAAGGAGAAACCGCACTCGCCCCCGTCGACGGAGTTACCAAGCCGCAGCCCGATAAGACAGGTGCGTATTCATGGTGCAAGGCGCCCAGACTGGCAGGTCAGGTAGTTGAAACAGGTGCATTAGCCAGACAAGTTGTTGCAGGCCATCCGCTATTGCGTGATTTGGTCGCACGCCACGGCGGGAATGTCACGGCTCGCGTCGTTGCGCGTTTGCTTGAAGTCGCCCTTGTCGTGCCGGAGATGGAAAACTGGGTACGGCAATTAAGACCCGGCGAAGCATTCTGCTTTCCTGAAAGTAAATTGGAAGATGCAAGTGGCATCGGTCTGGTTGAAGCTGCACGCGGCAGTCTGGGGCATTGGCTGGAAGTACGGCAAGGCAAGATTTATAATTACCAGATAATCGCACCAACTACCTGGAATTTTTCCCCGCGCGATGCGGCGGGCACTCCCGGCGCACTGGAACAGGCACTGGTAGGCGTTCAAATTGAAGAAAACAATGAAGGCGCACCAGTTGCAGTACAGCATGTGGTGAGGTCGTTCGATCCGTGCATGGTGTGTACGGTTCATTAATTCGTACTTGAAGAGCTAAATTGAACGACAAGAACCAATCCCCCTTCGAAAACCTGACTTCAGCCACCCCGCCTGAGGCGATGTCCGAATCTACCTGGATTGAGGTAGTTCACAAAATGGACGAGGTGTACAACGAACTGTTGCAACACGAAGTTGAGTTGGAACAAAAGAATGAAGCACTGGAAGAATCGCAGCAATTTATTTTCAGTGTGCTAACCTCAATGTCTGACTTATTGGTGGTCTGCGACAAACATTGCGTGATCGAGGAAGTCAATCAGGCCCTGATCAATTTCACCGGCAAGTCCGAATGTGAATTAAGAGGCTCAAAATTTACATCGTTATTTTCAGATCCGGAATCTGCCGCAGCAGCGAAATGCGTCATCGCGCGGCTGGCTTCCGAACCGGCAAATGATTTGGAATTACAATTTTGTACATATGATGGTGGCTCGACACCGGTTGCTCTCAATTTTACTGCGCGATTGTCCGGGTCCGGGAGGTTATTGGGAGCGGTAATCACAGGAAGGCCTGTTGGCGAGTTGCGCCGTGCTTATCATGCGTTGCGTGAAGCGCATGACCAACTCAAGCGCACTCAACAGCAGTTGCTGCAATCCGAAAAAATGGCTTCGTTAGGCCGCCTTGTGGCGGGTGTCGCTCACGAACTTAACAACCCGATCAGTTTTGTTCTGGGCAACGTGCACGCCATGACACGCTACACTACACGCATCAAACAATATCTGGATGCGGTTCATGCAGGAATCCCTCGGGAAACATTGCTGAAATTGCGTGAGGATTTGCGGATTGATCATATTCTGATTGATCTTGCCCCTTTACTGGAAGGTGCAATTGAGGGGGCAGAGCGCACGCGCGATATCGTCGATGGTCTGAAACGTTTTTCTGCCACGGATCGTAACGAGAATGTGAAATTTAACCTGTCAGAAATCATCGAACGCTCAGTGCATTGGGTTACCCGTGCTACCCCCCCAAAATTTCATGTCGAAACGGACTTGCCCAATTTCTTGCCTGTGATCGGCTCTCCGGGTCAAATGCAACAAGTCATTATTAACCTGATCCAAAATGCTGCTGATGCAACCGATCATCAAACTGAACCATTATTACAAGTGTCTGCGCGGGAAGAAAACGGTGACATCATCGTGCAGTTTCGTGACAACGGCGCCGGTATCGCAGAGGAGGCATTGGACAAATTATTTGATCCTTTTTACACCACCAAGCCGGTTGGCAAAGGTACCGGGCTTGGCTTGTCGATCAGTTACGGTATCATCGAACGCCACGGCGGTAAGCTTTCTGCAAAAAATCTTGCGCAAGGCGGGGCAGAATTCATGTTGCGCTTACCGCGCACACCTATTTAGCAAATTGAATTATTAGAGGGCTCCAAAAACGGATAGTATCTTTCCATTTTGTAAAGTTTTACTCTCCACTCTTTAGTCTTGCCTCTTTCAAAATAAAGTTGACCACTTTTATCTGTAATTTATAAGCCTAGTATTCAATAGGTTAAGCCAAAGCTGATTTATGCATAGTCCGATTTCGCATGCTCAAATCTTGGCATGTTTCTTGTTATGAATTAATCAATTAACCTCTTACCGGGTGAACGTGGAAACATTACAAAGTAGCATTTACCCATTGATCGTACTGGCCTTTGTTCTGGGACTTAAACACGGCATGGATGCGGATCATTTGGCCACAATTGACGGACTCACTCGCTTCAACGCAAGTGCGGGGCGATTACGTTTGGCTCGACTGTGTGGCTTTCTATTTTCACTCGGGCATGGTGCCGTAGTTTGCGTAGTCGCCGTAGCTGCGGGTATGTTGTTCAAGCAAGCCGCTGTTCCCTCCTGGATGGATGAAGTGGGTACTTGGGTGTCGGCATTTTTTCTTTTAGCGCTCGGCGTGCTCAATTTATATGCGGTTTTTTCCACTCCATCACATGAAATGGTTCAGATGGTCGGTCTCAAGGGAAGATGGTTACGTAATCTGAAGCGTACCAGTCATCCCGCTTTGATTGCCTTAGTGGGTGCCCTGTTTGCCTTATCTTTCGATACCCTTTCCCAGGCTGCTTTCTTTTCAGTCACGGCGACTACCTTCGGCGGAATCATCTACGCATTAACGCTAGCCATATTTTTTATGCTGGGCATGATGATCACCGATGCCGTCAATGGCTTGTGGATTTCACACTTGTTGCGGCGCGCAGACGCCACTGCCCGCACCGCCTCCCGCATCATGGGGATAACAGTGGCTCTGCTCAGTCTCACGGTCGCCGGACTTGGACTGTCACGCCTGCTATTACCGGAAACGTCAGCCTGGCAAGATGGGCGCGAATTACTGATAGGGTTCTCAGTCATCATTGTGGTTGCATCCAGTTTCGTTGTTGCCAGATACACCCGGCATCGCTCCGCTGCCGCATGATTTGTACGGCTGCATTATTGAAGGTCTGAAATATTATGGAACGCTTTACTATTTCGCTTGACGAAAATCTTGCAACCGAATTTGACAAACTAATACACGAGCGAGGCTATCAAAATCGCTCGGAGGCAGTGCGTGATATGTTGCGCGGCCAGTTGAGCACACTGCACACGACTAAATATCGTTCTCCCTTTTGCGTCGCAAATCTTTCGTATATTTACAATCATCACGAACGAGATTTGGCTGAACGCCTCACGGTGATTCAGCATCAACATCATGATTTGGTAGTTGCTTCAACCCACGTCCACCTTGATCACGACAATTGTCTGGAAGCATTAATGTTGCGTGGTGCAACTCAGGCCGTTCAAGAACTGAGCGATACTCTTGCAGCAGAACGGGGGGTTAGACACGGTCAACTCAATTTGATTCCCGTCGAAAAAGACGCTGTTCATCGCCATACCCATAGTCATCCCAAGATTTAATCTCAACTAAGGAGCTATCCACTCATGGTTATTTTTTCACCCAGATGTAAGACGAAATATTTTTTCGTATTATAAATATACCAGAGTAATTTTAGTGCCACTTCCTGTCATTATATTATTCGCGGTAATATGCCTCGATATTCCCGTTGTTCATGCTGATACTGAACAACCTTATAATCAAAAAGGCGACGTTGCCATAGCCCTACCTGACTTGGTGATCGAAGCCACGAGGCTTTACGACAACGCAGTGGGTAGCTCGAATGCGGCATCGCAAGGTGTCGTCCGCAGCGAGGATTTGCAAAACTTACCGCTGCTCAGACCCGGAGATGCACTGGATACGGTTCCCGGCATGGTGGTCACTCAGCATTCGGGAGATGGCAAAGCCAACCAGTATTTTTTACGGGGATACAATCTGGATCACGGCACTGACTTTGCTACGTTCGTCGATGGTGTTCCGGTCAACATGCCTACCAACGCGCACGGACAGGGATATGCTGATCTTAACTTCCTGATACCCGAATTGGTGCAGCGCATCAATTACGGCAAGGGGCCTTATTTCGCGGGTGACGGGAATTTCGCTTCTGCCGGTTCCGCAAAATTCCAGTACCGCAACACTCTTGATAGTAACTTGGCTAATATCACTGTAGGTTCATTTGGATATCAGCGCGCATTAATTGCCGGATCAACTCCGATAAATTCAACAGTCACTAATCCTAAATCTGGCGATTCCACCTCTTCGAGCAGTTCAACTCCAACACTACTTGGGGCGGTGGATTTATTGCGAGAGAACGGCCCCTGGACAGTACCGGAGGGTTTGCATCATTTCAATGGTCTATTGCGTTTAAGCGACGGCACCTCCGCTAACGGCTGGTCGGTTGACGGTATTTACTACGATGCAAGCTGGCGTTCGACTGACCAAGTTCCCTTACAATTAATTCAGTCAGGTCAGTTGGGAATGTATTCATCACTCGACCCAAGCGATGGCGGCGATTCTAAACGTGCAATTCTTTCCGGTGAATGGCATAGTGAAGATGAACATGGCTACTTGAAAACTTCGGCGTTCGTGCAGCATTATGAATTGCAGCTTTGGTCAAATTTCACTTTCTTTGAATTGCGACCGGCAACCGGAGACCAGTTTGAGCAGGTTGAAAATCGAAATATTGTCGGAGGGCAAGTGACCAAGGGGTGGGTAAATAATCTATTAGGCCACGATTCAATTACCGAAGTAGGTTTGCAACTGCGCAATGATGCCATACATGTAAGCCTGCTAAATACACAGACTCGCATTCCCGTTGGCACGGTCAGCGACGATTTGGTAAACGAGACTGCCGCCGGAGTCTACGTACAAAACGACACCACTTGGAACGACTGGTTTCGTTCGATTGCAGGATTACGTGAAGACGGCATAGTCATGGACATGACCGCTCAGGCGATTCCGCAAAATAGCGGCAATGCATCAGGCAGCATCCTTGCACCCAAACTGTCGCTTATCTTTGGCCCGTGGAATAAGACCGAATATTTCTTCAACGCGGGCAGAGGCTTTCATAGCAATGATGCACGCGGAGTCATCGGCAAAATCGACTCGACAACTGGCACAGCAGCCTCTCCCGTTCCTGCTCTGGTGGGCAGTTTCGGAGAAGAGGTGGGCTTACGTACCGAAGCTATTTCCAGTTTGCAAAGTTCAATGGCATTATGGAAACTGGATAGCGATTCAGAGTTGGTGTACTCGGCTGATTCCGGTATCGGTAGTACCTCTCCCAATGGTGCGAGCAAGCGTTATGGCTTGGAATGGGATAATCACTGGGTAGCTTCTGACTGGCTATCATTAGATGCTAATCTGGCATGGACTCACGCCCGGTATGCGACGATGAACGATAACGGTTCTAGTGGTGATCTGATACCCAATGCAGTCAATAAAGTGGGCTTGTTCAGTGCGACGATACATCAGGGTGTATGGTCAGGCGGAATAGATACACGATACATCAGCGAATATCCGCTCACTCAGGATGGAAGCTTGATGGCACCCTCAGCCGCAGTAACAAACTTGAGAATTCAGAGGATACTCACACGCGAACTTTCAATACAAATGGATGTACTTAACCTTTTCAATCGTCAATACTATGATATTGCCTACGCTCAGGATTATCGGGTCACACCGATCAGCGCTGTCGTGCCTGCCGGTATTACAGTGCATCCGGGTGAGCCGCTACAATTTCGCGTAACCGCTAAATTAACCTTTTAAATGATTTCACTATTTAGAACGCGAACTTTACGCTAACGCCCCAGTTTGAAACAGTCGTGCTAGTACCATCGGTGTCTGTAGGAAGTTTTCCATAATTCTCAGCCTGTAAACGTATCGCTAAATTCTTGGATGCGTTATAAGCAAGACCGAAACCGGTCAGCATGTCATTGCGACTATTCGTCCCGGCATTATTCGTGCGATTTTGGGTTGTTCCCCATATTCCGAATAGGTCCCACGTATCTCCCAAAGGCAAGGTTCCTACCACAGACAAGGACATAGAATTTGCGTTTGCCCCGCGATAGCCGCCAAAATCGGTGTAGGCTCCTTCAATCCCAAGATTGGGAATAATTTGGATGCCTGCAAATCCCTTGGTAGAAGAATGTTGCACATCGGTTGTGGCTGATCCCCCCATAATTCCCACATAAAGGCCTGCTTCGGCAGAAGTTGATACCAGTGCAGCACTCAATGTTATTGCCATTAAAATCTTATTCATTATAATTCTCCAAAAGTTACGCTACGAATTTCTGAGTCTAGGGAGTTTGCCAAAGATCAATCGTACGCTGCCGAACCAAGCCAAAATTATTCTGACTAGGCTTGAGAAGGCTCAAAACTGCGGGATGAATAAAGAAGGACAAGAATTCAAATCTACAAAGGGGCTTACATGAATCACTTTCAGCGCATCATCTTTGCCGCATTGTTATCGGGTCTGTTAGCCTCGTGTGCCACTAAGGCGCCCGTAAATGCCAAACCGGCGTGGATCGATAATCCGGGAAATGGCGTATCCGCTTCGGCAGGAATGCATGTTCGCGGTCGGGCAGCCCAGGAGGAACTGGCCACTTTACGCGCGCGTGAAGAGTATGCAAAACGATTCGGTGTTTCAATCAATGCAATTCAGTCAATGGATACTACCGTAACAAATGGACATGCATTTACGGTTGGTGCGGATTCCGCGAATGAAAATACTCATCAAAATGATATCAGAGCGGCAGTCAAAGCGAAGTGGATCGACCCCGATAGCGATGAATTATGGGTATGGCTTGTTCCAGCCGGAGAGTTGGATAACCATATACAAAATCGTTAGCTCTATTTTGTAGGGGCACGCATCGTGCCTACTCTGCGGCGTCAGGTCAATCAAACCGCGTGGGTTAACAAGGAAACCGAAATTATTTGCCCTTCAGAGAATCAGACATTTCATCCTCAGTTTTTTGTGAATGTTGTCTCGAACCTGAAACCTCACTCTTCGTCACATCGCGTGCGTGATCTATGGTATCTCCCAATGCCTGTTCGGTAGCATTTGCCGGAGCTTTGGTATCGGCTGATTTTTTGACGCCTTGTGTAGCATGGACATCAGCCGATTTTTGCACTTCCTTGACGACTTCCTTCTCAAGTGCCTTCTTGGATGGTTCGACGTTTGCCGTTGGTGGTAAAGTTTCCGCGCTCTTTTGCGCGGCCACATTTGGCGTGACAGCCGCCTTGGGTTCCTCAGGCTTGCGATCGCAAGCTGTTATGTAGAAAATAAGTATGGATGCAAAAAATATTGAATAAATTTTCATGGCAGAAGGGCAAGTAAATTCACACTTTTTACATTATATAACTGATTGTTTGAGATTCCCCAAAGTTAATTGGTAGAATCAACAGTTCACAGGAGGATTCCATTGGAAAATCTATATAATATTCTTGGCGTGTCTCCAACCGCGTCTACGGATGACATCAAGAAAGCTTACCGCTCTCTTGCAATGCGTCATCACCCGGATAGGAATACCCATGCCAGTGCGGAAATTCGTTTCAACGCCATTAAAAAGGCGTATGAGGTACTTTCCGATCCGCAAAAAAGAGCAGAATATAACTATAGCCTCAATAACCGTATCATTATCGATCCTGACAATGAAGCCAGAAACTTGTGGGTTTCATTGTTTAATCGTTGCGGGATTGTTCTTCAGCAGAATGATCACCCCTCACCTTAAAGACAGAAAATATGAAAAACATACATCCGGAATTTGCCTATCAGTCGCGTGAACTTGGGATACAGATTGAAGATACCTTGGGTGAGCCGCCCGATAGAAAAACCTACGACAAGGTAATCAAATCATTGATTGGTGAATTTGCCAATGGTTTTGAAATTGACGACCTTAACTTGTTGAGCTTTGCGCTTGCCGATTATCTGCATTTTGATGATCCGGCAGGACTATTGGTGCAGGCCGAAGATTTTGACAGGGGCGATGCAACAAAAGTGTTGAAGATGGTGTCATGCAACAATGCCGAAGCCGGCATGGCTTTGGAAGTAGTAGCCGATGCAAATCCTGAACTGGCGCGTAAAGCGATCATCACCGCTTTCCTGTTCAAGAATCCAAAGCGCTGGACAGACGATAATTATTCCCTCGACGCTCTTCAAAAGGATGAAGGCGATGACGATGAGAATGAGGAAGAAGATCAAATCAGCTCAGGGCAAGATATAGAACAATTGTTTGACACACGCGGAGACGAGCATGACTGAAACAAAGAATCTACCCTCGATCAGTCGCCAAGTCACTGAACTGGTTCTCGCAGGCTCAACCAAACACGCGGAAGATGCAATCAATGACACGGCAGAACAGTTTGGCGATCTGGCCGTTGTTGAGGTGCTTGAATCATTGGAACCTCAAGTCGCGTCACTGCATTTATCTGCTTTCGATGGTGGTAAATTGTCTCTGGCCACATTGCTTATTCCGCCCAAAGCCTGGGCTGAAAGCCTGGCATATTTCGCCGCGACATGGGACGCGGATTGGATAGAAGATGAACCGGAAGTATTGGCAGAGTCTTTGTTCGCCCACATACACGGGGTAATATTTTCCAGTGATGACGAAGATCGCCGCGCGGAACTTATCCACGAAGCGCTTGCCACAGATTGGGGCACGACAGCTTTTGCCGTGTTGTTTTCGACCGCCACGGAAGAGATTATTGAAATAGCCAATGACATTCATAATCGTGGTTCGCACAGCAGCGGTCAGACTAGTTCAGACCATGATGTCATCCCGCTCGCTTTGGAGATTGCACGTACCGATTCCGATGGATGGGACAGAGTATTATTTGAAATATTCCCTGATTGGCAGCCCGGTGAAAATCAATTGCAAGCCTCGTCTGATGATGCTGAAAACCATGATGACAACGGCGATGATGATGAAGGAAATAATGACCATGAGTTTGCCATCGGGCGTAGCACCAAAGAGTTGTTGATGCGTCTGCGCAATCAAGTTCCAAGCAAAGCAGTCAGCACGCCCAAGGCAGGACAACGCCCCAGTTTGGGCGAAGATATTTTTTCTTAATAATTAAAGTAGGTTTATTAAAGATCATCTATGCAACTTGCCAGCTTTACGAACCGCCCGCCCCAGTTACTACAATCGCTTGAAGCGCTTGCACAACGCACTCACCACCAAGAAGCTGCCGAAACACTGGTGCAGGAACTCAGCGGAATAACCGTACTAGTCGCCAAGAAATTTACCAATGACCGGACTGCAGAAGGCATACTCGAAGCATTCTACTTAACATTGGGATGCATCTCGCTGGCACTCAGCCAGGCCGATATTGCAGAAAACGATGATGCCAAATTGGCATTTCTGTTACATCATGGCGCGGAGCATGTTTTCCAAATGGGTTTTCGCCACATCAAGGAATTATCAAGCCTGCCCTATAATGCCTTTGTCTTCGCTTTTGACCGTGATCCTGTCGATCAGCAACGCAATATCAAATTACTATTCTCCAAAATATGCAGGGCCGACCCTAACTCAACCTGGCACGGGGATGAGGAATTTAGAAAAGAAAACCTGGAAAGGCAGGCCAATAAAAAAATTATTGAGTGCGCCAAATGGTTAAGAAAAAAACATTTTAACGGCGCAATTCAAGACACCGATCTGGATGCGAATGCAGTGATTTCAATCACGGTCATATTTTCAATTCTGGGTGACGGGCGTATCGTGGCTCGCGCGGGACAAAAAGAGATTGAGAACTTGATCAATCGCGCCCGTGAATTAAAACCGGATGTCGATACCGGCTGGGAAAAGTTACTCAACAAAATTCCGCCGGAATATCATTTAATTTTGCGCGAGCGCATGCAAGAACAGCGTGACACCATCATCAAAAAAATATTTTCAAAAACAAAAATTAATACAGTGATCTCCGTAATACAGAAAGAATACGCGGGAAATGAGTTGGAGGTTGATTATCCGTGAACAGGAGAAATAATAATTCTTGCTTGCAGTTGTTCAGATTTAAACTGGTAAGTATTCCAATTTTGATCGTCATAACACCTCCTTGCGTATCATCGAACGAGTCCCTACTTGCTCCGATCCAAGATCGGAGCAAGTAGGGAGGCGGCTTACATTGGGAGACAAAAGCCTCTTCGCGTTAGACCTGCGCCATGCCTCCATCTACAGCGAGATCAATACCTGTGATGTAAGAACTTTCATCGGAAGCGAGGAACACGACGGTAGCGGCGACTTCCTCGGGCTTGCCTCTGCGTCCGAGTGGCACTTGCGAGGCGAAATGAGCTGCCGCCTGTTCTACCTGTTCAGCGGTGAGGCCCGCCTTTTCCAAAGCTGGAGTTTCAATTGGGCCTGGACTTATCGAATTCACACGAATCTTGCGACCCTTTAACTCCGTCGTCCATCCACGCGCGAAGCAACGCACTGCTGCTTTGCTAGCGGCGTAGGCGGTAAAGGCTGAATCTCCTCTTACGTTCGCTACTGAAGAGTTCAGAATGATCGAGCCGCCATCTTTGAATAGGGGAAGGGCCTTCTGCGTTGTGAAGAAGGTTCCCTTCACGTTTAAGTCGAAGGTCTTGTCGAAATGAGCCTCAGTCGCCGTTTCGAGCGGCGCGACTTCACCCCATCCAGCGTTTGCGAAAAGAATGTCGATGTGACCGTGCTTTTCTTTCACGACGGCATAGAGCCGGTCCAGATCCTCCAAGCTCGATACGTCGCCCGCGACCGTTGTAACGTTTCTCCCGATCAAGGCCGCGGCCTCTTTCAGCTCTTTCTCTCGTCGCCCAGTGATTATGACGTGCGCACCTTCTTCCACGAAGCGCATGGCTGTGGCCAAGCCAATCCCGCTATTGCCGCCTGTGATAACCGCAATTTTTCCTGCCAATCTTTGTCCGTTGTAGTTACTCATGTGTTTTCTCCTTTTTGGGTTGTTAAAATGATTCAAAATTCCAGTCGCTTGATCAGATCCAAATGGAGTCCGTTCAGCGGGGCTCCAAATTCATGGAGTTTTCCGCTATCGATCAGTCCGCCAAGGTCCACTGGGACAAAGCCGGTTTCCTCAAGGGCGCGGGCTAGTTTCCGTTTTGCGTCGGTGTCGTCACCTGAAAGGAACAGAACTAATTTAGGCTTCTTGTCTGAATAGTCCTGAATCCAATTCACCATGAGCGTATTGAGTGCTTTGACTACGCGTGCTCCGGGGGCATAACTTGCAATGACCTCGCTCGCAGTCTTGCCTTTGGTGTCCTCTTCTAAAGGGCGATTCGTCGCATCGACGAGAATACGCCCGTTCCAGTCAGAAACCTCGGCGAGAGCTTTCTCTGCTTGTTCCCAGCGCACAGCCAAAATTACAATGTCTTGCTTTGCCGCCTCTTTCACGGTTCCAGCTTTAGCATTCGGGCCGATACTTCGAACAAGTTCGGCCAACGAGTCAGGTCCCTTGCTGTTACTGAGAACCACCTCGTGCCCATGCCGGACAAAATGCATGGCGTATGTCTGCGCCACATTTCCTGCTCCAATAAATCCGAATTTCATATGCGTTTTTTCCTTTCACTCATCAATATAGTTACTATAATAGTATCCATTTAGGTCAAAAAAATATCTACTTGGATTTGCTCTTAATTTTTGAAACCACATCGGCCAGAGTGGTACGCTTAAGATCATTTTCGACAGCATTCTGTGTACCGATCAGAACCTCGCCCATCACTTCCTTGATGTTGCAACTCACTATACAACCCTTGCTTTCGGCATAAGTGTGGATGGCAAAAGCACTTGGAGGGCCGACCGCAGAGTAGATGTCGAAGAGAGAAATGCTCTTTGGGCTTCTAGCCAGATCATAGCCCCCGGATTTACCCACGGTGGTCGTGACCAGCCTCGCCTTTGAGAGTTTGACAAGAACTCTCTTAACGAAAACCGGGTTCGCATTCACGCTACCTGCGAGAACTTCCGACGTAAAAGCCGACTTGTAATTTGCGATTGCTGCCAATACATGAACAGCAATAGAAAACTGGGTATTAACGGATGCCATAACGGATATTATTATAGTATCCGTTATGAAAGTCAAGTTTTCTTTCGAAATTTCGATCGTGCCTTTTTCGATCAGTTTTTCTGAAATTTCTTCTTGTATAAGCTCGCTTAACCCTTTCCGCATCTCAGCAACATCTTTAGGCTAAATGATTTAACGATGTATCTGCATCTCAATCGTTGAAATGTGAATAGCGGCTTCGTCGTAAGCGATCAATTGAGGACATCTGGAATCTGACTTAGGAGTAGGCAAAGATGTGTCCACTTAAAAAAGAGGTGGACACCTATGACAAAAGAGTCAACGAAGTTACTTGTGATCGGCGAGGGGCGAAACGGACGCCGACGTTATGATAAATCATCGAAACGGGAATTAGTAAAAGCTTGTTTGCTCCCTGGCGTATCTATTGCAGCGATGGCTTTATCGCATGGCGTGAATGCAAATTTGTTGCGCAAGTGGATCCACCAATATCAGCAGCAACATGCAGGGAATTATCCGGGTACGGCTAAAATCGAGAAAGAAGAACCCGCATTCATCCCCGTCGTTGAAATGAAGCATGCTCCGCGGTTAAACAGTCTGCGCGTATTCGCCGAATTGCCCAATGGAGTAAAACTGGATTTTAGCGGAACAGCGAGCAATGAGTTGCCAGTACTGCTGCAGACGCTGAGTAATCTGCCATGTTCCGACTAGATGCAGGCCTAAAGGTTTATCTGCACCGTGCTGCGGTGGATGGTCGCAAGAATATAAACGGACTGGCGACACTGGTGGAGCAGGAACTAGGACTGGATCCGTTTGCGGCAGCTGTGTATGTCTTCAGCAACCATCGCCGGAATCGCGTGAAATTGCTGCTGTGGGATCGCACCGGATTCTGGTTGTTGATGAAACGATTGGAGGAGGATCGATTCATCTGGCCTAAAGAGGTGCCTGTTGCGGAGCTGACTGTAGAGCAATTGCACTGGTTGTTGGAGGGCATCGATCTGTCGGCAGTACGCCCGCATCGCGAGCGAAATTATTTGCGATTTGGGTGAACAATTTTATGTGATGATTGTCCAAGAAATCAATGGAAACAATCACACTCACCACTGATGAATTCAATATGCTGATCGCACAGCGCGACACGTTTCAGCAGCAACACAACACCCTCCATCAAGAGCGTAATATACTTCAAGTCGAACGTGAAACTTTACGCAGTGAACTGCGCGTTGTGACGGTCGAGCGCGATTTACTGCAAGAGCGAGTCAATGCACTTCTACGCCAGACCTTTGCCGCCAAGAGCGAGGCACGCGGCACTCACCAAAAAGATCTGTTCATCAATGAAGCGGAAGCGTTGGCACCTACTGCAGATACCCCCGCTGCACAAGAAGCCGTTCCAAATGATTCCATCAAAGTCGAAGGACATGAACGCAAGCGCCGTGGTCGCAAACCGCTGGATCCAGCGTTGCCCCGCGAAGTCGTTCGTCACGAACTGCCTGAATCCGAGCGCATCTGCCCGCATGACGGCGAAGCGCTGGTGGAGATCGGCGTAGAGACAAGCGAACAACTGGACATCATTCCGCAGAAGATCCGGGTGATCCAGCATCAGCGTGTGAAATACGCCTGCCCCTGCTGCGATCAAGGCATCAAGGTGACACCGGCACAACCGCGCATTATTCCCAAAGGTTTGCTCACTGAATCTGCTCTGGCGTGGGTGGTGACATCGAAATATCAGGATGCACTGCCGCTGTACCGGCAGGCAGCTCTACTGGGAAGATTCGGTGGCGATCTGTCGCGCAACACGTTGGCTGCAAGCGTGGTGCGTGTAGGTGAAGCCGTGCAACCGATCATCAATTTGATGCGGGATCATTTGCTCGAATCGGACTTGGTGTATGGCGATGAAACGGTGATCCAGGTATTGAAAGAGTCGGGACGCGCGGCGCAGACTAAAAGCTATTTGTGGGCGCAGATGAATGGCACGGGGCCACCGGTAAGATTGTTTGGTTATGCACCTGGTCGAGGGAGTGCTCAGGCCAGTGAGCGTTATGCCGGAATGAGGCAGGGAGCGGCATTGATCACGGATGGCTATGAGGTTTATAACGGCATCGCCAAAGCGCTGGGTTTAGTCCACTTGGCATGTTGGGCTCATTGCCGCCGGTATTTCATTGAGGCTGAGGCGGCACTACCGAAAGCAGTGCGACATGCTGAGCATCCGGCAACACAAATGATTGCGGCGATCGGCCAGCTATATGCAGTTGAGAGTCGAGCCAAAGAGATGACTGCAACGGAGCGTGGCCAATTGCGCCAAACCGATAGTCAGCCCGTGCTCGAACGTATTCAAGAACTCTTGCATCGCCATTTGCATGCGGTCGCTCCCAACAGCTTGTTGGGGAAAGCGTTGCATTACATGGAAGGGCAATGGCCCAAGCTGATTCGTTACGTCGATAATGGCGCGTGGCCAATCGACAATAATCTTTGTCATGCCGCTAGCGGCATGACAAAGATAATGCCGACTCCCGGATTATGCCGCGTCATTAGCATTGGTTCTTCTCTGCAGTGCCTATTATGATTGCTGAGTCGGCATAATCCGTATGATTTCTCCAAGCTGGCAATCACGCCGGCCAAGGAGAAATCACATGATCACGACAGACACAATCAAAGATGGTGTAGCTGAAGCACTGCTACTCCGTCACATTGAAGCATTTCTCGAACAACTGCGGACAGCGAGATACGCTGAAGAAACGCTTCGCAAAAAACGATGGGTGTTGACGGCCTTCGCGCGATGGATGAAGGACCAGAACATAACCTTGCCTAACCTTGATGAATCCGTTATTGCCGAGTTCGTGAAGCGCTTAATTGGCTCACCAGCGGCCCGTGTTCAGTTCGAACTTGCGGTATTGCGGCAGTTACTTGCATATCTGCGCTGTCAGGCCGAAGTTCCGTTGGAGGCACCGAGCGACGAGTCTGCGATTCACCTCATCAACTGCCGTTACGTGGATTACCTGAGGCAAGATCGTGGCCTTGCGGAGAATTCGGTGCTCGTTTACGCACCTTTCATTCGTGATTTCCTTAATAGCAGGAATGCTGGTGACGGTCATGTATTGCCTGGCACCTTCGACGTCATGACGATTCGAAACCATCTCCTTGCCCGCAGCAATGGTCGGTCAGGCGAGTACATGCGGCTTATGGCGGTGGCACTCAGATCGTTTTGCCATTTCCTCTTTCTACGCGGAGATACGCCTCGCGATCTATCGAATTCGATACCCACGGTCATCAAGTGGCGGCAGTCATCCGTACCAAAATTCCTCACGCCAGAGCAAGAAGAATGTGTTCTCGCATCTACAGACCGATCGACGCCGCGCGGGCGTCGTGACTACGCAATCTTGCTGCTGTTAGCGCGACTCGGCTTGCGCGCGAGCGAAATCGTTTCACTCGAACTTGGTGACATCCGCTGGCGTTCAGGGGAGCTCGTTATCCACGGCAAGGGTCAAATGGTTGAGCATGTGCCACTGCTATCCGATATTGGTGAGGCGCTGGCGATCTATCTTCACGATGATCGTGGCGCAAGCGCATCCCGGCGGGTATTTTTGCGAATGTGGGCGCCGCGAGTTGGCTTGGCGGGACCGGCAGCGATAGGGCATATAGTCCGACTGGCCTTTGCTCATGCAGGATTCCGTCCCGCATGCCGGGGTGCGGCACATCTGTTCCGTCACGGCTTGGCGACGACGATGATTCGTCACGGAGCATCTATGGCGGAGATTGCCGAAGTCTTGCGGCATCGATCACAAGACAGTACTGCGATTTATGCGAAAGTATCTTTCGAGGCACTGCGTGGTGTTGCCCGGGCCTGGCCAACGATGGGAGGTGCATGATGAGTACGATCCGCGACTCACTGATCCAGTACGTGGCCGTTCGCCGTACCCTTGGGGCGAAATTCTATGAACCGGCATTGGCACTTGATCACTTTGTAGACTTGCTCGAACGCGAGGGAGCCGAGTTCGTTACAATCGATCTGGCCCTGCGCTGGGCAATGGAACCCAAACTTGCCCAACGTGCCACATGGGGACGGCGCCTCTCACAAGTGCGGGGATTTGCTGCGTGGCTCAGTGCCACTGATATTCGGAACGAGGTTCCGCCAAAGCGACTCCTGAATGCGCGTCGCCGGCGCAATTCGCCGCATATCTATACTGACCAAGAAATTGACCTACTCATGACCCAAGCCGCCCGACTGCATTCGCGGTCAGGAATGCGGGCATTGACCTATTCGACGCTTATCGGGCTTCTGGTCGCGACCGGCCTCAGGCCAAGTGAGGCCATTGGACTCGACCGGTCTGATGTAGACCTTGTGAACGGAATACTATCAATCCGGGAATCTAAGTTCGGGAAATCGCGCTTTGTTCCGATTGAAGAGTCGACTCGTGCTGCACTTGAGCACTATACACAATGTCGTGACCGGATCTGCCAGCTTCGGTTAAGTGATGCGTTTCTCATTGGCGAGCGCGGTACGAGGTTGAATGGTTGCTCTGCCCGTAGCATGTTTGCAAGAATTTCCCGCGCGGTCGGCCTGCGTGCACCAACAGAGCACGGGCGAAATGGTCACGGGCCGCGCCTCCAGGACTTCAGGCATAGCTTTGCGACAGGCAGACTTGTCGAATGGTATCGCGCCGGGCTGGACGTTACACTGGAACTGCCAAAGCTTGCCACCTACCTCGGTCACGTTGATGTCGGCCTCACTTATTGGTACATCGAAGCTGTTCCTGAGCTTCTCCAGTTCGCGGCCAAATATCTTGATAAGGATCAACCGGGAGAACAGCCATGAACGCCACTGTTCTTCCATCTCTCGTCCAACGCTTCTTTACGCAGCGCTTGCTTGAGCAGCAAGGTCTAAGTTCACACACGGTGGCAAGCTATCGCGACACATTCCGTTTGCTGCTGGGTTTCGCTACGCAGCAATTTGGACTTGCGCCTTCCAAATTGCTGATGGAAGAACTCGACGCGTCTTTCATGGAAAAATTCCTTCGGCACCTTGAGCTGGACAGAGGCAATTCTGTGCGGACACGAAACACACGCCTCGCCGCAGTGCATGCCTTCTTTGGTTTCGTCGCAATCAATGAACCGGCACTTGGTCTTCAGTGTCAACGCATTCTTGCAATTCCATCGAAACGCTATGAGCATGGCCCAGTCGAGTTTCTCACCGAAGAAGAGGCTGCTGCCCTTGTGGCAGCCCCTGATTCAAGAACATGGGTCGGCAGCCGGGATCGAGTGCTTCTTCTTGTGGCGGTTCAAACGGGTCTGCGCAATAGCGAACTCACTTCGCTCAGGCGGCAGGACGTTGCGCTCGGCACAGGGGCTCACGTCCGTTGCCTTGGCAAAGGCAGGAAAATGCGATGTACACCGCTAAGACCGGATGTCATAGCAGTCCTGAAGGAATGGTTTGTGCGCCAGCCCGGCGAACCTGGCGACCCACTCTTCCCGAGTTCGCGAGGCGGACATCTCAGCGCTGATGCACTTCAGCGGCTCGTGTCGCGTCATGCGAAAACCGCGTGCCAGACGTGTCCTTCGCTCAAGGAAAAATCCGTGACACCGCACACGCTGAGGCACGCGGCGGCAATGAGTCTATTACGACATGGCATCGATCCGAGTGTAATTGCTCTTTGGCTTGGTCACGAATCGACAGAGACGACTCAAATATACTTGCACGCCGACATTCAACTTAAGGAACGAGCACTGGCCCACGCCAATGCCAATGGTGTCGTGCCAACTCGGTATATGCCTCCCGACCCATTACTGGCCTTCCTCGATGCGCTTTGATAATGCCGACAAATAAGATGACTAAGAACAAGGATCCTCCCTACAGTTGTAGCCCCGCACTTTGGGACGCGGCATAATCCGGGAGTCGGCATTATCTTTGCGAGAATGCGATTCGCCCCTTTGTGGTCGGACGACGTAACTGGTTATTTGCCGATACGGTTGGTGGTGCTCATGCAAGTGCGAATTTGTATTCGCTCATCGAAACGTGCAAAGCGAATTCCATCGACACATATCAATATCTCATTGCCTTGTTCAAGGCACTACCACTTGCCGAAACAGTCGACGATTACGAAGCCCTGCTGCCTTGGCGAATCTCTCTTCCATCTGCTTGAACTAGTTTCTATCAACTACAGAAATTATGCGCACGCACAAGTGGCGTCGATAAATGATCGCTTACGCTTCGTCTCGATTGCGCCAATGACAGCTTCTCTTGTGGGGGCTAAATAGAAAACAAAGGACTTATAGTTAAGCGTCTATAGATCCTTAATTCATAGGGTATTGGGAGTCAGGTTTTTCATTTCATTAACACAGGCCAAGCTGACTAGATGTTTTCATATATGGCCTATATTAATCAATCAATAACTAGTAAATTTCTAAAAAACTGACTTTTCAATTCGACAGTAGGACTAGACGAAGCAATGGTCAGAGCATACATCCGCAATCAAGAGGAAGAGGATGAGCACTACGACCAGATGAAACTGGGCGTTTAGCCGCCTAGGGCGGCTCTCGGTTTTATCGGCCCCTTTGAGTGGCACATCCAATAAGCCTCCGGCTTTGCCGGAGGTCATTTAACTCAACTTACTTTAAGTCACCTCTATAGAGGTGACTTTTAGAGCACCTTCACTTGCAATAACTCTTTATCCTCCGGGTCAGTGAGATGTACCGCACAGGAAATGCACGGGTCGAAACTGTGTATGGTGCGTAATATTTCAATGGGTTGTTTCACATCATGCAGTTGATGGCCTTTCAAGGCTGCCTCATACGGCCCTTGGTTCCCCTCTGCATCGCGCGGGCCTGCATTCCAAGTGCTGGGCACGACGGCCTGATAGTTGGAGATTTTTTGATTGTCGATGACAATCCAGTGTGCAAGTCCGCCACGCGGTGCTTCCGTGACACCGACCCCTTGCGCATTGCTCGGCCAAGTAGACGGCTCCCATTTTGATTCATTGAAAGTCTTCACGTCGCCCGCTTTAATGTTGGCGATTAATTGGTCATACCATCCCTGCATCGCATCGGCTACGATCTTGGTTTCCAGTGTGCGCGCAGCCGTTCTTCCCATGGTCGAATAGAGTGCCTGTACCGGCAAATCGAGCGTTTTCAGGGTCATGTTGACCAGCTCTTTGGCCTGTTCATGACCGGATGCATACATCATCAACACGCGCGCCAGCGGACCGACTTCGACAGCTTTGCCCTTCCAGCGCGGCGACTTCATCCAGGAGTAATCCTTGTCTAGATCCAATTGTTTATAGGGCGGCTTGGGTCCGGTGTAATCAAGCTTGGTCTCGCCCTTGTAGGGATGCAGCCCCTGCTCCTTACCCACGGAATATTCGTACCAAGCGTGGCTGATGAATTCCTGAATCTCGTTTTCCGCATTGAGGTCGATGGGATGAATCTTGCTTAGATCACGATCCAGTATCACACCGGAGGGAATCATGAATGTGGACGGGTAGGACATGCCCTTGGCCGGGAATTCGCCGTAGGTTAGGAAATTGCCGACGCCTTCGCCCTGCTTAAACCAATCTTTATAGAACCCGGCGATCGCCAGCGTATCCGGCAGATAGACCTGATCGACGAACTCGCTCATCTGCTTGATGGCATTTTGCACCGTTTGCAGCCCGACTTCATTGAGTGCTGTGCCCGAACTAATCCCGTTGAAATGTGGCGCTTTTTTATCTCCGGGGCGATTAGGATCAATGCTGATGGCGCAGGGTACACCGCCTACCAGCAACATCGGGTGAGGATTCTTTCCACCGAACACGGTATGCAATTTCACCACATCGCGTTGCCAAGCCAATGCATCCAGATAGTGCGCCACCGCCATGAGGTTGGCTTCGGGGGGTAGTTTATAGGCAGGGTGTCCCCAGTAGCCATTGGCAAAGATTCCCATCTGACCGGCCTCGACAAACCCTTTCAATTTCTTCTGCACATCACTGAAATAACCCGGCGAGGATTTGGCATAGCCGGACAGGCTCTGTGCCAATGCCGAAGTTGCTTTGGGGTCGGCCTTCAGCGCAGAGACCACATCCACCCAGTCCAGCGCATGCAGATGATAGAAGTGCATTACATGGTCGTGGATATATTCTGCGCCAATCATCAGGTTGCGAATCAGTTGCGCATTGCTCGGGACTTCGATATTCAACGCATTTTCGACAGCACGTACCGATGCTATGCCATGCACCAGCGTGCATACACCGCAGATACGTTGTGTAAACGCCCATGCTTCGCGCGGATCACGATCTCGCAGAATGATCTCTATTCCGCGCACCATCGTTCCGGCAGAGGATGCACGAATAATGCGGCCTTCAGCATCGGTTTCCGCCTCAATACGCAAATGCCCTTCGATGCGGGTAACCGGGTCAACAATGACGCGTCTGTTTTCCGGCTGGTTCATAGTGTATTTCCCTTTTGCGCTGTCAATTTTTTATCAGGTGCATTTGCAGCGACCTTGTTCTTGTTCATTCGCTTGTGCCAAGTGACAGCGGTGTAGCCGACGCCCAAACCGGTCGGGACAGTTTTCTGCGGAGTGTCCTGATCTCCTAAAATCAACTGGTACAGGAATGACTTGAGAGGCACTTTGTAGAGTGGAGTGGCATCCCAGAAATTCGGTTCTGCACAACCGATACAGCCATGACCGGACTGAACAGGAAAACTGGTGCCATCATTCCATTTTGTCGTGGCGCAGGAACTGTGCGTAACCGGCCCCTTGCAGCCAAGTTTGAACAAACACCAGCCTTGCTTAGCCATATCATCGTCAAAAGAAAGTGCAAATTTTTTCTGATCATAGAACTGGCGGCGATAACAACGGTCATGGACTGTTTCGCCGTAAAATGATCTGGGGCGACCCAAGGAGTCCAATTCAGGAATACTGCCAAAAGTCAGAAAATGCGCCAGTACTCCGGTGATCACCACCGGGATCGGCGGACAACCGGGGATATGAATGATGGGTTTATCTTTGATAATGTCATGTACCGCAACAGCACCTGTCGGATTCGGTTTGGCATTGGAAATACCGCCAAAGGACGCGCAGGTTCCCACCGCAACGATTGCTGCCGCATCCTTGGCTACATCCACCAGCATATCGTGGTTGCTGATACCGGCAATGGTGGAGAAACCGGGATTCCCCATCGGGATGGAGCCGTCGACGATCAATAAATATTTCCCGGCGTTATCCTTCATCGACTGTGCAAGGGCTTGTTCGGCGGCTTCACCTGCGGCTGCTTGCAGCGTGTGCTGATAATCCAGAGAGATCAGGTTGAAGATCAGATTTTCCAGCGTCGGCGTATGCGAGCGCGCGGTGGATTCGGTACAACCGGTGCATTGCTGAAAAGACAGCCAAATTACAGATTGCCGCCGGGTCTTTGAGATGGCCTCTGCCATCACAGCAGCCATTGAAGGCGGTAAAGCCAACATTACTGTAAGAGACACGCAAAATTGGAGAAATTCGCGTCGATTGACGCCGTGCTGCACCAACCCCTCCCCAACGGTTCCGGGGAGATTATCCGGCTGCGCTACTTGGTTCATTTTGACACCTAATGTTTGGAATTAAGCTGTTAACAAATACTCGTTTTTGCACGTTCAAATTATTCAAGTCAATTTACATTCTCATGAAGTTATGTTTTCAGGAATATCCAAATCCGCCCGACGGACAAAACGAGCGATTATTTCCGCTGCAATATCACAAACTTTTGGCATAGCCTCCGCCACCGCAGGCGACAGCGTTTCACCCCAAGTCAGCAAAGCAGGCTGGATACCAATCAAAGCACGCTGTTTGGGCAAATATCCGGTGAGGAGAGAAATGGACATCAGGTCAAGCAACCCTACTTCATGAACGCTACTCTTGCGATTCGCGCCAAGAAAACGATCCATCTCTTCGCCTTCGAAGCAACAAACCGTGCCCGGTGTAGCACAAAGTTCAGCCGCATCAATCACCAGCAAAGCAGCACATTCGCTGATTGGTACCGCTAACGTGAAAGACAGTGTCCCTCCATCAAGGAATTCGATATTTTTGTTTGTGCCGAATCGCGCTTCCAATTCGCGCATAACAACTATACCCACGCCTTCGTCAGCAAGTAACGTGTTGCCGATACCGAGAACAAGTAGTGTCATAAGTTATTGCATAATTAATCTGTTCCCACTAAGGAGAATTCAACTATCACTTCATCAAGCACTTCGATGATGCCGCCCAAAATCGAGTATGGGTGTATGCCAAAATCGGACTGACGAAATACAAACGCCCCAGTGGCGGTTAAGCGATTAGGCAAATATTCAACACTGAGTGGCATCGTCATTGTTTTTTGTTGACCGTGCAGATCAATTTGTACTTCGGCAACTAGCTTGGGTATTTCACCTGCAATACGAACAGAGTGAATGTGAACAAGTGGATACAATTCCGCCTGAAGGTTGTTTTCGCCGAGCATATGTTCACGTATGGTATTAATAACGTCAGGGCCTAGAGTAGATGAAAAAGCTTCACCCAGTTTTGAACGCTCGTCCGGGTTATCAATCTCCAATTGATCCAGACGAAACTCCAAGTCAAAGCGTGCATTTGATGTTCCCTTGCCGGGCAAATATACGAATCCAGTGAAATTGGGGGACAACAATACATGGTTATGACCCCATGTAGGAACTATTCCCCCAGGAAAGACATAGATTCTGACAGATGACAGCTTGGGGTTGAGTGCGAAGACCTTGCCATCCGTATTACTCAGTTTTAAATAACCAGCTCGCCAGTCGTCTGAACTATTCGTCTTAACCGCTGTGCCTTCATTTAATTCGGACGCCGAGGCTGCACTTAGGCAAGATATAAAGAGAGCTGCTACTCCGAAAATAAAAAATGTAATTAATTTACGCTGACAAATCATTATTGAGAATTGTAGGTCGAGTGAAAAATGAGCTTACTCTCGGTAATTAGTCATCCAAGAGGTGTCGATCATGCTACCAGTTTTTCTTTCTGTTGAGCAAGAAGCCGGTAATCCAGAAACTGGATTGGTGACTTGTAACCCATACTCCTGATGAAAAGTGGTTTTTAGCTTGTTTTGGGAAGGACTGTGCGTTTGGTTAAGACTGGGGCGGCTTTTGAGAAGATTACTGCCATAGCTCGGAGGCGAAAGACGAAGTGAAGGCGTTTTTCCTGTATTCGAAAATGCCAATGGGACCAACTCGGGGTTGGATCGGCGCCATGAGACCTCTTGCTAAAAAGGTCTAATATCATTATTATTAAAATGGGTTTGCCGTTTACGCTTATTGATTTTCTAAAGCGTGGTGTGTTTTTAATTGTACTTTTATGAGGCTAGATTGATCGCGTTCCCAGTCATTTTTGTTTTCGTACCATTTATCATTGTTGCGTCGACGATTATATTTAATGGCAAACCATCCTGACAGTTAACTCACTTTGACACTTTAAAAACTTCAAAGGCAGCTATTTTTACGGCATCTGCCTATGTTTCAAAACACCAATTGTTGAGGCGGTAACCCGACGGGCGATACCTATAATGATCGGTCATCGGAGTTTCAGTGTCACAAATACCAGATTCGCACTCAAAAAAGCATTACCCTACTTTACTTTCCTGAAAGCGCAAAATGAATACAAGATTTACCAAGCACCTTATATTTGCAGCAATTATATGCGTAGCTCCCTGTTCGATAGTACTAGCCCAAAGCATTCCTGATGCACAGTCTGCAAACACGGATAATTCCACGACACAAAGCGCGGCATCGCAAGCTTCCAGCACGGCCAGTCCGGAGCTGCCTCTCGTCAAACAAAGTAACTGGTATGCCTCATATGGTTTTGCCCGTCAGCAGTATGCGCCTTCCGACATTCATGTAACGCAACCCGGCTTGGGAAATAATTTCACGGTGCATCAGGCTGCGGCAGGAGATGATCCTTCCGATCTAGGCGTTATATTTAACAACGTGATAAATGGACAAATCACCGACTTTCAGGATGCGATACGAGTTGGTCGATTCATGAATCCTGAAAAAACCTTTGCCATCGAGCTCTCGATTGATCATAGTAAATACAATACCAACATCGGGCAAACTGCATATGTTTCCGGAACCGGTACTCTTGGCGGTCAGCAGGTCAACCACAACATTGTGCTTAGCTCGCAAGTTTTTGATTACGAACTTCATAATGGTTTGAATCACATTATGGTGAATGGGGTCTGGTTGCATCATCTGTTTGGACCTGAACAAAAGCCGGGAGATTTGCAATTAATTAGTCGGGTTGGCGCGGGTATTTTATTGCCCCATGCCGAAACTACTGTTTCTGGCATGCAACCTAATCTCGGCCCCAAAGATCAAAACATTTGCTGCTTCCAGAATAACGATTGGTGGCAACTGAATGGCTGGACCACTGGTGTCGAGGTTGGCGTGCGTTATAGGATACTTGAATCAATGTATCTTGAACTCACAGCAAAAGAAGCATACGGTGTTCTACATCACGTTCCGGTATATCAGGGCACGTCAGACCAGACAATATGGATGACCGAAGAGGTATTAACCGCTGGCTTTCTGTTCTAGTGGACTGGAAAGCAATGCCCCTACAAGATGAGGTTCCCCCGAAAAATCGTCTTCCGAGAGTAACGTAAAATTAACGTTACTTTTGAAGATGAAGAAGATTCCGAAGCGGGAATACATCGAGGTGTTTTACACCTACAAGTTTTATCTTGCCGACACGGTAATCAAAAGCTATTTGTTTACTCATGTTTTTCCCTGAATAAAGGAAACCTTTTTACAGCCTCTTGAGTTAATGTCAGTTCTCCTGCAACTAATGCCGATTTGGTTGTTTTAGAGCATATGAACTCGCCTAGTCGTTTGTCGGTGGTCATGATGTGATTGGTCAGCCAGTTCTTCAAAAAGTCGAGTAGCGCGTCCCGCGAATACGGCTTACCTTCCCTCGCCTCAGCCCGGAGTGCAACGACCTGCTCCGAAAAATGCCGGTGCGCGGCCAAGTGCAACTTGGCTTCTTCAGGTACGGCGGCGGCATAGCCAAATTGCTTCATCAACTGTTCCTCGGCATTGAAGTGGTAGATGGCATAGGCCAGCAAATCGCGGGTAATCTTCTCGAACAACGAGTTATCTGCTTCACTGGTCAGCTTAACCTTCGCTGCATTCAGTGTGTCAACCAGGATGCGGTGCTGCTGGTCGATCTCGGTTACCCCGGTTAGCATGGAGTCGCTCCATTGGATAGGGTCTGAATCGTTCATAAAATCGTTCCTTTTGATTTCGCTTATTGCTCAGGATTTATTGCTGAATGGTCGAATCCAGTCCGGGTCGGGACGGAACTCGTTCACCCAGCGAGGAATATCAGCCGCCACCATCGGTCGCGCCAACGCATAGCCCTGAATTACGTCGCAGCCCAGCGCCAGCAGGCGGGTGATGTGGGCCGGGGTCTCGGCACCCTCGGCGACGAGTGAGCGGCCAAACGCCCGCCCCATTCCGATCACGGCTTCGACGATGGCAAGGTCTTCCGGACTGTTCAGCATATGGCGCACGAAGGATTGGTCGATCTTGATTTCCGTGGCAGGCAGATGTCGGAGGTGAGCCAAAGTTGAGTAGCCGGTGCCGAAATCGTCAAGGGAAAAAGCAACGCCAAGTTTCTTACAGTCCTCAATGACATGACGGATAGCGTCCAGATCTTTCAGTGCTGAATTTTCGACAATCTCGATCATTAAGCTGCTCGGCTTTACCTCCGGGTATTGGTTCAGGATCGCAGCCAAGGCATCGGCAAAGCCCGGTTGGAGCAGATGGCAAATGAAGGCATTAACACTGATGCGCAGGTCTATTCCTTCGTGCCGCCACTGCGTCATTTGGGACAGTGCTTCCCGTATTACCCATTCCCCGATCGAAAGCGCAAGATCGGTATCCTCGATCAGCGGCAGAAACTCGGCCGGAGACATTAGGCCCAGGGTCGGATGCTGCCAGCGGATCAAAGCCTCGGCGCCGACGATCATACCTTGCCGGCAATCTACCTTGGGCTGGTAATAGAGACGGTACTGCCCCAGTTCCCGTGCATCGGCAAGCAATCGGAGAGTCGTCTGACGTGCTTCGATGCGCTGTTCGAGATGAGCGTCGAATAATTGGTAACGATTCTTTCCTGCCTGTTTTGCGGCATACATGGCATGGTCGGCATGGCGCACTAGTGTATCCGGATCAACCGAGTCGTTCGGGAATAAAGTCACGCCGATGCTCGCCGAAATCCCGGCATGTTCGCTGCCCCCGATCACGTACGGTTTAGAGATTGATTGCAACAGGCGGTCTAGTGCAATTCGGCATTCCTCCTCGTCGGCCAGTCCCGAGAGCAGGACGACAAATTCGTCGCCCCCCAGCCGCGATACGGTGTCTCCACCACGTACGGAATCCCTGAGCCGGTTTGCTACATCTATCAGCAGTTGATCCCCGGCTTGGTGTCCGAAACGGTCATTGACCTCCTTGAAGCCATCGAGGTCGAGGTAACACACCGCGATAAGCGTGTCGCCCCGCTGGTTGCGGGCAATGGCTTGACGCAGGTGGTCGGCGAGCAGCAAGCGGTTCGGCAAGCCGGTCAGCGAGTCGTGATGGGCGATCCTCTCCAGATGTTCCGCCTGAACTTTCCGCGCTGTAATGTCGTGTACAACCGCAATCACACACTGCTCCTCATCTATTTCGACGAGCTTGCCGGAAATTAGCATGGTTGAGACCGATTTATCCTTAAGCCGCATTTGTGTTTCGAAACCGAGTACTTCGCCGTCGCGCACAAGTTGTTCCGTCCACTGGCGCCGTTGCCCGGCATTTGCCCACACGCCGAGATCACCGGGCAGCGTGCTCCGTCCGGCAATGTCATCGGCTCCGAAACCGAAATATTCGGAAAAGCTGCGACTGGCTTCGATCACCATACCGTCTTTGAGGCGCGTCAGCGCCAGTGGCTCCGGAGTCAGGCTGAACAGTGCCGAAAATTTCTCCTCAGATTTGCGCAGTGCTGCTTCCGTTGCTCGCTGCTCCGTGATGTCGTGAAGATTTGAGATTACGCACGGCTCACCGTCTATTTTCACAACCTTACTGAACATCAGCACGCTCGCAAGCGTACCGTCCTTGCGCCGCACCTGCGTTTCAAAACCGAGAACTTCTCCTTCGCGCGTGAGTTTCTCCACCCACAGGCACCGCTGATTGGCATCGATCCAGAAGCCGATATCCTCAGGGAGCGAGCTTCGTCCGACAAGTTCCTCTCGCGTGCAGCCCCAATACAGGGCGGCGCTGCGACTGACATCGAGCACTAGACCATCCTTGAGTCGCGCCAATGTCAGCGGTTCAGGTGTCAGGCTGAATATTGCCTCGAACTTCTCCTCGGACTTGCGCAGTATCGCTTCCGTCTCCTGTCGTTCGCTGATGTCACGCGTGATCGCGATGAAGCAGGTCTGCCCATCATAGTTAAATACATCCGAGTCCACTTCCACCGGAATCAGGTGACCGTCCCGGTGGCGGTGATAGGTGAGGAATTTTCGCAGTCCTTCAGCCTTCATGCGCTGCGTCAGTGCGCCCTTGGGCCCCCAAAGTTCCGCCGGCGTGCCGGGATCGATGTCCGGAATTGTCATCTGCAACAATTCCCCGTACGAGTAGCCAAGTAATTGCTCGGTCGCCGGATTAACGTAAATTATGCGTCCATCCTCATCGATCCAGTACACGCATTCGCGGGTGGTTTCCAGCGCCTGCATGGACATACGCAGGCGCTTTTCTTTCTGCTTGCGATCGTTGATGTTTTCAGAAACGAGAACTATTCCGCCTACGCTCCCATCAGCTTTACGCCATGGCCATATTTCCCACTTTAGCCAGTCTGTTGTGCCGTCTACTCTTTCGAAATAATCCTCGTCAGCACGCAATACCTCCCCTTCCATACCACGGCGATGGAGCGCCTTCCAGCGTTCTGTTATCTCGGGGAAGATTTCATAGTGAGATCGGCCAATGATATTCTGGTCGCCCAAGTCATAGTCAGTCATCCAGCGTTGGCTGACAGCCAGGTAGTGCATCTCCCGGTCGAACATGGCGAGGGCGGCTGGCGCATGTTCGATGAACAAATGAAGCAGCTTTTCACTTTCACTCAAGGCACGAGTAGTTTTCTCGTTTTCCTGCAATGCCGTTTTCAGTTCGGCGGTACGGCGGTGCACCTGATCTTCCAGCGTAATTGTGTCCTGGAACAAGTTGAAATCAGAAATTTGCATACTGGTGTTGTTTTCGGCACGATCCATCAATGCCTGATTGATCTTGTTCAACCGAGCAATCTCGGCAAGCAATGCCTGTGTGTCCGCGCCGGATTTCGGCTCCATTTTGTCAGCCATCAGTCGGCTCACTTGTTGACTCTGCCTCTTCGCCTATGGCGATCCCGGTAAAAGTCTGGTTGACATGTGTTCCCTGAAATTGCTCACCGTAGCTA
The DNA here is from genome assembly GCA_963733265.1 of uncultured beta proteobacterium. GTDB lineage: Bacteria > Pseudomonadota > Gammaproteobacteria > Burkholderiales > Gallionellaceae > PALSA-1006. The sequence continues at coordinate 328,872 of CAVTCF010000002.1, forward strand.
TTAAAGCCAATGGTGTTGTTGCATCGAAAAATCTCTTCGACGCGATCTTCCCATCCGTTCCTGGAAATTTCCAGATTACGCAAAATGCAGTCGCAACCCAAAACAAGTTGTGGTTTTCCGATTTCAACCCGGATATTGTCGAAAGTCTGCTGCAGATTTTTTACTAAATCTGCGCCATGCGCCACCCGGAGCACCACGCCTTTATCAATGGCACAAAATAAAGTCAGGGAGCCGTCGGCATTTGCCTTCTGGATGGAACGCACATATTCCTGGCCACTTATTTTTACCACTAAAGGCGAAGTGGAAAAATGCCTGGCACCAAGATCGCGCACGTCGACACCGATCAGTCTGGCGTACTCGGCGGCAGCGGGTCGTCCATTGATTTCTGAGACCGTGCGCGTGGCAGAATCGGCTTGTGTTACCACCAGTCGCTCATCGGTGGAAACAAAATGCTGAGTCATGAATACCTTGAAAGGCAGGGAAGTGCTGATCAGAATCAGGGCCGCGCTATCGGAGTGGAAACTGCCATTGCGGTAAACGTAGGTACGGGAAAATTTCTGGTCATCGCCCGCTGAACCGCCAAACAGGATGGTCTTGCCCAGCGCGTACTGAAACGTATGAGACACTTGCTCTTCCCTCACGGACATTCCGTCAATTAGCAACAATGCAAAACTGTTATCCGGGCGAACTTGCGGAATTCTGTTTTCAAGTTGTTGCAACAGAGTTTGGGCGAAATCATGTCCTTTCGCCATATCGAACTGGCTCAAGTTATCCAACAGATCGCTGACAGCCACAAAGTAGTCTGCTGGAAAGCTCGCACCTGACAGGCTATGCGTTCGACAACCGCCCGGCCCGATTTCTCCTGCCGTGGTGCATCCAACGACTTCAATTCCAGCAAATAAGAGGCTCATTTCCGCTGCCAGCACATCGAGATCGTAGTCACTGGAGCAAAAAAAGACGACCAGTTCCATGTCTGGCTGCTGCACAGCAGCGTGAAACTCTTGCACCGCCTGTCGAGGCTCCGTTGAACAAGATTGCGCTATGCGAATACGCTGAACAGTCATGTCTTTCACCCGCTCTTTGAACTCTATGTTGTATTAAGTTATTTAATAATTCTGAACGACTAATCAAGGTGAGCTTGTGTGCATTTTTGTTCTGTGCGGTAACTGCCCAAGTGTCACACGCCATATGTTTTGTGGCAAGTCCATTCCAACGCCAGTCGCCGGTTCGACCCTTTCTTCACTACTAAGCCTACAGGCATTGGCATGGGACTAGCGATCAGTCGTTCTTTGATTGAGGAAAATGGTGGTCAGTTGTGGGTCGATCCGAATGAAGGTCCCGATCTAACTTTACCCTTTGCGCTATGCACGAAGAGGCTATTCGTGTACTTAATCGGCATATCCGATTAAAATTCGGCCATTGAGATTTGGGGATCATTATGCGCAATATCATGCTGTTTGGAGGAGAAAAGCACAAGTTCATCTTGTTAAATGAGAGTGAGCCGGGCGAAGAAGAAGGCGTTCGCTCAAATCAATACCTCATTCAGCATGAGTCAGCCGGAGTGATGCTTGATCCCGGTGGATTCGGAGTAATGCCGAGAGTGCTTTCCGAGTTGCTGCGATATCTGTCACCCGATCAATTGAAAGGTATCGTGCTTTCTCATCAAGATCCGGACATTGTCGGCGGCCTTTCGACTTGGTTGGAACTGACCGGTGCTCCGGTATATGTTTCCGAAATATGGATGCGTTTTTTGCCGCACTACGGGATTAAAGGCATGCGCCGTTTTGTGGGTGTGCCGGATCAGGGCATGGACTGGGAGGTGGCTCCGGGCTTTGATCTAAAGTTGGTTCCCGCGCACTTTCTGCATTCCGAAGGTCAAATCAACGTTTACGATCCCATATCCAAAATACTGTTCAGTGGTGACATCGGTGCAGCCATGCTCCCGCTAGACAAAGACTACGCCTATGTGGACAATTTTTCCGAGCATCTGCCTTACATCGAAGGGTTTCACCGACGCTATATGTGTTCCAATCGTGCTGCCCGTATCTGGGTCGAGCGTGTGTCGAAACTAGATCTGAATATGATTGCACCGCAGCACGGTCCCGTCTATCGCGGCAACGCCGTAAAGGAGTTTTTGGCATGGTTCAAGGATCTGCAATGTGGCGTTGATCTGATGGACGAGAGCGGGCAAATTTAAAATGCCTTCCATATTTTCAGTTGCCCCCCAGAATCTTGATGAAATGCGGGAGCAGGTGCTGGAGCGTTTCGCGGCGTTAATTGAAAGCCAGGGACGCACCCAGTTATTTGCCTCTACTATTGGTGCGCTGGTGCATGACATTAATGCCGAGATAGTTTCGGGTAGTAGGCAGAGTTTCAAGTTGTCGGATAACATCGATATCAAGCAAGCTGACCGAAATGAAATTCAGGCACGTCTGCGCAACGATATCGCCTTATCCGGGCGCTTGGAAAAAACTCTGGATTTGTTACTGGCTGAACGTCAGCGCCAATGGATTGTGAATGACAATCAGCTCAAGCAGGTCATGCTGGATTTTAATAAAACAGTTCAAAATCTGGCGGGTACTCTGATCGAGAAAGATTTACTTGAACGCCAAAGCCATGTTCTGGAAAATATTATCATCTCGCACGAGAAGGTTTCTCAATGGCGGCAATTCGTACAGGAGATTTTGTCGAAATTTCACTCAATTTTTCCGTTTAATTTTTTCTTTATTGCTTTCGCCGAAGAGCACGGATTGTCGCTGTACCTGTATTTTTTGGGCAGCTATTCGGATGAAATAAAAAAATCGGTACGCGGTAAGTTGGTGCGCGAAATGCTGTCCAAGCTCGATCTGCCGGAAGATACCCTGACCGACATTGAAGAGTTTGACATCGAAGCCAAGGTTAGCGCGGAATCGCTGAATGATATTGATCTTATTACTGTGCGTGTTCCAGACATGGACGTGCTTAATCTTGCGGGTGTGTTGGGTGTGGCTTATGGCTCCATGCAGAAGTTGACGGTGCAAGAGTCTAGCGTCATACGCTCTATTCTTGCGGTAATGGTGATGGTGGTTGGTTCCAGTAAAGCATTGAGCAAGACAATGTCAGAATTGGAGTATTACTCCATTCACGATCCGCTTACCGGGCTGCACAACCGACGGCACTTTAATGAAATGTTGGAATACGAGATCGAGCGTTCGGAACGGCATAAGCACGAATTTTCTATTTTGATGCTGGATCTGGACGATTTCAAAGACATTAACGACACCTATGGGCACCCATGTGGTGACTCAACGTTGCGCGGCGTAGCCGATATTTTGCGCAACAATGTGCGCAAGGGAGATATGTGTACGCGCATTGGTGGAGACGAGTTTGCAATGATTCTCACCGAAACATCACAGTTAGCCGCACAAGAAGTGGCTGAAAAATTGCGACAGGAATTACGCAATAAAAAATTTGAAACCCCTGCAGGAAAAACATTTCATGTCACTACTTCTATCGGAATCATCGCTTACCCTAATGATGCGTTGAATATCTCCGATCTGATGGCGGGTGTGGATATCGGTTTATATCGTGCCAAGGCTATCGGCAAGGATAGTGTCTGCACTGTAGAGCAAGTGGAAGACAAGATACAAACAGGACGTACCGTACGTGACAATGCGGAAAAGTTACGTGACAGCCTGCGTGAGGATCGAATCACACCTTACTACCAGCCCATCTTCGATTGTAAGACGGGAGAAATATTCGCTTTTGAAGCTCTTGCACGCCTGATAGAGCCGAGCGGTGAAACTATTTCTGCCGGGGTGTTTATCGAGACTATAGAGAAATACGGCTTAGGTCGGGATCTTGATCGGGTGATGATCCAAAAATCACTGGAAGCGATGAAAGTACACACCGAAGGTAGCGGCCCGCCGCGAAAATTGTTTATCAACTTGTCATCTCAAGAAATACAAGGTCGTGGCGTATTGAGCTATGCTGAAAAAATGTGCAAGGACATGAACATTCCACCGCAAAATATTGTGTTCGAGATACTTGAACGAGACGCTATTGGCGATATGACGCGCATGCGCAAGTTCCTTACTGAATTGCGCCGCAGTGGCTTCTCTTTTGCACTGGACGATTTTGGGAGCGGTTACAATTCTTTCCATTACTTGCGCGAACTACATTTCGAATTCGTTAAACTGGATGGCGACTTCGTACGCAACATTCTGACCTCCAAGATTGATTACTCATTGGTTAACAACTTGAGCCGCATGTGCAGCGATCTGGGCATGTTGATGGTAGCCGAGTTTGTCGAGTCGCAAGAAATTTTGAATGCCTTAAAAGAGATGGGGGTGCACTATGCGCAGGGTTTTCATTTGGGTGTGCCAACGCCGAAAATGAAATGATGCATTGGTATATTGGCATGCGGTTATGTCCGAGTATTTTGCATAGTAACGCTCTCATCTTCGATTGCGCATTTTTAAGCTGGCACCCATATAACCTTTGTGTAATAATGGGTAATGGGCTTAAATATAGACTTCAGTTACGCGGTTCTTTGAGCTCTTCATGGCAAATCATACTTATCAGTTTAACATTGATCCATGGTCATTGGAGTCAAGCGGTAGAGCCGAGGATTTACTTCATTAAATTCTGATTGAGTGAAACCCTCTGAGCACAGTAACTGGTGAGGTACTTCAATCATGTTAAGATGTAACATTGTTTATTATAAATAATTACAGCCCAATTCATCCATCATGGTAAACAAACGCAGTATTTCCTTCTTCTTGGTATGCACATTAATATTCTTCAATAGTTTTGCATATGCTGACGATGCATCCACTGCGCGAGAAGCCGACGCAGCATTCAAATCGAAAGATTACACAACAGCGCTAAGCAAATACGAAGCACTTGCTGAAAATGGCAATTCTGGCGCCCAATACAATGTTGGAATTTTTTATCTCAACGGCTTGGGCGTACAGAAGGATGAAAAACAAGCCTACGCTTGGTTAAAGAAATCAGCTATAAAAGGTAATGCACGCGCAAAACAAGTTATTGAAACCGCCGCAGCCAAAGGTAACTTGTATGCAAGTGATGCTTTAAAAGAGTTGCAACAACCTACCCCTGCCCTTCCTGCCGTAGCTTCTTCGAATACAAATAAACCATCCGACAAAGAACGCCTTGTTCTATTGCCTATAAGTTTGGACGAAGAATACAAGAGTCGCCAAACATCGATAGAAACAGCGTTAGTTGGAAGTTTGCAGAAAAAGTTCGTCGTAATCTCAGGTGAACCGGTATCTCAAAAGATTCGCCAGATATCCTTGAAAGATTCGGCTAGTAAAATTTTCAAAGGGTGTAATGATACACATTGCCAGCGCGAAATCGCCGAAGCATTTCAAGCCAAACTGGTAGCAATTGCAAGCGCATCAAAAGAAGTTGATGGCGATTTTCTTGCGGTTAGAATTCAGAATATTTCCGACAACAAAGAAGTTTTCTCCAATTCGGCTCTTTGCCCTAAATGCAATGCCAATCAAGTAGCAGATAAATTTGTTGAGCTCCTAAATGCAGATGCCAATAAAAGAACGGCAGTATCTGAGCAGACTTCCCGCTGGCTTTCTGCCAGCGCTAATAATACAGAAGAAATATACGCTTTATTTGTAGCTGACTACCCTGATGGAGAATATACGTCAGCAGCGGGTGACAAAATATGGATTATTATTGCGCAAAGAGAATCAAGAAAAGAAATAGACAACGAGACCGTTAAATCTTATCGAGATTTTATTCAGCATAATCCCAAGAGTAAATTTATTGGGTTAGCAAAAACCAAATTAAAGGAAGCACTGGATAACCTCTCCCCTGATAAGCCAATCGGTTTGTATGTAGGTGGGCAATTCGGGCAAGTAGGCTCAGTAACCGGAGTCAATTCTTCAACCTCGCTTGGTGGCTTGTTTGGTTATGACATCAACAATACTTACAGCATGGAGTTGGGCTATGCAGCTCTTTATCGAAAAACAAATGCCAATGCTGTCGCAGTAAGCTTGAATGCAGGCAGCACAGGAACTTTTTCTCTTAACAGCCTTTCTCTGGTTGGACAATATGCCTACCATCTTTCAGGAAGCACCAAATTACTAGGTGGATTAGGTTTCCATAATTCAAACTATAACCTCGATAGTGGCAGCAACAATTTGCTTTCCGGCCATTCTTCCGGTCTTGTTTTCGTGTTGAAGGCCGAGTATGACGTGACAAAGAATTTCGGCCTGCGAGCAGGTATAGATTCTTACATTATGCAGGGAGCTATTAAAGGCTCTGTAACCAATGTTGGCGCTGCCGCACTCTTCAAATTTTGATATACCAATTACCTTAATTCTTAGGCTTCAGATTTGTCATTATGAAAATTGCCATCGCTGGAACCGGCTACGTCGGGCTCTCTAATGCTATCTTGCTTGCCCAGCACCATGAGGTGGTGGCGGTTGATATTGTCCCTGAAAAAATTGAGATGCTTAATCGCAAGCATTCGCCAATTGAAGATGCTGAAATTGAAGATTACCTGAGGAACAAACACCTCAACTTCAAAGCTACGCTGGACAAACACGAAGCCTATTCTGGAGCAGAATACGTCATCATTGCCACCCCTACTGACTACGATCCCGAAACCAACTACTTTAACACTCGCTCGATTGAGTCGGTCATTGAGGATGTTACGGCCATCAATCCGCATGCTGTGATGGTAATTAAGTCTACCATCCCGGTTGGATACACCGTCAAGGCACGCGCAAAGTTCAATTGCACCAATCTCATCTTCTCGCCAGAATTCCTGCGCGAGGGCCGCGCTCTTTACGACAACTTGCACCCCTCACGCATCGTGGTCGGTGAGCGATCGAAACGAGCCGAAACCTTTGCAAATTTACTAAAACAAGGTGCAATCAAGCAGAACATCCCCACACTTTTTACTGACTCAACCGAGGCCGAGGCAGTAAAACTTTTTGCCAACACATACCTTGCCATGCGCGTGGCCTATTTCAACGAACTCGACACATATGCTGCTACACACCGACTGGACACCAAACAAATTATCCAGGGAGTCTGTCTTGACCCCCGCATCGGAGACCACTACAACAATCCCTCCTTTGGCTACGGCGGCTACTGTTTGCCCAAAGATACAAAACAACTGCTCGCCAACTATCAGGACGTCCCGCAAACCCTCATCAACGCCATCGTCGCCTCCAATACCACCCGCAAAGATTTTGTTGCTGAAAGTATTGTCAAACTCAACCCAAAAACTGTAGGCATTTACCGCCTTATCATGAAGAGTGGTTCAGATAACTTCCGTTCTTCCAGCATACAGGGGATTATGAAGAGGATCAAAGCCAAGGGGATCCAAGTCATCATCTACGAACCTGTATTCAAAGAGTCGAATTTTTTCCATTCAAGAGTGGTGAATGATCTGGAGCAATTCAAGAGTGAGTCCAATATTATTGTCGCCAACCGCATCACCGACGAAATAAAGGATGTGGCTGATAAAATTTATTCGCGTGATTTGTTTGGTAAGGATTGAGTTATCAAACCACAATTTGATATGGGAACATTCATGTTAATACGGTGTCACGAATAGGTAGTTGAACTGGTCTAGTAATAATTCATACAAGTACTAGTCCGGCCTAGTACTTTTTGCGACAACGAGAATGCTAAAGTCATATCTGACAATGAACAGAATGATCCTATTTAGAGTCAGTAAATTGATTGCAATATATAAAATATTATTTATGAAAAATTCTTTACCAAGACTCTTAAACAACGTACTAGTTCAAAAAATCTCGCCTTATTACTCCAAGCAGTAAATAAGTACAAATGTCCTATTTAAACTCAGGAATAAAAGTATCTCCCTCCCATGTCTTAAAGTTGTTGCACGCTTAATATATATTCGTAAAGTCTGTTTGAAAGTCTAATGCTCGAACTAGCTTAATTAGAGGTAAATGCCATGTCAAGAACAAACCATTCAACATCAGTTATAAGCCTGAGAATTTTTCTGGATCCACTCATTCTGATTGGACTACTCCTACTACTCACAAAAATTTACAGTGTGCCATTTTCTGGTATGTACTTAGCATTGTCGGTTGTTACAATAATTCTTTATCGATATGTCAGCAAACGAGTTGATGTATTTCGCATGAATAGTATGGTGCATACAATCCGCGATGTCTTTGTCGTTTGGGGAGTGATTATCGTCTCCATGGCGTTCCTGATGTTTTTAAATAATATCTCCGAAGGAATGCAACATTTTTTTAAGCCCGTCATATTTGCTTGGCTTGTTATTTCTCCCTATATTCTTCTTCTAAGCCGATTAGCGGTTAACATGATTGCGAATTGGTTGAACGGAGAGAGGAATGTTATTTCCGCTGTTGTTGTTGGTATTAACCCAACTAGTCGGCATTTGATTAGTGAGCTTAAAGATCACCGCAGCGAGCAACATGTAAACGTCTTGGGATACTTTGATGATCGGGAAGATGATCGTCATGGCAGTGCGTTAGAAAATGGATTCGGTCCATTATTGGGTGGTATCAATAGCGTTGCTGAGTATGTAAGGGTGAACAAAGTGCAGAAGGTATACATAAGCTTGCCTTTTTCGTCTCACCCGCGCATCCGTGCAATTGTTGATGAACTGCATGACGCTACTGCATCCATTTATTTTGTTCCTGAAATGAATGCATTTAATTTGATGCAGGCGCGGACAGATCACATTGGCAGCATTCCATTAATGTCTCTTGGTGAGACACCTTTTTCCGGTTTTAATGCAGTGATTAAAAATATGAGCGATTTTATCTTCGCTTCAATAATTTTGATCTTGATTTCTCCGATCATGCTTGTTGTTGCACTGGCTGTTAAATTTTCATCACGGGGCCCGATTATATTTAAGCAACGTAGATATGGCCTGAATGGGGAAGAGATTATTGTCTATAAATTCCGCTCAATGACGGTTTGTGAAGACGGCGATCGCGTTATCCAGGCTACCAAAAATGATCGCCGAGTTACGAAAGTGGGAGCCTTTTTGCGAAAAACATCCTTGGATGAATTGCCTCAGTTCATCAATGTATTGCAAGGAAGAATGAGCATAGTTGGCCCACGTCCACATGCAATCTCACATAATGAACAGTATCGCAAGCTGATCAAAGGCTACATGCTTCGCCATAAGATTAAACCAGGTATAACCGGCTGGGCTCAGATTAACGGATACCGTGGCGAAATTGACACATTAGACAAAATGCAATCTCGCGTGCAATATGATTTGGACTATTACAATCACTGGTCGCTGTTTTTGGATTTAAAGATCATACTGCGCACCATGATGGTATTTACTCATAACGAGAATGCTTATTAGTTAAATGACCTCCGGCATAGTCTGAGTCTTATTGGATTCACTGTCTGAAAATCGGGGGCCACTATTAACTAATGATTAAAAATGAAGAACCCCGCAGCAAGCTACGGGGTATCGCCCCCCAGTCAAACCCCGCAGGCTGTCGCCTACCATCGCCCCAAGGGGCGGGGAATTGAACCCGGAGAGATTAAATGATCCCTGCAAGGCTTAATATCTGCATAAGCTAATTCAAAATAAACTGGTAAATTGATCAAGGAATTCATGGTTCTTTAAATATTGATGCAAGGTATCGTACGCACCGTTGACAATTTTGGAGCGCGCGGCATCATCTGCAAGGTAATAGTTCAACTTCTCTTCAAGGTCCGAAAAATCCCAAGCCACAGGCACATAGGTTTCGTAAGGAACAAAAATATTTGGGTCAGTTTGAACGTGTGCCATATCTGGTTTGACTAACAATGCCCCGCACATTATTACTTCATAATCTCGCCAACACACCTCGCCATAACCAAAAGGACTAAAACAAATCTTGGATTGTTCTAATTCTCTCATGTACTTTGAGTTGGTAATATATTCAGATGTCACAATACCGCTCCTAGTAAAAGAATTACAAGCACTTAAAGCATGCTCTCGCATTGCCTGATACCAAGGAGTACCTTTCACAGTCAACCTTGCATGAACGCTATACTTCTTATTATTGAACAATGGGGTAGTAGCAGAATGAATTCTGTTCAACATCTCTCTTGAAGTAAAAAAACTTGGCCCTACAATTAATTTTGGCCAGAAATTTGGCGGGACTGAGAACAAAGTTTCAGATGAAGCTGGCAAACCATAAAGTTGCTCATAAAAATCTACAAGATTAGTATCTCCTTGTGTTGCAATTCCATAGCGAGAGCGATCCAAAAAAACATGTTTTTTTACATAGTAATCCACCAGAGGGTTTACAGCCTCTGCAAAACGTAAATCCAAAGGTGCAAAAGAATCAAAAAAAACCACTTTACTCCTGGGGTTCCGTTGCTTAAGAACGTTGATTGACCTAATTATTTTTTCTAGACCATCAGTAAACCAAGGCTGAAAAAAAATCATATCCGCATCTTCAGGAATTTGGGCAAGTCGAGTTTCAATATCTGAAATATGAAACTGTCTGAACTCAATTCCCCACCGAGCTCTGAAACCCTGTGAAAAATAATGAAATGGGTAAATCTGACTTTGTGAAATGTGTTTTCCTTCACCATTGTTGCAAACGATAAGAATTTTAAAGGCATTTTTGTCATCCCATTTTCGGGCAATCATTGCGTTTCTAATTCTTAAATCAGTAAGCACTCGTGTAAAAAGAATATTTATTTCAGTGAACATTTTTATTTAGCAAAAAGTTTCTTTATTAATCTCAATGATCGCTTGCCCTTGCTGTCAGGGGTTGCTCCAATTTTGCCGCGCCATAAAAGCAAACAAAGGAAAAGGGTAAACCAACATAAATAATTGCCGCCATAACTAAACCTTATACTGACAAAGAAACCACATCAAAGGTATTGACTGAAGTCAGGTTAGCATAAAGGCTTTTCGACTGTCCAAGTGTTTTACGCAAAATTACTGACATATTCTGCCCTGGGGCAAGATAAAAATAATGTTCATCGGAATAAAACCTTCAACTTCAAATTGGATTGCCAAGGCCAAACGTTGACAGCTAAATCAACCTGCACATTTCCTTCTGCGTTTGTAGAAGGCCCCGTCCAGCAATAACACGTCCCGAATCAGCAGCACTCGCGCGGTGCGTGCTGGATATCTAGGCCGCCCATCATTTTCCGGCGCGGATTGTCCGTATATACCATGCCGGTAACACACTCCATCTGGACATCCAGGAAGTATGCCTAACTCGTGACGGTGGGAATTTCCTGGTGCGATTTGTCAAGCGCGCACGACCAAGCGCACGATGCGCAAACCGGCACGGCACAGGGTCCCACCTTGCGGATCCCCTTGAGATAGCTTACATATCCAATCGGTGTCCACCGGAAGCACTTGCGTGGAACGGGGTATGGTGTTCTATCATTCATTCCCTTTGTTGATTGACCAGAATTATTCTGAATTCGCCAAGCTTTGCATTTTACAATGGCCCCGGTCAGTTTTTGAAACAGGTATAGACTAACCAAATGTAGTACAACTTAATGCCATTGCAAATGACAAAACATCAGCGGAGTTTCCGAAAAAAATCCCAAACCAGCGCTGGCGCAAAGTCACCGCGAATATTATGACCAAACCCTTTTGATTCGCACCATACGACCGGTGACTTCTTGCACCCTTGGTAGCGTACGCAACTATTTCCCTCATTAACCGTATCTGCCGAGCATCCGTTAAGAGTAATTGCACGGTCACGCGCAGCCCTACCCCCCTCTATTGGCACAATGTGGTCGTCTAAATCGTGAAGGAACCAACTGGCTACCTTGCCCTTGCAGTTGCTTCCTAGCGCGATTGCTGTACCCGCCCGTGGTCCACTTTCGATTGCTGCACTCCCGCGCAAAACATCACCGCGCTCACACGCCAGCAAGTTGGCAAAAGCGCCCCCCACACTGAAGCCATAACTGAAAACACGATCACGATCAATGCAATATTTCTTCTCAATGGTGTCAAGCATACGATCAAAAAACTGCAAATCAGCGGGATCTCCATTGACTTTCCAACTTTTATTCAACCCATCCGCACTTACAATGATGGCTTCATTTCCAACCATCTGTTCGATGCCTAAACCACCACTTAAGCCGTCACCACCAAAGCCATGCCAGCGAAATATAAGCGGATATGCACGATGGGGATCATACTTATTCGGAACGTATAGATGATAGCTCCGATTTAGATCAAGTACGCGGATTTCTTCAGCGATGAAGTTCCCTGCGCCAATTTGAATAATTCCGCAACCAGCGCTACGAACATGGTCGGGCGACTCGCCAGCGTAAGTTACATTTGACGCAGTGCATCCAATCCAAATTACCATTATTAAAGTACGGAGATATTGCGTAGTGCATTGCATGAACTTGTCCAAGATTGAAATCTCCAATTATTTCATCATACGGCAGTTTTACCCGACTAAAATCTTACTTGTCCCTCGACAAAGCCAATGCTAAGGATTTTAATCTGTATTCCCCCTAAACGTATTATAGAGGAAAGTGATTTACAAAAGTCAAATTGAGGCGCACTAACTTCGGCAACATTTAATTTGAGTTAACTCGTCCCAATAATCCAGACGGGGATAATGCAAAATAGAGCATGATCGCCATGCCTTGTTTAATGACCGACGCGGCAAATCAATTTCATTTTGAAGAGGCTGGGTATTTCAAAATGCAGTGGATTGCGCAATAATGAACTCTAATAATAGATTGGGATCATTTGTTGCGCCCTAGACATTAATTCTTGGTGGTTGAAGTGAAAGTGTCGGAAGAGTATCTGAAAGCAATCTGGCATCCACATTAAGTTTGTCAAACCTTTCTGATGGTGACGAAAGTTCCTTGTTACAGAAGATTATTGGAGGCAGGGATGTTTTTTACGGGTGAGCACTTTGAAGCTACAGTAATTAGGTTAGAAATAAATACCGAAGAAATTCGTACATTGTGGAGGCTCCTGTCCGACACGGAGCAGCAACGTGCCAATCGCTTTGCCTTCGATCGTGACCGTAACCGTTTCATCGTGGCGCGCGCAAGACTGCGCGAATTGCTTGCGACACGTTTGAACGTGTTGCCTGAGGCGGTCGAACTAACATACGGCGTACATGGCAAGCCTGCGCTTGCGCGCCGTTTCGAGGACTCGGACCTGCGCTTCAACGTATCGCACTCCGAAGATGTCGCCGTATACGCCTTCTCACTTGGCCGTGAGATTGGAATCGACATCGAAGTGGTTCGCCAGATCCCCGACGCCGACGATATCGCGGCACGGTTCTTTTCCCAACGCGAGAACGAGGCATACCTCGCCCTTGACCCGAGTGACAGGCCGCTGGGATTTTTCTGTTGCTGGACGCGGAAGGAAGCCTTCATCAAGGCAATTGGAGATGGTCTATATTATCCGCTCGATAGTTTCGATGTTTCACTTGCGCCAAGCGAGCCTGCGGAAATTCTGCGCATCAAAGATATGCCAGGGAGCGAGAGTGGTTGGTGCCTGAATAGTTTTTCCCCGTTCCCTGATTTAATCGCTGCGGTTGTCACTGAGAGTCACACTCGTTAAACTACACATCCATAAGATTGGAAATACATGATGACGAAGACTGACTATCCCCGCAACGCCATGATGCAGGAGTTATTTGAGGCGCAGGAAGGGCGCACGCCACTACTCGCCGAATCCGAGCGTCAGCAGCTTCTGGTGGCATGGAACGACACGGCCCGAAATTATGGCGATCAAGCACTGCTGCACCGTCTGATTGAAAAGCAAGTGGCATTGACTCCGGATTCTGTTGCCCTTGAGTTCGACGGTAAAAAACTTACTTATGTGGAATTGAACCGCCGTGCCAATCAGTTGGCTCGAGTCCTGCGTCAAAAAGGAGTGAGGCCGGATGTTCTTGTCGGCGTCTTTGCCGAGCGTTCTTTCGAAATGGTGCTGTCGCTGTTGGCGGTACTGAAAGCGGGCGGTGCCTATGTGCCCTTGGATCCTTCCTATCCAGCCGAGCGCCTGACCCATATGATTGAGGATGCACGGACTCCTTTGGTACTCGCGCAACCGCACTTGGCAAATCAGCTACCAAAGTCAGTTAAGGAAGTACACCTGCTCGATGCCACATGGAAGTCCTACGGGGATGTATCAGGCGACGATCTCGACGACAACAGTACGCCAGAAAATCTGGCCTATGTGATTTTTACCTCAGGTTCGACTGGCCGGCCCAAAGGTGCGATGAACGAGCACCGCGGCATCTGCAATCGACTGCTGTGGATGCAGGAGGAATATGGGCTCACCGATAAGGATCGCGTACTGCAGAAAACCCCGTACAGTTTTGACGTGTCGGTATGGGAGTTCTTCTGGCCGTTGCTGGCCGGCGCGCGGCTGGTGATTGCGCGCCCCGAGGGGCACCGCGACAGTCCCTATCTGGTGGAGCTGATCCGCGACAGCGGAATTACGACACTACACTTTGTGCCGTCGATGCTGCGGTTATTTCTGGAAGAAGAAGGGCTGAAAGCCCTTACCTCGCTTAGGCGCGTCTTCTGCAGTGGGGAGGCGTTGCCCCACGAGTTGCAGGAGCGCTTCTTTGCGCGGCTACCTAACGTGGAATTGCACAACCTCTACGGGCCGACCGAAGCGGCGGTGGATGTCACCTATTGGGCGTGCCGACGCGGCGATGAGCGGCTCACGGTGCCGATCGGGCGACCGGTGGCCAACACACAAATATATGTGCTCGATACCAGGATGGAGCCAGTGCCGGTTGGTGTGGCAGGGGAGCTACATATCGGTGGCGTGCAAGTAGGGCGCGGCTATGTGGGCAGGGACGATTTGACAGTGGAACGCTTTGTGCCGGATACGTTCTCGTCCACGCCTGGGGCACACCTGTACAAGACGGGAGATCTGGCACGGTATCTCCCCGATGGGGCAATCGAATATCTCGGTCGGATCGATCACCAGGTGAAAATGCGCGGTCAGCGTATCGAATTGGGCGAAATTGAGGCGACGCTTGACCAGCATACCGACGTAGCTCAGAGCGTAGTAATAATGCGGGAAGACAAGCCGGGAGATCAGCACCTTGTAGCCTATTTAGTGCCGCGACGAGCGGATCTCTCTGCCAAAGAGTTAAAGGAGCACCTGTCGAAACAATTACCCTCGTACATGGTGCCCAGCACCTTTGTGTTTCTGGAAGTGCTACCGCTGACATCAAGCGGCAAGATTGATCGTAATGCACTGCCGGCGCCGAAGAGAAGCAGGCCGGACTTGGCGCGGGGCTATATTGCTCCGCGTACGGAGGCGGAAAAGCAGTTGGCTGCTTTGTGGTGTGAACTTCTCCAGTTGGATCAAATCGGCATTGACGACAGTTTCTTCGATTTGGGGGGCACCTCTCTAGCCGTCATCCGCATGGTGAGTCTCTATCACAGCCGCTATGGACGAGAAATTTCGCAGGTCAAGGTATTCCAGTACCCAACCATTGCCAGGCTCTGTTCCGCTCTTGAAGATAGCGATGCTGATTCTTCCTTTCTCAAGGATGTCCAACGCAGGACGGAACAGCAACGCAGCAGAGATTCCACAAGAGATCCTTCCCTCGATGCAGTGGCGATCGTTGGCATGGTCGGACGCTTTCCGGGGGCAGACAACCTCGACCAACTGTGGCGCAATCTGTGCAACAACGTGGAATCGATTTCGTTCTTCACGCCAGAGGAGTTGGGGCCGGGGATTGATGAGCAACTGAAGAATGATCCGGACTATGTGCGCGCGCGCGGAATAATCGACGGGGCTGAGCTGTTCGATGCGGCCTTCTTTGGCATCGGTACGCTGGAAGCCAAGGTCATGGATCCTCAGCAGCGGGTTTTTCTGGAACTCGCGCAGCAGGCGCTGGAGAATGCCGGCTACGATCCCGATCGCTACAAGGGACTCATCAGCGTCTTCGCAGGGATCGGCGACAACCACTACTACACCACGAATCTCCTGACTCACCCTGACCTGATGGCCATGGCCGGCAAACTGGCTGTGGAGGCAGGAAATCAGAAGGATTACATCGCGCTGCGCACGGCTTATCTCCTGGATCTACGTGGCCCTGCTGTCAGCCTCAACACAGGCTGCTCCACAACTTTGCTGGCTGTTGACTTGGCATTTCGTGCCTTGCTTGATTTCGAATGCGACATGGCGCTCGCCGGGGGGATCGACATCTCCGTGCCGCAGAAAAGCGGCTTCCTCTTCCAGGAAGGTGGAACGTTTGCAAAGGATGGTCACTGCCGCCCCTTCGATGCCGATGCCACCGGCACAATGTTCTGTGACGGCGCAGGCATCGTAGTGCTAAAGCGCCTGCACGACGCACTGGCCGATGGCGATACCATTTATGCCGTACTGCTCGGCAGCGGAAAGAACAATAACGGGGCCCGTCCCGCTTCGTTCCTGGCTCCGAGCGTGGACGGCCAAGCCGATGCGATAGCCATGGCTCAGGCCCGCGCCGATGTGCCGGTGGAGACCATTCGTTATATCGAGGCACATGGCACCGGTACGCCGGTTGGGGATCCGATCGAATTTGAAGCATTGAGCAAGGTGTTTCAATCAAAGACCGACAAGAAGCAGTACTGCTATGTTGGCTCCCTCAAGGGCAACATCGGACACCCGACTAACGCTGCGGGAGTTGCCGGTCTGATCAAGGCTGCGATGGTGCTCCATAACGAGCAGATTCCAGCAACATTGCACTTCAAGAAGCCCAATCCGAAGATCGATTTGAAAAATAGTCCATTCCTCATTGCTGACCGGTTGATCCCGTTTCCACGGAGCGAGGAACCACGTCGGGCTGCTGTGAGTGCCTTTGGTTTTGGTGGCACAAATGTGCACACGATCCTCGAAGAGGCCCCGCTAAAAATGCCCGGCAGCGCGACCCGTCCCGTGCAGCTTCTGCTCCTGTCAGCAAGAACCTCGACCGCACTCGATACCTATGCCGTATCCTTGGCAGCGGATTTGGAGAATGCGCCCGAGGCGCAGTTTGCCGATGCCGCCTATACGCTGCAGAAGGGACGCATGCAGATGGTTCAGCGGCGGTTTGTGGTCGCAGCAGATACCAAGGAAGCGGTACAACTCCTGCAACAGCCTAACCCGTTGCGTTGCGGCAGCAAGCGCTGCGAACGCCGCGATCCTCCGGTGGTCTTCATGTTCGGTGGGCAAGGGACTCAGTACGTCAACATGGGCCTCAACCTATATCAGGATGAACCCCTCTTCCGTGCCGTGGTTGACGATTGTTGCGATTTACTTAAACCTTTTCTGGGGCGCGACCTTCGGGATATTCTTTATCCGCGCAGCGACGACGAGGAGACTGCTCGAATATCCCTTCAGGACACTTTCTACACACAGCCCTCTATCTTTGTTATCGAATACGCGCTTGCTCGCTTTTGGCTGAGCCTTGGCGTGCGACCAGCCATAATGATTGGTCACAGTATCGGTGAGTTTGTCGCGGCGACACTGGCCGGCGTGTGGGATCTGGAGGACGCGCTTCGGATCATTGCGCTACGCGGTCAATTGATGCAGGAATTGCCGCGGGGTTCCATGCTGGCGGTGAACAACAAAGCAGAAATTGTGGAAACAGCGCTGCCCCCTTCGGTGCAAATCGCCTCGATAAATGGCCCATCTCTGTGTGTAGTCGCCGGGCCCGAAGCTGACATAGCTGCCCTCAAGGAAACGCTCGAAAGGCAGAATATCGTCTGCCGGCATCTGCATACTTCCCACGCCTTCCATTCCGCGATGATGGATCCCATGATCGAGCCTCTACGCACAGCAGTGGCCAAGGTTAAGTTACACGCACCGACACAACCTTTCGTGTCAACAGTGACGGGAAATCTGATTACTGCAGAAGAGGCGACGGATCCCGGCTACTGGGCACACCACGCACGCGCCACTGTGCAATTTTCAAAGGCTGTACGGTGGCTGGTGGAGCACCAGTACGATCTGTTTTTAGAATGTGGCCCGCGCGCCACGCTCTCCTCGCTGGCTCGGCAGCACTTTACACCGGATCGCTCTGGCACGGCGATCCCGACTTTCTCCGATACGCACGAAAACAATGCCGAATGGACTGCAATGCTCTTTGCATTGGGATCTCTCTGGCAGAACGGCACTACTATTGATTGGGATGCTTTCTACGCTCACGAGGACCGTCGTCGCATACCCTTGCCGACTTATCCGTTCGAGCGTCAGCGCTATTGGGTTGATCCTGCGGTCGTTGATCCTGCAGCAGCATCTCGTCCTCTGCAGGCTACTTCGCTTCGCTCGGAAAGCATCACTGTCGCCCTTCCCGCCGCCCCCCCCGTTTCTTCACTGCGGGCAGCGCAAGCGGTATCCCCTGACAGCCGCAAGGATCGCCTTACCGCGTCTCTGATAGCGATTCTTCACACGGTTTCCGGACGCGAACCCTCGCAAATTAGCACATCGGCCACGTTCCTGGAGCAGGGTTTCGATTCCTTGTCCCTAACGCAAGTTGCTTTCGCCTGCAACAAAGAGTTCGGCATCAAGATAACCTTCGGGCAATTCATGAATCAGCTTCCGAACATTGACATGGTTGCAGCGCATCTCGATAAAACTTTGGCCCCTGATCTCTTCTCCGACAGACAGCCTGTCGAACCGATTGCCCCTTTAATCGGTTCTTTCGATCAAGCAAAAAATGTACACCTCCCGGATGCAGTTCAGACTGATGAGACAAACGCTACCCTGCAAACTACGGCGGGCCAGAAGGAAATCTGGTTCGCGTCGCAGCTAGGGGACAATCTGTCACGCGCATATAATGTGCTAGTTTCCATTCGCTTATATGGGAGCCTGAATCCCGGTATTCTTCAGGCGTCCCTTCAAGATCTCGTAGATACGAATGACTCGTTGCGCATAACCATTTCGGCGAACGGGGAGCAGCAGTTCATCCATCCAAAGCGGCCTCAGGAATTGCCCTTCATCGACCTGTCTGCAATGGGAGCAAAGGAGCAGGAGTCGCGTCTTCAAGCGCTTACCGATCAAAACAGCGGGACATTGTTTGACCTCGTCAATGGGCCGCTCATGAAGGCTCAACTCATTCGATTGAAAGATGAAGACCATGTGCTGCACCTCGTCTTCCATCACGTCGTCATCGATGGCTGGTCAGCGCATGTGGTTGCAATGGAATTGGGTCGGATATACTCGACCAAGACCGGAAGCATCAGCGACGATCCACTACCCACGATGCAATATCGCGATTACGTAAAATGGTATTACGATCCAGAAACCATTAATTCTCGTTATGAAGCCAGGGAATATTGGTTGAAATCCTTTGCGGACCTACCCGCCTCCGTAGAATTGCCTACCAATATGCAACGTCCTTTTCAGCGTTCGCATCGCGCAGGGAACGCCAATATCACGATCGATCGAGAACTCTACGCTCGTCTAAAACAGTTCAGTGCCAAGTCGGACTGCACCATCTTCCATTTCCTCCTCGCTACGTTCATTGCATGGCTGCACCGCGTTACAAATCAGGACAACATCGTGGTTGGTGTGCCATTCGCAGGCCAATTGGCTTCGAATCTTCAGGACATCGCCGACTGCGAGCGACTCGTTGGTCACTGCTCCAACGTGGTCCCGATCCGGTCGGAAGTTCATGGGGCTGCCACGATCTCGGACTTTCTGAGAGATGTCAAACGCAAGGTATTTGATGCCAAGGAACATGAGGGCGTCACTTACGGTGAGTTGGTTGAGAAGCTCAATCCGCCCCGTGTGCCTGGCCGCCTTCCGTTCGTGTCCGTCATCCTGAATCTGAACGACGAACCCGATATCCACTGGCATCGACTGAAAACTGATTTGGAATCTCCGCCGCCTGCCTGCGTCTTCCGCGAACTTGAAATCAATGTATGGGAAAGTCCGAATGGTCTCCGCATTGCTTGTTATTACGCGGATGAACTCTTCGATTACGAAACTGTCAAGGGTTGGCTCCATCAGTGGAAGACGTTGATGGAAAGCGCTGCGGACACTCCGGCAGGGCGGATTGATCAGCTACTCGATGCACTACCTCTGCCCCCCAATGCCAAGATCGATCGCAAGACGTTGACCAAGCCGCTAGCTACCGACCGGACTAGCAGTTCGCACGAGTATCAGGAGCCTCGCAGCGACTTGGAAATCAGTATGGTGACGGCTTGGGAGAAAGTGCTTGGGGTGCAGCACGTCGGTATTACCGACAATTTCTTTGGGTTGGGCGGTCATTCGCTCAGCATGATGAGGCTGGCTCTTGAAATGAAACAGACCACAGGCATCGAGATTTCACTGGCAGAGATATATAGTTTTCCCACAATCACCAGTCTGGTGACACGACTCCACGCGGAAGGAAGGAGTAGTACTTCAGTCGTTGTTCCGCTGCAGCCAGACGGCGACGAACCGCCGATTTATTGCGTCGTCGGAATCAATATTTACAGAGAATTTGCACAAAGCGTCGATAAAAGTCAGCCGGTCTTCGGCGTCTATGTCGAGGAGGAACAAGCCATCATCAATGAGATCGCCAAGGGCGGGAGGCCGACGATATCGATTGAAAAGTTAGCGGACGCCTATTTCAACGCGATTCTCAGATCTCGCCCGCACGGGCCTTACCGTCTGGCGGGAGTGTCTTTCGGCGGCATCCTGGCAATGGAACTGGCTTCGAGGTTACGCGCTCATGGCGAACAGGTTGATCTGGTGATTCTTTTTGATACGATACTACCGTTGGGAATGCGCCGCAACTGGCTAAAATGGTTCTATAGCACGGTGGATATCATAACGGGACGACGCGAAAGCGCCACACTTCGTAAGATACATTTTTGGTTCCGTGATCGTTTCGTAAAACAACCTTTAAATAATGCGCAAAATGTGCGTGAGACGTACGTTGATGACCTATTCGTGGCTAGAAAAGAGAAGGCATTATTCGCCGCATCAAAGGATTGGAAAGGGAAAGAGCTGATTGTCGACTACCCGGTGCTCCTCTTTTATGCATCTGACCATTCGGCTTACGGAAGGCATATCGAGTTTGACGAAGACTATGGATGGCGCCATTATGTAGGAGACAGGCTATCCATCGTTGAAGTAGATGGCGATCACTTGGGCATTCTGAAATTGCCTACAGTCTCAGAACTTGGACGGGAAACCCGAAAATTACTAGAGGAAAGCGCAAAGTTGCCAAAAGAGAGATTCGATCTGTGACGATTTCGACTTTGTTGGCAGATCTTGGTTTACGCGGAGTTGAAGTTTGGGCCGAAGGCGATCGGCTTCGATTGAAGGCGCCGGACGGCGTGCTGACTGCGGAGCTGCGCGAGGAACTGAAACAGCGCAAGGAGGAAATCCTGCAGTTTCTGCGTGGCCCCGCAGAACTGTCTTTCTCCCAGCAGCGGCTATGGTTCCAGAACCAAATGGAGATAGCCAGTACCGCGTATGTCATTCCATATTCCCTCCGATTCGGGGGCTCTTTGCATACAGGGGCGCTCGAAGGGGCGCTGGCCTCCATCGTGGCGCGGCATGAATCGCTACGAACGACTTTTGCAGATATCGAAGGCAGGCCGATGCAGATCGTAAGCCCAGTTGCGCCGTTCTCACTGCGGATGGTGGAGTTAAGCGCTGAGCCCGAGAGGCTTGATGCGCTGATGAGCGAGGAGATACAGAGCGAATTTGACCTCGTTCACGGACCACTATTTCGGGCTGTTCTTTACCGACTGGGGCCTGAGGCGCACATGCTGTTGCTGTTGCAGCATCACATCATTTCGGACGCGTGGTCGATGGAGGTGATGCTAAGTGAACTGGGAATACTCTATCAAGATCGCGTCAGCGGTCGCGTGAGTACGCTACCCGAATTGCCGGTGCAGTATCGGGACTTTTCGCGCTGGCAGCGCGATTGGCTCAAGGGGGAGGTATTCACTCGTCACTTGGACTACTGGCGCTCGCATCTGGCAGGGGCCCCACAGGTATTGGAACTGCCCACCGATCGGTCGCGCCCACCCATGGAGTCGCACCGGGGTGCCAATCACCAGTTCAGCATCCCGCACGATGTGATGGAACGGCTGCACGCTCTATCGCGGCACGAGGGGGCATCGTTGTTCATGGTACTAATGGCGGCATTTGACGTACTGCTGTGGCGCTACAGCGGGCAGGAAGACCTGCTCGTAGGTATGCCGGTGGCCAATCGCGGACGCACGGAAATCGAAGGGCTGATCGGTCTTTTCGTAAATACACTGGTGCTACGCAACGACCTGTCAGGGGATCCGACTGTGCGGGAGTTGCTGGTACGGGTACGAGATCGGTGCCTTGAGGCCTACGCGCACCAGGAACTGCCGATCGAGCAGCTGGTGGAAGATCTGAAACCAGCGCGTGACCTGAGCCGCAACCCGCTGTTCCAGGTGATGCTGCTCGTTCAAAACGCTGCCGAGGAACACTTCGTGGCACCCGGAATCAGGGTGACGGCTTCCGAGCTCGCCACAGGTGCGGCGCTGATGGACTTGACGTTGTACATCCGTGAGACCAATGAAGGATGGAAGGGAGTTTTCGAATATGCCACCGACCTGTTCGATCAGACCATGATCGAACGTATGTCCGGGCATTTGTGCGCGCTGCTCGATGGGATGGCTGCGGCATCCGAGTGCCGGATCTCTGAGTTGCCACTACTCGCCGAATCCGAGCGGCATAAACTACTGGTCGATTTAAACAATACCCACCGTGACTATCCCCGCAACGCCTTGATGCATGAGTTGTTCGAGGCACAGTCAGCGCGCACGCCCGAACGCACGGCAGTGAAGTTTGGATTGACCACACTTTCTTATGCAGAGCTCGATGCGCGTGCCAACCGTTTGGCGCAGGCGCTACGCACGCGCGGCGTGGAGCGAGGTCAACGCGTGGGCCTGTGTGTGGACAGGGGCACTAACATGCTTGCCGCAGTGCTGGGCATTCTCAAGGCGGGTGCAGCCTACGTGCCGCTCGATCCCATGTTTCCGCAGGAACGCCTGCGCTTCATGGCCGAGGATGCTGAACTTGCGTTGCTCGTGTCGACAAGCGCGCTGGCGGATCTCTTCGATCTGCCACGCGAGCGCCAACTGCTGCTGGACACCGACGCGGCTACTCTCGTTTTGCAGCCCGATCAGCGGCTCACGCCCGATGCACAGCGGGACGCACACCCCGAGGAGGCTGCCTATGTGATCTATACCTCCGGCTCCACCGGCAAGCCCAAGGGCGTGGTCGTACCGCACCGTGCGGTGGTCAATTTCCTGACCAGCATGGCGCGAGAACCTGGTCTTGCTACCGATGACGTACTGGTGGCCGTCACCACCCTGTCTTTCGATATCGCCGTGCTCGAACTCCAACTGCCCCTCACCCTCGGGGCCACAGTGGTGATTGCCAGCCGCGAACAAGCCATCGATGGTCGAGCGCTCAAAGCCTTGCTCGAACAGCACCGTGCCACTCTCATGCAGGCCACTCCGGTTACTTGGCGACTGCTGCTGGAGGCTGGCTGGCAGGCGGGCAAGGACTTCAAGGCTCTGGTCGGGGGTGAAGGCTTGCCCAAGGATCTTGCCGATCAGTTGATCGCAAGTGGCATCGAGTTGTGGAACATGTACGGGCCCACTGAGACCACGGTGTGGTCCACCTGCGCGCGTATTACCGACACCTCGAATGGGATCATTATCGGCAAGCCCATTGCCAACACCACGGTCTATATTCTCGATGCGCAAAAGAATCTCTGCCCCATTGGTGTGTCCGGTGAACTATGCATCGGCGGCGACGGGGTCTCGCAGGGCTACTGGAAACGCCCCGATCTCACCGCCGACCGCTTCATCGCGGACCCGTTCAGCGCCGTTCCCGGAGCCACACTGTATCGCACCGGGGATCTCGCCCGCTGGCGCAATGACGGCACCCTTGAGCACCTCGGGCGATTGGACTTTCAAGTGAAGATCCGTGGCTATCGCATCGAACTGGGGGAGATCGAAACCGCCATCGCCCGCCACCCTGCAATCCGTGAGGCCGTCGTCATAGCGCGCGAGGACACCCCCGGAGACCCTCGCCTAGTTGCCTATCTGGTTACCCATAACCCGCCAGCGGACTTGGTCGATCAGTTACGCGCACAACTGCGCACTGCCCTGCCCGAATACATGGTCCCTGCTCTCTTTGTCACCCTTGATGCGCTGCCTCTGACGCCCAACGCCAAAATCGATCGCAAGGCGCTGCCCAAACCGCTAGCTACCGACCGGACTAGCAGTTCGCACGAGTATCAGGAGCCTCGCAACGACTTGGAAATCAGTATGGTGACGGCTTGGGAGAAAGTGCTTGGGGTGCAGCACGTCGGTATTACCGACAATTTCTTTGAGTTGGGCGGTCATTCGCTCAGCATGATGAGGCTGGCTCTTGAAATGAAACAAACCACAGGCATCGAGATTTCACTGGCAGAGATATTTAGTTTTCCAACAATCTCCGGCTTGGTGACACAACTCGGCGGAGAAAGAAGGAGGCGCGCTTCAGTCGTTGTTCCGCTGCAGCCGGAAGGCAACGAGCCGCCGATTTATTGCATCTGCGGAATCCATATTTACAGAGAATTCGCACAAAGCATCGATAAAAGTCAGCCGGTCTTCGGCGTCTATGTCAAGGAGGAACAAGCCATCATTGATGAGATCGCCAAGGGCGGGAAGCCGACGATATCGATTGAAAAATTAACGGACGCCTATTTCAACGCGATTGTCAGAGTTCGCCCGCATGGGCCTTACCGTCTGGCGGGAGTGTCTTTCGGCGGCATCCTGGCAATGGAACTGGCTTCGAGGTTACGCGCTCATGGCGAACACGTTGATCTGGTGATTCTTTTTGATACGATGCTACCTTTGGGAATGCGCCGCAACTGGCTAAAATGGTTCTATAGCACGGTGGATATCATGACGGGACGACGCGAAAGCGCCACACTTCGGAAGATATATTTTTGGTTCCGCGACCGTTTCGTAAAACAACCTTTAAATAATGCGCAAAATGTGCGTGAGACGTACGTTGATGGCCTATTCGCGGCTAGAAAAGAGAAAGCATTTTCCTTCGCATCAAAGGATTGGAAAGGGAAAGAGCTGATTGTCGACTACCCGGTGCTCCTCTTTTATGCATCTGACCATTCGGCTTACGGAAGGCATATCGAGTTTGACGAAGACTATGGATGGCGCCATTATGTAGGAGACAGGCTATCCATCGTTGAAGTAGATGGCGATCACTTGGGCATTCTGAAATTGCCTACAGTCTCAGAACTTGGACGGGAAACCCGAAGGTTGCTAGAGCTAAGTGCAAAATAGCATAAGCGATCCCTCAAGGACGCCTGAAATCTGAATTAGGTATTTAAGAGTATGGTGTCCACCAACAAGTGTGGACATCTCTCGAATAACAGGTGTACACGGAAACCTGTCCGATGCCACATTGAACAGTATTTCGCTGCTAATGCCATCAAATATTAAGTACGCTGGCTAAAAAGTGTTGCCTGTCCAAGTGCATTTGGGCGTGAGTTTTACCTCGCGCATAATTTAGGCCACCAAGCCCCATGCAAAGGGCAAAATCCGGTTTTTCTACCAGATGACGAATTGCTTGAGCTAAACTTACAAAATCACCACACTTACAAATAACGGCATTTTCACCATTTTTCGTTATATCTAATATTCCTGAAGTATCGGACGCAATTACACCTAATCCTTGGCTAAACGCATCAAACACTATTCTAGGTTGCTCTTCTTTAAGATTGGGTACCAAAACCACATCATATTCACAGAGAACATTAAAGAACTCCTCATATAGAACAGGTTCGCGATATTTCACTTTAATATTTCCAAATTCTTGCAAAACAAACGATCTACATTCATTTTCAAGTTTACCTGAACCCATAATTGTTATATTTACAGAACCACCTGTATCTTTTAAGTAATTTATTGCGTCAAACAAAACAAAAACACCCTTGTCTTCTTCAAGGCGCGCAGGGAAAATCAATTGCAGTGTTTTCCCTTTTCTTTCCTTATACCGCCCCTTTACGATTTCTGGTGTTAATAAATTCGCATTGTCTATCCACGTTGCAGGCGCAACCAAAGTGCGATCCGTCAGCTCTTTTAAAAAAAACTTCCTGTAGAAAGATTGGGTAAATATCCTTGCATCCGCGTTCCTCACGCAAAACGTTAAAATTATTTTATGAATGTAGTGGCTAATGAGTTTCCTTGGGGTTAATTTTTCATGCTCACTAAGCATCCAGAAAGAAGACTCTATTACTATAACCCATTTAAATAAATAGAATGGCCTGAGTAAAAGCAAATAAAATGATAGTGGGAAAGCCCATCCTGCACCACCAGAATGGACTATACATGCTTCTTTGCACGCTTTCATTACCCCAATCAGATTTGGGAATAGATTTTTAGCTACGGATACAAATCCATAATCTTTCCTTAATTCAAAAATATACTTTATTTTGTACGTTGTTATTTCTTCAAGCCCTTGTACATCGTTGCTGTATACAACTGGACAGCAAATTCGCAAATCGCTAATGTAATCTAAGTGCATCCTTAAATCTTTTGCCCAAAGTGAATCACAAAATATTTTTCCAGACTGGGTTTTTACTAAAGGTATTCTTATAAAAATAACATACGGTATGTCAATCACTTATTACTCCTCTTGAGGCTTTAGAGCGATACGATATTGATTTCCGAGATTGACGAATCACTTCGCCTATTAATCACCGCAGGTACACCAACAGCAATACTGTTAGCCGGTACATCCGTCATCACCACCGCATTTGCTCCAATAACTGAATAATTCCCAATACTAACACCTCCCAATATTTTTGCCCCCGCACCAATTAAAACATGATCACCGATAATAGGCAGGCCCCTGCCATTTCTTGTACCAATAGTAACCTGCTGGAAAATTAGGCAATTTATCCCAATTTTCGCGTCGGGATGAATCACTATGCCACTCGGATGCATACAAAGTAGCCCTCCACCCAACTGTGTAGTTAACGGAATATCTGCTCCCGTGATGACGCTCCAAAATCTGTGTCTAAGAACGGCAATTTTTTTTATAATGAGAAAAATCGGGTTCTTCGATTTCGCGTATTTCTGATATTGACGAATACTTGCCAGCAAAGAACGGGATGGAACCCAAGAGAAAAATGGTTTTTTCTCACGACTCCAATCAGGTTTGGTTGAAGAAATATCCATTTTCAAATCTAAATCATTTTTTTCAAATAAATTGTAATTAACAACAACCTCTTTAATTAGACAGAATCGCCATTTCGATTTTAAATTATAGCAGCAGTTAAGACCCTTCTTCAGAGCTTTAGATTATACCTGAAGAGGCTTTGAAGGAAATAAATCAACATTTCTGAAAGATCCGAGAAATCCCAAGCCACCGCTACATAAGACTCGTTTCGACTTGCTGGTCAAAAAGCACGAATGCTACAGCATCCTGCACACTTGACCCGCGTTTCTAAAAAACTGCACTTCAAACCAGAATCCGTCAAACTAAAACATTAGACTGGTTCTGCCTGACCATTTGAATATAGGCTGCTCCCATCCCGGCTAGAATCCAATACAGAGTAGGTATCAGTAAAATACTGCTTACAGTGTAAATGGTGAAAAGAACTGAAATTAGCACTGCCAGTATTGCCCTACCTAACTGATAGTATTCGTTTTTTCGACTTTCAAAGCGCCGTATGATTTTATAGATACCCCAAAGAATGCTGCCAAAGACACCCAAAAACAAACCCAATCCAACTAGCCCGTTATTTAGAAGGATACCCAAGTAGCTGTTCACCATGTCGATGATGCCTTCCCCCTGACGCATCTTTTGCATCTCTGGTGTATTCCAATAAGGTGGTAAACCCAGTAATGGGTTACGCTGAAATACGATCAGTCCATTCTCAAGAAGCTGTTGTCGATACTCAACGGATCCAGTATCTGCTTTGCCAATAAAAGGTAGTAGATCAATTAACTTCTCCCCGCCGGGCAAGGTTGAAGCCAATACAAACGCAAATATTCCTGCTGAGATTAGCTTGCTGAGTCCCTTTGAGGCGTTCTGACCAAGGGACACAAACACAATGAGAAAAACGACTGTGCCAACCCAAGGGCCACGCGAAACAGAAGCGTAA
The DNA here is from genome assembly GCA_963733265.1 of uncultured beta proteobacterium. Taxonomy (GTDB): domain Bacteria; phylum Pseudomonadota; class Gammaproteobacteria; order Burkholderiales; family Gallionellaceae; genus PALSA-1006. The sequence goes on from CAVTCF010000002.1 coordinate 356,957, forward strand.
AGACCCATTGCCAGAATTGCCAAGATAAGGTGTTGGTATTTGCCCTGAGGAATAGTAGTCCTAAGGTAACAAAAGAAACCGATAGCTATCATCAACACATAGCCCAGTACAATTGCCTGACCTGTCGTAACAATCGCGCGTAGTGAATCCCCTCTCATCAAGTACTTCGTAACAGATAAATTTACACCCATTACTTGAGCAAGCGATGGATAAAGTAACCAGTGTTTAAAATACTCAAAAATTGCACAACCCGCCACCAATATTGAGGCAATCACCAATGAGGCAATGGCCTCTTTAAACTGCCTGATATCACGTAAAGAGCGACTGACAACATAATAAGGCAGAAAAATATCAGTAAAAGCAATGACCCCCTCTCGGAGAATGCCGGTCACTGTCGCCATTTCCTCTCGATACTCCATCAAAACGGTAAAGATCAAGTACATGGCAAGGAATTTGTCCGGCATTATTCGACCAAACGCAAGCGTGTCACTACGGCGCATTAACGTAAAATACGCAGGCAACAAAATAATAAACTCAAGTAACCGAATACAACTCATGTCGAACACTTGTGGAATCTCAACAAAAAGTGGGGGAGCGACAAACAATAATGCCAAGAAAAGTGCTACTTTGTTCTTATCATTGCGTTGATCTCGTACAATAATGACGGCCGAGATAATGATATATATCCAAAAGTTGTAAGAAAGAAATAAAATCAAAGTGGACACAAACCACAATTTTTTTCGACGATCAAAATCACCGCTAGGCAAGATATTTGCGAAGGCCGGTTTCGAGATGGTATATATAGCTAGTGCAATAAAGACAATAACAATAAGTGCTTTTATGTGTTCAGGCATGTCTATTTTTCGTTTGTAAGACTTAGGAACCCTGTCACCATTCTTGTTTTGCTATTACCGACTTGAGGATAGAAGCGAAGTTAAATTTGAATGGTCTTCTATTCTTGAAATTAATTTTTTAGCTGTAACACTGCAATCAAATTGCTCACAGGCTCGTTTTCTGGCCCCCATTGAAAGACGATTTCGAAAATCTGGGTCACTATGCAAGCATTGAATTGCTTTTACTATAGCATCAACATCTTCCTGTGGAACCAATATTCCATCTACACCATCTCTAATCATTTCCGGTGTCCCGCCAATAATTGAGCAAATGACTGGAACTCCGGCCGCCATTGCCTCCATGACTGCAACAGGTGAAGCTTCTCCCATACCATAACTCGTAAGTATAAAGATATCTGCGTTATTAAGAAGATCACGCACTTGAGTTTCTCCCAAGCTACCAACCAATCTGACTTTGTCTGTCAGGTTATATTTTTCAATATCATCTAAAATTTCTTTCTCGTGTGGCCCTGAACCTCCAATAGTGTATTCAACGTCAACTCCCTTATCCAGCAAAACTCGCATTGCCATGAGCGTGAATCGATGCCCCTTGCATAAGTGCAACCTGCTAACTGAAACCAAGTGGAATGGTTTAGCGCTGGATTGTGTAAATTTTGGTAAAAATACATCTGTATCAACCCCCATCCATAAAGTGTGGGTTCGTCCTTCTGGCAACCCAACGATATCAGTTAATTGACGTTGCATTGGAAGTGCGGCAGCAGCCACGAATGTGGCCAAAGCAGCTTTTTGTGCATGATCAACACCATATACAGCTAGATCGCCGTGCAGATGCAGACTGTATGGCACACCACCAAGCATTCGAGCCATTGAGACAATATGTGCCGCATCTGCACAAGAATGAACATGGATATGGTCCAACTTCATTTCTCTCGCAAATTGAGCAAGATCAGCGGCGCAAAGTAAGTATCCAATAGCCCTCAGTTTATGTTGAAAATCCACAGAAAGACCGAATATGTATTTCAGTGAGCGCATAACACCATTCAAACGAAAAATTAACAACAAAATATGTGAAATTTTCGGCGGATAAATGTAATGGGTCTGATCAGTAGCCTTCTGCGCGAATTCATGATGACAACTTTCAACTGGTCGTTTTGTTGAAATTATATTGACCTCAACGCCAAACTTGCGAATAGCCTCAATCTCCCTCCAGAAGAACACATGAGTTTGAGTAGGAAACTCAGGTATCAACATCCCCAACTTCATATCTATTCCTCCTAAACCTAAATGTATATTCCTTGATCGAAATTCGAGCATGTCCAGCCATCACAAAGCATATTATCACATGCCCTGCGGTTGTCGACATTCTCAATACAGCCTTCGCAACAATTGCGCACGCCAACATTCCACGGTCATACTCTGGGCGTCCGCAATCGCCCCAGCTCGAATTCACAAATTCTTCAATGCGCACTCATTCCGGGGTATGCACAACTTTCATCAATTTCAGTGTCAGAACACCAACTTCCTTTCGCAATTCGGGCATCAGTTCGCGCTGAATGATATTCCAACGTTGCATAATTCCGGTTCGTTGCGTAGTATTCATGTCGGGCGTCGATTAAGTCGTTAGAACCTTTATCTTGCCAGCAATGGCCTACACAACATCCGGCGGTTATTTCAGCTCAGAGGATGTGTTTTGAAAGAGCCTATTAATACATCAATGCCTAATGGGCGAACAAATGAAAGATATTACAGTTAATTCACTTCGTGTTCTGGTTGTAGCTGAAGCGGCGAACCCGGAATGGGTTAGCGTCCCACTCGTGGGGTGGTCTCTAGCCAACTCACTGCGCGATGTTGCTAATGTGCACATTGTGACGCAAATCAGAAATCGTGGGGCGATCCTGAGGGTTGGCCTCGTAGAAGGTGTTGATTTTACCACCATTGATTCCGAAAAAATTGCGCGACCATTTTGGCGCATTGCTGAATTCTTGCGGGGTGGTCAGGGGAAAGGCTGGACAACACTTACCGCGATCAACGCAATTTCATACTATTACTTTGAATATTTGCTCTGGAAAAAATTTGGTAAAGCTATTTGTAGTGGTGAATACGATATTGTTCACCGTGTTACGCCACTCACACCTACTATTCCTAGTTTGCTGGCAAAGAAATGCAAGCGCGCCAAAGTGCCTTTTGTGCTTGGTCCATTAAATGGGGGGGTGCCTTGGCCTAAGCAGTTTGATGCAGCCCGGCGCCAAGAAAAGGAATGGTTGTCCTATATTCGCAATGCTTATAAGTTTCTTCCCGGATACAGCAGTACCCTTAAATCTGCTGCTGCCTTGGTGATCGGTTCCAAAGATACATTGGCTCAGATACCCGTTAAATATCATTCAAAATGTATCTATTTGCCTGAAAACGCTATAGACCCCGAACGATTTTCAAAGGTCGCAAGCACTAATAATAGTCCATTGCGAATATGCTTTGTTGGTCGCTTGGTTCCATACAAAGGGCCGGATATGCTGCTAGAAGCTGCCATGCCGCTGCTGCGCGAAAACCGTATTCATCTCGACATTATTGGAGATGGGCCTCTAATGAGTAGTCTGCGCGAAAAGGTTAAGGATGAATGTATCGATTCAGCAGTGACTTTTCACGGCTGGGTTGAACATTCCAAAATACAGGAAGTAATGTGCCGATCACAAGTGTTCGCTTTTCCGAGCATTAGAGAGTTTGGGGGAGGAGCCGTCCTAGAGGCGATGGCATTGGGGCTAGTTCCTGTTGTGGTTGATTATGCTGGGCCAGCAGAACTTGTAACACCTGAGGTCGGCTTTAAAGTTCCTATTGGGCCGCGTGAGAGCATTGTATCAGCATTCAATGCAACCTTAAACATGTTGGTTGAGCGTCCAGATATTCTTCAGCCCATGAGCGTGTCAGCAAAAGCCCGTGTACATAATTTGTTTACGTGGAAGGTTAAAGCTAACCAGGTTGCAGAAATATATCGCTGGGTGCTGGATGAGCGAGGTGAGAAACCCGATTATTTTAACCAGAAAAACTCACCGGGTTCATCCTGAATCAAGAGCGGCAAGAAGTTATCTGAATTAAGCCAAATTATAGAATGTATGGTGTCAAATAGGACAAAGCAAATAACACCCAATACTTCATCAACAAGTTTGCGGGGCTTGAATCGACGGCATTGCAGGGTTGTACGGATTTTGGGAAAAAGGGCGCACGGAAACATGCTGAAGCTTTCTTAGCAGGAAGCAAAAATGAAAAGCTTGGTTAATTTTACAAAATTTATCGCCAACAAAAGCAAGATCTACCAATACTTTTACTTACCCTTGTTTGCAAATTCTGCACTACCGCGTAACACATGAAGATCGGACATGGGGCGCTGGTAATCAAACTGCTATGACACAGTACCTTTGGAGAAATTGCTGTAGAATAACCCTAGTATCGGCACAGGAACAAATGTATCAGACCTTTTGTGATCAGCGCCAAAGTGAAAAACACCAACCCATCGCCGCTCTAAGCACTTATGTGCGGATGCAAGAACCTGCGCTGCAGTTGGTTTAACCGCTCCCGCAGGTTACTAGTGCGCTATGAGAACCTGGAGCGCAGCTTTATCGGCTTGAATCAGTAGGTTCGTTCATTTGTATATATTTTGCGTTAGGGTTTCGGGTGTAAAAATGGCTAGATCTCAAAGAGTAAAAGCAATATTAATAATGTTGTTGGTATCTTTGGCGCTTGCATTGGTCGCTTGCAACAACGCGGTAATAGATAGCAATACCGGCAGCGGCAGCAATAGCGGCAGCAATAGCGGCAGCAATAGCGGCAGCAATAGCGGCAGCAATAGCGGCAGCAATAGCGGCAGCAATAGCGGTAGCGGAGGACAGAGCAATGCATTCCAGCCGATAGGAACTTCTGGCGGGACGAGTCCGTCCGACTATGGTTTTCCTGAGTATCAAAACGGCATGAGGACTGCCAGAGGCTTTATGACGATAGCTAACGCATCGACTCCCACAACACGTGACGCTAACGGCTGGCCGACTACGGACTTCCAGACTTTACTTATCGAAGTTCAGAACTATTCAAGTCCTCCGTCCTGGGCGCATATAAATGACGCGGCACATCCTTGGAAGTGCGGCTTTACCTCAAAAAAAACCACTGGGGCAGGTACCGAGATTGTCAGCGGCGGGAATGCCACCATATCAAACAAAATCAATACGTCAGGCATCGTGACATTTGATCTAGTTCCTACAAATGGCGCGGCTGGTTTCAGCATCACGGGCACAAACGGCGGTGCTACGAACGTTTTTTGTAATCTACCCGAATATCCGACTGCATCCGGGACGTTCACTAACGAATTTATCTCGTTACTCAAAGATTTTGGCCAGCAGCGTGCGCTGGACTGGTCTAACGCGCTGTGGAATGATCAGCCTACAACGTGGGCTGGCCGAAACACACCCGCAAACACGCACACCAAAATTTGGTCAGGTACGAATCTGGCGTCCGCATTACCAAATACTACCGGGGAAGGGGCGCCGGTCGACGACTTTGTTGCACTTTGCAATGCAACCAATTCGGATCTTTGGTATAACTTGCCACTAAAAGATGATGGCACTTACGTGACTGGTCTGGCAAATTATCTGGCAGCCAACCTCAATTCAAATCTGAAGGTGCGCATCGAGCTTGCCAATGAATTATGGAACGGGGTTGGTGTTGGAGGAGGTACCTACGCAAATTTTGTTAATGCATACGTTGCTGCAAATCCTGGGGTATTAGACTGGGATGCGGGTCAAAGTTCCTACAATGCCACCTATTCTCCTTTGTACCGTTACTATGGCAAACGTATGTATGAAGCCTACGTAGCATTCTCAGCCGCATTCGGTTCACAATATGCTAGCCGTGTAAAACTCGTGCTGGCATGGCAGCAGGGGGGATTTGGCGCGTTTACTGGTATGATGCAGTATATTCAGCACTACCACCCAACCACTCCAATAGGGACTGTACTTGGCGCACTCTCGGTGGCACCATACGAGAATCGGGATAATACTCTTGTTCCTGGGGATGGAGTCAATCACGTCAATCATACTGGTGACTCAATAGCAACTATTCAAGCACAACTTACCGCAAATGGTAACTATATTGCATTGACGAGTAAGTCTGAGAATGTTGCGTTAATGGCTATGCACTACGGACTTAGCCTAGAAGCATATGAGGCTGGGTGGGAAAGCGGGCTAGAAACCTCTGCCTCTAATTATGGTTTAGCCATCATGGACCCGGGGATGACTGCAGTGGTATCCAGTTACCTGCAAAATCTGCTCAATTCAGGGTACAGCCGTCTTAACTGGACGGCTTTTGGGGTAAGTAACTTCAACAATCCCGCGAGCGATCCTAGTTATGCCCTTTCAACCAGTTACGATACGTTGATAACATCTGGCAGTCCTCGACTATCGGGGATAAAGGCGGTGAATACCGGGGGAATCATTTACACCCGCAATGTTGTGGGCACCGGCACATCGACAATCGATGCCATTAACTACGCGGACAACGTCACGAGCATGTCTTCAACCTATCCGTACTTGGGACAACTGAACAGTTATGCGCAGGGTCCTTATTATGCAACTGGCGGCTACATAGGCTATATCATCAATTGCACTACCGCAGGAAACTACGCCGTGAGCGTTGTATTTAATGCAACATCCGCAGGATTGACCAATTTTGAATGGGGCAGTTCTGGAAACGCGGGTCTAAATCATATCACTACTGGCATTACGATCCCATCAGGTACAGGCGTAACTGTGCCACTGGGTACCGTTACGTTGGCGCAGGGTACTAACTATATCCTGCTGGGAAACGGAACTGCACAAAGCACGATCACCCCAAAATCGCTACAGTTTTCAACCGCCCCATAGGTACAACACGTTGCGCTCATTGCGATGACCAAAGGAACCATAAAAAATAAGCATTTCATTTGTTTCTTAAGCTGCAACAAATGGCGATATAATAATGAAAGTGCAAATCTTACATGCATTGGATACATACTAATAGTTCCTCATAGTGTAATATTTCAATGCGTTTTTTATGATGATGGTAGTTCACAAAATTCAATGTGTTTTAGTTTAAACTAGAACTTCAGTAGCCTTCACAATCAAATATCCTGAATTAAAATTAATGTCCGCGATTGATAAACTCTCACTCAAACAGCGCATAGTTCGGTCTGGCTCTTGGACGATCATAGGCTATGGAGTGAGTCAGGCACTGCGTCTGGGTGGAAATCTCATTCTAACCCGCCTGCTGTTTCCAGAAGCATTCGGTTTGATGGCAATCTTTCAGGCAGTTAATTATGGCGTGCATATGTTAACTGATGTTGGCATCGGCCCTTCGATAGTTCAAAAGGAGCATGGGAATGAAACCATCTTTTTGAACACCGCCTGGACTGTTCAAATTGTAAGAGGTTTTTTGGTTTGGATTGTTCTTTGTGCATTGGCTTGGCCTGCTTCAAAAATATATAGTGAACCCGTGCTTGCCCTAATGCTTCCAATTACTGGTTTAGTTGCCATTATTGGCAGCTTTGGTTCTACTAATTTTCATACGGCACAACGCAATATGGAAACTGGAAGAATTACACTGATCGAAGTATGTTGCAACGTTGTCGGACTGACTATATCTATAATTCTTGCATGGCTGATGAAATCCGTATGGGCATTGGTTCTAGGGGTTTTGATTTCCACTTGTTTGCAAACGGTAGCCACTCATATATTTCTTCATGGCGTCAAAAATAAATTTGCATGGGATCCGGTTTCCCTTAGTCACTTGAGAGGATTTGGACGCTGGATACTTTTGGGCTCAACCTTAACTTTCTTGTCTGGCGAGGGAATACGACTGCTGGTTGGTGGTATGTTAGACATGAGCCAATTGGCATTATTTACGTTGGCAAGCACGATGTGCCTCGTGTTCTGGCAAGCCATGCTGCAATTAACTGGAAAAGTATTTTTTCCGGCCTATTCGGAAGTCTATCGAACCAACCCGGGCAATTTGTCTAAAGTTATTTTGCGTGCTCGTTTGATTGTTATTTTACCCAGTTGGGGGCTGGCGGTATTTTTTATCTTTTATGGATCACCACTTATGAGTTTTCTTTATGATCAGAGATACCAAGGATCTGGGATTATGCTGGAACAACTCGCTGCCGGCTCCTTAGTGGCCTGCATTTGGGGGTCTTATTCAAGTGTTTTACTGTCTATAGGTCAGGCGGCCGCCAGCACAGCTTTGACTGCGATTCAAATTACATGCCAAATCGGGTTGATGCTTATCGGTTATCACTATGGAAAAAGCGCTGGCTTGATTATCGCCATAGCGGCGGCCAACTGGGTAACCTACCCTTTCTATGCATATATGATGTCCCGATATAACCTATGGCAACCCAAGCTTGATCTTGCGTTGCTTGCGGCTTCTTTTATTATTGTTATATTCGCCTGGCCTCATCTACACTTACATGGATAACTAGCTATATACCAATATCGTGATTTACTTATAGTCAAAGAAACCTTATTAAGTAAAAACTTCCTATGGAACGCATTGGTAACAACTATTTCTTGTACCAATAATTGGAGTTCATCCTATTACTATCATGGGCGAATAATAACTGCTTAAGTTAATACCGAACTGTATTTACATCAAGCACTGCCCTTAGCTTGGGTGCTTCACTCAAAGGTTGTCTATATCGGGCAGCATGCCCCCATGAACCCCATCTTGTCCCCTGCGCACCAACACTGGAAAATGCACAAAATAATTTGCAACCGACCTCCTGATGTAATCTGAAGTTTTTCAAATATAAATCGTACATTCCGGGATGTTTCTGTGCGGCAGCCAAAGCGGGCATATAGGGCAACTCCTGTTGCCCCTCTGGTTGCACATGCTGACCACCTTCATAGACTAAGTAATCCACGTTATAACTTCGTGCGAGCGCCGCTATATCGCGTGTCCATTTTGCGGTGTCACGTTCAAAAGCTACATTCAAATCTGCAATCACTTCATCTGCGGTCAGTGCCGCGCCACGATTTTTCCAGTGTTCGTATTCAACAGTACCCGGCGCAATATATCCGGCGGGTGCTATAGCATCCACCCCTCCGTGTTCCATGCAATATTTCAAGGTACGTTGAGCCGTGTCCAGCCAAGCACTCTGCACTGCACAGACCGTGACCAATCGCTTACGATCTTCGCCGGAAAATATTTTTTCCCAGATACCAAAACACCGGCGGAACAACACTCCCGTGCGTTCAGGATGATCTTTTCCTTTATGTTTTGCTTTGTCTACCCAAGGACTCCTAAATAATCCCTCAAGCGGGGCTGCTGCAATTTCGCTGCTCAACATCCAAGTTGCCTGGATAAATCCCCAATTCCATAGCTCATTGGAAAACTCACAATAAACTTTCAAGCGTGGATCAAGTTTACTTTTCACCAATCGTGCAAACTGTTCGATGTAATCATCAGTGGCTCTGTGGGGAACACAAAACCAGGCATCGACCATTAGCCTGTTACATAATTCAATACAAATTTCTATCGCCACTCCGCCAGAAAGAAAATATTTCCCGGGCATCACTTTGGGGGACCAGCCATTAAAGTTGTCAGGATCACCATCGCCTCCTACCATCGAATAGAAAGTACGTTTCTTGCGTTTTGACCATTCTTGTTCCAAAGACCCGTTTGTCCCCTGCCAATCCATAAAACGTATGGCATGAAATGGACCACAAAAATCAATGAATTCCGGTAAGAATGGATCCTTGTCAAGATCCACATGCTCATCTTCCAAGGCAACAATACGTATGTTACGTATATGATTTCCTTTTTTCGATTGAGTGATACATATACCCTCAATTTCATCCGGATTCGGGTTAATCAGGAGTCCGCCACGGTGACGCATTTCAAGAACTAAACGACCTCTTGATTTCTTGATGACTTTGGTGTTCATGATGCCTTCTATTTCGCCCTCCCCATCGTAGAGCAATACGTATTGCCCGGGAGTCCGAACATTTGGGAGTACTGTAAAAACAGTCTGCGGCTGGTCAAATCCTTCAATGAATAAGGGCAACTCTAGTGGGTAACCATTTTCATCCAATGGAATTTGACCTAATACTTCAGTATCAAACTTTCCACCACCTCGAACATTTCGAGTCAGCCACGAACGTGCTCCCCACATCAAATTACGAAAAGGGAATCCGATATCCCAATCGGCAATTCCAGCCAGATTCATCCCAATAGGTAAGTGGGGAGTATTTGGCAACGCGCTACCATATGCCCAAGAAGGGGCTACAAGCGCGGCTGCCGAAATTTTCATAAAGTCGCGACGATTCATATTTACATTGAACTTGGTTTTCGAATGAGAATCAGTTAAAAAGCCCTATAGTCGGACAACAAATACTCTGCACAGTTCCAGTTAATTATTTTACGAACCGGATGTGAAACGGATAGTAATATGAGTTTGTTCCCAACTAGTTGTTGATGTCCAAGTAATATCATCAATAAGCCGATCATAGCACTATCAACATATGTCACATCTGACATATCCAGTTTTATATCCACATGATCTTTCGTAATCTGCTTGAATGCTTCTCGCACCGGCTCAAGATTGTTCAATAAATATGCCCCATGCATTACAACTTCTACTACATCAACTTTCTTTTCAACCGTAATTGCAGAACGTTTAATTTCATCAGGTAATGGATGGTACCGCAGTAAAAAACCGGCATAGGGTAATACCCGACAAAATAGCAAATGAACAAATGCCTTCCCATCAAATAAATATCGTTTCCATAATGCAGGTTCTTCCTTGATTCTCCATAACCATTCCAAACCGACACGCTGCATCCATTCTGGGGCACGTTTTATTGTTCCTGCAATAAAGTTCAGCACTGCGCCCAAATGACTTATTACCGGAACATTTAATCGAGCAAGATTATGTTCTATCCAAGCGTTACCCTTCTGCGCTCCCAGCGCGACCACCAAAAAGTCCGCGCCGCTGGCATTGATACGCGCAATGGTTTCATCAGTACTCATCTGCTCGACCAAGCCAAACCCCGGCGAGTCAAATCCCACGCACTTCAGATATCCTCCATTGGTATTAAGCTGTCGGCAAGCCTCTTCTGCTACACCTGTCTTACCACCAAAGAAATATACTTTCATGTCTTTAGTATTTTCGTTTTGCAAATTTTCAAACATTGAGGAGCCTGCTACACGTTCTGGCAATGGAACTCTTAACAATCGAGCTATCCAAATCAACGGCATTCCGTCCGCGACACTGAGGTCACTATGAATAACCGAGTTGCGGAATGCCACATCTTGTAAGCAGGAAATTAGAAAATTGAGATTGGGCGTTGAAAAAAAACAACGCTTCCTGCTTGATGCCGCGATCCGAACTGAGTTAACAGCACCAGAAATATCCACCGCATCGAAAGGAAGCCCCAACAATGAATACACGTTCCTGTCAAAATTTGGATGAGGTACTTTCAATCGCCATCCCTTTTCGATCTAACCCATTCAACTTGTCGGAATACCAGAAATTTAAGATAAAGCGGTATCTTAATTAATGCGTAAATTGGTGCATAAATTAAATCCTTAAAGGATATTATTTGCCGGCCAAATTTCCACCATGCAGCCAAAACGGCAGTTCCCATCAATAGTAATGCTGTAGCAGGAAGAAACAACACAATCACTGAACCACCAGCCAAAAATAACACAGTAGCCAAACCAAATAAAGCACTCGTCAATATCAAGATCAATGCCAAAGGAGGTATGCACATATCCATGACCAATGCAAACAGCGACCCATTTAATTCAAATACTGCTTGCAGGATCAGTTTGGGGGCTTCACTAATAATCATGCCTAGGTGTCCATGCTCCCAACGAGTTCGCTGAGTTTGAGTACCTTCTACACTATCAGGAAAAACGCTTGTAACCAACGCCTCGGCACAAAACAGGGGCGGCTTACCCATGCGGGTTAAATCTAGGCCCAGTTTCATGTCTTCTACGAGATGCCCGCTGGCCAACGAAACTTTACTGATCAGTTTCCATGGAAAGGCCATTCCTGTTCCCATCAATTGGCAAGGTAGCCCCAGTTGAAAAAGTCCAAGCGGACGAACAAGGTTTTTTACCAACCAAGCAAACTCTGCCACGCGAACCTTCAAACCCGCGCCTTGTGGTGACTTCATCAGGTAAAGGCTTTGGATTGGGCGATCCGTTTCAGCGCAAGCCCTCGCTAATTTATCTATAACACCCTTGGGAACAAAACAATCGGCATCAATGATGATGACAACTTCTGCCGGGTCGGAAAGCATATGATGCATCCCAAATTCCAAAGCATAACTTTTCCCTCTGTTCTCCAGATTAAATCGCTCCACAACCTCCGCACCGGCTGCCGTTCCAATTTTGGCAGTATCATCCGAGCAATTGTCTGCAACAATTAGAATACGATCACCCTCAACTAACTGTGGAATTATCGAACTCAGCGTCTCTGCCAACACCAGAGCTTCATTGTGCGCTGGCATTAATACGGCAACTGAAGGGCGTTTTCCGGAAGATATGGTTGTAATTTTACCTGGCAATAACGCAAACGAAACCTGCAAAAAAAATAAAATAATAGGTACTAATAGCAGCAAGGCTAATAATCCAAGCAGTGCCTCTACGAATATCATGACGTTGACTCTCTAAAAAATGCCACCAACTTTGCGGCTTCGGTATCTACTGAATGCCGCTCAATGACAAGCTGATATCCTGCATCGCCCATCTTCTCAATTGTTTGATCCGGCAAAGCCAAATAGCCTTCAATTGACGCTGCCAATTCTTCGACCGAACCGGCGGGAAACAGCCAGCCATTTTCTCCATGTCTGACTAATTCAGGTATTCCTGCCACATAAGTCGTTAATACAGGTCTGCGCAATGCGAGAGACTCCATTATGACGACGGGCAATCCCTCGGCAAAACTGGGCAAAACTAAACCGCGCGCGGCTAAAATTTGCTCTCGAACTTGCGAGCCACTGATCCAGCCGGTGATTTGCACATGCTTTTTTAAGTCATAATCATTAATCAGTATTTCTATTTCCGGGCGCATCTCGCCATCGCCAGCAAGTACGATTTCAAATTCGATCTTTTTTTGCAGAAGCAATCTTGCCGCTTCCATCAATAGCAGCTGCCCTTTTTGCTCACACAAACGACCTACACATACCAGTCGACGAACTGAAGGAATCGATTTTTTTGGGACGTTATGAAAAGCCTTTTCCAATCCGCAATGAACGACTTTCACTTTGTGCCAGTGTTGATGATCGACCCAACGATAAAGTTGGCTGCGTCCAAAAGAGCTAATGGCGACAACAAATGCAGAATGATGAATTTTTTCTCTCAGACCGAGAAATTCCGGTTTATCAAATTCTTCCGGGCCGTGTACAGTAAAACTATAAGGGTAGCCTCCAAGCTTATGCGCGAGCATCACAACTTCAGCAGAGTTTGTTCCAAAGTGAGAGTGTAAATGTTGCGCTCTGAAAGACTTTAACCAAGGCAACATTCGGCAAGCCTCGGCTAAATAAATCAGGTGGTACGGCAACGGCCTGTCGGCCCGGGTCGACATTTTGATCGCCAATGTCAAAGCAGCATAGAAACGTAACGGCGACATTATCAAAGTCTGAAGTACGGTGAACAACAAAGAGAATAGCCCGCCCCGCAATACATATTGAGTGCGAGCCTGTTCACCAATATCCTCCTCATCTACCAACGTATCACTCCACCCGCGTAAAGCGATGCGAAGAACTTCAATTTCCTGACGCTCCAGGGCCAATATTTCACGGCGAATAAAACTATGGCTCACCTTTGGATATTGATTAACAAAATAGGCAATACGAGTTTTCATAAGGTGCTTTAAAACTATCCGGGTTTAATCTTAAAACAATGGCACAAGCCTTTTTTAGGTCATAGCGACTGTCAAATACGATATGCCCACTTTAGCAATGGAAAAGCGGTGATATTCGGTTTTGTCGTTCCCGCCAAGACGCTAACCAGTATATAAAAACACTGAATCCACGCCTACACTCGCAAGGGTCACACCGTGGTTGTAAGAGGCTAAAGCCCCAACAACACTCGCTGCGCGGGGATGACGAAAAAATCTGCGTTTCCCGAAAGCATTGCAAAATCAATCCAAGTTCGATAAAGCCCCAAACTCGGCTTTGTCGCGAAGCATTTCATTTACCAAAGCTAGGTCAATCATTTCAGCTTCACTCGCGAATCCATAAACCAACGAAGTATTGCAGAGAATATTTATTCGTCTTGGCACGCCCTGACTCACTTCGGCAATTCTGGCACAAGCTTCCGGAGTAAACAGAGGAGCCTCACGTCCCGCAATTTTTAGCCTGTGAGCGATATAGTCTTGCACATCAGCCGTTTCAAAAGGTCTGATATGAAAATCAACTTCAACCCGCTGGGAGAACTGCAAAAGCTCTGGCTTTAAAAGCAATTCTTTCAATTCTGGCTGACCGACAAGCATGATCTGCAGAAGTTGATCTTTGTCAGCATTAATATTTGAAAGCATGCGCAGGGATTCGAGCGCTTCCAGACTTAAATTCTGGGCTTCATCAATAATTAGCAATACGGTCTTCCCAAGACTATATTGCTCAATCAAATATTTTTGAAATGCGTCGAAAAGCGCTACCTGACTAATACCATTATAGGGAAGGCCCAAAGAAAGCATGATCCATTCGAGCAAATTTGGCATATCTTTTTGTGTGTTATACACCAAACCGACTTTATGATCTTCTGTCAGGTTATTCAGCAAATGTCTGACCAGGGTTGTTTTACCGCACCCAATCGATCCGCTGATTACCATAAATCCGGCCTTAATCTTGAGTCCATACGTCATCATCGAATAAGCATAAGCATGTCGACGACCGAAATATAGAAACTCCGGATCGGGCTGGATAGTAAAGGGTGGCTCTTTTAAGCCATAGAAGTCTTCATACATTTATTGAATTCCTATCATCTAAAATACTTGGCGGAAATCAGTTAATCGCTCGACTACTTATATTCAATCAATTGTGCCGTCTTTCCTGCCAACTTGATATATAAATAATTAATCTGCCCCATCGCTTCGGGAAATTTCCCAATCACCAAAAAGAGCGCGTTCCACCAGTTCTGCTTTGGGGTTTGATTGCCATTTAAAGCAAGTCGCACAATCTGTACCGGGTAGATAAGCAGCAATATCATGCTACAGATCCCAAAGAAAATAACCAACATGAGCGCAAGTGAGGGAATACCCAAACCCCAAACCCAAGCTCTCCTGGACTCTTTTACACGATGGCATTCCGGGGGGGTGCCATGCAGATTCACGCCTTCAGCATAGGTGTAACCGCATCGCTGCGTCCTCTTCCACCACTGCCCGAAACGCGTCATTGCCGCATCGTGTAAGGTCATTTCCTGATCCAGACGCCAGATTTTCCAACCGGCCTTACGCAAACGAATGCACAGCTCTGGTTCTTCACCAGCAATCAAATCAGGACGAAATCCGAGCACCATTTCAAACGCATCAACGCGCATCATGGCATCACCACCGCATGCTTTCGCTTCGCCTATGGGCGTATCCCATTCGATATCACATAGCATGTTGTAAACTGTTTCTTCTGGGAACCGCTCTCTTCGGCGTCCGCAAACAGCAGCAACTATCTTGTTCAAATCAAGGAACTCAATGGCACTTTTAAGCCATTGCGGTGCCACCTCGCAATCACCGTCTACAAACTGTACGTATTCAGTATGAGGGTAAAGCTGTCTCATCCGCTTGAACCCTTCATTTCTGGCTCGGGCAGCAGTAAAAGGTATTGTCATGTCCAATAAAACGACTTCAACACCCCTGCTGCTTGCAGCATTTACAGAATCATCCGTCGATCCTGAATCCACATATACAAGCTGAGTTTGTTGGGGAGTTAATGATGTTAGGCAACGAATTAGACGTTCACCCTCATTGCGTCCGATAATGACAACACCAACTCTATCCAAAGGATTCATCGGAGATTACTCAATTTGCGCTTCTGGTTTTAATAATTGCCGGAACTCCGGCAGCTATCGAATTATCTGGCACATCACATAATACTACTGCATTAGCTCCAATCCGCACGTTATTGCCTATTTTTATCTTTCCAAGCACTTTGGCTCCTGCTCCAATATCTACATTATTACCTATTATCGGTGCGCTTGGTTCTTCTACATTTTTCAGCCCGACGACGACTCCATTTCTAATACGACAATCATCGCCAAACTTTGCGTAACCGCTCACCACGATCCCACCGAAATGGTCAATTTTAAATCGATGACCGACTTCGACTTCGCAAGGAAATTCTATTCCAGTAATAATTTGGATGAATTTGTAATTAATCTTGTAAATGAATGAGAACAGTTTTCGCATTATTGTCGGTCGGATAGTATATCGCCAACGACCAAACCGATAAACGACCATCACCCAAAATCCTTGAGCTCCTATATCGCCTTCATATGTTTTAAAATCCTCTTTTATGTTACTAAACATATTAACGTTAGCGTGTTGGCTTGGTAGCAAAATCTGTACGTAAAAACATTTGCCAAACAAACACAAAGTGTTTCAGATTAAAAAATATTTTGGCTAACGGCCTTAATCTAACTGTATCTCTCAAAAACTGCATTAAGTCGGAAAGACTATTGAGAAACAAGTGACTCAGTACGCCAGATATTCCAAGATTTTTTCGAAAATATAACAATTCACTCTCGATGTTTAATGACTCAATTTGCTGACTATCAGATAAAACTTCACCCTTGTGTTTGGCACTTTCACCACCAAGGTGTATTACAGAAGTATAGGGATAGTAGGTAACATGCCACCCTACTGACTTTGCTGCAAAACATAGGTCGATTTCTTCGTAATACAAAAAGTATCTGGGGTCAAAAAGCCCCACTTGATCAATAACCTCCTTCCGGATAAGGAAATAACAACCTGGCACCCAATCACAGTCCCTAACCGAGGCGTGATCCCAAGACATGTCATCGATCATTGGGACATGTTTAAACAAACTACCTAGGCCACTGCGTTGAAAGAAGATATTCCATGGGGTGGGAAAATATCGGCATGAGGGTTGCATCTCTCCATCACGACCTATCAGCCTGACACCAAGAATACCTGTCTGCGGATGTTCATCCAAATACTTAACTGTTTTCGTTATGGTGTCCGGCTCTACAAAAGCATCTGTATTTAACAATAGTACATATCGGCTATTAATGTCTGGAACTAGTTGATTATTAGCACGTCCGAAACCTACATTCTCTATGTTCTTCACCAGTTTAATGTTGGGATACTCTGTTCTCAACATTTCGGCCGAGTCGTCTTTTGACGCATTATCAACAATGGCAATTTCTATTTCTAGCTGATGCACCGAGGAAAGAAGATAACTTAGTGCCTTCTTTGTTAATTCCCTCGTATTGAAGCTAACGAGAACAACCAATAGATCCGACATAAATTTTTTATCTTATCTTTAAAATGGAAACCTCAAAAAGTTCAAATAAATGACCTCCGGCCTTGCCGGGGGCATTTAATTATTCGAATGCGAATTGCCGCAAAAAAGGTTAATCATAATAGTAGGGGGTTGATTCGACTTCTGCCTTATTGAACACTATTCCAATTAATTTCTCGGGTGGAATGTGACTTAGACTTTCCTCGATCTCCTTTTTGGTCGACATTCCATTGGCCACCACCATCAGGACACAATCGACTTGAGGCAAGACCACAATTACGTCATCGGAAACAAGCACCGGAGGTAAATCAAAAATGACAATTCTTGATTCGTATCGCTCGCGCAGTTCTATTATAAGATTTGCAATCTTCCTCGATGAGAGGGCTTCTGATGATTCGGTTACTGGTTGCTTGGTGGGCAATATAACTAGACGTTGAATACCGGGGTTAACAATTACGTCTTGTATCTGTGAAGTTCCGTCTAAAATATCATTCAGAGACTTTTCCATTGGAATTCCCAAGTAAGCACCAATCCTCGGGCGACGCAGATCAAAGTCTACCAATAACGCTGTCTTGTTGGTTTGTTGTGCAATACTAATAGCAAGATTAATAGAAATAACGGACTTTCCAGCACCCGGTGTTGGTGAGGTAATCGCCAAAGTTCGCCAACCATTAGTCTCCATTTTTTGAAGAATTTGCGTTCGCAGGAGATCGAAAGGCATCGCCTTCGGATTGCTTTTATCAAATGCGACAATACGGTTTTCTTCCAGCAAATCCTCTCGTAGCGGAACAACCTTGGTTTTCTCGTATTCAACTTTCTCAAGATCCTCAATATCCGAACCTGAAGTCGCCGAATCGCTGACCAGCAATGCTCTTGCTTTAGGGTTGACCTTGTTCTGTTTTGACTTTGCCTTTTCAACGGCTTGCTTGATACGTTCCATTAAATTCCCCTACACCGACCTATTCAGAATGCCTAAATACTTCAGGTCATAAATTGTTAAAGCATTATTTGGGACTTACAACTGCCCTAATTGACTTCATAATCGAAAATATCCAGTGTTGTTTTTCCTCTTTTTGGCCTACTATAAAAGGAATTACCGCCAAAGGCCGATGCCCTGAGGCATGCGTGAGTGCTGCGACTCCTCGAACCCGCTTATCGATCGATTCCAGAAATATTGCCATTCCTGCTGAGGCGCCTAATGCAAACAAGAAACCGAGTGCAAGTATTTTTATCGGGTTGGGTTTAAATGGCTTCTCAGGCAAAAAGGGAGGCTCGAGCAAAGAAAAACGTTCCGATTTATTCTCGCTTTCCAGGTTCTCTGAAATCTTTGCTGTCATCTTCTTGTTTTGAATTTCTTCATATTTTTTCTGCGCAGTATCACGATCCCGAACAAGCTCTTCCAAACCCTGCGCCACTCTTGGAGTCATTTCCATTGCATGCTCATTTTGACCAATTTCAGCTTTCAGCTTTTTTTTCTGCTGCTCAAGCGATTCTAATCGGGCATTAACTGCATCAACTTTGGCTTGTATTTTGAAAACGGTTAAGTTGGTTACATTGGCCGCAGAGTCTTTAACATCAGGTGCACTTGATTTTTGCTCCAATGCATCAATTTTGCGCTTTAGCGCTCTAAGATCAGGATGCAATTCAGTGTAAATTGCCGATAATCTAGTGTATTCTGCTTTGAGAGCCGGCAATGTCTGAGCTGGATCATCGCTCATTCCATGCTTAGCGGCTGAAAGTTCGGCTTCAAGTGAGCGAAGCTCTTCGTTGCCACTACGAATATCCCGCTCAACTGAATATAGATCGTTCTCGGCGCGCTGCATCATGGAGGTACGAACACTCAGTTGTTCAGGCAAGTTTTCGCTATTCTGCTTCTTAAATGCACCAATCTTGCTTTCAAGACTGTCGACGTCGGCCTTAAGCCTATTTGATTCCTGTGTAAGAAAATCAGTAGTCTCGGTTGCCTGCTCTGTACGCAGTTTAACGTTCAAATCAAGGAACAAAGTAATAATTGCTTTTGTTACCGTAAGTGCAGTCTCCGGGCGTTGATCTTCAAATGAAATAGTAAAGGCTATCGCAGCGCTATCAGTTCCGAAATCTTTGGGTTTCACTGGCTCGATTTCAATACGATCACGTAGTTTATCAATAATTTCAGATGAGGGAATTGCGTTAGAACCATCCTTGAATAAACTGTATTTATTAGCCAGTTGAATTAAATTCTCGCGCGTCATCACTTTTTGTTTTATGACATTGATTCTCTCTTCTAATTTTTCTTTGATCGCACTGGCAACTATGTTGTCTGGAACCTGTGTTGATTCCACAATAATGGTTCCAGTGGAACGATAAGAGCGGGGCAAAATGAACGACGTGATAACTGCTAAAAGCAGAACAACAACAAAAACAACAATCATATATTTTGCGCGGCGGCGCAAAATCAACACGTAATCAGTTAGGGTAAGTTCGTAATCTGTAGTCATAGATAGCTTGTAATTTATGTTCAGAAGTCAGGATTCGTGAAGTTAAAGGACAACCCTAGCATATTTGAGAATGCACCTTCGCTTCCCGCTATTTGTCCAGCCCTATAAGTATAGTATGTTTTCAAATTCCAAAACGTGCTGATGCTGTGCTCAATTGAGACAGTTGTTATAATGGTCGTTCCGTTACCAGAGGGTAGTTGACTATTAACCCTATCATCAAAGTCCCAAACTGCAACGTTGTAATCATTCAGATCGTGGCGCCAAATCAACTTCTTCTCGTCGACACATGCAAAGCCGCCCAAACCACTGGGTAAAACAAGATGACTTGCAGTTACATCCAGTGTATTGAATTGAACCTTATAATTCGCTTCTACTGAGCCAAGAAAATTAGTTTTGCCTTCAATATCTTGAGAACGCCCTGCCTGTAAGCTCCAATCTGTATTTTCCCCTTTCAAATTCCAACCTAACAATTCACTTGTTAGAGCGTCTGAAGTACCAACTGAAACGGGTGAATACTTTTCATTTGTGACCATCAAAAATGGTGTGCTACGCTCACTAATATTGTAACTGTATTTAAGGCTGCTGGTCTGTGCATCATAATCTACAAAGCCACTGGTGACAGTATATCCTCCGTTATAGGAAACATATTCCTCTGACCCGACAATAGAAAGCAAACTTTGTTCACTCAATGAATAATTCCAAATTCCAGAAAAAAGTTTCGATGTGCGAGTACCTCCAATCTGAGCAACACCCGTAGCGTCCACTCCGCTATCTCGAGTTGCTATTTGAGCATATTTGGACGAAAGATCAAAGTCGCCCATTTCGCTCTTGCGCAACCAGTCAATAAAAGCTGCCGGACTTTGCCGATCCGGGCTTAGTGTTTGGTTTGAAGTACGCTCGATTTGATATGCAAGCCCTGTTTTTATTTCGTTTGCCCCGTCAACCCCATCCAGTGCATAGCTTGGCACAAACAAAGATCTCCATACACCTCCGTAATAACCCGGGGTAAGTAATGGATTAGTGACATACTCTGACGAGACAGTAGTCCCAACAGCACTTTGCCAACTATCAGCCCAAATCTGTTGTGTGAAAAGCATTGCGCCAACCAGAAAGATATATGCCTTGGTATTTCGACGTACAATCAATTAATTCCCCAATTCCATAGACCTGTTATCGATGTTGTGAAGCGCCAAACAAATAAATATCAAGGCACTACAACAGTATCTCCCGCTTTAAGCTGGATATTGGTTGATATATTTTTTCCGGAAATAATGTCTTTGTAATTGACTGGTAATACTTCTTGTCCACCCGTTTTATTGCGGATAATTTTAATACCGCCTTCATCGGCAAATTTATCAAGCCCTCCAACCAAGCTAATAGCTTGTAAAACGGTAGTCGGCCCACTGATGACTATTGACCCAGCCTTCACAACTTTTCCGGTTACGTAGGCTCGATTCCCTTCAATGCCGACAATTACAACCGTAACAATTGGCTCGGGAAAATATTTCTTCAGTTGGGTAGTAAGACTCTGTTCCACTTCTGGCGTACTGCGGCCGGCAACCTCGACACGACCTAGTAGTGGAATTGTGATACTACCGTCCGGTAGCACCACAACTTGTTTTTGTAAGGACTCCTCTCGCCAAACGGAAACCAGCACAGTATCCCCTGATCGCAAGAGATAGACATCAGGCTTATCTTCTGCATGTGACTGCCCCACACTCAAAGTTACTAGCGACATGAAGGCAGCCAAGAATTTCGATTTGCTCATATATTTTGACCCTATAATCTAATATCTACTTATATGTTAACTGTATTTTAAGCCATGCGGGTTAAATTTTTTAGTTAGCTGCCAGTTTTTCAGAATTGAGATTGTCGATGTTTGCCTAAAATATTAAACGAAGCAGCTCGTCCTTGCGGAAAGCGCTGCTCTCTAGCTACAGGGCCTTGCCAATTTAGGGCAAAAAACCAAGGCAACGCTTTGCGCTTCCTTACTCAAGATCGAAAATATTAATTCACCGCCGATGTCTCGGATTTAGTGCTTGCAGATTTTTCGGGCTGAACTTCAGTACCGCCACCCAGCGCCTGGATCAGCGCCACATTTGCAGCGAGTTGCTGTCCGGCAGTTAGAAGTGCAGCATTGCGGGCTGAGTATGAGGCCGTCTGAGCGGTTATCACATTTAGATAGGGAATTATACCTGCCTTATACTGATCTGTTACCAAGCGCAGTGATACGTCAGCGGCCGTGACGGCTTGTTGCTGCAAGGCTGCCTCATCGGCGAGTACGGTCAATGCAACAAGCTGATCTTCGACTTGCTGAATCGCTTGCAAACTAAGTTGTCTATATTGCGCGACTACCTGTTTATACGCGCTTTGAGCTTGTGCCTTTATGGCTGAACGTGCCCCACCATCGAAAAGCGTTAATGCGAGGGATGGCCCCGCCGACCAAAATAAATTTGAAGCTGAAAATATGTTAACAAACGAAGGATTACGGTAGCCACCCGAAGCTGCAAGTGTCAACGCCGGAAAATAGGCCGATTGGGCCACGCCAATTTGTGCGTTAGCCGCAGCCACTTGACGTTCCGCAGCCATTAAATCAGGGCGGCGCAGCAACAATTGCGATGGCAATCCAACTGGAACAGCTTGAGGTTGCGGCATTCCCGGTAAAGCAGACAGGCTAAAACTTGATGGTGTAACCCCTATCAGCACCGCAATAGCGTGTTCCAATTGAGCACGTTGTAATCCCAAAGCTTTGGCTTGTATCTTGGCATTGGCTAATTGTAACTGAGCCTGTGCAACATCGGCCTGTGTGCTCACGCCGCTGGCGTAACGATTTTGCGTCATGGTTAATGACTTCTCATCCGCGCCTAATGTTTCATTCGCCAATACTATTTGACTGTCTAATTGCCGGATCTGGAAATAATCTGTTGCCAACGTGGCTTGCAAACTTAGCTGAGCATTAATCAATGTCTCCCGGCTATATTCTGCATTAGCTTCATCGCTTTCGACTTGACGCCGAACTTTTCCCCAAAAATCAGGAACCCAACTTGCAGTAAGGCCCACTGATTGTCCACTAACGGTGGTCGTTGTACCCGTCCCAGAAACTGTTGTTACAGATGCACTAGAAGAGCGTGTTGACGCAACGGAAGCCGCTATTGTAGGGAACTCACCCGCCCGAGCCTGATCGGTAAGCCCCAGCGCCTGTTGATAAGTATAGTATGAGGCCTGAAGGCTTTGGTTTGCTGTGAGCACCAATGGTTCCAATTTATTCAATTCAGCATCACCAAAAACAGTCCACCAGTCTCCTTGAAAAGGCACAGCCAAGGGAGCTGCTTTTACCCACCCATTATTTTCCTTGAATTGTTCGGGTGACTCAATCGTTGGCTTCTTGTAATCCGGCCCCACCGCACAAGCGCTGAGTAAAATACTGATCAACACCCCAAGACCGAGCTTTTTAAATCGCGGTAACTGGTCTGTTATCAGAACTTTCTCATCGCGAAGAGAGTGTTGCTGTGGTTTGCTTATTTCGATTGAACTCATACTTTCTTCCTATACTAAATCAATTAATTAATACGAGGCCTGAACAACGTTCTTGTCCCTGCGTCCCCAACGGCGGCGTCCCCACTGGCGCAGCTTTTCAAGTTCCAAATAGATAATCGGAGTAGTGTACAACGTAAGAAACTGACTGACGATAAGCCCGCCTGCAATTGCCATGCCCAACGGCTCACGCAATTCGGCACCATTTCCAGAAATAATGGCCAATGGTAAAGCAGTGAATAGAGCTGCGAATGTAGTCATTAAAATGGGTCTTAGGCGCAGCAAACAAGCTTGATGGATTGCCTCGCGCGGAGTCATCCCTTTCTCCTTATCCATTTGAAGCGCAAAATCAACCATCAGTATGGCATTCTTTTTAACAATCCCTATCAAAAGAAAAACACCAATCAACGCCATAATAGAGAAGTCCGTTTTAAACAACATCAGTGCCAATAAAGCCCCAATCCCTGCCGAAGGCAAGGTGGAAAGAATAGTTAAAGGATGAATGGTACTTTCATACAACACACCTAGCACGATATAGATAACAAAAATAGCGGTCAGAATAAACATTAGCTGATTGTTGAGTGTATCCTGAAACAGTTTTGCTGTCCCTTGAAAGCCGCCCTGAATCGTGCCCGGCAAACCAATTTTAGCCATTTCCACTGCAATCAATTGTTGCGCTTCACCTAAAGATACTTGTTTATCCAAATTGAAAGATATTGTTGCAGCAGCAAACAGGCCTTGATGGTTAACCGCCAGAGGCGTTGTATCTTCTTCAAAGTGAGAGACGGCTGAAAGCGGTATGCGTTGACCATTTGCCGAGATCAAATAAATATTGTTTAGCGCATCCGAGCGCTGCTGGTATGGCCAGTCTGCTTCCATCACCACATAATATTGATTCAGTGGCGCGTAAATCGTCGAGACCAAACGTTGGCCGAAAGCATCATTCAGAGTTTGGTCAATGGTATTAACCGATATCCCCAGTTGTGCAGCAGCTTTTCGATCAATAACCAGATGAATTTGCAACCCCTTGCTTTGTTGGTCTGTATTTACTTCGGTTAAACCCTTAATGTGATAAAAAGCTTCCAAAACCCGCGGTTCCCACGTGCGTAATTCATTTAGATCGGCGGCTTGCAAGGTGTATTGATACAGCGCGGGCGAAGATCTTCCGCCTGCGCGAATATCCTGTACTGGAAACATAAATACCTGGGCGCCGGCAACCTGTGTGAGTTTGCCCCTTAGGCGCCCAATCACCGCTATCGAGTCTGACCGGGTTCCGTATGGCACGAGTGACATAAAGAGAAAACCGCTATTACTGGCACTACCACCGGTGAATGCCACCACATTTTGTATGGCAGGATCTTTCCTGATTATCCCAACAATCTTGGATAATTTATCCGACATAGCTTGAAACGAAACTGCCTGATCCGCTTGAATGCTACCGATCATTAATCCTGTATCCTGCGTTGGAAAAAATCCTTTTGGAATGATCCAGTAAAGGTATCCGGTCATTCCGATAGTGCCAAAAAAAACCAGCACCATGATTCGATTATGCCTAAGCGCCCAAGTCAAACTTCGATCATATCCGCGTAGTAATTTTGCAAAGGCACGCTCTCCAAAGGCAGCTAAACGACCCGGTGCCGCGTCTGTGCGCTGCCTAATTAAGCGCGATGCCAGCATGGGTGTCAGGGTTAGAGAAACCACCAGAGAAATAAATATCGCAATGGAAAGCGTTGCCGCAAATTCGCGAAACAATCGGCCAATGATCCCACCCATTAGCAATACCGGCAAAAAAACGGCGACGAGGGACAGGCTCATTGATAACACTGTAAATCCGACTTCTTTTGAGCCGCGCAATGCTGCCTGCATTGGTGAAAGACCTTCTTCGACATGGCGCATGATGTTTTCCAATACCACCACAGCATCATCTACCACAAACCCGGTGGCGACAATCAGAGCCATCAGGGATAAGTTATCAAGGCTGTAGCCCATTAAATACATTGCCGCAAAAGTTCCAATGAGCGAAATGGGAACGGCAATCGCCGGAATGAGTGTCGCCCTCCAGTCGCGCAGAAATACAAAGACCACCATCGCCACCAGAAATACTGACAGAATCAGTGTGCCTTCCGAATCACTCAGCGATGCACGAATAGTTGTTGTTCGATCAACCATGACATGAATATCGATTGCTGCAGGTATCGAAGCCTGCATCGTTGGCAGCTCCGCTTTTATGGCATCAACAGTTTCAATAATATTTGCACTTGGTTGGCGGGAAATAATCAACATAACCGAGGGTTCGCCGTTAGACATTCCCATATTGCGCGTATTTTGTGAATCCAGACTGACATGTCCTATCTGATTAATCCTTACAGGAACACCATTAATATATGCGACAACCAGATTAGTATATTGCTCAGGCGTAGTAAGTTGATCATTGGACTGAATTTGCCAGCGATGCTGTGCATCTTCTACCGCTCCTTTGGGAGAATTTACATTACCGCTAGCAATAGACTGACGAACTTGCTCCAAGCTCAGCCCCATGTTGTTAAGTTGGTTCAAATCAAGATCGACCCGAACAGAAGGAAGTGCACCTCCTCCTACAGTAACTTGACCAACGCCGGGAAGCTGGGAAATTTTTTGCGCCAAAATGGTTGAGGCCGCGTCATATAGTTGGCTTCGAGACAGACTCTTAGAAGTAAGCCCCAAAATCATGATAGGTGCATCGGCCGGATTAACTTTACGGTAAGTCGGATTACTTTGCATGCCACTTGGCAACAGCGTCAGTGCAGTATTGATTGCAGCCTGTACTTCACGAGCCGCGTCATTGATATCTTTCGATAGGTCAAATTGAATAGTGATATTGGTCGAGCCAAGCGAGCTAGACGAAGTCATTTCCGTTATTCCTGCAATCCTTCCAAGTGCTCTCTCCAGCGGCGTTGCAACGGTTGCGGCCATCACATCAGGACTTCCGCCCGGTAATGAGGCCTGCACATTGATGGTAGGGAAGTCCACTATCGGTAGCGCTGAAACGGGAAGCAGTCGGAATGCGATAGAACCCGCCAGCAAAATTGCTACTGCCAATAGTATAGTCCCTACCGGACGTCGGATAAATATGGCGGAAATGTTCACACTACATTTCCTTTTGTTGCCGCATCGCTAGTAAAGCGCTCTTTCCAATAAGTGGCTATGCGGTCAAATGCCAGATAAATGACTGGTGTCGTAAATAGCGTGAGCAGTTGTGATAACAGCAACCCCCCAACCAGTGTAATTCCCAATGGTTGCCTTAATTCTGCCCCCATCCCTCCTCCGACAATCAAAGGCACTGCACCAAATAATGCAGCAAAAGTAGTCATCAGAATCGGCCGTAAGCGTAATTGTGCCGCCTGTAAAATCGCATCCGCGGGGGGCAGACCTTGATTGCGCTGGGCATCCAACGCGAAGTCCACCATCATAATGGCATTCTTTTGAACTATACCAATCAAAAGGATGATACCGATGATGGCTATGACAGTCAGGCTGTTACCAGAAACCAGTAAGGCCAAAAGAGCGCCTATACCCGCCGAAGGCAGGGTTGAAAGAATTGTCACCGGATGAACAAAACTTTCATACAAAACACCCAACACGATGTACATAGTTGCTACTGCCGCCAATAATAACCAAAGCTGATTGGATAGAGCAGCTTCAAAGGCCGCGGACGCCCCCTGCATTTTGAGTTGCACTTCTGCAGGCATATTTAATTGACTCTGTACTTCGTGTATCGCTTGTACTGCCTCTCCAATAGATACGCCAGGAGCCAAATCGTAAGAAATCATGGTCGCAGGAAACTGCCCCAGGTGATCTACCTCCAACGATCCGCTTTTTTGCACAATGTGAGCAACTTGCGAGAGTGGTACGGACGGCCCCGATCCTGAAGGCAAATAAATACTGTTGAACCCATCAAGACCTTGTCGATCTTCAGGTTCGAGCTGAAGCACCACACGGTATTGCGCTGCCTGGGTAAATATTGTTGAAATCAAGCGCTGAGCAAACGCACTGTATAGGGCATTGTCAATTGCTGCAACACTGATACCGAGTCTCGACGCAGCATCGCGGTCAATTTCAACGTAAGCCTGCAATCCATCATTCTGCAAACTGCTGGTCAAACCTGTAAATTGGGGCAGGCTGCGCAATTTGTCGAGCATTGCATTTGTCCACTTCGCCAAATCATCCCCGTTTACCGCAGTAATACTAAATTGATAAGGGCTGCGAGTAACCAGATCATCAATGGTCAAATCCTGTACCGGCTGCATATACATGTCGATGCCGGAAACCTGAGCCGCTTGCTGTTGCAAATGGCGCATGACTATACCTACACGCTCACCTCGCTCATCCAATGGCTTGAGACTGATCAAAATTCTGCCGTTATTCAGAGTGGTGTTGGTGCCGTCTACACCAATAAACGACGACACACTTTGTACTGCCGGGTCTTTTAATATGGTATCAACCAGAGCATGTTGCCGCACATTCATTTCTTGGAATGAAATACTTTGAGGTGCAACTGTTATGGCACGAATCAGGCCAGTATCTTCAACGGGGAAAAATCCCTTGGGAATTAAAATATAAAGTAACACTGTCAGCGCCAGCGTCCCAAAAGTAACCCAGAGCGTCTTTTTTTGGTGACGCAAGACAAAGCGCAGTGCGTTACCATAACCATTAATCAATGCATCAAATTTTCGCTGACTCCAGCGCATCAACCGGCTTTGTTGATCTTCTCTCACATGGTTAAGCAAACGAGCACTCAGCATCGGTGTAAAACTTAAAGATACGATTGCAGAAATTAAGATTGCCACAGCCAGCGTGATTGCGAATTCGCGAAAAAGTCGGCCGACCACATCACCCATAAAGAGCAAAGGGATCAACACGGCGATGAGCGAAAATGTAAGTGAAATAATGGTAAAACCTATCTGCTTTGCCCCCTTCAGCGCGGCTTGCAGCGGTGGCTCTCCCATTTCGATATATCGGGCGATATTTTCAATCATCACGATGGCGTCATCCACCACGAAGCCCGTTGCGATAGTCAGCGCCATCAAGGTGAGGTTATTGATCGAAAAACCGGCGATATACATCGCCCCGAAAGTGCCGATCAAAGACAGCGGCACAGCCATAGCGGGGATGAAAGTTGCACGGGCATTACGCAAGAATATAAATATCACCAAAACCACGAGCACGATCGACAGCATCAATTCGAACTTCACATCCGTTATCGCAGAGCGTATGGTGACAGTTCTATCTGACAGAACTGTCAAATTGGTCGATCCAGGCAAGCTTTGTCGCAAACGCGGCAAGAGTTTTTGAATTTGATCAACCACGGCAATAACGTTAGCTCCCGGTTGCCGTTGCACATTAATTACGATGCCCGGCTTATGATTTACCCAGGCGGCAAGCAACTCATTCTCAGCCCCTCTTTGGACTGTTGCCACATCTGCTAAACGCACGGGGGCGCCACTGTGATAGGCGACAATAAGATTTTGGTAATCAGATGCCGACTCCAACTGATCATTGGCATTAATCGTCAGAGAGCGTAGCGGCCCGTCAAAGCTGCCCTTGGGGGTGTTCACATTACCCGCTACTATTGCAGACTGAATATTGGCGAGACTTAATCCTTGCGATGCCAGCAGGGGGGCATTTACCTGAACTTGGACCGAGGGACGCTGACCACCACTCAAAGTCACCAACCCAACGCCGGTTACTTGCGAAAGCTTTTGTGCGAGTCTGGTGTCCGCCAAGTCTTCCAATTGCGTTAGCGGCAGCGACTCTGAAGTTAACCCAAGCGTCAACACCGGTGCATCAGCCGGATTTACCTTTGCGTAAATGGGAGGAGATGGAAGATCCGTCGGCAAAAAAGAATTTGCCGCATTGATGGCTGCCTGAACTTCTTGTTCTGCAACATCAAGGGGCAACTTTAAATCGAAACGCAAATTAATAACTGAAGCGCCGCCGGAACTGGACGACCACATCTGCGTCAGGCCGGGCATTTGCCCGAATTGTCGTTCCAGTGGAGAAGTGATTGATGAGGTTGTTACATCAGGGCTGGCACCCGGATAAAGCGTAGTAACCTGGATTGTTGGATAGTCAACTTCCGGCAGCGCGGATTGTGGCAACAATGTGTAACCAACAAAACCGGCCAATAGAACTGCTATCATTAACAGCGAGGTGGCAATGGGCCTCAAAATAAAAATTCGCGAGGGACTCATTTCACTCGCGGCGACTTCTTCAGTCATTTCGCTGTAGGCGGCAATATTAACTTCACCTGTCGGATACGGTTGTTCTTTTGTACCATGCCCAAGTTTTTCAGCACTCATTGATCTTGTTTCCGTTTGTAGCCGCTTTCCGGTTTTCCGCCATTCCCACGGTGTGAAGCGCCAGCGGCATCGGATGTTGGGCCGTTTGCAGGAACAACAACTTGCACTTTGCTACCGTCTTTCAACCGATCTAGTCCATCCGTAACAACACGCTCACCCACCACCAGACCCGCTGTGATAGCAGTGGAATCTTTGCTGGTAACTCCCGTGGTAACGCTGCGCATTGACACCGTATCGTCATTACCGATCACATATACATAACTTCCATGCCCTCCGGAAGCTATCGCAGCCGAGGGAACCACAATCGAATTTGAAATTGTATCGACGAGCATACGCACGTTGACGAACTGATTCGGGTATAGCTTCATCTTTGAATTTGTAAATTCGGCCTTGATCATAACCGTACCGGTTGCCGTGTTTATCTGATTATCGATGGCGGCAACTTTTCCGCTATCAAGCAGGCTTGCGCGGCGCTGATCCCAAGCTTGCACAGCAATAGATGCACCATGAAAACGCTCCAAAACAGTAGGCAGTTGATTTTGCGGAATGGCAAAAGTCACGGTGATCGGCTGCACTTGCGCAATCGTCACGATGGGTACGGACGACGATACGGTACCTCCGCCAAGAGAAGTGCTACCACCACCGATGACTCCGGTGGTACCGAGCATATTACCCACATCAACTTGGCGCAATCCGACTACTCCCGTGATCGGGGAAATGATTCGTGTCCATTCAAGCTGCAATTCGGCATTTTCCTTATTCGCTTTGTCTGATGCCACCGTACCTTTTAATTGCGCTACTGTTGCCCGCTGATCCACCACTTGCTGAGCCGCGATAGAGTCCTGCTTCAACAAGGTTTCATATCGATCCAAATCCAATTGTGCCCCGTCAAGTTGAGCCTGATCCTTTTGCAACGTTGCCAGTGCTTGATTTAATTGAATCTGGTATGGTCTCGGGTCAATGTTTGCCAACAATTGCCCGGCTTTGATCGTCTGACCTTCCTTAAAACTTATGCTTTGAAGCAAGCCGGCCACTCGTGGCATCACATTCACATAATTGCGTGGTGTTACCGTGCCTTGAGCTTCTATCCAAACAGGCATGGATTGCTTCTGTGCGGCACTTGCAGTAACCGGTGTTGGCATGTCCGCCCCCGGATGGAAATGCTCATCTTTGGCCGCACAAATTGTACTAAAAGAGCTGACAACCAAAGTGAACCCGACCAAACTAACGGCCCGAACTAATTGAATTCGCGTAGAACAGGGTAATATGGGGCGATTTATTAGTGATAACATTTGTTCAAATTCCTGTTAAGTGGGGGTGGCTGCCATTAAAATTATTATTAAATATTTGCTCAAAAAGTAACTTTAAACAGGATAGGATATTCCCAATCCAAATACGGTTACTTTCCTTTCAGTTGCCCAATATTATATAACCAAGGCTGAGCTTCATTGCTCAACCAGTTCTTCGCCAAGGAGTCATTTTTCATATAAGCATTCAGGAAAGCTGTCGATATCTTTTCTATGGAAACCTCCATCATTGCTCGCTGGGTAGGTCCTGCCGGTGGACGTTTGGCGGGAGCAGCAGTCGCAACAGAATTACTGCTGTCATTCTCGGATGACTTTTTCCCATTGCGACCGCCTCTTCCCCTACCCGAGCCTTTATTTGAATTCACATTCTCTGTTTCATTTTTTCTCTCATTACTGACAGGCGCAGGAGTTTCTTTTCCTTGTACGCCATTTCCGATAACAGCATGAGATGCCCCGGCTAATAGTAACAAATATTTATCGCCTGTCGGCATGTATTGAAATGGCGCCTGATGGAGAGTAATCGGGACAACCCCATGTGAATCATCATCAGCATCGCTTGTAACCGACAATACCGGAACATTAATATTTTGGAATCGCGAATTAAATGCCGAACCTGAAAAGTCCGTATAGGGGCTCAAAGCAATAACCCCGGCAACTTTCAGTGGAATGCCTGAATTAGTAATTGATGGAACTTCTTCTCCAGCCTCAATCATGGCGGAATTTGCTCCAATATCGAAACCAACGATAGCAAAGTGTTCAAGATCAATGTTGCTAAAATTTGTGTCGCCGGCTTCAACTTCTTTCTTTATATATTCGATTAACTTCGCCAGCATTTTAAGTCGATTGGACACAACTTCAGTTGAATAGCGATCATGTCGAATATAGGAAAAATCACCTTCCCTGGCAGCAGGAGTTGAAAATATTGTTTCATCTTCACTCAGCAACTGAATCGAAATGACGGCAAACCCGGAGGTTGCCCAAGCATTGCGGAATTTACTACCCGCATCGCTAGTCTCTCCCAGTCCGGGCAAGTATAAAACGAGCGGATATTTACCCTCACGCCTGGGGTGAACTAAACTTAGCTGAAGAGAAACATTGTCAAGATTTATAGTTAACTTTGAACTATCGATTGCGTATTCGGTCCCGGAATCATATCCGCGAGCAGTGAAATCCTTAACTTTTACTTCATCAATCTTTTGTTCTTTTTCGGAAACCCTGGATTCTTTTTCTTTACGGTCAGCTTTATATCCTGCTGGCGAAGATGAACACCCCCCTGTAAGTGTTGAGAGAAGGATTACTCCTGACAGGAGTGACAGTAATTTATAGCTCAAGTTGTTTACAGGGTTATTTGCTTGAATTCGTTGTTTCGTTTCAATCATTGTTAAAGATCAATTCTGTGCGATAGTTCACTCGATTCAAAATTTTACGTTTTGGGCCGACTCTCGAATGCCAGACAGTCTAATCGTATGTTTTTTAAAGCGGTATTTTTTTGCACAGTTTTACCTTTGATAGCCTCGGTTGATTAATCCATATCCTCAAGCACATCTCAAGCTCCAATTTTGTATCGTCACGAAAAGCTCAAGTTTCTTCGCCTCCGGCCGATATCAATCAGGAAGCAATTACAAAAATGAGGATTGTATGAGCAGATGTTTATTTCAAAGAATGTTTTTTTGTTTGATACTTGCTTATCTAAGCGGATGCTCTTCATTTGTGAGTCCGTTTAATAGTACATCCTACGGTAATGACAGCCAAACTGATTTGGCCGATAGCACAGACGATGTTCCTTATGCTATTGGACAATACTTGGAGCAAATTAAAATTGCCGGGAATGGGCAAGAAAATGTACCGGTGACAGCACAAAGAATACCGGTTCAAAAACAAGCCCGAAATTCTTCCAGCCAGAATTGAAATCTGATAGATACTCCTGCCTAGAACTGCGTACTTAATTCTGATGGCTTGGGCTTTTTCCTGTTTGCCGCGAAAAGAATAGAATAAAGACAATCATTATCCCGAGGAGCATCGCAGAGGCGGTATAACGACTCAATTCCAACCCTCCTTCTTCCAGCGGTTTATCAAGAAAGTCTCCCAACACGGCACCTAGCGGGCGAGTGAGAATAAATGCAGCCCAAAACAATATGGTTTTAGAGATACGTGTTTTGAAATGCGCCACTACAACAATTAACAGTAGCACACTGAACAAGATCGCACCTCCATCGTATCCAATGCCAGCGGTGTCAGCAGTCCAATCGCCAAGCGCGGTGCCCAGTGTCTGAGAAAACATGATCGTTAGCCAATAGAATATTTCTGCCTTATGAGAATTGATCGTTCCAATAGAAATTGAGCCGAGAGTGCGGTACCAGAGTGCAAAAGAAGCCACCAAGAGAAGAGACAGAAGCAGGGAACCACCTGCATATCCGATTCCAAGAGAGCGATCTGCAAAATCAGCCAACGTCGTTCCAACCGTGGTCGTTGCTATAATCGTCGTCCAGTATATAAATGGGTAAAACTTTTTCGCATTGATCTGGGCAGCTACGGCAATCAGAAAAATTGCCGCAAAAATTCCGGTACCAAGAAGATAACCCAGATTCATCGACATGCTAACTGCATCGCCAGCCGTTTCGCCCAATGTCGTGGCAGCGATTTTGATGATCCAGAAAACCAGAGTGATCCCTGGAACCTTGCTCAACGGGTGGTTTTCCGTATTCAACAAATTACCCTCGAATTACATGTATATATTTGGAATACGCAATATGTTAAGGCTCTATCGAAACAACAAGCACAACAAAACTGTTTGGCACGACCGCAGGTCTGGGTTTGGGTTGTTCTTTAGTTGCGGGCGGTGTTACACCAAACGATGCGCTTACCAGATAGGCACGATGTTTTTCCGAATCATAAGCCATCGTTCTTGCACCCTTTTGAGTAATCACATTTTGTGCGACAGTAAAATGATCGGGATCAATTTCTTTAACCAAAGTCAATGTGCCATCACCATTTGAGCTAAATGCAATTCCCAAATTTGCGTCAAAGCCTGCTGAATCTGGCCCATTACCAATCGCGACCTCGGCAACAACTTTCCCGGACACAGAATCCAGTATCTCCATCTTCTTATTGGCGCAGACCGAGAAGAGCCGATTATGTTTTTGATCAAATGCCAAACCGGTGGGTTCAGAACCATTTCCGAGCGGGAAGTTTTTGACTACTTTGTTGGTGCTGCTGTCAATAACGACGATTTCACTTTTATCTTCGATATTTACAAAAATATTTCCCGCCTCATTGCTAACCGCAAGCTCGGGCTTTCCGGGCAAACTAATTGAACCGATCTCTTTGCGAGTGGCAACATCTATCACGGTGGCATTACTGGAACGGCCATTAAAAGCAAAAACATGCTTTGATTTTGGTTCATAAATAATCACGTCAGGATTCACCCCGCTGATTTTGATGATTTCGATTACGTTCAGCGTAGTCAGATCAAATACCGTGACAGAATTACTTTTGCCATTGCTGGTGAAACCGACATTAAATTCATCCGCAAGTGCAATTCCATGAACGCCATCCGTGCCGGGAATATCTCCCACCACTTTACCGGAATCGGCATCCAGTACTTGGACATGAGATGCACGGCTTAAAAACAGGCGACGGTGTTTTGAGTCAAAGGTGAGCAGATCCCAGCCCCCTTCACCGCCTACATTATATTTATTGACCAGCTTGAATTGGGTACTTTCTGCTGCTTGGGCTGACTGCGCCAATTGGTAACTCAATATGCAAATTGCAAAAACAATCCGAACTAATATTTTGGTAGACATAAATCTTCCTGAGTAAAAAATTGATCCGCGCGATATCTTGTTATTTTATCTGCCCCAACTCGCAATTGGAATGGCTACCTTCGATGCTGCAAGAATTGACTTGGTGCCCCTTCGTATCCCACACCTTTACATCCCACTGATTAAAGCCTTTGCGTTCCATCGTCATAAAACCAAAACCGCTGATCCATGAACTAAAGTGTTCAACAACAGCGCCAAGTGCCGGGGTGGCTCCGGGTGGTAATTGGGCTGGAAGCGGCACCACATCTTCCATCGTTCCCGAAAATCCGGCAATGAACTGGGTTGGATGAGGGGTGGAAAAACTGACCTCCTGCCACAAGTGGACATGTCCGGACAACATGGCATTCACGCGCGGTGGCATAATCAACGGGTTAATGGCGCTGAATACCGACTGTATTCCCTGATTGCCCGGCAAAAGACTCACCTCCCCGTTCTTGTTTTTATTTGCTGTAAAACCGAGTATCGGATGGTGATTGGTCACAATATTATAGGAAACCTGTTGAGACAGCTTTTCGAGTTTGCCATACATATCGCGATATTTACGTTGCCTAATATTTCCGGACGGAATTACTCCGTTGACCGTATTTGAGGTGTCCAATATGATCAACTGCGCGTCATTGCCAAGCGGTACCGCATAAGGATCGCTGTAGTCACCGATATCGTCATTTGCGGCATCGTTACAATCACGCCCTGGCAACAAGGGTCTCGGATCGAGCATGCGCCACCAGCCCTGCCCTGCCCGTGCGCATGACTCGTGATTGCCGCGTACCATCACCCACGGAGCCGCTTTCAACAAAGATGTGCCCGGCCCAAAAAAATCGGCTTGCCAAGCATCCCAACCATACCCCCAAGGGCTACCAGCACATCCGGCCTTGTCTGCCGGACACGCATTTTCACGATATAAATTATCACCCACATGTACAACCAGATCCGGCTTCCAGCTTGCGGCAGCGTTGGCAATCTGAGCGAATGGATAGAGATTGGCGTCGTTGCATTCCTGATAAGCATTATCACTTTTCTTCAGGCGACAACCTGTATCTCCAATTACAACTATGCGTTTAATCTCGGCAGGCGGCAGGGGTAGAGACTGCCCACCGAGAATCACGCTCTTGGTATTTTGCGGAATGACCTTTTCACAAGTCAGTATGTTAAACACCGATGGCTTGGAATCGGCGGGGGCTGAAAGCGTCGGGCGCAATGGCACGGTTTCCGGCGCAGCACGAACATCCATCAGAACTTCGTTGCCATCAATTCTGATGGACGGACACTTTGAATCCTCAGTCACTATCCGTGCAACTGCCACTCCATTTTCTCCCAGTACGACATAAGCACTGCGTGAATTGATTGACTTCTGATTATTTGTCGTTGCACAAGCGGATAGGAAACTTGCTAAAACAATTCCAAACATTATGCGACTTGAGGCGACCATAAATTTTATGAACATTAAAGCACCTTTGAGTTTTCAAATATTATTGCTTGCGGCTAAACTCGACCCAGACCTGATACACGTGGTAGGAACCTTTAAGCTCAGGCGGCGGTTCCGGGTACACGGCATTTTGAACTGCCTGCAGTGCGGCACGGTCAATCAAACCGATTCCACTTGCCGCCAACAGGCGTATTTGACTCACTGCAACATCGCGCAAGTGAAACTCAACCCTTACACGCCCGGAGAAGTGCAGGCTGACCGCTGCCGGTGGGTAGTAATGCGCCGCTTGCACGGCAGCGTGTACTTTCGCGGCATATTCGGCACTGGGTTCCGCCGGACCCACCACGGGGACCGGTGGAGGCGGCGCGGGTTCGGTAAAAGCATTCGCCTGTGCTTCAGCCACCTGTGGCAGCACGGGCTTGGGTTCCTCTTGAGGCAACTGCGGCTTTGGTTCAGGCAGTGGCTTGGGTTGGGACTTAGGCTTGGGTTGAGGCGGTTTAGGTAGCTGCGGTTCTTCATTCGCCAAAGAGATCGTAATAGAGCTCGATTGGACAGGCTTGGTTGACTCGTTGTTAGCCAAGGCGAAAGCCGCCCCCGCCAGCAAAACGAGTTCGATTGCGAACGCCAGCCCAAAGGCCTGAAATGAACTTTTTCTGGTCACGGTTTAATTACTCGTCGTAGTGCGGGTTGCCAGTCCAACTTCAGTTGCCCCGCCAGCTTTGATTGCGTCTATGACACTCATTACTTGTTGTAAAGAAGAAGTATCACTACCCGCAATAGTCACCGCAGTTTTACTGCTGTCGCGTTGATGCAAAAGATCAGTTAATTGCGCAGGCGTATACGGGTGATTTTCCACCGGATAAGGACTATCTCCTTTATTCGTCACCTGCAAAGAACCATCTTTATTAATCTCAACCAATAATTTCGGATGAGGGATAGCAACGGCAGTCGAACTTGTCGGCAGCTTGGTAACATGACCGGAACTCGGAATCATGCGCAAAGTGAGCATGGCAAAAAAGACGAGCAGAAATAGCATAATGTCGATCATCGGAATGATCTCGATTCTGGCTTTGCGAGTTTCCAAATACCTCATCTCAAGCCCTCGCCTGCGCTTGCACAAGTTCGACCGGGCCACGACCTGTTGCAGTTTTTGCGTGAGCCTTGATTTGGTCGTGCCGATTCAGCAGCATTACTTTAATCGTTTCGAGTTGGTGCAAGATAATGCGCACGCGGGTATGCAAGGCATTGAAAAAGACCAAGCCGATCATGGCAATAAACAAGCCCGATGCGGTGGCGATTAGCGCCTCTGCAATACCCCCAGTTACTTGTGTTGCGTCGTTTTGAACATCGCCAAGTGCGTGAAAAGCGTTGAACATACCGATGATCGTACCGAACAACCCAAGCAAGGGCGCTAACGTGATGACCGTGTCAAGCATCCACAATGCGCGGTCTAGTGTAGGCACCTCGTGCATAATCGCCTCTTCCAGATGCCCATCAAGAGTCACCCGATCTGCGATATTGGCCGGTTCATTTTGATAAATTGTAAACAAGCGCGCATGCGGGAGTTGTGCGAGCTTTTCCGGGAGAGCCAGAGTTGCACTGTGGATATTTTCCTTCAAGTTTGCAATCAACTGTTCGCCGCCGTTTTGCATATTGGAAAGAAAGCGGGTGCGCTCGATGATTACAGTAAGCGCGACCAGCAAAAGAAGAAGCATCAGATAAAGCGTGCCACCCGATTCGTTAGCGAGAGTAAATATGTGTGATAGGTTCATAGTAATACCATACTTATTAATTTGTGAAAAATTCCCCGCTCATAGAGCGGGGCAATAACTTTTATGGTTATTCAAAGCATTAAAAGGTTACATACTGATCGACAGGCTCAGTTGATAGCTGCGAGTGGGTATCACAAAGTACAACGGGTCGTTTGTGACTACATCGTTGCCATTTGAAGCATATAGCCCTTGTACGTTGAAAAGATTGTTGACTTGGAACCCGATTTTCGCCTTCTTTCCCCAGCTTCCTAATTCATTTAGGGTATAGCTTGCGTTGAAGTTGGTAATCGTATACGAGTCGAAGTACAGCGGAGTGACGCCATCTGCGGCAACACCGCTAGTACGCGCTCCTGTTTCTTTTGCCATCAGAGAAGCGTAGACCGGCCCCTGGTTATAGATCACCCCTCCAGTCATCGTATTATTGGGTACGTTGTTCAGCGCAGTGCCATTCTGGTAACTGTTGCCTCCAACCTTGGCGTTAGCAAATGCTGTTGGGTTCGTTATATTGTAGTTGATGACGGCGTAGTTTCCGTACAAGCTGAAACCGCTGCCAACATTGTAAGTGACTTCGGCTTCAGCACCATTGAAGTTTACATTTCCCGCGTCGCCGTATACGTACACGCCATTTTGCGTGCCAATACCCTGCATCCAGTTCTTCGACACGATCTCATATACATC
This sequence comes from uncultured beta proteobacterium, assembly GCA_963733265.1. Lineage (GTDB taxonomy): Bacteria > Pseudomonadota > Gammaproteobacteria > Burkholderiales > Gallionellaceae > PALSA-1006. Next base: position 395,663 of record CAVTCF010000002.1, read on the forward strand.
GCCTGAAACGGTCAGACGCTCATCCTTCCATGTTGTGCCGACCTGATAGTTGTCCGTTTCTGTTGGCATGATTGTGCTTGTATCCACATTCGGCTTTTGGAATGCCTGCATAATTGGCGCCTCGAAACCTTGGGCATATTGTGCATAAGCGCTCCAGTTCGGCTGTATCATGTAATGCGCATCAAGGGAAGGCAACACCTTCGAGAAGGTTGATGATCCATTGTATGGGAGGCCCCCCCAACCTTGCATGATTGGCGCATCAAAGCTTCGCGTGAAGCTGGAATATTTCAGGCCGGGAGTAACGGTCAGCGCATCACTCAGCTTCCATTCGTACTGAGCGTAAGGTTGTATGGTCGTCAACGTATCATTGATCACTCTGCTGTAACCTACGTTTGGATCTAAAGCGCCATTCAAGGTCAAATCCGAACCCCATGCAGCACGGTAGTTGTCCTGATGATCATACCAGACACCCAAATCGACTTTGCCCGGTCCCATAGGAGTCGAGGTTTTCAGCGTATCACCCCATGATCTGTAGTTCTGTACGATTGGGGATCCTGGAACATTGCTCGCGCCATAAAATGTACCGTTGCCATTTATTGTTGGGTCCGAACTGACTTGGTTAGTCCCGCCTACGTTAGTGCCTTGAAAACCGTTGTGATAATAGGCATAGGTATAGACCTTATTGTCTATCTTCCAGTCGCCCTGCTGAGTTGAAATGTCAACATATTCCATGTCGGCTGTGATGTCGTCATAGTTGTATCCAACATATGACTGACTGGTGGGATCATTGTTCAATCCAGCGTTGTAACCATACTTTTGCATATACGCAAGCGATACGCCGCCATTGTTAGCGGAGGTGTTTTGATGAAGATTGTTATGCATGGCAACAAATGTCAGCACCGTATTATCCGATACGGGTTTAACAATCTTGGCGAACAGGTTGTCGCGTTGTAATTTGTTGTTGGTTAAGAAACCATCAGAAGTCAGTTTTTCATAATCGATGAATGCACTTGCATCTCCATAATTCTTCATCAACCCGGTATCGAATTCCACACCGGCGAGTCGTGTATTGAAACTGCCGAATGTCGTGTAGGGTGTGAAAGAGGCTTCAGTAGAAGGGTTTTTGGATTTGACAGCCATGGTGCCACCGAATGTCGTCATACCCATGTTGCTTGCATCGCCCGGGCCGCGGTCAATAACTATCTCACCGAGATCGTGAGCCATAAGGTAAGAAGTGGAGTGGTGCGTGAAGTCGTTGGAGTCTTGCCATGGAATGCCGTCGAAGGTGACGTTGAATTGTCCATCTTCAAAGCCGCGCAATGTCAGGGATTGTGACTCCATCAATCCTGGTCCATTTGGATCCATGCTGCTTACAGCGGGAGCAATGTTTACGATATCTGTAAAGTTTGAAGTAGAAGAGGCATTATGCTGGATGTATTGCTCACTGATGATCGATTGCGGCTGAGTAGAAATCAGAGAACCTTGTGTTGGTGCTTGATACGCAGCTGACTTCTCATCTTGCGTTGCATCTACTGCAGTGCTTTGCACTGTTCCCAGATCGGTCGCATTTTCAGCAAATGCAGTATTAATACCCGTTGCCAGCAAGCTCCCGATAACCAATTGAGCAAGCAATTTTTTCTTGAAATCAAATTTTTCACGCATTATTGTCCCCGATACAATTGTTAGATATAAAGTTAAGTTGGCAAATTATTGTGTTGTTGAAATTGCCGGCAAAAAGCGACAGCCGTTTGGCTAAAATTTGCTTAACGCAAATTTACGTAGGCAGACTTAAATCAGAGTGAATTTTTTATTACAGTTATATTAATGCCGGGCAAGAAAATGCAAACAACCGAGGGTAACCAATTAAAACACAATATGTTCAGTTCAATATGGTTATGCCAAGGAATTGAAAATAACTTCAGCAATCAGGCCTGTCCTGTCTGGTCTGTTGGAAAGTTTGACTTCCGCCGATTCACGATTTGCAATTGCACTTACGATGGCAAGCCCTATACCACTTCCTTCGGAATCGCTGTTCCCCGCTCGAAAGAAACGATCAAACACTCGCGGAAGCAGCGGCTCTGGAATACCAGGCCCATTATCCACAACGGAGACAATTGCCTTATCTTCCGCAACAACAACACTCACATCAATCTGCCCCGACTCGGGTGTATAACGAATAGCATTGTCCAAAAGGTTGTCAAACAGAATGCGAAGTTCATCCGCGTTTGCCCAAATGAAGGCTGTTTCATCGCGCGTCATACCAAGGTCAATCCTGCGCTTTTCGGCAATGGGAATAAAATCTGCAATACAAGTTTTGACGATATCTCCCAAATTTACCTTGACTCTGACCGATTGACTTTCAGCACCGTATCGAGCCATTTTCAATAGCTGTTCAACCAGATGAGTCGCACGGTGCATTCCTGACCTCAATTCACCGACTCGTGTATCCAGATCATTTTGTGAGCGGCTATGGGATAAATTCTCAATCTGTAACTGTAGGGCGGTAAGCGGTGTACGTAATTCGTGTGCAGCATCCATCACGAAATGACGTTGAGATTCGATAGTTTCCCGGATGCGACAAAGCAATCCATTCATTTCGGAGATCAACGGCAAAACTTCGATTGGTATACCCTCGCTTGGAAGAGGTGTCAGACTTGAAGCATCGCGTTTTGTTACTGCGTCAGTCACGTCAGAAAGTGGTTTAAGAATACGGCTGACGCCGATGACGACAAGTATCCAGGACAGTGGCAGCAAGCCTACAATTGGGAGCAATGCGGTAAGTGCAGCATTGGTTGCTATATCACGACGAACATTGTCTGATTGGGAAACCTGGACGGTGCGATCCGGATAGATCAGGGTGTAAACCCGCCATTTTTCACCCCGAAGCACAGCATCCGAATAGCCGGTAATGTAAATACGGGGAAGATCAAAATTGGGGCGTGACGAACGTACGGGTTCTTTCGATCGGATGGGTTCTTCTTCATTCCAGACTTGAATGACGAAACCATTTTCCTGGTCTGCTATGCTGTCAGCGAGAAATTTAGCCTGCATGGAACGAAGCTGTGAACCGGTATGGACACTATCCGCAATCAAAATTAACTGGTGATCGAGAAATTCGTTCGCGGCATTCCTGGCAATAAAATAGGAAATCCCGCCTGCCAGCAAACCTACAGCCGCCAATAGTACGATCAGCCAAACAATAAGTTGATTTTTTAGAGATCTCACGACGAGTGCTTCACGACCATCCAGCCGATTCCTCTTACGTTGCGGATAATTTCATTATCAAACTTTTTACGCAAGGCATGGATCAATACTTCCACAACATTACTCTCGACTTCATCGGCATTCCCGTAGAGACTTTTCTCAATCTGACCCCGCGAAAAAATCATTCCGGGATGTTCAATGAGAGTACGAAGCAGGGTAAACTCCTTAACAGACAAGGCCAGTTTTATCCCCCGGTAGGAAACTTCGTTTGTTGCCAAATTTATTGTGATCTCGCCATTGGCTAGCGTGGTCGCCTCGTTATTGCCGTGCAAGCCCAATGTTCTTAATATTCTCGCCGTTAACTCTTTAAAGCCGAATGGCTTGACCAGATAATCGTCTGCACCTTCATCCAAACCAATCACACGATCATCAATTTCGTCGCGCGCTGTAATCACGAATATTGGCGTACGATCTCCGCGACTGCGCGTTTCTTTCAAAACGTCTAATCCTGACTTTCCCGGCAACCCCAAATCCAGCAATAGCAGATCATAGACTTTTGAGTCCAATGCCATCTGTCCCTGAATGCCATCCCTCAACCAGTCAACCTGCATTCCGGCATCGTTGAGTGCCATAGTTAGACTCTGTCCGATCATCGGGTCGTCTTCAATAAGCAGGATTGATTTGGACAAGCTCATCGTCATTTACTGCCCAGCCCGACAGTTCGTGAAGGAAAGCCAGCCGCATCAAAATATAATGTTTGTCCAAGCTGCTGATACTTTAAAACTGTGCGTAAACCCTGCAGGCCCGGCTGTGATTTTCTTGTCTTTACCGCATATTTTGTTTCCTTGCCTCCTGGCATTGCTTCCGACAAAACACGTCCAGCAAGTTGTCCGTTGGCGGTCATTTCAAGCTTCAAGATATCCGCAAGTGTTTTTCCAACATCTGCATTACTTACCGGCGCTGTGTCAACAAACCCACTTTTAAAATCAGGGCCTATTGCCGCCATAAAATTGTAAGTATCGGCTCTGCTAAAACTGCCGTGCATGCCCTGCCCCTGTTGCAAACCGGTATCGGCTATTTCTGCCGTACATAACACCGGTGTCTTGCAACCGGTAGCTATTGACTTGAAGTTAATAACGATGGAAGGAACTGGCGTCAGCGCTGAGCCTTTCAAATTAATGGAACTCAACGGCAGCGTACCCGGAATATTGCCGAAAGAATCATCAACAAATAAACCGCTAACATAGTCTTGGGCAAGAAGCGCCTTAACCACTTTTATAGCCAACTCATTGGAGTTGGGCATGGGTAAATAAACAAGGTCCGAACCGCCATTTGCCGCAACCACCAAATCGGGTTTAGCCGGATCATGTCCCAATAAACCATTTGCCTTTTTGGGATGCTTGCCTGATTTATAGTCGACGGGTTCATTCTTTGCATCGGGATCAAACAAAGACAAATCAAGTGCATTGGCGAGATCGATGGCCACGAATCCCGGTGGTAATTGACCAACTGGTGTATCCGGGTAGCTGATTTTTGCGGCCGGACTGCTCATGCTGAGTTTTGAAATCGTGGAGAATCCATGATCGGCGGTCACAAAAATATCCGTTGTTTTATCGAGCCCGAGTGATTCAAGTGCGGCTTTAATTTCAGCCAGATTTGAATCGGCATTTTTAATCGCAGCCATTGATGTCGGACCATTTATTCCAGGTACTAATTTTCCGAGGCTGTCCCCTTGGTTGTGTTGCGAGCCGTCAGGATCACGCGACCAAAACACAATCACGAAAGGTTTGCCTGCCGCTTTAAAGCGCGGTAGCAACAATTTGGTCGTTACATCTGCAAAATATTTTTGTTGCTCGAAATTTGCGATCACGGTGCCAGAGGTATTCATGTCGCCGGACTTGCCGTTATCGCCCCTGTTTGGCACTTGTGTTGGCATTCCTGCATCCTGCAATGCAGCCAACAAGCCAGCATTCAACGGCATTCCGCCTCTGCGCCCGGTTAGATCATCTACCACGATTGTCTTTTCACCCGATCTATCGTTACCGGCTTGAATTCCGACCGGCCCAAGTTTCCCAATTGCAGCAGTAGAAAACCCCGCTTTCCGTGCGGAAACAAGCAAAGCTTCTTCGTTTACAAAACTACCGGCGAAGTGTTCATCAATATCGCCAAGTACTTCATCGTTTTCCAAAAATGGGGTGACACTACTCGCCGCATTTGTTACTGCAAAACCAGAATATATTGTGTTGCCAAATACTCCGGTGTCACCAAAATAATGGCCTGTCGCAAGTGCAGAACTGTTTGGCATAGTGAATGTCGGGAATAATGAATGGCTATTTTTGAACCAAACACCAGATTTACTAATGGCTGCCATTGTGGGCGCTGTATCCTGGTTGACCACCAAAGCACGCAGACCATCCGCTACAAATAGCACCACATTGTGTGGTTGTTCTGCTGCGATGGCCTGCGTTCCAATTGAAGCCAAAACAAAAGCTACCAACGCGCTGTGAATATTCATAATGGGGAAATTTCTTAATGCGGACGAGATGTAATTACTTTAGATGAATTTGCTGCTATGGCTGATGTATTCATAGGAGAATTTTATTAATAGAAATTATTACTCCAAGAATGATATCGTCCAATAATGACAGCTATATGACAACATTGTTACACTGGCATATTAAAATAAGGCCCAGTTGCTCCCTATCTATTTGATTTATTTTATATATAGTAGCTTCTTTTGAGGTTAGTACCAAACTCCCGCGTCTCCAACCCGCTTTTAATATTAAACGCACCAAGGTATACTAAAAGACGGACTAAAATTAGATAAATCAAAAATAACAAATAAATAATTTTCAGCAACGCTCGTTGTTTTATGGTATTAAAGCGCGCTTAAAAATTTTTGTACGAAATTGGAGACCCTAAATAAATGCCTGCACAAACCACCAATACCATTGCTCCGTATAAGGTCAAGAAGGGGGAAACTTATATGAACCCCAAGCAACTGGAGCATTTTAAAGAGATTTTAAACGGGATCAAGCTTGGGCTTGGTCAGGATATTGACCGGACTGTGCATACAATGCAAGACGAAGCCACGGTATTTGCCGACCCCAATGATCGTGCGAGTCAAGAATCCGACATGAGCCTTGAATTACGTAATCGTGACCGCGAACGCAAACTCATAAAAAATATCGATAAAATGATCGCCAAGATTTATGCGGGCGAATACGGCTATTGCGATAAATGCGGTATTGAAATCGGCCTTAGCAGGTTGGAAGCACGCCCAACCGCAACCTTGTGTATTGATTGCAAAACACTGGATGAAATACGCGAAAGACAAGTAGCCAAATAATCTTGAGCTAAAAGTTTAACGCGAAGCCCCCGGAGATAACTCAGGGGGCTTTTGCTATATAAGTCTTAGGAATGACACACTTCCGGTTAGTAATATGGTTATAATCGAAACCATATGAAAAAACTCGCACGCACCAAAACCGATCCGCGACCTGATTTGCTATTGCAAGGAAGATTACACGATCCCTTTGCTTTCTTGGGCTTGCATCAAGAGCAGGGGCATTCGGTTTTGCGTGTTTTTCAACCTTATGCGACAGAAGTTCACTTGGTGACCGCAACAGGAGATTTCCCTTTACTAAAAACAATTTCGGCAGGATTGTTTGAATGGCAAGGAACGGATGCACCAGCGCAGCCTTACCAGTTGCGAGTATTAAGCGATGGCAAGGAAGCGCTGATACATGACCCCTATTCTTTTCCACCGCAGATCAGCAGTTTCGACTTGCATCTTTTCAACGAAGGTAAATTGCATCAAGCCTATCGGGCACTTGGTTCACATCAATCTCAAATTGATGGCATTAGTGGTATCCGCTTTTCAGTTTGGGCACCGAATGCAGAACGCGTCAGCGTAGTCGGTGAATTCAATCGTTGGGATGGCCGTATCAATCCGATGGCTGTGCATGGCTCCAGTGGTGTGTGGGAGTTATTTATACCCGGTCTGGCGCAAGGCGAGCTTTACAAATTCGAAATCTACAATCGTGCCGGTAGGTTAATGGTAAAGACCGACCCGTATGCCAATTCATTTGAATTGCGCCCTGGAACCGCCGGTCGCACTGCCGTAGGTATTACGCATACATGGCAAGATGATGCGTGGCTAAAGAATCGTAGCCAATGGGATTGGCTGCATGCCCCGCTCAATATTTATGAGATACATGCCGGATCGTGGAAACGCCATCCGAACGGTGATTTTTATACTTACCGCCAGTTGGCAGAACAGTTAATTCCTTACCTCAAAGAGATGGGATATACCCATGTTGAATTGATGCCTGTCTCTGAACATCCTCTCGATGAATCTTGGGGTTATCAGGCTACAGGCTATTTTGCAGCCAGCAGCCGTTTTGGCTCACCCGACGATCTGTGTTTCTTTATCGACGGCTGCCATAAGGCGGGCATTGGTGTATTGCTTGACTGGGTTCCGGCACACTTCCCGCAAGATTCATTCGCGCTGGCAAGATTTGACGGCACCGCACTTTACGAACATGAAGACCCGCGTCTTGGTTTCCATCAAGACTGGGGAACACATATATTCAATTATGGTCGTAACGAAGTAAAAAGTTTCTTACTTTCCAGCGCTCATTACTGGTTGTCCGAATTCCACTTTGATGGACTGCGCGTGGATGCCGTTGCCTCCATGCTGTACCTGGATTACTCACGCAAAGCGGGCGAATGGTTGCCCAATAAATATGGTGGGCGTGAAAATCTTGAAGCTATCGCTTTCCTGCGCGAACTCAATATCATGGTGCATGATAATTTTCCGGGAGCACTTACACTGGCGGAAGAATCGACATCATGGCCTGCTGTTTCCCGACCCGTGTATGTTGGAGGTCTGGGCTTTTCGATGAAGTGGAACATGGGTTGGATGAACGACACACTCAAGTTCATGCAGCAGGATCCGGTTCATCGCCGCTACCATCTGAACCAACTTACTTTTAGCCAACTTTACGCTTATACCGAAAATTTTGTACTGCCCTTTTCTCACGATGAAGTCGTGCACGGCAAGGGATCATTGTTAAGCAAAATGCCGGGTGATACTTGGCAAAAATTTGCCAACTTGCGTTTGCTGATTGCATACCAGATGAGCAGTCCCGGCAAAAAATTAAACTTCATGGGGAATGAAATAGCGCAAGGTCCGGAATGGCGCGCCGCCTGGGAAGTCGATTGGTGGCAACTCAAAATGGAACTGCATAAAGGCGTGTTCAACATGGTTCGGGATTTGAACCGTCTTTATATTTCTACGCCGGCATTGTATGAACTTGATTTTGAACAAGGCGGCTTTTCCTGGATAGATTGCCAGGATACGGAACACACGCTGCTTTCATTCATCCGCCGTGGACGCAATGGAGAAACCGTAGTTGCCGCCTTCAACTTTACACCCGTACCACGTAATCGTTATCGCATTGGACTTCCCTACGATTGTTCGTACCGTGAAATATTTAACAGTGACTCGGCATATTATGGCGGGAGCAATCTTGGAAATGGCGGCGGTATACGGGCTGATAAAACTCCCTGGATGGGCCAACCCTATTCAGCGGAAATTGAGATACCTCCGCTTGCCAGCATATTGCTAATACCAGTATAACCAAACAATTATCTGAAATAGTGTAATATTAGTGCCATCTGAATCTGCAATAATCCTTTATTAATTTACTATTGAAAGGAATAATTATGGCAACCGCACCAAAAAAAAGTCCTGCAACAACCAAGAACACATCGAGTACTACTAAGGCAACTGTAAAAAAATCTGTTGCGGTGGCAAAAACTGCGGCAAAAGCAACGCCGGCGCCAACCGTTAAAAAGGCAACTCTCAAGCCGGCGGTGGCTAAAGAAACAGTCAAGAAAATCCCAACGGCAAAACCTGTCCCGGCAGAATCCAAACCGGCAAAAATAGTTGCCTCAACAGAAACCAAAGCGTCCGAGAGCAAGAATAATTCGACGGCCATTTCTCCCGAGCAACGCTATCATATGATTGCTACAGCGGCTTATTTCAAAGCCCAGCAACGCGGGTTCGCAGCCGGATATCACGTACAAGACTGGATCACGGCCGAGAAAGAAATTGACGCAAAATTTATCGTAAAATAATAATTTTTCGTTAACTTAATCGTTGATAAATTCAACGCTCAAGCAATCGGGCCAATATTCTGAAATTGGAAGCTGTCATCAAATTTTGAGTCATTAAAATGTCGAATCTCACTCAGTCATCTGCTTGGCAATCTTTATCAAAGCATCAAAGTGAAATTCGTAAACTGACGATGAGAGAGATGTTTGCTGGCGATGCGAAAAGGTTTGATAAATTTTCGCTTCGCCTGGATGATATTCTATTCGATTACTCAAAGAATCTGATTACCGAAGAAACAAAGGCTCTGTTGATCGGTTTGGCCCGGCAATCCAACCTGAGTGACTGGATCAAACGTCAATTCAGCGGTGAAAAAATCAACACCAGCGAGGCACGTGCCGTGCTTCATACGGCATTACGCAGTCCAAAAGATCGCACGGTTCTGGTCGATGGCAAGAATATTATTCCCGATGTGCATCGCGTGCTTGATCATATGCGCCGCTTTTCCGATGCTATTCGATCCGGAGCAACACTCGGGCACACCGGAAAAAAAATTCGGCATATTGTGAACATTGGTATCGGCGGCTCTGCACTTGGCCCGCTCATGGCCTGCGAAGCGCTTAAGCCTTTTGGGAGCCCTGATCTTACCGCCCATTTTGTTTCCAATGTAGATGCAACCGACATCGCTGAAACACTAAAAAAGCTGGATGCGGAAACCACGCTTTTCATCATCAGTTCAAAAACCTTCACTACTCAGGAAACTCTTGCTAATGCTCACACTGCGAGAGCATGGTTGGTAGAACACTTGGGCAATGAAGCCGCCGTTGCAAAACATTTTGCCGCTGTTTCGACAAACTTGTCCGAAACCTCCAGATTCGGCATTGACACGGAAAACGTATTTGAATTCTGGGACTGGGTCGGCGGTCGATACTCGCTGTGGTCGGCAATCGGCTTACCCATTGCGTTATACATTGGCATGAAAAACTTCGAACTGCTTCTTGCCGGTGGTCATGCGATGGACGAACATTTCCGCAATGCGCCTTTGGAAAATAACATTCCGGTAATTTTGGGTTTGCTTGGCGTCTGGTACGGTAATTTCTTCGGCACCGGCTCTTATGCCATTTTGCCCTATGACCAGTACCTGCAACACTTTCCTGCATATCTGCAACAGCTTGAAATGGAGAGCAACGGCAAGCGCGTTGATCGGGAAGGCAAGCCGGTAGATTACGACACGCATTTTGTCGTATGGGGTGAGCCGGGAACAAATGGCCAGCACTCATTCTATCAACTGATACACCAGGGAACGCGCGTGGTTCCGGCTGATTTTTTAGCGCCGCTAACCAGCTACAATCCGATTGGCGAGCACCACGCCATGCTGCTCTCAAACTGTTTTGCACAAACAGAAGCGCTCATGCTCGGAAAGACAGAAGCCGAGGCGCGCGCGGAATTAATCGCGCAAGGTTTAACAGGTGAAGCACTCGAAACTTTATTGCCTTACAAAATATTCCCCGGCAACAGACCAACCAATACTCTATTGTTTGAAAAGTTCGACCCCTACACACTGGGTCGCTTGATTGCGCTCTACGAACACAAGATTTTTGTACAAAGCGTCGTTTGGAACATCAACGCATTCGACCAATGGGGCGTAGAATTCGGGAAACAATTGGCCAACAAATTATTACCCGAGTTGCATAGCAAAGAAACCGTCGTCACGCATGACTCCTCGACCAACACTTTGATCAATATTTTTCGCAATCGACAAAGCACATAGCGTTAAATTTCGTGCATCCGTAGTCCTGGGTTGATTTACGTCACGTACCGGTATAAGACAGCAAATCATCCAGAGCGCTCAGCAGGCCATCCACGCTCACTGGTTTATACAACACGCGCAGACCACTTTGCTTAACCAGTTGCACTCGATCAGGAGCGATATCGCCGGTGACCAGTAGCGCAGGGAAATTTTGTCCCAGCTTGGCTCTTATTTGGCAAACCAGATCAATGCCATTTTCTTCATTACGCAAGCGCAGATCGGTGATTACAGCATCAAGATGTTGCCCGGGCCTCGTCACCATTTCCAATGCTTGTTGTATTCCTTCTGCTGTCTCTACGTGCAGGCCATGCATACGCAAAACGATAGCAGTGCTGTTGCGCACAGTTTCTTCGTCATCCACAATTAATACTCGTTTACCGGATAGTTTATTTGAGATCAATTGGGGGCCGTTACGAGGTGGGGACAGTCTTTTTTCATGCAGAGGACCGGCTAGTGGCACGAGCAGTTTAAACACGGTGCCATGCCCGACTTTGGAATAAACCGTCAGGGGCATATTCATTAAATTGGATAGTCTTTTCACTATTGCCAGCCCCATACCCAAGCCCTTGGAACGATCCCGTTCAGGGTTTGCCAGTTGATAAAACTCATCAAATATACGCGGCAGATCACTCGCGTCTATTCCGGCTCCGGTATCCCACACCTCAACACTCACACAATTTCCCCGCGTGCGTGCTACCAGCACAACACCACCATGCCGGGTAAACTTCAATGCGTTGTGTACCAAGTTGCCCAGAAGTCGCTCCAACAAAATCGGGTCTCCATACACCCACTTTCCACCCGGCTTGAAACGTAAGCCAAGACCCAGCGCTTCAGCTTGTTGGGCGAAACTTGTGCCGAGCTTCTGAAATAAATCCACAAGTGCCACTGGTTGTGGGTTGAACTCAACTACGCCGGCATCCAATTTGGAAACATCCAACATGGCGGTAAACGAAGCCTCCAACGCATCCACACAAATCATCAGGTTGCGCACCAACGGCTCGTCAGGCGTTGACGTACGCTTCGCCAAAAGCGTTGCGGCAAAGAGTCCGATGGAATGCAAAGGCTGGCGCAAATCATGGCTGGCCGATGCTAAAAAACGCGTTTTTTCAAGATTCGCGTTCTCGGCGATGCGAACCTGCTCTTTCAGAAGCTTGGCTTGCTCAGCCAGACTTTTCGCTTGCTCGCTCAAACGTTTCGACAGATCCTCTTTTTCATAGCGGGAACGCAAGGCTTCGGTCAACAGCTTATTTTGTCGCACACCGAATTTAAGATTGCCATACAAATAAGCAAACGCGCATACGGCTAAAAACATATTTACGCCGCCGCCCCTCCACAACATGGCACCGGCAAGTCCGATCAGCATGGGAACGGTAAAACTGAAAACAGCCCGCCGGTAGGGTGCCAAAGAAGCAATGCCTCCCGAACTCAGGCCCAGCATCACCAGCATCATCAGCGAAGTTAAAGGTAAATCTCCCTGCGGGAGAAATAGCCATGGTGCAGCCCCCCAAACGATACCACTGAGCACAAAGAGATTGCAGTACCTGTTTGCCCACAGCACATGGTTGCGTTGCTCCTTGGGTGTTCTAATAAAATGCAGACTGCTAACAACGCGCAAGACGTGAAGAATGTGAGCCACAACAGCCCAAACCAAAATAATCGGCTGGCGCGTCTGATAGTAGAAAATGAGCCAAAAGCCGGCCGTCACCAAAAACGCGCTGAACACCGCCGACAGCCCGGTACTCATCAGCGAATTTGTTTGTTCAATTTGAATACGCTCGTCCACCGATTGTGCATCGGGTGACTGTGCTAACGAGGCTTCTTTTGGAATTGTCTGAATACTCATTGGTATCCTACGACGTAAATGACAAAGCCAGCGCAGTGCTGGCCTTGTGTAAATCAAACAGTTTCTTTAAGGCACATTCGTTACCAACGCTACGCCTTGCCCTGTTGTGATGAAGAGTGAAGTACCGCTGATAGCGACTCCATATGGAGAAGCTAAACCTCCGGGTAAAACACCGGCAGTAAATCCAGTTAACCCCGCTACTCCAACCACAGTACTGACAACTCCGGCTTGCGTACCCGATGTTGGAATCTTGCGTATGGTCTGGTTCAGTTTGTCAGCCACATAGAGGTTACCATTGCTGTCGATAGTAATACCTTCAGGATCATAAAAACTTGCCGCCGATCCGAGACCGTCTGCATGACCTGTTACAGCAACTTGATCACCGGCAGTACCAGCTAACGTGGTTACTACCGCTCCAGGCATCGCTATCTTGCGAATAGCATTGTTGTTCCAATCTGCCACATAAAGATTGCCAGCGCTATCGACGGTAATGCCAACCGGATAGTTAAAGGTGGCAGTAGTTCCAGTGGCATTGTGATTGCCGGGCGTGCCTGGGTTAGCAGTTGAACCAGCTATCGTAGTTACCGCCCCCCCGGTAATTGCCACCATTTTAATAGCGTTGTTGCTGCTATCGGCAAAATACAGGTTGCCTGCGTAGTAGACGATACCTTCTGGGCCATTTAGCGCCGCACCGGTTAATGCCAACGTAGTCACAACACCAGTTGGCGTTATCTTGCGGATATCATTGTTGGCAAACTCGGTTACATACAGATTATCCGAACTGTCGATAGCGATACCCCAAGGATAGTAAAAGGTCGGCGTGCCACTGGCGGAATTGACAACAGGTTGCCCATTGGCAGTACCTGCCGTACCGGCAAAAGTGCTCACCACACCAGTCGGCGTAATCTTGCGAATAGCATTGTTGTTGTAATCGGCGACATAAATATTTCCAGTGCTGTCAGTCGCTATCCCTGCCGGGAAAAAGAATCTTGCCGCAGTCCCCGTACCGATGTTGGTTCCAGAGACAAGCTGGTCACCGGCAAACATCTCAAGGCCCGAGCAACTAACAGAAACACTACTGACCGCAGCCGAACCCATCGTACCCGTGCCACTGTTGACAGTACACAATTCTGAAGTGGGCGTGGGCGTGCCTGCTGTTACCGCATAAGCCACACCGGAAGCAATCGAGGTTGCAAAAGTAAAAGTGCTGTTGACGTTATAAGCACTGTTGGCATTAACTGTTAATGCATCCGCAGCATTATTCTTTAAAATAACTGAATCACCGGGAAATAATCCCGAGATTGTTCCACCTAAGGTGTAAGTTGGGCCACTGGCACTGCTGCTTGTACTGCTACTTCCGCTGCACGCGGTAAGAACTAGTAACGACAGCGGCAGCGCACTACGAATTAATCTGGTGATATTGACGTTCATTTTTAGCTCCTGTTGATGGTTTGAAATAAATACTTTTGTGGGATTAGTAAAATAATTCTGCGCTGACAAGATAGGATGTTGCGTTTTCCCCTCCGCTAACCAGTACTTTGCCGTTAGGTAGTAAAGTAGCTGTGTGACCGGAACGAGCTGTCGCGAGGGAGCCAGCGGAACCCCAAGCCCCTGTGGATGGATCATATAGTTCGTCACTCACAAGATAGCCTGTTGTTAAGTTGAAACCGCCGCTGACCAGTACTTTTCCATTGGGCAGCAGCGTAGCGGTGTGACCATCACGCGCAGCCGCGAGGGGGCCGGGGCTTGACCAAGTTGCTGCGACAGGATCGTACAACTCGGTACTTGTAAGTATTGTTGAGTTTTCTCCGCCGCTGATCAGTACTTTGCCGTTGGGTAACAGTGTGGCAGTGTGTAATTGACGTGCTGTCGCGAGTGAGCTGGTGGGAGTCCAAGTCTCGCTTGTCGGATCATACAATTCGGCACTGGCAAGATTGCCTGTTGTTAAGTTATATCCGCCGCTAACCAGCACTTTGCCGTTAGCCAACAGCGTGGCGGTGTGGTATCCACGCGCAGTCGCGAGTGGATTGGTCGATGTCCAAATTCCGGTCGATGGATCGTACAGCTCGGCACTGACAAGATAGCGTGTTGTAGTATTGTATCCTCCACAAACCAGCACCTTGCCGTTTGGTAAGAGAGTGGCAGTGTGGTGACTTCGTGCCGAGGTGAGAGAGCCGGTGGGAGACCAAGTTCCGGCAGACGGATCAAACAGCTCCGCGGTGGGACTGTCTCCGCTACTAAGTTCTCCTCCGCTGACTAGAACTTTGCCGTTGGGTAAAAGAGTCGCAGTGTGATACTCACGACCTGTTACCATGGAACCGGGTTCAATCCAAGTTCCAGCGACCGGATCGTACAATTCTGCACTGGTTAGATAACCATTAACTGTATTGTATCCACCGCTAACCAGCACTTTACCGTTGGGCAACAGTGTGGCAGCGTGACCATAACGCACCGTTAACATTGAACCGGTTGCCGTAAATGTGGAGACACCGCCAATCAGGCCGCAGAAGACATTCAAGCTGGTGACATTCGCCGCATTGATCGTGCCTGCGCCATAGGTTGAAGTGCATGGCTGAGCCACTGGCGTGGTAGCTGCTAACGTCAAATTATAAGTCGCTGAATTAGCTAACTGCGTGGCAAACGTAAAGGTTTGACTCACGCCGCTTGCGCTCAATGTAAGATTGTCCGATCCATTGTTGGTGAGAGTGATGCTGTTGCCGGCAGTTAAACCCGTGAGCGTGCCACCAACCGAATAAGTGACTGCAGTAGTGGTTGCAGGAGTCGAAGTACCTCCACCACTACATGCAGCGAGTAAAAGTACTGATATTGGCAGCACCCTGAAAATTAATCTGGTGATATTGATATACATTTTTGTTCCAATTTATAGTTTGCAAAATCAATTTTCAGCGGCCAAGTACTATCCCCATCCACCCCATGCCACCGCAGGCTGTTAAGGCGAGTAGCTCATAGCCGTGCTAGCGGCAAGATTCTGCGCCGTGGCATTTTCTGTGGCAGTGACAGTAATAGAGACAACACCACTCCCGTCTGGATGAGGGGTTGCAGTTGTACTACCGCCACCGCCCCCATCCAGACATGCGGTGAGTAACAGCACTGACAATGGCAGCACACTGAAAATTAATCTGCCGATGGTGATGTTCATTCTTGGCTCCGTTTTATGGTTCGCAAATTGGCATCAATAATTTTTGTAGCTTTAATAAAACAGTTCGGCATTGGGAAGAAAGCTGGTTGATCCGATTAATCCTGTTCCGCTCGTTCCACCGGTAATCAGCACTTCCTTCAATGATCAACCATACGACTTCTAGGGCGCGTATTTCCACAGATCGTTAAGAAAACCCGCTAATCCTGTTGCAGCTCCCGATCCACCGAATAACCATAGATTGCCAGAAGCGTCTATCCAGCTTACTGATTCGATGCGCCCCCCCGGAACGTTGCCTGACGCAGCGATGCCTAACGTGCCATACACTGCCGCAGCGCCCGCACCAACAGTTTTAGAACCACTCAACCATATCCATGAATTCGCACTCGGAGAGTATTTCCATAAGTCATTTAGTCCGCCAGTGATGCCGATTGAATCAGCCCCGAATCCGCCAAACAACCACAAATTGCCTGAAGCGTCGGTCCAGGAAACCGCGACTTGACGTGCTCCGGGCATATTGGTGCTCGCTGCGACACCCAGGGTGCCGTATACGCCTATGGCGGAGATCGTCGAAGAACCACTTATCCATGTCCATTGCCCCGTGTTTGGTGCGAACTTCCATAAGTCGTTTAGATTGCTAAATCCTGTTGTTGAGTCAAAGCCTTCTCCACCGAATAGCCACAGGTTGCCGGAAGCGTCGATCCAGGAAGTAGCATAGAAGCGCCCTCCCGGTACGTTGCCAACTGCGGCAGTTCCTTTGGTTCCATACACACCAGGATTGTTGACAGTCTTCATGCCACTTACCCAAGTCCATAAATTTGTGCTCGGCGAGTACTTCCACAGATCGTTGAGATAGCCATATGTCGTTGAATTGCCAAAACCCGCTCCGCCAAACAACCATAAGTTGCCAGAAGAATCGGTCCACGAGATCGCGTTTGAGCGCATTCCCGGCACATTCCCAATCGCGGGTGTTCCTTGAGTACCATACACGCCGTAAATTCCGCCTGTGACAGCGAAAGTGTTAGCACCTGTGTTGGTGCCGCTCATCCAAGTCCATAACCCCGAGCTTGGAGAATACATCCACAGATCGTTGAGTTGACCTGATGTTCCTGCCGAGTCATAACCGACTCCGCCGAACAACCACAAGTTGTTAGATGCGTCGATCCAAGAGATTGCGCCTGTACGGGCACCCGGCACGTTGCCAACGGCGGCTGTGCCTAGTGTGCCATACACGCCTGATGCCTTGAATGTGTTTGAGCCGCTTACCCATGTCCATTGGCCTGAGTTCAGAGAGTACTTCCACAGATCATTGATATCGTCCCACAACCCTGTTCCAGAGTTATACCCGCCCCCTCCGAACAACCACAAGTTGCCGGAAGTATCGGTCCAGGTGCTTGAATAAATGCGTGAGCTCGGAACATTGGCAACGGCGGGTGTGCCAAGAGTGCCGTATACACCCGCAGACTTGGCTGTGTTGGCACCACTTTCCCATGTCCACATCCCGGTGGTTGTCGAACACGCGATGCCGACATTGGTGACATTTGCCGAACCCATGGTTCCTGACCCATTGCTGACAGAGCACATCTGTCCGCTAGGCTGTGTCAAAACCGCTACCGCATAATTCACGCCGGATGTAATGGGTGTATTAAAGTTGAAACTGCCGTTCGCGGTGGAAGTAAGATTGTCAGCACCATTGTTTTGCAGCACCACAGTTCCGGTTAGCCCGGTTATTGTGCCGCCAACGTTATAGGTATTGCTGGAACAATTGATTGAGATGTTGCTGATGTTCGCGCCAGCCACCGTGCCATTACCATTCGTGACAGAGCAGCTCTGGCTGGTCGGCTGGGTGAGTATTGTTGCTGAATAGGTCAAGCCGTTGGCAATCGGCGTAGTAAATGTGAAGCTTCCGTTGGTGGTGACTGTCAGGTTGTTGCCACCATTATTTTGCAGTACCACACTGTGAACGCTCAGCAAACCGGTAACACTGCCACCGATGGTGTAAGTGAAAGGTGTGCAGACGACCGCGACGTTTACGTTGGCACTGCCCACCGTACCACTGCCACTCGTGACGGTGCAGCTCTCGCCTGTTGGTTGCGTCAAAATCGTAACGGCATAAGCAGCACCACCGGCAAGTGCCGTATTGAAGTTGGCAGTGCTGTTACTGGAGATGATTAAGTTGTCGCCGCCATTATCCTGCAACACAACGCTGGTGTTTGCCACCAACCCTGTAACCGTTGCGCTAATATTGTAATTGCTGTCGGCGTTGCTTGCAGAGCAATTGATTGCGATGTTAGTGACGTTTGCACTGGCCGACGAGCCGCTACCATTCGTAATCGAGCAAGTCTGCCCTGTCGGCTGTGTCAGCACTGTTACCGCATATGTCGAACCACTGGCAATCGACGTGGCAAAAGAGAAGCTTCCATTGGCCGAGACTGTTGTGTTGTTGCCTCCGTTGTTTTGCAGCACCACACTACCGTTTGTGAGTAAGCCGGTGACACTACCGCCTACAGTGTAGCTGGCAAGTCCATTGACCGGGGGCGTAGCGCTTCCGGCTCCGCCACCAGCACTACATGCGGTAAGTAACAGCGCTGACAAAGGCAGCGCGACGCGTATTAGTTTGGTGATCGCAATGTTCATTTTTATCCCCGATTTAAGGTTTGCAAAATCAATTCAAAAATTCTTGTCTTCTAGGGTGAGCACGTTCTTGTACCTATGCCGTTGCTACCCAACCCAACTGCTACTGTCCTACTGCCACGTTCCGGTTGTAAAAATGGAAGAGGCTCCGATACCCGCTGCAAAGTTCGTGGTGTTGCACCCGGTACCGCCGCCGCAGTTGATCTGGCTAATCGCACCGCTGGTGGCGTCAATTGTGTAAGCAGAAATGTCGCCGGAGTTGCTATTTGCCGTATAGACGAATTTGCCTGATGAATCGACAGTGACAGAATGTATATTTGTGCCCCCCGTCCCAACAGTGCCAACATTCGTTAATGCGCCAGTCGTCGCATAGATGGAGTAGGCCGTGACTTTGTCGGAGTTATTATTTGCCGAGTAGGCGAACTTGCCTGTGGGATCGACGGCAACCGAGATGGGAGCACTTGCCGTGGCTGTGCCAATACTGGTTAAGGCGCCAGTGATGGTGTTGATGGTATACGCCGTGACACCAGTGCTTCCATAAGCCACGTAGGCATATTTCCCGGTTGGGTCAACTGTGACGTAGGTTGGCCCGGTTCCGGTTGCCACGATGCCGATGCTCGTTAACGCCCCGGTGCTTGCATTGATGGTGTAGCCCGAGACGTTGTTCGAGGTGAAATTAGGCACGTAGACGAATCTGCCGGTGGGGTCGACGGTGACGGAATAGGGTCCGGTTCCCGCAGTAAAATCTTTTGTATTGCCGGTAGTGCTGCAACCGACAGTGCAGATGATCTGGGTAAATATCCCTGCGTTGACGGTGTATGCCGAGACATCATTCGCGCCGTTATTCGCCACATAGACAAACCGGCCGGAGGGGTCGACTGCGACAGCGGCAGGTTGGCTTCCGGCAGCTACGGTGTCCACATTCGCCAGAGCGCCGGTTGAGGCGTTAATGGCATAGGCCGAGACGTTGTTGAGCAAAGCATTTGCTACATAGGCGAATTGGCTTGCGGGGTCGACAACCACAGAGTACGGGCCGCTTCCCGTCGCAGCCACATACGGACTACCTGTCACTGCCGTCAATGCGCCGTTGGCGTTGATGGTGAAAGCCGAGACACTGTTACCTGTAAAATTCGCCACGTAGGCAAATTTTGGCGTGTAAGTCACCGCTGCCGTGCCCTTGGTCATGGCTATTGAGGTGGCGCCGGGACGACCTGCTATTGTAGGCAGAGCGGTGAGCGCGCCAGAGCTTGCGTTGATTGAATAAGCTGAAATGGTATTGGAGGAGTAATTTGCCACATAGGCGAATACGCCGGAGGGATCGATAGAGACGAATTGAGGGCCTGTTCCCGCCGTAAAGTTATTGGCACTGATTGAGGTTGTAGTGCTGCACCCGGCGCTGCAAGCAACCTGAGTAAGCGCCCCGGTATTGGCGTTGATGGTGTATGCCGAAACATCGTTGGAATTGTCATTGGCCACGTAGACAAATTTCCCGGAGGGGTCGATGGTGACGCCCCATGGAGAGACACCCGTTACAAAGTTCTTGCTGTTGACTGTACTGCACCCGGCACTGCAAGCAACTTGAGTAAGAGTTCCGGTGCTGGCGTTGATGGTGTATGCCGAGATGTCGTTGGAGGCATAATTCGTCGCATAGACGAACCGCCCTGTGGGGTCAATAGTGATGAACTGAGGACCGGTTCCCGCCGTAAAGTTATTAACGTTGCCCGTGGTGGTGCACCCGGCGCTGCAGACAATCTGAGTAAGCGCCCCGGAGCTGGCGTTGATAGTGTATGCCGAGACATCGTTGGAGTTGGGATTTGCCACGTAGGCAAATTTACCGGAAGGGTCAACGGTGATGATCCAGGGAGAGGAACCTGTTGGCGATGAACTATTAAGACTCAGTTGCCCCGTAGCTGGGTTGATCGTGTATTGCGAAACTGTATTGCCACCTGCCCCATTAAAGGAGTTCGTCACATAGGCAAACTTGCCTGTGGGGTCGACAGCAACGGAAGTGGGAGAGGTCCCCGCAGCGAAGTTTGTCGCAATGGTCGCACCACACCCGGTAACGCAGTTAATCGGCGTAAGCGTTCCAGTGCCGGCATTGACGGTGAATGCCGAGACATCGTTGGAAAATTGATTTGCCACGTAAGCAAACTTGCCTGAAGGATCGACGGTAACCGATTGGGGATTTTTCCCCGCCAAGACATAGCCATTGTTGCGCAACTGGCCTGTGGCGGCGTTTACTGTATACATTGAAACAGTGCTGTCCATGTAATTTGCAACATAAGCAAAGCGCGGAACGATGGTGGGCGCTGCTGTAGTTGTAGTGGCAGTTGTACTGCCACCGCCGCCCCCACTACATGCGGCGAGTAATAGCACCGACAACGTCAGCGCGCTACGTATTAATTTGGTGATGGTGGTGTTCATTTGTAATCCCGTTCTGTTGTTTGCATCACATTCATTTTTTCGATTTATCCTAAAGGTGGGCACAAAAACTTGCCCACCCTGCGTAACTTCAAAAGTAAATCCAAATTTCAAAAATCAAGTTTCAAAGCCCAAGGCTCTAGCGTACACACGTCACGAAGTTGATGGTCGTGTCGTAGCCCGCGACAACGCTGCCGTTGAGCAGGTAGACGATGTAGTGCTCGCCTGCGATGTACGGCGTGGAAGACCAAGTGAAGCCCAACTCCCACCCCTGACCGTTCATCACACCTGAGGTATTCAAGGCACTCAATTCCGACTGCGTCGGCAAGCGCCAGTCTGTTGAGCCATTGATAATCGTAGTCGTACATAATGCGGTCGCTTGGGCGTAGGTCTGGATCGTCGTCGATATCGGCATCCAGGTCAGGCCACCCTCATACACATATCCGGTAGGCAGCGCAGAAACTGCCGCGATATTGCCTGCGAAATTCAACACCGAAAATTGAAGGCCGCCGATGTATTGAAGCTCGATGGCGTCATACTGTGCGCCACTTATCGCCCCATTTGTCGCGAGTGCTGCGCTACCGGGAATATTGTCTACGATGATTGACTGTCTGGAATCATTGGGCATAATCGTCCAGCCCCCGGTGCCGATGCCGCTCACTTGGATGACATCCCCCACCGCCAAAGAACCTGCGGGAGGAAGCGTGATCGTGACTTGCGCGGCGTTGTTTGCCAAATATCCGGTGTTGGCTACGGCCTGCACAGATGAGGCTGCGTTCACCCAAATAATTCCAGCCCCGGCTGCGCCGTTTGTACCATTTGTGCCAGCTGTGCCATTGCAAACATACTGCGTGCTGGTAACCTCCGATGGATCAAGGACGCCGTTGCCATTGGTGTCTATCCCAGACTGAACCGTAATACCGCCATTGGGACAGGTGACTGGGGGTGCAGATTTAGTAACAGCGTATACAACCGAGTTGGCACCGGTGGTAGCAGGTGTCGGGGTTGAACTTCCACCACCCCCTCCGCCGCTAAGACATGCGGTGAGTAAAAGTGCCGAAAACGGCAGTGCGCTACGCATTAATCCGATGATGTTCATTAGGTGTCCCCCGGCCTCAAAGTGGTTTATTTTTCTGTTCGCAGTCTGCGCTACGTCGTGGCCGGATAGCAAGTGACTAAAGTCACTTTGGTATCATCAAAGTATTTGTAGAACCCCTTCAGGAAAATCTGAAATATTATTATAACATAATGATAAATATATATTTATATAGCGACTGAGCATCTAAAATAAGTGCAGTACCGTTATAAAAATGTCCAATAAATACCACTCAGAGTATTACAATAATGCCATATTGATACCAGTCTAATTAAATTAGGTAAACCCCCGGCTCTGATGAAGCAACTAGCCATCTGACTAAGCTGCAAACAGCGCAGCAAGTCATTGGTTATGCCGGGGGACTCCGTTAGGTTTGACCGTTCCGGCGGTCATTAGAGCAATGTTAAAATTTAGCAAGATCATTCCCTCCCCCTTGCAGGGGGAGGGCTAGGGAGGGGGTAGAAACTAAGCATGCACACAACCGAAATTTCTACCCCCATCCGAGCGTGCGTTGTTGGGGCGTACGCCCCGTACAACCACGGCCTACTCCTCGCGGGTGCAACCTTCCCCCTGCAAGGAGGAAGGAGCAAAAAATCCGCAGCCTTCAGGCTGCTCACGGTTTTGTCGGCCCCTTTGAGGGGCTCACCCAATAAGCCCTCGGCTTTGCCGGGGGTAATTTAACTAGTCTTGCAGAAGGCTGGCCACGTTCTTGTACCAGCAAGGGGTAGCATGGCCTTGGCTGCACTAAAGGTAGGCGCTCCACTACGGGGATAAATCCCCAACAGCACACGCTCTGCTCTGCCCTAGCGGTTGCTGCGTAACTGCTACTGCCACGTCCCGGTTGTAAAAATGGAAGAGGCACCGATTCCTGCCGGGTTTTAAAGGAGTGTTATAGGAACAAAGATTGTGCAACAATCTTGCATCAAATATGCGTGGAGGCAGGTGTGAAATCTCTATTTTTTCTTTTTTGTCTGTTTCTGAACTTGATGCCAACTCTGGCTTTTGCAGGAGGCTCCTCGCTTGTTCAAATCAAACCCGATAACCTTGGGATGAAAGCCCCTGATGGGTACGACATCATAGTCGATCAGATGTTTCGTATCGATGGCAAAGGCTTCGAAGGAAAAAAGATTTTTTTCGCCGACAGTCCTCTCGGTGGCAATGCGATACCAAAAGTTTTTGTTGCGTTAGATGGAAAAATTCTAGAGCCTCGTCTTTTGAAATTTGATTATTGAATTTGAAGTTGGTTTTACAAGTTAAGCGAAACTTGGCATATATGGCTCCCTCATTAATTACAGTTAAATAAATATGAAATTTCAAATTAAAGTTTTATTAGTCGGCGTGGTAATCTGGTTCATGTTAATTCGTCTCGCCTATGCTGATACAGAAATCATTATCGTGCGTCATGGCGAAAAACCCGCGCTTGGTTTGGGTCAATTATCCTGTCAAGGTCTTAATCGGTCTTTGGCGCTGCCTCATGTATTGTTTTCCAGATTTGGGAAACCCGTTGCGATTTACGCCCCCAACCCGGCAATGAAAAAATTCGACAAGGGTGTTCCATACGCTTACGTACGTCCACTTTCAACCATTGAGCCTTATGCCATCAGATTAGGGTTGCCTATCAACATTGATTATGGAATGGAAGAAACCGTCAAGCTTGAAGAAATTCTCCTGGCAAAAACGGACGGTACACAGATTGTTGCGTGGGAACATCATTTCGCCGTGAAAGTTGCACAAGAATTACTTGCAAAATTCGGAGGTAATCCGGGCGATGTTCCAGACTGGAATGATGAAGATTTCGATAGTATCTACATCGTTAAAGTGACAGGAATAGGTAAGGATCGGCACACCTCATTTGTACATGAGAATGAGGGACTCAATGATTTATCAGGCGAATGTTCCCTATAACAATAAGCTTGGTTAGTATTTTGCGCAACGAAAGCCAACGTTGGGGAAAGCCTTGTTCGGGGCATCGTGTCCATGAAAAGTGGCGCGAAAACTATTCCTGCTGTACACAAGTGACTAAAGTCACTTGACCAATCAACGCATGCGCCATAGATTGACCATGTCGAAGTTAGGATGGCACCGCGTTTTGTATTTTGCACTTGAAGCAGCCGAACAATTGCAGGAATCACTATAGCTATGAAACACAAATCTGCTTTAAGGTCTGCATGAATCAGCGCAACGACTACTGCGTGTTGGTGGTAGATGATCACTACATGATGAGACTTGGCCTGAAAACGTTTGCACAAAGTACAAGCAATTTTACTGTGCAATGGCTGGATGCCTCGAATCTGGTAGATGCCCTTGAGATATTTCGCAATCATTCTCAAATTGATCTGGTGCTGCTTGATCTTAATCTACCGGACAGTCAGGGGTTGCAAAGCGTGCAG
This sequence comes from uncultured beta proteobacterium, assembly GCA_963733265.1. Lineage (GTDB taxonomy): Bacteria > Pseudomonadota > Gammaproteobacteria > Burkholderiales > Gallionellaceae > PALSA-1006. Next base: position 420,336 of record CAVTCF010000002.1, read on the forward strand.
CGATTCTTGAGTGAATTTCCCGAGGCGCAGCTCGTAGTGCATTCGGCGACAGAGGATGAGTTTGTGGTGCGTCAGGCTTTGGCTTTGGGTGTGATTGGTTTTATTCCCAAATCGGTTTCGGCAGACTCAATGCTGGTTTTATTGGAGTCGTTGCTTGAGGGTAGCCGCGAGTCCAGTAATCAGAGTCTTGGTCTTTCCTTGTCGCCACAAGCGGGGACGAGCAGCAGTGCAATCGCGGGTAATTTGCAGGCGCGAGATGTCGGTCTGACGCCAACTCAACTCAAAGTGTTGGAGTTTGTTCTTGCAGGCCTCAGTAATCAGGAGATTGCCACAGAGTGCAATCTTGCTCTTGGTACGGTAAAAAATACAGTTTCAACGATCATGTTGGTTTTGAATGTTAATTCACGATCTCACCTGGTCAGCTTGTTCAGATGAACACAAATTCAGATTTAAATGAACCATTGTTGCAGATTCCCGGCGACGAACAGGCATTGGATGAGCGTATTCTGAGAGATCAGGCGGATTCGCTGATGAGTACGGGATTATCGGCAGGTCTCGCTGCATTTTTGGGCGCGGCAGGATTTTGGCTTGTTTTCTATTACCAGACCACTCAGTCAGCCGTGATAGTTTGGGGTGTCATCATGAATTCCATTCAGGTGGTAAGTATTCTTACTGCTCTGCATTACATTAGAACGCCATACAGGCAGCGAAACCCTGTAATGTCGGCGAATCGCTACTGCAATTTGCTGGTAGTCAATGGGGTATTTTGGGGGTTGGCACCATGGATATTTTTCCCGACTAAAAATTTGCCCCTGATTTCGCTCATGATGGTGGTGTTGATGGGGGTAAGTTCCGGAGGAATTGCTTCTTTGGCCCCCTACCGTCGCGCCATTTTTCGTTTCACTGCTCCAATTCTGATCGGGCTTGCCAGTGCGCTGTTATGGCAGGGCGGCGGCATAAATTTGTTTCTGGTCATATGTACATTGGTTTACTTGTACGTCAACCTGAGTTTTGGTTGGCAACAAAATAAACTACTGACTGAATCCCTGCGCGCTCGCTATGAGAAAGAAGACCTCTCGCAACGACTGACTGAGCAAGCGAAACTTCTTGCAGAGCAGGTTCGCATTGCCGAGCATGCCAATCTTGAAAAGACGCGCTTTCTTGCCTCCGCCAGCCATGATTTACGCCAGCCGTTGCATTCAATCGGCCTTTTTGGTGCGGCTCTTTTGGCGAAACGCATGTCAACTCCTGATGAGCCTTTGGTGCGAAATCTGATGCTATGTGTTGATGCACTGGAAGCATCGTTTACTGCCATGTTGGATGTTTCCAAACTGGATGCCGGCGTAGTTGGGTTCATGCCGCAAGCTGTTGCACTGGCGCATGTGTTCCGTAGACTCGAAACAAGTTTTGGGCGACAAGCCGAAGCAATGGGGCTCGCTTTGCGATTCAAGCCGGGCGGCAAGTGGGTATATGGCGACCCGATTCTGATTGAGCGCCTGCTGGGAAATATAGTACACAATGCTTTGAAATTTACCCAACGCGGCGGGGTTGTACTCGTGGCGCGCACGCGGGGAAATCGTGTGTGTATTGAAATATGGGATACCGGTGTCGGGATGCCAGCCAACGAGCTACCTCTCATCTTTGAAGAATTTTATCAGTTGGGAAATCCTGAACGTGATCGCTCCAAGGGGCTGGGTATGGGGTTGTCTATCGTTCAAAGGTTGGCGCGCTTGATGGATATACCCCTGACGGTGTATTCCAAAATTGGGCATGGCTCTGTGTTCAAATTGCTACTGCCTCCGGCTGGTCCGCAGCACGAACAAGATTCTGCCTCGTATCGTTTAAGCCCCCATTCAACTGAGCATAGCCTGAAAGGGAAAAAAATACTCATTGTCGATGATGAGGAAACCGTGCGTAGTAGCACCGCTGAAGTTTTGCGGTTATATGGCATGCAGGTTGAAACTGCTGAAGGAATTCAGCAGGCACTGGAAATAGCGCTGCGCCCCAAGCTGCATCTCGATGCGATAATTTCGGACTTGAGGTTGCGGCATGATGAAAATGGTATTCATCTTGTGTCTGAATTGAATGCACGACTTGGCCGCAAACTCCCCGCTTTATTGATAACCGGAGACATTGCGCCGGAACGCGTTCAACTGGTAAAACAAAGCGGACTGCAAGTGCTCTACAAACCGGTTAATATTGACGATCTACTGGAAGCTTTGCGTGAACTGCTGGCATAGGAAATCACAATTACTTTCTTCCCTGTGGCTAAGAATTTCTTACAAATATTCATAATCAAGCACAGATTACAGATACCCTAATTTCCAGAAAACCATCATTCACGCCGAGGCGGAAATGATGGTTCTGAAAATTATTTGGACGTGAACTAGATAGCCACTCCGGAGGCGTCGAATAGACCTTCAAACAATACAGAACTCAAATAGCGTTCGCCAGAATCCGGCAAAATCACCACAATCGTTTTACCGGCGTTTTCAGGTTTTTGTGCCAGTCTAGAAGCAACTGCCACAGCCGCACCGCTGGATATGCCCGAGAGGATACCTTCCTCACGCGCCAATCGACGTGCGTACAACACGGCATCTTCATTGCTAACCTGTTCGATATCATCCACGAGTGAGAGATCTAGAATACCGGGGACAAAACCTGCCCCGATACCTTGTATCTTGTGCGGTCCCGGTTTTAGTTCCTGGCCTGCACGCTTTTGCGTCAGGATCGGACTGGCTGAAGGTTCAACTGCGACTGATTTGATTGCCTTGCCGCGTGTCTTCTTGATGTAGCGCGATACACCCGTAATTGTGCCGCCAGTTCCCACACCTGAAACAAATATGTCTACCTTGCCATCCGTATCATTCCAAACTTCCGGTCCTGTTGTTGCTTCGTGGATAGCTACATTGGCCGGATTCTCAAATTGCTGTAACAAAACATACTTAGGGTCCGATGCGGCAATCTCTTTAGCCTTTGCAATCGCTCCGCCCATACCCTTTGGTCCTTCGGTCAATACCAGCTTTGCGCCATAGGCAACCAATAATTTGCGACGCTCGATACTCATCGTTTCCGGCATCGTCAAGGTCAGAGGAATGCCTCTTGCCGCAGCCACAAACGCCAGAGCGATGCCCGTATTACCGCTAGTGGGTTCCACAAGCTCTTTACCCGGGCCCAGTACACCGCGTTTCTCAGCATCGTCAATCAGTGCTACGCCGATACGATCTTTAACCGAGTAGGCTGGGTTGCGCCCCTCGATCTTGGCCAGTACGGTTGCCTTGGCACCATCTAGAATACGGTTGAGTTTTATAAGCGGCGTATTGCCGATAGACTTTGAGTTATTTACGAACGAATTTGACATGTTTCTCTCCTAAAAATATGCTCATTAAACACTTAAAAATTAAGATAGTAGGCTGGCAAAACAATTTTTTGCAGTTAGCACTTTAGCGAATTTTGGCTTGCAGCTAAAGAATATTCACTGCTTTGGTTATCATTTTTACTTATATACGATCAAATAACTGTGCTTTAGTCGGCAATATATATTTTACCGACTCAAGTTATTCAACTCGAAATTCTATTGGGCACTATTGTCATCCGGCAACGGTGCCAGTAGCGCGGCGATGTCGGCTTCTCCGAATTTCACTAACCCGCTGGCATCTTCGGACAAAATTCCGGCAGCAAGCTCAGCCTTTTTCTCTTGCAGCGCGAGTATTTTTTCTTCGATACTACCGGCAACCACCAGCTTGTAGACAAATACATTTTTGGTCTGGCCTAAGCGGTGGGCACGATCGGTAGCCTGATTTTCCACAGCGGGATTCCACCACGGGTCGTAGTGAATCACCGTATCGGCTGCGGTGAGATTCAGCCCTACCCCGCCCGCTTTCAGGCTGATCAAAAATATTGGTACTTCTTCATTCTGAAATCGGCGCACCACTTCTTCTCGATTCTGAGTATCGCCGGTTAGTTTCACATAGCTCAGTTGCTCACTAACCAACTCGGCTTCGATCAACTCGAGCATGGAGGTAAATTGCGAGAACACCAGAATGCGCCGCCCTTCGCTGACTAGCTCCGGCAACATTTCCATGAGCAAATCGAGCTTGGCGCGTTCTTTGACTTTTTTGGCGCTGGACAATTTAAGCAAACGCGGGTCACAACAGACTTGGCGCAATTTGAGCAGCGCATCAAGAATGATAATGTGACTGCGTGAAAATCCTTTGCTGGCAATTTCTTCACGCACACGCTGATCCATCGCGATGCGCACTGTCTCGTACAGATCACGTTGCCCGCCTTCAAGCTCAACCGTGCGCACGATCAATGTTTTCTCGGGCAACTCTTTCGCGACATCTTCCTTGCGTCTGCGCAGGATGAAGGGTTTAACACGGCTGGCCAACAAATCGCGTCTTAATTTATTGCCATGCCGTTCAATTGGAGTGCGCCAGGTTTTGGTGAATTCTTTAGTATCGCCCAGCAAGCCGGGTAGCAGAAAATCGAATTGCGCCCACAACTCGCCTAGATGATTTTCCAGCGGTGTGCCGGTGAGACACAAGCGATGTCTGGCTTTGAGCTTGCGCACCACTTGAGCGGCTTGGCTGGAAACATTTTTAACAGTCTGCGCTTCGTCTAATATCAACAGATGATACTCATGCTGCGCCAGCGCTTCTTCGTCGCGCCAAAGCAACGGGTATGTGGTCAGGATGACATCGTGATCGCGTATCAGAGGGAAAAGTTCGGCTCTTTCTTTGCCTTGCAGGGAAAGTAATTTGAGTTGCGGGGCAAACCGTTCCGCTTCACGTTTCCAGTTAAAAATAAGCGAGGTCGGCAAAACCACCAGTGAAGGTTTATCCATGCGCCCGCTCTGCTTTTCAAGCAGCAGATGAGCCAAAGCCTGCGCGGTTTTACCCAAGCCCATATCATCGGCCAAAATTCCTGCCAATTCCTGTTCGCGCAAATATTGCAACCAGGATAAGCCTTCGATCTGATAGGGCCGCAATTCAAGTGCGAAGCCCTCGGGTGTTTTGACAGCCTGAATACCGGAGGTGTTTTTTAGTTTATTGGCGAGATCTTGCACCGCCTCCATACCTTTGAATAGCCACCGCTCCATCCCGACCAATGCGTTGATGCGCGCAACATCGTAGCGGGATAAACGAATTTCATCACTGCCCGACTTACCATCAAACAATTCGATCAGGATACGTGCCAGCGGTTTGATCCGTTCTGCCTGCACCCTAACACGACCACCATCTGGAAGCAGCAGTTCGACTGTTTCTGAATCTTTCATCTTTTCCAGCAACAGCGCATCCAGCCAACGTTGATCAACCTTAAATAGTTCGTACAGTAATGGCGCCAATGGCATGCGCTGCCCATTAACCACGATGCCCATGTTCAAACTGAACCAGCCATCCTCTTCTGCTTCGAATTCACCTTCCCAGGCTTCCACTTCCAATACATGATGGCGGAATCCCTGGGGAATGATAACTTCCCATCCCTCTGCGTGCATCTGCGGCACAATACTCTGCATGAATGATGACCAGGATTGCTCATTTTCAAGCGCGTAAATCGGCGGATTGGGAATCCTGGCAAAGGAACCGATGTAATCCGGCACTGCCTCGAAGCCATAACCAGAAATTGACTTGATTATTTTTGCTTCAGCTTTTTTATCGCGCAGTACACGCACAGTTTCACCGCTGCGCAGAGTTACAAATTCGCTCTTGTAGTCCGGCAATAACACAGTCTCGCCATAGCGAAATTTGACCCGTGCACAATCAAGAGACTGTTTGCCTTGCGCATAACGCCTGAAATTACCCAGCCACAGCGATTCCGAAGTATCCAATTCCAGCACCGGCACCAGCTTGCTCTGTATGCTGCGCACTCTATCTTTACTGGGTAGTGGCAAATCGGGAACAATCTCGTGCAACACCCCTGTTACCAACGGTACATCAATTTCCGTCAGTGGCGGCATGTTCAGCAACTGCACAACCTGTGTTGGCGTTTGTGCAAGCCGCAGTTGGCCGATTTCACCCGCGCCGGAATCAACATACCAGATGGCTTCCTGCAAGGGCAGCACATCAACCGCTGCACCACTGCGAATGATTCTTGGCACCATGCGTCCGGATTCATCCGCCCCCCAATCCAGACGGGCTTCGCGCACTTCACCCGCCTTGAGATGAACCGGTTGATGGTTACCTGCACCGTTATCCATAAAATACAAACGCCCGCTTTCCAGCAAACGAGTAAGAATTTCATGCCCCTCCCGGCACATGACCTGAAAGCCTTCATAGGTATCGCGGTTTTTCCAGAGCAAACGCAGCAGACCCAAATCCACTTCGGTAACGTACTGGGGAGGTTTGATCAAAGTTCGTTCAACGTTGTCCCATTCCTCCAGTCTGCCCGCCAATAGACCGTCACTTCCCATTTTGCCTTTGTAGATAACAATCGTGAATTCCCCCGTGAACAAGGATTGTGTCAGTGCGTATACCAAACGCTCCGGCTTCACGGCGGGAATTGATTTTTTCTTCGGAGGGGTGTGTATGGCAAGGCGGAAAGATTCAACCCAATCCAATACGGCACGGTTAACCACAGGCGCGCGCGGCACCGCCAAAGCCGACAGCAATACCACGGCAGTGTGCTTGCAATGAAATTTCACCGGACATGAACATCTGGGGTCTATTCGCAGCTTGCCGTCTTTGTCGGTATCAAAGAATATTTCCACATCGTAAGGACGCGGAGCTGTTCCTTTTACGCGCGCGGTAATTCTGTCGAATTGAATATCAAGATAGTCGATCGAATTAAAATAGGCCTTGGCTTTGTGCAGTTCCTGCATACCGTACCAATTTTTGACATCGGCTAGAGTATAAGACTGGGCAAGCGACATGATATTCAGCATTATTCCCGCGTCACCCGTAGCAACTCTTCCAAAGCGGTCACGCCGGATGCGACCAGCCGCATTCCGTCCTGACGCAAACCGCGCATTCCGTGGTCCAATGCGTAGCGCCGTAAGTCTTGTTCCGCAGCGTGGTCATGGATTAAATGTCTCATTCCGTCATCCACCATCATCAATTCGTAGATTCCGGTACGCCCGCGATAGCCGCTGTTGCCGCAGGTAGCGCAGCCCTTGGGACGATAAAGCATTTCCGGCAGCACTTCGCCCTCAAGCAAGGCCAATTCTGTCTCGCTCGGTGTATAAGCCTCGCGGCAAGCAGGACACAAGCTGCGCACCAAACGTTGGGCGAGAACACCCAGCAGGCTGGAAGACAAAAGGAAAGGCTCGATGCCCATATCGGTCAATCTAGTAACGGAGCTGGCCGTATCATTGGTATGCAATGTTGCCAACACCAAGTGACCGGTCAAGCTGGCTTGTACGGCAATTTGAGCTGTTTCCAGATCGCGGATTTCCCCGATCATAATCACGTCGGGGTCTTGACGAAGAATTGCCCGTAACGCGCGCGCAAAACTCATGTCGATACGAGGATTAACCTGAGTCTGACCGATACCATCAAGGTCGTATTCGATCGGGTCTTCAACAGTCATTACATTGGTTACAGTCGCATCTATACGCGACAGCGCGGCATACAGCGTAGTGGTTTTACCGGACCCGGTGGGGCCTGTCACCAGAACAATCCCATGCGGTTGTTTTACCAGCGCATCCATCGAGACTAGTGTTTCGCCCTGCATGCCAAGGCGGGATAACTCCAGACGCCCCGCGTCTTTGTCGAGCAAACGCAGCACTACGCGCTCGCCATGCCCGGTTGGTAAGGTCGAGACACGCACATCCACCGGACGTCCGGCCAAACGCAAGGTAATACGGCCATCTTGCGGCAAACGCTTTTCCGCGATGTCCAGTTCAGCCATGATCTTGATACGCGAAGCCATTGCCGCGTGCAAAGCACGGTGCGGTTCGATCACGTCTTTCAAGGTTCCGTCAATGCGAAAACGCACAACTGAGCGCGTTTCAAAAGGTTCGATATGAATATCGGAAGCATTCTCGCGCACGGCTTGCGTGAGCAGTGCGTTAATCATGCGGATAACCGGCGCATCATTTTCCGCATCCAGCAGATCTTCTGTTTGCGGCAAATCATGCACGAGTTGCGACAGATCCATATCCTGTTCAACATCTTCTACCATCGCTGCCGCCGAACCTTCCGCCTGAGCGTAAGCTTTTGCAAGTGCCTGGTCGAACTCTGCCACCGTGATCATCGTTGCCTGTAGCGGCACACCCAGCACACGCTGCACTTCAGCCAGTGTTTCCGCAACGGCATTTGCGCGCAATAATACAGAAGCGGCATCAACATCCAAATGCGTCAGCAACACACCTTTGCTTTTTGCAAACGGATACGGGATTTTTTTGGCGATAGTCTTGCTGGAAAGTTGTGTTACAGGCGTATCCATCTCGTCAAACTCAGGGGTTTGGTGTGGAAGAACTGTTTACATCAGTCTCCCTCTTTGAAGAAGACGGTTTCAGGTCTGATTCGGTCTTTGGACTCAATGGTGGATCAGATTTAAGACTCAAGGGCGGCAAGACAGGCGCACTCATATCCGGCAACACTGTTCGCGATGACAGTTGACTATCCTTCTGCGCGCCACGCAAATAATCGTAACGGTCTTGAGTCACGGCATCCGGTGAACTCACTGTGCGCAAAACATACGGACGAATGAAAATCATCAGATTTGTCTTGGTCTGCTGCCGAACTTCATGCCGAAACAAATTGCCCAACCAGGGAATATCACCCAACAGAGGCACCTTGTCTTCCTGCATGCTCACAGAGTCTTGTATCAACCCCCCCAGCACCACGACATGTCCTTCGTCCACCAATACAATTGATTCCAGAGAGCGTGTGTTGGTAATAATGCCCGCCGCATTGGTTAAGCTATTTACGCTGGAGACTTCCTGATATATCTGCAACTTTACCGTACCACCTTCCAATATTGTCGGTTTGATGCGTAACGTTAAACCCACGTCTTTACGCTCGACGGTCTGAAATGGTGAGGCCGTTGTGCTTGATCCGGTTGTTGCATAACTACCTGTGATAAAGGGGACATTTTCACCGACGACGATCTTTGCCTCTTCATTGTCCAAAGTCAGCAGATTCGGCGTGGAAAGAATGTTGGCCTTGTTATCATTTTGCACAAATTTTGCCAGCGCACCCATATTAAGTACCGTCCCGACACCGGGGATGGTGGTCGTGCCGTTGACCACGCCAACATTCAAACCCTGACCAACCGTGCCCAGATTGGCCGCAGTTGTCAGAATATTGCCCGCACCGGTGCCAAAATTAGTGCCCCCAATAAGCTGATTACCTGTGCCATTTATTCCATTCAATGCTTGCCATTGCACGCCAAACTCGCCGGTTTTATCCGATGTCACCTCAGCGATCAGCGCTTCGATATAAACCTGTGCACGGCGCACATCCAGCATTTCCACGACCGCGCGCAGATTATTGTATATCGCATCGGGTGCGGTAATAATGAGCGCATTTGAAGCGACATCGGCTTGAATAATACCACCGCCGCTGCTGCCGCTTTTTGAAGCCGAGCTCGTTGATGATGAAGCAAAGGATGACGACGCTCCGGTTGCTGGTGAAGCCGCGCCGGTACCCGTTGAAGCCGCAGTTGGAGCCATTGACGACGAAGTAGTCGCTGTTGAAAGCGCCGACGAATCACCGGAAATCACGGCACGCAAAGTCTCCGCAATCTTTACCGCTTCTGCATTTTTCAAATACACCACATGCATGTTGCCGGGAGTAGTACCGGGGACATCAAGCTTGGCAATCAGATCCCGTACCCGCATCACGCGTGCGGGACTGTCTGTGCGCAATAGAAGTGAATTGCTGCGCGAATCTGCCACCAGCGTAAAACGCTGGCTTGCATCGGTTGAACCGGAGCCAACCACTGAACCATCCTGCATCAAGCGGCTTACAGTTGTCGCCAAATCCAATGCAGAGCTGTATTTGACCGGGATAATGACGGGGCCTTCGACAGAGGACTGATCGATAGACGCAATAATCTGTTCGATTCGTTTGATATTACTCGCGTAATCGGTTACCACCAGAGCATTGTTGTTTGGATACGCAACCACGATATTGTTCGGCGCGATCAGCGGGCGCAAGATGGGCACCATTTGCACCGAAGACTCGTTCTTGAGTATGTAAACCCGAGTTACCAGCTTGTCTCCGCCATTCTTGGCGTCGTACGAATCACTGAGGTGTAACTTTGCATCCGCCTCCGGCATGACCTTGGTAACGCCGCCACTTTCCACGGCGGCAAAGCCCTGCATACGCAATGCTGAAAGCAAAGTATCGTAGGCCAGGGAGGCCGGAATCGGCGTAGCCGAAACAATATTGATTGTGCCTTTCACACGAGGGTCCAACAGAAAATTTTTCCCCGTAATGTGTGAAACTGCTCTCACTACTTCATCAATATCTGCATTAACAAAGTTGAGTGACACCTTTTCTTCTCCCGCAAAAGTATTTGCTGAAAGACAAAGCGCAACTATTATAAATAGTCGCGACAACAATAAAAATGAAACTCGACTCATTGATAATTCCTGATCATAACTGGCATGTATAAAATTTTAGTGTCGATGAGCATTGGGAATTTTCTGCTTGTTTTGCATCTCTTGGTTTGCCTGATTCCAGCCTGCCACAGCCTGATCCACACCGGATACCGGTGACGGATGCTCCAGTGCCAGCCTGTCTTTGTTATTGGATTTATTTTCCAAATTTACCCGTTGGCTTAAACCATTATGCTGGAGAAGCACATAATCCGCCCCCACTTCAATCAATTTCGTGCCTTTAATGATGTCTTCTCCCAAGGCCGCACCATGTTGAGTTTTATCGTCTATCTTAAACACGGCAAAAGCTTTTGAACCTGTAAACACTCCGACCAAATGAACATTTCCCAATTCGGCATCGCCATTAGGCATTGCCACTCCGGAGGCACTCAGGCCGAACAATGCTTCTGCGGAATTCCCGACAGTATCCGGTTTTGCCGGAAGCACAGCAATAGTGTCAGGCGCAAACAAAATCCAAGTCCATCTGGCTAACAAAATTCCAAGAACAATTACGCCGACTCCCCGCCAAGACAATGACAAGCGTGAAAAACCTGTCAATATGCCCATGCCGACCAATTCAACCTGATCTCCTATTTTTCCAGTAGCTAACTTCATAACACTCCAATCAAGCCGGGCCGCCAGTATACACAAAGAAGCCTCAGAGTTAATTATTATTTCTTATTATCAATAACCTGCAACACGCCCCTATTCAATTTTCAGTCAAACTAAAGTCTCACACAAAAAATTCCAGCTTATCACAGCTACGAATTGATTACATTTGCTTATCGCCGAACTCCGCTGGCGGTCTGCATAGCCCTATGTTCGCTTAACTATTTGCAAGCAAAATTCCTTGATCGTCAATTTCGTTTCATCATCTAATTTAATTGAATGATTGATTATTGAATTTATCTTTTCCAGTATAAAGCTGACCGACTTCCCGGTTTTTGCCAACTCATATGCATCTTTTGCCAACTCAGAAATTCTACCTTTTGTTTCCAATGAAAAATCAGGGACGGGTAGTCTCGATATATAACCGGAAGTAACCATGTTTGTGCGAATAAGAACGCCTCTCACAATAAATTTCACCAAGTCGGAGTTCATATAACCAAGAAGCCACCAAATATCATTTTCTTCGCAAATAATATTTGGATTTACCCCGAATGCAGAATTTTGCGGCAGGTAACACGCTGAAAATTCCACCCCCATTGAAGAACATGTAATGCCGGGTTTAAATAATACATTTGTGTTCCTGACCATAAAATTGCTTACCGTCCGGGAGACATCAAGAAAACTGTCAATTAAATAGGCATCTTCAGTGCAATAAAATTTTCTTGACCCCGGATTCTTGTAAAAGGGGATGTTGTACCCGTCTTTTTTTTCGGATGACAAATATATTTTGTCATCACCTGTGGATATACCTGTTACACAGTTGAATAACTCTCCAATTCTCTTGTTCTCAAATAGAGCTTTAATTCTTTTTGGAACGTCAATCATAAACTCAAAATTATCCCGATTGCCGGTAAGCAAAATATCATTAAGTTCACTACTGGCAAATGCCCTTTTTTCAAGTTTTGAATAAAAATCCTCTTTAAGCGTGACTCTATTTAGCAAGTTAACTCGAACATTCCTGGGTTTCCCTTTCACCATAACAAGAAGGCATGTACGGACATCCGCACTTTGATCAAGGAATAAGTCTGTTGGACATAAAATAACATCGAGAATTGTTGTCTCAGAGATGATTTTTTTTCTCAAAGCAGTGTGTGCCTTGGATGTTAGGAATGAATCGAGTGTGATTATTCCAATCACAGCGTCATTTTTGGCCATATCAATAATTGAAGAGATAAACATAGAGTACATATTGTGCACTCCAACATCTTCAAATATCTCCGATAAATGTTTCTTGTTGTTCTTGATGTAATCTACTTCATGACAGTTGTATGGCGGATTGGCTATCCAATAATCAAATTCCAATGGATCGAATACATTGCACCTTAACAGTTCTGCTTTTTTGTATTTCGCGTAAAGCCCCAGGAAGTCAGTACATATAAACTTGCATAGTTTATGATTACTATGCCCATGAATATCGACACCTGTTATAACTTTACCCGCTTTATAAAATTCATTTAGTAACTCTTCTCGCCCGACACACGGATCAACTACATTTTTGCCATTGGGATTTATTTCCAGAAGTCGCCGCGTTAAGTATTTGGCGATTTGGGGCGGAGTAGAATAATAGCCTGTCGCCCGTCTGTCCTTGCCACACTCAATAAGTATTTCCTTCTTGCTGCGGCCCATCTTAGCTCACTCCCGAAATTCTAAATTGCATACAATAAGTAGCTGCTCAACATCTACTTTCCCAAAAACTGGTTGAGTATTAGTCATAACATGTTTACGATGCTATCAGATACCTCTGTCATGGCGTCTTGAAAGTGGATTCATACCTTCATGACATGGCAGTTACTGTGCAACGAAGGAAAACATCAAGTCAGTTTCCAAGCAAGGCTGAGAGGAATATTTCCATCACCCGCGATTGATTTTCTTTTCACCCGCCTATTTTGATACACTAACAGCCACATTTTTTAACCATCTCCCAACTATTTTATTATGAACATCTCTATAAATTCACCTGCTCGATTTCGTGGCTTCACTCTTATCGAAGTTATGGTTGTGATCGTTATTCTCGGGGTGCTTGCGGCGCTGATCGTTCCCAAGGTAATGAGCCGTCCTGATGAAGCCCGTATCACTGCTGCAAAACAGGACATCGGCTCTATTGTTCAGGCGCTCAAACTCTACAAGCTCGACAACATGCGCTACCCTTCTACCGAACAAGGGTTACAGGCGTTAGTTACAAAACCAACCGGTGCTCCAGTTCCTCCCAACTGGAAAGGCAATGGCTATTTGGAAAAGCTTCCCAAAGACCCGTGGGGCAATCCGTACCAATATCTGCAACCCGGTTTGCATGGTGAAATAGATGTTATAAGTCTTGGAGCCGACGGTGCTGCCGGAGGAGAAGGTAGTGATGCAGATATAGGTTCATGGGAATTGTAATAAATTAATGTCGAAGAGCCCGTCTACAGGAATTACATCCTTTAAGTTGTTTAGGGTTCACCGGGGCTTCACACTCATCGAGTTACTTGTTGTCTTGGTTGTCATGGGAATAGCGCTGGGAATTGTTGTTGTGCAACTCATGCCGGATGACCGCACCACACTGCGCGAAGAGTCTGCCAGACTTGCCCTTCTGCTTGAAAATGCCGGGCTGGAGGCTCGCTCCAGCGGAAGATCAATGGCATGGTCTTCAGAAAATACGCGCTATTTATTCTGGCGAAAAAATGATTATAACGATTGGGCGCGCATTCAGGACGATACACCATTCCGCCCTCGCATCCTCCCGGAAGGAATGCAAATCGGAGAAATTACCCTGGATGATCAGTTGGTCAAGCCGGGAGAGCAACTCGCTTTGAGCGCTTCGGCCTACGCCTTACCTTTTCGCATCAAAATGAGCTTTGCTTCGGCGAACACCACTGTCATTGGTAAATCTAACGGCGAAGTAATTGTCCAGTCAGACGATAATCCAGATGGAAATTCACCCAGTGTATCGCGCTAAACAGATTGCCCGCAATACGGGTTTCACCCTATTGGAGACACTGGTTGCACTGGCTATTTTGGCCATTGCGCTTGCTGCGGTTTTGCGCGCTACCGGTGCAGCCACGAACCACGCGGGGGATATGCGTGTACGATTACTGGCAGACTGGGTCGCACAAAATCATCTTGCCCTCCATGCGGCCCGTGGTGACTGGATTGCCGTTGGAACACAAAATGGTGAAGAAACCCAGGCTGGCGTGCGTCTACTATGGACAGAAGACATCACTAGTACGCCGAACCCCGCGTTCCGTCGTATCGAAATCAGCGTAACCGATCCGACTGAAATCGGAGATCATACGTTGCGGCGCTTAAGCGGATATCTGGTCCAGGTACCGCGCAAATGATGAACATTAAAACCAAAGGCTTTACCCTGATCGAGCTACTGGTCGCACTGATGATCCTGACCTTCATTTCAATTGCCGGTTACAGCGGATTAAATGCAGTCTTGCAAACACGCGAACGTGTTGCCGAAGAAACCAGAAAATGGCAACACCTCGCTTTTTTCTTTTCCCGTTTTGAGTTGGATATTGCCCAAACAGTGCACCGCCCCGTGCGTGACTCATCCGGCAATATTTCACCGGAATGGGTTGGGCACAATGTGTTGGTTGGTGATAATGACGCCGAGCTCACTCTTACCTGTGCGGGTATGAACGATCAGGGAATCCAGATGCTGCCTCCGCAGCGGATCGCCTACCGGTTTGAGCGCGGTGCGATTGTCATGTTGCGCTGGACCGCTTTGGATCAGGCACCGGGTAGCAACCCCACGCGCAACACTTTATTGGAGGGCGTCAGTGAATTTAATTTGCAATACTTGGATAGCAATAATATCTGGCAAGAAGTTTGGCCGCCTACCACTTCAATTGCAACAACGCCGTCAGCGGTACAAATGAATATCACGCTCAACAGCGGAGAAAAAATTTCACGGATATTTGCGCTGCAATGAAGAAAAGCAAACTGACAATATCGAACGCTGTTTTCCCAATCATCAGGAAAAAGCAACGAGGTGTCGCTATAATTCTAGTGATGCTGATTGTCGCATTGGCAACCACTCTCGCAGTCTATTTAACCCAGCAACAAAACCTATGGCAGCGACAAGTTGAAACACAGTTTGATCATACTCAGGCACGACGCCTGGGAATTGCAGGTATTGATTGGGCGAGAGCAGTTTTGGCGGATGATGCCATAACAAGTTCAACAGACTATGAAACTGAAATGTGGACATTGCGACTGCCCTCTATGCCGGTGGAAAACGGCGAAGTTATTGGAATCATAGAAGATCGCCAGGGCTTATTTAATCTAAACAATATCGTTCGCAACGGAGTCAGCAGTGCGCCCGATATTGCCAAATTTCAGCGATTACTTTCTTTTCTCAATATGCCCGCAGAATTGGCCGTCGCGCTTGCCGACTGGATGGATGCAGACAGTCAAGTTCAACCAGGCGGCGGCGCAGAAGATGCGTATTACCTATCTCTTCCGACGCCTTATCGGGCTGCAAATCGTCCGCTGGAAGAATTGGGGGAGTTGGCACGAGTAAAAGGATTTGATAGCGAAGCTATCGCCAGACTAAAACCTTTTGTCTCCGTACTGCCCACGGTTGGGCCAATTAATGTCAACTTCGCTCCTGCTGAAGTACTTGCGTCCGTTGCTGTAAACATGTCTTTATCAGAAGCGCGCATGATGGTATTGCAGCGGCGTGGCAATCCATTTAAAGATATTGCCGACTTCAGACAGCGTCTGCCCGACAACTCGATTGTTATTTCGGATTTGGACATCTCGGTCAGCAGTTTTTTCTTTTGGGTCACAGGACGTGCATCCGTGAATAATTCGCAGGTCGTCACACAGGCTTTACTGCAACGCTCGCAAGGATGGCCAACGGTTGTTTGGCAAAATATTCAGTAAATTAACGTTCAGTACAAGACCCAACCTTGCGGGCTTCCAGATCACCATTCATTTTGAAATCACCGCCAGACAACTTCTGGTCGCCTCCGAGCGATATGGTATAGCGCATGGCAAAATTGTTGCCCATCAATTTGGCCTCGCCTGTCACTTTCATTGAAGCCAAGTCTGCTGGCATTCCCGGAATCTTGCAGGTCATTGCAAATGTCATTGCCGAGGCATCACCGTTTTTTTGATCCATAGTGCAACTGCCAAGTCCTTCGAGCATCTTTGAGGGATCAGCTCCACCGGTGGGGAAGCAGGTTTTTTGGGTAAATGGTTGCGCGCTTCCGTCCGGTCCAACCGACGTTGAGTTAACTTCCCAGAGATCACCTGCGAATGCAGGGTTGGCTAGTAATATAAAAAGCAGCAAGGATATTTTATTCATGACTTGTACTCGAAAAAGTTTGGTATGAAGTTCAATCTGGATAAGTGAAATGCGGTAAAAGAATGTAAAACTATAAGCATTGCAAAAATCTCTCCTTAAAATAAGTGACATGCTTATATTTAATCTCGCAGTAGGTGAATGAAGTAAAATTGGGATATAAGTTACATAATGATCAGATGCAACTTTAACCAATTCAAACTGTCGAAGCAAAAGTATCTGTCGCAGAGGTTTTTTTGAGTGGTCAAATAGAATCATTCAAATCTTTTTTGTAAATCTTTAAGCATGAGGTACACAAAATGAAAAATAAACGCTTGGCTAGTTTTATCATTCTGCTAGTGACTATATCTACGCTGTCGGGTTGTTTCTGGCCCCGCTATGACGAGCGTGGAGGGCATCGGGGTGAAGGAGAACACCACAGTGCAGAAGGAGAACGCCGCTAATCGATCAGAAGCATTCCATTCGTCAAAGGGATGGAAAACCCAAGGAGACTGATATGACTTCAAATTTTAAAACAATATGCGCCGGTATCGCTGCGACCTTGCTAGTGGCGGGCTGTGCGAGCCAACCTATCCCGTTTCAACTGATTGATTCAGAGTCAGGCATCAATACGGGTACAATCTTTCCGGATGGACAACGAATTGAAGCCATAATTGAAGGTCAGTCATATAAAGGTTTTTATATTGTTGCCAGTCAGGTGGCCTATTCAGAAACCTTTGGCGGGTGGCGTTATGGCCCGCATGATACGGTAACGACTTCCTCATCGAATTCGGGACGAGCGCAATTAACATCTGACAAAGGACAACATTTAAGTTGCGAGTTTCTTTTCGAATCCAAACGCGCAATTGGTGCATGCCGATCTCCTGCCGGCAAGGTATTTCAATTAACGGCTGACGGGATACCGCACTAATCTGCTACTCTTCATATGGTTTTGGTATGGTGTGCTCTGAAATAAACGCTGTTCAGGGCAACCATCTACTCATTGAGCGATGAAATATTCCATACTCGAGTATATACTCCTGCGCGATTAAACTGGCTCTTCCTTGTGAGTTGTAAAAAAGAAAAGAAATAACGCGACCACCATGAGTAAAAACAAGCTATTTTTCTCCCGGCAAATCATTGAAGCAGGAGGCAACCGGTGGGATTTGGCATTGTTGCCCATCGTGCTGGCGCTGCTGGTTTTACTGGCTTATGGTGGCGGGCAGATGGCGCGTCCCTACCAACTCGGTGAAACGCTGACAATATCGCTTGATCCGCTCTATTTACCTTATTACCTGCTGCGCACCACGATGCGCATGTTCATTGCACTCGCAGCGTCAATCGTATTTAGTTGCCTATTTGCCGTTATTGCAACCAAATATCGCGCAGCCGAAAAAGTGATGGTGCCGATTTTGGATATTCTTCAGTCGATTCCTGTTCTGGGATTTTTGTCCATTACCGTGACCGGTTTCATTGCCTTGTTTCCGGGTAATTTGCTTGGTGTTGAGTGTGCCGCAATTTTCGCCATTTTCACCTCCCAAGCCTGGAATATGGCCTTCAGTGTTTATCAGGGATTTCGAACGGTACCCGCAGAACTCAGTGAGGCTGCGAGCGTATTTAAACTTTCAAGTTGGCATCGATTCTGGCGCTTACAATTGCCCTTTGCCACACCCGGGTTGCTGTGGAACATGATGATGTCCATGTCCGGTGGCTGGTTCTTTGTCGTTGCGTCGGAAGCGATCTCGGTTTCCAACCAGAATATCAAATTGCCCGGCATTGGCTCCTATATCGCCTTGGCAATCGAACAGCGCGACCTTCATGCTATCGGGTGGGCAATTGGCACAATGTTGATTGCGGTCATTCTGTATGATCAATTTTTCTTCAGGCCGCTGTTAGCCTGGGCGGATAAATTTCGTTTTGAGGAAACCGGGGGGCAAACGGCGCAAGATTCCTGGTTGCTTGCCTGGCTGCATCGCACAGAACGTACTCAAGCGATTGTGGCTAAATTTGGCAAGTTGCTGGATCGATCTTTTGTTATGTTCCGATTGCGTAAAGACGGCACCTCCATTCATTCTCGCCCCAAGGTTTATTCAGCACTTCCAATGCGCATCTGGGATGCGGTTATAGCCGCTATCGTTTTTTATTCCTTGTGGACACTCATTCGCTTTGTTCATAATGAAGTGGGCTGGGGCGAAGTCGGACATGTTTTTGTACTGGGGTTTTACACTTTATCCCGGGTAATTATCCTGATTGCGCTTGCCTCTCTCGTATGGATTCCAGTTGGGGTATGGATAGGAATGAATCCGAGACTGAGTGAACGCGCTCAGGCAACCATACAATTTCTTGCGGCTTTTCCGGCAAACTTGATGTTTCCCATTGCTGTCTTTTTACTCGTGCGGTTTAGTTTAAATCCGGATATCTGGTTATCCCCGCTCATGATTCTGGGAACGCAATGGTACATCTTGTTCAATGTCATTGCCGGTGCTTCAACCGTCCCGACTGAGCTTCGCTATGCCGCGCAAAATTTTGGACTAAAGGGGTGGCTCAAATGGCGGCGCTATTTATTGCCCGCAATTTTTCCAAGTTTTGTCACCGGTGCCATTACCGCATCGGGTGGATCGTGGAACGCCAGTATCGTAGCTGAATATGTAACTTGGGGTGACACCACCCTAAAAGCAAATGGACTCGGAAGTTACATTGCCGAGATGACTGCAATTGGTGACTTCCCCAGAATTGCCCTGGGCATAGGCGTCATGTGTGTATTCGTGATGGCATGCAATCAATTCATCTGGCGAAAGCTGTATCAAATGTCCGAAAGTCGTCTGCATTTTTAAAGGCTAAACATGACCACTCCTATTGTCGAACTTCAATCTGTGGGTAAAACTTTCCGTTCGGCGGATGGCAAAGACCGCTCTGTGCTGGAAGAAGTTAACTTCACTTTGAACGAGGGTGAGATCGTGTCATTACTCGGCAAGTCCGGATCGGGAAAATCGACCATGTTGCGCATTATGGCGGGCTTAATTCCAGCCGACAGCGGATCTGTTTTATATCGCGGGTTTCCTCTTTTTGGTCCTGCCGACGGCATCAGTATGGTATTTCAATCATTCGCACTTTTCCCGTGGCTCACGGTACAAAAAAATGTGGAACTGGGACTGGAAGCGAAAGGCATTCCCGCAAAAGATCGGGCTGAAAAAGCAGAAGCCGCTATTGAACTGATTGGCCTATCCGGCTTTGAAGGTGCGTTACCGCGAGAGTTGTCTGGCGGCATGCGCCAGCGGGTCGGTATTGCGCGTGCTTTGGTTATGGAACCCGAGGTACTCTTGATGGACGAAGCCTTCTCGGCGCTCGATGTGCTGACCGGAGAACGCTTGCGTGAAGACATTTTGGATCTGTGGGAAAGCGGAAAGATTCCCACCAAAGCAATCCTAGTTGTTTCGCACAATATCGAAGAAGCGGTCATGATGTCTGATCGTGTCCTGGTCTTTGCCAGCGACCCGGGCCGTGTGCGCGACGAATTGCAAGTAACGCTTTCCCGTCCGCGAAGCGTGGAAAGTTCGGAAGTCCGCGAACTTGTCGACAAGGTCTACGGGCTAATGACTGCCGGTAGTACCCGTGTCGGACGTGTTACGGGCAAGGAAATCAAATTGCAACTGGGTGACCGGTTACCCGAAGCAGAAATTGCGCGCATGGAAGGCATATTGGAACTGCTCGTATATGAGCCTTTCTTTGGCCGGGCAGACTTACCCAAGCTGGCGGAGGTATCAGAATTCAGTGATGAAGAACTTCTCGCAGTATCCAGTGCCCTCACATTACTTGGGTTCGTTCATCTAGAACATGGCGACATCATTATCAATCCGCTTGGCGAACAATACGTGCAAGCCAGCAATCCTGTCAGGCAGGAAATTTTTGGCAAGCAACTGTTGGAGCATGTCCCTTTAATCGCCTATATCCGCCAAGGCTTGGTAAAGGACCCCTCCGGCGACTTGCACGAGGATATGTTTATCCGCCTGCTTCGATTTACACTCAGTGAAGGCGACGCTTTGTCTGCATTGCGGGTAGCTATCGAGTGGGGGCGTTATGGCGACCTGTTTGAGTATGACTTCAATACCGGTATCCTAAACATACCCAAAAATGAAGATGCCGATTCTGCCTAAACCCTCTGCGCGCAAGTGCGATGTTAAAATACTATTAGGATTAATCCGTAGATTTCAGGATAGAATCCGCCATTCAAAAGGTTTGCACCATATTGATGATGACGTTTAGACAGCGAAATAACAATCCTCTTCACCCATCCGGCGAGACTAACAAGCGATGAAGCTGCGCATCTTATTTTCTGCCGCATGGCATGACAGTTCCTCACCCTGCCCTTGGGCACTGTGCGATGAATCCGGCATCGTCATTCAATCGGGGATATCAACCCTGGATTCTGTACCCAAGGCCGATGATTACATCGCCATCATTTCATCTTCGAGTCTGATGTGCGTAAACGTTCAGATGCCCGCACAATCGCGGCGGCGCTGGGAAGCAGCACTGCCATTTGTGGCGGAGGAATATACACTGACCGATCCGGAAGAGAATCACGTAGTACCGGGCGCGATACTAAAAAACGGACAACGCTCTTTATTCATCGTAGATAAAAAATGGCTGCAATCCATCCTGGCAGCCTGCCAAGCTGCAAATATCAACTTGCGCCGGGCTGTGCCGGAAATGCTGCTGCCTGCCTTGCCGCCCGACACTTGGGTAATCGTATGGGACGGTGTAAAAGGCTTTTTACGCACAGGGCTAACATCCGGCATTGCCTTGGATCAAGGAAGCGAACTACAGCCCCCAATCGCGTTTACGTTAAGCTTGAATGCGTCACTTCCGGTGCCACCCCGAAGCATACAATTTCGATTTCCTGTTGACGCAACTTCACTTCCTCTTCCAAAATGGCCTAACCTTGCGGCAAGTCCTACCCCGGGTGCGCAATGGGATTGGCGCACAGAACCGATCCAGAGCGATACATTGAATCTACTTTGGGGTGAGCTCGCCCCTAAAACAAGACTGCGTGAATGGCTCCCCAAATTACGGCCTGTCGCACTTATTTTGCTTGCCGCGATTCTCATCGAGACTCTGGGCACCAATATCGAGTGGGGCATACTCAACCATAAGAAAAACAGGGTCACACAACAAATTGAACGCACCTTTCTCAAGACATTTGGTGAAACCAGTGTCGTGGTAAATCCGCCATTACAAATGCAACGCAACATCGCAGCGTTGCGCCACACAGCAGGTCTACCCGACGATGCCGATTTCCTTTCCCTTCTCGATCAGGCATCAGGCTCGCTCTCAACACTGCCGACAGGTAGCGTTACCGGACTACATTACGAATCCGGCAGGTTGGATGTGGACTTAAAACTGCGCAACGATGCCGAAGTTTTAAATTTGCAAAAGCATCTACAGAGCAAAGGACTGGGCATTCGATCAAGTGACATTCGCAAAACCGGGACGGGTGTCGAAACTCGTTTGGCGATCCTGAACGAGGGGGCTCAATGAAAACACGCTTGCAAGAATTGCGTTCCAGGTATTGGAATAATCGGCCTGCCCATGAACGACGGATAATCGCCATAGCATTTATGCTACTGCTTCCCATCGTTTATTATTTCTTGTTGTGGCAACCCGCGCATCGCGCTGTTGCCAAACTTCACAACACCTTGCCAACTTTGCAGGCGCAGGCCATTAAGATGCAGGAACAGGCATTGGAAGTTGACGCGCTACGCCATCGGCCGGAAATAGCCTCGCTTGATGCAGCAGCACTCAAATCCAGCATTGCAGATTCCGCCTCACGCCACCAATTGAGCACCTTCGTTTCCTCGCTGGAAATGCAAGAACCTGCCGGGGTGCGCATCACCTGTGAGGCAGTCTCTTTCGCGCTATGGATAAACTGGTTGCATGTACTGGAACAAGAGCAACATATCCGCGCAGCGGCAATCTCGATTTCCCCTTTGCCGCAGCCCGGACAAGTAAAGATAAGCGCCACGTTAACCAATGGAAATTCCCTGTAGTCATTATGAATAAGAAGACTTGGGCATTGCTGTTTTTCACCTACGCAATCGTCCTGATCGTTACGGCTCCGGCCAGCCTCATCAGTCAATTGCTCTCCTACGCCAGCAATGGCAGGGTTGAGCTTGCCAATACCCGGGGGACAATATGGGCAGGCTCAGCCAATCCAGTGTTGCACCAAAAAAACGGGGGGCTGATAACAATCAACTCTCTGCACTGGAGTATTTCCCCCTTAACATTGCTAACCGGAAAGCTGAATGCCCAAATAAATTGGGACATTGATCAAATTGTCCCGCCAATGTATATAAACGTGTCAGCCAAACAGATTGAACTGCAACACACCTATATTCCCTTGCCTGCAATATTGCTTGATGAAGCATCCGACTTCTTGAAACCGGCAGTGCTACGCGGGCAAATTATTCTCAAGAGTGATTCTTTGCTCATCTCCAATCAAGGCCTGCAAGGAACAGCAACAGCAGATTGGCTAAACGCAAGCTCGCTGTTAAGCAGCGTCTCGCCTTTGGGTGATTACCATTTCACTTTTTCCAGCTCGCCCGCAAGTCTGGATATCACGTTACAAACAACTTCAGGAGCGCTGATCCTGTCAGGGCAAGGCCGTTTTACTGCCGGCTCAGGATTGGATTTCAAAGGCACCGCGCAAGCGGCAAAAGGTAAAGAGGCTGAACTGCACGAGTTGCTTAGCAACTTGGGGCCGGAAGTTAGCCCGGGCGTCAACTCGTTCTCGCTTGTGCCGACCGCAGTACATTAGCCCTTTATTTTTACATAATTTCAACCGGTATATATCCGAGTATATATTAAGCCAGGTAGGCACGCTTCTGTACCCGCAAGGAGTAGGCCGTGGCTGTAAGGGGATAAATCCCCAACAGCACACGCTCTGCCCTCGCGGTAACACCATGTCAAACCCACCGCGTGGGCTAACGACAATACCGTTTGCCCACAAAATTCACGGAACACTTCTGTCCCCTATTTACTCTTGCTCTTGCGCTTGCCCGCAATGTTTGAAAAAACGTTTCAAAAGAATCTCCTTCTTTCCCGCAGGCTATGTTTGAATTGATACAGAGCTTCCCGTTGCTGGCTATGCCCACCAGCCTTGCCGGTCTTCTGGTTATTTTGGACCATATACCACGGCGAATTTACCAAATATAATTATTTTTAACTTAACTCTATCTATTGGAACATAAAAAAATGAAGGTTCGTGCAATGCTGCTGTCTTTCTCGTTTCGCAACGTCGCTTTTCTAATTTCCGTTTTTACTGCTTTTGCCTTGAGTGGTTGCCTAAGCGGGGCTGGTAGTTCAACCGCAGCCTCCGGTTCATCATCAACATCTGGCGCCAGCTCGGTTGTATACGCAATCAACAAATCCGCACCCATTGCGAGCTGTGCAACCGGCGGCATCACGGTACAGTCGGGAATAGACACTAATGGCAACGGCACGCTCGACCCATCCGAGGTGACCAGCACGCAATACGTCTGCAATGGGGCAAGCGGAACCGCTGCCTTGGTGGCCATGACCGCAGAGACGGCAGGTGCAAATTGCACAAGCGGCGGTGAGAAGGTGAGCGCAGGACTGGATACGAATGGAAACGGCATTCTTGATACAAGCGAAGTCACAACCACGGCCTACGTTTGTAACGGCACGAATGGAACGAACGGCACAAACGGCACGAATGGGCTAAATACACTGGTGGCAATCGTTAACGAGTCTGCCGGGGCAAACTGCACCTACGGAGGCATCAAAGTAACTTCCGGCCTCGACACCAACGCAAACGGAACGCTTGATTCAGGCGAAGTGACCACAACGAAATACGTTTGCAACGGGCCTGGAATTAACTGGGTAGATGTCACCGGCACCACGCAACAGGCCGTATCCAACACTGGCTATTCAGCCGACAGCTCCTCTCTGGTTACGATCACCCTTCCTGTCACATCTACTATGACTAAGGACGATATTATTCAGGTGAGCGGCATCGGAGCGGGAGGCTGGGCGATATCCCAAGCTGCCGGGCAGACGATCATAATAGACGGCAAAACCGGCATTGCCGGGGCTAATGCAGCGGTCATAAGAGGTAGCCAGTACGCCGCCATCGAGCTTCAGTATATCGGCGGCGGTGCGTTTACGGTATTGAACTACACGGGACATGTGGGCGTATTGTTGCCTAGCGGATATGTTTATGAGGGCGGCCTGACTTGGATGCCGGTGTCGGCAACAACGTATACCCAACCTAATGCGGCCACATTATGTGCGGGCACTTTGGGTATGATCAATGGCGTAACCGATTGGCGGTTGCCGACGACATCGGAATTGAGTACTTTGTATTCCACGTATCCAAATAATTCGTCAGTGCTGACCGGTCAGGGGTGGACGTTGATCAACGCCTGGTCTTCCACGCCGTACAGCGCTGGCTCCCACTACGCCGTCGGCCTGATCAACGGCGGCGTTGGCTCGACCTTCGACACGAGCACCCTCTACGTGACGTGTGTACGCTAGAGCCTCGACCTTTGAAACTTGACCTTTGATTTTTTGTTTTTGGTTTTCTTGGGTTGGAATTTGATTTGCTTTTGAAGCCAGGTAGGGTGGGCACGATTCTGTACCCGCAAGGAGTAGGCCGTGGCTGTAAGGGGATAAATCCCCAACAGCACACGCTCTGCCCTCGCGGTAACACCACGTCAAACCCACTGCGTGAGCTAACGACAATACCGTTTGCCCACAAAATTCACGGAACACTTCTGTCCCCTATTTGCTCTTGCTCTTGCTCTTGCTCTTGCTCTTGCTCTTGCGCTTGCGCTTGCCCGCAATGTTTGAAAAAACGTTTCAAAAGAATCTCCTTCTTTCCCGCAGGCTATGTTTGAATTGATACAGAGCTTCCCGTTGCTGGCTATGCCCACCAGCCTTGCCGGTCTTCTGGTTATTTTGGACCATATACTTCTGCAAGCTAATCGAATAAAATTTTTTCACACTTAAACTTTAGTGAACAGGCTTATTTTTAAGGTTTGGTGCTTCATCTTATCGATGGCGGAATTGTCTGTTACGCATAAGAAATTGATGAATATTAAGCCGTGGAATAACCAATATTTTTTCAACTTGTAAACAAAGGGTATATTAAATGAAAAAAGTTTTACTAGCATTAGCCGTTTCATCTCTGATTGCATCACCAGCTTTCGCGAGCTCAGCTTTATCCGGTTTGACAGCGACTTACGGGTGCGTTGTTAATACAAATGCAGCAGCATTTGTAGTTCAAAGACAGAATGCCTCGAACAATGCGACCAATTTTGTGCAAGCAAATACAATTGAAATCTTAAATTTTAGTACAAATCAATGGAATGCATTAGTTGCGGGATCAGTGTATTTTGGTACTGCAAGCGCATCAACGCAGGTTGCTACTGTATCAGGAACGGCTGTCGAAACGGCTGGCCCCTTCACAGGTTCATATACAGAAACAATAACACGCAGTGATGGCACTGCCGGACCAATTTATAACATTATCCCTGTAAACTCAGGCAATACTCTTTTGGTTCAAAGAGTCTCCGTCAGTACGACTGAGCTTCCTGAAACTGGTGTTTGCCAAAAGCAATAACTTTAGGGCTATAACCATGAGCTTTATTCGATTAGTTTTATTAGTTGGTTGCTTTCTTTCTCTTACAGCTTGCTCTGGTGGCGGAGGAAGTTCTACATCAACCAGTAGTTCTGGAAGTTCTAGTAGCACGGGTGTTTCAGCGGCTTCAAATGCATCTGCTGCAACATCAGCCTCAGTCGCTGCTGTAATTTAAAAAGCAACTGTTTAGTTCTTAAACAAAAGTCCACTGTTACAGGTGGACTTTTTGAAGCCCGGTAGGGTGGGCACGATTCTGTGCCCACGCGGTAACGCCATGTTGAGATGCGG
Source organism: uncultured beta proteobacterium (assembly GCA_963733265.1). Lineage (GTDB taxonomy): Bacteria > Pseudomonadota > Gammaproteobacteria > Burkholderiales > Gallionellaceae > PALSA-1006. The sequence goes on from CAVTCF010000002.1 coordinate 446,766, forward strand.
TAGCATCAATGCCCTTTGACCAGCCAGTCGAAATTGCACAAATGAACTATACACATATCACCCGAGAAGAACGATACCAGATTTACGCCTTGAAGAAGGCGGGACATAGGCAAAAAGAGATAGCCGAGGTACTGAAGCGAAGTCAGTCTACCATCAGCAGAGAATTAACTCGGAACGGTGGGCGACGTGGCTACCGTCCCAAACAAGCGCACAGCAAGTCGGTTGATAGGCAGGCGCTGAATGCACGAACGATTGATGCTGCGACATGGGAATTCGCTCAAGATATGCTGATGCTCCAATGGAGCCCAGAGCAGATCAGCGGGCATGCAGCCATCAGCCCAGAAACGGTTTACCAGCGAGTCTATGCAAATAAACGAGCGGGCGGAATGCTATGGAAGAACCTGCGTTGCCAGAAGCAACGAAGGAAGAGATACGGCAAGGCTGAACGACGCGGAACGATACCCAATAGGCTATCCATTGAAGATCGTCCTGCCATCGTTGAGACGCGTAGCCGTATCGGTGACTGGGAAGCGGACACAGTGATAGGCAAGAACCACCGCCAAGCGATTGTGAGTATCGTAGAACGTAAGACCGGATTCACACTGATCCAGAAGGTAGAACGCAAGACTGCACAAGCAGTCAGCCAGGCCATGATAGCTCTGCTGAAGCCTTACCGAAAAAAGGTAAGGACGATTACTTCTGACAACGGAAAGGAATTCGCCGGGCACGAAGAAATTGCCAAGAAGTTGAAAGCTGGCTTTTATTTCGCACACCCATACTCATCATGGGAGCGAGGAACGAACGAAAACACAAACGGATTAATACGACAATACTTCCCCAAGAACAGAGACTTTACAACAATTACACGACAGGAGATCAACACCGCGATGGAAAGATTAAACAACCGACCTAGAAAGAGACTTGGATTTCAGACACCGAATCAAGTATTCTTTAAGTCAGGCGTTGCGCTTCATATTTGAACCCGCGATAACTTATTAATCAGCCACTCGATATTTACTTGCCGATTTTGATCCACCACAGAATGATTGGTATCCATATTGGATTTGGTTTGCTCCAACCACGCTAAACTAATTTTCTTGGCCTCGGGTGATGCATACTTTATCAGCAGTTCAAAAACTGGCTGAATGTTTTGCCGCCCGCCGTAGTATATGTAACTTTTAATGATGTCTCCCCGCTTCGACAATCTGCCTTCGTCAATTTTGGCTCCTGATTTAAGCAATATTTCCAGAGACTCTAAACTTCTCTTTTGTTCTTCTTCGCGCCCTTTATCGGAAAGTTCGCTGGGTGTTCTTAATGCAAAATCCAAATATCTTGCATCTCTTATGGGCTTATTCGGATCAGCCCCGTTCGCGATGGCTTCACGAATTATCTCCGGTTTTTCCAATACAACTCCGGCATACAACCAAAAAGCGTAATCATTTGGCCATCCATTCGTGAGTAGCTTATGCAGAGAGCTTGTGGGCAGGAAGCCAGTGCAATCGACAAAGGTTTGTCCGGTTGACGAAACATTTGTTGGCGATGCGCCATGTGAAAGAAGCAGGTCAACTAATTTTTCAGTTTCTGTGTCGTATGCTGCAGTTCTATTTTCGCTGGCTGCTTTAGCCCTGCCATTGGATAAATTGCAGAATAAGTTGGGGAATGCCTGATCATGAAAATTAATGTCAGCACCTTTGTCCAAGGATTGCTGAATTAAAGCAAAATCGTGACTAGCAACTCCAACTTGCAAGTCTACATTCGGCTTTGCTACACTTTTCGGCGTAATAATAGAACCTAGTAACGCTTGTTTGGCTTTGTTTAGATAACCATCATCGCATCTACCTTGGTATTCCAGCCAATGAATCGCGTTGTCAGATACAACAATACTTCCTGAAATAATGGCGCTTCCTGCAGCGACAGTAGTGCCAACAGCAAGTGCTGCCAAGGCTGTAGTACATTCGGGGCTTAAACTGCAATCTGTTGGCACGGATAAAGATACCTGAGGTACGGCTACGGGTCTGACGTTACTAACAGAACCAATCACGTCGAGAGACATGCTATGCGTGTATGTTTTACAGGTAGGTGACTCTGCATCATTGTTCGAAACTGGCACATAGACACAAGCAGGCAGTGCCAAGGTGAGGAAACCGAGAGTAACTATATTTGATATTTTCATAACGACTAATCCTCGCTGAGTGCAAGCAATGCTTAATTTTTCCACATTGCTTGTCTGATGGCGGACATAAGTAAATGGTAGTGGCGTTCAGCAACGCTTCGGCATTCTACACAATCAAAGTCTCTGCTGAAACCTACTCTTTAAGCTTTAGCCGACTTTGCAATTTTTCATAAATCTGCTTGTTCAAATGTCTGCATCAACTTTTTTGAATTTCAACTGGCGTTGCGCATGAGTTTAAGCAATTCGGCTCGCGCTGTTTCAGCGACATAACCCTTTGCGACGATCTTGTCAACCATATCCTGGAATCGCATGCGGCCTTTGATGCCGCCCTCGCTTTGATTACGCCGATTCCTAAAACTCTCGAGCAAGGTTGATCCACAAACACAATTTCTAAATAAATCTACAATTGCATGACCTTCATCGTCCTGACTTTGTTTCAAACCGCTGGAATCTGCCCGTATTGGCTGTGTGGCTGTTAGATATTCAGCGGCATTTTGATATTGTCTGCCGCAGTTTGCACAACGTTTCGGAAAATCTGATTCTGCCAACTCCAGAAGTCCCTCAAAAAACTCTATATCAATATAGGTCACGTTTTGTTTTCATAATGTAAGCGTTAATCGGAACTCTATAAACTTATGGTACTTGGTATTTACCAGTTATTTTGTTCTATCAATTTTTCGAGTTGATCAATTGGCAGGGGCTTACTGAATAAATATCCCTGATAGTGATTGCAGCCACTATCCAGAAGAAGTTGCCGTTGATCTTCCGTTTCCACACCCTCGGCAATGACGTTCAAATTCAAACTTGCTGCCATGGAGATGATGGTATTTACAATCGCCTTGTCATTTTTATCTGTGGCAATATCCTGCACAAACGAGCGGTCAATCTTGAGTTGATCGAGCGGCAATCTTTTGAGATATTGCAACGATGAATATCCGGTGCCGAAGTCATCCAATGAGAAGCGCACGCCGATTTTGGTCAAAGCATTCATGGTTGCAATCGTGTCTTCGATATCGTGCAGCAACAGGCCCTCGGTCAGTTCCAGTTTGAGCAGCATGGGGTTGATTGCGTAGTGTTGAATTATAGCTTTGACTTGAGCCACGAAGTCTGACTGGCGAAATTGTCTGGCACTCACGTTCACTGCCAGAACGAGTTTGCGAGTGACCAAATTTTTCTGCCATGCCTGAAGTTGGAGGCAGGCTGTCTCAAGTACCCACTTCCCGATTGGCAGAATCAAACCGGTTTCTTCCGCCATCGGTATGAATTGAGCAGGAGGCACCAAACCAAGCACAGGATGTACCCAGCGAATTAATGCTTCAGCCCCCACTGGAAGATGCGAACTATCCACTTGTATCTGGTAGTACAAATTGAGTTGCCGGTTTTCAATTGCTCCTTGTAAATCTTTTTCGAGGGATGCGCGGGCATTAATAGTGCTCTGCATCAGTGGATCGAAGAAACGCAGGGCACTTCGTCCATCCTTCTTGGCCTGATACATGGCGATGTCGGCCTGCTTCAACAATTCGTCCACCCCTGATTCGGAACTATTGAATAAGGTTACGCCAATACTGGGTGAACTGCGGCACTCGTGCGAGCCAATTTGATAAGGCTCGCGGATAGCATCAAGAATCTTTTTGCCGACACTTTCAACTTGCACTGCTGTTCCAAGGATATGTTCATTCATGTCTTCCAGTATCACCACGAATTCATCACCGCCAAGACGGGCTACAGTATCGCCACTACGAACGCAAGACAACAGGCGTTCTGCAACCTGTTTTAGCAGCAAGTCCCCAATGTTATGTCCAAGAGTGTCGTTGAGGGTTTTGAAATTATCAAGATCAACCAACATCAAAGCATTTTCACTTTTCGTGCGCGCGCTGGAAGCCAGTGCATGTTGAAGTCGATCCATAAGAAGCCGCCGATTGGGCAACAGGGTAAGAGGGTCGTAGAAAGCCAGATAACGGATCTCTTCTTCGGTCTTCTTGTTTAAAGTTATATCGGCAAGAATTGCAACATAATTCGCGACGCCCCCTTTCTGGTCTTTCACTTCTGTGACGGTGAGATGTTCGGGATAGATTTCGCCGTTCTTGCGCCGGTTCCATATTTCACCTTCCCATGCGCCAGTGTTGTTGATACTTTCCCACATGGCTACATAGAAGTTTGTATCATGGCGGCCCGAACTGAGAATGCTTGGTTTTTTGCCGACAACTTCTTCAGCCAGATAGCCTGTGATAACAGTAAAGGCGCTGTTCACACGAAGGATTACACTGTTGTCATCCGTGATCAGTATGCCATCCTGAGATTCAAAAGCAACGGCGGCAATTCGAAGATCGGCTTCGGCCTTTTTGCGCTCGGTAATGTCACGGATGTTGCACTGAATAACCTTGATACCTTCACAATCGTATGAGTTACTGACGAACTCGACCTGGATTCTCGTTCCGGCTTTTGTTTTGAGTGGAAGATCGTCATAGCGGACGTACCCTTCCGTTTGCAATTCCTCAAACATTTCTTTGCTCTGCGCAATGTCAGCGAACGGCCCCACTTCCCACAGCTTTTTTCCCAAAAACTCTTCATGCGTGTAGCCAAGCATTTCGATCAGGTAGGGATTGACATCCTCAATCTGCGCAGTGTCGGCGTTAAGGAGCAAAATTCCGTCCCGTGCAGTTTCAAATAGACGACGGTAGCGGCTTTCGGATATCCGCAACGCTTCATGTGTGGAATCGCCAAACGCATCGCTGGAAGATGCCATAAGGCGAGTACTATGCATGAAAGCTCTCCCCTATTAGGCGCTGCAAATTGGAATGAGCACAACAATATGCGATACAGACATGGCGGTATCGTGCGATAACCAACAGAGTAAGAAATTATTGCGCGAGTTAACCGCTCAATTCAGGTTGTGCAGTCTCATGCGTAATCACCAACCAGTAATCGTGCGGTTTTGTTAGAAAAACGTTTATTTCATTATACATTCGGCGGACAATGAGTCATGGGCAGTTTCGCTCGCAGCAGGTGTAGTGTAAATGAATATCAAAATTGCCCCGTCCGACATTTTTCCCTGGAACGAGAATTTTCAAACAGGCGTCCCCATTGTCGATGAACAACATCACAAGCTGGTTGATCTTTTGAATAAGCTGGCCAGTCATCTGGCTTATGGCGTAGACCAGCCTGCCCTGAATAAGGTGTTCGACGAACTGGCTGATTACGCGCAATACCATTTCAAAACAGAAGAAGGTGTGTGGGCGAAATATATCCCTTTGGATGAACTGTCTATGGCGCATGAGAAAACACATCTGGATTTCGTTTCCGAAATAACCGCTCTCAGGGGCAAGCAGGATACTCTGGCCACCGAACAAGTCATTGAGGAGGTCGTCGTATTCCTTACGCATTGGCTGGCTTTTCATATTCTCGAAACAGATAAGCACATGGCGAAGATAGCACTCTTTGTTCAGCGCGGCATGACTCTGTTGGAGGCTAAAGACCAGGCGCGCATGGAAATGAGCGGAGCTTTGCGAGTGCTCATAGAAACGATCCTGAATATGTACGACACCTTGTCCACACGCACTCTGCAACTTATGCGAGAAGTTACCGAACGGCAGCGGGCGGAAGAAAGATTACGCCTGTCCCGAAAAGTGATCGACAGTACACTGGAAGCAATTTTTATCACCGATGAACACGGGAATATCATCGATACCAATCCGTCTTTCTGCGAGGACGTGCAACTGGAGCATGAGCAGATTATTGGGAAGGATATCCGTCAATTGAAACCGGGAATTTTCAGCCAAAACAAATCTGATGAAATCTGGAAGGCAGCAACTGAAAGCGGCCATTGGGCCGGGGAAACCGTCTGGCGTGATGCGAGCGGAGAAATGGAAGGTGCCTGGCTGGTTCTTTCTTCGATCAAAGATAACCAGGGTGTCATCACCCACTATGCGGGCGTGGTGTCGTCCATCACCAATTTGATGCAACGCCAGCAGACGCTGGAGGGCGAGGCCAATCACGATGCGCTGACCGGCCTGCCCAATCGCCGGCTGTTGCAGGATCGGCTCGCTCAGGCAATCACGCGCAGCAATCGCGAAGGCCGTGTGCTGGCAGTGTGCTACCTCGATCTGGACGGCTTCAAGCAGGTTAACGATACGCTGGGACACGATGCGGGAGACGATGTACTGCGCCTCATTACCGTGCGCTTGAGCAAAATACTGCGCGGAGAGGATACGGTGGTGCGCTTGGGGGGCGATGAATTCATCTTGTTGCTTGGCGAGCTGGAGAGTGAAGAAAGCGCGGTGCAATTGTTTAACAGGCTGCTGTTGGATATTGCGCAGCCGATGGTGATACAAGGAAAGCCCGCCTCAGTCAGCGCCAGCATGGGGGTTACTTTTTTCCCACGAGATCAGGGTAAGCAGGAACAATTGCTGGCGCATGCCGATGAGGCGATGCTGACGGCGAAAAGAGAAGGAAAGTCGCGTTACCACCTCTATAACTAGGAGCCAGATTCTAGGGGGCTGCCGACCTCAGCTTGTGCACTACGTAATCCATTGGACGCACTGGATGCGTAAATAAAGCACCAAAACCAAGCAAGAAAAAACAAAAGCGATAGAAAAACCAGCTAAATTAATGAATTAGGGGGCTTATATTTGGGGTGGCTGAACGGGCTCGAACCGTCGACAACTGGAATCACAATCCAGGGCTCTACCAACTGAGCTACAGCCACCATTGAACTAGCGAGCGAAAAGTTTTGTTGGTGTGACCGGCTGGAATCAAACCAGCAATCCCCAGCTTAGAAGTTAGTGCGTTATTTTGTAATCAACGACTAATAACTAAAACGTATCAGCACAACCAAATATACTTACCTTTCAAACGGCGCGCATTCTAACATAGACTATTTTCGCGCTGTTACGTTTTTTACTACAGTAAATTTTAGCGGGTGCCGAGGTACTATTCCGCAGATGCTCAAAAAGGGCAACATAACCAATACTCAAAGCAAATCAATTTCACTCTGTAACTCGGCGTCTGTTAAATCGCGCCAGTTTTCACAAATTGCAAATTCATCGTAAGTTTCATTCTCCAATCTTCTGTTTATAGAAATCTTTATTCGCTATGTACACGGTGCGCTCAACAATCGAATGAATGACTCCGTTACTATCTTTCAACTCCACGCGATAAATCCTATCTACTTCCGGTTGCCGGGTCAAAATGTCCCTCACCTCGGCAAGCTCTTCCGCAGTGACAATACAATCGGCATACAAGGTACTTCTCCCCGGTTTCTTGTACTGAATGCTGGCGGACTTATCCCACACAATGTAATCGCGACCTAGTCCCATTATCAGCATCGTAGGATGCGGCCCATCGGTGATAGCGAACAACGAACCACCAAAAATCGACCCAACCAGATTGCGCGTGTGGCGACGAAGTGGCAAGCTCACCCGAATCAGGGTCATATCCGGTGATACAAAATCAACACGACCGCCCGTTCTCCGGTACGCCGGATGCCAATTGAAACCCAGGCGAACCAAACGCGCTTTCCATTCATTAGAGCAGCGGTTAAACCAGGATTGCATCATGTTGTGCTTTCCCTCACAGTGCTTCAAATACCCCGGCTGCGCCCATACCCGTGCCTATGCACATCGTGACCAGACCATATTTTTGTTTGCGCCGACGCAAGCCATGCAGCAAGGTTGCCGTGCGGATCGCGCCGGTCGCGCCGAGCGGATGCCCCAATGCAATCGCGCCACCCAGCGGATTTACTTTGGCCGGATCAAGCCCGAGGTCGCCGATAACCGCCAGTGATTGTGCGGCGAAAGCTTCGTTGAGTTCGATCCAGTCAATCGCGTTCAACGACAAACCTACTTGCTTCAACACCTGAGGAATCGCCTCTTTCGGGCCGATGCCCATAATCTCTGCCGGAACCCCCGCCACGCCGAAGCCAAGAAATTTTCCAATTGGAGTAAGGTTGTAACGCTTCAGCGCTGCTTCGCTGCACAAGAGCACCGCGCCTGCGCCATCCGACATTTGCGAACTGTTTCCCGCCGTAACCGAGCCTCTTTGGGCAAATACCGTTTTGAGTTTTCCCAACGCTTCAACTGAAGTATCGGCACGCGGACCTTCGTCCTGCGCCAAATCGCGCGCCTTGATTTTTACTTCACGTGTCACCAGGTCCGGCACGTGATCACTAACGTGGAAGGGTGATATCTCGTCTTTGAATTCGCCGCTGTTGATAGCGGCAAAAGCACGCTGATGGCTTTGCAAAGCAAACGCATCCTGTGCTTCACGCGACACCTTCCAGCATTCGGCCACTTTCTCAGCCGTCAGACCCATACCGTAAGCGATGCCGTAGTTCTCATCCTTTTCAAAGATAGCCGGATTGAAAGCAATTTTGTTGCCCATCATCGGCACCATACTCATACTTTCCACCCCGGCTGCGAGCATCACGTCGGCCTCGCCTAGGCGAATGCGATCCGCCGCCAGCGCGACTGCCTGCACCCCGGACGAACAAAAACGATTCACCGTCAATCCCGGTACGGTGTTTGGCAACCCAGCCAACAGCAGCGCGATACGCGCCACGTTCATGCCTTGTTCTGCCTCGGGCATGGCGCAGCCGACGATGACATCAGCTATGCTTGCCGGGTCCAATGTCGGTGCCTGTGCCAAGACACTTTTCAATACGTGCGCCAGCAGATCATCGGGACGTGTGTTGCGAAACATGCCGCGCGCTTTGCCGACCGGTGTGCGGGTCGCCGCAACGATGTATGCTTCCTGAATTTGTTTACTCATGTTCGTCTCCTAAAATTTTTTATCAGCATTGCTTCCGACTGTACCCCTCTCCCCCCGGGAGAGGGGGGACGGGGGTGAGGGAAACAATCAAGGCACAGACGTTCATTCTCTGTATGGTCTGGACCATGATCGTTAATTGCGCAATGGCTTGCCGTTTTTCAGCATATGTTCGATACGCGCTTGCGTCTTGTCGGTCGCCAGCAACTCCATGAAATTACGCCGCTCCAAATCGAGCAACCAATCTTCATCAACCAGACTGCCCGCTTCCACATCTCCCCCGCACAGCGTCTCGGCGACACGGCAGCCGATATTGTAGTCGTGTTCGGAAATAAATCCGCCTTCAAGCATATTGATCATCGACGCTTTAAAGGTGGCTATGCCGGTACGTCCGGCCACGGCAATCTTGTGCTGATGCAACGGCGGACGGTAGGCCGTGGAATTCAGCGCTTTACTTTCTTCCTTGGCAATATGCAGCAACTCGAAACGGTTAAGCACGATACGATCTGATGCTCTGAGGTAGCCCATCTCGCGTGCCATTTCGGCGCTCTTGGCAACTTCGCCCATGGCAATCATCTGGAAGTAGCGGCGCAAAATGGGGAAGATATCTCCGCCGCGTGCTTCCGCTGCCGCACGCTGTGCCATTTCTTTGCAGCCGCCCCCCGCCGGTAATAGACCGACACCCACTTCGACTAGCCCGATGTAACTTTCCAGCGTGGCGACGGTGCGGGTGCAGTGAATGGCAAATTCACAACCTCCACCAAGTGCCAAGCCGTCTACTGCGGCGATGGTAGGCACTTGAGCATACTTCAGGCGTTGCGAAGCTTGCTGGAACTTGGCGACTACGGCTTCGACGCGCGGCACATTGCCGGTGGCTGCATTGAACAGATCGCCCATGCCACCGCCACCCGCAGCCGTATATTTGACACGGCTCGCCGCTTGTTTGAGCTTGCCGAACAGGCCGGTATCTTCTTTCGATTCCTGCACGCCTTGCATCAACTGCAACAGATGTGCCCCGGCAGAAAATGGGGCTTCGGTCTGCCAAAGAACCAGCGCACTGAAATGCGCTTCCGCTTCATCCACTGCGCGCAGCACACCGTCCAGCACTTCGTTGTTGACCGCGTGCATTTTGGTTTTAAAACTTAAGATGGCAATATTGTCGCCGGTGTGCCATAAGCGCACGTCATCAGTTTCGAACACGGTCTCGCCGTAATGGTGCGTTTCACCCAACAAGGCATCGGGATAGATTTGGCGGCGATAAACCGGCAGTGACGAACGCGCCTGATTGCCATTACTTACAGCAGAATATGAACCCTGCGCAGTATGCACTGCAACACGGGAAACTTCGGTTGCCCATGCCGGTAACGGCGTTCTCGACATGGTTTTACCTGCCGCTATATCGGCATTAATCCAACCTGCAACTTGCTGCCAGCCGGCGGCCTGCCAGATTTCAAACGGCCCGCTATCCCGGCCAAAGCCCCAGCGTACAGCCAGATCAAGGTCGCGCGCATTTTCAGCAACGTCGGCAAGTTGCACGGCGCAATAGTGGAAAGTATCGCGCAGAATGCACCATACGAATTGTGCCTGCGGATTTTTGCTGTCACGCAGTTTGGCCAGCTTGGCTGACCAATCGCGTTCGCGTAGCAGATCTTTAACTTCATCGTCGGCCTTGCCGCTGGAAACACGATAAGCACCACTCGCCAAATCCAGCACGTGAATTTCTTTGCCGACTTTTTTATATACGCCGCATTTTGTTTTTTGACCCAACGCGCCCTGCTCGATGAGCTTGCTCATCCACTCCGGCGACTTGAAGAAACTATGCCAGGCATCGTCAGTTAAATTTTCCTGCATCGTTTTCACCACATGGGAAAACACATCCAGACCGACCACATCCAAAGTACGGAAAGTGGCGCTTTTCGGACGCCCCAGATAACGCCCGGTTAAAGCGTCAACCGTTTCGAAGCCCAAACCCAGACGCTGCGCGTGATGTGCAGTCGCCAGCATCGAGAAAACACCAATGCGGTTGGCAATAAAGTTGGGGGTATCCTTGGCACGAATCACGCCCTTGCCCACGGTGGAGACCAGAAAGGTTTCCAGGTCATCAAACAAAGTGGCATCCGTACCTTTGCATGCAATCAGTTCGACCAGATGCATGTAGCGAGGCGGATTGAAGAAGTGAATGCCGCAAAAACGGTGACGCAGATTTTCCGGAAATGCTTCGGCCAGTTTGTTGATCGACAAACCCGAAGTGTTGGTGGCGAAAATAGCGCGCTCATTCAGGAACGGCGCGACCTTGCGGTACAAATCGGATTTCCAGTCAATGCGCTCGGCAATCGCCTCGATGATCAGATCGCAGTCGCGCAGCTTTTCCAGATGCTGCTCGTAATTGGCAGGCTGGATGTAGGAGAGTTTTTCCGGGCTGGCGGCAGGAGCAGGTTCCAATTTTTTTAAACCGGCCAGTGCTTTGTTCACGTTGCCGTTAAGATCACCTTCTTTCGAGGGTAACTCGAACAATAGTGTCTCGACATTGGCGTTGACCAGATGCGCTGCTATTTGCGCCCCCATCACCCCCGCCCCCAACACTGCCACCTTTCTTACATTAAAACGTTTCACGCTATTTTCCTCCTGGTGTATTTATCGCCACACTAACGCACTTCGTAACTTCAAAAAATCCATCAATCATGTCGTTGTAGTTGTAGTTGTAGGGTGGGCACGATTTTGTGCCCACGCGGTATCTAATTCAGTGTGGGCACAAATGCGTGCCCACCCTACTTCCTTAAGAAAATCCATCAATCAAGCAGCGATGCGCTCCGATACCGGTTCTGCGCTGGGTGCAACATTGCGCTTGGCAGCAGTAGCAACACCGTAATCAAATGGGAAATCGTCCACATGAATAACGATGTCGCGCAATTCGTCGCGGCGCTTCAAAACTGCATATTCTTCCGCGTTTATCACGCCCTGTTTGAAAGCTACATGTGCGATGTCACGCACATTGGCCTGCGGGTTGTTCTCAAACAGTCCGCGTTTGTCGGCTGCGCGCACCTTGGCGTCTATCGGTTCGGCCGCTATTACGGCGGCGAGTGCCTGTTCGAGAGCGCCCACCGGCTCATCCACTGTCTTCGGAATATGGCAGTTGGCGGTGAGACGATCCCGCGTCTCTGATGGTGCAATTAGAAGCTTTGCCACCTGGTGACCGACTTCGTCAGACTGAAGGACATAGGGATGACCGAACGGAAAAATGGCAAAGCGCAGAAACAAGCCGACCAACTTGTTTGGATAGTTGGCAAGCACGCCTTCAAATGCCTCTTGTGCCAGGAACCGGGAATTGCACATACTCCAGTGCAGCAAAGGAGCATCGGTTGATTGACGGCCTTCGTCCTGATAACGCTTTAGTACTGACGTCATCAGATACATCTGCGCCAAAATATCTCCCAAACGCGCGGATATTTTTTCGCGGCGCTTCAGACTACCGCCCAGTACAAGCATGGACACGTCAGAAATGAAGGCAAAAGCTGCCGAAGTGCGAGTCAGTTGCTGGTAGTAGCGCTTTGCTTCGGGCGCCACGTCGGCAGACACGCTGACGAAGTACGATGCGGTAAGTCCGTGCCATAAGGTACGCACGCCGTTATTGATGGTGAAGCGAATATGGCCGAACAATGCAGCATCAAAGTCTCTCAAGCCCTGTACAGCATCCGGGTTCTTGGCTGCCTGCATTTCCTTCAGCACGTATGGATGGCAGCGAATTGCTCCCTGACCGAACAGGATCAGGCTACGCGTGAGAATATTTGCACCTTCGACGGTGATACCGATTGGCACCTGCTGGTATGCCCGTCCGAGGAAATTATTTGGTCCGAGACTAATACCCTTGCCGCCAATTACATCCATGCCGTCGTTGACCACTTTTCTGGCCAGTTCGGTGACGTGGTACTTGGCAATTGCGGAGGCCACCGAGGGTTTCTCGCCGAGATCAATCGCGCCTGCGGTCATGCTGCGTGTTGCATCCATCATGTAGGTGTGGGCACCGATGCGGGTCAGTGCCTCTTCGACACCTTCAAATCTGCCTACCGACATCTTGAACTGGCTGCGTACACGGGCGTAAGCGCCGACGCAGCGGGCAGTGAGCATGGACATGCCGGTATTGGAAGAGGGCAGGGAGATGGAGCGTCCTGCGGCGAGACACTCCATCAACATGCGCCAGCCGCGCCCCGCCAACACCGGGCCGCCAATTATAAAATCAAGCGGCATAAAAACGTCCTTGCCTCTGGTAGGTCCGTTCATAAACACAGAATTGAGCGGGAAGTGGCGGCGACCGATGTCAACACCAGGATGGTCATGAGGAACCAACGCGCACGTTATGCCGATATCTTTTTTATCGCCGAGCAAGCCATCAGGGTCGTATAGTCGGAACGCCAAACCCAGGATAGTACACAGAGGAGCAAGAGTAATGTAACGCTTGTCCCAGGTAACGCTCATACCGAGCACTTCCTTACCATGCCATATTCCCTTGCACACTATTCCCACATCAGGAATCGATGCCGCATCTGAACCTGCCCACGGTGAGGTCAGCGCGAATGCCGGAATTTCCAGCCCCTTGGCCAGGCGAGGCAGATAATAATTCTTCTGTTCTTCGGTGCCGTAATGCAGTAGCAATTCGGCCGGCCCGAGCGAGTTGGGCACCATCACTGATACGCCAAGCGCCGATGAGCGAGTGGACAATTTGGTCACCACTTGCGAGTGTGCGAAGGCGGAGAATTCCAGACCGCCATATTTTTTTGGAATAATCATGCCAAGGAAACCCTTATCCTTGAGGTATTGCCATGCTTCCTGCGAAATATCGTAATCCGTCTGCGTAGCCTTCCAGTCGTCAACCAAACGACAAGCTTCATCAACTTCGTTGTCTAAAAAAGATTGCTCGGTAGCAGTCAGTTTCGGTCGGGGATAGGCATGCAGCTTTTTCCAGTCCGGATTACCGCGGAATAACTCTCCTTCCCACCACACTGTGCCCGCTTCAAGCGCTTCACGTTCAGTGTCAGACATTTGCGGAAGGATTTTTTTATAAGCAGTAAACAGCGCTGCGCTCAATACCCTTCTCCGCAGCGGACGCACGACCAGCAAGATAACGGCAAGTAACAGCAATAACGCGACAGTGGGCATGATGATTACTCCTGGATAAGGTGGGAAGATGATTACGGTTTGGAATGCCTTGCTTTTTTTGCGGGTATATCGCTGCCGCCCGTATCGGCACTATCCAACTGCGGCAGCGGCGCACGCAAGCCGCCCAACAGGAATGACATCAGACGCGGCAAAAGATTTTCATCTTGATGCTCTGCCCCTTCAACCACTTGCCAGTCGGTCACCAGATGCAGAGAGTCGGTTCCGGCAATAGCGTAGGAAGTTGCCCCCAGCATGAAGTGGAAGCGCCACACAATTTCCGCCTTGGGTACATCGGGTAGAGAGCGAAACAGCGCCTCTTTATAACGATCCAGCACGTCCGCATACTCCGACGACATCAAGGTGCGGATGAATGCTGAAGGTTCAGTGTAGGTGCGCCCGAGCAGCCGCAAGAAAGTTTCCCCTCCTGCCTTATGATCAGATGCGACGCGCAACAGCGTACCGAAAAAACAATCGACAATTACTGAGGGTTTTAACGGCTTTCCACCCGCCTTCACCTCTTCCTCATCTAACCGCCGCAAGCGTTCTTGATTGATTCCACCCAGCCTCCGCCGCAATACTTCCTGCATTAATGCCTCCTTGGAGCCAAAATGATAATTTGCAGCCGCAAGGTTGACCCCAGCCTCGTTAGTCACCATACGTATCGACGAGCCATCAAAACCATGCTGCATAAACAGCCTCTCTGCCGCATTGAGAATGCGTTCGCGGACATCTTGTGGATTCTGTTTAGTCATTGTGTTTTATCTCTTTCTTAAATATTAAAACAAACGTTCGTTTTAATTCTAGATGCAAAACTTTCCCGAAGCAAGTACTTTTCATGAGCTTGGCAAATTAACCCGAAATGAGGTATCAGTGCCCCTCGTAAAGTTGCGCAAGTTCCTTTTCAAAATGAGCAAAAACTCTGGCGCGCTTAAGCTTCAACGTTGCTGTCTGCAAACCGCTCGCAATACTCCATGGCTCGAGTGAAAGCCAAACACGGCGAACCTTGGCGTAGCCTGGAAAGTCCTTGAGTTGTTCCGCTATGCGCTGTAACACCAATTGTTCAACACGCGGATCGCACAGCGATTCTGGATTGTCGAACCTCACTCCTGCCCGCTGAGCGAGAATTTGCCATTGTTCCGAATTAACCACCGCCAGCAAGACCAGATATGAATGACCTTCGCCATATAACAAAACCTGCTCAAACAGGGTGTCACGGAGAATGGCGTTTTCCATATCGGCGGGTGGCATTTTTTCGCCATTGGACATGACGATAATTTCTTTCAGCCGCCCGGTGATAGTGATATGCCCGCTTGCGCCGATGATGGCCGTATCGCCGGTATTCAGCCAGCCATCCTTGTCCAGAATGGCGGCTGTGGCCTCGGGATTATTCCAGTAGCCAAGCATGGTACAGTGGCCTTTCACCAACAACGCGTTCTGTGCCCCTATACGCACCTCTACGCCTTCCAACGGTAAACCTCCCGTAGCTGGAAGGTTGTTTTCCACGTGGTTTACTGTCACCACCGGGCTGGTTTCGGTCATGCCGTAGCCCTGTATCAACGGCAATCCAAGCGCGATAAACAAACGTGACACATTGGCTGGCAAAGCCGCGCCACCACTGATCGACAGCCGCAAGCGTCCTCCCAACTTTTGCATCACCTTATTTGCAACCAAACGCTTAAGAATCGGCCACAGCAAAATTTTCGGCGACCAGGCCCCCCGCCCTTGCCGGTATTCAAAACGCGCCCAGCCTACGTCAACAGTAAGCGTGAACAGCATACGCCGCAGGGGTGAGGCTTCGTTCAGTTTGGAATATATGGCGTTGTAAACACGTTCGTAAATGCGCGGCACGGACATCAGAATGGTTGGCCGGATGATCATCAAATCCTCAGCCAGAAGTGGAATGGAACGCGCGTAGGCAACACTTGCTCCAGCCATCATACTCATGTAATAACCCGCCGTGCGCTCAAAGGCGTGCGAAAGCGGCAGAAAAGAAAGCATAATATCGTCCGTTCCGACCGGAAACGTCCGCAGCCCCGTATAAGCGTTATGCACAATGTTGTTATGCGACAACATCACCCCCTTGGGTTTTCCCGTTGTGCCCGAGGTATACATGATGGTTGCGAGCGCATTACCGTTACGCTCGCGTTCCGGCTGCATCAATGCCTGCGACGGTAACCAGCCTTGTTCGCTGCACAGGTGCGGCACAACATCCTCAGCAATGTGATCCAGGCTGACAAATCGTTGCACGCAATCCAGATGTCCTATCACCGTGCGCAACGCCTGCCACTGTGCCGCAGTCTCAAACAGCAGCACTTTAACATGCGCATCATTGATGATGTAGGCAACATTGTCCGGCCTGTCCTCGACGTAGAGCGGGACGACAACCAAACCAAGCGACAGCGCAGCCTGCTCGAACATCACCCACTGTGGGCAGTTGCGCAGCATAATCGCGACCCTATCCCCCTCGGCCAGATTCTCGCGCTGTAGCGCATCCTGCCAGCGTGCCACATGCCCGTGCATTTCGCCCCAGGAAAGCGTATGCCATACATTTTGTTTTTCGTCGAAATAACGATAGGCCTCGCCCCCCGGCGTTCGCTTCGCCCGTTCCAGAAACACGCCGTGCAGTGTGACGGCATCTTTCGGATTGATATAGTGACCTTCCATGCTTTCTTCCCCCTTCAAGGATGATCAAGAAAAAAGTCCTCGAACAACGCTACGCCAGGCGTCACTGCATAACGATCAAAGTCCTCTATACCCGCGGTGCGCAGCACATCTTCGTCGACAAAAAAGTTACCGGTGCATTTGGCACTGTCCTGCGTCAGAATGTGATGCGCCGCATCCGCCATAATGGCCGGATAACGCGATGCGCGCAGGACTGCAGGAGGAAAATTAAACTCAATCGCGGCCGTGGCAATAACGCTGCGTGGCCACAGACAATTTACAGCAATGCGGTCTTTGGCAAATTCGCTCGCCATGCCCAGCGCGCACAAGCTCATGCCAAATTTGGAAATACTATAGGCCACATGAGGTGCAAACCATTTAGCCTCGAAGTTGAGCGGCGGTGACATGGTAAGAATGTGCGGATTGGACGACTTCTTAAGATGTGGAATGCAAGCCTGCGAAGCCAGGAAAGTTGCGCGCATATTCACGTCCCACATTAAATCCAAGCGCTTTGCGGGGGTATCCAGCGTACCTGTCAGGTTAATGGCACTTGCGTTGTTGACCAGCACATCGATACTGCCAAAATATTTCGCCGCCTGCTCGACAGCGGCCTGCAACGCTGATTCGTCGCTTACATCGAGTTGAATAGCAAGTGCACGTCCGCCCGCTTTTTCCACCTCTTCGGCTACGCTGTGGATAGTACCGGACAGTTTTGCATGTGCTTCCACTGTTTTTCCTGTGATAACCACGTTCGCCCCGTCGCGTGCACATCGCAATGCAATTTCGCGCCCAATGCCGCGGCTACCTCCAGTGATAAAAATAGTCTTTCCTTGCAAGTTATCCATATTTCAACCCTAAGTAATTGATTGGCAAATTTTGAACCAGTCCGAAACTAGAATTCCAGACAACTTGCCCAAGGAATCCATCATATATCTATTTTTAATTTAAATCTAACGTTCGTTTTATTTAATAAAGGCAATTAAATCAATGTACCGTCATCGAGACGAATCACAATCAATTCTGATTTTTTCTTAAGTTTGGTTTGAATGCACTCAGCGAGTCATCTGAAGGTGATACGTATAATTAACTCATTGAAAAAGCATTTCCATCTGGATATTGCAGCGCCGATACGGAGATACGCCACTTTCAATCTCATAAAAACCAAGTTTGCGGTACAGCTTCATTGCTGGCTCCAACACAGTGTTGCTGTCTAAATAGAGGCGCTTGGCTCCGTGCGCTTTTGCTTTGCGTATCGCCTCCTGTCCAAGTATCAAACCGATCCCTTTGCCTTGGAATGCTGGTGACACCGCCATTTTTGCCAATTCAAAACAATGTTCCCCGTGCGAAATGAGTGCGACCACTCCGATAGGCTCGTTACCGTAAATCGCAACCAGAATATGTCCCTCTTTGTTGTTGAGCACATAGCCCTCTGGGTCACCTAATACCAGCCGGTCGGCCTCTTCAATTTCAAAGTAACTTCTAATCCACTGTTCGTTAAGCGTCCTGAACGCTTTCGCAAAACGAGGTGAATAATCCACAATTGATATTTCCATGATTGAATATCTTATCCCAATTCCTATTGCGGACTTAAGTCTTCGCTCTCATAAACAAAGGTCCAAGTCCGTCGTAAACTATCGGACGTATCATACAAATTTAGTTCTTGGTCGCCAGCAATCCGCTGCTGCCAAAACAGTTATCCGTTACTCATTGGAATGTATGTCATGCCGATCCAATGGATTCATATCGAGTATTTGTTCACATTCAAGCATGATTAACTGGCCGACTTCAGAATGAAGGTTCGGATCAAGAGACTCCATCATTTCGTGCGCAATATAAAGACCTGCTTCGCGCGAAATAGGTTCTGCAATCTGTCTGGCCAATTGGTCGCTCAACGCTGACAAGTGCCTGCGTACGTCATTTGGCAGACTGAGTTTATGTCTGCCCAACCATTCACTACTAAGATCTGCACCTTGGGCGATAGTCAACCATTGATGATGTTCGTAGAAAGCCGATAAGCGCTCAGCTATGAGAGTATAAATCAAGGCAACGTACATTCCACGATCTGATGTCTTCAATGTATGCGATTTTATTTCAGAACTAACTTGGAATTCTTTTGTGTGGTAATTTTTCATGATGTAGACTGCTACTCACCATAGGAGTTCAACTCCACTTCCGCTGCTTGCAGCCGCAGAGGAATGAGCGCTTGATAAGCTGGAGACGAATACCAACTATTGGCTGCCTCAATATTAGGAAAGCGAATAATGACGATATTGGGAAGTTAGTTTAATGCAGTTATATAATCAGCGCGAACTTTCTCATCGCAATGCACTATAGTTCTCTTGGTGGCAGGAAACTTAAGAGATAGTGCAGAAATATACGCATTTGGCAAAACATCACTAAGATGACCGTAGTAAGAAGATGGGATGCGCATGTGACGGTTTCGACTTTAAGGTGAACAACCAGAGGAAGTAAAATATCTTACAACCGCATGATTCTTTGGTGTGCCCGACTGGAATCGAACCAGCAACCCCCAGCTTAGAAGGCTGGTGCTCTATCCGGTTGAGCTACGGGCACAATTCGTTCGGTAACCAATGAGACTTAATTTAAGACTAAACCTGGTCGGGGTGGAGAGATTCGAACTCCCGACATCCTGCTCCCAAAGCAGGACGCGAAATATATCACAGCCAATTGAATTCCCGCAAATATTAAATCATTGCGTACGATATACAGATTGATTTTTAAGCGGCTACATGCCACGTCCAGACTCGAGCTGATATTTATATCGTACGCCAAATTCTTGTCATATCCATCTGTTCCTAATTGAATTTAAGAATAAAAACGATGTCCGATTTATCAATCGATAATTGGTATGCAAATATCTACAACGTATGTGAGGGAGAGCACTCAAATTTACAAGGTTGTGCCGTCGTTGCGCTGCCAGATTGACAAAGGGAATGGCTGAGCTCTTCTTGTTCCTACCGAACTCCAGCAACTTGTTCCAGTCGGTTGTGTAGTTCGACGATTTCTTTTCTTTACACATCTCCCAGCCATGACCCAGACCCGATGCGACAACCTGTCACGCTACCCTGCCCCATTTTTTGGTTGATGGCATCCATGACCTGCATGAGATTATCCGATTTGTTTTGTTTTGAAATGTTGCTGGCTGGTAAACCTAAACAGCCCAAACTACAAGAAGGCGTTGTTCGTTTGGGGGGCAAGAATGAGGCTTGGTACTACCGCCAAGATTATCTAGACATATGGCAATCCAGCGGTGGGTTAGAATGGCTACGGCAACAACACAGTAGGACAAAATTATAATGAGCGACATTGCCTGGCTAAAAATTGATGAATATCGCGGCACAAGTAAAATCCGGTAGAATCGCCACTTAGTTGGGCAGCCCTACTTCTAGAGGAAAGCGTCATGCAAAGCGAACGTTTTGATTTGAACGACATCCAGCACGAGCCAACGGATGCGCAGTTGGAAATCCTAATGAACTCGGTAGCAACCGAGGCAAATCGGCGTGCCGAACTAGCACGTCAACAACTCATGCAGCGACTACGAGATGACATTACCGCTGCCAATAAACGTCCACAGGTCATAGCATCTGCATGAGTGAAACACTCAGACCACGACTGATTGTTGTAGCCGGACCAAATGGTGCCGGCAAAACTTCGATTACCGAGCAGTTACTCCGCCATGAATGGATGGGCGGCTGCGAATACGTGAATCCAGACTTCATTGCTCGCGACGAATTTGGCGATTGGAATGCGCCTGATACTGTTAGAAAAGCAGCTATCCGTGCTGCTGAGGTGCGGGAGCAGTGTGTACGAGATGGCCGTAGTCTAGCTTTTGAGACCGTACTGTCAATGCCTGACAAGATCGATTTCATTCAGAGGGCCAAACAGGCGGGTTTCTTCGTTCGGCTATTTTTTGTGGGTACAGATAATCCTTCGATTAACGCCATGCGAGTTGCGCTGCGCGTCATGGAAGGAGGACACGATGTTCCCATCAGCAAAATTATCTCTCGCTACACACGGTCATTGGCAAATTGCTCTGTGGCGGCACAAATCGCTGATCGCGCATATATCTATGACAACTCGGTAGAAAACTCTCCAGCTCGGATCCTGTTTCGAACAAATGGAGGGAAACTGATTAAACACTACGGTGATATAAACCCATGGGCACGAGAAATTCTGAGTGGAATCGACCCAGAATTCAGTGCCCTTTTATAACGCGAATTGGATGTAATCTATGGCGGAAATAGATTGCATTAGAGCCATTGGATTATATTAAAAGGATTGGCTTTTGCCGGCCGATTGTGTTGAAAAACTCTGCAAATATTTTACCGTTTTTTGGGCTGAGTTTTGATTTGAATTTTATTTTGTTGAACTCGCAGAGTTGCAAGATCAGATTTGATGATTCGACTTCCCCTATTGGCCTTTAAGCAGGCATTATTTTCTCCTCCGGTGCCTCAGGTACTAGCCATTTAGCCATTCGTCGCAGATTTTGCGCAGTCGCCGCCAGCAGGAACTCATCCTGTGCCCCACTGAATCCTCTTAATCGCAGCTTGTTCATATTTAGGATGCGCTTCAAATGCGCAAACAGCATCTCCACCTTCTTACGTTGCCTGCATGATTCCTTGAAGGCATCCGTTTTTCCGATGGCTCGTGCAACATCTCTGGCTTTTTCATGGATACTGCGTGTGATTTTTCGAATCGGTGTGTTCGGACAACAGTGATTCTTATTTGGGCATGCTGCACAGTCTGGCTGACTTGAGCGGTAGATAATCGTATCTTTCTTCGTGATTCGATTACGCGGATTCTTGAATGGACGCCAATCGCTGCGCAGGGCTTTACCTTCCGGGCAGCGGTATTCATTGGCTTGTTCATCCCACTGGAAATCACTGCGAGAGAGCGTCCCATCCTCACGTTCCGGCTTGCCAGCCACATGCGTATGGGGCGCAATCTTCTTCTCATCTACAAGCCAACCAAGGATAGCGGCAGAGCCGTAGTTCGTATCACCCACCAAGCGATCCGGCTTGATCTCGAATTTCTCTTCAACACGCTCTATCATAATTTTGGTTGCGTCGACCTCTGATATTCTTTCAATTGACCGTGCCTACTTCGATCACAGTATTTGGCAGTTCATGAGCAGGCGAGCTGTTCAATCTGGGGCTTCAGCCAGTTGTATATAAAACAGGTTATACATTCATGAATACCCGCTCAACTCTGTACCTTCTTGCCGCGTTTATTTTTTCAAGTACTGCCTTTGCAGCTGAACAAACCTACATTCGTGAGTACAGCTATCAAGCCAGCGAAGCCGATAGCAAAATAACTGCTCGCGCCATTGCTTTACAGGAAGTTAAACGCGAATTACTAAGTGAGCTTGGCACACATGTCAGTGTATTAGTAAAGCAGCAAAGCTCATCAGATGGTCGCAAGTTTGGCACAGTGGAAATCGAAACATTGTCGGCGGGTGTCACCAGCGTAAAGATTCTTGATGAAAAATGGAACGGCTCAGTATATGTGCTCAAGGCACAAATCAAAGCCGATCCGGCAGATGTGCTGAATTCGCTGAATAAAATGTTAGATGTTGACGCAAAGAATAAGCAAATTTCGCAACTTGCCGATAATCTCTCAAAAGTGAGTAGCCAGAATATTCAAATCGCGGAATCTCTTACTCAGTCCAAAAAAGAAATAGATGCGGCACTCGCAGAGATTACGCGCCTAAAAAAACAGCTTGAAGAAAAACAAACCGACGCTGCACGACAAGCTCTTCAGGCCGACTATCAGAAGCAGTCAGACAAACTGACTTTAAATGAAATGTTTGTTTCTGGCGTTCAACAATATAGAGAAGGTCACAATACAGAAGCACTGCGTATATTTCAGAATGCTGCTGATCAGGGGTATTCCAAGGCGCAGTTCTCTCTCGGCGTGATGTATAACAAAGGCGATGGTATTGCTCAAGATGCAAAGCAAGCGATTTACTGGTTTCAGAAAGCTGCTGATCAGGGTCTGGCACCAGCACAACACAATCTAGGTGTAATGTTTTTCAATGATCAGGTATCACCAGATGCAAAACAGGCTGCGTTTTGGTTTCAGAAAGCTGCTGATCAGGGGTATGGGCCATCTCAGCATAATCTTGGTTGGATGTATGAAAATGGCAATGGTGTCGCACGAGATGGAGAGCAAGCGATTTACTGGTATCAGAAAGCTGCTGGTCAGGGGTATGCAGATTCGCAATACAATCTAGGCGGAATGTATTTCAATGGAAACGGTGTCAAACTCGATCTAAAGCAGGCCGCTTATTGGTGGAACAAATCTTCCGATCAGGGTTTTGCACAGGCGCAATTTAATCTTGGCTTGATGTATGAGAAAGGCTATGGTGTTGAACAAGATTCAAAGCAAGCGATTTACTGGTGGAAAAAAGCTGCTGATCAGGGTTTTGCACAGGCGCAATTCAGTCTGGCTGTAATGCACATAAAAGGCGTCGGTGGTGTCGAACGCAATGCGAAGCAAGCTGTGTATTGGTATCGGAAAGCTGCTGATCAGGGGTATGCAACGGCGCAATTCAATCTGGGTGTGATGTTCACCAAAGGCATTGGTGTCAAACAAAATGCAAAGCAAGCTGTGAATTGGTTTCAGAAAGCTGCTGATCAGGGTTTTGCACAGGCACAATTCAATCTAGGTGTGATGTACTTGAATGGCGACGGTGTCGCGCAGGATGAAAAGCAGGCGACGTATTGGTGGAAGAAATCGGCCGATCAGGGTTTTGAACCAGCTATCGCAGCACTTCGCAAACTTCAATAGATCGCAAAGAACGATAAAAAATGGACATTAATCTTTTTCTCAGCCTCCTTCAAGATCCACAAAAAAAGCAAGTGGATTTGGTGACAATGCGCGAAAATGCAATAGCCAAAAATGCGATTGAACACGTACGGTTGGCTGAGTCCGTGCTAGATCAGCGGTTTCCCAATTGGCGAACGATCAAGAGCCGGAAGGGCGGAAACAAGCCTACAAATGCAATGTTTTTGGGTGTGGAGAAGCATTTTGATAGCGAAAAAGATGCGTACATCTGGCTGATGGAGCGTTTTACTCAACACTAGTCTTCAGTGGAGACAATGGTGACGCTATTTGCAAATAAGCACTGCCGTAAAAAAGGGGAATACGTTTGCTAACTAGAAACGCCATACCGAATGCCACAAACGCCGTATGAATTTTGTAATCTGTACACGGCTTACTACTCAGTAGTCTTGTTCTGTAATCCACTACTTCGGTAGTCAATTGCAATGCTACTGGTACTACTCAGTAGTACCAGTAGTCGGGACAACTGAATTTAAACTCTGTAAACAAACACCTGTACATATTGACCTGTGGTGCTGGGGCGTCGGTTCAAGTTTTGTATCCATCCTGATACCACAATAAATGTGGCTTAACAGCATTTGCATTTATCCTAAAACATGATTACCGTTTTTTCTTCGCGGCTCCGCTGTCAGCCGGTAAACGTCCATCGCTTTTTGTTGCCCGCACCTTAGAAATAACCGAATTTGTTCTACGGTTGGTTTGTTCTGGCTCGAATTTTGTTCGACTGAACATATGATCTTTCCATCCGTTTTCTGTTCGTCTTTTTTGCCCCGAGAATATTCCATCCACAAGATGACCCCGGCCAATTCCAAAAAAAGCGCGATGCAAAGATTAAAAAACATGGATACATTACTATCGCTACTACCGAGTAGTGCAGCAATACTGTGAATAAAAGGATCCTCGGATTCACTACGCTGAATCTCCGGCGAGTTGTGTGTCAAACCAAGCAAAATATCTTCGAGTTTCACCCGGCGTCTGATGGAGGCAATAGTGGCCTGATGGCCTTTGCTACATTTTAATCGTGCCGTTATAGCCCCTCAGAGCGATGCATTTTTGTACACCCAGCAAAAATTGTTTACGCTTTCTGATTGTCGTTATAGGCTTCTAATTGCTTCATGAGTTGTTAAAAGTCAGAAATTCGCTAGCGTTTAGTAACTTTTGCGTTTTTACACACTCTGGGCCGACTTGAGGCAGATTGCCTTTACTAATGACCATGTCCGCTCTGTATTTTATTTCAGCCTCTCAAGTTTTGCTTTATCTTTCTGCAACAGGTAACTATTGTGGAAATAGCAACTTCCTGAAACCGGATGTCAACGTCTGGTTAGAGTTCATAGGCCCTTTCGCGTCCTTGCCAGGTTGTACGCACCCAAGCCAATCACAATGCTAGTGATTCCAGGAACGAAAAATTCAACTCGTTGAGACACCACAACTTGAATCAATTCAACTATGCCGAATACCCCAAATACAGTTCCCCATATCATTAAGGCCGAGTTTGATAAGAGTCGGTCGCTGCCCTTGATTCCACGGCCCGTGATAAGTCTGATAGAAAACATAGCTAGTGAATATGCTATGAGCGCCATGACGAGTTCAATTACTAGCATGCCAGCGCTGTACGCTCCGTTTTTCACAGCAAGAACTGCGAAAAATATGAACAGGGCGCCAAAAACGAGGCTAAGCAGAAGCAAGCCGACGCCAATAAACCTTTCGAAACGTCGAGAGACTGACCGCAGTTGACTGGACACCGTCAAATTAATTCAGTTTTTGATTACGCCATGGACTGTACCCATCAGGCAAAGCATAAGCCATTGGTGTGTCTCCACCAAAATTGGGAATTACTGCCTTGCTAGAAAAATAAGGACTCGAACTATCGGCACTCAGAATTAACACTCCGGCAAAATCCTTCCCTAGCTTTAAATCTAATCCTTGATTACTACCCGGAACTCCATTACTCCAGACACCATTTTGTCGAATATAAAGTTTTCCATTATCAAAGTCGGCAGCAATCCCAACGCGTACTGATGCAACTTCGGAATCACGTTGCCTAATATTAAATATTGTTCCTGAGAAAGATTCTTGGTTAGAAACTCCAATCGAAAGAACCATTGGGGCAATTTTGACGATCTCTCCGGGATTTAAAGTTACTTCGAAGTACCACTTCCCATTTGAGTGGAAGGTAGTCTTGTGTCCATCATATGCAGAGGCAGGCAATTTCTTATTGCCAGCTGTTTCAGTTTTCTCATTTGGATTTTGTGTAGGCGCAACTACGCCTGATTGCATATGCTCCAATTCGCTAATTCGTCCGCGCGTAAATCTTACTACGCAGGTAGTTTTGGCGTAGTCTTGCAAGATTAAGGATAACCACTTGTCTCGGTTGTGCTCTTTGGAATCTAAATTGCATTCCGCGTCACGTTTTTTTAACCATGCTCGTTGAGCGACCCTAAGATCATTCTTCTGCTCTTCCGTCTTGCTGCCCATCAATTCCTTATAGATATCATTTATCTTCTTATCGGAATCTATCAACTCAACACCAAGGCACCTAGCCACTTCTTGATCTCCAGTAGGGGAGTCGCATTGCAAAGCAAACGCAGACGAAATAAAAAAACATGTAACTAAGAAAACAATACTATTAAGTAAACGCATTCCAACCTCCAGTTGTTAATAATTTAGTAAATGACTCCGCAATTGGACAAGCCTGTCTTGACTGCTTCAGCAATTTTTTCTTGAGTTACATTAAGTTTTAGACTCTCTTCTTCTTTGCGATTAACAATAACCCCAGCTTCAAGTAGCACGGCAGGTTGAGTTGCTGTTTTTAGAACAATTAAATCATCAAAATAGTAAACCCCGTTCAACTGATCAGCCCATTCTCTGCTCTCGCCAGCAATTGCGTCTGCATGATATGTAGAGTGGTGAAATCCTGATTCTTGCAACTTTGATCCAATAGCAGTTGCACATTTCAAACTTTCCGCTAAATATGGATTTTTTCTCGAAACAAATAGACTATATCCCGAAAACTTATCAGCATAGTGATGTACTGCACCATTCCATTTCCAGTACTTAAAGAATTGGGGCTTTGCTGAATCGTGATGTACTGACAGGAAGAACTTTGCGTTAACAGAGCTTGCCTTTGCGGTTCTATTGTGAATATCGCTCATCGTGCCATCAGCTCCAATCAATACTGCTTTCGTATGACTAGAATAAAGTGCTTTGGCGATCTTAGCTGCCAATATTGAGTTGTATTCGAATTCACTTACTCCCCGAGCACTCGAAGCTCCTGAGTTATCAAAAGAGTGCCCGACATCAACTGCAATCAATGCTTCGTTTTCTGCAAAAGAAGGTATCGAGAAAGATAACGTGCAGACGATTATCCAAATAACTTTCCTCATTCGACTGGAAGTAACCCATAGGCCAGTTGCTAGATTCATAGGGCTGCTCGCATGGTATCCAGATATTGCGCTGTGTTCGAGATGTTATTGTGACCAACCTTGGGAATGAATACGATGGTCGCGATACCTTTTTCGAAGGCGGCATTCAGGCGCTCAGTGTTTGAGCGGGGAATAACCTCGTCGAACTCTGCGCCGATAATCATGGTTGGTATCCGAATCTTCGGAGCATCTCGCCATGACTCAAACTTGTCGGAAAGAAGCCAGCGAATGGGGAAGTAAGGGAACTGCTGCTCAGCGATGTTCTGGATGCTGTCATACGGCGTGACCAGCACGAGGCGAGATGCAGGTCGTTGGCTAGCAAGCCGAATTGCCACTCCCGTTCCAAGACTTCGCCCAACGATGGCTATATCAGGGTGTTCACTGTGTACCTTGTCAAAAAGTATCTGCGCGTCAGCATGAAGCGCCTCCTCTGAAGGATCTCCTGTGCTTCCTCCATATCCACGGTAATGGAGCAGGTAGATCGCGTAGTCAGGAAATGCTTGGGAGAACGAAGACAGATTTGCAGAGACATCTTCTGCGTTTCCGCCAAAGTAGATCAGTGCCTTTTGTCCAGCATGAGGTCGAACTGAGACCATAAGGTTCGCATTGGAAACAGGTAAAATGATTGTCGCAGAAGGCGTGTCGAAAGCATTTTGCTGGGGAAAATAGATAAGCGAGCGTTGAAATACGAAGAGAGCGATGCAAGCAAAACAGTAGAGTAAAAGCAAAATTGTAATGATCCAGACAGCAAATCGCACGATTTAGAAATTCCTTAAATTGCTGTTAGATGCTTGACGTCCGATTGCATTAGCTAACAAAGTGACAGTTCATCAATCCCTGCATTCATTCGACCAAGAAAATTGAAACCGGCGCATCCTCACATAAATATTTTCAATTGTCTATAGACCGTTTGGCTTTATGCTCACCCGGTCCTTCGATGTAATTAAATTGTCGTATTTGTGTGATATTGGAGAGTTGCACTAATTAATTTTGATCAAAAACCAATTAAACTTGTGTGATTCGTTCTGAAACTTTCAAAAATTAACTGCCGGATAACGGCCAGTCACGAAGGACTCTAACTGGCCGGCAATGCCCTGTCGGCATACTACTCTCCGGCAGTCTCATGTCGAGCGGTCAACGGCCATTCACTGTTCATTTCCACGTTACGTAACTTTTTTCCTTTGATGCGGCAGCGAGCAAATTTATCAAAGGCAGCGCTCGATGAGCCACGCTTACAACTGGCTCATCAGCATTTTTATCAGCAATTAATGGCGAAGATCTTTCCACATCGATAGCGGCTCTTAGCCGACTTAGTGCCAAAGGAACATCTTCTGCCCGAATAGCACCTGGCACAGTTGCGCTGTGCCCCATCATTTTCAGCATACTAAGGGCGACATCCCCAAACATAGTGATGTCGGCATACGCATCTGTTGTAAAAGTCACCAGCATTCAGCTCTCCTTGTACATCGCATATCGGTCAGCGACTTTGTGCCGATATAACTATACGCCGCTCGACTCACTGCTCAATGTTATTTGCCCGCAATCCCAATACTTGCAATTTCAACAGACATTTTCATATCGGAACAGCTCCAGGACAGGTGCCGGTTTCGGCTCAACTTGATTAATGTCGCGGTTCATCTAAGTCCATCACAACATTTCCGAGCATGCCAATCAAATTCATCATGCCATTCACAAGAATGTCTGTTTGTTCGGCATTCGGCTTTTCAATATCTAGCATAGCTTGTGTTTCTTCGACTGGTAGTTCGCCATATTTCAATTGATAATGGGATAAATTCACTGCCAGTAATCTAGCTGTCTCGGCAATATCATCCTTACTCGCTTTTTCCAGCAATTGGTCTGCTAGATTGTAGAGGTGTGAAAGCTCCAGTAATGTAGACATCAGCGTTCTCCGATTCGATTGTCGATTGAGTCTGGATTGTATGTTGCCTAAATAGTTTTGGGATAGGCATGAATCTTTAAATAAAGTGATTGAAATGCTGATGTCCTCACCTATAGATTGACGCAAGAACGTTCGTTCTTTATTATGCAGAAAGAGTTCTTTCTCCACTATTGGAGCAATCACCTTACTCGTTTCAGCCAATGACCACTGGTTTCGCATCCCCCGCTGATGATTTCATTGAAGGCAAACTAAGCCTAGATAAACTGCTTGTCCAAAATAAGGAAGCAACCTTCTTTGTTCGAGCAGAAGGTGATGCAATGTTTGATGCTTGCATTAGTCATGGCGATTTGCTGGTTGTGGATAGGTCAATAACTCCTATCTCTGGACATATTGTTATAGCAGTTGTTGAGGGTGAATTAATTGTCAGAAGGTATTTTGAGCAAGATGGAAATTTCATTCTCAAAGCAGATAATCCTACATACACAGACATACAATTTCGGGATGGTCAGGAACTAAAGATTTGGGGTGTTGTAACCTCATTGGTTAAGCAGCTCATCTGAAGGTAAGCGATGCCTATTGCACTTGTTGATTGCAATAATTTTTATGTCTCTTGTGAGAGGGTATTTAATCCTAAGCTGGAGGGAGTTCCTGTTGTTGTGCTGAGCAATAATGATGGTGTTGCAGTAGCTCGTTCTGCCGAAGTAAAAGCCCTCGGAATTAATATGGCTGAACCGTGGTTCAAGATAGAAAAGATTGCCAAGAAACACGGCATCATCGCTTTATCAAGCAACTACACACTCTATGGCGACATGTCAGCAAGAGTCATGTCCACACTCGCCAACTTCTCACCCAAGCAAGAGATATATTCTATTGATGAATGTTTCCTTGACCTCAGCGGATTTCCGCCAGACACATTGATGGCATATGGACAGAAGATTCGCCAGACAGTAAAACAAAATGTTGGCATCCCCGTTTGCGTTGGCATTGCAGATACAAAGACATTGGCAAAACTCGCCAATCACTGTGCCAAAAAAGGCTATGCTGGACGCGATGGAGTGTGTGACTTTGGGCGATTCAATCAAGAAGTTAAAACAAAAGTGTTCAGCAAAATACCGGTTGGTGATGTTTGGGGCGTAGGAAGGAAGATTTCCGAGAAACTGC
This sequence comes from uncultured beta proteobacterium, assembly GCA_963733265.1. Classification (GTDB taxonomy): domain Bacteria; phylum Pseudomonadota; class Gammaproteobacteria; order Burkholderiales; family Gallionellaceae; genus PALSA-1006. The sequence continues at coordinate 476,863 of CAVTCF010000002.1, forward strand.
TGACAATGAACATCAAAACTGTTGAAGACCTTCGTACTGCCAATCCAGAAATGATTCGCTCTCAGTTTTCAATTGTGCTTTCAAGAACGCAAAATGAACTTAACGGCATCCCTTCAATCGAATTGGAGGACTCAGACACATCGCGTCAGCAGATTATGGTTTCTCGCTCGTTCGGCATTCCTGTAACCTCGTTAGAGGGGCTATCGGAGTCTGTTGCATACTATGCGACCACTGCGGCAGGTAAATTGCGCCAAGATGGCTCTGTTGCATCTAGTATTAGCATTTTCATTCGCACCAGTCCATTTAAGGATGAAGAGTATTATGAAAACTCATTGGTTGTGCCACTGATGAATCCAACTGATGACACGACCATTCTGGTCAAAGCGGCATTAAGTGGATTAAAGAAAATATATCGTAGCGGATTCGACTATAAAAAATCTGGTGTGATGTTGATGGGGTTACAACCCAAAGACTCGCTGCAAAAAACACTATTTGATGATACTGACAAGCAAACGAAATCAGACAATCTCATGCACGTCATGGATTCAATAAACCAGAAGATGGGAAAAGGCAGCTTAACAATCGCTGCGACTGGTCTCGGTCATGGTTGGTCAATGCGTAGAGAAAATAAGTCACCTAGCTACACAACCGATTGGAGTGAGTTACCTGTTGTAAGGTAGCTGGTACACATTCTTAGGAAATATTTTTAAAGACAGGCATCGCATGAACAAAATGAAACTGATTGTTAACAAACTTCTTAAAACTGTTTACTTCGCAACCATCGTCAGTTTAGTAGGTTGCGCTTCAACCTATAATGAAATGGAAAAATGGGTTGGGCATAAAGACTCCGAGATTATCTCGCTATGGGGTGCACCATCTTCCACGCACGATACTCAGGACGGGATGAAAATTATTACCTGGAAAAAGTACAATTTTAATCAAGACAAAACGTGCACAAAATCTTTTACAATTGATGAGAAGGGGATAATAACTTCACATTCAGACCTCGATTGCAGTCTCCCGTTGTCTATAAACTTTGGCGACAATCCTAATAGCAAATGATGTTCTGAATCCACGACTACGCATTCACCACACCCTTGCACTTTGGATAGCTCGAACATCCCCAGAACTCATTCCCAACATTAGCTCCTCGCTTTGCAGAACGCTTCACCATTGGGCTGCTGCACAACGGGCATGCAGGATTTGCAGAATCTAAAGATGGCTGTATCACCGGTTTAGGTTGAGCAACTTTAATAGGTTGTGGCGCTGGCTTAGCATGCCGCTCATTCAATGAAGTGATGTGCTGCTTGCGGGTAGCCCAAGTCCTCGGCAGTTTTCCGGTTTGGATCGCTTCAACAATCTCCGCAACTTCATAATCAGTAAACAGTACGACAGACTTGCTCTTGATATAACTTGAATAACCGCTGTCCAAAACATTCTCAGGCATGGCTGTCTTGAATGTACTTTCACCCCAAAACATCACTATAGAATGAAGCTTGTCGTGTTCAACACCAAGAAAATCAGACAGACACTTCGTATGGCGGTAGTTTTGCCGCAAAGGATTTTGGAACCTGAACTTTCCTCCGGGAAAACTCTGAGTCCACTCGGCTGATTTTTCGTTGCCAAAAATCCAACCGCTCATGTTTTTAGCTTCAATGACAAAAATGCCGAATCGTGAAACTAAAACGTGGTCAATCTGAGTTGTTCCATCCGGCGTAGGTATAGTGACATTATTTAGTTCATGGTAGATGCTTCTGTCCAGCATGATTTTGTGAGCGATCGAGCCAAACGCTTCACCAACAAACCCTTTGAACATTGCCATTAAGCTCATGTGCTCACCTCAATTGAAAACTGATTTACAAATCTCAATTCAACTTCAACTGAGCTTTCGATTTAGCACCAGGTTTATTCTTAACAATATACCCAGATATTCGGTAGATCATGCCCTCGATTTTCTCACCATCCACAAGCCGGATAGAGCGGCAAAACATAACCTCACCCTTTGCCGAAAGCTCTGACAAGTACTCACGCGTTTTAGCGAGCGAGATACCCGTAGCTTCAGCAATCTCGGTATCAAGCTTTTCGCCGTTTGCTTTGAGGTAATCAAGGATGGTTTTCATTCAATTGGCTGGGTGCATATAGCACCTCGTATTTCTCAAAATGCTTTCCCTAGTATCAATGCATCAAATGTGCTCAGGTCAAATGAACTCATTGGCGTATGGTCTCCACATTCTAAATAATGGCAGCAGGATTGTTGTTGAAATCGTGGCATGCCGCAAGTGTCATAACGTACTAGTACTTCGTGGTGGTGTCGAGGCAATTATGTTGCTATGCTTGGCCACAACGACAGCCACACCACAGAAAATCGAAAATGAAACTGCTACTAGCGACCCTTGCCCTTGTATTCTCTGCAGCTTCAGTGGCTTCCGATCTACCCGATCCCACCCTCACGCCTGGTGCCATTGACCCTAACATTACCCAAGACAATGTTTACTCGACTGTCTGCGTTAAGGGCTACACCAAAACCGTGCGCCCACCTGCCGCTTACACAAACAAGCTCAAGAAGAAACAAATCCGCGAGTATGGCTACGATGACACCAATCCCAAACATTATGAGGAAGATCACTTAATACCGCTGAGCATCGGTGGTAATCCGCGTGACCCGAGAAACCTATGGCCCGAGCCACGCAAGAGTGAGTGGAACGCCAGCAAGAAAGACCAGCTTGAATTCGTAATATATAAGCTAGTGTGCGAGAACGAAGTCACGCTCAAAGATGCGCAGGAGCAAATGGCGTCAGATTGGATAGCCGCGTACAAAAAGTATGTGCACAGTAAAGGTGGGCGTCATAAATTCAAGTTCAGTCACGTCGACTGACCGGCGGGAGATGTCATGAAAGAGCTAATGTGGGTTGTGGTGATTGTCGCGCTGGGCACTGTAGGCTATCTAATCGCACTAAAGAGAGATATAAACGCCGTGGACAACTTCTGTTCAGAGATGCATGCGGGGTTTGATGTTAGCAAAATTGCTGGTATTGCAGAAAAATATGATGTCGGGTTTAAAAATATTCGCGACCCACACAGTGCTGATAACAAAACTCTTGGCATCAAAGTAGACGGGAGCGCAGATGTCTGGTTCTTTGTTGTCGCATCGCCAATGACTATCGGAGAACACGGATGTGGTGTCTACCACAATAACAAAGTTGTGCTTTCTGCAAAAATTAGCGGGTAGGCTACAGATATGTGCGGCCGCTTCGCCCTCGATACTCCACCCCAGAAACTCGCCGAGCACTTCAACCTGTCCGCCAAGCTTAGTTTCCATGCTTCATGGAACATCGCTCCCAGGACTAATATCTGCGCCATTACAGCCGACCAGCAGGGCACGAGGTCGCTGCGAATGCTGCACTGGGGACTTATTCCATCATGGGCTAAGGACGCGAGCATAGGCAACAAGCTAACCAACGCACGCGGCGAGACCGTCGCAGAGAAACCGTCGTTTCGTTCTGCGTTCAAAGCGCGCCGCTGCATTATCCCTGCTTCGGGTTTTTTTGAGTGGAAGAGCGATGGCAGGGTGAAACAGCCGTTTTATATGAGCCTCAAATCAGGTGACCCGATGGCGCTTGCTGGAATCTGGGAGACTTGGGGTGACACTGAGACTTGCTGCATCATTACGACGTCGCCTAACAGCTTGATGGAGCCGATACACGACCGTATGCCCGTGATACTAGATGCGGAGAATTGGGCGCAATGGTTGTCGCCCCTGGAAAGGAGCACTGAGAATCTGCTGCCGCTGATTCGCCCGCATAATGCCGAGACGATGCAAGCTTGGCCGGTGTCGCGCGAAGTTAATAAAGTTGGAGTGAGGGATATTGCTGAACTGATAAATGACCTTCGTTGTCCAACCAGCGTTTGACGGACAAAAATGATGGCGAAAAAATTCCCTATACACCCGAAACACCCTGAGCGCATTTGCTGGGGGTGTGACAAATATTGCTCGGTTACCTCAATGAACTGCGGCAACGGATCTGACCGCACGCAGCATCCGATGGAATTGTTTGGCGATGACTGGCAGGAGTTTGGCAATGATGAAGCAGAGCCTTCAAACAAGGAAAAAGTGAAGAGTTAAGTTACTTCCACTAATTTATTCACTTAGTGATTATGGATCTGATTTCTAACACCGCCAATTTGCCAATAGGACGTTCGCTCTATGCGATTCAGTAATCGTTTTCACCTTTACACCTTCAACCGTCATATTGCCTGCCGCAAAGTCGCGAGTCATGGCAGGCAGTTGCCGAACCTGTGCATTTAACTTTTTACTCACCGTTTGTCTCTTGTCGAGTGCATAGCCGCCGTTGTATTTAGGGGAAATTACAGGCTAGACTGACGCTACCTAACCCATGGCTGCCGTTCGAATCTGAGATTGAGTTGCCCGTTAAGCGACATTCGCCAGTATATGTTTCTGACTTGGTGCTTTCTGCATCAGCACATCAAAAGACGTATCTTAGGCATCATGGATTTGACCGTTTTTGACCTTTAGATGTTGAGTTTTGATTTCACACATGCGTATGGCCGCTTCACGCATATCACCAAGATTCCACAAACAGTGGTCGTATCGCTTCAATAGATGCCGGCAATTTAGTTTCACATGTCACGCCCAAATAAGTTGCCGCGCGGGTCGATCCAACGTACAAATATTTATCGAAAAGTTCTGGATGCATGAGGGCCAAGCGATCAATCCCTACGAAAAACACAGCCTCAAACTCTAGCCCCTTGATGTGTCTCACATCGAATACACGCACATCACTATCTTGACCGATAAACTGGCCCTTTGGGCATGCAACGACACGAATACTTGCGTCCTGCAAAATAGTATTAAGATCGTCCGCAACATGCTGCACCTCATCCTCACTGTTAACTAAAATAGCAATAGTGGGCAAAGTGGGAAAGGAGGCAGAGACTTCCTTGATGCGATTAGCCAACCAATTCACCACCTTTGAATGGTCTAGCGATTCTTCTACCAAAACAGGCGGAACACCTTCATTATTAATATTGCTTGGCAAAATCACGCCACTATCGTTTTGATCTACCAAGTGAATGAGCGCGTTCGCTAGCTCGTTAAGTTGGCGACTTTGGCGGTAAGAAACTTTAATTTCTCTAATCTCAAAATCCGGAAATACCCATTTCATATCTGCAAGTGAGCGGCTTCCCCATGTGGTCAATCTTTGATTGAAGTCGCCACATGCAAAAAATGAGCGAAAGCGAGGATGCGACATCGCAGCCATGCAGGCAATTTGAATTGGGGAAAAATCAGTTGCCTCATCAACAAGAACTTGGTTCTTGTATAGGTCATGTATAGGTTGGAGAGACGCCCAGGCAGGTGAATCAATGTTTCTCATAATACTTGCCACGTTGAGCAATTCACCAGCGCTTCGTAATATTGCCAAGAGAACAATATCTAGCTCCAGCGTGTTTATATCTGTAGCGCTATAGGCATCTTTGATGTACCACTTGTTTTCATCTTGACGCGCGCGGCGGAAAGCACGATACCGCTTCGGCAGTCCGCCGATATATTTTTTCACCGGATTTATAAAGCGTCGTGCCCTTGCTTGAATAAGAAGACTAGCACCCACGAAAGAACGATCTGTCTCGCTCAAAGTGCGCTCACCGATCCATTCAATAATTCTTCCGGTTCGCGTGTTTTTGCCTATGCTTCGTTTCTTCGCTACAGAGCGAGCTTGGGACCGAACAACTTGGTTATATGTGGCAAGCGCCTTCGCCATTGGCGTCTTGGATTGATTCAGCTCTTCATCCTCGTCGTTATCCAGGTCATCAGCATCCTCAATATCGGTATCCGCATTTGAGGCATCCTGTAACCCGTCAATAAATACGCCTAGCTCATTCAAGAATAATTTGTTGCGATTCAATTGAAGTGTAATTGATTCACGAACCTTTTTATCCGTAGCCGATTTCAACTCAGCGATCACATCTTGAATGCGAATGGACTCTGCATTGATGGAAGTAAATAGCGTAGTAATAGATCCAGATTTATTGACTTGCGTTATGGTTAACAATCGTTTCCCCAGCTCAGCAATTTTTCCATCCGGGTCGTTACTCAACCCATCGGCTGAAACACGAATATCCTCAATGAATGCAGATTTATGCCATGCGTTAAAATCGTCAAACCAAGCAATCATGTTCACTTGAGCATCTGGGGTAATCGCGTGCAAAGAGTATTTCAGCACAAAAGTTCCACCCGGTGATGCCGTTCGCAATACACCCAATTTCTCCCGCGCCAATTTATGTCGATAATCAGTCCACGTTGTAATGCGCTCTTCCGGCGCGGGGATCCCCTCGCGAGCAAAAGCCTCTTTAACGTAGAGTTTTAACAAATCGGTCGGCGTGAACATCAGCCAGCTTTGATTGTGCAACAAATTGTCTGAGCTTACAGACTCGACAATGCGACGTTCATCCTCATCCAAAAATGCAGAGTCTAGCTTCTGCCCAAGTCGCCGAATGAGCGTTGTGGTCTTTCCTGTGCCGGGCGGCCCCAAGATAAGCAGACGACTGCCTAGGGGGAGCCGAAATATTTCATCCTGATATTGGTCGAGAATCGGCTGGTCGCGCAGCCCCATCTTAGTAATTACATTGCGACGAATGCCATCCGTTTTATTCGCCGATTGACTCTCTTGAGCCAGCAAGCTCGCCAGCAAATCTGCACCTACGTCGCTATCGTCTACCTCACCTTCGAGTAAGGTGCGAAAAGAAACAACCGTTAGCGGACCATAGTCTTGTCCTTGAATAATTGAATTGTTGGAATCCCAGCCTGCGATCTTTTGCTCTGGATGCAATTGGGCGCGTTCAATCACGACCACGTTTCCGCGAACAGGAATATCCAGATCAGACCCAACCGGCAAAGAAGCCAGACGCCCCACCGGTGAGCGATAACTTGCCATTCCTAGAATAGAAGTGGTTCGACAAATAAAATACGTATGACGCTGACCGTCTTCAGATTCAACTACAACCCGGGAGATTGCGGGTTCTTTTGAAAGTTGAACATAGCTCTGGCGAAGCTCGTCTCCAATCTGAGCGAGGCGATTTACCGCACCACCATCTGTCATCGTGTTGATAGTCGCAAGCGAAGTCGCCGTCGCTCCAGAGGCTGTTCCAAGCTTGGATCGCGCAGCATCTGCAACGCTCTCAAATTTCTTTAGAGTCTCCGTGGCAAGCTGATCAATATGTTTGTCCAAATCTTGTTGTAACGTCACGATGGATAATCCTTTCGCCTATTCAAATCAAAACAACCAGTCACCACCCTCGCGACAACTGCTCTTTCACCGCCCTTGGCTCCAGCACCAACGAACAGGTCTCCCAGTCCGCATCCTCAACCTTGCTGTATTTAGCATCAAACGGATTGCGTGTAGCCGTGGTGCGATCAATTAGTTGGCGGGCTTCTTGTTCACCTTCCAGCGCAATCTTCACCCACACATCTTCCAAGGTATCTGGAATCTGCCCGAAGAGTTGATGGATAGATTCCAGTCGGTCGGCCAGCACTTTATGGACTTTATCCTCAACCGAGTCGCGGTAGCGCAAGTTGGCAATCCAAATTTCACTGCGAGCCTGCCCGATACGTTGGATACGACCCTTGCGCTGTTCCAATCGGGTGGGGTTCCACGGTAAGTCGATGTTGATGAGTGTGCCCAAGCGCTGCAAGTTCAAGCCTTCCGATGCCGCATCTGTACCCAACAACAATTTTATTTCTCCGGCACGCACCCGCGCCTTGAGAATCTCCCGTTCGCAACGCTGGAATTTGCCTTCAATCCAAACGCCAGAACGGTTACTGCCTGCATACAGGCCAATTTCCATCCCGGCAAACTCGGCGCGTTTAGACAACTCATCACCTACCCAGCGCACGGTGTCGTAATACTGCGAGAACAGGATACAACCCAATTCGAGCCAACGCTTTTCCACATCTGACCGCGTGCCCAGCAGATAGCCCACCAGCGCCTCCAGCTTGGGATCGTGATTGCCACCTTGCCGCAACAAGGCCAAGCAGCGATTCAGCGAGGCAATCTCTGCATCTGTGAAATTTTTGAACTCAGATTGAACCGGCTGATTCCCATTCTCGTCATCTGTGTCGTCATCTTCTTCATCGCTCAACTCATCGGCATGATGCCCCAGCAACTTGATAACGGTATTCCTCCCCGCTTCCATCGAACTCCCCAAACGGCGCAGTAGCAGCGTCTTGAAAAATCCAGCCCCCTTAACCCGCTGTTGCAGCAAGCGACAGAACTCTTCTGCTTCTTGGTAAGCATCACCCAGATAGCTGCCCAACCCCAGCGAGCTATTGTCATCTTCGCCAAACAGCTTAACTGCCACACGCGGTAAGTAATTTTCACCGGTCGCGGGATTTATCATTTCTTCCAAATAACCGCGCGTGCGCCGAACAATGCAGCGCAGCAGCGGATTAAACTGTTCACCATAATTCGGCAGCACATTATTTTGTAATTGCACCCGGCGAATCGCTGGCGAAAGCAGACTCAGCACTTCTGGTTTAAATTGCCAAGTTTTATCGTCGGCGCTCAGATTGCGTCGAATGCCCGCGAAGGCGGGATCTTCAAATTTGGAAGGTAAAGGGTCGCGCACATACTGCCAACCTGCCACGGGTTCCGTCGGCACGGTTATTTCGCCATTAGCAATCGCCAAGCAATGACTGGCACGAAACCACTCACTGGTGCGAGTCCACCCGCCTAGAACACCATCATTGCCTTGCGACAAAATATCCAGCAAATCCCATGCTTCTACCGGATGCAGTTGCACCGGCGTCGCGGTTGCCAGCAGCATACTTTTTGTGCGCGGCCCGATCTCTTTCAAAAAAGCCATCAACTTATTCGGATCAGCCCTCTCGTCAATTTCTTCCACGCTCGCATCCACCTTGGGCACTTTGCGGCGACGTGCGCGATGCGCCTCATCCACAATCACGCAGGTATAGCGGCGGCTCAATAATTGCTGCAACGCTTCCGGCAAACCTCGTACCACCAGCCCTTGCGAAACCAAACCAATTCGGCGCGGACACTTGCCCAACGACTTCACGCCCTCGGAAGGATGCTCAAGATCATTTTCATCCACCCAAGCATGACCGTTCCAACGAGCCGAGGGCAGTTGCAACAACTCCATCATTTCATCCTGCCATTGCTGCAACAGCGGCTTGGGTGCCAGCACCAAAATAGGCAAACCCTCTGTGTCATCCAGTGCCATCAACAAGGCAGCCATCGCCAGTTGAATGGTTTTCCCCAGCCCCACCTGATCGGCCAGCACCAAGCGCGCGCCACCCAGCCGGTGACGTTCAAGTGCCAGACGCGCAAAATATTTTTGATGCGGCCACAAACCCTGTTCACGACGATAGACCGGTGTTTCAATCGCGGCAGCCGCTGCCGCCGTAGTGGGGTCAACCGTCTCTTGCCATTCGGGTGGTTCGATTACTTTGCGCGTGAGAATGCGCTGCACGTCCTGCACAATGAACGGGCAACAGGTCAAATCCATCGCGCGCGGGTCGTTCCACAAGGCATCAAACTCCTCTTGCACCCACGCCACGCTCTCGCGGGAGTCATCTTCCCACAACAATTCGTAATTCAATTTCCAAGCCGACAAACTTTCATTCACACTGCCCATGAATGAAAGAGCCGTTCCATCGGCACGGCGTATTACCCCCGCTTTACCGTGAATCAAACCGAAGGCGGCATCAGGTAAAACGCGCACTTCTATCTTGCCAGAGGTCAATGCCGCATAAAGAGCCTGATAGCGTGGCATCGCAGCGGGCGGTGCCGCTTCGGGATTACCTGCACACCAGCTTTGACGTATTGCAGCTTGAGCGGCAGCAGCCGTAACGAGGTCTTGAGGGTCAATATCTGAATTGCAGATAATCCGCACTGGCCCTTGCACATTATTGATCGCCTCACCCGCCACCTCAAACAAGCTGGAACGGAAATATCCCGCGATTCGGTCATAGGAAACAGCCCCTTCCAGCCGTTGAGTGAGGACAGTGCGGTCAAGGCGATTGCGACGGCTGGAATGGCGTTGGATCATGTTGAATTATTGGTCAGTCATTCGTTGCTGTAACCATTGCTGATCACGTTCCAGCTCCGCGCGCAACTCCTCTTCTGAAGGCAGAATCAGCCGATACTTGCTGGCAAATAGTTGCTCATTTTCGTGCAGCACAGAATACTTCACCACCGAAGTATCCTTTCCCGCACAAAGAATAATGCCCACCGTCGGGTTGTCATCCACGCCACGGCGCAAGTCGTCATACATGCGCACATACATATCTAACTGGCCGACATCCTGATGCGTTAGCTCACCGGACTTTAATTCAAACAACACGAAGCATTTGAGCAGATAGTTGTAAAACACCAAGTCAATGTAAAAATCTTTGGTTTCGGTGCTGATGCGTTGTTGCCGCGCTACAAACGCAAAGCCTTTTCCAAGCTCAAGCAAAAAGCTTTGCAGCTTATCAATCAATGCCTGCTCTAAATCCTCTTCCAGCAAACGACCGGTTTCAGGCAGACCCAAAAATTCCAGCAATACTGGGTCACGTACAAACTCGCGTGGATTATTTTGCAGTGGCATAATCTTTGCCGATGCTTCCGCTTGCACCGGATCACGGTCGCGACTAACTAACAAACGCTCGTAATACAGTGTGCCGATTTGCCGTTCCAGCGACCGGCTTGCCCAGTTTTGTTCTGCGGTTTCGTTCATATACCAACGCCGGGCTTGCTCATCTTCCACTCGCAACAGAATGCGGTAATGCGTCCAGCTCAATTCGGAACGCACTGCGTTCCAAATTGGAAATTGTTGAAAAAATGCCCGCATATTGCGCAAATTCCGCTCATCAAACCCTTTGCCAAATTCTGCCGTCAACGTTGCCGCCAAATTAGGAATCAGCTTGCTGCCATAGTCCGCCCGTGCCGCACCGCCTTGTTCAAACTCCACAATGTGCCGCCCGATCTCCCAGCAGGTGCGCACCTGAATGACATCAACCGCCCGCAGCGCTTGTGTTCTGGCAGATGCAATCAGCCCGCGTAATTGACTCAACAAGTCTTGCATGGCTACTGGGGCAGTATTGGGTGGTGTTTCACTCACAATATTTTCCTTCACGCTGATTGTCTATTACCTTCATTATTATCACGCATGGTCATTACGCAAGCGCCCCGCGAGGATAGGCGTCAATTACGCGGGTGTAGAGCGATTCAGGCGTAGTGGTAGTGAGGTTCATGCGAACGGCTTCACGCAAGGCATCGCGATAGGCAGCGGCCACTTTTTCAATGTCAGCCGGTGGCGCAACTTTCTCAAACAAGCGTTTGCGCAGAATGTGATAAAGCTCGTCACCATTGGGGTTCACAGGAGTAATCGGCACGGCAATGCGGCGCGACTCGGAGGTAATGCCCTGCACGGCACGGTCAAAGGCGGCCTGCAAATTGGACTGACCAATACTGAAATTTGTACCGGCGAGGTCAGATAGGACAAGGCATACGTTATCCATTTCGGCAACGGCGACAAACAGGTTGGCGAGCGCGGTTGTGGTAACAACGCCCAAGTCACCACTGCCCACTGCAACCGTTACCGCGTATTCAAGGTAAGGCGGTAGTTCGTCAAGGAATAAAACCAGCGGATCGCCACCCAGCAATTGCTTCCATGCCTCCGGCCCCGGCGCACTGAGCAACGGTGAAACGTATCGCGCAAATTGGTCGGATTTACCGAGTTGCTCAGCGATGGAACCCCAAATTCCACCGGGATAATCGGTGCTACGGCCATTAAACCCGACGACACGGCAACGCCCCAGTTTTGGCGCGGGGTCTTTCTCTGCCAGTATGCGTCTGCGCAACTCCGGGTCACGCGCCAATAAGCCGAGGCCAATCATACTGTGCGTCTTACCGCCGCCCATCGCTTGTGACAGCAAAAACACCGACGATCCTGCACCCGTGCCTGATAGGTGTCGAAACGTTCGATCAACCAGAGTAGTCATGCCGTTGGTGAAGTAGTTCTCGTCAAAGAATTCAGAACCGGCAATCTGCCCTTTTAGGAAGGTATCTAAGCTGAGAACGGTGGCGCGGCGATCTGCGGCGAAGACTGAAGCACGAGGGATACACAGGGTGTTGAGGGTCATGGTCGTCGAATTTATTTAGGCAAAAATAGATTAGTGTTATCTCTGATAAACTTGAAGTTCTAAATTACGTTAATGTACTGCAATGTACGGCATAATCCAAACATTAGCTGAAAATGTGTGTCAGATTTAGAGAAGTGTGTTTTCAACATCGACTCTCTCCAAATTGCCACAAAGTGTCTTCCAAACTGATTCACCGCTGAGTAGGCATTTAGATCTTGCCGGAATTATGCATGAACCGTCGGCTTAAGTTTAGTTCCGGCTAATGGCATGATCGCCTCAAATCAAGCTGATAGGTAAATGTCTAATCCGTTAAATTAAGCAATGTGCGACAATAAGCCTTCAAGTTTATTCAACTAAAGTATTCCTATCTTGTTGAAAGTTGCCAACGGAGATTCGCTGCTGGGATGAGTTATAGCCTACAAGTATTCGTGAGTTCTTCATGCTATGAACTGCGTGACCTTCGCGCAGCGGTTAAGTCTTGGCTGGAAGAACATGGGCTCAGTCCCATACTTAGCGACGAAGGTGGTTTTCCACACGATGATGGACTGCCGCCCTATGCAACCTGCCTGCGTGCTTTAGAAGAATGCCCACTCGTTGTGGGGGTGATAGACAGGCAGTACGGGCACCCCTTCGATGATTGGGGGCCATACGAACAATATCGTGGACTTTCACCAACGCATGCGGAGCTTAGACATGCTCTTAATTCAGGGAAACGCCTGCTTCTTTTTGTTCATGATGATATTTTGGCGTTCTACGAAGTTTGGCGTAAAAATGCAGATGCCTTCATAACTTCTTCGCCCCAGGGCTTGGAAGAGTCTACCCTTCGAATGCTGCATGAATTTAAAAATCGTAATCCTGCGCCATGGATTGAGCGTTTTGCCAATGTTACGGCTCTATTAAAGGCCTTAAACCGCGAATTCGTAAACCAGCTATACGTCCATCTTCGAGACCGCGAAAAGCAGTCTGCGGACGCCGCCAGTTATCTCCTCGATAAAATTACCGAAGCGGCGCCCGAAGTGCGCGAGAAGATCGCTGCAGGACTAAATCCTACGTTAGTAATGGATCAAGAACTTCTTCGATCTCGGCTATCCGAAATCGAAAATGAACTCGAAACAACTAAAGGTGAAACGGAAGAACGCATTCTTGATCTCGAAAAAGAGAAAGGTGAGGTTCATAGTCGTCTATCTGTCGTTTCTGAACAGCTCGAACAAACTCGCCTGCTCCTCGCGCAATCCGTTATGAAAGACGTTTCTTGGCTGGACTTCATCCGTCGAACGATGATGCCCCCCCAGCCAGGGCGGGTGCCTTTTCACAACTCTGCTGAAGTAGCACTACGTGGCTATCATGCGGCTGCGGGTGGTCAAAATGTTGTTCCTTTTCTAAGCGAGGTGTCATGGTCACTCGTTTCGTATAGTGAAAATGGACTTCATCGTGGCTACAAGGCAGCCATCATATTCAAGGGTGGTAATTTTGTTCCGGGCGTTGTCTATACAAATCGCCGCCGTGGCGAGAACGCACCCCCAACCGGAAACAGTGATTACTTCTGGCATCTTCCGAATATTTTCTTTGGCAACTACTTGGAGGTTGCAACCAGCGATATAGAGCCTGAGGCTTCGCTCAGTTGGCGTGACTATGAATTTATGGTGAGAAACCCCGAAGGGCGTACGTCTGAGTGGGTGCCCTTCACCTATCCTTTTGATGACGTACTTCTTAAAAAAATAAGTACCGATTCTTTTAGGATTGCAACTGAACTATTGGAAGCAGGGAAACCTGCTGAGGCGATTGAACCATTGCGAATGTCCTATGTGTTTTCAGATCGAATGTTCGGCATTCATGCTCAAGAAACAGTCCACAAAAGGAATATATGGGAACGAGCTCTCGATGAGGCCGCACTGTTGAAGCTACGCTTTCGCGTTGGGGATCACATTAAAGTCATAGAAGGATCTAATGTGGGGGCATCAGGTATCATTGAAAAATTGTTATTGAGGCACCTACATGCCTATGTCATTAAACCGACTCACGGAAATGAGTTTCAGGCCTCAGATGCACAAGTCGAAAGCAACGCCTTAAATTAGCGCCATTTTCTTGAGCGTGCTAATTATTCGGTGGGAGTTACCAAAGAAGGCATTCATTAGTGAACAATGGCAAATAAGAATCGGGATGAGTTCTCAGACAAAACCAAGCGCCAGATCGAGATGAGCGCTGGTAGATGTTGCTCTGATCCGTCATGCCGAAGGCCTACGCGCGGCCCTAACTTGGAAGGTACAGGCGAAATCAATCTCGGTGTGGCAGCGCACATCTGCGCCGCTTCACTTGGCGGCCCGCGATACGACGAGAATCAGACACCCGAACAGCGCAGCTCGGTAGCCAATGGCATCTGGCTTTGCCAGAATCACGCCCACGCTATTGACGTAGAGGAATCGAAGTTCACAGAACCACTGCTACGTGAATGGAAGAAGTTGGCGAAAGAATGGGCATGGCGGCGCGTCGTCTATGACGATTTGCCTCATGCCCCAGTGATTCAAGCATACACTGAAGGCGAACTCAGCACGCGCCTTCGCGCAGCTACTGCCGCCGATCTTAACGTCTTCCGCCGTTCGGATAAATGGCCGTCCACGGCCATCAAACTCACACTCGAAGTGGATGGTTTGGGAGGTCATGTTAGCACTTTGGCGCTGGCGAACGCGCTCTTCACGCTCGACGATCTGATTCTCGTCGCGCCGCCCGGGATGGGCAAGACCACGACGTTATTCCAGATTGCGGAAGCGGTCTTATCCAACGGCAATGCATCGCCGATTGTCGTCCCGCTCGGCGATTGGTCCACGGACAACACGTCACTCCTCGAATCTGTCTTGAAGCGCCCAGCATATCGAGGGATATCTGAAGATGATCTTCGTGCAGTAGCAGAGAAGCCGGGCGTGATCCTGCTGCTCGACGGCTGGAACGAGCTCGACACAGCTGCGCGAAAGCGTTTGGCTGTTCAGGTTGCTCGACTCCAAGCAGAATTGCCGGAACTCAGCTTCCTAATCTCGACGCGAAAGCAGGCGCTCGATGTTCCGGTCGATGGCACGCACATCAACCTCCAGCCGCTAAGCGAAAAGCAACAGCTTGATATCGCCATCGCCTTGCGCGGCGACGCAGGCGCGCGCATGGTCGATCAGGCGTGGCGAACAGCTGGGGTGCGCGAGCTTGTTACGATTCCACTCTACCTGACGGCGCTGTTGGCTCTTCCCGAGAACGCACCTTTTCCGACCACAAAGGAAGAGGTGTTGCGTCGGTTCGTTGCTGTCCATGAAGAGGACACACATCGCGCGGAAGCACTCGCGGAAGTGACGCTCCGAATTCACCAACGATTCCTCGAAGACCTCGCAGTAACTGTAACTCGGGCCGCGAACACTACCATTGCGGAGACCATCGCCCGCAGATCAGTCTCGGAAACAATCGATGCTCTCGTGGTAGAGGGACAAATTACCGTAAAACCTCAACCCAACGCTGTGCTGGAGGCACTTGTCAGCCACCACGTGCTTATGCGGCTCGAAGAGCCTTCTGGTTATTCCTTTCAACACCAGCAATTTCAGGAATGGTACGCGTCGCACTTCGTCGAGCGCCTGATGCTAGGAAGCATTGAAGATGCCGCATCCATCGATAAGCTGAAGGCAGATGTACTTAATCAGCACGCATGGGAAGAACCAATCCTCTTTGCGTGTGAGCGGCTGGCGCGCGGAGACCCAAAACAGTTGGAAACATGCGGCAATGCCATTCTTGCATCGTTTGAGGTCGATCCAATTCTCGCCGCCGAGATGATCTTCCGTTCCACCGACGCCGTTTGGACGCGAATCGGCCCGACCATTCAGGGACTTGTCGGCCGGTGGCACACATCCGGAAAAGTCGATCGCGCCCTGAGCTTCATGATTGGCTCTGGCCGTCCCGATTTTCTCGATGAGGTCTGGCCGCTCATCACGCACGAGAACGATCAAATGCACATCTCGGCGTTACGTGCTGGAAAGCGATTCCGGACATCCCTTCTAGGAAGTAATGCGGCTAAGCGGATTGCGGAGTTGTTGCCGGACGTACGGAAAAGCATATTGTACGAGATCGCATCCAACAGCGGGATGGATGGCCTCGACCTCGCTGCTACCATTGCAAGGGACGACCCCAATCCTGATGTGAAGGCGATGGTAGTTGATGCGCTCGCGTTTCGCCGCGCGGATCGCCATATCTCTGAGGTGCTGCGATGCGCGGACGAAAAGACTTTCGACTTGGTTGCCAGCAGCGGCCTCGTCATCGAGGTGGCTGACGAACAGGTCAATAAGGGAATTGAGGCGGCGCGCGAACGCCAGCGGAAACAAGGCATTTCGGTTTATGATCAGATGCGAGCGATTATCCATGCACAAGGCGACGAAGACCAGAGCGGCGAACTGACCGCGATCATCTCCGATATGGAGATCGACAAGAAACTGGATGCGGAAATCCGGCTTCTCTATGAGGCGCGGAACCGCTACTCACGCGCTATCGCTGATGGTCTCCTGAAGCGTGTGCTCGCGGGTCGCTCCCTGTTCTACGGCGCGGATGACCTTCTGGCATCTGCAGGCTTCAGCCTAGAGGACGACGCGCTCGTTGAAATTGCTCTCTCCGAAACCGGCCGACGCGATGATCGCGCCGAAGCAGCCGCATCCGTGTTAGGGCCACAGGCTGTGGGACGCATGATCGAAATTATGTTCGAAGCGAAGAAGAATCTTAACGACGCAAGCGGCAAATACGATCAAGCCGCAGGTGACAGGTATCATAATTTGCTTGCCCGCATCGCACATACGCCCGGCGCAAGCCTCGTCGCCACCGTCCGTGCGCGCTCCGCACAGGCGGGGAATGAACAAATGGCAGATTTGGCAGAACTTATTTCACGCCAACCGAACGGCGAGAACGATCGCGGTAGGCCTTTCGACGCCAACGCGCTTGCCGCAATCGGCGAGTTCGCAGAAAACTGGGGCAGCCGGATGCTGTCATCAGGCGATGCAACGCGTTTGCAATTTGCTTCGATCGCAACGCTCGCCAGCCTCGCTCCATCAGTGATCTTGCTGCCATTGCTAAAGCAGCTGCTGGACGAAGAGCTGCACCGCTACCGAGCCTTCAGCGAAGAAGCAAAGGCGATTGGTTGGCGTCAAGGAAAAGCACTGAACGAATCCCGGACCCATTATTTAGGTGCGTATCAGCGCGCTTTTAACGCAATCAACGTGCCCGAGACTGCAGCACTGATGTGTAAATATCTGCAGGATGAGCATTTCGGCGGACTTGCAGCCCAAGTGTTGGTTGCCCAGTGGATCACCGCGAATGAACCGAGCGATGGGGAGCGATTTCGGAGCGGGGTGGATTTCTCTCGCGTCGAGGAGAAGCGGGCTGCGCGAGCTAGTAATCCAACCGAAACGTCAGCAGAGGCAGATGCCATTTTCATCGCTATCGAGTATTTGATCGTTGATGGAGCAACGGATGACCAGAAAAAGCACGCCGTTACCCTCGGAGTTATTGCTGCCCTATTACCGCATGGGCAACGTGACGCCACGATTCAAAAACTCATTTCACTAGCTCCGCGTCGCGAGCGCGCCGCTCTCATTCAAAACCTTATTTTGTCGGGAGAAAGCATCGACATCGAGATGGTCAAAAACGGTATAGCGGAGGTGTTCGATGCAGCAAAGACACAGACGTGGATACTGTGGGAAGGCTATAACTTAAGTGAGTGGTTGGGACTGTTACCCTTCACAAACCGTCCTGGTGAAACATTCGATATTTTACGCGGTTTGCCAGAGCATCAAAGTAAGATGAACCATATGGAAAGATTAATAGTGGCGTTGGGAGCAGCCCCCAGCGATGACGCCGAGAAGGTACTGTTTCAGTTCGCAGTGGCCGATCCAAAACTCTATGCCAACTACTCTTGGCGTGATGCGGCTATACGCAGGGGAACTCTTTCAGCAGCCCTGCGACTTGTCGATTTGGCTGCAAATGGTGTGTTCGACGTCGAGGGAATTGACCACTGGCATATGGCGCGCCAACTCGCCAGTCTGATAAACGAACACTCAGAACTGCGTGCGCACGTGTATCAGCGCCTAAAAAACGGTGTTACGATGCCCAGCCTCACGCTGCTTGGTCAAGCCGTTGCGGAAACCCCCGACACTGACGGCTTGCTTCTACTTATCCAAATCGAGATAGAGCACAAGCGTTCTTTCATCTCATGGCGAACAATCGAGAATGTCGTGACCGAACAAGTCGCATCAGAAAACTGGAAAGGCGCATACGAGATCGTTCCCGTTCCTGCAATCGAATTGCGCCGTAAGCTTCTCGCTATGACGACGGACGGGGGCGGTAATGACGTCGCTGCGCTTTGCTTGCGGCAGATCGACGAGATCCGTGACAACTATGGCACGCCGGATTCTGAACCACGGCATCCTGATCTAGCGTCGGGCAAGGCATGGCCGATAATCCTGCCAGACCAATGAAATAGATTTCTCTACAGCTTCGTTGGACATGAAGAGGAACAACTAATGGGCGCAAATATCCCATGCAAACAGTGTTTCGCCTAGATCACTACGGTAACGCAGTGACCCTGTTGCCAAGCAATTTCGAAGTGGTGTTAGTGGTCTGGCCGAACCTTGGCACTCCGTTCGGTGAACAGGTGGCTCGTGCCATGAGCTCTGGACAAGTTATGACTCTCGAAGGCGAAGAGAAAGGCGGCAACACGGCGACCGATGAATTCTTCGATGTGCTCAGCGCCGACTTTAAACGTTTAGATGCCGAGACACTGGCGCTAAGCAAACATCACCGCACGGTCCCCTGTTTACACGACCGATGGCATGTGTTGAGGAAAAAATGATCGAAGCTCCTATTAGCACGCCACCGCAGGCCTACATGGATATTATCAGTTCGCTGATCGATAAAGCGCGGGAGCTTCTGGAAGCTGGTGAAAAGCTTCAGGCAATCGCCTTCGTTGGCAACCTGACCAGTAAGGAAGTAATCCCGGTGATGATTCAACCAGGAAGTGGCGAGGACAAAGACCAGTCTGCGCTGAGGATTCAATCAATAGCATCGTTATTGGAGGCTGATTTCGTGTTCACGATTATGGAAGCGTGGTCGCTTCGATCAGACAAAATTTCGCAGATGGATTCTATTCTCGAAAAGTACGGAAGTATCGGCGCATCACCTTACACGATAGATGTGTGTTCGCTTGCTTTGGAAACAAAACGTGGAGTGTGGGTCGCGCAGCAGAAAATTAAGCCCAAGGGAATTTCCAAGAAGAAACGGACAATAGGGGTATTCGTAACGCATTATTGCTTGATGAAGAAGGCAAGGAAATACGCAACGGTGAAATGATTCAGTGCTACATGGATTTGCTCTATTTGTTATTCCAACGAGGCACGGATGTACGGTTAATGCGGGCAAGTGAAATCGAGGGCGACCACATAGTCGTGCAGCCAACGAAAACAGAAGACTCAAGCGGACTTAAGGTAATGCTGCCTATAACCCCGGATATCAGGCGAGTCTTGGATAAAATCAAATCCATATCCAAGATGCGCAGTACCTTCGTTATTCACACCGAGCATGGACAGCCATATACGGCAAGTGGAGTGCGAAGCGCATTCAAACGTGCCGCCATTCGATCAGGCGTGGAAGGTGTGACTCTTAAGGATATTCGCGCCAAAGCTGCATCTGATGCGAAAAAGCAAGGATTTACAGAAGCACAAATACAGGTGGCTCTAGTTCACTCCGATCAAGCCACTACATTGGGCTATATTCGAGATCAGGATGCACCTGTTTCAGTGGTAGCCATATCGCTTCCGAAGAGCTGAAATTCCGTTATATCGTACGCCGTACGATATAACCCAAAATAACGATCTTCAGAAACCACATAACTAATTGATTATATGGTCGGGGTGGAGAGATTCGAACTCCCGACATCCTGCTCCCAAAGCAGGCGCGCTACCAGGCTACGCTACACCCCGAAGAGGCGGCACTATACAGATGCCGCGCGGAAAAATCAATTTCGTTCTTGAGTTTTTTTTGTTATTTGGGGCATCGCCAACATCAGGTAGTACACCATTGACCATAAAGTGAGCAAAGCGGCTATGTATATCAGCAGCGTGCCAAGTTTTTCGACGGGAATTGACAGCACTGTTTCGTGATAGAGCAACAGAATGATTGCAATCATCTGGAAGGTGGTTTTAATTTTGCCCAACATGGAAACTGCAACACTTTTACCGCTGCCTAATTGAGCCATCCATTCACGCAAAGCCGAGATTGCAATCTCTCGTCCAATAATGATAAACGCGATAATCTCATTTACAGCACCAAGCTTGACCAGTACGATGAGTGCGGCGGTGACCATCAGTTTATCTGCCACCGGGTCCAAAAATGCGCCAAATGCCGAAGTTTGGTTCAGGTACCTCGCCAGATAGCCGTCAAGCCAATCGGTGATAGAAGCAGCAACGAAAAGTATTGTGCCTATCACGTGTTTATCGTGAACTCTTAGCGTTTCGTCGGATACATAGAACACGGTGATGAATACGGGAATCATCAGTATTCTGAACCATGTCAGTAAATTAGGAATATTGAAAGGCATAATTAATGAAATCGCTGATAAATTTTCTCTGCAAGTGACGGGCTGATTCCCTCAACTCGAGCCAGTTCTTCAACACTGGCTTGTTGCACGCCTTTCAATCCGCCAAAACGGGCAAGCAGATTGCGGCGCCGTTTCTCTCCAACGCCTGTAATTTCTTCCAGCATTGAAGCCGTGCGTATCTTACCCCTTTTTGCGCGGTGTCCGGCAATTGCAAAGCGGTGGGCTTCATCCCGTACTTGCTGTATCAAATGCAAAGCCGGGCTGTCTGTTTTCAATTGTAGCGGCTTTTCTACCAGAGGTCGAAACAATTGCTCCATTCCGGGCTTACGCTCTACGCCTTTTGCAACACCAACCAGTTGAATATCATTTAAGCCGAGTTCAGCCATGACTTCACTCGCTATCCCCAATTGACCGACACCACCATCAATCAGGATAAGATCAGGGCGCTTTCCTTCACCTTGTTGCAACTTCTGATAGCGGCGTAACAAAGCTTGCCTCATCGCGGCAAAATCATCTCCGCCAATAATACCGGTAATGTTATAGCGCCGGTATTCGGAATTACGCATGCTCAACTCGTCATACACAACGCAGGATGCAACCGTCGCTTCACCCATCGTGTGGCTAATGTCAAAACATTCGACACGCTTGAGCTGCGGCATCGCCAGCACGGCACGCAGTGCTTCCAGGCGCAGTGTTTGGCTCGCTTTCTGCCCGGCCTGCTGTTGCACCGCCAATTCAGCATTATTGAGAGCCATATCCAACCACTGCTTGCGTTCGCCTGTCACCACATGACGAATTTGCACTTTATGCCCGGCTTGTTCGGCGAATAAACTTTCCAGTTCTTCGGTGGGAATTTGAGTGCTGGTCAAAATCAGGGATGGTATTGGTTGGCTCAAATAATGTTGCGCCAAAAATGCTTCCAGCACTTCACTGACCGTATCCCCTACTGCATTTTGCGGGAAAAAGTGCTTATCGCCCAAATGTCGACCACCGCGAACAACCGCCAAAGTAACGCACAATTCGCCATCCAGTTCCGCAACGGCAACAATATCGGCATCGGTGGCTTTGCCGCTTTCCATATATTGTTTTTGCTGCACCGTGCTCAAGGCCTGTAGCTGATCACGTAAGGCGGCGGCCTGCTCGTAGCGCATTTCTTCCGCGGCAACTTCCATTTTGCCGCGCAAACTAACTTCAACTTCGCCGTACTTGCCGTTGAGCAGCAATGCCGCGTTTTGCACATCGGCCGCATATTCTTCCGCTGAGATTAATTTGACACACGGGGCAGTACACCGATGAATCTGATGTAACAGGCAAGGGCGCGCGCGATTATTAAATACGCTATCTTCGCAGGTGCGTAATTTAAATACTTTTTGCAGCAGATTGATGGTTTCCTTGGCGGCATACGAATTTGGGTACGGGCCGAAGTACTGATGCTGTTTCTGTGTCGCTCCGCGATAGTAGGACAAACGGGGATATTGGTGGCCGGTCATTACAATAAACGGATAAGACTTGTCATCGCGAAATAAGATGTTGTAACGCGGCTTTAATGACTTGATGAGATTATTTTCCAGCAGCAATGCTTCCGCTTCGGAACGCGTCACCGTAATTTCGATGCGTGCGATATGCGACACCATCAAACGAATGCGCGGTGAAATATTGGTCTTTTGGAAATACGAGCCGACCCTTTTTTTTAATTGTCCGGCTTTGCCAACGTACAAAACATCACCTGCCGCATCCAGCATACGGTATACACCGGGCAATAGCGGCAAAGATGCTACAAAAGCTTTAGGGTCAAAGTCGGGTTGATCCAAGATATTCTTTGATGGATTTGAAAATATCGTGAAACATCGGAGTGGTTAAACGTTTCGTCTGCGTGTTATAGCGACTGCAATGATAGCTGTCAAAAAAATGCAAGCCACCGGGTAAAACATGCTTGGCGCCATGTGCAAAAGCGTAATCCTTTGCACGCAAGCCACTGGCACGCAGCACGGCTTGATGGGCGATCGTACCCAAGGCCAAAACTGCCGCGCCTGCTGGCAAAACAGCCAATTCAGTCGCCAAATAACCATTACACATCTTAATTTCGGCGGGCTCAGGTTTATTTTGCGGCGGCAGGCATCTTACCGCATTGGTAATTTTGCAATTTAGCAAAGCCAATTGCGTATTTGCATTGCCATCCACTGCCAATGGTTCAGCGCTGCTTGAGAACCCGAATTTGTACAAGGTGGAATAAAGCAAATCCCCGGCATAATCGCCTGTGAATGGCCGACCAGTACGGTTTGCGCCATGCATGCCGGGGGCAAGGCCAACGATTAAAAAACTGGCAGTAGCATCTCCAAATGATGGAACAGGCTTGGCAAAATAGGTCGGATGGCCCACTTTAACTTCATCCAAAAATGTCGACAATCGCGGACATAAGCGGCATTCGCTAGAAAATTTCATTTGAAATCATTTAAAAGAAGGTGCAGAATTGTAACGCATTCGGGAGAACGCCTTCCCTTGTTGCAGTGAATTATTAGAGGAGCACCAAATTATGGCCGTCAATTCAGTATCCCCTGGCAGTTACAATTCGCCCTCGGTTCAGCCACAAGCCCAAACTAAACCAACTCAAGAGAAAAGAGCCGAACCCAAACGTGAAGAGGAGCACAAGTCGCAGCCACCTGAACACAATGGGCCGACAGTCAACACGAGCGGGCAAACCGTGGGGACGATCGTCAATACCAAGGCCTGAGTTATTTCGTTTAGTTCAATGCCCAGAAAGCACTGACAAGCGAACATTATGAATGCTTGTTGTTATGGTTTAAATTTTTTAGTTGCTTCCGAATTTCCGCAATTTCTGCATGTGTTAGCTTTTGCGTGTCCAGCTTTCTCTCCAACTCGCGAATCTTGTCTTCTTTTGTCACTAGCACAGTCTTGCCGCGATTTTCTACAAGCGCGTCTTTCATGACCTTGTTAAATCCCAAATAATTATTTTGAGCCATTTGCTGCTTCCTCAATTATTGCCGTACTACGCTCCGATTTACATACCAACATAGTTATTCAAATTTTCTGCTCTACCTAAGGAACGTGACAAATCTCGCAGTTCGTTTTTTTTAAGTGTACTCTAAAAAAAGTAAAAATTGAGCAGATTATCCCCGCGTTACGAATGCCCCTTATTTTATAAAATATTCCCAATAGAAAAAGCCCTTGTTTCTGCTAAAAACAAGGGCTTTTCAAATACTTCAATTGCCTCGAAAACGCTTTATTTTAGATGAATAAAGCGCCCGAGGAATTTATCGCATACTGCTTACTCGGTAGCAGCGGGGGCTTCAGGTTGTGGGAGTAGCGCTTTCATGCTCAAACGCATACGTCCCTTTTCATCTGCTTCAAGCACTTTCACTTTAACGATTTGGCCTTCTTTCAAATGGTCGGACACATTCGCAATACGCTCATTGGAGATTTGCGAGATGTGCAACAAACCGTCTTTACCCGGAAGGATATTGATGATTGCGCCGAAATCCAACAGTTTAACAACCGGACCTTCGTAAGTTTTGCCCACTTCGACTTCAGCCACAATATCTTCGATACGCTTCTTCGCCAATTCACCCGCTTCCCCGCTAACACAGGAGATGGTGATATTGCCTTCATCATCGATGTCGATAGTCGTGCCTGTTTCTTCGGTCAACGCGCGAATGACCGCACCGCCCTTGCCGATCACATCACGAATCTTTTCAGGATTGATTTTCATTTTGATCATGCGGGGTGCGTGCTCTGAAACTTCAGGGCGTACCGAGGGCAAGGCACCTTTCATAATGCCAAGAATATGCACGCGGCCTTCGCGTGCTTGGCTCAAGGCAACCTTCATGATTTCTTTGGTAATGCCGTTGATCTTGATGTCCATTTGCAAAGCAGTGATACCATTTTCGGAACCGGCCACTTTAAAGTCCATATCGCCCAGATGATCTTCATCACCCAGGATATCGGTCAACACTGCAAAGCGGTTGCCGTCTTTGATCAAACCCATCGCGATACCGGCAACGTGGGTTTTAACAGGCACGCCCGCATCCATCAAGGCCAAACTGCCGCCACAGACAGAAGCCATCGAGCTGGAACCATTTGACTCAGTAATCTCGGAAACAACGCGTATCGCATAACCAAACTCTTCTGCTGTAGGCAGAGAAGCAACCAGCGCGCGTTTAGCCAAACGACCATGGCCGATCTCGCGACGCTTGGGTGTACCTACGCGGCCGGTTTCTCCTGTCGAGTACGGGGGGAAGTTGTAATGCAACATAAAGCGGTCAGAATATTCGCCTTGCAACGCATCGATAGTTTGCGAATCGCGCATGCTGCCCAACGTTGCTACAACCAGTGCCTGAGTTTCACCGCGAGTGAATAATGCCGAACCGTGAGTGCGTGGCAGTACGCCTGTGCGAATAGTAATAGGACGCACGGTACGAGTATCACGACCGTCAATGCGGGGTTCACCGCTGAGAATTTGACCGCGCACAATCTTGGCTTCCAACGCGCCGAACAATTCACCCAACAGATTTTTTGAAGCATTGGGGAACTGCGCTTCAAGCACTTCAAACACGCGGCTGCGTATCGCTTCAACTTGCGTTGTACGCGCTTGTTTTTGGCGAATAGCATAGGCTGCCTGCAGATCACTTTCTGCCAACTCTGCCAACTTGGAAATCAATGCTTCATCCTTTGGAGCTGGCTCCCAATCCCATGCATCTTTGCCTACGGCATCAGCCATTTCATTGATGGCATTGATGACGACTTGCATTTGCTCATGGCCGAACACAACCGCACCCAGCATCACTTCTTCAGACAGTTGCTGCGCTTCTGATTCAACCATCAGCACGGCTTGTGCTGTACCTGCAACAACCAAATCCAACTGGGATGTTTTTAGTTCGTCGGCTGTTGGGTTCAACAAATATTGACCATTCAGATAACCCACGCGCGCCGCGCCGATAGGGCCGTCGAAAGGAATACCGGAAATGGCCAACGCTGCTGAAGCACCGATCACCGAAGGAATGTCGGAATCAATTTGACTGTCGGACGAAATAACAGTCGCCACGATTTGCACTTCGTTATAAAAACTTTCAGGGAACAGAGGACGCAACGGACGGTCGATCAAACGTGAAGTCAAAATTTCTTTTTCGCTTGGGCGACCTTCGCGTTTGAAGAACCCGCCGGGTATCTTGCCTGCGGCATAAGTGCGTTCCTGATAATCAACGGTTAGCGGGAAAAAATCCTGTTCCGGCTTCGCATGCTTTGCGCCGACGACAGTAACCAGCACAACGGTGTCGTCCAGGCTAACCAAAACAGCGCCAGTTGCTTGACGCGCTATTTCACCTGTTTCCAAAGTCAGTTGATGTTTTCCGTAACTAATCGTTTTTTTAAAGTGACTCAAGGTAGACCTCTCTCGTGATGACATGGCGCTAGAACGCCGGATGAAATGAAATTCAACAACAAAATTATGACGACAGCAAAAACGAAGCGGGCCGCATCTGCGACCCGCTGTGTCAGGTATTACTTGCGCAAATCAAGGCGCTTGATGAGCTCACGATAGCCATCCTCATTCTTGCTCTTCAGATAATCAAGCAATTTGCGACGACGACTAACCAGACGCAACAACCCACGACGTGAGTGATGGTCTTTATTGTGTTCTTTAAAATGATCTGTCAGGTAATTGATGCGAGCTGTAATCAGTGCTACTTGAACCTCAGGGGAACCTGTGTCTCCCTTTGCCCGTTGATAATCGGCAACGATTTGCGATTTTTGTGCCGTGGTAATTGACATTTACTTCCCTTCCAATAAAAAAGTGCGGTATTTTACCCTTTAAAGTGCTACCTGCTCAAGTTAAATTAGCATCCTAAATCAACGGCCTCTGATTTCAACCCCGCCGCGCTTTTTGCTATGCTGGCTAATAGTCTGCTGGGGGCTAAACGAGTGCCTTGCAACTCACCTATCCCGACAAAATTACCGGAGGAGTACAAACGTATCTTTCCATCCGGCAGCCCTAGTTTCTTGCCCAAACGCTGCCCCTGCGCCATTCTGTGCAATTCCGTCGCATCCAGTTCCAACGCCGGATAGTCTTGCAGCATTGAATCCAAGGGCAGAATGGCTGCATCCCGCTGTTGTTCGTTCATCTGTTCCAACTGGGGCAAGCTATAGGCAGCTTGCAGCTCAAAATGCCAGATCGCGGTACGACGCAAGGCTATCAGATGCCCGCCACAGCCCAAGGCCTGAGCGATGTCTTCTCCCAAGGTGCGCACATAAGTTCCTTTGCTGCAACGCACGACGAAATCCAGGTCATTTTCCTGTAAACGTTCCAACTTTAGCTCATGAATGAATACATCGCGCAAAGCACGTTCGACAGTCTCTCCTTTACGGATATATTCATACAGTGGTTTGCCCTGATGTTTTAAGGCACTGTGCATAGGCGGGAGTTGCTGAATTGCACCGCAAAAACGTTGCAGCACAGCGTGTACTTGTTCTGCATTGACGTTGACAGGACGTGTCTCGACCACCTCGCCTTCCGCATCCCCAGTGGTAGTGGTTTGCCCCAAGCGTATTGTTGCACGATAGGTTTTATCGGCGTCCAACAAGCCCATAGAAAACTTGGTTGCCTCGCCAAAGCAGATTGGCAGTAATCCGCTGGCAAGCGGGTCAAGTGTACCGGTATGTCCCGCTTTTTCCGCCTGAAATAATCGGCGCACTTTTTGCAACGCGGTGTTGGAGCTTAATTCAAGCGGTTTGTCGAATAGAAGAACGCCATCAAGCGGACGCCATGCCCTGACCATGGGTTACTCTTTTGCAAACTTCGCGTCACTGGCGACCGCTTGGTCGATAAGTTGTGACAAATGGGAACCGCGCTCAATGGATTCGTCATAAACAAAATGAAGCTGCGGAATGATGCGCAGCTTGATGGCCTTGGCCAGTTTGCTGCGCAAAAATCCGGCTGCACGATCCAAGCCTTCCTGAAGCTGCTTGTTGGTACCATCCAGTGTGGTGTAAAACACTTTGGCATGCGCGTAGTCGTTGGTGACCTCCACGCCCGTGATTGTCACCTTGTTGACGCGCGGATCTTTGACTTCCAGCCGAAGCAAATCAGCCAGGTCGCGCTGGATTTGTTCGGCTATGCGATCAGTTCTGGCGTAATCCTTAGCCATTACAGCGCGCGTGCAACCTCAACGATTTCGAACACTTCAAGCTGGTCGCCCACTTCAAGATCATTGAAGCCGCGCAAAGACAAGCCGCATTCGAAGTTGGACTTCACTTCTTTCACATCGTCTTTGAAACGCTTGAGCGAGTCCAATTCGCCGGTGTGGATAACCACGTTGTTGCGCAACACGCGAACTTGCGAACCGCGTTTGACGATCCCTTCGGTGACATAGCAACCCGCAATCGTTCCGACTTTGGAGATGGTGAACACCTGACGAATCTCGACCATACCAATAATGCTTTCTTTCTTGTCCGGCGTCAGCATGCCTGACAAGGCTGCTTTAATCTCATCCACCATGGCGTAAATGATGTTGTAGTAGCGTATATCGACACCGGAAGACTCGGCCAGACGACGTGCAGTTGCATCGGCTCGAGAGTTGAAGCCAATGATGATCGCTTTGGAGGCAAGTGCGAGGTTGACATCGGACTCGGTGATGCCGCCGACCGCACTGTGTATCACATTCACCTTAACTTCAGAGGTGGAAAGTTTATCCAATGAACTGGCTATCGCTTCGCAAGAGCCTTGCACGTCAGCCTTGACGATCAACGTCAGGGTGCGCACTTCGCCTTCGGACATCTGTTCGAACATATTTTCCAGCTTGGCCGCTTGCTGCTTCGCCAGCTTGACATCACGGAACTTGCCTTGACGGAACAGAGCGATTTCGCGCGCTTTCTTTTCATCTGCCATCACGATGAAATCGGCTCCCGCGATCGGCACTTCAGACAGGCCTTGAATCTCGACCGGGATAGACGGACCGGCTTCATGGATTGATTTACCATTTTCATCCAGCATCGCGCGTACACGTCCGAATACGGCACCTACCAGTATGGCATCGCCGCGTTTCAATGTACCCGATTGCACCAGCATGGTTGCGACCGCACCCTTACCTTTATCCAAACGCGCTTCAATGACAATACCTTTGGCCAGAGATTCTTTAGGCGCTTTCAATTCCAGAACTTCAGCTTGCAGCAAAATACCTTCCAGCAAAGTGTCTATGCCCTGCCCTGACTTTGCGGAAACCTCAACAAACATGGCATCACCACCCCAGTCTTCAGGCACCACACCTTCGGCAACCAACTCTTGGCGCACGCGCTCGGAATTGGCATCCGGCTTGTCAATCTTGGTAATCGCCACCACGATAGGTACCCCTGCCGCCTTGGCATGGTGGATCGCTTCTTTCGTTTGTGGCATGACACCATCATCAGCAGCAACAACCAGAATAACAATGTCTGTGACCTTCGCGCCGCGCGCGCGCATAGCAGTAAACGCTTCGTGACCCGGGGTATCCAGGAAAGTAATCATGCCGCGCGGAGTATCCACATGGTAAGCACCGATGTGCTGTGTAATACCGCCAGCTTCGCCACTCGCCACGCGGGTACGGCGGATGTAATCGAGCAAGGAAGTTTTCCCGTGATCGACGTGCCCCATCACCGTCACTACCGGCGCACGCGGCTCAAACACGACATCTTTGTGGTCGGCTGCATCAATCAGATAGGCATCAGGATCATCGGCTTTGGCAGGTTTGGCGACGTGCCCCAATTCTTCAACCACGATCATCGCTGTTTCTTGATCCAACACCTGATTGATCGTGACCATGCTACCCATTTTCATCAGCGCTTTGATGATCTCCACCGCTTTGATGGACATCTTTTGTGCCAACTCAGAAACGCTAATCGTTTCAGGAACCATCACCTCCTGCACGATAGGCTCGGTAGGCAAAGAAAAAGCATGTTGACTGGATGGCGGGGCAATTTCCTGCTTGGCATGTTTGTCTTGCCGACCGGCACGTAAAGAACCTCCCGCACGCACGCCAACTCCAGCGCGAGCATCAACATTGCGTGAAGGTGGACGCTTCTTGTGCCCAGCTTGATCCCACGGACTGTCCTTATCGACAATTTTTTCAGCCTTTTTGGGTTTTGCAACTTTGTCACCCGGCTTCATTGTCGGCTTATGCAGCGTACTCGTACTATCCGGCTTAACCACCTCAACAGCCACAGGAACAACGGCTACCGGTGCTTCCACAACCGGTGCTGCAACGGGTTCAGGGACTACCACTACTGGTGGCGGAGGCTCAACGGGTGGCGGGGCAACAACTTTACGTTTGCTGCTGCGTTCTTGCTTGGCTTGAATTTCAGCGGCTTGACGGGCGGCCAACTCTGCCTGAGCCCGTGCTTCCTCACTACGCGCCTGCAATTCATGATCGTCCACAACCTTCGTTGCGACAGGCGGCACTGGCGCAGCAATGACCGGAGCCGGAACTGCTTCTTTCGATTCTGCGGAGCCAGCCGGGGCAAGTGTGCGTTTTTTCCGCACTTCAACCTGAATGGTTCTGGACTTTCCAGAACTGTCCGCTTTTTTGATTGCGGTCGTTTCACGCCGTACCAGCGTAATCTTGTTTTTGCTGCTGCCATGCGCACTGCGCAAGTGCTCTAACAACTGTGATTTATCCTGCTCTGAAACAGCGTCGCTTTCAAGCCTTTTAGAAACGCCTGCAGCTTGCAGTTGTTCCAGCAACAGCTCGACCGGCAGCCCAAGCTCCCCGGCGAATTGTGCTACATTCATTTTACCCATTACGACCCCTTAAACCTTTACCAGACAAATTCAGTCTATGAAATTTCTCG
Organism: uncultured beta proteobacterium; assembly: GCA_963733265.1. GTDB lineage: Bacteria > Pseudomonadota > Gammaproteobacteria > Burkholderiales > Gallionellaceae > PALSA-1006. The sequence continues at coordinate 507,456 of CAVTCF010000002.1, forward strand.
TTACATAATGATCAAGCCAACGGGCATAGCAAAAACCCCTTGTACAGCCCGTTCCCTCACCTCAATCCTCTCCCGCAAGCGGGCGAGGAAGCAAACGAACGCTACGCGAATCTATTACCCTTTCAAGCAAACCAGGGAGCGCGTGCTGTCATAATTAATTGATTTGCACGCTCAATACTCATACCTGTCATTTCGACCAGTTCATCACCGTCCAAGTCAGCCAGCAATTCTTGCGTGCCCACACCTTTGGAAGACAACGTTCGTGCCGTCTCTTCGTCCATTCCGTCAATTTTCAGCAAGTCTTCGATATTGTGTTCAACCTGCTCTTCATTCGCAATGGCCGATGTCAGCAGTGAATTACGTGCGCGGCTGCGCAATTCATTTACAGTCGCCTCATCAAACGACTCAATTGCCAACATTTCTTCGAGAGGCACATAGGCCACTTCTTCCAAAGTATTGAAACCTTCTTGTACCAATATGTCAGCGACTTCTTCGTCAACATCCAGTTTAGCCACAAACAGGTCGCGTATCTTGGAAAATTCCTGCTCATTCTTTTCAGAAGATTGCTCAACCGTCATGAGATTAATTTCCCAGCCTGTCAATTCGCTGGCGAGGCGCACGTTTTGTCCGCCGCGTCCAATTGCCTGGGCCAGATTTTCTTCCTCAACGACCACGTCCATGCTATGGCGATCTTCGTCGACCACAATACTCGTTACTTCAGCGGGTGCCAGTGCATTGATGACACTGGTGGCGGGGTCTTCCGACCAGAGAATAATATCCACGCGCTCACCGGCCAATTCATTCGTGACTGCCTGAACCCGGGACCCGCGCATTCCAACACATGTACCGATAGGGTCAAGGCGTTGGTCATTGGTGCGGACTGCGATCTTGGCACGTGAACCGGGATCACGCGAAGCGCTTACAATTTCCAACAATCCTTCTTCGATTTCCGGCACTTCCAATTCAAACAACTTGACCAAAAACTCCGGCGTAATGCGCGACAAAATGATTTGTGGTCCGCGCACGGTACGGTCAACCCGCAGCAAATAAGCCCGCACACGATCACCCACCCGCAAGTTTTCCTTGGGGATCATCTGATCACGCGGCAACAAAGCTTCAATTTTTCCGAATTCGACAATGGCACTTCCGCGTTCGATACGCTTGATCGTTCCGGAAATCAGGTGCTCACCCCGATCCATGAAATCCGCTAAAATCTGCTCGCGTTCCGCATCGCGAATCTTTTGAAAAATAACTTGCTTGGCTGCCTGGGCACCGATGCGACCAAAATCGATAGATTCGAGCGGCTCTTCAATAAACTCATCCAGCTTAACATCCGGATTCTGCTTTTGAGCTTCATTCAATTTGATGTGCAGATCGGGGGTCTCGAAAGTTTCGTCGTCTGTCACTTGCCAGCGCCGGAAAGACTCATACAGGCCGGTTTGTCGATTGATGCTTACTCGAACATCAGCCTCGTCAACAAATCGCTTCTTGGTTGCAGAGGCCAAAGCCGACTCCAGGGCGCCGAATACAATTTCCTTATCCACGTTTTTCTCGCGTGCCAAGGCATCCACTAACAACAAAACTTCACGACTCATTACTGTCTCCAACCGTTCAAGCCACTTGCAGTGGCTGGGTTATTCAAAATTAAAACACCGGCACCAAACGTGCCTTATCCAAATTGGACAATTCAATTGCAACCAAAACACCGTCAACATCCAACTGCAATAGCTCATCCTGAAGTTCGCCCAGGATGCCTACAAAATTTTTGCGCCCATTAAGCGGCACGCGTAACTTTAACTGAACCTTCTGCCCGCGAAAGCGCACGAAATCTGCTTGCTTCTTTAACGGCCGGTCCAAGCCCGGAGATGAAATTTCCAGGCGTTCAAAATTTACGCCTTCCACAGTAAACAAGCGCGTCAACTGATGACTGACCCGTTCGCAATCCTGCAAAGAAATTCCTTCGGGCTTATCAATAAATACACGCATCAAGCCGCGCGCAGACACTTCGAGGTCAACCAACTCATAACCCAAGCCGGTTAGCGTCGTTTCGACAAGCTTTGCCACATCCATAATCTGCACCTACAAATAAAAAACGGGCCGAGGCCCATCACAAAACGGGGCGAATTATAGCAAAATCCCGTGCCATTGAAAACATATTGTTGTTCCGGCAAGTAATTAGGGTAATACTCTACCCACAATAGTGAGACAAATGTATCTCTATTGCACAATAGACGCGCGCAATGCAGAATGCGATAATCAATATTGATGGGATTCGACCGCTTTCGATGCCAGAGCCTTTGTCATTGCACCAACGAACCTGCAACCCAAATTCGACAGATTTTTTTCTAACGCATACCACACACCCAAAGCATGACAATCATTGCAGTATTCAATCAAAAAGGTGGTGTAGGCAAAACAACGACTGCTCTTAATCTTGCAGCGGCTTTGATTCGCACCGGGCGCGGCGCTTACGGCTTTGATCTTGACCCTCAGGCACACCTAAGCTCCATTACGGGTGTCACGGCTCAATCAGGCCAGGGGACTGTGCTAAGTTTGTTTCAGCACAACCGCCCTTTGCGCGAACTGGTACAAGAATCATCCAGCCGCATTAAGATCATTCCCGCCCATACAGAGTTATCCAAAGTTGATGCGCTGTATGGGAAAGGTTACAACATCGTTAATCGACTCAATACCGCGCTGCAATTCGAAAGTTTCGGCAAGAAAGATTCTCCTATTGTCATCGATTGCAACCCGATCATTGGTGTGCTGTCTCTAAATGCCATTTTTGCATGCCAAGGTTTGATCGTGCCCATTTCTGCCGACCATCTGTCGACCAAGGGCGCAATTCAGATTGAAAAAGCGCTTGATGCTTTGGAAAAAGTATTAAAGCGCCGCATCCCCCGTCGCTATCTGCTCACGCGTTTTGACGGTCGTCGCCGCATGGCGTGGGACGTGTTAAAAATTGTCGAAGAGCGTTTCGGGGATGAGGTCTGTCGAACCCGTATTTCAGAAAACGTGAGTCTGGCTGAAAGTCCGGCTTTGAATATGACCGTTTTTGAACATGCGCCAAGTAGCCGGGGGGCGCATGATTATGATGAACTGCTGGAAGAATTGCTTAACGACAGGTTTATTGAATAATAATTATTTCGAAATCAGCGTCAAAATATCCTCAACCGACATTGATTGCGAAGACTTGCCTCCTACAAGATCTTCTTTGGGAATACACCGGACGATCTCGCAGTAACGGTACATTTGCTTAAGTTTCTTCTCGGCTTCATTTTGATCCATCGCCGAGATTACAATACTCTCAACCGGCTGCCTGTCCTTAGTCAATATTGAGAAATCAAATTTCATTACAGCCTCCCCCTCATCCGGATTATTATTGTATCGTAACCTACTTTACCGCCGCTCGCTGCCTTCTTGTTTCATATAAACAGATACCGGTACTCACGGATACATTCAAACTTTCCACACTACCCAGCATCGGAATGCGCACCAGTTGGTCACAGGTCTCGCGCGTCAAGCGGCGCAAGCCTTCACCTTCCGCGCCCAACACCCAGGCAATCGCACCTGTGTGCTTTAATTCGTGCAGATCAGTTTCGGCTTCACCCGCCGCACCGACCACCCAAATTTCCCGCTCTTTCAACTCGCGTAGTGTACGCGAAATATTGGTCACTGTGATGTATGGCACGGTCTCTGCTGCCCCGCAGGCGACTTTTTCCACCGTGGCGTTGATGCCGACAGCGCGATCTTTCGGCGCGATAACCGCATGTACACCGAAAGCATCCGCGCTGCGTAAGCACGCGCCCAAATTATGCGGATCTTGCACACCATCCAATACTAACAGCAGCGCTGGTTCGGTTAAGGTGTCCAACACATCATCCAAATGCTGGACACGCTGCGCCGCATCGACTTTTGCGGCAACACCCTGATGACGCGTATTGCCTGTCAAACCATCAAGTCGCTTGCCCTCAACTGGCACAACGCGCACGCCTTGTGTCTCCGCCAGTTTCAATAAATCTCTGGCGCGCGGGTCACGCCGTTGCGAATCCACATAGATCTCGGTCACCCCGTCCGCATTCTGCCGAATACGACTGATGACCGCATGGAAGCCATGAATAATACGTGTCTCAGCCATTTTTCTTCACCGACTTTTTTGCTCCCGGCTTTCCTGTATCCTTCTTTACTGCACTCGGTTTTCCAGTAGTCGCTTTTTTTTCTTTTTTTGGTGCCTTTTCGCCCCATGCGCCCAAGTTGAATGCAGGTGCGTCGCTACTCACTTGATTATCGCCCTTCTCGTCTTTTTCGTTCTTTTCACCTTCCAGCGTAAAATCTATCTTGGTGCTTTCCATATCTACGCGCACTACTTTGACTTTTACCCGGTCACCCAAACGGTAACGCTTGCCGGTACGTTCTCCCAGCATCTGGTGCTTGGTTGCATCAAAGTGATAATAGTCTGCACCCAGTTCAGACACGTGAACCAGCCCTTCAACATACAGATCGTCCAAGGCGACGAACAAACCGAAACCGGTAACCGATGAGATGGTGCCCTCGAATACACTGCCAAGACGGTCACGCATGTAGAAACACTTGAGCCAGGCTTCGACATCACGCGTGGCATCGTCTGCACGGCGTTCGGTCATCGAACAATGCACGCCCAGTTCTGTCCATTTGAGTTGCGGCTTGTATTGCTTGCCTTCCAGCACAGCCTTTATGGCGCGATGCACCAGCAGGTCCGGATAACGGCGAATGGGCGAGGTGAAGTGCGCATAAGCTTCATATCCCAAGCCGAAGTGTCCCGCGTTCTCAGGCGAATAAACCGCTTGGCGCAACGAGCGCAACATCACTGTTTGCAACAACCCGGCATCGGGTCGCCCTTTGATCTGCTTGAGCAACTTAGAATAATCTCCCGCTTGCGGATCTTCTCCTCCGCCCAGTTGCAGACCAAACTCTTTGAAAAATTCGCGCACAGCTTCAAGTTTCTCCGGCGTGGGGCCTTCGTGGATACGGTACAGCACAGGGTGCTCATGGTCTTTCAAAAAGGCAGCAGCGCAAACGTTAGCTGCCAGCATACATTCCTCAATCAATTTGTGCGCATCATTGCGCACCACGGGAATAATCTTCTCTATCTTGCCCTGTGGATTGAAGATCATCTGTGTTTCAACTGTCTCGAAATCAATCGCGCCGCGTTTTTCACGTGCTTTCAGCAAAGTTTTAAACAGTTTGTAGAGATTATTGATATGCGGCAAAACTTCTGCATATTTTTGTCCGTTCTCTCCCTGCGGATTAGCCAGCATGTCGGCAACCTGAGTGTAGGTCAAACGTGCATGCGAAAACATCACCGAGGGATAAAAACGATGCGTCTGAATCACGCCGTCGGCACTGATTTGCATATCGCACACCACGCACAAACGCTCCACGTTGGGATTCAGTGAACATAAGCCGTTGGATAGTTCTTCCGGCAACATTGGAATCACACGGCGCGGAAAATAGACCGAATTGCCGCGATTGATCGCCTCTTTATCCAGCGCATCTCCCGATTTTACATAAGCACTCACATCTGCGATTGCAACCACCAGACGGAAGCCGTTTTTATCGGGTTCACAATACACGGCATCATCAAAATCGCGCGCGGTCTCACCGTCAATAGTGACCAGGGGCAAATTGGCGACGCTCTCGCGTCCGGCATAGTCACCCGGCTGCACTTGAGGCGAAAACGCTTTGGCCTGACGTTCTGCCTCGGGAGGGAATTCATTGGGCAAATCGTGCTTGCGCAAGGCAATCTCGATTTCCATGCCAGGGTCGGCATAATTACCCAACACCTCAACAATGCGTCCGATTGGTTGGGCATGTTTAGAGGGCTGCTGCATAATCTCAAGTATTACCACCTGCCCCGCTTTAGCTTCGCCGCTACCGCCAGCCGCCACCAAAAAATCCTGGCTGATACGACGGTTTTCAGCCACCACAAACTGGATGCCGTGTTCCTCATACAGGCGCCCGACCACCCGGGTATTGGCCGGTTCCAGAACTTCGACAATACTGGCCTCGCGCCGGCCACGCCGGTCCTCGCCGCCAATCCGCGCCATCACAATGTCACCATGCAGGGCCTTGTGCATCTCTTTGGCACTCAATACCAGATCGGCACTGCCATCGTCGGGGATCAAAAAGCCAAATCCATCCGGATGACCTTGCACTTTGCCTTTGATAAGATCAAGTTTATCCATCACGCAGATAGCGCGTTTGCGATTGCGCATGATCTGTCCATCTCGTTCCATCGCCTTCAGACGACGAGAAAACAACTCTTCCTCATGTGCCTCTATATGCAGCAAACTGCACAACTCATCCTGTTCGACCGGGACGCCCTTTTCCGCAAGCAATTGCAGGATAAATTCGCGACTGGGCAGCGGATGCTCGTATTGTTCGCGTTCACGCTCCAGAAACGGATCAAGTTGGCGAATATTTTTTTTCTTGGTTGTCATTGACAGTAAATCCTATAGCCATTAAAGTGCGCACCCTTAAGTAATGCCCGGATGGCGGAATTGGTAGACGCGCACGGTTCAGGTCCGTGTGCCGCAAGGTGTGGAGGTTCGAGTCCTCTTCCGGGCACCACGTAAGTAATTGATTTTATTGATTTTTAAAAATTTCACGCTTGAATTACTTTTGATTTTTACTCCTTCGACTCACAAATATCCCCTATTTCATTCACATTACGACTGATTCAAAGCAAAGCGGTATGTTTTGCGTCAAATTTGCGACAAAACAGCATTCAAAAAATTATTTAAAAAATGAGTTGATATGCCACATAATTTCGTGCGTGTAGCACATTCTGCAACCTGTCCGTTTTTTGCAGTCTTGTGTGAATTTATAAACTAAGTACTCACCGGCTCATGCCTTATTAGTTATTCATTATTCATTATTCATTATTCATTATTCATTATTCATTATTCATTATTCGCATCCAATGACGAGTGCCATTATCTCATACAAATACTTGCAATAGCATCTTGTTGAATAAAATGCTGATCGTCGATTGATGCTTTGATATGATACCGATTAGTTGAGAACAAATTGTTGTGCACTGATTAACCTATAAGGCCGAATTGGGTTTCGACTTGGCATGCAATCAGATGCCCATGTTCAAAAAATCCGGATACCCCAAATAATTTACTTGTTATCGACCCGTTTACGTAATTCCAAACCTGCCTTAAAGTGAGGAATATATTTGGTCGGAACCATCACTGTCGCACCACTCTTTGGGTTGCGCCCTTTTCGAGGTGGACGATGGTTCAAAGCAAAGCTTCCGAAGCCGCGTATTTCGACGCGTCCACCCCGAGACAGAGTGTCCGAAATGGCATCAAGAATGACCCTGACAGTCATATCGGCATCTTTAGTTTGTAATTGCGGGTGGAGCAAAGAAAGGCGATCAATCAGGTCGGCACGCGTCATAACTAAACATCGGGGTTAATGGTTGTGGCTACTATTCTATACTCTTTTTTTTGCTCGCTATTATGTCTAATTATTTATAATTACATAAATTATGTACTGGCATAATGCATTTTAAGGTAAGCACTTATCTATATGTTTTCGTTTAAACGTCCGGCGCTTGCTGCTCAATTTTGCGAAGCATTAAGTGGTAATGTGATTTTGGATGCAAAATCTGGAATGTTTCTGGCCGCGCCGCGTGGCGTAGGAAAAAGTATTTTTCTTCGAGAAGACCTTGTTCCTGAAGTCATCCGTCGTGGTTGGCTACCGATATATGTGGATCTGCGGGCGGATCGCGATGCCGATCCATCATTATTGATCTCAGATGCAATAAAATCTGCGCTAACTTCGTTGGACTGCATTCCGGAAAGCGTAACGCTGACCAATGCACTTGAAAGATTAAATGTCCTTTCCGGAAAACCAATTGTCTTAATTATTGATGAGGCTCAGCACGCGCTTGAATCGAGCACGGGTATTAATTCGATGTTCGGGTTAAAGGCTGCCAGGGATTATTTAAACAGAAGTGATGAAAGTCCAAAACTAATGTTGGTTTTTTCCGGATCGAACCAGGAAAAGCTGGCTCATTTACTTAAACATGATCAGCCATTTTACGGGGCAAGTGTTACACCATTTCCATTGCTTGGAATCGATTTTATAAATGAATTCACCTCTTCGGTGAATACATACCTGGCCGACAACAATCAGCTTTCTTCTGATGCAGTGTTAGAAGCGTTTAAACTGGTTGGTCATCGTCCGGAAATGCTACGCACAATCTTAGGTCAAGTTGCCATTGACGGCGAATCCAAAAATTTGCGCACAATGTTAAAAGACAAAACGAGTGAATTCCATCGTCAGGTTTGGAATATTAGTACACGCGAATGATTTTCAAACCAGGGCATTTGTACCAACCAGCTGAGAGTAAAGGTGTGTAAGCGTCCGGCAATTGTGCAAGAGATTCTTGCATAATTACCTTGGGGTCAGAGGCAGCTTCTAAAGTTACAGCGGTCATTCAAAAGACAGTTCTAAAGCTTCATGGAACGTCTCTAAGTAACCCACTCCGATCATAGCTATACTCGAATTCATCGCCGCAAAGGAGTCATTCGATTTGAAGAGGCTTGAATCGGGTTCAAAACCCAACAGCCTACGTACGCTCTTGCCTAGTCTTCTTTTGATCATCCTTGCTTTGCTCGTTCAAATTCATTAGGCTCACGGCGCGTCTGACGAGCGACGGTGGTATTCGGTCGCTAACACCACCGGCTATGCTTAGGAAATAGTGGGTTGCCTCATGAATAGCCTCGATGTTTGAAAGTGCGGACTTCAAAATAAGACCAGACTCAAACGCAAAATATGCAAGTATCGCAGCGCCCGCACCAATTGAAGCCCGAGATAGGGCCTCAGCACTTAGTGCCCATCGGCCAAGTTCTGGCTCTAGCGCTAATTGTTGAGTTCGAGTCATGGCGGATACAAACGCGCCAAACGCACCTGCTGTCGCTACAGATGTAAGCGTAGCGATCTCACTCCAAAACGCACCACGCAATGACCCGCTTAATAACCAGATAGGGATGCTAACGCCAGCCAAGTATAGAACAGAACAGTGACAAAGAACTGCCAGAAAAATACCTCTTCGCCAATAATTATATTTTTATCTAAATCCATTATCCTCAACTCATACCATTAGATTATGCTAATATATTAATTCTTCACAATCGAATATACAACAGCTAATTCTTAGTTGTTCAAAGCTTTTAATTGTGACCATACTGGAGGTATTTTTACCACTTTGTAATTTCGAGGAGGCGGATTCTAGTATGAAGCGCAATTTTGAATAATGCAGGTCAGGTGGGTGAGATGCGGTAGCATCAATGCCCTTTGACCAGCCAGTCGAAATTGCACAAATGAACTATACACATATCACCCGAGAAGAACGATACCAGATTTACGCCTTGAAGAAGGCGGGACATAGGCAAAAAGAGATAGCCGAGGTACTGAAGCGAAGTCAGTCTACCATCAGCAGAGAATTAACTCGGAACGGTGGGCGACGTGGCTACCGTCCCAAACAAGCGCACAGCAAGTCGGTTGATAGGCAGGCGCTGAATGCACGAACGATTGATGCTGCGACATGGGAATTCGCTCAAGATATGCTGATGCTCCAATGGAGCCCAGAGCAGATCAGCGGGCATGCAGCCATCAGCCCAGAAACGGTTTACCAGCGAGTCTATGCAAATAAACGAGCGGGCGGAATGCTATGGAAGAACCTGCGTTGCCAGAAGCAACGAAGGAAGAGATACGGCAAGGCTGAACGACGCGGAACGATACCCAATAGGCTATCCATTGAAGATCGTCCTGCCATCGTTGAGACGCGTAGCCGTATCGGTGACTGGGAAGCGGACACAGTGATAGGCAAGAACCACCGCCAAGCGATTGTGAGTATCGTAGAACGTAAGACCGGATTCACACTGATCCAGAAGGTAGAACGCAAGACTGCACAAGCAGTCAGCCAGGCCATGATAGCTCTGCTGAAGCCTTACCGAAAAAAGGTAAGGACGATTACTTCTGACAACGGAAAGGAATTCGCCGGGCACGAAGAAATTGCCAAGAAGTTGAAAGCTGGCTTTTATTTCGCACACCCATACTCATCATGGGAGCGAGGAACGAACGAAAACACAAACGGATTAATACGACAATACTTCCCCAAGAACAGAGACTTTACAACAATTACACGACAGGAGATCAACACCGCGATGGAAAGATTAAACAACCGACCTAGAAAGAGACTTGGATTTCAGACACCGAATCAAGTATTCTTTAAGTCAGGCGTTGCGCTTCATATTTGAACCCGCGACCTAATTTTAGTCTATGAAGGAATTTTATGAATTTCTCTGAGTTTCTTGAAAAGTATTGGCCATTTATTGCACTGGTACTCTGGTTTGCATATAAATGGTGGAAGACAAAAAGAGTCAGCGCAATGCTGCCAGAACTTAAAATAAGTGGCGATATTGATCGATGTTAGATCGACTGTCGAGTTTGCAAGTGGAAACGCCCTTGGAACAATTAACATCCCTCTTACTGAGCTGGGAAGTAGACTCGATGAGATACCCAAGTCTTAACCCGTTGTTCTCTGCTGTGCAAGCGGTACACGAAGTGGGATGGCAAAACTGATGCTAATAAAGAATGGATATGCGCGAAGGGGGATCTGGAACACGTTCGAAGCCTATACACCTTTCGACAAGCTAAAGGCGAACGGACTTCAAATATCATCGGGCCGCATCAATAAGAGCCACAAAATAAATAATATAATTGTTTGCCGATTAAGATGTTGTGAAGCATGAAAACTCATGCCATCCTGATATTTGATTGGTAATTCACAATATTTGTGAATAACATTATTTACTGTAAAGGGGAGCAGTAATGAGTGACGTTATCAGCCAGTACCGAATCGAAAATGAACCTTATTACCGCGTCGTTTCAGATGAAGTAGACATCTATGAGGCCGCCTATACCGAGCGTATGCCCCTGATGCTTAAAGGGCCGACAGGTTGCGGTAAAACCAGATTCATTGAACATATGGCGTGGAAGCTCAAGAAGCCGTTGATTACTGTTGCCTGTAACGAGGACATGACGGCATCAGATTTGGTCGGACGCTTTCTGCTTGATGCCAATGGCACGCGCTGGCAAGACGGACCGCTAGCTATCGCGGCGCGTTTCGGAGCGATTTGCTATCTCGATGAAGTGGTGGAGGCGCGCCAGGATACGACGGTAGTGATACATCCGCTTACTGATAACCGTAGAATTCTCCCCCTGGAAAAAACAGGTGAGCTTGTGCATGCCCATCCGGATTTTCAACTGGTAATCTCCTACAACCCCGGCTACCAAACCGTGATGAAGGACCTGAAGCAATCCACCAAGCAGCGTTTTGGTGCGCTCGATTTTAATTATCCGGAAAGCGGAATCGAACAGGAAATCGTTTTACATGAGAGTGGCGTTTCGCAAGAAGTGGCAGGTAAGTTGGTTTCCATTGCAAAAATGGCACGTAATCTGAAAGGCCACGGTCTTGTCGAAGGTATCTCAACACGGATGCTGATTTATGCGGGAAATCTGATTGCAAGGCATGTCGAACCCCAAAAGGCCTGCCGTGTTGCATTAGTATCTCCGATCACAGACGACGCAGATATGCGCGATGCCCTTGATGCGGCAGTTGCTGCACATTTTGGATAAGCCATGATTTCCGCCTTCAATCGCCTTGCCAGCGAGTTGAAGAACTACCTCAGCCCTACCACCAAGACCGCTCCGGCGATGATCGGGGAAAAAGTCCAGTTCGCCGATGTTCAGCGCCGCCTCACGATATATCTCCGAGCGTTATGGGAATGTGAATTCGCGATAAAGCAGGCCGAAATTGATGATCTCGGTAATTGGGTCGGAAGGCCTTTCATCGAATATTCCGTGATCAATTTGCCCCAGTCTTATTACGATTTCGCACTGGATGGCATTCAACACGTCACGGGTATGGAAATTTATCGTGCAGCCGCGGCGCATGCAGCGGCACACCTTATGCACAGAAAAATACAACTCTCTGAGCACTCACTTAACAAATGGCAGATTGCCACAATTTCAGTGATCGAGGATGCGCGGGTTGAGACCTTGTCTATCCGCAGATTTCCAGGGTTGAAGCATCTCTGGGCCGCACAGCATATCGCTAATCCGCAAGACAACAAAACGGCCGGTGATTATCTTAACCGTCTGGCCCGCTCTTTGCTGGACGAAGGTTTTCAAGATGATGACCTTTGGGTTAAACAGGGACGTGAGCTTTTTAATTCGGCGGAAGACTTGACTGACGAGCAGATTTCACGCTCCATAGGATTAATACTTGCGGATACATTTCTGGAAAAACAAATACAGTTCGATGTCCAATCATACAAACAAAGTGCACTCTATCATGACGACAACCGCTATCTCTGGAAGAGCCAAAAGGCACCACTGGAAATTATTAATCCCTATCTCAGGTCGCATGCAGCCGTTGGAATAGAAGAGAGCGAAAAATATACCAAGGAACGCCCGAATCAAAAACTCGAGCTAGCGAAGGGTTTAAAGTCGGTTTCTGAAACTTATTTCTATCCGGAATGGAATTATCGTACCCGAACCGAGGATCAATCCTGGGTGACTTTACGTGAAAAGTTACCAGTCCCCGGCGATATAAAAATCGCTGAGAAAATTATCGCTGAAAACAAGCATCTGATCGCTCGCATGAAAACCCTGCTCCGCGCTATTCGTGACGGGGCACCGTACCGCATCCGAAAACTCGAAGAAGGTGATGAACTGGACATTAATGCGGCGATCCGCGCTCGTGTAAATATCAGGTTGGGTGAACAACCTGACTCCAGGGTCATGATCCGTTCAGTACAAAAAACAAGAGACATTTCTGTGTTGCTGTTGCTCGATATTTCCAGATCAATGAACAATAAAATCAGGGAACACGAGCACACAGCACTTGAACTTGCCCAGCAATCCAGTATTTTATTTGCCGAAGCAATTTCTTCCGTCGGTGATCCATTTGCCATCCACGGTTTCTGTTCCGACAGCCGTCATTTTGTCGAGTATTTTTGCCTTAAAGATTTTGATCAACCCTATGATGACGTTTCAAAAACCAGAATCTCCGGTATCGCGGGTCATCACGGTACCCGTATGGGGGCGGCAATACGTCACGCTACCCATTATCTCAACAATCAAAATTCCGGCAAAAAATTACTGCTGATGATTACAGACGGTGAACCCGCAGATACAGATACTACGGATCGGACCTACTTGCGCAATGACGCAAAGAAATCTGTTGAAGATGCGAGACGCAACGGCATTCAAACCTATTGCATCAGTCTCGACCGGGAGGCTGACCGCTATGTGTCGAGAATTTTCGGCGCAAAGAACTATCAGGTGGTTGATCATGTTAAATGTTTACCCGAAAAGGTCCTCCTTATCTACGCGGGGTTGGCACGCTAACCTCCGTGGCTTAAACTAACTGATCGATAAAATATTTAATTTACTTACAGTACAAGGACACCACGAATCGCGCACCCACCGTTATATTCGTTTTGCATCCACTGCCACACGTTGCCTCTCATGCCATATTATCCGTACCCATTAGGTTGCTTCTGGCCTACCACAGAGATTTTTTTTGAGAAATTCAGTGTTTATAGTTATTGTCTTTATTAAGGTACTGTAGATAAAGCTCAGTACATTTCTCCATACTCTCAGATGAGTTAGTAAGAATTGCAATTAGCTTAATAAGATCGGTCAATTAATCAATATTTTCCAACTGATGTAATTCAAATTTGCAATAACCATTGCAATACATTGGATATAAATATTGACTTACCCCTTGCGAATTAAGCAAATAGTCTTTATAGTTAAATTAGTGTTTGCTTATATGTTAATGTTCTAATAATTGATTATTGAAATTTTTTGAAGACTATCCTCTAACTGAAGCCTTCATCAACGCCCACGATAAGTCGGCTTGCTAATTCATATAGGAGATAGAAAGTGTGGTATTTCGCTTGGATGTTGGGAGTTTCAATGGCTGTACTGTTGGCAATCGTCAATACAATGATGTGCGATGCTCAAGCTTGTGCGGTTGAACATGCAGAACAGCTCAAACACCCATTGAAGTAATTCGTTATCGCTATAGCAATTTTTTGTAGCACTTAAAAATATTGATAAAGGGGAATTAAATGTCACGAGTTGTAATCTTAGGTGCCGGAATAGCTGGCCATACCGCTGCAAGATATTTGAATAAGTGGATTGGCAACAACCACGAAATTATCGTAGTTTCACCAAATGCGAAATGGAATTGGATTCCATCCAATATTTGGGTTGGTGTTGGACAAATGTCCGAAGAGCAAGTTACCTTTGACCTCGACGAAGTCTATAAGAAAACCAATGTTAAATTTCGCCAAGCCAAAGCGATTTCAATTCATCCTGAAGGTGATAATGCAAATGCATCCCCTTTCGTGAAAGTGGAATATACCCACCCTGGCAACGCGGGAGTTCAGGAAAATATTCATTTCGACTTTTTAGTGAACGCTACAGGCCCTAAATTAAATTTTGGAGCAACTGAAGGTTTGGGTCCGGAGCATGGACATACTGTCTCAGTTTGTACTTTTGGTCATGCAAAAGAAGCAAACAAAAAGCTGCAGGCCAACATTAACGCAATGCGAAATGGTGAAAACAAAACATTTGTGATCGGTACCGGACACGGCATGTGTACTTGCCAGGGCGCTGCCTTTGAATATATCTACAACGTTGATCATGTATTGCGCGAAGCGGGTGTCAGGGATAAAGCCAAAATCATCTGGATCAGCAATGAATATGAGCTCGGTGACTTCGGCATGGGCGGCGTTCATATAAATCGTGGCGGATATTTAACGAATGGAAAAGTATTTGCCGAATCTTTGATGGTAGAGCGTAATATCACTTGGATCACCCGTGCGCATGTTAAAAAGGTTGAGGCTGGCAAAATACATTACGAAACATTAGACGGTACATTCCATGAATTGGAATTCGATTTCTCCATGCTGATCCCGCCCTTCGCAGGTGTCGGTCTTAAGGCATTTAATAAAGCCGATGAAGATATCACCAGCCAAGTTTTTGCGCCAAATGGTTTTATGAAAGTTGATGCGGACTATACCGCCAAACCCTATATGGAATGGAGTGCAAGAGATTGGCCTCGAACCTACCTGTCGCCGTCGTATCGAAATATGTTTGCTGTTGGAATCGCCTTTGCTCCACCACATATGATTAGCAAGCCAATGCAAAGCGCGAATGGCACGCCTATTAACCCTACTGCGCCAAGAACAGGCATGCCGTCAGCAGCTATGGCGAAAGCCGTAGCGATGAGCATCAGAGACATGGTGAACGGGGCTGAAAAACCAACCCACACTGCTTCGATGGCTGAAATGGGAGCGGCGTGTGTCGCTTCAACAGGATCAAACATATTAAATGGAACGGCAGCAACCATGACCGTGTTCCCAGTGGTCCCTGACTATGAAAAATATCCTGAATATGGCCGGGATATGAATTTAACCTTTGGTGAAATCGGATTGGCTGGCCATTGGATGAAATACGTCCTCCATCATACATTTATTTATCAGGCTAAGATGAATCCGGGCTGGTCGATTCTTCCTGATTAATTATAAATGCAAATATAAGGAAATAATATGTCAAACAAAATAACCAACAGAGAGCCATACCAACAGGCCTATTACCCCCCAACACCGACAAGGTTTACCCGGTTCATGAGAACGTGTGTCATTTGGCAGTTATATCGATTTTTGATTATCAACTTGAAAATGCTCAAACTGCTTTCGAATTCGCATCACTAGTATTCGGCAATTAATTGCAATAGAAAAGCAGGCTTAGCCTGCTTTTCTATTTGTTAGCAGCTCCATTGGGAATCAAATTAAGAGCCTGCTACTACTGGTTATTGCTTGCGTACTACAGGTAGCCCCGCACGAAACCATGCTAAAGTTCCTCCATTAACATTGCAAACGTTATTGAAACCGGCGTCATGCAGAATTTGTACTGCAGTAGCAGAGCGGACTCCAGAACGACATATAACTGCGATTGATTGGTTCTTATCCGTTGTAACTTCATGAAATCGAGTATTCAACTGCCCCAAGGGTATATGTATCGCATTTTGCGCATGAATCTCAGCATACTCATTGGGCTCACGCACATCTAATAACAAAGATCCTGCAACGTTTAACTTATGTGCCTGAGTTACATCTACTTCATCAGTGGCAGACGGGAAAATTGATTTGATAAAATTCAATACCATATTTCACCCATAATCTATATTCAAGAATAATTCAAATTCAATCATGAATAGTCAGTAATTTTTTATATAGACTATGCTGATGTACAAAATACTTCTCTCATCATACTGACTAACCTGAGTGTTCTCGGGTCATCAATTCTATAAAATACTTGATTACAATTTTTGCGTGTTGTTAATACTCCTTGTTCTCGCATAATAGCAAGGTGCTGTGAAATATTGCTTTGCGAAGTGCCGATAGATTCCACAATTGACTGCACATTCAACTCATCACCGCCTAATATACACAAGACTTTGAGTCGTAATGGATGTGCCATCGCTTTAATTGCTTTTGAAGCTTTTAATATGTCTTCTTCTTTGTCTATCAATCTTAAATTCATACTGTCGCATGCCACATTTAATTTCTTGTTATAAAACGATTGGCGAAAACCAAATCCTGTTCCGAAATATCACCTGCGATTGATGACAATCTAATCCTATTTACAATCAAATTGACCTGCTCTTCCAACAAAACCAACTTGGATGAAATATAGTCACTTTGAGCACCCAACAATTCCAGTGTCGTTCTTGCCCCTTGTCGGTGACTTTTCTCAGTAGCATCGAGCCGTTCTTTGCTTAACGCTACAATTCTATTAAGTGACGCAATTCGGTCTTTGCCCGTATTTAGAGCAAACCAGGTTGAGTTAATTTGTTTTTCAATTTGTAGCGAAGCATGTTCATATTCCTGTTTTGCTTTTTCTGCCAAGTAATAAGCTTCATCTTTTTTTGCAGAACGATAGCCGTCTGTTAATGGGACTGTAAGTTGAACGCCGATCATATTATTGCTTGTCGTGTTACTTGCAGAGCCAAAATCACCGTATCCATTGACTTCGTCTCTTTCTATTTGTGCAAACAGATTGACTTTTGGAGATAAGCTTGAATTGTATTTGTCAATTTCAGACAACTGTATTTGCTCTCGTATTGCTAATATTTTTAGCTGGGGATTTTGAAGTTTCGCCTTGCCAATCCATTCGTTGAAACTCCCAACGGAAATGCTAGCGACGTTAAAACTCTCTTCTAGCGTATTTGTTGTAAAGTTTTGTCCTGTTAATTCTTTTAACATTAACAAATTATTCTTGTATGCCAATTGCACGTTTTGAAGCTTTGCCTTAATGGCTTCTACTTGTTCTGCAGTTTCTTGCAAATCAATTTTGCTTGCATCTCCCAAATGGTGGCGTTTGCTGATTTCAGAATAAGTATTGGACACCGCGTTTTGTTGCTCAATGAGCAGATTGATGACGGATTGCGATTTCAGTGTCTCAAAATAATTTTCAGCAACTTGTAAAATCAGGATTTTATCGGCCGCGATCATCCCCATGTCCGAGACATCGGCAGACAATTGTAGTTGGCCTTTTTGAGCTGATAATTCACGGTCATACAATGGTTGTGATGCTTGAATGCCTACTTTTGTTCGTGCACCATAATTGATTGAAGTATTGAAATTTGCGCCACTGAACGTTCCAAAGCCCGGCATAGAAACCTGGGCTCCTGTCGTAGACGAGTTTTCATTAACGATTCCAGCTCCGGCGACAAAATTGACGCTTGGCCTGAGCAAAGTATCACCCAATTGTCTACGAGCTTCACCGGCTGATTTGTCGGATTGAGCCGCGAGATATTCCGGATCATGAACTTTTGCAGCCTGCCAAACTTCCAATAGATCGGCTGCAAAAGTATTTGAGCAAAACAGAATACTGAGTAACACTGCCTGCAATGCCGTTACGACTATTCCTAATTTCATATCAATTCCCCTCACGGATTCCACAGCTTTTTAGGATCGTATTCATCAAGCACCATTGAGTCATTCCGCTTTGCAACAAATTGATTCCTACAAAGGCAGTGAATGCCAAAAACCATTTGCTCACAAATATAGGACTTCCTTCAATTCCCAAGCACAATGAAAGCAAAATGAAGGTACCTGCAATAATTCTCACTACTCTCCACGTCGTCATGCTAATTCTCCTTTAGTCTTGCTAAGAAACACCGTGTTTTTTGAATAAGCGACATAGTAAAGTAGCGGAATAACAACCAGCGTTAACATTGTTGAAACAAGTATTCCGAATATCAGCGAAATTGCCAAACCATTAAAAATTGGATCATCCAAAATAAAGAAGGCACCCAGCATTGCCGCCAGCCCTGTCAACACAATGGGTTGCGCTCTGGTTATTGATGAGTTCACTACTGCTTCTTTAAATGGTATTCCCTGCCTCAATTGGAGGTTGATAAAATCAACCAGCAAGATTGAGTTGCGAACTATTATTCCTGCCAGAGCAATCATGCCGATCATCGATGTTGCGGTATATTGTGCCCCCAATAATGCGTGCCCTGGCATTACACCAATAATAGTTAATGGTATTGGTGCCATAATAATTAGCGGGGTCAAATATGAACCGAATTGAGCTACAACTAGCAGGTAGATTATGACGAGTCCAACACCATACGCAATTCCCATGTCTCTGAATGTTTCATAAGTAACCTGAGATTCACCATCCCATTTAATCGAGTAATTCCGGTAAGGGTCTTTGGGCTGATTAATATAATATTCATCCAGCGCCTTGCCATTTAAATCCATAATATTGTGGATATCAGGTCTCATTTTAAAGATGCCATACAGCGGACTATCATTGCTTCCAGCTGTATCTCCAATCACATAATTCACTGGCAATAAGTCTTTGTGAAAAATCGGCTGCTCTCTTGTCGAATCAACCACCTTTACCAATTCACTCAAGGGAACCAACTCTCTTTGAGAGTTTCGTACAGTCAGTTTGAGTAAGTCTGCTAAATTGGTTTGTTTATTTTCCGGCAACCGAATTACCGCTGCCGCAGGATATTTTGTCTGATCATGAATATACGCCGTATCTTCTCCTGATAATCCTGCGCTAAGCGTTGCCACGATCAATTGTTGTGGCACACCCATCAAGCTGGCCTTTCGGCGATCAACAACCAGAAATTTCTTTGTAGACACCGTTATTGAGCTGTCGTCCACGTCCACGACTCCATCAGTGTGTTCAAAAACATGACGAACTTTCTGAGCAATCGCATAACGACCTTCATCATTGGGACCATAAATTTCAGCAACAAGCGGCGACAATACGGGCGGGCCTGGTGGAACCTCAACAACTTTCACTCTACCTGAATATTTTTTGGCTATTTCAACCAACGCCGGTCTTACTCTCATCGCGATAACATGGCTTTTGTCTTTGCGTTCATGCTGTCCAACCAAGTTGACTTGAATATCTCCCTGAGTTTCTGAAGATCTTAAATAATATTGCCGAACTAATCCGTTGAAATTGATTGGTGCCGATACTCCCGCGTAAATCTGTAAATCTTTTAACTCTGGAATAGTACTTAAATATTGACTCATCTCACGCAATACTTGAGCTGTCTTTTCGACACGTGTATCCGAAGGCATGTCCAAAACAACTTGAAATTCTGATTTGTTGTCAAAAGGCAACATTTTAAGAACGACAGAACCTATTACAGGTAATGCCACTGAAAAATCAATCATTACAAAAACCAGCATAGCTAGCAAAAATCTATTTCTTGTTCCATGTTCTTCCTGCAAAAATGGCCGAAATAGTTTTGTGAATTTAGGCTTTAGCCATTTAACTGTCGCTGAATCAGCGTGTGCGATGACTGCCTCTGCATGCTCGAGAGCGTTTTCTTCATGCCCTTTTGATGGTTTCATCAGCTTGAGTGCCAACCAAGGAGTAATGGCAAACGCGATGGCTAGTGACAAAATCATGCCCATACTTGCGTTAATTGGGATGGGGCTCATGTAAGGCCCCATTAAACCAGTCACAAACGCCATGGGAAGCAATGCCGCAATGACAGTAAATGTCGCCAAGATTGTCGGCCCACCAACTTCATTAACGGCGGATGGGATAATGTTAATTAACTTTTTATTAGGGTACAGGATTTGATGTCGATGTATATTTTCAACGATTACTATTGCATCGTCGACCAGGATTCCGATTGAAAATATCAGGGCGAACAAAGACACTCGATTCAGGGTGAATCCCCATGCCCATGATGCAAACAGAGTTACTGTTAAAGTAAGAACCACGGCAGCACCGACAATAAGTGCTTCTCTTCTTCCTAATAAAATAAATACCAGTGCAACAACCGATGCGGTTGCAAAAAGTAACTTCTGAATTAGCTTCTGTGCTTTTGAATTAGCTGTTTCTCCATAATTTCGAGTTACAGCAATTTCTACATTGTCAGGAACAACTACACCTTTTAATGTATCAACGGCAGTAATTAAATTATTAGCAACTTCAATTGCATTTTCTCCGGCATTCTTTGTAACTGACATTGTCACGGCTGGAAAGAATTGAATATTTCCGGCTGTGCTGCTCTTCTGACCAAAATAGACCAAACGCTGCGTTTGTTCAGCGCCATCCAAAATCTTCGCTATATCTTTGATAAAGATCGGCGCACCATTCCGCACCCCGAGTACAATTTCTTTTACGTCATCAGCAGAATGAATAAAAGGCCCCGATTCAACTTGAATTGAGTTATCACCTTGGAGTAAGTTTCCAACAGGTAAACCTAAATTGGCTGACTGTAATGCGACTCTCAACTCTTGCAATGTAAAACCTTTTGAAGCTAACGCATCAGGATTCACCTCAACTCTAATAGCCCTATGCGGCCCACCTATGGTTTTGACTTCACGGGTTCCCTTGACTCTTTTTAAATCCGTCTCTATTTGGTTCGCTATTTTTTCCAAATCCAGATTGGACATTTTGTTATTTTTATCGAACATCGTGAGAGTAATGATTGGCACATCATCAATCCCTTTAGGCTTGATTATTGGATCAAGCACACCAAGCCCCCTTGGCAACCAATCTTGATTGGCGCTGACGGTATCGTGCAATCGAACCAGTGCCTCCGTTCTTGGAACACCAACCTTAAACTGCACGGACAAAATTGACATGCCGTGAAATGAGCTGGAAGTGACGTGTTCAACTCCTGCTATTTGCGAAAGCACTTGTTCTGCAGGTGTAGACACCATTTTTTCAACATCTTTTGTAGACGCGCCCGGAAATGGAATGAGGACATTTGCCATCGTGACGTTGATCTGTGGCTCTTCTTCTCTGGGTGTCACGAGTACGGAAAATATACCCAATGCTAATGCTAATATCGCCAGCAATGGGGTTATTTGAGCTGTTTGGAAGTAGGCCGCAATTCGTCCTGAGATTCCTAGTTTATTTGCGTTCATTTATTATGTCCGATTTGTATATTTTCACATTAGCGATGCATACTATATTAGTATAGGTTAATATGCAAACATTGAAACATAAGAGTTTGAAAATGAGTAAATCTATTAATAAATCGATATCACTGATACTCAGTAATAGGGCTCTGGTTTGCATATAAGTGTCCGAATACAAAAGAATCGTCTCGATACTCCCAGAGCTTAAGAGCCCGCTTGCTATTGCTTTATGTGTTTAGTTCAGGATGCGCCGTAGGTGCGGGGGGATCGGTTATCGCCAGCAGCGGCGCGTGTTCAGGTGAGACCGGAGCCACCGAAGGTGCAATTATTGGTATTAGCAGCTTGTGATTCGGCATTCAGTATCGCGAGTGACCAAGAATTCGTCCTGCAGTCATCGAGGTCGTTGCATCAATCGATCTCGCTGGGGACAAAATGGTTGTCTAGCTTAAAAGAAAAATCCATCGCTGACGATAAGCTTGAGCAACAATCCAGTAGCAATCAGAAGCGCTAAGATCGCAAATACTTGCTGGATGAGAGGTTCCGCTAAACGACGCGCTATTTTTCTACCAGACAGCATTCCGAGCACTGCACCGGAAGCAAATGGCCAAGCAAGATCCCAGTTTACCAATCCACGAGATGAGGCCATTATTAAACCGCCTGAAGATACAATTGTTATAACTGCCAGTGATGTGGCTACGATGGATTTAATGTCAAGATTGGTATACCTGCGTAATGCCGGAACAATGATAAAGCCTCCTCCTATACCAAGCAGTCCTGTAAGAAACCCGGCGCTCGATCCGACTGCCATGATTGAGTAGGCACATGGAGCTGTCCACATTAGTCTGCCACGCATGTTATCAGTCTGGCATGGCTGCGCTAGTCTATTTAATAAACTATTCGCGGTTCCCCTTTCATAATTTTCCTGCCGTAGCATCTTTACTGCAACATAAACCAGAACGAATATGAAGATTAAAATTAACCATGAGTTTGGGAGGCGTTGCGCTGCCCATATACCCAGAGGAGCAAATGCTACGCCGCAGACTGCCATTAATCCTGCCGCCTTGTAGCGCACTGTGCCATCATGCAATCCAAGATAAGCTCCCACACAAGCCGCCAGCATTATTGCTAACAAACTGACTGGAGATGCTTCTCCGACGGAGATATGTAAGGCAAATACCAGTAAAGGAACTGAAAGAATGCCTCCTCCCGCACCTGTTAAAGAAAGCAGGATACCGATAAATGCACCAAGTAGAAGGCTGGTTGTTAGTACGTCCATATTTGCAGTAGATATCAGTTCATTAACCACGCCTACATTAACTTGCAACTCTGGTCGTCACGAAGTTTTTCGCGCCATCTCAATAATCGAGTATTTAGACATTTTTACTGACCAATAGAGTAGGGACATATTTTCAATTGGTGCATATTTCTGAGAATGGGGTTACTTTTGAGACGGCCTGCAGAATTGATCGTGTAATGTCTCTATAACGGCAATGGACTCTGGACTAGCCAAACTATAAAAGATGTGCTTTCCCTTTCGGCGCGTTGTCACCAATCCTTCTTCGCGAAGAATAGATAGCTGCTGGGATAATGTTGGCTGGCTAATCTTGAGAGTCTCCTCCAGTTCGCTGACGCAGCTTTCTTCTTCAGATAATCTGCATAAAAGAAGCAGGCGATCAGGATTTGCCAGTATTTTAAGAAGTCCGCAGGCTCTATCAACTGATGCGGAAAGACTTTCAAAATCGATGGCTCTATTTTTTGCGCTCATTTTATATATCAGAAGCACCGCGCTTGAATTAAGTACTTGACATTATACCACAAAACAATATATTATTTTATATAATATATTGTTTTTATATGTTAGCCATCCTTCCTCTCGACACGTAAATTAATTTAACAAGTACTTTCCCTTGACTTAATGAGGGACAGGTTGCGTCTGGTTGAGCTTGCCGGAAAACTAGAAAAAAACCAGTTAAAGGAGATCATTAGTTCGCTGCAGCCAGTAGGTTGTGATTCTGAATCACCACTGCAACCCTAGCAATCTAAGGATAGAGTCGCGTAGGTGAAATCGCTGCTCCAGATGCGGTCGCAAATGTAGTGACCTTTCCGATGGTCAACGAGATTGTACGAACCGTATGAGTAATTTTGGCGCAGACCGGTTGCACCCAAAGGGTTATTTGAGCCTAGTACCTGATGGTGGTGTGGTGAACGTACGAAAAAAACTAGAACATGCGAGGATAAAGATGCAATTCGAGGCTAGTGAAGCAGAAATCAATAAAGCAAAAGTGCCACATAATTTATTTGTATCAGGATTGTTTCTCCTGGATTTGATGATGACACCGGCAATTATTGTGCTGAAATTAGGAATGACAGGATTGCTGATCCCGCTAATCTGTTCCTGCGCACTATCTGGATATATCTACTTACGCAGCAGAAAAATGACTGTCTGGTTTGTTGATGCACATTGGCGCTTGGCGTTTTACCATTCAGCATGGCTGATGCGAGGCTACGCTGCATCAGCTCTTTTGATTCTTTTGGCTTGGCTGATCAGTCAGACCTCACATGATGAAAACATGAAACACATAATGTGGACTGCGCTGACGCGCATAGCATTAATGCCTTCCCTGATTGCAGTTATGGTGACAGCAGTATTGGGAGCCAGTGCAATCGGGTTGGCAAATAATCACGAAGTCCCGGATAAAATTCTTAGAGCATTCCCATTTGTTGAGTGACCACAAGTCTGCTTTTAATGAGTAGTTCTTGTTCACGATGCCTAGATCAATTTTATCGATGTATGCCTCATTGTATTGTCTATGAGGTATCATTTTTGGAGCAAAGGCATGGAAAGCAAAAACGAGCAACCAAATGCAGACAATGTCACAGAAATTTATCATGAGTTTGAAAGCTGGAGTGTCAACCTTGGTGAAAAGACCATCCATGCCAAACGCATGCCCGGTTTCTATCGCACTCTAAAATATTTTACCGGCGCAACTTGGTTCGCTTTTTTTCTAGGTCCCTATTTCCGATGGCACGGAAATCAAGCAGTTTTGTTTGACATCGTAGATCGGCAGTTTCATTTTCTCAACTTGACTGTATTACCCCAAGATATCTGGATGCTATCGCTGGTGCTGTTGATGATGGCGATGACATTGTTTGCTGTAACCTCTGTCGCATCCAGAGTTTACTGCGGTTACTTCTGTTTTCAAACAGTGTGGACGGATGTATTTACCTGGATCGAAGAAATAATTGAAGGAAATCCTACCCATCGCCGCAAATTGGAAAGCGCTCCATGGAATTTAGAAAAAATTCGTCTTAAGGTTTTCAAACACTTACTATGGCTGGTAATAGCAGTTTTAACCGGAGTGAGTTTTTCGTGCTGGTTTGTCGATGCCTTTGACTATTGGCATAACTTATTGACATTCAATTTGCCAAAGGTTGGTTGGGTAACGTTGACCATGTTCACTGCTGGAACTTATATTCTGGCGGGTTGGATGCGCGAACAAGCCTGTTTCTGGCTTTGTCCCTATGCGCGTATTCAGGGTGTGATGAGTGACAACCAGACCATCATGCCTACTTATGATAATAAACGGGGTGAGCCACGAGGAAAAGTTCACCGCTCTGGGAATGCTGCAATCGACATCAAAACTCAGGGTGATTGTATTGACTGCTTTCAGTGCGTGCAAGTATGTCCGACCGGAGTGGATATTCGTGAAGGTTCACAGTTGGGATGCATTACCTGCGGGCTGTGTCTGGATGCATGTGACTCCATCATGGACAAAGTGGGTCGTCCACGAGGATTGATTCGCTACGCATCGCTTGATGAAACAGAAGGAAAGCCGGTCAAAAAATTATATCAACACCCCCGCACTCTGGTTTACATCGGAATCATTATCATCGCGATAAGCGGCATAATTTTCGGTTTGACCCATCTTGGCTCTATGACACTTAGAGTAATTCCTGAACGTCAGCCATTATTTGTTAGCATGAGTGATGGTTCGATTCAGAACAAATATGAATTCAAGGTTGTTAACAAGACCGACAAAGATCTTCATGTTAACGTATCAGCTACAGGCGGCGTGACGGGACAAGCCATTATTGGTTCCGAGCAGGCAATAATGACTCACCACGGTCGCGGCACTTCGTTTACGATCTTCGTAAAGGCACCGGGAGGAAGCATTACTCAAGAAGTAACACCAATAGAGTTTCATATACAAAGTACAGAAGATCCAACTGTAGAAGCGAAGTATAGTTCGAAATTCAATGGGCCTAAACCAAACGATAATTAACTGGCTAATGTCCCACGCTATAGTCACAACAAGGAGCGGTATTTTGAATCAGTACAACCCAGAGGTATCTCCGAATCCGAAAGAATGGATCGAGCTCGACGAACAGCTTCGAATTATTCTTATAGAAAAATACCACCTACAAAAGCATGTAAAACTTTCCGATCCGGCGGTGCATGCAACCTTTCACTCAATCATTGAAAGCCAGATTGCAGAAAAATTAGCTCCAGTTTTGCGAGCCATGGTACGTCTCACGGACGGGGGCTTAACTCGACACGAAGCGGTTCACGCTGTCGCCTCTGTTCTCGCTGAGCACATTCATGATCAATTTGAAGCAAAGGACAATCTTACAGTTTCACAAGCTCGGTACACCGCAGCCGTTGAGAGACTAACAGTAAATATTTGGCTTAATAGATGATAACACACGCCGCACCTCATTTCTTCTGATCCACATGAGGTAACCAAGGCCATTCATCGCATTCATTACTATGCGTTCTGCCTCCGACCGGAGTGTTGGTGTTTTTTGTGGCGAATAGCGGGCTCATCTTGGTGCTGGAGACTCGTTCTGGTTGAACCGTGTATACAACGATAACTTCGGACACTGTATTCATGGCCTATTTTTCTAGCTGATGCTGACATTGGAAATCTTCGACATCATGTTTGTGCTGAACAAACGCCGTTAAAACTTCTAACAGACGAATCCTTTAGTCTGCCGTAGTATTATCCAATTCCGAAATGAGTAGAAAGAAGGCTTTTGAAACTGCTCGAATTAACTTAAAGTTGGCGAGCTCCGAATAATGAAGGTGAAATCGAATGACTGAAATGTACGATACCGTTCAATAAATATAATGTCGGTCACGACCTACAAGTCAATTTATGACGGTCATGACAGGCGGTATAGAAGACCAATTTCAAACATTTCTCCGACTGTCATTGCGACTAAATAGCAAATCGCTAATTGTGAGAAGGAATTAACATGTTGGATGAACGCATCATTTCTTGTCTTTTTCAGCAATATCCAATGCTGAAAGAAATTCCTAAAGTTGATCAGGAAGCATTGTTGCTTGATGCTAGCTTGATGCATATCCCATCAGGGACAGTTATTTTCGATGAGCTGCAATTATGCCAAGGGTTCCCCATGTTGCTGTCAGGAAATATTCGAGTCATCAAAGCCGCTCAAAATGGTCGCGAGTTGGTGCTTTATCGTGTTGCCCCAGGTGAAAGCTGTATTCTTACCAACAGTTGCTTACTTGGGAATACTAGCTATCACGCGCGAGGAGTTGCGGAACAAGATTTGGAATTGGTTCTACTGTCCCCTGGTACTTTTTATGCTTTAGTTGCCCGCCATGAAGTTTTCCGACTTTATGTATTTCAACTATTTTCTGAGCGATTAACGGATCTGATGCAATTAATATCTGCCGTGGCTTTTCAAAAACTTGATCAACGCTTGGCCAAGTTACTTTGCAATAAATCAGGCCCAGTTAATTCTACTCACCAATCTATAGCTGATGAGCTAGGAAGTGTGAGAGAAATTGTGAGTCGTTTGCTCAAGAGTTTCTCAGATCAAGGATGGATTAAATTGGGACGCGAGCAAATCGAAATAATCGATACAGCGGCCCTTAGAAGATTTTCCGAACTTTGATAAATTGGCATTTCATACTACGTTTAATAGCAAGGTGACTTTTGTCACAGACTTCTGCATTCAAATAATCTAAATTACGATTTCCATTAACTCAACACAAGGAGATTAAAATGAAAAGTAACGTTGGTAGTATTGATCGTGGTTTGCGTGTAGTAGTTGGTTTGGCTTTGGTTGGACTGACCGCAGCCGGAACAATAGGAGTATGGGGATGGATAGGTGCAATACCACTAGTAACGGGTGCGGTAGGTTATTGCCCTGCATACTCAATTTTTGGAATATCCACTTGCGCCATGAAGAATTAATCAAGCTGCGCCCCAACTACAAAACTTCTGGGGCGCATGTTTTTCAAAATATAGCCGGAGAAATGTTACATACAAAAAGCAATGATGCTCATCTTGCGAAATTATTTAACGCATTTTCAGATCGTTAATCTAGTCAGCCGCAAAATCGCGCGTACAATTCCCAGGTTTGCATAACTAGCCTTCTATTTTCTAAACTTATCTGAAAAATATAGGAAATCAACATGGACTTAGAATCAGCATTTCAAAAACATGCTAAGTGGGTAGAAGAATTCTGTGTCGCGATATTTGAACGAGATACTGTGAACGTCGAGACTTATGGAATAGACACCATTTGTGAACTCGGGAAATGGCTTTATGGTGAGGGTAAAACACAATACGGAAAATTGAACACATACTCCGAACTCGTTTCAAGACATGCTGCATTCCACAAAGTGGCGGAGAAAGTTGCTCAAGCAATTAATAAAAAAGATTATATTCTTGCTGAATATTTACTTAGCGAAGACGGGGAGTATGCTGCTGCCTCCCATGCGGTTTATATTGCAATTTCTAAGTTAAAATCAGAAACCCATTAATAATAGTTGAGATGAAATCCGCTGCGAGCTAGCTCGAATGATTCTTTTTCTAACGACAAGCTGCCTGCCATAATGCCACCATTGGTGGCAACCCGTATGTAAAAATCCCGATGAGGTGCTGCTACTAGACAATACAGTTTAAATTGTAAATACGTAAAAATTCTAACTTATAACTTTTGGAGATTAGTAATAAGCAAAATCAATTTCAAAAGAGAGATTTCTGACACCAATATTCATGCGGTTGATCAGCATCTCAGATGCTGCAATTTTGACTTGACCGAGTGACGCAGTACGTGAACTTGCCATTGATGTTCTGCCACTGATTCCGGTGGGACTTGCACCCGCCGGAAAAGTGCCGCCTTTGCACGGCGCACACCCACAACAGCCATCTGACGTACTGAATTCAAGTCCCTATTGAAGTCACTTGCAGTAATAGCGATTTCCTCAAAGTAAAGATCGATTTCTGCCGAAGCGGTGAATCAACTTGACTCAGATGTCGTGGAGGCTCATCAGAAAAATACACTGCAAAAGGAACCTCAACTATTCAATTTGTTGAGCATCTCAACAAGCTGCATTGAGTTATTCTCCATTTCTTGACATAAAGTACGAGCCTTGTCTTTTTCGCCAGCATTGTAAGCCATGACAGCCTGCTTACCCAGTTCATGCACGTTAGCGTGCGGAACATCTATCGAGGCAAATACGCTGTTGTGCCCACAAGCTTCATGTCCCTTACCCTGATACCATTTGCCAAAGGCGCAAGTCTTGTGAGTTGGCAAAGCATTTGGATCGATGTTAGTAGATCCTTCCAAATGTGCCTTGATCTTGCCCACAAATATCATATGCGCACTTTTAGCTTTGCTGATGGACAATGAAACGTCTTCCGCGACTTTAAACTTTCCGATACCACCCATCAACTCCTCGGCAATGGCGTTCATTTCACCAGCTCCCTGAGCTGAATCATGAGCATCCTTTGCTGTAATTTGAATGGCAGCAGAGATAGCATCAATACTTTTTGAAATTTCGCTGGTTGCCACTTCCTGACCTTCTACTGCGGCAGCAATTTGAGTGACCTGTACTGCAACGGCACTGACTTGATCCAAAATATTCTTAAGCGCCTCGCCCGAATTGGCTGCCTCCGCCGTACCGGCATCAACTTGGCGCATACCACGTTCCATTTCAGCAACAGCTTCTTTGGTCTCACTCTGAATGCTTTTGATCATCTCATCAATTTCGCGGGTCGCGATGGATGTTCGTTCAGACAAGGCCCGTACCTCATCGGCAACGACGGCAAAACCTCTACCATGCTCACCAGCTCGCGCCGCTTCGATAGCCGCATTTAATGCAAGCAAATTGGTTTGATCAGCGATTTCCTTGATGGTGCTAATAATAGTGCCAATCTGGTTACTACGGTTCCCCAAAGTTGTGACTGTTTGAGACGACTTTTGTACCGTATCCGCTATTTGGCGCATGACTTTGATTGTGCCGTCGACAATTGAAGAGCCGTCGTGCGCGGACTGCGATGCCAGTCTGGCACCATCGGCGGCCAGTTGGCAATTTTGAGCAATGCTTCCTGATGTAATCGATATATCTTTGCTAGTTTTAGCAACACTATTTGCCTGAATGGCTACTTCGGCAGTTTTGTCGCTGATATGATCAGCTACCAAGTGGATACGGTAGGCTGAGACTGAGACTTTTGCGGCGGTTGCGGCAACATCTTTAACCGAAGAACTCACATTGGTAATCATTCCATTAAATGAGTGCCCCAGTTGACCCATTTCGCTCTTGCCACTTTCCAAATGACTGATGTCTAAGTTCCCTTCGGCGACATGGCGCGTTTTTTCCACAACATTTTGAATAGGTAACACAATACTGCGTGTAATGAAGAAAGCGGCCAAACCACTGACCAATATTGCGACTAATGAAAAAACTATTGAATTTGTTTGGGCTGAATTGACTGCTTCCGCCATCTCCATTTGTTGATCTTTCATCGCTGTTTCACAGGCCTCTTGGACTTTGCGTGCTGCTGCCACCATTTTCTTGTCTACTTCGTCAAGCACCGATTTTTGCGCACTGCCAGACTGAAGCATTTCTGCCAAACGACGAAACTCAACCTCGTAATCTGCCGTGGCTGCCATCACATCATCCATCAATTTCTTGTTCTCAGTCTCTTGAAATTGCTCTTTGGCATTTTGCGCAAGCTTTTTGATTTCTGCAATGGCTTTCAGTGTGTTATCCCGATAGACGACATCTCCGCGAATAATGAGATTCTTCTCGTGGCGGCGAGCTTCCAGAATACTGATGACTATCATCTGCATATTGGCAGACTTGGCAGAACGATCGGTCATCTTGATGATGCCTACATGTTCAATATATATAGCACTCCCTAACAGGGTAAACACCAGACAAAAGCCGGTGATTATCTTGGTGCCGATTTTTATATTTTTCCACATTGCTTACACCCTCCTAATTCACTATTACTTTGGCCTGCATTTTTTATGCGGCCTCTGGTTCTATCGGCAATTTGTCAGACAACTTAAACGAAAGTTAAATTCGAAACGCCTACGACAGTAACCGGTTTCTACCTTTGAAAACTGTGAATTCTCTGCCCGCTAACGGTCATTGCTTAGGATATCAATTTCATTCAACGTATCCTAGGTGCCAATCTCCTTTATTGGTAGAGCGAAATATATCGTCGCACCCTCATTCACTTTGCCCTCTGCCCATACTCGACCACCATGGCGAGTAATGATGCGCTTAACAATGGCGAGTCCGATACCGGTGCCTTCAAATTCGTTAACAGCGTGCAGGCGTTGAAATACGCCGAACAACTTGTCGGCGTACTGCATGTCGAAACCAGCCCCGTTATCCTGAACATAATAAACGGCCTCATCCCCTTTGATAGAACTACCCACCCTAATCATGGCGTTCTCTCTGTTACGAGTAAATTTGATTGCGTTAGACACTAGATTGACAAATACCTGTCGCATCATGGCATGGTCGCCCTTGGTTCGCGGAATAGCTTCGATTACCACACGCAGCTTGCTATCAGTCGGACGGAGCTCTTCAAAAACTTCGAGAGCCAGCTTTTCCATGTCAATTTCAGAATAAGTCATTTCTGTGCGACCGGTACGGGAAAAATTCAATATGTCGTCAATTAGTTGCCCCATCCGTCCGGTATTGTCACGCACCACGTTGAGCAGCCGCTTGCCTTCATCGTCCAACTTGTCAGTATAGTCATCCAGCAGAATGTGGCAGAAGCCGTCAATAGCTCTCAGCGGTGAGCGCAGGTCGTGCGAGACAGAATAAGAAAATGCTTCAAGCTCCTTGTTGGTAGATTCCAGCTGCGCTGTACGCTCGGCGACGCGTTGTTCTAGCTCCTGATTGAGAGTGCGAATTTTCACCTCCACCTGTTTGCGATCAGTGATGTCGATGTTGGTTCCTATCATGCGCAGAGGCTTGCCTTCTGGGTCTCGGATTGTCCATGAATCCGCCTTGATATAGCGGATGGTGTCATCCGTACGAACGATTCTGAATTCGGGCGCGTACTCACGCTCACCGCGCAATGCGGCTTGAATTTCTCCGTCCGTATGCGCCTTGTCATCAGGATGGATGGTACGAATCCACGCATCGTAAGCTCCACCGAAGTCACCCTTTCGAATATCGTATAGCTGATACATAGAGTCATCCCATACCAATTCGTTTTTAACTATATCCCAGTCCCAAATGCCTATATTTGCGACGCGCGTGGCTAGCTGTAGCCTCTCGGATGAAAGTAGCAAAGCATCCTCCGCCTGCTTGCGTTTAGTAATATCGGTTAACATCGCAATTGATCCCATGAAACGATGTTCATCATCGAAGATGGGCGTTGCGGAGGCAAGAGTCCATACTGTCACCCCGTTTTTTCGACGGAAGCGTTGTTCGTGGTTTTCCGGCAGCCCTTGGCGACTGTTATCCATTTTTTTCTGATAATCGATAATGTCCTCATCAAAAATAAAGTCGCTTGCCGGTTGCCCAATCATCTCTTTTTCGGAATAGCCAAGCATTTCTGCCATGCGTGGGTTGACGAAAGTAGTCAAGGTGTCCGATCCAAGTTCCCATATTCCCTCTCGTGCTGTGTCCACGATACGACGATAACGTTCCTCGCTCACGCGTAGTTGCAAAGTGCGCACTTCGACTGTTCTCTCAAGATTCTGGTTCGCCGCTTCCAATTCAGAATTAACCTCCCCCAGTTTCTCGGTCAGTTGTTCTCTTTCTTTGGATATTTTGATGACTTTCTTGTTTATTCTAAACAGATGAATCGCTGTTGCTAAAATGACAAGTATGACTAACAGGCTCGCTACTTGAAGTTGGATTGAGTATTTTCTAACAATATCTCTAAGTTCAAATTCATGTGCTCGTTCAGGATTTTCACTGATTCGTTTCATTAAGGATTCAATTGACGAATAATCCCCGGTTGACGAGAAACCATAATACTGACCAACTTGGGCTGCTTGATCATTCGGTTGTATATTAAACAGAGCAATTGCTACTCTTTTTATGAGTGATTGAGGTACATCAAGTTCTGCCGCCAGCGGCCACTCGGGATATAAATCCGTCGATAGCAATAAAGGAAACTTTTCTGGCGGTTGCCGATTCAACACTTTGATTTGATCCAGCCGGATCTTCCCATCTCGCACCATTCCTTCAATAACGCCGGTGCGAACAAAACCAATGTCGGCTTTACCTTCTATGACTTCCTGAACCACATTATCATGGGGCATTCCGGTGAATCGAAATTGTTTGATTTGATCCTTTTGTAACCCTTGCTTTAATAGTGCCCAAATTTGCATTGAATAACCTCCAACCGACTGTTTGGTTGGGGAGGCGACAACCTTACCCTTTATATCATCTAGTTCATTGATATCAGCTCTATCTGACCGGGTAAACATCACTCCACCAAAAGTTGTAATTGGGCGTCCGCCTATTGAAGGCATGAGCGTTGCTATCGCATTGATGCCATGATCTTCGCGGATAGTGATGTAGTGCTCCGGATTGGTGAGTACAAAATCAAATTGACGCCGATTAATTGCCAAATCTAAATCGGTGTAATTCAACGGAGTAATCGTGAAATGATATTCGGGTAGTTTTGAGTTGAGATAATCTGCAGTTGGTTGCCATTGTTGCTTTGAGATTTCAATTGGGCGGAATGCAAGGACACCTATTCGAACTTCCTTATCATCAGCAAAACAATAAATAGCATTGCCAAATTGGATTGATAAATAAAATAAACAAGAAACGAATATTTTGAATAGCTTCATTATATTTCAACTTGATATTTTACAAATTTCCCACTTGAACACAGTTTCATAAAGAAATGCCTTTCAGCCGACCATTGTCAAGCCTAGCACTGCCAGATTAGAACTGCAATGAAAAGGATTTGTTGATGCGAAACCTAACTTATTTTGAAATTCAAGAGTTCAAATTTGAAGTGTGCCATTTACGAAGTCAGGTACCCTTCATACTCTCAAATTGATTGCCGGAAAGCTGTTGGCACCGCAGCACTCATTTTCCCTGCTGAACAGATGTCGAGCAAGGGTACTGTCGTTGCTAATTTGCGGATGCATGAAGTAGGGATACTGCTTGTCAGCATCGGCATTATGGCGTGGTGGATTCGAGAGCATGCCGACTCATCCACGATAAAGGCGTTTCTGTTTGGTAATTTGTTGATATAACTGGTCTGTTACCGGTTTTTACAAACGGCGCTAGATAGCCATTTTGGTTTATTTGATGGTAATGTCGATTGTGTCCGCGTCTGAACCAAATGTAAACTTCAGTTTTTCAAAGCTTGGCAGACCAGAAAACAAACCTAGTGTGAATCCATTTGAAAAACCAAGCGGCTCAGCAGGTATTCTGAACATATTGTGATCCAGCTTCCCGTTGTCATTCTCATCTTGAAAAACGGAGACCGCGTATTTACCGTATTTTAGATTTTGGAAGACTATCACGGTTTGTTTGTCGCTGATTGTTCCTTGGGCATGAAGATAGGCTTTTTCGATCTTCATGACCTCATCTCCTTCGCGGAAAAGATTGGCGATCACTTTTCCATGATCATTCAGCAAGCCGTTCACCCGAATGGTCAAGTTGCCGTATGTATCATCAGCCAAGCAGCTTTGTGAAAAGAGCAGAATCAGGAAAGATAAAATTAATTTGTTATTCATACGATAGTGCCTCTCTGTTAGATATTGAGATTGCTTTACGGGCGGGAATCCGACTTGCCAGCCAACCAAAGACCAGAATGATCGCCAGGGTGATCACAAAGCCGATCTGACTGAAGGCAAATGGAAGCGAGATTCCGTGCCCCAGAATCAGGTTCCCGAAAAACTTCGAAGCATAGAAACTAAGAGGCAAACTCAGCAAAAGTCCCAGAGCGATGCCAACGATGCTGACTACCGCTCCTTCGGCGACGAATAAGCCATAAATGATCTTTGGGGTCGCACCTATTGCGCGCATGACGCCGATTTCGCGGGTTCTTTCCATAATGTTAGTTCCCGTGGATGCGGCCATGCCCAGTGTGCTGATTACCAAAACCAGTGAAGACAGAACGGTGAAAAGTGTGAGGATAATGTTGAGGTGGTCGTAAACGATCTTTGCGCGTTCGGCCTGCGACATCACATAAAAAACATTCAGGTCTGTTTGCCTAAGCGCTTTTTCGATATCCTGTTTCAGAGCGACGGTTTGTTTGTAGCCCCTATCTTGGGCTACGAACATCAAACTGTTAATCAGGTGTTCAGGGTTGGCTGTTTTGTCGTACTGCTCTTTGTCGATGTATATCTTCGCCACATCGAACTCCTTGACTATGCCCACAAGCCTCACTTGCACTTGTTTGCCGTTGAGATTGATCGGGTATTGTTTTCCGACCTCAACGGGTTCGCCAAATCCCTCTGCGGCGACTTGGTTCATCACGATTTCAAGATCATTTGAATGTTGCAACCAACGGCCTTTGATAACATCCATTTTTACAAGGTCAGTGTCGTAGGGCAGCGCGATAATACCGATGCCATTGTTTGTCGATACCACCGAGGACTGCAAACGGCCTCGCCCACCATTCCATGTTTCGATACTCAACACATTCTTCAGATCGTGGAACGGTGCTAGCGCTTTCTCACGTGCGACTTGTTCTTTCAGAACAAGCTGAACATCGTATTTCATGGCTTTTTTGGTGTCCTCCAGAAATACGAAAAGTGATTGCCGTACATTAAAGCCCGAGCTAAAGATGGCAACCCCCAAGGCAATTGTTGCAACGGTGGTCGCTAGACGTTTTTTGCGTCGCAGTACATTTCGCAATGCGAGTTGGATACCGAAAGGCAACGGCCATTGAGTAGCTGTAGCTTTCCGGGGGTTGGAAGTGGCGGAATTTATGCCGTAGTCAGACAGTGCGTTCTTAACCGAAACGCGAACACCTTTTAATAGTGCGGGAAGTGCAAACAGCATTGGCAGCACCAAACCGCAAGTGATCAATCCGGCATATAGCCAGAGGGGAAGTGCTTTAGTGAGAATGTTGAAATTAAGTATTTTTGCAACGAACCCGGCAAACGCATAACCGGAGAGCACCGCCAGCGGAATGGCGAGGATACTCGCCAACACACCCAAGATGAGCACCATGAACAAATAGATGCTCATAACTTGCCCCGCCGTAGCACCGATGGCTTTAAGCACGCCGATCTGCCGGATCTGCTGCGCTAAAATTGCCCCGATCAACTGAGATACAAGGATGGCCCCCATCAGAAAGCCCAACAACCCGATGCTTCCTTGAAATGCCAGCAAAGTATTTAACTGGAATTGGTGAGGGTGTTGGTTGGGGGTTGGAATATTGACGCTGTCGATTTCGAATCCGTGATTTCTAAAATCCGCCAGAATAATATTTGTCGCCGCTTGAACGTCCTGTTTTGTTTCTACATTTCGCAATCGAAATATCAGCCTCTGATTGGCAGGCTCACCGGAAATTTCACTGTAAGTATTTTTGTCGGCATAAGCATAGATGAAAGCATCTTGCGTGGCAGGCGCTTGGGCGGGATCAAAGTCGATTCCGGCAATGGGCACTTGCAACACCTTGCTGCCCACGCGGACGTGGGCAATCGAGCCCGTTGCAAGATTGGAAACCAGTCGCCCGTTTCGCTCCAACAGGACAGCTCCGTGGGGCGGTATTTTTGCTCCTTCCTCGGAATATACGTGAGTAAGGTTGAAGTTTTCGAAATCATCAAGGCCAAAAAGCCACAGCGGCAGCCACTGATTTGGAAAAACCTCAATGCGCTGAAATGAGAGATCCCGAAATTCAGCACTTTCTATTTCCGGGCGTTGCCTGAATGTGGCTAAATCAAGCTTAGCAAAATCCTTGGAAGTTAAAGCCACATGAAAGGGATCTGTTCTGGTGAAATTCTCGTTAAGGTCGTTCTTTAGAATGACATACGAAACCAGAATCGAACCAATCCCCCACAGTCCAATGGTGAGCGCAAAAATGGCAAGCAGGGTTCGACTTGGATTTACCCATAAATCATTTAAAGCTTTTTTCAGCCTCGGATTCATGCTGTTATCCTTTCATCATTAACCAACTCGCCGTCACGTAACGTAACGATCCGGTCATATCCGCTAGTCGATACATCTTCGTGCGTTACCACGATTACGGTTTTCCCTTCCTTGGCAAGTTGCTTGAAGAGTGCATGTATCTCGTTGGCATTCTTGCTGTCGAGATTGCCGGTGGGTTCGTCGGCAACAATAATGGGCGGGTCGTTGGCGAGTGCGCGAGCAATGGCGGCACGTTGCTGCTCGCCGCCGGATAGCGCAGCCGGAAATTTGTCGGCGTGACTTAGAATGCCGACTAGCTCCAATAGTCTTTTGGCACGAGGCGCTCGTTCTTGTTTTGGAATGACATCCACAAACTCCATTGCAAGGAGTAGGTTTTCCAAAATGCTTAACGTCGGAATGAGCTGAAAGAATTGAAACACGATGCCAATATTGGTGCCGCGCCAAGTGGCTAGCCGACTTTCGGTAAGCGCATGCACCTGAGTTCCGTTAATAATAGCCGTACCACTATCGGGATGGTCGATGCCGGTGAGCATGTTAAGTAAAGTGGATTTGCCGCTGCCGGACTTCCCGACAATAGCGACGAATTCTCCGACTGCCACATGCAATTCAATGTTATTGAGCGCGGTGTAACTTCTGTTGCTGTCCGCAAAAACTTTTGTAACACCTGATAGTTTGATCATTTTGATACCTTGTTCTAAGTTGGCCACGTGTCTATCATGGCGATGCCAACAAGAATCGGGAAGAACACAGAAGCAGCGAATGTGCATTTCCAGACACATATGAGTTTTTTGTCCAGAAAGGAAGTAACTTGACCGTTGAAACACTATCGGCAGATCGACGCGTTCAGCGGACTCGTCTTGCATTACGAGATGCTTTGATCTCATTGTTGGAAGAGTGCGGATGGGACGACATCAATATTCAATCACTATGCGAACGGGCGAACGTGGGACGTTCGACGTTTTACCTGCACTTTCAAAACAAAGAGGAATTATTGGTCAGCGGATTTGATGACCTGCGCGCCGGCTTACGCGCCCAGGCGGAAATGCGAAAAAACGGAAAGTCGGGATCGTTGCTATTTGTGCGCGGATTGATTGAGCACGTTTATGAACAGCGAGCATTATTCAGAGCCATTGTTGGACGACGTAGCGGTCATGTCGTGCAAAAGCGTTTTAGGGAAATGGTGAATCAACTTGTCGAGGAGGAAATTTCACTCCCAGCTAAAGGGTGGCAACAAGACGCAGGAGCACGCTATGTTGCTGGAGCACTGGTTGAGTTGTTGGCATGGTGGGTTGATGCGGGTACTGCCCGAAATGCAGAGGAGATTGAGCATCTTTTCTCTCAACTCACTTTGTCAGTTATAAAGCGGTTTGGTGAAAGAATGTGACTACGCAAGAACGAAGACTCTCATTGAAGAGCAGCTTGTAACACATTGCGATTCGAGATAATTGCAAACGGCTTAGCCGAACCATTCGTCGCGATAGACAAAAACTGGCCGGCGCAATCCGTCGCACTCGCCAATGTCAACGACCTTTATGTGATTATAGGGTGACAATTGCTTCGGGCTCGTGTCTCCCCGTTAATAGAATTGTTAAATCCAGTTCATCACCAATCGGTTGATCTCCCCCCCGCCCAGCACCAGCCAGACAAAAAGGATACCTCCCAGTAATAGAGGTTTATAGCCCGCTTTTTTGATAGCAGAAAAGTGTGTGCATAAACCTAGTGCAGCCATGGCAATGGCGAGAAGCAACGTGTCGATGTTAATGGCAGTACTAATCACGCGCTGCGGAAGAACATCCGATGAATTAATGCCTGTCACTACAATAAACATCAGCGCAAACCACGGAATGACGATTTTTGCTTTTGGCTCTGCTGTAGAAGCTGCGAGCGCACGGGTACGCACAACATAGATCGACAACAAGATCAGGAATGGTGCCAGCATCATGACCCTGACCATCTTGGTTATCACAGCCGTGTCGGTAGCGGCATTGCCCAGCGATTTTGCAGCAGCAACGACTTGAGCGACTTCGTAAACTGTAGAGCCGGTAAAAATGCCGAATGCTTCAGGCGATGCTGCCAGGAAATGCCACGCATGATTCCATTGAAATAGCATTGGATACAAAAGCATACTGAGTGTCCCGAATACGATGATCGTAGAAACAGCGATGGACACATGCTCGGCCCGACCGCGTATAACGGGTTCGGTAGCCATGATTGCGGCGGCACCGCAAATCGAACTTCCTGCGCCAATCAATATCACGGTATTAATATCAAGCCCGAGCAATTTTCGCCCGACGAATAATGACACGGCAAAAGTGCTGATCAATATCAGTGAATCAATTATCACACCCTCAACCCCAACATGTGCGATGCCAGTAAAAGTCAGCCTGAAGCCGTATAAGATAATTCCTAGCTGGAGCAGGCGTTGCTTGGAAAATAATACTCCGCTTATACATCGATCCATCATATACGGGAACAGGGTGTTGCCTATCAGAATACCAAGTAGGATGGATAAGGTCAGGGAGCCGATAGCATGCTCTTGAAACCATTCATTCTGCGCGATTATCAGTGAAATCGTGGCAATGGCAAGACTCAACAGAATCCCATATATATACTTCCTGAGAAGTACGTGCATTGGTGCCAGTTTGTTGTAGAGGACTGAAGACATGCATAGACTCTACAGAGATTAATAATATTAATAAAACAGATTATTTTTATGATATCAATCTATAAATCTGGTAGATTGGAGCTTTCAATCAGTTTGAATACTTATGCGATTGACACTGAGGCAGCTACAAATCTTTATCGCCATCGCGCACAGCGGAAGTGCTACTGCGGCTGGCGAGCGTATCGCGCTGTCGCAATCGGCTGTTAGTGCGGCTATTGCCGAACTGGAGCATACCGTGAACATTCAGCTCTTTGATCGAGTAGGCAAGCGGATGCAGCTGAATGATCACGGGCGAGCCATGCTGCCACAAGCCATGTCACTGCTAAACAGAGCCGAAAGCCTTGAGCAGTGTTTTCTCGGTAGCGCCCCCAGCTTGCTCATCCTTGGTACAAGCCTGACGATCGGCAATTATCTTCTGCCGCGCCTGTTGGCGGATTACTGGCGCTCACAAGGCATCATATTGGGGGATGCCACTCCGCCATTGCAGGTGGTCGTGGCTAACACGGCAGATATTGCTACCAAGGTAGCTGCTTTTGAAGTGGATATAGGTCTGGTCGAAGGTCCATGTCACAGGCCAGATATTGCGGTGATACCATGGTTGCAGGATGAACTTCTTTTAGTCGCTTCCCCGGTTCATCCTGTAGTTCTGAAATATGGTAATAGCCTCATACCCTCCAAGCGGCTTGCCACAACCAACTGGATTTTGCGAGAGCAAGGTTCTGGAACCCGCGATACATTAGAACAGGCATTGTTGCCACACATACCCCAATTAAGAAGTAGTATCGAGTTCAACGATCATGAAGCCATCAAGCAATGTGCGATACAGGGACTGGGTATCGCCTGCTTGTCACACCTAGTTGTAGCAGACGCGCTGGAAACTGGTCAGTTGGTAAAGCTCAAGACGAGTTTTGGAGGACTTAATCGGCGGTTTAATTTGCTGGTACATCATCAGAAACAGATTACATCGGGTATGCAGAATTTTATCGATTACGTTTCCAATGAAATTGCGCGTTAACGCTCTGATTTATATTTTCTAACGTATTCCTAACGGAACAGCGTTTAGAATAGACCAATTATTGTTTTTTCGAGAACAATTTCTCATTTCTACTTTGGGCTACTTTAATAATCCTTTTGGGATCGTATTTCTAGTCACCTATGAATATTCTTCTAGTTGAAGACAATAGAGATTTGGCGACGAACCTGTTCGATTATTTTGAGGCTCGCGGATACACAATGGATCTGGCTAGTGATGGCAATCTCGGTTTAAACCTTTCTTCAAAAAATATTTACGACGTCATTGTGTTGGATTGGATGTTGCCAAGCATGGATGGAGTCACAATGTGTAAGCGACTGCGGGAAGCTGGTAAACAAACGCCGATTTTGATGTTGACCGCGCGTGACTCACTGGAGGATAAAATTGCCGGATTGGAAGCCGGGGCGGATGACTATGTTGTGAAGCCATTTTCCTTACGTGAGGTCGAAGCTCG
The DNA here is from genome assembly GCA_963733265.1 of uncultured beta proteobacterium. Classification (GTDB taxonomy): domain Bacteria; phylum Pseudomonadota; class Gammaproteobacteria; order Burkholderiales; family Gallionellaceae; genus PALSA-1006. Next base: position 548,520 of record CAVTCF010000002.1, read on the forward strand.
TTTGCTTGCGCTATTTAGACGCTCACAAGTGCGTGATGGCGTCAAAACTCTGCAAATCGGCGACTTGACATTCAACACAGACACTCTGAAAGTATTGCGCGGCAATCGCGCAATTATTTTGCCACCTATAGCGCTCAAATTTCTTGAGGTGCTTATGCGTAATTCCCCCCGTGTTTTGTCTCGTGAAGAGGTTGAACGTGCCATTTGGGGAGATACACCGCCGGACAGCGATGCCTTGCGGGGACATCTCCACATTATGCGTAATGTGGTTGATAAAAATACCGACAAGCACTTGATTAAGACGCATCGAGGTCTTGGGTATCAAATTAGCGATGAATAACCGACACAATAGCCTCAGATTCAAACTGGCACTTACATTCGCAATCTTTGGAGCGATGATTAGTCTATTGTTGTCATTGGGGCTATCGTTTATTACGCACCGCTTGGGAGAAAACTTGATGGATGAAACCTTACGTGCGGAAATCGACGGTTATATTTCCAGGCGTGCACGTAATCCAAATGCACTTCTTCCTTCAACAATTAGCATTCAGGGCTACATCCTTTCGGATGAAAGAAGTAAAGATGCAATTCCTCAGGAACTATCAACTTTGAAAGATGGAACTTATCGTTTGAAGCTGAACGATATTTCTTACCGGGTAGCCGTAGAAGATAAAAATGGTGAACGCTATTTCATGTTATTTAACGAGGAGCGCCAGCGCGAACGTGAACAAATGTTTACCGTTTATTTGGCAATGGCTGCACTCATCATGACCTTGCTCTCATCATGGGCTGGCTGGTGGCTTGCCGGACGAGCTGTAGCACCTATACGAGAATTGGCCAAGCGCGTTAGCAGCGCAGATCCCGGTGATGATACCGATGCTGTAGCGCAGGGATTTTCAAGCGACGAAATAGGGCAGCTGGCGCAAGTGTTTTCTGCATACCTTAAACGAATGCGTGATTTTATTAACCGCGAACGTAATTTTACCAGTGATGTGAGTCATGAACTACGAACACCGTTGACAATTGTTCAAGGCGTATTGGAGTTGATGGAAGACGATAAACTATTACAAGAAAAGCAGCGCGAAAGAATAGCCAAGATTGGGCGCGCCAATAGTGACATGGTTAATTTAACCAATGCATTGCTCCTGATGGCAAGAGAAAACACTGATGAGGCTTATATTCAAACTTGTGATGTAAGTAAGGTTGTCGAAGTGGCCATTGAATCAAATCGCCATCTACTAAGTAAGAACACGTTGGTAAATTCCAAATACTTATCGAATCCACATATTGAAGCCGAGCGTACATTGCTTAGTATTGTGGTATCCAATTTGATTCGTAACGCCTTCACATTTACACCATCCGGCAGTGTAACCGTTCTGGTAGATGATAACAGTATCATCGTTAAAGACACTGGAACTGGAATTCGAAGCGAGGAAATAGGTAAAGTTTTTCAAAAGCATTTCAAGGGTACCGGCAGCCCCGGCTCCGGTATCGGACTATCGCTAGTGAAGCGCATTTGCGACCGTTACAAATGGGAGATAATTCTTATCAGTACGGAGGGTCAGGGAACAAGTGCCCAGCTTATATTTCGTAAATAAAATAATTTTTAATCCTAACGCAATCCTAACGAAAAACTAACGTTTCCGTAACGATGAGTTAACTAAAATGCAAATAGAATTTGTTTGCATAATTTAACCAAGGAGAAAGTTAGAATGAAAAAATTAGCTGTATTGCTCTCAGCGCTACTGTTTGTGGCATGCTCTTCAACTAAGCCGACTCCTACACCAGTGACGGAGTCGGCACCTACAAGTAACAGCAACTCGACTGCAACCGCAGCACCGGCTCCAGCAGTTGCAGTTGCACCAGCTTTAACGACTTCAGCATCTCCGGGTGATACAGCCGCAACTGCAAAGCTCGCCGATGAAATTCAGAAAATACAACCCGGGGCGGATGCCGCCTCAGCAGCAAACCTGGCTAATGAAATTATGAAGCTGCACAAACAGAGTGTTTATTTCGATTTCGACGAATATGCTTTGAAGCCCGAATTTAGAAGCATTGTTGAAATGCAAGCTGCCACTTTTAAAAGCCGCAAAAACACAATGTTGGTTCTGGAAGGAAATGCGGATGAACGTGGTAGCGCTGCATACAATCTGGCACTAGGTGAAAGGCGTGCAACAAGTGTTAAAAAGGCTTTGGTCACAATGGGCGTGCCCGCGTTGAAAATCAAAGTTGTCAGTTACGGAAATACCAGGCCCAAGTTGTCATGCCATGAAGAGAAATGCTGGCAAGAAAATCGCAGAGTTGACTTTGTTTTTAACCAACAGTGACTCTAGCGGGTTAATAATGACCAACTGAATAAGGTTGAGATTCTTTCAACCTTAATCCTCATGTTGGGCGAATTCAACTCTGGGAAATATTATTAGAAATGCGAGCCGATTATGATTGAGTCCATAACGGTAGCCATTATCACGTTAATATTGCTTGCCTATTTTCGCCCGGGAAAGACGCCACCACTCGAAAACCCACTGACTATAGAACGTTCTGGCAAGTACAAAATTATGCTGCTCCCCAGGCTCAATTTGGCTCAGCCTTTTATTGAGGATGTTGCGGAAGTGATCAGGCCATTAATTGTGGGAATAAATGGCAGCGCAACTCAATATTTTGTAGTCCGTGATAGTCAAGTTAAAGCGCACGGGCGTGATATTTATTTGTTGGCGATTTGTTGCCAGAATCAGATTCTTTATTTTTATGGGGCGAACCCCAAGGCAAATACTCCAGATGAATATCTGGATGTGATCAAAGCATATTCAATTGACGGTACGAAAAATTACCCTGATTCAGATTTGAACAAAGAGATGCTTGAAGAAATTATCGTCAGCTCAATTGTAGCAGTTGCAAAAAAAAGAAGAATTGAAGTAAGCCAATTGAGCCAATGAATAAAGTGCTAATTTTCACCCAGCCAATAATTTTTTAATTTATCCTCAACTTGGTTATTTAATCGAACGAATACATTTTTAATGAAAACCAGTTCAAATTTTTCTGAGAAATTATCACCCAAGCATTGCGCACTTTGGAAAAGTGTTAAATGAAAATACTTTTTGTGGAAGATAATCGTGATTTGAGCACCAATTTATTCGATTATTTCGATGCACGTGGGCACGATATTGATCTAGCCAATGAGGGTTTAGCTGGTTTTGAACTGGCATCAACCGATCAATATGATGTCATCGTACTCGATTGGATGTTACCCAACATGGATGGATTGACGATATGTATGCGCTTGCGAGCGATTGGAAAACACACACCCATTTTAATGCTGACTGCTCGTGACTCGACGCAAGACAAAATTACCGGCCTTGAAGCTGGTGCTGATGATTATGTAATTAAACCTTTTTCGATGCGAAACTTGGAAGAACGAATTTTAGCTTTAGTTAGCGGGGCCGCAATAAAAAAGTAGCAATTTAGACCCTATCTTTCAATATTGACCGTCTCTTTCGTTTGACGGTGCCTAAATAACTTTACCATACCCGAAGGCTTCAACCATTTCGTTACCTCCATGATTGCTCCGGTTCTTCCGGCTGGAGCATTTTGCCGGGTGGGACTTGCACCCACTGGGAAAGCGCCGCCTTTGCACGGCGCATACCCAAAGAGGTCATGACGATAAGTTGATAAATGGAATTCAACACTAGCGTTCACGCATAACGCTATTTCAGAAAATATACCCATCCTGCCAGTTGCATACCGTTGAATATGTAACATATCGATACACAGCCAGAAAAATCATAAGTAGTTGTTAATTTGTGGCATCGGGTGGCTTATTCTGGCACTTGTTAACGGCCCGACTGTGAGGCAGCAGGCAAGAAATTTAATAACCCTGATTGTGTATCAAATGATACATACCGCGCCTTATACCCATAGCTAGTATTCATCCCGCTACATCTTGCGTAGCTTTACAAAAGGAGAATACAAGTGAACATTAAATATATTGCATCGATACTGAAACCATATCTTCTGGTCTTAACTTTGTTGTTGCCTCCGTTAAGCCACGCGGCCGACACCGCGCAGCAGCCCGCCTCGTTGTATTCAAGGCTTGGTGGTTACGACGCGGTGACTGCAGTTGTAAATGATTTATTACCGCGCTTGATTTCAGACCCGCAGTTGGGGCGTTTTTGGGCAAATCGCGGAGCCGATGGCATGCAGCGGGAAAAGCAACTATTGATCAATTTTATTGTGAGTGCCGCCGGTGGCCCGCTTATGTATACGGGACGTGACATGGTGGTTAGTCACAAAGGAATGAAAATCAGTGAAAGTGATTGGAAAGTATTCATGGGGCATTTGCATGCCACACTAGATAAATTCAAATTGCCCAAGAAAGAATATTCCGATGTAATTGGTTTTATTGATAGCCAAAAACCGCTAATGGTGGAGTAAATCCGGAAAGGCGATTGATACTCGAGCCTCGTCAAACAGGAACGAAGCGCTGTAAAAGCACTTCGTTCCTGTTCGTTCAAACCTTAATGACGTACCTGTACCCGATAACTCAATGTGGCACTGCCTTCAGCCGGTACTGAAATATGCCAGACAGCAGTGTTACTGGCAGCCTTTTCGTGCGGGTGACTTTCTTTTAGCATTTCCCAGTCACCCGGTATGGGCTCCAGAACAGTGACCGTGACGGCTTCTTTCTTGGCATTCTTGAATACGAGTTCGAAGGCGCTTTCGTATATATAGTTAAAGCGCGTACTTCCTCCCACCTTTTTGAAATCAGTTTGTTTCTTGTCTGCGGTCACGTCAAACGCTTCGCCCAGTTTGAGACGTACTTTCTCGTTCTTTGGAGTGTGGTCAATGCGATCCTCACCGACAAACTGGGCGTTGCCTGCGCATTCCACGCGGTTCGGCCACCGATTCCGCTCATGATTCGGCCACCCACTCCACGGCATTCAGCCGGGTCAGTCGGAGCGAAGCGACGCAAGAATTTGAGCTTATAGTTTAGTCCTGTCTTTTGTCAATTTTCTCAACTGAGCGTTTTCAGAAACCGGCATCAACTTTTCATTATCGTGACTTGTCACTCTATCTCTTTGCTTTGCTTTGCATACGCATGGATCAGTAATTCTTCGATGAGTACTTTTTGTGACTTGTCACGATAACTGGTCAGCATGTCCAAGGCTTTTGTTGCCTGTGGCGATAACAGGATATTTATTTGCTTTGCCGGGAAGCTCTCGAACTTCTCTGATAGACGTTTTGCTCTGCTTGCTAATGCCGACTCCCGGATTATGCCGCGTCATTAGCATTGGTTCTTCTCTGCAGTGCCTATTATGATTGCTGAGTCGGCATAATCCGTATGATTTCTCCAAGCTGGCAATCACGCCGGCCAAGGAGAAATCACATGATCACGACAGACACAATCAAAGATGGTGTAGCTGAAGCACTGCTACTCCGTCACATTGAAGCATTTCTCGAACAACTGCGGACAGCGAGATACGCTGAAGAAACGCTTCGCAAAAAACGATGGGTGTTGACGGCCTTCGCGCGATGGATGAAGGACCAGAACATAACCTTGCCTAACCTTGATGAATCCGTTATTGCCGAGTTCGTGAAGCGCTTAATTGGCTCACCAGCGGCCCGTGTTCAGTTCGAACTTGCGGTATTGCGGCAGTTACTTGCATATCTGCGCTGTCAGGCCGAAGTTCCGTTGGAGGCACCGAGCGACGAGTCTGCGATTCACCTCATCAACTGCCGTTACGTGGATTACCTGAGGCAAGATCGTGGCCTTGCGGAGAATTCGGTGCTCGTTTACGCACCTTTCATTCGTGATTTCCTTAATAGCAGGAATGCTGGTGACGGTCATGTATTGCCTGGCACCTTCGACGTCATGACGATTCGAAACCATCTCCTTGCCCGCAGCAATGGTCGGTCAGGCGAGTACATGCGGCTTATGGCGGTGGCACTCAGATCGTTTTGCCATTTCCTCTTTCTACGCGGAGATACGCCTCGCGATCTATCGAATTCGATACCCACGGTCATCAAGTGGCGGCAGTCATCCGTACCAAAATTCCTCACGCCAGAGCAAGAAGAATGTGTTCTCGCATCTACAGACCGATCGACGCCGCGCGGGCGTCGTGACTACGCAATCTTGCTGCTGTTAGCGCGACTCGGCTTGCGCGCGAGCGAAATCGTTTCACTCGAACTTGGTGACATCCGCTGGCGTTCAGGGGAGCTCGTTATCCACGGCAAGGGTCAAATGGTTGAGCATGTGCCACTGCTATCCGATATTGGTGAGGCGCTGGCGATCTATCTTCACGATGATCGTGGCGCAAGCGCATCCCGGCGGGTATTTTTGCGAATGTGGGCGCCGCGAGTTGGCTTGGCGGGACCGGCAGCGATAGGGCATATAGTCCGACTGGCCTTTGCTCATGCAGGATTCCGTCCCGCATGCCGGGGTGCGGCACATCTGTTCCGTCACGGCTTGGCGACGACGATGATTCGTCACGGAGCATCTATGGCGGAGATTGCCGAAGTCTTGCGGCATCGATCACAAGACAGTACTGCGATTTATGCGAAAGTATCTTTCGAGGCACTGCGTGGTGTTGCCCGGGCCTGGCCAACGATGGGAGGTGCATGATGAGTACGATCCGCGACTCACTGATCCAGTACGTGGCCGTTCGCCGTACCCTTGGGGCGAAATTCTATGAACCGGCATTGGCACTTGATCACTTTGTAGACTTGCTCGAACGCGAGGGAGCCGAGTTCGTTACAATCGATCTGGCCCTGCGCTGGGCAATGGAACCCAAACTTGCCCAACGTGCCACATGGGGACGGCGCCTCTCACAAGTGCGGGGATTTGCTGCGTGGCTCAGTGCCACTGATATTCGGAACGAGGTTCCGCCAAAGCGACTCCTGAATGCGCGTCGCCGGCGCAATTCGCCGCATATCTATACTGACCAAGAAATTGACCTACTCATGACCCAAGCCGCCCGACTGCATTCGCGGTCAGGAATGCGGGCATTGACCTATTCGACGCTTATCGGGCTTCTGGTCGCGACCGGCCTCAGGCCAAGTGAGGCCATTGGACTCGACCGGTCTGATGTAGACCTTGTGAACGGAATACTATCAATCCGGGAATCTAAGTTCGGGAAATCGCGCTTTGTTCCGATTGAAGAGTCGACTCGTGCTGCACTTGAGCACTATACACAATGTCGTGACCGGATCTGCCAGCTTCGGTTAAGTGATGCGTTTCTCATTGGCGAGCGCGGTACGAGGTTGAATGGTTGCTCTGCCCGTAGCATGTTTGCAAGAATTTCCCGCGCGGTCGGCCTGCGTGCACCAACAGAGCACGGGCGAAATGGTCACGGGCCGCGCCTCCAGGACTTCAGGCATAGCTTTGCGACAGGCAGACTTGTCGAATGGTATCGCGCCGGGCTGGACGTTACACTGGAACTGCCAAAGCTTGCCACCTACCTCGGTCACGTTGATGTCGGCCTCACTTATTGGTACATCGAAGCTGTTCCTGAGCTTCTCCAGTTCGCGGCCAAATATCTTGATAAGGATCAACCGGGAGAACAGCCATGAACGCCACTGTTCTTCCATCTCTCGTCCAACGCTTCTTTACGCAGCGCTTGCTTGAGCAGCAAGGTCTAAGTTCACACACGGTGGCAAGCTATCGCGACACATTCCGTTTGCTGCTGGGTTTCGCTACGCAGCAATTTGGACTTGCGCCTTCCAAATTGCTGATGGAAGAACTCGACGCGTCTTTCATGGAAAAATTCCTTCGGCACCTTGAGCTGGACAGAGGCAATTCTGTGCGGACACGAAACACACGCCTCGCCGCAGTGCATGCCTTCTTTGGTTTCGTCGCAATCAATGAACCGGCACTTGGTCTTCAGTGTCAACGCATTCTTGCAATTCCATCGAAACGCTATGAGCATGGCCCAGTCGAGTTTCTCACCGAAGAAGAGGCTGCTGCCCTTGTGGCAGCCCCTGATTCAAGAACATGGGTCGGCAGCCGGGATCGAGTGCTTCTTCTTGTGGCGGTTCAAACGGGTCTGCGCAATAGCGAACTCACTTCGCTCAGGCGGCAGGACGTTGCGCTCGGCACAGGGGCTCACGTCCGTTGCCTTGGCAAAGGCAGGAAAATGCGATGTACACCGCTAAGACCGGATGTCATAGCAGTCCTGAAGGAATGGTTTGTGCGCCAGCCCGGCGAACCTGGCGACCCACTCTTCCCGAGTTCGCGAGGCGGACATCTCAGCGCTGATGCACTTCAGCGGCTCGTGTCGCGTCATGCGAAAACCGCGTGCCAGACGTGTCCTTCGCTCAAGGAAAAATCCGTGACACCGCACACGCTGAGGCACGCGGCGGCAATGAGTCTATTACGACATGGCATCGATCCGAGTGTAATTGCTCTTTGGCTTGGTCACGAATCGACAGAGACGACTCAAATATACTTGCACGCCGACATTCAACTTAAGGAACGAGCACTGGCCCACGCCAATGCCAATGGTGTCGTGCCAACTCGGTATATGCCTCCCGACCCATTACTGGCCTTCCTCGATGCGCTTTGATAATGCCGACAAATAAGATGACTAAGAACAAGGATCCTCCCTACAGTTGTAGCCCCGCACTTTGGGACGCGGCATAATCCGGGAGTCGGCATTATCTTTGTCATGCCGCTAGCGGCATGACAAAGATTGTTGCCTCTGTGCCGGTGTCATCGCTTTGCCTGTAGCGGGTCTTCCGCGCGTGGTTGTCGGTTTTTTATCGTGTTCAATGGATGTGTCTTTGGCTGTATCTTTTTTCATATTGTCTCCGTTTAATTAAACGTGACTAGTCACGCTTTTTCCTGTCGCCTATAAAGTGACTTGTCACGATATTTAACTTATTGCCTGTCGCGCATGGTTTTGCCACTCAGGTTGATTTTGTAGGCGTTGTGAACCACGCGATCCAGAATGGCATCGGCCAGCGTTGGATCCCCTATCGCTTCATGCCAATGCGCAATGGGTAACTGGCTGGTGATGATCGTCGCACGCAGGTTGTAGCGATCGTCCAGTATTTCCAGCAGGTCGCGCCTGTGTTGATCGGTGAGCACGGCAAGTCCCCATTCATCCAGGATGAGAACATCCGCCTTGGCAAATTGCCGCATCATCCTGGCGTAGCGACCATCGGCGCGTCCCGTGTCCAACTCCTGAAACAGGCGCGTCAATCGGATGTAATGCGAGCTGTATCCTTCACGGCAGGCTTTCTGTGCCAGCGCGCAAGCCAGATAGGTTTTACCTAAACCTGTCGCACCGGTAATCAGCACGTTCAGGTGTTCTTTCACCCATCCGCAATCTGCCAGCTTGATGATCAGCGAACGGTCCAAGCCTCGCGCGGTTTTGAAATCGATATCTTCCAGCGCCGCATTCTGTTTCAGTTTTGCCAAGCGCAAACGGGTCTGCATACGGCGATTGTCCCTCTCTGTCATTTCTCTATCCACAATCAAGCCTAACCGTTCTTCGAATGGCATCGTGCGAATATCCGGAATGCCTTCCTGCTCTTGCAAGGCGTGCAGCATACCGGTCAGTTTCAGTTGTTTTAATTTGTCCAGCGTGGGGTGATGCATCATGGTTTATGCTCCTGTCAGGGGTTGTAATAGATTGCTACGATTAATGGAAATAGCCCGGACCACGAATGTTGTCGTGGAACAGGGGGAGGCTGCTTTGCGGGATATCTTGCGGCAGCGGTTGTTTGTCCAACTGGTGTTTCAGGATGGAATCAACGGAGGTGTAGCTGATGGCGTTGGTGGCGCAAGCTCTGCGGCAAGCGGCTTCGACCCGCTCGTTCCCGTAGTGTTTGCCCAGACGGATAATGCCCGCAGCCGCGCGGAATGCCTGCTGGGGATGTGGCTTGCGTTTGATCAGCGCTTCGATCAGTTTGCTCGTGTGCACACCGACTGAAGCGCCCCAATTCACGATGCGTTCCGGTGTCCATTCGGCCATTTTGCTATGCGCCTCGGGCATGTGCGCTTTTTCTGTCGAATGTTTTTTATTGCCGAAGTGCAATCTGGCGTGGCTGGCGACACGCTGCCCTCGATAGAATATCTCTACGACATACTCGCTGAAGTTAACGTCAAGCTCTTTTCCAATCAGCTTATAGGGTGCCGAGTAATAATATCCATCACCCAGATCAACGTGGTAGTCCAGCCCCATGCGAACCTTTTTCCATTCACTGAAGATATGACGCTGTGCGGGCAGGGAACGCATTGCCGGATAGTCGATGGTGCGAAACAACGATTCTCTGCATCCGGCAAGCTTTTTGAATGGACGCTGATTAAGACGCACAAGCAACTCTCCAATTGCCTCATTCAGTTCCGCCAGGCTAAAGAACGCGCGATTGCGCAGGCAGGCCAGTATCCAGCGCGTCACCACCAATACACCGCATTCCACTTTGGCTTTATCCCTCGGCTTTCTGCTGCGCGCAGGAATCACGGCGATACAGTAATGATTGGCAAAGTCGTGATAGCTCGGATTGGTGTCCGGTTCATAGCGGCACGTTTTGCTGACACCGCTCTTGAGGTTGTCCGGCACCAGAATTTCCGGGGCTGCGCCGAAGTAGTCGAGCATGCGGATGTGACTGCCGATCCAGTCCGGCAGGGTTTGGCTAAAAGTCGCTTCGGCATAGGTGTAGTTGGACGCCCCCATCACGCCGACGAAGATTTGCACCTGAAGAATCTCACCGGTGTACCGATCCGTAACCGGCATCGTTTTACCGCAATAGTCCACGAAGCACTTTTCGCCCGCAGGATGTTCCTGACGCATCACGGCATCGAGCTTGCCTGCCCATTTCCGATAGCTTTCGCAGAACCAGCTGTAGTTGAACCCTTCAGGCTGGTTTGCTTTGTACTCTTGCCACAACAGGAAAAGGGTGACTCCTTTGCGACGCATCTCCCGGTTCACCTCATCCCAATTCGGCGATGCTCGCAAGACATCAACCGACAATAATTTGGGAGGAAACAGCCGCGCATTAATATCAACTTCGGTCATGTCGACTGGCAGCGGCCAGGACAAACCGGCTACCGCAAAACGGCGTATGTAGTCACTGATTGTGCTTCTGGCTACCTGGGTGCTTTTTGATATCTGCCGGTCCGACAGATCGAGGTCAAACTTCAGGCGTAGTATTTCTCTTGTTTTACGCATCGACAACTTCTCCATATCCGTCCCTCTTTCCGAAAAAAGGGCGAATGGTAGGTGAATATTATCTTGCGTCGATCCCTGACCAGGGGTGGCCGAATCACACCGGAATCGGTGGCCGAATCACAGCGGAATCAGTGGCCGAATGCTAATGGAATCGGGGGCCGAATGTGCGTGGACTGGGTGGCCGAATGACCGTGGAATACGCACGTTGCCTGCGCCGTCTTTTTTGTAGACGCGAATCACGCCCTTGGGCAACGGCATCCCTAGGTGTGCGCTTTCCTTGTTGCTGAATTCGATGAACACGCCAACCTTCATCTTCTGACCCAGATTCCCGTAACTGCTTTGGTAATAATAATCGGCACCGCTCAACAACAACTCTTTGTGCGACGGCACATCGAAGGCCGAGAGCAGTGACACCTGTTTGGTCTGGTTCTCGGCAATAGTGGTAGGACGATCCAAAGTGTAGAGGTGATATTCCAGCAGGGATTCCTCGGCCATGCGCGGTGCCGCCGCCAGTACAACTTTGGCTCTGGCAAACTCTCTCATTGAGCCACTTTCCTCACCCAACTGAACCTGATTGACATCCCCCGCCACCAGTTGCAGCTTGGCATTGTTGTAGCTCGTGCCGCTGGTATTGGTGAGAGTTACCCAGCCGGACAGATCCAGCTTGTCGTCCATCGTATTTAATTCCGCAACGTAGTCCGCTTTCCAAGCCAATCCGCCGGTAAGATACGAAAGCTCCACTTCCTGCTGCGTAGCGCCGCCGTTATTGAGCGCCATCACCAGCGTTGGCCTGTCGCGCAGGTTGGCGGGAACATCAGGATAAACAATGCGACCGGGAATTCCGGTTTCAATGCGGTCACCGATCTTCATCACCACACCATTATTGGCGGATAACACCTGTGCTTGTTCGGTGGTTTCAATTCCCGTGGCTGGATTGGTACGAATTACATTGACGCTTTTGCCCACGAATTTTTCCAGCAGTTTTTCGGGTGTCAGCAAATCGAAATCGAAGTTCTGCTCAATGACGGACAAATTACCGGGACTGCTCAGACAGCGCAGCAAAGCAGTTTCAGGACGCATGCGTGCGCTAACATCGCGAAATGCCAAAATATTCTGACCGCTTTTAAATTGAATTTTGCGCTGGTCTTTCACCAGTGCAAGATTTTCGTTGTAAATGGTAACGGCAACACTTTGCTGGTCTTGCAGCGTGCTGCGCAGTTCGTCTGCAGCCTGTGCAGAAAAACAGGACAGCACAGCAATCAGACAAGTAGTCATGGTGCAGTATTTTAGACTTAGCATATCAAACTCCCATTGCAAAATTATTCAAAAATAAATTCACTTGCCACCACCTAATCAGGTGATTCAGTGAGCTTCTGCAGTTTGGGAACATCAAGAATTTCCAATGCTCCGCGTTGAGTGCGCACCATACCTTTTGCCACCAACTCCTGAATGAGCCGCGCAATGACTTCTCTGGTTGTGCCGAGGTGATTAGCGAGTTGCTGCTGGGTCATATGCAGCATGCCAGCCGATGAGGCGTGCAAAATGATAAAGTTGGCCAGGCGTTGCTTGTGATGACTGGAATGCATCTGCTCCAGCTCAAACATCAGGCAAAAAACGGCCGTGGATAGAGCATGCACGGTTAAGTTCTGAATGGTCGTTTCGCGCTCAAACAGTTTTCGATAAACAGCTCCCGAAATAAGCGAGATAGCGGTCGCTTCTTCAGCCTGAACCCAGGCGGGGTATAACAGGTCGTTGAACAGGCAGTTCAACGCCAACACACAAGTTTCGCCCGGTTTAATGAAATAGAGAGTTGCTTCGGTACCGCCGGGGGTATGGGTAAAAACGCGCAGCCTCCCGGAAAGCACCACATAGGCACCGGACACGGCTTGCCCCTTGATCAGGGCTATAGTCGATCTGGCGCATTCTTTACGGAGGGCTCCCTGAGCAAGCAGTACCTTGCCTTGATTACTGAGTTTACTAAAGGGTTCAAAGCGTTCAAGCTCGTCCAGAACTGTCATAAAGTTTCCTCAACGGCGCTTGAAGAATGCATCCCCAGAGGTTGCCGTTTTTACCTCGGTGATCATATCTTAAGGCAGTCCCCCCTGTCATGGGGACGCTTATCTGTTTTTCCTTAACGCAAATTTGTGCGCGTTGTTGGGACTTGAAAATAGTTGAGCCATCATTACCAAAGAACAGGACACCGCAATCAGGATCGTCGCAGCAAAAATAACGTGCCGCAGTCGGAATCCAACTCTATGACTCTTTGATATGGTGAGCAATAGTTCTGGGAGATACTTCAAAATACTCAATGCCGTTGGACGGGCAACGATGTTTCCTTGGGTGGGTGCTTTTACTGCCAAGACTGGAACAACAATCGCTCATGATTTAACTCGCTTGGGTTAATCAGCGCTATTTACCTCTCGATTTGCACTATCCATCGACTGACTGGCTCTTGACCCGTAACTTTCAGTCATACGATTTCAATTCCATATTTCGGTATTAGCGCTCTTAGCGCAGCGTCACCAGAAACACATGTTCTTCCATCCGGCTCATACCACGCTGTTGAAAGTGCGGGTTTTGCGCCAGCACATCTTCTTGTGCTAACAAACGAATCTCCGCGTACTTACCGTAAAGTGCCTCTACCTCTTTTACTGATACAGCAAATGGTGGACCCTGCATCTCGGCTTGAGGATAATCGAACGTAATCAGCAGAATTTGTGTACCGGATTTGAGTATATTCACCAAGTACTGCGCATAACGCTCACGCATGTCTGGTGGCAATGCCACCAGTGAAGCGCGGTCGTATACTACACCTACGTTCGTCAAGTCTTCCTTCTGCAAATCGAAAAAGTCACCGCAGAGAATCTGAATCCCGCCTGCTTGGTAGCTTTGAAATTTCCCGCTGATCGATTGCGAAGCCGCCAACCCGTTTTCATTGTAGAAATCTTCAACGGCAATTTCACTAAGTTCGGCTCCCAGCACCTTGCATCCCTGTTGGCGCAGCCACATCACATCCAGACTCTTGCCGCATAGAGGTACGAATACTTCACCATCCCTTGCATGGTGTAAATTTAAAAAGTGCTGGCGCAAGTGAGGATTGATCTTGTCTTGGTGAAAGCCGATCTCCGATCTCTCCCAGCGCTCAAGCCAAAATTCTTTTTTCATCTAGTCCTCGTCTACTTATAGAAGTGCCTGAAAAACTCAGCTGCCATACAAGCCGCTATTCGCCACTGACTCAAATTGGCCCAGACTGTGTAAAAACGTATAATAAATTGTACACCTAGCGCCAAGTGAAACGTTAATGTAAGTATCGAGTAATTGTGAGAGTGCGCACATGAAACGATTCATTCAGGGCGAAGACAGAACACAGGCAACGATGTTTCCAGAACTGCTCGACGACTACGTTGCAGAAAGCAATCCAGTCCGAGTCGTCGATGTCTTTGTGGCTGAACTAGATCTGCGCCAACTAGGTTTTGAAGGAGTTGATCCGGCAGCAACTGGCAGACCCGCGTATCACCCGGCAATACTTCTCAAGATATACATCTACGGATATTTGAATCGTATTCAGACCAGCCGCCGACTTGAACGTGAAGCACAACGCAACGTTGAATTGATGTGGCTGACTGGTCGTCTGACACCGGACTTCAAGACCATCTCCGACTTTCGCAAAGACAACGGCACAGGCATACGCAAAGTCTGCCGTCAGTTCGTCGTGCTGTGCCAGCAGTTCGGACTCTTCTCGGATGCTCTGGTTGCCATCGACGGGAGCAAATTCAAAGCTGTAAACAACCGTGATCGCAACTTCACTAGTGCCAAACTGCAGCGGCGCATGGAAGAAATTGAATCCAGCATCAATCGCTACCTTGTTGATCTCGACACGGCTGATCGGCAAGAACCCGTCGTAGCAAAGTTAAGAACCGAGAGACTGGAAGATAAGATTGCTGCACTGAAAGAGCAGATGGCCGCACTCAAGGAAATCGAAGTAGTGCTTAACGAAACGCCCGACAAGCAAATATCGCTCACCGATCCTGATGCCCGTTCGATGAAGACGCGAGGTAACGGTATTGTAGGCTACAACGTTCAGACCGCTGTGGATGCCAAGCATCATCTGATCGTGGCACACGAAGTAACCAATGTTGGAAGTGATCGCGGGCAGTTAACATCAATGGCCAAGCTAGCACGTGAGGCAATGGGAACGCAGGAGTTAACAGCAATTGCGGATCGAGGGTACTTCAAGAGCGAAGATATTCTTGCGAGCCATGAAGCGGGGATTGCTGTGATGGTTCCCAAGTCGGTCACTTCAGGTGCAACATCGGCGGGCCGCTTTGGCAAAGCGGATTTTATCTACGATGCGGAGCGTAATGAATATCGCTGTCCTGCGGGAGAACATCTGATATGGCGTTACGAATCTACAGAACATGGCATGCAGCTTCATCGTTATTGGAGTTCAAACTGTAAGTCATGCGCCTTGAAGGATAAATGTACACCGAGCGAACAGCGGCGGGTTTCCCGTTGGGAACATGAGGAGGTTCTCGATGACATGCAAAATCGTTTGGATCAAACGCCCGATGCGATGCGCATTCGGCGACAGACAGTTGAGCATCCGTATGGAACGATCAAATCCTGGATGGGCTCAGAGCACTTTCTGACCAAGACACTTGATCGGGTGAGTACGGAGATGAGCTTGCATGTACTCGCCTATAATCTGAAACGCATGATGAAGATATTTGGAGCAACTGCGCTGATGGAGGCAATGGTGGTGGCCTGAAGGCCTTTTTTTAACTTCGTCCACGCCAATATATGACATCTTGGCGAAACGATTTTGTGTATTCAGCTAAACAAGTTTCGTCTTTCTGAATGTCGCTATACGCTTGTAACAGTAGCTATGAGTTGCTGCGCTTCAGAAATTCGCGAGTCAGTTTAGATTTTTGAGTTTTCACACAGTCTGGGCCGGTGGCTGTCAATTAGCGATCACAAACATGAATGGCGCATGTGTGATTATAAAGAGACAGATGGATTCTGTGTATGCATTCGTCGCCAGGTACCCCAAAGGGGACATAGCCGCTTTCCCAAATAGCGTCCATAGAGTTAGAGATACTATCTAAAAAACCCAGTCGCAAAGCCAATGCTTGAAAGAATGGTTAGTGGCAAGACAAATCTCATATTGAATCGATTATTCAGACATGCAAACCCTTGTGTCGGGAGCTTGTTAAATATCCAGCCCCACATCAAAACGACCGAGATTGCACCACGCAACCAAGAACCTTTTGGGTCAAGCCACCAAGTGGCACCAAAAATGGCGACAATGAAGAAGCTCACTTCGAATAATGTATATAAACCATACTTAGCTATGGTGCTGATTAGGTCGGTTTTCATGAAAATTAATAACAGTCAAATATCATTACGGTCAAATACTGATACTGCTCTTTTTGGTCAGGCATCGTCTACGCATCAAAAGGATGGCGCAACACGATAGTTTCATCCCGATCAGGACCTGTTGACACCATATCAACCGGTACTTCGCAAATCTGCGCAATACGTTGCAGATAGTTTCTGGCCTGTACTGGCAAATCATCATAGCGCTTCACGCCTACCGTGCTACCGCTCCATCCGGGCATATCCTCGTACACGGGTTCGCACCCGGCCAATGATTCGGCACCGACGGGAAGAATATCGCTGAATTGGCCATCTATCTTATAACCTACGCCAATGCGCACCGTTTCCATGCCATCCATTACGTCCAGCTTGGTTACGCACAAACCGGAAACGCCATTGATCTGGATCGAACGCTTGAGTGCTGCGGCATCGAACCATCCACAACGGCGGGCGCGTCCGGTGGTTGCACCGAACTCTCGACCTTTGTCCGCCAGTTGCTTGCCGATCGGGTCCTGCTTGTCTTCAGCATCGTACAACTCGGTTGGGAACGGTCCTGAGCCGACACGCGTAGTGTATGCCTTGGTAATGCCCAACACGTAATGAAGTGTCTGGGGACCGACACCCGCTCCGGCGCAAGCCGCACCGGAAATACAGTTGCTTGACGTAACGAAAGGATAAGTGCCGTGGTCTATATCCAGCAAAGTACCTTGAGCGCCCTCAAACAGAAGATTCTGTCCGGCTTTATTGGCTTCATACAAAGCGCGAGGCACATCTATTACCAACGGTTTGATACGCTCTGCCAATACCAGCGCATCATCCAGCGTCTGTTGAAAATCAACCGTGGGAACATGAAAATAATTTTTCAGTACAAAATTATGGAAATCCAGCACCTCGCCCAATTTAGCGGCAAAACGTTCACGGTGAAACAGATCCTGCAAGCGTATCGCACGACGCGCGACTTTGTCCTCATAAGCAGGGCCGATGCCGCGTCCGGTTGTACCGATCTTGCCTGCACCCTTGGCGATTTCACGCGCTTTATCAACTGCCTCGTGATATGGCAGGATCAGCGGGCAAGCTTCGGAAATGCGCAAGCGCTCGTACACTTTGATGCCTGCTTCCGCAAGCTTGTCCATTTCCTTGAGCAAAGCCGAAGGAGACAGCACCACGCCGTTACCGATATAACACTTTACATGATCACGCAAAATACCGGAAGGTATCAAATGCAAAACTGTCTTTTCGCCATTAATAACCAGCGTATGGCCCGCGTTATGACCGCCCTGAAAGCGCACTACGCCTTGCGAATGATCGGTAAGCCAATCAACGATCTTGCCCTTGCCTTCATCACCCCATTGCGTGCCGATCACCACTACATTTTTTGACATACTTATTCCTAATTTACTGTAACTATATTAAATTCTTTAACCCAAAATACAAAAACTACCCGCATCTCTTATATCGGTATTGCAGTCCACACACAGTTACTTAACACCAGTTCGCGATCACAATTCAACTCGGCACGATGCGCGGGATTTCCCAGCAAATCGATCACCACGATATGTCCTTGCCGGCGCAATTTTGCAATCTCTTGATCTAATGATACGTCGTTACGGTATGGCGCAAGAATACCTTTGGGCAAACTCTGCTTATTCAACAAACCGTGCAATTGACGCAAGTCCATACTGAAACCCGTTGCAGGACGTGCACGACCAAAACTTTTGCCTACATCATCATAACGCCCGCCCACTGCAATCGCATCATGACTACCTGCATGGTAAGCAGCGAACATCATGCCACTGTGGTAGTGGTAACTGCGCAGTTCGGCAAGATCAATGCCGATATGCTGCGCGAAAGGTTGCAAGCGCTTCGCCGCAAGTTCCAAATCGTCCAAGGCCTTCAGTAATTCTGTACTGTGTGGCAACACACGCCGCGCCTGCTCCAATACTTCAACTCCGCCATACAACTCAGGCAAGGCAAGTAATGCCGCTTGAACTTTACCGGACAGACCATCAACCAGACCTTTTAAACTCGGCACATCTTTGCTTTGCAGGGCATTGAACAAAGCCACTTCCAACTTTCCGTCAATCGTTGCCCCTTTAACCAATGCACGGAAAACAGCGACATGCCCCAGATCAAGATGAACGCCTTCTATCCCGAGCAAGATCAGCGACTGCAGCATCAAACGCTGAACTTCCAGATCGCTTTCCAAACCACTGTGACCGTACAGCTCTGCGCCAATCTGGAGCGGTTCGCGGGTGCGCATCAAACCGGATGGATAGGTGTGCAACACGCTGCCCGCGTAGCTCAAACGCGTTATCCCCTGACGATTGAGCAGATGCGCATCGATACGAGCCACTTGAGGCGTAATATCGGCTCGCAGTGCCAAAGTACGACCACTAAGTTGATCAACCAGCTTAAAGCTGCGCAGATCCATATCTTCGCTATCGTTGATAAGCAAAGATTCTTCATATTCAAGCAACGGAGGTGCAACCAACTGATAGCCCGACAAGCGCAACAACTCCAGCACATCGCGGCGCATTATCTCAATACGCCACGCCTCGTCCGGTAACATGTCCTGAATGTTTTCAGGCAACAACCAATTCGGCATTCTTTATTTTACCCAATAAATCAGTATCAATCCGCACAGCATTAGAACCAAGCCGACAAAACGGACTTGACCATTCGTAAGTTGCGCAAGCTTGCTCAATGTTTCCCGCCATGCGGCAGGGAACAAAAATGGTGTCATCCCTTCAAGTACCAACATCAAAGCGAATGCAGCCAGCCAATATTCCAGCATCTAGTGAACCTCTATAAATCCAATTTTCGTCGCTATGCGGCGTTGCTCACAAAAAATTACTTCTTACATATAATATATATGCTGCGGCGCAATTTTTTGCTCGCGCCTTGCCTAGCTTAGAAAATTGAATTTCCAGAGGTTCCCTCAAAATTACTTGCCACCTTTATTGGCGCTCTTCAAATATTTGAAGAACGCCGAGCTGGGGTCTAATACCATCACATCACTCTTGTTCTTAAAGGTCTGTTTGTACGCATCCAGGCTGCGGTAAAACGAGTAGAACTCAGTATTGCGACCAAATGCGGAGGCATATATAGCAGCAGCTTTAGCATCTCCTTCGCCCTTCATTCGCTGTGCGTCACGGTATGCCTCAGCCAAAGTCACTTCGCGCTGTTTATCTGCGTCGGCTCGAATTTTTTCACTTTCCGCATTACCTGTCGCGCGCAGTTCATTGGCTACACGCTTACGCTCTGCATCCATACGGCGGTACACCGATTCGCTGATTTCCGCTGGAAAATCAACACGTTTCAAACGCACGTCCAAAACTTCCACACCAATCTTGCTGGCATCCGCATTGGCTTTCTGGCGCAAAACTTCCATAATCTTTTCGCGCTCTCCCGACACCACTTCATGGATAGTGCGCTTACCAAACTCTTCGCGCATTGAAGCATTCACCGTTTGCGTCAAACGTGTCTCAGCGCGAACTTCATCGCCACCCACGCTGATGTAATACTGTTTTACATCAGCTATGCGCCACTTCACAAACGAATCAACCAGCACATTCTTTTTTTCCGCCGTGATGAAGCGCTCCGGCTCGGCACTATCCAAGGTCAAAATACGCGAATCGAAAAAGCGTACATTTTGCACAAGCGGTAATTTGAAATACAGCCCCGGAGCCGTTTTTTCACCGACAACTTCGCCCATTTGAAACACAATAGCAGTCTGGCGCTGGTCGACTATAAACGCACTCATACCGATTAAAACCAGCGCGACGATTGCGCCCACCAGCAGACTTCCCCAATTAGCTTTCATTATCGCGCCTCCCTATCTCTGCCACGTAACGAATCCCGTGCGGTAGCCGGTTCAGTTACTACAGGTTGCGGCGCAACTTGCTCGGCATTATTTGCAGATTTACCTGCGGCTGTTTGTAACTCATTCAAGGGTGGAGTTCCCGCAGCGGTACTCTGAATCAATTTATCCAATGGCAGATAAAGCAAGCTGCTATTGCCGCTCTTTTGATCCACCAGCACTTTACTGCTGCTGCTCAGTACCTGTTGCATCATGTCGATGTACATACGTTCGCGCGTAACCTGAGGGGCTTTTTCATACTCCACCAGAATCTGTTTGAAACGGCTGGCATCACCCTCGGCATTGGCAACCACACGCTGTTTGTAGCCATCCGCTTCCTGCATCAGACGAGCAGCCGCACCTTTGGCCTTGGGCACCACATCATTCGCGTAGGCCTGACCTTCGTTCTTTTGACGCTCACGGTCTTGTCCGGCTTTTACCGCATCATCAAATGCAGCCTGCACTTGTTCCGGAGGCTGCGCATTCTGCATCGTCACCTTGCTCACCACAATACCGGATTTATAACGGTCAAGAATGTCCTGGATCAACTTGGTTGTGGATGCCGCGACTTGTTCGCGTCCTTCATACAGCACAAAGTCCATCTTGCTTTTACCGACCACTTCCCGGATGGCTGTTTCGGCTGCTTGGCGCACATTTTCATCGGGTGTACGGTTGTTGAATAGATAATCCGCAGGGTCTTTCAGAAAATACTGCACGGCAAACTGAATGTCGATGATATTCTCGTCATCAGTCAACATCAGCGATTCTTGCAGCATCTTGTTTTTTACGTTCTCGCGGTAACCTATTTCCACGGTACGTACTTGACTCAAACTGACGATTTCCACCGTTTCAATCGGAAACGGCAAATGCCAACGGGGCCCCGCTTGGGTAGCCTCGACATATTTCCCAAAACGCAATACAACACCGCGCTGGCTGGCATCCACAATATAGAAACCACTGGCAAACCAGATCAGCACAACAATAATGACGATCAGGCCGATTCCACCTGCAAGCCCATTGGGTGACTTGCTGCTACCACCGCTTCCGGGGCCGCTGTTATTGGGCTTTTTGCCGGAAATCTTGGCGAAGAACGCCTCAATCTTCTTGTTAAGATTTCGCAGAGCTTCTTCCAAATCAGGAGGGCCGCCACCGTTCTTTTTGCCCCATTGCGGATCATTCAATCCCATAAGTCGTCCTACTTTCAGTTAAATCAATTGTCATTAGGGAACCTCTAAAAATCTAATTTTCGTTGCCATGCTGCGTTACTTACAAAAAATCACTTCTTACATATGCGCCATCGACACGTTACTGCGAAGCAGCCGTTTGCGGGAGATGGCGCTCGCGGTCATTCCCGCACCAGACGGCTCCGCCGCACCGTCTCATGACCACATATGCTGCGGCGCAATTTTTTGCTCGCGCCTTGCCTGGCTTAGACAATTAAATTTTTACAAGCTCCCATTAATTAAGCGGATGCCATTCCTGCTGCACTACTGATTCTGCCGGTGAATCTCTCACCTCGATCAAAGCCGCACGCAAATCATCCAAACCATCACCAGTTTTGGCACTGAGATGAATTCCGGTAATTTTACCATAATCATCCCGCTTCACCGTGGCTGCTAAACCTTGCAAGTCAATTTTGTTGTACACCACGATCTGGCGAATGTTTTGTGCGCCGATTTCCGTCAGCACTTTATTAACTTCGGCAACTTGGTCGTGGCGTTCCGGGCTATTTACATCCACCACATGCAGCAACAAATCAGCGTGCGTAGTCTCTTCCAAAGTACCGCGAAAAGCGGCCACCAAGCCGTGCGGCAAATGCCGGATAAACCCCACCGTGTCGGACAAAATAACTTGTACCTTGCTCTCGCCTTCCAAAAATAACTTGCGGGAAGTCGTGTCCAGCGTGGCAAACAACTGGTCGGCCGCATAAACATGCGCATTGGTTAAGCGATTGAACAGGGTAGATTTACCCGCATTGGTATAGCCGACGATGGAAACGGACAGTACCTCCGAGCGATTGCGCGCTTTGCGCTGCAACTCACGTTGACGCTTGAGCTGTTTCAATCGCTCATTGAGCAAATGTACACGCCTGTCCAACTTGCGTCTGTCCAACTCTAGTTGGGTCTCTCCCGGGCCGCGCGCGCCAACAGCATATTTCTGCTGCCCCATGTCCGTATTCATCCCGACCAGACGTGTTGATAAATATTTTAGCTGAGCCAATTCAACCTGAACTTTGCCTTCGTGGCTCTGCGCCCGCAAAGCAAAAATATCCAAGATCAGCATTGTACGGTCAATTACACGCGTTTGCAGTTTGGCGGTGAGATTGCGCATTTGCGCCGGCGACAGGTCGTGATTAAATATCACTAGAGGAACTTCCAACTCTTCGACAATTGCGGCAATTTCATCAACTTTGCCGCTACCCGCAAACGTAGAGGCATCGGGGCGTTGGCGCTTGCCTTCAATCAAGGCAAGCGTATGCACCCCGGCGCTCTCAGCCAGTAAACGTAATTCTTGCAAACTTTCAGCGTAGTCCGGTGCGCCAAAATTGAGACTAACTAATACTGCCGTATTCGGGGCAGTGGTTGATTGCGACATCAGTCAGCGTCGTACGGGATAGTGACTGCTCGTGCGGGAACGATTGTAGAAATGGCATGCTTGTAAACCATCTGGGTGACAGTATTTTTCAACAAAACCACATATTGATCAAATGACTCAACTTGGCCTTGTAATTTAATACCGTTGACGAGGTAAATCGCGACCTGCACATGTTCCTTACGTAATGCATTCAGAAACGGGTCTTGTAACTGTTGCCCTTTCGCGCTCATAGCTATACTCTTCTTGTTATTAAAGGACGCCACTTTACTGGAAAAAACCACAATACGGAAGAGGTATGAAGATACCTGAACTTGTCACTTCCCCGTTTTTCGGTTTAATCGCCCGATTAGCGGCGTCTAAACAACTGCGCGAATACTACAATAATTCAGCATATCACCAAGCTTTTCTTCAGCTTCGCTGATAGACAGAAAGGTACCCAAGAAGGTCGCTTCACTGTCATATAGACCGCGATGCGTTTGAGGATCCACTGTTAGAAATATTTTTAGCATGATTATCTCCTTTTTAAGATAACTTACTATTTATTATAATTAAAATTCTTTAATCAATCCGAGGGTAGTCCTTCAACATTGGCTTTGCGTTCGAGTATCTCTTTAACTTCGGCGAAAGTAGCAAAGCACAGCATCACAAAAACGATAGTCGCTAAAAATACCGAAATAAACAGAAATAAAAATGGATACTTCATGGCTGCCTCCTATCTATCGATCACTTACATAACTCTTGTAAGTTAGTTACGGCAAGATTTAGCGATACTTGAGGAGAAAGGATAAAGAAGACAAATAAAATTGAACCGTTGAATAGCGGGGAAAAACGGGTTCAGACGAGAGAAATGTGTGGCAGTGAAAACAAATCAAGCTAGCTATTGTGCCTGAATTACAACTATTACTTGGTGCCGGGAACCGGAATCGAACCGGCACGGAGGTTTTACCCATCCGACGGATTTTCTTCACACTACGACTTTTGCCGCCAGCTTGTGCTGTTCGTGCGCTGGACTATGCCTTCATCATTGCCTTGCGACTTTAGATGCCCCCCGTCTAGTCTCTACACCTTCCCTTTGGGGCTTGGCTCGGCGTTGCCTCGACTTATTAGTCAGGGGTTTCACCGAATTTGAGGGGATTCACTTGAGCGCTTTCGCATCCCAGTGCTCAATTTTTTATAAGTCCGTTGTGTCTACCAATTTCACCATCCCGGCATTGGGGTGCGAATTCTACACGATTATAAAATCTCTTGAGATACTTCTTGTGTAAGAATCCGTGAATCTATGTATCTTATTTCCAGAATCTCCGAAATATGTGCCTATTGTATTTGGAGAATTGCGGCAATAATCTGCTGGATTTCTTCCTTGCTTGGCGTCAATGGATGCGGAGTCATGGGAAGACCGCCTGTCTCTTTATCCCAGTGCCCCTTGCCGCCTTTGATGACTTTATCGACAAGTGCCGCTTGGGCTGTTGGGTCACCTTTGTATCTGGCTGCGACATCTTTCCATGCCGGCCCTACAATTTTTTTGTCAACTTGGTGGCAATTGAAACAATCTGTTTTGACATTTTTTACAAGAGCTATCGTGTCGGATGTTGCGTCGGCTATGGCTGAGCATGAAATGCCAAGCAATGTTGATGCGATTGTCCAAGTGATAAATGTTTTCATTTTTCCTCTCTTGTAAAATTATATAAACAGTATTAATCGATATTTATTTAGCTCAGCGATAAAAACCCGAGTGATATTAACTTCTAATTGAAAATTTGGGAATATGCCAAACGTCCTTTATATTTTCTCCTGTCCAGTCTTAAAACCGGCCAATACTTGAGTTTTATACTTGGTTTAGAAAACTATTGGGCACACCGACAAAAACAACTACGGGGTGAATATTGTTTCTGATTCCGTCATGTCTTTCCACATCATCACCACCAGCGCCATCAGAGCCGGACCGATAAACAAACCAAGCAGGCCGAAGACTTCTACGCCCCCGAGAATGCCGAAAAGCACCCAAAGAAAAGGTAGCTCGACTGAACTGCCGATAATTTTAGGCCGCAGTACATGATCCCCCAGCGACAATATAAACATGCCGAATATAAACACACTAATGGCACCAACCATATTCCCCTGTGTCAACAATAGCACGGAGACTCCGGTAAAAATCAATGGAGCCGCAAACGGAATCATCGCCAGCGTGCCCGTCAGCAAACCCAGAATTGCCGCATGCGGTGCACCCGCAACCCAGTAGGAAATTCCGATAACCAACCCCTCGGCAAGACCAACTAACACTACACCGTTAACCGTCGCCCTGACTGCCGTTGCTGCTTGCAGTCCATAACGCTTACCGCTTTCACCTGTCAGCTTTTCCAATAGATCAAGAGTCTTCCCGGATAAATCATCGCCCTGCTTGTACAAAAAGAAAAGCGTGACTATCGTAAAAACGAGGGTAATCAGCCGGTGCGCAGCCTGCATGCCAACGCTCTGTGCAAATTCCCGTATCCAGGCATGTTCCGTAGTCCCCACAAATAGCGAGAGACTGGCAGGGTCGGATAAGTTTGTAGACCACCAAGCCGCGATCTGGTTGCCAATTTTGGGAATCTGATGAGTCCAGGGCGGAACAGCTAGCCCGGTTTTCTGAATTTCCATGAACCAGTTAGTCAATGCCCCAATGTCTGAGGCGGCAAGAAGAAAAGCATAGACAATTGGAAAGAAAAACAGGATAGCAACGGCAGAGGTCATGATGCTCGCAACACCAATGTCTCCAAGTCCGGTTTTTTGAGCCACCATTATTCGCAACGGCCAAGTGGCAATGGCTATGACTACTGCCCAAAGCATTGCCGGTATGAATCCGTGCATCAGCCAAACAGCGGATGCAATAATAATAAGTGAAAGGTATGTCTTAAGTTTTTCTTGCGATAGCATTTTCTCTGGTTTCGGTTTGAGCAGTTTGAATTCTATCAGGTTAGATAGTCAGGTGTGTTACAGCAAACCTCTGTCGAATTTGCCTCTAAAGCAATTCCACTCCGAATTGGCGCACAATTAGCGTGAATAACCAGAATGAGACCATGGTTATAACCACACATGCCAACAATGACGGCCAGAAACCAATGCGCGAAAGCAGCAGTGGAAACACGAGGAACATGGGCAATGTCGGGATTACATACCAAAACGTGTACCACGCATGATTCGCAATTTTTTCCTGCGGTTGATTTTCAACATAAAGCCAGATCAGTGCAAGAATCGTCACCAGCGGCAGCGCCGCAACAAAACCTCCCAGCTTGTCGCTGCGTTTCGCCAGTTCGGATACGAGTACCACGACAGCGGCAGTCAGAAAATATTTTGTAATGATCCAAGACACGTCTTCTCCTTAAATCAAATAACGAAGCAGAATAAAGACTCTCGCTACATCCTGACTTGAAAAATACAAAATATCAAGTCGAATTACTTCACCGGGCGGCGACTGGCTGCCCAGCTAATGAGTGACAACAAGACCAGACCGGTACCGATGAGCAGAATCCCTATCACTTCGCTAATTTTGAAACTCTCTCCCAATATCAGACGGGAAGAAAGAATTGCAACCACCGGCGTACCCAGCACTGAGAGGCTTGCCTCCCAAGCAGGTACCCGGTCGAGAATATAAATCCACAACCACCAACACAAGCCCGTACTGACCACGGAAATAAAAGTCAGAATGCTGATGTAAGTCACCGTCCAATTCGTCGCATGTTCTGGAACGATCAACGCGAGCAAGACCAGCGGCACGGCAGCCAGCAACATCTGCCAAGCAGTCAAGGCCAGCAGATCGACCTTGTGCCGTGAACGGAGTCTTTTGACTAGAATTGAGCCAATAGCCCAAAACAAAGCTGCTATTAAACCAAGAAACTTACTGAACAAGCTCGATTGCATATCCCACGGCTCGATGATCAACAGCAAGCCAACCAGCGTACTCAACGCGGCGAGCCATTGCTTACCACGGATACGTTCGCCCAAAATGGGCCAAGCCATCAGCAGAGTCCAGATCGGCATGGTAAAAATCAGCACTGCCGTCTTGCCCGGCCCCCCTTCAACCAGCGCCCAAGTCTGAAATGCCATGAAACCAGCCGCCTGAGTTAGCGCTATGGACAATGTCGGGCCGGGAGCTTCAAGCTTGAGCGATCTGCCCAAGAGTTTGAGCGCCAGAAAGAGTGCCAAAGCTCCGCCGATGCAGCGTTCCGCTGCGAATGCAAAAGGTGGTGCATAAGCCAATGCCTGCTTGGACATTACCCAAGTGTATCCCCAGGTAATCGTTAACACAAAAAGTGCCAACGCTGGTAACCAGCGAGTTAAGGAATTTGACGATTTCATGTCTCACGCTTTCTACCCGGTAAAAAGCTTCCGCGCAGAAAGTCCCGCTTGGACATCGGCGCTGCAATCGCGGCTTTAATCTCAGCCAACGGACCAACGGGCTGAGTTTGTTCAGGTTCGGAATCGATTTTGACTTGCGCGGAAAAAAGGTCGTGCAAAACTGTCTGCGCGGCTGTGCGAGCCTGCTCTTGATTAGAGAATTCACCCATCACAGCAAATATAGAGCATGCTTGATAGGCTCCAAGCTCAGACTCAAAGCCACCGTTAAATTTCAATATGCCACTGGGAAATTGCCATGCCTGGAACTTCCCTTCGGCCAATATCGGACACGGCTCCGCTCCTGACAGCAACATCAGGTTCATAAACCACGGTGTAATCAGAATACCCAGCCAAAGCCCCTTAAACGGGATAAATCCAACAGCTTCTACCTCCAGATAAGGATTGAGAATGGGAAGTCCCTGCATATGTTCACGCTGAATTTTCCGGTAAATTTCTTCAAGCAAAGGCGCGGGATTGGCTACATCGATCATTTCAGAAGTTGTCATATGAATCATTTCAGCTACTATGGTAACACTGCAAAGCTGAGTAATCTCTGAATTAATGGCAACCTGTATTAAACCGAAAAACCGAAGTTCGAGCCACAGAGAACGCAGAGAGAGTAAAGGAATATCACACTTTTGAGGCCTCACCCAAAAGGTTAATTACGCTCTTGTTGCAACCGTTTGTTTTTCCTCTGTGTTCTCTGTGGCTAACTGCTTTTTTAGGTTAAACAGAAATTTTCATTTGGCTGTGTTGGATTTCGAAGTAATTTTTCCCCTTTGATAAAGTGGATTTAATCTTCGCTTAGGCCCCCTCGGTTCAAGCGCCTCTGAAATCGTGTTGAGAAAACGGGCTTGAAACCCGCTTAATATTGGGACCCTGTTTGGAAACGAGCAGGGGGCCTATCTAAACCTTAAGAGCGCGTCCGGCAGCTCTCGATTTGATTGTGTTGAAAAACTATTTTTTTTCGCCCCGATAAAAAATTTCAGCCTCATAGGGCGATTTTAATTTTTTCGATATAGGTGGGTACATCTAGTATTGATTAACTTACCCATGAATCATTTCGCCCGGCTACCTAAGACAATCAAGCCAGATTTGCGGATGCTCCCTTAATTTGCGGAATGTTTCAAGGGGTGCGAAAAATAGTTTTTCAACACAATCGATTTAGCAACCGACATTTGTTTTAGCTTTCATCTTTCGGCAACAGATAACCCACAATTAGATTGTCTTGGTTACGTACATCGTTATAGACGGCGGCAGATAGTACGGCATAGTCTTGAAGGCTTGGCATGATGAATTCCTTAATGTTTGATATTTACTCGAAGATGGAGTGGTGCACTTAACGCGATCTCGGGGTCAACTTAACGCGATCTAACGCGATCTCGGGGTCAAGTCTTTCATTATCACATACCATCCCGCAAACTAATGTAGCTCAGCCCCGCTAAACATATCACGCCGCATAGCGTTGAATTTCAACTTCCACATGACGATTCGATGTTTCTTCGGCATCGGCGTACACGCGGCTGGCGATAGGTTCGCTCAGGTAATACTCGCCGCAGTCTTCGCAAATGTCGGCGGGAACATCACGAATGACGACCACCGTGTTGTCGCGTTGCAACGTAACGGTAGTGGTGCCGGGGTATGTATGGCCGGTTTTGCAGATGGTGCATTTCATCACGATCTCCTTTTCTTGAATGTATCATTCCAAATCGCTGGATTCGGCCAGTAAATTGTAACCAGATGGCAATCACCGTTTGCCGCCTCATGTGCAACGACTGCATGTATCGGAACGTTCCCATAGAACCCCAATAACAAGGCGCTTGGAAAAGGCTGATCATCCGGGTAATTCGCAATAACTTCGCCACTCGCGACAATCTTTGCTGCTACATCAGGATTGATTCCGCGCTGGAACATGCGCTCGAAAGCGTGGCGAGAAAAGTGTAGTTCTTTACAGTCCATAAGTGACTGTAACGTCACTTAATCAGCTTGTCCAGACGCATTTGTAATTTGTGTCAATACCGAGTTTCAAGGCGATGGTCAACTAACTGTTACAATAGGCACATCGCGACGCCATTCACTTTGGTCCCCCTTTTACAAAGGGAAAAGTTTTAATTGGCTTTCTAATGGAAAATCCCGGTTAAACAGTCGAAGTCTGCCCGAATATTTCGCTGAAGAGTTGTAGCGCTTCCTGAGCTGCGGCATACTCCACCCGCTCGAATGCAAATCCGCCCGCTTGCACCAGCACATAATCGCCCAAGGCCACATCACTGTTAATCAACATCAGACTAACATCGCGCTGTTCACCGAAGCATTCAACAGTCGCCATCTCGCCGTCAATGGCAATAACTCTGGAAGGTATAGCCATGCACATATTATGCCGCTTCTGCTACAGAACTTTTTACTTCGACGCCTAATCTGTGCAACTCAGTAACGACTAATTGCACCAATTCCGGCATCACTGCTTCCACTTGAGGCGAAAGCTTCATGCCGGTGTCCAGAGATACCGGTTCAACACCTATCACTGTAACGCCGCCGGGTTGCTCTCCGAGCAGCTCAAGTGTTGCCAGCACATCGGAAAGCCCGATCTGGTGCGGGGACAGCTTTGTTTTGAAGAACACCGGCACTTGTTCGTCGGCGAGCCTGATAATGGAAGCCGGTGCATTACCGCTACGCACCGCATCAATGATAATAATATGGTCAGCATTCGATAAATCTTCCAGCATCTCCATGCCGGTGGTACCGCCGTCGATAACCACAACTTCGGCGGGCAGATCAAAGTCAAGCTGCAACTTCTCCACTGCCCTCACCCCGACACCTTCGTCAGTAAGCAGGATATTGCCGACACCCAATACGATTATGCGCATGAGGACTTTCTATAAGTTAGGTGAACGTATCCTGAAATTTATTAAAGTGCCTTGACCTGCACAACCGACTTGCCCTCATTATCGAGTACATGTACTGCACAAGCCAAACAAGGATCAAACGAGTGTACGGTACGCAGCACTTCGAGCGGACGCTCCGGATCGGCCACCGGTGTATTCAATAAAGACGATTCATACGGACCGATTGCGTCGCCTTCGTTGCGCGGAGCCGCATTCCAGGTTGTCGGCACCACGGCCTGATAGTTGGTGATCTTGCCGTCATTGAGCACCACCCAGTGCGAAAGCACACCGCGAGGAGCTTCATGAAAACCAACGCCGCGAACTTCGCCCTTGGGGAAAACCGGCTTGTTGAAGGTTGCGGTGTCACCCTTGCCGATATTATCCACCAACAGTTGCCATTGATGTGCCAACTCGTCTACCTGCACGGCACATGAAACCGCACGGGCAGCGTGCCGGCCGATTGTCGAATGCACTGCTGCAAGCGGTATCTTGGTATGTGCTAACGAACCGGCAGTATCCAGCACCCCGGTCAGATACTTCAGTGTGGGCGCGTGATTCTGCGCTGCCATTGCCAACACCCTCGACAAGGGCCCAACCTGCGCCGGCTTGCTGTAGAAAGTGGGAGACTTAACCCAGGAATATTTGCCCTCATCCTGAAAGTCGGTGTAATCCGGTTCAGTTTCTCCCTTGAAAGGATGAAGCACTCCCTTGCCGCCTTTGTACCAGGAATGTTTGACACTTTCTTCCACACCATCGCGGAAGTACTGGTCGTTAAAAGACTTGATCGGCTTGATGCCGGCAAGATCACCGCCCTTGATGTAACCGCCGGGAAGCGCAAACTTGGTTCCCTTGGTATCCAGCGGCAAGTCCGGGACAGACAGATAGTCCATCACGCCCGCGCCGATGTTAGTCCAATCGGCATAAAACGCGCCGATAGCAGCCACATCTACCAGATAAACGTTCTTGATAAAGTCATCCAGTTTATCTATCCATTCCTTGATCGCCAACAGACGTTCTATCGTTAACACCGATTGTGAATCGAGTGCAATCGGGTTGGAAACTCCACCCACGGCCATGTTTTGAATGTGAGGTGATTTGGAACCGAGGATGCTCACGATCTTGCTGGCGTAGCGTTGAATTTCCAAAGCCTGCAGGTAATGCGTTACCGCCAACAAATTAACTTCCGGCGTCAACTTCATCGCCGGATGCCCCCAATAACCGTTGGTAAAGATGCCAAGCTGACCCGTACCGACAAACCCGCTCAAGCGTTCTTTTACTTTGGTAAATTCCTGGCGGCTGTTGCCGCTCCAACTGGACAAACCGCCTGCAAGCTGCGCGGTTTTGGCGGGGTCACCTTTAAGCGCGGAAGTAACGTCAACCCAGTCAAGCGCCGACAGATGGTAGAAGTGTACGATATGGTCGTGTATAGCGTGCGCAGTGATAATCAGGTTGCGGATGTACTGGGCATTAAGCGGCACTTCCAATTGCAATGCATTTTCTACCGCGCGCACCGATGCGACCGCATGCACCGTGGTACAAACGCCGCAGATGCGCTGGGTAATCGCCCAAGCGTCGCGCGCGTCATGGCCCAGCAATATTTGCTCAACGCCGCGCCACATCTGGCCGGAAGCCCACGCTTTGGAAACCTTGCCGTTATTCACTTCGCAATCAATACGCAGGTGTCCTTCAATACGTGTGATCGGGTCTATCGTAATTCTTTTTCCCATTTAATTTCTCCTGATGTTTTCTTAATTACTTTTGGGCTGCAACGGCTGATTGATTAAAATTTCCCGGAAGAATAGGCAGGTAACGCACCAGCACGATGTAGCCCAATATTTCAAGCGCAATCATGCCAATCGAAACCATTATTTCCGGTACAGAAGGAAAGTAGTGCCAACCCGGTCCGGTTTCATATCCGACCAAAAAGGAATTGATGCGCAAAATAAAGCCCGCCAACATGAGGCAAAAAGCCGCAATGAACAGTTTGGACGGATTTCTGCGTGCGGTTGGCTGAGCCAGTATGACAAGCGGCGCGATAAACAATGCCATCTCGATCCAAAACATCACGGCCTCGATACTCGCCTCGAACATGCTGCCCAGCGCGCCGCGCACGGCCAGATCCGCCAGCCGCACGACGAGATAAGCCGCCAGCACCCATATCATCAATTTGGACAGTTTACCCAACAGGTGAAGTTCCAATGGCCGCTTGAAACCGGATGATGACAGGCATGCCTCGAAGATGACAATTGCAAATCCGATAAGTACCGCCGTCATCAGATAAAGCAGCGGGAGTAAAATGGTCTGCCACAACGGGTGAATCTGGTAACCAAACACCACCAGTAATGATCCCAGCGAGGATTGGTGCATGGAGGGCAACAAAACGCCCAGCGCAATAATGAAGAACAGCACCTTGCTGAGTTTGCGCTTTGCATCTTTAAGGCCGAACTTTTCAAGGAAGGCGGGCGAAAACTCAATCCACATCACCACGATGTAGCACGTGATGCATACTGCCACTTCAAACATCACCGAATTAACCTGAGCATAACCGGGCCAGAAGATGTGCCA
Source organism: uncultured beta proteobacterium (assembly GCA_963733265.1). Classification (GTDB taxonomy): domain Bacteria; phylum Pseudomonadota; class Gammaproteobacteria; order Burkholderiales; family Gallionellaceae; genus PALSA-1006. The sequence continues at coordinate 581,339 of CAVTCF010000002.1, forward strand.
CATGTTCCAGTAGCGCCCCAAGTCAAACACCACGCCTGCCCCTGCCAATGTATAGCCAAACAAACTGGCCAGAAGCGCGGGGCGAACCATCGGATGATATTCACCTTTGTTGAAGATATAGACCAGTAATGCCATGACATAGCCGCCGCAGGCAAAAGCCGAACCAATTACCACATCGTAGACTACCCATACGCCCCAAGGGTAACCATCGTTAATATTGGTAACTGAACCTAGGCCAAACAGGAAACGGACGCCGAGGATAACAAAGGCGATACCAGCCAGTGCGGCCAGAATGATCGTTGTCGGCGTCACCAACGGGCCGCCGAGCGGCGCAGGAGCGGCATGATAAGTATTAGACATCGAAATTCTCCTTATTCACTTTTATCATGTCCCGCCTCATTTTCTTCATCCTTCATATTGCGCTTGGCGGCTAAGCCCAGCACGCCGAGGAATGCCAAGGGTGCAATCAAACCGCCATACAGGGTGTGCTGCAAGGTTTCGGAAGTTGATGCAAAGGAACGCTCGGGTAATTTCGGCATACCCAGCTTTTCAAACGGCACAGCCGCAAGCTTGAGCATCTGGGTACCGCCCACTTCCTTCTCACCGTATATTTGGGGAAGATATTTCGCAGCTCTGGCTGTATGCGGTGACTGGTCATGTGTATTGATATTGCCGCGCGGGAAAACAGCCGGCTCGCCCGGCTTCAGTGCCGATCTGCGTTTCGCTTCAGCATGCAAATCCTTGACCTTGCCGTACAGCGTGGCACCAGTCGGACACACTTGCGCGCAGGCCGCGTATTTACCCTCAGACATGCGGTGGCGGCACAACTGACATTTGCTAATCTGTGGCAGCGGTTTGTCATACTGGAAGCGCGGCACACCAAACGGGCACGCCGCCACGCAATAACGGCAACCGATGCAGATGTCCTTTTCATAGCCTACAATGCCGGTGATAGGATCCTTGGTCATCGCCGATACCGGGCACGCAGAAACGCACGACGGATCAGCACAATGTAGACAGGAGACCTTCATGAAGGCAAAGCCGTCTTTTTCGCTGTCCTTGGTTTCGCTGGTACCTTCCGTATACACCTTGATCACGTTCAGGGTTTTACCGGAAATATCAAGTGGCGTATCCCACAACTGTTCCTCAGTCGAGTACTCCGGCGGCATGTCGTTGACTTCCTTGCACGCAGATACGCAAGCCTTGCAACCGATACAAAGCGTACTATCATAAAGAAGCCCCAGCGCCTCTTCCGGCATCGGCTTGTTGGGACGCGCTTCAACCGTGCCGCCGCTTGCCAATAAGGTGCCTCCGACCAGCGCCCCTTTCAGGAAATCGCGCCGGTTAATGCTCATGATTCAGTCCTTTCTTCTTTCTTGGGCGCTGACTCGCCATCGTCAATTTTGACTCCCTTGCCAAGATTTTTCGCCAACATTGCTCCGGCACCCACTGCTGCACCTGCTATCGCTGCTGTCAACGCGGCGGCCCCCAAAGAAGCACCTTTGCCTTGATCCTCGATAATATTCGGGAAGCCAACCGGTGGTCTCACGGTCTTCAACACGGCCAATTCATGAATCGGCTTGGTGAAAGCGACCCCCTTCTCAGTACAACCGATGCACGGGTGACCTGTGCCGACAGGCCAACTTGCATTACCGACATCTCCAAACAGGATCGCGGGGCAATTTGCATAGGTCTCTGGCCCCTTACAGCCCAACTTGTACAAGCAGTAGCCTTTGCGGTGTCCGTCGTCTCCGAATTCCAAGGCAAAGCGTCCTGCATCAAAGTGCGCACGGCGTTCGCAGTTTTCATGGATCAGACGTGAGTAGGCAAATTTCGGACGACCAAATTCATCCACATCGGGCAGTTTGCCGAAGGTCAGAAAATGCACCACTGTGGAAAGGAAATTGTATGGATTGGGCGGGCATCCGGGAATATTTGGAATCACCTTGCCCAGCACCTCACCCGCGCTCACTGAACCAGTCGGGTTAGGTGGTGTCGAGGGCATACCGCCCCATGATGAACAACTACCGATCGCCACTATGGCACCGGCATCAGCAGCGCATTCCTTAAGGAGTTCAATTGCAGTTTGTCCGCCAATTTTGCAATAAATACCATTATTTTTGGTCGGGATCGCGCCTTCCACCACCAGCAGGTATTTGCCTTTGTTCGCCTTCATCGCAGACTTGCGCGCAGCCTCGACCTGATGACCTGCTGCGGCAAAAAGAGTCTCGTGATAATCGAGAGAAATGATGTCAAGAATGAGCTTCTCCAGCGTCGGGTGCTCGGCCCTCAGCAATGACTCGGTACAACCGGTGCATTCCTGAAAATGCAGCCAAATGACCGATGGTCGCTTCTTGGTGGCTACCGCAGAAGCAATCGCAGCCTCTGCCCCCTTTGGCAGCCCCATGGTTGCCGCCATTGCCACGCACATCTGCATGAAGCTGCGTCGCGAAATACCCAAGCGGTTTTCCAAGGCCAAAATGTCTACTTCGTTTCCAAAGCTATTTTCGTCCATCATCTCTTCCTTTGTTATCATTATCAACACACATTGCAATGCATCTTCTATATGCATTATCACAAGAACCGTGCCAATAACAATACTAATGAGATGGTTTATATCTTTTATTAAACAATATATTACAGGGGTGAGATAATTTACGACCTCTGCATACAGTAAGAAATAATTGCGTTTTAGCTTAAGAACTGGAAAGCAACCTTACAGCTCCTCTAATGATTTGATTAGAAAACCAGAGTGAACTTCACAGTTGAATTTTTGAGACGAATGATTGATCCCAGGGCATCAATCTGACTTGTAAAAAGTCAATCACATGTCAGTCGGTGGATTAGCGCTGTTACTGATACAGTTGAACCGTTACGAACTACAGGACAGCATCGAGCAACCCGGCTTGTCAATTGCCCAATCAGGTCGTTTTGCAGTTAACTCTGCGGGTAAATTTTCGTCATACGGATGGCGGGCTGCCAGCATAAGTTTGTCTATCATGCTTAGATCACCACTCATTGCCGCATCAATGGCTTGCTGCGCGAGATAGTTGCGTAACACGAAACGCGGATTAACCTGATTCATGCGTACTTGCCGAACTTCGTCTGCTTCCTGTTGCACACTCAGGCGCGCGGCATAATTTTTCAGCCATTGCCAGAAAAATGCGCTGTGATTGTCGTAAAGTTCCGCACTGTAAAATGCGCCTCTCAATACTTCCAATTTGGGTACATCTTGTTTGACGTTGGCCAATGAGCGAAAAAAATCCGTCATATCAACTTGGGCATGTGTCATCAGTTCAAAAATAGTTTCCAATAATTCGGCATCTTCCTTCTGCCATTTTAGAAAACCGAATTTTGCAGCCAGCATATTAAACCTCCCTCTCTGTAGCATCGCATCAAATTGAGCGAGCCCTTCATCAAGAATCGATCTTGACGGAGCCACCAAAGAAAGCGCATCTGCAAGCCGTGCCAAATTCCAGCGTGCCATCACAGACTGTTTTCCAAGACAGTAGCGACGCCAATCCGCATCCGTCGTATTCGGCGTCCAGTGCGGATCAAAGTTATCCATCCAGCCATACGGCCCGTAATCGATGGTCAGCCCGGTAATCGACATATTGTCCGTGTTCATCACTCCATGCACGAAACCGACCCGCAACCATTCCACGGCGAGCTGTGCCGTTCTTTCACAGACAAGTCGAAACCAGATAGCAAAACGTTCCGGTGAGGCTGGGCTGATTTCCGGAAAGTCGCGTGCAATCGTAAAGTCGATGAGTTGCTGCAACAGTTCAAATTCACCCCGTGACGCTAAGATTTCGAAATGTCCAAAGCGTGTAAATGTAGGCGCAACTCTGCAAACAATTGCGCCCGGCTCGAGCTGCGGATTTCCATCGTAGAACATGTCACGAATGACTTGCTCTCCGGTAGCAATCAAACTTAATGCACGCGTGGTAGGGATCCCCAAGTGAAACATCGCTTCGCTGCACAAAAATTCTCTAAGTGATGAGCGCAACACGGCACGACCATCTCCTCTGCGGGAATACGGGGTCAGCCCGGCGCCTTTTAGTTGCAATTCCAAGCGCTCACCGGATTTATTAATGACCTCGCCCAGCCCAATCGCCCGACCATCGCCTAATTGCCCGGCCCAATTTCCGAACTGGTGTCCACCGTAACAAGTAGCGTAAGACTCCATACCCGGCACCAATTTATTTCCGGAAAATGCCAGAAGAAACTCTTGCGAACGAACATCGTCATCGGAAAGATTCAATAGCCTAGCAACTTCGCTTGAGTAGGCCAGCAAAGTCGGTTTGGTTACCGGCGAAGGATGAACTTTAGCCCAACACACCCCAAGGGTTTCGCGGGGTTGGCTTGAACCATTCAAATCCCCCGGCAATTCATTGATGAAACGATTATCAAATATTAGCGGTGTCACAAGTTTGGCGTTCAATATAATTCACGGTTTTTATATTACCCGATTGCAACAGTCGGGAATAGACACTTGATAAAAATATCCGGCCATTCGCCACCAAATACCCTACAAAAATACTGGTAATTAACTAACCACTAATACGTTATTAAATTGATTATTGCTTCCATGAAAAAATTTACTTATATCAACGTAATTAGAGCATAGAAACTTGATTTACATAAGCTTATCCAGCATTCCTCTGCGTGGCACGAAAATTGTTATAGCTTTCCGATAACACGTGGAAAACCAAATGGATTTTAGGTAATACCATGGCTGACCGAATGTGTGAGTTTTTATAATTTTCAGTGTGAATGCAACGATATAGGGGAACGGGAATGGAAACCGAAACGTTTTATGAAGTAATGAGAAGGCAGGGAATTACACGCCGTAGTTTTCTGAAATTTTGCAGCTTGACAGCGGCATCATTGGGACTTGCTCCCAGCTTCGCGCCAAAAATTGCGCATGCAATGGAAACCAAGCAACGCACGCCGGTGATCTGGCTGCATGGCTTGGAATGCACTTGCTGTTCCGAGTCGTTCATTCGTTCGGCACACCCGCTGACCAAAGATGTCGTTCTTTCCATGCTTTCCCTCGATTACGACGATACTCTGATGGCTGCAGCCGGACATCAGGCTGAAGAAATTATCGCCGACATCCGCAAGAAATACAAAGGCAATTTCATTCTGGCGGTAGAAGGTAACCCGCCGTTGAACGAAGACGGTATGTATTGCATTCACGGCGGACGTCCGTTCGTAGAAGTACTGAAAGAAACAGCCGCCGATGCCAAAGCCATTATCTCTTGGGGCTCATGTGCCTCCTGGGGATGTGTGCAAGCGGCCAAACCGAATCCAACACAGGCTACGCCAGTGCATAAAGTTATTACCGACAAACCTATTATCAAAGTACCGGGTTGCCCTCCAATCGCGGAAGTCATGACAGCCGTGGTTACTTACATGCTGACTTTTGATCGCATTCCTGAATTGGATCGCCAAGGTCGTCCAAAGATGTTCTACGGCCAACGCATCCATGACAAATGTTATCGCCGTCCGCATTTCGACGCGGGTCAATTCGTCGAAGAATGGGACGACGAAGCCGCGCGCAAAGGTTTCTGCCTGTACAAGATGGGTTGCAAAGGCCCGACCACTTACAACGCGTGCTCTACCGTTCGCTGGAACAATGGTGTTTCCTTCCCGATTCAGTCCGGTCACGGTTGTATTGGTTGTTCGGAAGATGGATTCTGGGATAAAGGCGGGTTCTACAACCGCGTCACCGACATCAAGCAATTCGGCATTGAAGGCAATGCCGACAAGGTGGGCGGTACAGTCGCAGCCGTCGCCGGTGCAGCCGTTGTTGCACATGCCGCAGTGAGCGCGTTGAGCCGTGCACGCAGCAACCAGAATGATCAGAGCAAGGGAGGCAAGTAATCATGTCATCATATGAAACACAGGGTTTTAAGCTCGACAACAGCGGCAAGCGCGTGGTCGTTGATCCGGTCTGCCGCATCGAAGGCCACCTGCGCGTCGAAGTGAATTTGGACAGCAATAATGTAATTCGCAATGCAGTGTCAACAGGCACCATGTGGCGCGGATTGGAAGTGATTCTCAAAGGTCGCGATCCGCGCGATGCTTGGGCTTTTACAGAACGCATTTGCGGCGTTTGTACCGGCACTCACGCCCTGACTTCAGTGCGCGCAGTGGAAGATGCGTTAGCTATTCAGATTCCTGAAAACGCAAACACCATCCGCAACATCATGCAGTTGAATTTGTATGTGCATGACCACCTGGTGCACTTCTATCACCTGCATGCTTTGGATTGGGTTGACGTTGTGTCTGCATTGAAAGCCGATCCTAAGAAGACATCTGAACTGGCACAAAGCATTTCCGACTGGCCGCTCTCGTCTCCCGGATATTTCCGCGACGTACAAAACCGCTTGAAGAAGTTTGTGGAATCAGGCCAACTCGGTCCCTTCAGTAATGGCTACTGGGGTAGCCCGGCCTACAAGTTGCCGCCTGAAGCCAACTTGATGGCAGTAACACACTATCTGGAAGCGCTCGATTTCCAAAAAGAAATCGTCAAGATACACACTATTTTCGGTGGCAAAAATCCGCACCCGAACTGGCTGGTGGGCGGTGTTCCCTGCGCAATCAATATCAATGATACCGGAGCCGTGGGCGCAATCAACATGGAGCGCTTGAATTACGTCAAGAGCATCATCGACCAATCGCGCGAGTTCATCGAAAAAGTTTACATCCCTGATTTGCTGGCCATCGCTTCGTTCTACAAGGGCTGGGGCTATGGTGGCGGATTGTCGTCCAAAAATATTATGTCTTATGGAGATATTCCGCAGAGAGCAAACGACTACACTGCCTCAAATCTGTTGTTCCCTCGCGGCGCGATTATCAATGGCGATCTCGGACATGTGCATGAAATTGATCTGCGCAACCCGGAAGAGATTCAAGAATTCGTTACCCACTCTTGGTACAAGTATGCCGATGAATCCAAAGGATTGCATCCTTGGGATGGAGTGACCGAGCCGAACTATCATCCGGAAGGCCCCAACTTCAAAGGCACGCGCACCAAGATTGAAAGCCTCGACGAAAGCGCCAAGTATTCCTGGATCAAGGCACCGCGATGGAAAGGCAACGCGATGGAAGTCGGTTGTTTGTCGCGTATGGTTCTAGGCTATGTGCAACCCAAACAATTCCCGTTCATCAAGGAAACCATCGACAGCGTATTGCATAAGCTTGACCTCCCGGTCACTGCCCTATTCTCCACTTTGGGTCGTACTGCCGCTCGCGGTATCGAAACACTCTATTGCACGCAATTGCAATCGGAGCAATTTGACAAGCTGATTGCAAACCTGAAGGCTGGCGACACCGCAACAGCCAACATCGAAAAATGGGAACCTTCAAAATGGCCCAAGGAAGCCAAGGGAGTCGGTTTCACCGAAGCACCACGCGGCTCACTGGGACATTGGGTCAAGATCAAAGACACCAAGATCGATAACTACCAGTGCGTAGTACCTACCACTTGGAACGGTAGTCCGCGTGACGCCAAAGGCCAGATCGGTGCATTCGAGGCTTCGTTGTTGAACACCCCACTGGCCAAGGCTGATCAACCTTTGGAAATATTGCGCACTTTGCACAGCTTCGACCCATGCCTGGCATGCTCCACTCATGTCATGTCACCCGATGGGCAAGAACTGAGCAAAGTGACTGTACGCTAACGCGCCCGCAAAGGAGACTATCATGTCCGTCGAACCACAAGTTATAGATCAAACCGCGGCCGGGAATACTGTATTTGTGTACGAGGCACCTGTCAGAATATGGCATTGGCTGAATGCGCTATGTATCGGTGTGCTGGCAATAACCGGTTATTTGATTGCCAGCCCGTTACCCAGTGTATCAGGCGAGGCAAGCGAAAATTTCCTGATGGGATATATCCGTTTCGTTCACTTCTCTGCAGCCTACATTTTTGCAATAGCCTTTTTGGCAAGAATCTACTGGGCACTGGTGGGTAACCATCATGCGCAACAGTTGTTCAAGCTTCCCATCACCGACAAAGAATGGTGGAGTGGCATATTTCAGGAATTGCGCTGGTATATGTTCCTTGAAAAATTGCCGAAAAAGTACATCGGCCATAATCCGCTGGCACACCTGTGTATGTTTTTCGGCATAGCAGTGGGCGGTGTTTTCATGATCACGACCGGATTCGCGCTTTATGGCGAAGGTGCGCAAGAAGGAAGCTGGTCACATGCCCTGTTCACGAGTTGGGTCATCCCCTTGTTTGGTCAAAGCCAGAACGTACACACTTGGCACCATATGGTAGCCTGGGCGATTGTCTGGTTTATCATTGTTCATGTGTACGCTGCCCTGCGTGAAGACATCATGTCGCGTCAAACCATGGTCAGCGCAATCGTCAATGGCACTAGAACATTCAGGGATTAGCCGAGGCATCGTTTAAGCAATACTGCCTCCCCTCCTCAGGCAAAATTGCACTAACGATACTTTAACGAACGCGGGCTTTAGCCCGCGTTTTGTTTTATTCATGCTTCGTTAAAATATTCATCCCCGGCTAGCTCTGCAATTACGAATTTAACGTGTGACCCGGCTTGTAGCAACACTTGCCGGAATTTAGCGGATTAATTTGCAAATCAAAAGCAGCAATTTTTTTGGACTTCTGTTCATCGCACTGCTGTTTTGCACATAAAAACTGTGCGAAAATGTGCAAAATTACTGTGGAAAATAGGTTATTTCAGGTAATACAGGATAATGCAAAATGATGCCAAGTTGTTTATTTACTTGGCGTCCCCAACGAGATTCGAACTCGTGTTATCGCCGTGAAAGGGCGTTATGTTGACGCCTTAAACCCCATGCTACTACAGTGTTTCGTAGTATTCTGATATAATTATATGGAAGATTATGGAAGATAAGGATGTGCTAATATGACTAAGCAAGTATGGGTTAAGGTAGACAAAAACATCTATCAAATCGGCGAATGCAGCTTCCAGGTCAAAATGGAAGTTGCTGGGTTAAAAATTTCAAAGGTGTTGGACACCCTAGACGAAGCAAGAACATATCGTGATAGTCACAGCGTCAGCAAAGCGCTGGACGTACATGAGGCCGCTCTTTTTGAGTCGCGCATTAAAAAGCGCGCAGCAGTCGGGTACACTTTTGCCGACGCGCTCAAGGACTACCGAAAAATAAGTGAGAAGAAAAAAGGCGGTGATCAGGAAGGAGCAAATCTTGATTTGCTTTCACGCCTGCCGATTGCATCAAAGCCGCTTTACATGATAGGCAAAGGCGACATCTTAGCGATGTTCTCTGATATCCGATCTGGCAAGTACCGTAAGCAACGTGAAAATATCAAAGATAAGACAGTCAAACCGGTTAGCGATTCAACGGCGCGACGTTATGCTAACCTAGTCCGACACATTTTCGAAGTCGCAAAGAAAGACTGGAACAAGATCGACAAGAACCCGTTTGAGCTATTGAGTCAAAACGATTTACCTAAGGACGGCAAGTCAAGAGACCGGCGATTTAAAGGTGATGAATACGAGAAGTTAAAGAAAATCCTCACGGATGAAGCTGGGGTTGCTTTGATACTGCTTGTTGAAACTGCAATGAGGCGCGGTGAACTACTGGGCTTGCAGTGGGAAAACATCCAGTTCAAGGGGGAGAACGGCACTGCCCGTGCAATCGACACAAAGAATGGCACAGACAGGACAGTGCCTCTTTCTAGTACAGCTGTTGCGGCTTTGAAAACGCTGACAAGGGGTATTAAAGGAGATGTGTTCAAACTAACGGCCAGCGCACTCACTCATCGCTGGCAGGCTGCGCGGAAAGAAATCGGTGCACCTGACTTGCGAATACATGATTTGCGGCATGAGGCGACAAGTCGCTTGTTTGAAGATAAAGGCTTGAATGTGGTTGAGGCAAGTTCAATCACGGGACACAAAACGCTCAGTATGTTGCAGAAATACACGCACTTAAATCCTGACTTGCTGGCTAAAAAACTTGGCTGATTTGATTTTCATAAATATTGCAGCTACAATAATTCATGACTGATCAATATTCATGGAAAGAAACCAAGCGCAGAGCAAATATTGTCAAGCATGGCTTGGATTTTATAGACGCCGGTTTGGTGTTGGAAAGTAAATACAAATTTGAGATTGACAGCCCGCGAGGTGACGAAAAGCGCAAGCAGGTGTTTGCCTATGTTTTTGATGTGCTCGCGGTATTAACGGTTGTATACCTGCCGGGCGATGTACAGCACATAATCAGTTTTCGGCACGCTCACCGGGATGAACAGGAGATATATCATGACTGGCTCGAAAATGACTACGATGAAACTTGAAGATATGCGTGCTGCGCGTGAGCGCGGCGAAAGTAAAAGCGATTTGGGTAGAGTAAAAAAAATGGTTCAGTCAGGAATAGAACCAGCGGATGACGAAGACTCACCCAATGCCGCAGTTTTATTGCGTGCTGAGATTGAGAAGAGACGGCGCGGTCGTCCAATCAGTGATAGTAAAAAAGTGCAGGTATCCATTCGCTATCGCCGAGAAGTCCTTGACTATTTCAAGTCTACCGGTGAGGGTTGGCAAGTTCGCATGGATGAAGCACTGGCTGACTGGGTTAAGACACATCAGCCGGGGTAAAAAGTAGACTAAGGGTGTGTTACGCCCCCCTCTTCCTTACTCGTACCGTCGTTTTTCCTGCATTTATTCATTGACTGCTTATTGATAGCATATATCTCTATATTTTCAATAGAGTATTGACAGGTTTTGAAATATATGAATAATGAAAACCATGGTCGTGTAGATATACGTGTGTCGTGACTAGCACCTGGCACACGCTCCTGTAACCTTGGTTATAGGAGTAGCACAAAAAAGGACTCACTTTCCTGAGCAAAAGGTGAAAAAGCTGCTTCAAATGTATTGTGACCTAGAGCCAATTCAAGAGCTCGAAACGCGAAATTGCATTGCTAACGACAAGTCTCGCTTTTTTTTAAGGACTTGTTGTGCACATACAAACTGCGATTTCGCAAATCCGTGCGGATTTACTCTCACTCATCTCAGCTTCACACCCTGGCGCAGTTCAGCTTGAACGCGCGCCAACCGCAAAGTTAATCGGCGTCACACCTGGTTATTTGTCAAACAAGCAATGCGAGGGCAAGCCCGTTTTGCCTTGCGTATTTGTTGGCTCAAAGCCCCTCTACCAAATATCTGACATAGTCGATTTCCTCTTGTCGCTTCGCGCTCCAACGCCAGCAAAGCGTGGCCCCAAAACTAAAGCTTCTAAAAAATTTGCTCAGATTGGGGGGGCGTAATGGACTCGCTACATCAAAAACTGGCCGCAGATTTTGCGGATATCCAAAGACTACGCGTCTCTTCTGATGTTAAGCAAGATATCGTGCTGAAAATCCTCGAAGGCAAAACGCTCCCACAAGCAATCGGTGCCGCTATCGCAGAAGAAAAACGGGATAAACACCGTCGCGGAATCACCCGTGCGCATTCCACGCGGTTCGGCCACCGATTCCGCTCATGATTCGGCCACCCACTCCACGGCATTCAGCCGGGTCAGTCGGAGCGAAGCGACGCAAGAATTTGAGCTTATAGTTTAGTCCTGTCTTTTGTCAATTTTCTCAACTGAGCGTTTTCAGAAACCGGCATCAACTTTTCATTATCGTGACTTGTCACTCTATCTCTTTGCTTTGCTTTGCATACGCATGGATCAGTAATTCTTCGATGAGTACTTTTTGTGACTTGTCACGATAACTGGTCAGCATGTCCAAGGCTTTTGTTGCCTGTGGCGATAACAGGATATTTATTTGCTTTGCCGGGAAGCTCTCGAACTTCTCTGATAGACGTTTTGCTCTGCTTGCTAATGCCGACTCCCGGATTATGCCGCGTCATTAGCATTGGTTCTTCTCTGCAGTGCCTATTATGATTGCTGAGTCGGCATAATCCGTATGATTTCTCCAAGCTGGCAATCACGCCGGCCAAGGAGAAATCACATGATCACGACAGACACAATCAAAGATGGTGTAGCTGAAGCACTGCTACTCCGTCACATTGAAGCATTTCTCGAACAACTGCGGACAGCGAGATACGCTGAAGAAACGCTTCGCAAAAAACGATGGGTGTTGACGGCCTTCGCGCGATGGATGAAGGACCAGAACATAACCTTGCCTAACCTTGATGAATCCGTTATTGCCGAGTTCGTGAAGCGCTTAATTGGCTCACCAGCGGCCCGTGTTCAGTTCGAACTTGCGGTATTGCGGCAGTTACTTGCATATCTGCGCTGTCAGGCCGAAGTTCCGTTGGAGGCACCGAGCGACGAGTCTGCGATTCACCTCATCAACTGCCGTTACGTGGATTACCTGAGGCAAGATCGTGGCCTTGCGGAGAATTCGGTGCTCGTTTACGCACCTTTCATTCGTGATTTCCTTAATAGCAGGAATGCTGGTGACGGTCATGTATTGCCTGGCACCTTCGACGTCATGACGATTCGAAACCATCTCCTTGCCCGCAGCAATGGTCGGTCAGGCGAGTACATGCGGCTTATGGCGGTGGCACTCAGATCGTTTTGCCATTTCCTCTTTCTACGCGGAGATACGCCTCGCGATCTATCGAATTCGATACCCACGGTCATCAAGTGGCGGCAGTCATCCGTACCAAAATTCCTCACGCCAGAGCAAGAAGAATGTGTTCTCGCATCTACAGACCGATCGACGCCGCGCGGGCGTCGTGACTACGCAATCTTGCTGCTGTTAGCGCGACTCGGCTTGCGCGCGAGCGAAATCGTTTCACTCGAACTTGGTGACATCCGCTGGCGTTCAGGGGAGCTCGTTATCCACGGCAAGGGTCAAATGGTTGAGCATGTGCCACTGCTATCCGATATTGGTGAGGCGCTGGCGATCTATCTTCACGATGATCGTGGCGCAAGCGCATCCCGGCGGGTATTTTTGCGAATGTGGGCGCCGCGAGTTGGCTTGGCGGGACCGGCAGCGATAGGGCATATAGTCCGACTGGCCTTTGCTCATGCAGGATTCCGTCCCGCATGCCGGGGTGCGGCACATCTGTTCCGTCACGGCTTGGCGACGACGATGATTCGTCACGGAGCATCTATGGCGGAGATTGCCGAAGTCTTGCGGCATCGATCACAAGACAGTACTGCGATTTATGCGAAAGTATCTTTCGAGGCACTGCGTGGTGTTGCCCGGGCCTGGCCAACGATGGGAGGTGCATGATGAGTACGATCCGCGACTCACTGATCCAGTACGTGGCCGTTCGCCGTACCCTTGGGGCGAAATTCTATGAACCGGCATTGGCACTTGATCACTTTGTAGACTTGCTCGAACGCGAGGGAGCCGAGTTCGTTACAATCGATCTGGCCCTGCGCTGGGCAATGGAACCCAAACTTGCCCAACGTGCCACATGGGGACGGCGCCTCTCACAAGTGCGGGGATTTGCTGCGTGGCTCAGTGCCACTGATATTCGGAACGAGGTTCCGCCAAAGCGACTCCTGAATGCGCGTCGCCGGCGCAATTCGCCGCATATCTATACTGACCAAGAAATTGACCTACTCATGACCCAAGCCGCCCGACTGCATTCGCGGTCAGGAATGCGGGCATTGACCTATTCGACGCTTATCGGGCTTCTGGTCGCGACCGGCCTCAGGCCAAGTGAGGCCATTGGACTCGACCGGTCTGATGTAGACCTTGTGAACGGAATACTATCAATCCGGGAATCTAAGTTCGGGAAATCGCGCTTTGTTCCGATTGAAGAGTCGACTCGTGCTGCACTTGAGCACTATACACAATGTCGTGACCGGATCTGCCAGCTTCGGTTAAGTGATGCGTTTCTCATTGGCGAGCGCGGTACGAGGTTGAATGGTTGCTCTGCCCGTAGCATGTTTGCAAGAATTTCCCGCGCGGTCGGCCTGCGTGCACCAACAGAGCACGGGCGAAATGGTCACGGGCCGCGCCTCCAGGACTTCAGGCATAGCTTTGCGACAGGCAGACTTGTCGAATGGTATCGCGCCGGGCTGGACGTTACACTGGAACTGCCAAAGCTTGCCACCTACCTCGGTCACGTTGATGTCGGCCTCACTTATTGGTACATCGAAGCTGTTCCTGAGCTTCTCCAGTTCGCGGCCAAATATCTTGATAAGGATCAACCGGGAGAACAGCCATGAACGCCACTGTTCTTCCATCTCTCGTCCAACGCTTCTTTACGCAGCGCTTGCTTGAGCAGCAAGGTCTAAGTTCACACACGGTGGCAAGCTATCGCGACACATTCCGTTTGCTGCTGGGTTTCGCTACGCAGCAATTTGGACTTGCGCCTTCCAAATTGCTGATGGAAGAACTCGACGCGTCTTTCATGGAAAAATTCCTTCGGCACCTTGAGCTGGACAGAGGCAATTCTGTGCGGACACGAAACACACGCCTCGCCGCAGTGCACGCCAATGCCAATGGTGTCGTGCCAACTCGGTATATGCCTCCCGACCCATTACTGGCCTTCCTCGATGCGCTTTGATAATGCCGACAAATAAGATGACTAAGAACAAGGATCCTCCCTACAGTTGTAGCCCCGCACTTTGGGACGCGGCATAATCCGGGAGTCGGCATTATCTTTGTCATGCCGCTAGCGGCATGACAAAGATTGTTGCCTCTGTGCCGGTGTCATCGCTTTGCCTGTAGCGGGTCTTCCGCGCGTGGTTGTCGGTTTTTTATCGTGTTCAATGGATGTGTCTTTGGCTGTATCTTTTTTCATATTGTCTCCGTTTAATTAAACGTGACTAGTCACGCTTTTTCCTGTCGCCTATAAAGTGACTTGTCACGATATTTAACTTATTGCCTGTCGCGCATGGTTTTGCCACTCAGGTTGATTTTGTAGGCGTTGTGAACCACGCGATCCAGAATGGCATCGGCCAGCGTTGGATCCCCTATCGCTTCATGCCAATGCGCAATGGGTAACTGGCTGGTGATGATCGTCGCACGCAGGTTGTAGCGATCGTCCAGTATTTCCAGCAGGTCGCGCCTGTGTTGATCGGTGAGCACGGCAAGTCCCCATTCATCCAGGATGAGAACATGCGTGAGTCGTCTTTGGTTCCAACAACTATTTTGGAATGGCCAGAATGTACGGACATGGCTCCCGATCAAAAACTTATTTGGTTGTGGCTTTGGGCGAACCGATATGTTCAGGCGAACGGTGCAGGACTAATTCCAATAATTCCCTGTGCTGCAACTCTGGGTTTGCCACCTGATGCTCTAAGAGGAGGACTAGAGAATATTGCTAAACGCGGCTTAATTGTTTTCGACAATAAAACTTGCGAAGTATTTATTCTGAAATGGTTCCGTTTTCACAAATTTAAAACACCGGTGGCGAAAAAAATTTTGAACTCGCTGAATGAAAAGGTTGAATCCGCTTTGATAAAAAAATTTATTAGCGAAATATCAATGAGTTGCAAACCAACTGCAGCAGCAGCTCCAAGGGCATCTTCATCTGCTGCTAAAGCAGCAAAACCAAAAGCTGCAGCAGCGGCAAATGAGAGTTTTGACAACAATCAATCGCATTCATCCAATGAAGTTCAACCTAACGGCAAGCTGATTGGCTTGCCTACGGTCGACAATTCCAATTCACTTCAATCAGTGGAGCAAATAGCCATTCAACTAGGTTTTCATTTACCCCTAGATACTTTCAATCGCAAAGAAGACATTGACGCAATAAACCACATGCTGAATAAATTTTCGCGAAATGAAATTTGTAAAGCGATATTGCGAGTAAAGACTGCACCATCAAAACATCGAATCGCATGGCAGTCAAATGTTTGGAAAGAGCTCCATTTGGCCCGTGACTTGGCTACCATGGATCAAAATAAAGTTCTGCAAGATCCTTTGGTCAACTATGTTGGTAACACGTACAGAACTAAATCCGGCAAATTTGCAAAAATACGAAAGGGAAAAAATGATACATTTGCTTTTTTTGAAATTCATCCTGATGCTACTTTGTCAGATCCTTCAAGGTGTATCACTGTACCTGATCAAGAGAGCATTATTTCTGCCGGACTTAAGATTGATTCTGGTGAATGGGAATTAGTTCTCTTGTGAAACAAAACACATGCACTATAGGTAATCATCAACTCGAAGTTTTTTTCAGAGGAAGACTTCGAGTCTTTTATAAAGTATCGCTCAGTGCTACAAATATACTTCCGCTTCATTCAGACCTTGTTTCTATGTTGGGTCAATTTGAGACAATATATGCGAACAATTGCGATGAGCCAAGCGACAATCTGATCATTCGCTACAGCAATTGGCGGACGAGGAATAAACTGGTAGTCTTTCTCCACGCGTTCAATTGCCCCCCAACTTGGTTGAGATTGCGACACCATTTTGCTAAGACGGAACTTACGTTCGGCTCTACGTAGAAAAGATGTATCAGTTGTTCGGCACAAAGATGGATACGTTGCTGGATGAATTGAATGAAGTGTTGGTCGCCTGAGCATTAAACAAAATTATTTGGCGCACAAAAATATTGCGCGCCAAATAAAATGGCGCGATACTACGTTTCGCGCCACAAAAAGCTAATTACATGCCAAAAATAGTTTCAACCCAACAACTCGATCAGATTGTTGAACTGATAGCCCTATATCCGGCAGGCATCGGCATGGAGGAGTTGGCTCAGACCGTTGGCACAAACTTGCCGCGCCGCACGTTACAACGGCGCATAGCTACACTGATCGAACAAAAACGAATCCGAGCCGAGGGCGAAGGGCGTGCAATCAAGTATTTGCTAGCGCCAATTAGCGGAGCGATAGATGCAACCGATGGCGCGGATTTCATGTCGGCAACTGTTGAAGTCTATGTGCCAGTTTCGCCCGAAGGCGAAGAGATAAAAAATTATGTTCGCCAACCGCGCCAAAAACGCAAACCGGTCAGCTACCAGCTAGGATTTTTAGAACAATATCGCCCTAATCAAACCGATTATCTGCCTGAATCGTTACGCATCCAATTGCATAATTTAGGTCGCTCACCCGCCGAGCAAACGCCGGCAGGCACCTTCGCCCGCGATATTCTGAATCGGCTGCTCATTGATCTCTCATGGGCATCTTCAAAGCTTGAAGGCAACACTTACAGTCGCCTCGACACCGAGCGCTTAATCGAATTTGGTCAGGCTGCCGAAGGCAAGGATGCACTGGAAACCCAGATGATCCTGAACCACAAATCCGCCATCGAATATTTAGTGCGCGACCCCGAGCACGCGGACGTCAACCCTGAAACCATCATTGCTTTGCACGCCTTTCTTTCCGACGGCCTGATGCCCGATCCGCTAACCTGTGGGCGTATTCGTACCCGCCCGGTGGAAATCGGCGGCAGCGTTTATCTGCCAATAGCCATGCCGCAACGCCTGGAAGAGATGTTCAATATCTTAATGAAAATGGCGGCGGAAATTCAAGATCCGTTCGAGCAATCATTTTTCCTGATGGTGCATCTGCCATACCTGCAACCTTTCGAGGACGTTAACAAGCGCGTCTCACGTCTGGCCGCCAATATCCCGCTCATTCATCACAACCTGTGCCCGCTTTCATTCATCGACGTGCCGCAGCAAGCCTATGTGGATGCGGTGCTGGGCATCTACGAACTAAACCGTATCGAACTCTTGCGCGACGTTTTCGTCTGGGCGTATGAGCGCTCCTGCCAGCAATACGTTGCCGTGCAACAGCAACTGGTTCCACCGGACACCTTCCGCCTGCGCTATCGCAACGAACTGACCAAAGCAGTGCGCGCCATTGTGCGCGGTGGACTACCTGCCAACGAAACAGCGATACGTTCTACCATGCCCGCCACGGTGATACACGAAGATCAACTGCGTTTTGTGGATCTGGCAATGGAGGAATTCAAAGCGCTTCATAGTGGTAATGCGATCCGCTTCGGTTTGCGTCCGCTAGAATTTGCAGCGTGGTTGGAAAGGGATAGCAAGCGTGGGTAACTGTCAGATCAAGTCACGCCTACTACAGATAAACTACTACAGATAAACTGGGCCTGCCCATGCTAGATCGGTTTATCTTCATCCTCTGAGATGGACATAAATCCATTTTTAAAGGCTTGTTCCATCAAATAGCACATGTTTTCATACCCCTTTTGAGTCAAAGGTTGATAAACAGTTTTTTTACGCGATGCGTGACCAAACGAGCCACCATAAGCCGTTGTCACTGATTCCCGGCTATGTCCTACTTCTTCCATAATTTTCATTTTTGCCACCTTTTCTAGTTGATTATCTATTTGCCCCGGGGTGCCTCCTTTTATAGGAAGCTTGGCCCCACCTGTTCTCTCCTCATACCGGCGATGCACGTACCCATGGCGCAGACCATGGGCAACGACACCTTCCAATTTTTTTGTGATTCCACAACTACTCATAATGTATTTGAAGCGATTGATAGCTTGCTCTAAAGTTTTACCTGGCCGACACACCACCCCCTTCTTGTCGTCACACATGCTTTTTGCTTTATCCAATACAGCACGTTGATATTCACTAACAATGGGCACCAAACGAGGGCGGCCTCCCTTCGTTCCCCAACGAACGTGGAGAGTTTCACCTTCGTCCGCAATTTTAGGTTTGAGCATAATCGCTTCAGTTCGCCTTAAGCTGTCACTTTTCGGCGTTAAGGCGCCACTGATTTTCGCCGTAATGGCGCCACTTTGAAGTGTCATTTCAGGGGCTCAAACTGGGTGTAAAGAATGCGTGATTTTTGCTGTTTTTGCAATCGCATTATTTACTCTATTTGTTGCTGACGGCCCTGTCTCAAGTCTGAGTAGGTTTACCTCCTTTCTTTGCCGGCGTTTTTGGCATTTCCGGCATTGGCTGCGGGTCGCGGTAACTCGGCCCATCCAAAACCACGCGATACGCGCCGTGGCGTAATCGATCCAGTGTTGCTGCGCCGATCATTTTATTTGCGGCGAATGCTTCACCCCATTCATCAAAGTCGAGATTGCTGGTCAGAATGGTTGCGGCGCGCTCGTAGCGTTCGGCGATCAAGTCATGGAAGTCTTCATCTTCCGGTGAACGCAAGGGTTTGAGTCCGAAATCATCAATGATCAGCAGATGCACTTTGACCAGTGATTTAAATCGCCGCGCGTAATTGCCGGTGGCCTGAGCTGCGCGCAAACTGCTCAGGAGTTGGGTCTGCGTAATGAACAACACGTCATAACCCTGACGGGCAGCCGCATGACCAAGCGACTGCGCCAGATGGCTTTTGCCGGTTCCGCACGGCCCCACAACCAATACGGCGACTTTCTCTTCAATGAAACGGCAGGTCGCCAGATCATGAACTGCCGTGCGGTTCAGATTGGGCAGTCGGTCGAAGTCGAATCCCTCCAGTGTTTTTTGGTTGCGGAAGCTTGCGCGACGCAGTCGCATATCCAGCTTCTTTTGTTCCCGCCTGGCGACTTCGTCATGAATCAACAGGCTGAGGAAGTCGGTGTAGGCCAGCTTGCGGTCGATGGCTTCGCGGTTGCGGGCTTCGAGTGAATCAAGAATGCCGGACAGGTGCAGTTGTTTGAGCAGGGATGTCAGTTCTGGAATTGTATGCATGGTAGTCCTCATTGAAGAATGGTTTGGGTGTTGCGGCAGAAACGTCCGCCTTCGGTGTACGTGGTAGCAAGGGCATCAAAGGCCAGTAGAGGTGTGAGCTGATCCAGCCCTTTGGCCAGAATCGACTTGACCACTTGGTAACCCGGCGTGCCGAAATGGTTGGCGCGCGAGCACGCGGCTTCCAATCTGATCGCGCCGTATTTCTGCTTGAGCCGCAGCACGCCTTGAACTGCGCGCATTTTTATCAAGACATGGTCGCTGAACATGGCGTGCACCATGGCATGACAGGCGGGGCCAATCTGCAAGGCGGTGTTCAAACACCACTGCGTATCCTGCATTTGCCACGCCTGTGCTTCGGGTGGCATGTGGTCGGTTACCGTGTGGCGCAGTCCTTTCCCCATCAGTCGCACGTGACTGGCAACCGCCTCGTGCTCGCGGTACACAGTCACCATCGTGTCAGTCGCCCTCAGCCACAAGTTGCAACCGATCAGCCGGAACGGCACCGAATAGTAGTTGGTCTCGTATTGGACATGCGCGTCGCGGTGAACCAACACCTTGGCCCAGCTTGCCAATTCAGGCGGGACGCTGGGCAATGCAATGAGCAGACCTTTCTCAACTTCTACAAAACGCTTGAGGGGGGCTTCGCGGGTCGTGCCGTGAATGCGGTTGCCAGCCTCGTTCATCACCCAGGCCTGCAACTGGCGGTTGGCGTCATCCAGATCGCGGAACTCGCGCAGTGGCAGGAAACTGCCTTTGATGTATTTGACGCCTGCCTCAACGATCCCTTTCTTTTGCGGATCGCGTGGCGGACAGGGATCGATCTTGAACCCGTAGCCTTCGGCACATTCTGCATAGGCCCGTTGCACATCAGGTTCGTAGACGCAGGCTTTGGTGATCGCGCATTTGGCGTTGTCGATGATAGCGCGTGACGGCACACCGGAGAACGATTCGAACGCGCGTCGATGGCAACCCAGCCAAGTTGCCACGGTCTGATCGCGCACAAACTCGGCATACTGGTGGCGCGACCAGCACAAGGTCATCACGAAGAACCAGGTCTTGAATATCTCGCCGGTGTACACATCGGTGATAAGCGGGCCGGAACCGAAATCGACCTGAACTGCATCTGCTGGCTTGAACGCCAGGCGCAACGGGACATCCGGCAGTTGCGTGGAAACAAGCTGGCACAGAAAGCGATGCATCGCGGAATAACTGCCGGTGTAGCCGTGGTTGCGCACCAGCGTGGCGTGGATGGTGGTGCCACGGATGCCGGCTATGTGCCATTTGGTTATTTGCTCGCGCCAAGGTTCCAGCGTTGAAACACAACTGACAGGCAAACCTCCCTTGTGCGCAAACAGCGCGGACAACACGCCGTCATCGGGTAATGGGAACTCGGGACCCAGCCAGCCGCGTGCACTGGCAACCTCTCGCACTTGCGCGATCTTCTTGCGCCCCATCGTTTTAGACCGGGCAATATCCCGATCTGAATCGCCCCGGCGCATGCGCACCAAAACATTTCGGTACTGATACATCTCGAACCTCCTTTTACTCACAACCTCTCCCGGCAAAATGCCGGAAGTCTAGTTGTTCGATGAAAGTTCGAGCCCCAAATCAGGTTTCAAAGTGGCGCCTTAACGCCGGAAATCTACTGGCTCCATTACGCCGGAAATAAAGTGGCGCCATTACGCCGAACATTTACTGGCGCCATTACGCCGGAAACGAAATGGCTCCATAACGCCGAAAGTTCACATAAGCCAAAGGCATGACACAGTTGTAGTTGCAGTCCGACAATTTCATCTATCGCGGGTTCAAATATGAAGCGCAACGCCTGACTTAAAGAATACTTGATTCGGTGTCTGAAATCCAAGTCTCTTTCTAGGTCGGTTGTTTAATCTTTCCATCGCGGTGTTGATCTCCTGTCGTGTAATTGTTGTAAAGTCTCTGTTCTTGGGGAAGTATTGTCGTATTAATCCGTTTGTGTTTTCGTTCGTTCCTCGCTCCCATGATGAGTATGGGTGTGCGAAATAAAAGCCAGCTTTCAACTTCTTGGCAATTTCTTCGTGCCCGGCGAATTCCTTTCCGTTGTCAGAAGTAATCGTCCTTACCTTTTTTCGGTAAGGCTTCAGCAGAGCTATCATGGCCTGGCTGACTGCTTGTGCAGTCTTGCGTTCTACCTTCTGGATCAGTGTGAATCCGGTCTTACGTTCTACGATACTCACAATCGCTTGGCGGTGGTTCTTGCCTATCACTGTGTCCGCTTCCCAGTCACCGATACGGCTACGCGTCTCAACGATGGCAGGACGATCTTCAATGGATAGCCTATTGGGTATCGTTCCGCGTCGTTCAGCCTTGCCGTATCTCTTCCTTCGTTGCTTCTGGCAACGCAGGTTCTTCCATAGCATTCCGCCCGCTCGTTTATTTGCATAGACTCGCTGGTAAACCGTTTCTGGGCTGATGGCTGCATGCCCGCTGATCTGCTCTGGGCTCCATTGGAGCATCAGCATATCTTGAGCGAATTCCCATGTCGCAGCATCAATCGTTCGTGCATTCAGCGCCTGCCTATCAACCGACTTGCTGTGCGCTTGTTTGGGACGGTAGCCACGTCGCCCACCGTTCCGAGTTAATTCTCTGCTGATGGTAGACTGACTTCGCTTCAGTACCTCGGCTATCTCTTTTTGCCTATGTCCCGCCTTCTTCAAGGCGTAAATCTGGTATCGTTCTTCTCGGGTGATATGTGTATAGTTCATTTGTGCAATTTCGACTGGCTGGTCAAAGGGCATTGATGCTACCGCATCTCACCCACCTGACCTGCATTATTCAAAATTGCGCTTCATACTAGAATCCGCCTATATCAATTGCAATTTCAATGAGTATTTTTATTTTCTCCGGTGGCCAAGATTTATCGATCTTAGTCGCAGTAGTGCGTTTAACCTTCGTTGGATCGACGACATAGCATTCGGGAGACTTAACCATCCCTTTTTTGCCAATCCAACTACAAAATATACGAAGCACTGAAAGCTTGTTTTGAATAGTTGCAGGTTGCTGGTTATTTTTTACCATGAAATCAACCCATGCTTGAATATGCTTTTCACGTATATTTGAGATCTTCTCAAGTCGAAATCCCAACTGATAAAGATCGGCAATAAAAGTTGAGATGACTGAAAGGCGCTTTTCCTGGGTTAAATGCCCTACCCTCTTATTTCGACGCTTGGCGCACTTATCATTATTTTCTGTAAATATTTTTTCAATTTCCGTCACCAAAACACGCTTCACAGGTACCTTTTTTCCGTCCGTCGAAACAGGCGTTTTATTACTTTCATAAACAATCTTTTTCTTCATCACATTTCTCCATAAAAGGGAATTACGCAATTTGCATTCCTTCAGTAATGGTAGGTAAGACGCGAAATATTTCAGCGCGGCACGGTTTTAGCCCACCGCACTGAGGAGCATGTACAACGTATACGTAAGTATCGGAATTAGACCTTGGCGACCATTCTGGTTGAGTCAAGGGCGGTAAACTGCGCACAAAGGTTAAAATCGTGCTCTTTTATTTGGTATCGATTCGCCAGGCTGCTCCGTCGGTACGACCATGTACCAACACCTTTGGTGCCCTGTTTCGTTGTCGAATCACCTTGGGGCAAACGGCAACAAAATAAAATAGTGGGTGCGAAACGAATTTGGTTCGATGAATGAATTGATTTAATAATCATTAGAAATTTGTGCACTGCATGCATTACTTCATTACCACTGAATCTCCAAGGCACAGCCTTGGCAGTCGGACAGATAGCCGCTAAACCTCACCTAAAAACACCAGAGTAGACTCGATGGTTACTACTCCTCGGATTTTTCGGCACTCATTTAACATGCACCTGCATCATGAATATGTAATGCATACAACATTCAAACTCAAAGAGAATGAGATCAAAATTAGGGCGAACCTGCCCGTCGATAACAAAAATATGGAAAAACTATTTTTGTTTATTTGTCCAAAAGGACGACAAAGTTAATGCAAGCGTTACTTCAAAAGCTAGGTTAATTACGGGGTAGAATTTACGACCTAACCCCTGCGTCGGTGATTTGACTAAAGTCGAGCGTTTTAACGTGCGCCATCCGTGTTTCAATGCCTATTTTATTCATCGATTTAAAATATGCAAGAATTAAATGCCACCTTTTGAATATCTCAGAATTATCTGGTGGAAGTTGCTCTGAAACCCAATTAAATCGCGTGTTTTGAATTCACTCTCTGTTGGAAATCGTATTGGATTGTTCATCATTTTGAGTAAGATTTCCACAAAATCCTGATGCATACATTGGACGCTAGATCAGATTGCTTTAATAGGTTCTTTACATTGAAAGTGCTTTTTTATACATATGCGCCTTGTCTTGTCCACAGCTTAAGTATTGGCGAATACCAGTCACAGTTGGCTTGCATTTTCCAGCCTTAATTGCAGCTTTTAATTTGGCGACAGGATCAATTGTTGAATCAATTGTGGTCTCAGAATCGACTTCCTCTGGTGCTGGCTCCTTGGGTTGCAATTCGTTACTTGAAGGAACTAAAACCTCATACCAGAGCAAAGTGCCAACTAATTCGAGCAATATTGAGAATAGTAATGCGATCGATACTGAGATATTACTGACGTTATACTCACTAGAATTGCGAAACTTATTTTTGCAATTGTTAATCGAAACGTTTTGTCTCTTAAATTATTGGGCAAGTCATGTTTTTGAAGCTGCTTTTCCATTTCTCGTTCCTATCAGTGTTTGAATTTTACGTGAATTGAGTAGTTTTCCGACTACCTAATTACTGTAGGGTGCAGGCGAAATATTTTTGCTTTAATTGATCGAAACTAAATTCGAAACAAAATCAGTGATGGGTAGTTTTTTGCGATTAAGTTTCGTATAAAACAATTGAAGTGACAAATAGCAAAATTTTATTGAAAGATTTGGCGCGAATGCCAAGGAAAAAGGTACGGAGGGAGAAGTGTTTATGACGGAGCCAGATGACAGGTCTGGAAATAAATGAACTCAAATTGTCGATTTTCTCGGAAATGGGATTTAGTGTGAGTGTAATTACACATAATTATTAGCAGGCTCTGAAGTACTTCACCACCTCAACCATTGCCTTGGTATCTAGCTGGCAGTACTTGAGTAAATTGTAAATTTTGAGTTTGCGAACAGTTTGATCAGTTTCAGGATTGATGATGTCTAAGTAAGCAAGTTGTGCCAAAGTACCATTTTTAACATCTTCAAGTTGCTTGTAATCCAGATGGGGAGCTACCGTAGGTAGCACTGCCTTAATCGACCACGATCCTTTCATTGCAGGATGGTAATAATGATTCTGTAACCATGGCAGCAAATTCACCAATCTATCAATAATGTTGTTTATTGGCACTTCAAGATCAGGGCAGAATTCAATCAAGGTCTTAAGTACCGTGCTTTCAAAGGTCCCGTAAACAATAATAGGTCCATCAATTTCGACTGCCTCAATCAAACTTTCAGCAAAGGCGCGCCTGGGAGAATTGCCGCTCGTATCTAAAAACTCACGATGCTCCAATTCCCTGCCACCTCTATCAATATGGCAAGACCATTGGAATGGAAGCTGCTGATGCGGTCGTGTGCCCGCCCAGCGAGGAACCGCAAAGTTGATCGTTTCGAAATCCATATAGAATTGTGGATACGGTAACTTATCAAATTCCGTTTTCAGAATTGGCGAAATAATCGGCTGATTAGTACTGGTGGACTTCCAGACTTTGATATGCCGCTCATTGGTGAGTACACCAGCAGGAATATTTCGCACAAATGCTCATGCGCAAGTTCCAGCGTCAATGCTTGTAATGGCGACATGCCGGGTAATGAAAACGCCTTGGCATCTTTGAGCCAGCTCCATTCATAGGGACGAGATTGTTCTTCGGCAAATATCGGGAATATTTCAGAAAGTGATAACAGGTCGCGCTCCACAGTGCGTTTACTGACAACGAATCCTTCCGCTTTCACTCGCTCGGTAAGTTCCCGTGCGGTTATCGTGCGAGGGTGCTGTGGAATATACCGAAGCATAATCAATTGGCGCAGCAGCGTGTCGTTCTGTGATTGCATGTTATCGCTCGATGGGTTGGGTAGCGTATTCATGGCGTCTGTCCGGCTGGTCGAAAATCCAAATATACATTCCGACTGCGACGCTCTGTGGCGCGTTCGAGTGCGATTCTATCAACTTATCAGCTGACGAGTTAATAGATCGAGATAATCATGGCAAATGATTTTGTTTGCGACACGAGTTGACGCGAGCGTGTGAGATGCTGTGGTTGTGCGCAACGAGAGACCCAAAGCAGCTCTCAAATAATAGGCGATAAAGTCACTATAGAACAGGAGAAATATCATGATGCTATTTGTCGGAATTGCTTTTGTAGTCTTTTTGCTTCTGAATGGGCAATACACCATCGCCAAGAAAAAGCAGGGGACTGATGGTAACGATCAAGAATCTCTTTTCAACTTCACGGCATTTATGTTTATCTGCACTGTGCTCTGGTTGATGATGAAATTCGCTTTCAGATCGAGTTTCATTATTTTGTTTCTGCTGCTGTTTTGGCCGAACATAAAGAAGTTTTTCAAGGGAAGTGCAGGATCAAAAGATACGGTATAAAAAGATATTACGGATGATTTCAACGTAGTATATTTTAAAGGAGAATTTCCATGTTAGAGAATGAAGAAATGAATTCAGCGCAACCTAAACCTGTGCGTGCGGCTGCAACTTGGCCTTTTCCCGGCGATGAAGAATGGGAAAAAAACAACCAGAACCAACCAATACCTTCGTGGGCTCAGAGCTTTCATTGGGAAGTTGACCCGCAGGCAAGTGAGCCAGACCAGCCGAGTGAACCAGTTGGCAAAAAGGGCATCCTTGGTTTATGAGCCCGTAGCGTGAGATGTATTGGCTGTAAGTCATATTGGCGAATCGATTGATTCAGTTGCCAGCGGTACATTTGGAAGCACTAACATGCTTCACCCAGATTTACGTGTACTTTAATCATGCGCTCGCTATGACACTCGGGTAGTTCTCTAGTTACAGGTTTGCATTTAAATTTCAGAATGCGCACCTCGATGCACGACGCATCACAACTGAAGAGAGTAAACATCATGAGCAAGCAAGCAAACGCCACTGTCGCAACCAAAACCGCATACGAAGGCACCGTCATTACCCGTGCCATGTTGCGGGCAGGTCGCAATCCCAACCTCAAGGGCCACATCCACGAAATTCTAGTCAAGGATGCACGAAATCTGAAGAACGTTTTCAACGGGCAGCATACCGAGCTGACTAAAAGCACAACCGCCAAGGTTGTCGATCTCGTCACCACCAAAGGCGGCAAGGTAATCGAGCGCTTGCAGCTCAAGGACACCGTTTCGCCCAGTTCGATCAGCAAGCTTGTCCGCCAAACCGGCAAGTACAGAACCACCAAGTTGGTAGGCACGGATGAAGCAACCAAGCTGGCAAATGCGGCGCTGAAGAAGGCGGGATTAAGCAAGCGGATGGTCAGTTCCGGCATATCGTCCAACAAAACGATGACTT
The DNA here is from genome assembly GCA_963733265.1 of uncultured beta proteobacterium. Taxonomy (GTDB): domain Bacteria; phylum Pseudomonadota; class Gammaproteobacteria; order Burkholderiales; family Gallionellaceae; genus PALSA-1006. The sequence continues at coordinate 608,453 of CAVTCF010000002.1, forward strand.
TGGCACAACGCGCTGGTGCAACCGGATCGGGAACACTGGGAAGAGCCGTTGGGCAAGCGGCCAAATCCGGCGGAGCGGTCGGCGCGGCTGTCGGGGCTGGCATTGAGGTGGTCAGTGGTATTGTCGATCTTGCTAATGGCAAGCGTGATGCAGGAGAGGTTACCGTTGCGGTAGCTAAAGCAGGTGCCAAGGGTTACGCCACAGGTGCGGCAGCAAGTGCTGCGGCGACAGCAGGTGGCGCAGCGGTGGTCAGTGGATTGGCCGCTGTCGGCGCAACTGGTGCCTTGGCTGCTACCGTAACATTTGCGGCTCCTGTGGCTCTAGCCATTGGTGCAGGTTATCTCGCAACGAAAATCTTCGATGGATTATTTGGATAGCGGACATGCCCCGTTTCCGATGAGCTGCCCTGCGAGTCGGGTAGTTCTCGGTTACGGCAAAGCCTCCTACCAATCACAATTCACTTATCGACACACCGGGTGTCGCAACAAAAGGAAAACAAAATGAACACGAACGACAACAAAACTAACAACGCAGGAACTATCGCAAGTGCTATTGGTGGCGTGACGATAGCAGGCGGACTGGCCGCAATTGGCACTGGCGCAGGCATCGTGGCGGCCCCTGTAATAGGTGTTCCGCTTGCAATTGCCTTTGGTGCCGGGTGCTTGGCATCGTCGGCATGGCGCTGGTTTCGGAACTAGGTCCTGTCGGCTTGAGGCAACATGCACATCGGCAAGTGCGTGTTGCCCGACTTGGTTTGCGGATTGGTGCTATTGGCGCGAACTTTTGGTTTGCTTGCTACCACACAATTTATTCGCTCCATGTATCTGTTACTATTGGCACTGCTAAACCTGTTGAATCCGCACCTTCTTTAACCTTGGTAGTTCAGATTCCGACGGTGTGAGTTACGCAGAAACCAAGAAAGAATGTATTGCAACGCTTGGAGTCGTTAAACTCTGCATCGAATTGCAGAAACAGCGAGAATCAAGGAACAAAAAACATGGAATATCCGACACCAAAAAATTCGAATTATAACTACAGAATGAATGAGGCAAAACAAAAAAATCGCCTAGCCATGCGACTACAAAAGGGCGATGGGATGCCTGTGGACGAAGAAAGGGCTAGGCAATTATTCAGGGAAGCTGCTATGGCGGGTGACCCATCTTCCCAGAGGAACCTCGGTTTCAGGCTGGCCAGAGGTGAGTGCGGATTTGAGAAGAACCCGATTGAAGCTGTGGAATGGTATGAAAAAGCTGCCAATCAGAATTATGACTTGGAAATAAAGGCCAAAGCAAAAAAAGACCTTGGATTGTGTTACATGCGCGGATCTGGCGTTCCACTTAATATCGAGCAATGCCGCATGTTGCTTCAGGAAGCCTCTGACTTGGGAGAGCAAACCGCAAAAATACTTCTTGAAAGCCACCCTAAATTAGTTACTTCAAGTAGTGTTGTTTCTAATCCTGCGAAGATTCAAATCACCGCCAATGAAGAAAGCCCACCTGGATATGAAGCGTTCAAGCTTGGGCAAAAGTTAATGCATGCTCAAAATGGGTATTCAAAAGATGAAGCTCTTGCCGCAGCAAAATATAAGGAAGCAGCCGAGGATGGATATGCAGACGCAGCGTTTGAGTTTGGGCAATGCTTGCGATTCGCTCGAGGTGTCAAACAGGACGACGAACAGGCTGCTTACTGGTTGGCTATAGCTGAAAAAGCAGGGGTGCGGTATGCCGCAGAGTCATTGGCAAAAATCAGGCAAGCAGGTCATTCATTCTTTGAGTCAAAATCAGAAGATTTTATTAGAGCTGTTGAGCAAAAGCCAAATGACTTCATGGATGCAGCCATTAAAATCCTGAACGAACGCGATCTTGAAAAAAGAAGCAAAGAATGGCAAGACTTAGGCGGCGAATTTGCAAGTGAGAAACTCACAGCAAAAGACGGGGGTGTTGCATTTCACATAGGAGCTCTTGCCCTCGCTGGCTGCTCGAATGCTAACGGGGAGCCAGATTTATTCAATGCTCTTTATTGGTTTAAAGAATCCAAAAAGCTGGCTTATTTATGGGGAGCTTTAGGAGTAGCGTTAATCGACAGATCAGAGGATCGAAAATCAGCAGCGGAGGCACTACTATTAGAGCTAGATAGGAAAAATCAGAGTGATATCGAAGCACTCAATCTCCATAGCGCAACCTTTGCTAATCATATCGAAAAATATTTTGGCAAACTGCAATTCGCTCGTGTTTTTCGCGCCTTCTTTTTAAGGAGGTCTGATCCGGAAAAGGCTATGGAATTACTTGAAGAAGAGGCTAATACGGACGATATACTGAAGCAAACCAATCCCGAATCGCCTCTCAATAATGATGAATGCAGCCGAGCGTTGGCTTGGCTTCTCTGGCTGAAATTCAAAAACATAGGCGTATCCGAGGATAGTATTCTGGATGATCTGGAAAATAAGGTTACTGAACTAATAAACTTCACAAGTGGATTAAGTAATCCTGATCAGTTCAGCAGAAATATTCTGTCTTCAGCCAATGGTTGCCTTGCAGAGATTCGTGAGCAAATGAATGGTGTCGTGGCGCGGCAGACTGAGCAGCGGATGGTTGCATTTCAGTCTCATACAATGAAAAATTCGCTCATCAATGTGCGCCACCTTATACAAGATATTCGCGAATGGCTACAATCTGAGCCGAAAAATGTACCTCTTGCGCTGGCAGCACTTGAATCCGACTTTTCAATTGTACGCAATATGATAGACGCAAATGATTTGTTCGTCCGCTCCTATGACCAATTCATGTCTGAGTGGGAATTAGATAACAAAAGGGAAATATCAATAGCGCAGATAATTTGTGAGGCTACGCAGCAAGCAGTTATTCGAGTGGCTTCACTTGTTTCAGTAGAGTTGGGTTCTGCAAAGCTTGCTCGCAAGATGAATTCCGCCTTAGTCGGAAAATCTGCAAGCGATATTGCATTGCTTGACTTCTCAGAAAATGACAACCAATCCAAGTTGGTATCTGGATTTCGATTTCCTTCACCGTTTGAATATATTCAAGTAGTAATCGACAATGATATTGACCACTATTTCGGTAGCGATGGCATTCGCCGACGATTTTTCTTTGCACTTGTGAATGAGCTTGCTTTCAACGCAATCAAATATGATAGTGGAACTGGAAATATAGAAATTTCTGCTCATCATGAAAATGGAAATTTTATTTTGTCATGTAAAAACACATTTTGTGGAAATGGTAATTCCGACATTCCTGGAACTAGGCGTGGATTGGGCTATTTGCATCAAATAATTAAGCCGTTGGAAAGCAGGGGGGCAACACTTAAAACTCAACCGCAAGATGCACAATACATTGCACAACTCAATATGCCCAGACTACTTCTCTCGGCAGCTGGGAAGGATTAATTCAAGTATGAAAATTGCATGGGTAGAGGATGATAAAACTGTTATGCCTGCTTTGGTAAGGGATGTTGTTGAGCTTCTCGATAAAATGAATGGATCTAAGAAGTTAATTGATGAATTTCGTGAGTATAAAAAGTTAAGTCAGAATGTTATTTCCCCGGAAAATTTGAAAGATTTCTTTGTAACATATTCACTACATAGATTTGAATGGTTTGATAGCTACGCAAGCATGAATGCGGCAATCGATAAGCAATGTGCATACAAGTGGGACGTTGTCATTATTGATTTGAATTTGGAACAACGCTTCGACAAAACTAAAACTAAGGTTGTACCAACAACGGCAGGATTTGCGCTCTATATACAACTTCTGCGGTCTGGGTTTCCTGCTGAACGTATCGTGTTTTTTACGGCCAACTCTAACCAGTTTCAAGCTTTAAACGAAGTGGCAACGGCCTATGATATTCCCCCTCCCAGAAGCTTCGATAAATTAAATGAAGTCAATAACTTAACGACATGGCTGCGCGGGCATCTTGATAACAAGGAGTTAACTTTAAGACGCGGAATTGTGGATGGCTGTGAATTTGTGGCCCTTCTGCTTCAAAAAGAAAAGGACAATGGGTTAAGAATTAATAATTTTGCATTCGAAGGCGACGGTACTATTGATGCCGAGGCAGTTTTAGATTGGCTGGAAATTTGGCCGAGGCTCTTGCCTGATTTGGAGGCTAGGGATAAGGAAAAAAAGCGTTATTCGCCTTTTATGCTGGCACTTCTATCTCTATGGGATAAGAAGGCTAACCCCAGTAAAGAGCGAGGGTTTAATGTGACTCCTTTCATTCTCACCCATGCGAGAAACTGGATTGCTCACGGCAAAGCTCTTCATGATATTACTTTTGTAGGAACCGCTTTCCTGTTTTTGTTGGCAACGCGGGGGCTTGTAAAATTACCAGCTAAAATACAGCACTATGAGAAGGTTATTTTATCAATTTTTCCAAAGGGTATAGACCCTGATGCACAGATGGAGCAATGGTTGCGGAATATAAGTAGCCAGCAGCAAAAACTCACAATATCTGAAATTGAACAGACGAAAATCGAGTTGAGCAAGCTTATAAAGCAAGAAGAAATTGACCGTATAAAGTCAGGTGAATACACCATATTCAATAAGATGGCAAATGCTTATGTCAATAGCCTAAGTACCAAACAGGCAGGAATTCCTGCTGAAGTGCTGTTAATGCAGTCGTTGGTGATTGACCTTGTTTTCAATTTTAATGGCAAATGGACTGGTCAGGGGCAGTGGAAAAGCTCAACAGATACTGAAGACTGGTTGATGTTGACTAATTATTCTCTGCTGGCGCATCTAGGGTTAAGCCGTAACGATGTTCTGCCGGTGCAATAGCCAATATGCGCTCAACTCTGGTAAACCAATTGCAAAGCTTACTCGATATACTCCCGATGCACGCCGAAGAAGGGCGCATGCGGGCGTTGGTGTCGGAAGATGCCATCATCTCGCAACTCGGGAACCCTGATTCGCCCACTATCGTCGCTGTTATGCGGCGCGTCTTTGAAAGTTTTGCCCTGCTCGATAAATATGAATTGAGTCAAGGAAATTGGTCATTCGTTTCTTTCCCCGCTTCATTGATGGCACGTTCATTGGTGGCCGCTTGGGCTGTACCCGGTCAACGGTTTGTGGACGAGGGTTATTGGGAAGATGCGGCATTTGTGGAAGAGCAACGGGTATTATTGCATCAACTGGAAACCGGTAGGAAGCGTTATCACCCAGCGAGCAGTGCAATGCCGATTCGTTTTGTGCATGTTGCTTGGGCAGTCATCAGGTTCGGAAATGACTTTTTGCTGCACCAGCGAGAAGACAAGCGGCGACCAGATTCCAAGCAGTATGTGCTACCCGGTGGGCGCTTGCGGCCATCAGATTATCGTGGCGACAAGTTGTCTGCCGATATTCTTAAGGACTTGTCGTCCGATAAGTCCTGCGTTGCCAGTGAGTCTCTGCGCAATACGTTGATCCGCGAGATTGAAGAAGAACTTGGCCTGCAAAATGGCACTCATTACACATTTGAGCCGTGGCGCACGATCAAACCCTATTGTGCTGTCGAAGGAGGGGGTAATAAGCACGCTCTGACACGTTACAAAATCAATTTGTACACTGTGAAATTAACTTCGCTTGGTGAGACATGCCTACTCAACCATATTGTTTCCGATCCTAAGCAGTTGGTCTTTTTTTCTCTCGATGATCTTGTTCTAGGCAAGCGGCATGATGGGACTACTGCTTATATTGATGCGCTGCATCAGGATATGGGCGGAAATTTTGCGGAATTGATCGGCTCTATCCAGGACTCTTCCGGTACACCTTACACGCTTGATAAAGCTGAATTGGCAATCGATTTGCCATCTTGCAAAGATTTGCTTTTTTTGCAAGGAAAAACCGGAAAAGAGTGTGACGTAGCAGTCCCACTTGATGATTTTGACTGGGAACTTATTTTGTTTCTTGCATGGTGTACTCGTGGCTTTTCGCTACGTGACGTTAGTGATCGTGTTCTGGTTTTGGGTGGAGGCTGGGTCAAGTTACTCAAGGAGGAAGATATCAAGGAAGCTAAGGAAATGGCAAGCAAGCTGGCGAAGCTGGACTTGCCCCTATTGCAATTTTCTGGTGACGCATTAAGACTGGCAAGCAAACCCGAATATACCTATTTTTCAGATCGCTTATTTTCCTACTCATATGAGCCATCAAACAATGAGGGAGGGCAGATTGATTTGTACCTCAAAGAGCAAACGACTCGCTTCGCCGTTCTGGTCGGACAGCAACTCCACTTTCATGTGCCGCCCAATATCGCCAACGTGATTGAGACGATACATTCAGGCAAGAACACTTCGAATATTTCTGCTATAAGAAATGCTTTAAAAACTATACAAAGACAAAATCTTGAAGAAGTAACAAATGAGGTTTCTCTGTTAGGGCTTCGACGCTTAATAAAAATTTCCAATAACGCTGAGATGTCTATCTGCGTACTTGGCCGATGACAAGAATTAATGAATTAATATCGTTAACAAATTTAATTGGAGAAGTAAATGAATAAAGCTCTAAAGGAGTTAACTGACGGAACAAAAGAGCGGAATGAAACATATGCTCTAGTAACTGTAGATAAAGATGAAGCTGTGTTCGCTTGGCATGGAGATCTAAATTTACTAGATGAACTTGTTACTAAATTAGGTGAAAAGATTAAAGAGAAATTATTGAATTAAAACCTTACAAAAATAATATATTGGCATAGAAACATTATTTTAATTGAGGCCAAAATTTCGTTAGTCGTTTGAGCGGAGTTCCGTGATGAGAAGGAATAAAATATTGCAAGAAGTAGGGCAAGAAATTGAACAGGAAGCATATTGGGCCACAAGGCAATCACTGCAAGACTTAAGTATAATCTTCATAGACGGTTTAGGGAGACTTGAATCGCTGTTGGGTGCCCAAGTACCTCCTATGCAACAGGAAATACTTTGTAAGATATGCTATTCACATTCCGTGACTTTGTTAGAGACATATATATCGGATACAGTAATCTCTTTAATCTCAAAAGATGATGCGTGTCGTGAAAATGCACTCAGGAAAGTTTCAGAATTGAAAGACAAAAAAATAAGCCTCGTAGAGGCACTCAGAAGTGAGTTTAATGCGCAAACCATAATACTTACATTGCTCCAAGATATCGTTTATCACAACGTTGCAAAAGCAGAGCAAATTCTTGGTGAAATATTGGGTCAACCTCTAAAGACAAATAAAGCAGAGATAATCAAAATTGTAAATGTTCGGCATAACATCGTGCACCGGAATGGCAAAACCAAGGATGGTGCCCCCTTGAGCATCTCTGTAGAAGATGCGAAGCGAGCTATCGCCGCGGTATGCACATATCAAGAGCAATTGCGAGGTGAGATTCGGAGAATCCATGAGAAAAATGTCTAACATTCGAGAGGGACAGGCCAGACCTCAATTTATCTTTAGGGAAAACTCGCGCCTAGTTTTTTAGGGCAATTTTTATTATGTTTATGATGAGGTAAAAATGGACAGTGATATAAACCAATTAGTGAAATTAACAATTCCTGATCTTAAAAAATATGCAACAGCTCTTCGTTTTGAAATAAAAACCAACGGAGGCGTTAAGTCCAATAATGATGAAGTTAAAAAGCTCACAAAAAAACTTGAAACTGTAAAATCCGCAATTGCAAAAAAAACCATCTTTGAAACTGAACAACAATTAGTAAGGAACCATATCGCAGGAGCACTAAAAAAACCCAGATAATCCACAATGCCATTTTCATCTAACGATTTCCATAACTCTACGCTCAAGCCAGATAGAAGGAGAGAATCAATGTAGAAAGCATGGGGTCACATCTAACCTTCCAACAAGTCTTGCTGCTAATGTGTGAGCATCACGCCTTTTTGCCGGTTCAATTCGATCATGCCCCGTGCAGATCAAACCCCAATTTCCTTCAGCAACTCGGGGTGCTTGTCGAGCAGTTTGAGCAATAGCACCGTTGATTTTGACGGCTGCGTTTTGCCCCGTTCGTATTCTGAAAAAGCATTGATGCCCCCGCCGAACAAATCTGCTGCACGTTTTTGCGTCAGCCCCAAATGCTTGCGCCATTGACGCACTCGCTCAGCCTCACTTTGGACAATTGTCTGTTGCTCACTTTGAGCCTTGGCAAAAAAACGCTTCGCCGCCGCTTTACTGGCAAACTCAACTTCCCCGCAGGTTGGACAGTGCCAGCCATCCACTGCCGCAATTATCACCGTTTGACCCCGAAAATCACGCGCAACGTCACGGACTGCGCGCACCATTCCGGCAGCTCCGCAACTGCCACATTGTCTATCGCTCATGACTTATTTCTCCTTAAATTGAATCACGACCACACCCTCTTGCAACGTCAACTTGATATAGGCCGTTTTGCCGTTTGGACAAGGGACGTGATACACGTCTTGCCACTTTCTACTGTCGTTGGTTGTTGTCATGCTCTTGTAAAACATCGCACGGGTGATTGACATCACCACCGCGATTACCTGATCTTCACTTAGCCCCATCGCTGCGGCATTGAAAGCGGCTGTTGCGGTAAATACGCCCAACCCGTGCGCAGACACAATGGCTAATACTTCTTGCAATCTATAGTGAGGCGCACGCTTTTCCATGAAGTTAAGACTAACGTAATCCGTTAGTGCGGTCAAGCGGTAATCAATGGGGAATGGACATAGCACATTACCTTTAAGCTCTTAAAACGTGATTCACGTTTGCTGTGCTTGACGAATGACCGTTATGCGGCAACCTGATTTCAACTTCGACTGGCAAGTATGGGTTACAAGCAGTCCGATGAGCCTCCTGATTTTCTCCATTTTGAGCGTCTCTTGTACGTCGCAAAGCAGCCGTTAGATTTGCATAAAAAAGATCAACTCATCGGACTGCTTGTAACCCGTTTGCGTCACTCGATGGTGCGATTAGGTTGCCAGAAAGCCGCCCTTCGCGAAGGGCGGGAAACGAGACAATGTCGTCATTGGCGAACGTCCACTAACGGGGAGCCAATTTAGTGAGGCTGATTTCTCCTGCTAACCCAAACCTGCCATTGCCCTAGACGAACAGGTCGCCCAAAAGCGGAACAAATATAAGAACAAACAACCCATGAAGAAGGTTTAAATCAGGATTTTCAAAGTGAAGCTTCAAATTCTTCAATCGAAACAGGTTTTCCAAACAAATATCCCTGAAATTTGTTGCATCCGTTTCCTTGAAGCAGGATAAGTTGTTGCTCAGTTTCAACGCCTTCGGCAATGACATCTAAGTTCAAACTCTGTGCCATGGCGATGATAGTGCGCACAATAGCTTGATCATTGCTATCGACTACTAAGTCTCTGACAAATGACTGATCGATTTTAAGTTGGTCCAGCGGTAGTTTTTTTAGGTATTGCAGCGAGGAGAAGCCAGTGCCAAAGTCATCAAGAGAAAAAAGTACCCCGATTGCTTTTAAAGCGTTCATTGTTTTAACTGTTTCTTCAATGTCTTCCAACAAGATGCTTTCAGTGGGTTCTAACTTTAGCAGTCTCGGATCAATGGAATGGCGTTGCACAGTATCCTGAACTTGCGACACAAAGTCAGCTTCGTGAAACTGCTTTGCACTCACATTGACGGATAGTGTTAAGTCTCTGGTTCGCGGGTCGTGTCGCCAAGACTTAAGTTGTGAACATGCAGTATCCAATACCCAGTGGCCAATTGCTAATATTTGCCCAGTCTCTTCTGCCAAAGGAACGAATTGTGCCGGTGAAACTATTCCTTTTTCAGGGTGCATCCAGCGAATCAGTGCTTCAGCACCTACGGGGCAGCGTGAACTGTTTACCTGTATCTGGTAGTACAACTGAAACTGCTGCATTTCGATTGCAGTATGCAATTCATTTTCAAGAGCAGCTCGTGCATTGATACTTGCTTGCATCTCGGGGTCGAAGAAACGGAGTGTATTGCGACCTGCTTTTTTAGCCTGATACATGGCAATATCGGCCTGTTTAAGCAATTCATCTATACCCAATTCATGATTTCTGAATAATACCGCTCCAATACTGGAGGTATTGCTGTAGGCATGCCCTGCAAGTTGGTAAGGCCGATTAAATTCTTCCAATATTTTCTTGCTTATGATTTCAGTTTGAGCAGCTGCCTCAAGTAAATTTTCGTTCAAATCTTCCAACATAACGATAAATTCATCACCTCCCTGACGCGCCACCGTATCACCTTCCCGCAAGCAAGATTCGATCCTTTGCGCGGCCTGTTGCAGAAGTTGATCACCGACATCATGTCCCAAAGTGTCGTTCAATGTCTTGAAATTATCAAGATCAAGAAACAATAATGCCCCCGTCTTTCCTGTACGCGAGCTGGTGGCAAAAGCTAGTTTTAGACGATCTATAAGTAGCCGTCGATTGGGTAGGCGTGTAAGCGAATCATAGAATGCCAAGTGCTGAATTTCTTCTGCAGCTTCTCGACTCACGGTAATGTCGGTTAGCGTGGCAACATAATTCGTCACAATGCCAGCAGGATTCTTTACTGTAGTAATGGTCAATTTCTCTGGGTAGATTTCACCATTTTTGCGTTTGTTCCAGATTTCTCCTTCCCAGTAACCCAAGCGATTAATGCAATCCCACATTGAAGAATAAAATTTTGCATCCTGACGTCCTGAACTGAGTATGCGAGGATTCTTGCCGACTACTTCTTCAGCAGCATAGCCAGTAATTCTTGAAAAGGCACTGTTTACCCGCAAAATAATGCTATTCGCATCAGAGACCAGCATACCTTCTTGTGACTCGAAAGCAATCGCAGCAATTCGTCGCTCTTCTTCTGCAAGTTTTCGATCAGTTATGTCACGGGTAATTGAAAGAATGCAAGCAAAGCCATCAATTTCAATAATTGCCGCTGACATCAGACCCCATACATTTTGGCCACTTTTGCCATTGAAGCGAGCTTCTAGATTTCTGCAGCTAGAGTTTTTTTGTAATGATTCAATCAGGCGATTCCGATCACTAGGGTCGGCCCAAATATTTAATTCCAATGACGAATGACCGATGACTTCATCACGTTGATATCCCAGAGTGTTGAGGAATGCTTCATTGACATCTAAATAAATACCGTCGCTTAAACGATTAATATTGATAGCATCTATTGAGGTTTCAAATGCTTTTCGATATTTATCTTCGCTTTTTTTTAGAGCCTCATGCGCTGTACGGTTTTCAGTAATATCTTGACCAATTCCGCGCATTTTGATTGGCTTGCCATTTTTGTCACGCTCTGCCTGTCCAGCTGATCGCATCCAGCGAATTTCACCAGATTGATTGATTGCGCGGAACTCAACATCGTATTTAGTTCCTTGTTCAAGATGTGCTTGCGTTGCATCAATAACCAATTTCCGGTCATCCGGAAGAACCAGTTCCAGAAAATCATTCCATGTTGGGTTTTTGATTGGAGGGAAACCCAACAATGCAATGCAATTATCAGACCATAGTTGTTTATTGTTAATCAGATCGGCTTCCCAGCTACCTATTCCCCCGACATCCTGACTTAGACGTAAAAATGTCTCACTATTATGTAGCTGCTCTAATGCAGCTTTTTGTTCGGAAATATCAAAGAAACTTGTTAGCATGGAATCTTGGTTGCCGTGATGCAGAATTTCGACTCCCACTAGGATCGTTTTTATCGATTTATCTTTACAGCAGATTTTGACTTCAATTGGCTTAAACAACTCCCCTGAGGTCTTTGCATCCTGGTAATTGCTTTGCCATTTTTCAAGAGCCCACTTTCTGTAATTCTCTTCTGGGTAGGCACAAACCAACCAGTCATTAAGGGTAGAAACGTCTTTTGTTGTATATCCAAAGAGGTTTACAAATGATTTGTTCAGGAAGGTTATATTCCCTTCCATGTCAACCATGCCAAGTGGAACTGGAGAAGCTTCAAGAATTGCACTTGCTTTCGATTCACTTTCAATTAAGGCTAGTTCGAATTGCTTGCGTTCTGAGATGTCCTGAATAACAGTATGAATATAATCAATCCCACCGATCGTTACTAAATCTACTTCCACAACACAGAATCTGATTGCACCATCACGTGCTGCTATTTCCAATTCTTTATGATGAGATGAACGATTTTGCTGGAGTTCGTAAAAAATTGTTTCTCGCAAAGCAGGGTTAAAATTCAACCCAAGTTCTACAGAGTTTTTCCCTACCGCTTCAATTCTTGAAATACCGAAAAATTGTACCCAAGCATCACTAACTTCAACAAAAGCACCGTTGGGTAATTTAGCCAAGGAAACAGGAAACGGCAGTTGTCTAAACAGGGATAGAAATATCAGTTCCAGATTGTTTTCGGCTGATACCATTTTCACATTTTTGTTCATTTGAAAAAAATAGCAGAGTAGTTAATCTAAAACCCGATGGAATAACTTCGTTAGTTAGAACCCAATTGAAACGTGCAATGCCTAGGCGAATATATCACCAATATTTGAAAGGCGATATACGAGACCGACTTGATTGTGCAATGAAGAAGGTCAGTCGTCAGCACAAAACGGCATTTAAACTTCCAAAACAGTTCGCCATAAAGCCGACCCACACGAACATTCACTTACGCCCCAGACCGTGTAAAAACGTGAATTAATTGTACACCTGGCGCCGAGTGAAACGTTAAAGGAAGTATCGAGTAATTGTGGGAGTTTGCACATGAAGCGATTCATTCAAGGCGAAGACAGAACTCAAGCAACGATGTTTCCAGAACTGCTAGACGACTACGTAGCAGATTCCAATCCAGTTCGAGTTGTTGATGTCTTTGTGGATGAACTTGATCTAAGCCAATTAGGTTTTGAAGGCGTCGATCCTGCGGCTACTGGGAGACCTGCATACCATCCGGCAATACTTCTCAAGATTTACATATACGGATATTTGAATCGCATCCAATCCAGCCGTCGTCTTGAGCGTGAAGCACAACGCAATGTTGAGTTGATGTGGCTGACCGGTCGACTCATGCCGGACTTTAAAACCATCGCCAATTTCCGCAAGGATAACGGCAAAGCCATTCGCAAAGTGTGCCGTCAGTTCGTCGTATTGTGCCAACAGTTTGGTTTATTCACAGATGCACTGGTTGCCATCGACGGGAGCAAGTTCAAGGCGGTTAACAACCGAGATCGTAACTTCACCAGTGCAAAGTTGCAGCGGCGTATGGAAGAAATCGAATCCAGCATCAACCGGTATCTTGTAGCACTCGACACAGCAGATCGGCAAGAACCAGCCACAGCAAAGTTAAGATGCGAGAGACTGGAAGATAAGATTGCTGCATTGAAAGAGCAGATGACGGCACTCAAGGAAATCGAAGTCGCACTGAATGAAGCGCCCGACAAACAAATATCGCTCACCGATCCTGATGCCCGTTCGATGAAGACACGGGGTAATGGTATTGTGGGTTACAACGTTCAGACCGCTGTGGATGCTAAACATCAACTGATCGTAGCTCACGAAGTAACCAATGTTGGAAGTGATCGCGGTCAGTTAACAGTAATGGCCAAACTTGCTCAGGAAGCAATGGGAACCAAAGAACTTACTGCCATTGCAGACAGAGGCTATTTTAAAAGCGAAGACATTCTTGCGAGCCATGAGGCTGGAATATCTGCGATCGTAGCCAAGACTGACACATCCACTGCAACCGCCGAAGGTCGTTTTAGCAAAGCTGATTTTATCTACGATGCAGAGCATGATGAATATCGCTGCCCAGCAGGGCAAAGACTGACTCGGCAATATGATACAACTCGGAATGATATGAAGATTTATCGCTATTGGTTTTCGGACTGTAAGTCCTGTGCCTTGAAGGATAAATGCACCCCAGGTGAACAGAGGCGATTAACTCGCTGGGAGCATGAAGATGTTCTCGATGAAATGCAAAATCGTTTAGATAAAACACCCGATGCGATGCGAGTTCGTCGCCAGACTGTCGAGCATCCTTATGGAACAATCAAATCCTGGATGGGCTCAGAGCACTTCCTGACGAAGACACTTGAAAGAGTGAGTGCCGAAATGAGCTTGCATGTACTTGCCTATAATATGAAACGCATGATAAATATATTTGGCGTAACAGCTTTGATGGAAGCGATAGTGGCCTAAGGGCCTTTGCTACATTTAAATCACGCCGTTATAGGCCTTAATAGCGATGCAATTTTGTATACTCACGAAAATGGTTTGATGTTTCTGGATGTCGCTATCGGTTTGAAAGAGCGATATGAATAGATGTAAATCAGAAATTCACGAGGTGATACCAATTTCTGGGTTTTTACACGGTCTGGGCCGATACCACCATTCCACCATCCTAACCTGTAGAAATCTGCTCCTGAAACAGCACCTGATATTAGAAATTTCGATACTGTTGCTTATTCAAAAGTCAGCTTCGATTTTGTCGAGTTCACACAGCTAACCCAAATCTGTCATCAAACTATGTGATTAGGTTGCCAGAAAGCGATCGTTAAAGAAGTGCCGCTGTCGAGACATAAGAGTAGTCCGATTAAAGGCACGAGTTATTTTTCTAGTTCCTTTGCCAATCTTACTGAGTGTTTTGCCAAGATTATTTCAAATAGTTCAGTTCGTAATAGCTCTATATTTGGAATGAACTTTAAGAAAAATTGAAAGTCAAACCGTTGCATTGACAATACCCTTCGTTATAGAAATCAATCTGTAGATAGATTGTTAACCTTTTAAATTCTATAACAATCTCATTTTGTAGACAGATGTAGGTTGTGCTTATAAGTTATAACATTTACGCTCTAAATATCTAGTCTATTGAAGCAAATCTGATGTTGGGCTTTATTAATGCGTTTTGGCATTCCAACTTGAAATGATTTTGTTGGGAGAATGCAAATGCGCAGTTTTATTGACTTTCAAAAAGAGTTAAAAAGTGTACGAGAGGAGAGAGGTCTTTCTCAAGAAGAGTTGTCAAATCTTGCAGGACTTCATAGAACTCATATTTATTTGCTTGAATCCGGCAAACGGAGTCCAGAGCATGATAACAATTCAAAAAATTGCTATTGGATTTGGAATGCGTACTTGGGAGTTGGTAAAAATATTAGAAGTGAAGTAACGAGGATGGATTCCAAGATACCAATTTTTTCATATCTTCCAAGAAGCATAATTAAACCGCATTCCCCTTTTATTCTTCTTGATGGGCACGTTTACCATCCTATCCATAAGATTTCAAATTTTCAAAATCAAATTGGATTTACTCAGGATATCGCAAATTTAAATGTCGAACTTCAAGAATTTATCTGGGAAAAACATATTAAAGACTACGCCGAACCATGTATATCTTGCTTCCAATTAGGTGTACTTGAATACCTGGTAAGAAATTCCTTTGATTTCTGGGTTGATTACGGATATCAGTATGAGGAGTGGAGATTACATCACCAAAATTTAAAGTCACAAAATTTACTAAAGTGTTGTGGGTGCAACGATGAGTCCATAGCCAGAAGAATACAAATTAAAGATAAAACACTTAAGTGAATTGCCATGACAACAATACATCCTCTTCTTGCCAAACTTAGTAGGTCTGATCCTGACACAGACATAGTTGAGCTGATTCAATCTATTCTCGCAAGTTGCAAAGATATTCGTAGTGTAAGTCGAATTGAATCTTTGGAGGATGGAATGAGTAGAAGTTTCATTATTGATACGCTTTACGAATCAAGTGTAAATAGTGTTATCAACCTTCTCGGTGGAGGTGGTAATAACTGTAGAGTATTTGCAATTACCGCAGTTCTTTTGAGGATACCAGACTAGGTTGTCAATCAGATAGTCATGGTCAGAACGATAATATCGAGTGTGGTAGACCGACCTGAAGCGGTAATCTGGAAAGGAATTGTTTAATTTAAAATTTAAAAATTGCTCCAGCAGTTATAGAAATCATCAAATCAGTTATCTTCTAGTTCCTTTATGAATTCCCAAGTTGGCATATCGTAAGCAATTGCTAGTTTTTCAACAGTTTTGAGGGATGGTTTTCGTTTTCCATTTTCTAGCATTTCAATAAATGAAAGATTGAGTCCAGTGAGTTTAGCAAGTTCAGGTCTTGTATAGCCGTATGTGTCACGAATTTTTCGTAATGATGTAGTTAATACGATTCGATGTGGACTAATGGACATGGGTAAAAACCTTTAAGACTAAACAAAAATGCCATAAAAGCTTACTCCAGTTATAACTAAGGTCAATATGCCAAAAGATATAGATATAGGTTAAGACTTGTAATTCAATCTTGAGCCAAACTATAGAAACAATCTCACTTAATAATGAAATTTAATTGAAAGGGAGAAATAATTCCCAAGATGGAGTTGCGTAGTTCTGCAATTGGCACGAAGCGGTTGTAGCAAACTTAAAACTCGATGGAAGAAAGCGGCCCTTCGTCTATGCCCGATCCTGGCCGGGTCCTGCCCTTCACCTATTTTACAAGCGACTGACTCTTGTCGAGCAACTTTCAGACATACGATTTCAATTTCATCTTTCGGCAACAGGTGTCCGTCATGAGCCAGTCAGGTTGCCAGATTAACCGCTATATAACGTACATCGTAAAGAGCTATACATGAATCTAACCTTTATGGACTCCCTTTATTACTGTTCCAGTGATGTCGTTTCGACAATTACCTCAAACTGCTCCAGCACTTCCGGTCGCCGTTGCTTGATAAATTTGGTGACAGCTTTATTGTCCAGCAGCTTGTGCAGATAGCCTCTTGCCAACACCAGATTGAGCACATCCTCCGCGTAGGTCTGCTCGACCAGCTTGTACTGCCCTTGCAAGTTTGCCATTTCTCGTTCCATTCGTAACATCTGTTCTTGGGTGACGCCGGTTAGTTTCTGCGTCTTTTTGCCGTCGACCAACATCTCGGCTGGAGTCGCCACGAGCAATGCTCCGGCATAGTGAACTGTGATGCAGTTTGCCGAGACCATGAGCTCTGCGCATTCAACTTGCCGCGTGGGTTTCATTTTTCGTATCAAACGCGATATCTCGACAGAGAATTGCCGATCCTTTAGGAGTTCGGCAGCTTCTGGACAGATACCATCCAGCAAGTTCATTTTCTTGACTATTTGACTGACATCGACGTTAAGTGCCTTGGCTAATCGCTCCATCGACAGCCCGCGTTCGATGGCACGGCGGATCATGAAATGCTCCTGAATAGTTGAGAGACGATTGATCCTGCTGTTGTAGGTGTAAGACTCGTCATCGGTTGAGATCAGACAAGGGGCTTCCTCATAGCCCAACTCTTTGAGCGCAAGCAAGCGGACAAGACCATCGAGCAGCAGATGTAGGCCGGAAGTTTTGTCCGCCTCCGTGATAGATAGCGGTTCAATGAGACCGACACCCATAATGGATGCGAGGATTTGTTTGAATTTGACTGAAGTGATAAGGTCAGTAGGAGTTTTGCGCGAGGGAAGAATCTGAGCGAGTGGCACCATTAGGATGCTCGGGACGAAGCCTAACGAGATTTTGCTCATGCGGCACTCCCGCTCGCCCATACTCTGGAGGCGAGATAGTCCGGCAACGTATCCAACCCCTCGGCACGAAGCAGATTGATGAAATTTTCATCGGCGAAAAACTGGCGCAGTGCGCTGACCACGAACAGCAAACGTTGCTGGGCGAACTCGGCTTTTTTGACTGTCATCTTTTGCCGCTCGACTTCTCGCTGGTAGGTGCGAACGAGGCTGGATGTGGACACGTCGGCGTTCTGGCGCTTTCCAGTTTTTCCGACGGTCTGTCTGCGTTCAATGATCTTGCGCGCCGTCATCAACTGCCTACCGCGTAACTTGCCGGATTCATACGCCTCCTGCAACGCAGCTTGCATAGCCTTGTCGTCGTCACCTGCTCCCACGATTGACAGTGCGGTGTTGAGCGGCACCCGCCCCCTTTCAACGGCAACCAGCAATCGCTCCTCGCCGTGCTGCAACAAAGTCAGGATACCAACGATGTACTGGTCTGTCAGGCCGGTTTTGGCTGCGACTTCCTTTGGACTGTAACCTTTTTCGTGAAGTTGTTTGATGCCAGCTAGAATTTCCAGCGGACGGCATTGGCGGCGTGCGATGTTCTCGACCAGACTCATAATATAGGCATCTTCATCACTAACATCAATTAGCAAAGCCGGAATGGTGGCTTCGCCCTTGGAAATGTATACATTGAGCCGCCCCTCGCCGCAGACCAGCACATAGCGTTCCGATCCATCTTTTCCGGTACGCGGTGTAACGGTGATTGGTTTCTTTATCCCGATTGTCTGAATATTTTCGGCAATGTCATCAAAAACCCGTTTGTTGCGTTCGCGTGGATTTAGAACATTTATCTGATTGATGGGAATCATGCGTACTTCACTGGTACGATGCTTGGGTATCATGCTGCCCTCCTGAGTCGTGAACGTGCGGCCATGCCGTAAAGATAATCCAAAGTCTCGAAACGAAAGCAGTCGAACTCGATGACGTTGTAGTCGGCCAAGTTGATGCGGGGTTGCCCAAAATCCAGCTTGGGCAGCAAGTAGTAGTCCAGCACGGCTTGATTGGTATAGTCGAGTCGCACGGCGACTGTAATGTCCGGGCATAGGCTGGTATCGAATCTAACTTTCCAGCGGTGGCTGCCACTGTCAGAAGTGTGGCAACGCGCCAAAACCAGCGATAGGGTGTATTCCTGATTGACGCGCAACAGGTCTGTTGCCGGGTCTCGCACGACGCTACCCCCGATGGCGGCTATCTGCGCCTCAACCTCGGCGACAATTTGGGGATGTAGTTTTCTCAGGAAGCGGTTGATTTCCAGATAGCGGTAGTCACGGTCTGGGGTAAACCCTACCATTTGATAGGCGCGGTACAGACTGCCGAAGCGGCTGGAATAAACGGCAGCCGATGGCATCCCTTCAGTTTCATTGATGATCAGGCCGGACAGAATGCCACGGCTTTCGAAGAGCTGGCGAAGGCGTTCGATCATGTTCTCGTCGGTGTAGCGATATGCCCGTGCGCGGACAATCCCTTGGGCGGTATAGAACACCTCGGGTGGCACGATGGGTTCGAATGCGCCTTCTTTCTTGATCCACATATCCTCCGTATTGACGACATGAACTTTCTTGAGCTTGAATGAGGTGCGGTTGAAAATATTGTTGCCGACATACTTCTCGTTAGTCAGCACCTCGTGAACGGTAGCGCGTGTCCATTCCCGGTCGAGGTCGGTGCGCACTTTCATGTAGTTCAGACGAATGGCAATGGCCGATTCCACCAGTCCCTCGTCGATAAACCATTTGTACATCAAATTGACTATCTTCACTTCGTCATCAGGGCCGGGCATCAGAATGACGCGGTCGGTTTGCAGGCTTTTGTGTTCGCCACGAGCCAGTTCTGCTTTAACCGAACCGCGCTGATCGACTAGCACACGACGTAAACCGTATCCGGCAGGGCCACCTTGGCGGAACCCCAACTCAATTAGCCGACACTGACCCGCGAATACTTTGACGGATAGTTCCCGGCTGTATTCACCAGCCATAACTCGCTTAACGCTTTTGATAATGGTGGAAGCTTGGGAGCCATCGTTTTCAAACTGCTCTGCGCAGTAGGAAATCTGCATGCCCGCACGGCGACAGATGTACTCGTAGTATGCAGATTCATCCGCATCCTGAAACCGTCCCCATCGACTGATGTCGTAGACTAATATAATGGTGAAGTCTGTTTCACCCGCTTCGACATCGGCAATTAACCTCTGAAGTGATGCCCGACCTCCGATTGACAATCCGCTCTTCCCGTCATCGGCATAGGTTTTGACAATCTCTATACCGCGTCGGGCAGCATACTCGCGAATCTTGTCAGCCTGATTCTCGGTCGAATACTGCTGATGCTCAGTAGACATGCGCACGTATTGGGCGGCACGAAACAGGGGAGCTTGTGCTACGCCCTCGTCACTTATCTCATCTTTTTGCATTGTCTCCATTGCCCCTGATTAAAGCCGCGTCGCAAAGGTTAGCAGGGGCGGGCCGTCATGCCGAACACATCCTCTCTTTGCAATCAGTCACAGAATCATCTCAACTTATTGGTAGCGGGGTAATTTCAGCCGTCCACGCATCCATCTTTGCAATACCGTCGATTGGCAGTGGTGATATCAGGTATTGCCCTGACGACAAAGGAAATATTCGCGTTGACGCGTCCATCTTTGCAATCATCGTGTTTTGACGTTTCTGATTGCGTTGCCGCTGCTTTTTGCGATTACGTTCGGTGGATTCTGGATGCTCAGTTCGGTATTTGCGGTAATAATCTGGGTTACGTTCCAGCCAAGCCTGTTGTGCTCGGGACTGGTTCTCGCGGTAATCTGGGTCGATCTGCCGCTTATTCTGTTCCCAGTGGGTGCGCCGCTTTCGCTGGCACTCGGGCAACGAGCAATAGGTTTGGTTTGGGATTTGGGGGCGTTGCCGGAATTCAGCCTTGCAGGCTGCACACCGCTTGATAGTCATATTGCACTCCATACTTAAAAATATGGAACTTACGTGACCCTGCGGGCAGATTTCGGAAAATATCGTTATGTGAAAGATGCAGGTCAATCACATTAGATGGGGAGAAATAAAATGGTAGTTGCACTCTATGCACGTTCAGCCACGATAAGACAGAACGAACCTGATCTTGCCACCCTTGACCAGATGCGCCAATTTCGCGACTACTGCAAGGCACACGGACACGTTTGGGCAAAGGAGTATATCGATGCAGGGTTTAGCGGAATGAACGACAATCGCTCAGAATTTCAACAGATAATTTCGGATGCCACAGCCGATCCGTCACCGTTTGAAGCAATTATAGTTTTCGATCATTATCGTTTTTTTCGAAATATGAACGAGTTATCGAATTATGAGCGTATTCTCAATAACAAAGGGTGCAAGCTGATTTCAATCATGGATTAATAGATCGATAATCAACCAGTTATGATTAGCAAAACTTTAGCTCAAATCCGCTTGGCTTGCCGCGAGTAGTGCCGACCAATCATCTGGCGGATTACCTCTCCCCAGCATTTTCTGAAAGACTGCGTAAGGATCAGATTTGCTCCCTGCCGAACGTAATGTGCGTTCGTCGTTCACCCAAGCAAATACAATCACCTTTACCTTCGAGTCATATCGAAAAAACAACCTGAATCGGCGTCCGATTTTGGCTCTGCGCCAATGGCGATATTCAGTTCCCATCGTATTGCCCTGACGATATTCCTCACGGGCGGGATCGCCGGGTACGGTTTCAAACATCAATTGGCTCAGAGCGCGGTACAGCTTGACATTGGCATTGGCCCCAAAGCCTTGTGGATCAGCAGCTTCGGCTCGGTCTGAAGCTTCCTTCAGTTTTTGAAGTTGCTCAATCAGGCAATCATGAAACAGCAACGACCAACCGTGGCGGTGCATTACAGAACAACTTCGCCGACGATTTCTTCATCGAGATCAACTGTGTGGTGCAGGTTTGCCAGCATTGTCTGAGCCATATTGTCCGGCAAAGTGTTTAGATGTTTTCCTGACTTAATATCGTCTTCCAGCAGAGCCAGAAAAGCACCAATGGCGGGGTCTTCGTGCCCCTCGTCGGCACGGGTCACAACAACATCGGTACCGCGAAGATCAAAAGCCACCTGACCGCCGACCGCGATTCCTAATGCCTGACGGATAGGTTTGGGCAAAGTAATCTGCCCCTTAGACGTAACGGTAGCTATTTCATGAATGTGTGGCATTGAGTGTCTCCGCATGAGGTTTAACTGTAAGGATATTTCCTTACCATGTCAAGCAGAAATACTTGTTCGGTAAAATGACAGGTGCCCCTGAGTGGAAGGCGAGCAATCCAATACGACATTACCCTACTGAATTAACACATTTCAAATTATCGCGCGCAGATTTTCTACCCGGTGCAGCCTTAGAATCAAACCTTGCCGAGCCGTGATAACAAAGTATTATTCGACTTCACCAACCTCCTTTTTATATCTATTAATTTCCTGCGTATTTTCCTGAACTCCATTTTCTTTTTGCCGACGCACACCTTGCCTTGAGCCGTAGTAGCTCGCACCTATAGAAGCCCTACTATGACCAAGCGTTTCCATTACCTTGATGCTGGCCAAGCGATACTCGCTCTTTGGGAGAATTGAAATGTCCCCTCCTTTAATAGGAGCTTCAACCCCTGTCATAAGCAAGTGCTGCGCCTGAGCATATTTGTGCCTCAATCCGTGCAACGTCACTCCTTGGTCAGCTTCAGTTATCCCAACCTTGACCAGAATGTATTTGAAGTGGTCAACGTTTTGTTTTACCGTTAGACCCCTCTTACACATATATCCCGTTTTCTTGTCGGCAACCAGCTTCGCCTTTTCAAGAACAGCTTTCTGAAGTTCATTCCTTATTGGAATGTTCCGCGCTCGTTTTCCCTTCGTTCCATCAATAACAAATAGAACATCCCCGTTATCACCAACACCAGGTCTCATTTCGACCGTCTCCTCACGGCGCAAACCAAATGCCCAGCACATTTCCACCCAAACAGCTACTCGCTCCTCGCGCCCATTCTTGATCGCCCTTATGTCAGCCAGGATTTTCAGTGGATCCACCCCATGCGCTTCCCACGACTTATCTCTCTGCGCAACCATCGTTCGTTTCACTGATGCAGGATCTTTGACATAGTAATGTGACTCTCGAACCATCCCATCCTTGCCAATCCATCCGCAAAACGTGCGCATGGTGCTGATCTTTCCTGCGATGGTCGATGTTGCCTGCCCCCCTGCCTCCAGATGATTGAATACGGCAACAAGATGTTTCTGTTTAAGGTTGTAGACACTCTCCAGCCGGTACCCCAAAAACATAAGGTCGCTGAAGAATCCGAGCACATCAGTCTTTCTGATTTCCATCGTTCTGGCACCCACCTTTTTTTCCTTCTTTGCCGCCTTGTCTCGGTTTGCTTGCAGGATCGTAATTATTTCGTTATGCAATCTCTTGTGGATGCGATGCCCTCCCGACCGCTTGGTAGAATTCTTGCCATTCACACGCCCCGGACGCGGCATTGCCTTGGCTAGCCTTTCCTGACCATCTCCACCCCCGCCATGCGATCCCTGTCCAGATGAAAATTCTCTCGTTCCGTCATCGTTCATGTTTTGTCCTTGTCTTTTCATTCCAGCGCGCAGCCAGAGTAAACCAGTGCTTTCTGCACATGGGTGTAAATAATATTGTCTGTTCTGTGTCTACACGGTCAGTCGACCGTGGTGTTGCCGCGAATTGCCCGTCGCTCGGGGAGAAAGTTTTTTGCCGTGAAGGCATGGCGGGACGTAAGTCGCTCGGGTCGTAGTTTGCTCTGCAGGACATTTCTGCCCACGTTCAGATTTTCGCTCGCGCGAGTGATCGATGACCACACCACTTTGCATTCTTTCGAATGCCTTCCCTTTTTAAATTATTTGACATGCACGCACGGTTTTCTCACTTTTGCTGACTGCCAACGCCAACTCATCCGTCTCCGGAACCGTCTTTTCCCTTGCGCTACAATCCGCTTAGCGAACAATCGTAGCTACCGCATCATCCCAATAGCCTTTGGCCATTGAAACGAAGAAGGGTGTGTGAATGCATCTTGTATATATGGATGGATGAAGCGCCCGTCCGAACACCAACGCGGGTGTTGGTTCGAATACTTCATACAGGCAATCGGCGTAGTGATTTGGTGATTTCATTAACCTCACCAAAGGCTGGTGACCGACTGCCGTTTCGAAACGTGATACTCCGCGTTGCTTATCACGTGAAATAATTTTTCCATCTTTTGTTTCCTCCAAGGATAAAAACCTTGAAGGTAACCCCATTACGGGATGTTAGCCGCAAGGATTACGTAAAGAAATTATGGGATATACGAACCAGTTTTGTGGCTGGCGTATTTATCGCGACGCCTGAAAAAACGCAGGCAATAATGACTAAATACTCAATGGTGCTCATCTATAACAAAGAGCACATTTCCCGTCAGGGATTGTGCCCCGTTGGGTGATATTACCTTAAGATCAACCTTCCGATTGACTTTGACGGTCTAGCGACAGTCGTTAACTCCTTACGGAGTCCGGTTGCTTCTCATCAACCTCCGTTTTTTTAACAGGTCGTCTCCTGTTTTGAGCCCATGCAATAAGCAAGGGACAACAATTGATTAAATTCTAGATGCGCAAAATTTCGCAGTCAAGAAGTATTTTCTTTATTGATGTTTTACTCTGAGTGACGACGTTTTAGCACGCCGTTCGGATAATTTTTCATTTTCCCGTGTTGCAGCCAGGATTTTTTGTGAGCGAATCCGTTGTGTCCGAGTAAGCAGGGAGGTTACCCTCCCCACTCCTCACTGACCCCACCGTGCGGGACTACCGCAGTGGGTTCGTCAGGCTGATTCACCGTGTTGACCACGCATGAGTAATGCGCGGACGCAGCAAAGGATACCGCGCCAGTATATGACAGAATTTCTCCCATGAGAGGCGCCTTCCTCGCGTCCTGCGAGCAAGCCACCTTCGCCAGATGCTGCGCACCGTATGCTCGAACTTCGTCAAACTCCGATAGTTCGTCGGTCGGCCGTAGTACTGGTAGTGACCTCGCAGTTTCGCATTGAGTATCCGCTGCTGGTATTCCAATGGGTCATGCAGATGCTCCCGACACCATGCAGAAATGGCCACAAGCCCTCTCCGCAAGCGCTTCTTCATCGTACCCAGATGAATCATAAAGAACCCAGCCCGGCTTGTAGCACACCGGTGCGTAAAACCCAGAAAGTCGAATGTTGCTGTCGAACCCTTCTTCCGTTTCGCCTCAAAGTAGGCACTACACCCAAACTTTATCAGTCGGGTTTTCTCCGGGTGAAGGGTCAGGCCATATTTCGCAAACCTCTTCGGCAGAACCTCCAATACGCGTTCTGCATCTTCCTTGTACTGGAAGCAAAGCAGTCCATCATCGGCATATCGGATTTCGTGAGCTTCCCCTTTCAAGCGCGGTTTTACTTCTTCCTCAAACCACACATCCAGCACGTGGTGAAGATAGATGTTTGCCAGCAATGGGCTGATGATTTGCCCTTGGCCGGTTCCCGTTTCGCTCGTCAAGAGTCGCCCTTGATCCACTACTCCAACGTTGATCCACTTACCTATCAATCCAAGAATGCTTGAGTCACTAATCCTTTGCTCAACCATCTCCATGAGTTGTTTCCGTACAATCGAATCAAAATAGGAAGTGATATCCAGCTCAAGAACATACTCCATCGGCCTACGACAGATCACTTGGCCAACTTCGTCCAGCGCATCGTGTGCACTTCGCCTCGGGCGAAACCCGTGAGAGCAATCGAGAAAGTCCTGCTCGAATATCAAGTTGAGAACATCCACCGTGGCTCGCTGTACGATCTTGTCTTCAAGTGAAGGGATTGAGATTGGTCTCTTCTTCCCGTCTTCCTTGTCAATATAGATTCGTCGCAGCGGTTGCGCGCGGTAGGTGTTGCTCCTCAGCTTTTCGTGCAGTTTTGTGAGATTCTCAATCAGGCGCCCTTCGTAGTCCCTGCACGTGACACCATCCACACCAGCGGCGGCGTTCTTGCGCAAATTATCAAATGCTTCCCATAGCGCTCCTATCGTCAGAACGTGAGCGATCGAGTAAAACTTGCGTCCTGCATCCTGCTTAGCCAATTCGGCTAGTTGACTCAGTTCCATTTGACATACCTTATCGAGTTCAGAGTCTCGTGCATGTGGTTCTTCATCAATACATCTTCCTGTTCATCCCTTCCCTCCGGTGGATACCGTGGCCGCCCCTTGCGGGAGCCCTGCGGTTCTCCAACTTCAACGGTACTATGGATTCGTAAGACTGCTCTTCTGCCCTTGCCTGCACCTCCGGTTTCCCTTGGTTGCAGGAGACTCCGTTTGAGGGTTATTCGCTTCTCTCGGGGAACCCTCTCTCCCCGGAAACCGGGTGACTTTGGTTTGGGCGTCACCGAGTGCCCAATTTACGGAGAAGCAGAGAGCTCTCCTGGGTTCATGGGAAATCCTTCGTAAGCATGCCCCGGACAAGCGACTCCGGCGATCCCGAGTACACCTCGCATAACGGTGCACCGGATACTGCCTTCCGCAAAGAGAACGGCGTCGGCATCACGATCAGACCAATTTCGGAGCTCATTACTCGCGGCCTACTTACTTGCTGTGTACGCTTCGCACCCGCCAGTCACCCGGCGAATGGCAACACTCGCTACCGGCCTGCACGCTACTGCTTTGACCGGGCTGGACTTGCACCAGCTGGATTTCAATAAAGAGTTTCACTGTCTCATCACAGATTCCCCCTTTCCACGCTTTTCCCAGCGCGATCTCTCAGCAGCCGCCAGTCGGCAACAGCCGGTGAAGCGAAATGTACCACTTCAATATGCCCAAAAACTCAGGAACAAGTCCAAGTGCTGCAAATCTTATCTTCCTTTAATTGGATTCGGTCAGCAAGCCAGACATTGCCTATAGAATTTGGTCGCCCGCTTGCGGTGGTTTGCCACCCGTGCGGTTCAGTAAAGCCAGCGCTGCATCCAAATTGCCACGCTTTGCCCGCTCCTGAAAATAATCCGCCGTCTTGAGCGCGGCCAGTTTCTCGGCAATCGCGGTCACAATAAACTGATTCAGCGAAGTGCCGTCATCCCGCGCGACCTGCTCAACGGAATGCTTGAGTGAAGCCGGCAAGCGCAAAGCGTAATTGCTAGTGGTTCCCATCGCGTAACTCCTTTAAAAATTCATTCGGCTTCATCACCCTAAGATGGAATTTTTCCGCCGAGGGCAAAAAGTCCTTGGTATTAAACGTCACAATGACTGCAACCTGCCCATTTACCGCTGCCTCAAGAACCATTTCATCATTGGCATCTTTGAGTTGCGGACGCCATAGATAAAATACCTCTACCGGCACAACCACACCAGCGAGCACATCAAGCAAGTTGCTCACGTCCGCCGGCAGTACCTGAGCCGCCTTTAAATGAACGGGTCGAAGCAACACCGCCTCATACTCTATAAACAATGGCACGCTTGCGACCATTTTAATCTCGCCGAGCAATATGCGGCGCATTATTTCAGCCGATGCCCCGCTGGGGCTACGCACAGCCGCCACTAACACATTAGTATCAAGAATTATTGTCATATTGCCAGCAATATTATTCTTAAACGGCAAATAGGGCAATATTTACTCGCGCACAAGCCTCATCAACGATCTTTTTCGCTAATCATTATGCGCTGTTCATGTAGTGAATTTGCCCTTGGACGTTAGTGGTAACGAGGGTTGTGTTAGCACTCTGTAGTGACTCCAGTTCTCAATCAGCTTCATTCAAATAGCTAAATTTCAAACAGAGGCACTAACCTTTGAATCGATTTAAATGAATTTTGAATTCGCCAGGAATCAAACTGAATAAATCTGAAGTCCACATGAATGCTCATGAATGATTTTTATAGCCTGCTGCGATGGCTTGCAATGCTTTGAATCTTTCGGGTATTCCTTGCGCATAGTACAAACTGGACCGCAGGGAACTGTTGGTGAACGAACGGTGAATGCTTGGTGAACGAACGGTGAATGCTTGGTGAACGAACGGTGAATGCTTGGTGAACGAACGGTGAATGCTTGGTGAATGAACGGTGAACGCTTGGTGTATGAACGGTGAACGCTTGGTGTATGAACGGTGAACGCTTGGTGAATGAACGGTGAACGATTCGGGAACAAAAGGGAACAATTGGTGAACGATTCGGGAACAAAAAGGAACAGTCGGTAACGGTTTGGAACAACTTAACAAATAAGGAATGAACAATGAACTATTTTCAGTCAGAATTAAAAGCGTTTGCGCGTCAAATCGGCAAAGCGCATCTACTTGAGTGGTATGCAGAGCAACCGCGCGGCGGTTCAACGCGTTTTTATGGGGTAAATTCTTGTGTGTAATTTGGTTTTTTCATAGGATTGGTAGCATGCAAGTCATGATTTTTAACCGCAGATACTCTTCATCGCGAATACCGTATGCCCGTTTCTGGATGACGCGAATTTTGTTGTTGAAGCCCTCGACGAATCCTAACGCTACCTTGTTCTCCGGCTTGCAATAAGAAGCGATCCCATCCCAATGACTATCAATCATCTCAGCAAATTTCTCATACGGTTTCAGTCGCTGCCACTTGAGGCTGGCGCGCCAATGCTCGAAAAACTTCCTTGCCCAAGCCTCGCTCTGGTAGTCCCAGAGTTGGCTGAAAGACTCCTTGAGAAGGTAGGCAGTATTGAGCCTTTTATTTGCCGCCAGCAGGATTTTCAGAGACCGCTTGCCGGTCATACTCAAGTTCGCATGGCGAGACAAAAGAGCAAATTTTTGTCCCTTAATGAACCGGCGATTATTGCCCGTCAGCCTGGCATATTCAGCAATGCGCACTTTATTCAGCGCATTATTCAGATGGCTCATAATGTGGAACTTGTCATACATAATCGACGCTTGCGGAGCCTTCTCGGTAGCCACGTTGTAGAACGGTTTCCACATATCCATCACTATAAGACGTATGCCAGCGCTCTTCTTTGGCCCAAGCCAGGCATAGAACTCAGCCATATCAGCTTCAGTGCGCCCCGTACCGCCAAACCAGATTGGCCTACGACGAAGCAGGTCACTCACCACGATGCGGAAGGCAACGGGTTTTCTGCTGATCGAGATTTCGTCGATACCAAGCACTTTTGGAGCAGGGGTTCCTACACGCGCCAATTGCGCTCTCATATACTGCTTGTCCAATTCCTTGACCGCGTGCCAGTCCAGGTGCAAATCCTTCGCCACATCTTTTATGGTCTCGTTACGACAGCGGCGCCCAACGTAATACGCAAACCGTTTTGTATAAAGCGGGTTGTCGGCAAGAAAGTCGAGCCGCTCCCGTTTCAAAGTGCCGCAGCTTTTGCAATCCATGCGTCGAATCTCGAACTCAAGATAGATACGCGTATCTGCACTGGACAGGTCGCGAACTCGCCGCTTGCTCCGGTCATACCAACCCGTCTGCGAAGAACCGCATTCACTACAGACTGTTTTTTTTGGGTTCGATTGAAAGTAATGACCCGAGCCATGCGGTCACCGAACACACCCAAAATATGGGACATTGGACGAAAACCTGAGAAGGTATATCGATCCAGCAATTTAAATAATTTCTTGGAATTAGCCATGACGACATCATGCAACAAAACAACTCGCCTACAGATGCATATTTATCAATAAGGATAAGGGGTTCAAGCCTGAACGATCCCGGCTTTTACCCCATAAAAACGCGTTGAACCCGCGCGGCAAACCCCTTGCGCCAACGACGCTCCGGGATCGCGGCTACGCTGCCGATCTGTTATGGGAACTTCGACAGAGGCAACAAAGCCCCTCGGCTTTAAAAATACATTTTAATGGTAAAGTTTATCAGCAACCATATCTGCAAGCTTTTCTGAATAATAAATGAGCGCAAGGTAAACCGTTCTTGCCGGCGCTTTCAATGAAAGGAGGAATTACTAAGAAATTTTAATTTTTCTATAACCTCGATTACGCCGCATTTGCTGCACGTTACTGATTCAGATTGAACGACTTTGTTATCGAAAACATTCTGAATGTTTAACGCCAAAAAATAGCTTCCTTCTTTTTTGGTCACATTGGCCGTTGCTATGAGCTCGGACTGAAAGGTCATGGCGATATTCTGCATACATTTAACTTCATCGCATACAGGCTTCGCCTGACGCGTTTCCTTAACGAAAATATCGTGCGATTTCTTGGAAACAACTTCACCTGAATACACATCGTATTTCTGTTGCAACCCATTAACCAACGCAGTTTCCATTGAGCCAGTTAGGTCTTTATCTACCTCCGGGACACGCAGAGGCATCAACACGAGACGGTCTTTTTTCTCTTGCTGAGCAGCTTTGCGCTTACTATTGATGGATGCGGCTTTAGGCTGCTGTATCGCCAACCATTTTTGTGAGGTTACAGATGAAAACATGGCAAATCTTGCAGCCATTTCTTCCCTTCGTGCCCGTTCAGCTTGTTCCTTTTGGGCCTTGAGATCAGCATCAAGGTAAGGGGCGGCTATTTTATTTGCCGCATTGAGCAAATTATCAGGGTCATCTTTTCCGTCTTGCTTGCGTCGCTCAAGATTGGCGAGAATTGCCCTAATATCTGATTCAGATAGAGCCGCTGTATTGGTCAAGGCGTTTTTGATTGTCATATATTCTGCGGCAGCCTCTGTTGCGGCCTTTTCATCTGCATCCATCTTTGCCCAATACCTTTCCGCTCCATCAAAATCCATACGACGCCCGTGATCAATGCACCTTAAATCCGGGGTTGTGGTATATGAATGACCTCCCAATAGATTGCAGCCGGATAGGATTTTTCCATTACCATCTGTGAACCTGTGAGCCCCTTGATATAAGACTCTTGAGTAACAATACCGGCACATGATGTTATCAATATACATAGCCTGCGGTGCGTTGCGAAAATCAATATATGCATTATCAGTAACCTCACCGGCTTGCGCAGTTATTGATAAACTCGATAACAGAATAAAGAATGCAGCGATAATCAATTTCATCATTAATTTTCGACAGACTATGAATAAAATTCTCATTGAGTTCATTTTTTTCTCTTGTACCTGTCTAAACGCAGCCTAGGAGCAAATCCCATCAGCCGCTGCAACTAGGCACTATTAGAGAATTACAAGCACATTACGCCCTGTATGTGAAATTGTAAAGACATAACAATTAACGCCTAGTTAATAACCTTGGTGCGAATACCGTGAAAAATAAATCCACGTCTCTTGGAACGTTACTTGGCAGGAACATTGCCGAACGGAGAAATGCTTTGGGACTTACTCAAGCGGAATTCGCTGAGCGATTAGGGGCAGATACAGTGACCGTTTCAAGATTTGAGCGTGGCAGTCATTTACCATCTCTGCAACGACTTGAGAGAATTGCCGAAACCTTGGGTATGCCTGTTGCGGAACTACTATCAAAATCCACAAATCTTTGCACAGACCAGTCATTGTTAATCCAGGACTTGATCGCCGACCTATCGGAGTCTGATCGTCGGTTCATTATTGAGATGGTACAAGCCTGGACTAAGAAGCTCAAATCCTGACCACTGTTACCCTTCTTGGTTCTCGCCATTAATTTTGAAATTGCGTAAGTAATTTAATCTATCTTTTTTCAACACTTCATAATCCGTTGTAGATATTAAAAATCTTTCCTCCCCGTATTTATAAAACCCTCTTCCTATTTGTCGAATCATGTCCGTATTGCTATTAAGAAACCACTCAGCCGTTGTAACTGATCTTATTTTTTTTGCTATCTCTGCCCATGCAGCAGCACAATCTGACCAATACTCTGCGTCTTCTTGATTGGCGGTATATTTTATTTTGGCCTGTATAAAACCATCTAACTGCGGGATAATCTCTGCGCGAATAATCTCTGCGAACGCAACCTGTCTGTCACTACTACCTTTAAGCTTTGGCAATCCGGATTGTTCGTTCTGCTGCGCGGCCAATTTGCTTAATGCTGCGAACTCAATATCTTTGATCAACTGGTAACAAACTGAGCAAAGATTGGTTTTGTTGTATTCTGGGACACCGATGCTGATATGGCCGCAAATCGGGGGAGTTTTTTGAACTGATTTTTTCATCATTATGCCTTTCTTGATTATCTACATTTGCCTCTAAAAAAATACCCGGTGAAAATTTACCGTTGAAAACGCTGCCGCTAACTTTCTAGCAGACGTTTTCTCAGTTCACTTGCGCGTGTTTGTCCGACACCTGCATACATGCGTATTGAGGTGACGGTGGGTTTGCATACCCCGGCGTTGATCGCCTGTTTCAAATTTTCGAGCGTCACATCAGCTTCAGATACAGTTTTGATCACAGCCGTCGGTAACGGCGCGGTTGGTTTCGTTACCGGCATTATTGGCGCATGAATATCGGCGTTACTCGCGTTACTCCAGAAAATTTCACGCCACAAAAGCACACCTGAAAGGTCGATCAGGATGGCAAAAAATATTCCGATGAGTAACGAAATTTGCCCCCCGTTACTCCCGGTTGCCGCCGAAAGTAACGATGTTACTTTGTCGTTACTCTGAGAAACGTGTGTATTGTCCATTTTTTCGTTGAGTTTAATTAGTTGATCTGTAAGCGCAATGCGGCGTTTTGACTCAGCAAGCTCGATTTTGATCCTTCCTCGCTCTTTCCAGTCCGTTACTCTTGAAAGTAACTGGAGTAACGCTGTAACTGGTCGGGCAGCAATGGAGTCACGCTCTTGAGTAACGAGAGTTATTTGAGTAACGAGGTCGCGGTTTTGAAGAGAGTCGACGGCGCGTACTTCACCAGCGCGAACTTGCGCATTAGTGAAAAAAGTCAGGTGGCCGTATACCGTGGCAAGGAAACAACCTGTCCATATCAACCAGACCAGGCGGTTTTTTGACAGCGACGGGAGAAGGTGAACCAATACTGCCAGCGTGCTTGCCAGTATTACCAGCAATATTTTATCAGCGACTGTGCCGCCTCGATCTGCCGCAGCGACTGCCGCCATTGAAATCGCAATGCTCGTTACGATCATGGCTAGTGCAACAGTAAGTATATTTTTATTATTCACAATTTTTAACCCGTTAGTTATTTATAAAGAGTTATGCCCGCCGCATTTAAATTTGGCTCTTGCCGGCATGGGTTCTTTTCCGATTCGCTGAAAATTCAGAGGACAAGCTAGTTATCCACAGCGAGCTGGATATAGTTTTAAATATTAAAAGATATAGTTCTGTCCCGCTGGTGGGACGTACTAAATCTCGTTTGTGTCCCACTGGTGGGACGTAGTACAGTTCTGCCAGTGGGACATAGTGCGATTATTTTTTAATCATCCGTTTAGTGACGTTTGGGGCAATTTCGGTATACAGTTTTTCAATAAGTTGTTTGTGGTATAGTCTTAACCAGCTACCTGAAGATGAAGACTTCTATGACCTGATCGCCGAACGCTACGAGCGCGCTGCGACTAGCATACTGCAGCCCATGCGCTCAAATTCATTAATACCGACGGTAGTTAGGGTGTTGCCCTTTGAGAGCATAGGCAAATCCCATCTATACCGATGCAATCAATCCTTTAATATCTTCAACGCGCCAAAAAGTTCCTCGGCCATTACCGATTTTCACGCCCTTTGGAAATCGACCAGATTTGATCCCCGCCCACCATGTTGACTTTTTAACCGGAATAAGAGGAGGAATCGGCGGATTAGCATTTTTATCGCCTATGATTTGACTCAACTTCAGGAATCCTGTTTCAGGAAGGCTGCTAACTACTGTTGCTACCATGATGCTTCTCCAGTTTTCATTGGGTTTGACACAGCAAATTGTAGCAAGCAAAACTTATTATTAATTCATCGAACGACACCGTTTTTTGACGACGTTCGTTGAAACAGCATAAACAGAGGTTGATTGCATATTCCCCGAACATGTTGCCACTGATTCCGCTGTAATTCTGCCTCCCTGATCAGGAAGCGACGCAAGATAATATTTACCTACCATTCGCCCTTTTTTTCGGAAAGAGGGGCGGACATGGAGATGTTGTCGATGCGTAAAACAAGAGAAATACTACGATTGAAGTTTGATCTCGATTTGTCGGAGCGGGAGATAGCCGATAATTACGCGGATTATTTACCACCCAGTTTTCACATGAAAGACGATAACATTCCGCACGAATTAATGGGATCGACGCCCACCACCTGATAACGGCATCCGATTGCTAAATTTCATGTTGACAATTTTATTTCAGATGGCATCGTTTTGCGATGCTAGGTGGAGGAATAGAATAATGATTATGCAGCCTTAAATGGAATTATTACCGCACCAGCCTTAAGCTTATCAAGATAATCAGCCCACAACTGCATTGTTTTTACTCTTTTTTTCAAAAATTTAGTTCTGTTATAAGCCGTTCCTAATGCATCAGGGACACGGTGTGCCAATTGATGTTCAATTACTTCTGGAGCGATTCCAATTTCCTGGTGCAAAATTGTTCTCGCCATTGCTCTAAAGCCATGCCCTGTAATTTCAGTTTTGGTGTCATAACCCATGCGACGAAGAGCAGCATTTACCGCAGCTTCGCTCATTGACCTGTCTTTAGAGTTTGCACCTGGAAAAACAAATCTTCCCGAACCCGTCAAAGGGTGAAGCTCCTTCAGAATAGATATTGCCTGAGAAGACAGAGGTACCAAATGTTGCTCACGCATTTTCATTCGTTCAGCAGGTATGTTCCATTCAGCCTTATCAAAATCAATCTCAGTCCATTCAGCTTTGCGCAACTCTCCTGGACGAACAAAGAATAATGGCGCAAGTTTCAATGCAGATTGCACAATAAAGGTTCCACGAAAAGCATCAATGGCTCTCAACAATTCGCCAACCGCTTTTGGATCAGTGATTGATGCATAGTGCTCTTTTTTTGCGGGTGGCAATGCACCGCGCAAATCACCAGTTGGATCACGGGCTGCTCTCCCAGTCTGTACAGCATAGCGAAATACTTGGCCGCAATTCTGGTGTGCACGGTGCGCGGTATCAAGTGCACCGCGATCTTCGATCCGGCGAAGGCATTTTAGAAGTTCTTGAGAGGTAATCTCGGCAATTGGCCTACTTCCAAGCCAAGGAAATACATCATTTTCGAATCGTTTGATAATTTTATCGGAATGGGTTTTTGCCCAATTGGGTTTAAATTTAGCAAACCATTCTCGCGCTACTATTTCAAAACTATTTGCAGATAGTTCTAAATTTGCCGCTTTAACCGCTTTGCGATTTTCACCAGGGTCTACATCGTTTGCCAAAAGCTTGCGTGCATCATCACGTCGTTGCCGTGCGTCTTTCAAACTAATATCCGGATAAATACCAAGGGATATTCGCTTTTCCTTGCCACCAAATCGATACTTGAGTCTCCACCACTTGCCCCCACTGGGGGCAACTTCTAAATAAAGTCCTCCACTGTCAAACATTCGTGTGGCTTTCTCGCTAGGTTTTGCGTTTTTTATTGCTGTTTCAGTCAGAGGCATGGTGACTCCTTTGGAATGACGGCACGAGTTGCATCAAGAAAGATTCGAAGCTCAATGGTTTCGGCAGGCGAAAGATTTACGTAGCGTTGACCCAATCGACAAGACAAAGCGCCATCGTTATCGAGAATAAAGCGAGCTGGGGCAATAAGACGAGCTTTCTCAGCAAGCCGAGCAGCCTTCTCAGTCTGTACCTGTTTACTTGGGTCTGTGTTATTGCTCAGTAAGGCTAGGAATGCGTCACGGCGAACTCGGGCTTCTTCAATAGAGACCTTGGGGAAAACACCACAAGATAGCGTGTTGCTTTTCCCGCAGTAACGATACTTAAAACGCCAATACCTTTTTCCATCGGGAGTAACTTCCAAATGCAGCCCTCCTCCATCGGCCATCTTGTAGGGATGCAGACGTGGCTCGGAAGCCGTTATTGTATCGAGGGTTAAGGGCATTTTGGGGATAACTCAATTTCGTTAAATTATCGTTGCCCCCAATATTGCCCCTATTCAGAGCTGGATGTCAATAAACGACCTAAGACACTACTGGACTTAAAAAGCTTGAAAAGCTTTTAGCAGTAAGGGTTAGATGGACTTGCTTGGACTGTGCTGGATTTGTTAATGGTGGAGATAAGCGGGATCGAACCGCTGACCTCTTGCATGCCATGCAAGCGCTCTCCCAGCTGAGCTATACCCCCAAAAGAGCGCGCATTATAATGACCGACCCTATCCTTGTAAAGCAAGTACAGTCGTAAACTTACAAATATTTCGTCACTCGCGCCAATACCAGCTCGCGAGGAAAAAGCACCACCAAAGCATCTACCGAAGGCGCTTGTGTTTGCCCCACCAACATCACGCGCAACGGCATCGCCAATTTTGGCATCTTCAGTCCATGCTTGCCGATCAGCTCTTTAATCAGTGCAGAAATTGCGCTGACTTCCCACGTGACATTAGTGATACGTTCGGCAAAGTCACGCAATGCGGGTAGTGCTTCGGCCGATAAATGCGTATCAAGCAATGTCTGCTCCGGATGCAAATCAATGTAGAACACCTCGGCGGCATCAGCCAATTCATTCAATGTGGAAATGCGCTCTTTGTACAGGGCAATGACTGCTTCCAATGCCGGTGCCACACTCACATTTATCCCGCGAGCTATCAGTCGTGGGCGAACCAATTCTGCCAACCGTGCATTGTCGGTTAATTTCAGATAATGATTGTTCAGCCATTTCAGTTTTTCAGTATTGAACTGTGCTGCCGATGGCGTGATGTGATCCAGGTCGAACCATTCACAGAATTGCGCGGCCGAAAAAACTTCATCATCGCCATGCGACCACCCCAACCGTGCCAGATAGTTAATAACGGCCTCTGGCAAATAACCATCCTCATCATATTGCATCACGCTAAGAGCACCGTGTCGCTTGGAAAGCTTCTGTCCGTCATCACCCAAAATCATGGAGAGATGAGCGTACTTTGGCACCTTCGCATTCAATGCTTTGAGAATATTGATCTGACGCGGCGTATTGTTGACGTGATCGTCACCGCGAATAACCTGAGTGATGCCCATATCCCAGTCATCCACTACCACGCAGAAATTGTATGTGGGTGTTCCGTCGGAACGTGCAATGATCAGATCGTCCAGTTCATCATTTTGGAATTCGATATGGCCTTTGACCAGATCGTCCCATTCAACAACACCGCCGACAGGATTTTTGAAGCGCACGACGGGTTTTACGCCTTCAGGCACAGCAGGCAAGGCCTTCCCTGTTTCGGGACGCCAACGTCCATCGTAACGCGGCTTTTCACCACGGGCACGCTGCGCTTCACGCAAGGCATCCAAGTCCGCTGGCGAGGTATAGCAATAATAGGCTTTGCCTGCAGCAATCATCTGTGCGATAACTTCCTTATGTCGCGGAAAACGTTGCATTTGATAAAAAGGGCCTTCGTCGTAATCCAGATTCAACCACTTCATTCCGTCCAAAATCGCTTGCACAGCCTCGGGAGTCGAACGCTCCACATCCGTATCCTCAATACGCAAAATAAATGTACCGCCGTGCTTGCGAGCATACGCCCAGGAAAATAAAGCAGTGCGCGCACCGCCAATATGCAAATAACCTGTGGGACTGGGAGCGAAGCGTGTACGAACGGTCATGATCAATATCAATAAAGAAAGTGCGTATTTTACGCTAGACAGCGGGAATATTTACGCACAAGTTGCAGTTAGAAATGAGTAGTACTCGACAAGTTGATGTAGTAAGCCGAAAGAGGTGCGCCTGGCGTTGCGCCCAGATCATAGTAATCGACGCCGAACCGATAGGTGTTTTTGTTGGCCGTGGATAAAATCTCTACCCCTACTCCGTAGAAATTAGACTGGCCGGAATAATGGGCTTGGGTATCAGAGCCACTATAACCAATAATTGTTTCAGATTTTCCAATTTTCCCGAACAGGCTGACACCCTCTTGAACCGGGATATATCCGTTTAGGGTAAGCGAGGGAATTGGCATTACCACCACGTTGCTGGTCGTTCCAATTCCCATCACGCTGATTTGTGTCTCAATGCCAACATATTGATTAAAATTATATCCGCCTCCGACCGAGACTCCGAAGCCGAACCATGTACTCTCTTGCCCCAGCACCGGACTCAGCCCGACACCCACCAGGTTATAGACGCCCCCATCTGCCGCCGTAGCACAGGAGGTAATGAACGCCAAGATCACGCCAAAATATATTTTGTTAATCATCATAAAAATCTACTCAAGTGGTTTCATCGTTAGTGGTTTTGAGCTACTAAACAGTTACATTATGTATCATCGTGCAACCCCTGACATTCTTATCATTCGGTTTGCCTGTGTCAATTAAGTATTTTTTGTGGCTCGCTTTTTAAATTTGATATGCTTCGACGCTGCCTTGACGCCTCAAATAAACACACCGCAGCAGCAGCGGCAACATTTAAAGATTCCACTTTGCTTTGCATTGGTATCGTTATGTGCTGTCGGCACAGGTTCGACAACTCGGGTGACAATCCAGCCCCTTCATTACCAAAGGCAAAGGCAATATTGCCTGTTAACTTGCTATCAAAGATACTTACTTTTGCTTGCAATGAAGTGGCTAAAATGCTGCCTTCAAATACTGCTGCCACGTTGAACAAATCGGCATGTTCGTGAATGCTTAATGCAAAATGCCCGCCCATCGCCGCACGCAACACTTTAGGTGACCAGACATCGGCACAGCCGTTGGAAATAAAAGCGGCGTCACAGCCTGCTGCTGCGGCTGTGCGCAAAATAGAACCCAAATTACCCGGGTCTTGAATATCTTCGAGCAAAATACAAAATTGGCTATGCGATGGAGCCACACGCGCTGGCGGAAGCTCGATCAGCGCCAGCAACCCGCTCGGTGTTTTCAACTCGGTCAGCTCACTAAATAAAGCATCGTCCAGACAGGTCAAAGGAACATCGGGCAATTGCGCAATCAGTCCGGTGATCTCTTTGTCTTGTGAGGCCGCCTCGTTGACCAGCAGACGTAGCGGGTGTTTTCCCGATACCAAATAGGCCTGAACGAGATGTGCTCCATCAAGTATAGTCTCCCCGACTTTGCGGCGTTGCTTAGTCGAACCCGCCAGTTTGTTCCATTCTTTGAACGACGGATTATCGCGCGAAGAAATGCGTTTTACTGTCGGCAGTATCATGAATCTTGCGTAGCAATTCGTTTGCCTCCTCGCCCGCTTGCGGGATAACCAGCGACTTGCACGGCTTTATCGTGCTTAGTCGAATGGCTAGTAGCTTCATCAGAGGATTGCACCCGCAAGGGGTAGGCCGTGGCTGTAAAGCCGACAAGTCGGCAACAACCACGCTCAGGTGAGGGGAACGGGCATCGTAGTTTCATATCAAAGGTGGCAAACTGGCTTGCCCGTTAATTGGCTTCTTGATGGCTTGGCTCCAGCAGATTTTCCATCTCTGCCAGCGGGGGCAAATCACTCAGCGAACGCAGATTCAGATCGTCCAGCAATTGTTGTGTTGTGGCATACAGTGACGGTTTGCCGGGTGAGTCACGGGTGCCGATAATTTCGATCCAGGCACGGGATTCGAGTGTTTTCAGCACTTGGGTTGACACGACGACACCGCGAATTTCTTCGATATCGCCGCGAGTCACTGGTTGGCGGTACGCAATGATCGCCAGTGTTTCCATCACGGCACGCGAATAACGCGCCGGTTTTTGCGGGTCTAAACGGCTAATGAACTCCTGCATTTCGGGACGCGCGCGAAAGCGCCAGCCGCTGGCAACGCGGTTAAGTTCGATGCCGCTGTCAGCATATTTTTCCACAAGCTGTTGCAACAGGTCTTCAATGAAACGCGTCTCCAGCAGAGCATCGCTAAGTTTTTTTAATTCGGATATTGAGAGCGGCTCTGCCGAAGTCAACAATGCTGCTTCATAAATTTTTTTCAGTTGATGAACATCCACAACCTGCGTTAATTCAGAAACAACATCAGGCAGAGGATTCTCACTCAAGGGTGAGTCGACTTGTTCTGACATAAATTTTCCCCAATGTTTCAGTTTGAGTAATTTCGACCAACGTTTCTTTGGTCAATTCCAGAATAGCAATGAAAGTGACGACCAGTTGCGGAACACCGCCGGTCTGGTCGAATAAGTTTTCAAACAGCTCAAATTCGCCGTGGCGCAATTGGCGTAGCAAACGTGTCATTTGTTCGCGCACCGAAAGCTCTTCACGCCGGACTTTGTGATTTGCATTCACTTTAGCGCGCGTTAGCAGCGTCAACCATACCACACGCAAGTCATCCACATTCACGCTGGGCAACCGTTCAACCACGGTACGCTCGATCAACACTTGCACCAATTCAAAATCGCGCCCGGCTTGCGGCAACTCATTGAGCCTTTGGGCTGCGAGTTTCATTTGCTCGTATTCCAACAAACGCCGCATCAACTCCGCACGCGGATCTTCGACTTCCTCCTCCCCCATCTTTGGCGGACGCGGCAACAACATGCGCGACTTGATCTCGATCAACACCGCCGCCATCAACAAATACTCGGCAGCCAATTCCAAACGGTTGCGCTGCATCAGCTCGATGTAAGTCATGTATTGCTGCGTGAGCTGCGCCATCGGAATGTCCAGCACATCAAGGTTGTGTTTGCGGATCAGGTACAGCAACAGGTCGAGCGGTCCCTGAAAGGTCTCCAGCACCAACTCCAGCGCATCCGGCGGAATATACAGATCAGACGGCATCTCCAACAGCGGCTCGCCGTGGATAAGTGCACGCGGAATAAGTTGTAGTTCGGCTTGGCTCACTTCACCACCTCGCCAGCCCAGCGACGAACCAGTGCAACAATTTTGTCAGCTTCTGCTGGTGTTACGCCTGCAAATTCGATGTCTTCATATCGCAAAAGTACCGCGTATGGATTCATCACACTCAAAGCTGTTGCCTCAAATGGGTGGGGAACTTGTCTGACAATAAGCAAGTCAACCAACTCGTCTAGGTCATGAGTCTTGCGAAAAGCAACACCATGCAACACCAGCACGGCCTTCAAGCATTTTTCTATGCCCTGCTGCGCATGAAAACAGGTTGTCGTGGCATGAAAATCAGAATCTTCCTTCATCTTGTTGAAGGCAACGATATCGCGGTCAGCGAGTTCAAGATATCGCCTTGCTAAATCAAGCGCTGACTTCATGCAATACCCTCCCCTCATGTAACGCCCAGTAAAGAGCCGTTCCGGGCAAATGCCCCCACTCGTTCACATAATCCTGTGAATATACCAGCACGTCCACCGGAATACGCAATGGCCTCAATGCCTGCCGCAAGCGCACCATTTCGTTGAACTTATTGGGAACCTCTTGCTCAATCACCATCAAATCCAAATCAGAATCCTCGGTCGCATCGCCGCGCGCGTAGGAGCCGAACAAGATTACCTTGCTCGGGTTAGAGGCCGCGACCAGCCGCTCAACGGCCTGTTGTATTTGCTCGCCTGAAATCATTTTGTCTTCCGGGTTAGGATTCCTCATCCTGACGATTACTGTGTTAATGCCAATGCTCGGCATTATACGTCAATGGGTGGGCAGTTTAGCTGAACGCGCAGGGCAAATACAGTAGCGAATCAAGCAACGCGCCCGGCAGAGGAAGCTCTATACTATTAAGGTCAGGTGCATTGCCGGGTCTTTCAGTCAGATGAGCCACACCAGATTATGCCCACATGACAATCGTCCATCAGTCCTTCTTCTACGGCGTTTTGGTGGGCAACTGCTTCATCATCTGATCAAAGTCTGATTCAAAGTGCTGGTCGTCCAATGCCCGAAATTTGCTGAACTCCTGTTCAGCGTGAACCCTGGCAAGTTCAGCAGACACATTGCCTGCGCCCGGCAAAATCTCGCGGTCATTCAGTGTCAAAAAGCCTTCCAGTTTACTGATCCAGTCCTGCATGGTCATGGCGATACGCCGCGCGGCCTGACCTTCGGCAAAAATCAAATACTGCTCGGCCAGATTATTGAGGGCGCGCAGCTCTTCCTCGTTCAGGTAATTTTTGGCAACACT
The DNA here is from genome assembly GCA_963733265.1 of uncultured beta proteobacterium. Lineage (GTDB taxonomy): Bacteria > Pseudomonadota > Gammaproteobacteria > Burkholderiales > Gallionellaceae > PALSA-1006. Next base: position 649,923 of record CAVTCF010000002.1, read on the forward strand.
CACATCGGCCTTGCGGATGCGTGCCCCTTCCCAATTAGTCAGCCCCATGTTCGGCTGGCTGCTGTCGGCGCGGGCAGCAATCAGCTCGGCGGCAGTCTGGCCGTGGATAGCGTAATGCACCTTGTTCTGCACCGTGGCAAAAAACGTCTGGGTGAGCGCATGGCTGGCATCGTAATCGGCGCTGGTGGCGTAGATGTCCGTGATCTTCTGGTAAAAGCGCCGCTCGCTGGTGCGGATGTCTTGCAGGCGGCGGGTCAACTCGTCGAAGTAATCCCGTCCCTTGCCGGGATTCTTCAAACGCGCGTCGTCCAGCACAAAGCCCTTGACGATATATTCCTTCAGCTTATCGTTTGCCCACTGGCGGAAGCGCACACCGACCGGGCTGCGCACACGAAAGCCCAGCGCCAGCACCATGTCCAGATTGTAGTGCGCCACCTCGTACTGCTTGCCGTCTGCGGCAGTTGTTCGGAATAACCGAACAACTGAATTTTCATCCAGTTCGCCATCCTCGAAAATGTGCTTGATGTGCTCGCTGATTGTTCCCTTGGCTTTGCCGAATAACTCGGTCAACTGCTTCTGGTTCAGCCAAAGGTTTTCCGCCTCCAGCATAACGTCGATGCGGGTGGAGCCGTCTTCACTTTGGTAAATCAGGAATTGTTGGGGTTCGGTCATATTTTCAACTTATCAGTGGTATTAACGTTTCTGCTCATCGCCGGAAAATTTGGCTATTTTAGCGAGGCGGTGTGGATACGATTTTAGCTAATAAACCGTCCCTTTTATACAGGCGTAGCGGTAGCAACATCGGTGAGGTAGTTTTTGCCATCGGCTGCGGGCAATTTCAGTCAGTGACAATTTGTCACCGACTCACTGCCTTCCTTACCTAGGCGCTCTTTTAGATTATTCCAGTATTTGCGCGCCATCTGATAGTCCGGCTGCTGGGGCAACACTTGGATAATGTCGATGACCGAAAACAACCTTGTCTCCGTGGCTTCGTCATACACGCGACTAATTTCATGTTCTTCAAAAATGGTTGGCTGGGGTTGCATGGTCAGAATTCCTTGCTCATGGATACCAGAGATTATTTCAACTGGTGACGGATTGTCGCCAGTTGGCTAAACGATAACCGCATCGTATAGAACGATCGTTCTTTTGTCAAATAATTCAGGAAGGAACTGAACTTAAGTGGGCTGGCTACAGCGGCGGAGCGAATTGGCATATCGAACGACAGAAACAAAAAAGCCCGGCATCTCTGCGGGGCTCTTATAAAACGCGTTGATTGATTTCAGTTTAGCCACCGCTGCTAAATCCGAGCGAATTCAACAATTTTTTCGGTTAAATGATTAGGCACTACCAAAATATCATTGGCCGCCATTTTGGCTGTGATTTCCTGAAACATGTCGAAGCGCTCACCACTTACCTCAACCGGTCCTTGAACAGGGAACAACACTTGCTCCGGCAACACATGTAAGGCACGCAATTTTTCAACCTTGCCAAACCATGCCCAACCATGATCGTAGATTTGCGCCGGGTCTTCATGTGCCAGATATAAAGGCTTGATTGCCTTCACTGCGCGCTCACCCTCACGATGCACAAAGGGTAGCTTTGCGTGGTATGTGGTTACATCACCCAGTGTCTCCGGCAGATATTGCTTGTTGAGGTTCGCTTCCACCAGAACTTTGCGCACAGTCTTATCAAGCAACTGTTCGTGATAGGCCTTGGTCGCAAAATTGCGCTCCACATAATGGCCAAACAACTCATCCAACTGTTGCGCGGGATCATCTGCCAGCACTACACGCACATTGTCAAAACGCAGCATCGCCTCACGTTGGCGCGTAAGCTCACCAAAAAGATGGCGCGCCAAGTCAACATCCATTGTGTGACCTTGCTGGTGTGCCAGCCAATCACGGACACGCTTCAATTCCTGCTTAAAATCATTTGCTGCGCGGCGATAGATACCCGCATCCAGCTCCTCGAAAAATGCTGTAACACGGCGGATTCGGGTCATCAATTTGAACTCGAAAAAACCCGCATCGGGACACAACATCACGATGCCTACATTGGCAAATTCGCCAGTTTCCATATAGGGGAGAAAACGAACAATAGCGTACTGACATGCAAATTTTTTCATCACGCCATCCTCCAAAAATCGTTATCCATAAATCGCCCGAGAAACTCTCGTACCGCATCGCGGTTAAACTCGGTGGGAACCCCATTATCCACTGTCCACCACTCCGGCGGAACATTATCGCAAGCAGGATCAAATTCGGCAAACGCTGCCGCCAAACGGTCACGGTAGATCTCACGTTCAACCAAATCATCAAAGATCGCCAGCAAACTGTCATGAAAAACATGTAGTTCCGCAAAACGTAATGGATCAAAGTCGGTATCGAATGCCTGATTGTGGTCAATCACCGCTAGCTTTGAGTGCTGCAAATCCCACAACAAATTTGGATTGCCACCATTTTCTGTCAGGGTGCGATCCGCGTTATGCAACCACCAGTCGAACAATGCCACATCCTTGCGTACCTGCTCATCCACTTTAGAAATGTGTGAATAGGAAAACTCCTGTACATGCGGCAATGCCTTGGAGCCAAAGGCCAAACCAGCCCCCAACTCATTAGCATCATCCCTACCGCACCACTTGATCAATTCCTGAGGTACTTCAACAATTTCAAAGTCTGCCACCGGTAAGCCAAAAGCGCGCGCAAGGCGACCGCCCACATACTCGGCAATCAAACTTCGTTTGCCTGCACCATGTCCTTTGACGAAATAAGCCTGCCCGTCTTCACATTTGCAGTGAAATGGGTTGGTAATCCCCTGAATGGAGCGGCCAAGAATCTCGTTAATCTGGATAGCCAACATTCCCTCCCGTATTCACCCCAAGAGCATGGACGAAAACTATCTTCGTGCCGCCCACTTCAACCAGCATGCGCTCCAGATTAATTCTTGAACGCCTTATCGAGCTGACCTTCCAAATTCAGCCCACCATCTTCGAGATAGACAAAACTGAACACACACTTTCCGTCACTGCTCGCCGCCCACAATTCGCCAACCTTGCGCTTCTCAATCTCGTAAGGATCGTTGCGCAAATGCGCTCCCTTGTATTCGATCACCGCAATGCGACCATCCATCAACTCGACAATAAAGTCCGGGAAGAACCGGCCTTTTGAAGTCGGCAAACAGAAACCGAACGGCTCTTGTTCCAGATTGCGTATCCAATACCTGACCAGCGGATGTCGGGCGATGAAGCGCGCACACTCGAACTCTTCACCTTTATCTTTCAGGTTGGCAATAACCGGGTAGTAGTGCTTTTCAAAATTCCAGCGCCCGGCATAGCGGCTGCCTGCCGGTGCGGGATAGCTGCCTTGCTCAAACTTGAATGTATGCACCCAATCCGGCTCGACTTTCCAGCCGCCATCCAGCACCAGTTGCTGGAACTGTGTCTTGGCGGCTGCCGCGCGCATGTCGGCGATTTGTGCGTTGAGACGCCGCGCCAACACAAAGCGCATACGTGCCAGCGCGTTAAGCGAAATACGCTGATCATGGAGCAAGTGATTCACCATCGCCGTCAAATAGGCAAGCAAATGTCCCTGCACGATATCCGGCTGCCGCACCTCGCGGTTTAGCCAGCGCACCAGATCGTCGGTTGTGATGTTGACGTTTACGCCATCCAGTACCAGTTGCCCGACATCTGCATCGCGAATTCTTACCTGCTTCTGCTGGTCTAGATAAATCTCAAAGGCATTGTCCTGTTCCACCATTTGAAAACCCGGCAGCGAAACCGGTTGTGCCAACAGATTCAAATCCACATTTTCCAGCACCGCCTCGCGTTCCAATGGAAACAGCGGCGCTTGCGCATTAAATCGGTAGCCCAGTGGCGGCACAGAAGCGAAATGCATGCCGCGCATCGATGGTGCCGTTTCAGCGGCGAAAATTGCGTTGTGCTGCGTCACCTTCTGGCGTATCAGGTCTTGCTTCTTTTCGCTGCGCTCGCTAGCCAGCAACAGCTTTTCCACCGTCTCATCCACATGCCCGGTGATAGTCACCAAGGAACCTTTGCCGGTGGGCGCGGGCGCAATGGTAATGCCCGCCGCATGTTGTAACCCGGCAGCATTGCTAACCTCGATAATCGTTGTTACAGGTGGAAGTTCGGGTATCGGTTTTGTTGCATCGAACAATGGCATTTGCGGTGCAATCATCGAAGCTACATCCAGCGCCTCGAAGCCCATACCACTTACCAATCTATCCACCAACGCACCCGCAGCATGGGCAAAGGTCGATTCGCACACATGCGCATAAGCGCGGTTAAGCGCCTCGCGTCCACGGCGCTTCGCATAAGGCATACGCAACACGCGCCCGAGCAACTGCTCCACCGCCGTAGCGCTTGAAAGCGGCTGCAATGAACACAACACATAGGCAAACGGACAATCCCATCCTTCGCGCAATGCCTGCACGGTGATGATGTAGCGCAACTGGGTAGCCGGTGAAAATACATCCACCCCTTCCAGATCGCGCTGGCTGCCCGTGGCAATCGCAATCTGTTCTTCGGGAATATGCAGCTCGTTGATCAGGTGCTGGCGCAAGGCTTCCGGCGGCACGGCATCATTCACGTTCTGCGCCTGAAATAATGCGATAGGGCGCACGTAGGCATCGCCCGCCGCCTGTGCTTGCTGCGCCTCGGTTTCCAGCCATTGGCGAGTTTGCACCGCGCCGAACACTGCGGACTGCCAGCCCTCGGCATGTTCGCGCAAAGTGATCGGCAACTTGATCATGTCCTCGGCCTGCAACTCCTGCGCCGAAACGTGGTACAGCACATTGCTCTGCTGCGGCAAGGGCGTGGCCGTCAGTTCAAGAATCGCGGATGGATTCAGGCGCTTCAACGCAACAAAACTTTTCTCCGTCTTGGTGTTGTGCGCCTCATCCACCACGATGAGCGGATTTTGCAACGCGAGCCAGTTGGCGAGTGAATAGCGCGCCTGCCCGACATAGGCTTTGAGAGGCGAATTCGCATCCTGCACATCCTCCGCTTGCACAAAAGCATCCGGCACATCTTTCAAGCAAGCCAGCTTTTCCGCTGACAGCGATTTGAAATGCCGTTCGAACGCTTCCGAGAACGCGTACACATTGCGCGTATCCGCCGCTTCCACGCGGAAGCTCTGTATCGTCGCCACCACCACAATGGTTTGCCGTCCCCAATCAGTCGGCGAAAGTGTACTCACGCGGTCGAGGTCGCACACCTGCAAACGCTGACCGTAGGCGTCCTCCAAGGCAGTGCGGTAAGGATGCCCCGGCGTCTGCAACGCATTCAACGTCTGCGAACGAATCGCATCCGATGGCACCAGCCACACCGCGACAGGCGCATCGTTCGATTGCCACTCGCGCGCCATGCGCACGATGGCATGTGAAGCCAGCAGAGTCTTGCCGCCGCCGGTAGGAATGCGTAAACACACACAGGGGATTTCACCAAACGCCTCACCTTGATACGGCCTGTTAGAGTGTTGCTGAAATGCAGTGGCCGCGCCAACGGTAGTGGCATCGTGCAAATAGGCAGAGAGCGCCGACAGCGCGGCAGACTGGTAACTCTTGAGCGTCAGGTCGGCCATGGTTATCGCGCCTTTACATCGTAAGGAATATGTTTGAACGTCACGTCCACCGCAGCCAGCCGCGCCGCACCCAAGCGGCATGCCTCGCCGTAAATAATCTTCGGCCCGTCGTGCGGACAGATACGGTCTATTGCCGCTAGCACTTCGTTGGTCAGCACATTACCCGAAGCCGGACGCTTGTCGCCGAGGATGCCATTGAACAGCAGATAAATTCCGCGCCCTTCGTGCACGCCGAGCAATGGAGTCTTGTTTTTACTCCCCGCCCCCGCGTGCGGGGGCATGGGCGAAGGCGCGCCCGTCTCCTGCATCCACACAAAACTACCCAGAGTGGCAAAGCGCACCGCCGGATGTATGCTGCCATCGGCATTGAACATCGGCTCGCCCAAACGCAGGAAGCGAAAACCGCCGCCGCCCTGCCAGTTCACCGCCTGCGAGATGCCGCCCTGTTCGCCTTCGATCACCTTTTGCAAACGGGGCAGGCAATGCGTCCCCGCATGTTCGCCCATCTCGATGCCGATCCAGCGCCGCCCCATCTTGTGCGCCACGGCGGCGGTCGTGCCGCTACCGAGAAAGCTGTCGAGAACGAGATCACCGGGGTTGGTGGCAATTTCGAGAACGCGCTGAATCAATTTTTCTGGTTTTGGCGTAATGAAATCGTCTACCAAAGATAAGCTATCCAATACAGCTCGCACTTCTTTCCGCGACGCATCGGTATGGCTCGCATACTCGTGAGACCAAAGAGTCTGCGGCACGATGCCTTGATTACGCAGCAGGTGTTTATACCTCTTAAACGATGGCGTTTTACCAAGGCCATCCTTTCCCCAGTAAATAAATCCTTCAGCTACATGTCGTAAATGCTCTTCCTTCGAGTATGCCCAAACACGAGTTTTGCTGGGGAAAATCTCTTCCCCTGTATTGGGTTGAGTAATCGGGTAGTAAAGATTTGGACGTTCTTCAAATGACTTGCTACAGGTGTAATCACTATTGCGAAAATTTCCCTTCTCGTCCTCGAATTTGTATTGACGATCTTTCTCTTCGGTTCGCGGAATAAGATTTCTCAACCAGCTTTCTGATTTTCGAAAAACCAACAAATGGTCGTGCATCGGCGCAATGGTTTTGTGGTCGTTGGCAACAGCATATTTTTTCTGCCAAACCACGTTCGCCACAAAATTCTTCCGCCCAAACACCTCATCCATCAACACCTTCAGGTAGTGCCCTTCGTTGTCGTCTATGGTTACCCAGATGCTGCCGGATTCATGCAGCAGTTCGCGCAGCAGCACGAGGCGCGGATACATCATGGACAGCCACTGGCTGTGTTCGAGGTTGTCGTCGTAATGTTCGAATGCACTCTTGGTGTTGTACGGCGGGTCGATGAAAATGCACTTCACTCGACCGCGATAGAACGGCAGCAGCGCTTTGAGCGCATCGAGGTTGTCGCCCTGAATCAGCAGATTCTCCGCATTGCCATCGCCGTGTTCGGACACGGGATCGAGTACGCGGTACGGTACTTTGTCGGATAAGGTCAGCGCCTCAGCGCGGTTGAGCCAGTCTAGCGTAGGCATGGGTTAATGATTCCCCTGACTGACTTCCAGCTTTTTGAGTTGGTCTTTATTCATGAGTCCCGTTTGTATTAATTATAGCCATGAATTCTTCCGGTACTTCCGCCGCTTCAATTAGCCTGAATAATTCATCCAAATCGGCAGCTTTATTCTTTTTGGGTGTGAGCGTAACCACGCCGGTAACTTCGTTTTTATGCACCCAGACTTCGTCGCCCAGCATCCTGCATGACTTGGGCAAACGCACTGCCTGACTGTGTCCGTTCTTAAATAGTTTTGCGGTAGCTAACATGGCAGCCTCTTTGTAGCAATGAATTCGCAGCTACTTTATCTCAAGTCAGGTGATAAGGTCGAGTTAGCAAAGCCGGACAAGTGAGGAATGATGGGGGGCTTTTCGTAGTAAATTTACGATGCTATCAACCACAAAAACTAAACCCCTCCCACCCTCCCCTTGTCAGGGGAGGAGCCACATCTGCATCCATAAAATACTATTGCACTTTTCATTTACCAAAAAACAACTATCAGCAAATTTAATAACTTAACGGCTAAGTGACTAGCTGTAACTCAGCCCCATCGCTTCACGCACATCGCGCATGGTTTCGCCTGCCAGTTTGCGCGCTTTTTCGCAGCCGTCGGCGATGATGTTGCGCACCAGTGTCGGGTCGTCCAGATATTGCTGCGCGCGTTCACGCATTGGTTTTTGTTCTTCCAATACAGAAGCAATGAGCGGCTGTTTGCATTCGATGCAACCGATGCCAGCAGTCTTGCAACCGTGTTGCGCCCACTGCCTTGTTTCCTCACTTGAATACACAAGATGCAGTTGCCACACCGGACAGCGCTCGGGGTTGCCCGCGTCGGTGCGGCGGATGCGCGCCGGATCGGTCGGCATGGTGCGGATTTTTTTGCTTACCGAAGCTTCATCTTCACGCAGCGTGATGACATTACCGTAGGATTTGGACATTTTCTGCCCATCCAGTCCCGGCATTTTTGAAGCCTTGGTGAGCATGGCATGCGGTTCGGACAGGATCATCTTGCCGCCGCCTTCGAGGTAGCCAAACAAGCGTTCACGGTCGCCGATGCTCAAGCTTTGCTGTTCGTCGAGCAAAGACTTGGCGGATTCCAACGCGCCATCGTCGCCCTGCTCCTGATAGCGATTACGCAACTCGGTGTAGAGTTTTGCTTTCTTGCTACCCAGTTTTTTCACGGCTGCCTCGGCCTTTTCTTCAAAGCCCGGTTCACGCCCGTACATGTGGTTAAAGCGCCGCGTCAGTTCGCGGGTAAATTCGATATGCGGAATTTGATCTTCGCCCACCGGCACGTGGGTGGCGCGATAGATCAAAATATCGGCGCTCATCAGCAGCGGATAGCCGAGAAAACCATAGGTAGTGAGATCCTTGGTTGTCAGCTTTTCCTGTTGATCTTTATAGGTCGGCACGCGTTCCAGCCAGCCCAGCGGCGTGATCATGGACAAGAGCAAGTTCAATTCGGCATGTTCCGGCACTCTGGACTGAATAAACAGCGTGGCACGCGCCGGATCAACTCCCGCCGCCAACCAATCGACCACCATATCCCACACGCTTTGTTCGATTACTTGGGGGGTATCGTAATGTGTGGTTAAGGCATGCCAATCGGCAACAAAGAACAGGCACTCGAACTCCTGTTGCATTTCCACCCAGTTCTTCAACACCCCATGATAATGCCCCAAGTGCAAACTGCCCGTGGGGCGCATTCCGGATAACACGCGATCAGCAAACATAGTCAATACTCAAAACCCAAAAATAAAATTAATTAATGTAATCAGCCAGACGATAGGTGGTCCTAGAATCCAACCCAACACTGGCGTAATCGCCAAACCGATCAAAATAAACATGCCATACGGCTCGATACTTGCCAACTTCATCGCCAACTGATGCGGCAACAAACTGATGGCGATGCGCCCGCCATCCAACGGAGGAATTGGCAATAAATTCAAGACCATCAAAACGACGTTTATTTTAATACCTATTTGGGCCATTTCCATCAAAGGTTGGGAATAATAACTCTCCGGTGCCATCAGCGCGACCTTGACCCACAATCCCCAAAATAAGGCCATAAAAAAATTGGCTGCCGGTCCCGCCAGAGCGACCCACAACATATCCTGTTTTGGATGGCGTAATGCGCCAAAATTGACCGGTACGGGTTTTGCCCAGCCGAACAGTATACCGCCAAGCCAAAGCGTAAGTATCGGTAACAAAACCGTCCCCACCGGGTCAATATGGCGCAGCGGATTCAAACTGATACGCCCCTGCTGGTAAGCTGTCATATCGCCGAAATGGCGGGCAACGTATCCGTGTGCGGCCTCATGCAGTGTAATTGCGAACAGCACCGGAATAGCGCCGATGGCAACCGCTTGGATTAATGATTGAAAGTCCATTTAATATTATTTCTCGTCAAATTCGGCTATGCCGAAGTGGCTCACATCGCCCTTGCCTCGCCGTAGCAATACAGGTACGGCTTCTGTTAAATCTATTACGGTAGTCGGTTCAACACCGACTATTCCCCCCTCGATAATTAAATCCACTCTGGATTCCAAGCGCTCGCGAATCTCTTCAATTTCGGTGAGAGGATCAGATGCGTCCGGCAAAATTAGCGTTGAGCTGATCAACGGCTCGCCCAACTCGACCAGTAATGCAAGTGCCACCGGATGATCCGGAATTCTCAGGCCAATAGTGCTCCGCTTGGGGTGTTGCAAGCGGCGTGGCACTTCTTTGGTCGCTTCCAGAATAAAGGTATAACTGCCGGGTGTATTATTTTTTAACAAACGAAACTGCGCATTATCAACCCGCGCGTAGTGCGCCAATTCGGACAAATCATGGCAAACCAAAGTCATGTGATGCTTGTCATCCACGCCGCGAATCTGACGAATACGGGTTACTGCATCTTTATCATTTAAATGACAACCCAATGCATAACCTGAATCGGTTGGATAGACGATCACTGCACCTTCCCGAATTAATGCGGCGGCTTGTTTAATCAGGCGTGCCTGCGGATTATCGGGGTAAATCGAAAAAAATTGCGACATAACACTTCCTGAAATTAATCTTCCCACGCACCCCAAACAGGTTTGCACTCCAAGGGCAAATCGGGTAATCGCCCCAAGTCCCGATAGCTTTCACCCGGCCCGTGGTAATCCGAGCCACACGAGCTGAATAAACCGAACTCGGTGGCATAACGCGCGAATTCAGCGTACTGCGGCGGCGTATGGCTACCCGTCACCACTTCGATAGCGCGTCCCCCCATTGCTGCAAACTCTTCCAGCAACTCACGCAAAGTTGGTTTCCCCATCGCCTTGCGTCCGGCGGTATATCGCCCCGGATGTGCTATTACAGCGATGCCACCCGCCCCCCGAATCCAGTCGACGGCGTCTTGCAAACTTGCCCATTGATGCGGCACATAACCCGGCTTGCCTTTGACCAGATAGCGCTTAAATACACTTCCCACATCTTTGCAATATCCTGCCTCGACCATGTACCTCGCAAAATGGGTTCTGCCGATAATTTCCGGATTGGCCGCATAACGATAAGCACCTTCCAGCGTGCCACTGATGCCACAGCGCGCCAATGACTCTGCCATCAATTCGGCGCGACGCCTGCGCCCGCTGCGTATGCCATTCAAGCCGTCAACAAGCGCAGGGAAGTGCGGATCAATTTGCAGGCCCACAATATGCAGGGTAAAGGTGCGCCAGGTTACCGAAATCTCGACTCCGTTGATAAATTCAATGCCCAAACGGGCTGCTGCCTTTGCTGCCTCGTCCAAACCGTCCACATTATCATGATCGGTCAGCGCCAGGAACTTGACACCCCGTTCAGCCGCGCGCGTGACTAACTCGGTTGGCGTCAACAAACCATCCGAAACGGTGGAATGACAGTGCAGGTCATAATCTATCATCAAATCAGGCTGCGATATCGCCGCCACCTTTTTTCATAACCTTGCCCTCTTCAGCGCGTTTTTTTCTGACTTCTTTCGGGTCGGCAATTAACGGGCGATATATCTCCACGCGATCTTTTTCGCGTAGCACGACATCCGTCTTGCTAAGTTTGCCATACAAACCAAATTTGCCTTTTTCCAAATCGATCTCGGGATGCTTGTCCTGCAAACCGGAAAGTTTGACCGCATCGGCAATCGTCGACTTTTCAGGAACTTCAAGCTTGAGCAAAGTCTGCTCATGCGGCAAAGCATAAACCACTTCAATTTTAATTTTATTTGCACTCATTTTGTTACATAGACCTTTTCTGCCCTGTGGGTAAATGCATCCACAAAGCTGTTTGCGACGAAATGAAATACCGGGCCTAGAATTTTTTCCAGTAACTTATTGGAAAACTCATAATGCAGCTTGAACTCTATTTTACAGGCAGAAGGCGAAAGTTCGGTAAAATGCCAGTTTCCATCCAGACACCGAAATGGGCCATCCTGCAAAGTCATCTCTATGTTATGCGGCGGTTGACGCACATTTTCGGTCGTAAAACTTTGTTTGATCTGAAGATAATTGATATGAACGGTTGCATGTATCTTGTTTTTCCCCACCTCGCTCACACTGGCTCCGCCACACCAGGGCAGAAACAAGGGATAGTCTGCCACATTATCGACCAGCGCAAACATCTGCTCCGCGCTGTAGGGAAGTAATACCGATTTTTCAACTAATGCCATCGCTTACAAAGTTCTCAATGCAAAGACTGGTAGAATATCCCATCACACAGTAAAACACACCTGCCTTATAAAGCAATACATCTTGAAATTGGATCAGCGGCATGAGCATCATACAAAACAAAAAAGCTTTTCACGAATATTTTATCGAGGAACGCTACGAGGCGGGACTCATGCTGGAAGGCTGGGAAGTCAAAGCTATTCGCGCAGGAAGAGCGCAACTCAAAGAAGCCTACGTCATCATCAAAGATGGCGCGCTCTTTCTGTTTGGCTCACATATCAGCCCGCTGCTGAATGCCTCTTCCCATATCCATCCCGATCCCGTTCGGACACGCAAACTGCTGTTACACCAACGCGAAATAGAAAAGCTCATCGGCAAAGCCCAGCGCGCGGGATTCACTATTATGCCCCTGGATATGCATTACAAGGGCAGCAAAATCAAGCTCGACATCGGCCTGGCCAAAGGCAAGAAAGAACACGACAAGAGAGCGACTGAAAAAGAACGTGAACACAAGCGGGAAGCTGCTCAAGCGATGAAGAAGGAGCGGCGCTAAGGCTAAAGTATTACCCGCCATCCCCAATTACTCTGTTATCTTTTTTGCTTAGCAGATACTGAATGAGTGAACGCAATTTAGCCGGACGCACCGGCTTGTTCAATAGTTGAATATTTTGTTCGCTCACCCGTTGCAAAACTTCGGGGGATGTGTCGCCACTGATTAAAATAAACAATGGGAGAGATTTGAAATGTATTTTTATCCAGTCATTTATCTCGATGCCGTCTCCATCCGGCAAACGGTAATCACTGATCACCAAGTCAAAATCCGCATTATCATGAATAACTTTTACCTCATTGAACGATGATGCCAAAGTAACCCGACAGCCCCAGGATTCGATGATCCCCTGAGTACTTTTTCGAACCAGCGCGTCATCATCTATCACCAACACGTTCAAATTCTCAACGCCAATCATTGCGGGTTGCTCGGGGGCAGAAATGACAGGGATGTTGGTCTTTACAAAATTATCTACCGGCGAAACGACACGGGAAACCTCTACCGAGAAAGTTGATCCTTTACCGGGAGCGGACCTTAGCGAGACATGGTGTTTCAGCAGTTTCGCAATCCGGTCGACAATCGCCAACCCCAGCCCCAGACCTTTGGAACGGTCTCTTTCGTTGTTAGCCAGTTGAATAAATTCCCGGAAAATCTTTTGCTGCTCGCCGACAGGGATACCGATACCGCTATCCCTGACCTCTATCCTCAGCCTGTCTCCGCGTTTGCGGCAAGCCACCAGAATTCTCCCTCCGATAGGGGTATAACGAATAGCATTGCCGATCAAGTTGATCAGCACGCGTTCCAATAAGATGGGGTCGCTGTTTATAACTTCAGCAGTCGGATTCACCTTCATGGATATTCCTTTTTGCTCTGCCAGCGGTGTGTAATCGCCTGCAAGCCGGTTGAGCAAAGTTCCAATTGAAAAAGGCGCGACATTTGCCGTAACCACACCGGCATCCAATTTGGAGATATCCAGTAACGCATCAAGCAAATTGGATAATGCATCCACAGACTCTTCCACTTTTGACACGATCTCGCGTTGTTCTTGTGTCGTCAATTTGGAGTGCAATTCACCGACAAACAAACCCAGTGCATGCATGGGTTGGCGCAAATCATGGCTGGCAGATGCCAGAAAGCGGGTTTTATCGTAATTCGCATTCACTGCATCGTCTTTTTTCAGCCGCAACTCGCGCGTTGCAGCCTCAATACGAACTTCGAGCTGCTCATTAAGTTGCTTCAATTTCAAATCGGCAAGTTTGCGCTCTGAAATATCAATACCGATACACAGCATATAAAGGGGCTCGCCGTTTTTATCGTAAAGAGGTTTCTTAAAAGTTTGTACAGTCCGGTTTTCTTTAATTTCCGAGTTCCATACCTGTTGTTCTGAACTCATCATTTTGCGGCCTGCAAAAATTTTGCGATCTGATTCCAAAAAATATTGCATCTGTTCAGGCGGAAAAACGCGGCTACCATCTGTACCGGCTATACTTGAGAACAATACCCCCCATTGCACTTCGCATGCACTATTCATCAGCGTAATTCGGCTTTGTGCATCTTTAATAAACAACGAAACAGGCATCATGTCGATGATGTTGTTCAATCGCTCCTCGCTGCTGCGAAGCTTCTCTGTCTGCCCTTCCAGTCTGGCTCTGTCTTCCTGCAAGCGCTTTGCCATCTCATTGATGCCTATCGCAAGCTCGCTCAATTCACTGATCCTGGGGATAGGCGAAATTCGTGCGTTCAAGCTTCCTTGACCTATACCCCGCACCATTTGGTTCAAGGCGTTGATCGGGTTAATGATGCGGCGGGAAACAACCACTACAAAGAATACAGTCAACCCGATTAGCACAATTGAAATTAACGAACTCACCTCCAGAACTTCCCACTTTTCCTTTTGTGCACTTGTCTTGTTCATCTTGACGAACACAAAACCAAGCAATTTGCTTGCTCCTTTATCGGCAACCGCATCAAGTTCGCTCAGATCAATTGCAAACGAAGCAATCGGCTCGCGTACCCAAAAATAATTACTCGTATCGCGTGCTACGCCGTAAAGTCCATGTTCCTGAATTACGCCCCGATCTTCATCCGAGATCGATTCGCCCGCATAGGCGACAAGATGGCCGGACACGTTCTGAATCACGATGACTGCAACATCTTTCTGATTCAGTGCCGCGGTAGCCTCGTTCTGCAACTGTTCCATATTGCCTGAAAACAGGGCATATTCTCCGGATGAACCAATCTGCTTGGCCAGTAGTTCCGCCCGCTCGATCATGCCCGCTTCCACAGAACTGAAACGGGAATACAAAAAATATGCATCAAGCAATACGACTGCCAAAAACATCGGCAAAATCGCAAGCAGTAACGTTTGCTGGCGAATATTGGCACGCATTATTCAGCCTCCTCTTTTGTATTGGCTGCAGATTTAATTTCCTGAGTTAGTACACTATTCTCTCTAACATGAATGCCCAGCGAATTGGCCACTTGCCGATTGATAGACACCTCAAATTCTCCCGGGTATTGGGGCGCAGGCAATACCCCGGCAGCAACAAATTGTCTGGACAACTCAACTGCCTGAGCCGCAAGCTGACTTGGCGTACTGAAAACGGCACATAGCGCACCAGCCCTGACATATCCCGGTGAAAATCCCGCCAGCGGAATTTTACTGCGGTATGTCGCGAGTAAAATATTTCTCATTGACAGGGAATTGTAAACTTCGGCATCGGGAATAGAGAGCAGTACATCACTATTTTCCAACACAGATTCAAGGTCACGGTACAAAGACGCCGGAGACTCGAGTTTCTGCTCAAAAAGTCCCAATTTTCTTTCGGCAATCACTTTGCGATAACCGGCCATATCCTGTGATGCTGAAAATAACAGTCCGATTTTTTTTGCCTCCGGCAGCACGGCAGCAATCATTGCAATTTGCCGCTTGATCGGCTGGTCCAGATAGATAGCCGAGATGTTATTTTTGTTTCCGCCCGAAGGTAAGTTGCGCAACAGTTTCTCGAAACCGGTCTTCGAAACAAGCACGCATAAAACAGGTGAATGACTATTGCCGGCGATTGCGGCCGCTTTAATTCCAACGGCAACAATTAAATCGGTATCTGCCTGAAGGGTTGCACTCTGGGTCACATCCGCCAATAATTTTTGCTGTTGCGCCTCCCTTATAAATGCCTGGGCAAACTCCTGATATGCGGCCCCCTCATCGGCCATTAACATGCTCACATGCAATGCTTCAGCCCGGGATGGGAATACCAGCATCCACAAGAAAGCAGCAACAATCAGACATTTTATATCCTGTTTCAAGTTAAATTACTTTGAGCACTAAAAATTGAGCGTAGCGGTCAGCCAACCGCGCCTGGTGAACACAACATTAACTTCAGCGTTAAGCGTGTCGTATTTCGTGTAAACATCCTGTGTTGCATTTTGTACAATGGCCGCGACTTCAACGCTGCGGCTATTTTCCAATTTGAAAGTTTTGGCCAAACGCATATCCAGCCTACTTATTTGGGATTCAGGCGTCACATCCGTAGACACATCCAACACACGCACCGGCGCTCTGAAATAATAACCGGCGCTCAATTGCCAACTGTCTGCGATACGTTGCGAAAGCAAGAGACTGCCGCTATTACTGTCTACCGTCTGAGGGAATAGACCAATAAATTGGCTTTGATAAAAGGCTTGGACAGACCCCAAACCGGTATCTGCAACAGTGTTGTTCCATGACGTTGGCAAACTGGCCAAACCCATTGTGGCGCGTTGATAGGCATAATTTGCCGTCAAAGAACTATGCTTCTCATTCCAAAATAATTTTAAAGTCGCATCGAAGCCTTTAAAATCGGCATAACCCATATTTTTCCAACTGTTTACATTACAATTATTACCATCCACACATTTGTCCACCAAAATCATGTCGTTCACGTGGTCGATATATGCCCGGGTATCCAAGGTCAACCCTAATGAAGGGAATTCGCCGATATACCCGATTTCACGCGATATAATCTCCTCCGGTGCCAGCGGTGTCACAGGAGGGCCGTACGCGCCTCCAAATAAAGGAGTGCTGGCATCTATGTTGGCCTCCATCATCGCCGGGCTACGCGTCGCGGTAGAAATGCCAATACGTAGCGTATGTAGCGGTGTAAGGTGGTAGTTGAGAGAAGCACGGGGCGAATTGCTTTGATACCCCATGCCGTCATCTTCAAACATCGTCCCCAGATTAAATATTGCTTTCGGGCTTATGCGCCACTCATCATGAGCAAAAATTCTCCATGACTTCAATTTTGGAGATGACTGCAAAAGAAGAGGATCGCTGGCATAGTCATACTCCGTATTTGCGCCCCAAACCAGGCGATTGTTTCCGCCTAATTGGTTCGTATTTTGCAACTCAAGTACATCACGCTGGCCATATACTGAATACTGCGTTGTTCCGCTCAAACTTCCATGCACAACTACACAGCCGGGACCAAATGGAGTCATGCACAGCAACGGATCAAAGGTGTGGTCTTCCGTATGTGAATACGTCAGCTTGCTTTCGTTGTTTGCTGACCAGGTATGCAGCCAACTGAGTAGCTGGAAATCACTGTTGGCCGTGGTGTCGCGAAACAGGTTGTCAGTTCGGATATTACCGGCATCTTGGCCAGTAGTTTGAACAATACCCTTGCCGTACACACCGTTGCTGCTGCCCAGTTGCACATTAATACTGTCCGCGGCATTTGGATGATAGTTGCCACTGAAATTAGCGATGCGAGTTTGGTTGTGATCGTTCAAGTAGGTATTACTATAGCCGTTATCAGAACGATAACCAGCCGAAATACGATAATCAAATTGTTCTCCAATGCGGCTAATTTTAGCGGAAGCATCCGAAGCATTGCCGCCTGTTAGCGACAATCTGCCGGCACCATTTTCCGATGAGACATCACGGGTAATAATGTTAATCACTCCATAAAAAGAGTTCGTGCCATGCGAGGCCGATGAAGGACCTCTCACAACCTCAATTCGCTCGATATCATCAATCAGCAAAGGAAGATTGGCCCAGTTAACACCGCCAAGAGGAGGCATATAGACGCTGCGCCCATCAATCAAAACCTGCATTTGGCGCGAGTATTGATCGGTTGAGTTGTGCAGTGAAAGTACCGGAGTGTTGCCATCGACATAGCCGACATACATGCCGGGTACCAGTTGCATCAATTCCGGCACAGTACGAAAACCCGATGCCTTAATCATGTCTCTATCTATAACCGTCATGGCACTGGGCGCTTCCGACAGCGGCTGAGACAGACGGGATGCGGTAAGCACAACCGGCATCTCCTGTAAAAAATCGTCTTCTGTAGATGTATTCGAAGGCGTGCTTTCTGCAGCGAGAACGGGCAACTCCAAGAACAGAAACCAGGATGCAAGTATCAATATAATTGATGATTTAAAAAGTGTATTTATTAACAATTATCGCTCATTTATTTACCCAAACATATTCTCATTAAATATCCACATCGAACTATCGTGAAAGAAAATATGAAGCTTCATTAAAAATTAAACGTACCCGTCAACCAACTGCGTCTGGTGTATAAAACATTCGCCGACACATCGACTGTACCGTAATTGGTATACCCATCCTGGGTTGCATTTTGCACCACTGCCGCCACTTCGGCTGTATGCTTCCCGTCATACTTAAAAGATTTACTCAAACGCAAATCCAGACGGTGCATAACAGTTTCAGGAGTGACGGGCGAAGAAACCAGTGTAGCCGCACTAACATTCCCCACACGCACCTGTTCCCGCCAATAATAGCCTGCGCTAAATTGCCAACTATCGATTAAGCGTTGCGACAATAAAAGGCTGGCACTATTTTTCGGAACTTCCTGGGAGAATGAGCCTGAAAGTTGGGATTGATACCAGTATTGAATCAACGCCCCGGCGGATGAAAACTGACCTGTTGGATCTGGCAATGTGCTGAAATACAAAGTCGGATAACTACCAAGACTTACTGAGGCTTGCTGGTATACATAATTGGCAGATAACCAACTGTGATTTTCATCCCAGCGGTATTTGACCGTTGCCTCCACGCCCTGATAGTCCGCATCAAGCAGATTTTTGAGACTATCGCCATAAGTTGGTGCAGCACCGACGTATTTGTCATAGGTGATCATGTCACTCACTTCTTCGTCGTATATTCGTCCATCCACAGTCAGCCCGAGCGAACGAAACTCTCCCGTGTAACCCACTTCTCGCGAGACAATTTTTTCCGGTGTTAGCGGTGAGGCCGATGCTACAAGTTTACTACCCAAAATCGTATTGTTTGCTGCCAAGAATTCTTCACCCATTGCGGGACTGCGTGTAGCGGTAGAGATACCTACACGCACCGTATGCTCGGGAGTCAGGTGGTAATTTAGCGAAATCTGTGGCGAATTGTTTTTATTACCCATGCCGTCGTCTTCATACATCGTTCCGATATTCAATATCGCCGCTTGGGTTATGCGCCATTCATCATGGACAAACACATTCCATGGACTTACTGAGTATGCCTGTCCCAAATACAAAGGATAATCGGCATAATCGCGGCGCGTTGCACCACCCCATACCAGGCGATTGCTGTCTACTAACTGATTTGTGTTCTGCAACTCCAACTCGTTGCGCTGACTATACGCGGATTGCCGGATAAAGCCCGGAGGATAAAATACCGGGGGCTTTCCTTGGCATGCGCTGGAGTCAATACAGAAGTGCGGATCATTTGAGTTGTGTGTAGTATGAGAATACGTTATTTTTGTTTCCTCATTTGCCAGCCAAAGATGTTGCCAGCTTACTTGCTGAAAATCGCTCTGGGATGTTGTATCTCGAAATGCATCTTCAGGACGACCGGCAATACCCATACCATATATACCATCGCTGTCTCCAATTTGTACCTCAATACTGTCCGCCGAAGTCGGGCGATAGTTACCGCGTAAATTTATCACATTCGTCTTATTGTGATCATCCAAAATTGCGTTATTCAAACCTTGATCGGAACGAGTGCCTGCAGAAATCCGATAATCAAAGTCCTGCCCTGCTCTGCCAAATCTGGCAGAAGCATCGGAAGCATATCCGACTGTCCCCGATACAGTGCCGCCATCCTGACTTTCCGCACCGCGCGTGATGATATTAATCACGCCAAAGAATGAATTTGAACCGTGTGACGAGGTTGAAGGCCCGCGCACCACTTCGATACGTTCAATGTCTTCGACCAGCAAAGGAAGATCGGCCCAGCTTACCCCGCCAAATGGCGGCATATAAATGCTACGTCCATCGATCAATATTTGCATACGGCGCGAGAATTGATCCGTTGCCCCGTTCAGGGTTACCACTGGATTATTGGCATCCTGAAAACCAACATACATGCCCGGCACCAATCGCATCAGATCGGGAACAGTGCGCAATCCCGACGCCTTGATCATTTCACGGTCAATGACTGTCATTGCACTCGGTGCCTCCGACATTGGCTGAGATAGGCGGGATGCAGTCAATACAATGGGCAATTCCTGAAAATAATAATCCGCTTCGGCAAGTACAGAGGGCGATGAAGATACGCTTTCAACGGCATCGGAAGTCGTCGCAATAATCAGCAAGCCCAATCCAAGCGCATTTACACATGGAAAATTAATGAGTATTGTATTAGCCAATTTGCTCTCATCTCACGGTACTAAAATATAATACAAGTTAAATTTCCTACAGCCCGTTTTTTTATATCGGGGTAACGACCAGCTTTGCCGCCTAGTTATAAACGCAAAAAACTTCTCATCGAATAATGTGTCTAGCCGCAAGATACATTAGAGAGTAGCATCGTGGCAAGAGTCAAACACGGAAGTGTTTGACGGACTCTTCCAACGAATGTGACAGTAGTTCAAGTCCTTCGACAGTTAATGAAATTTCCCTGACAGAAGCGCTGTTCTCTTCTGACATTTCAGCCACTTTTTCAACATTCACCGCAATTTCCCGCCCTGACAGACTTTGCTCTTGCATTGATTTTGATATGTCCGCCACACCATTCGATACCAGCAATGCGCCGTTATTGATTTCCACAATCGCAGCCCCGGCCTGCCGGGCCATAAGTGCGCCTGATTTTACCAGCTCGACTGCGGCCTCCATTTCAGCCACAGCCTCATTAGTACTGCCGGTGATCATTTCAGTCATTGAAGAGATTTCCTGGGTGGATTTGCTGGTTTTTTCGGCTAGCTTTCTGACTTCGTCAGCAACCACTGCAAATCCACGACCTTGCTCGCCGGCACGCGCTGCTTCAATTGCCGCATTGAGTGCCAACAAGTTGGTTTGATCTGCAATCTCTTTAATCGATTTGACTATATTCTGAATTTGCTCTGATTTTGTACCTAAATCTTCGATAGTCGTTGCCGCATTCATCACTGCCGTATTGATTTTTTCCATATCGACGACGACTTGTTGCACTACTTTACTGCCATCGCTCGCCAAAGAATTGGAGTTGTCGGAAACTTTTCGAAGATCATTCGCGTTATTGGCGACTTGATCAACGCTGGCAGTCATGCTCTCGACTGCTGTAGCCATATTGGTTGCAGACGCTGACTGTGTTTGCGAACTTTCTCCAACCCTGCTCATAGTCGACGCAAGCTGTTTTGCACTCGTATCAATATTGCCGGAAACTGAACTGATCTGATCTATCACAGCACCGAGAAGCACCTTGGATGACTGGACTGCACACATAATCTCGCCCATCTCGTCGCGACCGGCGACATCCACTTCGGTTGACATATCCCCGTTTACCAAGTCGGAAAGGTGACCTCTGATCTCTGCAACGCGGTATGTCACAAAACGTGTAACTACCCATCCGATAAAGAAAAACAGTATCACTTGAAAAATAATTTGTCCCACGTTGAGCGCTATCACGAACTGTTGGTGACTTTTAAAATCTTTTGTAATGTCAATTTCGATATCAGACACGCCGGCGACAGTTCCATCTTCAGAAGTGTGGCAAGTCAAACAATCCGTCTGGTGAAAATTATGCGAAAAAACATACGGTGTGACCGCACGATATATAGTTTGATCACCTCGCTGCTCGATTTCGTAAAAAGGTTTTTTGGTCGCAATTACCTGACGCTGCACCTCGTCACGCACCTTCTCTTCGGGCAAACCTTCACCGAACTGTTTTACAACAGACTCTGCCCGGGCCAATTGCAAATTCACAATATTTCCCGAACTCGCAATTTTCTTAACTAAAAGTGGACGCGAACCAGGCTGACTGATTTGCCCTGTTTCCATCAGCAAGTTTGCGCTATCAATGACCTCATTGGCGACTGCAACTGCCCTTTCCTGCGTGGTATCGATCAAACGCGTTTTGACATGATCGGCCATATAAAACGTAGCCAAGCCTGCGACGATTAAAACCGCCGGTTGTAACAGCAGTTGCAGCTTATGTTGCAAGGAAAGTCTGCCAAACCAGTTCGCAATTGAGAAATGGGTAACGGGAGGTTTATCGGAACGATAAAGTGTTTCTACGTTTGCAATTTCTGCGCGGCTGGGTTTCTTGCGCAGAGAGATATAACCCACCACTGTACCACTTTTCAAAATCGGCGATATATTTGCCCTGACCCAATAATGATCGCCATTTTTGGCGCGATTCTTGATATAGCCTCGCCAGGGATGACCTTCACTAACCGTTTTCCAAAGATCTGCAAATGCCCATTCCGGCATATCCGGGTGGCGCACAATATTATGATTGCTGCCTATAAGTTCTTCACGGGAGAATCCGCTGATTTTTACAAAGGCATCGTTGGCATATGTAATCACTCCCTTGGTATCGGTTTTCGATGCGAAAACTAAAGACTCGGAGTAGTCGATTTCTCTTTGGGTCACCGGTAAATTATTTTTCATTAAACCCTCCAATACCCTTTATGGCGTTGGTATCGTTTGTAAATATATCAAATACTACAATTCAATTATTCTTATGTTTTCCAATATTACCAAAGCATTTCAAAAGACCATAATGAAAACAGGCTCGTAATTACGAGCCTGTTTACTTGTTTGGATTTCAAACTTTCTTACTGAACAACGGTGTCTATGCTTACTTTGAGTCCACCGCTACCCGGTTTAACCGGGTTGCTTATACCTTGCAAGTCACCCGGTTGGGGCACGGCATTACCCGATTTTGAAACTCGAACCACGACCACGACTTCGTCAAAGTTGGATAGTTTCATCTGTGGTGACATCGCCATACTGTCATCCAGCGCAAACTGAATTGGCAAGTCTTTCACCTGCTTACGCAAGATGGCCAAAGGCATCTTGGGGCCCTGTGCCGCTCGTGCCAACACGAACACTGTATCTGTAGGGCCGGCCTTGCCACTAAGCACGCTGCTCAATGTAACAGTTCCTGATATACGCTCTTTGCCCTGTGCAACACTCTGAGTGGTTTCTGGTTCCGGTTCTGCCCTCGCCATCCTGGCACCTTTTCCACCTTTTGATTGAGCCAAAAATTCGTGAGCTTGTTGAAGACCGCTCTGAATCATTTTGGCATCTTCACTATCAGCGGGAAGACCTTTTAACAAATGCTCCCAATGGCGTATCGCAGCGGCATAGTCGCCCCGCTCCATAGCTGCCGAACCGGCCAAAGCAAGTGCTTTTGGGTAATTCGGATCAAGAGCAAGCGCTTTATCAATCAACTTGGTTGGTGGACCGGCCAGGCTTTGTCCCTGGGCCATGGCCAGTACATCGGCATAGTCAGCCCATATCCACGCCTCGTCAGTGACAAACTGGGTCAGTTTTCCATAAGCTGTCGCAGAATCCGCAAAACGTTCTGCCTCGCCATAAGCTCTTGCCAGCATCAATAAAGATTCGCCGTCGTTCGGATTTTTTGCGACTTTTGCTTCCAACGCCGCCACTGACTCTGCCGAACGCGCGTTGCCGGAACCGCTCATCGTAGCCAAGCTTGCTTCCGGAGACAGCGAACTAACATTGCCGATCTTCCAGTAGAGTGCAACAGATGCTATTGGAAGAACTACAGCCAGACTAATGGCCAATACCCTGAGCGGATTGCGCGGCGACGTGACGACCACTTCATCTGCTTTCACTTCATCCAGAAGACGGGCCTGTATTTCGCGCTTGCCTTGCTCGTACAATTCTTGCGTCAACAGGCCGTTTTGCAGGTCGGCGTCCATTTCGGCAATCTGGTCGCGGAAAATTTCCAGATTTGCCGCATTGCGTAATACGGTATTACTCGAAGTGCTGCGACGCCACAACGGCAATACTACGAACAATAGCGCCACCAGAATGAGCAGCGCGGAAATGATCCAAAATATTGTCATGCTTGATTATCTTTTTCGTTATTGAGTAAAGCTGCGGCACGCTCTTGCGCTTCGGCAGTAAGAGCGACTTCCGGGACTGACTGGCGACGTTTGCGTAATTGAAAGAGCAATAATCCCACGCCGGTGAGAAGCAATGCAAACGGCCCGAACCAGAGCAGAATCGTGTATGACTTCATTGGCGGATTGTACAAGACAAAATCTCCATAACGCGCCACCAGATATTCGATGATCTCCTTATCGCTCTTGCCTTTGCTCATTTGCTCGCGCACTTCCCGGCGCAAATCTTCTGCCAGTTCAGCATGAGAACTGGCTAACGACTCATTCTGGCACACCAGACAACGCAGATTCTCAGCCAAGCCGATCATGCGTTTTTCCAATACCGGATCGGCAGCCAAATCTTTGGCCTCATCTGCATAAGCAAGCAGAGGCATCAGGAATAACAACAAAACCAATAAACGCCTCATGACTGCTTCTCCAGCTTGGCAACCAAAGGCAATATCGTTTCGCTCAAACTGCGATGGGTAATCGGACCGATTTGTTTGTATTGAATGATGCCTTGCTTGTCGATAACGTAAGTTTCGGGAACGCCATACACACCGTAATCAATGCCGATACGTCCGTCGGTATCGGAGACTGTCACCGTGTACGGATCACCGCCCCCCCTCAGCGTCAGTTCAGCGTCAACTGCTTTATCTTTGTAATCGAGCCCGTAAATCGGCACAATGTTCTGGCGTGACAACTGCACCAGCACAGGGTGCTCTTCTTTGCATGATACGCACCACGAAGCCCACACATTAAGCAACCAGACCTTACCCTTCATTTCCTCGGGAGAAAAACGCTTGGCTGGGTCATGCAATTGCGGCAAGTTAAATGCGGGTGCAGGTTTACCAATCAACGGTGAAGGTACTTCATGCGGATCAAGATTTAGCCCGACATACAAAAAACCGGCCAAGACGACGAATACAACAAACGGCAAAATAAAACGCGTCATGCAGTTTTCTCCTTCAACTTTGCTTCCACACTTGTTCCTGAAGTGACATCTTGTGACTTCGCTTTCTTGGAATGAATGCGGTAACGGCGATCACTGATAGCAAATATGCCGCCCAGCGCCATCAACAGACAACCTACCCAAATCCAGTCAACAAATGGTTTGTAATAGACACGTACAGCCCAGGCACCATTGCTATCCGGTATCGGCTCACCCAAGGACACATACAAATCGCGGAATATTCCGGGATCAATCGCAGCTTCGGTCATAGGCATACCGGAGGAGTTGTAATTGCGCTTTTCCGGATTAAGCTCGGTTACAACCCGATCACCTTTTTTAACGACCACATGACCGCGATAGGCATGATAGTTGGGGCCTTCCAATTCAGAAATACCATCGAAACGGAATTGATAACCGCCCACCTCGACCGTATCACCCACCCCCATGCGAACATCGCGTTCATTCTCATAACCTTTCACCATGGTTACGCCAATGACAAAAATGGCGATACCGAGGTGCGCCAGTTGCATACCGTAATAACTGCGCGGCTGGCTAAGTAAACGCTGCGAAAAGCTGCCTTCCTTGCCAAGCAGACGCTTGCGCAAATCGAGGAACCCGGTACTGATCACCCAAAATGCCAGCATGAAACCCAAGGCAATCAGCGGCGTCCATTTCCCCATCACAAACGGCAGTAGCACAGCGATCAACAAGCTCGAGCCGAAAGCCCAGCGCACGCGCACCCAGATGTCAGGCACACTGGCTTGCTTCCAGCGGGCGATTGGCCCCAAGCCCATCATAAATACCAGCGGCACCATCAGCGGCACGAATACGGTGTTGAAATAGGGAGGCCCGACGGATAACTTACCCATGCCCAAGGCATCCATGAACAAAGGATAGAGCGTACCCAAAAATACCGAAGCCGAAGCCACAGAAAGCAAAACGTTGTTGGTTAGCAGCATAGACTCGCGCGAGATAATATCGAACTTGCCACCCAGACCAATCTTGGGCGCTCGCCATGCAAACAACAGTAGAGAAGAACCGATCACTACAACCAGAAAGGAGAGAATAAAAATACCGCGCTTTGGATCAGTCGCGAACGCATGTACTGAAGTCAGCACACCTGAGCGCACCAGAAAGGTTCCCAACAAACTCAGCGAAAAGGCTGCAATAGCAAGCAACACGGTCCAACTCTTGAATGCGCCGCGCTTCTCGGTAACCGCAAGCGAGTGGATCAATGCTGTCCCCGCCAGCCACGGCATGAAAGAAGCATTTTCGACTGGGTCCCAAAACCACCAGCCGCCCCAGCCCAACTCGTAGTAGGCCCAACCGCTACCCAGCATAATACCAAGGGTCATAAACACCCAAGCCACCGTTGTCCACGGGCGTGACCAGCGCGCCCAGGTAGCATCGAGTTGCCCGCCCAAAAGCGCGGCGAGTGCAAAAGCAAAAGCCACAGAAAACCCAACATAACCCATATACAACATCGGCGGGTGAATGACCAAACCGGGATCTTGCAACAGCGGATTCAAATCTTGTCCATCCACTGCGGCGGGGATCAGGCGATCAAACGGATTTGAAGTCAGCATCATAAATAGCAGGAAGCCTACGGATATCAAGCCCATCACGCCGATAACCCGTGACACCATTTCCTGCGGCAGATGCTTGCTGAAAGTTGCCACTGCAATAGTCCATATCGTCAACATAAACGTCCACAACAACAATGAACCCTCATGCCCGCCCCACAAAGCCGCGATCCGATACTGGATAGGCAATTGCGAATTGGAATGTTCAGCCACATACAACACTGAAAAATCACTGTTGATAAAAGAAGTTAACAGGCAGGCAAACGCAAGCGATACAAAAACAAAATGGCCGTAGGCGATTGGCCGCGCCACACTCATTAAAACAGCATTGCCTCTTGCTGCACCAATAATGGGGAGCACACCTTGGAGCAGCGCGAGTAACAAAGCAATCACCAGTGTAAAATTTCCGAGTTCCGGAATTATCATTAGAGTGTTCATGATTAGTGTCCTATTTGTTTGGCTGGAGTAGCAATAGTTGGAACGCCAGAGGCGGCACTTATGGCAGCTTGTGCTTTAGCGGCTTTATCCAATGCATCTTTGGCTTCCGGAGGCATGTAATTTTCATCGTGCTTGGCTAGCACTTCTTCGGCATAAAACACATTATCGGCTTGTAATTTCCCCTGCGCGACCACGCCCTTGCCTTCCTTAAACAAATCCGGAAGAATACCTTTATAAGTGACAGGCATATTCCTGAATGTATCAGTCACAATAAAATGCACAGTCAGTCCGTCTTTCTCGCGTTTTAAACTTCCTGCTTCGACCAAGCCGCCAATACGGAAGTTATGACCTTGCGGCGCTTCTTTGTTGAATACCTGTGTCGGCGTGAAATACAAGCTGACATTGTTCCTCAGTGCATACAATACCAATCCAACCGCCGCAGCGATAATGGCAATACCGCCGAGGATGAATAAAAATGTTTTGGTACGTGCCCTCATTGATCTTCTCCGTTGTCACGCATCAAGCGCAACTGTTGTAATGTGATTTTTCTTTTGTGGCGCACCAACAAGATTTCTATAATAAATATCAGCAGAGCCATACCATAAGAGCCCCACACGTAAAAACCGTAACCATTCATTGCGAAGAACTCAGCCCAGTTCATATTTCGTCCTTTTCCCGAACTTCATCCAACTCGCTCACCCACTGGGTATTGCGCTCGCGCTCCAAAATAATGCTGCGTACACGCACTAAAGTGACAGCAATTGAATAAAGCCAACATGCGACCAACATGGTAAACATGGCATGTTTCATTGCAACGTGCATACTGGTATCTGAAAATTTTATAGTTGAACCCTGATGCAGGGTATTCCACCACTCCACCGAATAATAAATAATGGGAACGTTGACTGAACCGACGATTACCAACAACGCACCGGCACGGTCCGCACGACGAGGATCGTCAATGGATGCTTGTAACGCGATAAATCCCAAATACAAAAACAATAAAATTAACTCCGAAGTCAGACGTGCATCCCACACCCACCAAGCTCCCCACATCGGCTTGCCCCACAGCGCCCCTGTCCACAATGCGATGAAAGTAAAGATTGCACCTGTGGGTGCCAATGCGGTTGCCATCATAGAAGACAAACGCGTGTTAAAGATCAAACCCAAGGCTGCATACCCCGCCATGACGAGATAAATAAACATGGACAAGATTGAAATAGGGACATGAATAAAAATGATGCGATAGGCTTCGCTCTGCACGGCATCAGTGGGCGCAACGAAAAAGCCGATATATATACCCACCGCAAATAAAATCGCGGCGGGCCACGCAAAGAAGGGAATTAACTTCCCCGCCAATCCATAAAAGGTTGTCGGTGCCGAATATTTAAACCAGTGTATAGTCAAATCTTACTCCATCGAAATTCGTAAAGCTTGTGCTGTTACCCACGGCGTAAAAACTAATGCCACCAAAAACATTGCCCCCAGCAAGGCCACATGCGGAATGATCGTCATACCTGTGTTCGCGGCCTCAACCGCGCCCGTGCCAAAAATCAACACGGGTATACACAATGGCAACACTAATAACGACACTAAAACGCCACCGCCGCGTAACCCCAAGGTCAGCGCGGCACCTATCGCGCCTATCATGCTCAATATCGGTGTGCCAAGCAATAGCACAACCACTAGTACCCACAAGCTCTGGAATGACATCCCGAACTGCAAACCCAACACCGGAGCGATCAAGACCAAAGGCAAACCGGACAGCATCCAATGCGCAAATATCTTACCCAACACCAGTACAGACAAAGACTGCGGAACCAAAAGCATCTGCTCAAGTGTACCATCCAGATAATCAGCCGAAAACATTCGCGCCAGTGACAGCATCGAGGCCAGCAGTGCGGCAACCCAAACGATGCCCGCAGCCATTTTGCGCAGCATATCAGGCTCTGGCCCCACCCCGAGCGGAAACAAGCTCACCACCATCACGAAAAATACCAACGTCGTCAACACGTCCGCACGGCGGCGCATCGCCAATAACAGATCACGACGGACAACCAAAACCAACAACCCGAGCAAAGACAGTTTTTTCATGACAATGTCAACAGCCTTGTCTCCACACCCGCAACGTGCAAAGGCTGATGCGTGGTAAAAATTGCCATGCCACCTTTAGACAGATGCTCACCGATAAGTTCCTGCATCAAGCCTACTGCCCCTACATCAAGTGCGGTCAATGGCTCATCTAATATCCATAAACGTGCATCTCCGACTAAAAGCCGGCTTAATGCAACTCGGCGGCGCTGGCCTTGGGACAATACCTTAACCGGCAGATGCTCGCGGCGGCTCAGCCCCATTCGGCGCAAGGCGGCAAGCGCCTCTTTCTCATCAACAGAGTAACCGGCCAAACCCGCGCTGATACGCAAATTTTCCAGCGCGTTCAATTCATCTTTGATTGCATTCAAATGACCGAGGTAAATCATCTCGGCCAAATAAGATTCGTCTAACTCGCGCACATCGCGCCCACTCCAGCGAATTTCACCCTCCGCTGGCTGCATAAATCCGCACAAAGTACGCAATAAACTCGTCTTGCCGCTACCATTCTCCCCCTGCACTTGCATCAATTCCCCGGCGCGGAGCGAAAAACTCAAGCCGGAAAATAATTGGTGATCTCCGCGTATGCAAGCAAGATTGCTTATTTCAAGCATGAGTTTAAGAGTATAGCCAGTTATAAAATAGCCGCGAATTATATACGATTGCCACAGCAGATGCGTTGCTTTGCTTGTGAGGTTATAATTATAGTTTGTTGTCGTTTGTAATCAATCTAAGCCGAGGAGAAAATGGGATTTTTGGCAAATAAACACATACTAGTTACCGGTATGATCAGTAACCGGTCAATTGCTTATGGAGTTGCCCAAGCCATGCATCGCGAGGGCGCTACCCTAGCCTTTACCTACCAAGGCGAGCGCGTTAAAGATCGTGTGGTAAGCATGGCCAAGGAATTTGGTAGCGACCTGGTATTTCCCTGCGATGTTGCGTCAGATGCTGAAATTGATCAACTCTTTATTGATCTGGCAAAGCACTGGAATAAATTTGACGGTTTTGTGCATGCTATCGCTTTTGCACCGCGTGAAGCGCTCACGGGTGATTATCTTGACGGGTTTAGCCGTGAAGCATTTCGCATTGCCCACGATATCAGTTCGTACAGTTTTTCTGCTATGGCCAAATCCGCTCTGCCATACCTGAATGATGGCGCATCGCTGTTAACCCTGACTTATATGGGTGCCGTAAGGACAATGCCCCACTACAACGTCATGGGGCTAGCCAAAGCCAGCCTCGAAGCCAGTGTACGTTACTTGGCAATGGATTTGGGACGCAAAGGCTATAGAGTAAACGCAATATCAGCGGGACCGATTAAAACCCTGGCTGCTGCAGGCATTGGTGACTTCTCCAAACTGTTGGCTTACAACGCCAAAAATGCCCCGCTCAAACGCAATGTCACTATCGAAGAAGTCGGCAATGCAGCGGCTTTTCTGTGCAGTGATTTAGCCAGCGGAATTACCGGTGAAATCACTTATGTGGACGGCGGGTTTAATACCACCGCGCTGGGGACGGGAACCACTGAAGTATAGCTCCAAAATTTAGCCGGACTATCCAACGTAAATATGCATTAAAAAAGCCCCGCCAGACAAACTGGCGGGGCTTTTTGTTACTGGCATTTGCAGAAAGTAGCCCGGTTATTCTTCATCCGGATCTTTGTACTCTTTCGGCAGATGGTGGGCAATACCCTTGTGGCAATCAATACAAGTCTGACCATCGGCTTTGGCTTTCATGTGCTTGTTATACACTGTTTGTTTTTGAACTGTGCCGCTCATGGCGTCAAAATTGTGGCAGTTTTGGCATTCACGCGAACCTGAAGCTTTCATGCGTGCCCATTCGTGGGTAGCCAACTCCATCCGATGAGACTCAAACTTTTCCCTGGTATCAACATAGCCTGTGAGCTTACCCCACACTTCCTGGCTGGCTTGAAGCTTGCGTAACATCTTGTGTCCCCAATCTTTGGGTACATGGCAATCGGAACAGATAGCGCGCACGCCTGTTCGGTTCGTATAGTGGATAGTTGTTTTGTATTCCTGATAAACGTTGTCGTACATTTCATGGCAACCGATACAGAATTCTAATCTGTTCGTTGCCTCCATGGCGGTATTGAATCCCCCCCAGAAAAGAATACCCACAATAAAACTTAAAGCACCAATTCCGAGGACGGAATATTTTGCACTGGGTGTTTTCAAAAAATTCCAAGTGCATTTCAGAATCCCGTGTTTTTCAGGTTTGTTATCCATATTATTCTCCGCATTAATTATCTTGTGTATTAACTGTACCGATTAAAATCGAAAAAGACGGAGCATAAAATTTCTATGCCCCGTCTTAGTTCATTACATAACAGACTTACTAGAAGTTATAAACATAAGAAACTGAAACCACATTGACCGTATAGCTTGGTGCCTGCTGATTTGACGGCATCACGGAAGTGGCTGTGTAGCCATACTGAAGAGCATTATAGTAGTAATCAGTGCTTATCAATCTTTGGTACGTATACCCCACGTTAACTTTGCTTGCTTTGCTAACCTGATAGGTGCCGACAAGTTTCAGTCTCAGCATATCACTCTTGATGTCCGGTGTACTGCCGCATGTCAGGCTTGTGGCGCTATCACAAGTTGGTGCAGTTGCAGTTGGAACATAGTAAGGTACCGACGTAGAATAATTCGACTTGTCAATCGAGTAAGTCAAATCTTCGGACAGCCCAAACTTTCCGCCCGCCAACTCTTTTTGTTTACCATTGAGCCCAATGGTAGTTGAATTGTCGGTCATATTATTAGTCCAGACTTGGGTTGCTACTACACCACGCGAGTTTGCTCCATTGTCCAAATTCCGTTGCCGCTCCTGCCAACTCAAATAGGCAGACACAAGGCTATTCTCCGAATAATTATATGTGGCATCGATATTCGCGCTCTCGGAATGACCATCCTGTACACCCAAGGTTGAGTCTGGATAAGTGTCTTTAGTGGCACGACCATTCACGCTCAGACTCAATTTGTCGTTTGCCTGCCAGTTGACACCTGCTTTCAACACTTGCTCTATACGTGATGCATCAAAAAAGGCAACGTAACCGGTAGCATTGTAGCCTTCAAGTTTTGCATGCAAGGGATTGTAGTATGTGCTGTTTACATCCGAGTTTCGGTTCGCGTAACTATAGCCTGCATTCACGTTGACGTCCTCGCTAGCCTTCAGCTTATAGTTGGCAACCAGTTTGTTTTCGGCACTATCAGGAACTTGAACACATGAATTTGCCGCAGCATACGATGCAGGTGCGACACCTTGAGAAGCTATTTGTCCGGCAGTCATCAAGAGTTGCGCATCATTTGCAAGTGCATTATTGCACCAGCGATTAATGCTCTCCCGCTCCACCCCCAAGTGCACGCGATTACTCTGGTTAATGCGGTAATCCCCCGCCAGCTCCAGTTGCGTTTTCTTGTTGCTCATCGGAATGTTAACAGCCGACTCATTCTGACCATTCGTTGCATTAATTGTATTACCACCGATATCAAACCAAGAATAGATATTTGATGTCGTACGGTTGTCGCGTTCATTAAACTTCAAGCCAGCGGTCAATGCCAAATCCCTGGTTGTTTGATTGGTCAACTTCAGATCAGCGTGTGTAGTCACCACATTTCCACTGAGAGAACTCTGCGGTAACCCACCTGTTTGCATCACCGCACCAGACATATAACCGTCGTCTTGATTATTTTGAGCATACGAAACTCCTCCGACCAGTTTTGTGGTGGGTGTAAACGTATAACCACCATTCACATTGAGTTGTTCAAAAGTGTTGCTTGGCACCGTACTGAGGTAATTTACAGGGTAGGCAAGCCCTCCCGAAGCGACCTGCGAATTTGCCTGGGCGTTCGACAGTGTTCCCCCTCCGACATACGGATTAGGGAAGCTCACACTATTATTGTTATCGGTGAATACCGAACTGTAAAAACTAGCCGTACCATAAGCCTTTTCGCCCGTCCAGTTGAGCGCCAGATTAAAGGTATCAGTCTTATAATTAGTTGGATTCATCAACATCAAAGGGGATTCACCCTTAAAATTACTGCCGGATGGCCCTGTCGCTGTGGCACTGATGCCATCGGTGCCGGCAGAGATCAATTTCGCGCCACTTTGCACAAGTTGATTGAAATCAAATTTAACGCTCCATTGCCTGTCAATATTATATCCCGCAGTAAGAGTGGCGTTTTGGCGCTCAGAGTAAACATCAGGATTAGTGAAGTCAGCCAACTGAGTAGGAGATAAAATCTGCGTGCCCTTTGGAGCAAATCCATTAGGAGTTACAGGTGTACCTCCAACAGTAGCGATGTTACCTGTATTGATAAAGCCAAAATTGGATGGCAACGTAAAATTGTTACCCCCCATCGACCCTACCAGCGGCGTTTGAAAAGTATCTGTTATTTCGTGGCGCAATTGGTCGAAGCCAAGACCTAAGTTCCATTTGCCCTGATCACTTACTTCTTCGCTAAGAGCCCGTGAAGTCGTGCCAATATCTGTTCCTTTGAACTGCCAGCGCCAAGTTCCTTCCCCCCCATTGAAGGCATCATACGCATCACCACCACGTATAGTGAAGTCACCATTCAAATAACCGCCTTTTTTGTTCAGACCATTATATTCACCAAATTTATCTGATGATGCTGACACATTCTCGGCCCCGATATTGATTGAATTCGCAGGGTGAGTTAATGAAGTCACGTCATTTTCGTCAGCAAAAGCAACCATAGGTATAGCAAGCATAGCGATCAATGCCCCCTGCACCGCTAACGTTAATTTACTGACAACAAAAAGTTCTCTATTTGTTTTCATGATTAGTATTCCTTATCCTTAAAATTAGCGTTGCAAAAATGCGCCGGATGGAGAGTTAGACCCATGAACCATGACGTGGCAGTTCTGGCAAGCTCGACCTGTATAACTTGAACTAGGTGCTATTCCCTTTGTCGATGCTGTCGCAGATGTTAGACCACCTTGGATACCCGCAGCATTACCAGCGGCGGCCGCTTGACTGTTGTGAGGACCATCGTGGCACTCATCGCACAGGAATGGAGCTCGCGATTTCAGCAACGGCGTGATGTTAGACCCGTGAGGTGTGTGGCAATTGGTGCAATCCTCAGTAGCAGGTTGATGTTCCCACAGGAACGGACCGCGCTTTTCGGCATGGCAGGTGTAGCAAGTTTCAGTCACCGTGTTTTTCTTCAGCAACTTTGGCCCGGCCGATCCGTGTGGATTGTGGCAATCCGAGCAAACCACCTTGCCTGCATCTATCGGGTGTGTTGATATCTTGTGCGTATCGGCACGTTGTTCTTTGTGACAAGTAAAGCAGACCTCGGTTTGTGTCTTTCTATCACGAACCTTGTCGGCTGGGGCATGAATCACGTGGCAGCTATTGCAGGCCATTTCATTTTTCTGATGCTGGCTACCATCCCAGTTAGAGCGGGCAGTTCCTTTGTGGCAGGTTAGACACTGGGCAGCAAGCACTCTGTCGTCGGTTGCCGCATAAGTTCCCTTCTTGAAAATAATGTCCGGTGCTGCGCGCCCACTCACATTAGGATCGCCATGCAAATGTTTCTCACTTTCTCCGTGGCAACTCTGGCAAGTAGGTGTACGGGGATCACCCTTAACCCCGTGCTTGGTCTGATATATAGCCAGAATAGGAGTTGCTTCACTTTCATCATGGCAGCGGGTGCAAATTCTATCTTTTTGCAGAGCCTGCTTGGCTGAGCTAAGTGTTCCGCCGCCAATGTCCGGCAGCTGATTTGCTGAAGGTAACGGTGTTGTTGCTGACGGTTGAGATTGTGTAGCTGGTTCGACTTGAGCAGGAGATTGGACTTGCGTGGAAGACTGAACTGGTAACGGGGGTTGTGCTTGCGTTGCTGGTTGACTTGCTGAGTTTGGCTGGATTTCCTCAGCCGTCAAAGTTGGCGCGATTCCGACTCCTGCAATGAACGCGCACAACACCATTGTCTTCTGTAATAATCTCATTTTCCACTCCTTTTGTTATTCTTTAAATATTCCTTAGCGAGATCTATTCTCCAGGCGCAACTACTTTACTACTGGGCAAGAATCCAATTCACCAGATTCTTGATCTTGTTAATATCCGTAGTCTTGTCAAACTTGTGGGTTTCAAAATGCCCATCGGAGAGCTTGACGCGGTCTTCACCGGAAGTAATGTGCTTGACCAGCTTGTCTTGCGCACCTGCCTGATCTTTATATTTGTAAGCGATGGCCTGATAGGAAGGCCCCTCCTTTTTCCTGTCGACAGCATGACAGCGCAAGCAGTGATCCGAGCGCGCCAGCTTTTTCGCGGCAACGGCGTCCACCTTCTCTACGACGACATCTTCAGCAAATACCTGTGACGAAAAGACCAGAACAGTTGCTCCAGCCAATAAACTGGCCACAATATTACTACGTGATAGATAGCTCATTTGTTGCTCCCAATATTTCAGCAAGGAATTTTATTTCAGTAAACTAAAGTGACAGTATCCAGTCGATCAAGTTTTTGATTTCTTCCGGAGAGGCTTTTCCCTGAATATTCTTGTGGTCTTCTTCATGACCGTCCGGGAATTTTGCTTTTTCACCCGATGTTACGTGGTGAATTAATTTTGCTTCGGCGTCGGGTTTGCCCTTATATTTTGCTGCTACTTTGTTGTAGGCGGGGCCGTCTTTTTCTTTGGTTTCGCCATGGCATTTAAAACAATTATTTGCTCTGGCCAATGATTTTGCTGCTTCTACATCAACAGCCGCAGTCGCATTAAAAGAAAAAGCAAACAGACCAGCAACAATTCCACTCAATACAACAACTCTGACTTGACTACGCATTTTTATATCTCCTGACAAAATTTAACAAAAATTTTCATAAAATCTACAAGACGTACGCATATTTACACAATTAATTTTCTATTTCTATAAGTAGTATTACGTATCCGCCTTATTTCATAACTAAAGTAATTTTTTTCTTGATGCCTACTTCAACACTTGCTATATTGTCTAGCCTTGAAATTTGAGCGACTTACTTTTCAAACCGTAAAGCGTATATCAATACTCTTCTCGTTCTCTACAGCCTACAGCGTTTCAAGCCCAAGTAGCATTATTCGTAAATTCAATAAAGAACAGGCAAACTAGTTAAATCTCAGCTCAACTTTTGTTGCAAAAATACCAACCATATTGCTTCACAGAATAGTAACGATAGTTTGTTGCAAAATTACTAACAGCTATTCGTATCGGAACTCATTTCCCCTAATCACGTCTGTGCTTTAGGTAACAGATGTGGCTTGAGATTGGTTTAAGGATGAATGTAAATAGTCGCCATATCTGCCCAGCGTGGCACGCTGGGCAGATATGGCGTTGTTATGGACTATTGATTAAGAAGCCGTGGAATTACTTTTTGTCGTCTGCCGCAAAAGACTGAATCTTAATGTCGGCATGCGTTTTGGAGTCAGCCAAAAATGACTGCAATAACTCTTCGCCTGTTATTTGGCGAATCTGCTGCAAGTAACGATTGCGTTTGACATCGTCAATCGCGGCCGGATCTTTTACTGCATCAACACGCACCAAGGCAAAGCCGTTCTGTGCTTGCGGTATACCCACATAAGCAGGCAGCTTGGCAGCATTTACTCGAAAAACGAGTTGCGTCAATTCGCCGTCCAAACCGGCATGTTGTGCGCGAGTAATAGTTTGCACGGGTTGCCAAGTAACTTTCGCTTTTTCACCCTTTTGCAAATGACCCAACAATTCGCCGCCTTGTTTCGCAAGTAAATCCAACGCTTGTTGGTGTTGCAATTTGTTCTGGATAGCGGCCGACACTTCAGCCAAAGGCCGCACACTTGCGGCTTGATACTCTACAACTCGTGCAGACAACAAAGTATTGGGTGCAACTTCCACTGCGCTGGTATTGCGCTTGTTTTTTAATACATCATCCGCAAACACCGCTTGTATCGCCTTGTCTGTCCACACACCACCTGTAGCCGGACCTTTGATCAGCCAGCCAGCCTGCTGTACGGGTACTTTTACCAAATCCGCAGCCGGCTTAAGGCTGTCGCTTTGCTCGTAAACCGTATTGCTAAATTTCTCGGCCAGTTCGGCGAATTTGTCGCTTGCTTTTTGCGTCTTCAGGCGCTGTCCGATAAATCCCTTCACCTCGGCCAGAGACTGAGTCTTGCCTGCTTTAATTGCCGTCAGTTTGATGATATGGAAACCAAAATCAGATTGCACCAAATCGCTCGTTTCGCCCACTTTGAGTTTATACACTGCATCTTCAAAAGGTTTGACCATTGTGCCGCGACCAAACGTGCCCAAATCGCCCCCGTTTGCTGCCGAACCGGGGTCTTGTGAATATTGCTTCGCCAATGCAGCAAAGCTACCCGGCGATTGCTTCACCTTTGCCAATACTTGCTCTGCTTTCTCTTTTGCCGCTTTCTTCTCCGCATCAGAAGCCTGCGCGGAAACTGAAATCAGAATATGGGATGCCTGACGTTGCTCCTGAGTACTAAACTCGGTTTGATGTTCTTCAAAGTATTTTGATATCTCCGCATCATCAACCGCGATTTGCGGCAATAATGCTTCCGAAGAGAATACGACGTACTCAACTTTTGCGCGCTCTGGCGTTTTAAATTCACTCTGATTTTTCTTGTAATAGTCGTCAATGGCAGCCGCATCCACTTTGACTTGTTTTGTGAGCGACTCCAGATCAAACTTGACCAAACTCACGACACGTTGCTGCTC
Organism: uncultured beta proteobacterium; assembly: GCA_963733265.1. GTDB lineage: Bacteria > Pseudomonadota > Gammaproteobacteria > Burkholderiales > Gallionellaceae > PALSA-1006. Next base: position 687,449 of record CAVTCF010000002.1, read on the forward strand.
GTTCAAACGAATCAAATTATCAACTACCAAGCTTGAGGCAAACCCGTTTTGAGTATAAGCATCGGTTAACTCGCGTGAGCTTAATTGCTGGCGAACCTTTGCTTCAAATAGTGGCGGTGACAAATTTTGCGCGCTCAATACTGTTTCATATTGCTGCTTGTCGAATTTTCCATCCTTTTGGAAAGCGCCAATTCCGGCAATGACTTCGGCAAGCTGTTCATCCGTCACTGTCAATCCGGTTTTATGTGCCTCTGTCCCCAGCAGATGCTGTGTCACAAGACCTTCCAAAATTTGATGCTTAATTTCGGGTTTATCAAAAATCGTCTGGTCGAACGATGGCCCTGCCATTTCGCGCATTCTTTGTTCTTGTTGGCGTACCGCATTATCAAATTCTTGAGGAGTAACCTTGTCGCCATTTACCGAAGCTAACGACTCCCCGCCACCGGACTTGCGGTAAGAGTCCACCCCCCAAAACGCAAATGGCAAAATGATGAGCAACAATACGAACTGCACAACCCGCTTTTTCTCATGCACGAAATCAAACATAGCGACCTACCTAATTAAAAATAATTTTTTGTATAAAGTACGAAAAAAGGCGAACTCACGTTCACCTTTGTTTAGCGGATAAAATCCACTGACAATAGAGCCACGCAGTATAGCAATTGATTAAAGCAAATGCCACTGCCTGAGAACGCCCATTACAACATAACCACAGATAAATCGCCCGTTACTGCAGCATGAAAGTCTCATATTCAAGCAAATCGAGCTTACGAGAAAGCAAATACATTCCTGTCAACACGGTGATCAATAACGACAAAGCGAAACCGTAGCCATAATAATACGCGCCAAGGTATAGACTCAGGAAAGTCAACAGAATATTTGTAATCAAAAACAACAGACAAAGAAATACGACGATGCGACGTTTATCGAGATAAAAAAAGACATTTAATACCCCGAGCAAAACTACCTGCAGTCCGGCAGCAACAACATCAATATATAACAATGGCAAATAAAGAGTTGAGATACCCAACCAGCCAAGCAATCTTTCACCCAGTACAAAAACCAGAAGTACTGCGATAGCCTGTATTTTGACAATCTCAAACAAACCCTGTCTCACCGTGAATAACATATTGTCGCGCATAGTTTCAATGTGATCGAGTGAGCCACCTTCACGCACGGCGTCGTAAAATTTTTCGTAGTACTCAACAAAGTCTGTTTCTATTCGCACCAAAAAAACCGCCATACCCGGAATGATTGCCAGATAGGCGAGAAAGATCGGAAAGTCGTAAATAAGTGATGCGCGTAATGCCCCGATAATGTTCTGGCTGGTATCCGGATAGAACCAGAAAGTCAATTTGTCCGCCCAAACCGCCAGATTATAAATAAATCCGGCCCAAACCAAGCTGATGTACATTGCTCCCGGGCGCATAAAATCAAAAGCGATGGTCGCATCCTGCAGCGGAAAAGTGCGCAGCGTCAGCGTTACCATGCCGAATAAAAGCACAAAATGACCTATGACGAAGCCAAACAACAAACCTTCCATCCCCTTTGATCTCAATAGCAACGCCCCGAACACTGTCACGGAATAGCCGATTGCGAATAAAACTACGATCTCTTTGTATTGCTTCATACCGGAAAGGAAAATTGTTGCCACCCATATCGCGCACAGAATGACAAAACCTGAAAGCATGAGCAAACGATACGTCATACTCATTCCCGAAAAGAATAAAAATATTGCCAGCAATCCGAAAGCACCGCTGGCGCTTATAACGACCAGCAGCATGCCATTGAAATTCGGCAACACCTGTTTGTCCTGCTTCTTGAACAAGCTGTCGGCAATAAAACGGGTAAAACCCAATTGAATGAAACCCGTCAAGATTAAAGAACTGAGGATAAGATAAGTAACTGACACCTGAAACTGCACAATTGCCACATGCGGAAACACCACGCCAATACTCAAAAAGCCGACGAAGAGAATACCGACGATAGATAGGACCCAAGGACCGGAGCTTATAATGCCGGCATAAGCATAGGCTTGAAACATGCCGAAATAGCTGTCTTTTTCAAGCAGTTTGCGCAGTTCAAAACCTATTCCTGCCATAGCAATACCTCTTCATAAATGGCCCGGTAGCTGGCAAACATTTTTTCCTGAGTGTAGTAAGTCTCTACACGTTTTATCCCTGCCTCGCTTGCTGTTCTCCAGACAGCCTCGTCTGTGATCAATTCCAGCGAAGCTTCCGCCAAAGCTTGCGGATCGGCGATTCCCACAATGCGTCCGGCTGCACCGAATGCCTGATCTTGCGTATCGAGACCGTGTATCAATTGTCGGCATGAACCCACATCGGTACTTACTGCCGGCACTCCGGCAGCAAATCCTTCCAACAAGACCAGCGGCAATCCTTCGCTGATCGAGCTCAGTACAACCAGGCCGACTTTAGGCAACAGTTCCGTCATTTGCTGAAAACCCAAAAATTTTACGTGGCTAGCCAGATCCAAACCGTCTACCAAATCGCGGCATTCATTCACATAATCCGGATCTTCATCTTCCGGTCCTGCAATCCAGCCTTCCGCCTCAGGCATACGATTGACCACGGTGCGCATTGCCCTGATGAAAGTCTTGATGTCTTTTATAGGCACAACCCGGCCTATCAAACACAGGACAGGAGGAGGCAAAGATGGACGCTGGGTTCGCAATGGGGAAAAACGGGCCACGTTTACACCGTTAGGAATGTTACTGGTGCGTTGTGCAGGTGCGCCATCTTCTATTTGACGCAAACGATTTGCTTCAAACAAAGCGACTATATGATCGGCACTATCATAACAACGCGAGCCTAGTGCTTGAAAAAAGCGTATCCAGAGTTGTCTGAAATAGCTGATTTCAGTCGGGTCGCGCTGAAAAACATTACGGTTGTCTTTGACCCATTGCGCCTGAAAAAGATCAATCTTGCGTTCCTTGGTATAAATACCGTGTTCAGATAATATTAACGGTAATCCTGTTTTTTCTTTGAGCAATGCGCCTAGCAATCCGGCATAGCCTGTCGAAACTGTATGAAAAGCGCGTACTGGAATAAAATTCTCGGCAATATCGGCCAGCAGCCAGACTGGGGCATGCATTGAACGTACTGTCCAGAAATAATCCACAAACGAGGGATCTGTACAGTATTTCTGGTATTTCTGTTTTATGAAATCCCAGGCTTCCTCGCTGTACAAAAAAGTTTCCAGACTTGCACCGCCATTGGCAGACATTTCCGGAATTAGCTTGCGAAAAGTCTCCAGTGCATCCGAATTGGTTTCAGCAAATCGAAAACATTCGTGCAGATGCATAATATCTCCGAAAACTGCCGTATCTCCGTGAATCGGGCGCACAGGGGGAGCTGCGTGTTGGTTATGCAAGTAATGGGTTTCAAGATGAACCACATTGTCCGGCAAGCTATATTTTGCATCGCCGTAATCCTCAGCCCTGCTACCGATGAAAATCAAAGCAAAGGTATATTGGGGAAAGCCGCGAATAATCTGGTTAACCCAACTGGATACTCCGCCGGAGACATACGGAAACGTGCCCTCCAGTAACAGTCCGATATCGGCCCGTTGTGCGCGCGGCAACTTCATTTGCTGCTTTCATTTTTTAACATACCCCGGGGGGTACTTGGACTGATCACCCAAAACCGAATCGCATTCTTCATAATCGGGGTGAGCTGATAAACCGATAGACGCGTGAGCAACTGTTGCACCATCGAATAATCACGCCGATGAAATGCAATTTCAACGATGTAAGGCAGGGCACGAGATTCGGGTAATCCGAGTGTCATTGCGAACTCCAATACCTGCCTAGACTCCTCATATTTTTTCGATTCGAGAAGGATACGGCCTTTAAGGAACAACAAGCCTGTATCCTGGTTCGAAAGCGCTAAAGCCGAATCCACATTGAGCAGGGACTGATTTAAAGCATGTGTGCGAAGATCTCCCTGTGCCAAGCCGGCATAAACCATCTCCCAATATAGTTCCGCCAACTGACGGTACCCAACCAAGCGTATTTCTTTGCTCTCAGCCGTGCGCATGTTGACAATTTCATGGTGTATCTGTGCAGTGATCTTTTTTTCGCGACTATCAAGTAAACCGTAAGCAACCAGTCTAATGTCGTCTGACGAGTCACCCAGCATATCTTGCAACAAAGGACTTGAAACCCGTGCAGGGATACCCTGAAGCGCAAGTAACGATTGCAACCGTTGCGAAGTTGGTGTTGAAGAATGGGCCAGACGGGATTTGATTCCTCCCTGACTGAATTTTATTTCAGTTTCTCGTAACGACAGAACAAACTCCGGCATCACCAAACTGGCGAATGGATGCCTTATTTTGGTGCGTCTGCGAAAACCGGAAATAAACACGGCAGCGAACACACTTGGCAAGCCCAATACAGGAATAAAAAATGAAACGTTAAAAAGCAGCAACGTAATCGGCAACCGCGGCTGCCGAAATTTCTCGGCAATTAAATACCACCCCGCCACGGCCAACAGCACGCTTGCCACCGCATGCTGCAGCAGGTATATGAACAATACCCAGTCGCTACTCTCGGTTCTCGATAAATTGTATAGACCGTAAATTTCCAGTAATAACGCCAATGCAATGAAAATAACTTTAATCATTTCTCGCCTCAAGCAGACGCATCAAGGAAGCAGTTGGATCGCTATCCGCCATGTCGACTCTAGTGGAAGTCAACCCACCTTCTCCGAAATCAATGCCCATTGACTCTTTTAACATGGTTTCATTTCGAAGCAGATAGCCCTCTACTGCCGCAGTATTCGCCAAAGGCATCAGATTCGCCAACAAGATACGATCACCAACTTTGAATTGCCACGGGATATCAAGGCCGCGTCGAATGTGCGTAAGTTGAGAGATAGCGCGGCGGCCGTTTTCATCGTTTTGAAATGACAGAACAACAATATGACTATTGATGCCAAATTCACGTTGTAACCGCAACAGTCTTGAAAATTCGGCTGCAAAATCCTCTGGAGCTTCGGGAAAGTGCTCAAAGAATTGACGGGATCCTTCGGCTTCGTTCACGCAATCAGCGTAGTAACCCAGCATCACCGAAAGCATTTGCAAATTTTCCTCGTTGAGCGAAAGGAAAGGCATTCGATCAATCGCCAGCACTCCCAGTTGTTTTTTGTCACTGGTCAGAATGGGTGCTATAACCAGAAAAGGTGATGGCAATTCCGAATCGGCCAGGTCATCAATCAGCAAGTGGGACAATGTGCGGTGTTCCAACGCATATATCAATAGTGGATCATTCGACTTTAATTCGGGTGGAGAACCGATTTCACTGGTCCGCAAGTAGCCTTCCTCAGCGGAAAAAACAAAGATTGCGGAGGACTCTAGTTGACAGTACTGCGTCAATAATTGGAGCAAGGAATAAGATGCGGGCAATTTCGAATCACCCTGAGCTGCAGTCAATTTTCGCATTCCGCCCAATGCATCGCGCAGGGTCACAGGTTTGGTCAAAATTTCCTGTTCCATACGATCGTGCGACAGCCGGAGCAACAAATGCCGCAGAGTGATTCTGCTCAACCGTTCGTCAAGGTAATGTTTGGTTTCTTCAGCGCGTCTCAAACGAATACCCCAAGCAGCGCTAAATTCTCCGCAAAGCAATACAAGAATCGAACCACCCAAAAAAAACTGTTCCGGGAATCTTTCATGATTTCCGGACAAATAATCCATCAACAACCAAACGGAAGTCAAAATAAGTGAGGAAACAATTCCCGGTGCCACACCGTAACGCAACGCAATTAATATCGGGGCCGTCCATATCCATGGAAACTCACCACCTATCTGAAACACATTATTTCGCTGAAAAAAGAATCCCAGTGAGATAGCGCATAGAGTGATCACCACGGTTTCCAGCCACATCAGCCGGTGGTGAAGCACTGGCGCTAACACATCAGGTAAACGCGCCGATATTTTGTCGATCACACTCCTTATGTTCACTTGGTGTTCACTTGATAGATGCGCCTGATAACATATCTTTGATCAATTTCTGGGCGACAGCACTTAAAGCCTCGCGGCTCCATCCGCTCCTGCTTCCGACTGCACTCCACACCACACTGTCTCCGTTCTTTAAATCGATTATTTGCAGGGTCAAGCCGACAGCAGGTTCTCCGTCAACACCGACTTTGTAATGCCACTCATCCACCGCCCCTGTTACCGCGTAACGCACATCTTGTTCCCGCGACCAAATTATTGCCTCGTTCACAGCTTTGAGCTCGGCTGGCTCGAACAGAGTGTCCTGATTCAGTGTTGGCGGATAGTGTCTCAGGTTGCTTATCCCTTGAGTTCGCAACAACACCTCTATGATTGACTCGGCACGTAATCCGGCCTGTGGCACGTCGGTATGATTTAAGATGGGCAACAATACCCACTTCTCATTGCGATCCAGCGGCTTCAAGTTGGATTGATTATCCAGCACCGCGCAGGAACTGAGTCCCAGCAAGCCCAGCAAGATGGCAAGTTTGAAAATCTTCATTTTTTATCCCCGGAGTTTGTTCAACTCAAAATCTAACATCAGTAAAAATATCGGTAGTTCAATTTGATTTCACGGCTAAGGCCATTCACAATATTTGTGCCGCCAACCTCCTGGCTCATTGTAATGGAAAGTTGGTCATGGCCTAACGCCGAACCGGCAAAATCAAGTTGTGCATTATAACCTTGTCCGCTCAAACTATTATTAGTGGTGCAATAGTCCAGATGGGGGCGCCAGGCATGTGTATAGACCAGACGATTATTTTCCCCTGCACTCAAACACAGCCCGACAAGATTCGAATTTTCCGGTAACGCTATAGCGGGCGATGGTTCACTGTCAAACCCGCTATATACCCCCATTAAACGCACGCTCAAGTCGGGATATTCAGTACGAATTAAATGCCCCAATTCCCAGGATACATGATTCCCACTCCCCAGATACTCCCCGGCTTGAGTGTAGTAGCGGGCCCAACCCGGTTGAATCTGTATGTACTCGCGATTGCTTAAGCGATAGAGAAACCCTGTTGTAAACTGGTCACGCATACCGAATACCAACAAATCAGTGGATTCGCTGGCGGCCGCATTTAACTCCACCCCGAGTTGAATATTCAGGCGCGGAAAAATATTAATGCCATGAATCAAATGAGACTCGGTCGTTGCAGCATACTCATCCCTGTGGCGAAGAGCAAACTCAGTATCACCTAAACTGCTACTGTGCTTCAAAACAATGCCGGCAACCTTCTCAGTTTGTGGAACACTACCAAAATCAGGGGTAGTATCGTTTGTCTGGTACGTATTCCAGAATTCGGCAGCCATACGCGTGTGGCTGGTAACCGGTGCCTCAATCAGCGCACTTTGAATGATGCGGTGCAAACTGCCGAGTTGAATTTCACTCATTGAATAGTTGACAAAACTGGCATCAGCCAAAAGATCTTCGCTCAGGCGCTGGTAGCCTTCATTATTCCCTGGATCATCCGTTAATCCTTCAAATACGATGGATTCTGCATACCGTCTCTGATCGACTAAATTTGCAGCATCATGTCGTGCCAACATTGGGAGAGCATCGGCTTGTCCGGCAAGTAAACTATCAATAATTTCAGTATCGTTTTCAGCTTCGGCGACAGCAATTTCCGCCCATATAGGTCGATTCAGAGTCTGCCCATAACGCCGCCACAACCATGATTTAGCATTCGAAGATTGCTCCTTGGAGAGCGCCCACCCCAGTACTAATTCATTTGTCATGCGGTCAGCAACAACATCGTGTTCCAGCAAGCGGTCTTGACGTAATACCGACCCAACTAATGACAATCCGGGATCATCGGGAAAATTCAACAGTGCTAAGCGTGCGGCTACCAGCATATCTTGAGAGTACGGAAGTTTGATCTGCTCACCTGATAGTTTTTCCCGTAGTTGCGACCACGCGTACCGGCGAACACGTGTTGCCAAACCAGTTTGCCGACTTTGCTCAAGCGCATCGGCATAATTCACGAGCCAGAGAAAGTCCGATCCTTCTTGTTTGAGTTGCCGAGTGTAAAAGACAACCGCGTGCGACGGCTGACCCAGCACTAGATATGCAGATGCCAATACTCCCCAATACCCGGGATTCTCATGATCGCCCCGCGCCACGATCCATACAATCATTTCGCGCAAAGTCTTTTCATCATGAACATCGATCAGAAACCAAAGCAGCGCATTTGTCGTATTAATATCGTTAGGCGCAATGCTCGCAGCACGCTGATAATCCGAGCGCGCCGCCGGAATATTTCCGATCGCCTTAAAATACTGTGCCCGTATCAGATAAAAACGCGAACTGCCGGAGAGGTCGACTTTGTGGTCAGCCGCCAATTCGTCAAATAGGTGTTTTTGCGCCCGAAGGTCGCCTATGGCCGCGTATATTTCCAGTGCCTGAAAAATCATGTCACGATCCCCGAAGCGCCGGTAAGCCAATTCCGCCAAGGCTGCTTTTTCATCCTGCTTTGAGTCACCCAGCAAATATATCAGGCGGCTAAAATCTTCCCTGGCCAGCTTCCCGACTTCCTGCAAATGACGATAATCTTTCTTTGCATCTTCATCCTCTTGCAATTGCCAGGCAAGGTCTGCCAATACTTTCCAATAAGCGGCATCTTTTTCATCTGCTTTGCCAATATTAGCCTGCAGCAAATCGTAGGCTTTACGGTAATCGCCTTTTCTCAAATAAAGATTGGCAATTTTCAATAACCAGTTTGATTGTGTATCATGCCTTTCGAGCAGATGAAAATACAACTTACCGGCAAGCTCATCATCCCCGTTTCTTTCTGCCATACGCGCGGCGATTTCAAGCAAAACCGGTAGTTTATCGGTAGCGTAACGGTCTTCAAAAAACTTGATTCCTTCGCGTTGACGTCCCGACTGTTCGAACAAGTCGCCCAAATTATTCCATTGTTTTTCATCCAGTCGCTGCTTTCCCGCTACTCGTTTCCATGCGTCAATCAATGCATCGTAATCATTCAGGGACGGAGCCAGTCTTAATATATTCAACAAAGCATCCTGCCTCCCGCGATGACGCAGCAGCCAACGCCACTCGCGTAATGCCACCTCCTGCTTACCGTTCCATTCGGCAACCTGGGCCAAGCGTTGGTGCCATATATTTACTTCGGGAACCTGCTCTACGGCCGCTTTTGCAACGCGAAATGCCTCAACCAGATTGTGGTTTTCAAGAAATACATTGAAGGCAAGCTCATAGTTTTTCTGGTCATAAGGCGTTATACCTCCCGAAGCCGCTGGCGTATCCTCCGACGCGGCATCGGCATCCGCGATTCCGATCAAGCTCAAGTCATTCTGTTGAATCCAGGCAAAGACCTGGTCCAACCAGGAAAGATGCAGCAAAAGTTTGGCGTAACGTACGGCGTGCTGCAGATCACCTGCTGCGCGCGCGGCTTGTATCAAGGCGTAGAGTGTTTCTGAATCATCTGCCAGATTATCCAAATGCTGGTCGCTTGCCTTCATCGCCTGAGAAAATAAATTCCCTGCCATAAGGGCATTAATGCCCGCCAACATATATTCGCGCTGCCTGGACAGCAAGTTTTCTTTGTGCCGAGCAATGAAATACAAATGCGCTGCAAGCTCATAATTACCATCATTAAGTACGTTTCCCGCTGTCTCTGCAAACCAACTCGACGATTGCATCGGGGATGATTCGTAAATTGTCCGGTAAAATATTGCGGAAATTTTCTTCTCGTGCAAGTCATCCGCTTGTTGGGCCAGATACACTTGCGTTAAGATAGGCCACGATTGGCCGACTAAGTTATTAAAATCTGTGATGCGCCGTGCCTTCAACTCCGCTTGCGGAAGCGAGTGAGGTTGACTGTTTAGAAATTTATTGGTCAGCAATTTGTACTCGATCAAGACGCCTTTCGAATGCCATTCCGGATCTTTGCTCAATAAAACCGGTTCGATGAGCGCTGAAATATCATCATATTTTTTCATTTGTATCTTGTGTTCTGCAAGTAAAACCCGCAACTCAAGATTGCCCGGATCGGCGTTCAGCAAATTTATCAAATAATTGACCGTCAATGTATCACCGAGTTTCTGTCGCGTTGCCTGGCGTAATAATTCTTGTTTTGGAAAAGTCATCACCAGCGGAATAAGCACGACCAAAGCGAAGCCCGCCAATGTCCAGAAAGACATCAGGTGCGGGCGGTCAATACCCTGCTTACCGCGGGCAGTGAATTCGTAGTTCGTCGATGACATGGTTTTTCATTGAAAAAAGACTAATGCCGTTATCTCTGGAGTCTGCTTTAATCAACAGGCCATCAGCATGTACCGAGCAGTGTACGTTCATGGCTAAAGCGAACTTCAACGGGACCTGGCCTCGCAATCCCACTCTAAGTGACTTACCCTCTTTCGTAGCAGCAGGCTTCAAACGTGTAATGCGCGCATTGGCAGAAACGACATAGGGCGATGTAGTGACAGACTTGCTGAAACGAATAACGGCCTCATTATCGTCCACATGCAGATATTGGCTTTCGCCATTACGGTTGAATCCGGCCAGAGCCCCATCCTCATCGATTACCGGTTGCCCGAGCATCAATGGTGCACGTAATTCATGCAGATTTTGAGTTCCGCGAACCAGCCAGCCATCATGTGTCCGAGCTATTACCATGCTGTTGAAATCAAGCACCTTGTGGACATAGTCGGAAACATTCACCGGTGTTGTTTCCTGATTCATCGCCCAGTTAAATACCTTATCGAGAGCCTTGAGAGAGGCTGGTTTGCTGGCTGAATAAGTGTGAAAATAAATATCAATTGGCTTTAACCGATATGGCGTATCAGTTAATTCGAAAGTCTCGATGACCCGCTCAAAGCCATAGTATGGCCCCAGCCAATTGTTGGTATAGACATTCTCGTTTTGGTTCGGGGCATACACCTGAAAATATTTTTTCTTGGGAACGCCCAGCGGTGAAACCAGCGTCAAAGTAGGATAGCCACGCGTGATCATTGTTTCCCCGCCATTCATGCTCGTAACTCCGCTACGATCAGCCAACTCAAGCGCATCACTTCCGATATTACAATCGCCGGTCCAAAGAAAAGTCACTACATTTTTGCCGAGCGGTGCCAATCTTGACTGTATATAGGCGATCGAACCCGTGATTTCTCTGTTCAGATCGAAAGTATAATTCGGCAACACAAGGTGATAGCCTTCATCCTCCGGATTGCTTTCTGCCTTTCTCCACAGGAAGGGATGTGATAAAGAATGGCTTGCGATTTCGACTTGGGGGAGCGCGAAAATTTCCCGTGAGATTTTTTCAAGATCTGCCGAAAGTAAAGGGTAGAGGCCGTTCGGGGCAACTTCCCCCTGAATCACAGACATTGTTACCGGCAACTGATATTTTTTCAGTATCTTATTTTTCAATATTTCAGCCGCATAGGGTGAACCTGAAAACTCTGCCTTGCTGGCAAAGCCATCTCCATCCATATGCACCATCAACATACGCTTCCCGCTTTCGGTGGTCACATCCGGCACCGGCATTTCCGGCAGCTTTAGTGCAAGGCGCAAGAACTCAACCGGATTAATCACCCAACGCAAATTTCTGCCTGTGTCCTTGGGTTTTGCGTCAAGCGCAATATTAGGCAGTTCGACTAACACATGCGGATTGAGGGCGTAACCTCCCCATGAAGTCAGTGCCACAGTTTCTTGCGTGTCACCATGATCATTGTCCAGCGTAAGCAACGGTTTCGCACCCGGCACATGCAAAGGGAAAAAAGCGGACCGGTCAAATATGGGTTGTGTTTCGAAACCAATTAAAGAATCACGTTGGGCAATATGCAAACGGGTGTGGTTTTCAACATCCAATGTAAATTGCATACCCAACTGCTTTGCATCGCCATTCGTAAATAAGAATGCGGCTTCCCCCATTATAACAACCGGCACGCCATCCGCAATTTGCTGCTTGAGCCATGTCCCCAGAGCCGCGCCTTCCCTGCCTGCCGCGATATCCAGCCAAACCACAATGCCTGCATAACGCCCCCTCAGCGGAAAACCGGGTAAGGGTTGGCGCGCATCCAAATACTCGGCTGAATAGCCCAAGTAGTTTAGCGGCATTGTGCCGTAATGCAGGGCACTGGTATTTATCAGGTCATACTCGGTATTTGCAGTGTTATGAACCATCAATACTTTGCGCGGCATTACTTCTATTTCTCCGACACCCAACATGTTTAATTGCGGGTTCGTCACCCAGGGAATGAATCCCATTTCGCGTATTTTTGCTGCCGTTTCACGCGCGAGATCACGCTTGTCCGGCGCTACGTAGTCAATCACCAAGACTGGTAAGCCATATTCTTGTCTAACACGTTTTAGTTGCCCCTTCAGCCATTCACTGTCTTTGCTGGGGACAGGACTATACATTCTTTGCGTTGGATCCCAACCCTGAAGTAATGATTCGGCAGCTACTGCGTAAACATCCTGATGAACTTTGGGCAGTATCTCGAAGCCACGATTAAAGATCAACTTGGCTTGAGGGTAACGATTCTTCAACTCGTGAATTACCGATACCATTCCCGCTTCCTGACTAGACTTGTCGGCATCGGATATTGCATAGCGTTGGTAGGAATCAAGTGTATCTACAAAGAAACCTCGATAGCCTGCATCCCACAGAGGCTTGATAACATGATCTACAAAAAATACCGGCCACTCTGGTCGCGATTGGTCAAGCACAATGCCTCCCCAATCAGTGTTCTTTCCCAATTTCCACACATCTGGAATGTCTTTTAAATAAGCACGTTCAGGAGAAACTTCCCCGAGAGAAACATATGCAAACAATCCAGTTTTATCGTTAGCAAACAATTTGGGGTCTGGCACATGCAGTGGCTCCACCACCACCACATCGAAAGCATGTAATTCATCCCACGGAGGATTGGCTCCATAGAACATGGCTATGCTCGGCTGAGTTGCAAACACCAAAGAAGATGTCAGCATTAGGGCAAGAAAAATCCACAATCGTTTCATCAATGGGCAGGCTCTGAAACTCGAACAGTTAGGTTAATACTTGGCTGATGCATTTGCCAGCTTGATCTGCTACCAGAGTTTCACACAGGTATACGACCACCACTTCAAAATTAGCATGTGCTGGCATCTTCATGATATTTCCCGCAAAGAAATTGTCCTGCATGCTGACTTGAGTTTCTTCACTCAATCGAGATTTCCTCAAACTATTATTTTACTTCGCCAATCCCTTATGTAGTGCAAAAGAAAAGGGGACTACAACAATAAAGTTGAGTCCCCTTCTAGTATCCCCGCCCGCTTGAAATGTCTTTCTAAACACTTTAAGTCAGTCGGTTATACGCGTTTGGCGGAGTGGACGGGACTCGAACCCGCGACGCTACTTTTAAAATCAATATGTTACGAGCCACCCTGACTTAATCCTGACCATGCATCAAATTTGCCAAACATTTTAACAGCTTTTGTCCCCGCCCCATCATCCTTGCTCTGTATCCATTTACCATACCGTCTGAATATCATAGAAGTGTCGGCGTGCCCCATTTGCCCAGCCAACCAAATGGGTGACTCTCCCGCAGTCAACATCATCGAAGCATAAGTGTGTCTTGTCTGGTATGGATTTCTATAGCGCACCCCTGCCCTCTTCAATGCAGGAATCCAGACATTCTCTCTAATGCGGCGATCACCTCGCCATGGCTGATTATTATTAAGGGGATTTAAAAAGATCGGCGCCCCAATCAAGAAACTGTGGCATTTTTGCTTTTTGAGAGCATCTAGCGCGGGTTGCAGAAGCTTAACATCGCGAACGCTTCGCCGAGTCTTTGGCTTTTCAGCCTCTTTTGCCTTCTGCGTCTTAGCCTTAGACACTCTAACGGTCCCTTTGACCCAATCAATATCCGACCATAGTAATGCAACCAACTCACTTGTTCTGAGACCCGTCCAAAAGGCAAATTCAATTAGATTTAGGTATTGAGGCTCCTTGAGTGCTGCCAATATTAATGACTGCTCATCAGCTGTAAACGGGTCTATGGCATCCTCTGAATCAGGTGCCTCCATATTTTTGTATGTCCAGCCGTAGAGTGGATTCGACTCAATTAGATCGTCACTCATAGCATCTTGCAGCGCTGACCGTAGAACACTCTGGACATTAGCTAGGCGTTTGTTCCCTGCAGTCTGTTTGTTGCACCAATCTTTAACGTGAAGCCTGCGAAGTTCTGCAAGAGTGAGATGACCGAATGCCGGAATTAGTGTGTTGTTAACTGTTTTCCCATAATCGTCATATGTGCTGCTATGAAGGTATCTTTCTTTCCCCTCTAACCATGTCGTCAGATATACCTTCAAGAGATATCCTTCGCCTTTGAATTCCGAGAACTGAAGCCCTCGACTAGAGTCAGGGAAAGTGGTGCGGTAATCGAACGTTCCTTGCTCAATAGCGAACAGGATTGCCGCGCGATGCTGCTCTACTCTCTTCAGATTAACGGCGGTGGGCTTGAGTTTGAAGGTTTCCCGGCACCTGACCCCTTTGTACCTGAAATCCATTTCGATCGAGCTTTCTGAGACGGCTCGCACGCCAATCCATTTTGATTCTCCACCCATTCGTTATACCCCTCAACATTAACAAGTACGTGTCCATCAGGTGCACGTTTCCACACCACATTCTCGCGCTGCGAATTCCGGTGGCATTCTGCCACTGATTCCACGAACATTCTGCCACCCATTCCATGAGCATGTTGCCACCGATTCCGGTGTGATTCTGCCACCCCCGTCAGGGAGCGACGCAAGATAATTTTCACCTACCATTCGCCCTTTTTTCGGAAAGAGGGTCGAATATGGAGAAGTTGTCGATGCGTAAAATCAGAGAAATATTACGACTGAAGTTTGAACTTGATCTGTCAGACCGGCAGATATCCATCAGCACTAGCGTATCCAGACCCACGGTCAGTGACTATTTGCGCCGCTTTGCGGTGTCAGGTTTGTCGTGGCCGCTCCCGCTAGACATGTCCGATGCCGCAATTGATGCGCGGCTGTTCCCCCCTAAATCAGCATTGCCGGATGCCTTACGACCGGTGCCCGACTGGGCAGTGGTCAATCGAGAACTGCGCCGCAAAGGGGTCACCATGTTCTTGATGTGGCACGAGTACAAGGCAAACCAGCCTGATGGATTCAACTACAGTTGGTTCTGCGAAAGTTATCGGAAATGGTCTGGCAAGCTCGATGCCGTGATGCGTCAGGAGCATCTGGCTGGCGAGAAATGCTTTGTGGATTATTGCGGGCAAACAATGCCGGTTACTGATCGGTACACCGGCGAGATTCGACAAGTGCAAATCTTCGTAGGCGTAATGGGCGCATCCAACTACACCTATGCCGAAGCGACTTTTAGCCAAACATTGCCGGACTGGATTGGCAGCCACATCCGCATGTTGGAGTTCTTCGGCGCAGCGCCGGAAATTCTGGTGCCGGACAATCTCAGGAGCGGTGTCAGCAAAGCCTGCCGATATGAGCCTGACACGAATCCGAGCTATCACGCTTTTGCCACCCACTACGGCATCGCTGTGATCCCTGCTCGCAGCAGAAAACCGAGGGATAAAGCCAAAGTTGAAAATGGCGTATTAGTGGTGACTCGCTGGATACTGGCCTGTTTGCGCAACCACGCCTTCTTCAGTTTGGCAGAACTGAATACAGCGATCAGAGATCTGCTGACACGGCTAAATCAGCGGCCATTCAAGAAGTTGGCAGGATGTCGCGAAACACTGTTCCGTACTGTTGACTATCCCGCGATGCGTCCTCTATCTGGGGAACGTCATATCTTCAGCGAATGGAAGAAGGTTCGCATGGGGCTGGATTACCACGTTGATCTGGGCGATGGCTACTATTACTCGGTACCTTATAAGTTGATTGGCAAGCAACTTGACGTGAACTACAGCGAGTATGTCGTTGAAATACTATACCGAGGGGAGCGAGTTGCCAGTCACGCCAGATTGCACTCAGGCAACAAGAAACATTCGACACAGACTGCGCACATGCCCGAGGGGCATAGCAAAATGGCCGAATGGACACCGGAGCGAATCGTTAACTGGGGCGCATCCGTCGGTGTACATACGAGCAAACTGATCGAGGCGCTAATCAAACGCAAGCCCCATCCCCAACAGGCATTTCGCGCAGCGGCGGGCATTATCCGTCTGGGCAAGCATTATGGAAATGACCGAGTCGAAGCTGCTTGCCGCAGAGCTTACATCACCAACGCCATCAGCTACACATCGGTTGATTCAATTTTAAAACACCGACTGGATGAAATGCCGCTGCCGCAAGACAGCCCGCAAAGTAGCCTTCCGATCTTCCACGACAACGTGCGTGGCCCGGGCTATTACCATTAATCGAAACAATCTATTACAACCACTGACAGGAGCATAAAACCATGATGTATCACCCCACCTTGGACAAACTGAAGCAACTGAAACTGATGGGCATGCTGCGCGCCTTGCAAGAACAGGAAAGTATCCCGGACATCCGCACTATGCCGTTCGAAGAACGATTCGGCTTGATTGTTGATAGGGAGTTAACCGAGAAAGACAATCGTCGTATGCAGACACGATTGCGTATGGCAAAGCTGAAACAGAACTCGGCTCTGGAAGATATCGATTTCAAAACTCCGCGCGAGCTGGATCGTTCCTTGATCATGAAGCTGTCTGGATGCGAATGGGTGACGGAACATCTGAACGTGCTGATTACGGGCGCGACGGGTTTAGGCAAAACATTTCTGGCTTGCGCACTGGCGCACAAAGCCTGCCGCGAAGGATACAGTTCGCAATACGTTAGGCTGACGCGCTTGTTTCAGGAACTGGATATAGGGCGTGCCGATGGCCGCTACGCCAAGATGATACGACAATTGGCCAAGGCGGACGTCTTGATACTTGATGAATGGGGACTCGCCGTACTTACCGATCAACACCGGCGCGATTTGCTGGAAATAATGGATGACCGTTACAACCTGCGTGCAACGATCATCACCAGTCAGCTACCGGTAGCACATTGGCATGAGGCAATAGGTGACCCAACGCTGGCAGATGCAATCCTGGATCGAGTGGTACACAACGCGTACAAGATCAATTTGAGCGGAAAAACCATGCGCAAAGACTTGGAAAAATTGACAACCGACACAACAAAACCTTAACCTAAAAACCTTGCGTCGCTTCGCTCCGACTGACCCGGCAGAATGATCGTGGATTAGGTGGCAGAATCATAACGGAATGGGTGGCAGAATGCCGTGGAATGCGCACGCGCCAGACACCCTCGCGAATTTTACCTCGTACGGCGGCCTCGGTGTACCCGCTTTCTGAACAAAACTTGGCAATGGTTTTATATCTAATAGACATGCCTTCATAGTAAAGGCACATGAAAGCGAAAAGTCGGACGAGAAAGCGCGAAAACTTGAACTATTCGTAGAAAAATAGGCTATTTGACCGGTTTACTTGGCAACACAACAAGGTCAGTCAATTAGCACCGTCTTTTGTTTTTCAGCATCATGCTGAATTACGGCGCCGCACGTTGCGGCATTCCAAAACAATTGCGTATTCCGATGAATTCCGGTTTTTAACTGGATCCGGGTTTCTAATTACACGTAGAAAATCGCGTAACTTTAAAACAGGAGGTGACAAAATGACGCCATCGTCATACACTAGGCATATTGAATTTATGCCCAACAAGGAGGCTGCCATGTTAGCTAATACCGGAAAACGTCTCACCACACGTATCACTGATCATGTGCAGGATAAATTGCAAATGGCGGCGGATCTCGTTGGTGCTACGATGAACCAGTTTGTCGTACAGGCAGCATTGGAAAAGGCAGACAAGGTCATTGAAAGTGAGTCAACAGTCATCCTGACACGTCGGGAGTCGTTGCGCTTGCTGGAACTGATTGAAAATCCGCCACCAAAGAACGCAAAGCTCAAGAAATTGATGGCTGACTACGAAAAAGGGAGGGCAGATGATCGCGATTCTTCCATTGACTGGTCACCACGATAGAAAGACTTTTGATTGCGGAAATAGCGAACTTAACCATTGGCTAGCTAACGTTGCTCAACAGCACAGATCCAAGGGAGTCTCTTCAACTTATGTTGCCGTCGAATCCGATATTGCCACCGAAATATTAGGGTTCTATGCCGTAAGTATCGCCGAGTTGCGTGGAGATGAAATACCGCCAGCATGGATCAAAAAGCTTCCTCAGAAGATTCCTGTTTTTCGCTTGGGTCGCCTTGCGATTGACAAGAAACATCAAGGAAAAGGCTTAGGTGGGAAACTTTTGGCTAACGCCATTTCGAGGTCGCAAAGAATATCTTCCGAAGTCGGAGGAATTGGCATCTTGGTTGATGCCAAGCCAGACGCGGTTGGTTTCTATGAACAATACGGCTTTGAACAACTAGCTGACCATCCGCTCAAATTGTTTTTGCGGATATAACTCAACTCACCCTCGCACATCTCAGATGCGCGGGGATTTTTCATTATTCGGCACCCATTTCAACGAACAAGCTGGGGATTCGAAGTGCATTGGTTGACTGACCGTACGGGGAAATCGTTTGATGCAAGTTGAGGCGGAACTTGAAGGTCAGCAATAGAATACATAAGAGTCAATTGAGTCTTTGAAGGTCGATTGACTCTGACCGGCCATAACCTGCCGCTGGCCAATGACTGCTTTATGGCTTGCTATTTGATAGAGTGAAGTTCGGCTTCGTGCCAAAGCCTGAACTTCGCACTTTTCAAAAATAGTTTCTTTTTTCCTTACAACAACTTTCCCAATTCTTAGGGTAATAACATAAAAATATCTTGCATTTTCTCTGGGCAGTTAAAATCACATGAATCAACATGACTTTCCCACAATCAAATTATTGCGAAATTGATTTTCCATATCCCTCAATAGAAGGGCGTAGCCCTGCATTTTTTTGCAATCCCGAATGTACTCTGACTGCCGAAAGCATTATCGAGGTTCCAGAACTGCTATCCAAAGTTGAGTCCTATGCTCTTTCTGGATATTGGGTTGTGGGTTTTGTTGCTTATGAAGCTGCGGCAGCGTTCGATAAATCTTTACATACGAATGAATCACCACCATCAGATTTGCCGTGCGCCATGTTTGCCGTATATCGTAATGCATCAACAAATCAACGACCGCGCAAGGAACATCTTGTTGGAGCATGGCACGATAAGACTGTACGAGGAAGTTTTGACGCAACAGTAAAAAAAATAAAAGACGGAATATCTGAAGGAGACTTCTATCAAGTTAACTACACTACTCGATTACATGCGGCATTTATTGGTGATGGTTTATCATTTTATGACAGGCTTAAAGAGAGTCAGCCGTTGGCCTACTGTGCCTATTTGGATTTTGGAAATTGGCAGATTTGTTCAGTTTCGCCTGATAAAGTGGACCCCTCGGTCAAGACAATAATGTATCGAGTTTAAGAGGGTAACCTTCTTCCTGCAGCGGAACGGCGCTGCCCCGGTTTTCTGTTTCTTTTTTTGTTTCTATTTCTGAGTGAGTTTTTTCTTTCTCACTGTATTTGTCCACAATCCTTGCACCGCCTCCGCTCGCTGTTCGATAGACCTGATCAGGCGTTTCGTAGCTCAGTGACTGGTGCGGTCTTTCCGTGTTGTAAAGCACGAAGTATTCTGTCAATCCTATCAGTAATTCAGACATCGTGGTGTAACTTTTCAAATACACGTCTTCGTGTTTGACGCTACGCCAGAGTCGTTCCACAAAGATATTATCCAGTGCCCTACCTCGTCCATCCATGCTGATGGCAATTCCTTTTTTCAACAGCACGCCGGTAAAAACTTCACTGGTGAACTGGCAACCCTGGTCGGTGTTGAATATCTCCGGCGTTCCATACGCCTGCAATGCCTGCTCCAGACAGTCCACGCAGAACCCACTATCCAGCGTATTCGACAGCCGCCATGACAACACTTTTCGCGAGTACCAGTCGATCACGGCCACCAGATACACAAACCCACGCGGCAGCCGGATGTAGGTGATGTCCGTACTCCACACCTGATTGGGGCGGATCACATTCACGCCCCTGAGCAAGTACGGATACACGTCGAGAAATCTATACATCCTTGACTCATAATCAAGCAGGAATATTTGATACATTGTTATACAACGAGCGGGGTGAATTGACTGAATTTACCCGCGGAAATATTCTCATTGAGCTTGAAGGAGAATTGGTAACCCCCGCAACGATTTGTGGACTTCTTCCTGGCGTGTTTCGCGAAATATTACTAAAAAGGAAACGAGTGCATGAGGCAATTGTAACAAGATACGACTTAATGAACGCGAAACGTATCTGGTTCGCAAACAGCGTTCGAGGTGCATTTGAGGTCAAATATTTTTTAGAACCGAATAGGAATACATGAGCCAAATGCCTCATAAACTTTCTTTGGTCAACTGTAACTATGATGAACGTCGGTTAATGTTTACGATTGTGAGCTCTGAAAAATAGCTACAGACACCGGAACAGGCAAAATTATCAAAATTTCAAGGTCTGTTCCTTTTTCAGGAACAGACCCCCATTGTGAAGAATGCTAAACTGGTGCCGTCGGCCATCTTCTGCCAGTCAGGTCTGGCGGTTATCGGGCAGTCAATCTTCAGGTCGCGATAGTCAGTATTCTCTGCTGAAGATCTGAATTAATGCTTTCCAATTATCATTGCACTAGAGCAATGATTGCCCTATACTTACCCCATGCCTACTTTGCAACGATTCGCCGATTGCCGTGTTGTGATGTATCTCGATGATCATCCACCACCCCATGTTCATGTTCTGCTGCGAAGTGGACGCGACTGCATCGTAAGATATAGCAACAATACAGATTAGTGGCAAAGTGGCGGAACGTGAAATTCGTGAAGCGTTAGTGTGGATTGAACAAGAGCGAGCTTTTTTGTTGAATGAATGGTCGAGGTGCACCCATGAGTGAATATTTTTTTCCCAAGATTTTGTCAGTTGAGGCTTTAGAGCCGTATCGCCTGCGTACAACATGGAGTACCGGAGAGGTATTGGATGTCAATGTTGAACGCATTCTCAGCAAGCCAGCACTGAAGGAAATTCTGAAGCCAGAAGTGTTTGCACGGGTACATACCGACGGATTCAGTATTGAGTGGATTGATACTGAACTTGGCCCAGATAATGTATACGCTTGGGCGAAGGAACAGGCAGGTGAAGTTAGTCACGAAATGTTCGGCGGTTGGATGTATCGTAATAAACTTTCGTTATCTGGTGCTGCAGAAGCACTTGGAATTAGTCGTCGCATGGTTAGTTATTATCGAACTGCGCACAAGTCAATCCCACGAGCCATCTGGCTTGCCTGCCTTGGTTGGGAAGTGACATGTCCGAGTGAAAACAAAATGCCTTATTCTCTTCCGACTGCTCGTGAATACGCAGCTCTTCACGCATAGCAACTGTTTCTTGAGTGACATTATCAACGGGCGGAATTCATTTTTGAATGTCTTCCAATAGTTTAGGAGCAGACGTTAGAATCAAATGAGAGCATGAGGCAGTGACCGGCCATAAACCGACCTCCACGAAGGGCTGCTTTACGGCAGGCAATTGATACTTGGTAGAAACCGAATTTCATTTTCTAATGTAGTTGTAATCTCTCTCCCAAAGACAATTGCAAACCAGCGAATTCTGTAAATAGTTACTTCCAACGATATCCGATACTAATGCGCAACCCAGTCAAATTAACATTGGCATCCGAATAATTTATTTTCGCAGAATCATATTGCCCCATTAGATACCACTTGCTATCTGACGGCTCCCAGCCAGTGCGACACGAAGTCGCTTATAGAAGTTGTTCCCGCTTCAAATGAGGGAACCATCCGTGTCACCGGATGAATCTAGGGGTCTGAATCAAGAGCGATCCTGACAACGTAACGAAGCACCGCAAGGTGCGGGGCACAAATCGCGAGAGGCGTACCCTTCTGGCAGCCATAGCCGGAATAGTGCTAGATAGTTGGTATGGCGAAATTAATTGAAGCTGTGGTAAAGATCGTTATGCCGAATAAGCGGAATTGGCTTTCACGCTTAACCAAAATGGTAATGGAGGGGGAATCGCGCGTTGGCCGTGCGCATTCGTGACCCGAACGCCTCCCGGTCGAAAGCAGCCGCCTAACCCAATATACTTCTGCAAGTGGAACGTGGAAACCTCGTATCGCTCCCCTCGGGGACAGCTTGCCGCAAGGTAAGCCTATAGCGGTGCGAGAACAGGAACGAGGACAAAGCGAACGCCGTTCTGTAATGGCACGGATAACCCCATCGATTCTCAGGAGAACCAGTGATGTATTGAATTTTTTTCAACCGGGAAATACTAAGCTTGGCGGAAACTCAACATCAACATTTCTACTTGCGGGAATTTTAATTCACTTTATATTTTCTCCGCGTCCCCCAAATGGGGGACAAAATCAAAAATAATTACGCTGACGCGCTAGTTTTGAATTTTTTCGAAATCAGGGGGTTGCATGGACACAGGGGAACTGACTCGGCTTAGAGAAGTAGTGGGATTAATTTATGAAGGGGCGACTGACCCTTCCCGATGGAACAAGGATAGGCCACCCCGCCAATAAAAGTGCAAGCTGGCCAGAATTGTTTATCGGGCAGCGAATAAAACCATTTTGGACGAAGCATGGCCGGGCCAGGTAGAAAAACCATGATCACTGTCCAAATAGCAACGCCGAGATTGTTTCCTTCTCCCCAAGCTATAACCGTTGGCACGGCGATGACCAGCTTCTCGCCATTAACGCCCAGCGGTGGCGCAACTCCGTATCTCTACAGCTACGGCGGCACATTGCCTGCGGGTTTAAGTTTCAGTACCAGCACCGGTGCGGTAACAGGTACGCCAACCGCTACTTACGCAACAGCGAACGTAGTCTTCTCGGTGCAAGATGCCAAAGGCGTAGTGGCCAACACCACCAGCACCGTGAGCTTTACTGTGGGTGCGGCTTCCGCCACTATCACAGCCACAGCCAATACCACGGCACAAAGCTTAACGGTTGGAACCGCAATGGCCAGCTTCTCGCCCTTAACACCCAGCGGCGGCGCAACTCCGTACACTTACAGCATCTCATCCGGCACCTTGCCTACAGGACTGAGCCTTAACCCCAGTACCGGAGCAGTAACAGGAACGCCCACTGCCACATACTCAACAGCGAATGTGGTGTTCTCAGTCAAGGATGCTAAAGGCGTAGTGGCAAGCACCACCAGCACAGTGAGCTTTACTGTGGTAGCTGCACCGGTCGCGATCTCTGCCACCGCAACCACCACGGCACAAAGTTTAACGGTAGGTACGGCGATGGCGAGCTTCTCGCCGTTAACGCCCAGCGGCGGCGCAACTCCTTATACCTATAGCGTCACTACGGGCACGCTGCCTGCGGGGTTGAGCCTTAACGCCAGCACGGGTGCGGTGACAGGAACACCAAGCGCAACATACACAGCTGCGAATGTAGTTTTCTCGGTGAAAGATACCAACAATGTAGTGGCAAGCACAACCAGCACCGTGAGCTTTACCGTGGTTGCGGCTACCCCCTCTATAACTGCCACAGCCACCACCACGGCACAAAGCTTAACGGTTGGAACGGCAATGACCAGCTTCTCGCCCTTAACCCCCAGCGGCGGAGCAACTCCGTATACCTACAGCGTCACTACTGGCACGCTGCCTGCGGGGTTGAGCCTTAACGCCAGCACGGGTGCGGTGACAGGAACCCCAAGCGCTGCATACTCAGCGGCAAATGTAGTCTTCTCAGTGCAAGATGCCAATGCTGTCGTGGCGAGCACAACCAGCAGCGTGAGTTTTACTGCGGGGCCTACAGGCTATGTGTATCAGGGCGGGCTGACGTGGATGCCGATTTCAGCGACGACGTATACCTGGTCCGCAGCAAACACATACTGTACGACTACCACTATCAATGGCAGCAGCGGTTGGCGCCTCCCAACAGATACGGAATTGAGTGCCTTGTTTACATCGGGGGCGATGACCGGTCAGGGGTGGGCGTTGAACAACACCTGGTCTTCCACGCCGATCAGCGCTGGCTTCCACTACCTCGTCAACCTGATCATCGGCATCGTTAGCGCGGGCGTCGACACGAACACCGTCTACGTGACGTGTGTCCACTAGAGCCTTGGCCTTTGAAACTTGATATTTGATTTTTTGTTTTTGGTTTTCTTGGGTTTGAATTTGATTTGCTTTTGAAGTTAAACGATACGCGCGTCGCGCGGGCGCGATTTTTTTGGAGTCTGGGTCATGCAGGCAATTGGCGATGAGGCGGTGCTGACGAAGTTTACCCGGCAGGCCGCCGATCCGGGCGCGGTGTTTATCTACAAGGAGGGTCTGTTTGCCCGCGCCTATAACGAAGGGGCGTATGGGTTCATCCACCATGTGCTGGCGTGCAAGCCTTTGCGTCGCTTCGTCAAATCGGCAGGGGCTGATCGCGTTGTTTGCGGTGTGCCGCTGACTGTTTTGGAGAAGCTGCCGGGTTTCGGGCATGTAAGCCAACTGGATGCGCAGACCTGGCGCTGGCCTTTAGTCACCCCAGTAGAGTTTGCAATGTATGAGGCTTGGCGTGAGAGTCTGCCGCTGATGCCTGGAGCAAAGGCTGTAGAAGCGGTCGCATCTTCGCCGCCAGTGGCAGATTTGGCGCAGCGGCTAATTGACCAATTGATCCGGTTCAACGTCGCTGCCAGCACACCGGTGGCGGCACTGAATCTGGTAGCTGACCTGCAACGGCAGTGGCGCGAAAGTGAGGTGAATTAACGATTTTTGAGTTCTGGCTTGGTCTCATCCTGCCTATGCCATGCATGGGTGCCTAATGGGTGTTTCGGTTACGGCTGAAACAAAACAGGCCAATTGGGGATGTGGCTGGCATCTTCCGCTGCCGGGCTTGCGCCCGGTCGCATCATGGGGGTCAAGCGGTGAAAACGGCAAGACCGAGACCGAGTATTTATCGGGCAACAGTGAAGATGCAATGCTGTCAGGGGTGGACGTTGAACAACACCTGGTCTTCCACGCCGAACAGCGCTGGCAACCACTACAACGTCAACCTGAACAACGGCAACGTTAACGCGAACAACGACACGAACAACAACTACGTGACGTGTGTCCACTAGAGTCACGCCCGCTCATGGGGGTGAGATCAACCAGACTTTTTTTATGTGTAACTGGCTGTAAGTGGCATCGGTAGGCAAGAAGTAACGTTTTATCGGGCCGAGCATTTCATTATAAATTTTGCGCCGCAAATGGTAGGTGTCGGCGTGGACAAGCTGGCCGTAGTAGCTGTTGAGCGTGGCCAGCATGCGCTTGAGGACGACAGGGCTGGGTTCGAGCGGCGGCGCAAGTTGGTGCAGCGCCAGCCATTGAGGCCAAGTGCCGCGATGCGGCTTTGAGCCATGCGGGTAGCGCGCCGGATCAATCAGATAATTGAAGAAATAGATGCGGCTGCGCAAAGCCCGCAAGATGCGTTCGCGGACGTAACGATAGTGCGGAAAAACAATGAAGCCGAGGAAATTGGCACCTTGGTCTACACGTTGTAAAACGGTTTTGTCGGGGTGAAGATGCAGATGCAAATGATCGTTCAGAAATTGATTGATCTGGCGCATTTGTTCCAGCAGTATTTTGGGTTCATGACCAAGGATGATGATGTCATCGACGTAGCGCAGGTAGCCCCTGATTTTGAGTTGATGCTTGACGTACTGATCCAGCGGATTGAGGTAAACATTGCTAAAAAACTGGCTCGAAAGGCTGCCGATGGGCAAGCCGATATTGGGCTGGCTATGAAACAACGATTTGTGCGGCGGTATTTGTTTGAGCAGGGCGATATTGCCACTCAAGGCGGGCTTGGGAAATATTGGGTTTTGCAAAATAATCTTCTGTGCAACTGCATCCAATTGCCGGAGGGTTTGTTCGGGATAGGGCAGTCTTGTCTGTTCAGCTTTCCATAGTGCCAACAGGATATGGCGGTTGATGGACGTGAAAAATGAGCGGATGTCCATTTGACAGTAGTGCCTGTGGCTGGGCATCCGCATGAAATGTTGCAATCTGCCGATGGCACTGTGGGTGCCTTTGCCAATACGATTGGAGAAGCAGTCATCAATCCATGCCCGCGCTATTGTCGGGCCGCTGACCGATACCAGCCATTGTTGGGCTAAGCGATCGCGAAAACCGGGCGCGAAGATTTCGCGCAATTTCGGGTCTTGCACGGCGAATGCTGTCATTCGCCCCGGCTGGTAATTTTCCGCGTGAATATCCTGCGCCAGAGAACAAACGATACCGGATATTTCGATCATGTAGCGCCGTTTGTCGATGCTGTTACCAGACTGGTTAACGCAGGCATAGAGTTGGCTGGCGATTTCTGTTTCTGTCATGGAGGTTGATTATGGATAAGGCTTTCAAGCACCCCCAGATTTTTTCCGATTTGCTGATGTTTTACAAGCGCTATTATCCGATTCATGCGGGTTTGCCCAAGCCGTTCAGATTCACTACGGGCGAAAGTATTTTGACAGAAATCACGTCATGCCTGAAGCAAGTGACACTCGCCAATCATTGCCGCAAACAGGAAGCGTCAGGGCGCGCCAAGGGCTCGCAGGCTCTTGGCGAATTGCGCGTGTCGATTGAGGTCATCCGCAGTTATTTATTGGTTGCATGGCAACTGAAACTTTTGTCGCACGGCGGTCTGCATGAACTGACTGGCGTGCTCGAATCAGTTTCAAAACAAGCTGTGCGCTGGCAGCAGTGGTTTGACGGAGGTGCGGCACAAGCTTAATGCGCAATTCATGTGATGAAGTGCCATCACATGTTTGGATAAATTAGCCCCGCCAAATTGTCTGCCGTGAAGCGGACAGTGGTCAAGGGCGGCATTGGGTTAGGTAGAGACGGTGAGCAACCCAAAATCATCTATTTTTGAATGACCATTCTTGTAAATATCGGTCATTCAAACCGCTTGATTTTCTCTTATATAAGCGCACAGTGATGGTCCCCTAATTTTTAGGAGAATCATCATGGAAACCGATATTGTTGTTCATCATCACGAACCGTGGAACAAAGGAAAACTAACTGGACAAAAAGCACCGCTCAAGCTGAAAGACATTTGGGCCATTCGAGTTCGGCTACAGTTAACTGAGCGCACCCGGGATTTAGCATTGTTCAATGTAGCTATCGATTGCAAGCTTCGAGCGTGCGATCTAGTTAAGATCAAAGTGAGAGATATATCGCACGGGGATCATATTTCAACTCGTGCGATAGTCATGCAGCAGAAAACTCAACGCCCGGTACAATTTGAGATTACCGAGCCCACACGTGATGCGGTGAGTAAGTGGATTCAGAAGGATGGACTAACATCAGAGGATTTTCTATTTCACAGTCGCTTGAATGCTTCTCCACATCTTTCCACTCGGCAGTACGCACGGATTGTTCATAAGTGGGTCAGTGATATTGGCTTGGACAGCGCGAATTATGGGACACATACGATGCGCCGAACCAAAGTTTCTCTCATCTATCGGCGCACTAAAAACCTCCGCGCTGTTCAGCTTTTACTTGGACATGGGAAGCTGGAGTCCACTGTGCGATATCTTGGAATTGAAGTAGATGATGCTTTGGAAATGGCAGAGCAGACAGAAGTTTAACTTGATTGGATCGCGGCCATTTACAAGGACGCGATCACAATCTGGTACAGGTATTTTCAGGTAATGCAAATGCTCATTCTTACTTATTCAGCAGACCTGGATATTTTTTTACTCGCATTTCTTCGAGCACTTTATCAGTCAGCTTCCAAGCATCGCCCTTGATGCGTGCAATCAGTACGGTCCAGACTTGCTCGAAGGCATGCATTGCGTCGTCATCGTTGAAACGGATGCCGGCGGGAAGCAATGGCGCGATATCCTCAGTCAGGCTGCGAGTTAACTTTTCTAGCATGCGTTGTTCCGCCACTGCACGGGTTATTGGCTTTCCTTCTAATGCCAAGTAATGATCAAAGCACGTGATTAACTTATCTGGATTCAGAGCAAGTTGCTCAAGTCCGTGATGCAGATCGAACAGATCGCGATTCTTACGTCGTTGCAGCAGCGCACGCAACTTGGTACCGAACAACTCTTCCGCCTCGAAGGACACGATCTGAGCCCTGCCCTGATACCAATCACTGTCTACGGTAAATGGATACGGCTTAAAACCGAACAAGCTGCCGTGTTCGCGTGTATTGATTTCGACCTTTAGTTTGAGTGTCGTCTGCGCATCGGCCTCCGGGGTAAACTTGAATACCAGATGCATTGAATGACCGGCTTGTTCCGTGTTGCACTTTCCGAGCCAGGACAATGCATCGCGGATCGCATTGACTGTGGTACCTATGGGTTCAGCCTGTGTCTGCACAAGATCTATATCTTCTGAATAGCGCAGCGGCTGCTTGAACAACAGCTTATTAATGGCGGTTCCGCCCCGGAAAGCGATCTTGCCTTGCAAGGCTTGCGAATTAAACAAGTCACATAACGCGCGGCTGATAATAAGATCCTGTTCCACTTGCCGAGAGTCGGGCCAGGGCGTCTTAGTACTCCATGCTTGGATGTATGAAAGCGGTATCAAAAGTCTATTTCCACTGATTCATTAATCACAAGCTTCCACTTAGCATCATTCTCGTGAATTTCCGCTTGAGATTCGAGTAGCGGTTTAACTGAAGGATCAAGAGGCACCGACGATTTAGCCTTCTTGACGAACGGTTCCAGTGCTTTAGCTTGGCGCACGTGGCCGGCACGCTCAAGCAAATAACCGAGCCTTCTCACGGATGAGTTCTCATATGCAGCTGCCGCATTCGCAAGCTTTCGCGGATCAGCCTTGGCTCCGATATCATTTGCTATCTGCGCGACACCATTTATTCCGGCCGCCTTATGAAAGTAGCGGGCACAGTCCAGAAGCGTCAGCTCGATGCCGGAAACCTTGGCAAATCCGGCATCACTTTTCATTTCGACGAGATGATCGGGTTGGTTGGCCAGCTCGAAGGCTGCAGGTGCTTGGTAGATGAACTGAAGACTATGGCGCCCCATCTCCAAGTCGCGCAACTGCTTGGGCACAACCACCTGAAATACCATGGCCGCCTGATGCGACGAGCCGTGGAATGCCGCCGCCCGCAACAGTGAAATACGGTAATCGAGTTTCTGGTATTTCATTAAAGGATCGATCCATCGCACAGGATCCGGGACACCGGCAATTTGGTCTTCGGGACGCAAGATTAAATAAAAACCGTGACGCGGATTTGCCAGCCTACTTTTTTTCACCAAACGAGTAATCGCTGCTGACAGAGCTTCCGACTTTAAGCCGAGCTCACCCAGCGCCTCTTCGCGAGAGAAGTAGGCTCGACCATGGATAAGTCGGTCATCAACGAATTGATCAAGATAAATCATTCCCATATCATACGCAAAACTCGACATAAAACAACTGTTTTTGCATACAACTTGGGATATATAGGGTAAGAAAAAATATAGTGCAGCTAATCAGATGATGGCCTTTGACCCGGTGCGTCACGAAGCGCTTTGCGTTCTCCGCGCGCAACAGCCAGCATTTTTTTCTTTAGGGCTCGTAAAGATTTTGCTGTTGTTTCTCTTGCTGGATTCTTCCGCATCCATTCATCGGCACGAGCCAGTTTTTCCTTAATGCCGGGTTCATGAAGCCAGCGCTCATTATCAGGAATTTTTTCAGCTATACTACGATCTGTAGCCTGCGAACTAGATTCCCCTTGATTAGCAGCCTTGGTATACCAATCAACCGCCTTTTTTAGATCAATTTTTGCACCTTCGCCATATTGATACATAATGCCCAAATTGCGCTGTGCATCAGGATTACCTTTCTTTGCCAGCGGCAGCCACTCTTTCATCGCGGTGGCGTAATCACCTGCCTTGTAGGCAGTCACCCCTTCATCGAACCCTGCAAATGCAGATGATGTTGTAATAAAAATCGACAATGCAAAAATAATTCTCCACACCATTTCAAATTCCCCCGGTTTTAGTGTCCAAAAAATTAGCGATTTCGACCTTAGGCCATTCTCGCCAATAGAGTTAATCGTTTCGTTCCTATTTCAATGTGATATCACAGCCTGCAACCAAACTCATAGTGTTATTTTACACATTCCAACAAAATAACCAAACTCAAAGTGGGTGGATTTGTGCAGTCCAGTCGTCAAAACTGCATACATGCCAAATCAAACCCAAAAGTGTGATGCGCAACTGCTATTTGCCAGCAATATGAAGCGCATCCGCTTAGACAAAAGTCTCACTCAAGAAAACGTGGCCGAAGGGGCGAGTTTGCATCCGAACTACATCAGCTCGGTTGAACGAGGCGAGCGCAATATCTCGATCGGAAACATCGAGCGGATCGCCTGCGCGTTGGGGGTCACCATGGCCGAATTGCTGACCGTACCCGAAAAACCACGTAAACCTTCCTGACACTATTGCCACTTGATCGTATATATAGATGGCGTAGAAGATGTTCACGTTGAGCGAAATGCGAACTGAAATTAATTCAGCCGCTCAACACTTCCAACATTTTTCGATGAGGGGGTCTGAATTTCGTAAAACGATTAGTTGATAGCGTGAGCTATCAGCTGGCCGGTTCCCTTATCAATATGCATGTATTGATTGGTATTACCATTGAAAACTCGCTCAATTAGGTTGGCCACTGTTTCAGTCAAGTCATCCGACATAAAAACATGCTCACACTCACCGCAAACCGTGGCCTCACCGACCGCTTCAATTTTCTTGTCATCGCGCGTAGCCACGACTTTGAAATCTTTAACTAAATGCAAATGGCCAATCGTCTCGCATTTTGGGCAAGGATGTATCTTTAACCCTTGCGCAAACTCTTGATCAGTCATCTTCATTATTTCCACATCGTTCAACATAATTTACTGCTCCTTTTTTTGTAAATACAGTGTACCCAAACACGCCAAATCACAAAGTAAAACTTTTAGATAAATATCCACGGTTGGCCTGATTTTGCATTTAATTGATGAATGAGAAGTTGCGTTGCCGATTGAAAAGTAATCATGTTCAATACTCCACTACTCAGGTTGGCAAGTGCATTACTGCCTGTACTACTGAGTAGTACAGGCAGTAATGCATGCGAATTTAAACCCTGCAAACAACAGCATTTTCATATTGAGTCCTTTAACTTGGGCATCTCATAAAAATATCCTGATGCCTCATGAAACTGGCAAACAGCTTATTTATCCTATGACCCGATTGCCGTTTTTTCTTCGTAGCCCCGCTGTCAGCCGGTGTACTTCCATTGCTTTTTCTTGCCCGCACCGTAAAAAGTGGCGGATTTGTTCTACAGTCGGTTTGTTCTGGCTTGTCGTAATATCCCCTGAACATAAAATTTCCCCACCCGTTTCCGGCTCTTCTTCTTTGTCATGCGAATACTCTAACCACAATATGACCCCTGCCAGCTCTAAAAAAAGCGCGATGCAAAGATTAAAAATCATTGATACATTACTGTCGCTACTACTGAGTAGTAACGCAATTTTGTGAACAAACGGATCCTCGGATTCACTAAAACGAATCGCCTGCGAGTTGTGTGTCAAGTTAAGCAAGGTTTCTTCCAGTCTCACCCGGCGACGGGCTTCATCAAGTTCCAATAAAAGTGCATGCCGTTTTTTACGATCCTGAGCCGTGGCAATTTCTGTTGCAACTATTGAAACTGATCGGCCAGTCATTTTTGAAATTGTGTCTTTCACTAATTCTATTTCGTTCTTATTAGTTTCAACCGGAACCGACAGCCTCGCTTTCTCGTCCCCAGCCCTTAGATCTGCCCTGACTAAAAAGGTAAGATGATTACTGCAAGTCATACCCACACTGAACAGCCACAGTGCCAACACCGGAACGAGCATTCGAAATGATAATTTTCGTTTGGTAAGGCATAAAATTAAGTGGCTAAGCAGGCAGAATGCGATATATAGTGCGACCATCAGTGTTTTGTCAGCAGTAGTAGATGATCTATCAAGAGCTGCTGCGGTCGACAAAGACAGTGCCAACGCAGTAATGCTAAGAGCTCCTGACAGAGTAATGGCACTTCGATCTGGTTTGATAAAATTAAATCTCATATTTTATTTAATACCTGCAAACAGTATGTTGAGTAGACGATGAAGATTTCTGATTTGCGTTCAGACTCGCAATGGAAATCTGCGCAATCGTCAACTCGTAGTAACCCCGCCTTGCTGACACTATTGCCATTTGATTACATACTCAGTTTCCTTCACGGTATCGTAGGCCCTCTCACTCAGCATTTCACAAACTTCAATTAGAAGTCGCACCACTCCAATTTTCAGCGAATCGTGCTCGCTGTAATCTGGCTTAGATTGGGTTTCGCGGATATATTCTTCCGCCTCTTCCTTGATGGATGCCATCGATCCAATAAATTCTTCTACTGGATATTGCGCGTCGACCTGTTCATTTTTGGCCAAGGATAGCAGCGCAATTTCGTCCGCACTCAACAGAATATTTCCATTCTCTAATTTCATTTTTCACCTCATCTAGTCGACACATCTATGCTCAATTTGCGCGCCGCCTAACAGCCGCAGGCGGTATGTTGAGTCGAGGACAACAATGATTTTTGAGCTACAGTCAGACTCGCGATGGTTTCTGGATTCAATCCAGCCAGTGCCGAATCAGACAGTGATGCCCACAGCGATGCACTCACCCCAATGACCTCCGGCGGGGCCAGAACTGAGGTCTGTGCAGGATTCAATGCACCAAATGCCCCGATGTTCAGAAACGCAATTCCGGTGCCTGATCCTAAACCGCTGCTGGCTCCTGCGAGTAAAGTGATTTGCGATGGTGACAACGCCGCAATCTGCGCAGCCGTTACTGACTCCATTTGGCCGACCATAAACTTGTTTGATACATTTGTCCAAATGCTGATCGCGGACAAGGCTGCGTCCGACAAATACTGAATATTTGTTCCCATCTCGATTATTTGTTCATAGCCAAACGTTGCTATTTCTGCTGGTGTCATTGCCGCCATTTGTATCGGGTCACTCACCAATGCCGCCCACGTTCCGCTATTCAAATAGGTAATCTTTGAAGTCGTGAGCGAACCGCCGGGGCCGGCGGCGCCGATCAAGCGCACTTGCTCCGGCGTTAACACGGTGATCTGGCTGACGGAAATCGATTCGATTTGTCCCGTTAATAATCGCCCAGTCCACGGAGTTAGTGCAATGAGCGCATCGTTACTCAAATACTGAATGTTAGTTCCAAGCCCGGTGATCTGTGTATCCCACAAAGTTGCAATTTCAGCAGGGGTAATTGCCGCTACCTGGCTAGGAACGCTTGTCAGCTCAGCCCACGCGCCTGCATTCAAGTACGCAATCAGTGAGGTTCCAATCGATCCGCCAGGACCCGAAGCGCCGATCAATCTGACCTGCGCAGGGGTGAGTACCACAATCTCAGAAACAGAAATTGATTCAACTTGACCCACAAGATTATTGGGCCCGGTCATATTGGACAGTGCTATGAGAGTGGCATCACTTAAGTATCGGATATTCGTTCCCAACGCGATGATTTTCTCATCCGAATATTGCTCGATTTGTGATGGCGTGATCGCAGCAATCTCTGAAGGTGTCGGTGTTGAGTTTCCGGTAGTTCCACCCGTTCCTCCGGTTCCGGCTGCTCCACCACCGAGACATCCGGTTAAACAGCACGAAACGATCACTACAAATACGATGATATGTTTGTTAAAAGTTTTTACTATTGATGTGTTCATTCATTTCCTCTGAATTTGAATTTTTATAAATTTGCATGACACTTAGCTTACGGCCCTGCCCTGTCTGTGCTCACAGGCTACCTATGACGAAATGACTGACCGTCTCGGTAAATCCCGCAAATATTTGTGATCCTCTGTGGCGAAATTGACTTAGGCTTTCTCTTCGTGTTCGTCTATGTAGCGTTCCGTCACATGTCGCATCTCGTCACGCAACTTACTCGTTCTTTTTTGCAGCAAGTTTGAACATAGCCGGCCCCCTGAAATTACGTCATTGTCCAGCCATTGGTGTGCTTCCAGTGAGGCGGCCAATGCATGCGCCAGAAATGAGCTTATGTGGCTGAACTCTCGAAAATCATCGTTCAACTGAATGATCTCTTGCAGCAACGGTTTCTCTTCGACAAGCGGCGTGTCTTGATTTTTTGGGGGCGCGTTTTCTTTTGCGTTCGTCATCACTTTTCCTCCTGATTGGCATCGTTTAAGATTCCGGATGTGGGTAATTCAACTTGTTTAACCGCATCATGTTTCTCCGCGTTCGTATCCGGCTCGCTCGGCTTGCTTTTCTCTGATCGCTGTTTTGTTTCTTCCGGTATATCTTTGATCAGCGACAACACAACAAGAATGAAAATCATGAACGACACCGGGCCGAGTAACCATTCGAACGCTCGTCTATGCTCATCTGACCAGGGTTCATCACTGCCGTCATCTAGTTGCCGGAAGCTGACGACCTGTCCACTGCTGATCGTCGATAGAACGATGCCATTTTTTTCGATAGTGCCGCCTTCGTTTAAACGATTTTTGCGGTATCGAACGGTGATCGTGCATATCCCGTTATTAATATCTGCGGTGATACCGGTTGTTTTAATATATTCACAGCCGGGTCGATTTAGCGTGAGTTGAAGTTGCGGAGGTGTTTCAGTTCGATCTATTACTCCGATCAAACCAAACACCCAAGCCATAGTGAGAATAAATCCGAATCCTGCGGCAACGAGTTTTGCGTCTAGTGACATACCTTTTCCTTTCGGTTAGGTCACCCAATATACACATAACTTCGTTTTGCCAAATAGCCAAGTTTCAGATGCGAAGTAGTAAATGAATATATATTTGCTCGACTGAACAATGTCTGTACGCTCAAAAGAATTACATCCCGTTTAGCTCGAAAATAGTTTCTTTTGGTGAACGATTTTTGATTACTGCCGAGAAGGGTAATGCGGACTTACGGAGGAATTCAAAGGATGGTGGCTAATGTAATTGGCCGCCATCTACACTACGACGTAGCGAATTATTTATTCGTCGTCATTATTCTGAATCCAGTTTCTCATTTTGTAACAGCAGCCCGATCAACTTACTCTCGGGTGTCCCTGTATTTTCCATCGCTAGGTGTCAATCAATCCATACGTTGAATTCATCTACGGTACGAATACACCGGGGAGTATTCCCGGTGAGTTTGGTTATCCGCTCAATGTCTGCCGCATTCAGCCTGATCTGGTTTTTAAAACGGATCACGCGGAGTCCTTATATATATGCATCAACTGGAATGAGATTTCCAGATCGTATTTTGAATTGTTTTGTCGAAGCTTTTTAGCTTAGCACAACTTCACCATTCACCGAATAGCTAGTTTTGCGCATTCGTTTTGAATCTACCAAAACACTTTTAATTGTCCATATAAGACGGTGAGCATAATTTTTACCGCAGAATTTTATCGTTGTTCTGAAACTGCGCGTCTCTTCAAAAATAAAGCTTTGGTAAATGGCCGAGTTAGGCAAAATGTTTGCACAACCAAAGGAGAAGAAAAATGCAACAAGATTCATCAACGCAAGAAAGTTCATCAACACAAAATAGTTCTGCTAACAACACACCGGTTAACAAAAAACCCTGGTATCGATCCCAAGGACGCCTGTTAGGTTTATTTTTTTTCGCTTCCATTCATTTTTTTTGCGTCGGTATTTATGTCATCAATCAACTGGAAATTCGCCCGACTGTTTTGATTCTAAAGCACGACGAATGTGTTCTGTTACGCGAACACGGTGTCAGCACCGAACCGCACGGCACAGATAGTTGCCGACTTACCGCACCATATAGAGGGAGCGTTTTTCCTGCCGTCGGCACGCTCCATCTGCCTGACGAAAATATAACGATGCCCGCTGATCAGGTCACCGTGGTGGGCATCCTGAACAGCACATCGTGGACACCACAACAAATAGGGCTCATCAGTTGGCAAATCAGCAGTGTAATCCTTCCGATTATTTTTCTAGTGCTGCTTGGCCGCACGTTGATTTAAGGAACAATCTCATGAACATTTTAAAAGTCTTTACTGTCGCAACCAGCGAACCCGATCAATTTTTAGTGTATTGGACAAACAGTTCCGTGAGCTTGAAAGGAATTATCAAAGTTCGGGTGACTGCAAATATAGAAGACCGCGCCATTGCTGCGGAGTTGTCCGCTTTAAAACATTTGTTGGAACAGAAAAGCGTGATCGGGCAGAACCTTGTCGGCAGTTCCGGGATCAGGCTAATCGTCTCTTCAGGTGCGATTCGCAAACTGATGCATCGCAAATCCGACAAAGTGCAACTGTCGCCATACGCGCAGTTCTTAACCACCCGCTTCTCGGGCTGCCAACTCGTTGTAGAAAAAGACAAACGATGGTTTGATGGTTGCACACCCAATTTAGTCGAGGACTTGCTGGTCAGCAGGCCTGCGCAGGAAACAATTCGGGTCCAGGGCATTGGGGAGGTGTGCGTCACCCGGCATATCGTGGATCGTTTCGCAGAACGCTTTCTTCCCGCAATTGCGCATGACAAGAGACCCCAGGTTGCATGGAAAAAACTGGTCGAGCTGGCTGCCGACCCAGATGTCATAGAAGTCTGCAACGACAATCCGTGGATCCGTATTAAGCACAGCGACCGTGGACAGCAAGAATCACGTTACTTCCTTAATCCGAATAAGAAGCGGATTTTTGTCATCACTGACAACCCGCGTTTCGGCCGACATTTAGTGACCACTTATCCTGCCTCTCACCATTTTATGACACAGAGTAAGGCAGCTTAAGAAAGGGGAATATATTAATGCCGACTAAACTACAAATGCATCAATGGATTCAATCCGGGCGTCAGGCGATCGAACGCTCCTTGCTGTCAGTACTTCTTCGAACCCACCCTCTATCACCGGCCGACGATGCGGAACTGCAAGAACTTCACCTCCTGATCGATTTATACAACAAATGGATGGCTCAGTATGAGTTACCCACAGTCATGGATCTGGATGCCGCCAATGATCACACCAGTTCAGACGACTAACTTAGGAGACAACAATTGATACAACCAACAACACCGTTTACATATTGTCATTTGCAACAAATCAGAATCTTTAACGATGTTCGTAAAACACCATCGCCCAAAATCGAATGGGAACATTGTTTCTTTCTCGGATTCCGAATCAGGACAGCGGAGGGAGAGCGCTATCACCACGGGCTGGTCGTCGTCGACAGCGAGGACACATTTTACGACGGAATTGCTGGGGAGTTTGAAGCGATCCTCAATCAAACAGACGTGACAGATCCCAACAATATCGAGTTGATCTTTGTGCGCTGCTTGCAAATGAAAGACAAGAACAAAGTCTCATCAGCAGAGCGGCAGAAGATGGATGCGGCGATTCTTAAGAGCATCGAAAACCATGCAGATTCGATGTTCTACGTGCTAATGCAGATTGGCGATACCCGGCAATGGCTATTGGAGGTCAACTCACAAAACGCGATAACCGCGCTCACATCTGTCGAAACTCTGGCCGATCCGAATTGCGGTGAAAAATCTTTTCCACTGGAAATTTGCCTGGCGCATCCCGTGTTTCACGAATTCAACCTTCTTTTCGATGCAACGTTTGCGCGCTTCGAGATGTTGATTAAGGAGGGGCTTGGTGGTTCAACTTACATGCATTGATAAATCAAGACTTGGGGTAGTCGACGCGTTCGCGCAGTTCAAGACCTGGCTTGAAATGTGGAGTGTATTTTGCAGGTACCATCACTGCCTCTCCTGTCTTGGGATTGCGCCCTTGGCGTGGCGGTTTGTAGTTGAGGCCAAAGCTGCCAAACCCGCGCACCTCTACCCTGCCCCCATGAGACAGTGTACTCGACATGCCATCAAGAATCGTGCGCACCACCATATCAATGTCTTTTAGTTGCAAGGATGAAAATTTGAAACTCAATTGTTCGACTAGTTCGGTACGTGTCATGTTGAGGTTAGTTTGTGAATGAGTTACAAAAATTAATTTTCGATTCTAATTAGATTCGAAACTGTATAAATATTATAGACGAGGAAACACATGAATAAACAGTTCATTCAAAAAATATGGTTTTATATTCATCGCTGGTGGATCGGATATTTTGCACCGTTCCTTGCTTTAGTCAGGATGATCCGAAAACGGCAGTTCAATTTCATCCATCAAATAAAAGTAATCTACCGGTATGCCTATTGGAAGTACTTTTGGCCTCAAAATATCACCTTGGGGATCGCAAAATTAATGAAGGCGTATTCATCGGAACAAGAAGCAAAAATTGAAGCCCGAAACAAAGCATCAAGGCAAACGTGCACTCAAAACTGGCGTCCGAAAAAACCGCGCCCGCTCATCATTAAAAAACCGCTGTCGGTCACTCACGCCGATCAGGAATATCGAACTCAATGGTATGCCAATTTCAACACGCGGTATTTATTGATTTTTGTTCCGTCAATTCAACCGCAGTTAATTCTTGAAGTGATTCGCCGCCTACCGAATGAGGATGCGCGCTTTAAAAACCATGGAATCACGTCACCGCTTCGAATTGATGCGTATTTCAAAATCCGAGTGTGCTTCGAGATCTATGATCGGAAAAGATGGTATCTCGTACGATTGGAAAAGCGTTTCTGCAAGTTGGATATTACCGGAGATCAATTGCCGTCGAGGTTGAACTATTATTTGATAAACAACATGGATCCGGAGCGATAAAAATTCAGATTGAGGGGATCTGAGGTGCAAAATCTTGCACGCAAATGAAATATTTGATCCGTCCGTTGTCGAAGGTACAACGGACGTATAAACAGAGTGAAATCTTCTACACTCACCGTCTCTACCTAACCCGTTTCTGCCGTTGGCACATGCGAATTCGCTGCCAGATAAGCGACATTCGCCAAGCTAAGAAAACGGCATATTTACCTTAACTTCGGCGTGTTCCATCAATTGATTTCTGGTCTCAACGGAATCAACCAATTCGTAACGCCATCCGGGCCACCATCGTAAACTGGCTGCTCATCAACACGCTTAAGTTGTTGCATAAGGATTAGCGTGCGATCCGGCTCTGACAATTTACAATTGTTTTGAATCAACTCTGCCCAGGTACATCCTCGATCATTGATACACGATATCCGTAGCCAGCGTGCGGCAGCGAGTTTTTCATTAACCCATCTCAGGAATGGTTCGAAAAGATGATCCTGCCATAGTGCCTCGCGAGTTGGGAATAGCGCGGCAGATTCACCTTCATCAGATTCACAAAGCGTGCATTTGAATCCATCAGGCGTTTGGTTTGGATATAAGTCCGTGTCGAACAACACATCCCAAGGCTCACCTTGCCAATTCACATAGACACCGAGATTGTTACCACTAACCAAGACGGAAAGGCAATCTGGAAAATTATAAAAATGAAATTTCGCACCTTTGGCAGTGATTCCTGCCAGACGAATGGGTACCATGAAGTCGATGCGGTTCTCGTTGATCCAGCGCAAAAAGACACGCTGAATGCAGTCGTGCGGAAGATATTTTATGGACTTGAAGGCTCTCTGTATACAGTGGCGCGGATGACGTTTTTTTACCATGATTGTTTCAGAGCATATTTCTCGTATCGGAGATGCATATTATTTCAGGATGAACGTCACAATACGTCGCACTCGATTATGTGATGCCATAAATATAATTTCACCAAGATGGCAATGCATCGCGACTTATTATGACGCGCAAGTGAGTAATATAACAATTGAACTAGAAACAAAGTTTCACACTTAAACGTTCAATACTTTGGGACAAATTTACTATGCCAATGATCATCTCAACGCCGGAAGAATGGTTTCGTGAGCAACAACGCGATTTATACCTGATTGTACTTAATGAAAATCTGGGTCAACCACCTAAGGATAAGTACAAGGAATTTCAGAAATTATTAAACAAATGGTTTGACGAACATCTCCCCAATACTTCACTTAGAATTATTGGTTCGTCTGAGAATAGCGGTTGGATTACAGGTGGCCCTTGCTACTTCACTGCTGATTTTGATGCCAAGTCACTCGCAATTTTTAACGCTGCATGGGCGCCTGAATCGGAGTGGAAAATCGAAGTATGGTCATTTGATGAATGGCGTGAGCGGGTTGAGTCGGTTAATTTGATTTGTTCACCCGGTCTTGAGTACGAAAAAATTCGTTGGTGGAATACTTCTCGCGGCATTCTGTTCCTGAATGCGATCACTCAAGGACGTTTTGTAGGGGGCGACGTAATACCAGGAGAAATTCACCTTACTCTTAATGATGGATGGTGGCGGTTGCAACAATTGTATCCTGAGTTTGCTGAATATCCCGCAGACAAATTTCCAAGCGGTATTTTTTGGCCTCATGCAAACAGCGATAATGAATCATTTTTGATTCTGGACTGGACTTGCCATGCAGAATGGAAGCCAGAAGAATATGTGAAAGATGTTCAAAAAATTCGAAATTTGAAAATCGCCATTGGAATCCCGGAAAACATGCCCTTAGAAATATATGAAAGCGATATTTGAGATACGAAGTCAGTCTGTTGAGATAACTTACTTTCGACATAATTTTATTATGGAGTTTACTGCCGCCAACATCCGCTCACGTGCCGCAGGGTTTGCCGTGTGAATTGTTATCTCCGGTGGCAGAAATCCATTAAGGTCAACTTCCTGTTCTAACCATAACAGCACATCATATCCTGTACCACGCCGGTCATCGCTCAAATCGTGGCCTAAGGATAGATGCGTTACGTAGCCCATCTGCAACAGCTTGATCGCTTCATCCGGCCAAAGCACCTGAACCCATCCGTCAGGTGCGATGCGCTCATCATCTAAATAGACTTTCATGGTTATGAAGCTTGATTTTTGTACCGTGCAGCGGCCTCTGCCAATTGCTCGCCAATCTTTTTGCGCAACGCTACAGGCCCAGTAACCTCTATGCCTGTTCCCTGTGACATCAGCCACCAAGTCAATTGCCATGAGTCCGAAACTGTTGCGGTCAGCTTGGTTTTCTCTCCCAATACGGTTAATTTCTGATCCGCCGATAAAGGGGTTTCTTCAAGGATTTTCGCCAACCATTGCGAGACCCATGCACTCAGGCGAATGGTCTTGCCATTGCCAAAGTGCAGACCGCCAGCCAGAATATATTCATCCAAATCAAAACTGGCAGGACGCTTAACGGTATCGTTAGTCTTGGTAGCTTTAAGAATACGTTGCATTGCGTACAAACGAACATCTTCGTATTCATACGCCGTCGCGATCAGATAGCTTACCGCACCTCGATTAACTAATGCGAGTGGTGACAAGCGCAATTGTTTGGATTCCTCGTCATTCATTCCCAGATAATCCACCTCAATCTGGATATCAGAGAGCAATGCTTCCTGAACCGTCTCCAATAATTCAGCATCGATTACGGGTGGCACAAATGGCATCGTCGGTGACACCGATCTCACTTTGCTTGCCCATTTCGCTTTGCGATTTTCTTTGCTTAACGCGACCAGTTGTTTTTCAGCTTGCCGGAAGCGTGGCTCCAACCCATCAAGCATGGAAATAGGCATAAGCTTTTTAAGTGTGTCTTCGACCAAACTCAGGGACAAAGCCTCTGACACAGTCATACCTGGCAAATCAGCAGATGCACCTTTTATCCATTTCCATCCATGGGGAGTACTTCTGTCGTCCTTGTCCAGCACAAATGTTTCCAAGAGTTCATTCAAGTCTCGCTCAATTTGGCGTTTGGAAATTTCGAAGCCCGCATCATTTAGGGCATTGGTAAGTTCCGTTACAGTTTTACCGGTTCCCGCTGAGGGCAGCAGTTTTAGTAACTCCCATTGACGCTGTATTACAGATGGCTTGTCATTTCGCGGCATGTTTGCTCACCTTAACTTTTCGCCCTTCAAAAAACCACGCTAACCTAACCATAGCCAAAGTGTCTAGCCTGCAATATTCGCGGAGGCCTTCGGTTAACAACTGCTTACGTTCTTGAGATGTATCTGGATAAATGATTTCGCTATAGGCAAGCTGCGCTGCAATACCATCGCCCACCTCCATTTCGTCATATTTCAAATCTGGCGCAACCGTTGGCAACACTGCTTTGATAGACCACGAACCTTTCATCGCCGGATGGTAATAGTGCTTGCGTGCCATCGGCAGCAAGTCCAAGAGGCGTTCATTGATACGCAGTAACGCTGGCGAAAGGTCAGCAAAAAGTTGCGCCAATTCGGTGATACGAGATTTTTCAAAAGAGCTATAGACCATAATCGCACCATCATTCCCCAGTGCCTTGATTAGTGTTTCAGCACAGCTCCGACGCGGGTCATCGCCGCTCACATCCAAATACATTTCGTGGCG
Source organism: uncultured beta proteobacterium (assembly GCA_963733265.1). Taxonomy (GTDB): domain Bacteria; phylum Pseudomonadota; class Gammaproteobacteria; order Burkholderiales; family Gallionellaceae; genus PALSA-1006. The sequence goes on from CAVTCF010000002.1 coordinate 729,815, forward strand.
TAACTGACCCAGCTCAAATTCAATATGGCAAGACCACTGAAACGGAACATGCGGTGAAGATGGGCTTGTTCCCGCCCAACGTGGAACAGTCGGTGAAATCGTTTCAAAGTCCAAGTAGTAACGAGGATAAGGCAGCACCGCCATTTCCTGTTTGGCTGCACGCTTATCGAATTTAGCCTTGCCAGTTTTACTTGCCTGTTGAATCATGAACTGTTTATCGTTCAAATATTCTGCCGGAACATGTCGGGCATCCACATATCCCAATTCAAATAGTTCAGTTTTTTTAATGAGGGACATGCCAGATAACACATCCAGCGTGTATTCAGGATCATCCGGCAAATCCATATCCCGCGTGCAATAGGAATAGAATGGACACTCGAATGGCTCGTCACACTGCATGCCGGGCTCTATACAAGGCTCATCACCCGCTAACGTCGAACGAGCGCCATTCACCCATAGTTGAACCTGCCCCTCCAACTTCTTCACTTCGCCGTCCAGACGTTCAGACTTGAGCAGCCCGTGATAATTACCATCCCCCTGATAAACGAAGGATTTGTCGATATATGCCAGCTCAACAGCTGCAAGCTTGACTTTGTTCTGCTTCAACACCCACGCCTGCACCGCGCAATCCTCCACATGGTAAGGCTTAACACTGGAACTGGATTTTACCTCCGACATGCGGTAGCCCTTCGGCGTAGGCAGCAATACATCGGTTTGCACCAGCAAACCCTCATACTGAAAAGTCGCTTCAAATATAGGGCGAAGGGGAAATGCCTTCATTGCTACCTGGGTATCAGCAATGGCAATGGATAGATTTTTTTTGTCCTCAATCAGAATACCTTCAGGGCAAAGCTGCCGCGCAATTTCGCCAACCTCATGGCCGACTTGGTACAACTGCTTTGTCTGTGCCGAATCTTTCAACAATTCATGTCGATGAATCTGCAACCACAACCTTTTAGGGCACTGGCGCCATGCCGTAATGCGAGATTTTGAAAGTCCGTGACTAGCCATAATTCCCCCAGTTCTGAATGAATGGAAATAGTATATCAAACCGGCACGACATAATAAGACGCAATCAATCGAATTCATGAAGCAATGAAACCGCTCCCTAATTTCTGACCGCGACCTGTCCTGACGCATAACTGCGGAAAATTCAACTCTGCCAACAAACTATTGCAGAGGAAACTATGAATTCAGGATACAAACAGGCCAGAAAATTATCTCCTCAAAACATAGCCAATATAGAAAGACTCAATCAGGCACTGCCAATTCCCACCAAGCCAGAGAAACGAAATAAATTTCCGGGCGAATCGGCGCAAGTTTATTACGCCAGACTTGAGCCATATCGTAAGGATAGTGAAGCACGAACAGTTCTACGCTGGATTGTGGGCTCTTATTTTGACAGTGAAGCGCACACGACAAATTGCCGTCACGCCGTTCATTCTGTTGCCTGCTACTTTACTGAAGTTACCACAAAGCGCAGCAAAGAAGCCGCTGCTATTCTAAAAAATGATGTGCTGGATTTGCTACAGGCAGTTATAGAGCGAGACCCATCGCTTCAAGATTTACTGCAAGATCAACTGAAATTATTTAAAGTATAATTTAGCAAAACTTGAAGGAAAACAAATGAAACACCATGCAGGCCCAAGGCAAACCCGACCCTTACCCAAGTTAATCGCTTTACCTATGCCTGACTTCAAGGCAGCCCAATTCAAGGCGAAACCCGATACACTTGGCTTTAAAAACAGGTTCGCTAATCAAAAGGAGATCGAGCTTAAAGATGTGTCCATTTATAAATCTGCCATTCTTTCTTCCGTAGATGAACTCCTGGCTGTGATCAAGTTAACGTTGTCTTTTTTAAAAGATGGCCCAAGTTATGTCACAGAGTTGGAAGCATGGCTATCTGAATTGGAAGGCTGCCTCTATGCTTTAGAAGAGGGCGTGTGGCGTGGCGACTTCGATGATGAATTTACTGTCACAATGGATACAGAGGGATTAATGGGGTTTGACGATTTTTTAAACGGTATGCCCTTGCTTGAGGAAATTGATGATGAACTTGAGACGCCACCCGATTCACTTGCAAGGACATTAATAACGTTCTGGTTGAACGAAATAAAACGCAGGGCTTGCGAATTGATTAATATATGTATTAGCAGTGTCGATGTGGATGGTGCCGAGCAAACATTTCAGGTGATGAAATCTTTTCATTATCCAGTTTAATAGTATGCCAATGAGATTTCACAAAAGTTAACATCATAAGCAGGTCGAATAGTCAGCAGGCCATAAAATTGACGCTTCAAAACGAAGTCCATATAGAAAGCTTAAGCGTTTTTCACCCCATAAGGCACATGGCCGGTTGCCACATAGCCTGCGGCAGACTCGCAATGTTTGCGCTGGTCGTCAAAGAAGATATCCGCGCCGAAGCTTTGCAGGAAAACGCCTTTATCCATACCACCCAGAAACATGGCTTCATCAATGCGAATTCCCCAGCTACGCAGCGTGCGGATTACCCGCTCATGCGCCGGTGCGCCACGCGCAGTCACAAGCGCTGTGCGGATGGGCGAATTGTCGGGATCGAATTCAGATTGTATTTTGTATAGTGCTGCCAGAAATGGTTTAAACGGCCCACCTGGTAATGGGCGATCTTTCGACTCTGTCTCTGTGCGATTGAAGGCTTTCAGCCCAGACTCCGCAAATACCCGCTCTGCCTCATCGGAAAATAGCACCGCATCACCATCAAAAGCAATTCGAAGCTGTCCAACCACATCGGAGCCGGTAGCTGAGGGCATGATTGTCGCGGCGGCGATGCCCGCATTGAGTGCCTTTTGCACATCCTCCTGACTCGCAGACAAAAACAAATGCGCACCAAATGCACTGATATACCGATAAGGTGATTCACCACGAGTAAACGCGGCGCGGGTTATGTCCAAGCTGTGATGCCGAATTGAATTGAAAATGCGCAAGCCGGTATCGGCACTGTTGCGTGAAATTAACGTCACCTCATCGCGATGTTGCCCGTCTTTATTCAAAGCCAGCAGTTTGCACACCAAAGGAAACGCCACACCCGGCGCGAGCGGTATTTCCTCGTGCTCCATCTGGTATCGCGCATAAACCTCAGCCCCTCGCGCCTCAAAGATTTGGTGACTTTCGTCCAGATCAAACAAGGCGCGGGAAGCGATGGCGACAATTAGTTTGGGGGGAGTCATGGCTGACCCACTAGGAACTTGGTTCAATTTGGCTTGTTTTTATATGTGGTAGAAAGCTGCTCATCAGTTTTTATGCAGCCGACCAACCCGGCAGATTCCATTGCCCTAAAGAAAGGCGAATCGCCTGCATCCGCCGCCATCGCAACTTCAGCAGGTGCTACCGCCAGACCGTGACGCTGCTTTATGAACTGCACAAAATCCAGCACCTCAGCCTGAAGATTGGGCGGTAGAGCCGCTATTTCTGATGCAATATTATTCATCACGCAATCCTTTTATACCGCGACACAAGGCGAGCGTCACAAATGCATTAAGGCACAAATACAGCCTTGCAAGCGCCGTCAATGACTGCATCCGAAAGAAAATAGCCAGCACGTTTCAAGTCCTGCAAGACTGTGCGAAGGTCATCATCCAGCAGGCCGCGTCGCTTAGCTTCCACCAAGAGACCGGCAGTACCCTTTACCGGCAAACCATAAATGTGATGTGCGATGCGCCGACCGCGTTTCTCGTCGATGATAGCAACGCAGGGCGTACAAATGCGCGCCAACGCAATCACTGCAGCCTCGCCCTGATCAAGCTCCGCAATCAGCAAGGGATCGGGTTCGGGGGATGGGCGCACATGTGCAGTCCACTGCGGTTCAGAAAGAGAAGATGCGCCGGGGCGACCAAGACCAGCCACGGCCACCTCGTGATATACCGCTTCGGGAATCCAGAACTCATGAAATAGCCTGGGTAACAGATCAAGCTGTCCGGCGAGCGACAGCGCCACCAAAGGGCCCGAATTGATAACGGCACGCTCAATCATTACCGTGCAAACTCATTCGCTATTTCTTCCTCAGTCATATCCACCACGGCAACGCCAGACCGACTGGCCGCCAGAAGAAACTCCACTCGCCCCATGCCGCACAGCATGCCCGCCTTGCCAGAAGAGATGCGTCCTTGCTCAAAAAGCTTACCTGCCAGCAAAAATCTGGCTTCATCGGAAAAATTTACCGGTAGCTCTGCCGCCGAAGGAAGACCGTCCACAGGCAATTCAATCGTCAACGTATTCATTTCTTTTCTCCCTTTAGCTGCGTCGCACGAATATGCCATAGCGACAGTGCATTATAAACGAGGTGTGGTGACGAATAATGCCACAGGCTTGGTGGAAATAGAAATCCCCTCCTTTTCAAGGGGAGGGTAAGTCGCTAAGGCAACGTGCAATACTTCAGCTCAGCTAAAATTACTTTATCGGAACCTCACTATAGTTTTTAAGTGATGCCGTTAGCCCATCACGCAATTCTTTCAGTCCCGTGTCATCAAGCAGATTCTCATTTTTGATCTCTCTGGTTTCCTCGTAGAATCTTGCGCCAGCTTCACCCAAGCCGTAAAGCGGAAGGGTTGTTGATACCCAGCTATTTTCCATATTCAATACACCCGTTGCGGCCAATGCAGCTTTAAACTCGGCCAGGTTTGGATATGTTTTCCCTTTTATTGCGGCCAAGCCAGTAATTATTGTCGGAGCTGCACCTTGATTTTTTAACTCATCCAGCAAAAAATCATTGACCTGAAACACACTTGGCTTTTTGATGTATTCCTTTGACTCAAACGTGCCGAGCTGAAAAGTGTCGAACATGATGTATGTCTTGAACTTAATTCGATAGAAATCTGCCTTGCCTATATTCTCTTTGGTGAGAAGCAAAAGTAATCGGTCAACATTTGTTGCTACTTCAGGCTCAGAGTATTTCTTGTTCACATTCTCCGGTGCGTCGGCAGAATCAGTGAATTGGTATTCCATGACAGGACGAATGACTGAAACCTTATCAAGATTGATCTTTCCGTTCCCGTAGTCATACCAGGTTGATTTGCCACCACAGCCAGTTAGCAGAAGGACTGCCATTGCTGATAGCAATGCTCCAATACGAAATAATTTCATAACCGCTCCAATAGGAAAAGTTGCCAATTGCAACGTTTGGGAGTGTAAAGATACGGCACGTCAAAATAAGTCGCACGCAGACTTGAGGGTCAATTATTTGCTTGCGTGGCCTGATCACATGTTTTACTATAGTAAAACACAAACAGGAGGTGTCCCATGTTTACAGCCGCACTACGCCGCTCCGGCGGATCGTTGATCATTACTATTCCGCAAGCCTATGTCGAGCAAAACCACCTTGACGCAGGTAGCCGCATCGCTCTGGAAATTGCCGGTGATGAATTAAAATTGAAACCGGCAAAACAGCGACTTTCCCTTTCTGAGCTGCTCGCCGCCACACCCAAGGGCGCAGAGCGTGTTGAGGGATGGGATGAAATGCCTGCCGTGGGTAAAGAACTGTGATACCTGAACGTGGAGACATCCTGCATTTGCAGTTTGATCCCGCCAGCGGCAAGGAAATGCGGGGTGATCACTTCTGTCTGGTGGTCTCGCCCAAAACGTTCAACAAACGATTCCAGCTTGCGATGGTATGCCCCATCTCGGGCGGATCAGCAACCGTGGCGCGTGATACCGGTTTCCTGATCTCCCTGATGGGGTTCGGCCTGAAAATAGATGGCAACGTCCACGCGCATCAGTTGAAGACGCTGGACTGGACTACGCGCAAAGCCCAACGGATAGAAAAAGCGCCGGACGAAATTGTGCAGCAAATTCTGGGGTGCCTGATTGCCGTGTTTGAAGAAAATTAAACTGAGTAGATCATATCGATACAATCCTACAGTGACGCAGAGCGTGGGAACTATCAAATCCGTAAGTTCGGGCTCCTTAGATGTTGCTGTTCAATCCGTCCCAAAGCGCAACCACTCGTGCGTAACTTTGTACATCCTTCGGCAAATCATCGTCCTGTACGTCTATTACCAAGCACTGTTTTGTTCCACCATTCTTCGGCCCACGTAGTCCACGCCCTACCATCTGTTCGTAGGGTAAAGCACTCCATGTCGGGCGTGTAATGATAACGGTATCCGCTTTTGGGGCATCGAAGCCTGTCGTGAGGACACTCACATTGCACAAAAATCTCAGGTCGCCATTACGAAATCTCTCGATGATAGCTGCTCGCTGCCCACGCGGAGTGTTTCCCGTCACGACAGAGGCGCATGAGCCAAGTGCCTGGTTAATGAGTAGCGTGAGTAGCTCGGCATGTTCAATTGAACATGCAAATATCAGCACCTTCGAGGATTTTTTTAAGCGACATAGTTTCTGGATAATAGCGGTGTTGCGATTAACATCGCGCCCAAGCACTTCGAGATATTCAGGAGGTAATTCATGAAATTGCTCGAACTTTCGCCGCTGGGCATCGGTCATCGCCGGCGTACCTTTGATCTTGAGTTTTTCGTGTTTGACCTCAGATAAAATATGGCGATTTTGAAGCTCTCGGATAGGTGTTTTTCCTAATGCTTCTGGTCTTAATAGGGAAGTTTTAAAGTAGGAGCGTAAAGACTCGCCTTGTGAATCATCAGAGCGCCAAGGAGTTGCAGTCAGGCCGATGACTGGTGCTGCGTTATTGGGATGTTGCCATCGACTTTTAAGCTTGGCCTCAAGTGCCCAAAGTACATCTCGGTGTTGTTCCGAGATGAGCCGATGGGCTTCATCAACAATAATCGCAGCGCGACGCCCCTTGGGAAAAATATCACGGATAATTTCAGGATGTAGCTTAACCCAAGAATGGAGTTGCTGAATACCTGCAATGATTACCGTTTTTTCGCCGTTGAGTTCTAAATTATCTGGCTTACGAGCTCCCCAGGCACATAGAAGTCGTAAGGAACCAACGCGCTTTACAGGTTGACCAACTGCCCGTTTGGGAGGAACTTGCCACACTTGACGAAAACATTCCCAAGCTTGAAGTTGGAGCTCTTCGCTTTGCGCAATCCAAAGAATAACATTGCGCTTATCGTCGCCACTGTTTGCAAGGTGATCGCAAACTGCTTCGACGGCAACCCTTGTCTTTCCAGCACCCGTCGGCAGGGAAAGCATAGCAGTGCCAGTTCGGCTCTGAATTAACTTGCGGAGTTGCAGGTACACATCCCCCTGATAATCGTGCAACTCCTGCAACGGCTCAGCAGGCCATATCTCTTCATCTTCCGGCAGGTTGCGTCCATCGCTTTCACAAAGACAATCCGGTAGTGCAACTACTTCACAGAATTTCCGTGCCCAACGTCCTCCGTTGCGCCAGTAGCTCGCCATAATCTTTGAACCTTTTGCTCCTTGAGTCATACTCCCGTGCAACTTACCCGCATCTTTGCCAGATAAATCTGGATACGCTATTTTTAGCTTCTCCCAGTCCCTAGCTGACAAACGCTCCAACAGGACGCGACGAAGCCACGATCCGACTTCGGGATGACTTAGAAGGTTGCTACCGTAGATGTCGATCAATTCAGCAACGGGTAGTGCCGGAGCACCGATGGGTGCAAGCCCTGCGGATTTAAGCGTAGCGCGTACCAACACCAACCGTTGATTGAAGGCAGCACCTTCTTCCGAATCTCTAAATACCTTCCACGCTTGGCCAGTGATGCGACCCAATACATTTTCAATAATAAACTTATCTTCAGAGTTCAATTACTTATCCTCTATTCATTCCAAACGCGAGCCAGGTCATCATGCCTTTTTCTGTGACAGTTTGGGCATAAGGCTATAACGTTTTTAATTGTATCGCTGCCTCCGTCCTTCAATGTTTTTACATGATGCACTTCCAAGAAAGGTCTATTTGTTGTTCTGGATATAAATGGACCCTCTTTTTTGCAGTCGTGACAAATCCCTTTGGCCATTAATAATGCGTAAGCCGCAACTTTTGGATTTCTAACGTATTGATAGGTGGTTACTTCCTTTTGTTCTGGGCTTTCGTTACCTTGGGTTCTAAGAAGCTTTCCTGCCTTTACGATTTGAGTTACTTCGTCGTCGAAGATAGAGTCAACTTCATACTCTGTGATTAAACTGATCTTTCCATCAATCCATTTCAATAGAGACTTAACTTCCTTGTCGTTTTTATTGATGCAGCCCTCTTTAATTGCAGCGTTGAGCACCTTGATAACTTTCTGCTTACTTTTTATTTCATATGTAGGCCCTTGCCCCCAGCCTCTACCATTTTCCATTAATCGTGTGCGGGCATTGGAAAGCGGCTTGTCGAAGAGCACCGAAAGGGAGGCTGGACAAGAATAATAGTAAGTCAATCCTAGTTTCTTTGTGCTATGACTGCCTCCACTGCGTATATTTTCTCCTACATATTTACAGCCAGCTTGAATACCAAAAATCATATTTCCATTTGATTTTGCTTCCTTAGCGGTCACTGTTATTAGTAAGAATGGCTCAGGAGTTCTTATCGATAACAAGTGTTTAGGTGGAAGATATCCCCTAACAACCCCCTGCTCTGACAAAAAGTTTACAGCCTCGTGAAATCCATCCATGACAGCCTCCGCATGAATTTCTTTATACACTTTAGCTGTTGGATATTCAGAGTATGGTAAACCCATTCTTGGGTCGGGATTCAGGCGCACTGCGAATATATTCATGGCGATTTCCTTCAAAAGTATCAGTTAAGTTGATGATACCACCCGATTTACGCTTACCAAAACGGCGAGTTTCATACTATCTGCTTTCCTTTAGCTGAGCAATGAGTTTGTCATTAAGTAACTACACTGATTGGCACGAACAACCATCCGACAAGATGGCACGCCCAAAAATCTGTCTTTCAATAGATTGTTGCTGAACTCGTTTCATCGTTTTTCTTCTTCTCCGCCCATCATCGCCGCTGCAATCCCGCGCAACCCTTCCAGTGCGCCAACCGCCAACGATACCCCCTGCTTGTTGTATGCCTTAGTAATCTTCGCATCGGTAGGATTGAGCCGAATCAGAAATCCCTTGTTGGAAAATTCAGCAAATCGCCGGATGGACGGAATCGCGGTGCCTGCTCCAATTTCAATGGTAACGTAATTCTTTGCGCGACTTGCCCAATCGTCAAACCTGAATTGTTGTCTTTCGACACTATCCATGATGAACCGCCAGTCATTGAACATCATGATATGGGGGCGGGCGAGCTCATTGCAGCGTGGGCAACGCGGCATGGGCGAAACGATGCTGCATTGCTCCAAATCAACTTCGGGTCGAAAATCATCTGCTGGCCATATCAGATCACAATTGCTTAAGCATTGCAGGTAATGAATGCTGCCGTGGATTTCGCACACGTCATTTTCTGGAAATCCGGCTTTTTGAAATTGCCCGTCCACATTACTGGTGACAACAAACGCACCATGTGACATTCCGGCTGCCATTTCACGCAGCAAGCGAAATCCATCATGCGGCACGGTATCGCGATACAGGTTGAGCCGATGCCCATAAAATCCCCATGCCCGAGACGGCATCCGCATAAATGCTTCCGGTGAGGCAATGCTGCGGAAATCAATTTTGGCTTTGCCCAATGCCGGATACGCTTTCCAGAATCCTTCGCTGCCTCTAAAATCCGGCAGGCCGGAATCCACGCCCATGCCAGCACCGGCAGCAATCAGCAGGCCATCAGCGTCACGTATGGCCTGGGCGGCACGTTGATATTTCTCTGAAATGGGTTCGTCTGTGTCCATGACTTTTATCGTATCTTCGTTGTTGCTGGTTGCAAGGTCATTCGTCCAATCATTTGTAACCGACCAATGCGCTGATCAGCATCTCGCTCTGATCAATACCCGCTTGACCAACTATTCCTAGCGAATCACTGGTGGGGCTGCTGCAAATCATTGCATCCCCTGTTTCAGAAAGATATTCCAATCTCATTGTCCGAGAGTCACAAAAGATCATCACAAATTCACATATCACGTCTTTACCGTCTATGGTCTTATAAATATCCGGCAGAATATCTGAGGGTGTTTTTCCAATCCCATATTTCAATTCATAAGTTGAACTCCTTGCCATCAATTCTTTGAGATCATTAAAATCAATACCAACCAAAGCGCTAGGTGCGTTGTATCCAAAAAGATGATTCAGCAACACCACTTCAATACAACACTTATCACCCGGGTCATTCCGCTCGACATTAGTACAGCGTATTACTACCGGCCTCTCAAAACATTTCACGCCGCGTTCAAAGACATCTAGGCTGATTGTTCGTGACGTTTTGTCTGTCGAAGCCACATCGCTAAACTCAAATACAACAGGCCCGCAAGAGACAAGCTGTTCACGGTTATTGGCGTAATTCACACAACCACCCACGGTTGGTAATTCCATTGAGAGCCAATCTGTTGGAACAATACAAGTAAATATTGGCAATTCCTCAACAGGAATTGGTGGTATTGGGAATACCTGTGCCCATAAACCTTGGTACTCAAATTTAAACATTTTTCATCTCCGTTTCTATTATTCGTAGCGTTCAGTAATGTTCTGGACATATTGTGGCGATATGACCATCAGTAACGAGACGGGGCTGCCCGCATAGCTCACAGATTTGCAAAGAATGGTTTAATGCCGCCAGCCGAAGCTCGCTGATGCGCTCATTCATCTCGGCGATCCCATCAACCGAAAATACAATAAAGCGAAGTGACCCCATCTTTTCTTTTACCTGCCTGCACAATGGCCAGTTGGGCGAATCAGGGCTCATTCCATTTTCTCGCGCTACGCCCTCAATGTCTTGGGCAAGCTTATAAATCAGATCAAACCAGCCATCGCCACACTCGAAACCTCGCCGCATAGAGGATTCGTGACGATTACGAAATAGCTTGGGAAAATCATCAAATAGTTTTTTTGATAAAGCTGCGTTCATGAGCGGCTCCTAGCCTTTTACACACACCACCTGCTTTAAGGTATGCAGCACCTCAACCAGATCCGCCTGATTCGCCATCACCGTATCAATGTCCTTGTAAGCTCCGGGTATCTCATCAATTACCGCTTTGTCTTTGCGGCAAATGACACCTTCCGTTTGATTCTTGAGGTCGTCCTGCGTAAATAGTTCTTTGGCTGCGGTACGGCTCATGCGTCTTCCTGCGCCATGCGCACAGGAAGTAAAACTTTCGGGGTTGCCCCTGCCTCGCACAATGTAACTTCGTGCCCCCATGCTGCCGGGAATGATGCCGAGATCGCCTTCGCGCGCTCTAATTGCTCCCTTGCGTGTGACATAAACATCCTCGCCGTAATGATGCTCTATGGCGACATAGTTGTGATGGCAGTTGACCACTTCGTTCAAAACTATAAATTCAGGCAGAAGCCGACGCATACCGGACAGAATCAGATCAAGCATGGATTGGCGATTCTGGTAAGCGTATTCCTGCGCCCAATGAACACCTTCGACATAGTCATCGAAATATTCTGTTCCTTCCGTAAAGTAGGCCAGATCATGATCCGGCAGGTTGACCATCAGGCGTTCCATATCCTTCCGCGCCAGTTCGATGAAGTAATCTGCCAGCCCGTTGCCGATGCCGCGACTGCCGGAGTGCAGCATCACCCAGACCTGATTATTCTCATCGAGACAGATTTCGATAAAGTGATTACCGCCACCCAGCGTTCCCATCTGGTTTATCCAGTTATTGAATCTGCCAAACGACTTGAGCAGTCCAGGGTGCTTTTGCGTCATTACATTAAGGCGTGCCTCGAATGGCTTGGTTGCATCCCCCAAGGCACGTTCGTCTTTGTGCCAATTGCGCCCGACCGGGATATCACGGCTAATTTGGTGGAATACCTTTTGGAGAGATTTTTCGTCGATTTCATTGGCGGTTAATGACAGCTGGCAGGCCAACATACCGCATCCGATATCCACTCCTACGGCAGCGGGAATAATGGCTTTGTGTGTGGCAATGACGGAACCAATGGTCGCGCCTTTGCCTAAATGAACATCCGGCATGGCTGCGACGTGATGGTGGATAAATGGCAGCGAGGCGATATTGGATAGTTGCTGCTTGGATCGTTCGTCAACATCGTCAGTCCAGATTTTGACTGGGACTCGTTGGTCGGTCAGGGTTTGTTTGATGGGCATAATTCTCTCCTCAATTATCTTTGTTTATTCCAATTAAAATCTCTTAGCTGACAAACCCGATCTTCCCCGTTGCGCCACCTTTGACTTTGCACTCCTCCAGCAATTGCCGATATAGCTCTGCCGCAGTCGCTGGCACATCAAGTATAGAGAATTGGCGCGCGGCCACCGCAAAATCTCCCGGCGTTAGCTTGGTGATACTGCGTACGGGTTTTTCCCATTCGGCAGCAGTTGCACCGTCACCGCCAAGTCGCGTAAGTTCTTGTGTGAACATTTCCCAGCACTGGTTTGGAGTTAGGTAATCGAATTTCACCTTGAAAGCAAAACGGCGCAGGCTGGCTAAATCAAGTTTTTCCATCAGGTTGGTGGTGCATACAAATATTCCGGTGAAGGCTTCCATCTGGGTGAGCAACTCGTTTACTTGCGTTACTTCCCAACTGTGTCGCGCGTCTCTACGGTCGGCAAGAAAGCTATCAGCTTCATCAAGCACCAATACAGCTTCTTGTTGGCGTGCTTCAGCAAACATCTCGGCGATATTTTGCTCGGAGCCGCCAACCCACATACTGAGAATGTCCGATGCGCGTTTCAGGACACAAGGCATATCCAATTCATCAGCGATATGTCGTGCCAGTTCACTTTTTCCTGTCCCAGCCGGACCGTAGAAACAGAATGTGCCCTGGCGTTTTTTCTTCAAGCCTGCGATAACGCTCTCCATTGCCATGCCGGTATTGGCGAAACGCAAGTCGTAGCCGGTGTGCAAGGTATTGCGGGATGGCGTGCGTTTTTGCCCGAGCAGGGTTGTACTGCGATCCAGCGCCTGCTCAACAAGCCTCTGTGCGTGCTCATCATTATCGCCGCTGCTGATGCGCGCCACTTTTGCAGCCCGTTCATATTGAGCGGGTGTCATGTGCTCGTTGGCAGCAATTTTGGCCAACCAAGTCTCCGGCGGATTGAATTGACCAAGATGGTGCCTCGCAATTTCCATGCGAACTTTTTGCGGTGGCACTGGAAAGCGAATGGAATAATCAAAGCGGCGCAAATATGCATGGTCAATATTGGCGTTGTTGGTTATCCATATTGCCGGTGTAGCGTTGCGCTCCAACGTTCTGTTGACCCATGCCTTGCTTGATTTTTCGTCCCCCTCTTCTGACTGAATGCCGAACAAGGCACGCCAGCCGCCTTGGCTGGGAAATACATCTTCGATCTCGTCAAACATGAGCAACGAGTTTTCCTTTTGTGCCAGTATTCTTTGGCACAGGTTGTATGCCCGTAATCGTTCAGTTCCGGCAATCGGATCGCCATCTTCATCGGAAAACGATATTTCGTATAAATCTGCCCCCAACTCTTTCGACAAGGCTTTTACAAATTCTGTCTTGCCTGTGCCGGGAATGCCGTACAGCAGTATGTTTGTTCCTTGCGCCCCTGATTGCAGTGCGCTTTCAAGATACTTTTTTAGCGTATCTGAATCTTTAGCCAAGTGAGGAAAATTTTGCGTTTGCAGGTTGGGGGCGCTGGTTCTAATTAGAAAGCGACTAACTAATGTTTCCATATTATCGTGCTGCTGGGTTAGTAAACTATCCATTCCAGTCAATAGGTCGAGTCTGTCTTCCACGTTGTCATTGTGATTACTCAGTTTTATGAGTCCTGAGGCTCTTAATGTCGAATCCTGACGAAGCGCAGCCATCACGTCAGTTTTGGCTTGTCCGCTCAAATGGGAAATGATTTCGCCAAGTTCGCTTAACGATGTTTTGTGAAAGGTATTGCCAATGGCATCTTTAAAGGCACTAAATACGTGCATGACAGTGACAAAGCAAAGAATTGCCTTCTCGGCCTGATTCAATCCGATAGCTTGCCCAATCAAGTTGATGTTTTTGAATAGACCGAGTTCATCGCGCAGCGGCTGCTTACGAAAGTTAGCAAGCTCGGTTCTCATAATACGGGCGACAGTCGCATCGGTGTGTTTTACCGGTTTGCCATTAATCACGCATTGATCAATTTCATCTAAATTTTCATCAAAATCCTTTTTGCTATCTATACTGATTCCGGTAATTTGTTTGAATCCATCATCCTCAATGATCCAGTGGCGTGTTGCATTGATTTTCTTATACCATCCAAGCGTCAGAGTAAGTTCAAGCAGCCAAGTCGCCAGCAATGGGCGGTAACCTTCAGACGCGGCTATTATTTGTTTACGCTTGCTTCCGGCGCCGGGAGTAAGAAAATCTGGGAAGTTGTTCATGGTATGTGCCCTTGGTTCATTGAAAGTGAGCACATTATAGAAAGCGCGTGCGTCATCTTATGACGCACTCAGTACTATTTGTGATGTAAGCTAGCTACAGGCAGCAAGCCAGATTGCTCCTCGATCTTGATGTCCACATACAAACTGCCAATGCGAAGCAAATCACGCCAATCCAAATAACAATGGTCGTAAAGCTGGTGGTACAGATAACAGTGACATTCTCCCGTAAAACATTGTCTTGATTCAGCGTGATTCACGTTGGTTCGGCCAAATCCCCACTCAATATCCAGTCGGCCATTCCTGATGGAGAAAAGTTCCTCAAATACCATCAGAATGCTGTCATCATCTTCGTCGTATTCAGGATCGTCTTCACGCAAATAGTAGGTGAGCACAAAGAACAGATTAAAATCCATCATCCAATCTGAAGGATCATTTACTCGCGCTCGAAATTCTTGAAGTTTGGCATCCATGATTGGCGAGTACTTGTCCTCAAGTTGACGCAGTTGATCATTCAAAGAGTGTAGCGATGCCTTCTCATCACCGTTTAGCGAATCGTAATCTGTTCTCGGTGAATTCGTGTAACGCTCTTGCCATGCACGCATATTTTGGAAATAGTCGAATTCAGATTGAAATTTCATTGTTTGCTCCTGTCACATCGTTGTACCATTGAACCAATACATCCAAGATGATAGCTAGTGGATCGGTTGAGTCATAAATTCGTTGTATCAGTTCCTGATTGTGTTTTCCCTTTAGTTGCGCCACTTTCCATAGACCGGTGCGATTGGTTAATTCTAAGGTGGCAATTCGCTCATTATTTGAGGAAGCGAGAACCGAGAAAATACGAACATTTCCGCTGATGCAGTCATCCAAGTAAGTCACCACGCAGTGGTGCATCAATATAGATTCTTCTAACAATTGATGTGGCGTAATTAACGGGATGAACTTGTAAATCTGATTGGGCTGAATAGCCGACAACCATTCTTCTGGGCGATCTGACACGAAACAAGTCCAACTTGGATATTCATCAATATATTCTTCATACAATCCATAAGAATCTTGATGCAGGTGCCATTCTTCGCTTAATTTTTCCAGACAATTCCAGCCTTGCTTTATCTGGTTATTGTCCAAAACAGGTTTGGTCGCAACGAACCAGTCCAGCACAGAATAGAAATGGGGCAGATCATCATATTGAGTGGTCAATGGAATATCCCGTATTGCCGCTAAATACGATTTGCCACCATCATCCATCCAAGAAAAATCATCGGTTTCAATTAAATGAAGATCGAATTCGTCAAAGTTCAACCTTGTCCTGAATCGTGGCGGCTTAATAAGCTCATCTCGATAGAGCTCAATTAATTGAATGGCCGACTGAGTTAGGATTAATGCGCTGGACAGTTTATTTACTGGCTCCCCTATTTCAAGAAATTGATCCAGCAATTTATACCAGCCGTCATACAAAATAAAATCCCGCATTCTTGTTGCCTGCACAAAATGGTATCCATTTTCTTCGATGCATCTGAGACGAGCTAATATACAGACAGTTTTGGATAATTCTGCCGTGACATGAGGTCGCCCAAAAGACGAATCTACATTTCGCTCCTGATCCATTTTGCTTAATAGCGCCTGAAGTTCGCTCTCATAAAAACTCCATAGCTCATCATCTGACGGACAGCTTGTGCAGAGGACACTTATTTCTTCGCCTGAAAGGCGGAGAATTCGTTTGCGTCCGTTCTGACTGAATCCAGCCATGTTAAGCAATTTCTTGATTTCCAGAGAATCGTAAAGTCGCTTTCCTGCCGTATTCAGCTTTTTCATCGCCATCATGAAAGCCATACGTGGATTTAGCGACTCACAATTTGGCTGGAACGGTGATTCTGTTGTTATAGATAATTCTTGTGACATGGCAGCATCATTTGGGAAAATGTGATGCTGAAGGATAAACCTAGAGTACGTCAGAATAGGTCGCGATTGGACTTATTTAATGACGGCTGATGACGTTGCAGCAATCGAAAACTGATATTTTGGATGCCGTGAAGCGGCCATAGTCGAACGACAGTAGCTGGCCGGGTATTGCCCGATTCCGGCCGCAATTTCGAGCGGCAGCAATGTGATTATAAAGAGACCTTGGATTTTGTGTTGGTACTTCGACAACAGCTAGCCAAAGCTGGCGCAAAGAGTTCAATTCAGGCCTTGCTGATGATTACATATTAGTTCAGCCATCTCGTTGATCGTTTTATCAGGGAAAGCCATGCCCATGCGATATTTGTGATTTTTTACATACACTATCAGCGCTGTGTTTCCACGCCCAACTAATCCCAACTCCGCACTCAAAATATCCTTCAAGGGCAACTCAATAGTACCTAATAGGTTTTTTCTTATGAGGAAATCTTTAGTTATTATGATTCGCTCATACAACAAGTTGTACCAAAAAAACAAAAACATTGCACCGATGATAATCAAGAACAATGCCCCCACATAATCTGTGGGTCTGCGAATCAGAATTAACCCGCCAAAATAGATGAAAGTAATAGGTGGAAGCAGTAGCACTACACCGAAAAGGATTTTACGCTGCCATGACGGTACAAATTCTTTCAATCAACTGTCCTTTGCGTATGTCCCCTGGCGACTGTAGGCTGATTACCTTAACAAACGACCATGTCCGTAGTCCATTCTATTTCAGCCTCTCAAGTTTTGCTTCAACTTTTGTCGCCACGTAACCCAAATCAGCCTCAATCTATCGCCAAGGCATGTAACTAATGACCACGAATAATCACAACAAAGCCCATGATTGCACCCATCGCAGAGAAGCCAACTACCGCGAATAGCAGTTGGTAAATGTTGATCGGAACACCAATGATGTAAGCAAACCCTATTCCGATAAGACCAATACCACCGCATATCAGAATCGAGGTAACAAGGAACAATACTCGACCAAGAATTGGGCGGCGGAACTGTCTTAGTAGTACATCCCAATTCACTATCACTTTAAGCTCCTAACCGAAGTCGCAAGTTTTATTCCATCGCCACCAACGAAATAACTTACCAATGGCAGCACCGCACAAAATTGATAACCCCCAATATTTTGAATTATTATGAAGTGGAATTAAATTGAATATATTTAGCAATACAATACTTGGGCCGAATAGTGTTCCGCACATGACAATTATATTCACAACTATTTTAGTAAAAACCTTAAATCCAGTTGTTTGCATTCTGATGCCGTCATGATATTCCTTTGTTGCCTCCGCATTTGATTTCAACGTTAAGCCAAAAACAAACCCACAGGGTATGCTAATCAAGCAGATTTCCAGCCAAATTGGTAATATCAAATCGACTTGTGAACTTTCGGCGTTATGGAGCCATTTCGTTTCCGGCGTAATGGCGCCAGTAAATGTTCGGCGTAATGGCGCCACTTTATTTCCGGCGTAATGGAGCCAGTAGATTTCCGGCGTTAAGGCGCCACTTTGAAACCTGATTTGGGGCTCGAACTTTCATCGAACAACTAGACTTCCGGCATTTTGCCGGGAGAGGTTGTGAGTAAAAGGAGGTTCGAGATGTATCAGTACCGAAATGTTTTGGTGCGCATGCGCCGGGGCGATTCAGATCGGGATATTGCCCGGTCTAAAACGATGGGGCGCAAGAAGATCGCGCAAGTGCGAGAGGTTGCCAGTGCACGCGGCTGGCTGGGTCCCGAGTTCCCATTACCCGATGACGGCGTGTTGTCCGCGCTGTTTGCGCACAAGGGAGGTTTGCCTGTCAGTTGTGTTTCAACGCTGGAACCTTGGCGCGAGCAAATAACCAAATGGCACATAGCCGGCATCCGTGGCACCACCATCCACGCCACGCTGGTGCGCAACCACGGCTACACCGGCAGTTATTCCGCGATGCATCGCTTTCTGTGCCAGCTTGTTTCCACGCAACTGCCGGATGTCCCGTTGCGCCTGGCGTTCAAGCCAGCAGATGCAGTTCAGGTCGATTTCGGTTCCGGCCCGCTTATCACCGATGTGTACACCGGCGAGATATTCAAGACCTGGTTCTTCGTGATGACCTTGTGCTGGTCGCGCCACCAGTATGCCGAGTTTGTGCGCGATCAGACCGTGGCAACTTGGCTGGGTTGCCATCGACGCGCGTTCGAATCGTTCTCCGGTGTGCCGTCACGCGCTATCATCGACAACGCCAAATGCGCGATCACCAAAGCCTGCGTCTACGAACCTGATGTGCAACGGGCCTATGCAGAATGTGCCGAAGGCTACGGGTTCAAGATCGATCCCTGTCCGCCACGCGATCCGCAAAAGAAAGGGATCGTTGAGGCAGGCGTCAAATACATCAAAGGCAGTTTCCTGCCACTGCGCGAGTTCCGCGATCTGGATGACGCCAACCGCCAGTTGCAGGCCTGGGTGATGAACGAGGCTGGCAACCGCATTCACGGCACGACCCGCGAAGCCCCCCTCAAGCGTTTTGTAGAAGTTGAGAAAGGTCTGCTCATTGCATTGCCCAGCGTCCCGCCTGAATTGGCAAGCTGGGCCAAGGTGTTGGTTCACCGCGACGCGCATGTCCAATACGAGACCAACTACTATTCGGTGCCGTTCCGGCTGATCGGTTGCAACTTGTGGCTGAGGGCGACTGACACGATGGTGACTGTGTACCGCGAGCACGAGGCGGTTGCCAGTCACGTGCGACTGATGGGGAAAGGACTGCGCCACACGGTAACCGACCACATGCCACCCGAAGCACAGGCGTGGCAAATGCAGGATACGCAGTGGTGTTTGAACACCGCCTTGCAGATTGGCCCCGCCTGTCATGCCATGGTGCACGCCATGTTCAGCGACCATGTCTTGATAAAAATGCGCGCAGTTCAAGGCGTGCTGCGGCTCAAGCAGAAATACGGCGCGATCAGATTGGAAGCCGCGTGCTCGCGCGCCAACCATTTCGGCACGCCGGGTTACCAAGTGGTCAAGTCGATTCTGGCCAAAGGGCTGGATCAGCTCACACCTCTACTGGCCTTTGATGCCCTTGCTTGCGTATTCCACGGTCATTCGGCCACCCAGTCCACGCACATTCGGCCCCCGATTCCATTAGCATTCGGCCACTGATTCCGCTGTGATTCGGCCACCGATTCCGGTGTGATTCGGCCACCCCTGGTCAGGGATCGACGCAAGATAATATTCACCTACCATTCGCCCTTTTTTCGGAAAGAGGGACGGATATGGAGAAGTTGTCGATGCGTAAAACAAGAGAAATACTACGCCTGAAGTTTGACCTCGATCTGTCGGACCGGCAGATATCAAAAAGCACCCAGGTAGCCAGAAGCACAATCAGTGACTACATACGCCGTTTTGCGGTAGCCGGTTTGTCCTGGCCGCTGCCAGTCGACATGACCGAAGTTGATATTAATGCGCGGCTGTTTCCTCCCAAATTATTGTCGGTTGATGTCTTGCGAGCATCGCCGAATTGGGATGAGGTGAACCGGGAGATGCGTCGCAAAGGAGTCACCCTTTTCCTGTTGTGGCAAGAGTACAAAGCAAACCAGCCTGAAGGGTTCAACTACAGCTGGTTCTGCGAAAGCTATCGGAAATGGGCAGGCAAGCTCGATGCCGTGATGCGTCAGGAACATCCTGCGGGCGAAAAGTGCTTCGTGGACTATTGCGGTAAAACGATGCCGGTTACGGATCGGTACACCGGTGAGATTCTTCAGGTGCAAATCTTCGTCGGCGTGATGGGGGCGTCCAACTACACCTATGCCGAAGCGACTTTTAGCCAAACCCTGCCGGACTGGATCGGCAGTCACATCCGCATGCTCGACTACTTCGGCGCAGCCCCGGAAATTCTGGTGCCGGACAACCTCAAGAGCGGTGTCAGCAAAACGTGCCGCTATGAACCGGACACCAATCCGAGCTATCACGACTTTGCCAATCATTACTGTATCGCCGTGATTCCTGCGCGCAGCAGAAAGCCGAGGGATAAAGCCAAAGTGGAATGCGGTGTATTGGTGGTGACGCGCTGGATACTGGCCTGCCTGCGCAATCGCGCGTTCTTTAGCCTGGCGGAACTGAATGAGGCAATTGGAGAGTTGCTTGTGCGTCTTAATCAGCGTCCATTCAAAAAGCTTGCCGAATGCAGAGAATCGTTGTTTCGCACCATCGACTATCCGGCAATGCGTTCCCTGCCCGCACAGCGTCATATCTTCAGTGAATGGAAAAAGGTTCGCATGGGGCTGGACTACCACGTTGATCTGGGTGATGGATATTATTACTCGGCACCCTATAAGCTGATTGGAAAAGAGCTTGACGTTAACTTCAGCGAGTATGTCGTAGAGATATTCTATCGAGGGCAGCGTGTCGCCAGCCACGCCAGATTGCACTTCGGCAATAAAAAACATTCGACAGAAAAAGCGCACATGCCCGAGGCGCATAGCAAAATGGCCGAATGGACACCGGAACGCATCGTGAATTGGGGCGCTTCAGTCGGTGTGCACACGAGCAAACTGATCGAAGCGCTGATCAAACGCAAGCCACATCCCCAGCAGGCATTCCGCGCGGCTGCGGGCATTATCCGTCTGGGCAAACACTACGGGAACGAGCGGGTCGAAGCCGCTTGCCGCAGAGCTTGCGCCACCAACGCCATCAGCTACACCTCCGTTGATTCCATCCTGAAACACCAGTTGGACAAACAACCGCTGCCGCAAGATATCCCGCAAAGCAGCCTCCCCCTGTTCCACGACAACATTCGTGGTCCGGGCTATTTCCATTAATCGTAGCAATCTATTACAACCACTGACAGGAGCATAAACCATGATGCATCACCCCACGCTGGACAAATTAAAACAACTGAAACTGACCGGTATGCTGCACGCCTTGCAAGAGCAGGAAGGCATTCCGGATATTCGCACGATGCCATTCGAAGAACGGTTAGGCTTGATTGTGGATAGAGAAATGACAGAGAGGGACAATCGCCGTATGCAGACCCGTTTGCGCTTGGCAAAACTGAAACAGAATGCGGCGCTGGAAGATATCGATTTCAAAACCGCGCGAGGCTTGGACCGTTCGCTGATCATCAAGCTGGCAGATTGCGGATGGGTGAAAGAACACCTGAACGTGCTGATTACCGGTGCGACAGGTTTAGGTAAAACCTATCTGGCTTGCGCGCTGGCACAGAAAGCCTGCCGTGAAGGATACAGCTCGCATTACATCCGATTGACGCGCCTGTTTCAGGAGTTGGACACGGGACGCGCCGATGGTCGCTACGCCAGGATGATGCGGCAATTTGCCAAGGCGGATGTTCTCATCCTGGATGAATGGGGACTTGCCGTGCTCACCGATCAACACAGGCGCGACCTGCTGGAAATACTGGACGATCGCTACAACCTGCGTGCGACGATCATCACCAGCCAGTTACCCATTGCGCATTGGCATGAAGCGATAGGGGATCCAACGCTGGCCGATGCCATTCTGGATCGCGTGGTTCACAACGCCTACAAAATCAACCTGAGTGGCAAAACCATGCGCGACAGGCAATAAGTTAAATATCGTGACAAGTCACTTTATAGGCGACAGGAAAAAGCGTGACTAGTCACGTTTAATTAAACGGAGACAATATGAAAAAAGATACAGCCAAAGACACATCCATTGAACACGATAAAAAACCGACAACCACGCGCGGAAGACCCGCTACAGGCAAAGCGATGACACCGGCACAGAGGCAACAAGCAAGCAGAGCAAAACGTCTATCAGAGAAGTTCGAGAGCTTCCCGGCAAAGCAAATAAATATCCTGTTATCGCCACAGGCAACAAAAGCCTTGGACATGCTGACCAGTTATCGTGACAAGTCACAAAAAGTACTCATCGAAGAATTACTGATCCATGCGTATGCAAAGCAAAGCAAAGAGATAGAGTGACAAGTCACGATAATGAAAAGTTGATGCCGGTTTCTGAAAACGCTCAGTTGAGAAAATTGACAAAAGACAGGACTAAACTATAAGCTCAAATTCTTGCGTCGCTTCGCTCCGACTGACCCGGCTGAATGCCGTGGAGTGGGTGGCCGAATCATGAGCGGAATCGGTGGCCGAACCGCGTGGAATGCGCACTTGCTACCACGTACACCGAAGGCGGACGTTTCTGCCGCAACACCCAAACCATTCTTCAATGAGGACTACCATGCATACAATTCCAGAACTGACATCCCTGCTCAAACAACTGCACCTGTCCGGCATTCTTGATTCACTCGAAGCCCGCAACCGCGAAGCCATCGACCGCAAGCTGGCCTACACCGACTTCCTCAGCCTGTTGATTCATGACGAAGTCGCCAGGCGGGAACAAAAGAAGCTGGATATGCGACTGCGTCGCGCAAGCTTCCGCAACCAAAAAACACTGGAGGGATTCGACTTCGACCGACTGCCCAATCTGAACCGCACGGCAGTTCATGATCTGGCGACCTGCCGTTTCATTGAAGAGAAAGTCGCCGTATTGGTTGTGGGGCCGTGCGGAACCGGCAAAAGCCATCTGGCGCAGTCGCTTGGTCATGCGGCTGCCCGTCAGGGTTATGACGTGTTGTTCATTACGCAGACCCAACTCCTGAGCAGTTTGCGCGCAGCTCAGGCCACCGGCAATTACGCGCGGCGATTTAAATCACTGGTCAAAGTGCATCTGCTGATCATTGATGATTTCGGACTCAAACCCTTGCGTTCACCGGAAGATGAAGACTTCCATGACTTGATCGCCGAACGCTACGAGCGCGCCGCAACCATTCTGACCAGCAATCTCGACTTTGATGAATGGGGTGAAGCATTCGCCGCAAATAAAATGATCGGCGCAGCAACACTGGATCGATTACGCCACGGCGCGTATCGCGTGGTTTTGGATGGGCCGAGTTACCGCGACCCGCAGCCAATGCCGGAAATGCCAAAAACGCCGGCAAAGAAAGGAGGTAAACCTACTCAGACTTGAGACAGGGCCGTCAGCAACAAATAGAGTAAATAATGCGATTGCAAAAACAGCAAAAATCACGCATTCTTTACACCCAGTTTGAGCCCCTGAAATGACACTTCAAAGTGGCGCCATTACGGCGAAAATCAGTGGCGCCTTAACGCCGAAAAGTGACATTATCGGCATCAATTAAAACTGCTAAACGAAGAGTTGAATCTTCCGGTTCAGTTTTGGCTAATCGTTGGTGTGACATCAAAATTACTCCCGAAGCTGACATTTAGAGTTCTACAAAACTTGATGTGAAGTTCATCCCATTGTTGCTGGACGTGTGTCGTCCGCAAGTCCTCGCCAATGGCGAGCACAATTATGTGATTATAATGAGGCCGCGAATTTTGTGTCGGCAACTTCGTCGCCGAGCTGCCAAAAGAAGAGCATTGAATTGAGAGTTACTTGGCATCTTCCGCAGGCAAGCCAAGTTGTTGAGGTATCTTGGCTAAATCAGTTTGCCATTCGACATTCATTCTCTTTGTGTAGCAGCACGGGTGGTTTTGGAATAGCCTTCTTTATCTTATCCGTATCGGATTTGGACGCTTTCATTTTCAAAACGAGTACAGTCATTTCATTCATCGTTTCTTCGAGTTTCAATGTGAGTTCATGGCTGCTTTTGCTCGATAATGGTTCGCTTGGATAATGGAGATTAGAGTAATAAACAGCGTACCGGGCGAAGATTTCTTTTAGGTCAAACGCACGAAGATACTCGTTAGCTATGAAATGGGGATTGGCTGACATAGTGGTTTTCCTCGTAGTTTGCTTGGGTGAGCTCAGTTTACAAATTCACTACCCAAAGTAAGCATCGAATAGCCCCACTTTTTCGCTGCTATTTAATCTGAAGCTTATTGAACTTTTTCCCACGTTGAATGCCTACACGTACTCTCGGCGAATACTGAGGCATTTTTAATTACTGAACGTGCATTTTAACTTGCGGCATTGTTGTAGTATCCAGAACTTCAATTTTTGGACATACACGACAATAGGGCACCAAACATGAGCAATTTTATATTGAACCGAATCGAAATCTGCTATTCGCAAAATGACGAGATAGTGAATCCGAGCATCTGCTTTATGCGTCGTCAATACCAAGCAAAAGGATGTGACGCCCTATGATGACGTTATATTCTGGAACAACAGATCCATTTAGCCAGCGTTGCCGATTTGTTCTGTATGAAAAAGGCTCGGATTTTAAGGTTGTTGATGTGGACATGTTTACCTTGCCGGAAGACATGAAGGCAACGAATCCGTACGGCAAGGTGCCGGTTCTGCTAGAGCGCAATCTGGTGCTCTACGAGGCCAATATTATCAATGAGTATATCGACGAGCGCTTCCCGCTTCCTGAACTGATGTCGAACGACCCTGCGAAGCGCGCCCGAACGCGCTTGCTCCTTTATCGTTTTGAGAAGGAGTTATTTTGCCATATCGATGCTATCGAGCACGGCCAGCAAAAGGTCGCGGACAAAGCGCGGCAGACGATACGAGATAACCTGTTGCAATTCTCAGAACTGATTGGCAAGCACAAATACATGTTGGGTGATGAACTGTCGATGCTGGACGTAGCCATTGCTCCGTTACTGTGGCGGCTGGATCATTATGGAGTTGAACTGGGAAAAGAGGCTGAATCACTGAAGAAGTATGCCGAGCGTATATTTTCGCGCCCTGCTTATGTAGAATCAATGACTCCAGCTGAAAAAGCGATGCGCAAGTAGGCTATAGACTCCAGCCTTTCAGATTCAGATTGCGGCACGTCACTATGAATATCACGACTTGGCATGAAAACCATATAAACTTTTTACGTGAGAACTATCCGTGGATGGATCTGCCTGAACTGGCTGAAGGCCTGTCTAAGGTTGAACCTTTGATGTCATGCAAATACTCGTCTGAGTCTATGCGAATTTTTGGGTCACATTTCAAAATTAAGCGTCTGCCCATAAAAGAACGCAAGTCAAAAATGGAAACTTACGACCAATCTCTAAATATCACGCGGGTAATTAAACCAGTTCCCGGCGTGATCGTTCATCGTTGTCTATAAATCTATTCAATGGCTGGTTCTACCCTCGAAAACTATGCCTCTCAGTCTTTTAACAAATAACTGAAACTACAAACGCGAGCATTTAGCTTCACCAAGTGCGACTTGGCAAATGCGTTGCGCCAATGTATACGACGGTGTCCATCGACCACCTTGCGCGATAAAGCGACTACTTGCATCAACGACGACAGCATCTTTTGTTTCTTCGCCAGCGAAAGTATCTGCAAGCGCGAAATTCTGGTTTTTTAGAGCGTTGCAATCCAATCTGCCTTGGTCATCAAATCTGAGCATCTCATATACGAGCCTGGCAATACCGCAAGGAACCCGATTACGAAGCTCGACGATTGCTTCTACCATGCGCACTCGCTGGCCTGCGAAGCGCGGCAACGGGTGACTTTCTGGATCGTTGAACATGTTTGTAAACTTCGTTCCAGCAAACCGATACAGAGTGTCATCTGGGTCAACGATGAATATCCTGACTGAGCGTGTCACAGCGTGTGTTCCTTTATAACTTTAGTGTAGTACTGTTGATGCGCCGCAGCACTTTTTGAACTTCTTTCCACTGCCGCATGGACAGGGATCGTTGCGCCCCACCTTTGGATGTTCGCGCTGAAAACTGGTTGCAATAGTGCGTTCAGCAACGGCACGACGATACGGTTGCCAGAACCGATAAATCCAGGCAACGCAGGCTGGAATCTGTTCGGATAAACCTTCTCGCTGTTCTGATGTTTTAGTGAGTTCCTCTTCTTCCTGGGTGACCTCGTCTGCCCCGAGCAAATAGATTGGTCGTAATACTTCAGTGCTGGTTGGTTGTTCAAAAAATGTTTCCCAGTTTTTGCGTTGAAGATTGATGCCGGCCATGTATCCATAGGCCCACATCTCGCCATCGGTGTATTCTCGGGGATTATTCGGATAGGAGCAGGTGTCAAATACCGGCTCGAATGTATCAGGATTTTGATGGAGGCTCCAAATGATGCCGTTCAATTGGCGCATGATCAGGCCCGTAATCCGTTCTGCTTGTGCAAGAGTATCGAACTCTGGCTCATCTTCTTCTGTTGGCCCCCAAACTCTGGGTAGCCATTCGCTAGGTTTGGGCATAACGGGGCCGGATACAATGGCGGTTAGAAATCCGTCCAGGCAATCCAGCATCATCGTATTGTCTGATGTGGCACCCGACATCAAAAAGTTATCGAGTTCATCCATCTCTTCATTAGAGAGCGCTGCCAGCACATTGGACGAATCCGTTTCTTTTGGTGACTCTAGCGAGTCAGGAGGATCGCCAATGAAAGTATCTATTCCTTCCTCATCAATCGTTTTGAGTGCTTCATCTAGCGCCTCTCTGTCAGACTGAAATGGCTCATCCCAAACGGTGGAATTCCAGTGTTCATCAACCACCTCCAATATCCAGCCACCTTCACTGTCTTGATATATTCCAATTTGTACCGTCTTCCCATCTCGTGTCAGCGACTGTTCGAGCGGTGAGCGGTTTGGATTTTGGTCGTCGTCAGTCATTTCGAATTTCCAATAACCTTGAGGTTGAAGCGAAGCAAGATGCTACCAGATTCATCATGCTGCGCAGCGAATAATGCATTCGAATAATGCATTCAGCAGACAGTGTTGCCAATGATCCTTGCATGTTAAACTAATTCGTGTGCGGATGTTATTCCGGTTCAATTCAAACAGTGTTGTCGGAACGTGCAGAAACTCTCTTGGGTCTTATGCCCTTTCCCCCTGATTTGAATGCAATCATCGTAGGAAAATGTTCTGGGTCCGGACCTCGGCCTTAGCTGCCATCAGCCGCTGTGCATTGTGACTTCCGCTATGCGCAATACAGCGGACATCATAGGGATCCTCTAGTTATTTGCCCTGTAGCGATATTCAGGCAGCAGCAGATTATGTTAATGTCCACCTTTCCTTTGAATTCCGCAACCATAGTCATGTTCGAACCTGCCCGCGTAAGCCAAACTGCAGTCATTCTCACGGCGCTTGGTGTGGAGACAACAGCCGTGCTGCGCCACCTGTCTGACGTTTCGACCGAAACGGTTTCGGGTACTAAATTCATTAAAGGCCAGTTTGAGGGGTGGGACATCGCCGTTGTTGAAGCTGGTGCCGGCAATCCTAGTGCTGCTGCGATTACTACCCGCGCCTGCGATTACTACAAGCCGAAGGTGGCGCTACTCATCGGCGTTGCTGGCGGAATGAAGGACGTTGCAATTGGCCATGTAGTTGTTGCCACCAAAGTTTACGGATACGAGTCTGGAAAAGACAAGGCTGGCGGTTTCCAACCCCGTCCAGACCTTCTGCGTAGTGATCATGAACTAGAACAAAGTGCAAGGATCGATCGTCAACTCAATCATTGGAGGGCACGTCTCAATCCGCAGTTGTCACATGATAATCCGCATCTCCATGTTGGCCCCATAGCAGCTGGGGAAAAGGTGGTCGCCTCAAATCGCGCCTCCACGGCCAAATTCCTTCGAAAGGAATATAGCGATGCGCTGGCCGTCGAAATGGAGGGACGCGGCTTTCTCGAAGGCGTACATATCAGCCACCCGGTTCAAGGGTGCGTCATTCGCGGCATTTCCGATCTGCTCTCTGGTAAAGCAAATGCAGATCAGAATGGATCTCAAGAGCGTGCGGCCGATGCCGCTTCCGCTGTCGCCTTTCAACTGCTTTCGGGTTTGGGGAACTCGCACGCCTCCGCAGCACCACATACCACTTACGAAGGTACACCACCCGAAGCGTCCGATCTCAAGGCGATGGCTGCATTGCTCCTTGACACCGGCGCACCACCTTCAATGACCATGCTCTTTCCCAGTATCTCGTCCGACATCAATGCTATCTTGGACTTTGCCAGCGAGGTAACGCGAACTGTTATTGAGGCAAGCCAATCGACAGAGGGGTTTCTTCGTACCTCAATTGCTCCTCTTGCGTCTACAGAACTGCGGCGGCACCTGATTCTCGGCCCTCCAGGTTCTGGTAAGACACATGCTTTGTGGCACGCAGCCAATGAGTTGTTTAAAGCTGGTGACATCATTCCTCTATACTTACCAGCAGGCCAAATTAATCGTTGGGACGATCTTGCCTCTATGCTGCACCAAGCGGCACCAATGCTCAAACTAGACGATATTCTTCGAGATACACGGGTTTGCGTCTTGATAGACGGTTGGTCTGAATTTGCCAGTGGCGAATACGCTGGCGAGAAGCAGAAGACATTAAGGGCATTGCAGAGTACACGGATAATCGCCAACGGAAAGGCCTCCGACATTAGCGACACGCCATTTAAGATATGGAAGCTTGAGCTCCTTACGCTACAGCAAGTCGCCGACATTCTTAGCGCGGCAGGCCCGGCGAAACCGCTATTGCCGGGGCCTGTGCTTGATCTATTGCGCCTACCGCTGCTATTGTCGATTCATATCCTTTCAGCTGCAACAGCCGTGAAAACCGGCGACCTACTACGTCAGTTCCACGATCATCTCGCCCGAGACTTGCCCGAAGGGTTCACCCAAGCATTGGCAGAAGCGGTCGCAGCGTCGACATTATCCGGCGATCGGACCTACGGTCGTTTGATCTCCAATCTTCAATCATGCGCTGCATTGAAGGGAATAGCTGAGCCTTCACGGTTGCTTCGGGGTCTAGGCACTATCACCGAACGTAATGGACAAGCGCTGCCAATTCACGACCTCTACTGGAGTTGGTTATCTGGGCGCGGACTAATCGCCACCCAGTCTGTGGGAGCCGCAATCGACGATCTACAAACGCGGGAAAGTTATCGGCTGGCGTTGCAGTCTGGCATCCGTCCGATTGAGGCTGACATCATGGCTGTGGTGAATGACGATCTTTTATTAGCGGCCATGTTGGATGCCGGTCTTCGCGCAAACCATGACAGTCGTTTACTCATCTCTGCCATAGAGCGATCACTTAGCGATACCCGCCTAGCGATCCGTAACCGGGGTGGACTCGCAGCGCTGGAAAGCGGCAGTTCAGCCTGTCTAATGGGCGCGCTCAACACGCTTGGCGCACTTTCGTCCGCAAAATTGTACGTCTCCGATTGGCGCCAAGCCCTTCGTCCCGAGGTACTTTTTCCCCAGAGGGCGGTTCTTGCCGATTGGATTGGTTCAGTGGGAAGCGAATTCGTTCTCGACGCCATTGCCGAACACGGCGATTCAGAATGGGTGCCTTGGTTGGAGCAGATGGCTTCAGCGGGAAAAATCACCAACATAGCCGCCTTGTCGGCAGCACTAGCCTGTAGTGCCAGCATTCCAGCTTGGGGGCAGCCGTATCTCGACGAACTTTTCCGAACCTGCCCCTGGGCTCTAGGTGACACAGCTGCTCGCCGATGCAATCACGCGTTAGCCCGCCTTATTGCCACCGAGTATGAGCGCTTAGTCGAAATAATTCCAAAGAATTCGAGCGGATGGATTAACTTGAATCAAACGCTGGTCAATTGTGGCGATGATGCGGTATTTGAGTTTCTCCTCGGTCATTTTGGAACCATGAGCAAGCGCGCTCAAGAGCTGCTAGGGTATGCCGTCGTCGACCGTGGTCAACCGTGGATAGCTGCCTTCCAGAGAGTTGCCTTCGCGAATCCCGCCGAACACCAGCACCATAAGCTTGCAGAAATATTGTCTCCGCAAATTGAAGATGTCACGGCTCGGGCTTGGATAAAAGCAGGACACTACGAAATGGGTTGGCGCATCCTTATTGCGCGTCATGGCGAGGCGGTTTTACCTGAACTCATCAAGGAGTTGCCGGACTCATTTGGCGGGGTGTCCGATATTCCTTCGCTCACCGTAATGCCCTATCTGGATAAAGCACCAGCGTCTCTGGTTGAAGAGCTCCTAAAACGTCTTGGCAGCCCAATGATGCCGAAAGTGACGCAGGATACGTTGGACGCAATGGCAAACGTTTATCCTATAGGTGTCCCAGCTATTGTCCAGTTCTTCAGTCATCAACCGAACCTCCTCCCTGCCATTTTCATCGTGCAGACGATTCGGCTTTATAGTGATTGGAGTGAGAGGAGCGGTAGCCAGCTTATGATTCAGTTGCAAAATGGGAAGTCCCTTGAGTATCCAATGTGGATCGCAAGACACAGTGTGCTTCATCAATGGGAGGATAACTTTACCCCGCAAATGCTATCTCTGTTGCCAGACCTCGCAGTAGATGTGGTGCTTAATGATCTAAAAAGTGACACCGAAAAAAGTGCAGCGGTGTTGGCGTTTCTAAAGGATATGAATTCGTATAACGCTGACCTTATCGATTACATGTTGTCGGTTCCTAAGTTAGCCGAATTGCTCCCAAGCGTGTTCGCTAATGCCTTCGACACATTCCCTGTCGCGACACTCCTTCGCTGCATTGAGTCAAACTACATCGATCAGGACATCTTGTTATTTCGGCTCGGTGCCACCAGCAACCCTCTACACAGGTCAGTACACGCAAAGTTAATCCGCAGAGTGTTGACTGCCCCAATAAACCTGCATCACTATCGTTACATTGCCAATATGCTGCGTGGACATACCACAGAAGATACTGATTCCCTTCTCAGTAATGCGGAGGGAGTGGGCAGTGATAATTGGCTCTGGCTGGTTCGAGAAGTCGAGGCAACTCGTGGCAAGCGTCTGATTAACGAGGCAGGAGAGCTTCGGCGTCAGTAAATGGCGGAGCAGTCTGTTAACGGTGGCTCTGAACTCGAAGCGTAGGTTTGAGGCAACATGTATTGTGTCTGCTGTTCGCGTAAAGCCGAACTTTTTGAACCTAGCCTCCAACTTCCGTTATGGCCGATTTGTGTGAATTCAAAGTTTACAATTTATAAGCTCAAAAAAATTCGGCAGGGGGGCGCCCCTGCACCCCTCCGCTGAAAATCTCGCAGTTTCATAATCCCTTTGACCTTTCTTTTCCTGTCTTTCACTGTATTTATTGGACGCTGCAATTGCTCGCGCTTCACCGGCTTGTATTCCTTTTCATTTTCACTTTCATTTTTAACTTTGTTCTCCAGTAGTCAGCCGGAGGTTCGCGCTTTTATCCAGGCGCTCTGGGTCCTGATTCCTTCAGGCAAGGGGAGTAGGGTCATAAGCAAACTTGAGTCTCTAGGGAGGGTGTAACAGCGATCCATTTCTGTCTCAGCTGCATCGCGACTTTCATCGCTCTGGTAAAATCTACCAGTCCTTTCTTCCGAATTAACGGACTTCCCTTCTTGAAAAAATCTTTTCACATCAACACATAACGGTCTACTCATTTATATCCACGCTTATCATGGCCTCAACCAGCCCACGCTGGTCCCGTCTTTTTCCCCTGTGCTCAAAAACCCTGGCTAACCAGTCTTTTGAAGCCGCACACTGCCATCGGCAGGAGGGGTGTGCTATGCAATGTACGTCTTGTCCTTTTTTGAACCTTTTTGCCTGAAATTTATTCCCGTGTTCACATTATTCTTTTCCCCAATACTCTCCTTTTATCCCTAGATTTATCTAGGAAGAAAGACAGACAGCCTGTGCCACGCAACTCAACACCATCAGTCATCAGCACTTCTAGCTTTATAGGCCTAGAGCATCGAATTTGAGGTGGAACAGTGCGCCCGCATCTTGGGGTACTAAAATAGTTACTTACTTGTTTTTCATTGCAACTTTGATTTCACGCCCGGACAGGGCATAGATTTTTCCCACGGCTCGACAACGTCGATGTGTGAGGAAATCTTTGAGACGATCCACGCATTGCAGATCAGGTGAGTACCTGTGTGAGGTGACTCGATTTTTCATGGCGACTAACCATTTTTATTTGTTTCAAGTCGTACGCATTTATTCTCAACTTCATTCCCAAACTCTGATTTCTAGAAAGGGAGATTCCAGTTAACAATTTGATCAGTACACTAATCAAGGCGTGAAACATGGATTAACCATGAAACCTGGACGCCTCGCCAGAATATCCCCGAAGAGATAATGTGTGAATTCTAGTCATTCGTACTTCTAGTGTCAACTTCTTTTTAAAATTATGTCGGCTATCTGTAGGTAAATCCCCAGAATTCCTCAGTGTTTACGGGTGTTGTCGTATCACTCTGTAAGTGAGAACTTCCGTGTATTATATATTTCAATATAATATAGTATTATTATCAATATGTTATGAATAATAGCCGAATTTTTCGGCTATTATTTGTTTTTTACCAGCTAATGGGATAGACGTCATAGAAAATAGCCGAATTTTTCGGCTATTTTACAAACATCCTTATGAATTAGGATCGCACCTGCGGTAACAATCATTTTTTTAAATTATGTCGGCTATCTGTATCTAAAACACTCGAATTCGCCAATATTGGCGCGGGTTTGCAAATCACTCTGTATCTGAGAACTTCCGTGGATTTTGAGGAGTGATAATATTATCCTATACATACAATATGTTATGAAATTAGGCCACTTTTGGCCGTATAGTTACCCCTTTTTGAATTTAGATTTAATAGTCTTCGCTAACTCGGCCAATTTTGGCCGTATAGTTGCCCATTTCATTGTCCCAACAAAATTGGTTCTGTCATCCCGGCCATTTATGGCCCAGAGTGTGTAAAAACTCAGAAATTGCAAACGGCTCACGAATTTCTGATTTGCAGCAACTCCTGGCGCTGTTACAGGCTTATAGCGACATCCAGAAAGAAGAAACTTGTTTCGCTGAATATACAAAAACACTTCGCCAAGATGTCATATATCGGCACGATTGAAATTCAACAAAGACCCTCAGGCCACCATCGCCTCCATCAGCGCCACAGTTCCCAATATTTTCATCATGCGTTTCATATTATAGGCGAGTACATGCAAACTCATCTCGGTACTGACCCGATCAAGTGTCTTCGTCAGGAAGTGCGCTGAGCCCATCCATAATTTGAGCGTTCCAAACGGATGCTCGACAGTTTGACGACGGATGCGCATGGCATCAGGGGTATGATCCAGACGAGATTGCATGGCTTCAAGTATTTCCTCGTTTTCCCAACGCGTTACTCGCCGCTCATTTCCTGGCGTGCATTGATCCTTTATGGCGCATGATTTGCAGTTCGTGTACCAATAGCGATACATCTTCATTTCGTTCTGCGTGGTTTCACAATGCCGAGTCAGAATTTTCCCCGCCGGACAGCGATATTCATCGCGCTCCGCATCGTAGATAAAATCGGCTTTACCAAACAGCCCATTTGCTGCCGGAGTTGAAGTCTCAGGTTTTGGAACGATCACGGCAATTCCAGCTTCATGGCTTGCAAGAATTTCTTGGCTCTTGAAATACCCACGATCTGCAATTGCTGTTAGCTCTTGCGTTCCCATCGCTTCGCGCGCTTGCTTGGCCATTGAGGTTAACTGCTCGTGATCACGTCCAACGTTTGTTACTTCGTGCGCCACGATCAAATGATGTTTCGCATCCACAGCTGTCTGTACGTTGTAACCAACAATTCCAGTTCCTCGTGTTTTCATCGAACGGGCATCGGGATCGGTAAGCGATATTTGCTTGTCTGGTGTTTCATTGAGAACAACTTCAACTTCCTTGAGCGCTTGCATCTGAGTCTTCAGCACGGCAATCTTGTCTTCCAGTCTCTCGCGCCTCAATTGCGCGACTTTAGGTTCTTGCCGATCTGCTGTGTCGAGTGCTACAAGATACCGATTGATGCTGGATTCGATTTCTTCCATGCGCCGCTGCAACTTTGCGCTGGTAAAGTTACGGTCGCGGTTGTTTACCGCCTTGAACTTGCTCCCGTCGATGGCGACCAGTGCATCCGAGAATAGATCGAGCCGCTGGCACAACACGATGAACTGACGGCATACTTTGCGAATCGCTTTGCCATTGTCCTTGCGGAAATTGGCAATGGTTTTAAAGTCCGGCATCAGGCGACCGGTCAGCCACATCAACTCAACATTGCGTTGGACTTCACGTTCCAGCCGACGGCTGGATTGGATGCGATTCAAATATCCGTAGATGTAAATCTTAAGAAGTATTGCAGGGTGATATGCGGGCCTGCCGGTTGCGGCTGGTTCAACGCCTTCAAAACCCAGTTCGCTCAGATCGAGTTCATCCACAAAGACATCGACGACTCTAACTGGATTTGATTCTGCAACGTAGTCGTCGAGCAGTTCTGGAAACATCGTTACCTGAGTTCTGTCTTCGCCTTGAGTGAATCGCTTCATGCGCGCACTCCCACAATTACCAGATGCGTACATTAATGTTTAACTCGGCGATAGGTGTACAATTTGCGCTACGTTTTTACACACTCTGGGCCGTATAGTTGCCCATCTTTAAACCTCTACAAGCCCTCTGTATCACACTCTTCCTATTCCGATATTGTTTCACATCGACTACTAACAACTGTATGTATCATTTCAAAAGCCTGACCAAATCCTGACCAACGTATGTCATTTCATGACTATTTTTGGTCAGGATTGGAATGTTAATAAAAAAATAAGCCGCTAAAATCAGCGGCTTACCTTAGAGAGAGTGGCGGAGTGGACGGGACTCGAACCCGCGACCCCCGGCGTGACAGGCCGGTATTCTAACCAACTGAACTACCACTCCAAAAACTAACACTGCTAATACAACAATTTAAAACTGGTGGGTGCTGACGGGATCGAACCGCCGACAATCGCCTTGTAAGGGCGGTGCTCTACCAGCTGAGCTAAGCACCCGTTGAAAGCGCGCTAGTTTACAGCATCTTTCAAACCTTTGCCAGCACGAAATTTAGGAACTTTAGCTGCTTTGATTTTTATTGTAGCTCCGGTACGCGGATTTCGGCCATTTCGCGCTGCGCGCTTGCCCACATAGAACGAACCGAAACCAACCAAGCTCACTATTTCGCCTTTCTTTAAGGACTTCGTGATTGATTCAATAGTTGCGTCCAACGCACGACCAGCAGCGGCCTTGGAAATATCAGCCGATTTGGCGATAGCTTCAATCAGATCAGATTTATTACTCATTCGACTTCCCCTTTAGTATTAAGTTAAAAAATAGGTAGCAAATTTCTATCGCAGCTTTATATCAAGCCTTTTTCACAGGGTCAAGTTGTACCAAGGCTTAGTGTTTAACTACAACTGACTCACCACTCGCGGACGTAGCTGCTGCCACGGGCGGCAAGGGTGCAGCTTCAGGCAGTGGCTCGGGCTTCCGTTCCAGCGCCAATTCCAAAACCTGCTCTATCCATTTGACCGGATGAATATCCAATCTGTTTTTTACTGTGTCCGGAATTTCAACCAGATCCTTGGTATTTTCCTCGGGGATCAATACCATTTTAATTCCTCCGCGCTGCGCTGCCAGTAGCTTCTCTTTTAAACCACCAATAGGCAGGACTTCTCCGCGCAACGTTATTTCACCGGTCATAGCCACATCTGCGCGCACAGGGATACCTGTCAGCGCAGAAACCATAGCGGTACAAATACCAATCCCCGCGCTCGGGCCGTCTTTAGGGGTAGCGCCTTCAGGCAAGTGAATGTGCAAATCACTTTTCTCGTAAAAGCTTTCGGCGATGCCCAAAGTCTTGGCACGGCTACGCACTACACTCAGTGCTGCCTGTATAGATTCCTGCATCACTTCACCCAACTTGCCGGTGGTCGTTGTTTTGCCTTTTCCCGGCAACACGGCAGTCTCAATGGTTAGCAACTCGCCGCCTACTTCTGTCCACGCCAAACCTGTCACCTGACCTACTTGATTAACTTTTTCTGCAATGCCATAGGAGTAACGACGTACACCGAGATATTTATCCAGATTACGTGCATTCACTGTTACCTTACTTTCACGTCCGGTCAGCAGCAACGCTTTGACCACTTTGCGGCAAATCTTGGATAGCTCGCGCTCTAATCCACGCACACCGGCCTCACGGGTGTAGTAACGCAAAATGTCGCGAATCGCGCTTTCGGATACACCAATCTCCTCGGCTTTCAAACCGTTATTTTTGATCGCTTTCGGCAATAAATAGCGCGTGGCAATATTGACCTTTTCATCTTCCGTGTAACTGGAAACATGGATAACTTCCATACGATCCAGCAATGGCGCAGGAATATTCATACTGTTTGAAGTAGCAACAAACATTACATCGGACAGATCGTACTCGACCTCAACATAATGATCGACAAAAGTGTGGTTCTGTTCCGGATCGAGCACTTCCAATAATGCAGACGAAGGATCGCCACGGAAGTCCATGCCCATCTTGTCCACTTCATCCAACAGGAATAGCGGATTCTTCACGCCCACTTTGGCCATGTTCTGCAAAATCTTGCCCGGCATGGAGCCAATATAGGTACGGCGATGCCCGCGTATCTCGGATTCATCTCGCACGCCTCCCAGAGACATACGGACGAACTTTCTGTTTGTTGCACGTGCGATGGATTGCCCCAGTGAAGTCTTACCTACACCCGGAGGACCTACCAAACAAAGGATAGGCGCTTTCATTTTGTCCACACGTTGCTGCACCGCGAGATACTCCACGATACGTTCTTTAACTTTATCCAGCCCGTAATGATCTGCTGCCAGTACATCTTCGGCGTGTTGCAGACTGGTATCGATCTTGGTCTTTTTCTTCCAGGGCAACCCAACCAGCACATCGATATAGTTACGCACAACCGTTGCCTCGGCAGACATAGGCGACATCAAGCGCAACTTCTTTAACTCAGCCTCGGCCTTGGTGCGCGCATCTTTGGGCATGTGCGCAGCCTTGATCTTCTTTTCAACTTCCTCGATGTCGGCACCATCTTCACCTTCGCCCAATTCTTTCTGGATCGCCTTGACCTGTTCGTTCAGGTAATACTCGCGCTGGCTCTTTTCCATTTGGCGCTTGACGCGTCCGCGGATGCGCTTTTCAACTTGCATAATATCGAGTTCAGCCTCAAGCAAGCCCAACAGATGTTCAAGGCGTTTGCGCACATCGAATATTTCAAGCACTTCCTGCTTTTGCTCTAACTTGAGCGGCAAGTGCGCGGCAATGGTATCCGCCAGGCGACCGGCGTCATCAATCCCCGCCAATGAAGTCAAAATCTCCGGCGGAATTTTTTTGTTTAGTTTTACATACTGATCGAATTGATTAATCAGTGCTCGGCGCATCGCCTCGGCTTCATGTCCCAATTCTTCATCCATGGGAACAGGCTGTATCTCGGCATCAAAATGCGATTTTTCATCAATCACATGCAAAACTTTTGCCCGTTGTGTACCTTCAACCAAAACTTTAACCGTACCATCAGGCAGTTTCAGCATTTGCAATATATTTGCAATACTGCCGATACGATACATATCCTCTGTCGCGGGCTCATCCTTGGCAGCAGATTTTTGTGCCACCAAAATGATACTTTTACCCGCTTCCATTGCAGACTCAAGCGCCTTGATCGATTTGGTACGCCCCACGAATAAGGGAATAACCATATGCGGAAAGACAACGACATCACGCAGTGGTAACAAGGGTAACAATGTATTTTCAGTGTTTATGGGGACGAGTTCTGACATGATGGGATATTCTTTAATAGGTGGTGACGCGACTCAGATTGGGAACCGTGCGAAGGAATTCAAGCCCCCGCACGGAAATTCATTAATGCTATGCAGCTTTCGGTGTATCTACATACATTACAATCGGCTTGATCTCACCAGCACTGTTTTCGTCCAATACAACTTTGCTAACATTTTGAATCGATGGCAAATCAAACATCGTATCCAGCAAAGCATTCTCAAGGATAGAACGCAAACCACGAGCCCCGGTCTTGCGAGTCAACGCTTTTTTGGCAATTACATTCAGCACGTCAGGGCGAAACTCCAACTCCACACCTTCCATCTGGAAAAGCTTTTGATATTGTTTAATCAGGGAGTTTTTTGGTTCGGTCAGAATTTGCACCAAGGCAGCTTCGTCCAAACCTTCCAACGTAGCGACAACGGGCAGACGACCTACAAATTCCGGAATCAAGCCAAATTTGATTAAATCTTCCGGTTCAACTTCACGCAAAACGACGCCAATGTCTTTATTGTCATCACGCTTCGCCAGATTTGCCGAGAAACCGATACTTGCCTTCTCCGAACGATTGCGTATCACTTTTTCGAGTCCGTCGAATGCTCCGCCGCAAATAAACAATATATTTGTGGTGTCAACTTGCAAAAATTCAGTATTGGGATGTTTGCGTCCACCCTGGGGAGGAATAGAAGCTTTAGTTCCTTCAATCAACTTAAGCAAAGCTTGCTGAACACCTTCACCGGACACGTCACGTGTAATCGATGGATTGTCCGATTTGCGCGAGATCTTGTCGATCTCATCAATATATACAATGCCGCGCTGTGCACGTTCAACATCGTAATCGCACGCCTGTAACAGTTTTTGAATGATATTTTCAACGTCTTCGCCGACATAGCCCGCTTCAGTCAACGTGGTTGCATCTGCCATCACGAAAGGCACATTGAGTAATCTGGCCAAAGTTTGCGCCAATAATGTTTTACCTGAACCGGTCGGCCCAACCAGAAGAATATTGCTCTTGGCTAACTCTACACCGTCTTTATCTGTACTGCGCAAACGCTTGTAATGATTGTACACAGCCACAGACAAAATCTTTTTTGCCTGCTTCTGACCAATGACATAGTCATCCAGTTTTCCGCATATATCGTGCGGAACCGGAAGTTCGTTCTTGTCTAATTTTTGCGTGTCGCCACTGCTCTGCACTTCCTCGCGGATGATGTCATTGCACAAGGCTATGCATTCATCGCAGACGAAGACTGAAGGTCCGGCTATAAGTTTGCGAACCTCATGCTGGCTTTTTCCACAAAACGAGCAGTACAGCAATTTATCACCCTTAGTTTTATCCAATGGCATTTAGATCCCCATGTAATATAGTTATCGGCATTTCGCAGTTTAACTTAAGTACGCTTGCTCATGATTTGATCAAGCAGCCCGTATTCCAATGCTTCTTTTGCAGTCAGAAAATTATCCCGTTCGCTATCCCTTGCAATCTCTTCTTCGCTGCGCCCGGTATGAAGCGCCATCAATGCATAAAGCCTTGCGCGCAAACTCAAAATATATTTTGCATGAATCTCGATATCCGTAGCCTGACCTTGAAAGCCACCCAAAGGCTGGTGGATCATTACTGTTGAATTCGGCAATGCAAAGCGCTTGTCTTTGGCACCCGCCTGCAACAAGAATGCGCCCATTGAGGCCGCCATACCGATACACAGTGTAGAAACATCAGGCTTGATAAACTGCATCGTGTCATAAATTGCCATCCCGGCAGAGATCGATCCTCCGGGAGAGTTAATATACAAATGAATATCTTTGTCGGGATTCTCTGATTCCAAAAACAGCAACTGCGCTACAACCAGATTGGCCATATGGTCGTCAATCGGGCCGACCAAAAAAATCACCCGTTCCTTTAGCAGTCGCGAATAAATATCATAAGCCCGCTCGCCGCGACCACTGGTTTCGATAACCATTGGAACCATGCCAAGATTTTGCGGTTCAATCATTTGAGAAGTAGCGCTACGTAACATATCAGTTGTTCTCCATCAATTCACTCAATGCAACGACCTTCTCGGTAACTTTCGCTCCGGCCTGCACCCAGAGTACTACATTGTCCTCAAGTACCAAATTTTCAACCTCTCTCGTCCGGGAAGCATCTCCGGCATACCAGCGCACGACCTCTTCCGGATGCTCGTAACTCTGTGCATAATCCTGTATCAACGCCTTAACTTGCTCTGGTTTTGCCTGCAAATTATGTTTTTTGACTAATTCAGCCAGAATCAAACCCAATTTGACACGCTTGGACGCACGCTCTTCAAACACATCAGGCGGAAGCTGCATGCCCTTGGGAATCTTCATCCCGCGCCCTTCCAAATCCTGCAAAGTTTGATGCATCAAATTTTGCGCCTCTGCCTCAAGCAAAGCCTTGGGGATTTCCAATTGCCCAACTTTCAGCAACACGTCCATTGCATTGTCTTTGTTGCGCACTTTGACCCGGCGCTGAGCCTCGCGATTAAGATTGTCCCGAATCTCAGCTTTAAGCTTGGCGACATCACCGTCTGCGACACCCAATGCTTTGGCGAACTCTGCATCTACTTCCGGCAAGCGTGGCGCTTCCACACTATGCAAAACAATGGTAAAAGTCACTTCTTTGCCGGCCACATCTTTGCCGTGATAATCGGCGGGGAACGTCATTTCAAATGACTTGGTTTCACCAGTCTTCATGCCGATGATACCCTTTTCGAAGTCGGGCAACATACGTCCCGCCCCGAGCACGACAGAAAAATCTTTGGACTCTCCGCCTTCAAATACTACACCGTTTAATTTGCCGGTAAAGTCGATACGCACTTGATCTTCATTTTGCACGGCACGTGACACCGGCTCAAACACTGCCCGCTGCTTGCGCAATGTGGACAACGTATTATCAACGTCGGCATCGGTCAACGCAAAAGAGACTCGCTCGACGGATTCGGCAGCAATATCATTCACCACAACCTGGGGATAAACTTCAAATGTCGCCGAGTATTCTATTTGAGGCGCATTCAAATCAGTTGTCTTGATTTCAAATTGCGGGTATCCGGCGACTTGCAACTTATTTGCCTGAGCTGCCTCCGCGAACGATCGCTGCAAGCTTTCGCCCAACACTTCCTGGTGGACTTGCTGCCCATACTGTTGCTCAACAATTTTGAAGGGGACTTTACCCGGACGAAAGCCATGCACTTTGACTGTCCGCCCCAATCGTTTCAAGCGTGACTCGACTTCGCCGCGTAATTGCGGCTGCGGAATGGATACGTTCAAACGGCGCTGTAATCCGCCCAATGTTTCTACGCTCGACATACTAAAAAATTCCTTGATATAGTTTTGAGAAATAATACGTCATGGAGTAAGTAAAGACTATCCTAGTCCAATCTGACATTAAGAATAATACCTTAAACAAGCAGACAGCACACCTACAAACCGCCTACGTCGTCAAATCTACGTCCCGCTCCAAATTTACGAAGTTATTTGAGTCCAAGCTTTATTCCCACGTAAATTCCACTATCTAATGTGGCAGAACGTCCGGTAGCTCTAATTCGAAAGTCAATTTCGCGGTACTCCACATATATCTTGGCCCCCGAATTTAGATCATAATCCAAATGCGCCCCCCATTGATAGGCTCTATCAGCAACCCCGAATGAAGTGACACCGGGCCCGAAATAATCGTAGAACGCGGCCGAATAGCGTTTTGCCGCTGGAATAATATACCCTAATTCTCCACCAATCATTAAGGATTCGGCATCTTGCGTTGTTCCGGGTAGATAATTATGTATTAAGCCTGCCAAGGCCTTTCCGCCTACCGCAAGCCATCCAGCCGCATCTTCATTAGGATCCCCTTTTAACAATATACCCGCTTCAAAAAGATAGTTATTCGCCTTGTCAGCAAGCACTC
The DNA here is from genome assembly GCA_963733265.1 of uncultured beta proteobacterium. Lineage (GTDB taxonomy): Bacteria > Pseudomonadota > Gammaproteobacteria > Burkholderiales > Gallionellaceae > PALSA-1006. Next base: position 771,516 of record CAVTCF010000002.1, read on the forward strand.
CAGTCTGAAAATCGGCATTTCCATGAATTGGAATTGTCTCACCGATTGGAGAACTATATTTAAGCGCTCCGGCGGAATCGTTAAAACTGAAATCAAAAGTACTTCCAAAGGTCAACGAACTGGGAACAAGCAAAACGATGACAATCGCAATACGCAATCTCATAACTCCCAAATCAATGGGGTCAGACTCGATTGATTCTGAACTTTTCAGACTTTCTATCCCCTCCTTTGGCATTCGGCTCAACTCGTCTCTCCATTTGCTTTTGTATCCTCTGCTTAAACCTATCATTTCCCAGCACCCATGCTTTATTGGTTGCATCCCTGATTTCTTTTATGCTGCTTTCAGCGATGTGATTCTTGAATAACTGGCGATATGCGCCTTGTCGTGCTTCATCTGTTTTCCCCAAGCGCAAGTATTCAAGATGCGGCTTCACTAATTCATTCGGCTGACCAATTGCGTTGCTGTGATAGCTAGACCATGGGTAGTCAGATGGGTGGGCAACCATACCTGCCCGCACAGGATTTAACTCTATGTAGCGCATACAGGTCAACAAATACGCTTCAGAGTCGATCAAGGTAGCTTTGTAGCGACCTTCCCACAGAGTACCGGTGCGCCGGTAAGTGAAGTTGTAGTATTGAACATAGTAGCGCCCCAACATTTGCATGACTTTGCCTATGCTTTGCTCTTCTTGCGGAGTGACCAGTAGATGCACATGGTTAGTCATTAGCACATTGGCGTGAATTTGGCAGGAGTGCGCTTCGCAGGCTAGATGAAGTTTTTCGAGATAAAACTGATAGTCCGCATTGGCGCAGAATATTTCAGTGCGATTATTTCCGCGCACAATCACATGTTGCGGCTGGCTAGGAATGACGAATCTGGGTAAGCGTGCCATTTGCCATCCACCTAATTTCGAATTGGACTCACTATAACAGCTTATACGGCAATCAATCGAGTCTGACCCCATTGATTCTTTGGTGGTTGTTCCGCCGCCCCAACCGCGTCCTGCGGTGAGCTGCACCTGCTGCGGCAAGCCGATGCGGATTGTGCGCACACGGGTGAGGAGTGAGGAGATTACATCACGCAGCCTGGCGCAGATCAGGGAGACCGCCATGTAGCGCAGCGCACGCCGCAAACCTGCTGCAACCAGCAGGTGCGGCTTAACTCATTCTGAAAACGGCTGAAATCGCATAAAACAGCCACTTTGGGCACTGAAATTAGCGGTGTCATTTTGCTGAAAGTGGCTTTTTAAAATATCCGGGGTGTCACAGCCCTATATTGCAAGGCCGGATTGAAGAGATATTTGCATAGCGTTTGTGAGGCTCAACCGGGCTCGTCCAACAAACGGTTAAGATCGCGGCTCGCTTCGCGATCGCGATCTAACCTTAATCGTTAGCCATTGGTTTCGGAAATAATGCGCGCAGCAATTTCTGCGGCTTTGCCAGTGTATTTGGCGCAACGCTCACTCAAGCGGTTTTCGCGGAACGTAGTTTGACCTTCAGCATTGCCAAGATCACAACCAAGTAAAACATTGCAATCGCGAGAGCCAAACTCTTGCTCGAACTCTCGGATAAGGCGCTGGGTTGCAGTGTATGACGGCTGCACAGACTGACTGGCTTCGGTACGCCCAAGAGCGAGACTGACACCCATGATTGCACCAGTGAGCGCGCCGCAAGTTCCGCAAGTGCGAGACATGCCACCACAAAATGCGGTTGCGACTTTGGGCAGAAGATCAGACTCAACGCCCTGCGCTTTGGCAAGAGCGAGCACAACGCTCTCCGCGCAATACAGGCCAGAGGCAAAAGATTCTTCAGCAGACTTGCGAACGTCCGAAACAAATTGCGATTCCAAGTATGACTCCTTTCTGGTGGTGAAATGGCTAACGTTAAGTTGAGGGGCTGATGCGGGCTGCTTCGCGGCAGTCCCGCTCGAACGTTAGGTTAGCGCAGTAATCGGCCCTGTGCCGCAAATCGCGCCGAAGAAACACGCCGATCACCGAACGTGGCATAGTGGAATGCGGTGCTGCGGAAGACCGGAATAGCAATGGTGCATATTGCCCGAAGGTTAGCGTGGTCATGGGTGACGTCATCGACATTGGTGAATCGGCTTGGCGTTATAGGGACGCCGAGCCCTTATCCCGTTTAAGAGAGTGAGCTGGACGACGTACCCGATGCAGCACCACATTCCAAAACGAATGATGGAGATAATCATGGTGCAACGCAAGCAAAAAATCAGTATCAAAGCCAGCAAATCCAGAGAAGCATTGACGATCACCCACCCCAATGCGGCTGGAATCGATATCGGCAGCTCTTCCCATTATGTATCTGTACCGCCAGACAGGGACGATGAACCTGTCCGGGAATTCCCAAGCTTTACGGTTGACCTCAACGCCTTGGCCGATTGGCTCGACGCTTGCCGGGTCGACACGGTCGCGATGGAGTCTACGGGCGTGTACTGGATACCCTTGTTCGAGCTTCTGGAGTCGCGCGGCTTCAAAGTGTTTCTGGTCAACGCGCGCCATGTCAAAAATGTCTCGGGCCGCAAATCCGACGTACTGGACTGCCAATGGCTGCAGCAGCTCATGACCTACGGCTTGCTTCGCGGCGCGTTTCGTCCGACGGATGCAGTGTGCGTACTGCGCGCGCTGTGGCGTCAGCGCGGGATACTTTTGAGAAATCAGGGTACACATGTGCAACGCATGCAAAAGGCGCTCACGCAGATGAATATCCAGCTCACCAACGTCATCTCGGATGTGGTTGGCGAAACGGGGCAGAAGATTCTGCGCGCCATAGTCGCCGGCGAGCGCGACGGTCAAGTGCTGGCCGCGATGAAGAATGCGCGCATTCGCGCCACCGCTGATGAGATCGCAAAAAGCCTGCAAGGCAACTGGCGCGCCGAGCATCTGTTTGCGCTCAAGCAGGCGCTGGATATGTTCGATTTCATCGGCACACAGTTAACCGAGTGCGACAGAGAGATTGAGGCGCAATTGCAAACCCTGCAAGCTCATGACGGAGAACCGGCAAAGGGAAAAAAGCGTGGCCGCACCCGCAATGCGCCGAAGTTTGATCTGCGCACGCAGTTGTTCAGGATGTGCGGAGTTGATCTTACGCGCATCGACGGCATTGATGTCACCACCGCGCTCGCGGTAATCTCCGAGACGGGAGCAGACATGTCTCGCTTCCCCACGGCAGGGCACTTCGCGAGTTGGCTGGGACTGTGTCCGGGTACCAAGATTACCGGGGGCAAAGTGATGAGCGGGAAAACCAAGCGTGTGGCAAACCGGGCGGCTCAAGCATTGAGATTGGCCGCTGCCGCATTGCGTAGCAGTCAATCAGCACTCGGCGCGTATTTCCGCAGAATGTGCGGGCGCATGGACAAGCCCAAAGCCGTAACTGCCGCCGCGCACAAACTGGCGCGCCTGATCTACACCATGCTCACCAAGGGCGAGGAATACACCGATCAAGGACAGGACTACTACGAAGAACGCTATCGTGAAAGAGTGCTGCGGCAACTGGCACTGCGTGCTGAAAAAATGGGTATGAAACTCGTCGCCAGTGAACAACCCGCTTAATTCCACTTTTTACAATCAATAGGTTGGGAGGTGTTTCTTAAGAGAGGCTATTAATTTTACTTTGCTCACGATTATTTCGAAGGAAATTTTCCACATAACACCTGTTTTTGCGCACGCATCTTGCAAGCCGGTATTGCCCAGCTGCCCATTGATTGCCTGGAATAAAAATACTACTTTAACCTTGAGACCGCCGCCAAAATCCACCAGCATGATTGCCTTGTCCTTGCCCAGGTAGCCTGTTTCGGGGAGGTAGAAGTAACCCGGATCGGCTGGGTCAATTGTTCCAGTGTCACCCGCTAAGATAGTACCCACATCGGCTTGAGTAACCATTCGCAAGATGCCGTGCGTGGGCTGTTGCAGGATGGTAACAGTTGCTGGGCCTGTGACAGTTCGATTCTCATATCTCCGCAAATAGAACTTTGCGTCTGCAATTGGATCATCAACATTGTCTGCCGAGTAATTATTATTGGGAGCTGCAGAGCAAATGCCGAGGGTGCGTAAAGACTTCACATCGCCTGAGCGCGTCTCGCTGGCCTGCGCGAATGAACAAAGGCATATCAACACCAGAAAGACACATTTCAAAAAGTTCATAAGGTTTATCCTTGGACAATGGCCTAACGTGGAGCTAAGGGGCTGCGCTGGGCTTTATCAGCGCAGTCCCTCTTGAGCGTATGGTTAGCGCAGTAATCGGCCCTGTGCCGCAAATCGCGCCGAAGAAACACGCCGATCACCGAACGTGGCATAGTGGAATGCGGTGCTGCGGAAGACCGGAATAGCAATGGTGCATATTGCCCGAAGGTTAGCGTGGTCATGGGTGACGTCATCGACATTGGTGAATCGGCTTGGCGTTATAGGGACGCCGAGCCCTTATCCCGTTTAAGAGAGTGAGCTGGACGACGTACCCGATGCAGCACCACATTCCAAAACGAATGATGGAGATAATCATGGTGCAACGCAAGCAAAAAATCAGTATCAAAGCCAGCAAATCCAGAGAAGCATTGACGATCACCCACCCCAATGCGGCTGGAATCGATATCGGCAGCTCTTCCCATTATGTATCTGTACCGCCAGACAGGGACGATGAACCTGTCCGGGAATTCCCAAGCTTTACGGTTGACCTCAACGCCTTGGCCGATTGGCTCGACGCTTGCCGGGTCGACACGGTCGCGATGGAGTCTACGGGCGTGTACTGGATACCCTTGTTCGAGCTTCTGGAGTCGCGCGGCTTCAAAGTGTTTCTGGTCAACGCGCGCCATGTCAAAAATGTCTCGGGCCGCAAATCCGACGTACTGGACTGCCAATGGCTGCAGCAGCTCATGACCTACGGCTTGCTTCGCGGCGCGTTTCGTCCGACGGATGCAGTGTGCGTACTGCGCGCGCTGTGGCGTCAGCGCGGGATACTTTTGAGAAATCAGGGTACACATGTGCAACGCATGCAAAAGGCGCTCACGCAGATGAATATCCAGCTCACCAACGTCATCTCGGATGTGGTTGGCGAAACGGGGCAGAAGATTCTGCGCGCCATAGTCGCCGGCGAGCGCGACGGTCAAGTGCTGGCCGCGATGAAGAATGCGCGCATTCGCGCCACCGCTGATGAGATCGCAAAAAGCCTGCAAGGCAACTGGCGCGCCGAGCATCTGTTTGCGCTCAAGCAGGCGCTGGATATGTTCGATTTCATCGGCACACAGTTAACCGAGTGCGACAGAGAGATTGAGGCGCAATTGCAAACCCTGCAAGCTCATGACGGAGAACCGGCAAAGGGAAAAAAGCGTGGCCGCACCCGCAATGCGCCGAAGTTTGATCTGCGCACGCAGTTGTTCAGGATGTGCGGAGTTGATCTTACGCGCATCGACGGCATTGATGTCACCACCGCGCTCGCGGTAATCTCCGAGACGGGAGCAGACATGTCTCGCTTCCCCACGGCAGGGCACTTCGCGAGTTGGCTGGGACTGTGTCCGGGTACCAAGATTACCGGGGGCAAAGTGATGAGCGGGAAAACCAAGCGTGTGGCAAACCGGGCGGCTCAAGCATTGAGATTGGCCGCTGCCGCATTGCGTAGCAGTCAATCAGCACTCGGCGCGTATTTCCGCAGAATGTGCGGGCGCATGGACAAGCCCAAAGCCGTAACTGCCGCCGCGCACAAACTGGCGCGCCTGATCTACACCATGCTCACCAAGGGCGAGGAATACACCGATCAAGGACAGGACTACTACGAAGAACGCTATCGTGAAAGAGTGCTGCGGCAACTGGCACTGCGTGCTGAAAAAATGGGTATGAAACTCGTCGCCAGTGAACAACCCGCTTAATTCCACTTTTTACAATCAATAGGTTGGGAGGTGTTTCTTAAGAGGTTTATCCTTGGACAATGGCCTAACGTGGAGCTAAGGGGCTGCGCTGGGCTTTATCAGCGCAGTCCCTCTTGAGCGTATGGTTAGCGCAGTAATCGGCCCTGTGCCGCAAATCGCGCCGAAGAAACACGCCGATCACCGAACGTGGCATAGTGGAATGCGGTGCTGCGGAAGACCGGAATAGCAATGGTGCATATTGCCCGAAGGTTAGCGTGGTCATGGGTGACGTCATCGACATTGGTGAATCGGCTTGGCGTTATAGGGACGCCGAGCCCTTATCCCGTTTAAGAGAGTGAGCTGGACGACGTACCCGATGCAGCACCACATTCCAAAACGAATGATGGAGATAATCATGGTGCAACGCAAGCAAAAAATCAGTATCAAAGCCAGCAAATCCAGAGAAGCATTGACGATCACCCACCCCAATGCGGCTGGAATCGATATCGGCAGCTCTTCCCATTATGTATCTGTACCGCCAGACAGGGACGATGAACCTGTCCGGGAATTCCCAAGCTTTACGGTTGACCTCAACGCCTTGGCCGATTGGCTCGACGCTTGCCGGGTCGACACGGTCGCGATGGAGTCTACGGGCGTGTACTGGATACCCTTGTTCGAGCTTCTGGAGTCGCGCGGCTTCAAAGTGTTTCTGGTCAACGCGCGCCATGTCAAAAATGTCTCGGGCCGCAAATCCGACGTACTGGACTGCCAATGGCTGCAGCAGCTCATGACCTACGGCTTGCTTCGCGGCGCGTTTCGTCCGACGGATGCAGTGTGCGTACTGCGCGCGCTGTGGCGTCAGCGCGGGATACTTTTGAGAAATCAGGGTACACATGTGCAACGCATGCAAAAGGCGCTCACGCAGATGAATATCCAGCTCACCAACGTCATCTCGGATGTGGTTGGCGAAACGGGGCAGAAGATTCTGCGCGCCATAGTCGCCGGCGAGCGCGACGGTCAAGTGCTGGCCGCGATGAAGAATGCGCGCATTCGCGCCACCGCTGATGAGATCGCAAAAAGCCTGCAAGGCAACTGGCGCGCCGAGCATCTGTTTGCGCTCAAGCAGGCGCTGGATATGTTCGATTTCATCGGCACACAGTTAACCGAGTGCGACAGAGAGATTGAGGCGCAATTGCAAACCCTGCAAGCTCATGACGGAGAACCGGCAAAGGGAAAAAAGCGTGGCCGCACCCGCAATGCGCCGAAGTTTGATCTGCGCACGCAGTTGTTCAGGATGTGCGGAGTTGATCTTACGCGCATCGACGGCATTGATGTCACCACCGCGCTCGCGGTAATCTCCGAGACGGGAGCAGACATGTCTCGCTTCCCCACGGCAGGGCACTTCGCGAGTTGGCTGGGACTGTGTCCGGGTACCAAGATTACCGGGGGCAAAGTGATGAGCGGGAAAACCAAGCGTGTGGCAAACCGGGCGGCTCAAGCATTGAGATTGGCCGCTGCCGCATTGCGTAGCAGTCAATCAGCACTCGGCGCGTATTTCCGCAGAATGTGCGGGCGCATGGACAAGCCCAAAGCCGTAACTGCCGCCGCGCACAAACTGGCGCGCCTGATCTACACCATGCTCACCAAGGGCGAGGAATACACCGATCAAGGACAGGACTACTACGAAGAACGCTATCGTGAAAGAGTGCTGCGGCAACTGGCACTGCGTGCTGAAAAAATGGGTATGAAACTCGTCGCCAGTGAACAACCCGCTTAATTCCACTTTTTACAATCAATAGGTTGGGAGGTGTTTC